>NZ_JANUDZ010000001.1:0-2279490 GCF_024809935.1 Serratia sp. BIGb0163
AGCCTGAAATTAAAAGGCCTGAGTCCGGTAGAATACCGAACCCAGGCCCTGAAAGCCGCTTAATATGAACCGTCCAACTTTATGGGGTCAGTCCAAAAACCGGGGGCTTTTTAGATCAACGGGTGAAGATTACTTCGCTTTACCCTGGTTTGCCACGGCGGCCGCTTTAGCAGCGATCTCGTCGGCATTGCCCAGGTAGTAACGTTTGATTGGCTTGAAGTTCTCGTCGAACTCATACACCAACGGCACGCCGGTTGGGATGTTCAGTTCGAGGATCTCGTCTTCGCTCAGGTTATCCAGGTATTTCACCAGCGCACGCAGGGAGTTGCCGTGAGCCGCAACGATAACGCGCTCGCCGCTTTTGATACGTGGCAGGATTTCTTCATCCCAGTAAGGGATCACGCGATCGATGGTCAGCGCCAGGCTTTCGGTCAGCGGCAGCTCTTGCTCGGTCAGCGCGGAGTAACGTGGGTCGTGGCCTGGGTAGCGCTCGTCATCTTTGGTCAGCTCTGGTGGTGTTACGGCAAAACCGCGACGCCATTGCTTAACCTGCTCGTCACCGTATTTTTCTGCGGTTTCAGCCTTGTTCAGACCCTGCAACGCGCCGTAGTGACGTTCGTTCAGCTTCCAGGATTTTTCAGTCGGCAGCCAGGCTTGATCCAGTTCGTCCAGAATGTTCCACAGGGTGTGGATAGCACGTTTGAGTACGGAAGTGTAAGCAAAGTCAAAAGCGAAACCTTCGTTTTTCAACAGTTCGCCTGCAGCTTTCGCTTCGGTGCGGCCTTTCTCAGACAAATCAACATCATACCAACCGGTGAAGCGGTTTTCGTTGTTCCACTGGCTTTCGCCGTGACGCACCAGAACCAGCTTAGTTACAGCCATAGCTTAACTCCTTAATAATCTGACATTTCAATGATAACGAAAATCATTATATTGCCGCGGCCGGTGGCTCGGCAATCGATAGTGTTTAACCATAGCCAATTTCTTGCCGCAAAGTAAGTGCTGTGCCGAGGAAAAGCTGAATCGTTCAGGCGGGCGCCGAATGGGAAGGCAGCACGGCTAAAGGGAATTCAGCCGTGCCGTAGGAGCAGGGGATCAGGCCGATTTTTTCAGGCAAGTGCTCATGAAGGTTTTACGTGCGTCGCCAGTCAGGCTTTTGGTCTTGGCGTCGGCGTTACAGGTTTTCATTTTCTGCTGCTGCGGGGTTAAGGTTTTGGTCGCAGCGGTGCCTTCGGATTTCAGGCAGGTGCTCATAAAGGTGGAGCGGTCCGCGCCTTTCAGCGCTTTGCCAGAGGCCTGTTGATTACAATCGGTCATGCGTTTCTGCTGTGCAGCCTGCGCCGGTGACGGGGTTTTTGCTGCAGTTTCGGCAGCCATCAGGTTGGTGCTCAGCAGTAAACCCGCCAGTAATGGAAGTGCAGTAATCAGACGCATAGGTGTTCCTTCAGCTATTGACCGGCCGGGGTGGCCGAAATTTGTGATTTTACACAAGGTGTTGTGCTTATCACCGTAGCCTGATTCTAGTGTGCACTTTGGAATAAGGAAAGGCAGCGGCCTGCGGCGCGGAGGGGTAAAAAGGTAAGCATTTATAACAAACGGCCCCCTGCCGCTTGGCAAGGGGCGTAGCGGGTCAAATAGGATAAAACTGATAATGGGTGGCGCTGAGATATTGCTGCCCCGGCTGCAACCAACAGTCGGGCTGTGGCCATTCCGGATGGTTAGGGCTGTCTGGCAAAAACTCGCTTTCCAGCGCTACCCCGGCGTAATTGGCATAGCTGCCGCCATCACGTGCCGGGGTGCCGCCCAGATAATTGCCGCTGTAGAGTTGCAACGCCGGTGCGCTGGTGAACACGCTCATTTGCACCTGGCCATCGGCCGACCACAGGTGAGCCGCCGGGCAATCCAGTGCGCCGCAGGTACGGTGCAGCAGATAGGCGTGGTCGTAACCTTTTACCCGTTGCTGGTCGCGATCGCTCAAAAAATCCTGCAGCAGGGTTTTCGGCTGGCGGAAGTCCATGCCACTGCCTTCTACCGGGGTTAGGGAGGCGCTGGGGATACCCTCGCTGTCGACCGGCAGATAGCGGTCGGCAAACAGTTGCAGCCGCTGGTGACGGGCATCGGTGCCGGCCCCGTCCAGGTTGAAGTAGGCGTGGTTGGTCAGGTTGACCGGGCAGGCGCTGTCGGTCCGCGCCTGATAGCTGATTTCCAGGCGATTATCGGCGGTGAGGCGGTAGTTGACCTGCACGTCGAGGTTACCGGGAAACCCCTGGTCGCCGTCTGGCGAATGCAGCGCGTAACTCACCTGCTGTTCATCCTGCTGAACAATCCGCCAGCGGCGGGTGTTGAAGCCTTCCGGCCCACCGTGTAACTGGTGCGCCCCCTGATTGGCCACCAGTGGATGCGGCTTGCCATCAATCAACAGGCTGGCGTTAGCGATGCGGTTGGCATAGCGGCCGATGGTAGCCCCCAGGTAGGCTGCCTGCTGCAGATAATCCGCCGGTGTTTGGCAACCCAGCAGCAGTTCACGCGTTTTGCCTGACTTCAGCGGCAGTACGGCGGAAAGCCAGGTAGCGCCCCAATCCATCAGCGTGACGGTCATCCCGCCGGCGTTTTTCAACTGGGTTAACTGATAAGGCTGGCCGTCCGGAGCCAGCGTCTGGCTGTCGCTTAGCATGTACCGGCCCCCTCTGACGCTTTGCAGACGTAAAAGGTTTCTTTCAGCCCGTTGGTCTGCAACGGATATTCGCGTGCCACGGCTGCGCGAACCGGTTCTACCAGCGCCAGCGGCATCAAGGCCACAATACAGCCGCCAAAGCCGCCACCGGTCATGCGCACACCGCCGCGATCGCCGATAACCGATTTAACGATCTCTACCAGCCGGTCAATCGGCGGTACGGTAATTTCAAAGTCATCGCGCATTGAGGCGTGCGACTCTGCCATCAATTTGCCCATCAGTTTCATATCACCGGCGGCCAGCGCATCGGCAGCGGCCAGGGTTCGATCGTTTTCGCTGATCACATGGCGCGCTCGTTTGGCGACGATCGGATCCAGTTCATGCTGGATCGGGAAAAACAGCTCCGGGCTGACGTCGCGCAGCGCCTTGACGCCGAAGAAGCGTGCGGCCTCTTCACACTGCTCGCGACGAGTGTTGTATTCGCTGTCCACCAACCCGCGCTTCACATTGGAATTGATGATCACCACGGCAACATCTTCCGGGACTGATACCGCCCGGGTCTCCAATGTGCGGCAATCGATCAGCAACGCATGGTCTTTTTCACCGAGTGCGGAAATCAACTGATCCATAATGCCGCAGTTGCAGCCGACGAACTGGTTCTCCGCTTCCTGACCATTGAGCGCCAGTGCTACGCCATCCAGCGGCAGGGCATACAGCGCCTGCATGGCCTGGCCAACGGCAACTTCCAGCGAGGCAGAAGAACTGAGACCGGCGCCCTGCGGCACATTACCGGAAATCACCAGATCCGCGCCGCCAAAATCGGCATTACGCTGCTGCAGGTGCTTGATCACTCCGCGTACATAATCGGACCAACGTTGATCCGGATGGCTGACGATCGGGCTGTCCAGTGAGAATTGATCCTGCTGACCTTCGTAATCGGCGGCGATCACCCGGATCTGACGGTCGTCGCGTTTGGCGGCGGCGATCACCGTCTGATAGTCAATGGCGCACGGCAGCACAAAACCGTCGTTATAGTCGGTGTGTTCGCCGATCAAATTCACCCGGCCAGGGGCCTGAATAGTCAGCGTGGGGGCGTAGCCAAAACGTTCGGTAAACAGGGCGTGGGTAAGGTTCTTCAAACTCATTTTTTGGCTCCGGCTTCACGGTAATGAATATCGCTAACGGCACGCAGACGTTCTGCGGCCTGTTCTGCGGTCAAATCACGCTGGGTTTCCGCCAGCAACTCATAACCCACCATAAATTTACGCACCGTGGCGGAACGCAGCAGTGGTGGATAGAAATGGGCATGCAGCTGCCAGTGGCGGTTATCCGCATCATTGAACGGTGCGCCGTGCCAGCCCATGGAGTAGGGGAAGGAACATTGGAAAAGGTTGTCGTAACGGCTGGTAAGCTTTTTCAGTGCCAGCGCCAAATCGCTGCTCTGTGCGGCGTCAAGATCGGTAATGCGTTGCACTGCGGTTTTCGGCAGTAACAGCGTCTCAAACGGCCAGGCGGCCCAGTAGGGGACGACCGCCAGCCAGTGTTCGGTTTCTACCACCGTGCGGCTGCCGTCAGCCTGTTCGCGCTGCACGTAGTCCAGCAGCATTGAGGATTGGTGCTGCTGGAAATACTCGTGCTGCAGGCGATCTTCATGCTCAGCTTCATTGGGCAGGAAACTGTTGGCCCAAACCTGGCCATGCGGATGCGGGTTGGAGCAGCCCATCGCCGCGCCTTTATTTTCAAATACCTGCACCCACGGATAGCGGCGTCCCAGGTCGGCGGTCTGTTCCTGCCAGGCGGCGATCACGCTTTCCAGGGCCGGCAGCGTTAGCTCCGGCAGGGTTTTGCTGTGATCGGGGGAGAAGCAGATCACCCGGCTGGTGCCGCGTGCGCTCTGGCAACGCATTAAGGGATCCTGACTCTCCGGCGCTAGCGGGGTGTCCGTCATCAGCGCGGCAAAGTCATTGGTGAACACATAGGTGTTTTGATAATCCGGGTTCTTATCACCGGTGACGCGGGTATTCCCCGGGCAGAGGAAGCAGTCCGGATCGTGCTGCGGCAGTGTTTCAAGCTGTGCGGCTTCCTGCTGGCCCTGCCAGGGACGTTTGGCGCGGTGCGGTGATACCAATACCCATTGACCGGTCAGCGGGTTGTAGCGGCGATGGGGATGATCGATGGGATTAAAATCCGTCATGACGGTTCCTTTTTCTTGGTCGCTGCGGCTGTGTGTAATCGCTTTCACCTACCGCTAACGCCCATTTGACTCATGTAAATGGATAACTATGGCCAAAAATATAGCATGTCCTTTGGAGTAAAAAGGTGATCCAGAGCGAAAAATGGAATCGTTTACACAGTGTGAAACAAGCAAGAATACCGCCAGGACGGCAGGGGAAAGAAAGCAGGAAAAGTAACAATCAGGGGCGAGTGATAGCGCTTTCAGCGGCAGAACCGGCAGGGATTTGCCTGCCGGTTCTGAGGATCAGGGGTGCTGGTACAGCGGGTAAGTGAACAGCAGCAGATGGGTCAGATTAAGCCCGAAGTGGAACAGAATCGGCACCCACAGGCGCCCGCTCCACATCCACGCCAGACCGTAAATCAGCCCGGCAAGCGTAGCGAAAGCCACCATCAGCATACCGCCGGCCAGGTGCGCTGCGCCGAAGATCAGTGCGGCGATAATCAATGCCGGCCAGGCCCCGAACCACTGGCTGAGACGTTGCTGCAGATAGCCACGGAACAGCGCTTCTTCGGCCATACAGACAAAGAACAGGTTGGCCATGATAAACGCCAGGATCCAGGCTGGGGCATGCAATTCAATCTTCAGGCCGCCGAGCGCCACCGCCAACAGCAGCAAGGCCGGGACGCTGATAATCAGCGCGATCCAACCGGATTTGTTAGCGCTTTTACCGGTTTGCGCCGTAAACAACGTAGGCAAACAGGCAAACAGCAGGAAAGGCACCAGCGCCTTGTCGAAGTTGTAATACATGGTGAACGGCGCGCTCAACGGGCCGGCTTTATCACCGTCAATCATCAACTGGTTATGGAACCCCGGCACCCAATGCAGGAATAACGCCACACAGCTTGCAACCACCAGTACTTCGAGTGCAACCGCCAGATTGCGCTGAGCACGAAAATGGTGTCGCAATCCTGCAAGAGCGACAATACCTAATAAACACGCCAGGCTGAGCGGGGTCAGTACTCCATGGTACATCCCCATTCCTGCCGATGCGGCCAAAATTACCCAGGCAATAAGCCGGTTAAATGGCAAAAAGAATAACGCCGTAGCCAGTACGCCCCACATAACTATGTCCCTTTAAAATATGCACACGGTGCCCATTACCGAAGGCAATCATTGCTTTATCGGTGTGCTGATGATCGGTGAGTTGGGCACTATTTTGGATAGTAGCACAGTGAAATGACAGTAAAGGTCGGTGCAGTGGGTGAAATAGTGCGTTCAGCCCTTCATCCAGGCCGATGAACGAGTGATTTCCGCCAGATTCTGCAGAATATCCAGGCTCTGCTGGTGCATCTCCAGAGTTGGTGCGGCGCACAAGTCCTGCAAGATGCTGACCTGAAAACCGGCGTCGTGCGCCTGTCTGGCGGTGCTCTCGATTGCCAGCGGGGTACTGACGCCGCCCAGCAACAAATGATGGCAGTGATGCTGCTGCAGCCAGGCTAACAAATTGTTACCGGCAAAGGCGCAAACACCGTTCTTTTCGAACTGAAAATCCGCAGGTAATACCTGCAAATCCTGCTCCCACTGGCAACCTACACTGCTTAAACGCAGCGCGCCGATCTGTTTTAGGTGGTTGAACAGCGGAGAGTGGGCGGGAATATCGTGATAGTCATCGGCAAAACCGACGCGTACCCAAATCACCGGAATTTTACGTACCCGAGCGTAAGCCGCAGCGGCATTGGTGTTGGCAATCAGATTTTGCGCGATCACCTGTTCACGGCAATGATTTGCACGCCCTTTGGGGCCAATCAAATCGTCGATAAGATCGATAATAATCAGTGCGGCGGACATAGTGTCTCCAGAAACGAATCCTTTCCCCTTATGATAAAAGGCCAAATGTGATGTGTTACCGGGGAAGTGTTGCCGGATATGTCATCGGATGAGTGGCAAAGCCCCCCATCCGGATTTTTCAGTTCAGCGTATCGTGCTGATAGCGATAGCCGTCGCCGTCAGGCACAAAGCTCAGACGGTGGGTAATACTCTGTGGCGCGTCCTCTGCATGGTGCGAAACAAACAACAGCTGGGTTGCGCCCTGACCGATCAACACGTCGACAAAACGGCGTACCAGCTGGCGATTGAGCGGATCCAGCCCCTGTAGCGGTTCGTCGAGGATCAGCAGCGCCGGGTGCTTGACCAGTGCGCGGGCAATCAATGCCAACCGCTGCTGCCCCCAGGACAGACTATGGAACGGGGCTTCTCCCTTTGAGCCACCCAGCCCCAGCAGTGCCAGCCATTGGTCGGCCAATTGCCGCTGGCGATCGGACACCGCCTGATAAATGCCAATCGAATCGAAGAAACCGGACAGGATCACGGTACGCACGCTGGCACTGACGCGGTAGTCCAGGTGCAGGCTGCTGCTGACGTAGCCGATATGGCGTTTGATATCCCAGATGGTTTCCCCGCTGCCGCGACGGCGGCCGAACAGGGTGAGATCGTTACTGTACCCTTGGGGATGATCGCCGGTGATCAGGCTGAGCAGGGTGGATTTACCGGCGCCGTTCGGGCCGACGATCTGCCAGTGCTCGCCGGGGTTAACCTGCCAGTCGAGATGATTGAGGATCGGTTGATCGTTATAACTGACCACGCCATCACGCAGGATGATTAACGGCTGGTCTGCCGGCAGCGTGGTTTTTTGCGCGGGATCTTCGGTCTCCGGCAGCGCCAGGCCATCCAGGTTTTCACTGTGGGCCAGTTGAGCGACCAGTGCGTCGGCCATCACCTGCTGCCGCGTGCCCTGGCTTGCCAAAGTACAGTCCGCCAATACGCCCACCTGACGGATAAAGTCCGGCACCTCGTCAAAACGGTTGAGTACCAGCACCAGGGTATAGCCATGCCCTGAAAGGTCGCTCAGCAGCGCAGCCAATTGGGCGCGTGAATTGACATCCAGCCCGTCAAAAGGCTCATCGAGGATCAGCAGGTCGGGTTGCGGCATCAGCGCCCGACACAGCAAGGTTTTGCGTGTTTCTCCGGTAGAAAGATATTTGAAGCGACGTGACAACAGCGGGGTGATGCCGAACTGTTCGGCCAATTGGGCGCAGCGGGCTGGGTCTTTGAGCTCTTCCTGAATGATTTCCGCCACGGTGCGGCCGGTATCTTCTTCGCCAGGGCTAAGCAGGTCGGTATTGTTGCGTTGCCATTCGTCGCTGACCAGTTTTTGCAACTGTTCGAAAGAAATACGTACCGCATGGCGGAAATCGCTGCGCCGCTCGCCGCTCAATAACACCAGCTCATTGGCCAGTGCGCGAGCCAGCGCAGATTTACCGCTGCCGTTGGCGCCGACAAAGGCCCAACTGTCGCCAGCCTGAATATCCAGCGCATCCAGCGTCAGGGTGCGGGTATCGCTTAAGCGGAATGAACCTTGCGAAATGTGCAACGACGACATCACCTGTTCCTTTTTATGCAATTATTTTGTTTAGAAATAGGCGCATTGCAGGGTGATGTCAATCGGCAAAAATGCAACGTTACGTTGCGTTTAACACAACGTGGCGACAATCACCCGATCGGCGTTAAACAAGGCATACACCGCACTGCCGGGCTGCAGTTTAAGCTGCTGTAGTTCTGCGTTGGTTATGGTAGCGCACAGGGTTTCGCCCCCGGTGAGCGTGACCAAAACTTCGCTGTGATCGGCACCTGGCTGGATGCTGGCCACTACGCCTGCCAGCGAGTTGTCTGCCGCGCCGGCCAGTGCCGGATCGGTGTTCAGCTTTACCCACGGGGCTTTAATCAGCGCCAGCACTTCCTTACCGGGCGAGAGCTGCAGTCGATCGGCGCTTTGTTGGGTAATGGCTGCACTGAGGCGGGTTTTGCCGTCGTTCAGTAAAATATCCAGATGTTGCTGCACTTGCTGATGGTCGCGTTCGATCACCGTACCGAAAAATTGGTTGCGCGCGCTGGTTTGCAGCGAAAAACGTGAGATGGCCGCCAGCAGGCTGTCGAGTGGCAGGTTGTCTTGCTGCAGTACGTCGAAGGCTTTTTGCTGGATCTGCCCCAGCAGGTCGTAAAGCTGGATCAGCCGTTCACCATAATGGGTTACCTGAGCACCGCCGCCACCTTTGCCGCCGGTAGCGCGCTCCACCACCGTTTGCTCCGCCAACTGGTTCATTTCGTTAATTGCATCCCAGGCGCTCTTATAGCTGATGCCTGCCAATTTAGCCCCCTGACTGATGGAGCCGGTGTGTCGGACCTGCTTAAGCAGCGCGATACGGCGCGGATCGGCGAACAGTTTTTGCTGGAGTTTTAGAGTAAGAAGAATTTCGGCCTGCATAACACGTCCTGTCGGCTGCAAAAGGGTTATTGTCGCTGATTTGTGGCGAAAGCGCCAAATGGCACGTTTGGCCGGTTACAAATTTCGTACGGTCTTTAAAATAACCACGTTTTAGTGTGTATTTTGGTTTAAAGTAAAGATTACGTGGCGGTGTTCATTACCGCTCAATGGCAGTTAAGTGAGGCTACCATGATGGAATTATTGATAAGTTTGCTGTTCGCCGTAGTGATGGTGCCGATTGTCATGGCCATCATCCTCGGTTTGATCTACGGTTTGGGTGAGGTGTTCAACGTCTTCTCCAAAGTGGGTCATTCTAAAGAGAACCGCACCTAGCACCACCTTCCCTCTATTAATACCCTATAGCTTTCAAGTTGCAGCTAGGCGACCAGCTTGCTCATCCCCAGGCGCTTACTCGAGTAAGTTACTGGGGGAGCAAGTGCAGATAACAACGCTGCAGCTTGAAAGATGACGGGTATATACCCGCCGGCATCGTTCGGTGGGTGTTTCTCAAGTTATCTCCCACCGTGCCGATAAACCGCATGACAAGCTTCTGCGTGACGTTATATTATTTTTTATATAACGAAGAGTGATAATGCACGTTAACTTGCGGAGAAAACAATGAAACAGCAATGGACCAAGTGGGTCGGCGGTATCGTATTGATGTCCGGTATGGTTATGCAGGCTTCTGCGGCGGAAAAAGTGACCGTTTTTGCGGCAGCGTCGTTGACTAATGCCTTGCAGGACATCGCGACCCAGTATCAGAAGGGAAAGGATGTTCAGGTCGTTTCTTCATTCGCTTCCTCTTCCACGCTGGCACGCCAGATAGAGCAGGGCGCTCCGGCCGATTTGTTCATCTCCGCCGATCAGCAGTGGATGGATTATGCCATCGACAAACAGCAGATGGTTAAAGATACCCGCTATACCTTATTGGGTAACGAATTGGTGCTGATCGCCGCCAAAGATGCCAAACAGGCTAAAATCACGCTCGATAAGCAGACAGACTGGACGAAATTACTCAATGGCGGCCGGCTGTCGGTGGGCGACCCGGATCACGTACCGGCCGGTATCTACGCCAAGGAAGCACTGCAAAATCTGGGGGCCTGGACAGCCCTGGAGCCTAAACTGGCGCGTGCCAACAACGTACGCAGTGCCATGACTCTGGTAGAGCGTGGTGAAGCGCCGCTGGGCATTGTTTATGGCTCAGACGCGGTGGCCAGTGATAAAGTCAGCGTAGTGGCTATTTTCCCGGAAGACAGCCACAAACCGGTTGAATACCCGATGGCTATCGTTAAAGGCCATCAGACACCGGCCGTCAGCGCGTTCTACAGCTACCTGAAGAGCCCGGAAGCGGCGGCTATTTTCAAACATTATGGATTCTCTCCACGTAAATGATTTTGAGCGAGTACGAGTGGCAAGCGGTTGAGCTGAGCCTGAAAGTGTCCTGCGTGGCGGTGGTGTTCAGCTTACCTTTTGGCATTCTGATGGCCTGGGTGTTGGTCCGCTGTCAGTTTCCCGGCAAGTCGCTGCTGGACGGTATTATTCACCTGCCGCTGGTGCTGCCGCCGGTGGTGGTGGGCTATTTATTGCTGATCTCCATGGGGCGGCGCGGCGCGGTCGGTGAATGGCTGTATGACTGGTTCGGTTTCAGTTTCAGCTTTAGCTGGCGCGGTGCAGCCCTGGCTTCCGCAGTGATGGCGTTTCCGCTGATGGTCCGCGCCATCCGGCTGGCGCTGGAGGCGGTAGATACCCGTCTGGAACAGGCTGCCCGTACTCTTGGCGCCAACCCATGGCGGGTATTTTTCACCATTACCTTGCCGCTTTCGTTACCGGGATTGATCGTCGGCGTGGTGCTGGGTTTTGCCCGTTCGCTGGGTGAGTTCGGCGCCACCATTACCTTTGTTTCCAATATTCCCGGCGAGACGCGCACCATCCCGTCGGCAATGTATACCCTGATTGAAACGCCGGGGGCGGAATCCGCCGCCGCACGCCTGTGCGTGATTGCTATTGTGCTGTCACTGGTTTCACTGATGGTTTCCGAGTGGCTGGCCCGCTGGGGACGCAAACGGATGGGCGTATAAATGTTGGAGCTGGATTTTTCCCAATGCCTTGGCGACCTGAACCTCAATGTGCGCGCCGATCTGCCTGCTCAGGGTATTACCGCGATTTTTGGCCTGTCCGGCGCCGGTAAAACCTCCCTAATCAACGCCATCGGCGGCCTGACGCGCTTGCAACAGGGGCGGATCGTGCTCAATGGCCGCACGCTGGTGGATACCGAACGTGGCCTGTGCCTGCCGCCGGAAAAACGTCGTATTGGCTATGTGTTTCAGGACGCACGTCTGTTCCCGCATTACCGGGTGCGCGGCAACCTGCAATACGGTATGGCGGCTGAGATGCGCGCGCAGTTTGACAGTATTGTCGAGCTGCTGGGCATCGGTCCGTTGCTTAATCGTCTGCCGTTGACGCTGTCCGGTGGCGAAAAACAGCGGGTGGCGATTGGTCGCGCCCTGCTGACCGCGCCGGAGTTGCTGTTGATGGACGAACCGCTGGCCTCGCTGGACCTGCCGCGCAAGCGCGAGCTGTTGCCCTATCTGGAACGGTTGGCGCAGGACGTTAATATCCCCATTCTCTACGTCAGCCACAGCATGGACGA
This sequence comes from Serratia sp. BIGb0163, assembly GCF_024809935.1. Lineage (NCBI taxonomy): Bacteria > Pseudomonadati > Pseudomonadota > Gammaproteobacteria > Enterobacterales > Yersiniaceae > Serratia > Serratia sp. BIGb0163. Next base: position 11,822 of record NZ_JANUDZ010000001.1, read on the forward strand.
AATTCTGCGCCTGGCGGAGCAGGTGATGGTGCTGGATAACGGTCAGGTGAGGGCCTTCGGCGGGCTGGAGGAGGTGTGGGCCAGCAGCGCGTTGCGGCCCTGGTTGCAGCGAGAGGATCAAAGCAGCGTGCTGCGCGTCAGCGTGATTGAACATCACCAGCGTTATGCGATGACGGCGTTGGCGTTGGGCGACCAACGTTTGTGGGTCAGCGGCGTCGACGCCGCCCTGGGTGCCCAACTGCGTATCCGCATCAACGCGGCCGATGTTTCGCTGGTATTGCAGCCGCCGGTCAACAGCAGTATCCGCAACGTCTTGCCGGCCAGGGTGACCGAGTGCCTGGAGGTTGACGGGCAGGTGGAGGTGAAACTGGCGGTAGGAGAAAGCGTACTCTGGGCGCGTATTACGCCGTGGGCACGAGACGAACTGGCGATCCGGCCGGGGCAGTGGCTGTATGCGCAGGTTAAAAGCGTGTCAATCAGCCGCGAGGCGCGTTGAATTCGGCCCTCCCGGCAGGGAGGGCAATGGCATTACTGACCCAGAACTCTAGTGTGAATGACTTCGGCAATGCCCGGCTGCAGGTGATCGGCAATCACCAGATCGGCGCGTTGTTTGATGGCGTCATCGGCGTTGCCCATGGCGACACCCAGGCCAACCGCTTCCAGCATGCTGAGATCGTTGTAGTTATCCCCGAAGGCCACCACCTGGCTCATGCTTAAACCCTGTGACTCCACCCATTGCTGCAGGCGTTTCCCCTTGCTGTTGCCGCCTTTGGCAATATCGACCTGATCGAGCCACGACCATTCGCAGGCCAGCCCCAGCTCTTTTTCTACCATTTCGGCGAAGCGGCGCAGTGCAGGAATATCGGCGTGCGAGGTGGCGAACTTCCAGATTGATTGCGCCTCATCGGCCGCCTGAACCAGGCTGTTAACCTGCAACAGCGTTGGGCGCTGTGCCGGCGGCAGGGTTTCTGCCCAGGCCAATGAACGGGTGATGTGGCCGCTCGGCTCCTGATACAGCATGGCGTCGTCCACGTACATCAGGCCATGAATGTCGCTTTGCTTCAGCATCTGCAACACCAGCTTGGCCTGAGCTTTTTCCAGCGGATCGGCCGCCAGCACTTTTTTCTGCTGGAAGTCATACAAATAGGTGCCGTTACAGCAGATTGCCGGAGTGTCTATCTCCAGCGCCTGATAGAACGGGTGGATCGCCACATGATGGCGACCGGTGACTACCACTACTTTGACGCCGGCGGCACGCGCCTGGGCCAGGGCTGCCAGCGACTGCGGTAAAATGCGTTTTTGGTTGTCCAGCAAGGTGCCATCCAGATCGAGGGCAATGACGCGGTAGCTCATAGGGATCTCATTATAGTTAGCAACAAAATTAAACTGATGGTACACCGGATAAGCAACGGATAAAACCGCACAGATTTCATCTGCAACGCGTCACGGATGTGAGGTAAGCTAGGGGAAACCGAAAAACCTGAAACCGGTTTCTCTTTTACCCTATGCAAGGAGAATTCATGAAGCAAATCGTTTATGTCGCCAGCCCGGAAAGCCAACAAATTCACGTATGGCAGTTAAGCGACGCGGGTGCGTTAGAGTTGCTGCAGACCGTCGAGGCCCCGGGGCAGGTGCAACCGATGGCGATCCACCCGGACAGAACGCATCTGTACGTGGGTGTGCGCCCGGCTTTCGGTATTGTCAGCTATCGCATTGAGGCGGACGGCACACTGCAACAGGCCGGTATGGCGCCGCTGCCAGGTAGCCCAACCCATATTTCTACCGATTTGCAGGGGCGCTATCTGTTTTCCGCTTCTTACAGCGGTAACTGTGCCAGCGTTAGCCCTATCGGCCATGACGGCGTGGTGGTAGCACCTATCCAGCAGATCGACGGTTTGACCGCGCCGCATTCGGCCAATATCGATCCGACCAATCAACTGTTGCTGGTGCCTTGTCTGAAAGAAGATCGCATCCGCCTGTTTAATCTGGATCTGCAAGGTGAACTGACGCCGCACGCTCAGGAAGCCGTGACGACGGCCAGTGGCGCAGGCCCGCGTCATATGGCATTCCACCATAACGACAAATATGCTTACTGCGTGAATGAGCTCGATGGCACGGTAGACGTGTTCGCCATCAGCGAAAACGGCGGCAAATATACTCTGGTGCAAACGCTGGATATCATGCCGGCCGATTTCAACGGTACCCGCTGGGCGGCGGATATTCATATCACGCCGAACGGCCGCTTCCTGTACACCAGTGACCGTACCGCCAGTATCCTGACTATTTTCAGCGTGTCCGAAGATGGCAGTACCTTGTCGGTGATCGGTTATCATCCGACCGAAGAGCAGCCGCGCGGCTTCAATATTGACCACAGCGGCCGCTTTGTGATTTCGTCCGGCCAGAAGGCCGGTCATATCGGGGTGTATGAGATTGATCAGGCCAGCGGCAAGCTGACCACGCTGGCAAGGTACCCGGTGGGTAAAGGCCCGATGTGGGTAAGCATCCTGGCTAAATAAAACTAAGGGGCGAATACATTCGCCCCTTAGTTTGCCAAAAATCAGCTGTACTTCACCGTCAGCGTAGCGCTGCCGAGGCTATGGAAGTGCACGTTAAAACCAACCAGTGCGCCGCTGGAGCCTTCATCCACCTCAATGCTTGCTACGTCCAGCGCATGTACGGTGAAGTGATAGCGGTGGCTTTCACCCTGCGGTGGCGCCGCGCCGCCGTAACCGGCGGAACCAAAGTCGGTGCGAGTCTGGATAGCCCCAGCCGGTAAGCCACCTTTGCCGGAGCCTGCGCCCGGCGGAAGTTCACGCGTTGCCGCCGGGATATTGGCGACCACCCAGTGCCACCAGCCGGAGCCGGTCGGGGCATCGGGATCGTAAACTGAAATCACGAAGCTCTTGGTGCCTTCCGGCACGCCATCCCAGGCCAGATGCGGTGACAGATTATCGCCGTGATAACCCATGCCGTTAAACACCTGACGCTCCGGCATTTTTGCGCCGTCCTGCAACTCATTGCTGTACAAACGAAAAGTCATGCTGACTCCCTGTTGTCGGTAAAAGCAGAACCCTAAGCTAGACCGTTTTGCCGCAACAATACAAGCAGCATTGTATCTCGCCAGTAGCCTTATCTATGGGTTACCATAATTAACCGTGAAGCTACATTCGCGATAATTATCATTCACAGTTCGATATAAACTAATCATGATTTCATTCAAAAAACGCACGCCGTGGTTTGGCTGGCTGCGCCGCTGGGCCAGGGGTATCAAGCGCGACATTTATGCACTCTGGCTGGCGGCCCGCGACCGGCGCACGCCCTGGTATGCCAAATTGGTTGCCCTGCTGGTGGCGGGTTATGCGGTGTCGCCGATAGATTTAATCCCGGATTTTGTTCCGGTATTGGGCTATCTGGACGATGTGGTGATCGTGCCGCTGGGCATCATGCTGGCGGTGCGGCTGATCCCCAAACCGCTGATGGTGGAGTTTCGCGAGAAGGCGCAACGGCGCATCGATAATCCAACCGGCCGGATGGCGGCGGTGATGATCATTTTGCTGTGGGTGGGGTGCCTGGTGTGGCTGGCCCGTTATCTGGACCAGCATTGGTAAGCAATTACTCTACTGCGGCCGCTACGGCGGCGGTCAAACGGCTGAGCTGTTCAGGTTCAATAATATACGGCGGCATCAAATAAATCAGTTTGCCGAAGGGCCGGATCCACACGCCGCGCTCGACAAAACCACGCTGTAGCTGCGCCACATCCACCGACTCGCGCATTTCTACTACGCCAATCGCCCCCAGTACTCTCACATCCGCCACTTTAGGCAGTGCCTTCAGCGGTAATAACTGCTGTTTCAGCTGGCTTTCGATAGCGGCGACCTGCTGCTGCCAGCGGTTTTCCGCCAACAGCGACAGGCTGGCGTTGGCCACCGCACAGGCCAGCGGGTTGCCCATAAAGGTTGGCCCGTGCATAAAGCAACCGGCGGCCCCGTTGCTGATGGTTTCCGCCACGTGGCGCGTGGTCAGGGTGGCGGATAGCGTCATATAGCCGCCGGTCAGCGCTTTGCCCAGACACAGAATATCCGGCACCACGTCGGCATGTTCACAGGCAAACAGCTTGCCAGTGCGGCCGAAACCGGTGGCGATCTCGTCGGCGATCAGCAGCACCTGATGACGATCACACAGCTCACGCACCCGCTTGAGATAGGTCGGGTGGTAGATGCGCATGCCGCCAGCCCCCTGAACTACCGGCTCCAGGATCACCGCGGCCACTTCTCCGGCATGCTGCTCCAGCAGTGCGGCGAACGGCGCAATATCATTTTCATCCCAGACCTGGTCGAAACCGCACTGCGGCGCGGTGGCGAACAGGTGCGGTGCCAGATAACCCTGATAAAGGCTGTGCATCGAGTTGTCCGGATCGCACACCGACATCGCGCCGAAGGTATCGCCGTGATAGCCGTGGCGCAGGGTCAGAATGCGTTGTCGCCTTTCCCCGCGAGCCTGCCAGTATTGCAGCGCCATCTTCAGCGACACCTCTACCGCCACCGAGCCGGAATCCGCCAGGAATACGCATTGCAGCGCCTCCGGTGTCATTGCCACCAGACGGCGGCACAGGGCAATGGCCGCAGGATGGGTAATGCCGCCGAACATCACGTGCGACATTTTTTCCAACTGTTGCGTGGCGGCCTGGTTCAGCTGCGGGTGGTTGTATCCGTGAATTGCCGCCCACCAGGAGGACATGCCGTCAATCAGTCGCCGACCGTCGGCCAGTTGCAGCTCAACGCCGCTGGCGGCTTCTACCGGATAACAGGGGAGCGGGTGGCTCATGGAGGTGTACGGGTGCCAGATATGGCGTTGGTCGAACTCAAGGTCAGAGGCAGTGATAGACATGCTTGTAAACCAAATCATATTCGTAATGGTTGACAGTATATCCACAATATCTAAACTGACGACACTTTTTTCATTTTGGAGACGCCGTGATGGCCGATCGCATTCACTGGACAGTGGGTCTTGCCCAGACCCTGTTTGATAAACCTTTGCTCGAATTGTTATTTGAAGCCCAGACGGTTCACCGTCAGCACTTTGACCCGCGTCAGGTACAGGTGAGCACGCTGTTATCAATCAAGACCGGCGCATGCCCGGAAGACTGCAAGTACTGCCCGCAAAGCTCGCGCTATAAAACCGGCCTGGAGTCGGAGCGGTTGATGCAGGTTGAGCAGGTACTGGAGTCGGCGCGTAAGGCCAAGGCGAATGGATCGACCCGTTTCTGCATGGGGGCGGCGTGGAAAAACCCGCACGAGCGCGATATGCCTTACCTGCAGCAGATGGTGCAAGGGGTGAAGGCGATGGGCATGGAAACCTGCATGACGCTGGGCACGCTGGATGGTACGCAGGCGGAACGGCTGGCGGATGCCGGGCTGGATTACTACAACCATAACCTGGACACCTCGCCGGAATTCTACGGCAATATCATCACCACTCGCAGCTACCAGGAACGTCTGGATACCCTGGGTAAAGTGCGCGGCGCGGGCATTAAAGTCTGTTCCGGCGGCATTGTCGGGCTGGGTGAAACGGTGCGTGACCGCGCCGGGCTGCTGGTGCAGTTGGCCAATCTGCCGACGCCGCCGGAGAGCGTACCGATCAACATGCTGGTGAAGGTCAAAGGCACGCCGCTGGCCGATAACGAAGACGTCGATCCGTTTGACTTCATCCGCACCATTGCGGTGGCACGCATCATGATGCCGGCTTCTTACGTGCGCCTGTCCGCCGGCCGTGAGCAGATGAACGAGCAAACTCAGGCGATGTGCTTTATGGCCGGTGCCAACTCGATCTTCTATGGCTGCAAACTGCTGACTACGCCAAACCCGGAAGAAGACAAAGACCTGCAACTGTTCCGCAAACTGGGCCTGAACCCGCAGCAGACCGAAACCGAGCACGGCGACAACCAGCAACAGCAGGCGCTGGCTGCGCAGTTGATGCAGGCGGATACCGCTGAGTTTTACAACGCGGCACTGTAATGAGCTGGCAACAACGTATTGAACAAGCGCTGGAGGAGCGGCAACAGAGCGCCGCTTACCGCCGTCGCCAGGTGAATCAGGGCGGCAATGGTCGCCATATTCAGCTTAATGGCGAGCATTACCTGAATTTCTCCGGCAATGACTACCTTGGCCTGAGCCAGAATGCCCAGGTGATCACTGCCTGGCAGCAGGGCGCGCAGCAGTATGGGGTCGGCAGCGGTGGCTCTGGCCACGTTACCGGTTTTTCTACGGCACATCAGGTGCTGGAACAGCAACTGGCGGACTGGCTTGGCTACCCGCGTGCGTTGCTGTTTATCTCTGGCTATGCCGCCAATCAGGCGCTGCTGGCTGCTCTGATGCAGGCCGAGGATCGCATTTTAGCCGACCGGCTCAGCCATGCTTCTTTGCTGGAGGCGGCTGCCCACTCACCGGCCCAGTTACGTCGTTTTCGTCATAATCAGCCCCAGGCGCTGGCTGATTTGCTTGCCAAACCCTGCGACGGTCAAATTTTGGCAGTGACCGAAGGGGTATTCAGCATGGACGGCGACAGTGCGCCACTGGCGGAGCTGCACCGTTTGACCCGCGCGGCGGGGGCCTGGCTGATGGTCGATGACGCCCACGGTATCGGCGTGCACGGCGAGCAGGGGCGCGGCAGTTGCTGGCAGCAGGGTGTAAGGCCCGAACTGTTGGTGGTCACTTTCGGCAAAGCCTTTGGCCTCAGCGGTGCCGCAGTGTTGTGTGATGAACCCACCGCCGAATATCTGCTGCAGTTTGCCCGCCATTTGATTTACAGCACCGCGATGCCACCGGCACAGGCCAGCGCATTGCAGGCAGCGTTGCATTGCATCCGGCAGGGTGACGAATTACGTGCCCGGCTGCAGGATAACATTCAGCGTTTCCGTCAGGGAGCGGCCCAGTTGTCGCTGACCCTGACGGAGTCGGTGACGGCCATTCAACCTTTGCTGGTGGGCGATAACCAACGAGCGCTCGATCTGGCGCAAAACCTGCGCGAGCAGGGCCTGTGGGTGAGTGCTATCCGCCCGCCAACGGTGCCACCGGGCGGCGCGCGCTTGCGCATTACCCTGACGGCGGCACATCAGCCGCAGGATATCGATCGTCTGCTGGAGGTATTGCATGACGTCAGCGTTTGAACCGATCAATAAGCAGGCGGTAGCCTCGGCCTTCAGCCGTGCCGCTGGCAGCTATGATGCGGCGGCGGTGCTGCAGCGTGATGTTGGTGAGCGCTTGCTGGGGATGGGACGGGATCACCGGGGTGAACAACTGCTGGATGCGGGCTGTGGCACCGGCCATTTCAGCCGCCGCTGGCGCGAACTCGGCAAACAGGTTACTGCACTGGATCTGGCACCCGGCATGCTGGCGTTTGCCCGTCAGCAGCAGGCGGCGGATCATTATCTGCTGGGGGATATCGAAAATGTGCCCTTGCCCGACGCTGCGGTGGATATCTGCTTCAGCAGTCTGGTAGTGCAATGGTGTAGCGACCTGCAGCGCGCCTTGGCGGAGCTATATCGGGTTACCCGCCCCGGCGGTGTGATCCTGTTTTCTACGCTGGCACAAGGATCGCTGGGCGAACTGGGTGACGCCTGGCAGCAGGTGGACGGTGAACGCCATGTGAATGATTTTCTGCCGCTGGCGCAGATTAGCGCAGCCTGCGCCGACTATCGGCACCAGTTGGAAGTGGAGTGGCAAACCTTGAATTACCCGGATGTGATGGCGCTGATGCGATCGCTCAAGGGGATCGGGGCGACCCATTTACATCAGGGGCGTGATGCCGGGCTGCTGTCGCGCCGACGGCTTGCGGCCTTGCAGGCGGCTTACCCCTGCCGGCGCGGGCAGTTTCCGCTCAGTTATCATTTGGTTTATGGAGTGATTTATCGTGATTAAGCGTTGGTTTGTCACCGGCACCGATACCGAAGTGGGCAAAACCGTGGCCAGCAGCGCCTTGTTGCAGGCGGCGAATCTGGCGGGTTACCGCACTGCCGGTTACAAACCGGTGGCCTCCGGCAGTGAGATGACCGCCGAAGGCTTGCGTAACGGTGATGCGTTGGCGTTACAGGCTAACGGTTCAGTTGCACTAAGTTACCAGGAAGTAAACCCTTACGTTTTCGCCGAACCGACCTCGCCGCATATTGTCAGCGCCGATGAAGGGCGGCCGATCGAACTGGCCCAACTTTCCGCCGGATTACGCCACCTGGAACAGAAGGCCGACTGGCTGCTGGTCGAAGGCGCCGGGGGCTGGTTTACGCCGCTTTCTGAGCAACATACCTTTGCCGACTGGGTACAGCAGGAGCAACTGCCGGTGATTTTGGTGGTGGGCATTAAACTGGGTTGCATTAACCATGCGCTGCTGACTGCACAGGCTGTCAAACAGGCGGGGTTGTCGTTGGTCGGTTGGATCGCCAATGACGTCAGCCCACCGGGCCGCCGTCATCAGGAATATCTGGCCACGCTGAGCCGTATGTTACCGGCACCGTTGCTTGGTGAGATCCCACACTTGCCCGAACCTGAACGGCAGGCTTTGGGGCATTATCTGGATTTAAGCGTTTTATCCCTTTGAGCGTTAAATCCTCCGTCCACGGACTCACCGTGGACGGAGATAACCTGACTTGCTGTTTTACATGGCGGTGATGCAAGCATTGTCGAAGTAAAGTACCCCGTTTTTCGCTAAGGCATACAAATTGAAAGACAAAATGACATGGGTTGCCCAAGCCGGCACTTTTCGTCGGTTGGCGTTAAAACGGTATTCCTTAAACTCGGCATAATCACTGGCATTGAGAGTGCCATCCCAGGCGGCCACATCTGATTTAGCGACGATCGATACACCGTTGCTTTCCACCTCCTGAATACAGGCATAGCGCAGCGAGGCGAATAAATTCCCTGATCCCCCATTCAACGTTTTCAGGGTAAAACAGGCTCCCAACTGTTCATATTGCGATACCGGAACCACTACCCGCACTCCGGCACTGGAGTTGGTATTTCCCAGTTTGGTCACTTTTAGCGCATTGCTGCCATTAACGCCTGCGCCGGCCTCAATAGTCAGGGTAATGGCGTCTGAGATAAAGGGGCTGCTAACGTTTCCACCGGAAACTTCCCAACCTATCGGCTTGGTCGTAAACGAGAAATTACCGTCTTTAAGCTTGTTATTATTGGCGGTGGTCAAAGTCTGAATGCCTTTGCCGCCACCGCCGCCATCCAGCCGACTGTTTTTAATCACAAAGTCGCCAGTACCGCCAAAATAACGGCCGGTCGCTGTTCGCACCCCATAGAACTTAACGTTGTCTACGATAATTCCGCTACTGCCTGCTTCGGCGTAAAAACAGTAGTCTTGGGCCAGAGTGGTTTGCAGCGTAATGATCTCCCCACCCTGAATGAGTAATGACGCATTCTGGTTGGCGCTACAGCGGAAGGGGGAATCAGAGAGTGGGCTATTACTATTACCGAACTCAATATGGCAGCCGTGCAACTCAACGCTTCCAGCTTCTACATTTACAATCGCACCCGCATAATCTATTGATGTGCCGAAGAAACGAAATGCGCCATTTTGGTTCTGATTGCCGATAGCCAATCCCTGAGAGTTGCCAAGAGTGCCACCGAAGAAGTTGATCCCTTCCCCAAAGTTATGATCGGTAGGATCTTTATCACCAGTTTGTGATGGTGGCACATTAGTGGTTTTAGCGGCTGGCATATGCACGCACTCATAGCAACGGACGATCTCACAGCCATAGTGATGCCCAATGTACGCGTTGGTGCCAAAATACATGCCGTAATAGAAACCGGAAATATATACGTTATTAACGGAAAAATTTCCCAACAGGCTTTCCGGTGATTGGAACACTATCCCATCTATAAAGTTATATGCTGTCTTTTGACCGGGCACTTCAGACTGAGTTGCCCCAATCCCCTTGACGGTAAAGTTCTTTAAGATTGGTGCAGGGCGAATGGGGATCCCGATATCCAGTGTTTCAGCCGACGTATAGCAGCGCAGGAAGTAGTTGTGGTCGTTTTCAGTCCCGTTGGGGATATTAGTGGTGATATTTACACCGTTGCCGTCAATATAAACGTAGCCGACATCGATATCGGTCTTGGGAGCCGTCCACACCTCAAACGGCGCGGTGAATTTTACAATTGTTGGTCTTTTTAATGTGCCTGTAATAAAGGTTTGTGCCTTGAGCAGCTCATCGCGAGACTTGACGTAAATCCCCTCAACATCAAGACGATCTTGCAAAGTCCAGACCTTCCCGTTCAGGTCGCTATATTGGATAAATTTTGCATCGTTATCGGCCATGGTCTATCCCTCAGTTCAAGTTAACGGTTGTGAAAACCCGTTGAATATGGAGGGAGCGTTTGGTCATTTCCAACAAACGGAGTTTGGTCTTCGCTGATACAACACAAGGCGAAATGAGTGGTGCGGTTCTGAAGGCGTTAGTCTGGGATAAGCCATGAGAGCGGTGTGCAATATTGCACACCCCTGCCAGTCAAACTGCCAGATAGGCATTAATCAATTCCTCGTCCAACTGTTCGAGCGTGCCATCGGCGACGCTGCGGCCCTGGTCCATCAGGCAAAAACGGTCCGCCACGCGACGGACAAACGGCAGCTTGTGCTCCACCAGCAGGATAGTCATACCCAGTTCGCGGTTAAGCTTACGGATCACGTTACCGATATCGGCCGCGATCGTGGGCTGCACACCGCTGGTGGGCTCATCGAGGATCAGCAACTCTGGCTCCAGCACCAGGGCGCGACCAATCGCCAGTTGCTGCTGCTCACCGTCGCACAAATCTCCGGCTCTGCGGCTGCGCATTTCTCGCAGGTTGGGGAACAGGTTATAAATCAAAGGCGGAATGCGGCGGTTTTTATCGCGGCCGGCCATCAGCGCTACCTGCAGGTTTTCCTCTACGCTGAGCTGCGAAAAGATTTGTCGTCCTTGCGGAACATAGCTGATCCCCAGCGCGGTGCGGGTTTCCACCGGTTGCTGCAGCAGATTTTGTGGCGGTTCATCCGCCAACTGCCAGGTCATGCTGCCACTGACCACCGGCAAATGGCCCATGATGCAGTTCACCAGCGTGGTCTTGCCCACGCCGTTACGGCCGATAAGCACCGTGCACTGGCCGCGCGGCAATTCCAGATTGATGTCCCACAGGGTATGGGTTTGCCCGTAAAACTGATTCACTGACCTTAAACTCAACATCCGGCATTCTCCTCAAAGAATCGTATTCCACTCCTTGCCACCGTTTTCACAGTAGCGGTTTCTTTCCCGAGTGCTTTAATGTCCAGAATAAAGTGCCGAATGACTGCCTTTTACCAGGCAGTTTAAATTCTGGTAAAACAAGTGATACATAGGCAAAAATCGCAGTTATTGTCGGATTGTCCGCGCTCTTTGGTCTTTATCAAGTAAAGAGCGGTTGTTTTACTTCCGTCTGTCCGCTAAATGACAGCGGATAATTCCGCCATTACATCCCGGATATTTATCCCGATCGTACTTTTGCCACCCAAGGGTAATGCAACCCTTGGGCCAACTTTATAAAACCGTTAAAAACAGGATTGTTATTGCCTTGTTAACGGTTTTTCGCGCCAGGACAGGGCTGGCGGACCAAGTGAAAATAGAGGGGAAAGTTAACGCGGACGATTTTTGCACTCTTCCAGTGCTGCGAAGAATGCTTATGGTGCAAACTATTTCGTCGGTTGTAGCAAGATGCATCGGGTGACGGCAACAATGAGATAAATCCGTTTTTGGCAATGGGGCTTTTTAGCATTAATCGGCATAACCAAAGCGATATTATTGTGAAAAAATAACTAAAAAAGCCATCTTGGCGGACAGAAACGGCAAAAAGCGCTCTTTCTGCAACTCCCAGCCGGGGCGGGGTGGTGAGAGTTATCCACCATTCCTGTGGATAACCTTGTGCATTAGATTGAGAAAACCGGTTTAAAGCGAGAGCGGACGCGGGTTGTGTTCGCTTTGTCCGCAATCTCGTCTTTTTTGTAAAGTCATTAATTATCAATATTTTAACTAAAATCAAGCGGCCAATGTATTGATGAAGTCTCTATGTATGATTTTTGGCCGCAGTGCTATCAATAAGTTAATTCGTGACGGATTTTGGGGATAAATCTGTTATTGACAATAAAAATGTCACGCGGCTGTAACCCCGACGGTGCATTCAGCCTGATTTGACGCACGCTAAAGCGACGAATCGCTTGAAGCTGGTTTTATATCCAGTATCATGGGCACTGGCAAAAATCGCCGGGGCTTTCCATAATTAGAGGCCATCAATTGAGCATCAGCTCTATGGCCGCCTGAGCGCGCACATCTCCACAGGGTAGCCGAGTCCATGAGTAAAGTTTTCAAACTGCATTCCGAATTCAAACCGGCCGGCGATCAGCCGCAGGCCATCAGCAAGCTGGAAGAGGGGCTGGAAGACGGCCTGGCACACCAGACGCTGCTGGGCGTTACCGGATCGGGCAAGACATTTACCGTCGCCAATGTGATAGCCGATCTGAACCGGCCCACCATGGTGCTGGCACCTAACAAAACGCTGGCGGCGCAGCTGTACGGCGAGATGAAAGAGTTCTTTCCCGAGAATGCGGTCGAGTATTTTGTCTCTTACTACGACTACTATCAGCCGGAAGCCTACGTACCCAGCTCCGACACCTTTATCGAAAAAGACGCTGCGGTGAACGAACACATCGAGCAGATGCGTCTTTCCGCGACCAAAGCATTGCTGGAGCGCCGTGATGTGATTGTGGTGGCGTCGGTCTCGGCGATCTACGGTCTGGGCGATCCTGATCTGTATCTGAAGATGATGTTGCACCTGACCAAGGGCATGATCATCGATCAGCGTTCGATCCTGCGTCGTTTGGCGGAGCTGCAATATGCCCGTAACGATCAGGCCTTCCAGCGCGCGACCTTCCGCGTGCGTGGCGAGGTGATCGACGTCTTCCCGGCAGAGTCGGACGAGCTGGCGCTGCGCATTGAACTGTTTGATGAGGAGGTCGAGCGGCTTTCGCTGTTTGATCCTTTGACCGGCCAGATCGAACAGGTGGTCCAGCGTTTTACCATTTATCCGAAGTCGCACTACGTGACGCCGCGTGAGCGGATCCTGCAGGCGATGGAAGAGATCAAAGTGGATCTGGCCGAACGGCGCAAGGTGCTGTTGGCCAATAACAAGCTGCTGGAAGAGCAGCGCCTGACGCAGCGCACCCAGTTTGATCTGGAGATGATGAACGAACTGGGCTACTGCTCCGGCATTGAAAACTACTCGCGCTACCTGTCCGGACGTAAAGAGGGCGAGCCACCGCCGACGCTGTTTGATTATTTACCGGCGGATGGCCTGCTGGTGGTCGATGAATCCCACGTCACCATTCCGCAAATCGGCGCTATGTACAAGGGCGACCGTTCGCGTAAAGAGACGCTGGTGGAATACGGTTTCCGCCTGCCGTCGGCGCTGGACAACCGCCCGATGCGCTTTGAAGAGTTTGAAGCGCTGGCCCCACAGACGATCTACGTGTCTGCCACGCCGGGCAAATATGAGCTGGAGAAGTCCGGCGACGATATTATCGATCAGGTGGTGCGCCCTACCGGCTTGCTGGATCCTCTAATAGAAGTCAGGCCGGTGACCACCCAGGTGGATGACCTGCTGTCTGAAATTCGCAAGCGGGTGGCAATCAACGAGCGCGTACTGGTCACCACCCTGACCAAACGCATGGCGGAAGACCTGACCGAATATCTCGAAGAGCACGGCGAGCGGGTACGCTATCTGCACTCGGACATCGATACCGTGGAAAGGGTCGAAATCATTCGTGACCTGCGCCTGGGTGAGTTTGACGTGCTGGTGGGTATCAACCTGTTGCGTGAGGGGCTGGACATGCCTGAGGTGTCGCTGGTGGCGATTCTGGACGCGGATAAAGAAGGCTTCCTGCGTTCCGAACGTTCGTTAATCCAGACCATTGGCCGTGCGGCGCGTAACCTCAATGGTAAAGCGATCCTCTACGGTGACAGAATTACCGACTCGATGGCCAGGGCGATAAGCGAGACCGAACGTCGTCGCGCCAAACAGCAGGCGTTCAACGAAGAAAATGGCATCGTGCCGCAGGGCCTGAACAAGAAAGTTTCCGATGTATTGCAGCTGGGCAAACCGGGCAATCGCGGCAAGGGCAGAGGGAAGGGCAAGGCGGCGGAAAACGCCGCGCAATATCAACACCTCACGCCAAAAGCCCTGGATCAAAAAATCCGCGAGCTGGAAGCGCAGATGTATACCCACGCACAGAATCTGGAGTTCGAGTTGGCGGCAGGCTTGCGTGATGAGATCCACCAGCTGCGCGAGCAGTTTATCGCTATTTCGTGACCGGTTGGGGCGCCGCCAGGGGTGGCGCTACCAAACATAAAATCCTTGTCGCCTCCGCCAAAGCTGATTATGGTGTGCGGCCAATTGACTACTACGAGCCGCAGACCATGACCGAACACCAGTCCAAAGACCCGATGCACGGCGTCACTCTGGAACAACTTTTAAATAAACTGGTGGAGAGCTACGGCTGGTCAGGGCTGGCTGAACGCATTCGCATCAACTGCTTCAGCAGCGATCCCAGCATTAAATCCAGCCTGAAGTTTCTGCGCCGCACGCCGTGGGCGCGCAAGCAGGTGGAAGATCTTTATATCGATATGGTCGAGAAGGCCGCCAGCGATAATCCGTGGTTGCGCGGCGGCCAGTAAAGCCTTTAACCGCGGGCACCCAACTCGATCAATGCCTGATCCAGCGCCTGGCGCAGCAACTGACGGTCGTGGCGGTAAGGGATATCCGTCGCTTCCAGCGGTTGTTTAATCACCACCCGATCCTGTACTTCGCTGGCATCTACCGTCGGCCCAACAATCAGCGCGTCGATCATCCGGCGGCCAATTTTCTCTTCCATCAGCTCCAGCTTGTTCTTCAGCGTCAAGGCGGCTGCCGCGACGCTCAGCTCGCGCCCCAGATTGCCGATATAAATCATATTGGCACTGCTGCGGCGCAAGGCTTGTGTCAGGTCATCGAGCAGCAGCAGCGGCATCAGGCTGGTCAGGAAGCTGCCTGGCCCAATCAGGATCACGTCGGCCTGTGCGATGGCATCCAGCGCTTCGCGTGTCGCATTGACGCGCGGTGACAGCATCAGTTCCTGCGGCATGTCAGTCAGTTGATCGACATTCACTTCACCGTAGACGTGGTTGCCTTCATGGTCGTGTGCCATCAGATCCACCGGCTGCTCAGACATCGGGATCAGCGCCGCGTCGACCTTCAGCAAGCTGCGTACCAGATTGATCGCCTCCAGTGGGCGCACGCTGAGATGATCCAACGCCTTCAACATCAGGTTACCGAGGTTATGCCCCGAAAGTTCGCCATTGCCGCTAAAGCGGTACTCGAACATCGCCGAGGCCACGCTCGGTTCGGTGATCAACTGATTCAGGCAGTTACGGGTATCGCCCCAGGCAATGCCGCCTTCCGAGCGGCGAATACGGCCAGTGGAACCGCCGTTATCGGTGGTGGTGACAATACCGGTTAAACGGGATCCTAAAGACGACAGGGAAGACATCACGCGGCCAAGACCATGACCACCACCTAATGCCACCACCCGATCGAGATCGGCCAGGGTACGATTACGCATAAATTTCCTTACAAAGGGGCTTAACTGCCCGCATAAAGTAGCGGATTTGGCGTAAAAACGCGAAAAAGAGTGTGATTTGCGTGATTCCGGTCAATTCGTCTGCGTAAAGGACGTTTATCATGGTTTACCCGATTCAGAAGTGCATAAAAACGCTGTATACACAATTATATAGCGAAATTGGGCGTTGGCTATCGCCTTTGTTTAGCGCTAGAATTCTGGAGAAAACCACGGTTTCGTTCCGGCTACTCAGGCAGCGGGAACTGAAACCAAAACTCCTAGCCTCTGGGCCTACGTTGTTCTTGCGAACAATATGGCGCTTGGGCCGTGGCGAAGTCAGCCACCAGGGTGCAGAGCGGAAACGCTCGCATCTCCCGACTTTGGAAGGTGTTATGGTGCCGCAACTCATTGATGCTTATGAGCGCAAATTCTATTACTTGCGCCTGTCGATCACCGACGTGTGTAACTTCCGTTGCACCTATTGTTTGCCGGATGGCTATCGCCCTAACGGCAGCCCGAAAACCTTCTTGTCGCTCGATGAGATCCGACGTGTCAGCCGCGCCTTCGCCGAGCTGGGCACCGAAAAGGTGCGCCTGACCGGCGGTGAGCCTTCGCTGCGTCGCGATTTTACCGAGATCATTGCCGCCGTGCGTGAAAATCCGGCCGTTCGCCAGCTTGCCGTGACCACCAATGGCTACCGCCTGGCGCGCGACGTTGCCGGCTGGCGTGACGCCGGCCTGACGGCGATCAACGTCAGCGTCGACAGCCTGGACCCCCGTCAATTTCACGCCATTACCGGCCAGGACAAATTCCGCCAGGTGATGGAGGGCATCGACGCGGCCTTTACCGCCGGGTTCAGCAAGGTCAAGGTCAACGCGGTGCTGATGCGTGACGTTAACCATCAGCAACTGGGCGCTTTCCTGCACTGGATAAAAGACCGTCCGATCCAACTGCGTTTTATCGAGCTGATGGAAACCGGTGAGGGTGGCGACTTGTTCCGCAAACACCACGTGTCTGGCGAAGTGATCCGTTCGCAACTGGAACAGCAGGGTTGGCAACTGCAACCGCGCGGCCGCAGCGACGGCCCGGCGCAGGTGTTTAGCCACCCGGATTACCAGGGCGAAGTGGGTTTAATCATGCCGTACGAAAAAGATTTCTGTGCCAGCTGCAACCGGCTGCGGGTTTCCGCCATCGGTAATCTGCACCTGTGCCTGTTCGGTGAGCAGGGCATTAACCTGCGCGATCTGCTGGTGAATGACGGCCAGCTTGAAGAGTTGAAGGATCGCATTCAGGGCGGGCTGCGGACCAAAAAGCAGACCCACTTCCTGCACCAGGGCAACAGTGGCATCACGCAGAATTTGTCGTTTATCGGCGGATAAATTTTTCCAATTGCATGGGAGCAAGCAATGAGTCATGCCAGCAGTGAATTCATTCCGGCGCATATCGCTATTCTGACCGTTTCGGACAGTCGCGGTGAAGCGGAAGACACCTCGGGCCAGTATCTGCAGGAAGCGGCGCTTGAGGCCGGGCATCAGGTGGTGGATCGCGCCATCGTCAAAGACGATAAATATCAAATCCGCGCGCGAGTCTCCGCGTGGATCGCCGACGAGCAGGTTCAAGCCGTGCTGATCACCGGGGGCACCGGTTTTACCGCCAGGGACAATACCCCGGAAGCGCTGCTGCCGCTGTTCGATCGTGAAGTGGAAGGGTTCGGCGAACTGTTCCGTATGGTGTCCTATGAAGAGATTGGCACCGCCACTATTCAGTCGCGTGCACTGGCCGGAATGGCCAATCAGACGGTAATTTTTGCCATGCCTGGCTCGACTCGTGCCTGCCGCACCGCCTGGGAACGCATTATTGAAGAGCAGTTGGACGCGCGTCACCGCCCGTGCAACTTCCTGCCACATTTGAAGAAATAGAAACTATGACGCAGCTGACTCACATTAACGCCGCGGGCGAAGCCCATATGGTCGACGTTTCTGCCAAGGCAGAGACGGTGCGCGAGGCGCGTGCCGAGGCCTTTGTTGAAATGCTACCGACCACGCTGGCGATGATTATCGAGGGTAGCCATCACAAGGGTGATGTGTTTGCCACGGCGCGCATTGCCGGTATTCAGGCGGCGAAACGCACCTGGGAGCTGATCCCGCTGTGTCACCCGCTGATGCTGAGCAAGGTCGAGGTGCAATTGGAAGCGCAGCCGGAACACAGCCGGGTGCGGATTGAAACCTGCTGCCGGCTGACCGGCAAGACCGGCGTCGAAATGGAAGCCTTGACCGCCGCTTCGGTGGCCGCATTGACCATTTACGACATGTGCAAGGCGGTACAAAAAGACATGGTGATCGGCCCGGTGCGGCTGCTGGCGAAAAGCGGCGGTAAATCCGGTGATTTTAAGGTGGAACTATGATTAACATTCTGTTTTTTGCCCAGGTACGCGAGCTGGTTGGCACCGGCGATCTGTCAATGCCGGCGGATTATCCAACGGTGGAGGCGCTGCGTAAGGCGCTGTGCGAACGTGGCGATCGCTGGGCGCTGGCACTGGAGTCAGGCAAGTTGCTGACGGCGGTAAACCAGTCCCTGGTGGCGGCGGAACATCCGCTGCGTGCCGGTGATGAAGTCGCTTTCTTTCCACCGGTAACCGGGGGTTAATGGTGGAAAATACCCGTATCCGCGTGGGGGAAGCGCCGTTCAACGTCGGCGAAGAATACCAGTGGCTGGCGCAGTGCGACGATGACGGTGCCGTGGTGACCTTTACCGGCAAGGTACGTAACCATAATCTGGGCGATAACGTCAGTGCTCTGACGCTGGAACACTACCCGGGCATGACCGAAAAAGCGCTGGCGGAAATCGTGGACGAAGCACGCAGCCGCTGGCCATTGCAGCGCGCGACGGTGATCCACCGCGTGGGTGAGCTGTTCCCTGGCGATGAGATTGTGTTTGTCGGCGTGACCAGCGCGCACCGCAGCATGGCATTCGAAGCCAGCGAGTTCATCATGGACTACCTTAAAACCCGCGCCCCGTTCTGGAAACGCGAAGCCGTTGGTCAGGGCGACCGCTGGGTTGACGCGCGCGACAGCGATCGTCAGGCGGCGGAACGCTGGCATAAAATCATTAAGTGATCTGTACACCCTATGAATTTCAAGCTGTAGCTAGGCGGCCAGCTCACTCATTCCCAGGCGCTTACTTGAATAAGTAACTGGGGTGACAAATCTGCCAGGAGCAGATTTGAACGCTGCTTGCAGCGGCCCCGAAGGGGTGTGGCCCATGGACGGGCCACATAACTGAGTGCAGGTAACAACGCTACAGTTTGAAAGGCGACGGGTGTAAACAGCAGAAACAAATCAATACCTTTGCCGCTTTGCCATTATATTTTCTGTGATACGCTTATAGCAGGCCGGGTCCCGTAAAGTGAGACTCGAAATCTTGTTCCACACGCAAAAGGTAACCGTCATGGACCGATATCCACGCTCTAATGGTTCAATCGTCGAACGTGCCAACAGCGGCATTCAGGCTTATATGGCGCAGGTATACGGCTGGATGACCTGTGGCATGCTGTTGACGGCGTTTGTATCCTGGTACGCGGCCAACACGCCCGCGATCCTTAACTTTATCTTCTCCAGCCAGATCACCTTCTTCGGCCTGATTATCGCGCAGCTGGGTCTGGTGTTCGTGATTTCCGGCATGGTCAATCGTCTCAGTGGCACGGTCGCCACCTCGCTGTTTATGTTGTATTCGGCGCTGACCGGGTTGACGCTTTCCAGCATTTTCATCGCCTATACCTATAGCTCGATCGCCAGTACCTTCGTGGTGACCGCCGGCATGTTCGGTGCCATGAGCCTGTACGGCTACACCACCAAGCGTGACCTGAGCGGTTTCGGCAGCATGCTGTTTATGGCGCTGATCGGTATCGTGCTGGCTTCGCTGGTGAATATCTGGCTGAAAAGCTCCGCGCTGATGTGGGCGATTACCTATATCGGGGTGGTGGTGTTTGTTGGCCTGACGGCGTACGACACCCAAAAACTGAAAGCGATGGGCGAACAGTTGAACGCCGATGACAAAGACAGTTTCCGCAAATACGCCATCGTTGGCGCGCTGACGCTGTACCTTGATTTCATCAACCTGTTCCTGATGTTGCTGCGAATTTTCGGTAACCGCAGATAAGAATCTATATGACTTGCAGGGGCTCAGCATGCTGAGCCCTTTTTTTATGCAATTTTACGGCGGAACATGGCGTAAGCGGCGCTGCCGGTGGTGGCGGTGATTGCCAGTAGCGGCCACAGGCTATGCCAGATGATGCCGAAACTGGCGTCCTTCAGGTAGATCTGCTTGGTGATGTCGGTGAAGTGGCGGATGGGATTGGCCCAGGTGAGGTTTTGCAGCCACACCGGCATATTCTCCACCGGTGAGACATAACCGGAAAGCAGGATCGCCGGCATCATAAACACGAACACGCCGATAAATGCCTGTTGTTGGGTGGCGCACAGCGACGAAATCAGTAGACCGAACCCCACCAAAGACAATCCGTAAACCAGCATGGTGCCGTAGAACAGCAGCAGCGAACCGGCGAACGGGATCTGATAGATAAAGATGCCAATCAGCAACACGATGCTGGCCTGGAAGGTAGCGACGATCAGCGCCGGTACCGCTTTACCGATAAAAATCTGCCAGGTGGTCAACGGTGACACCAGCAACTGCTCCAGCGTGCCCTGTTCGCGTTCTCGCGCTACCGACAATGAGGTGACAATCAGCACGCCAATGGTAGTGATCATGGCGATCAGTGAAGGTACTACAAACCATTTGTAGTCCAGATTCGGGTTATACCAGTTGCGCACCACCAGCTCGCTGTTGTTCGGCTTGGCGCGACCGCCGATCAGTTCATTCTGATAGTCCTGCACAATTTGCTGAATATAGTTGGCGGCGATCTGCGCGCTGTTGGAGTTGCGCCCATCGAGCAACAATTGCAGCGGGGCCGTATTGCCGTTGGCGATATCACGCGAGAATTGGGCCGGGAAGCGGATCAGCAGCAGGGCCTTTTGGTTATCGATGGTGGTTTGTATTTCCTGCGGGCTGCGCAACAGCAACACATGCGAGAAGGCCTTGGCTTTGGCGAAGCGCTGGGTCAGCTCGACCGAGGCATGACCGCTGTCTTCGCTATAGACCGCGATGGTGGCGTTGGTCACCTCCAGCGTGGCGGCGAACGGGAACAGCAGCACCTGCAGGATAACCGGCATAATCAGGATGGCACGGGTCTGCGGATCGCGCAGTAGCGACTGCATTTCCTTTATGATTAACGTCCAGAGACGGTGAAACATCTTATTCCCCTTAATCCAGCCGCCGCTGGGTTTTCCAGGCCGTCAGGCCGATAAACACCACCGCCGAAGCGATCAGGAACAGCAAGTTAATCATCAACACCGTACCGACGTTGCCCGCCAGGAACAGCGTTTGCAGCGTGCTGACGAAATAGCGTGCCGGAATGATGTAGGTCACGGCGCGCACGATGGCCGGCATGCTGTCGATCTGGAAGATAAAGCCGGACAGCATGATCGAAGGCAGAAAGGCCGCGTTCAGCGCCACCATTGCCGCGTTGAACTGGTTGCGGGTAATGGTAGAAATCAGCAGCCCCATGCCGAGCGTACTGGCAAGGAACAGGCTGCTGATGACGAATAAAATCAGCAGCGAGCCGCGATAGGGCACGCCGAGCACCCATACCGACACCGCCATACATAGCACCATGGCGATCATGCCGAGAAAATAGTAGGGCACCAGCTTCGACAACAGCAGCTCTGTGCGCGTTACCTGGGTGGAAAGCAGCGCCTCCATGGTGCCGCGCTCCCACTCACGGGCGATCACCAGTGAGGTGAGGATAGCGCCGATCACCGTCATGATAATGGTGATGGCACCGGGAATAATGTAGTGCCGACTGATGGCCGCCGGGTTAAACCAATAGCGCATCTGTACATCGATTAACGGTTTTTCCTCACGCCCATTATCGGTGGCACGCTGTTGCTGCCAGACTTGCCATACTCCTTGGGTGTAGCCTTGGACAAAGTTGGCGGTGTTCGGCTCGCTGCCGTCGGTAATAATTTGTATCGGTGCGCTGTCGTGCGGTCGCGCCATGCGTTGGGCAAAATCATTGGGGATCACTACCAGCCCACGGATGCGTCCGGCCTGCATCAGTTGGATCAACTGCTGACGGTTGTCGCTGATGGTCGGCTCGATGTAGGGCGAACCGGCAAAGGCGTTGGCCAAATCACGTGCCTCTTCGCTCTGCTGTTCCATCAGAATGCCCAGCCGCAGCTTGCTGGAGTCCAGGTTGATGCCGTAGCCGAAGATAAACAGCAGCATTAATGGGATGACAAAGGCGATCAGCCCACTGCTCGGATCGCGCAGGATTTGCCGCGTCTCTTTCAGGCACAGTGCACGCAGCCGCCGCCAGGAAAAACCACTGTCATCGCGGGTGGCATTTTTTTCGCTCATGGCTATTTTTGGGCTCATGGCTGCTCCTCCTGATCATAACCCTGCACCAGCTCGATAAACGCCTGTTCCATGGAGGGATTGGGATTATCACTCTTGGCGACCTGGTGTTTGAGATCGTCCGGCGTGCCGGCGGCGATGATCTTGCCGCGATACACCAGCCCGATGCGGTCGCAGTATTCCGCCTCATCCATAAAGTGGGTGGTCACCATCACCGTCACGCCTTTATCCACCATGCCGTTGATATGCAGCCAGAATTCACGTCGGGTCAGGGGATCGACGCCCGAGGTTGGTTCGTCGAGAAACAGAATATCCGGCTCGTGCATCAGTGCGCAGGCCAGCGCCAGCCGCTGTTTGAAGCCCAGTGGCAGCGAGTCCGGCGTCTGGTTGAGGATCGGGCCAAAGTTGAAGGCGTTGGACATCTCGCTGATTTTATCGCGCTGCGCCTTGCCGCTCAGGCCATAAACGCCGGAGAAAAACTTCAGGTTTTGTGCCACCGTCAGGTTGCCGTACAGCGAGAATTTCTGCGCCATATAACCCAAATGCTGGCGTGCCTTGCCGGAGCTGGTTTTCAAATCCATACCCAGCACCAGCGCCTTGCCTTCGGTGGGCACCAGCAACCCGCACATCATTTTAAAGGTGGTGGATTTACCGGCACCGTTCGGGCCGAGCAGGCCGAAAATTTCCCCGCGCTGCACTTTGAAGTCCACGTGGTCGGTGGCGGCAAAGTCGCCGAATTTCTTGGTTAGCCCCTGAGCTTCGATCACCGTTTCCGTGTTTTCTCCCTCGACGGTCGGCATGATCTCCGCCAGCGCCGATTTACTGTTTGGCCCGCCGCCGAGCAGATCGATAAACGCATCTTCAAAGCGCGGTTCCGCTTCGCTCAGTTCGGCATCCGGCAGATCCAATGCCTGCAGTAGCTGGCGATGATCTTCGCCTTGCTTGAGGATCAGCCGCAGGTATTTCCCCTGGATCACACCGTCGGTGACCGCCGGCAGGCAGATCGCCCGTTGCAGCAGGGCGCGGTGGCTACCGGCCGGTGGCGCGATCAGCACCGTGCGCCCGGCCATTCTCTGGGTAAGATCTTTCGGTGCGCCGCTGAACAGCAGTTCCCCTTCGTTAAGCAGCAGCACTTCGCGGCACTGTTCGGCTTCGTCCAGATAAGAGGTGCTCCACAGGATCAACATGCCGTCGTTGGCCAGTTCATGCACCATGCGCCACAGCTCGCGACGCGAGATTGGATCGACGCCGACCCCCGGCTCATCCAGCAACAGCACCTGCGGTTGCCCGACCAGCGTACAGGCCAGCCCGAGTTTTTGCTTCATGCCGCCGGAAAGTTTGCCCGCCAGTCGGGTGGTGAAACGGGTGAGATCGGTGAATGTCAGCAAGCGATCGAACGTCTGCTTGCGGAGATCGCCGGTGACGCCGCGCAGATCGGCGTACAGCGTCAGGTTTTCCATCACCGTCAGATCTTCATACAGACCAAACTTTTGCGGCATGTAGCCGAGAATGGCATGCAACTGACGATCCTGAGCGATCGGATCCAACCCGGCGACGCGCAGTGTACCGCTGCTGGGTTTGAGCAGTCCGGCCAGCATCCGCAGCAGGGTGGTTTTACCGGCACCGTCGGGGCCAACCAGCCCGGTGACCGCGCCGCTGGTCAGCCGGGTAGTCAGGCTGGCGACCGCCGGTTTTGCCAGTGACGGGAAACGCTTTTCCAACGCCTCAAGCTCAATGACCTGTTCCATCACCGCTCCCTCAAGGTTGGGCAAAGCGAACGGTGACCGGCATCCCCTGGCGCAGCGCGTCATCGGCGTCGGTCACTATCACCCGCAGGCGGTACACCAGGTCGGTACGCAGGTCCGGGGTTTCGACGCTCTTCGGCGTGAATTCAGCGGTCGGCGAGACAAAGCCGATTTTGCCGTGATACGGCTTGTCTGGCCGGCCGTCGGTGTAGATTTCCAGTTCGGTACCGGGTGTCGCTTTACTCAGACTGGTTTCATTCACATAGGCACGCACCCACACCGGACGGGTCAGCGACAAAGTGAACACCGTGCCACCGGCGCTGAGCATGGTGCCCGGCTCGACCGCACGCGTCAGCACCGTGCCGGCGGACGGGGAAACTAAAGTGGTGTCGTGCAGGTTAAGCTGGGCCTGAGCCAGTGCGGCCTCGCTTTGCGCCAGATTGGCTTTGGCCTCTTCTATTTCTTGCGGACGGTTACCGCTCAGGTATTGCGCCAGCTTGTCTTTCGACGCCTGCAGGTTGGCCTGCGCCTGATTGCGTGAGGTGCGGGCATCTTCCAGCGCGTCGGCAGAGGTGGCATTTTTCGCCCACAGGCCCTGCTGACGCTTCAGGAAGCTATCGGCATAGCTAAAGGCGGACAGGCGCTGCGCCATTTCCGAACGTACCTGGGCTATTTCTTCGGCGCGGTAACCGGCCATCAGCAGCGCCAGTTTGGCTTTGGCACTGCCGACGTTAGCCTGCGCCTGCTGTAGCGCGTTGATGTAGGGCGCGTCGTCCAGTTTGCCGAGTAATTGCCCCGGTTGCAGGGTATCGCCTTCATCCACCGTCAGCGACGCCAGACGCCCATCGACGCGGAAGCCCAAATTCACCGTGCGAATATCCACGTTACCGTACAGCGTCAGCGGTTTATCCTGATGCTGTTGGTGATACCAGACCCCGTAAACGGCCGCGGCGATCAGCACAACAACCGCCACCAAAAAGGCACTGCGTTTTTTATTCATAATTCTCCCTGCCTGAATTTATACCCGTCATCTTTCAAGTTGCAGCGTTGTTACCTGCACTCGCTCACCCCAGTTACTTACTTGAGTAAGCGCCTGGGGATGAGCGAGCTGGCCGCCTAGCTGCAACTTGAAAGCTATAGGGTATACGCGCCATAGCGTTGGCGCAGCCCATTAACCAGAATCTCAATGTGTTCAGCCAGTACTTCGCTGATTTGTTCCGCCTCGGCAGTGTCGATCTGCTGCCAACCGGCCTGTCGGCGGACGGTTTCCCGTGCCACGCGAAACGACAACACTTCACCGATCAGCGCGTGGGTATGCAGCACAATTTTGGTCGACTGCGGATCGATGCCGGTGTAGGCCGCCAGCAGGCGGCAAAGCTTGTTATGCAGCGGCGCCACCACCTGTTGGTGGATCAGCGGATAGGCATCGGTGGGGGAGAGCTGCTCGCGCGACATGATTTTGCTCAGGTTCAGCGTCTGCGGTTGAGTCATCAGATCGCTGAACGCCAGCAGGCCACGTTTCAGATGTTCGAGGTAATGCTCCGGTAGACGTTCGGCTTCCGGGAGTTGCCAGAAGCGGTCAATCTCTTCGGCCAGCGGGCGAAACGCCTGCTGGATAAAATCGGCAATCCACTGGGCGACGGCCAGATACAGGCCTTCTTTAGAATTGAAGTAGTAGGTGATGGCGGCGATGTTGTGCCCGGCACGCTGGGCAATATCGCGGGTGGTGGCACCCTGAATGCCGTATTCACCGAACATTTCGATGGCGGCGGCGATCAACTGCTGACGCGCTTGCTCGCCCCGTGCCCGGCCGGCAGTCTGATTATTTGGCATTATTGATGGCGCTCATAAAAGTTAATCAATCATATGATTAACTTTATGCCAGATTGCACGAAATGCAATCAGTAACCGCGGTTTATTTAAGGGTATCTTTTCGGATTTGGCTGAATTGTCGGCATATTGTGCTCTGCGTCACTTAATTTGCGTTTTCTTGTTCGACTTCTGCTACACTCGCCCGCTTGGTGCACTGCAGTTTGTGCCAATCCCTCGTGGTCATGCAAAATGTCCCGTCTGATAATCCTCCCAGGAAACTGCACCGAACACTGTTAGGTTAGGGGGGATCTGGAGTTTTTCTCTTTATGTCATTTGAAACCCTCGGCTTAAGTGCTGAAATTCTGCGCGCTGTTGAAGAACAGGGCTATCGCGAACCTACGCCAATTCAGCGCCAGGCTATTCCTGTCGTATTGGAAGGTCGTGACCTGATGGCCAGCGCCCAGACCGGTACCGGTAAAACCGCTGGCTTTACCCTGCCGCTGCTACAGCTGCTGAGTAAGCATGACCATGCGGTCAAAGGTCGCCGTCCGGTACGTGCGTTGATCCTGACGCCTACCCGTGAACTGGCTGCGCAGATCGGCGAAAACGTCGAATCCTACAGCAAATACCTGCGCCTGCGTTCGCTGGTGGTATTTGGTGGCGTGAGCATCAACCCGCAGATGATGAAACTGCGCGGCGGCGTCGACGTGCTGGTGGCAACACCGGGTCGCCTGCTGGATCTGGAACACCAGCGCGCGGTTGACCTGTCCAAAATTGAAATTCTGGTGCTGGACGAAGCAGACCGCATGCTGGATATGGGCTTTATCCATGATATCCGCCGCGTGCTGGCCAAACTGCCTGCCAAGCGTCAGAACCTGCTGTTCTCTGCAACCTTCTCCGACGACATCAAAGGGCTGGCCAACAAACTGTTGCACAACCCGGCATCGGTTGAAGTGGCGCGCCGCAACACCGCGTCCGAGCAGATTGAGCAAAGCGTGCACTTCGTAGACAAGAAGCGTAAGCGGGAACTGTTGTCCCAGATGATCGGCGAAGGTGACTGGAAGCAAGTCTTGGTGTTTAACCGCACCAAACACGGCGCCAACCACCTGGCTGAACAGCTGAACAAAGACGGCATCACTGCCGCAGCGATCCACGGCAACAAAAGCCAGGGCGCGCGTACCCGCGCATTGGCCGATTTTAAAGACGGCAAAATTCGCGTATTGGTCGCTACCGACATCGCGGCACGCGGTCTGGACATCGACCAGTTGCCACATGTGGTGAACTACGAGTTGCCTAACGTGCCGGAAGACTACGTACACCGCATCGGCCGTACCGGTCGTGCTGAACGTACCGGTGAGGCGATCTCGCTGGTGTGTGTGGATGAACACAAACTGCTGCGCGATATCGAACGCCTGCTCAAACGTGAGATCCCGCGTATTGCCCTGCCAGGCTATGAGCCGGATCCGAGCATCAAGGCCGAGCCGATCATCAACGGTCGTCAGGCTGGTGGGCGCGGTGCGCCACGCGGCAACGGCGGTGGTCAACGCTCCGGTAACGGTGGCGGCCAGCGCAGTGGCAACGGTGGCGGCAATGGCGGTCAGCGTGAAAACCGCGGTGGTGGCAGTGCTCGTCCGCAGGGTGATGGCAAGCCGCGTTCAGGTGCTCCGCGCCGTCCGCGCAGCCGCCCGGCTGAGTAAATTGCGCTGTTGTCAGCCGTCTGAGGCCACTTTTAGGGTGGCCTTAGTTTGGTGACAAACACCCGAAAAACGTGGTTTTCGGATGTTTGGCGTAAACCAGAAGACTTAATCCTTTGTTTTTGTTAGTACCTAAAACAGTACTTTTAGCTACAAATGACTTTGTCAGCCGTCTGAGGCCACCTTTAGGGTGGCCTTTTTTATACGTAAAAATCAGCGCATCTCAAGTTCCGGCACCACCGACATGCCAACACGCAGTCGCGCCAGTTCCGGCTGGTTGGGTTCCAGCAGGATCTTCACCGGCAGGCGTTGCACCACTTTGGTGTAGTTGCCGGTGGCGTTATCGGCGCTGATGGCGGCAAAGGTCGAGCCAGTGGCCGGGGCGATGCTGTCAACGTGGCCGCGCAGCGTCACGCCGGGCAGCGCATCGACGGTGATGGATACCGGCTGGCCGGCAGAGACGTTGGCTAACTGGGTTTCCAGGAAGTTGGCGACCACGTAGCTCTGTTGTAGCGGCACCACCGCCAGCAGACGCGTACCGGCGGAGACCCAGGCACCCTGGCGTACCGCGCGCTGGCCGACGCTGCCGGCAATCGGCGCAATAATCTGGGTATAGGAAAGATTCAGACGCGCCTGATCAACGCTGGCCTGCGAGGCGGCAATATTCGCTTCGGCCTGTTTGCGGCTGGCCTGCAACACCCCGACTTCTTTACGTGCCGAAACCACCGCCGCCTGATTCTGCTTTAGCTGTGCGGCGGCGGTCTGCATCACGGAGGCCGATTTCTGCTGCTCATCAGCGGTGGCGGTGCCGGTTTTCAGCAACCGGCGATAGCGATCGGCGTTCTGCCCGGCGTAGTTGAGCGTGGCCTGGCTGGCGCTGACGCCGGCTTCCTGCTGGGCAATATTGGCCTGCTGTTGATCCAGCTGCGCCTGAATACTGGACAATTTGGCCTGGCTAATCTGCAGATTGGCCTGTGCCGTTTCCAGCGCCACGCGGTAATCCCGATCGTCGAGGGTGGCCAGCACTTCACCGGCTTTTACCTGCTGGTTGTCACTGACGTTGACGCTGCGGATATAGCCGGAAATCTTGGGGGCCACCAGCGTGTAATCGGCGCTCACGACCGCATCATCGGTACGCAAATGGTGGCGATTGAGCGATGAGCGGACAAAAAAAGCAATCGCCAGCAGGATTAACAGCAGCAACGCCAGGGTTAAGGTTCGTTTTGCAGGGGTGAAGCTCATGGTTATGATCCTGATGTTTTTGGAACTAGAGGTAAGAGCGTTTGCGGCGGATAGACACGCTTCGGCAACCAGGCGGTCAGCAACACCAACAGCAGTGCACAGCCAATAATCAGCAGGTAGGCGTCACTGATACTGAGGATCACCGCCTGATGCTTTACCAGCGTCGAAAAATGCCCGAGATTTTCCGCTGAACTGACCGAGCCGTCCGGTAACAGCGGTATAGCCCCGCTGGCGTGTTCTGAGCTCTCTGCCGTCATCAGCCACGGGCGATTACCCAGCCGGTCAACCAGCACATGAGAGTGAAATTGCTCCCGGTGGCTAATAAAATTCTCAACCAGGCTGCCCGCCGCCACGGCGGAAAAACCGCGCACGGTGTTAAACATTGCCGAGGCAAAAGGCCCTTCCGGTGGCAGGATCACGCTGGTAGAGGTCATTAACACCGGTAAAATCATCATCGGCTGGCCAAATGCCTGCAGGCCTTGGATCAGCCAGAAGTTTTCTCGTGCCCAATCGTCGGTCAATTGCATTCCCAGCAGGCAGGAGACGGCGATTAGCGCGGCACCGATAGTCAGCACCCAACGGGCGTCTATCCAGCGCAGGTTCAACAGGGCGGCGATTAACGGGGCTATCACCAACTGCGGCAGGCCGACGGCTAACGCCAGCGGCGCAAATTGTACGGTGCGAAAACCCTCCACCTGCGAAAAGTAAAACGACGGCAGCATTGAGCCTGACAACGCCAGCAACAGCACGCCAGCCAGCGTCAGCAGGCTATAAGAAAGATTGATGCGCCGCAGTAATTGCAGTTTTAACAGTGGCAACGGATGGAACCATTCGTTGATTAAAAACGTCACCAGCAACGCAATGGAAACCGGTAGCATCAGGCTAATTAAGGGTGAATTGAACCAGTCGAGTCGCTCACCCTGAGTCAGCGAAAGGATCAACAGCGCAATACCGCTGCAACCGGTCAGCATGCCGAACAGATCGATCTGGCGGAAACGCTCCAGCCGCAAGGGATCCTGCGGCAACCCCCAACCGATCAGTAAGGAGGCTATCAGACACAGCGGGATCGCCTGCCAAAAGACAAACTGCCAACCCAGACTGTCGGTCCACAGCGCCGCCAGCGGTGCCGCGACATTGGGGCCAAAGGTGGCGGTGAGCGCATAGGCGGCCAGCCCGTAAAGTTTGATGGTCGGGGGCAGAAAACGCAGCGCCACCGTCATCAGCAACGGCGGCAATGCCCCGCCAAACAGGCCTTGCACCACCCGCAGAGCAATAAACAGGGTGGGATCAGCAGTTAACGGCTGGAGTACGCCGACGGCGGCAAAACCGCCGATCATCACCAGGGCGAAACGGCGTAGCGAAAAGGTCACGGCAAACCAGGGGGCCACCATCATGGCCGACACTTCCGCGGCCTGATAGGCCGAGGTGATCCAGCTCCCCTGGTCGAAACCGATACCGATAGCCGCGCGGATATCCGCCAGCGCCAAATCACTGATGCGATCATTGAGTCCTGAGGTCAGGGCGGCAATCAGCACACCCACCAACCCCACAGCCAGACGCAGGGTAAAAGGATGCGGCGCAGCGACGGCAGGCGCAGGCTGAGCATTCATAGTATGACTCCAGAAACGAAACTTACGATGCACTGTATTGCATAGCGATACATTGTGACGCATGCTACATTGTGATGCACTGTATTGCAATGTGGTACATCGTGCCGCCTGACCGGAAAAAATGTTACAGTGTGGTCAAAAGCAAGGAAAAGAGCCTTCCATGTCCGAACCCTCAACATGTTGTGATGATGAAAAAACCGGCGGTATTCAGGTCATTACCCGTGCGGCTAAAATCCTCGATGCGCTGGGCGCCAAGCCCAATGGCATGAGCCTGGGCGAAATAGCGCTGGCGGTCGATCTGCCGCGTTCCACCGTGCAACGTATCGTCAACGCGCTGGACTCCGTGCAATTGGTGCGCGGCGGTGCCGGTGGTGTGCGCCTCGGGCCGTCGTTGCTGCGGCTGATTGCCAGCGTACATACCGAAATGGTGTCGATTGCGACCCCCTGGTTGCAGGCTTTATGTGACGCCACTGGTGAGACGGTATCGCTGGCGCGCGCCAGCGGTTTGCAACTGGCGGTAGTGCACTACATTGTGGCGGATCGTGAGCTGCGAGTGGTGCCACGCATCGGCATGAATCTGCCGCTGTACAGCACCTCCGGCGGGCGAGCGCTGCTGGCGTTGAACAGCGACGATGCGGCCCGGGATTTACTGGGTGAGGCCTATAGGGCGGTGACGGATCTGACGGTGCGTGATTTTCCGGCACTGCTGCAGCATCTGACCGAAATACGCCGTACCGGCCTGTCCTTCGATCGGGAAGAAACATTGGAAGGCGTCTCTACCATGGCGGTGGCTATCGACACCATTCTGGGGCGTTTCTCCATCAGTCTGTTAGTGCCCAGCACCCGTTTGGCCAAGAATGAAGCTCGCTTCCGCGAGGAGATCCTTAAGTGTAAAGACGCGTTGATCGATGAGATTGGCAAGGTGGCGTCGCGAGATTAACCGGAGAAGATAATGAAAACGCTGTTGGTTGCGGTTGATAATTCCGCTAATGCTCGTAAGGTCATTTCACTGGCTGCCGAACAGGCATTGGCGCAACAGGCGGCGCTAGTGGTGCTTTGTTGTGTCGATCTTAGCTATTCCGTAACGGGGCCGTTTGAAATTGAACCGGGTGAAGATCCGGCAGATTTCGGTTGCGCGCAGGATGAACAACAGGCCGCCGCGACCGTGGTGCACCGGGCACTGAGCGAACTGCAGGCGGCAGGGGTCAATGCGCGTGGGCGGGTGGTGGCGGGTGAGCCGGCAGAAACCATTGTTGCCCAGGCGAAAGAACTGAATGCGACGATGATTATTATGGGGCGACGCCATCTTTCCCCCTTTAGACGTTTGTTGAATGGGTCGCACAGCGCCCTGGTGATTGAGAACGCCGATTGCCCGGTGCTGGTTGACGTGCGTGCCGACTGATTTTGCCTAATCCCGGAGCCGAAGATGAAACTAAAATGTGCCATTCTTGATGATTATCAGCAGGTCGCGCTCAGCATGGCCGACTGGTCTGCCCTCGGCGATCGGGTTGAGGTGTTCAGCATCGGTCAGCATTTTAGTGATGAAGCGGAACTGGCCGTGCATCTGCAGGACTGCGATATTTTGGTGATTATGCGTGAACGCACGCCAATCACCGCCTCGCTACTGGCGCGTTTGCCTCAGTTAAAACTGTTGATCACCTCGGGCATGCGCAATGCCTCTATTGATTTGGCGGCGGCGGCACAGCGCGGGGTTATTGTCTGCGGCACCGCCAGCGGCTCAGCAGCACCGATGGAGCTAAGCTGGGCACTGCTGCTGGGGTTGGCAAAACATTTACTGGTGGAAAATCACGGCCTGCGTAATAACGGCCCCTGGCAGCAAGCGGTTGGCGTGACCCTGCAGGGCAAGACGCTGGGCCTGCTGGGGTTGGGCAAGATTGGCAGCCAAATGGCGGTGGTGGCGCAGGCGTTTGGTATGCGGGTGCTGGCCTGGAGCCAAAACCTGACGGCAGAAAGGGCCGCCGAGGTGGGGGTGACGCTGGCAGCATCCAAACAGGCGCTGTTTGAACAGAGCGACTTTGTTTCGGTTCATCTGGTGCTCAGTGAGCGTAGCCGTGGGCTGGTGGGCCGGCCAGAGCTGCAGGAGATGAAGAAAACTGCTTATCTGATCAACACTTCGCGCGCGGCGATTGTCGATCAAGCGGCCTTGATAGAAGCTCTGCAACAACAACGGATCGCCGGTGCCGGGCTGGACGTGTTCGAGGTTGAACCGCTGTCTGTGGACGATATCTTCCGCCGCCTGCCCAACGTGCTGGCGACGCCGCACCTGGGTTACGTGGCCGATGACAACTACCGTATCTACTTCCGCGAGGCGATTGAGGATATCGAGGCGTTTCTCGCCGGGCAGCCCCTGCGCAGGTTGGGCTAAGCGGCTTTTTATTCCCCCGTGCGCTTGTCTGATACCGGCATTCCCCCGTATCATTGCGCGTCTTTTTAAGCAGGGGTAATCATGCGCGTATTATTGGCTCCGATGGAGGGCGTTCTCGATTCTTTGGTGCGCGAGCTGCTCACCGAAGTGAACGACTACGACCTGTGCATCACCGAATTCCTGCGCGTGGTTGACCAACTGCTGCCGGCCAAATCTTTCTATCGCCTGTGCCCCGAACTGCACCACGCCAGCCGTACCCCGTCCGGCACGCTGGTGCGCATCCAGCTGTTGGGCCAGCACCCGCAGTGGCTGGGGGAAAACGCCGCCCGTGCGGTCGAGCTGGGTTCTTATGGCGTCGATCTCAACTGCGGCTGCCCGTCCAAGCTGGTCAACGGTAGCGGCGGCGGGGCGACCTTGCTGAAAGACCCGGAACTGATTTACCAGGGCGCGAAAGCGATGCGTGCGGCGGTGCCGGATCATCTGCCGGTGACGGTAAAGGTACGCTTGGGTTGGGACAGCGACAGCCGCAGTTTTGAAATCGCCGACGCGGTGCAACAGGCGGGCGCCACCGAGCTGGCGGTGCATGGCCGCACCAAAGAGGACGGCTACAAGGCCGAGCGCATTAACTGGGCGGCGATTGGCGAGATCCGCAAGCGGCTGACCATTCCGGTGATCGCCAACGGCGAAATCTGGGATTACCAAAGCGCACAAGATTGCCTGCAAACCACCGGCTGCGACGCGGTGATGCTGGGGCGCGGCGCATTAAACGTGCCGAACCTGAGCCGGGTGGTGAAATACAACGAACCGCGCATGCCCTGGCCGCAGGTGGTGCAGCTGCTGCAAAAATACGTCCATCTGGAAAAGCAGGGCGACACCGGCCTGTATCACGTGGCGCGCATCAAGCAGTGGCTGGGGTATTTACGCAAAGAGTATGCCGAGGCCACCGACCTGTTCGGCGAAGTGCGCGCTTTGACCAATTCGAAGGACATTGCGCGGGTGATTTGTCGCTGACGTGACAAAAGCGGCGGGTTACCTCGGTGATAACCCGCGCTAATTTATCTCTTTGATAGAAAAGATTATTTTTTTGCACAAATAAGATGCGGAGTATTGATACTTTTTATCAGTATCGCATTATCTTTTAAGTGTGCCATTTCTATATGAAACTCAACGCCAGGTGAGTCGATCAAGATATCCCTTGACCAGATGTCCTCTGGGGTCGAGTCTATGGAGTGTTTGACTACTTTGGTTATTTTCATGGTTTTAAACTTATTGGTTTCATTAGGCGAAAGCGAGAAGTAGCTACTTCTGGAGAGCCAGTAGCTACGTTCTTTCGTCTTAACGGTGCCAATGATGTTGAAAAAACCTTCCGTATCATCCGTTAGAAACAAATTCACCCGTCCAATAAATGAGGTGAAGTCATTATCTCTTTCTATCAGCAATTGGTATTGCGATGCGCACTTAAAAGGTTCATCGGCGCGAATAGATAATGAAAAAAATACAAAAAAAAGAATGGCATTAAAGGCTATGAGTATATTTTTCATTTTAATGCGTCTCTCTGTATTTTGAGGTTTAAGCAGTTATCATAATGGTTTTCGTTGTTTTTACTGCAAACTGAAATCAGCATTGCTCTTTGTAATTTGCTATCAAATTTGTCTTCTGAGTAAAAAACGTCCTTCTCACTGCTTACACAATCAATCTTTTTATCATTAAGCACGTCTATTACTTTTTTTGTATTGCTGGTATCTGTTTCCGCATGGCCAATAACGTAAATTTCACAGTTACTCAACTCAGACACCTTGGTGTAGGGGGCGTAATTATGATGCTCTTTATACCTGGATATCAGTATTGCTATCAGTAATGCCCCTACGGCCAGTATTATAAAAACGGTGATTTTTTTGTTTTTTGTGAATGAGCGCGGATGAAAGCTTTTTTTTGAAGCTCCTTTTTCAATAATTTTGTTTTCTACTTCTACTTCTACTTCTACTTCTACTTTGTTATTGGGGTTGTCTCCCTGGCTGTCCATCGGCTCTGAGGGCAGCAACATGGCTTCTGTAAGAACAATATCGGCTTCAAAGCGAAACCCCAGTTTAGGAATAGTCACGATAATTTCGTTCACCAGGCCCAAAAGTGCGAATGCCTTACGCAGTTCGCTGATGTAATTATTTAATCCGGCATTAGAAGCGGTGAAACCATAGGTGGTCCATACCCTTTCGAGGAGGTCATCCCGGGTAATGTTTTTCTTGTTGTTCTGTATTAGTTCCAACAACAACCGGCTTGCCGGTTTAGTCAGTTTGGTGACGATCTGGTTATTCTCGTAGAGAAATAGTGTCAATTCGTCAGAGTTAAAAACAACGATTTTATTTATGATGTATTTCATGTTTATAAGTTTTATGTGGATGAGCAGGTGTTGTCGTTAGCCGCTATCCTAGCGAAGATTACTTGGTTTTCAAGAAAAATCTCATTTCATACATAAGAAAATTCCAGTGGCGATAATTTATTATTTTTATTCTGGTGTAATAATCTTCTTGATGCCATTGATTTGATAATTATCGGTTTAAAAATATAATTTATTGATGTTTTTTGGTTTTTAATGTTGTTGATTTATGGTTATTTAGTTTATTTTGCTGTTTAGTTTCTGGTAGGGGTATCATTTTCACATCGCCAAAACAGGGGGCTAGCAAGATTCTCTGTAGCGGCGAAAAAATAAGAGTGGTTAGTGGCTGCGTAAGCACAAGGACACTTTCTTTATTAAACTAATTGTATATATGGAATTAACACAATGAAACTGAACAAAATCATGCTGGCTGCGGTAATGACTCTGGGTACTATCTCTATGGCTAACGCGGCTAACCAGGGTGGCGGCTCCGTAACCTTTAAAGGCTCAATCATTGATGCACCATGCTCTATTGAACCTGGTAGCCTGGATCAAACTGTGAAACTGGGCGATATCGCCTCTGCACAGCTGAAAAACGGCGGCAAGTCTACGCCGCAGGATATTCTGATCAAGCTGGTGGGTTGTGATGTTGAAACCGCTAAAGATGTAACTACCACATTTACCGGTAGCGAGTCTGAAGCAGCGCCAGGCCTGTTGGCTATGAAAGGCTCTGCACGTGGTGCCAGCATCGCCATCAACGACGTTGACGGTAAACTGCTGCCGCTGACTACAGCCAGTAAACCGGTGAAAATTGAAGACGGCGAGTCTACTCTGCGCTTCAGCGCCCACCTGCAGGGCGACGGCGCTTCTGCTGCCATCACCCCGGGTGAATTCAACTCTGTTGCTGACTTTACCCTGGCGTATCAATAAGCCCACGGCGATTAATTCGCACAGTTAATTGCATGCGGGGTACCCGCATGCTGCTTATTAACTTGCTATGTGGGGAGGGAGTATGCATTCACAGCGTGGAAAAAGGATATTACGGCGCGCGGTGTTAGTTAATCTGTTGCTGTGTTCCTCTTTGGCGCACGCTGCCAACCAAGGGCGTGGTGAGGTTACCGTGAACGGTAGAATTATCGCCTCCGCCTGCGCCATTGATACCGAAAGCCTTGATCAAACCATTACCCTGGCGACATTACCCGTCAGCCAGATTATTCGTGATGGCCAGGGTGAGTTGCATGAATTCAATATTAAACTGGTGAACTGCACGTTGGAGAAATTCAACCCTGCGTTGGATGACTGGCGATATTTTGCCGTGACCTTTGATGGCAGAGAAGATGCCGGGTTATTTGGTATTGACGGAAACGCCAAGGGCATTGCCCTGCAAATATCCGATAAGCGGGGGAATGTCGCCGCACCGGGTATACCTATGGCAAAAAATGA
The DNA here is from genome assembly GCF_024809935.1 of Serratia sp. BIGb0163. Taxonomy (NCBI): domain Bacteria; kingdom Pseudomonadati; phylum Pseudomonadota; class Gammaproteobacteria; order Enterobacterales; family Yersiniaceae; genus Serratia; species Serratia sp. BIGb0163. The sequence goes on from NZ_JANUDZ010000001.1 coordinate 48,253, forward strand.
ATTACAACCCGGTACCATGGAATTTAATTATGGCCTGCGGTTGATGGGCAATAATCAGGTAATGAAGGCCGGGAGTTATTACTCCACCGTGCGCTTTAAAATGGATTACTACTAAACCTGTCTGAACGTTGTCACTGCGAATTAAATAATTATTGATAAGGGTCTGCGGATGTCAACTACTCCGTCATATGGCTGTATAGGGAAGATACGACCGAGAATTCTGGGGCTGTTGATCGCCTTTATTCTGGCGGGGAATGCTGCCTGCGCTGTAGCTGCTGATATTGAATTCAATACCGACGTACTGGATGTGACGGATCGCGCCAATATTGACCTGGAGCAGTTTTCTCGCGGCAACTTTATTATGCCCGGTGATTATCTGTTTGCCGTGCACATTAATAAACAGACATTAACCGATCAGCCAGTGGCGTTTTATCCGCCGGATGACGATGCCAGAGGCAGTGAAGCCTGTATTACGCCGCAGTTGGTTGAACAACTGGGGTTAAAAGAATCTGCATTACTGAAATTGACCTGGTGGCACCAAAACCAGTGTCTGGATCCCCATAGCCTGGAGGGGATGGAAGTGCGCGGCGATTTAGGCGCGGCGGCACTGTACCTGAATATTCCGCAGGCGTACCTGGAATACACCGCAGAAAACTGGGACCCGCCTTCGCGCTGGGACGAGGGTATCCCGGGGGTGCTGTTTGATTACAACCTGAATGCGCAAAGCCAGCGCCAGCAAAAGCAGGGCACGCAGAGCTATAACCTCAGCGGCAATGGCACGCTGGGCGGCAATCTGGGGGCCTGGCGACTGCGGGCTGACTGGCAATCGCGGCTGGATCACCAGGGCGGTTCCGGCGAGCCGACTCGCACCAGCTGGGACTGGAGCCGTTACTACGCCTACCGCGCACTGCCAAAGCTGGGCGCCAGGCTGACGATGGGTGAGGACTATTTAAATTCCGACATCTTCGACAGTTTCCGCTTTGTCGGCGCCAGCCTGGTGACCGACGACAATATGCTGCCGCCCAACCTGCGCGGCTATGCGCCGGAGGTGACGGGGATAGCGCGCAGCAATGCGAAAGTCATAATCCGCCAGCAAGGGCGCGTGCTGTATGAAACCCAGGTGGCGGCGGGGCCGTTTCGCATTCAGGACATCAATGACGCGGTTAGCGGCCAGTTGGACGTGCGGGTGGAAGAGCAGGACGGCAGCGTGCAGGAGTTCAAGATGGACACCGCCAGCATCCCGTACCTGACCCGACCGGGCTCGGTGCGTTACAAGGTGGCGGCCGGTCGGCCGGCGGACTGGGAACACCACAGCGACGGGCCGATGTTCGGCACCGGCGAGTTTTCCTGGGGCGTGAGCAACGGCTGGTCGCTGTACGGCGGCGGCGTGGCGGGCGGCGATTACAACGCACTGGCGCTGGGGGTGGGGCGTGACCTGATGATGTTTGGCGCGCTGTCTTTTGACGCCACTCAGTCGCGCGCCAACCTGCCGCAACAGGGCACGCTGAGCGGCGGTTCATACCGCCTGAGCTATTCCAAGCGCTTTGACGACTATGACAGCCAGGTGACCTTTGCCGGCTACCGCTTCTCGGAGCGCAACTATATGTCGATGGGCGAATACCTGGATGCCCGCCGCGACGGCACGCGCACCAACAGCAGCAAGGAGATGTACACCATCACCTTTAACCAGCAGTTCCGCGATCTGGGGTTGAGTGCCTATCTCAACTACAACCACCAGACCTACTGGGACCGGCCGGCGAATGACCGTTACAACCTGACGCTGTCGCGCTATTTCGACCTGGGGCGCTTCAGGAATATCAGCCTGTCGCTGACCGGCTATCGCAACAAATATAACGGCACCAACGACGACGGCATGTACCTGTCGCTGTCGCTGCCGTGGGGCAGCAATGGCTCACTGAGCTACAGCGGTAGCTATAACCGCAACGATAACACCCATCAGGTGGGGTATTACGACCGGCTCAATGAGCGCGACACCTACCAGGTGAGCGCCGGTACTGCGCGCAGCGGCGCAACCGCCAGCGGCTACTACAGCCACAGCGGCGATCTCAGCCAGGTGAACGCCAGCGCCAGCTACCAGGCCGGGCAGTACAGCTCGCTGGGGCTGTCGATGCAGGGCGGTGCGACCGCCACCCTGAAAGGCGCGGCGTTGCACCGCAGCAGCATGAGCGGGGGCACCCGCATGTTGCTGGATACCGACGGTGTACCGGGGATCCCGATCCGCGGTTACAGCTCGCCGACCCTGACCAACGCTTTCGGCAAGGCGGTGGTGGTGGACGTCGGCAGTTACTACCGCAACCAGTTCAGTATCGATCTGAATGCGTTGCCGGAAAACGCCGACGTCAGCCAGAGCGTGGCGCAGGCCACCCTGACCGAAGGCGCCATCGGCTACCGGCACTTCGAGGTGATCGCCGGCGAGAAGGCGATGGCGGTCGTGCGGCTGGCGGACGGCTCTGCCCCGCCGTTTGGCGCCACGGTGCGCAACGGCAAGCGGCAGGAGGTCGGCATTATCAATGACAACGGCGAAGTGTACCTGAGCGGTATTAATGCCGGGGAAGCCATGAGCGTGAGCTGGGGCGGCGCGGAGCAGTGCGGCCTTACCCTGCCGCAGACGCTGTCGCCGAGCCAATTAACCAATCTGTTACTGCCTTGCGGCCCGGTGGCCAATGGCAAGGCGTTAAACACTGTTGAAGAGTAGAGAGCAATGAAAACCAATAATCTAGTGACATTAATTGCCGGCGGCCTGGCGGGCCTGCTGTGCGCCCAACAGGCAACGGCCGCCATCGCGCTGGACCGCACCCGGGTGATCTTCAGCGGCGGCGATAAGTCGGTGAGCATGAGCATCAGCAACGAGAACAAGCAGTTGCCTTACCTGGCGCAGGGCTGGATCGAAGATGCCAACGGCAAAAAAATCACCAGCCCATTGACGGTATTGCCGCCGGTGCAGCGTCTGGAACCGGGTGCCAAAAGCCAGGTGAAGGTGCAGGGGCTGCCGGCCGCCAATACGCTGCCGCAGGACCGCGAAACGCTGTTCTACTTCAACCTGCGCGAGATCCCGCCGAAGAGCGACAAGCCCAACACGCTGCAACTGGCGCTGCAAACCCGCATCAAGCTGTTCTACCGGCCGAAGGCGATTGCGATAGCCAACCCGGAAGCCAGCGCGCCGTGGCAGGAAAAACTGACCCTGACCAAGCAGGGCGACAGCTATCAGGTGAATAACCCGACGCCGTATTACGTGACGCTGGTGGACGCCAGCAGCAAAAAAGGCGGTGCCAGCGCGCCGGGCTTCGAACCACTGATGGTGGCACCCAAGGGCCGTGCGCCGCTAAAGGTTGCTGCGTCTGCACTGGGCAACGCGCCGGTGCTGACCTACGTCAACGACTACGGCGGCCGCCCGCAGCTGAGTTTTAACTGTAACGGTGCGAGCTGCCAGGCAGTGGCGGGCAGCAAATAAGGCTCACTGAAAAACAGGTGGATAAACGATGCGAACAACTTCCCGGCGATGGAACGGCGGCGGTTACCACCGCCATGAATGGCTGTATGCCCTGGTGATTACCGCGGCGGCGCTGATGGTGCCGGTGTGCGTCTGCGCAATGCTATGGCTGCTGCCGTCAGCCATAGCGGCGGATAACTGGCAGGTGGAAGGCAGCCATGGCGTGCTGCATGTGCGCGGTGAACTGACCGAAAGCGCCTGTCGGCTGGAGATGGCGAGCGCGTATCAGGCGGTGTGGCTGGGCAGTACCGCGACGGCACAGTTGGCGAAGGCGGGAGATCGTGGCGTGCCGGTAAATGTGCAACTGCACCTGCGCGACTGCCTGCGCGGCCCGGCCGCCAACCGGGATGAACGTAGTGGCAACGTGCTGTGGAGCGCCCAGCAGCCGGCGGTGTCGGTCAGTTTTATCGCCCCGGCGGATGCCGATAACCCGGACCTGGTGAAGGTGCGCGGCGCTTCCGGGCTGGCGTTGCGCATTAGTGATGAGCGCGGCAGGAATATCCGCCTTGGCAGTCGCGGGGCGGCACTGGCACTGGCGGTGGGGCAAAACGCGCTGAATTACCGCATTACACCGGAGCGCACCCGTGCGCGGTTATTGCCAGGAGCCTACGCGGCGGTGGTGGATTTCCGGCTCAGCTATGACTAAGGGAATGGGCATGAAGGCAAAGTTTAGACAGTGTTTGCCCGGCTGTGGGCTGGCGGTGTTGGTGTTGGTGTTCGGTCCGCAGGCGCAAGCGGCCAGCACCGTCATCAAGGTGACGGTGACCATCGTCGCGCCACCGCCGTGTGTGATTAACAACAATAACCTGATCGAAGTGAATTTCGGCAACGACGTGATGACTACCCGCATCGACGGCAGCTACAAGAAACAGCCGGTGGTGTACTCGGTGGAGTGTAAAAACGCACCGAACAATGCGATGAAAATGCAAATTCAGGGGACCGGTGCCGGCTTTGACACCGATGTGTTGCAAACCAACAAGGATTATTTGGGGGTTGCGCTGCTGCGCAACGGTAATCGGCAGCCGATCAACGCCTGGGTGAATTTTACCTACCCCAATCTGCCGACGTTTGAGGTGGTGCCGGTCAAGCAGGCCGGGGCGACGCTGAGCGGCGGGGCCTTTTCCGCCGGGGCGACCATGAAGGTGGAATACCAGTGAAAGGGGCGGAGGCAATGGCGCGATATGGCAGCATTTTTCTGTTAATGGCCCTCGGCGGCCCGGCTGTGGCGGCGGACAACATGCGTTTTTCCGGCACCCTGATTGAACCGCCGCCGTGCACCATCAACGACGGTGGCGAGGTGGATGTTGATTTCGGCAACCGGGTCGGGGTCACCAAAGTGGATGGCGTTAACTACCTGCAACCGGTGAACTACCGGATCACCTGCGGCCCCGGTGCCGGGGCATGGAGCATGACGCTGGCAGTGGTCGGCACCCCGGCGGATTACGACGAGGCGGCGATCGAGAGCAACGTGGACGATCTGGCCGTTCGCCTGCTGCAAAACGGCAAGCGGTTTACGTTGAATCAACCGATCCCCATCAAGCTGAACGCGCCGCCCACACTGGAAGCAGTGCCGGTCAAACGGCCGGGCGCAGCGCTGAAGGAAGGCGCGTTTGAGGCCACGGCCACCCTGCTGGCGGTGTACCAATGAGCCGGAGAAGAACCATGGTGAATAAAGCAGGTTGGTGCGCAACTGCGGCGCTGCTGCTGTGCAGCCCGTTGAGTCTGGCGGCGGACAATATGCGCCTGCATGGCGCGCTGGTGGCCGAACCTTGCGTGATCCCGCCGGGCGATGAAACGGTGGTGCTGGATTTTGACACGGTAATCGACAAGTACCTGTATCTGAACACCCGCACCCACGGTCAAGCGTTCAAGCTGCATCTGGCGCAGTGCGATCTCAGCCTGGGCAAAACGGTCAGGGTGACCTTCAGCGGTAATGAAAGCACCGCGCTACCGGGGTTGCTGGCGCTAAACGGTGCCAGCCAGGCCAGCGGCATCGCCATCGGTATGGAAACCCCACAGGGTGATCCCTTGCCCATTAACCAGCAAGGCAAAGCACAGGCGCTGGTGAGCGGGGCCAACATCCTCACGGCGCACGCCTATGTGCAGGGTGAACCGGACGCGCTGAAGCATAAAGCCATTGAACGCGGGCCGTTCAGCGCGGTGGCGACCTTTAGCCTGGAATATGAATAACCGCGCGGCGGCATGGCAAGCCGCCTGGCGCTGGCTGTGCCAACGTCGTCGCCATGCCCCGCCCAATGCCGACATTTGGCATCTGCGCTTTCACTGGGCGCAGCAGGACGACCGGTTGTATCAGCAACTGCAAAGTGGGCGTTACCGCCTGGCGCCGATGCAGGTATTGCGGCGTGGTGGCCGCAGTTGGGTGCAGTGGTATGCGCAGGATGCGCTGATATTGAAGTGGGCTGCGCTGCTGGCGGAGCCGCTGCTGCCAAAACCTGCCCGTTGCATGCACTTGCGGGGGCATGGCGGTAGCGTGGTTTCGGTAGCGGAAGTACGGGCTGCCCTGGCCGGCGGAGAATATGCCTTTGTCTACCGAACGGAGATTCGCGGTTACTACCGGCATATCCGTAAGCATCAGGTGACCAATCAGCTGAAATGGCATGTGGCCGACCCGGTGTTGTTTGATGTGATTCAGCAATACGTGCATTACAGCGTAGAAGACGGCGGTGAGTTTTATACCCCACCCAGCGGCATCTGCCGGGGTTGCGCGCTGAGTCCGCTGATTGGCGGCAGCATGTTGCATCATGTTGACAGTTTTTTTAACGCCCAGGAGGGCCTGTGGTATGCGCGATATATGGATGACTTTTTGCTGTTTACCCGCACCCGCTGGCAACTGCGGCGCTGTGTTAAACGGCTGCACGAATTTTTTAACCTGGGGGGCTTTGAAGCTCACCCTGATAAAACACAATTGGGAAGGATTGAACATGGCTTTGACTGGCTGGGGGTATGGTTTACCCCCTCGGGGGCCACCATAGCGCCCAGAGCGCTGGAAAACCATTGTGCACGACGCGCGCGGCTTTACGAGCAGGCTCGCCGACAGGGGCTGTCACCGACAGAGACTGAATCGCGGGTGCGAACGTACGAGGCACGGTGGGCAATATGGGCAGAAGGAATACTGGGTCATTCATTGGATGATATTTAGCGGTATCTGCCGGATAGAGAAAATACAGAGACATATTTATGAAGAACCATCTGCTCGCGACCCTTCTATATTTATCCCCCATGTATGTAAGTGCGACCATGACCATTTCCGTTATCACCGTACCTGAAACAGTGAATGGATATTTCACTGCTCGAGTTGTGGGAGGTCCGTCACCCGGTGCGATCAACCCATGCTGGGGATACGGTAATCTGTGCCGGCTAAGCCTCTATACGATTGATGAACTTTGGCTCCCCGCAGGCCGGGGCGGATATGTGACGACCGACGTCGAAGGATATACATCATCAAAACCGCCGAATAGCTACCCCACACTCGAAGAGTGGTGGAATTCGGTGCGTGACAAAAACCGCAATGGGTCGGACTACCTTCCGGCGGGACTAGGGGTTAACCCGTGTGTAGTGCTAGCAGCCGGCATTTCCGGGGAGATGATCGAGGGGACGATCGTATCAAATTGCGCAAAGGGGATCGTACAGGCTAAGACTTGTGACGTAAAACCAAACAACATCAACGTGGATCTGCATGCCGCTCTCGGGGGTACCGCGCCTACAGTAAATGTAAACAACGTCACCCTGACCTGTACCGACGACGCCTCTGTGTTGATCGAGACGAATAGCCGGGAACGGATCCCCCTGGGGGGGGCTTCGGACTCCTATGCGCTCCTCGACTGGGGCGCCGGATTTGGGAAACCAAAAACCGTCAAGGCGCGCCGTAACATCGCTGAGAAACTCCCGCTGCGTGTACGGGGCGTTGGCCTCGATTTGCTTGGTGCCGGTAAATTCACGGGCAGCGCGATAGTCAACGTGTCGTACAACTAATCATTTACTGAAGGGGCCACCTCAATATTGTGCGGACTTGGATGTCAACGACCCCACCAGGGACACGGCACCCGGCGGTGCCCGTCGGACACCGGTATGCTGCCAGAATTGATGGGCAGCATACCGCCGATAAACGGGGCTGGCTGAAATAGACACGGGGGAATCCAGCTCAAATCCGAATTACGCATGCTATGTTTTCGCCAATTTTTAATACGGTAATGCCAATGATCTTCGATCGTATTTTTTTCCTATTTGTCTTTTTACTTTTTATACCACTGGCGATCTATATCCCCAATCCCGGTGGCGCGGGGCTGGCACTGCCGTTTAATCTGCTGGTCTACGGCGGTGCGGCTCTATTAATGGGGGTTTGCTGGCGGGCAACACCGCTGTGCCGAATTGTGATAACGCCGACCTGTCGCGCAATAATAGCCGCCGGTTTGCTGTTGGCACTGCCGGTGATATTTACCCGGCCCGAATGGCAAAGCGCCGCCGTTTGGCGGCTGGCTGGTTTATTTGCCGGAGCGGCGTTCTATTTCACCTGGCTGCAGGTGCGCATGACCGCACGCCAGCGCCATGCGGTGCTGTATTTGATTTTATCGGCGGCGGTGCTTCAGGCATTAATCGTGCTGTTGCAGCTGTTTGCGCCAGCAATTGCACAATCCTGGATCCCCTCCGGCAGCTCGCGCGCCTTTGGCATATTCCAGCAGCCAAACGTGCTGGCGAGTTTTATTGCCACCGGGTTGGCGCTGGCGTTGGCGGCGTATGTGCTGCCAGGGTTCCAGCGACTGGATCCGCGTGCAGAAAGCTGGCGTCGCCGCGCCCTGGCCGCGGCGTTGGTGCTGCTGCCGATGGTGTTGGTGTGGGTGCAATCCCGCACCGGCTGGCTGGCGGGGGCCCTGGTGCTGGGGCTGTTTATCCTGTGTTTTTGCCGCCGTCATCCGCAGGCTGTCGCCATTGCCTCACTGCTGGTTGCCGGCGGCACCCTGGTGGGCGTGCTGGTGCTGTGGTGGGGGAGTGAGCTGGGCGGTGCGTTGCGCTACGCCAGCCATGCCGGCTCCAACCATGCGCGCTACACCATGCTGCGCGATACGCTGGCGATGATCGCCGAAAAGCCGCTGCTTGGCTGGGGCTACGGCGGTTTTGAGTACAGTTTTCAGCATTTTCGCATTAACCAAACCCCGCCCACGGCGGTGACCGAAATCGCCCGTCATCCGCATAACGAATTGCTGCTGTGGTGGGTGGAAGGGGGCGTGGTCGCGCTGCTGGGTGCGTTGCTCTTGGTGCGGGCGGGCATCAAACTGCTGGCCCACGCCCGCTGGCGCGACAAGCGGGCCTTTGCCTGCGGTAAGGCATCGGCGGGTGAGGCGTTGGCTCTATGCGTGGCGCTGCTGCCGATTGCATTGCATAGCCAAACCGAATACCCGTTTTACCTGTCGGCACTGCACTGGCTGGTGTTCCTGTTGTTGCTGGCAATGCTCGATCGGCTGGTCAGTCCGCGCCTTGGCACCGAGGCAGGGTTGAAAAGATGGCGACTGCCGATGCCGGCCCTGTCACTGGCGGCGCTATTCGTTATGGCGACTGGGTTTTACAGCGGGTTGGTATTGACCCAGGCGGAGCGCGGCGGGTTGCAGGATATGCGGCAGGTGGACGCCTTGCCGGGCTGGGCGAGTTGGATGCATGACGATCGCCTGCAGTTTGATCGCCAGTTGGCAGTCTTGCTCGCCTTTAACCGAACTCGTGACGAGCAGCGGCTGGAAACCTATGCCCAATGGGCGCAGCGTTATCTGAATCACCGCATTGATAAAAACGTTTACGCCAACCTGTTGGTTATCTTGTATCAACAGCAACAATATGTTCGGGCCGATGAACTGCGGTACGAGGCGGCGTTATTGTTTCCTCATGACAGGCGGTTTGCGCGCTCAAGCTTCTGACGGCAATAACTGTCTACTCCAGAAATCTTTTTACTCTTTAGCGTATTGGCCGAAATGAAAAAAATATTATTGATGAGTCAATGCCAGTTCACCAGGCTGGCATTAAAGGCCGTTTTTGAAAATAAAACAGGCTATGAAATGGCATTTATTGGGCCGGATTATTTTAGCGGGGGTGATGTTGGTCAGGCGATAGTTTTAATTCATATTACAGATGACGACTACCCAACCATTTTACCCTTGCTAAGGAATGCGCATTTTTACGGACATCGGGATATCATCTTCATTGCGCAAAAGCGGGTTATCGCAATTATGGAATATTTATCCATGAAAACGCTTAGGTTTATTGAGGAAGAGGCCGGCGTTGAGGTGTTTGAGCGCGAAGTCATAGAGGGAGAGGCGTTTTCTGGCATTGAAGGGAAACGCGAGATTTTATCTTTTATAGAATATAACGTTCTGAAACTTACCTTGTCAGGCTTGAGTCCAACGGCAATTGCCTGCAGAACAAGCAAGAGCATAAAAACCATCAGCAGCCAAAAAATCAACGCGCTGAAGAAGTTGGGTTTAGATAATACGCCCTATTCTTTGGTTAAGCTGTCTAAGTTATTTAATTAATTTTATACCGAAAGTCTGCTGTCTGAATGGCGGCGGATCGAATTTTATTATTTAAGGATATGAGTATGTTAAGAAATCAATGGGTGACGCAAAAATCTCGTGAAATGGCGCTGCACTATATTGCACACGCCGGGGTAGTGTATTCACCGGAAGAATTTATAAAAAAAGTGAGTGAAATGGAAAACGTGTTTGCGCGCATTTTACTAGCTGAACAGAATGGAAAGCCTGGCGCATAACCTGAACACTCTTCATCTGTAGCACTATTAGGCGCTGCTATTTAGCGGATGAAGCGCTTCATCCGCCACGGTGATATTCTCAACTTTCCAGATCAATACCAAAATACCGCATCAGCGCAGCACGCCGTTCGTCTTCGGAATGCAGCGTCGATTCATGGCGTTGGTGATCTTCGGTGATAATCAGTTTGTTCTCGCTGATAGTCACCCGACCATTTTCCGTTGGCCGCGAACACACCAGCCGCTGGGTAAAATGCGACTGCGGCGAGGTGCTGTGGTAGTGGCACATGCCGTCGAACTCACTCGGCTCACAGGCTTGCAGGGTAAAGCGGTACAGGGTTTTGGCGTGCGAGCGGTTATCGCCGTTTCTGCGTTCCAGATAATAGGTCTCGCCTTCCTGTTCTAAATGGAAGGTGCCGCTGGTCTGCGGTTGCTGCTCGGTGGTGGTGATCTTCAGCGGCGTCAGGAACGAATCGCCAAACCCCACGTCCACCAGATACGGCTGATCCAGCTCCACCATCAGCGCCATATGGTCGAAGGGCGCGCCGAAGCTGCCGTCGCGCGCGCGGATTTCGCCGGAAATAAACTGTACGTTAAAGCCGATGTCTTTCAACAGCACGGCAAACAGCCGGTTCAGCTCATAGCAAAAGCCGCCACGGTTGCGTTCGACAATTTTATTGAACAGCGCCGGTTCCTCCAGATGAATCCCCTGGCGATAAATAATGCTCAGGTTCTCAAAGGGCACGCTCAGCATATGGCAGCGGTGTAATTGTTGCAGCGTCAGGAGGTCGGGCTTGGGGATGCCTGCGAATCCAATATGTTGCAGGTAGCGTTGTCTGTCCACGGTGTGTCTCGCAGCAAAAAAATTGATTATAAAATAGTTGGATTTTTCACTGCTGTGGGCGCAATACGTGCTGCGTCAGAACGCTGGGGGTTGGTCTGCCGCCTGCAGCAGCAGATTCACCCAGCGGCGGGTAGTGGCGCTAACGAACGCACTGTCCGCCCAGCACAGGCGGTAATGATAGGCGGCGGGCAGTTGTCGGTCGTCGCCAAAGACCCGAACCAGCTTGCCGATGGCCAGGGCATCCTGCGCGACTGCCAGGCTGCCGAGTACGATGCCGTTACCTTCTATCGCTTCCTGCAGGGCATGGCCGACGCTGTTAAAGGTGAGAATACCGCGAGGTGTCGGGGTGCCTTCGCCAAAGGCGGCGAACCAGTCTTGCCAGCCGGCGACACCCATCTTCTGTCCATCCTTCCACGGCGAGTGGATCAACTGCGACAGCGCCAAATCGGTGACCGTAATGTGACGAGGGTGCGCGGCAAGAAAGGCCGGGCTGGCTAACGGCGCGAAGGCATCGGCGAGCAGTTCGCTGGAGTGCGGCGGCGGGTTGGCGGTGGGGCTGTAACGGATGGCGATGTCTGCTTCACCATTGGCCAGGTCACGCAGGCTTTCGTTGGCGTCCAGCACCAGTGAAACATCAGGATCGGCACGGCGCAGTGCCGGTAGTCGTGCCGCCAGCCAATGGCTGGCAATGCCCAACGTGCAGGTCAGCTTCAGCGTTTGCTGTTGCTCTGGCCGGACGCGATCGCTGGCTTTTTGCAGCAACGTCAGTGCGCGAGTCACGTCGATGGCCAGTTGTTTGCCGGTGTCGTTTAGCGCCACCGCGTTCCCCTTGCGGTGAAACAGCTCGACGCCCAGCTCATTTTCCAGGTGACGTATCTGGCGGCTGACCGCCCCCAGCGTGACGTTCAACTCCTCCGCTGCCTCGGTAAAACTGGCGCAGCGCGCCGCCACCTCGAAAGTGTGCAAGGCTTTCAGGGAGGGCAGGCGAGGTTGAGCGTTCAGCTTGAGTTTCATTCAACCATATTGCCAATCTATCGATGTTCCACAAGTGATTTTTTGCTTACTTTTAGGGCAAATATTCGACGGGAGTATCGTGTGGACATTGTGATGGGGCTGGCTGCCGCACTGTGCTGGGGCGGCACGGATTTTTTGGTCGGTATCAACGCCCGATCGGTGGGGGTGCGCAGGGCGGTATTTTTTTCGCAGGCGATTGGCTTTGTGATTTTTACTGCCTTATTACCGGCAACGGTGGTTCCTGTCTTTGCGACTTCCGGCGTGGTTTGGGGGCTGGCATTGCTGGCCGCTGCCCTGATCGTAGGCGGTTCATTGGTGCTGTCGCAGGCCTTCGCTATTGGCAAGGCGGCGATGGTGGCCCCTCTGGTCACCAGCTACGGTGCGGTTACCACGCTGTTGTCGTGGCTAAGTGGCGAACCTTTGGCGGGGCTTACCCTTACGGGGCTGGTTATTTGTTTGCTGGGGGTGATGCTGACCGCCGTCAGCCCTGCGCGGCAGCCGGAAAACTCTTCGTCGACCTTACCGGCGATAGCCTTCGCGCTGATCGCTGCGTGCTGTTATGGCACCGGTTTTTGGCTGCAGGGGAAATACACGCTGCCGGTGCTGGGGCCGAGTGTCAGCCTGTGGCTCGGCTATACGCTCGGGCTGACGGCCCTGCTGGCGCTGAGCACTAACCGGCGTGCGTTGGTGGCACGCCCAGGCTGGCGGCAGGGCGGGCTACTGCTGGCCGCCAGTTTGCTCAACCTGGGGGGCTTTAGCGCCTTTGCCGTAGGGGCCGGTGGCGGATCGGTGGCGGTGGTAACGGTGCTTAGCACCCTGTCTGGCGGTATTGCCGCGCTGCTGGGCGCTTTGCTGCTACGTGAGCGCCTTGCCGCCCTACAGTGGCTGGGCGTGTTAACGGTATTGGCCGGTGCCGTGGTGCTGCATTGGCATTAAGCTCCAGGCTCAGCCAATAAGTCCTTACTCCAGCGGGCCGGGGTGCATATTTTTCTGCATCCAGTTGCGTAATGACACGACGTCAGGGCGATCGGCAGTGTCTTCCAGCGTCACCAGATAATAATTCGCGCCGGGTAAAGATAGATCGAACGGTGCCACCAGCATTTTGCGTTTTATCAAATCTTCTGCCAGCAACTTACTGGCAATAACCACCCCTTGCCCTGCCACGGCGGCCTGCAGCGCATGGGTTTCATCGCTGAAATACAGGCCTCTTGAAATATTCAGGTTCTCCGGCCCGTAACCTTGCTGCCAGTGTTTCCAGTCAGGGTTTTCGGCAGGAACATGCCTGTTCTCGACGTGAAACAGCGTCGTGCGGTGCAGGTCGCTCAGGGTATTCAAGGCCAGTGCCGGGCTGGCAACCACGATAAACCGATCCTCATACAGCAAGGTACTGTGAAGGCCTATTTCAGCGGTTTCACGATAACGTATGGCTACGTCGACGGTACGCTGCGTTAAGTCGACGCTTTGCACGCTGGTATGCAGGTGTAAATCAATCTCGGGAAATTGCGCCTTAAAGCTTTCAAGGCGCAGCACCAGCCAATTGGTCAAAAAGTTCGAGGTGGTGGTGATGGTCAGCGCCGGAGGTTGTCTGGCCTGATCTATTTTTTTTACCGACTCTTCCAGGGCGGTAAAGGCAGATTGCGTGCCCGTATACAGCAAGTGTCCGGCCTCGGTCAGTTTCACCCCCTGCGCGTTGCGTTCGAACACGCGGCATTCCAGCATGGATTCAATCAAACGGATTTGATGGCTGACAGCGGTAGCGCTGACATTCAGTTGCCCGGCAGCCTGCTTGAAGCTAAGGCAATCGGCAACCGCATGGAAGGCGCGCAGTGCACCCAGCGGCGGTAAACGGGAAGATTTCATGATGAGTTATTTTCATCCATGGGTGAAAACTCTGACTTTGATTGCCTGATTATATATGCGATAGGCTCAACATACCTCCTTGTAAGGATGAAAAAAATTTTCTATCGCCGCTTTTATATAGTGAGGATCATTATGAGCACGTCTCCTTTATCCGTCCCTTTTGCCGCGTCTGCGCAACAGCAGGCGCAAACCAATGCCGGTATTCTTTTAGTCAGTGGGCTGGTAGCGCAAGTTGCACTGTTACTGAAACTCTATGCGCTGGAGAACCCGCTGCTGCTGATCGCTTTGCTGGCCTGCTTGAGTATTGCCTTTGTTTTGGCCGTATTTTTAATGCAGCTGAAAGTGTTCCAGAGCAAAAGTCGCCTGAGCCTGGTACGCCATGGGTTTGTCATCAGTGCCGTCGGCACCTTGCTGCTGATCCTGGTATTGCATGGTCTGCCAAACGACCTGCAGCTGTTTTCGGCAATGGCTATTTGCGGCTTGGGTCAGGGAATGGTTTACAGCGCCGCGATACGTCGAGGCACCCACAACGACGGCCATGGACTGCGCCGACGCGCACTGCTGATTGCAGGGAGTATCCTTGCGGTTGCGGCTGTCCTGCTGATCCAATCGAGTTTTAGCGGAATAACGGGTTTCCCCTACGCTTTTGCCATGTTGATTGACCTGTCGCTACTTGCGGCCCTGTACGTAAGGGTGGTCGAGCTGGAGAGCTAGCCGTTGATGTGACTAACCGGTCGCCGGATATAGGTCAAAGGATTGAGCGAGCGCAGGTGCATCTGCAATACGGTGCCACGGCGGAAGAAGTAGTTGAGGAGGGTCAGCGACAACAATTCGGTCAGCAGGGTGCTGTAGGCCGCGCCCATCATGCCGTATTGGCGGATCAGGCAGTACGACAGCGGAATATTGATGATAAATACCAGGAACATCTTCTTCGACAAGAAGCCGTAGCCGGAGAAAATCACAATGTATTTGTAGGCCAGGGTGCCCAGGGCGGAAAGCAGGGTGGCAACCGCCAACACCCCCATCGCCGGGTAAGCCGCTAAATACTGCTCGCCGTACAGCAGCACAATCACCGGTTTGCCGAGCAAAAAGATGCCGGCGACGATCGCGGCGGCAATCGCCAGCACCAGCCCATTGAGTTTGGCGGCGGTGCGCATGGCGTCATCACGTTGATAAGCGAATATTTTAGCGAAAAACGAGGTGATCACCGCATCGGTGACAAACATCCAGGCGGTGGCCAGCGTAATGGCAACGGAGTAAATTCCCAGCGCTTCGGCGGAGACGAACCACATCAGGAACAACTGTGCCAGCCGGGTGTAGATGGCGATGGAGACATTGGAAACCGCCAGGGGCAGGCCGCTGGCGAGCAGATAGCGCACGTATTTGCGGCGAACGCGCCCTGGTGCGACAAAGCGCGGATTACGGCGGTGATAGATATGGTGGCGGATCAGGTAGGGGATCAAATAAACCATCACGATCGGGATCGCCAGGTAATACAGGTGCAGGTCAAAATAAACGATCAGATAACGCACCAGCAGCGCACTGCCCAGCCCGCTGACGTTGGCCAGCGTATTGAAGCGCGACTCCAGACGGGCATCATGATAGATGGTGAAAACGTCCCTGAGTGAGAAGAAGCTGGCGACAAAGGTGGCGGCGCAAAAGTAGAAGGTAATGAAATCTTCCCGTAGCCCGGTGTAAATCAATATTGCCGCAGAGAACAGCACAAAGCAGCCCTGACGCAGCCGGTTGGTGGAAAACATCAATGCCGTTCCCGAGGCCGGGTTGCGGCTAATCCGCTTGAACAGCACGGTATCAGAGCCCAGCAGCGCCAGCGTTTGAGTAATGGCGAAAATCGCGGTGGCAAAGGTGATTTTGCCAAAGCTTTCCGGGCCGATATATCTCGCCATATAGGCGGTGATAAAAATAACGCCAAGGATAGACACCATTTTTTCGGATATCATCCAAAACGCATTTCTCACGATATTGATATCTATGAATTTTAATTTCATGGGGACTTTCCCTGTCGCATCTTATAATAGGAATCATCCGATTATTTCCTTACCCTCTGTAAGGAATGACCCACAGGGTTTTATAATTAAGATGCAATAATCGGAATGTCAGCAGCATTTATCCCTATGCTAGATTCATGGAAGAAAGAGAAGAATGAGAAAACTCGCAAAACGACTCTATCGGGCCGCGCCCGATTTTATCTATTATCAAGTCAGCCACTATCTTGCCCATGGCGCCTGGGTTAACTTCAAATCCCCCAAGACATTTTCAGAGAAAATTTATCGGCGCATGCGCTATCCATACCGTGATTTCAGTATGTTAGCGGATAAGGTGGCAGTCAGAGACTATATTTCACAGCGGGTATCGGAAAAGTACCTAACCCCCATCATTATGATCAGTGATAATTTTACCGAACAAGATTACCTTTCATTGCCTCAATCGTTTGTTATCAAAACCAATAATGCATCGCAACAGGTAAAGATAGTCAAAGATAAAAACGAAGTTACTTTCTCCGATATTGCGAAGATTCTTAATGAATGGTCTGAAATAACCTATTGGAAAAGGTTTCGCGAAAAACACTACGACAGTATCCCGCAGAAAATTATCGTCGAACAGCTATTGGATATAGAAACTGCAGGTGAGCTGATTGACTACAAGGTGCATGTTTTTAACGGCCGGCACGCTTATTTATTCGTAGAGCTGTTACGTGGCGGGCCTGAGCCGACCTCACTGGAGTTTTTGGACGAGCATGCGCATCACTGTTTCTTTACCCAGGCGGATATCCCGCAGGTCAATACACTGTATGAAAAACCGGCGTTCTGGGATGAAATGATCCGGGTGGCGAAAGCCGTTGCGGCAGATTTGGACTATTGCCGCGTAGACTTCTATCTCACCCGCGAGCAAATCTACATTGGTGAACTGACGCTGACCCCCGGTGCGGGCAACGAGGTTTACCTGCCGCGTGCGACCAACCTGTTGCTGGGCGAGATGATGTCCAAAGCCGGGTAGTGGCTGCTGCAGCCTTTAGCGGTCACTGTCTACTGGCGCAATGCTTTGCAACCATCTGAGAAACTCCGCCGCTTTGGGTTTGTCCAGCGTGCGTTGCGGATAAACCAGGTAGTAGGGCTTGCTGAGCGGCAGTGCCGGTTCTGCCAGCGGCACCAGCGTCCCCCTGGCCAGTTCGCGCTGGATCAGCCGCTGCTGGCCGAGCAAAATGCCGTGGCCCTCGACCGCGGCGTCAATCGCCAGTGAGGTCAGGTTATAGGTCAGGCCACGCCGCTGTGGCGGCGGCAACCCGGCGGCGCTGAACCAGTCATGCCAGCCTGGCAGGAACTGACTTTCCTTGCCCCAATCTACATGGATCAGCGGCCGTTGGGTCCAGTCGCCGCCGGCCTGCAATTGCGGGCTGCAAACCGGCTGCACGCAGTCCTGAAACAGCCGCACTTTTTCCAACAGCGGGTAGTCCTGATCGCCAAAACACAGGGCAAAGTCCGCCGCGGAAGCGGCGAAATCGACTTCGGCATGGGTGGCGTGCAGGCGGATATCCACCTGTGGATGCCGGGCCAGCCAATCGCCGATCGCCGGATTCAGCCATTTTGATGCCAATGCCGGCAAGGCGAATACCGTCAGCGTTTCCTTGCCCCGCTGGCGATCGACATGCTGTTGTGCCACGCGCAAGGTTTCGAAGGCCTGTTGCACGTAGGCCAGGTAGTCCGCTCCCTGCTCGGTCAGCGTCACGCCGCTTTTAGCGCGGATAAACAGCACAATACCCAGCTGCTGCTCAAGCTGGCGGATCTGTTGGCTGACGGCGGCGGCGGTCAATGCCAGCTGGTCTGCCGCTTTGGCCAGGCTGCCGGTGCGGGCGGCGGTTTCAAACGCCAGAATGGCGTTCAGTTTGGGCAGCCGGGGACGGGAAGTTGGGCTCATGGCGCTTATCGCTAAGAAATGGTTAGCTCATCCTTAACGTATTTTTGTTATTACGGCAATCCGGCATTCGCTACAGTGGGTTATCCGGCCGCTATGCCTAAGGAGTCTCTGATGCAGCCACTTGCTCATATCGTTGATTTAACCGCCAACCCGATTGGTGATCCGGCCTTTCGGGCGCAATGCAAAACTACGCTGGATACGGCGGGCGCGCTGGTGCTGCCGGGCTTTCTGACGGCGGCGGCGCTGGCGACTATCCGTCTGGAAGGGGCGGAGCACAGCCATGCGGCGTTTTATGCCGCCAGCAAGCATAACGTCTATCTCAGGCCGCAGGATGAAACGCTGCCGGCCGATCATGCACGCAACCGGCTGGTGGTCTCGTCCAAGGGCTGCATTACCGATGAGGAGATCCCACCGCAATCACCGCTGCGCACACTGTATGACGCGCAGCCGTTCCGCGATTTTCTCTGCGCGGTGCTGGAAGAACAGTGTCTGTATCCCTACGCCGATCGCCTGTCGTCGATCAATCTGCACTATGCCCATCGCGGGCAGGAACTGGGTTGGCATTTCGATAACTCGTCGTTCGCCATCACGCTGTTGATCCAGAAACCGCAGGCCGGTGGACGCTTTGAATATGTGGAAAACCTGCGCGATGCCGACCGCGGCGAGATGAATTACGCCGGGGTTTCTCAGGTGCTCGACGGTGAACGAGCGGTGAAGCCGTTGGCGATGGAAGAGGGGGATTTGGTGCTGTTCCGTGGCCGCAACGCCATGCATCGGGTCACGCCGACCGAAGGTGACATCACCCGCATGCTGGTGGTGCTGGCTTATAATGCACAACCGGATATCGCGCTGTCGGAAAGCGCCAGAATGACCTTTTACGGCCGGGTGTAAGGGGAATAAAACTGCCCCGGTTGGGGGAATGCCGATCAGTTAAGCAAAGTTCTGAATAAGAATGTACGACGTTGTTTAAGTGGGCGACCCCCTCTCCCGAGGGAGAGGGGCTTTCGCGTTGGTATGTATCCCCTCACCCTAACCCTCTCCCAAAGGAGAGGGAACCATATCACCTTAACTTACAAGCATTACCCCGGTTGGGGCAGTTTAAAAACTCAGTGATGGGCTTCTTCGTGCGCCTGCTGTTCCAGTTTCACTTCCTGCGCGCGCTTGCGCAGGCCAAACCAGCCCAGCACCAGCAGCACGACCAGCACAGGAATGGTTGCAATGGTCCAGGTGCCGTTCGGGTAGTCAAACGCCATCATGACCACCACCGCCAGCAGGAACGCCAACGTCAGCCAGGAGGTGACCGGTGCGCCAGGCATCTTGAAGGTAACCGGCTTGGCACGGCCTTCACGCACCGCCTTACGCAGACGCATCTGGCAGACGATGATAAATGCCCAGGAGCTGATAATGCCCAGCGAAGCGATGTTCAACACGATCTCAAACACCTGTGAAGGCACCAGATAGTTCAATACCACCCCGATCACGTAGATACCGCAGGTCACCAGGATCCCGGCATAAGGCACCTGCTGGCCGCTCATTTTGGCCATAAATTTCGGCGCCGAGCCACCCATCGACAGCGAACGCAGAATACGGCCGGTGGAGTACAGGCCCGAGTTCAGGCTGGAGAGCGCGGCAGTTAACACCACGATGTTCATGATGGTGCCGATATAGGGCACGCCCAGCTTGCTGAAGAAGGTGACGAACGGGCTTTGGCCCGCCTGGTAGGCGTTCCACGGCAGCAGTAACACCAGCAGCACCACCGAACCAACGTAGAACAGGCCGATGCGCCAAATAACGCTGTTGATAGCCTTCGGCAGCATTTTGGCCGGATCCTTGCACTCGCCGGCGGCGGTGCCGATCAGCTCAATCCCGGCAAAGGCGAATATCACCCCTTGTACCAGCACCAACGCAGGCAGCAGGCCATGCGGGAACATGCCGCCGTTTTCGGTAATCAGGTGCAGGCCGGTGGTGTTGCCTGCCACCGGGGTGCCGGTGCCGAGCAACACCACGCCGACCACCAGGAACAGCGCGATGGCGACCACTTTGATCAGGGCGAACCAGAACTCCATTTCGGCGAACCACTTCACGCCGATCATGTTCATGGTGGCGACCACCCCGAGGGCGCAGAGGGCAAACAACCACTGCGGCACATCGGCAAAAGTACCCCAATAGTGCATATACAGCGCTACCGCCGTGATGTCGACGATACCGGTCATCGCCCAGTTGAGGAAATACATCCAGCCGGCGACGTAAGAGGCTTTTTCACCGAGGAACTCGCGGGCGTAAGAAACAAAGCTGCCGCTGGTAGGGCGGTGTAAAACCAGTTCGCCCAATGCCCGCAGAATGAAGAAAGAGAAGATACCGCAGACCAGATACACCAGCGCCAGCGCCGGCCCCGCCAGTTCCAGCCGGCCGCCGGTGCCGAGGAACAGGCCGGTACCTATTGAACCGCCGATGGCGATCATTTGAATCTGCCGGTTGCCCATACTTTTGTGATAACCGGATTCGTGGGAGTCTAACCATCGTCTTCTGGCTGCATGTTGCTCATGCGCCGATTTTTTTTGTGATTGCATCGTTCGTCCTGTTTTACCCGTCTGTAAAATTATCCTGCCCCAGCTTCGGAGCAAACGATTGCTACTACCAACCGTGATGAGAATGAGGTCATGGCATCATTCTGTTGTTTATACCCGTCGTGTTTCGATCTTCAGCAATGAAATTCATAGCGTATATTATATGAACAGCTGCCGTTAAATAACGGCGAGGCATGCTACCTTTTCTCTGGAAATGTGGCAAAAAATCCTGCGTATAAATCGTGAACAAGTGTGTTTATTTTTTGTTCCATATACAAAAGAACATATTATTCAATAAGATGATTGATTTTATCAAGACGGAAATAACGAGTAATAAAAGGTGATGAAAATCACAGAATAATAATTACCGTGCAAACTACAGGGGATTTTGCTTATTTATTCGCGATGAGAAAAAAGGTGGGGGTAATAAACTTCACTTCGCCTGCGGCGATATTGCCACAGGCGAGGAACATCATGGGAAGGGGGCGATTTTAGGCTGATTCCCCGACCGGCAGGGCCGACGCAGGCAAACCGAATATTTTGTCGAACGCCCAGTTAAACACAAAGGTGTAGCACGGGATAATGACGATCAGCGCCATATCCAGCAGCAGCGCCTGCCACAGCGTAATTCCCATCCACCAGGCGATCAGCGGGATCAGGTACATCACCAGCGTCAGCTGAAAGCCTATGGCATGCAAAATACGGCGCTTGAGCGTACGGCCACGCGTTGCCTGGCGGCTTTCCCACAGCTCAAACAGTGAGTTATAGATGAAGTTCCAGCTGACTGCGATGGTGGTGATGATCACCGCCAGCGGCCCGGTACTGCTGGGGGCGGTGCCGGAAAGCAATGCCAGCCCGAGTGCGGAGATCGCCATACCGATAATTTCATAGGCGGTGACATACACCAGTTTGCGTTTAACGCCTTGCATTACTCATCTCCTGACTGATTTTTGGCTTGGTGGTCGGGTGACCTTTTGCCGTCTGACGAGTAAGATACCGTCAATCATATTGATAGAAAAAGTCAGGAGCTGTCAGTTTTGCTGACAGGTGATGCAATGAACTTTTCCAGCGATAACATTGAGCTGTTTCTGGCGGTACTGGATCGCGGGTCGTTTTCCGCTGCTGCCCGCTCGCTGCGGCGTGTCCCTTCGGCGGTCAGCATGGGGATCGCCAACATGGAGGCGGAACTGGGGTTTCAGTTGTTTGATCGCTCACACCGGGAACCGTTGCCCACCCCGCTGGCGTTGGCACTGGCGCCGCATGCGCGGCTGATCGCCGATCAGCTAAAACAACTACAGAACCACGCCATCGAATTATCCCAGGGGCTGGAAAGCACTCTGTCGGTCGGTGTCGCCTCGGACATCAACAGCAGCGGCCTGTTGGCTGCGGTCAAAACGCTGGCGGAACGCTACCCGTTGCTGAATATCGAAGTGCTGACCGCCCCGCAGGACGACGTGTTGCATATGCTGCATCAGGGCAGGATTGGCGTTGCTCTGGCGTTCGGCGGGCTCAATATCAACAGCCAGGAGCAGTTCCACTTTGTCGGCGCTGAATCACTGGTTGCTACGCTCTCACCTTCGCACCCGGCGCTGAACGGGGCGGCAGACGAGCTGTTTCTCGAAGATTTGGTTAACGTACGGCAGATTATGGTGGCCAGCCGCGATTTGCCGATTACCGATCTGCGGCCGCAGGTGGCTGAATCCTATTGGCGTACCGACAGCCTGCCGATGGCGCTGAGCATGGTGGAGGCCGGTTTGGGCTGGGGGAATTTCCCGCTGTCGTTGACCGCGCCCTTGTTGGCGCAGCAACGGCTGGTCAGGTTGAAATTCAAAAACACCAAAAACGAACTGCGCCTGCCGATGCACCTGATCTGGCAGAAAAACAGGCCGCTGGAGAAGGCCGCCCATGAACTGGTGGCGTTAATGCGGGACAGGCCGCAAACGGAATAATCCCCGCTATTGCATTGCTTTTATTTTCTTCGCTGAGCTACTTTGAGTGATGGGATCACTATGGGGGCAGCTAGCATGTTAAGCGAGACGGCATTATCGGTACTGAGCATTAGCGGGGCGATTACGCTGGGGGCAATGAGTCCAGGGCAAAGCTTTATTCTGGTTGCGCGTACCGCGGTGGCCTCTTCGCGTCGCGACGGTATGGCGGTTGCGTTGGGTATGGGCGTCGGCTGCTTTATCTTTGCGCTCATTGCCCTGTTGGGGCTGCAATCTTTGCTGCTGGCGCTGCCGTGGCTTTACACCACGTTAAAAGTGCTGGGAGGCGCTTATCTTGTCTATCTGGCTTGCAAAATGCTGCGCGGGGCCACTCAGCCGCTGAATGTGGAAGCGGTCGGTGAGCAGCATCTGGGCTTTCGCAAGGCGTTTACCACCGGCCTGTTGACTCAACTGGGCAACCCCAACACTGCCATTGTGTTCGGCAGCGTGTTTGCCGCGTTGCTCAGCCACAAAATATCACCGGTGATGTACCTTGTGTTGCCGCTGATCGCGCTGACTATCGATGTGCTGTGGTACGCCTTTGTGGCCTTTGTGCTGTCGTCACCGCGCCCGCGCCGCACCTATCTGCGGTTTAAAGCCTGGTTTGATCGGTTGGGCGGCGGAGTGCTGGCCTTGCTCGGCCTGAAATTGATGTTAAACCGATAATCCTAGTCGGCATGGCGGCGGCGCCACCAAAATCGCAGCAGCAAGATAACGGCGATCACCAGTGCGCAGAACAGCACGCTGGTCAGCCGTTTGTCGAAGCCCGAGATAAACCGGGCGATAGCTTCACCGCCGAAATAGCCCAGCAACACAAAGATTGTTGCCCACAGGATGGCGCCCAGAATATTCAACGGGACAAAGCGCGACGGCGGCAGTTTGCTGGCACCGATTAACACCGGGCCAATGATGCGAAAACCATACATAAACCGCACGCCAATCACGAACAGCATCGGGTGGCGGGCAATCAGCTTCCTGGCGCGTTCAATGCGCTTTTCCTGGCTCTTCATGCGTGAAATCACCTTTCCGCCGAAGCGCCGACCAAGGAAATACAGGATCTGATCCCCTAATGTGCCCCCCAATGCCACCACCGCAATCACCCAGGGCAGATGCAGTAACCCCTGGTGCGCGGCAATCCCCCCCAGCAGAGTGATGGTTTCGCCTTCGGCCAGGCAGCCGATAAACAGCGCCCAGTAGCCGTAATCCGTAATGTAGTGGGCCAAATCCGCCATCCCGATCCCCTATGTCTTTAATACATAAGGGTCAGTATACTCCCTGTCAGTCAGCCGCGCCCTGTCGGCGCGACGCAGCCGTAGAGGAGCAACAGATGTATCAGGATTTTGAGAGCGAACTGGACTGGGCGATGCGGCATATGCCACGCACCCGGGCGGCGGTAGCGGCATTACCGGATTTAAGCGGCGTACGGCTGGCGTGCAATATGCATCTGGATTTGAAAATGGCACCGCTGGTGGCTGGCCTGCTGGACAAGGGCGCGGCGATTTATCTGACCACCTGCAACCCAACTACGGTGCAGGATGACGTGGTGGCCTGGCTGGAGCGCCGCGGAGCACAGGCTCACGCCTGGCGTGACATGAGCGACGCCGACTGGTCGGCATCGTTCGACCGCGCATTGGCCTGGGGACCGACCCACCTGTGCGAAATGGGGGCGGATTTGACCACCCGTCTGCATCAGTCAGTCGATGGCCCGCAAATTATCGCCGGGCTGGAGGCCACCGGTTCCGGCATCAGTAGGTTGAACGGCATGGCGCCGCGCTATCCGATCTTCAACTGGGATGACCTGCCGGTAAAAGAAGGGCTGCATAACCGCCATATGGTCGGCCTGACCGCCTGGCACACTTTCTTCCAGACCACCCATTTAACGCTGCATGAAAAATGCGTGCTGGTGATCGGTTATGGTTTGGTTGGGCAGGGCGTCGCGGCGGCGGCGAAAACCTACGGCGGGCAGGTGATCGTGGCAGAAATCGATCCGGCGAGGGCGCTGCAGGCACGCTATGACGACTGGGCAGTGGTCAGTCTTGCCAACGCAGTAAGCCAGGCCGATGTGATTGCTACCGCCACCGGGGCAAAAAACGTGCTGTCGGCGCGGCATCTGCAGCAGGCGAAGGACGGGGTGTTCATTCTCAATGTGGGTCATGTGACGGCGGAAATTGACGTTGGCTTCCTGCAAAACCTGCCGCACAGCGAGCCTATGCCGTTTGTAAACGCCTACCAACTGGAAGATAAAACCCTGTATTTACTGGCCAACGGCTCGATGTTCAACCTGACGGCGGGCTACGGCGACAGCCTGAATGCCTTTGACGTGACGCTGGCAGTGATGGCGGCGGGCATTGGTCATATTGTCGGTGACGGTGCCCGGCAGCAGCCCGGTTTATATCTGTTGCCGCAGTCGGCCTGGCAGCCGGCGCTGTAACTTTTCTCTCGCGGGCGCTTATCCCAGAGCGCTCGCGGTTTGCGCAATTTTTTGTTCGACAGAATTTGTCACAAATCGGCTTGCATAATCCCAGTGCCAACTTCAGATCCCTCACATATAATTCGGCCAAATAAGACCTTCATCTTCTTCGTCACAGAGTAATGCATGTGAAAATACGTGTTTTGGTACTAACCCTGCTCGCTTTGCAGGCAGGAGCAGGCATCGCGCCGCGCGCGCTGGCCAGCGAAAATAACGCGGTCACCCGTGCCGCCGAGCCTGAACTGGCTTCCGGCAGTGCCATGGTGGTGGATATGCAGACCCACAAGGTGATGTATGCGCGTAACCCGGATGAAGTGGTGCCGATCGCTTCGATCACCAAGCTGATGACCGCGATGGTCACGCTGGACGCCCATCTGCCGCTGGATGAAATGTTGTCGGTGGACATACATCAGACGCCGGAGATGAAAGGGGTCTACTCGCGCGTTCGTCTGAACAGTGAAATCAGCCGTAAAGATATGCTGCTATTGGCATTGATGTCGT
Source organism: Serratia sp. BIGb0163 (assembly GCF_024809935.1). Taxonomy (NCBI): domain Bacteria; kingdom Pseudomonadati; phylum Pseudomonadota; class Gammaproteobacteria; order Enterobacterales; family Yersiniaceae; genus Serratia; species Serratia sp. BIGb0163. Next base: position 73,710 of record NZ_JANUDZ010000001.1, read on the forward strand.
CGGAAAACCGTGCGGCCGCCAGTCTGGCGCATCATTATCCGGGCGGTTACGGCGCCTTTATCAAAGCGATGAATGCCAAAGCCAAATCGCTGGGGATGACCAACACGCGTTACGTGGAGCCGACCGGGCTGTCGATTCATAACGTTTCGACCGCACGCGACCTGACCAAGCTGTTGATTGCCACCAAGCAATATCCGCTGATTGGCCAGCTCAGCACCACTACCGAACGCATGGCGAGTTTTAAGGATCCGAACTACACGCTGCCGTTCCGCAACACCAACCATCTGGTATATAACCAGAAATGGAATATCCAGTTGACCAAGACCGGCTTTACCAACGAAGCGGGACACTGCCTGGCGATGCGTACCATGATCGGTAGCCGTTCGGTCTCGCTGGTGGTGCTGGACGCCTTTGGCAAGTACACCCATTTCGCCGATGCCAACCGCCTGCGCACCTGGATCGAAACCGGTAAGGTGACGCCGATCCCCGCGGCGGCCCGTGATTACCGCCGTCAGAAAGATGCCCGTTTGGCGAAGAACGAAACCGAATAAACCCGTTCTGCGGCCTGCGGAGTTTTTCTGCAGGCCGCGTCTCTCCCTAAAGCCGCCTTGTCCTTGCCGTCAGCAACATCTCCAATTACCTTGGGTAGAGCCGCGGTGCTAATCCATCCGCTATCATTAATGAATACTCTATCGTCGTGAGGACAGCATCCCATGAGCAAGGTTTCCACTTTTGTCATGTTCCAGGGTAATGCCCATGCCCAACAGGCTATTGATCTTTATAGTGAGTTGTTCGCCGGTTTCAAGGTTCAGCAGGTGCAACATTATGATGACAGTAATGATGGGCCACTGCGGATCAGGCAGGCGTTCATCGATTTTGATCGACAGAGTCTGGTATTTACCGATAGCCCAATCAGCCATGATTTCAGCTTCACCCCGGCAATATCCCTGTTTGTTAATCTGGCCAATGAAGCCGAACTTGACCGGGTTTTCACCCGTCTGGCAGAAGGCGGCAAGGTGCTGATGCCGATTGATGATTATGGCTTCAGCGCACGCTTCGGTTGGCTAAACGATCGATTCGGTTTGTCCTGGCAGCTTAATGTACCGGCAGGGGATGTGGTTTGATCAGGATAAAAGCCTCGGGGTTTATTATTAATTTAAAAATTAAATCAATATTAACCCGAGGCATATTGTTGGTGTTTATGGCATTGCGGAAATATTGTCGAACTTGAAGGCAAAGTTAGGGTTAAACAAGCCGCCATCCAAAGTGACGCTGGTTTCCCAGATACAGGCATTGGTTCCCGGGGCAAATTTTCCGGAAAAGGTCACTTTGTCACCTATTTTAAGTTTTTCGGCTGCAATGTTTTGCGGTAGCGTATTCTCCAGCTTACCTGATGATGTCGGTATTTTGGCCGATTGAACGGTTATGTGGTCGGCGAGTTTTATCCGTATGAAATCATCTTCATGGCCATTAATTTGGCTGCTTTCCACCTGACCGACCCACTGTTTAATGGGTTGGCCGTTCAGCGTTTGGCAGATTGAATTATCACGAGCTAATTTTGTATTAGCGCGATACACATTATTATGAGTTGTGTTCGCTTTGGTCGCTGCACTGTTCACGACATTAATGAATTGTTTTTCAACTCCGGGAATAACATTGTCCTGAGCAAAAACATGGCATGAAAATAACAATGTCGAGACAGTGATTAAAACTATTCTTTTTATCATCATACATCCTTGAATTCTGGTTCATTAGGGTGGTTTATCTATAGCCCACCTTTTTTGTTTTCGCCACGCGATCATTGCATTCTTCGGCTATTGAACAGGGTGAACGCGAAAGTGGCCAACAGCAGTGCCGTGCCGGCAATCATCGGGCAATGTTCAAGGTGAACCGGGTTGTATCCTTGGTTGAACGCCCAGCCATAGGTTTCGACGGCGGAACCAAATCCCATCGCCGCGGTGGCAATAACGCTCAACAAGCCAATGATCAGGGCCAGTGTTCGGATCGTTGTTTTACAGAACATAAGTCATCCTCTTTTGGGCTGAGTCAATTTTCCCCATCGAGTCTGGCGTGTTGTTCTGACTGCAGACGAGGGGGCAGGTAATTTGTCTGCCTCTATTGAAACAGCAACGAGGCCAGGCTTCACCGAGAATGAGGTCCGATTTTGGACTGTGGATCCTAATAAAATGCCTCTGCCTGACCATCAGAATGGATATTTGGGCACAGTTGCCGCTATGCTAAACAGGTGACAACCGATGAATATGAAAAGGATGAACCGCTTTGGCCGGAAGTAGCTTACTGACGTTAATCGACGATATCGCCTCACTGCTGGACGATGTCTCGCTGATGACCAAAATGGCGGCGAAAAAAACCGCCGGGGTACTGGGGGACGATCTGGCGCTGAATGCGCAACAGGTTTCCGGGGTAAAGGCCGATCGCGAGCTGCCGGTGGTGTGGAGCGTGGCCAAAGGGTCGTTTATCAACAAGGCGATCCTGGTGCCGCTGGCGTTACTGATCAGTGCATTCGCCCCTTGGGCAATTACGCCGCTGTTGATGGTGGGCGGTGCCTACCTGTGCTACGAAGGCTTTGAGAAGGTGTTTCATAGCCTGACTCACAGCAAGCAGGCCGGGGAGGATAACCCAGAAGCGCTGGACGCCAATGAAGACGTAGCGGCCTACGAACAACGCAAAGTGAAGGGAGCAATACGGACTGACTTTGTGCTGTCCGCCGAGATTATTGCCATTACGCTGGGCACCGTGGCGGGAGCGACCTTCAGCCAGCAGGTGATCGTGCTGTGCGGCATTGCGCTGGTGATGACGGTGGGGGTTTACGGCATTGTGGCCGGCATCGTCAAACTCGACGATCTGGGGCTGTATCTGAGCCGTAAAAGCAGCGCGTTAGCCCGTTCTGTCGGCAGCGGCATCGTCAGCGCCGCGCCTTACCTGATGAAGACCCTGTCGGTGGTCGGTACCATCGCCATGTTTATGGTCGGTGGCGGTATCCTGACCCACGGGCTGCCGCCGGTGCATCATCTGTTTGAGGACTGGGCGTCCTATGCCACCGTGGTGCCGACCTTCGGCCAGATCTTGCAGGGGGTTATTCCTGCTTTGCTCAACGTGGTGTTTGGCCTGATTGCCGGCGGCGTGGTGCTGCTGGTGGTTTCGGCTCTCGGTGCCATTCGTGGCCGTTTAAAAGCCTGATAATTTCACCGGGTGCATCTTCTGCACCCGGTTTATCCATTGTGCGGCAGCCCATCACTACCTTCGCCCAGGGTGCGTTGCATTATGTGGGTGTCGCGCCACTCGCCCAATTTAAAACCCACTGCCTTGAGCGTGCCTACGCTGCTAAACCCCAGTTTCTTATGCAAGGCCAGCGAACCCTGATTCTCTTTGGCATTGCCTACGGTAGCCAGCATTTGACGCCAAGGGCCAAGTTCGCAGCGGGCGATCAGGGCGGACAACAACGCTTTACCGATACCTTTCCCTTGCTGACCCTCGGCGATATAGACGGAGTTTTCCACAGTAAACCGGTAGGCCGGGCGCGGCCGATAAGGCGTGGCATAGCAATAGCCCACCACGAGATCGGCTTGCTTGGCGACCAGCCAGGGTAAACCCGCTTCCTGTACCTTGCTGAGACGCTGTTGCATTTCTTCCAACGTCGGTGGCGTTTCTTCAAACGACGCCGCGCCGTACAACACATGATGGGTGTAAATCTGTTGCACGGCGGCCATGTCGTCTGCCGTGGCATCGGTGAGCATTAACGAGGCGGAAAGGGTCATAACGGTTCCTGTTTACCTTGAAAATCAGAAGATAAGCACATTATGCGCCGCGCCCGCCGACAAGGTAAATTGGGCTTTCTTATGCTGAATATAAGAAAAACCTATGGTCTTGCCATCTGGGTTTGTCATGCACCGCGCATCAAATGCGCCACCGCCTGCTGCAGATAGCTTAACAGTGGCGGGGTCAGCCAGGTGCCCTCGGTCAGTGTGGGTTCCCGTTCCATCGCCTGGCGAATTTTCATTTGGGTTGCAGGATCGGTACCGGCATAGGACTGGAACAGCTCAAGCCATTGCGCCGCCAGCTGTTTCGCCTGCCCTGACTCCGGCGGTACGCCGTCATTCAGCGCCTGATGGAACCGGGCGATCAGCGCCGGCCATTCCTGCAAGCGGGTAAAATAGTGTTGGCGCACATGGGCGTATTCCTCCTCCGACAGGTATTTTTGATAAATTGATAACTTGGTTTCGGCAAAGGCCCGGGTCACGTAGTCGGTCATCGCCGGGGTGATGCCGGTTTGTTCACGCATGGAGGGTTCGTCGGCATGCATGGCGTTAAGCCGGGTGAGAAACGCCGGGTTGCCAGCGGTATCGCGTTCCAGCATCTGCATCCAGCGCCGGGCCAGAGTCTGCGCCTCCAATGCTTGCGGCGTGACGCCGCTGTCGATCAACTGGCGCATGCTGGCGACCAGATCGCCCCATTCCTGATTGCGCATGGGATCGGCCTGATAGAAAGGCAATTGCGCCAGTTCGTCTGCGGTAAAATATTTGTCGTACATGGTCATTAACTCCAATGTCGTCAGCCAGTCGTTCAGTTCCGGCTCATCTCCGGCGGTGAGTTGTGCATGCATCTGTTGTAAACGATCGCGCAGTGCGGCTGTCTGGGCCAGTTGCTGCTCCAGCATGGCAATTTGCTGCTCAATCACCGTCGTTAGCGTCATCCCCGAACGTGCCAGAATTGCCCCGACTTCCGCCAGCGGGATCCCCATTCGGCGCAGCGCCTGAATATGATGCAAGCGGCTAATATCAGCCCGATTATATAAGCGATACCCGGCATCGGAACGCGCAGAAGGAACCAGCAAACCAATGCTGTCGTAATAATGCAGCGTCCTGACGGTGATGCCGGAACGGCGGGCCAGTTCGCCAACTTTCAATAACATGTGGTGTACTCCTCCCTTGTGCGTGCAGGAATACTAAAGCCTGACGTGGCGTGAGGGTCAATAGAGGAGAGGATATTTTCGGGGGGAAGCTCTGAATGGCAAAAGCCCAGCGCTATGGCTGGGCTTTGCGGATCCCTTAAAGGGAAGGTATAGCATAGGGCCTTTTTCGGCTACGGCAGCAGTGTTGCCCGATTTGTTTGTTTTGTCAACACATTGGGTGTTATATCGGCAGCAGGGTTCGCGCATTAATTGATTTGATTACCGCTCGTTGTATCTCGGCAACCAGGTCACGGTGTAAACATTGAACGAGAAATCCGCGTTGTTTACGCGGCCTGCTCAGGCGTTGGCGGCTCACCTGTTGCACCAAATCGCCCTTGGCCCAACGCGTTTGTGGGTGAAAGAACCTCATATCTTCAATGACTGCATCGGCGATCTCAATATGCATACCCAGATTAAGTTTGTTTATATCTTTGGTGGTCGACAGAGGTACAACGATACAGGCGTTACCATTGATTTTGCCATTGAGTACGACGATAAGTCGATTCTTCACCATTTCTGGTGGAATGCGGCCATTATAAAAATGAGGCAGATGCGTAGGGATAATAGGTGCAGGATAATTCCCATAATTGCATTCGAGTATTTCCCCGACCTTAGGGGCAAAATTGATGGGCATGTAAACTCTCCTTGTTACGCAAAAACTATCTGACCGAACTGAATGGTAATAATGAGTCTGTTGCCAGGCCGGAGAAAGGTATTGGTAGGAGTCTATGGGAGGAGAAGATTAAAAATGCGAGCTCCTACGCAAGAGCTCGCAAACAACCAGCTGAGTTACCAGCCTTTTACCGCGCCGCCATTAAAGATTTTCTCGGCGGCCTTGGCCACTTCATCTGACTCGTAGGCTTTGATGAAGTTTTGCACGTTCGGCGCATCCTTGTTGTCTTCACGTGTCACGATGATATTGGTGTACGGCGAATTTTTGTCTTCGATAAAGATGCCGTCTTTGGTTGGCGTCAGACCGGTCTGGTTGATGTAAGTGGTGCTGATGACGGCGATGGTGACTTTAGGGTCATCGAGCACCTGCGGCAGCTGTGCGCCCTCCAGTTCCATAATCTTGTAGTTATGCGGGTTGGCGCTGATATCCAGCGAGGTTGGCAGCAGCCCTTTGCCCGGTTTCAGCGTGATCAGGCCGGTTTTCTCCAGCAGCAGCAGTGCGCGGCCGAGGTTGGTGGGATCCAGCGGGATGGCAATCACCGCACCGTCCTGCAGTTCTTTCAGTGATTTGATTTTTTTCGAATAACCGGCCATCGGGAATACGAAGGTATTGCCCACGGCCACCAGCTTGTAGCCGTGATCTTTATTCTGCTGTTCGAGGAACGGCCGGTGCTGGAAGACGTTGGCGTCCAGTTCGCCTTTATCGGTAGCGTCGTTGGGCAGCAGCGAACCGCTGAAACCGACCAGTTCAACCTCCAGACCGTACTTCTCTTTGGCCACCTGTTTGGCCACCTCCGCCACGTCTTGCTCTGCACCATTGATGACCCCGACCTTGATATGATTCTGATCGGTTTTTTGGTCGCAGCCTTGTAGCGCCAGTACGGCGGCGAAGGCCGCCAGCAGTGGGGTATAACGCCAGTTTTTGGACATCGACTTCTCCCTGAAAAAAACAATGAAATCAGTTGGTTTTGTGCTGCTAGCTAAGCCTGAACCCGTGGGGAAGTCAAACACCTGCTCAGCACAAAGGCTTCTAACTAATAACAGGAAGTTTTAGCGCACCCTTATTATTTGGCGCGAAATACCACGATGCCCGGCGTGGCCAGCACGTAATCCATAAAGGGCGAGTCCACCACCTGCATATTTTCTTTGCGTGAAGAGGCGTTACGCAGCACCGGGCCGTTTTCGGTCATGATATAGATGCCGGTATGGGTGACGTCCAGCCCGGCCAAATGGGTATAAATGCCGATGTAATCGCCGGTGTGCAACTGGGCCAGCACCTTGTCGTCAATAAAATCGCTGGGCAGGTAGGTGATACTGCGCTGAACGTTTTTCAGCCCCGGCAGATAGCTGCTGCCGTCTGACTTTTGGTTCAGGTTTTTCACCAGCGTTACGGTATGCGGGCTGAGTGTGGCGGTGATATCCGTGACGTTGGTTTTGGCCTGGTGTGACCAATCGCTAAAGAAATGCTTGCGTTGCAGGAAGCTGATTTCGCCACTGGCATAACGGATATGGGTCAGCCGCTGGACAAAATCTGCCTGGCTGCTCGCCTGGCGCAGGGCATCGACGTAATCGATATAGGTAAAACAGTCCAAACCACGGAAGTCGATCACCAGTTTCTCCGGCGTATTCTGCGAGCCAATCAGCATGTTGGCCACATAAGGCGTACCGAGGAAGGGGCGGGACAGCAGATCGATCATCTGGCCGCTATCCTGCTGCTGCTCTGTTGGCGCGGCGGCACGCAGGGCGAGAAGCTGATTGAGTTTGTTTAACGTCTGGTTATCCATGCTGGCCTTGAGATCTGCGGGTGGGGTAATAATGGCTTCAGGCGTTTGCCCAACGGGAATTTTATCTGCACAGCCGCTGAGCGCAATAGCCAATATCAATGAAACAACCTTGTACATTTTCCCCTCCGATGGTTTTGGCACGTGATGGCGAAAATGATAACAGCTCTCACTATCGCCTGGAGGGGCAATGCTTAAACATAGCCTCAACGTTCGGTTAACACTTAATAACCGATTTCACTGTTGAACGGCAGGTACCAGAACAGGGCGATTTCGTGATCGGCAATGTCCGGTTGGGCGCGATACAGCAGGTGGTCGATGCCGCCAAGGATAAAACCAAAGTGTTGATAACAGTGGCAGGCGGGCAGATTGGTGTTTTGCGTTTCCAGCATCAGCCCGGCGGTTTCGTGACGTTGCGCCCAGTATCGGGCGGTTTCCAGCAATGCGCTGGCAACCCCCAGGCGGCGCACGTGGGCGCTGACCACGATTTCTTCAATCAGCGCATAGCCGTTCCAGTTATTGCTTAGTGTGATATGGCCGACCGGCTCGCCGCGATGACGGGCCAGAAAGGTGTCGCTTTCATCGTTGACGAACGGGGCCAGCGGGTAGTTCTTGCGAAAGGGGGTAACCGGCAGCAATGGCCAACTGTCGACCGGCGCATCAAAAACCGGCTGGGCGTAGTGGGCGATGTGAAAGCTAAAGTCGCAACTGGTCAGGTAGCCGTCGGGTAAACGGCTGACCGGGGCAATTTGGATCGCCTGGCTCATGGTGCAAGCTCCCTCAGCAAACGCGCCGGGTTACCGGCATAGATCCCTTTACGGGTGATATTTTTGGTGACCACCGAACCGGCACCGATCACCGCACCGCTGCAAATTTCCACCGCCAGCACCGTGGCGCCGGAGCCGATGGAAACACCATCGCCAATTTGCGTGCGGCCCCAACTGCTGGCATCGGCATTGGGCGCGCCATCTTTAAACAGATCGTTGGCAAAGGTGACGTTGTGGCCGATAAAGCAGTCCGCGCCAATAGTGACATATTCACAGATAAAACTGTGTGACTGAATTTTGCTGCGGGCGCCAATACTGACGTTTTTTTGGATCTCGACAAAGGGCCCGACGAACACCCCATCGCCGAGTCGGCAGCCATACAGATTGCAGGGCTGGACCAGGGTGACATTTTGACCGGCATCGACATCGACAATACCGGCCTGAAGAACACGAATGGCGGATGACATGACATTCCTCACGGCAGTGACGCAGGGAGGAATTATAAAACAAACCGTCGCCACGTCTGTGCTTTCCGAACGTTTTTTCAGCGAAAGACTATAATTAGTACAGGGGAGAGAGCCCCGTGGCCGCAATCCTCGTACGGGTAGCAATCCGTCAGAGGGGTAAATTCGTTCGCCGAGCGCGACCTACGGCGATGGAGGAGGTGTCTCATGGTTAGTCATGTTTGGGGACTTCTGGCGCATCCAAGCACCGAGTTCGAACAGATCAAAAGCGAGAATGAAAGCGTCTCGCACCTTTACACCCATCATGTACTGCTGCTGGCGTTGATACCGGTTGTCTGCGCCTTTATCGGTACCACCCAACTGGGCTGGCTCTCCGGCGAAGGACAGGCTATCCGGCTCGACATGTTCACCGCATCTTATACTGCGGTGGCTTTCTACCTGCTGATGTTGGCGGGTGTGGCGATCATGGGGAAAGTGATCCACTGGATGGCACGGCGTTATGAAGTGCGTCCGAGTCTGCATCGCTGCATGGTGTTTGCCGGCTATATCGCTACCCCAATGTTCCTCAGCGGTATCGTGGCGCTGTATCCCGTCGTGTGGCTGTGCCTGTTTGTCGGCGTGATTGGCCTGTGCTATTCGGGCTATCTGCTGAATCTGGGTATCCCGCACTTCCTGAATATCGACAGTAAAGAAGGGTTTATCTTCTCCAGCTCTACCTTTGCCATCGGCATCTTGCTGCTTGAGCTGCTGCTGGGGGTAACGGTATTGCTGTGGGGGTATGGTTCCTGGTTATTCTAAACTCTGTTTTGATATTGCCCCTCACGCCGCTCTGGCGTGGGGGGCTTTTGCTTTTTAGGCCTGACGAAGTTAATTGTCGGCCCAGTTTTTCCGCTTGCTGGTTTTGCCCAGGCCCGGATTAAAGCTGTTGGTCGGGTCGGCGCTGCGGTAGAACGTCTGCAGGTCGGGCTTGGCCGGGTACAGGTGGCCGACGTTATGTTCCGCCGGGTACTCTGCGCCGCGCTGGTCGAGGATCGCCAGCATTTTCTCTTTCAATGCGTGGCTGTCGACGCCTTTTTTCACCACATAATCCTGATGGAATACGTGGCACATAAAGTGGCCGTAATACAGCTTGTGCACCAGTTGGCTGTCGATTTCCGGCGGCAGGGTTTCGAACCAGTCGGTGTCGTTACGGCGCAACGCGATATCCAGCGCCAGAATATCTTCCACCTTGTCGGCATGCACCGCATGGTAACGCACGGCGGCACCGGCGGCGGCAAAGCGGTGCAGGAAGGCTTTCTTGCCCTCGTCCGGGGTGCAGGTGAAAAACTCGCCGTTGGCCTGGGCAAAGTACTGTTTCAGGTACTGCTGCGCTTCTTCAACGCCCGGACCGGCCATTTTCAGCAGCAGGTGATGTTCAAAACGTTCGCGGTAGTCTTTCATCCGTTTCGGCAGGTGGCTGGGGGCCAGATGGCTAAGGCCTTGCATCAGCCGGTCGGTCAGGTTGTGCGGCAGTAATGGCAGCTTGTTAAGGCTGGCATCCATACGGCCTTTCAGGGTGAAGAAGCTTGGCATCTGGTCGGTGCCGAGCTTGTCGATCATCATAAAGGTATCTTTGCCGTACACTTCGGCAATATCAAAAATATCCCGGTGCATATACTCGCCGGCCACCGGCAGGTTGTCGAACTGGCTCAGCATATGGCGGCGCAGTTCGGTCAACACGGCGGTATCGTTGGTACCGATATAAAATACCTGTTCCTTGCCTTCTTTCTCGAAGGTGTCCAACCGTACCGCAAACACCGCCAGCTTGCCGGCACAGCCGGAGGCCTCGTACAGGCGGCGCTTGTCGGCATTAAACCGGGAAGGCGTATCGGCATCGACGTCGCGCACCCGGCTGGCATATTCGTTATCGGAAGCACGCAGTTCGCCGTGCTCGACATCCTCCGGCCGGTAATCGCCTTTCTCTAAGCGAGTGAGGATCTCCTCCGGTGTATCGCCGAGGTTAATCCCCAAATGGTTTACCAGCCGCAGTTGGCCGTCTTCCCCCAACTGGGCGTACAGTGCCATCTCGGTGTAGGCCGGGCCGCGCTTGACCAGCGAACCGCCGGAGTTATTACACACGCCACCGATCACCGACGCACCGATACAGGAGGAACCGATTACCGAATGCGGCTCGCGGCCATAAGGTTTGAGCAATTTTTCCAGCTGATTGAGGGTGCTGCCGGGGAAACCGACCACCTGTTTACCGTTATCCAGCACCTGCACGTGGTTGAGTCGCAGGGTGCTGATAATGACGACATCGCGGTCATAGTCGTTGCCGCTGGGGGTTGAGCCTTCGGTCAGGCCGGTGTTGGCCGCCTGCATGATGACAATTTTGTCAGCAGCGACGCAGGCCTCCAGCAGTTGCCAGAGCTGCAACAGGCTGGTCGGAAACACCACTGCCAGTGCCTGGCCAACGCCGGAGCGGAAGCCTTTGCGGTAGCGTTCGGTGCTGCGTTCGCCGGTCAGCAACTGTGGGCCGCCGACGATGCTTTTCAGCTGATTGAGAAATGCCTGGTTGGACTGCGTCATGCCGATCTCCCTTCGAATATACCCGTCATCTTTCAAGCTGCAGCGTTGTTATCTGCACTCGCTCACCCCAGTTACTTACTCGAGTAAGCGCCTGGGGATGAGCGAGTTGGCCGCCTAGCTGCAACTTGAAAGCTATAGGGTATGAATTGAATTACTAACTTATTAGGCCACTAGCCTGGTGGCTTAATAACGCTCTGCAAAACCGGCCTGGCGTTCTTCGTCCCGCAGCGTCAGGATCTCCACGCCGTCGGCGGTGACTGCCACGGTGTGTTCCCATTGGGCCGAAAGTTTCTTGTCGCGCGTTACCACCGTCCAACCGTCTTTCTTCTGTTTAATCCGGTGGTCGCCCTGGTTAATCATCGGTTCGATGGTAAACACCATGCCTTCCTGCAACACCATACCGGTTCCCGGTTGGCCAAAGTGCAGCACCGCCGGCTCTTCGTGCATATCCCGGCCGATACCGTGACCGCAGTACTCACGCACAATACTGTAGCCGGCCTGTTCGGCGTGCTGCTGAATTGCATGGCCGATATCACCCAGCGTCGCCCCCGGTTTTACTGCCCGGATGCCTTGCCACAACGACTCATACACGTTGTTCACCAGGCGCTTGGCGACCGGCGTGGTCTGGCCGATGCAGTACATCTTGCTGGAGTCGGCAATGTAGCCGTCGTTTTCCAGCGTAATATCGACGTTAACAATCATGCCGGAACGCAGGATTTTGCTGGCCGACGGAATGCCGTGGCAGATAACGTCGTCAATTGAGGTATTGAGCACATAAGGGAAATCGTACTGCCCTTTGCTGGCCGGGCGCGATTTCAGCTCATTGACAATAAAGGCCTCGGCGCGGTTGTTGATCTCCATGGTGGAGATGCCCTCGACAATCACCTGATCGAGCATAGCAAACACCTGCGCCAGCAGGGCGCCAGAGTGACGCATTTTGGCAATCTGTTCCGGCGTTTTGATCACAATCTCTTTCACCCGACAATCTCCTTCAACGTCAGCGCGTTATCTTTCATCATTTTTTTTACCAGTTGGGGATAGGTCAGTTCCGGATGGAACTCCGCCAACATACCAATCTTGATCCAGTATTCCGCCTGCGCGTTGATCGAACGCGTCATCGTCAGGCTGGCGAGGCGCAGATCGTCATGCAGCGCGTCAGAAATTTTCACAATGCCCATCGTCTGTTCCATTAGTGATTTATATACAGAGTGTATATGGTTTGGATGCTGCAAATTTTGCTTTCTGTGGCATGGGAATATTCTTGGTCACAATGATTGTCGCCGCCCGGCAATGCGTTTATTGTGATAAACGACTTTTTTGCACTGATTTTTCAGAAGGATTTAGGGCGTGAGCAAATTACGTGTTGGGGTGATCTTTGGCGGTAAATCGGCGGAGCATGAAGTTTCGCTTCAGTCGGCAAAAAACATTGTGGATGCAATCGACAAAGAGAAGTTTGACGTCACGCTGCTGGGGATCGACAAGCAGGGGCAATGGCACATTAACGATGCGTCCAATTACCTGCTGAATGCGGAAAACCCGGCGCTGATCGCGCTGAACCGCTCAAATAAAAATGTGGCGCTGATCCCCGGTCAGGAGAAACAGCAGCTGATCGAGTCGGGCAGCCAGGGCGCACTGGGCCAGTTGGATGTGATATTCCCGATCGTACACGGCACATTGGGTGAGGACGGTTCGCTGCAGGGGCTGTTGCGAATGGCTAATCTGCCGTTCGTCGGTGCCGGCGTGTTGGGTTCGGCGGTCAGCATGGATAAAGACGTGACCAAACGCCTGCTGCGTGATGCCGGGCTGGCGATAGCGCCGTTTGTGACGCTGACCCGCAGCAATCGCGCCAAATTCGATTTTGAGCAACTTAGCGAACGTCTGGGGCTGCCGCTGTTTGTTAAACCGGCCAACCAGGGCTCTTCGGTAGGCGTCAGCAAGGTAGAGGATCGCGCCGGTTTTGAGGCTGCGGTGGCGCTGGCGTTCAGCTTCGATCATAAGGTGCTGGTGGAGTCGGCGATTGTCGGCCGTGAGATTGAATGCGCGGTATTGGGCAACGACGAACCTCAGGCCAGCCTGTGCGGCGAAATCGTGCTGAGTGACGCCTTCTACTCTTACGACACCAAATACATCAATGAGCAGGGTGCTCAGGTGATAGTGCCGGCGGCGATTGAGCCGGAGGTGAGCGATAAAATCCGCGACGTGGCGCTAAAAGCCTTTCGGGCGCTGGAGTGTTTCGGGCTGGCGCGCGTCGATGTATTTCTGACGCCGGACAACAACGTGGTGATCAACGAAATCAACACGTTGCCAGGTTTTACCAATATCAGCATGTATCCCAAACTGTGGGCCGCCAGCGGTGTCAGCTACAGCCAATTGATCACTCGCCTGATTGAGCTGGCGATGGAACGCCATCAGCAGGATCGCGCTTTGAACAGCTCGGTGTTTGACCGGTAAGCGGGCATAAAAAAAGAACCAGGTTGGTGGCCTGGTTCTTCTATTATCGGCTCTAAAAGAGAGCTGTGTCGCACATACTTGTCATCCTTTTTTCAGTGTACCCGGTGTTTTGTTTGATTACAAACCGCTCAGTCTGTTTTATAGTCAATGGCGATTGAAGCTGGTTTCTTACTTCACCGTCACGTCAATATCGCCAAAATACTTCTTCGCCAGCTCGCTCACGGTGCCTTGCTGCTTCACTTTGACGATCGCCTCATTCAGTTTTTTCTTCAGCGCGTCATCACCCTTACGCAGGCCGAAGGCAATGCCCTCACCGAGGATTTTGTCGTCGCTGACCGCATCGCCGACAAAGGCGAAACCCTTACCGTCCGGGTGCGCCAGGAAACCGCTTTGGCCTGACGGTGCCATGACCAGCGTTGCGTCGAGCCGCCCGGCGGTCAGGTCAAGATAAGCCTGGTTCTGATCCTGATAGGACACCACGTCCACACCCTGCGGCGCCCAGTGGGCCTTGGCGTAGGTTTCCTGAATCGAGCCTTGCAGCACGCCGACATGCTTGCCCGCCAGCGAGGTGGCGTTTGGCAGCAGACCGCTGTCGGCCTTGGCGATCAGGCGATTCGGCACCTGATAGATTGAATCGGTAAAGTCTATTGCCTGACGACGCTGGTCGGTGACGTTCATCGCCGAATTGATGGCGTCGAACTTGCGCGCCTTCAACGCCGGGATCAGGCTGTCGAACGAGGTCTCGACCCAACTGCATTTTAACTGGGCGGCGGCACACACCGCGTTGCCCAGATCGATATCAAAACCTTCCAGCTTGCCGCTGGCCGATTTGGATTCGAACGGTGGGTACAGCGCTTCCAGCCCGAAGCGCAGGGTGTTTTCCGCCGCCAGCGTGGAACCGGCGGCCAGCAGGCAGCCTGCGGCGATCAACGTTTTCAGTGATTTCATAGTTGGAGCCCTTTTCCCATGGTCAAAGCAAAAATAAATTTCTTATACCTGACACAGACGGCGTGCGCCTTCCAGCAGGGTCTCATTGTCTTTTGCAAAACTCAGTCGAATGATGCCGGTGTTGGTGCCGTCGCTGTAAAACGCCGACAGCGGGATCGTCGCAACTTTGGCTTCGCGGATCAGGCGCACCGCAAAATCGTTGTCGCTTTCGTTACTGAAACCGCTAAAGCGGGCCAGCATAAAGAAACTGCCACGGCTGGGCAGTAATTCAAAGCGCGAATCCTGCAGCGCGCTCGCCAGTAAATCACGCTTTTGTTGATAGAAGTCTGCCAGACCCAGATAACTTTGCGGATTGCCCAGCGCCTCGGCGAAGGCGTACTGCATCGGCGTATCGGCGGAGAACACCATAAACTGATGCACCTTGCGGATCTCGTCCATCAACGCTGCCGGCGCCATGCAGTAACCGACACGCCAGCCGGTCACGTGATAGGTTTTGCCAAATGACGACACAATCACGCTGCGTTCGGCCAGCAGTGGGTGGCGCGCCATGCTGTGGTGGATATCGCCGTCGAACACCACGTGTTCATAAACCTCGTCGGACAGGATGACGATATCGGTGTTGCGCGTCAGGGCGGTCAGCCGTTCGATGTCATGCTCGCCAAACACGCTGCCGGTCGGGTTGTGCGGACTGTTGACGATGATCATCCGCGTTTTGCTGTTGATGGCGGCGGCGACTTCGTCCCAGTCAATATGCAGATCCTGCAGCGACAGTTTGATGGCGACCGGCGTAGCGCCTTGCAGACGTACAATCGGCGCATAGCTGTCGAACGCCGGTTCGAAATAAATCACCTCATCGCCCGGATGCACCAGCGCGCTGATGGCGGAATACAATCCTTCACTGGCACTGGCAATCACCGTGATTTCTTCGTCGGCGTCATAGCGTGCGCCATACAAACGTTCAACTTTATCCGCCAGCGCGGTGCGTAATGCCGCCACGCCGCTCATCGGTGCGTACTGGTTATGACCGTTACGCATGGCTTGCGCCACCGCTTCAACCAACTGCGGTTCACAGGCGAAGTTCGGTGCGCCCTGCGACAGGTTCAACGCCTGATGTTCGGCGCTAAGCTGGCCGATAACGGTGAAAATAGTGGTGCCGACGTCCGGCAACTTCGAGCGGTGTGAGCAGGCGCTCTGCATGAGTGGCTCCAGGGAAATGGGGGAGATATCGCTTGATTAAGCATCACGGAGGGTGGGCCAACAAGGGAAAGTTTGTCATACTCGCCATGCACAGAGATCATGGCTGTTATCTTCTGCTCATCGCCACGGGCGCAGCATGCAGCGCCCCTACCATGCGGGATCGCCGTAGGGGACGCATATATTCGTCCCGACCATTTTCTGGCATCTAAAGGAGCTAACTATGTCGTTATCCTTACCTTCGCTCGACGTGTTGAAAACCTTTGTGGTGGTGGCCCAGCGGCTTAATTTCACCCATGCCGCCCAGAGTCTGCATCTGACGCAGGGCGCGGTCAGTCGGCAGATCCTCGGGCTGGAACAGCAACTGGGTTACCCGTTGTTCAGCCGACGGGCACGCGGCCTGACGCTGACCCCGCAGGGCGCGATGCTGCTGGTGCCGGTACAGCAGGCGCTGGGGCAACTGGACGAGGCACTGGCTCGGGTTGGGGCGCAACCGGGCACTCTGCGCATCAAGTGCCCGACCTGCGCCATGCGCTGGGTGCTGCCGCGCATTATCCGGCTGCAAAATGAACGGCCGGAAATGCATATTGAGCTAACCGCCTCGGTATTGCACGGGCTGGATTTTGGCGCCGAACATTTTGATGCCGCGGTGGTATTCGGTCAGCCACAGGGCAAAAAATTGCGGGTGCATCACCTGTTCGATGAAATTCTTACGCCGGTCTGCACGCCGTCTTATCTGCCGGATTTGTCACGCCCCCTGACCCCGGCCGATCTGGCGGATAAAACCCTGCTGCACCCCACGCGCGATCGCCGCGACTGGTTGTTGTGGTTGAAGGCGGTGGGGCAGGAGGCGTTGCCATCCGGCAAGGCGCAGCATTTCGATACGCTCGATCTGGCGATGAGCGCCGCACTGCAAGGCTTTGGCATCGCCATCGGCGACCTGTGTCTGCTGGAGGAAGATATCCAGGCGCGGCGTATCGTCACGCCGTTCCCGCTCAGCGTGGTCAGCGGCGCGGCCTATTATTTGGTCTATCCTGAACGGGCGGTGGTGCCGCAGGCATTAACCGAGCTGGTCAATTTCCTCAGCGATGAAGCGGCGCAAAGCCGTAGCCGGCTGCAAAATTATCGAGCAGCCTCCGCTAACAGCTTGTAACTTTTAACATTACAAATTATTTCTGCGCCGAAAAGGAGTATGGCACACTGCCTTTTCACATTGATAAATCATCTCCGTCGCCGCCTGCGGCGGGAACATGCCTGAGATTAAAAAATATGAAATGGCTTTGTGTGGTGAGTATGTTGTCCGGTCTGGCCATCAGCCCGGTTTTTGCGCAGGAAAGCGCCGTGATCCAGGGCGTTAATGCCCAGCAGCGCGACGCCTTTGTCAGCAACCTGATGAAACAGATGACGCTGGCCGAAAAAATCGGCCAGTTGCGCTTAATCAGCGTCGGGCCGGATAACCCGAAAGAGGCGATCCGCGACGGCATCAGCAAGGGGCAGATTGGCGCCATCTTCAATACCGTCACTCGGCCGGATATTCGCGCCATGCAGGATCAGGCGATGCAGCTCAGCCGCCTGAAAATTCCGTTGTTCTTTGCCTACGACGTGGTGCACGGCCAACGCACCGTGTTCCCGATCAGCCTTGGGCTGGCGGCCAGTTTTGATCTCGAAGCCATCGCTCTCAGCGGCCGGGTTTCTGCGCAGGAAGCCAGCGATGACGGCCTGAACATGACCTTCTCGCCGATGGTCGATATCACCCGCGACCCACGCTGGGGCCGGGTTTCGGAAGGCTTCGGCGAAGATACCTGGCTGGTATCCAAAATTGCCAAAGTGATGGTGGATGCCTACCAGAATGGCGATCCGTCCAAGCCCGGCTCAATCATGGCCAGCGTGAAGCACTTCGCGCTGTACGGTGCCACCGAGGGCGGTCGCGATTACAATACCGTCGATATGAGTCCACTGAGAATGTACCAGGACTACCTGCCGCCTTATAAGGCCGCGGTTGACGCCGGCAGCGGTGGGGTGATGGTCTCGCTCAATTCGATAAACGGCATTCCGGCTACCGCTAACCCCTGGTTGCTGAAAGATTTGCTGCGCGACCAGTGGGGCTTCAAGGGCATCACCATCAGTGACCACGGTGCGATTAAAGAGTTGATCAAACACGGCGTGGCCGCAGATGCGCGCGATGCGGTGCGCCTGGCGATTACCTCCGGCGTCGATATGAGCATGAGCGACGAATATTACGACCAATACCTGCCGGGGCTGGTGAAGGACGGGCTGGTATCGGAAAGTGACATCGACCGTGCCTGTCGCGACGTGCTGAATACCAAATATGATATGGGCCTGTTTAAAGACCCTTACACCCACTTGGGGCCGGTCGGTTCCGATCCGCAGGACACTAACGCCGAAAGCCGTTTGCACCGTGCCGAAGCGCGCGTGGTTGCGCGTAAAACCATGGTGCTGTTGAAGAATGACAAGCAGACGCTGCCGCTCAGCAAGCAGGCGACCATTGCGCTGGTCGGGCCGATGGCCGACAGCCAGCGTGATGTGATGGGCAGTTGGTCGGCGGCCGGAGTGATTAAACAGTCGGTCACCCTGCGTGAGGGTCTGGAACGTGCGGTGGGCGACAAGGCTAAAATCCTCTACGCCAAGGGCGCCAACGTCACTCAGGACAAGGGCATTATCAACTATCTGAATGAATATGAGCCGGCGGTGGCGTTTGATACTCGTCCACCGCAGCAGATGATTGACGAAGCGGTGCAGGCGGCGAAGAAAGCCGACGTAGTGGTGGCGGTGGTGGGGGAATCACAGGGCATGGCTCACGAGGCTTCCAGCCGCGCCGACATTACCATTCCACAAAGCCAACGTGATCTGATCGCCGCGCTGAAAGCAACCGGCAAACCGCTGGTGCTGGTGCTGATGAATGGTCGACCGCTGGCGCTGAGCTGGGAAAGTCAGCAGGCGGATGCGATGCTGGAAACCTGGTACAGCGGCACCGAGGGCGGCAATGCGGTGGCCGACGTACTGTTTGGCGACTACAACCCGTCGGGCAAGCTGCCGATGACCTTCCCGCGTTCTGTCGGGCAGATCCCGATGTACTACAACCATCTCAATACCGGCCGTCCGTTCGGCAAGGAAAACCCGGGTAAATATACCTCCCGCTACTTCGACTCACCGAACGGCCCGCTGTATCCGTTTGGTTATGGCCTGAGCTACACCAGTTTCAGCCTGTCGGATCTGAAACTCTCCAGCCCGACGATGGCGCGCAACGGCAAGATCACCGCCAGCGTCACGCTCAAGAACACCGGTAAATATGATGGTGCCACCGTGGTGCAGCTGTATCTGCAGGACGTGACCGCCTCGGTCAGTCGCCCGGTAAAAGAGCTGCGTAACTTTAAAAAGGTGATGCTGAAAGCGGGGCAGGCGCAGAAGGTGGAGTTGCCTATTACCGAAGAGGATCTCAAGTTCTATAACGCCAGCCTGAAATGGGGCGCGGAACCGGGCAAGTTTAATGTGTTTGTCGGCCTGGATTCCGACGACGTACAGGCGCAGAGCTTTACGCTGAAGTAATATCTGATGACCCTCTCTCGCTACCGCGGGGGAGGGTTTTGTTGGCGTGCAAGGCCAACACTTCTTGTTTATCTCCCCTCATTTCCTCAATCGTTGATCCCGCTGATTGTTTCGCCATGACTATCGCTATATCATTTTGTATATAACGATGACTCACCGGAAATCCCCATGTTGAAACGCTTCCCATGGCTGTTGCTGCTTTTTGTCCTTTTCTCTTGTGCCGCGCAGGCGGATCGTCAGGTGACCGACCAACTCAACCGACAGGTCACGCTGCCCGATACCATCACCCGCGCGGTGGTGTTGCAACACCAGACGCTGAACCTGCTGGTGCAGCTCGATGCTCTGCCGCAGGTGGTTGGCGTGCTCAGCAGTTGGAAGAAGCAACTGGGCCCGAATTATCTGCGCCTGGCACCTGGGTTGGCGAACATGCCGATGCCGGGCGATCTTACCTCGGTAAATATCGAAAGTTTGCTTAGCCTGCATCCACAGGTGGTGTTTGTGGCCAACTATGCGCCGCCGGAAATGATTGCCCAGATTGAAAGGGCCGGTATCCCGGTGGTGGCCATTTCACTGCGCCGCGAGGCGGCAGATCAGGCGGGGAAAATGAACCCGGTGCTGAAAGATGAAGATCAGGCTTATAACCTGGGCTTACAGGATGGCATTCGCCTGATCGCCAGCGTAATGGGCCACCAGCCGCAGGCCGAGGCGCTGATCCAGAACGTGTTCCAGCAGCGGGCGCTGGTGACGGACCGGCTGCGCGACCTGCCGGAGGATCAGCGGGTGCGGGTCTACATGGCTAACCCGGACTTAACCACCTACGGGTCGGGTAAATACACCGGGCTGATGATGCAGCATGCCGGTGCGCTCAACGTGGCGGCAAAGGAGATTAAAGGTTTTAAGCAGGTGTCGATTGAGGACGTGCTGAAGTGGAACCCGGCGGTGATTTTCGTACAGGAGCGCTACCCCGAGGTGGTAAAGCAAATCCTCAATTCGCCGCAGTGGCAGGGGATTGATGCGGTGAAAAATAAGCGCGTCTATCTGATGCCGGAATACGCCAAGGCCTGGGGTTACCCGATGCCGGAAGCGCTGGCGCTGGGCGAATTATGGATGGCGAAAAAGCTTTATCCGCATCGGTTCAGCGACGTTAATTTACAACAGCGGGTGGATGCCTACTACCGGCAGTATTACCGCAGTAGCTGCTGCCAGAGTGAGCCATGAGGCTGGGCTGGCTTATCCTGCTGACGTTGCTCTGCGCATTGCTGTCATTGGGCATTGGTCGCTACCCGGTATCGGCGACTCACAGCGTGATGATCCTGCTGGAGCCGCTGACCGGTCCGCACGGCGGCATTGATGAGGTACAACGTCAGGTGATCCTCGGGGTGCGCGTGCCCCGGGTGCTGTTGGCTATGGGGGCCGGGGCGGCATTGGCCCTGTGCGGCGCGGCGCTGCAGGGCGTGTTTCGCAACCCATTGGTGGATCCGCATATTATCGGCGTCTCCTCCGGTGCGGCATTTGGCGGCACGCTGGCGATATTACTCAGCCTGCCGATGGTGGCGCTGTTGCTGTCCGCTTTCGTGTTTGGCATGGCGGCGTTGCTGCTGATTTTTGCCATTACCAGCGCTATCGCCCGGCGCAATATTCTGTCGCTGGTGCTGGCCGGCGTGATCCTCAGCGGCTTTTTCTCCGCCTGCGTCAGCCTGCTGCAATATCTGGCCGATACCGAAGAGAAACTGCCGAGCATCGTGTTCTGGTTGCTGGGCAGCTTCGCGACCGCCGACGATAACAAACTGTTGATGCTGTTCCTGCCGTTGCTGCTGGCCGGTGGGCTGCTGTTGGCGTTGCGCTGGCGTATTAATTTGTTGTCGCTGGGGGATGAGGATGCTGCAGGATTGGGCATCAATGTCGAACGAACCCGCTGGCTGATTTTGACGCTGTGTGCCGCCATCGTCGCGGCGCAGGTGGCGGTCAGTGGCAGCATTGGCTGGGTTGGGTTGGTGATACCGCATGTTGCCCGGTTGCTGGTCGGCCCGGATCATCGTCGCCTGCTGCCTGCCTCTATGTGCCTTGGGGCGCTGTATATGGTGTTGATAGACGATTTGGCGCGTACCCTGAGCAGCAGCGAAATCCCATTGGGGATCCTGACTGCGCTGATTGGTGCGCCGCTGTTTGCGTTGCTGTTGCGCCGGGCGCAACTGAGAGGTTGGCATGGCTGAGACGCTATTGACGGTCAGGGATTTGAGCTTTGGCTGGCCCGGTCAGGCCCCGTTGTTTAACCGGTTGGATCTGCAGTTACAGCGCGGTGAGGTGCTGGCGGTGCTTGGCCCCAACGGGCGTGGCAAGAGCACTTTGATGCAGTTGCTGCTCGGCACCTTACCCCTGCAGCAGGGGGCGGTTGAACGTGGCAAAGGTATCGGCTTTGTGCCACAGCATTTCAGCGCTCCCTTTGCTTATCGGGTGCTGGATATTGTGCTGATGGGGCGAGCACGTTACGTGGGTCTGTTCCGTACCCCGTCGGCGGAGGATCACCGACTGGCGAAAGAGGCGCTGCATTCGCTGGATATGCTGGGCTTTGCCGATCGCGAATTTGGCAGCCTGTCCGGCGGGCAACGGCAATTGGTATTAATAGCTCGCGCACTGGCGATGAGCTGCGAGGTGTTGATGCTGGACGAGCCGACCTCGGCATTGGATTTACATCATCAGGACCGGGTGTTGAGCCTGATTTCGCAGCTGGCGCGGGAGCGGCAGATGGCGGTGATGTTCTCTACCCATCAGCCCAACCACGCTCACGCAGTGGCCGATCGCGCCCTGTTGTTAGGGGCCGCAGGACAACATCAGATTGGGCCTTACGCCAGGGTGCTGACGGCCGAAAGCCTGTCGCCGCTGTTCGATTTAACGATTGAGCGGGTAGCATTGCAAATTGACGGGCGTCAGTTTGAAACGCTGGTGCCCTTGTACCGTAGCCAACGGGAGCGTGAAAGTGAGTAATATCTTGTTGTTCGCCGCAGGTAGCCTGCGTGGCGCATTCGGTCCCTTGTTGACGGCCTTTCAGAGGCAAGCCGGTGAGGCGGTGGAGGCGGTATTTGGCCCGGCGGGCCTGTTGCGCCAGCGAATCGAAACCGGGGAGCGACCGCATATTTTCGCTTCGGCCAATCTGGCGCATCCGCAGCGATTGGTGGATTTGCGCTTATCGTCACAGGTGCAACTTTTTACCCGGAATAGGCTGTGCGCCACGGTACGAAACATTGCCGGGTTAACGGATCGTCCCTTACTGGAAGTGCTGCGGGACTCACGGTGGCGGGTGGCGACGTCAACGCCGGGCGCTGACCCTTCCGGCGACTATGCGCAGCAACTGTTCGAGCGTATTGAGCTGTTGGCACCGGGGCAGGGCGTCGCTTTGCAGCAGCGGGCTTTGGCGTTGGTAGGCGGGCCCGACTCCGCGCCGCTGCCGCCGCATCGGCTGGCGGCAGAGTACCTGCTCAATAGCGGACAGGCGGATATTTTCCTCGGTTACGCCAGCTATGGTGCAGCGTTGGCGGGCTATCCCGAATTGTTGGTGCGCCAGTTACCCACGCCACTGGCGATAGAAGCGGACTATGGCCTGTGCCTGCTGGATGCGCGAGCGCAGCCCTTGGCCGAATTTATTCTGGCGGAGCAGGGGCAGGGGATACTGAGGGAACAGGGCTTTTTACCTGCCAACAGAATAGGTTAGTAGCTTATCAAGTTGGCAGGTTGTGAGGTTATTACAGTTTTTTCAGCAGTTGCAGCAGGTGGTCTTCGCTCTTCTCGGCCAGGCCGTCGATCGCCAGCTTGATAATGTCGGAGCGGGTAATGCGCACCACGCCGTTTCGTGCTGCCTGCACAATGATTTCATCAATGGCGTCGACGTGGTTATCGGTCAGGCTGACCGAAATAGCTTTATAAGTACGTTTGCGGCCCTGCGGCTTGGCTTCCGGCGCGGGGGCCAGCAAGGTGTGGGAAGTGGCGCTGTTGATGAACTCGTCTTCCGACATACGCTGGCTTGGGGTGCGTTTTTTCACAGGATCACCTCCTTCACCAGGCTTTCGATTTCCGCCTGCGCTTTTAGGTTATTCGCCTCATGCACGGTGATGGCTTCGCCCCAGGCATCGCGGTAAATCTTGCGGTCGCACAAACGGTTACTGACAAGCTGCAACTCCGGATATTCGCTGAGCACCTGCGCCGCTTCGTTAGCTTCATTAATAAAGATATTGGTCGGGCACATGTTCAGCACAATGTAGCCTTTCACCTTCTCGTTATATTCCTGCGCGGTGGCAAACATTTCCGACAGATAGCCGACGGTGTCCAGATCCATCTGTGATGGGCGCAGGGGGGAGAGGAACAGATCGGCGGCCAGCAGACCGGAACGCAGCTCGGCGCTGTCGCGGCCGGCGGTATCGACAATCACGTAATCGTAATGGCGATCCAGCTCCAACAGCGTCTCTTTGATTTTGCCCGAGGCAGCCACCACCGGGATATGCGGCAGGCCTTCGACATTCTGACGGTCGTTGTACCAGGTCATGATTGATTTCTGATCGTCAGCATCAACGATGATGGCAGTTTTGCCCTGTTTGAGGATCAGATATCCGGCGATATTGACCGCCTTGGTCGATTTCCCTACGCCACCTTTTTGCGAGCCAATCAAAACAATCATGCTGCCATCTCTCAAGTTATTAAGTTGATAGCTTATTAAGTTAACAACTTATTGGGTTAGTAATTAAACAGGTTAACAATAACAACGCTTGAACAATATGCACCAACGACGACGGCTTGCC
This sequence comes from Serratia sp. BIGb0163, assembly GCF_024809935.1. Lineage (NCBI taxonomy): Bacteria > Pseudomonadati > Pseudomonadota > Gammaproteobacteria > Enterobacterales > Yersiniaceae > Serratia > Serratia sp. BIGb0163. The sequence continues at coordinate 97,884 of NZ_JANUDZ010000001.1, forward strand.
AAGCCAGTATGCGGTTAACTTTACAGCTTATTTTGCTGCTAACTTAGTAGCTGGGTAAGTAGGAATGCTCTGGGAAGTGGCTGCGCGGAGAGAGTTTTTTTAATTTAGCAGCTTAATAAGTTATTAAGCTGCTAATGATGATTGAGCGGCAAAGGTTACTTTTTCAACATTGACTTCAGATTGGCGAACGGGTTATGGGTGGCTACCCCGACGTCTTTTTGCGCGTCTTCACCGGCAATCACCGTGGAGCCGTACTGATCGGCTTCGGTGTATTTGGAGTGCTCATGATCGTGGCAATACAGGCACAGCATTTCCCAGTTACTGCCGTCTTCCGGGTTGTTGCTGTGGTCGTGATCGATATGGTGGACCGTCAGTTCACGCAGGTTGGAGTAAACAAACTCGCGCGAGCAACGCCCGCAGACCCAGGGGAAGATTTTCAATGCTTTTTCGCGGTAGCCGGTCTCCAGCCTCGCGTAGTTTTTGGGGATATATGCCATGGTGTGTGCCCGTCGGGTGATAACAATAATACGCTAAATAATACCACAACGTGCCGGGTTACAGCGTGCGGCACATCACCGTCACGTCTTCGCCACAAACCTCCCGCAACTCAACCGGTTGCCAGCCCAGTTTTTGATACAGCAACTGTTGATCGGGAGTGTAGAGATACAATTCGGCGATTTGTTGCTGGCGGCAGTGGGCGACGCAGTGATCGATCAGGCGGCGAGCCACCCCCTGACCGCGGTGCTGGGGGGAAGTAAAGACTTCACCCAGCCAGAACTTTCGCTCCGGTTTATCCGCCAATTCGTAAACGATCAGGCTGGCAGTGCCGAGGATCTCTTGTTGCGGCGACAGAGCCAACAGCGCCATGCCAGGGTGCTGCGGTTCGCAACGCTGTTCAAGACGCCGGCTGATTTTTTCGCGGCAGCTCCACGGGGGGAAATCCTGCCACTCCTGATGCAGTAATGCAGCCAGTTCATCAATGCGCTGGCGATACGCAGAAAGTTGTTCAATATGCATGATTCGGTTCGTTTTTTGCCCAATGACAGCCAACTATAGCGGCAGTTTTCGCTTATTTGAAGGTCTCGATCGCCCAATCGATAAACACGCGCATCTTGGCGCTAAGATGGCGGTTGGAGGGATAGACCACGTACATCTGTTCCGAGGGCGGTTGCCAGTCGTGCAGCAGGCTGACCAGTTCGCCGTTGTCCAGATGCGGCTGCGCCATAAAGCGGAAGGTCTGGATCATGCCCAGCCCGGCCAATGCCGCTGCCAGCAGCGCATTGCTCTCGTTGACGCTGACGTGGTAGCGGTGCTGGATATCAATCTCCTTGCCCCGATCAACAAAGTGCAGCGGCTGGATGCGATCGTTCAGCGCATGGCGGTAGTGCGCCAACGGATAACCCTGTTCCAGATCGCACGGGTGTTGCGGCGTGCCGTGGCGCGCCAGATAGGCTGGGGTGGCGCAGGTGACCCATTCAAGTTCGAACAGCCGGCGGGCAATCAGGCTGGAATCGGCCAGCGGGCCGCTGCGGATCACGCAGTCGGCGCTGTCGTTAATCAGGTCGATCAGTCGGTCGCCTACGCCCAGATCAATTTGGATTTGCGGGTAGCGCGCAATAAAGTCCGGCAGCGCCGGCAGCAGCAGTTGGCGTGCGGTGGATCCGCCGACATCAATCCGCAGCACGCCCTGTGGCGCACTCTGCGACTCGGTCATGCTGCCTTCCATCTGTTCCAGTTCCGCCAGCCACTTTACCGTCCGCTGGTAATAGCATTCGCCCTCGGCGGTGACCGACACGCTGCGGGTGGTGCGCTGAAACAGCTTGGTTTGCAGATGATCTTCCAAACTCTGGATAAGCTTGGTGACGGTGGCCTTGGGCATCCGCAGTGAATCTGCGGCGCGGGTGAAGCCGCCGGTTTCCACCACGCGGTTAAACACCCGGATAGCGAGTAAATGATGATCCATAGCGCTCTCAGTGCAAAACCCCGGCAGAGGCCGGGGTGTGTTTCTGTAGATAAATAATGATTATGACTGTTTAGCGCCAATCATGCCGGAACGCAAGGTCAGGCCGAAAACCAGCGCGGCGGACAGCGTGAGCGCGCCGCCAAATAGCATGGCGCTGCTGACGCCCTGCCAGTCGACCACTTCACCACCCAGTAGCGCACCGGAGGCCAGCGCAATCTGGATCACGCAAACCAGCAGTGCCTGACCGGCTTCCGGTGCCTGTGGCACGGCGGCGAACATCCAGTTGGTGGCGCAGACCGGCACGGCGCCAAACGCCAACCCCCACACCATTACCATCAGCGTGGCACCGGCGATACCGCTAAGGAACGGCGAGACAATCAGGATAGCCGCCAACATGGCGGTGATCAGGATAAAGGTGGCACGCAGGCTGCGTTCAGCCAGTCGTTCGCCCAGGAAGGTGCCCAGCAGGCCAATGGCACCGTAGGCCAGCAGTTGCAGTGATATCGCCGACGGGCTGAGGACAAACACCTGTTGCAGCAGCGGTTTCAGGTAGGTATAGGCGGCAAAATGGCCGATAAACAACAGCACGATGGCAATTAGCCCGGTACGTGCCATCGGCAGGCGCAGCGGTAACAGCAGATCGCGTGCGGTGACCGGGCGAGTAGGGGGGACCGAGGTCAAAAGGCGCAGTTGCGCCAGCAACACCCCGACGGCCAGCACCGCGCTGCCAAAGAAGGCGGCACGCCAGCCGAACAGGTCACCAATCAAGGCCCCGGCGGGGACGCCGCATACGGCACCCACCGAAATACCGCTGAGGATCAGCGCGGTGGCGCGTCCCTGGCTGGCTTCCGGCACCAGATGGCGGCCATAGTTGGCGGCGAAAGCCCAAAAGCCGCCGACGCAGATACCCAGTAACACGCGGCCCAGCAGCATCATGGGGAAGTTAACCGCCAGTGCGGAAACCAGATTGGAGATGGCCAGCAGTACGCTCAGCGCCAGCATCAGCAGGCGACGATCGAGCCGACCGGCTGCCAGGCTCAGTGCCGGTGCGGCGATCGCCGCGATAATGCCGGGCACGGTCACCATCAGGCCGGCTCTGCCGGTGCTGACATCCAGCGACGGCGCGATGTTGGTTAGCAGGCCGATCGGCAGAAACTCGGTGGTGACCATCACAAAGCAGGCGACCGTCAGTGAGAAAATCGCCAGCCAGGCTGATGGTGCAGGTTTATCATTATTATTCAGCATAATACCGCTCGTCCCAGTTCAAGGTGTAAACCGCGCTCAGGGCGCGGAGTGACAGAGATCACAATTTACGCAGGCATTGGCGGCGGATAAATCCGTTTGCGGTAGTTACACTGTTTCTGTGGGGGAATAATCACGCAAGGCAAGCATAGCGGCGGTTGGCAGCCAATCGGCCGGCAAAATGCTTAATTGGCATAAGCTTATGTGATGGGCACAGCAGGCTGTGCCCAAACCAGATTCACAATCCCGGCGCCTTCCACATCGAAGTGGTCAGGCCATGGTCTACCAGGGTTAGCTGGTCGGCATAGACCTGCTGCCAGGTTTCTTTTTGTCGTTGGTACAGCTGATGATTGGCCATATCCGGCTGATACTCACGCTCCCAGCGCACCAGTTGCTCGCCGGTTTGTGCCAGCGACTCATACAGCCCGGCTCCCACGCCGGCAGCAATCGCACAGCCCAGCGCAGTGGCTTCTTTCACCACCGGCACGCGCACCGTCAGGCCAGTCACGTCGCTGAGAATTTGGCTCCACAGCTTGCCCTTCGACCCACCGCCGGCGAACACCAGTGAACGTGCCTGTACGCCGGAAAAACGGGCGATCTGCTCCAGATTGCAAGCCGAAACAATCGCGGCGTTCTCTTCCAGGGCACGAAACAGCGTTTGTTTGTTGCAGCGTTCCGGGTCGAGCGACAGATTGATAAACGAAGGCGCGGCGTGGTACCAGGTCTTGAAATGCATGGCATCGGAGAAGATTGGCATCACTCCGTAGGCCCCTGGGGGGACACGTGCAGCCATCTCTTCCATCAGGCTGTAGGCATCCACGCCCAGCCGTTCTGCCATCAGTTTTTCTTCGGCGCAGAAGGCATCGCGGAACCAGCGCATGGTCAATCCGGTGAAGAAGCTGATCGACTCTGCCTGTGCCATACCCGGGATCACATGCGGATTGATACGGATGTTCATCTCCGGATCGGTGGCCGGCTCCGGCAGATTGACGATTTGTTGCCAGAAGGTACCCCCCAATACCGCAGTTTGCCCGGCATGCACCACCCCCAACCCAAGGCTACCCAGTTGCACATCGCCGCCGCCCATCACTACCGGCGTACCGCGCAGCAGGCCACTTTGTTGGGCCGCCTGCTCGGTGACGTGCCCCAGTACAGTGCCGGTTTCTTTCACCGGTGACAGCATATCGGCGCGTAGCCCGGCCATGTCGAGCAACGCCGGTCGCCAGTCACGGCTGACCAAATCCAGCATGCCGGTAGTCCCGGCGTTGGAAGGATCGACCGCCAGTTCACCGCTCAGCATGTTCGCCAGCCAGTCACTGATCATGGTCAGCGTCGCAGCCTGACGGTAAATGTCCGGCCGGTGATGCGCCAGCCACAACAGGCGCGGCATGGCGCTTAACGCCAACGTTTGGCCTGAATATTGGTAAACCTCACGTTCGAAATTATGGTTATGCAGCTCTTTCAGCTCGCTGACCTCCTCGCTGGCGCGCGCGTCAACGTTGGCGCAGGCCCAGATCGGCGTGCCGTCGCGATCGTAAAGCACTATGCCTTCGCGCATCGAGCAACAGGCGATGGAACGGATCGCCTGGCCGGAAATACCGGCGTTTTGCAGCGCCTGGCGAATGCACTGGCAGGTCAGTTGCCAGTTATGGGCCAGGTCAAACTCCATCGAGCCGGGCACCCCCGGCACCGCCAGATGCCGCCATTCCGCCTGGCCCTGAGCGATCTGATTGCCTGCTAGATCGAAGATGACCGCGCGAATGCTACCGGTACCTGCGTCCAGCGCCATCAAATAGTTATCCATAGCTCACACTCTCTGGGGTTGGGATCTTAACTATAGATGGCCTGTACTTTGTACCGATGGGGGAAACGGCGAGGCCGGCAGGATTTGTGAACTGTGCTGCAAAATTGCCGTTGCGGGGGGTAAATCAGCGGGAATAAACCTATGGTTGGAAAGCTATAGGGTATAGACCTTCAAGGTGAAACAAGGAGCCACCATGCACGTCACTCTGGTAGAAATTAACGTTAAACAGGACAAAATCGACGAGTTTATTGAGGTCTTCCGCGCCAATCATCTCGGCGCGATCGAAGAGCCGGGCAATCTGCGTTTTGACGTGTTGCAGGATGAAACCATCCCGACGCGTTTTTATATCTATGAAGCCTACCGGGACGAGCAGGCCGTCGCCGCCCACAAAAAGACGCCGCACTATCTGCAATGCGTGGAAAAACTGGAGGCGTTGATGACCGGGCCGCGCAAGAAAACCAGCTTTATCGGCCTGATGCCGGGTTAGGCCAGTACGCCAGGGTAATTTTATTCAATACATTGCTTACTCTGGCCGTCAGTCTGGCATCTGTGAACTCTTTCTCAGGTGCTCGTAATGAATATTTATCTTTCGATGGCCGCTTTTGCGCTGGCCTCCTCCATCACCCCCGGCCCGGTCAATATCGTGGCGCTGAGCGCCGGGGCGCAATTTGGTTTTAACGCTACCCTGCGGCATGTTTTTGGTGCCACGCTGGGTTTTACCCTGCTATTGATTCTGATTGGGCTGGGGCTGCACCAGTTACTGACGCTGTGGCCGGTGCTGACTCAGGTGATCCAGTGGGCAGGTATCGCGTTTTTACTGTTTTTGGCTTATCAACTGGCCTTTGACGACGGACGGCTGGGCAATGGCAGCCAGTCACAAGCCCCTTCGTTCTGGTATGGCGCCTTGTTGCAGTGGCTGAACCCTAAAGCCTGGTTGGCATCGGTGGCCAGTCTGGGGGCGTTTGTCGCCGACGGTGACCGCTTGCTGTTATGGCAGTTCGCGGTGATTTATTTTGTCATCTGCTATGCCTCGGTGGCGTGCTGGGCCTACACCGGTGCGATGCTGAGCGGGGTATTGCAACAGGCTCGCAATGTGCAGCGTTTTAATCGTTTGATGGCGTTACTGTTGGCGGCCAGTGCCTGCTATCTGCTGGCCGACGGCGTTTAGCGCGGGTTTTGGTACTGGCCGGGGGTGGCAGCCAGTAGCAGTTTGAAGGTGCGTTGAAAGTGCGCCTGATCGGCAAAGCCGCTTTCGCTGGCAGCCGCGGCGATCGGATAGCCCCGTTTCAGCAGACGATGGCCGAACTGAATGCGCTGATTGACCAGGTAGGCGTGCGGCGTCATGCCGTAACGTCGCTTAAAGGCGCGAATCAAGTAAGAGGGTGAGAGCGCTGCCGCCTGGCAGATGGCTTCCAGCGTCAGTGGTTGAGTGCAATGTTGGCTGATAAAGGTCGCCGCCGCCTTGAGTCTCGGATGCTCGGCTTCGGCGGCAGGCAGGCGAACATCGTCCTGACAGATTTGTAGCTCGGTAAAGTATTCCACCAGGGCGATTTGTTTTTCCAACTGGCAGTGCTGCGGGTCGATCAAAAGGGAATAAAGCCGGTTCAGGCCATTGAACAGGGCAGGGTCACGGCTGATGACCTGATCAAATGGGATAAAACCACCGTCGCCACCGGCGATCTCCTGCTGCAGTTTACCCAGCCAGGTGGCATCAATATAAAACATGATATATGACCAGCGCTGGTCGCCGATGGGGTTGCAGGCGTGGGCCTGCTGCGGGTTAATGATCACCACGTCGCCGGTACTGACCTGCCGCTGTTGGTGGCCGTTAATATAAATGCTGGTACCGCCGGTGATAGCACCGATGGAGAAAATTTCATGGCTATGCAGGGCGTAACAAACTTTGCGGCCATCTTCAATGGCGCGAGCTTCCACAAAAGGGAGCTGCGGATCACGCCAGAATTGCGGCGCGGTAGCGGTCATGAACTTTCCTTTCAGAGACGACAGGGCTAGCTTGTTATAGCGTAAAATGAGCGTGGGAGGGAATGCGGATGATGATTTTTAATGTGTTTGGCTGTCTTCAGGATTGAATAAGCCCCGGCCACGTAGAGATGACCGGGGGGCTTTTAATCTTCTTCGTTGCGGGCCATCAACTGGCGTTGGTGCTCTTCGCTGGCCGCCTGGATTTCCTCCAGCACTGAACCGACATCGGCGTGTTTGTTGCTTTCGACAAACTTGCCGGTCAACACGCTGGCCGGCGTCAGGTTACCTTCCTGATACAGCGCCCAAATCTCTTTGGCGTATTTGCTGCCCAGCAGTTCCGGCGCGTACTGGCCGTAAAAATGCGACATGTTGTTGATATCACGTTCGAACATGCTTTTGGCGTGGTTGTTGGCTGCGGCATCCACCACCTGCGGCAGATCGATAATCACCGGCCCATCTTTGTCCATCAACACGTTGAACTCCGACAAGTCACCATGTACCAGACCGGCGCACAGCATGCGCACTGCGTAATTCATCATCAGTGCGTGATCGGCCCGCGCCTGTTCCGGCGTCAGGGTAACATCGCTCAGACGTGGAGCTACCATGCCTTCTTCGTCGGTGATCAGTTCCATCAGCAGCACGCCATCGAGACAGATATCCGGTTGCGGCACACGCACGCCCGCTTTGGCGAGCAGGTACAACGCGTCGACCTCGGTGTTCTGCCAGGCTTCTTCCTGCTGCTGGCGACCGAATTTCGACCCTTTGCTCATGGCACGCGCATCGCGGCTATTACGCACCTTGCGGCCTTCCTGATAGTTCACTGCCTGCTTGAAGTTACGCTTGTCTGCTTCTTTGTAAACTTTGGCGCAGCGGATCTCTTCGCCGCAGCGCACGATAAAGACGTCGGCTTCTTTGCCACTTTTCAAACGGCGAATGACGTCGTCGATTAAACCATCATCTACCAATGGCTGGAGTCGTTTTGGAATTTTCATGCAGCCTTGTACCCTATTTAGGCTCCGGTGTGAATGGTTTGCTAAGGTGTTACCTCAATTTAGACCCGAAAGGCAAAATTTAGTTTGCCGCCGCTGCGATACATGATCGTAACGGCGCACCCGCTACAGGGTTTCTGCCAGTACCCAAACGCTGACGCTGCCGCCGTTAACCGGGAAAGTGGCATTCCCCTGTTCGTCGGTGGTGACCTCATCCTGACGGTTACCGAGCAGGTCGCGCCAGTTTTTATGCGCCAGTTCAGTGCCCAGCGAAACTGCTTTGCCACTTTCAGCCCCGTTGGTGAGCACCACTACGCAGCCAGGGGCATCGGCGGTACCGCTGCGGCTGAAGGCCACGCAGTTTTTATCATCAAAATAATCGGTTTGCACGCCGTTGGCAAAGCGTTGTCGCGCCTGAATCAACTTTTCCAGCTCAGGGATGACCGGCATATCAATCTGGTATTCCTGGCCGTCGCTGCCTTTATCTTTATAGCTGGCACCGTACAGGTCAGGATAGAACACGCAGGGCACGCCTTGTTCGCGCAACAGGATCAGGGCGTAGGCCAGCGGCTTGAACCAGGGTTCGACCGGTGCTTCCAGCGATTGTAACGGCTGCGTATCGTGGTTGGCGACCAGCGTGACCGAATGGGCCGGATCGGCTGCGGTCAGGGTATCGGTGAAAATCTGCGCCATGTCGAAACCGTTTCCCTGTTTCGATGCCTGATGAAACTTCAGGTGCAAGGCTACGTCGAACAGCATCACTTTGCCCTCGACCAGGTCAATATACTGTTGTAACGCGGCCAAATCGTGCGACCAGTATTCGGCGACAATAAACAGATCGCGTTGCGCACTGTCGCGCACGTGGTCAGCCCACTCTTTGAAGAACCAGGCCGGAATGTGTTTGGCGGCATCCAACCGGAAACCATCGCAGGGCAGGGTTTCCTGCAGCCAGCGCGCCCAGTATTTCAGCTCTTCCACCACCGCCGGGTTGCGGAATTCGACGTCGGCCCCCATCAGATAATCGTAGTTGCCTTTCTCATCACCGACCTGATCGTTCCAGCCGTCGTCACCGTAGTCATTGGCGATTTTGAACACGCCTTTTTCATCGGGCTGCTCAACGTAATCAACCCCGCCAAAGCATTTGTAATCCCAAATGAATTTGGAATAGGTGCCTTGTCTGCCGGGGAAAGTGAAGCGGGTGTAGGCCAGGGCGTCGAAGCCCTGGTCATTAATATCGTTGCGGTTGTTGGCATCCGCCTTATAGACGTGCACCTGTTCTTTTTCGTCGGCACCGAGCTTATGGTTGAAAACCACGTCATAAATCACCCGTACGCCGTTGTCGCGTAGCGTAGTCGCGGCGTTTGCCAACGCTTCTTTGTCGCCGTATTTGGTGGCACGGCTGCCTTTTTGGTCGAACTCGCCCAGATCGAACAGATCATAACTGTCGTAACCCACCGAATAGCCGCCGGAAGCCCCCTTATAAGCGGGGGGCAGCCACAGATCGGTGATGCCCAACTGCGCAATTTGCGCGGCGCGTTCAGCTGCCTCTGGCCATAACTGACCGCCATCCGGGTAATACCAATGGAAAAACTGCAGCAAGGTAGTTTTTTTCGTCATGAGCAAGCCGCCCTATTGCCAGAAAGAGGTGCGAAATGAGCCGTGGCTCATCCATCCTGTTACAGCATGGGCTAGTTTTGACAAAAGGGAAACTCGGTTTGGGCGGCGCATGTGCCGCCCTGGAGGATTAACGCTGACTGGCGTAATGCGGCGAGCGCGGGCCATACAAAATGGCGCCGTTCTGACCGTTTGCCGATAACAGGCGGGTATTGGCGATAGCGCCGACATCGAAGCCCTTGTCGCTGATGGTATCGGCGATTTGCGCGATAGCGGCGCTGATCACCATACTCAGCAGACCGCCGCCGGAGTTGTTGTTATTTTCGTTGCTGGATGCCGTGGCGCTACCGGCCCAAAGCTGCTTGCCGTTGCGCAGATCGACCAACCTGGCTTTTACGGTGACGCGCGTTTCGCTGTTAATCACTATATAGCTGGTGCCATATTGCGTGACGTCCAGATACAGTACTGCGTCAGCGCCGAAGATCTTATGCAACTTTTGGATGCTGACGGCGCGGATGTCATTGGCATTGGTCAAACCGTTTTGCTGGAATGTTTCCTCAACCACGGCGACCGGCAGCACATAGTAGCCAGCTTCAGCCAGCGGTAGCGTGGTGCTGGCAAGGACGCTGTGGCTGGCTTTGACATCCGGCGATTGATTGACCGGTGGCAGCACCAGGATTGATTTCGGTTTGCTCTCGTGGAACGCCGCATAATCGTAAGCAGTTTGTTTGGCGCAACCGCTCAGCAGCAGGGTGACAGCAATACTGAAGAAAGCTAATGCACGCTTCATTTAAAACTCCCTTTATCCTTGGCCATCAGGAAATTCATAAACGGCGCTGATTCCGGGAACAGCGTTTTCTCTGTATTGAACTCGGTCATTGCCTGGCCGGTATTGCCGGTTTTGCTGTACAGCAACCCCAGTTGTGCATGCAGGCCCGGCGGCACGGCTTTATTCTTGGCGCGAGATTTTTCGGCAATTTCTTTTAGCGTCAAAATCTGTTGTTCAGGGCTTTGACCATCCTGTTGGTAATATTGGTAAATCGAGGTTTGGTAGCCATCCCAGTTGTAGATCGTTTTTGGCGCGGCGCAGCCGGCCAGCAGGGTCGCTGCGAACAGCGCCCCACCCATTTTTTTAGTTATCATATTGCTGCTTCTATTCCGTTAGTTAGCAGGGCGCCATGCGCCACTTTCGATACCGGCAACCAGGTTATTGACCGCTTCGCGTACGGCCAGATCCAACACTTTGCCGTTGAGGGTGGAATCGTAGCTGGCGGTGCCGCCGAAGCCGATGATTTCACGGTTGGAGAGTTGGTACTCGCCGGCACCTTGGGTGGAGTAAACCACTTCTGAGGTCTGTACGTTGACCACATTCAAATTGACCTTGGCATAGGCCACCTGCGTTTTACCGCGTCCCAGAATGCCCCACAGCTGGTGATCACCCACTTCTTTACGACCGAACTCGGTAACATCACCGGTGATCACGTAGTTGGCACCTTTCAGCGTCTGGGTTTTGCCTTTAATGCCGGCTTCGGTTTTCAACTCATCCATATTGGCGCGATCCAGCACGTTGAAGCGGCCGGTTTGCTGCAGATGGGTGATCAGGATGGTTTTGGACTGGTTACCCAGGCGATCCACGCCATCGGAGAAGATGCCGTTCATATAGCTGGAGCGGTTATCGAACTTGCCGACGGAGATAGGGCTGCGCTGGCCTTGGTAATTGGTGTTGTAGGACGCTACTTTAGGCACTTCCAGAGAACGTGAGGATTCGGTGGCACAGCCCGCCAGCATGCTGACAGAAAGGGCGACTGAGCAGACAACGAGTGATTTTTTCATCGGAATACAATCTCTCCATGATTATAAAAGCGCGCAAGACAGACCGTTTTGCGCCAGGAATTTAAACAGCAGGGGAAATAATAGGTGCTATTTAAACGGGGCAATCCTGCCATGGATATGTAACAAAATACAACTGAATATCGACATAATTGGCGCTATTGGGGATTAAATAACTCATTCAAATACAATGGATTGTGTAAGGATATCATTCGTATTTTATCTGGTTTGCTGAATTATCCGTTTTTTGATGGGTTTATTATTTGTAAAGTATATATTTTATGGTTTTTTATTTTTTAAATTTAATTCAGTAAAGAATGTAATTCTGCATGAGGCGACAGATTGCTGCAGGTGTCTCGTCAGGTTGAGATTTCACGCCGCTTAAAAATCCGTTATGGTAATGAATATTAGGTAACACTATCAACTAAGTGATGTGTTTCAGCACTGGTACCAACGGGGACATCGATTGTGAACATCAGAGATTTCAGAGCATTGTCGCGCAACCTGGTCAGAGAACTGGGCATGTTGAATAAACAAAGTAACGGGACCCGTTTTTCGCCGTTGCAGATCCACATTCTGATTGAGGTCAATGGATTGCCGCTGGGCATTACCGAACTGGCGGCCCGACTGTGCATCGATAAGGCCAGCGCCAGTCGGGCGGTACGCAGCCTGGTTGCTGCAGGCATGGTTGAAGCGGTGGATTATCCGCATGACAAACGGCATAACCTGAATCAACTGACCAAGTTGGGACGCAAAACGCTGGCGGCAATTGAAGCCAACGCCGACGGTTTTATGCAAGACGCGTTGGCGCAGCTGGACGACGATGAATTGGCCGCAACGACAGCGGCAATGAAAAAGATGACTGCGGCATTACGCAGCGCACGCAAGCAGCGCGATGCCGCTTTGCTGGTACGCCCGATAACCCAGAGTGATGACGCCGCGATGGCCTGCATTATTTGTAGCGTATTTCGCGAGTACGCTATGGATAAAATGGAAGGCGTCAGTCTGCATGATCCCGATCTGGATCGCCTGACCGGTGTTTACCAGGATAACGGCGGTAAGTATTGGGTACTGGAACAACATGGGGAGGTGGTGGGGGGCGTAGGCATTGCACCTCTGAAGGGGGGAGATGCCGGATACTGTGAATTGCAAAAACTGTTTTTTAAACCCTGTGTACGGGGGTTGGGAATGGCGCGCTATATGGTAGTGCAGGCGCTGAAAGCAGCACGTGCGGCGGGGTTCCGTTACTGCTATCTGGAAACCACCGAGCAACTCAAAGAAGCGCTGGGGTTATATCATGCGCTGGGTTTCACTTTGCTGACGGAAAAGCGTGGCAATACCGGCCACCACGGCTGCGATATCTATATGCTGAAAGATTTGCAAAACGACTGAATACTACTTGTGGAGCAGAACGATTTTCGGCGGGGCAATAAAACAAAAGGCGGCCAGGGCCGCCTCTTTGCACAATTGCTGATTTAGCAATTAATTGTAGATGATCGCAGTACCGTGCAGCTTGTTGTCACCGGTAGTTGAGATGATCTGGAATGATTTGGCACCTGCGGCGTCCGCTTTGGCAGCCAGATGATTTTCCAGGCTGGTCAGGTCGGAAGCCCCGCTAACGGTAACCACACCGACTTTTTGCAGATTGGCCGGCTGGGCGTTAACCAGATCGGCGGCGAAACTACCAAATGATGCAGAAGCCAGTGCGATGGCGGCGATGGTGATTTTCAGGTTTTTCATAGTCTTATTTCCTATCTTGGTATTCTGTACAATGTTTTTTATTGGGGTCGTTAAATTAATTAACGATCGATAATTTAATGTTAGACGCCACTTCGGCGCTTTGCAACTATTTTTTTAGTGTTCGTTAATTAATTTTTTTATTCTCGTCGTTAACCGGAAGAGTAACGTTCACTATCAGCCGGATAATTGACGATTAACTTATTGTTATTGATAGATTACCGCGGTGCCATGCAGTTGATTGTTGCCACCGGCACCAATGATGCGGAATGATTTTGCACCGGCTGCATCTGCTTTGGCTGCCAAATCGGCTTCCAGCGAGCTGATATCGGAAGCACCGCTGACGGTGATCACGCCGAGTTTTTGCTGATCTGCCGGTTGGTTGTGAACCAGGTCAGCGGCGAAGCTACCGAAAGAAGCAGAGGCCAGTGCGATAGCTGCAAGAGTAATTTTTAAGTTTTTCATGATGTTAATTCCTATATCAGAAGCGTAAATTGGGTTGGTTAATCTTTGTCGTCATAATTACTTAACGATCGATAACTAAATGTTAATCGCTTCTCGACGGCAGCGCAATATTTTTTTATAATGATCGTTAATTTAATTGCCAAGCCCTGCTGCGGAGCGGGATAAGAGAGGGTCTATGAGTATCAATGAAGAAGTCTGCGCCAAAAAAACGCGTGGCAGACCGAAGCAGTTTGATCGCGACCGTGCGCTGGACAGCGCGCTCGATCTGTTCTGGCGGCACGGTTATGACTCTACGTCGCTGGCCGATCTGGTAGAAGTCACCGGTGCCAAAGCACCAACGCTGTACGCCGAGTTCGGTAACAAGGAAGGGCTGTTCCGCGCGGCGGTGGAGCGATATCTGCAAAAATACACCACCTGCACCAATCAATTGTTGGAGCGGGATTTGCCGATAGCGGAAATCGTTGAGGCCTACGTTCGCTCTTCAGCGGAGGTGTTTACCGATCCGGATACGCCGTCCGGCTGCTTTATGGTCTGCGCCTCTGCGGCGCTGTCTTCGTCTTCCGATGAAGTGGCCGAGATGCTGCGTAAAAAACATCATTCGAATGAAGCCAGCCTGCGAGCCTGTTTTGACCGCAAGGTACAGCAGGGGGAGTTATTGGCGAAAACCGATACCGCGCTGTTGGCGAAATATATCGTCTGTACCATTGAAGGGATGTCGGTTCAGGCGCGTGAAGGGGCCAGCCGCGAGGATTTGTTCAATCTGCTCGATGCATTGATGCTGGTTTGGCCGCGCCTGAGTCAGGTGGGTAATAAAGTCTAGGGAAGGGCACTCGCCAGTAAATCAGGCCGCATTGCTGCGGCCTGAGTGGGCATTACTGGTTAACCGGGATCACGGCGCCCTGGTATTTTTGGCGGATGAAGTCCTGAATTGCCTTGGAGTGCAGCACTTTTACCAGCGCTACGATTTCCGGCTTGTTCACGTCGGCCTTATGCACGGTGATAATGTTGGCATACGGGTTGTTTTCACCGCTTTCGACCGCGATCGGGTCTTTGGTCGGGTTCAGTCCGGCATCGATGGCGTAGTTGGCGTTAATCACCACCGCATCGCCCTCATCGTTGTTGTACATCTGCGGCAGTAGCGCGCCTTCCACGTTCGCCAGGAACTTCAGGTGTTTCGGGTTATCCACCACGTCAGAAATGCGAGCATCGACCTTGCTCACGCCCGGTTTCAGCTTAATCACGCCTTCCTTTTCAAAGATAGACAGAATGCGTCCTTCTTCCGCCACTGCATCACGCATGATGATTTTGCCGTTGTCCGGCAGATCTTTCAGGCTTTTATATTTCTTGGAGTAAATGCCGATCGGCTCGATATGGATGGCTCCGGCGCTGACAAAGTCGTAACTCTTATCGCCGGCATGGTCCTTCAGCACCGAATTCAGGTAGGGCACATGCTGGAAATAGTTGGCGTCAATATCGTGGCTGGCCAGCGCGGTGTTCGGCAGGATGTAGTCCTGGAAAGGTTTGATCACCAGATCGATGCCTTCCTTCGCCAGAATCGGCTTGGCCTGCTCGAGGATCTCCGCGTGCGGCACGTTGGACGCGCCCACCACCAGCCTGGTTTCCGCGGCGGCGCCAAAGGAGCTCAACGCGGTCAGTGAGGCGAAAGCCAGCATCATTATTTGCTTTTTCATCATCATTATTCCCTGGTTATTTATCGTTTATCGAGCGTTGTTGTAATGGTGTCGCCGATGAACTGGATAACGAAAACGATCAGCAGGATCGTCAGCGTCGCCACCAGCGTCACGTCACCGTGATTGCGTTGAAAACCTTCGAGATAGGCCAGATTGCCCAGCCCGCCAGCGCCGATCACTCCGGCCATGGCGGTGTAGCTCACCAGCGCTATCAGGGTGACGGTAATTCCGGAAACCAGCGCCGGGGAAGACTCCGGCAGCAGCACGCGGAAAATAATGGTGCTGGTTTTGGCTCCCATGGAACGTGCCGCCTCTATGACTCCCTTGTCCACCTCGCGCAGGCCAATTTCAACCAGCCGGGCGTAGAAGGGCGCGGCGCCGACAATCAGCGCCGGCAGCGCGGCGTCTGCCCCCAAAATGGTGCCGATCAGCGTCTTGGTGAACGGGATCAGCAACACGATCAGAATGATGAAGGGGATGGAGCGGAATACGTTGACCAGCACTGAAATCAGCGAATAGACGGCGCGGTTTTGCAACAGTTGGCCGCGAGAGGTCAGAAATAGCAGTACGCCCAGTACGATGCCAAGCACCAGCGTGGCCAACCCGGCGATGCCGGTCATGTAGAGGGTTTCCCAGGTGGCGTTCAGCAACTGGTCAATACGCAGATGAGGGAACCATGACTCAATCATGTTTAATCACCTCAACGGCGATTTGTTGTTCTCTCAATAATTTCAGCATGCTGTCGATTTGCAGGTCGTTGCCTTCGACGTGGATATACAGCTCGCCAAAGGAGCCGTTCAGCGTCTGGCTGATTTTGCCGTGCAGAATGTTAATGCTCACCTTGTAGCGCAGGATCACGTCGGAAATCACCGCCTGATGGGTTTGCACTCCGACAAAGGTCAGCTTGAAAATTGCGCCCGGCAGATGCTGAGCCAGTAAAGGGTTAAAGTTTTCCTCGGTTTCCTGATATTGCGAAACCTGTTTAACGAACTGCTGGGTAATCGGCTGCTGCGGCCGGGTGAAAACATCGATCACCGGGCCTTCTTCGACGATGCGGCCGTTTTCCATCACCGCCACGTGGTGGCAAATTTTGCGCACTACGTGCATCTCATGGGTGATCAGCACGATGGTCAGGTTCAGTTTGCGGTTGATATCCAGCAGCAGATCCAGAATCGAGTCGGTGGTCTTGGGATCGAGCGCCGAGGTGGCCTCATCACACAGTAACACCCCAGGGTTATTGGCCAGGGCGCGGGCGATGCCGACGCGCTGTTTCTGTCCGCCGCTGAGCTGCGACGGATAAGCATCCTCACGCCCCTGCAGGCCAACCAGTGCGATAAGCTCGGCCACGCGTGGGTTTATTTGCGCTTTGGGCACGCCGGCTATTTGCATCGAGAAGGCAATATTCTGGCTGACGGTGCGTGACCACAGCAGGTTGAAATGCTGAAACACCATGCTGATTTTCAGGCGTGCCTGGCGTAACTGGTCGCCCCTGGCTCCGGCGATATTGAACCCCTCGACCTGAATGTTGCCGCTGGTAGGTGCCTCCAGCCCGTTAAGCAAACGGATCAGGGTGCTTTTACCCGCTCCGCTGTAGCCGATAATGCCGTAGATTTGCCCGGCTTCAACGGCCAGACTGACATCATCCACCGCGACGACGCGGCCCTGTGCACTGTCAAAAGTTTTGCAAACGTTCGAAAGAACGATCATAGCGAAGTTGATCCTTATTAATACGTCACAGAATTCCGCCCAGGGTGCGTAACGCCAGGCAGTGTTCGGCTTCCTGGAATAAGGGCAGGCGGGATATCTGTTGCTGGTGAATACAGGGCAATCCTACCGGGGGTTTATAGTGACAGGAAGAATATAGATTCTATTAGATATTCTTATTTGATATATAAAGTGATGAGCAGAGGTGATGGTGAAACCGCGGCCAACGGGGCTTTGGCCGCTTTATTGAATTTAACGCTTGTCGAGCTTCATGTGCAGCAGCGGGAAAGGATTGCCCTGACCGTCGAGTGCCGAACGGCCGGTAATTTCAAAACCGTAGTGGCGGTAAAAACCGCTGGCCTGCGGGTTCTGTTCATTAACATCCAACTGCAACTCATCATGCAGCGATTCGGCGTGGGCCAGCAGCGCTCTGCCGACGCCTTTGCCACGCTGCTCCGCATCGATAAACAGCATTTCTACCTTATTGCCGCTTAGCCCGATAAAACCGCAGGGATGACCGGGCCGGTCTTCCGCAACCCAAACGTCAACCGCCGGCAAATAGTCGTTAAGCACCAACGGGTAGAGTTGGGCGATATTCTCTTCGGTGAGAAAATGGTGGGTGGCGCGTACCGAACGCTGCCAAATCTCCGCCAGTTGCGCATTGTCTTGTGCTGCGCGTGCTCGGATAGTGATCATGGAAACTCCTGTGTTGATTTACTTATTTTAAACGCGACCCCAGAGTCTGGCGACGGTCAGGGCGATAAAAGCTTCCAGCTTGGGGGACTGCCGTCGTTCGGGCAGATAGACCAGATGCATTGGCCGCGATAGCGGTGAATAATCCGGCAGCACCCGGACCAATCGGCCGCTGGCAATATCTTCATCCAGCAGCATGCAGGCATGCAGCGCGATACCGAAACCGGCCAGCGCCGCCCGACGTACCCCTTCGCCAGAGTCCATCCGCAGCCGCGGCCTGACCGGCACGCTGATTTCCCCCGTTGGTCCCTGCAAGCGCCAGAAATGGTTGCCGTCCCACTGACTAAAACCAAAGCAGCTGTGTGCGCTGAGTTGCTCCGGCTGGGTTGGCACACCCTGCTGGGCCAGATAGTCCGGTGAGGCGGCCAGCGTCATGCGGTAATCGGGCAGGGCGCGGGCCACCAGGCCATCGTCTGCCACCGGCCCGATGCGAAACGCCGCCTCATAGCCTTCTTCAATCAAGTCTACCTTGCGGTCCGACAGCACCACTTCCGCTTCTACCTCCGGGTGCCGCTGCAGGAACTCGGTGAGGATCGGCGTCAGTACGCGGTTGCCGAAAGTGACGGGGGCACTGATGCGCAGCAGGCCGCTGGGAGAGCTCAATAGCGCCCGGGCACTGGCTTCGGCGGCATCGGCGTCGGCCAACAGACGGCGGCAACGTTCGTAGAATACCCGGCCGGTTTCGGTCAGCCCCTGTCTGCGGGTAGTACGGTTCAGCAGCGGCGCATTCAGCCGTTGCTCCAGGTAGCGGATGTGTTTGCCGACCATGGTCGGGGAGATTGCCATCTCCTCGGCGGCGGCAACGAAGCTGCCTTTTTCCACCACCCGCACAAACACCGCCATGCTGGTTAATCGGTCCATTATAAACCCCTGGTGTTTTCTGAATGTTCTGTGGGCCACTTCTCCTGATTATAGCGCTTTGCGATAATCATTCTATCGACCGTCAGTGTGTTATTGGCGGAAACTTTTCGGAGCAACAACATGCACGCATTAGCGTTTAAACATTTTGGCGGGCCGGACGTGCTCGAATACCTTGAGCTGCCGACGCCAGCGGTACCGGCGGGTGCGGTGCAGGTGCGTATGGGGGCCGCCGGGCTGAATTTCGCTGATATCTACCGCCGCAAGGGCAATTACGTGCTGCACGGCAACCCGCCACATATCGGCGGTTACGAAGGCGTGGGAACCATTATCGCCGTGGGCGAAGGGGTCGATGGCTGGCAGTTGGGGGAGCGAATTGGTTTCGCTGATGTCCCATTCTGCCACGCCACGCGAATCAACGTGCCGGTGGAGCATGCACTGCGGCTGCCGCAGGCACTGAGCGACGTCGAAGCCGCTTCAATTTTGTTGCAGGGACTAACGGCACAGTACCTGATTAATGACAGCGTGCAGGTGAAAGCGGGCGATCGCGCTTTAGTGCATGCAGCGGCGGGCGGTGTCGGACAAATTCTAACGCGTATGCTGGTGGCGCGTGGCGCACAGGTTTACGCCGTGGTGTCTTCGGCGCACAAACAGCAGATCGCACTGAACAACGGCGCAGCGGCAGCTTTCACTTATCAGCAGGATTGGGTCGCGCAAATTGCCGCGCTGACCGACGGTGGCGTTGAGTACGGTTTTGACTCGGTGGGCATCACGCTGCAACAGAGCATCGACGCGCTGCGTCCCGGCGGTCGGGTGGTCACTTTCGGCATGGCAGGCGGCGAAGCACCCGCTATTTCCGCCTACGACCTGATGATGGATTCCAAAGGCGTGGTCGGTGGCGACCTCTGGACCTACCTTAATAGCGCCGGGGCAAGGCGAGAAAGGGCCGAGCGTCTGTTCAGCAGTTGGCAGAACGGCGAGTTTGCCGTGCCCCATATCGAAACCTTCCCGCTCAGTGAAGGGGCGGCCGCTCACCGCCGGCTGGAGGATCGAAGCTTTGCCGGCAAGATTGTGCTGCTGGGCGATCGCGACCCGCAGAGTTAAAAGCGGCCTTCCGCTGCATGTTACACTGTCCGCCAGGCGATAATGGGGGTCAGTCAGGATGGAAGTGATACGTGCGGCGATAGAAAAACAGGTGATCGGCCTGACCGGGCTGGCGCTTGGCGATGTTGATTTTGAAAACCCGCCGGGCGATCCGGGCCTGTATGGGCCGCAGTCGGTCATTTGGCAGGTACACAGTGATTTCACCACCATGCTGTGCGGGGGCGTCAGTGCCTTACTGCTGCAGATGCTGCACCCGTTGGCGCTGGCCGGCGTCTGGGATCATTCCAATTTCCGCGACGATATGCTCGGCCGCCTGCGCCGCACCAGCCAGTTTGTCTCCGTCACCACCTTTGGCCCCACCGCCGAGGCCGAACGGCTGATCGCCAAAGTCAAAGCCATTCACCTGCGGGTCAACGGCGTCAGCAGCGACGGCAGGCCTTATGCCGCCAGCGATCCTGACTTGCTCACCTGGGTGCACGTGGTGGAAAGCAGCTGCTTTTTAGCCAGCCATTTACGCTACCGCAATCCGCATCTTTCCCGCGAACAGCAGGACGGCTATTACCGTGAGACGGCGCGAGTCGCCGCTGCACTGGGGGCACGCGATATCCCCATCTCTTGTGCGGCGGTCGAGGATTACCTGCAGCGCATGCGGTCGCAGTTGGTGTGCGATGAGCGCACGCAGGAAGTGGCTCGTATTCTGTTGGCGGCCCCGGCACCGAGCGTGCTGGCACGACCTTTTGGCATATTGGTGATGCAGGCGGGCATAGATCTGCTACCGGAGTGGGCGCAGCAGCAGTTTGGTTTTTCTCCCGGCGTCCTGCGGCAAAAACTGGTGCGCGCCGGTGTCGGTGGCGTAGGTAAAGTGTTGCGAGCCTCGATGCGCAACGGCTCCTATCAACGGGCACTACGGCGAATTGGCCGATCGGTCTGAACCCGCGCACGCTATAATTCTTACCAATAACCGAATGTTTAGGGACACTTTTGAGACTTTTACGGGTGATCCGACCGCTAATGCGCTTTACACTGGGCAAAAGCCAATTTCCATTTTATTTAGCGTGCAGCGTTATTCTGCGCCTTGACCCTATTTGAGGTTATATGAACGAGTCACACGTACTTGCTGAAGTCAGTAATGAGAACCAGACGCTGGTGGCGGTGGTTCAGCAAGATAGTCGGGCTGCCTATTTTTATATTTATCCTTCAGAAGAAAATAGCGAACGTTTTCAGGTGCGTGCTTGCTGGCTGCGTAATCTGGCGGCCGCGCCGCAGCAGGAAGACAGTGCGGCATTGGCACTGGGACAGCCACCGATGCTGGCCGCCGAGTTTTGCCGCAATCTGGAGGGGGAAGCGCCACTGAACCCGGAAGGGCTGATGGTAGTCTGGACGGAAAGCGACGACGGTGCGGCGCTGTGGTATTACGGCCAACTGCTGGCGGTGATCCCCGGCTGGAGCCTGTATATCGACCACTCGGTGTGTTATTCCGCCAGTTGCATCAAGGAAAGTCCACTGGCTTATCCGCTGGGTTCCGCCTCCACCAATACCCAGTATGCGCTGGCGGAAAACACCCGCCAGTTCTGGCGCAGTTGGCAGCGGGAAGAGGGTAACCCATGGCCAAAAATGCAGAACGACTATCAGGCGATTTACGATCAGCATTTTGGCCCTTCGGTGAAATACTACGCGATCGATCAGGGCAAGTGGCCACCAATGGCCATCACCCAACATGAGCGCGACGGCATCTACTATTTTCTCACCATGGGCGTCAGTATCCGCCCAATGCCGTGGGTAGAGATCCTGTTTAACGACGACGCTTCCCGTTACCGCCGCATGGAAATGGGCATCGCCATCGACGGGCAGTACATGACCGAAGAGAACGCGGTGCAGATGGCCAGCGCACTGGCCGGGTTCGCCCATGCGCCATGGGCTAAAATTACCTGGTTTGGCGAAGGTCATACTCTGGAATCTGAGGTGGCTCCGCAGGGTTATGAGGGCTACGTGCTTTCCTCGTCGTTTTACCCGTATAGCGAGCACCTAAACCTGCCGAAACAGTATGGCGACCCGGTGAATATCTTCTGGGCCAGCCCAGTATTTGAGGCCGAGCGCCTGCTGGCGCACGCTACGCCGAATGGTGGTCACGATCTGGTGAATAAACTGCGTGAGCAGGGCGTTGACCATATCTTCCGTCCGCGCCAACCGCTATGCTGATCGCCGATTAAATTCACGGGAGTTATCATGACGTCCGCTCTGTTAATTATTGATGTGCAGCAAGGGTTATTTACGCCGCCGCCGGCCGACGCCGAAGCGACGATTGATCGCATTAACAGTTTGAGCACTGCTGCCCGTCGGGCTGGGGTACCGGTGATTTTTATCCAGCACCAGACTCCGGACGATGAGCTGGCGCACGGCAGCGATGCCTGGCAGATTGACGGCCGTTTGCAAGTTAAAGACGGCGATCATCGGGTGGAGAAAACCACGCCGGACTCCTTCCTGCGGACCGGACTGGGGCCGTTGCTGGTGGCTAACGGTGTTTCGCACCTGGTGGTTTGTGGCTACTCCAGCGAGTTTTGCGTCGACACCACCACTCGCCGTGCCGCCGGGTTAGGCTATCCGGTGACGCTGGCCGCCGACGCCCATACCAGTCATGACAAAGCCCACGCGACTGGCTTGCAGATCCGCGCCCATCACAACGCCACACTATCGAATATTGGAAGCTACGGCGTGTTGATCAACGCGCTGCCGACGGCGGAAATTCACTTCTGATCGCCAGATAAAAAACGGGCCCGATATATGCGTTGGGCCCGCTAACGTTATTTCAACCCCGCCCTGCGTGCTGCCACTTTGGCCAGCTCTGTTTTCTTAACCGACCCGCGCACCGCCGTTAATCGAGGTGATGGTTCCGGTGACGAAAGAGGCTTCTTTTGACGCCAGCCACAGTGCGGCGCTGGCGATGTCTTCCACCCGGCCGGTGCGGCCCATCGGCGTTTCAGCGGCAATGGCGTCAATGCGATCCTGCGGTAGCCCGGCGCCGAAGAAGCGAGTATCGGCGATAAACCCCGGCGCAATGGCGTTGACGGTAATCCCCAACTCGCCAAGTTCGCGTGCCAGACTGAGGGTAAAACCCTGCACCCCGGCTTTGGCGGCGGAATAACCTAATGCACCCGCGCTGCCGCTGCCGCATTGGGCGGCAATTGAGCTCAGATTAATGATGCGGCCGCCCGGTTTGCTCAGGTGTGGCAACATCGCCAGGGTAAACAGGAAGGTACTTTTCAGGTTCCCTTCGATCACCGCGTCCCATTCTTGTTCGGCCTGCGCCAACGGCGTATCGGCGGCAATCACCCGGGTAAATCCGGCGTTGTTAATCAGGACATCCACCGTGCCGAGATCGGCTGCCAACTGGGCGACGACGTCTTCCACCGGCCCACGGCGGCTCAGGTCCGCCGAATAGTAGCGGGTAGCGGGGCCAATTTGCTGCGCCGCCTGCTGCAGGCGTTGCGGGTCGCGCGCCACGATGGCGATGCGGTAATCCTGTTGCGCCAGTTGTTGAGCGATGGCCAGCCCAATACCGCTGGAACCGCCGGTAACAATCGCTGTACGTTGCGTCATAACTGCTCTCCTTTCTCGCCGGGTGCACCGGAATGGCGCAGCACTGTGCGGTCGGGAAAGTATTGGCTTTTGCTATTGATACATCCAATACTCTATTTATGCTTTCAAAATACGAAAAAGGTATTGCGTGATTGAACTACGCCAACTGCGGCAATTTATTGCCGTCGCGGAAGAAATGAGCTTTCACCGCGCCGCCGAGCGCTTGCATATGGCACAACCCCCGCTGACTGCCGCTATCCGAAAGATTGAGCAGGAGCTGGGCGTGCTGTTGCTGGAGCGCGGCAACCGCGTCACCAGGATCACCGAAGCAGGGCAAGTGTTTCTGATTGAGGCGCGGCGAACGTTGGCGCAGTTTGAACGCACCCTCGGCAATACCCGCCGTGCGGCACGCGGTCTGACCGAATCGCTGCGCCTGACCTTCGTCGACAGCACGGTAAACGCTCTGTTGCCGGGCATCCTGCGGCAGTTTCGTCAGGCGCATCCGCAGGCGGAGTTTCATTTGCAGGAGGCGACGACCGCCGAGCAATTGATCGCACTGCGCGATGACCGCGCCGACATTGGCATGGTGGTGCTGCCGGTAACGCCGCAAGAGGGCTTGCAGATCTTGCCTTTCCTGTTCGATCGCATGGTGTTGGCATTGCCGGAAAACCACCCGCTGGCGACGCAGCAGCAAGTGACGTTGAGCAGCCTGGCCGATCAACCCTGGGTGCTGTTTCCGGCGCATTACGGCCCCGGTATGCACACGGCGATCTTGCAGGCCTGTGCGGTGGCGGGATTCAGTCCGCGTATCGTGCAGGAGGCACGGCAGATGCAGACCATCGGCGGGCTGGTGGCGGGCGGTGTGGGGATCGCGTTGATGCCGGCCCTGTTTGCAAGACTGCAATCCCCCGGCGTGGTGTTCCGTGAACTGAGCGGTACAGGCAGCCCGGTAGCCTATACGCTGGCGCTGGCGTGGCGCACGGCTTCACCGCTGACTGACGCTTTTTGTCGTATTGCCGCTGAACAGGCGCTGAATTTGGCAACCAGCGGTGATTGACAACGCCCATACTGGGGGATACCTTAAAAGCATGAATATACCGATGCAATCCACACTTAATCAGTCCTGGTGGCGCCTCTTCTGAAGGCGGCACGGGTATTCACACCTCTTTTCAATGCCGCCGGTTCTGGCGGCATTTTTATTGCGTTGATCCGGTGGTGTATTTACTTTCAGGAGCAAGGCAATGAGCTATACCATTCTGACCGGCGATCGTCCCACCGGCTCCCTGCATTTAGGTCACTACGTCGGGTCACTGCGCCAGCGCGTTGAGCTGCAACAACACCATCAGCAAACGGTGCTGGTGGCGGACCTGCAGGGGCTGACCGATAACGGCAATAATCCGCAAAAAATCAGCACCAACGTGCTTAATCTGGTCGCCGACTATCTGGCGGTCGGTATCTGCCCGCAGAAGACCACGATTTGCCTGCAATCCGCGCTGCCGGCGCTGGCCGAACTGACCATGTATTATCTCAACCTGGTCAGCGTGGCGCGGCTGGAACGCAATCCGACGGTGAAAAGTGAAATCATCGAAAAAGACTTTTCCCGCAGCCTGCCGGCCGGCTTTCTGGTCTACCCGGTTAGCCAGGCGGCGGACATTACTGCCTTTGGCGCCACTCACGTGCCGGTCGGCGACGACCAACTGCCGATGCTGGAGCAAACCAACGAGATTGTGCGGCGTTTCAATCACATTGTCGGCCGACAGGTCTTGACGGAGTGCCAGCCGTTGTTAAGTCACGTCAGCCGTCTGCCGGGGCTGGACGGGCAGGGCAAGATGTCTAAGTCGCGCGGTAACACCATCACCCTGGGCGCCGACGCCGATCAGGTGCATAAGGCGGTGATGAGCATGTTTACCGATCCGGGCCACTTGAATATCAAGGATCCCGGTCAGGTGGAGGGCAACATGGTGTTTACCTATCTGGATGCCTTCTGTGACGATGTTGAGCTGGTGGCGGAGCTGAAGGCACACTATCGCCGTGGTGGGTTGGGCGACATGAAAATCAAACACCTGTTGGAAGATTGCCTGCAAAGCCTGCTGGAGCCGATCCGCACGCGTCGGACGCAATACCTGGCCGACAAGGGCGAGCTGTTGCGCATTCTGCGTCAGGGGACCCAACGCGCCGACCAGGTCAGTCGGCAAACGTTGGGGCAGGTGAAGGCCGCATTGGGGCTGGATTTCTTTACCCTCAATTGAGTGCCGGCCCTCTGTTGGGTGAGCGTCAGGCGGCGCTGTCAACGATCGGGTGTTTAACCACGAAGATATACGACAGCGCGCCGATGACGGTAAAGCAGGAGCAGAGGGTAAGGGCCAGGCTGAAAGAGTGGGTGGTATCCAGGATCCAACCGGTGACCACTGGCGCGAATGAGGCAAAGATAAAGCTGGCGAAGTTTTGAATGCTGCCGACCGAAGCGGTCATGCGTGAATTCACCGCCACGTGGATCAGGCCCCAGCAGGAGGTACCGGCAAAGTGAATGCAAAACAGCGCCATGCCGATCAACAATACCGCGCTGTAGGTGGTGGTGGCCTGAGCGACCACGGCGGTAAAGGAAGCGGACAGTAACATACCGGTGACGATGCAAATTTTGCGGCTTTTCAGCGGAGCCATGCCGCGACGTACCAAAAAGTCGGTGACGAAGCCGTTCGACAACATGCCGGCGGCGCCAAACAGGAACGGAATGGCACTCAGCAGCCCGGTACTTTTCAGATCCAGATGGTAAGTGGTCTGCAGATAACCCGGCAGCCAGGCCAGGTACAGCCAGGCGGTGTAGTTAATGCCGCTGAAGCCAATCATCATGCCCCACATGGTACGGTTCCTGAATAGCGCTCGCCACTCGCGAAAGTTCATTGGTTCTGGTCGGGCGCTGACGCTACCGGCATTCAAATAGGCCTGTTCCTGAGCGCTCAGGCTGACGTCCTGTCGGTTGCGGTACAGCATGTACCAGCCGATGGACAGTGCGATACCCAATACGCCGATGGTGATAAACATGCCGCGCCAACCGAAGGCCAGCATCATGGCGGTGAGGATCGGTGGGCTGATCGCCAGCCCGATGGTCGAAGCGGCATTAAAAATACCCATCGGCATGCCGCGATCCTTGATATTGAACCAGTCGTTGATCACCTTTACGCCGCACGGATTCATGGGGGCTTCACCAATTCCCAGCCCGATACGTACCCAGATAAATTGGGTAAAGCTGTGGATCATGCCGGACAGCGTCTGGAATACCGACCAGACAAACATGCCGATCCCCAGCATGATGCGTGGACCTTTACGATCCAGCAGCAGGCCGCAGGGCAACTGGGCGATGCCATAGGCCAGGGAGAATGCCGACAGCAACAAGCCGATTTCGGTACCGCTCAGCCCCATTTCTTGCCGGATGGTGGAGTTCGCCACCGAGAGTGAACTGCGGTCAAGAAAGTTGATTATGGCTGCCAAAAATAACAACAACATGGCCGTGGTTTGAATTTTTTTAATTCTGGCCGAACGAACCAGCATTCCCTCCGGCGGCATCGGAATTATGTGATCGGAATAGGTTTCCCCCTGTTCCTTCCCGGTATTAATCGTATGACTTCTTTCCATTTCATCCTCCAGAATTTCGCATTAATAATATTTATTATTCCGGGTATTCCCCTGGGTGGTGTCTTAATGAAGGTATTAGCAGGTGGTCGGCAGTAAGCCTAGAGGGCGAAATATTTTAGGCGGTGGGTTTTGTTACGGTTCCGTGCGACAGCCAGTATTTTGCTGCTTTTTATCGGTTTTAAATGACGGTAGGGTGTTTTTTATCGATTAAAAACACCCTGCGGCTCAGGCGATGGTCTGATTGAGTGAGCGGATCATCGACTGTTTGGCGGTATCCAAATGGCGGTGCAGCGCGTTGATGGCTTCCTGATCGTTACGGCAAATAAGCGCGCTGAGAATGGTCATGTGTTCTTCAATGGCAATGATATTACGCTGTTTAAGATCGGTCTCATCCCACTGATAATGGAAGTGGAAAATCACCGAAATGATCTCCAGCGACTGATTGAAAAAAGGGTTATTGGCGGCGGAAAGGATCAGCAGGTGGAAGTCGCGATCCAACTGGGAAAACAGGCGATAATTGTCGCTGATATCTTCCCGTAATTGGCGGTGGCGGCTCAGCAGTTCCCTGGCCTGCAGCCAGCGTGGGTCATGCGCCGGCAGATTGATAAAGTGGGACAGGGCGTGCGTTTCCAGCATCTGGCGCAGCTCAAACAGCTGTTCGGCATAACGCTGGTCAAACTGCTTCATACGCCATTGCCCGCGCTTGCTGCTTTCGATCAGATTGTAACGGCTGAAGTGCAGCAGAAATTCCCGCACCACCACCGGGCTTACATTGACCGCGCGCGCCAGTTGCAGCTCGCTGAAGCTGTCCCCGGCGCGCAGCTGCTTCTGATTAATCATCTGGTAGAACGCTTTTTCGAACCTTTTTCCCTGTTCGTCCAGGGAAGGGCTTTGGCAGTCGAAGCCGTCTTCCGGCTGTGGCTGGCGTAAAATCACATAGTCGTCGCCGACCTTTTCCAGCACGCCACGTTGGAACAGATGCGTCAACGTATGGCGCACTGTGGTGCGGCTGATGTTGTACATTTCGGCCAATGCGGCCTGGGACGGCAGCGGAGAACGCAGGTGGTTATTATTGATACCGTCAATCATCTGGTTAACCACATTGTGGCGCAGGTTCTGGGTTCTGCTCATGCGAGCCTCGGATGTTTTTTATCTATTTAAAACCAATTTAAAACGGTTTATTTTGTACTGCTTCACAGATCTCGCTTCCGACTTCATGCCTGGCGGCGCTTTTATTTAATAACTCTTCCCATAAATAAAGGGGAGGTTATAAAAAAATGAAAGTATTAGTTCTCGAGCAACCAACGAAATTAATTTATCAGCAGCGTCCGGCACCTATTCCTGCGCAGGCCGAAGCGGTGATCAAAATGATTACCGTGGGCATTTGCGGCACGGATATTCACGCCTGGTCCGGTCAGCAACCTTTCTTTAGTTATCCGCGGGTCCTGGGCCATGAAATATGCGGCGAAATTGTCAGTCTCGGCAGTCAGACGGCCGGCTGGCGGGTAGGGCAGCGCGTGACGGTGATGCCCTATCTTGCCTGCCATCATTGTGGGGCCTGCCAGAGTGGCAAAACCAACTGCTGCGAGAATATTTCGGTGATTGGCGTACATCAGGACGGCGGCTTTTGCGAGTATCTCAGCGTGCCGGTCAGCAACCTGCTGGCGGTGGACGACGTGGCGCCAGAGGCCGCGGCCCTGATTGAGCCGTTTGCCATCAGTGCCCATGCGGTTCGCCGTGCGGCCATAGCGCCGGACGATCCGCTATTGGTGGTGGGGGCCGGGCCCATCGGCCTGGGCGTGGCGGCGATCGCCAAGGCTGACGGGGCGCAGGTGGTGGTGGTTGATACCAGCGCCGAACGGCGGCGGCATGTCGAGCAGGTGCTGCAACTGCCGACGCTCGATCCGCAGGACGAGCAGTTTGAAGCCCGACTGCGTGGCCAGTTCGGCGGTATGCTGGCGGCGAAAGTGATCGACGCCACCGGCAGCCGACAGGCGATGAACAATGCCGTCAACCTGATCCGTCACGGCGGCAGCATCGTTTTTGTTGGGCTGTTCAAGGGGGATTTGCAATTCTCGGACCCCGAGTTCCATAAAAAAGAAACCACCCTGATGGGCAGTCGCAATGCGACCGAAGAGGATTTCGCCAAGGTCGGCCGTTTGATGGCGGCAGGGGCGATCACCGCCCGGATGATGCTGTCCCACCAGTTCGACTTCGACAGCCTGGCGCAGCATTATGAAGAACAGGTGATCAATAACCAGCAGCTGATTAAAGGCCTTATTCGCTTTTAACCCCGGCGGGAAATGACGGCATTCGTCATTTCCCGGCCATAAAACCATCATCCCGTTGTCACAAAGTTATTCGTTAATAGGTGCCCATAATGATTAGCCACTGAAACCAGAGAAATCATATGGGTCAGGCACAGTTAAAACTAGCAACCACCGACTTTCCAGGGCAACAACCGCTATCCTCCCGCAAGGTGTTATCGGTAAAAGGCTTGGGCAAAGCTTATAAATCACAGCAACGAGTGCTGGACGATATCAATTTCGACCTGCACGTTGGCGAATTCGTGGCGGTGATCGGCCGTTCCGGCGCCGGTAAATCTACTCTGCTGCACACCCTGAACGGCACCATTCCTTCGAGCTGCGGCGAGATGCTGCACTTTGAAGATGACGGTGTGGCACAGGACATCGCACAACTGAGCGCCCGCCAAATGCGCCAGTGGCGTGCCCGTTGCGGCATGATCTTCCAGGACTTCTGCCTGGTACCACGGTTGGACGTGATAACCAACGTGCTGTTGGGCCGTCTGAGCCACACTTCTACCCTGAAATCCTTCTTCAAACTGTTTGATGACGCCGACCGCGCCCGCGCCATCGAACTGTTGCAATGGCTCAATATGCTGCCGCATGCGTTGCAGCGCGCCGAGAACCTGTCCGGTGGTCAGATGCAGCGCGTGGCGATTTGCCGTGCGCTGATGCAAAACCCCAAAATTCTGCTGGCCGATGAGCCGGTGGCATCACTCGATCCGAAAAACACCCGTCGCATTATGGATGCGCTGCAAAAAGTCAGTGAAAACGACATTGCGGTGATGGTGAATCTGCACTCGGTCGAACTGGTGAAAGAATATTGCACCCGGGTGATTGGTATTGCCCAGGGCAAAATTGTGTTTGACGGTCATCCGTCGCAACTGAACGAACGGATACTGCACCAGCTGTATGGCGAGGAAGCCAATCAAATCCATTGAGTATTTCTTCACTTTTACCTTTACACACAAGGCAGCGTAATGAAAAAAGTATTGAGTCTGACCACCCTGATGGCCGGCGCGATGATGGTATTTAACGCTACTGCAGCGGACGCACCCAAAGTATTGAATCTGGGTATTCTCGGTGGGCAAAACGCCACCCAGCAAATTGGTGATAACCAATGCGTTAAACAGTTCCTGGACAAGGAGCTTGGCGTTGACACCAAACTGCGTAACTCCTCCGACTATTCCGGCGTCATTCAGGGCCTGTTGGGCGGCAAGATCGACCTGGTGTTGAGCATGTCGCCGTCGTCGTTTGCCTCGGTGTACATCAAGGATCCGAAAGCGGTGGATATCGTCGGCATCGCGGTTGATGACGTCGACCAATCCCGTGGTTACCACTCGGTGGTGATCGTTAAAGCCGGTAGTCCATATAAAAAGCTGGAAGACCTGAAAGGCAAGGCCGTGGGCTTCGCCGATCCGGATTCTACCTCCGGCTTCCTGATCCCGAACCAGGAATTCAAGAAACTGTTTGGCGGCACGGTAGACAACAAATACAACAATACTTTCTCCAGCGTGACCTTCTCCGGTGGCCATGAGCAGGACGTTCTCGGCGTGTTGAACGGTCAGTTTGAAGGTGCAGTGACCTGGGCGTCGATGATCGGCGACTACAACACCGGTTATACCAGCGGCGCGTTCACCCGCATGATCCGTATGGATCACCCGGACCTGATGAAACAGATCCGCATTATCTGGCAGTCGCCGCTAATCCCGAACGGTCCAATCCTGGTGAGCAACGCGCTGCCGGCAGAGTTTAAAGCCAAAGTCGTCACCGCGATCAAGAAGCTGGATAAGGACGATCACCAGTGCTTTATCAAAGCGATGGGCGGCAAACAGCACATCGGCGAGACCACCCTGGCGGAATACCAGAACATCATCGATATGAAGCGTGAGCTGACCAAAGGCGACCGTTAATCATCGGATTACGTCCTGATCGATCCAAAGGGGTTCAGCGTGCTGAACCCCTTGTTCCATAAGATGGAAATCTATTTTGAATAAAGATTTTGCGCACTATTACCAGCAGGTTCGCAGCAAGCAAAAACGCGAGACGTTGATCTGGTCGCTCGGTCTGGTGGTGCTCTATCTGGGCGCCGGCAATATCGCCGAGTTCAACCTGCACACCGTGTGGCTGTCGATCCCTCATTTCTTTGATTATCTGGCAGAAACCATCCCGACATTACACTGGCGCTTACTGTTCGCTGACGGGCACACCGAGGGGTCATTGGCCTACTGGGGTTACCGGCTGAACATTCAACTGCCGCTGATCTGGGAAACGCTGCAACTGGCGCTGGCGGCGACCCTTCTTTCGGTGCTGGTGGCGGGCGTTCTGGCGTTTCTGGCGGCCAACAACACCCACAGCCCGGCAACGTTGCGCATGGCGATCCGCACGCTGGTGGCCTTTTTACGCACCATGCCGGAGCTGGCGTGGGCGGTGATGTTCGTGATGGCGTTCGGTATCGGGGCCATTCCGGGCTTTCTGGCATTGGCGCTGCACACCATTGGCAGCCTGACCAAACTGTTTTATGAGTCGATTGAAACCGCCTCCAACAAGCCGGTGCGCGGGCTGACGGCCTGCGGAGCTACACCGTTACAGCGCATGCGTTTTGGCATGTGGCCACAGGTGAAACCGGTGTTTCTTTCGTACAGTTTTATGCGCCTGGAAATCAACTTCCGCCAGTCGACCATTCTGGGGTTGGTGGGGGCGGGCGGCATTGGTCAGGAGCTGATGACCAATATCAAGCTCGATCGCTACGATCAGGTCAGCATGACGTTGCTGCTGATTATCCTGGTAGTTTCGCTGCTGGATTACACCTCAGGTGAATTGCGCAAACGCGTCGTGGAGGGGAAAAAATGATAACGGCACCCACTATTTCGACGGAAAAGCTGCAAACGCTTAAACAGCAGCACCCGGAGATCTTCTCACAGCAACGCCGCTACCTGCGCACCATCGGCATTGTGGCAGCGGCTATCGCACTGTATTACCTGTTCTTCTTCCAGTTCTTTGGCATAGCCTGGCCGCAGTTTATTAACGGCTGTCATCAGCTTGGCCGTTATTTCATGCGTATGTTTGTCTGGCATGATTTTGTTAACTGGCCGTTTATGTACTATTTCCAGCAGATATTTATCACCATCGGCATCGTGTTTGCCGGCACCATTACCGCTTCGTTGATTGCCTTGCCGCTGTCGTTCTTTGCCGCACGTAACGTGATGTCGACGCCGTTGTTGCGACCGATTTCGGTGCTGGTGCGCCGTTTGCTGGATATCCTGCGCGGTATCGACATGGCCATTTGGGGGCTGATTTTCGTTCGTGCCGTTGGCATGGGGCCGTTGGCCGGGGTATTGGCTATTGTCATGCAGGACGTCGGGCTACTCGGCAAACTCTATGCCGAAGGGCATGAAGCGGTGGATAAATCCCCCAGCCGCGGCCTGACGGCGGTCGGTGCCAACGGCCTGCAAAAGCACCGTTACGGTATCTTTACCCAGTCGTTCCCCACTTTTCTGGCGCTCAGCCTGTACCAGATTGAATCCAACACCCGATCTGCGGCGGTGCTGGGCTTTGTCGGTGCCGGCGGTATCGGCCTGGTGTATGCGGAGAACATGCGGCTGTGGAACTGGGACGTGGTGATGTTTATCACCCTGATCCTGGTGGTGGTGGTGATGATAATGGATAAAGTGTCATCCATCCTGCGCAATAAATACATTATTGGCGAAGACATCCCGCTGTATCAGCAAAAAAGCCAAATCGATTGAGAAACCCCGCTCTGATCCCTATACTGCCGCACATATTCAAGGCGTAGCAGTATAGGGTATTACAATGTGCGCGCCTTCCGGTTTACAAGCTAAAGGCAATTCTATGATCAACAATGACGTGCTGCGCAGCGTGCGCTACATGCTGGGTATCAACGACGCGAAAATGGTTGAGATTATCAAGCTGGATAATTTCGACGTTGCGGTCTCGGCAATGAGCACTTACGTCATCAAGGAAGGCGAGCCGGGGTTCGAAAACTGCCCTGACGAAGTGATGGCGCATTTCCTGAACGGTCTGGTGTTCTTCAAACGTGGCAAGGACGACAAGTTCCCGGCGCCGGAAGTGGAGCTGCCAATCACCAACAATCTGGTGTTGAAAAAACTGCGTGTGGCCTTCGAGTTGAAAGATACCGACATGCACCAGATCTTCACCGCCGTGGAATTCCGCATTTCCAAGCCGGAACTGAGCGCGCTGTTCCGCAAAGAAGGCACCAAAAACTTCCGCCCTTGTGGCGATCAGATGCTGCGCTATTTCCTCAAAGGGTTAGCGCAACGCCTGCGCGGCGCATAAGTCACGCCGCTCTTTATGGCACCGGCTTTCCAACGCCAACATTCTGTTGGCGTTAGTCTGATGACAAACACCCGAAAAACGTGGTTTTCGGATGTTTGGGGTAAATCAGAAGACATAATCCTTTGTTTTTATTAGCCCCCAAATCAAGACTTTTAAGCGCAAAGAACTTTGTCAGCAATCTGACGCCAACATTCTGTTGGCGTTGCTCTACCTGCGACGTTAACCCATCAGTGCCGTTAGGCGGGGCAGGTAAACGAAACCTGCACGGTGCCAACAAATCAAACTCAAATCTTATCTATTAGCGCCTCAAAAACGGCTCCAATTCTCACCGTTATCATCAGCAACCACTTTCGGTGCGGCTATCGCCTGTGGCTGAACATGGGCCCCGGCGGACGCGTGTGTGGCGAGTTTGAAAAGGGAAACGGTTTGATTCAAGTGATTGGCCTGATCTTCCAGCGCACTGGCGGCGGAAGCCGATTGTTCGACCAGCGCGGCGTTCTGCTGGGTCACCTTATCCATTTCGTTAACTGCCTGCGCAATTTGTGCAATTCCACGGCTCTGCTCTTCAGAAGCACTTGAGATCTCTTGCATGGTTTCCGTTACCTGACCGATGGCGGTAACAATTTCCGTCATGGCTCCGCTCACGTTTTCCACCAGATCGTTGCCCTGATCGACACGCAGCACCGATGTATCAATCAGCGTTTTAATCTCTTTGGCCGCCTGAGCGCTGCGCTGAGCAAGGTTACGTACTTCGCCGGCGACAACGGCAAAGCCGCGGCCTTGTTCACCAGCGCGAGCCGCCTCCACCGCGGCATTCAGTGCCAAAATATTGGTTTGGAAGGCGATGCCGTCGATGACGCTGGTGATATCACCAATTTTGCGTGAGCTATCGGCGATATCGCTCATGGTGACGACCATTTTGCGCGTGATCTCACCGCCGTTGATTGCACTTTGCGAAGCGCGTTTCACCAACGAGGTGGCAGCAGCGGCACTATCTGCGTTGTTTTTCACCGTAGCAGAAAGTTGCTCCATGCTGGCCGCCGTTTCTTCCAGCGAACTCGGCTGTTCTTCTGTGCGGCTTGAAAGGTCGTTGTTACCTGCTGCAATTTCCTGCACGCCGGTATAAATGTTTTGCGTTCCTGCCCGGACGGTGCAGACGGTATTAGCCAGCTCATTACGCATATTGATGAGACCGTTAATCAGTCGGCCTATTTCGTTATTTCCACCGGTATTAATTTCAATATCCAAATTCCTGTTCGAAATTTCGGCCTGATAGTCGATAATCTGGTTTATCTTGTTCAGCACATATTTTCTGATCCACACCAGAACCGCACCGGTCAGCAGAATAAAGATGAAAATGAACGCGAGCGATAAAGGCACCATTTGGCGATAGCTGGTCTGTGCCGCAGCGGCTGCTGGAGTAATAATATCGTTGGCAACGTAGGCCGAAGTATCATCAAGCGCAGACATAAAATATGTTGACGAGCTATTGTGCATAATTGACTGGAAACGGGTGATATCACCATCTTCCAGGCTGACAATTAATTGAAGCAGATCGCCGCGCGCTTTTTCATACAGATTTTTGACGTTCTTGGTGCGCTCGTTTTCACTCTGCTCAGACAGCGACAGCCGATAAAATTTTTCCATCAGTTTATCCACCTCTGTGAGGCGCTGACGAAGTTCACCAAGGGACTTTTTGGTATCGTTACTTTGCGGCTGCGTGGTGAGCATCAGTGCGTCTTTAAGCACTTCTTCGCGGAGTTCGGTAACGGAAGCGTAGGCATTATCCATTGCCATGATTTGATTAAAGCCGGAGGATATTTGTGTAAGGCGGTTATTGGTACCTGAGGCATCCAGAATGCTCCACGCGCCGGAGAATATCTGAATAATACAGAACAGGGTTAAAATCCCCATTAATCCGTGGGAGATTTTTAATCGTTCAAACATAGTACAACCTGAAATTTCAATGAGATGCCAGTGCGGCAAATAGCATTTTTTTGCCGCGAGAAGTGCTGTTTGTTTTCGGCAGGCTGCGCTAAAACTTTAGCGATTAATTTTTGGTTGAGTCTGATGTCGATATTATCGGTGTTTTTAACTTCACGTTTTTAATTTAAACACAAATATAACATGTTCTGGTTCCTGTGTTACAAAGGTCATTGATAACGTAACAGTGATCCTTGTGCTAAAGAGAATGTATTTTACCGTTGCTATTTTATGTCGCCTGTTATCAGAGTGTGATGCTCGGTGAGCGTAAATTTAAGGACGGTTGGTTATACCGTTGCGGAAATATCATCTCAGTTTAAAAGAAAATGACTGATTATGTCGCCAAAGCCAAGCCGCTTAATCAATGGGAGCTGCGTTCCAAACTGTATTTTATCTGGCAGGCCAGTTCAGTCGTATTGCCGATTTCCGGTTATGGCGCCGGGGTTATCCCCGGCGCCGTTTTAGCTTAGATATTGCGTACCAGAATGTTGCTCGGTGGATGCAGACTGATGTTGATCTGTTTATCCGCCGCCGTTTGACGATAATCGTTGAGCATCGCGCGGATATCGTCGTCCAGATAATTAATCCCCTCGCAATCGATAATCACCGTGCTGTTGTGCTCAATCTGCCCCAGCAAATGCTTCAACCGCATCTTATTGAGGAAGGTCAGATTTTGCTGGCACTGCAGCAGGTAATGGTCGTCGTAGCGGGTCAGCCGCAGGGCGTGACGGTTACTTTGATACAGGCTCCACAGCAGTTGCGCGACCAGGCCGATGGCTATACCCGCCAGCATGCCAAACGCCAGAATACCGCCGAGGGTGGCAGCAAAGGGGACGAACTGTTGCAATCCCTGACGCCACAGAGTGATAAAAATACGCGGGTGCGCCAGCTTAAAACCGGTGTAGATCAGGATTGCAGCCAGACTGGCTAATGGAATGCTGTTGAGCAGTTCGGCAAACAGCAAGGCGCTGAGCAGCAACAGCACGCCATGCAGCAGAATAGATACCCGGCTGCGTGCACCGGCCTGCACGTTGGCAGAGCTACGCACAATGACGGCGGTAATCGGCAGGCCGCCCAGCAGCCCGCTAATGCAGTTCCCCACCCCCTGCGCGCGCAATTCTTTATCGGGCGACGGTTCCGGCATCATCGGCGCCATCTTTTTCAACGCTTCCTGGCTCAGCAGGGTTTCCAGACTGGCAACAATCGCCAGAGTTATGGCTACCAGATAGACCGCCGGGTTACGCCATGCCTGCCAGTTGGGCAGTGAAAATTGCCCTTGCAGCGCTTCGACGCTGTCGACCGCCGGTAATTCAATTCGTGGCAGCGTGCCGATGGCGGGCCAAATCTTCTGGCCCAGCCAGACAAACAGACAACCCCACAGCACCGCGACCAGCGGGCCAGGCAATGCCGTCAGTCGCAGGCGCTGTTTGAGCGATGACTTCCCCCAAAAAACAATCAGTAGCAGTGCACCCAGCGTAAGCATGACCGCCGCTGGGGCAATATCCCCACGTAGTTGCTCGGTGGAGGGGGTTTCACTCAGACCATGCCCGGACGGATAACCCATTGCCAGCGGCAACTGTTGCAGGATCAGTAAAATGCCGATGGCGGCTAACATGCCGTGGATCACGGCTCCGGGGATCAGTGCTGCCAGTTTGCCGCCGCGCAGCAGGCCGAAAGCCAGTTGCAGTATGCCGGCCAATAGCAGGGCGAATAAGAAGGTGGAAAAGTCGCCCAGTGTCAACATGGCACCGGTGACAATGGTCACCAGTCCGGCGGCCGGGCCGCTGACCGAAAAGGGGGAAGGGCTGAGCAGGGTGACGACAATACCGCCGATCACTCCGGTCAATAGGCCCACGAACGGCGGTACGCCGCTGGCTTGTGCAATGCCCAGACTGAGCGGCAGGGCGACCAGAAACACCACCAGCCCGGCGGGCAGGTCAAAACGCAGATCGGCACGATTCATGTCATCCTCCCGGCAGCGTTGCGCTGTTCCAGTACGTTTAAAAATCCGGTATGCATGTCGTAAATGCAGCCGACCAGCGTCAACCCGGCATTGTGTCGCCAGGCGCGTTGTATTAACTGGGTTTTGCTGAGGGTATTGAGCTGGAGCTGTACGTTGGCGTGGGCTGCTTTATTCAGGTCGTCGTCATGGGTATCGGTCTCAGCCGGCAAATGTGGCACCAGTTTGGTACGCAGCGAATTGAGACGGCGTGTGAGTGAATCCTTACTGGGGGTGTTACGGCTGCTCAGGGCCGCCTGGATCCCACCGCAACCGTAATGCCCGCAAATCACGATGGCCCCGACCTCCAGATGTTCGACCGCGTATTGCACCACGCTCATCAAATTATCATCCTGCTCTTCGACCACGTTGGCGATATTGCGGTGCACAAACAGCTCGCCGGGTTGTGCACGCACAATAGTTTCGGCGGGAACCCGGCTGTCGGAGCAGCCAATCCACAGAATGTGCGGTTTCTGCGCCTGTGCCAACTGCGGGAAGAAATTGGGATCGCGGGATTGTTGCTGAGTTGCCCAACTGCGGTTTTTTACCAGCAGATGATTAATCGTTGTCATGAAAGCTCCTTGGGTCAGGGGATTTGGCAGCGAGAAAGTTCGGCGCTGACGTGCAGGCCGTCGCCACTAGCAAAAAACTCCTGTCCAAGGTTAGTCCAATCACTTTGCCAATGATAAGCAGTGTTTGTGTAAAGTTTTCTATATTAAGGTGGCCGGGTTGATGGTAAGGCTCTTTAATTCCATTATGTTATAAATATATTCCCATTATTTATTGGTTTTTAATTTTGCATTATTGATTTTTATTAGTGTTTAATTGTTGTTTTTGGTGAATGATTCAATTCATTATTCTTTTGTGTTTTTGTGTGAATAATCAGACAATCACATTGTTTAGTAACTAAATAATTTATTATATCCATAGGCTAATGATTTCTGATTAATCGTAAATGGGTATTCAATTATACGCATAGAGTTTAGGGTTAATTAATGAGATCCATTTTGGCATATCGCCATAATGCTATTTAGTGCACCTTTTTTGTTCGCCATTTGCCCACGGCTGGTGCAGGTTTTTACCGTTTTACTATAAGTTTTTCTTATATTTTATTGAAATCAGCCGATTAAAAATTGGCACGCCGGTTGCTCTATGAATCCCATCTTGTGTACCAGATGGAATTTTGCCAATGACTCAGTCCGTTAGCCTACGCGGTTTCACCCTCAGCGAATGGCAGCATCATTATCATACCCACCCGGCCGGCGAGCGCATGGCCTGCGTGCGTACTACGCTGGTTGCCTTGCTGGCCAATTTGCCAGCGGATGACAATGCCTGGCTGTACCTTGCCAGCGCTGAACAACTGGAGGGGCAGTACCAACAACTGGCCCAACGGCTTGAAGCCGTCGCCGGGGACATCAGCCGCCTGCCGCTGTTTGGTGTGCCTTTTGCGGTCAAAGACAATATCGATGTCGGCGGTTGGCCGACTACCGCCGCCTGCCCGGAGTTTGCCTATCAGGCGACGGCAGATGCAGCCGTCGTCGCTAATCTGCGCGCCGCCGGTGCGCTGGTGATCGGTAAAACCAATCTCGATCAGTTCGCTACCGGCCTGGTCGGCACCCGTTCGCCGCACGGCGCAGTGGTGAACAGTTTCGACGGTCGCTATGTCAGCGGTGGCTCCAGCTCCGGCTCGGCCTCGGTGGTGGCGCGCGGCCTGACGCCGTTCTCATTGGGAACCGATACCGCCGGTTCAGGGCGCGTCCCGGCCGGATTCAACAATATTGTCGGCCTGAAACCGACCAAAGGCTGGCTGTCGAACCGTGGCGTGGTACCCGCCTGTCGGCTCAATGACACGGTGTCGGTATTCGCCCTGACGGTGGCAGACGCTGCGCTGGTGGCCGAACTGGCTGGCGGCTATGACGCAGCCGATGCCTATTCCCGCATCAATCCCCATACCGCCCCGGCGAGTCTTCCCGCGGCCCCCCGCTTTGCAGTACCGGCGCAGCTCGAATTTTTCGGCGATACCCAGGCCGAGCAGGCATTTCAACGGGCGCTGGAGCAGTTGCAAAGCTGCGGCGTAACGCTGGAAACCCTCGATTTTACCCCGTTCCGCGTTCTGGCAGATCAGCTCTATTACGGCCCCTGGGTGGCGGAACGCACCGTGGCGGTAGAGAAGATATTGAGTACCAATCCACAGGCGATTAATCCGGTGGTGCGCGGCATCGTCAATAACGGCCTGAAGTACAGCGCCTGTGACGCCTACAAAGCGGAATATCTGCGTGCCGAGCTGGCGCGGCAGATTGAACAACGGCTGGCTCCCTTCGACGCACTGGTGGTGCCGACCTCACCGACCATTCGCACACTGGCGGAAATGGAGCAGGAGCCGGTGTTGTTCAACTCGCAGTTTGGCACCTACACCAATTTCACCAATCTGGCCGGTCTGAGCGCGCTGGCACTGCCTGCGCCGATGCGCGACGACGGCCTGCCTGCCGGTATCACGCTGGTTGCTCCGGCCTGGCACGATCGGGCGCTGGCGGCCTTCGGTCTGCGCTGGCAACAGGCTCAGGCTTTGCCGTTGGGTGCGACCGGCCGCGCGCTACCGCCGCTGAATTCTCTGACGCCGTCGGCTCAGCACGTGCAGGTAGCGGTAGTCGGCGCTCACCTCAGCGGGATGCCGCTGAATTTCCAGCTCACTCAGCGTGCCGCGATTTTGCTGGAGCAAACCACCACCGCACCCTGCTACCGGCTGTACGCGCTGGCCAATACTCAGCCGCCAAAGCCGGGGCTGGTCAAAACCGAGCAGGGGGCCGCAATCCGTGTGGAACTGTGGGAGATCCCGCTGGCGCGTTTTGGCGAATTGGTGGCGGAGATCCCGGCGCCACTGGGTATCGGCACGCTGTTGCTGGCGGATGGTCGCCGGGTGAAAGGCTTTATCTGCGAACCCTGGGCGCTGCAGGGGGCCACGGATATCACTGAATTTGGCGGCTGGCGCAATTATGTCGCCAGCCTGAAGGGGGCTTGATCATGTTTTCTACCGTACTGATTGCCAACCGCGGCGAAATTGCCTGCCGCGCCATCCGCACCCTGAAACGCCTGGGAGTGACCAGCGTGGCGGTTTATTCCGACGCCGACCGCAATGCACCGCACGTCACCGCAGCCGATTTGGCGGTGTCGCTGGGCGGTGAAAAACCCAGCGACAGTTACCTGTGTATCGACAAGATCCTGGCGGCGGCGGCAGAAACTGGCGCGCAGGCGATCTACCCCGGCTACGGGTTCCTTTCCGAGAGCGCTGAGTTTGCCGACGCCTGCGAAGCGGCGGGCATCGCTTTTATCGGCCCGACGGCGGCACAAATTCGCGAGTTCGGCCTGAAACACCGGGCGCGTGAGCTGGCGGCGCTGGCGCAGGTGCCGATGACGCCGGGCACTGGCCTGCTGGACAGCGTTGAGCAGGCGGTCAACGCCGCCAGACAGATTGGCTATCCGGTGATGCTGAAAAGCACAGCCGGCGGTGGCGGTATCGGCCTGACGCGCTGCGATGACGAAGCCGCCCTGCGTGAAGCCTACGACAGCGTGAAACGGCTGGGTGAGCAGTTCTTCCGCGATTCAGGGGCCTTTATCGAGCGCTTTGTCGATCAGGCCCGTCATGTCGAAGTGCAGATCTTTGGTGATGGTCAGGGCTGGGTGGTGGCCCTCGGCGAACGCGACTGCTCATTGCAGCGCCGCAACCAGAAAGTGGTGGAAGAGACCCCGGCACCGAACCTGCCGACGGCCACCCGTCAGGCGCTGCATCAGGCGGCGGTGGCACTGGGGGCGTCGGTTAATTATCGCAGTGCCGGTACCGTGGAGTTTATCTACGACGGCGCGCGCGACGAGTTTTATTTCCTCGAAGTGAACACCCGTCTGCAGGTGGAGCATCCGGTGACTGAAAGTGTGACCGGGCTGGACCTGATCGAATGCATGCTGCAGGTGGCGGCGGGGGATGCGCTGGACTGGGCGGCGCTGCAACGCCCACCGCAGGGGGCATCGATTGAGGTGCGTATCTATGCCGAAGATCCGCTGAAAAACTTCCAGCCCAGCCCGGGCGTACTGACCGAGGTGCATTTCCCTGATGGGGTACGGGTGGACGGTTGGGTCGCCACCGGCAGTGAAGTGTCGGCATTTTACGACCCGATGATCGCCAAGTTGATTGTTCACGGCGAGGATCGCCGACAGGCGCTGGAGAAAATGCGCCTGGCGCTGGATGCCACCCGGCTGCACGGCATCGCGACGAATCTGGATTACCTGCGGCAGGTGATTGCCACCGCGGAGTTCCAGACCGGTAGCGTGTGGACCCGCATGCTGGACAGTTTCCGCTTCCAGCCCAGCAGTATCGAAGTGCTGCAACCGGGCACTTACAGCAGCGTGCAGGATTATCCCGGCCGCGTCGGCTATTGGGATATTGGCGTGCCGCCGTCCGGGCCGATGGACGACTTTGCTTTCCGGCTGGCCAACCGCATTGTCGGCAATCATCCCAGCGCCGCCGGGCTGGAGTTTACCCTGCAGGGGCCAACCCTGCGTTTTCATTGCGACGCCACTGTTGCGCTGACCGGTGCGGACTGCCCGGCAGATTTGGATGGCGAAGCGCTAAATTACTGGCAGCCGGTGGCGGTTCGGGCCGGGCAGGTACTGACGATGGGCCGCGCCCGGCACGGATGCCGCACCTATCTGGCGGTGCGCAATGGTTTTGACGTGCCGGTCTATCTGGGCAGCCGTTCGACCTTTGCTCTGGGACAGTTTGGCGGTCACGCCGGACGGACCCTGCGGGTAGCGGATATGCTGGCGGTGTCGCAACCGGCATTGGCCGCGACCACCACGCCGGCACCGATTGCCGCGCCGCAGGCGATGGATGAAAGCCTGATCCCAGAGTATGGCAATCTGTGGAACATCGGCGTGCTGTATGGGCCGCACGGCGCACCGGACTTCTTTACCCCAGAGTCGATCGACCGTTTCTTTGCCACCGAATGGCAGGTGCATTACAACTCCAACCGGCTGGGGGTGCGCCTGT
Source organism: Serratia sp. BIGb0163 (assembly GCF_024809935.1). Lineage (NCBI taxonomy): Bacteria > Pseudomonadati > Pseudomonadota > Gammaproteobacteria > Enterobacterales > Yersiniaceae > Serratia > Serratia sp. BIGb0163. The sequence continues at coordinate 140,473 of NZ_JANUDZ010000001.1, forward strand.
CCGGGCCAAAACCGGAGTGGGCGCGGCAGGACGGCGGCGAGGCAGGGCTGCATCCGTCCAACGTACACGACTGCGAATACGCCATCGGTGCCATTAACTTCACCGGCGACTTCCCGGTGATCCTCACCCGTGACGGGCCGAGCCTCGGTGGTTTCGTCTGCCCGGTGACCATCGCCAGGGCCGAGCTGTGGAAGGTCGGCCAGGTGAAACCAGGCGATCGCATTCGCTTCCATCCGATTGGTTTCAAACAGGCGCAATCGCTGGAACAGGCGCAGCTTGGCAGTATCGAAGCGCTGGCGGCGGTGAAGGCCATCACCTTGCCGGCACCGGATCTGACGCCGGGTGCCACGGTTTCTGCCGCTATCCTGGCGGCACTGCCGGCGACCGATAGCCGCCCGGCGGTGGTCTATCGCCAGGCCGGTGACGGCTACATTTTGCTGGAATATGGCGACAACGTGCTCAGTCTGGCGCTGCGGCTACGCATTCATCTGCTGATGCAGTCGCTCAAGCAGGACGCGATCCCCGGCGTCGAGGAGCTGGCACCCGGCGTGCGATCGCTGCAGATCCGCTATGACAGCCGCGTTCTGGGCCAGGCCGATTTATTGGCGCGCTTGTTGGCACGCGAACAGGCATTGGGCGATGTCAGCCAACTGAAGGTGCCGACGCGCACGGTTTATCTGCCAATGGCGTTTGAAGACTCTGCCACTCTGGGGGCGGTGGAACGCTATCAACAGACGGTGCGTTCGTCCGCGCCCTGGCTGCCAAACAACGTCGATTTTATTCAACGTATCAACGGGCTCAGCACGCGTGAGCAGGTGCGCGACATCATTTTTGATGCCAGTTACCTGATCCTCGGGCTGGGCGATGTTTACCTCGGCGCACCCTGCGCGGTACCGATTGACCCGCGTCACCGGCTACTCAGTTCCAAATATAACCCGGCGCGTACCCATACCGCCGAAGGCACGGTCGGCATCGGCGGCATGTACATGTGCATCTATGGCATGGACTCACCGGGGGGCTACCAGTTGGTCGGGCGCACGCTGCCGATCTGGAACAAATTCCTCAAAAATCCGCAGTTCAGCGCCGGTGAACCCTGGCTGCTGCACTTCTTTGATCAGGTGCGTTTCTACCCGGTCAGCGAACAGGAGCTGGATGAGCAGCGCGAGGCGTTCCGCGAAGGGCGCGCGCAGGTCCGTATTGAGAACAGCGAGTTTGATTTTGCCGAATACAGCCGTTTCCTGGCGGACAACGCCGAAGATATCAGTGCCTTCCAGCAGCGCCAGCAGCAGGCGTTCAGCCATGAAGTGACGCGCTGGCAGGAAGAGGAGGGCGAAGCCGAGGCCCAGTTGCTGCCGCCACAGGATGATGAAGAAGAGGTTGATGGTTATCTGGTCAGCGCCGACCTGAACGGCAGCGTGTGGAAAATCCTGGTGACGCCGGGGCAGCAGGTCGAAGCCGGCCAGCCACTGATCGTGGTGGAGGCAATGAAAATGGAGCTGGCGGTCACCGCGCCGCGCGCCGGGATCATCAAACGCATCAGTTGTCAGCAGGGGCGGCCTGTCGGGCCGGGCGACGCCCTGCTGTGGCTGGAGCACGCCAGTTAACCCTGTTTAATTGTCGGGGCGCGGCAGGCTGCGCCCGCAGAGAGGAATGCGATGCAAATCACCAATAACCGCAACAAGGCGCGGCCGGAGGGGCTGGCGGAGCGCATCTACCTGCAGCTCAAGGACGATATTTTTGATTTTCAGCTGCTGCCGGGCGATCGCTTTAGCGAAAACGAAGTGGCGCTGCGCATGGACGTCAGCCGCACGCCGGTACGTCAGGCTTTGTTTTGGCTGGAGCGCGAGGGGTATGTCGAAGTGCATTTCCGTAGCGGTTGGCAGGTGCGACCGTTCGATTTTGCCTACTTCGAGGAGCTGTATGACCTGCGTATCGTGCTGGAGTGTGAGGCGGTTAAACGGCTGTGCGCGCGGCCAATGGATGAAGTGCCGTTGCCACTGGAGGCGCTCGGCAGTTTCTGGATCGACGAGCCACGGTTGGAGGACGGCAAAACTGTTTCGCTGCACGACGAACAGTTCCATATGGCGCTGGTGGCGGCGGCGGGCAACGGCGAAATGGCACGCATTCATCGCGACCTGACCGAGAAAATTCGCATCATTCGTCGGCTGGACTTCACCCAGGGCAGCCGGGTGGAGGCGACCTATAACGAACACGCCGCCATTTTGCGGGCGATCCTGCAACAGCAAACCGGGGAGGCGCAAACGCTGCTCAGTAACCATATTGCCGTCAGTAAGGCTGAGGTCAGAAAAATAACCCTGCATATGTTGCATCAAGCACGCCTCCAGCTACCAGACAGTCCTACGTGAGTTTTTCTGAACCTGTTTTCCAACACACATCAGGAGTTTGAACTATGCAACGTCGTCACTTTATAAAAGCTTTCGCGCTGTCTGCCAGCATGGTCGGTATGGGGATCGCCTGGAGCGTGCAGGCCGCCGATACCATCAAGGTCGGCATCCTGAGTTCGCTGTCCGGCACCATGGCCATCTCTGAAACGCCGCTCAAGGATGTGGCACTGATGACCATTGATGACATCAATGCCAAGGGCGGCGTATTGGGTAAAAAACTCGAACCGGTGGTGGTGGATCCGGCCTCCAACTGGCCGCTGTTCGCCGAAAAGGCGCGTCAGTTGCTGAGCCAGGACAAGGTGGCGGCGGTGTTTGGCTGCTGGACTTCGGTATCGCGTAAATCCGTGTTGCCGGTGTTTGAAGAGTTGAACGGTTTGCTGTTCTATCCGGTGCAATACGAAGGGGAAGAGATGTCGCCCAATGTGTTCTATACCGGTGCGGCCCCTAATCAGCAGGCGATCCCGGCGGTGGAATACCTGCTGAGCGAAGACGGTGGATCGGCGAAACGCTTCTTCCTGCTGGGCACTGACTACGTTTATCCGCGTACCACCAACAAGATCCTGCGCGCCTTCCTGCACTCGAAAGGCATTCAGGATAAAGACATCGAAGAGGTCTATACGCCGTTTGGTTACAGCGACTACCAGACCATTGTCGCCAACATCAAGAAATTCTCTGCCGGTGGCAAAACGGCGGTGATCTCCACCATCAACGGTGATTCCAACGTCCCCTTCTACAAAGAGCTGGCCAATCAGGGCATCAAGGCCACCGACGTGCCAGTGATCGCCTTCTCGGTAGGGGAAGAAGAGCTGCGCGGCATCGACACCAAACCGCTGGTGGGTAACCTGGCGGCCTGGAACTACTTCGAATCGGTGGATAACCCGACCAACAAGCAGTTCGTCAGCGAATGGCGCGCTTATGCCAAGGCGCACAACCTGCCGAACTATGCTACCGCCGTGACCAATGACCCGATGGAAGCCACCTATGTCGGCATCCACATGTGGGCGCAGGCGGTAGAGAAGGCCGGTACCACTGACGTTGATAAGGTTCGTGCGGCGATGGCCGGGCAGACCTTCGCCGCGCCGTCGGGCTTTACCCTGACTATGGATGCTACCAACCATCACCTGCACAAACCGGTGATGATTGGCGAGATTGAAGGCAACGGCCAGTTCAACGTGGTGTGGCAAACCGATGCTCCGGTACGCGCCCAGCCGTGGAGCCCGTACATTGCCGGCAACGACAAAAAGTCGGAAAGCCCGGTAAAAGGCGGCAAGTAACACCTAATGCCGGTCAGTTAAGCAAAGTTCTAAAAATGTATGACGTTGTTTAAGTGGGCGTCCCCCTCTCCCGAGGGAGAGGGCCGGGGTGAGGGGCTAGTGTCGGAGTGCATCCCCCCACCCTAACCCTCTCCCAAAGGAGAGGGAACATGATCACCTTAACTGACAAGCATTAGGCAAGAATGCCCGGCCCCGTTACGGCGGGGGCTGACTGAGCCATGCCCTATTGCGACGAGACATCTGATGAAACTTTTATCTTTAAGCCATCTCAGGCATCTGTGGTTATTGCTGTGCTGCCTGCCCATGTTCGCGCAGGCGGGGCCGGCCGATGATTTTGCTGCGGCCAACCGTACGCAGCAGGCCAAATTATTGCAGGCGTGGGCGAGCGCGCCGGACGCTGCGCGTTTGCCGTTACTGCAGGCGTTAAAGCAGGAAAACCTGATGATCGACGAGGCCAAACATGCCTTTATCCAGCAGGGCGATCGCTATCAGCCACTGGAGGGTGGCGCTGCCCCGGTTGGTACGCCGAAGAAGCTTTGGCTGAATAACCGGCTGCGGATCCTGATTGCCAACGCGTTGTCGGCACAGCAGCTAGTCAGTGAAGATCCGGCGCTGCGTTTACAGGCGGCGCAGGCCCTGCAGCAGGAGGCGAAAAATGATCAATTGCCGCTGTTGACCCAGCGCCTGGCGCAGGAAAAAGACGACCGTGTGCATGAGGCGCTCCGCATCGCGCTGGCCAATCTGCAACTGGGCGACGCCGATGCCACAGTGCGCCTCAATGCGGTGCGGCTGCTCGGCAGTTCGGGGGCAGCGGAAACCCAGACGCGGCTGCAGGCGATGACCGACGCCGCTCATGAACCGGACGCCGCCGTGCGAGCCGAGGCGTTGAAAAGCCTGACCAGCGTGAAACACCGGCTGATGATCGGCGATCTGATTGGCCAGGCGTTTACCGGCCTGTCGCTTGGCTCGATCCTGCTGTTGGCGGCGCTCGGGCTGGCGATCACCTACGGCCTGCTGGGGGTGATCAACATGGCGCACGGCGAAATGCTGATGCTCGGTGCCTACTCGGCCTATCTGGTGCAGGGGCTGTTTCAGCAGTTTGCGCCGCAGTGGCTGGCACTGTATCCGCTGGTGGCGTTGCCGGTGGCGTTTGGCATCACCGCCTGCATAGGTATGGCGCTGGAGCGGACGGTGATCCGCCATCTGTATGGGCGGCCGCTGGAAACCCTGCTGGCGACCTGGGGCATCAGCCTGGTGCTGATCCAATGTGTTCGGGTGCTATTTGGCGCGCAAAACGTGGAGGTTGCCAACCCGGCCTGGCTGTCGGGCGGCATTCAGTTACTGCCCAATCTGGTGCTGCCGTGGAACCGGATCGCGGTGATCCTGTTTGTGGTGCTGGTACTGGTGCTCACCTGGCTGCTGCTGAACAAAACCCGCTTGGGTATGAACGTGCGCGCCGTGACGCAAAACCGTGCGATGGCCGCCTGCTGCGGCGTACCCACCGGCCGCGTCGATATGCTGGCGTTCGGCCTGGGTTCCGGCATTGCCGGGCTGGGCGGAGTGGCGTTGTCGCAGCTGGGCAACGTCGGGCCGGAGCTGGGCCAGGGTTATATCATCGACTCGTTCCTGGTAGTGGTGCTCGGCGGCGTTGGCCAACTGGCCGGGACCGTGGTGGCGGCCTTTGGCCTGGGTATTCTTAACAAAATCCTTGAACCGCAGATTGGGGCCGTGCTGGGTAAAATCCTGATCCTGGCGCTGATCGTGTTGTTTATTCAAAAACGTCCTCAGGGACTGTTCGCCTTCAAGGGCAGGGTGATTGACTGATGAGCCAACCATTGACTGTAACCGGCCTGCAGAAGGCACCCCGACTGGCGCTGGGCATCGGCGGGCTGGCGTTGCTGGTACTGTTGATCATGCCGTTTCTGGCATTGTTGCCGGCAGACCATCCGCTGGCGATCTCCACTTACACCCTGACGCTGGTGGGTAAAATCTTGTGTTATGCGGTAGTGGCGGTGGCGCTTGATCTGGTATGGGGTTACGCCGGGCTGCTGTCGTTGGGGCACGGGCTGTTTTTCGCCCTCGGCGGCTACGCCATGGGCATGTACCTGATGCGCCAGGCGGCGGGCGATGGCCTGCCGGCGTTTATGTCGTTTCTTTCGTGGAATGAATTGCCGTGGTTCTGGAGCGGCACCCAGTACTTCGCCTGGGCGCTGTGTTTGATCGTGTTGGTGCCCGGCGTGCTGGCCTTCGTCTTCGGTTACTTCGCCTTCCGCTCAAAGATCAAAGGGGTGTATTTCTCCATCATGACTCAGGCGTTGACCTACGCCGGTATGCTGCTGTTCTTTCGTAACGAAACCGGCTTTGGTGGCAACAATGGCTTTACCGGTTTCACCACCCTGCTGGGCTTTCCGATCACCGCCACCGGCACGCGGGTGGCGCTGTTCGTGACGACGGTGCTACTGTTGGCCGCCAGTCTGGCAATCGGTTTTGCCCTGGCACGCAGCAAATTCGGCCGGGTGCTAACGGCGGTGCGCGATGCGGAAAACCGCCTGACGTTCTGCGGCTACGATCCGAAAGGCTTCAAACTGTTTGTCTGGACGCTATCGGCGGTGCTATGCGGGCTGGCCGGTGCGCTGTATGTGCCGCAGGTGGGCATTATCAACCCGGGCGAAATGTCGCCGACCAACTCGATCGAAGCCGCCATCTGGGTGGCGCTCGGCGGACGCGGCACGCTGGTGGGGCCGCTGCTGGGGGCGGGTATCGTCAACGGCGCCAAGAGCTGGTTCACCATGGCCATTCCGGAATACTGGCAGTTCTTTCTTGGCCTGATGTTTATCGTCGTTACGCTGTTCCTGCCTAAAGGGGTTATCGGCCTGCTGCGCAGAGGGAAACCACAATGAATTCGCTGCAAATGACCGACGAACTGTTCACCCAGCCGCTACCGGCCGATAAATATCGCCAGCAAACCGATCCGGTGCTGCTGCTCGACAAGATCAACGTCAGTTTTGACGGTTTTCGTGCACTGAGCGATCTGTCGTTGCAGATCGGTGTGGGTGAACTGCGCTGCGTGATCGGGCCAAACGGCGCGGGGAAAACCACGCTGATGGATGTGATCACCGGCAAAACCCGGCCGGACAGCGGCAGGGTGTTTTACGATCAAACCGTCGATCTGACCGCGCTGGATCCGATGCAGATCGCCCAGGCCGGCATCGGTCGCAAGTTCCAAAAGCCCACGGTGTTTGAGGCGCTGACGGTGTTCGAAAATCTGGAGATCGCCCAGAAAACTCAGAAGTCGGTATGGGCCTGCCTGCGCGCCAAACTGAGTAGCGAACAACGCGACCGTATCGATGAAATGCTGAAAACCCTGCGGCTGGGCCATGAACGCTATCGTCCCGCCGGGCTGCTGTCCCACGGGCAAAAACAGTTTCTCGAAATTGGCATGCTATTGGTGCAGGAACCGCACCTGCTGCTGCTCGATGAACCGGCGGCCGGTATGACCGACGCGGAAACCGAGTACACCGCCGAACTGTTCCGCTCGCTGGCGGGCAAGCATTCGCTGATGGTGGTGGAGCACGACATGGGGTTTGTCGAAACCATTGCCGACCACGTCACGGTGCTGCATCAGGGCCAGGTGTTGGCGGAAGGCTCATTGGCGCAGGTACAGGCCGACGAGCAGGTGATCGAAGTGTATTTAGGGCGCTAGGAGCAGCTATGTTGCAAGTGAATGAACTGAATCAATATTACGGTGGCAGCCACATTTTGCGCGGCCTGTCGTTTGAAGCTCATATCGGCGAAGTGACCTGTCTGTTGGGGCGCAACGGCGTGGGGAAAACCACGTTGCTGAAATGCCTGATGGGGCTGATCCCGGCCAAAAGTGGCGGCATCAGTTGGCAGGGGGAAAGCCTTAACGGCAGAAAACCACACCAACGGGTGCAGGCCGGGGTGGCCTATGTGCCGCAGGGGCGTGAGATCTTTGGTCGCCTGACGGTGGAAGAAAATCTGCTGATGGGGCTGGCACGTTTTTCCGGCAGCCAGGCGCGCAAGGTACCGGATCATATCTATGAACTGTTCCCGGTGCTGTTGCAGATGAAAGATCGGCGCGGCGGCGATCTCTCCGGCGGCCAACAACAGCAGTTGGCGATTGGGCGTGCGCTGGCCTGCCGACCGCAGCTGTTGATCCTTGATGAGCCGACGGAGGGGATCCAACCTTCGGTGATCAAAGAGATCGGTGCAGTGATCAAACAGTTGGCGGCCCAGGGGGATATGGCGATCCTGCTGGTGGAACAGTTTTATGATTTTGCCGCCGAGCTGGCGGACCGCTATCTGGTGATGTCGCGCGGCAGTATCGTCCAGCGTGGTGCAGGCAGCGCGATGGAGCAAGACGGCGTGCGCGGGCTGGTGGCGATATAAGGTTCAAGGCTGGGCAGTGAAAGGGCAATGATTCTCAGAACACTTTGTTGGGTGGAACGGTAGTGGCCGTTTAGCTACCCTGAGTTAAACTGCTGCAATACAAGGAATCCAGGGTTATACATCACCATAAATTAGGGATAATTATGAACGAAATCACTATGTCACGTCTGGGTTGTATCGTCCTGTCACTGTTCCCGGCTCTTTGGGGGATCTTCAGTCTGCTGAACAATACCGCCGATTTTTACGGGACTGCCCAACATGCCGTGGCGCCGCTGCTGGGCATGCAGGATACCTATCAGGTTCCTGGATTAATGTGGCGTGCTATCAGCGTTGAATGGGCCGGGCAGGTTGGGCTGGCGACGATCACTTTGCTGGAGTCTGTGGCCGGCATCGCCGCGGCCTTTGGCGTGGTGCTGATGTTGAAACATCTGGGCCATTCTTACGCGGCTTTTGCCAGGGGCAAAGCCTGGGCCATGCTGGGCGCGCTCTGTGCGATCGCGGTGTGGGGCCTCGGTTTTATGGTAGTCGCAGGCGACTGGTTTATGGCCTGGCAGGCAAAGGAACACCCGCTGGCGGTGCAACTGGGTGCGATGCTGTATATGGTGCCCAATACGCTGGCGCTGATATTTCTGATGCTGCAACGCGACGTCCGCTAACCGATAAAGCCGCAGGATTTTTTAATAAAACTGCGGCGTCATGTGAAAAATGTGGTGGTGATCTACGCCGAAAATCGCAGCTTTAATAACCTGTTTGCCAATTTCCCTGGGGTAGAAAAAGCGATGGCGGCGCGCTGGAGTTTCCGGGCTAGCGGTTACAGCGGTTTTGACATATACCAGATGCCGATGGAACCCTGGGCGCTGGTGTAGCAGGTTTCACCGCAAATACTCAGCCCCTGGCGCTGGTAAAAACGCTGGGCGCTGGTATTGCGCTGCAACACCTCCAGCCACAGCGTTTGTTGCTTACGTTCGATTGCCCGTTGCTGTACGTGCTCAAAAAAGTGCTGGCCATAACCTCGGCCGGCATATTCCGGCAGGAAATAGATTTTCTGCAGTTCGGCACCGGTTGTTTGAGTCGGCGCCAGCAGGCTGTTGAAATTCAGCCGTGCGTAGCCCACCAAATTGTCATTTTCATAAGCCAGTAGCCAGCACACGTCCGCGTCCTGCAGCGTCTGTTCCAATGCCTCAACCGCAAAATCTTGCGCCAGAAAAGCGTCCAACTCCTCTTTATGGTGCCAAAGTTCGCCAAAATGGGCCTGATAGGTGCGAATGCCCACATCACGAACCTGCGCTAAATCACCGCTCAAAGCCTGGCGGATACTGAACATAGGGACCTCTTTTAAGGAAATGAGTCGCGGCTTAAGGCTGGCCACCACAGATGAATAATTAGACAACGTACAGCATGCTCAATATCTGCATACTGGAGGGAGTATGACAGCTAAAGGACAAACCTATAAAAGCTCTTTAAAAGAACTCTTGGTGACAGCAACAGCGAATGGTTGATAACAAGCGGGGTGGGAACGGCAAATCGCTGTCTGGTGACTTATGGTTATCACTCAGCAAGATGTTTCGGTGATTCCCGCCGGAATCCCAGTCCGATAATCCGACCAAATAAGCGTGGCAGCCAGCGGCTATTACCGACGCGGGTCATCAGACTGGATCCGCTGCCACCTCGGCGTTTTTTCGGCCTGCGCTGGCTCATTTTTATTTGCAGAAACTGGGTGGCTTTGGTGGGGAAATTACGGCGTTTTTGCACGCGTAACAGGTGTTTGAGCTGCAAACTGTGGCTGCGTAACGGAGGGATAATCACGTTGGCGGTAGCAACCGCATCCTGAATCGCCAGATTCACCCCGACGCCGCCAATCGGCGACATGGCGTGTGCGGCGTCGCCAATGCACAGCACGCCCGGTTTGGCCCATTGATCCAGTCGATCGATACGAATGCTTAATAATTTCACCTGATCCCAACTGAGGATCTCCTGCAGGCGGTGGTCCTGGAAGGGGGCGACCTCGGCGAGATGCAGCAAAAACTTTTCCAGCCCATCCTGTTGGATCGCCTCGAAGCTGCCCTTGTCGACTGAATAGCCACACTGCCAGTATTCGCCCCGGTCGATCATAATGAAGTTTTGTTTTGGCCCGGTGTGACCCATCGACCAGGCTGGATCGCCGGGTTTTTTAGCGATCTTCATCCACAGCACATCGCGCGGCGAACCAAAACTGTGACTGCTGAGTGCCGCCTGTTCGCGTACCACCGAGTTACGTCCGTCAGTGCCGATTACCAGTTGGCAGCGGACGCGGATTGGACCCTCCGGCGTATCTGCCAGCACCCCGCAGACCTGGCCGCGATCGTACAATAACTGGTGTACCTTCGCCGATTTGATCAGGCTGAACGCAGGAAAGGCGGCGGCTTTTTCCGCCAGAAAGTTAAGGAACTCCCACTGCGGCATAAAGGCGATAAATTTGCAGCGCGTCGGTAGGTGGGTGAAGTCGGCAAGCGTAATGTCACGCCCGGCGATTTCGGCATGCAGCGTTTCTGCGCGCTGGTGCGGCAGTGCCAGCAACTCCTCCAGCAGGCCAAGCTGATGCATGATTTCCAACGTTGAAGGGTGAATGGTATCGCCGCGAAAGTCGCGCAGGAAATCGGCGTGCTTTTCCAGCACTATGACCTCTATCCCCGCCCGGGCCAGCAGATAGCCGAGCATCAGCCCGGCGGGGCCGCCGCCAACGATGCAGCAAGCGGTGGTGTAAGGTGTGATCGGTGGCTGTGACATAGCGGTTGGCCTTAAGGATCCGCATCCTGCCGATCCTGATTGAAAACTCAATATTGATAATGATTATCAATATCAAGTCAGGCTGTCAACCCGCGGCGCTGTGTGGTCAAAGGGGGTGGAAAGGTGGCCAATACGGTAACACTGGGCGTTTGGCGGGATCTCTGTCGGTAGTGCTTGCCATAAATCCAGCCGTACTAACTGCCAGAAGGTAGGGTCAAACGCAAGGATGCTGGCCAGAGCACCGGGAGCCACCCACTGTCGTTGTTGCAGTACGTTCAGATCGCTATAGGGCGCAATCGGCCATGTTTGGCGAGTGGCGCAGGTAGCTTGAGAGAGTCGCAGGCGGTCAAAATGCGTCACCCAGGGCAGCCATTGCCTGACCTGTGGCCAGCCAAAGGCCCGGCTGAGGCCTTTAAAACCTTCACCGATCAGAAAGTCACTCATGCCGGCGCTACTGTTCCACAGATAAAATGGTGCGTACAGATTTTCCTCGCTGTACTCCCCTTTCTGTGCGTAGAGATAGGCTTTAATCAGCAACTGTGGGGCATTGTCCAGCAGATGGCCGAAACGGCTGATGCGATCCTGAATAATAGCCATATCGTAATCGGCGGGCAGGGTGAAACTGTATTGCATGGCAAGCATGGTGATTCTCCTGAAAGCGATTGACCGGCTGAGCATGACACGCCATCTTTGTGAGTAATATCGGCATTATTTTGACTGATGGTTCTTAAAAACGGGATGGTTAGTATGGGGCGAGTCACCTTCGATCTCGACGATCTGCGCAGTTACGTGACAGGCATTGAGCTGGGCAGTTTCGCTAAAGCGGCAGAGCGGCTGGGGCGATCCACCTCGGCGGTCAGCGCGCATCTGAAAAAGCTGGAACAGCAGGTTGGCAGCCCCATCCTGCGTAAGTCAGGGCGCGGCATGGTAATGACCGAAGCCGGCGAAACGCTGTTGGGCTATGCCCGTCGCTTGCTGGAGCTTAATGATGAGGCCGCGACCGCAGTGCGCGGCTTGGATCTACAGGGCATTATGCGGTTAGGGCTACAGGAGGACTTCGGTGAAACCTTTTTGCCACAGGTCTTGGGCAGTTTTGCCCGAGCGCATCCGCGCGTGCGTATCGAAGCGCGTATTGCCCGTAATGCTGAACTGATCGAGTGGGTGTTGAAAGGACAACTGGATTTGTCGCTGGCGTGGGACGGTGGTATCAGCACGCCGTTTTATCAGGCGCTGGGGCAACGGCAGATGCACTGGATCGCCTCCCCGCATTTTGAACTGACCTCCTGGCGCCAGGGGGATGAACCTCTGCCGCTGGTGATGTTTGATGCCCCTTGTCTGATGCGCAGCGCCGCGACTCAGGCGCTGGATCGTGCCGGTATTGCCTGGCGTGTGGTCTTCACCAGTCGCAGCCTGAATGGCGTATGGGCGGCGGTCAGCGCCGGATTGGGGGTAACGGTGCGTACCGACGCCGGGTTGCCAGCGGGGCTGTCCCTTTTGCCACCCGACGCTTTGCCGGCGCTAAACCCTTTAGCTGTGGTGCTGCACCGTGCCGAAGAAAACCCCTCGGCGGCGATCCAGCGTCTGGCGCAGATCGTCGCCGATCGGATCAACAGCTAGTCCTGCTCGATCGGCTGCTTACCGCTTAACGCACCCCATTCGGTCCAGGCACCGTCATACAGTTTCACCTGCGGTGCACCGAGTGACAGCAGGCCGAAAGCCAGCACCGCTGCCGTGACGCCGGAGCCGCAGCTGGTGATGATGGGCCCGTCGAGACTCACGCCCTTATCGCTGAAGGTTTGCTTCAGTGCTTCCAGCGATTTGAAACGGCCGTTTTCCAGCAGTTCGCCGTAAGGAATATTGATACTGCCGGGAATATGGCCGCGGTGCAGACCGGGGCGCGGTTCTGGTGCTTCGGCGTTAAAACGCGGTGCGGCGCGCGCATCAAGGATTTGCACTTCGCTGTTCAGCGCCTGTTCCACCTGCTGCATATTGACTACCGCGTCCGCATTAAAGCGGGCGTTGAAGGTTTGCGGCGTGCGCTGAGCCGCGCCGGTAGCCAGCGGTTGGCCCAGTGCTGTCCAGCCGTTCAGGCCTTCGTCCAACACATACACCTGCTGCGCGCCGAAGTTGCGGAAGGTCCACCAACCGCGCGGGGCCGAGAACTGGTTGCCTTCGTCATAAAACACGATGGTCTGTTGTTCGCTGATGCCCAATTTACCCACCGCCGCGCTGAATTCCTCTGCCGTCGGCAGCATATGCGGCAACGTGGTGTTTTTATCCGCGACGTCATCGATGTCAAAATACACCGCGCCGGGGATATGGCCGTGTTCAAATTCGGCGAGCATGTCTTTTTTCGGCACCAGGCCGACCGGGGACATCCTGACATCAACCACTACCAGGTTTTCATCGTTGATATGCTGCGCAAGCCATTGCGGAGTAACCAGAAACGGAGAGTTCATCGTTATTATTCGCCTGTGGTGAAAACGGTTTTTCACTATACCTTAAATAATTGGCGTTGCCTCGGCGTTCAGCGGGGCGACAATGGCGGCCAAAGCCCGATGTGCAGCTTCATCGATTGTGCCTTCCGCCCCGGTTGCCACATTCTCCGCCAACAGCGCCTGCAGGCCAACCAACCAGTCATAGATATAAAACGCGGTATTTCTCGCTGGCGTCGGTGCCAGTTTGGTTAACCGTTGCTGGCTACTCCAGTCCACGGCGGGCTGCGGTGGAGGGGTAAATATGGGGTGGCCGTGATTGATTCGGCTGGCGGGGCGTAACCTCACCTCGCGCTGCTGGAAGCCCAACCAGGTGACGAAATCGCCCAATATCGCTAACGCCTGGCTGACCTGCCTGTCTTCAGCCTGTTCAGGCAGTGCTCCGGCAGTCAATGCGCGCTCCAGTGATTCGGCAATTTCCAGGCGGCAGGCGGCGGTGATTAGCGCGTCGACCAGCATCTCCAGATGCTGCTTGCCGACACCCAGTAATGTCAGCAGTTGGTTATTGTCCGGCAGGCTGCGCAGATGGTTTATCCAATCGGCAAATACCCGCTGGGCAAACGAATCATTGTTTTGCCCGATGGCGGCCACGCAGGCCATATCTCCCTCGTCAAACAGATCGATCTCAACATCAAACGCCGGGGCAGCGACCACCGGCGCGGACAAGTTACTGTGTTGGCTATACAGCTGGCGCAGGGTATCGCACTGCGGCAGCAGCCACTCGAGCAGTTCGCCGTGTATTCCTGCCTGTGCCTGCAATTTGCGCAGTAACTGCTGGGTGCGCTGCTGCGTTAACGGCGTGTCCGCGGCGTGCAGCCAGTTGCCGAGCAGGCTCTCAGTCAGTTCGCGTTGCAGTTCCTGCTGTTGTTCAAGGATGCGATCCTGCTTCAATGTCGGGGACGCCTGCGTCGCCAACCAAGCCACCATGCGCTGGCAGTCGCTTTCATCGATCGCCAGCAGGGTGGCCCAACTTTCGCCCGGTTCGCCGACATAGCGTTGAACGGCGTCGTCGGGGCGCGGTTTCCCTTCCTGACGTGAGTCGAACGCGGTGATTGCCCAGATTAAACCCGGTTTGCGGCGGCTGCGTAGTTCCACGGTTTCCCCCTGGGTTTGTCTGACCCAGTAGGCCAGCGCGTTGCCCGTACGGCCGGCATCTTGTGGCGTAAGGGCCGCATCGCTTACCAGCAACAGACTGGCGTGCAGGCCATCGGCAGCAAGAGTCAGCAGATTGGCGCGTTTTGCCTGCTGCATGCGTTGTATCAGCCCAGCACCCGGGCATGGGTTGGCGGCCGGCAGGTCTAGCAGCTCGATGTTGTTCGGTAACCCGAGGTTTCCCCTCGCTGGCAAGGTTGTCGTGACCGAGGCCGCCAACCACGCCAGATCGGCCAGCGCGATCGTTACCTCGACGCCATTTTCTGTCAGCACGGTCAGTTTTTCCCCGGCCGATGCATGGATCGCCTGGGCATGCGCAATCCCCTCATCCTGGCTCAATACCTGGTGGGGAGCATACAGGCGCTCGCAGTGGCCCAGGGCGTGCAGGGTATGCGCCAACTGGCGATAACAACTTGTCAGTGCCGGGTCCTCGCCCCAAAGCGGTGCGAACAGCCTGGCACGGTCGTCAACGCTCAAATAGGGTGCCAGTGAGATGGCATGTGGCCAGAAGTGCCTCGCCAGCGGCGTTTGCCATTTACCGCCCTGATGACCAAGGTGGTCCCACAGCGCCACCATCGCGTTGCTGTCCAGCCCGCCAATAGCCATCGGTTGGCGGAGACGCTCTAGTGCGTGCGAATGTGCGGCCATGGCACCGGCATTCCAATCCGGACGAAAACCGCCCATCAATGCGCTGCCGATCATCATGGCAACCAACTGCGCCTCATCGAGCAGGGAAACGGCAACAGGGTAAGACGGAGGATTTTGGGTGTCACAACAGCTGTAGCGTACCGCCAGCGTGGCATCTTCGCTCAATAGCCTGGCACCGGGTGCCAGTGCGGCCAACAAGTGGGCCTTGGCCGCGGCGTTATGACCATAGAGGCCGATGGCCAGAGGCTGATGCATGGCGCTGTCCAACTGCCTGGCCCGGTTATAGCTGCGGCGCAGACGGACAGTCAGGTTATCGGCTTCCCGGTTTAGCCGAGTGGACTGCTGCCGGGTGGCTGCCACCCAGTCAATCGCCTGTGCAATGCTGTTTCCAAGGCTGTTTTTCGGCTCGGGCCGGTCGGAGGTGATAGGTTTCATTGCTGATAAATGCTCCCGCTGTCAATCCAATAATGGGTTGCGCCAGAGGCGCTGGCAGCCAAGGTATTGAGTTTTAGTTGCAGGCTATCTGCGGGCACCGGCGTGCCGTCGGCCAGGCGGGCTTCGGCAATGCTGACGCCTTCGGCTCCTTGCTCACCATTGCCGGTGATGACCAAACGCAGGCTGATGACCGCATCGCCAGCCAGTTTGCGCGCCAGAGCGGCATCGGTAATAGTCAGGGTGTAGAGCGGCGATGCCGGCCAGCGTGGGTTATCCAACTGACGGAATCCCAGACGCAGCGGGCCACGTAGCTGGAAATAGCTGTCGGGATCCAGCGCAAAGTCTGCGCAGTCCAGATCGATATCGCGATAGTAGACATTATCGTCTGCCAGCATGTTATTGCTGTCCAGCATGCCCAGATGACGAATCGTGGAATAGGGTTGGAAGTCCCCGACGTTAAAATAAAAACTCTCCAGCCGCAGGTCGATAGCCAACAGGCACAGCATGGCGCCCACGGCGGCGGTTGACTTGGGATTGTCAATGCGCCCGCCTTGGTTAAACGGGTACCAACTGCGGGTGTGATAACCCTCAAGCGGCAAAATTCGGCTGGCAGGCAAGGGTTGCAGGTGGCGCAACAGCGCCTGAACGCCCGGGAAACAGGCAGGGCGGCCGGTGAGTAACAACACATCGCAGCTATACAACGCCACCACTTCGCACAATAGGCGCAGGCAGTGACTGATGCCGATCCGATCGGACAGGAAAGCGGCATGCACGGCACCCAGCCGGATGACCAGTGGGGTCTGCAGAATGTCGAAGGCGGCGTTGCCGGATCCGCGCTGAACCTCATCGTTGATAAATGCCAGTACCTGCAAGGTGGGCATCTGTGGCAGCAGTTCGCCCAGCGTGGCGGCGATTTCCGCGTGGCTGTCCAGCGGATCGTAATCCTCATAGGCACTAAGCAGCGCACGCCCCGCGGGCATGAAAATCTGCAGCGTGGCCTGCTGGCGCAGGGTGGAAAACCCATCCATACGCCCCTGGTTGCCAAACAGCTTGTCCATGGTCGCCGCTGTGGCGCTGACTCCGGCCTGTTCGAACGCCTGCTGTACGGCGGGCAAGATAAATTGCCCGATGACATCCAGCAAAATGTCGTCGCCGGCGAGCTTAAATCCTTCACGGAACAACAGACGCGGATTGATTTTGATGTTGTTGCCTACGCCATCATCCAGCCGGTATTGAGTAATCGCCAGATCGGTAGTGCCGCCGCCGATATCGATTGAAGCGATACGCAGTGATTTTCCCGGTTGTTCTCCCGGTACTGGCGGTTGGTCCGGCCTGGCCATGGCGGCGAAAAAGGCATCGGTGCGGCCGGCAAAGTTAACCTGAGTTTCGTTATACAGATAAACCATCTGGCCGCAGGTGGCTTCGTCCCATTCCATATGCACCAGTGGCACCGGCATACGGGCTTGCTCAGCGCTGAACGGGGCATCCAGCGGGTGCCAGCCCATGGCTTTCCATATCAGGCCAATCGCCTCCTGCATGCGGCGGCGGAAAATTTCACGCTCCGGCTTGGGCATCGCCGAAGGCAAAGTCAGGATGATGGTACGCAGACGCCGTGGGGCCGCAGTGTTCGGCATCCTGGTGCGTTGGGCTGCGCTGTTGATTTGCATCAATGCCTGCGCTAGCAGCTCGGTCAGCATCAGGGCCATGACCGCGCTACGGCTATAGTGGGCGGCAAAAACCGGCAACCGCTCTTCTACCGGCAGCGCAGACAGGGGGACACCCTCGTCGTTGAGTAGTGAGCTTAATGGCGCGGCGGCAGCCATGGGTTCTTGTTGGCTGTTAAAACGCCAGCCGGGCGCATAGCGTTCTTCGTCCCACAGGTAACGGCGTGGGCTGGAAATGCCGGTGGTGCCTTCGGTACCTTCCCGCCGCAGCGCCAGTTGCGCGGCCTCCCGGCCTACGCGGACGATGGAAGGCCAGACAAAGGCATCATCACGCCCGCTTTGGTATGAGAGGTGGGGTTTGCCAAATGACGCCTGGGCAAACTCTACCCGGCTTTCAAACAACTCGTTGTAAACGCAATGCGGCGCAGACAGCGAACGTAACTGCAGTTCATTAGTCTGTTTCAGGCCATTATTTTCTTGCGGATGATCTTCGACCATCACCCCGCAGGTGTGTGAATTGCCGACATCCAAAATCAGATCTACGTTGATCGCGGGCTGTTGCGGCGTCTCCCCGATGATTTTTATCTGCGGCAGCGTTAATTGGCTGCCGAGCAGGTTCAACAGGTTGAGGTAGTGCGCCTGATATTCGAAGGTTTTCAGCCCGGCGTTTATTTCCATATCGCTGCGTAGTTCCAGGCTGCTCGCGGATTGGCTAAAGACTTCACGTAGCCAACTGTCTACCCAGGTCAGATCAAGAAACTCGCCCAGCTCATGGTTTTGATGGCCCAGCGAGAAGCCGATCCCGGTATTGATATCGCTTTCGCCTGGGGCGAGTGCCTCCTGGCCTGCGGCGGCGAGCCGGGAATCAAAGGCCAGGACCACCCGCAGCAGGTTGCCGTCCTGGTCGGGGCTATCGAGTAACAGCGTCTGCATGCGGGCCCAGTTATCCGGCCCTGATAAAAATACCCCTGATGAAGTACAACGAAAGAAAGGCAGCGGCAGCCAGGTTTTATTCAGCAGTTGCAGCGATTGTTGCAGAGAATGGCTGAACTCCGGCCGAACCACTTCAGCACTCTGCCCCGGTTGGGCGGGCAACAGGTATTTGCCACTGTCGGCATCCCATTGCAGGCGTAGTAGCGGGCCGCTGGCGGTCTGGCGAACAAACTTGCCCGGAAACTCATCATCCAGAACCGGCGTCAGGGCGAAGTCCAAAAATTGAATGCCACTATCCTGAACCAGCGTCATGCTGCGTGGGTAATCGGTTAGGGGGGCCAGCATTATTTACTCTCGCGCTTTAACATCATGGGATAGAGGGTATCTGTATCGTAGCGGCCGCTGCATGTTGCCGGGCCGGTTTCATTTTGCGTACAGGTAATTTCCGGCATTTGGTAGCGGCTGCCGTCGCTGCAGCGTGCTTTGGTGCGACTGTTAATCACCAGATTGCCGGACTGCATCAGCCCGGCTTCGATCGGCACCCGGCAGGTGATGCCATCCCCGTAAGTAATGCTTGCAGTGCCTTTGCCTTCCTTGATGCGGTATTGCAGGCTGGGACGTTTACCGGTTGGCAGATCTTTGAGTGCCACAGTGGCACGCCATTTACCGTTCAGAAAACGAACTGAACCGGCTTTGACCGAGTCGGCGGGTAGCACCAGCGCATGTTTGTCCGCCGGCGGCATGACAATGGGGAGCGGAGCGGGTGGCATCAGCGTCGCCGGTGCTAACGGCAGTTGCAGTTTGAATGCGGGTGCTACAGCGCGTTGCGCCGACGCCGGTGGCGGTGCGACAACAGGCTCAGCAAGTGGGGCGCTTGGGCGGCTCAGCCAGGTAACCAGCAGGGCAATCAGCATCAGCACAGGCAACATCCAGCGATAGCGGCGCCATTGGCGAGGTGCTTGCACCGGCGTAGTGGCAGCAGGCGGCTTAATCACCGGCTCTGGTAGGGGTTTGGCTGTAGGAATAACCGCCGGACGCGGCGCGGCAGCGATAGGCGTCGGTTTTTCTTCTTCGGCCGGGCGCAGGCATGCCAGCGGGTCATCCTGACACTGAGCCGACGGCTTGATAAAGCCCCAGAAGGTCAATACCGGTTTGCCATCGACCAGATAAATATGGTTTGGGTCAGGGATTTGCATTGCCCTGGCCAGCAATGCACCAAACAGACGGTGGCTGGGGTGTGGGTTGGTCTGCGTCTTTGCGACCAGATCACGAAATGTCGCCAGACTTTGTTCCAGCAACTGTAAGGCCTGAGCGCGTTGGGCATCACTCGCTGCCAGCCAGGAGGTCACTTTCCCAGGGAAAGGGGAATACCAGTCAATGCGGGTACCCGTTTCGTTCGGCTGCGGGACAGCCAGGCAGTCGGCGGCCTGTTGCTGTTGGCGAATGCGCAATGTTTCTCGCAATTGCAGAGCGCAGGCGTAAACCGGTTGCCCATTTTCGCCCAATGCAAGCACATCATCTAAACTGCCACTGCGTAAAAAGGGTTTCACCACGGCAAAAAACCTTGTCCTGTTCGGCTAAACAAATAATCGGCCATGGTAACCCGTGACCAGAAGAGTCAAACGGGTAAGGACAGGTGTAAAATGCCGTTCTTTAAGAGGTTCAAGATGTCACAAATTGATGACTCATACTTTGGCGGCGCGAAAATCGCGCTGTTGTGCGGTAACCACTTGCTGACCTACCAGCGTGATGACAAGGCGGATATTCCCTGGCCGGGCTGCTGGGATTTGCCGGGAGGCGGGCGCGAAGGGGATGAGACGCCGCTGCAATGCGTGCAGCGGGAAACGCTGGAAGAGTTCGGTTTGCAGATTGACGCACGGCAGGTGAGTTTACGGCAGCGTTACCAAGGGATTTTCCCCGGCTACCCGCCGACCTGGTTTATGCTGGGCCACATCACGCCGGAGCAGATAGCCGCCATTTGCTTTGGCGATGAAGGGCAGCGTTGGCAGATGATGGCCATTGAGCGCTTTATTCAGCATCCGCAGGGCATTTCGCACCTGCAGCAACGGTTGGCGCAGCATCTGCAGCGCTAGGTCTGTTCCACCGCTTCAATCCGGGCGATCAGCGCGTCGATCTGACGGTCGGAAAACACTTCAATGCCATTCTGGCGCAGCAGTTCGGCGGTGACGCCGCTGCCGGGCTTGGTTTGACCGCTGAAAGAGCCGTCGTAGATAAACTGGCTGCCGCAGGATGGGCTGCCGTCGGTGAGCAGCGCAAAGCGGCAGTCGTGCTGTTGTGCGGTCTCCAGCGCTAGGTGGGCGCCGAGCAGATAGCCGGCGGTGACGTCACCGCCGCTGACTTCAATCACTCTTGCCCGTTGAGCCAGTACCGTGGCGCCTTCAGCGGCTGGCGTGATTTCTGCCGAGGGGCGTGGGGTGGAAAAACCGGCGGCCAGCTCCGGGCAGCAAACCACCAGGCGGCCTTCGCGCTGCCAGCGCAGCAACGTGGCGTTGAGCAAAGGTTTGTCGGAAGCGTTGTAGCGAACTTTAAAACCGGCCAGGCAGGCGCTGAATAAAATCTTTGACGGCATGAAGTCTGTCTCTGTCACAGTGGCGAAAGCGTGGGGCAGGCGGCCCACGCGCGCGGCTTTAACATAGCAGAATCATCCCGCCGATGGCAGCGCCAGGCGATTAAAGGCTGCGGGTCACGCAGGCATTCGCGCAGCGCGCCCTGGCCGACCATGCCGCTGGCACCCAATATAATGACTTTCATGCTCTGTTCTCCCTGGGGCCGGTAAGGCGTTGGTTGCGCCAGCGGTTTGGCGTTTGCGCTTCCCACTGCATAAAGGCGCGGCTGAACGAATTCAATTCTTCAAATCCGAGGACGAAGGCGATCTCCCCCAGCTCCAGACTGGTTTCTGCCAGCAGTTGGCAGGCGGTACGGTGGCGGGTTTTATCCAGCAATTGCTGGTAGCTGTAGCCGTGCTGTTGCAAGCGACGCTGCAGGGTGCGCGGGCTGACATACAGCTCGGCAGCCACGCTGTTAACGCTCGGACGCTGGCCGCGCATGCTGCGGCTCAGGATCGCCATCACCTGGTTCGGCAGACTGTCGCCTTGCAATGATCTGGCCAGTTCGACTTCCAGCCCCGGCAACAGTACCGTCAGCATGTCCTGATTGTAGGTGATAAAGGGTTGGTGCATCAGCGCACGGTCAAACACCAGCACATCCAGCGGGGCATTGAAATGCACCGGGCAACCGAAGTAGTGCGGCAGCGGTGAGGAGGGATCCGGCCGCCGGGTCAGTTCGATAGCCCGTGGGTGTATCGCCTGACCGGTGCCACGGCGGCACAGGGTAATAATCGAGGCAAACATGGCATCAATCAGCAATTCCGGCGCATGGCTTTTGGCCATGGTCCAGCGGGTGTACAGGCGGATATTGTCGCCATCCTCTACCAGCATCAGTTCTTCCGGACACAGCAGACGTTTGTACCGGGCAACCTTTTGCAATGCGTCGCCGAGGGTGGCGGAGTGCAGCGCAGCAACCGAAGCAATATCATAATGCTCTGATGGCACCTCGCCGCCCAGACGCAGGCCGAAGCTGGTGTCGCTCACCTGGGCGAGGGCACGCCAGATATCGAAAAACTGCCGGGTGGACAGCTTGACCTTCTCATGTCGCTCGCTGAGTAACCCTTCAGGCAAACCGGCCAACTGGCCGACCCGTTCGATATCCACCCCCAGCGTCCTCAGACGGGCCGACAGGGCGCTGGGCAGGGCTATCTGATCGCTGCTCATTGTTACTCCTTATGATTTACCGGTTATCGACGAGCCAGCCCAGACCGCGTGAACTGCCAGTGATTAACCACACCTGAGATTGCGACATAAAACCTTTCTTACCTATTCATGGGGTGAGGTCTCACTCTAGAAGGTTAGACACTGTGCGGATAATCCGATCCCGCCAACTGTTAATCCGATTGCGCCAATGTGTTTTCGAACGTCAGCATTAACTGTTGGATAGTTGTGCCGACCCGCAATACCGCTTGTTCAATCTCGGGCATCAGTTTAGGTGCATAGGCATAATTGATGCGCAGACAGTTACGGTACTTGCCGGAGGCGGAAAAAATACTGCCGACCGCGATCTGTACACCCTGTTGTTCCAGATAACGGTTCAGCCGCAGGGTATCGAACTCTTCATCCAGCTCAATCCACAGCATAAAGCCACCCCGTGGTTGGCTGACGCGGGTACCGGGCGGAAAATATTTCATAATCCAACCGGTCATCACGTCGCGGTTTTGTTGGTAGCGGGAACGCATACGCCGCAGGTGTTGCAGGTAGTGGCCGTGACGAATAAATTCGGCAATCGCCAGCTGCGGCTGGGTAGCCGTGGAGCCGGTACCGATATATTTCATGTGCAGCACGCGCTCCAGATAGCGCCCGGGGGCGATCCAGCCGATGCGCAGACCGGGTGCCAGCGTTTTTGAAAAGGAGCTGCACAGCAGCACCCGGCCATCTTCGTCGAAAGATTTGATGGTGCGTGGGCGAGGATATTGATAGGCGATATCCCCATACACGTCATCTTCAATGATCGTCACGTCAAAGCGCTGTGCCAGCGTCAGCAAACGCTTTTTGCGCGCCTCCGGCATGATGTAACCCAGCGGGTTATTGCAGTTGGGGGTTAACAGGATGGTTTTGACCGGCCACTGTTCCAGCGCCAATTCCAGCGCCTCCAGGCTGATGCCGGTCAGCGGATCTGTGGGGATCTCCAGCGCTCTCATGCCCAAGCCTTTCAAGGTCTGCATGGTGCCGTGAAAACAGGGGGAGTCAACCGCCACAATATCCCCTGGTTGGCATACGGCGCGCAGCCCGGCGGACAGCGCTTCGTGACAACCGGTGGTGATCACCAACTGGTCGGCATCAATCTGGCAACCGGAATCCAGCAGCAGGCGGGCGATTTGCTCACGCAACCCCAGCACGCCCTGAATGCTGTCGTAGTGCAGGCTACGCAGGTCGCCGTGGCGGCCCGTGTGCCCCAGCGCTTTCATCAGGGGTTTCAGCGTGGGTTCACTGATATCCGGCATGCCTCGGCCCAGTTGAATCAGGTCTTCGCGCGGCTTGTTGCGGATCAGCTCCAGTACCTGCTCCCACTGCGAAATATCCACCGGTCGCTGCACCGGGCGGGTCACGGTGGGCAGTTCGGCCAAAGTCCGCCGCGTCTGCACAAAATAACCCGACTTCGGCCGCGCCTCTACCAGTTGTCCCTCTTCCAGCAGACGGTAAGCCTGCTGCACCGTGCTGATGCTGACGCCGTGCTCCTGGCTTAGCATACGCACCGAAGGCAGGCGATCGCCTGCCGGATAAAGCCCCTGTTCAATGCGTTGGCTGAGGATCGCGGCCAGCGTGGCGTAGCGTGTCATACAGATGCCTCAAATAAGAGTGAGTGAGGAAAATACCGGTACAGATGAAGTTAAATTAGACCATTCAGACGGGCGGAGACAGTTTTTGTATGGAAAAAATACTGCCGGCTTGAATCTGTATTGTTTTTCGCCTGTGCAGCATCATTGACCTCAGGCTAAATCGAAGGAGATTGAATGATGACTGTTCTTGTTGGCGACGTACCGGCACCCCGTCAGACCCGATTAATTCTCCTTGGGCGACTTTATTGGCAGCGTTATCTTACCCGCCAATCCTTGTTGTTGTTGGATGACGAGCAGTTGGCGGATATAGGCCTGACACGGACACAGGCATGGCGGGAAGGGCGCAAGCCTTTCTGGCGAGGCTAAACACGGATGGTGATTTTTTAGAATAAAAAATTCATTTACCCCCGCTGGGTCGGTTGATGCCTGCCTGGCCTTTTATCGTTTCATCCAAGCCTGCAAGCTTTTATGAACGCTATCACGAATATCATCTTTATTTTGTCCCCTACTTGTTATTGAAATTTATATTCCATATAAACATTTATCAGATGGTGTGTTTCATTGTGCGCACTGGCAGGTTATGGGATCGGTAACGGGGAGGGGAGTAATGAAACAGGTACGCGTTGGTTTAATTGGCACCGGCTACATTGGGCGCTGCCACGCTATTGCTTATGCGCAGGCAGCCACGGTATTTCCACTGAAAGGGGAACTGGTGCTGGAAATGCTGGCGGAGGTGACGCCGGAGCTGGCGCAACAGCGCGCGGCAGAATTTGGTTTCTCGCGTTCTACCGGTGACTGGCGTCAACTGGTGGCCGATCCGTCGATAGACGTGGTGGATATCTGCGCCCCCAACTTCCTGCATAAAGAGATGGCGCTGGAGGCGATCCGCCACGGCAAACATGTCTATTCTGAAAAACCGCTGGCGCTGGACGCCAAAGACGCCGCCGAAATGGTGCAGGCCGCGCGGGCCAAAGGGGTCAAAACGCTGGTGGGCTTCAACTATATGAAGAACCCGACCAGCCAGTTGGCGCGTGAAATTATTGCCAATGGCGAGATAGGCGAAGTGGTGCATTTCTACGGTACCCACAACGAGGATTATCTCGCCGACCCGCGTACAGCGATCGACTGGCACTGCCGCAAGGCCACGGCCGGGTTGGGGGCGCTGGGCGATCTGGCGGCGCACATCGTGAATATGGCGCACTATCTGGTGGGGGACATCGTGGCGGTTTCCGGCGATATGCAGACCATCATTAAACAGCGTCCGGATGCGAAAGACCCCACGTTGATGCATCAGGTGGAAAATGAAGATCAGGCCAGTGCGCTGGTTCGCTTTGCCGGTGGGGCGATGGGCACCATCGAAACCTCACGTATTGCCTGTGGGCGCAAAATGGGGCTGACCTACGTGGTCACCGGCACCAAGGGCACGCTGAGTTACACCCAGGAGCGGATGGCGGAACTGAAGCTGTATCGTCACGATGAACCGGCGGAGCGTCAGGGCTTTAAAACCTTGCTGGTAGGGCCAAAGCACCCGGATTATGCCGCTTTTTGTATTAGCGCCGGGCATGGCATCGGTTTTAACGATCAGAAAACGGTAGAGATCCGTGACCTGGTCAACGGCATTGCCGCCGGTGACCCTATGTGGCCAGACTTTGAAGAAGGCTGGAAAGTCTCTTGCGTGCTGGATGCGATTGCCGCTTCCGCCGAACAGCGCCGCTGGCTGGAAATCAATCGCGACTGAGGCGAGGGGCTTTGGTGCCCACAAGTTGAGAACGTCACAATCTATTGACTTGCCAAGCTAGTAACTTAATAACTAAATAAGTTACTGGCCGGCTGTGGCGTGGACAGCGGGAACCCTACTGTGGGCAGCGGGCTTCATGACGAAGCCCGTTTTACTTAACGCGGCTGGAAGTCTTCTGCATCCACATCGTAGCCCGACGGCTCCCAGCGAATCGACAACAGCGCAATCAGCCCGGCGAGCGGGGCAATGGCAATCACCCAAAAAACGCCGGTACCCAGCGCGGCGGACAGCACCGGGAACAAGAACAGTGACAGGGTCGAACTGGAACGCATCAGCGTTTGGTTGAAGCCGACACCTACCCCACGCAGCGAGGTGGGGTAACTGAGCGAGGCGAAGGTCATACTGTGCGAGCCCGGCCCGAATCCCTGGCCCAGCAGGAACAGCGCCAACATACCGATGGAGACCGCCGCCTCAGTGCCGCTGTCCGGCCGACCAATTAGCGCCAACCCCAACAGCGCCGCCAGTTGAAAAGCGTAACCCAGCACCGTCATCTTCCACGCGCCGTACGTCGGCACCAGTCGCACAGCAATTAGCCCGCCGACAAAGGCGAACAACAGGTTCAGCGCCAGCGATACCAGAATCGTGCTGAGCATCGACTGCGCCAGAAAACTCGATAGGATCACCGGCAACCCGAACGCCACGGCGTTATAGGCGAACGACGAGGCGACGGCGATAACGGTGGCCAGTACCGTGCGCCGCAGATAAACCCCTTGCAGCAGCGTGCCGTAGTTGCGCCATGAGGCACGCCGCGCCTGCATCGGTTTACCCCGTTCGGCATCTTTCGCCACCACGGCGTTGATATTATAGGAACGGCGTAAAATGGCAGCAGCGCCGTCGAGGTCGCCCTGATTGGCGGCCCACACTGGAGATTCGCTCATATAGCGACTGCGAATGGCGATGATCACCAGCGCCGGAACGGCTCCGAAGCCGAGGATCAGCCGCCACAGCCAGTCGGTGTGGCTCTCTGGCAGTACCGCATACAGCAGCAACACCAGCAAATAAGAGATACTGATTGCGGCATACCAGGTGGGGCACCACATGGCGATACGTGCTGCTTTATTACCACGACCTGACAGTTTGGAAAATTCGGCCAAAAACGCCATGGCCACCGGTAAATCGATGCCGACTCCCAGCCCCATTACAAAACGCGCGCCGCCCAGCACCCACTCGTTGGGGGCAAAGGCGCAGGCGAATGCGGCTATCACGAAGAAGAACATGTCGGCCATAAATACCCGGTAACGGCCGATTTTATCGGTCAGGTAGCCGCCAATAAATGCACCGATAATCGCGCCGAAGGTAATGGCAGAGGCGATCAATCCGGTGCCGGTTGGCGACAGATTGAATTCGCGCGCCACATCTTTGATGCCGAAAGCCAGTGCACCCAGATCGTAGGCGTCGAGAAAGACGCCGCCGAGTGCAATCGCTACGACAATGCGGGCATTGTTGCTTTTGGCTGCACCGCCATTGACCAGCGTGGAGACGTCGGCAGCGCTGCGCAGGGTGATGACTTCACCGGTCGGTAAATCAGTATTCCCTGCCGAATTAGCGGCGTCAGAGGCCGCAATATAACTGGACATGATATTTCTACTTAATAAGCAAAAATCTGAGCATAACGGCGGGTAACAGGCGCTCACCAATTCTTTCTGGTTATAAGCATACAACCCAAGGTTGTTGAAAAATCATCATGTTAAGGGCTGTTTAACTATTCATTCAGTGTGGGTTAGTGAAGGAGTCACGTCACTTTTATCATTCAGCCCACCACTGCCTGGGTTGGCGTAAGGGGCGCAGCGTTGAACGGGAAAAACGACAACGGTTTCTCGAACGGAAAACATCGCCGCACCACGCTTTAATTAGGTAACGAATACCTCTTGGCGGCACGGTGTCACCCCAGAACGCGATGAAAAACCGCCGATCCTGAGAAAGTTTCATCGTGGTGTCGCCAGCCGTTGATGCAACTAGCTGATTTTTAACTTTGCTATGCCGCTTTCGTTATTTTGAGCGCTCCTGCCGCTCGCTGATACTGAGGAAAATCTCAAACAGCGAGCCAGAGCATGTCCTCAGCCAAAAGCCACAGCCACTATTTGCATCCTGCCCAACGCCTCTGGATACAGCAGCTTAACCAGCGTTGGTCCTGGCGGCTGGAGCTGCCGACCTGGGGCATTATGGCGGCGGTTTACGGCGGCTGGTTTGGCGTGGTGCAGTACTGGCAGACGCTGGGACCGTGGCTGGGCACGCCATTGCTAATCCTGCTGACCACCTGGTATATGTCGCTGCAACATGAGCTGATCCACGGCCATCCGACGCGCTGGCCGCGGCTCAATCAGTTATTCGGCCTGCTGCCGTTGTCGGTGTGGTATCCCTACGGGCTGTATCGCGATACGCATATTCAGCACCACCGCAATGAACATCTGACCATTCCGCATGAAGATCCCGAAAGCTATTACTTCAGCCAGGCGCAATGGCAGCGTTTCCCTCGGTTGTACCCGTTGTTGGCCAGGGTACGCAATACGCTGAGCGGGCGCGTGCTGTTAGGCCCGGCACTGGATATCGTCGCCACCGGGGTTAATGCGGCCAAAGCGATTGCCGCCGGTGAATTACGCACTCTGACGATGTGGCTGGTGCATTTGCTGCTGCTGGTGGGGGTATTGAGCTGGCTACAACAGCACGGCATTGGCGTGGCATTTTACCTGCTGGCCATCAGCTATCCGGCGTTGGCACTGACCAAGGTGAGATCGTTTTTTGAGCATCGTGCCGTTGAAGCTCCGCAGGCACGTTCTATTATTAATGAGGCGGCCTGGCCGTGGCGGCTGCTGTTTCTTAATCTGAACTATCATTTAGTTCACCATGATCTCCCCGGCTTACCGTGGTACGGTTTACGGCAGGTGTATCTGGCGGAGCGTGATGAATACCGGCAGCGCAGCCAGGGATTTGTGGTGGCAGGCTATGGCCAGTGGGTAAGTGAATACGCGTTTACCCCGGTTGCCGTTGAGGTTCATCCGTTCAATGCCGGCGTGCTGCCAGGGGAAACACAGGGCGAAAATGAAGCCTGGCCGGCAGAGACATTTATTGTGCGATGGAAGCGCACTTCTCAAGATTTTCCAATCGATCTGGCCAAATAGCCGGGAAATACACAACAAGAGGAAAAAATATGGCAATCACCCCCTCACGTGGTCGCGTATTAGCTTTGGCACTGAGCTTACTCGCTGCCAGCATCGGCGTGGCACAGGCGGCTGACACGGTGCGCGTTGGCTCCAAAATCGATACCGAAGGCTCGTTGCTCGGCAATATTATCGTGCAGGTGCTGGAATCCAACGGCATCAAAACCACCAATAAATTACAGCTCGGCACCACCAAGGTGCTGCGTGGGGCGATCACCTCCGGCGAAATTGACGTCTATCCGGAATACACCGGCAACGGCGCATTTTTCTTCTCTGATGAAAAAGACCCGGCGTGGAAAAACGCCCAGGCCGGTTTCGAAAAGGTGAAGAAGCTCGATTATGACAAGAATAAAATTGTCTGGCTGGATGCGGCTCCGGCCAACAACACCTGGACCATTGCTATCCGTCAGGACGTGGCGGATAGCAATCACCTGAAAACGCTGGCCGATTTGGGCAAGTGGATCAACGGCGGCGGCAAGTTCAAGCTGGCAGCCTCGGCGGAGTTTATCGAACGCCCGGATGCGCTGCCTGCGTTCCAGAACGCTTACGGCTTTAAGCTGAACCAGGACCAGTTGCTGTCACTGGCCGGCGGTGATACGGCGGTGACCATCAAGGCGGCGGCGGAGCAAACTTCTGGCGTCAACGCGGCCATGGCCTACGGTACCGATGGCCCGGTGGCGGCGTTGGGGTTGATAACGCTGGAAGATCCAAAAGGGGTACAGCCGATTTACGCACCGGCACCGATTATCCGCGAGGCAACGCTGAAACAGCATGCCAACATCGCCGAACTGCTGAAGCCGGTATTTGCAACACTTGACGGCCCAACGCTGCAAAAACTCAATGCGCAGATTGCAGTGGAAGGCCAGGACGCCAAACAGGTGGCGGCCGCCTATCTGAAAGAGAAAGGGTTAGTTAAGGGGTAACGCCGCTGGCCCCCGTTGGGGGCCAAAATGGAGCTGGAGAGTTTCTTTGATTATTGCCGTAAAAAACCGCGTATTACTGACGCTGCTTATTCTGTTGCTGCTGGCCGCATTTGGCCTGCCGTTTCTCAGCTATGCCCCCAATCGCCTGCTGTCGGGCAAGAGCATTTCCCTGATTTCCCTGTTGCACGGCCCGGCGCTGTGGCTGCTGGTGCCCATGCTGGTGCTGGCGGTACTCAGCCTGTTGGCACCGGTCAGGCGCAATGCGTTGCTTACCGCGTTGACGGCTTCGGTGTTGCTGGCATTGACCTTCTGGTTGAGTGGGCATGCGGCCCAACAGTTGGCGTCGGAGGGATCCAGACTGGCACGCACTTCCTGGGGCAGTGGCTGCTGGTTGATACTGGCGCTGAGCCTGTTGATGGCCGCCGACGCCCTGACCCGCGTTACCGCCTCGCATTTGTGGCGCATTCTGGGCAACCTGCTGGTGGTACTGCCTGCGTTGGTGCTGTTGTTTAGCCATCAGCTGGATCAACTTTCGCTGCTGAAAGAGTACTACAACCGGCAGGACGTATTTGACGCCGCACTGTTGCAGCACTTGACCATCTTGTTGGCCACGCTGGTGCCGGCGTTGGTGATTGGCATTCCGCTCGGGGTGCTGTGCTTTCGCTCTGTGCGCTTACAAACACCGATATTTTCTACTCTGAACATTATCCAGACCGTGCCGTCGATTGCGCTGTTCGGCTTGCTGATCGCGCCATTAGCCGGGCTGGCGAAGGCGTTGCCCTGGCTGGCAGAACACGGCGTCAGCGGTATTGGCATGGCTCCGGCGATTGTCGCCCTGGTGTTGTATGCGCTGTTGCCGCTGGTGCGCAGCGTAGTGGCCGGATTGCAGAGCGTGCCGGCCAGCGTGATTGAATCCGCCAGTGGCATGGGGCTGACGCGTGGGCAGATCTTCTTGCGCGTGCAGCTGCCATTGGCGTTGCCGTTGTTCCTGACTGGCGTGCGTATTTTGGCGGTGCAGACCGTCGGCATGGCGGTGGTGGCGGCGCTGATTGGTGCCGGAGGTTTTGGCGCCATCGTTTTCCAGGGCCTGCTCAGCAGCGCGCTGGATCTGGTGCTACTGGGGGTGATCCCGGTGATCGTGATGGCGGTAATCGTCGATTCACTGTTTAAATTTTTGGTTTCAATTTTGGAAGTGTCACGCCGATGATTCAGTTTAATCAGGTCAGCAAGATTTTTCAGGGCAAGCCGGCGGTGGACGATCTTACGCTGCGGATTGCCAAGGGCGAATTTGCCGTGTTGATCGGCACCTCTGGCTCAGGGAAATCCACCACGTTAAAAATGATCAACCGACTGATCGAGCACGATCAGGGCAAAATTTACTTTGCCGATGAAGAGATCCAGAAGTTCAAACCGCAGGATCTGCGCCGCCGCATGGGGTACGCCATTCAGTCGATCGGCCTGTTCCCGCACTGGACGGTAGAAGAGAACATTGCCACCGTGCCACAACTGCTGAAATGGCCGCGTGCGCGCATTCGCGATCGGGTGACCGAGTTGCTGGAGCTGCTGCATCTGGAGCCGGATTTGTTTCGCCGTCGATACCCGCACCAGCTTTCTGGTGGGCAGCAGCAGCGGGTTGGGGTGGCGCGTGCGTTGGCCGCCGACCCAGAAGTGCTGTTGATGGACGAGCCTTTTGGCGCACTGGATCCGGTGACCCGTGCGGCGCTGCAGACAGCAATTGCACGTATCCACCATCTTTCCGGACGCACCATCGTACTGGTGACGCACGACATCGATGAAGCGTTGGCACTGGCGGACCGCATCGTGCTGCTCGATCAGGGCCGCATCGTGCAGCAGGGCACGCCGCTGGAACTGTTGACCGCACCGGCCAACGATTTTGTGCGTGATTTCTTTGGCCGCAGCGATCGCGGTATCAAGCTGCTGTCGCTGGAAACGGTAGCGCAACGGGTGCGGCCTGGCCATGTGGAAGGGGAGCCTATTGCCGCCGCCATGAGCCTGCGCGAAGCGCTGTCGGTGTTTGTGGCACGCGGCTGCGAATGTTTGCCGGTGACGGGTGAACAGGGCGAAGCGCTCGGGGTGCTGCATTTCAGCGATCTGATTGTCCAAAAGGCGCTGTCATGAGTGCGCTTCGGGCCCTGCGCTGGCTACGCGATCCGCTGCCCTGGACCTTTGCCCTGTTGTTGGCACTGGTGTTCGGCATGAATCATTTACACGGCCTGTTTGCCGCCTGGTTTCCCGAACTGGAGCGGCCGGTGTATCAGCAGGACAGCTTTATCTCACTGGTGTGGGCGCATCTGTTGCTGGTGGCGGTTTCCAGCCTGGTTGCCGTGGTGATTGGCGTCAGCGCCGGCGTCGCTGTAACGCGCCGCGCCGGTAAGGAGTTCCGCTCATTGGTGGAAACCCTGGTGGCGGTGGGGCAGACATTTCCGCCGGTGGCGGTACTGGCGATCGCAGTGCCGGTGATGGGCTTTAGTGAGCAGCCGGCGATCATCGCGCTGGTGCTGTACGGTTTACTGCCGATCTTACAGGGCACGCTGGCGGGGATTGAGTCTGTGCCCAGCGCTACCCGCGAGATTGCGCAGGGAGTAGGGATGAGCCCCCGGCAGATCCTGTGGCGCGTCGAACTGCCGCTTGCGGCGCCGGTGATCGTCGCCGGCATTCGTACCTCGGTGATCATTAATATTGGTACAGCGGCGATAGCTTCTACCGTTGGTACCAAAACCCTGGGATCGCCGATTATTATTGGCCTGAGCGGCTTTAATACTGCCTATGTGATCCAGGGCGCGGTGGTGGTGGCCCTGTTGGCGATCATTACCGATATGCTGTTTGAGCGTTGGGTACGCCATCTCACCGCCTGGCGTCAGCAGGCGCTGGTGACTTCTTCTTCTGCCGGATAAGGGAACATGATGCAGGTATCTTTACCGATGTACGGCGTGACACATCAACCGGCGGAAGCCTTCTGGCGGGTGCTGCGCGGCAAGTTACTGCAACTGGGATTGCCGCAAGCGCCCGAGTCGCTCAGTTGGCCACAGGATCTGGCGCAGCACTGGCAGCGCGATGACTTGTTGCTCAGCCAAACCTGTGGCTATCCGCTGGCCATCAGCCTGCCGCAGGTGCAACTGGTTGGCACCTATCATTATCGCGTTGAGGGGTGCGAAGGGCCGGATTACAGCAGTTGGCTGGTGGTGCGCGATGATGAGCCCGGCGAACGGCTGGAGGATTTCCGCGGCCGGATTGCGGCCTATAACAGTACCGACTCGCAGTCAGGCCATAACAGCCTGCGGGCGTTGATTGCCCCCCTGGCTCAGGAGGGAAAATTCTTCCGCGCCGCCATTGCTTCTGGTGCGCATTATCAGTCGATTAAGCTGATCCAGAATCGGCAGGCGGATATTGCTGCCGTTGACTGTGTCAGTCTGGAACTGTTGAAACGGGCACAGCCGCAGGCGCTGGCGGGGCTAAAAATTATTGGGCGAACGGCCAGCGTACCGGGGTTGCCGCTGATTACCTCGCGACAAACCCCGCCGGAACAGCTGGAGATACTGCGCGCCGGGGCCAGGGCGATGCTGGGTGACGCGGTGAGTGATAGCCTGTTGATCGGTGATTTCAGCCTGGTGCCGCGTTCGGCATACCAAAAAATCGCCGGGTTGGAACAACAGTCGGCCGCGCTTGGGGTGACGTCGCTTTAAGCTTACAGCCGCCCTCCGCCGTCGGCAGGCTGATAGTGCTGCATGCTGCCATCACTTGGCCTGAATGTTCTCTGCTGGAGTAGCAGTAGCGGCGGCTTCGTTGGAGGTGGTGGTTTCTTCGCTTGGCGTGGTGGAGCGCGTGTACATATTCAGCCCGGCCAGGAAGACGCCGCCGAGTGAACCAAAGGCACACAGAAAGATAACGATAATGAACGATTTTTTAAGCATTGGGATAATTTCGCAGGTTGCCCGGAACAGCGGGAATTATAGTCTCTTCAACGGACGAAACAAGAATCGTTTTGAATGGCGGCCCGCAGACCGCCATTTTGGTCACTCTTTAATGCTGCCGACCGGCTGAACTTTGGTCGGACGCGCAAACAGGAATTTGCCCAGCGTCACCAGCACCACCGCCGCGACGATAATCACCAATGCTGCCCATTCACGCGGGGCCAGCGATTCGCCGGCAAAGCCGATACCGAGCAGCACTGCCACCACCGGATTGACGTAGGCGTAGCTGGTTGCCACCGCCGGGCGCACGTTTTTCAGCAAAAACATATAGGCGCTAATCGCCAGCATCGAACCGAAGACAATCAGATAACCCAGTGCGAAGAAGCCTTTGGCGCTGGGCATTTGCGTCAAACGCTCACCGCTGAGCTGGCTGACGACCAGCAGCACCACACCGGCCACCAGCATTTCCGCTGCTCCGGCCATTGGCCCGGCCGGCAGAGAAATGCGCGATCCCAGTACCGAACCAAAAGCCCAACTGGCGGAGGCCAGCAGGATCAGCAGTGCGCCGGTAGGGTTGCCGACCAGATTATTGCCGGTGTTCAGCAGCACGATCCCCACCAGTCCCAGCCCGATACCTGCCCAT
Organism: Serratia sp. BIGb0163; assembly: GCF_024809935.1. NCBI lineage: Bacteria > Pseudomonadati > Pseudomonadota > Gammaproteobacteria > Enterobacterales > Yersiniaceae > Serratia > Serratia sp. BIGb0163. Next base: position 174,519 of record NZ_JANUDZ010000001.1, read on the forward strand.
TCCAGTTTGGTATTACGCATGCCCCACAGCAGGCTGAAGCACAGGGTGAACAGCGGCACCGTCGCTACCATCACAGCGGCAATGCCGGAAGGTACGTGCTGATGCTCTGCCACGGTCACCAGGCCGTTACCTACCGCCAACAACAAAATGCCAATGGTGCCGGCAGCCAGCCACTGTTTTGCCGTCGGCAATGCGTGGCCGCGCAGTGCTAAAAAGCCAAACAGCACAATGCCGGCGACCAGAAAGCGGATGCCGGCCATCATCAGCGGCGGCCAGCTCTCTACGCCCAGACGAATAACGAAGTAGGTCGAACCCCAGACAATATATAACGTGAACAGCGCCCCGATTAACGGCAGGACGTTACGACTACTTTGGCTTAGCATGGATTTTTATTCTGTAGGGAGGGTTATTATTAGAGGACTCAGTAAACCCGATCGGGCAGAGGATAAGCAACGCTTTTCAGTACTTTTTTAAGCGAACAATGGGCTGGCTTTCCGGTGGTGACTCATCGGATGACGCCAGCCGGTGGGCTGCCTTGTGCCGGATGTCGGTTACAGCAGTGAAATACGGTAGGCGCAGCGGCGCGCACCGGCCAGAATATGCTCTGAGCGTTCAACCTGAGCCTGCAGCACCTCGGTAAAAACACTCAGTTCCGCGCGGCAGAACCCCTGACAAACGGTGGCGGCGGCGCAAATAGGGCAGTGGTTTTCTACCAGCAGAAAAGAACCGTCCTCCTGCAGGCGCGACTCGGCCATGTAGCCTTCGCGACAACGGATCGCCGTCAGGCGCGCTACGCGTTCCTGCAAATCCGTGGCGCCGACCATTGCCTGCTTGTAGTTAATGCGCGTTTCCTGCTCGCGGGTGTCGATCAACAGTTCGATGGCCTGTTCGCCCAGCTTGTCGCGAACGGTGCGCAGCAGTTGTACCGTCAGTTCGGAATGGGTGTCCGGAAAGCGTGCATTGCCTGCGGCAGTCAGGTGCCAGAGCTGCACCGGTCGGCCGACGCCACGGGTTTCCGCCACGGCTTCAACCAGCCCATCTTTCGCCAGCTTGACGAACTGCTGGCGCGCGGCCTCGCCGGTGGTACCAAGGACTTTTCCTGCATCAGACGCTTGCTGTGGGCCGCGGGTTTTCAATAGTGTCAGCAAACGGTCACTGACCGATTGTGCGGGGCTACCGCCATTTTCCAAGTTTATTCTTGACATATTTCTCCGCCTCGCCCTACTCTTATTCCAAGATAATTCTTGTTAAATTTAACGCAATATCACTCTTAACTCAATGCCATTCCTCTGAAAACAGGACGACAACTGTGATAACCAACGATGATAGCCGCTGGGCCGATCTATTTTCCGGCAAAAATGGTGCCAGTGCGATCGCGCTCTCACTCGGCGTAGCGCTGCATGCAATCAATATTCTGGTCGCTACCACCATTCTGCCCTCGGTGGTGCAGGATATCGGCGGGCTGAGTCTGTATGCCTGGAATACGACGCTGTTTGTGGTGGCGTCGATTCTGGGTTCGGCATTATCGGCTCGTTTACTCAGCGGTTACGGGGCTCGCAGTGCCTACGTGGTAGCGTCACTGTTCTTTATTGCCGGGGCGATGCTGTGCGCGCTGGCGCCGTCAATGCCGGTGATGCTCCTCGGCCGAACCGTGCAGGGCTTCGGCGGCGGGCTGATTTTCGCGCTTTCGTACGCCATGATCAATCTGGTATTTGAGCAAAAACTATGGCCGCGGGCGATGGCGCTGATCTCGGCAATGTGGGGCATCGCGACCCTGGTAGGGCCGGCGGTGGGCGGCATTTTTGCCGAACTGAATGCCTGGCGCTGGGCCTTTGGCATCCTGTTGCCGGTGATGGTGCTGTACGCCGGGTTTACCTTCCTGATCCTGCCAAAAGGCAAACCGCAGCAACAGGCGGCACCGCTGCCGCTGGCTCAGCTGCTGCTGTTGGCGACGGCGGTAATGGTGGTGTCCGCCGGTAGCCTGGCGGATAGCGCGTGGATCAATCTTGGCGGCATTGCGTTGGCCGTGCTGATGATGGCCTGGCTGATACAGCGTGAAGCGCACTCACGCGCCCGATTGCTGCCGAAGGGGGCTTTGCGCCGCGGTTCGCCGCTGGCCTCGTTGTATATCACCGTCTCTCTGCTGGTGGTGGGCATGACCAGTGAAATCTTCGTGCCTTATTTCCTGCAAACGCTGCACGGCCAGTCCCCGCTGATTTCCGGTTATATCGCGGCCACTATGGCTGCGGGGTGGACGTTATCGGAAATCCTCAGTTCCGGCTGGCGCAGTGCGGGCATCCGCCGGGCCATTGTCAGCGGGCCGATGTTGGTGTTGGTGGGGCTACTGGCATTGGGCCTGCTGATGCCGATACCTTCTGGCGGCCATTGGGCAGGGCTGACGCCGATTGTGATTGCGCTGACGCTGGTGGGCTTTGGTATTGGTTTCGGCTGGCCGCATCTGTTGACGCGTATTCTGCAGGTTTCGCCTGAGGCCGATAAGGATATTGCCGGGGCGTCGATCACCACGGTGCAACTGTTTGCGACCGCCTTTGGGGCTGCGTTGGCCGGGATGATTGCCAACCTGGCCGGGTTAAATGTGCCGGGTGGTGCGCAGGGCGCAGCCTCCGCTGCTCGCTGGCTGTTCCTGCTGTTTGCATTGGCGCCGCTGCTGGCGGTGTTCAGTGCCTGGCGTTGCGCGGCGATCGCACCGCCGGTTGCCGACAGCGACAAGCAGGTACCAGAGTCGTCGGCTCTGCCGTCATAACAGCGAAAGACTTTTCGCCAAGTTGTAGTGCCAGTTAAAAATCTGGTTGACGAATCCCGTATTTGAGATTATTTCTCTTATATGGGATTTTTTTGTATCAGAGACTTAATCATGGATAACGGATTGGAAAGTGCCGATCTCAGACTGGCGCAGCGACTGTCTGATTTACGCCAGCAGCAGGGCTGGTCGCTGGAGGAATTGGCTCAGCAAACCGGCATCAGCCGGGCGACGTTGTCGCGGGTCGAACGCGCTGAAACCAGCCCGACCGCTTCATTGTTAAACAAACTGTGCTCGGCCTATGGGTTGACCATGTCGCGGCTGCTGAGCGAGGTCGAGGACGAGCCGCCGGAGTTGCTGCATCGTGAGCAGCAGACGGTATGGGTGGATCGCGCCAGCGGTTTTCATCGCCGTTCGGTATCACCGCCTGCTGCCTTGTATAAGGCCGAGTTTATTGAATGCACACTCGAGGCCGGGGCGGTGATTGCCTATGACGCGCCCTCGATACATGCGCTTGAGCACCATTTGTGGCTGCTGGCAGGGCGGCTAGAACTGACGCTGGAGGGGCGCACCTTCCAGCTTGAGCCGGGTGACTGTCTGCGTTATCGGCTGTTCGGCGCTTCAAAATTTCATGCCTCCGGCCCTGAGCCGGCCCACTACACCCTTGTTATCAGCAGGCCTTAATCATGATTGAGATACAGCAACTGAATGCCGAAGCGGCACAAAACGCGATCCCGGAACTGGCCGAAATGCTGCAAGCCAGCGTCGCCCAGGGGGCGAGCATTGGTTTTATCATGCCGTTCACACTGGAGCAGGCGCAGGCGTTCTGGCGTGGCCTGCTACCGGCGATTGAGCGTGGGGAAAGGTTGCTGCTGGTGGCATACGATGCCGGGCGTGTGGTGGGTACGGTGCAGCTGCTGCTGGCGATGCCGGACAACGGTCGCCACCGGGCCGAGGTGCTAAAACTGATGGTGCACCCGGACGCTCGCCGCCGGGGTATTGCCCGTAGCCTGATGTTGCAGGTGCAGCAAAGCGCACTTGAGCAGCATCGGCATTTATTGGTGCTCGATACCCTGACCGGCGATACGGCGGAGGGCATGTATCGCCAGTTGGGTTTTCAACTGGCGGGTAGCATTCCGCAATACGCCCTCGCAAGCAACGGCAGTGCGCTGGATGCCACCAGTTATATGTATAAGTTGTTGTAACTTTGCCCCGTCGTCCGTAGGGGCGAATACCGGGCGCAGCATGCGGCGCCCCTACAAGATTAGCGGGTGAGCAGGGATTACTGCCCGTTCCAGGCCTTGATAGCCTGTTGGCGTATCTGCAGTTTTTGCTCCGGCGTCAGCTTGTTATAGTCCGGCGCCATGCCACTTTCCCAGTCGCCGTACAGCGGGTTCGGCAGCACGATGTATTCGGTGCCGAACTTGCTTTGGTTTTCGGCGACAAACGCGCGGCGCTGTGCATTATCCTTGTGGTAGGTCGCGGCCCCGAAGTCGTTCAGGTTGTCACCGGCGTAGACCACAATATCGTAACCCGCGTTTTTGATGGCGTCGAAGCGTGGCTGCTTGTTGGAGGTATCACCACTGAGCAGCACGGTTTTTTCCGACATGCCGGTAAAGCCCAGTTTCTGCATATTAGCCACCGTGGCGGCGTATTCAGACTGCTTGCGGTTGGAAACGTAGAACATGGTGCCCTGATGGCTGTTGACGTAACGGGCAAATTGCACGGCACCCGGAACCGCACCGGCTTGCTCTGCCTGCGACCATTTGGCCCAGGTGGCTGCGGCGAAAGGCTGGCCCTGCTGCGCCTGCCAGCCGGAATACGGGCTGTTGTCCAGCATGGTTTCGTCCAGATCTACCACCACGGCTTTCTTTTTGCCCGGCGTGGCCCTGGCCTGATCAAAGGCCAGTTTGGCGCTGTTGAACGCCTGGTGCGATAGCGCCTGATATTCTCCGGACTGCTGGAACCAGTTCAGTGCCAGCACGGACTGATCTGCCAGGCGTTGCTGGGCCTGCAGATCGGTTTTTGGTGGCTGCGCGCAGCCGGCCAGAGTCAGTAGCGCCATACCGATCGCCGTGCCAAGGGCCATTTTCTGTTTATTTATTCCTGCCATAAATGAATCACTCTCTGCTTGTTATTGTGGTGTGCCTAAGGTCATCGTCATTTCAAACTGGCGTAACGCGTCCTGCTGCCAGCCGAGCCTGGCGAAGAAGGGGGCAGCCACTTCGGGAACGTAAACGTTGGCCGTCAGCGGTAGCGACGCGAATTTCGTCTGTAACGCGGCCAGCATCGCCCGGGCATGCCCCTGGAGACGGTGCTGCGGCGGGACGTAAATCATGCGTAAAAAGCACTTATCCGCGCCGACCTGCACCACCGCATAGGCCTGGTGTTGTTCCAGGGTAAAGGCATAGGGCTTGCCGGGCAGTTTGAACAGCGATTCCGGGGCGATTAGCCAAGGCAGGTCGGTGGCGCCATCGGCAATCAGGCGGTGGGAGACGAACAGCGGATCAATTTCCTGCAGCGGCACAATGTCGCCAGCCGTTTGCTCGCCGGCCAGATGCCCGGTCAGCGTGCGGACGATTTGCAGCCCAGCCTGATGGTACAGCGTAATCGCGGGGTCGTTGCCTTCGATCACCTCCAGCGACAGCTGGCGGTCACCGCGCTCACGCGCATCGGCGACAATGCGTTTCATCAGCGCTTTTCCCAACCCTTTGCCGCGCATTTCCGGTCGGATGGACAGCGCCGATACCCGGCTGTGCAAACCACGGCGGCTAATCAACGCCAGCGCTACCGGTTGCTGTTGGTGCGTGACGATAATGCTGTCATTCAGGCTAAGGTCTTCGGCACCGAAACGACGGGCGAAGGTGTCACCATCAATGACGAAGCGCACGATGTAGTTTTCAAAACAGTGGCAAAGGATCTGCGCCAGCTCATCACTGCTGTAGCGCAACGCTGAGTGGTATTCGAATGGGGAAGTGTTTGGCATAGGTCATCCAGGTTGATTTGCGCAACATATAGATGTAGACCCGTTTGTTTTGTAAGGCAAGTTTCCTGATGCGGCGATGAGAGGCGAAGGGCGGCCAGGGCACCAAATGAAAAAACCGGGCGTTGCCGCCCGGCGAAATTACTCTGGGTATCAAGTGAAGCTAAGGTTTGCAGTGGTGGTTATTCATCACATCAGAACTGGTAGGTCAGGGCGACGGCGATGACGTTGTCGTCTTTCAGACCCAGCTTATTATCGCCGTCGAGTTGGTTGATTTTATAATCGACGTAGGTCGACATGTTCTTGTTGAAATAGTAGTAAGCGCCAACGTCGATATATTTCACCAGGTCGGCGTCGCCGATGCCTTCAATATCTTTGCCTTTCTGCTGAACATAACCCAGCGATGGACGCAGACCGAAGTCGAATTGATATTGCGCAACCAATTCCAGACCTTCCGCCTTATTGGCAAAGCCGCTAACGGAGGTAGAATTATTATTGATGGTCGCGGTGCCGGAAATAGGCGCGATATTACGGCTTTGCGAGTAGGTCGCTGCCAAATAAACGTCGTTATTGTCGTATTTCAGGCCACCGGCCCAGATATCCGCTTTATCGCCTTTACCGAAGGTGCCTGCTTTTTGGCCGGCGGTACGGTTGGAAGAGGCGTAGGCAGCACCGACGCTCAGGCCGTCGATGATTTCATAGCTGGAAGACAGGCCCCAGCCGTCGCCATTCGCCTTGCTGTTGGAACGACCGTCGTTTTCGTTTTTGCCCTGGTACTGAACCGCGAATTTCAGACCTTCAACCAGGCCGAAGAAGTCGTTGTTACGGTAGGTGGCTACGCCGTTGGTACGGCCGTTCATAAAGTTGTCGGTCTTGACGTAGGCATCATCACCGAACTCAGGCAGCATATCCGTCCAGGCGCCGACGTCATAGATAATGCCGTAGTTGCGGCCGTAGTCGAATGAACCGATATCTTTATATTTCAGACCGGCGAAGCCCAGACGAGTCTTGGTGTCTTTCGCGCTGTCGGATTCAGAATGGTTAGCTGAAATCTGATATTCCCACTGGCCATAACCAGTCAGCATATCGTTAATTTGAGTAGCGCCTTTAAAACCGATACGCACATAGGTTTTATCGCCATCATTACCGGCATCGTCAGAGAAATAGTGCAGTGCTTTTACGCGGCCGTAAAAATCAAGTTTGTTGCCGTCTTTATTATAGATTTCTGCTGCCTGTGCTGTCTGCGCAATTAAAAGTGCCGGAATAATAACGGCCAGAAGATTACGTTTCATGATTTACCCTGCTTTATTCGATTGAAAGACGCTTATCATCAGTTGTACTGCTGTTTCACTGTGCCGCCCGTTTTGTTTGCAGCGCAGGTTTTTTACCGTAGTTATGTGATCTATTTATGACAAAATATTCATTTCCATGTCGAACGATTAAAAAAGTTGCGGAAAGAATGAATTTCTTCTTCGGACAACTGTCGGTAACCGGAATTATCGCTACCGACAACGTGCCAGGTTTCTGGAGGAATCATGTGTGAGATTTATACATTGGGCTACCTTGCGCGCCGTTACTCTGTTTTAACCATCCTGTTTTTGTGGACCTTCAATATCAAAAATCCCGATTTTTACCTGCCGTGATTGCGGGTAGTTTCAGGCTATTGGTAAATCGACAGGAGAAAATGATGCAACCTTCCCAACAGGCCGGGCAGCAGGCGTTTGGCGACATCGCCCCCAAGCTGGCGCAACTTAGCGACAGCGTATTATTCGACGACGTGTGGCAGCGGCCAATACTGACTCCGCGTGAGCGCAGCCTGATCACCGTGGCGGCGTTGGTGGCGCTTAATCGTGTGGAGCAATTGCCGTTTCATCTGCAATTGGCCCAACGCAATGGCGTTAACGTCGAACAGCTTGCCGAGTTGATCACCCATTTGGCGTTCTATGCCGGCTGGCCTGCGGCGGCCTCTGCCGTGGCGCGCCTGCGCGAACTGAAACAGGAGTAGTCTCATGCCATTCAGCCGCATCGCTTTGCACCAGGGTAAATCAGCGCAATACCTGAAAACCCTGTCTGACAGTCTGCACCAGGCGCTGGTCGAAACCTTCAATGTCCCGGCAGCCGATAAGTTTCAGGCCATCGATCAATACCGCCCCGGCGAATTGATTTACGATCGCGACTATCTTGGCGGCCCGCGTTCAGCGGACTATGTGCTGTTCTACATCACCATAGGCCGTCCGCGTGATACCGCCACCAAGCAGCTTTTTTATCAACGGCTGGCGGCGTTGCTGGCGGAGAATCTCCAGTTGCGTCCGCAAGATGTGATGGTGGTGATCACCACCACTCAATTGGATGAGTGGTCGTTCAGTGCGGGACGCGCCTCAATGATTGAAGGCCAGGCTGACGTGGCCGACGGTCTGTGGGACAATAGCGCCATCATTTCGTAGAGATATAGAGTTGAATGGCGCTCTCCCCCGCAGTTAAAGATCAGATTGGCCAGTGGTACAAAGCCCTGCAGCAGCAAATACCGGATTTTATTTCCCGTGCACCGCAACGGCAGATGATCGCCGAAGTGGCAAAAACGCTGGCCGGTGATTACCCGCGCCATCTGGCGATTGAGGCTCCGACCGGCGTAGGTAAAACCTTGTCATACCTGATCCCGGGGATCGCCGTCGGCCGCGCAGAGAGTAAACCTCTGGTGGTCAGCACCGCCAACGTGGCACTGCAGGATCAGATCTACAGCAAGGATTTGCCGCTGCTGAAGAAGATCATTCCCGATCTGAAATTTACCGGTGCCTTTGGCCGTGGGCGCTATGTTTGCCCGCGTAACCTAGCGGCGCTCTGCACTGACGTCAGCGAGCAGGGCGACCTGATGCTGTTTCTGGGTGACGAACTTGCGCCTTCGAGCGGCGAAGAGCAGGCGCTGTGCCAGAAGCTGAGCAAGGCGCTTGGCCGCCATGAGTGGGACGGGCTTCGCGACCATTATCAGCTGTCGATTGACGATCCGCTGTGGATCAAGCTCAGCACCGATAAAGCCAACTGCCTGGGCCGTAACTGCCATTACATTCGTGAATGCCCGTTTTATATCGCGCGTAAAGAGATTGAAACCGCCGACGTGGTGGTGGCTAACCATGCGTTGGTGATGGCGGCGCTGGAAACCGAGTCGGTACTGCCGAACCCGAAAGAGCTGCTGCTGGTGCTGGACGAAGGGCATCATCTGCCGGAGGTAGCGCGTGACGCGCTGGAGATTGAAGGTGAAATCACCGCCTTATCGACCAATCTGCAGTTGGACATGATCGTGCGCCAGGTTGAGCTGTGCATGACGCAATACCGGCCGAAAAGCCCGCCGGGGTTGGCAAACGACGAACGTTTGAAGAACCACTGTGAAGAACTGCGCGAACTGATCCAAATCTTCGAGCATCAGGTCAGCGCCTATCTGCCGACCGATACGGTCATCGCCGAACATCGATTTGAAATGGGGGAACTACCGACGGAGATGGTAGAAACCTGCGCACGCCTGTTCAAGCTGACCGACGCCTTGCGCGGGCTGGCGGAGTTTATCGTCAACGATCTCAGCGAACAGACCGGCAAGCACGACATTGTGCGGCTGCACCGCTCGATCATTCAGATGAGCCGCACCCTGGGCTATCTGGAGGCGATGAGTAAACTGTGGCGGCTGGCCGCGCTGGATAAATCTTCCAACGCACCGATCTCCAAATGGGTCACGCGCGATCTGCGTGATAACGTGACCCACCTGTACCTGCATTGTGTGGGCATTCGCGTCAGCGATCAGTTGGAAAAGCTGCTATGGCGTAAGGTGCCGCACGTGGTGATCACCTCGGCGACGCTGCGCTCGCTGAACAGCTTTGCGCGGCTGCAGGAAATGAGCGGATTAAGTGAAAAAGCCGGCGATCGCTTTGAATCCCTGTCTTCACCGTTTAATCATGTGGAACAGGGCAAGATTGTTATTCCGAATATGCGCTTTGAGCCGTCGATGGCCAATGAAGCCGAACATCTGGAAGAGATGGCGCGCTTTTTCCGCGCCGAGCAGGCCACTGGCAAGCACAAAGGGATGCTGATCCTGTTCAGCAGCCACCGGGCGATGCAGACCTTCCTCAGCTATGTGACCGATCTGCGCCTGATGCTGCTGGTACAGGGCGATCAGCCGCGCTACCGGCTGGTGGAAGAACACCGTAAACGGGTCGAAAAGGGCACGGCCAGCGTGTTAATCGGCCTGCAGTCGTTTGCCGAAGGGCTGGATCTAAAAGGTGAACTGCTGACCCAGGTGCATATCCACAAGATTGCCTTCCCGCCCATTGATAGCCCGGTGATCCTGACCGAGGGGGAATGGCTAAAATCGCTGAAGCGTTATCCGTTTGAAGTGCAGAGCCTGCCAAGCGCCTCGTTCAACCTGATCCAACAGGTGGGGCGACTGATCCGCAGTAATGAATGCCACGGCGAGATCGTGATTTACGATCGCCGCCTGCTGACCAAAAGCTACGGTTCGCGTTTGCTGGCGTCACTGCCGGTATTTCCTATCGAACAGCGCGAAGTGCCGGAGGCCGACAAGGCACACCTGGCCGCCATTAAATCTGCCGCTGCGGCGGAGAAAAAAGACAAAAAGCGCAAGAGTCCGTTTACCCGCCGACGTACGCGTTAATCAAAGCAGCGGGGGCAGGCGGCGCTTCACCGGCGTGGTTTTGACGATGGAAGTGTTGCTCTGCGCGCGCTCGGCCAGCCGATCGAGGATCTGGTCGAGTTGCTCCATCGAGTGCGCCACCAACCGCACGATAAAACAGTCCTCGCCGGTCACCTTGTCACACTCAATCACCTCCGGGATATCCTGGATCAACTGTTCGACCTTCTTGAGCATGCCCGGCAGCGGTTTGATGCGCACCAGCGACTGAAAAGCGTAGCCCAATGCCTGTAAGTTGACGTTCAGGGTATAACCCTGGATCACACCATTTTCTTCCAGCCGCCGCAGGCGCTCTGAAGTACTGGGTGAAGACAGCCCGGCTCTGGCGCTGAGCGTTTTCAGTGACACCCGTGCGTCCTCCGCCAGCAGGGTCAGTATTTGGCGATCGATATCATCCATAAGTTCCCCATTAGGTTAATTTTGATTTATGCCTTAAATAAAAAGGCAGTTAAGCATGTTGGCCTTTTTTATGCCATAGAAACCGGCACGAGAAAGTCGCAAGCTAAGCGTATTGAGTTATCCTGAGGAAACAACGATGAACGCAGAAATAAAACGCGGCTCGCTGGAGATGATTGCCGCGATGCTGATTTCCGGCACCATTGGTTGGTTTGTGCTGATGTCGGGCCAATCGGTAGTGAATGTGGTGTTCTGGCGCTGTGCGGTGGGGGCACTGGTACTGCTGGGCATTTGCGCGACGCTGGGCCAACTGCGGCGTGACAGTTTGACCCGCACCACGCTATTGGTGGCGGTTGCCGGTGGCATTGCGCTGGTGATCAACTGGCTGCTGCTGTTTGCCGCTTATTCCTATGCGTCGATCTCCATCGCTACCGCGGTGTACAACACCCAGCCGTTTATGTTGGTGGCGCTGGGCGCGCTGTTCCTCGGTGAGAAACTGACTGCCCGTAAACTGTTATGGCTGGTGCTGGCGTTTATCGGCATGATGCTGGTGGTGTTGGCGCAGCCGAAGCAGGCGGGCGGACAGAACAACTACCTGATGGGTATTCTGTTGGCGCTGGGGGCGGCGTTTTTCTATGCCCTGATGGCGCTGGCCGCCAAACGGCTGAAAGGAACGCCGCCACATCTGATTGCGCTGATCCAGGTGACGGTCGGCGTAGTGATGCTGCTGCCGCTGGTGGATTTCCATGCATCGGCCAATGCCGGGCAATGGGGCATACTGCTGACGCTCGGGGTATTGCACACCGGGTTCATGTACGTGTTGCTGTATGGCGCGATCCAAAAGCTGCCGACCAACCTGATCGGCTCGCTGTCGTTTATTTATCCGATTGCCGCCATGCTGGTAGACCGGCTGGCGTTTGGCCATCGCTTGGTGGCGCTGCAGTTTGCCGGTGCGGCCATTATCCTGCTGGCAGCCGCAGGCATGAACCTGCTGGGTGAGCGCCGCATGCGGCTAACGGCTGCGCCAGGCGGCAAGCAGGCACCTGAACAGTGATTTGCCGGGCTGGCCTGCAAGCTGATTTTTGACAGTCGTAAATAGCCTTACCCCTGCAATAACGCCTCAAACGCCGCGCTGGCCGGGCATTGCGCCAGCGCGCTGTACATCACCAGTCGTAAATGATTTTCCTCATCGACAATGAACGAAGCATGTTCAAAAGTCACCTGGCCGACCTCCGGCACCTTGAAAGTACGCTGCCCCTGGCAACGACCGTGAATATCATGCTGCTGCCACAGTTGGCGGAACTGCGGCGAAACCTGCTCCAGTGCCTGCACCCGTTGCTGCATGGTGGCGTCTTCCGGCGCGCGGGCGTAGTCGCGGCGAAAGCTGGCCAGAACCTGAGGCGCCTGCGCTTGCCATTCCACCAGGCGCTGGTTGAGCTGTGGATCGGCGAACAGCATCCACAGCATGTTGCGCTGCTCCGCCGGGCGATCGCCGATGGCGAACAGCAAATCCGCCGCCGGGTTCCAGGCGATGATGTCCCAGCTCAGGTTCATGACGTAAGCCGGCCGCAGTTGCAGGTCGTCCAGCAGGCGGCGCACCAGCGGCGAAACCTGACACCACTGATGACCGACCGGTACCGGCGGGCGTTGATGCGCCAGCAAAAACAGATGGTAGCGCCCGGTCGCGTCCAGCTTCAGCACCCGTGCCAGATTCTCCAGAAAATCCACCGAGGCATTGATTTCCCGCCCCTGTTCCAGCCAGGTATACCAGGTGAGGCCCACGCCCGCCAGAGCGGCCACTTCTTCCCGTCGCAGCCCCGGAGTCCTGCGCCGGGTACCACTCGGCAGACCTACTGCCTGCGGCGATAATTTCTCGCGCTTTTGACGCAGAAAATCCGCCAGATCCTGGCGGGTGCGGTTGAGAGTACGCGGCGGCATAGTGGCTGTCCTGTTGCTGTTAGTAATAGTATAACTGGCTATATAGTAACAGTTTAAGACATGTTCCATACTGCCGCCATCCCAATCTCTGGAGGTCATTATGGAACAGTCATTAGCGGGGGACGATCGTCGTCTGTCGGGGTTGCCGGTGTTGTTACTGGGCGGTTTTGTCACGGTGTTCGACCTGTTTGTGGTGAACGTGGCAGCGCCGGTGATCCAGCAACAATTCGCCGCTGATTTTGCCGGCCTGGGTCTGATTATTGCCGGTTATGAGCTGGCATTCGGCGTGTTGCTGATTGCCGGTGGGCGGTTGGGCGATCGCTTTGGTCGTCGTCGCATGTTCAGTCTCGGCATGTTGGGCTTTACCTTAACGTCTGCGCTGTGTGGCTTGGCGACCTCCCTGAGCATGTTGATCGTAGCGCGCTTTTTGCAGGGGGCGACGGCGGCGCTGTTGTTCCCGCAGATCTATGCGTTGCTGCGCGTGTTGTACAGCTCGCAGCAGCGGCGGCGGGCCTTTGCCTGGCTGGGCATGACGCTGGGGCTGGCGGCGATTTTTGGTCAGATTTTCGGTGGCTTTATTATCGAAGCCGATATCTTCGGCAGCGGTTGGCGAATGATTTTTCTGATCAATCTGCCGGTGGGTGCGCTGGCCATGCTGGCGGCGCGGCGTATTCCTGAATCACGCCTCGCACAGGCGCAGCGGCTGGATGGCGTTGGCCTGCTGTTGGCGGCAACCGGGCTGTTGTTGCTGCTGGTTCCGCTGCTGGAAGGGCCGTCGCGTGGCTGGCCCTGGTGGGTGTTGCCTACGCTGGCGCTGGGCATAGCGGTACTGTGGGCCTTTATCCGCTGGGAACGGCGGTTGGCGCAGCGTGCGGGGGACGCGGTGCTGGATCCGGCATTGCTGCGGCAGGGGAGTTTTACCCCGGGCGTGGCAGTGGTGCTGGCGATTTACTCGACCGCCTCTTCGTTCTTTTTGTGTTTTGCCCTGCTGTTGCAGGCGGGGATTGGCCTGACGCCGTTTCAGGCCGGCAGCCTGTTTGCACCCGCCAGCGTGGCTTTTATGCTGGCCTCATTGCTGGCACCGACTCTGGTACAGCGCTGGGGCAACGGCGTGCTGGCGCTTGGCGTGGTGATTTACGCCACCGGGATGGCACTGCTGGTGGCGCAGGTGCTGTGGGGCGCGGCGCTGGTTCAGCCACTGTGGCTGTTGCCGGGGCTGGTTGTTCTGGGTTTTGGTCAGGCACTGAGTATGACACCGCTGCTTAACCTGGTGCTCGGACTGGCAAAAGAACAACAGGCGGGGATGGCGGCCGGGGTGATTTCTACTGTGCAACAGGTGGGTGGGGCGTTGGGGATTGCCGCCAGCGGCGCGTTTTTTGTTCCCTTGTTGGCGGGCGGCGCGGGCGCAGAGGGTTATGGGCGGGCGTTTGCCGGGGCCATGGTTTACAACCTGCTGGCGATGGCCGTTGCCTTGGTGCTGCTGAGGTGGATCATCCAACAACAGCGCAAAGTGGATCTTTAGTAAAGCTGTGGCGGGTGTTATTGCTATTCATCCACCCGATAACGTTGAAGGATGCCTGACGTCATGTACCAACCCGCCTCATTTCGCGATGACCGCCTGGAAAGTCAAATTGCTCTGGTACGTGCCCACCCGCTGGGCATGTTAATCAGCCACGGTGAACAGGGACTGGTAGCGGATCCGCTGCCGTTTTTGATTGACGCCGATGAGCAGGGCAATATTGTGTTGCGGGCGCACCTGTCCCGCACCAATCCCCATTGGTCCTTGCTACAGACCGTGCCGGAGTGCCTGGTAGTGTTTCAGGGGCGTGAGGGCTATGTCTCGCCGGGCTGGTATGAAACCAAGCGTCAGACCGGCAAGGTGGTGCCGACCTGGAATTACAGCGTGGTGCAACTGAGCGGTGTGCCGCGGGTAACGGAGGACGCGGGCTGGTTGCGACAACAGCTGGACGGGTTGACGGCGTTGCAGGAAGGCCGCCAGCCTGAACCCTGGCATATCGGCGATGCTCCGGCCAATTATATCGCTGCACAGATCCGGGGCATTGTCGGTATCGAGATCGCCGTGACTCACCGCGAAGGCAAATGGAAGATGAGCCAGAACCGCAACGCCGAAGATGTCGAGGGGGTGATCGCCGCGCTGAGAGCCGGTGATGTTGACCAGCAGCAACTGGCAGATGAGGTTGAGCGGCGGCGTGGATAAGGTATGCTGGCTCCAGACTGAATCAGGGGAAAGCAGACCATGGATTACACCAAAATCATTAAAGAGATCGGCCGTGGCAAGAACCATGCGCGCGATCTGGATCGGGAAACCGCCTTTCAGCTCTATCAAAAGATGCTGGCCGATGAGGTTGGCGAATTGGAACTGGGCGGCATCCTGATTGCCATGCGGATTAAAGGCGAAGCCGAAGAGGAAATGCTCGGCTTTTATCAGGCGATGCAACAGCAGGTGATCCGCCTGCAGGCTCCGTCTGGGCGACCGATGCCGGTAGTGTTGCCGAGCTATAACGGCGCGCGCAAACAGGCGAACCTGACGCCGCTACTGGCGCTGTTGCTCAAACGCGTCGGTCTGCCGGTGGTGGTACATGGCGTGCTCGATGACAGCACCCGCGTCACCAGCGCCGAAACCTTCCAGGCGTTGGGCCTGCCCTGGTCGCAAGATGTTGCTCATGCGCAGCAGCGCCTGGATGCAGGTGAAGTCGTGTTTATCCCGGTTTCCACCTTGTCTGCCCCTCTGGAGCGTCAACTTGGCCTGCGCTGGCGCATGGGGGTGCGTAACAGCGCCCATACCCTGGCCAAACTGGCCACCCCGTTTGCCGAGCAGGATGTGCTGCGTATTGCCAGCGTGTCGCACCCGGAATACGTCGGCCGTGTGGCCTCGTTTTTCCGCCAAATCGGCGCTCGTGGGCTACTGATGCACGGTACCGAAGGCGAGGCCTATGCCAACCCGCAGCGATGCCCACAGATCCATTACATGGTTAACGGCGAGCAGCAGGTGCTGCTGGAACGACCAGTGCAGGATGAAATTCCCGAGCTGCCGGCGGCAAAAGATGCCGAGACCACCGCGCGCTGGACCGAACGTTGCCTGGCGGGTGAGGTGGCGGTTCCGCTGGCGATCCAACGCCAGATTGCCTGCTGCCTGCTGGCCGCCGGTGAGGTTGACACCCTGGAACAGGGTTTGGAACGTTTACGCAGCGCGTAAATCCCTTGGCTATACTGGAACACTTCGCTATTCGGCTGAAAGGATGGTTATGCAACAGGCTCTCGATTACTTCAATCTATTGAATCAGGATTATCTTGAGGTTCACCGCACCAAAGAAGATCTGTTCTGGCACAACTATATGGGCACCGGTGGTGACGATGTTTCAGCACGTTTTTCGGCGGCGGAAAGCGCTTATAAACGCTTTATCGCCGAACCGCGTCGATTGGCGGAAATTCGTCAGTTGCTGGCTGGGCTGGAAGTTCTGCCGCAGGACGCACAGCGCGATGCGCTGCAACATGGACTGAATGGCTGGCTGCGTTTCTTTGACTGTAACGCCATTGAAGATGCCGAGGCTCAGACGCTGCTGGATCAAATCATCAGTGCCGAGGCGGACTTGTATACCCGGCGCAAGGCCAACCCGGTCAGCCATCTGAATGCCGCCGGGCAGCGGGTGAACGCCTCGCTCGGTGAGTTGCTGACCAACCAGGCCACTAATGAAAACGAAGACTACCGCCGCAGTTCGCAGAATGCGCTGCGTGAGCTGGAACAGTGGCTGTTGCACAACGGTTTGCCGGAGCTGATTAGCCTGCGTAACCGCTTTGCGCGCCAGATGGGTTTTCGCAACTATTTCGACTACAAGGTCAACAAAACCGAGCGCATGACGCCGGAGCAGTTGTTCACCATTCTGGATCGTTTTGAGCAGCAAACCCGCGAGGCCAATTCACGCAGTCTGCAGCAGTTGGCGGCGCAAAAGGGCGAGCAGGCGCTGCAACCCTGGAACGTGCGCTTCGCCAGTGCCGGTGACGTGACCCGACAACTGGATCCTTACTTCCCGTTTGCCCAGTCGCTTGAACGTTGGATCAACAGCTTCAAAAGGTTGCACATCGGTTTTCGTGGCGCGCAGATGGATCTCGATCTGTTGGTGCGTCAGGGCAAGTATGAAAACGGCTTTATGCACGGCCCGGTACCGCCGTTTATCCAGCAGGGGAAATGGCTGCCGGCGCGGATTAACTTCACCAGTCTGGCGCAGCCGGATCAGGTGGGCAGTGGCGCTCATGGGCTCAATACGCTGTTCCATGAGGGCGGGCATGCCGCGCACTTTGCCAATATCTGCCAGAACGCACCCTGCTTCTCGCAGGAGTTCCCTCCGACCTCAATGGCCTATGCGGAAACCCAGTCGATGTTCTGTGACAGCCTGCTGGACGACGCCGATTGGCTGAAACGCTATGCGAAAAACGCCGCCGGTGAGCCGGTGCCGGATAAATTGATTGAGGCCAGTATTGCGGCACGCCAGCCGATGCGTGCGTTCAACGAACGTCATATTCTGCTGGTGCCTTACTTTGAGTGGGCGCTGTATCAGTGGGATGAGCAACAGCTGACACCAGAGGCGATTACCGCACTGGCGCGCGAGGTTGAGCACAAAATTCTGGGCATTAGCGGCAGCCCGCGTCCGACGCTGGCGATCCCGCATCTGTTGTCGCTGGAGTCAGCCTGTTCCTATCAGGGGTATCTGCTGGCACTGATGGCGGTCGAACAGACGCGCCATTTCTTCCTGCAGCGTGACGGCTATCTTACCGATAACCCGGCGATTGGCCCGGATCTGGCGCACCACTACTGGCTACCGGGTAACGGTGTCAGCCATGATGAGACGCTACGCAGCCTGACCGGCGAAGGCTTTAACCCGGACTATCTGGCGCAGGCCTGTAACCAGACGGTGGCGCAGGCGTGGCAGGATGCTCAGCAGACCATCGCTGCTGCCGCTGCCCGGCCGCAACCGGCGGCGGACTTCGACCTGGCGGCGCATATCCGCGTGGTGGATGGCGAGCAGGTGCTGGCGGATAACGCCGAGGGCGATGAAAAGATGTGCCGTGACTTCGCCGCAGCGATTAACGCACGTCTGGCCTGAAATCGCTGAACAAGCCCGCCGCGTGTCTGCACCGGCGGGCTTTTTATCACCACCCGTGAGCGATCAGCGCTTTTGCGCATCCGGGCGGGTCATGTCGAAACGGTGCTGTTCCGAGATGCCATAGTAGGCGCTCGGCCCACCGGCACGCAGAATAGGTTCGGCGGCGGCAGTCTGATAGATGCCGTGTTCGTCCAGCAGCGCCGGATCGATATGCACCGCCACCACTTCCCCCAACACCAGCCAGGTATCCACCTTGTCACCCGCGGCGCTTTGCAATTGAATGCACTGCGACAGGCGGCATTCAAAGTTAACCGGGCTTTCCGCTACGCGTTCGGCCTTCACCAGGCGGCTGGGCAGCGGTGTCACGCCGGCAAAGGCAAATTCATCTTCACCGCGCGCCAGGCTGGCGGAGCTGTTATTCATGGCATTGGCCAGTGGACGCGTCGCCAGATTCCAGACAAATTCCCCGGTTTCGACGATGTTCGCCACGCTGTCTTTCCAGCCGCTGCTGGCGAAGCCGATGATCGGCGGACGATAATTGAAGCAATTAAAAAAACTGTAGGGTGCCAGGTTGCGTTGGCCGGTGACGCTGACCGAGGAAATCCAGCCTATCGGGCGCGGGCCGACAATGGCGTTCAACGGATCGTGCGGCAAACCATGGCCGGCGGCGGGTTCATAGTAATAACGGGACTCACTGCTCATAGGTGGCCTGAGATAGGGGAAACAGAGCTAATATTTTGACGTGTTTCCCGCCGCCTGCAAGTTTGTCTTCGCTTTATGGTATCTTACGTGCCAGAAATACCTTTAAGAGAGCCCGTCACGGTGGAAAAAAAGAAAAGCTTCCCGCAGCAGAAAAGCGGACTGCACCCGCGTAACCGTCATCGCTCACGCTATGACTTTCCGGCGCTGATCGCCAGCTGCCCGGCGTTGGAGCCGTTCGTCAAGCCGAACGCCTGGGGCGATATCTCGGTAGATTTTGCCGATCCGGCGGCGGTTAAAATGCTCAACCGTGCGTTGCTGCAACACTTCTATGGTATCGAGCACTGGGATATTCCCGCCGATTACCTGTGCCCGCCAATCCCGGGGCGCGCCGATTACCTGCACCATCTGGCCGATCTGCTGGCGACCAGCAACGACGGTGAGATCCCGCGTGGCAAAGGCGTGGCGATCCTTGACGTGGGCATTGGTGCCAACTGCATTTATCCGATCGTAGGCCTGCGCGAATACGGCTGGCGTTTTACCGGTTCAGAGATTGACCCGGTGTCGCTCAATTCGGCCAAAATGATCGTCGAAATGAACCCGACGTTAAGAAACAGCGTGCGTCTGCGCCTGCAAAAACAGCCGGAGTTTATCTTTAACGGCATCATTGGTGTGGCTGAGAAGTTTGACGCTACGCTGTGCAACCCGCCATTCCACGGCTCCGAGCAGGAAGCGCAGGCCAGCACCCGCCGCAAACTGCACAAGTTGGGCAAGGGCGAAGTGGCCGACAAGCCGGTACAGAACTTTGGCGGCAAGAATAACGAACTGTGGTGTGAAGGCGGCGAAGAAGCCTTCGTGCGTAAAATGGTCGAAGAAAGCGTCAGCAAGGTGCAGAACTGCCTGTGGTTCACTTCTTTGATATCCAAACACACCACCTTGCCGTCGATTTATCACGCGGCGAAGTTGGCCGGGGTGGCGGAAGTGCGCACTATCGAGATGGCGCAGGGGCAAAAAATCAGCCGCTTTGTCGCCTGGACCTTCCATGACGCCGAGCAACAGGCCGCCTGGGCGGCAGAACGCTGGCGCTAATTTCGGAGTTTGCACAGATTTTTGCCGGTATGGGAGGCAGCTCCCATACCGACTTTAGGCTTGACACCCTTTCTTGACATATCCCATTAAGGTTCCTTAACTGTAGCCATACCAATAATAGCTATCCCAGCAGTGTGCATCGTCTCTCTCCATGCAGTTGGAGACAGGTTGCGGCACTGATGTGCCGTATCTTTCATTCGACACATTAGTGGGAGTTATTATGATTCCTTTATCTACGCAACAAGAAGTCGGCGCTCTGATCATCGGGATTTTCGGACGTCTGCCGACGGTTTCTGAAATTGACTATTACGACAGTCAATTTGATATCAGCAGCCAGCCACCGGCGTACATGGCCAGTATTTTAATGAGTCAGCCTGATGCCGACTGGATGAACGGCCAGAGCGAATACGATATTCTCACCTCAGTCTACCTTTCGGTTTATAACGCCTACCCCGACCCGGATTATATCAACGAGCTGCTTACACAGGGCCATTTCAATAGCGCGATCGCCAGTGTGGTCATCAGTCTTTTTAATTATCTGGGGGACGATCCGGCTATCCTCGCGCAGCGTGACGCATTGGATCAAAGGATTGCCGAGGGGCTATTCCCTTCTGTTGCCGATGATGCTGTCGGAGGGGCCGCTGATGCCATCGCCATGTTCTACCTACTGAAAGCCCCTTGGCTGACTGACGAAATCAATTCTTATGGCCGTCAGCTTAATCAGGGGGCCGACCTGGGCGTTCTGGCGCAGGAAAAAATAGAGACGTTGCCAATCAATAATCTTTCGGACGGCGATTTTATTTTGCAGTTGTTCGAACAGGGTTTTGAGCGCCCGCCAACGACGTCTGAGCTGACCGATTATCAAAATCAACTGGCGGAAGGGGCGACGCGTGGCGATTTGCTGGTTGCCATGATTGAGCAATTACGTGGCGAAGTGGCACCGGAAGATCAGGTTGCGCAGCAGCATTTCAATGATGCCGGTTATCAATATCCGTCGGGGGAACTGCCTGCCACGGTTTATTTGGAACAAGTGGCAGCGCTGTTTCGCGCTATTCCTGAACGGAGTATTGATGCCGCGTCACTGGAAACCTGGAGCAAAACCCTGGCCTCCGGCACCCTGAGTTATCCGGAGTTGGTCGCTGCCCTGTTGGCAACCCCCGAGTTTCAGGGACAGATTGGTGATTTGCAGGGGGATGCTTTTATTCAACACGTGTATCAGGCGGTTCATGGCAGAGCCGCGGATGAGCAGCAACTGGCACATTATCGGACTTTGGGTGACGACAAGGGGGTGATTACGCAGGCGGTAGTTGAGGATCTGATGACTAACGACGTCACTGGCGGAGTGACTCAGAGTGAGCAATGGGCGTTTGCCCGTGAGATTGGCCAAAGTCTGGCCTATAAAACCACGGCTTCACTTGGCACTAGCGAAGAGGGTGGAAATGCTTACGGGACGGTAAACACCCATGTCGGACACTCGCTGAGCAACGCGGAAACTGCCGTACTGTTCCGGGTTTTCCTCAATGCAGATAAGGATGTCTCTGTGGATCTGAGCTATGCCTCCCAGCTTTCCTATTTGACTATCAATGGGAATGGGGCTGCGGCCATTCAGTTGCATCATAACCCGAACGTTAAATATGGCGTGGCGGTGACCGTAAATAACGCCAACGTCACTCTCGACGGTACCTACGGTAGCGATCAGGTACAGTTAACGGCGCTGGCCGATGTGGCTGCCGCCAGCGGGAATTTTAATCTCAATGAGGGCAATGACAGCCTGTTGTGGGCCGGGAACTCCACTGGAGGGGCAAACCATGTCGGTTGGGCGCTGAGAGCCGACGGCGGTGCGGGCATGGACATCTTGTCTGCTAACCTGATCGTCAAACTCACTTCTACACTCGATCTTTGGGGAATGCGTGTTAGCACGGTGAGCAGCAACGCTGCCAACTTCAGCCATTTTGAACAGCTCAGCCTGGCTGGTTATATCGGCCAGGCTGAAGCGACTCTGAATAAGGTCAGTTGGAGTGGGATTAAGACAGAAAAACTGGCGACTGAAGCCCACGTTTTTGACTATGGCGTGCTAAATGGTCACGCGACGGTAGAGGGAACTCGGGGTGGGTATGTCGTCCAGGATCGGGCTGCGAACGATCTGGGTAGCGGGGGACTGTTGCTTTCCGATCGGGCGGATAATGTCAAAGTGATTAACGCTAATGCGAATGCTGCACGGCTTGAAATCAGCAGCGTGGGCGATCAGGCGGACAGCCGGCTCGAAATCGATTTTCTGGCGAATGCCACTCACCGCGTCGATCTGTTATTTTCCGGCAGCGGAAACGTCGGGTCTTTGGCGCTGGATTCTCACGGCAGTGAAAATCCGCTGGAGCTGATTGCCATCAATGCCACGGGTTGGGGGCGTAGCGCACTGACGTTGACCGGCAGCAATGACCAGGTGCATGACATTGTGCTTTCGGGTCGAGCGAGCTTTAACCTGACGCTGGAGGAGGGCTACCACAACGTGGGGCTGATTGACGCTTCCGCCTTTGCCGGTAATGCGTTCACCCTGAATTCGGCCCATGGCGGCAGCGGAAACGGTACGCTGATCCAGATGCTGGATTTACTGCCGCTCAGCGGTGCCAGCCAGGCCAAATTGGATCCGTTATTGGCCGAATTGGGGCTGGTGGGTGAGCAACTGTTAGTCAAAGGTGGAGGGGGCAATGACCAGTTCAACATCAAGGGAGATACCACGCTAATCGCAGGTGCAGGGCAGAACAGCGTAACTCTGCAATCAAGCACGGCGGCTTCCGGCGTCACACTCAAGGGTTTTTCACTGCAGCAAGACAGCATTACTGACGTTTTGTCCGGAGTGCGCTTATCCCATGATGCCGGAGGTCGCTCATTAGCGGACTACGGCACCAGCGACGGCCAAAATATCGAAGCCCGGATTGGTGTGCTGGGGGATGAACAGATGGGCAGCGCCAGCCAACTGCTGGCGGCACTGCTGGATCTGGGCAGACCGGGGGCTCTCAGCGCTAAGGTGGGGGTGAGCAGCGTATTGGCCGATCAAAACAGCAGTTATATTATTGTCGACAATAACGACGATCACCGGCTGGATGCGGCTGACAGCGTGATCCTGCTGTTGGGCCAGGATCACCAGATGCTGCTCAGTGAGCTGCGCTATCTCCCACCGGAGGTTACTATCACCGCTACGGCATCGACGGAGGAATTACTGGTCGCCTGAGTCTCGGCTGTCGTATTAATGTCCGCAGGCGCCGGTTATTTAACCGGCGCCAATAATACTTCGCGTTTTCCTTTCAATTTCTTCAACTTGCGTTATTCTCAATGCGGTTACCATAATAAAAATCCTGATTTAATTATTTATTCAAAAATTAATAGTTACTTTACTGAATTGATATATTTATCCCGGTTAGCGTTATCTGTCTGGAGAATTAGGCCTGCCTGTTTCTCTGGTTGATGCGCGCCTGCGTGTGGGCGCGGCGTGCGTAAAAATAAAATGAGAAGCCATTGTTCGCTAAATCATCTGCCAGAAGGATTTTTACCCTATGCTGTTACGATTCAGTCAGTTAAACACCCACAGCCGTGCGGAATTGAACGCGATAGAAAATGCCGTTGCCATGATTGTATTTAAACCCGACGGCACCGTGCTGCGAGCCAATGATTTATTTCTGCAAACTATGGGATTCCAGCGCCAGGAAGTCATCGGCCAACATCACCGTATTTTTTGTGACCCGAAATATGTTACGAGTACGGCATACCGTAAGCACTGGGAAATGTTAAATCATGGCAAGCCGATTACCGACAATATAAAGCGCATTCGCAAAGACGGTGAAGTTGTATGGCTGCAGGGTACCTATACACCGGTATTGAACAAGCAGGGGCGGGTGATGGAGATCGTCAAGATTGCCAGCGTGGTGACCGAACGCATTACCCAGGCACAGGAACATCAAAGTTTACTGGCAGCGTTAAATCGATCTATGGCGATGATCACTTTCAACGCACAGGGAAAGATCCTCGACGCTAATGACAATATGTTGAATCTGATGGGTTATCGGCTGGAGGAGGCGCGCGGACAGTCGCATGCGGTGCTCTGCCCGCCAGAATTTGCCGCCTCTGACGATTACCGTCAGCACTGGCAGCGTTTGGCTCGCGGTGAGTTTATTACCGGGCGTTTTGAGCGGGTAAACCGTCGTGGGGAGCGAGTCTGGCTGGAGGCCAGTTATAACCCAATCCTCAACGAAGATGGGCGGCTGGTGAAAGTGGTGAAGATTGCCCAGGACATTACCCGGCTGATGATCCAGCAGCAGCACGAGGAAGAGATGGTACGCAACGCGCATCACCTTTCTTTGGATACCGACAGAACCGCGGCGCAGGGGGCGGTGATCGTGCAGCAGGCGGTGGCGGGCATGCAGCAGGTGGAAGCGGCCGCACGCGATACTTCCGCCGTGGTCAGCGAACTGGGCAAAGGGTCACAGCAAATTGGTGCCATGGTGGAGTCAATCCGTAAAATTGCTTCTCAAACCAATTTGCTGGCAATCAATGCTTCTATTGAGGCCGCGCACGCGGGGGAACACGGGCGCGGTTTTGCCGTGGTCGCCAACGAAGTGCGTACTCTGGCAGAACAGTCCCGCCAGGCGGCGACAGAAATCGAAAGGATTACCAAAGCGATTCAACAGGGCGTGGCGGCGGCGATTGCCGGAATGGCGGTTTGTGTGGAGCAAGCGGGCGGTGGCGTTGCCCTGACGCATGATGCCGGTGAGGTGATCAATCAGGTGAATGTGGGCATGCAGGACGTGGTGAAACTTATGCAGACTTTCACGTCGGTTAAACAAGAAGGTGCATTGCACTGATCGCCCCTGCGCTAGCCCTGGCAACGGGGTTAGCGCCTTTATCGCTTTACTATTCTCCTGATTGTTTATCTTTGGTTCAAACTCGCCGGTTTGACATTCTGTATGCTACAACTAAAAGTGAACGAACGTTCGTTCACTTTTAGTTGTTTTGAACATCGCTAGCCACATTTCAACCGCGAGACAGAACCATGGGAAACCGAGAAAAAATTGTTGATGCCGCATTGCATAGCTTTACCCACAAGGGGTTTCACCAGACCAGTATGCGAGATATCGCACTGGCAGCAGGCGTCAGCGTGGGCAATCTTTACAATCATTTTGCTGGTAAGGATGATTTGATTGGTGAAATCGCGTTGCTGGAGAATGCGTTTTTCAGCGAGTTTGCCGCACAGTTGACCGCAGGGAAACATCGACCAAAGCAGGCGCTGTCCGACTTTTTCAACGCTTATCACGCTTTTGTGTCTTCACCGGACAGCGTGCAATTGTCGGCAGAGATTGTGGCGGAGGTTGCGCGTAATCCCACCCTGGCGGAGCGATTTGATGCCAACCAGCAGCAACTGATGGATGCACTGGTGCAGGTTATCGTTCTGGCGCAGCAGGCTGACGAGATTGCGGTAGCGTTGGATCCGCGCGAGCTTGCCCAACTGATTCTGGACGTGATTGAAGGCCAGGCCTGGCGGCAGGCGATTTTCCCTCGCAAGGCGTCGACGGTGGCCAATCACTTGCTGGAACAGTTGATTTTCACGCAAGGGTAATGGGGGCAAAATGCTTGATATACAACCTTACCGCGAATCCTGCCGATTACAGACGGCAGCGTTGATTTACTCTGCCTTCGATGACAAATTTCAACGCCAGTGCAGGCTGAGCGCACGTCAACAATGGCGGTTGTTTTACTGGCTGTGGAGCTGGAAACAGAGCACCAGTCAGGAACAGAGCTTTGTCGTTAGGCGAGCGGGTAAGGTAGTGGCAGCATTTGGGCTCAAGTCAGCGGGGCGACTGGGTAATTCTGCGTTAAGGGAACGCCCGTTGCCAATCCTGCGTTTGTGCCGCCGTTACGGCATGCTGAACTTTTGGCGCATGTACCTGCAAATCGTGACGTTACAGCATGATCCTGCTGGCGGTGAACTGTATCTCTCCTACCTGGCGGTGGATGAAAAGCAGCGGGGCAAAGGCGTGGGGAAAATGTTGATCCAATGGATAACGGAGTATGCGGCGGCACAGCGGCCTAACCGTTGGCTGCGTTTGCACGTGAGCCAACAAAATACCGGCGCACGGCGGCTGTATCAACAATGTGGTTTCAACATCGGTCGGCGGGAGAGACATGCTTCGCTGTGGTTGCTGTTTCGCCAGGCAAACTGGCTGCTCATGGAGAAGCGCATCGGGGAAACACGATGAAAAAAATAGTCGTTTCTTTACTGGCACTGTTTGTGGTGGCGTTAGGCTGGGTTCTCAACGTCAATGACTATCAATATGTCACAGAACCGGTTCGGTTGGCCGCTGGTGGGAACTCACTTGCCGGTACGCTGGTGCTGCCGAAGAACATGCAGGGGAAGCCGGGGGTGATTGTCTTTGTTCATGGTGATGGCCCTGCCAATGCCAGCCGTGACGAAGCCTACTACAGTATTTGGGAAAGCATGGCTGAACAGGGCTATGCCGTTTTATCTTTTGATAAACCGGGTGTCGGCGGCTCTTCTGGCAATTGGTTGCACCAAACCATGAATGACCGGGCAAAAGAAACGGCGGACATTATTGACTGGGCCAGAAAAGACGGACGCTTTAACCCGCAATGTGTCGGGTTGTGGGGCGCAAGCCAGGCGGGTTGGGTGATGCCAGAAGTTGCACGACTGCGGCCCGATATCGTTTTTACGTTGGTGATGTCTCCGGCGATCAACTGGTTAACGCAAGGGCAATATAACACCCGAGCGGAAATGGAGGCTGCAGGTATTGATGAGCAACGAATTCAGGAACGCGAAGCACAGGGGAGGCGCGTGCTGTCCTTGTTAAAACAGCCGGACGGTTACACGCAGTACCGCAGAGAGTATGGTGTTGCGGCGGCCTTGAGTGCCGATCGCTGGCAGTTTATTCGAGCCAACATGGCCAGTGATGCCACTGCGGGGTTGAGCCATTACAAAACACCGGTACACCTGATGGTGGGGGGGCGTGACATTAACGTTGACGCGAACGAAACTGAACGCGTTTACCGGCGAGTCATCTCCGCCGATCTGTTGACGGTGATGCGCATCGAGCAGGCTGACCATGCCATGGTCAAACCGCTGTTTGTCCGTTACCCGTCGTTGATCAATATTGTCGGCCTGTTTGCGCCGCGATCGATACAGTATGACGCTTACCTGCAGGATGTGGCGGCGTTCCTTGCCGCCCACCCCTGCACGCCGCGGTGATGATTGTCAGGACGTTTCCGGCGGCGTTCCCGCGTTCGGAGCATAAGAAAGCTGCATGGCCTGTTGTGGCATGGCGATATCGGCCTGGTCAAAATGCATTTTTACCAAGCGATCGAGCGCGTACTGCACCACCCACTGTTTCAACGCCTGGGTGCGAACGGTGACCCGGGTGGTGAAGGAACGGTCACCCAGCGCGACCACGCCGTTGAATACCGGTTCGCCGACCAGAAAATGTTTCACCTGATCGTCTTGTTTCAATGCATCAACGGCCTGATGCAGCACTTGATGGACATGATCGATGTCTTCGTCGCGGCTAACGCTGTAATTGGCTCGGTAGACGCCAAATTCGCGGGCATAGTTGGCCAGCGTGGTGATCGAAGAAAAGGGAACTATGTGATACACGCCGTAGTCGTCCCGCAGACCGATTGAACGGATGGTCATGCGCTCCACCGTGCCGGTAATACCGCTGACGGTGACATATTCGCCGGTATTCATGCCGTTTTCGAACTGGATGAATACCCCGGTAATCACATCTTTCACCAGCGTTTGCGCCCCAAAGCTGATAGCCAGCCCCAGTGCTCCGGCACCGGCCAGCAGGGGCGCAATGTTAATCCCCACCTGTGACAGCACAATCATGATGGTAATGGTGCTGATCACTATCGCCAGTACGTTACGAAACAGCGTCAATAAGGTACGTTCACGCGCGCTCGGGCGAATACCGTTGCTCAGTTCCAATGCCAGGCGGTGTTCGATAATGCTGGCCATCAGCGTCCAGCTGAACACGGCAATCACCACAATCAGCAGGATATGCACCAGCCCGCCAATGATTTTCTCGCCGTTTTCGCTGCCGGCCCACTGGTACAAATTGATCAGATGCCAGGCATCAAACAGCAGCAGCGTCACCGCCAACACCACTATCACCCGCAGTATTTTCAACCCATTGGGAATATAGGAGTTAATGCGTCGTTCCAGCATTGGGTAGCGTCGGTTGACGTCTTCCGGCAGTGAGATTCGTCGGAAAATCCAACGGGTCAGCATGCCGGAAAGCAGGGCGCCGAGGCCAACGACCACCAGGCTTTTCACCGTCGCGGTCATCATAAAGCGCAGGCTGTTGCCAATATCAAACTGCGACAGAGCAAATAACACCAGGAAATAGGCGATCGCCAGCAGGTGCCAGACGTGGCCCAGACCGCGCAAAATAATGCTGAAAAATGCCATGGATCGTTCGGCCAGCAGGTTAATTTGCCGTTGTATCGGTTTGCGGTTACGCAGGATCAGTGCCACCGCATACAGCGTCAGGGCCAGCATGATAATCAGATTGGCGGCCGCCGCAGCCGGATAGCTGATTTGCGTCGCCACTACCGGCACCACCACCATCAGACCGTAGCCAATCAGGCCGCTCAGCCAGGCGAGACGCTGGTTCCAGTAGTGGGCGCTGGCATCGCTAAACGGGAAGGGGCGCAGATAATCGAAGTTGGGCGAGAAAATCAGCCGCAGTATCGCCTTGAAGAATTCGATAACCGCAAAGGCGCTAAGAAACAGGGTTTGCAAACGCAGGATGGTCGCGCTGTCGGCATTAACATGGCGCGCAAACAGGTTGCCCGCCGCCAGCGCCAGCAGCAATACCAGCAGATCGACGGCGAAAGCGCCGAGGATGGCCGTCGGCAATTTATACCACGGCCCCTGCTGCAATTTGGCGTTGTGTCCCCAACTGCCCATGCGTTTGTACAGCGGGTGGACCAGCCGACGGATCAGATGGAAGATGGCGAAGGTCACCGCGACCGTCAGCAGAAAGTAGCCCAGGGCGCGGAAAAAACTGTCGGGATTAAAACTGCGTTTTGGCCCCGAGTCGATCAGCTTTTGCAGCGAGTTCAGCCTTTGGTTAACGCTGCTGATGCCCCCTTGTGCCAGATTGCTCAGATTATCGCTCAGCGACTCTGGCGTTTCTGACGCTTCTGTTTTCGGCGGGCCGTTGGCAGATTGATCTGCTGCCTGTCTGAGGTGGCCGATCAGCGCGGCGCGGGCCTTATCGTCTTGCAGAATATCCGCCAGTGCGGCGTAAGAGGCTTTTTGCTGTTGGCTTTGGTCAACGGGGGCGGTTTTCTGCGCGGATTGCGCCATCGCCAATGGGGAAACTGTGCAGGCTATCAGCAGCAGTAACAGGGGAAACCAGCGTTCTCGCAGATGAGAACCTAATCGGGAGTATGCGGTTGCGGGCATTTATCCTCTCTTGGGGCTCTGTAAATCGGCGGATTAAAGACAAATGTTAATAAAAACAAGCAATATAGTAGGAAATGATACGAGGCGGGGAGTGGGAACGCGTGCTAAATAGAAACGGCGAGCGCTGAGTGCGCCCGCCGTTGAACAGGATAAATCAGGAAACGTGCTGCAGGAACTCTTTCAAACGCGGGCTTGGCGGGTTGTTGATCAACTCGTGAGGGTTGCCGTCTTCCGCAATCCGTCCCTTATCAATAAAGATCAGCCGTGACGCCACTTTTTCGGCAAAGCCGACTTCGTGGGTGACGATCACCATGGTCATGCCTTCTTCCGCCAGATCCTGCATCACCTTCAGCACTTCATGGCGCAGTTCCGGATCAAGCGCAGAGGTTGGCTCATCGAACAGCATCATTTTCGGCTTCACCGCCAGCGCACGGGCGATAGCCACGCGCTGTTGCTGGCCACCGGAAAGCTCTGAAGGATAGTGATGCGCACGTTCAGCCAGGCCAACTTTGGCCAGCAGGTCGCGTGCCAGCTTTTCCGCATCCGACTTTTTCAGTCCGCGCACGCGGATAGGGCCAAAGGCGACGTTTTCCAACGCGGTCAGGTGTGGGAACAGGTAAAACTGTTGGAACACCATGCCGGCTTCCTGACGGATCAACCGGTCGTCAACCTTGGGATCGTTAGCTTTCAGTCCGTCGACGATCAGATCGCCGCTGGTGATCTCTTCGAGCTTGTTGATACAACGCAGCAGCGTAGATTTACCGGAGCCGGAAGGCCCGATAATCACCACCACTTCACCCTGGTTAATTTTCAGGTCGATGTTGTGCAGCACCTGGGTTTGCCCAAAATGCTTGGAGACGTTTTTAAATTCAATCACAGGATTTTCATCCTTCTTTCCAGACGACGCAGAACGAAGCTCAGCACCAGGGTAATAATCAGATAAATAACCGCCACGGCGCTCCAGATTTCCAGCGCGCGGAAGTTACCGGCAATAATCTCCTGCCCCTGACGGGTCAGTTCCGCCACGCCGATCACGATAAACAGCGAGGTGTCCTTAATGCTGATGATCCACTGGTTACCCAGCGGTGGCAGCATGCGGCGCAGCGCCAGCGGCATAATGACATAACGGATGGTTTCACGGCGTGACAGGCCTAATGCCAGGCCGGCCTCACGGAAGCCGCTATGAATCGACAGCACGGCACCACGGGTAATTTCCGCAATATAGGCCCCGGAGTTGATCATAATGGTGACCACCGCCGCGCTGAAAGGATCGATGCGTAAATCGCTGAACGCCATCGGCAGGGCGAAGTAGATAAACATCACCTGCACCACGATTGGCGTACCGCGAATAACTTCGATGAATACCAGAGCCACGTGGTTGGCAATCCAACCGCCGTAGGTACGGGCAAAGCCGGCAACCAGGCCGATGATCAGGCCGCCAATCAGACCGAGGACCGAAATCCACAGGGTCATTTTGGCGCCTTCTAACAGGATGGGGATGGCGGGCCAGATGGCGCTCCAGTCGAACTGCATGGTGTTTTCTCCCGGTGATCCCAAACGTGGGAATCAGATGCAACAAAGCGCAGGGGCTAAGACACCACCCCTGTGCTCAAGTGAATCAGTGACTGACTTCATCCGTTATTTAGGTTCGGTACCGAACCATTTTTTGTAGATTTCGTTGTAGGTGCCGTTGTCGCGCAGCGTTTTCAGCGCGCCATTGACCTTCACGCGCAGCTCGTCACTGCCTTTCGGGAAGGCGATGCCGTATTGCTGAGCTTCCAGTGATTCACCCACGGTTTTGAACTTGCCGGCGCCGGCAGTTTTGATGAAGTACAGGATGTTTGGCGTGTCGTGCAGTACCGCATCTGCACGCTTGGTGCCCAGTTCCATATAGGCGTTATCGATGTTCGGGAACTGACGCAGGTCTTTGGTTTTGATGTGTTGTTTGGCGTAATCAACGGAACCGGTGCCGCTCTTCACCGCCACCACTTTACCGTTCAGATCGTCAATGCCCTTGATGTTGTTGTCGTTGGCATTAACCATCACCAGCAGGCCGCTTTTGTAGTAGCCGTCGGAGAATTCGATGGCTTTTTTACGTTCTTCAGTAATGGTGATACCGGCCAGCGCCAGATCGATGTTTTTGGTTTGCAGTGCCGGGATGATGCCGCTGAAATCCATTGGTTTCAGGGTGTAATCCAGTTTCAGTTCTTTGGCGATAGCGGCCCACAGGTCGATATCGAAGCCAACGTATTTATCGCCTTGTTTGAACTCAAAGGGAACGAATGCGGTATCGGTAGCGACGACCAGTTTATCTGCTGCGTGGGAGCTAACGGCAAAGGCCAGCGAAAGGGCGGCCAGGGAGACTTTAAAAATTGACTTCATGAGAGGAATTTCCTGTACAGGTTGCGGATTACCCATTTTTTATATTGCAGTTGGTGCCATGAAAGAATCGTGCCATCTTTTCAACTACTATAAAAACAAAGAGTTGTGGTGTGATGTTGTGTTTGAAGATCGAATTATTATTTTCATGCACCAAATTGAGGCCCCAAAATGGTGCTCTGGGTTGCCTGTTGGTGCACTGGCCTATCATTAACCAAATAACGGGGCTGAAACAACCGATAGTTAACAGTTTCGCTTCAATACTGATAACTAACTCTAACTTTTGTGCCGCAAGGCTGTTGCATCTGGTGCAGGAGTGTTCACTGAAAGGGCTTTGGGGTGGCACGTTGTTAACGCAGCTGGCTGTCTTTGCTGCCGCGGCGGTTATATAAGCTGCTCGCCGCCTGTTTTTTATCCAGCTCGGTTTGGCAGGCCAGGCAATAGCGCACGCCTTTCAGCGCTTGCCGACGGGCTAAAGGAATTTCTTCTCCGCATTCCTGGCAATAATGCTGGCTTTCACCCCGGCCCAGCGCCTGTCTGGCACGCTGTACGGCGTCATCCACGGTGGAGTCGATTTGATCCTGCACGGCACCTTCTGCCGCCCATCCGCTTGCCATAGTCACCTCACTTTTGTGGTGCTGCTCTGCTGCTCATCGCCTGTTTTATCTACTATGGGCGGTTTTTTGAGCAATTCAAGCCACGTGAAAAGAAAAACAGGCCGGGGCGAAAGCCCGCAGCCTGCTGAGTCCCGCGATGCGGGCCGTTTTGATTGGTACTATCGGGTTTATTCGATGTTGGACTCGATAAACCACAGGAACTTGTCCAGATCGCGGGATGCGGCAGTGAACATATCCGCGGTATCTTCGTCCGCCACTTCAGTAATGGCCTTGCGAATGTCATTGGCCACGGCACCGTAACGATCGGCCAGCGCTTTCAGGTGTTCCTGCACGCTGTGGATATTGGTCGGATAGCTTTTCAATGGGGTCTTATCGTTCACAACCTGCACGGTGCCCAAGGCGACGCCGCCTAACTGTACGATGCGTTCAGCAAAAGTATCCTGATGATCGATGATGGCCGTACGGAACCCGTCCAGCATTTCATGAACGGCAATAAAGTTGGCGCCGCGCATGTTCCAGTGGGCCTGTTTGGTGATCAACGACAGATCGATAAACTGGATAACCTGGCGGTTCAGCGCCTTGATGGCGTCCAGCTTGGTTTTTTCGTCCATGTCATTGCGAGTGTAAAGCAGCTCAGAAGATTTCGTTTTAACCAGTTTAGCGGTACTCATATCAGATCTCCTCTTGTTGTGACGTAGTCCTATTTTGGTACGGGATTAATTATAGCAATGATATGAATTTTTTCAGGCCGAAAATGGCTATTGGATAAATAGGGAGTAACGAATTGAAAATGATAAATAATAAGAGTAACTTAACGAGTATAAATTGGTTTTTATTTAAGGTGTTGATTTTTATTGCTTTTAATTTTTGGTGTTTTACTGGCTGTTTGCGGATGTAATAATTTATAAATGTAATTTATTACATTGTTCACTTTTATTTTATTCGGATGAATCTGTTTTTAAATTTAAGCTCCAGTGTTGCAGCTCTCAATAGAGTGACGAGAGAGCCGGCCGAATCGACCGGCTCACCGGTCACAGCAACAGGGTGTAATGCATCTTGACCACCGCTTTTTTGATCGGCATCGGCGTATTCAACTGGCATCCGACCTGATGCGGTTCATGAGGGAAAAAGATGGCGTACATGCCCGGAAACATCGTCAGCGTCTGGCGATGACGGATGATGTCCAACAGTTGCAGATCCTGAGCTTCATCATAGGGCAATTCGCTTTGCCAGTCCCCCAGCATGCCGTAATCAATACGTTCCTCACCGCTGATTAACAGATGTATTTCGGCATATTCCTGATGCAGCACTGCACGTCGCGTTTCTGCCAACCCGGTGGTTAGCGTCATCACTTCCATGAAAATTTTTTCACCGTCAATCTCATGCCGGCCCAGTGCCAGCTCAGGCAGATCGTATTGACGAAGGGCGGTGAGGGTTTCATTCAGTATCGGTGACAGCCCACGGCCATAGCGTGGGTTAAACAGAGTGTTATAAATCACTTTAATTCTCCATGTGTTGAACCCTGTCGGGTTCGTTTCCATAAAAACGTGGGGATATTGCGCGGAAAAGTATGCCTGTTTGCCATTGTGAAAACAGTTAACCCGCCTGCATTCCGCTTTTGGCAAATGCAGGCGTAGCCGATCCTCAGGACAGCTTTTCGATTTGCGGTTTTGGCTTGATGGTTAGGGTAGCGCCCATCGAGGCCGCGATGATCGCTGCCAGTGCCAGCCATTGTACCGTTGTCAGGTGTTCATTAAGGAATAACATGCCGGAGAGGGCTGCCAGTGCAGGCTCCAGGCTCATCAGGGTGCCGAAGGTGCGCGCCGGAATTTTCGGCAATGCAATAATTTCCAGGGAATAGGGTAGCGCCGTAGACAAAATGGCTACAGCTAATGCAATGGGCAGGATGTCGACATTCAGCAACGCGCTGCCGGTTTGCCAGGCACCTATCGGGCAGAACACCACGGCGGCGATCAGGGAACCTACTGCCACGGTGCCGGGGCCATGGTCACCACCTGCTTTTTGGCCGCAGATAATATAAACCGCCCAACAGGCACCGGCACCCAACGCACAGGCCGCTCCAATGGGATCGATACTGCCCATGTCATGACCCAGCGGTAACAGGAACCATAATCCGGCAATCGCTAATGCGACCCATAGAAAGTCGATCGGACGGCGTGACGAGAACATGGCGACCGCCAGCGGCCCAGTGAACTCCAGGGCGACAGCGATGCCCAGCGGCAGGGTGCGCAAAGAAAGATAAAACAGATAATTCATCGCACCCAGCGTCAGGCCGTAGATAAACAGTGGCAGACGGCTGCCGGCGGCGAAACGCATGCGCCATGGGCGGAAGATAATGAACAGGATCAGCGTGCCGATACTCAGGCGCAGCGTGGTGATGCCTTCAGCGCCGACCAGCGGGAAAAGGCTTTTAGCCAGTGAGGCACCGGTCTGAATCGACACCATGGCAATAATTAATAAACAGACAGGCACCAGCGTGGAAGACGCTTTAGCGGTTGCAGACGAGGACATCCTTAAGAGCCTTTTATGGGTTTCCCACTACCAGGGAAGACCGTCGATATTCGGATGATGGCAGTGTAAATGAAATGAGGTAAATGTGTCTGAGAAAAGCGTTCGCAACGGAGAAAAGCGCCAGATTTAGGACGGCCGACTAGGTTTTATGCTCAAAAAGTGCGCTTTTTTTAAGAATCATCTGGATTTTAAATAGGTGATTATTGTCACAGAAACGCGTAGAATACGGCTCGAAAATAGAGCGAAAAGAAGAAGATACACTGTTCTTGAAATCTAATGTTACACGATATAAAGCATTAGACACTCATTTTAAGGCAGAGTTTCACGCTAATTTTTGTTATATTTTCAATGCATGAACAAATGGATTTACTTAAAAATATAACGCGTTTGAGGTGGTTATGAAAAAAATTGCATGTCTTTCCGCAGTAGCAGCCTGTGTATTAGCAGTAACCGCAGGTACCGCATTCGCTGGCCAGAGCACCGTATCCGCAGGCTATGCGCAGGGTGATCTCCAAGGCGTTGCCAACAAAGCCGACGGTTTCAACCTGAAGTACCGTTACGAGTTCGACAACAACCCACTGGGTGTGATCGGTTCCTTTACCCACGTGGAAAAGAACGGTTCTGAGAACGGTTACTACGGTAAAGCTCAGTACAACTCTATCACTGCTGGTCCAGCTTACCGCTTCAACGACTGGGCAAGCATCTACGGTGTAGTTGGTGTTGGCTACGGCAAAAACATCGACAACGCCCAAAACGGTTCTGACCGTAACGGCAGCAGCGACTACGGCTTCACCTACGGTGCTGGCCTGCAGTTCAACCCAATCCAGGACGTAGCTCTGGACGTGGGTTACGAGCAGAGCCGTATCCGCAGCGTTGACGTTGGCATCTGGAGCGTTGGCGTAGGCTACCGTTTCTAAGATTTCTCCACGCCTACGGGTGTGAGCGTGTGGCGCAATTGGCCGCATCAGATAAAAATCCGCCCTCGGGCGGATTTTTTTTGCCTGTCATTCGGCGCGGGTAGCTACTTACCCAGTTTCTGTGCCGGCTCTGACGAAAAGCGTGCGCTGCGGGCATCTCGCTCATAGCCCTGTGGCTGGGTGAGAATACCGTACAGCGCGGGCCGACGGCCGTGGATCCAGCGGCGTCCGGTACTGAGCGGGATCAGCGACAGATCCAGTTCCGCCGTGACCATCTGATTTTCCGCCGCCCAGGTTTCCGCCAAAATACGGCCATACGGGTCGAGGATCATCGCATTGCCGGTGCGGACCTCGTCGTCATCGCGCCCCACACCATTGCTGAACAGAACAAAAAGGCCATTGTCATGAGCGCGAGCCGGTAACCAGCGCAACAGCCAGCCGCGGCCATGTTCGCCACGAAATGCTGCCTCTATCGCCGCAGGATTTGTCTGCCGCTGCTGCCAGACTTCCAACGGTATTGGCTTCATACCATGCGGGCTACGGGAATGGGTGCCGCCCGTTTGATGCGGAGCCAGCAGGACTTCAGCCCCCAGCAAAGCGGTCGCACGCACGTTCTCTACCAGGTTATTGTCCCAGCAGATCAATACTCCCATCCGAACCCCCCATGGGGTGTCAAACACGGTGAAGCTGTCGCCGCTGGCTATCGCCGGGTGCTCAAAGGCATGCAGTTTTCGGTGTACGTGAAGCTTGCCGTCGGGCAGGCAAACCGCGTAGGCATTGTAATATTTGCCGTCTTCACCCTGTTCGATGAGCCCAACACCGATCGCCATGTTGTAGCGCTCCGCCAGCGGACGAATACGCGCCAGCGAAGGGCTGGTGGCAATGGGTTCGGCCAGTGCGCCAATTTCGCCTGCGCTGAGGTGTCGCACGTGCCAATAGCCGGTAATGCACATCTCCGGGAAGGTCAGCACCTGGATTTGTTCGGCGGCGGCGCGAGTGATAAAGCCCTCGATCACCGACAGGTTGTAATTTTTATCGTTGGCGCGATGCTGGAACTGCACCGTCGCGGCACGCAGAAAGTTTGTCATAAGGTTACCTTTGGTCGTTGTCTGGCGTTGATTACAGCAAAGCTATTGATTACTGTATAATCAATTAAATTCTTAATTTGATAACCAAACGGAATGGATATTCGACAACTGCGCGCCTTTGTGGTGCTGGCTGAACAGGGCAATTATCACCTGGCGGCAGAACGGCTGTGTATCACCCAGCCGGCACTGAGCAAACAGATCCAGGCGCTGGAAGCGCTGCTGGGCGCCCGGTTGTTTAACCGTGGTCGCCAGGGGGCACAGCTCACCGCCAGCGGACAGCGACTCTACCCCGAGGCACAGGCGCTGGTGGGGCAGCATTTACAGTTTCAACAGCGTGCTTTGAGGATCGTGCAAGGCGAGGCGGGGCGGTTGGCAATTGGATTCGGGCTGTCCAGTTTTCACCTGGCACCGCAACTGGTTGCCGCCTTCCGCCAGCGTTTTCCTGAGGTTGCCGTGGGGCTGGAGGATTTGCCTTCGGAGCGGCAGTATCAGTTGTTATTGCAAGGAGAGCTGCAGGTGGGGTTCGTGCGGTTGCCGGTCAGCAAACCGCTGCGGGCCAGCGCGCTGCTGAGCGATCGGTTGGTGCTGGCGGCACCCGCAGCGTTGGCGCTGAAGGCGGAGGCGATCATCGGGCAATTCAACACCCTGCCGCTGCTGCAGCTGACGCCAAAACGCGGACGCGGTCTGAGCGAACAGTCGCTGCGTTTTATTGCCGCCCATCAACTGGTGCCGAATGTGGTGCAACAGGCGGGGGATATCCAGACGCTGTTGGCGTTGGTTGCCGCCGGCATTGGCGTTGCCCTGTTGCCGCACAGCGTCAGCCATATTATTCCGGCGGGTATCGATATTCTGCCGCTCAGCGGTGAACAGACCGAGTGGCAGGTCGGCATTGCCTGGAACCCGCAGCAGGCTGATGCGCTGCGGGATAATTTTATCCAGGTTGCGTTGGCCGCGGCGTCGGTGCGTTAACGGCCTGGTTTACAACGGGCAGTGCATCACCAGTATCGGGTTCTGATGGTACTCGCTGCGGTGGCTTTCGCTAAAACCGACCTTCTTCGCCAGCGCCACTGAAGGCTGGTTTTCCGGTGAAATAATACAGACCGCCTTATCGCCCGGTAAATGCTCTTTTCCCCAGGCCAGGGCCGCACGCAACGCTTCGGTGGCATAGCCTTTGCCCTGCGCCGATGTCACTAATGTCCAGCCCATTTCCGGGGCGTCGAGCGCCGGGGTGATATGCCGCTGGAAGTCAGAAAAGCCGATGCCACCGAGGTAAGCGCCGCTGACTTTATCGCGCACCGCCCAGTACCCATAACCTAATAGCGCCCAGTGCCCCACGTAACGCATCAGTCGGCCCCAGGAGTCTTCCCGATCTCTCGGCGTGCCGCCGATATAGCGCACCACTTCAGGATCGGCCCACATGGCGGCCAATGAGTCAAAGTCGTCCAGCGTATGGGCATCCAGGCGTAAACGTTCGGTAAGCAACTGCGGGGCGGTGGTGATAAGGGGCATTATTTTTTTCCTGCACAGAGCCAAAAGGGTCTGTGCAGTATGCCAGAGAAATTACACCGCCAGCCACAGCAACCAGGTGAACAGGAAACCACTGAGGCCGAGGATAGTGGTCAGTACCGTCCAGGTTTTCAACCCATCAGCCACTGAAAGACCGAGATATTTGGTGACGATCCAGAAGCCGGAATCATTCACGTGCGACAGCCCCAGCCCGCCGAAGCAGGTGGCGAGGGTAACCAGTACCAATTGCAGGTGATTCAGTCCGCTGACCGCTTCCGACAGTAACCCTCCGGTTGTCAGGATTGCCACGGTGGCGGACCCCTGTGAGGCACGTAGAGCCAGTGAGATAATAAACGCCGCCGGGATTAACGGCAGGCCAATGGTGGTCAGAACCTCCGCCAATGCCTTGCCCACGCCAGACTCCACCAGCACTTTGCCGAACACGCCACCGGCACCGGTTACCAGGATCACTACCGCGGCAGTGGGCAGCGCGCCACCCATTACGTCGCTGGTGTGTTGCAGGCTCCAGCCGCGGCGAATGGCCAGGAAATAGAACGCCAACAGCAGGGCGATCATCAGCGCCACCGCTGGGGAACCGATCAGCGATAAAGTGTCACGCAGTACCGAACCTGGCTCAAGCAGGGTGGCGGAAACGGTACCCAGCATGATGATCGCGATAGGAATGACGATCAGCGCGGCCACCAGCCCGGCCCCCGGAGGGTTGATGCGATCGCTTAACGGCGCTTTGCCTGCAGGAGCCGGCTCGGGGGCCGCCAGCTGCAATTGCTCCAGCACTTCAATCGACAACGGGTAGGGCTTACGGTTCAGCCATTTAGCCGCGAAGTAGCCGATAACCCCGACCGGAATGCAGATAGCCAGGCCGATAATGGTCAGCCAGCCGATGTCGGCGTTCAGTAACCCGGCAGCAGCCACCGGGCCAGGGTGCGGCGGCAGCGCGACGTGCACCGTCAGCATTACGCCGGCCATCGGCAGGCCAAATTTCAGCGGGGAAACTTTGGCCACCTTGGCAAAGCCGTAGATGATCGGCGCCAAAATGATAAAGCCGACGTCGAAGAACACTGGAATACCGAGAATAAACGCAGCGATGGTTAGCGCGGCGATGGTACGTTTTGGCCCTAAAGCCTGGCTGAAACGATGGGCCAGCGACTCGGCCCCGCCGGAATGCTCGATCATTCTGCCAAGCATCGCGCCCAGACCGATAATAATGGTGACCGAGCCCAGCACGCCGCCCATTCCGGCGGTCATCACTTTCATCACTTCGCCGGTCGGAATACCGCTGGCCAGCGCCACCAGCAGGCTAACCACCAGCAGGGCGACAAATGGCTGGATCTTGGCCTTGATCACCATCAGCAGAAGCAGCACTACGCCTAATGCGGCAATTATCAAAAGCAGGGAAGTGGACATGGGATAGCCTTTAATCGGGTAAGAGTCAGGCACCGCGATCGCCGGCTGGCGATACGGGTGCGTTTAATTTTTATATTGTTGCTGTCAGGTACGCAGGATCGGCCTGTTACAGGTAAGGCTTTATCCACCCCAGCCCGGCCCGGGTATCGCCACGCGGTTTGTACTCGCAGCCAATCCAGCCGGTATAACCGAGGCGGTCCAGTTGGGCGAACAGCCAGGGATAATTGAGTTCGCCGTCGTCCGGTTCATGGCGTTCTGGTACTGAAGCTATCTGAATATGGGCATAGCGCCCGGCCAGTGCAGCCATCAGACCGCTGATATTGCCGTCGACCAACTGCGCATGGAAAAAATCGAACTGGATAAACACATTCGGGCGATCGACGGCTTCGACCAGTTTTGCTGCCTGATGCTGGCTGGAGAACAGATAATTGGGCTTAACCTGCGGGCTGAGCGCTTCGATCAGTACCTTGATGCCGTGTTGGGCGAAGCTGTCGGCGGCGTAGCGGATATTACCGATAAAGGTATCGCGGTAGCGTTGCCAATCTTCGCCGGGCGGAACCACACCGGCCATGACGTGTACGCTGGGGCAGTTCAGCGCGATGGCATAGGCCAGAGCTTTGTCGATATCGGCACGCGCGGCCTGTTCGCGGCCAGGAACCGCCGCCAGCCCCCATTCTCCGGCATCGGCATTACCGGGGGCGGTATTAAACAGCACCTGCTGCAGGCCGTGGCGGCGCAGATTTTCCGCCAGTAACTCGGCCGGATAGTCATAGGGGAACAGGAACTCCACCGCGGTGAACCCTTCGACGGCCGCAGCCTCGAATCGCTCCAGAAACGGCAGTTCGGTAAACATCATCGATAAATTGGCAGCAAATTTTGGCATGATTCAGCTCCGTAGCTCGGCAATCTCATCATCGGTCAAATAACGAATCGGGCGTTCGCCGAGGGTGAAAATCAGCTTCGCCGCATCCTCCATCTCTTCGGTGTTGTCCGCCGCGGCACGCAGGCTCTTACCTGTAACCACCGGGCCGTGATTGGCCAGCAAAAAAGCACGGTGCGTCGGTGCCAGATTGGCCAGATCTTCCGCCAGTCGCAAATCACCGGGACGATAGTAAGGCACCACCGGCACCTTGCCGACGCGCATCACCACATAAGGGGTGAAGGGTTTGATGGCATTCTCCACGTCCAACCCCAGCAGGCAGGACAGGGCGGTGAGATAGGTACAGTGCAGGTGCACCACCGCTTTGCATTCCGGGTTGTTCAGATACAGCGCGCGGTGGAAACTGATCTCTTTTGACGGTTTATCTCCGGACAACCATTCGCCGCTCAGGCTGACTTTCGACAACCGATCGGCCTGCAGTTCACCCAGACAGGAGCCGGTGGGGGTGGCCAGTAGCGTGCCGTCCGCCAATAGCAGCGAAAGATTACCGGCAGACCCGGTGGCGTAGCCACGCTGAAAGAACGAGGCCCCCAGACGTACCATTTCTTCAC
Organism: Serratia sp. BIGb0163; assembly: GCF_024809935.1. Lineage (NCBI taxonomy): Bacteria > Pseudomonadati > Pseudomonadota > Gammaproteobacteria > Enterobacterales > Yersiniaceae > Serratia > Serratia sp. BIGb0163. The sequence goes on from NZ_JANUDZ010000001.1 coordinate 215,628, forward strand.
GCGCCTGTTGTTCGGTGGTCAGTGTCATAGGGGGAACTCCGTTTGCGCCCGGGCGAAAAAGTTCTCGTCGCCAAAATTGCCCGACTTCAGGGCCAGTGAAATAGACTGATCGATGGCACGCACCCAGGGCACGCCGGGAGAAATACAGGGGCCAATGTGGAAACCGCGAATACCCAGAGCCTGCGTTACCACGCCAGAGGTTTCGCCACCGGCGACGATAAAGCGGCTGAAACCCCGCTGTTGGAGCTGTTTGACCACCCCGGCGAACAGCGACTCCACCGCCTGGCTGGCGGCGGCCATACCGTACTGCTGTTGCACCTGCTGCAGTTTTTCCGGCTCAGCGGTGGCGTACAGCAGAGGGGCCAGCGGGGCATTCGCCTGCTGTTGCACCCAGTCGACCAGCTCGGTGATATAGGCCGTGCGCTCGGCATCATTCAGGCACCGCGCCACGTCGACCGCCATAGCGGCCGCCTGTTGACGGTAACGTGCCACCTGTTGATTAGTCATAGTGGAACAGGAACCAGACAACACCACGGCTTTTGCTCCTTGCGGCGCTCCTGCGGCCTGTGGACTGCCTTGCCCCGGTTGCGCCCATTGGCGTGCCAGGCCAATCGCCAGGCCGGAGCCACCGGTCACCAGCTTCATATCTTTCAGCGCCGCACCCTGGGTCAGCAAGTGCTGTTCATTCAGCGTATCGAGCACCGCGTAACGCATGCCCTGCAGTGCCAATTGCCGTAGTTTTTCAGCCACCGCCCCGGCACCGCGATCCATTTCTGCGGCGTTCACCAGCCCACAGCGTCCCTGAGCCTGTGCTTCCATCAGCCGCAGCAGGTTACTGTCGGTCATTGGCGTTACCGGATGGTGGCGCATGCCGGACTCTGCCAGCAACTGATCCGCCACGAACAGATAGCCCTGATATACGGTGCGGCCGTTAACTGGCAACGCGGGTGAAATCACCGTCTGGCTTTCGCCCAACGCATCAAGCAGGGCGTCGGTCACCGGGCCGATATTGCCCTGCGCGGTGCTGTCGAAGGTCGAACAATATTTGAAGTAAAATTGCCGGCAACCCTGGCGCTGTAGCCAGGCCAACGCCTGCAACGACTGCTCAATGGCCTGCGCCACCGGGCAGGAGCGTGACTTCAGGCTGATAACCACCGCCTGCGCTTCGACCGGCAGGTCATCCCGCGGCACGCCGTTCAACTGCACCGTCGGCAGGCCGTTTTCTACCAGAAAGCTGGCAATATCGGTGGCTCCGGTAAAATCATCTGCAATGACGCCGAGCAGCATTATGCGTTCTCCTTCTTTTGCGGCAGGTCGATACCGGCGAAGATCTTGATCACCGCACTGTCGTCCTCTTTACCGAAACCGGCATTACTGGCGGCGGTGAACATATTGAAGGCGGTTGAGGCCAGCGGCAGTGGGAAATGCAGCGCTTTGGCAGTATCCGCCACCAACCCCAGATCCTTCACGAAGATATCAACCGCCGATTTAGGTGCATAGTCACCGTCGACCACGTGGCGCATGCGGTTCTCGAACATCCATGAGTTACCGGCGGCGTGGGTGACGACATCGTACATAACGTCCAGCGGGATGCCGGCGCGGGCGGCCAGCGCCATGGCCTCGGCCCCGGCGGCGATATGTACCCCGGCCAGCAGTTGATGGATGATTTTCACCGTAGCCCCCAGGCCAATCTCTTCGCCAATGCGATAGACCTTGCCGGCAATGGCGTCCAGCACCGGTTGCAACTGCCGGAAAGTGGATTCGGCACCGGAGGCCATCACCGTCATCTGGCCCTCGGCAGCCTTGGCGGCACCACCGGAAACCGGGGCGTCCAACATGTTCAGACCCAGGGCCAGCAACTGCTGTTCGATCTGTTTGGCATCGGCCGCGGAAATGGTGGAAGACACCATCACCGGCGTATTTGGCTTCAGCTTCGCGGCCAGGCCGTTGTCACCAAACAGGATCTGTTTCACCTGCGCGGCGTTGACCACCAGCAGCAACAAGGCATCGAGTTCGGCTGCAAAGTCGTCTGCGCGGGTAGCCGCCTGTTTTGCTCCGGCCTGTTGCAAGGAGGCCAGCGCCTGCGGGTTAAGATCGACACCGTAAGTAGTCAGTCCGGCATTAATGCACGACTTCGCCGCTCCCATGCCCATTGAACCTAATCCTACGATGCAAACTGCAAAATCCGCTGGCTGTGTCATAGCGCACCCCTTGTTAATTTTAGTGATAATTTGTTTTGTTGTGTTAAATATAAGCGCTTTGTCGTGCGTCATCAGCGATCGTTGTCACAATTATTAACAGTGGGTGAATAAGGTTCACATCAGCCAATAATATAAATTTTGCTCTATCTATTTGTTTTAAAAAATTAAAATAAAATCACCGATAACATGAGCGACTTCACGGCCTGAAAACAGCGGGCTTTCACCGAACGAAAATTGACGTAAAATCACAATTATTATCACTGCGGTAAAGAGAGGGAACCGTGATACCTGTAGAACGCCATCAACAAATTTTAGCGCTGGTATCAGAACGCGGGGTGGTCAGCATTGCTGAGTTGACCGAACGGCTGGGGGTGTCGCACATGACCATTCGCCGCGATCTGCAAAAGCTCGAGGAGCAGGGCGCGGTACTGGCGGTATCGGGTGGCGTGCAGTCGGCAGAACGGGTGGCGATTGAGCCTTCGCATCAGGACAAGGAAGGGATGTACAGCCAGCAGAAAGCGGCCATCGGTCAGTTGGCTGCCCGGCAGATCCCCGCTGACAGCTGTATCTATCTGGATGCGGGTACCACGACGCTGGCGCTGGCCAGACACATTAGCGATCGCGATGACCTGACGGTGGTCACCAATGATTTCGTGATTGCGGGTTACCTGATTGAACACAGCCAGTGCAAAATCATTCACACCGGCGGCACCGTCTGCCGTGAGAATCGCTCCTGCGTGGGGGAAGCGGCAGCGCAGGCATTGCGCGGGCTGTTTATCGATCTGGCGTTTATTTCCGCTTCGTCATGGGGCATGCGTGGGCTGTCGACGCCGAACGAAGACAAGGTGATGGTGAAGAAAGCCATTGTGGATGCCAGCCGCCGCTGCATTCTACTCAGCGATACCTCTAAATACGGTAAAGTTGCCACTTATCTGGCACTGCCGATAACGGCATTTGACGCGATTATTACCGATAACAACCTGCCAGCCGCCGCGCGCGAGGCTATCCAGCAGGCGGATATTACGCTGATGACGACCGGGGAGTGATTGGCTAAAACAGAAAACCCCCAAATGGGGGTTATGACGTTTCGTTGGAACGGTAGCGGCTGATGACCCGCCCTGGCGTACCGAGGCAACCTCGTTCACGCCACTCCTGGCATCTTTGTTCCCACCAGGCATCATGGAAAGCTTGTAAGGCCTGCAAGCGCTGTTCTTTAATACTCAAAAAATTCGAGCTTTGCTCCTGTGATTGATCCAAGACGTTAGATTTCGATGACATATAAACCGTCCTTTATGAATTCCATTTTGTATAAATACTGTACTCTTTGAGCATGTTTTTTCAATAGTGAATCATAGATTTTGGCCAGGGCGGGTCTTAAAGGTACGCTAAAAACGAGCTTTGCCTGATATTGGGTAACGAAGTCGATAATAGTTTTACCTATCCCATCGACGAACAGGCGCTCACGTTCAGAAAATGTATACCCCATGGGGGTATAGGTATCGAATGCGGAGCGTCCTTGTCTGGTGGCAAGACTTAGTGTTTTGATATCATAAAACTCTATGGCATAAGCGTTATCTAAAAAGTCTGGGTCGGTATAAACATGCGCAAACCATGCTCGCATTTCTTGAGTGATCTTTTTGAAATCCAGATAATATTCTGCAGTTTTTTCGTCACTTTTGCTTACTGTTATCTGAATTCACCCGCCCGTAGCGTATAGCGCTCCATAGCATCAATCTCCATGATAAAATCCTTTTTATTATTACTTTTCCAATAGTTATCTTCCTTGTTAATGGTGAATTATTAGCAGCGACGGGATATCTGTGCCAGCCGTCCGCGGGGATCCTGCGCAGTGCTGCGCAGAAAACTAAATTCCGCTGAACCAGTTATAACCCTGATCTTCCCAGTAGCCGCCGGGGTTGGTATCGCTGACAAAAATAGCGGCGATATGTTTGGCGTTCTTGAACCCCAGCTTGGTGGGTACCCGCAGCCTTAGCGGGTAGCCGTAATCCGCTGGCAGCGCCTTGCCGCCGAAATCCAGCGCCAGAATGGTCTGTGGATGCAGCGCGGTGGCCATGTCGATGCTGGAGTAATAGCGGTCCGCGCATTTGAAGCCAACATAGCGCGCGTTCAGATCCGCCCCGACGTGCTGCAGGAAGTTACGCAGCGGCACGCCACCCCATTGGCCGATGGCGCTCCAGCCTTCGATACAGATCAAGCGGGTGATCTGGCTTTGCTGCGGCAGGCGCTGCAGCTGTTCCAGCGTCCAGGGCGCTTTTCTCTCTACCTTGCCGGAGACTTCCAGTTGATAGCTGGCCAAATCCACTTCCGGCACGTTGTACTCGGGGTAAAACGCGTTAAACGGGAAGGGATTGGTGATTTGGTCCGGGCGATAGGTTTGTGCCAGCTTCTGGCCACTGAACAGCCAGGCCTGCACCCGATCGTTCCAGCGCGACATTGCCCACAACACTTTATCGACCTGATCGCCGTCCTGCAGGTTGCAGCCGCTCAGCATGGCGATGCCGCCCAGCGTCAGGCCGGAACGCAACATCAGGCGGCGCTGCAGATTGACCAATTGTTTCTTTTGCGCCGGCTCCAGCGTCGGTGCCGCGGGGCGCTGTTTTTTATCACTCATGCTTGCCACCCGTAATCATTGCCCACAGCGTGCGCGGCACGATCATCACCATCAGCAGGTGGATCACCACAAATAAACCAATGCCGGACATAGCGAAAAAGTGCACATAACGCGCGATATCAAAACCGCCAAACAGGCTTACCAACCCTTGTAGCTGCACCGGTTTCCAGATTGCCAGCCCGGAGAGCACCAGCAACAGCCCGAGAATCAGTACCCCGAGATACATTAGCTTTTGAATGGCGTTATAACGGCCGTGCTGATGTTTTAGCCGCAGCGTTAACGCCTGCCAGATATCGCGTCTTAACGTACCGGCGGTGAGCGGCAGCAGATCGCGTCGAAAATGGCCGCTGAACAGGCTCCACAGGAAATAGCACAGCGCGTTGCCTGCCAGCAGCCACATGACCGCCAGATGCCAACCAATTGCGCCCCCCAGCCAACCGCCGAGCGTGACCTGCGGCGGGAAGCGAAAGCCGAACAGCGGTGAGGCGTTGTAGATTTCCCAGCCGCTCATGAACATGCAGACCATGGCAAACAGGTTAATCCAATGGGTAATGCGTACCGGCCAGCGGTGCACCGGCCGTGGCGCGTTGGTTTTCATCATCGACTCCCGAGTTACATCGGCGGAACGGTGCCGTCTTTGCCGGCAGAAATACGGGTGGCGACGCGTTCGCCCTTATCGTCAGTGGCGGAGAACAACACGATGTGCGCACCGGGTTTGAGCAGGCTGCGATCGCCGGGATCTAGAGTCACGATCGGCACATCTTCCGGCACGTTAACGGTTTTCTGCTGGTTGCCGTAGGTCACGGTCAGAGTGCGACCGTTGGAGTTAACCAGTTTACCGACGGTGCCGTTGGTCATGGTATCCACCTTGCCGTCGGCAGATTCCCAGGCCGAATGGCCCTCACCGGTGCCGCGCAGGCTGGCGGCGAACACGTGGACTTCCAGCGCTTTCAGGCTGCCGTCCGCTTGGGGTACCGCAGCGGTGCCGATAAAGCTGTCCGGTTTAATGTCGTCCAGCGTGCCTTTTGAAACGCTCAGCACCTTCGTCTGGTCGTTGAGTTTCACATTGACCGTTTCCCCTTTACGGTCGGTAATTTGCAGGCTGCTGTCGGTCACCTGACTGATAGTGCCGCGCAGTGGAGCAATAACTTTCCCTGGCGTTTGAGCCGCAGCGGCGGCTCCGCTGCACAGCATCAGGGTGGACAGCAGTAAACCGGCAAAACGATGACGGGTAATCATAATGTTCTCCTCTGTTTAGGTTGCCGGTTAAGCATGGTTGAACAACAGGGACAGCACCATGTCGGTTTAATGACATTAATGTCATCAAGCATGTCTGCCGAAGCTGCTAGTATTTCCGCAGGTGTAATGAGGTGGCGACAATGCGGATATTGGTAGTTGAAGACGACATCAGTACGGGTGATTACCTGAAGAAAGGGCTGGGCGAGGCCGGGTACAGCGTCGATTTGGCGCGTAACGGCACCGACGGCCTGTTTCGGGCGCTTGAGGATGCTTACGACGCCATTGTGCTCGACGTGATGCTGCCAGGGCTGGATGGCTGGCAGATCATTGAGGTACTGCGCAAGAAAAGCGATGTGCCGATCCTGTTTCTGACTGCCCGCGACGGGGTTCAGGATCGTATTCATGGCCTGGAACTGGGGGCCGATGATTATTTGATCAAACCTTTTTCCTTCACTGAACTGGTGTTGCGATTGCGCACCTTATTGCGGCGCGGCACGGTACGTGAGGCCGACCACTATGCCATTGCCGATCTGCAGCTCGACGTTCTGCGGCGCAAAGCGGTACGGCAGGAGCAGGTGATCCCGCTGACCAACAAAGAGTTCATGTTGTTGCATCTGTTGGTGCGTCGTGAAGGGGAAGTGTTGTCACGCACCATGATCGCCTCGCAGGTCTGGGACATGAACTTTGACAGCGATACCAACGTGGTGGATGTGGCGATCAAGCGGTTGCGTGCCAAGATTGATCGGCCCTTTGACGTCAAGCTGATCCACAGCGTGCGCGGTATCGGCTACGTTTGCGAGCCGCGTCCATGAAGGCTCTGGTCCAGCGTTGGCGTGCGCTGTCGTTGACGCTGCGCAGCGCTATGCTGTTTGCGCTGGTGGCGGCGTTGGTCGTCAGCGGTGCGGGATGGTACCTGTACGACGCAATGCGTCAGGAGATGACCTTCCGCAGCGATTTGCAGGTCACCGGCCGGGTGGAGTATTACCGTAATTTACTGAGCCGGCGTTTTCCCCTCGAGCAGCTGATGGCGAACACCGGCCTGTTTGAAAATATGCTGGGGAACGAGCAGGACGTGCTGATTTTTCAGCAATCTGGGCAAAAGTCGTTAATCAACGTTAACCCGGCCAGGGTGAGCCTGCCGCCGATGATCCCGACGCCGGTTGGCACACCGCAGCGGTTGAGTGCGGTACAGAGCGGGCAGACGGCGCAAGGCGTGCCATTGCGAGCCGCCTCGGCGCTGGTCAGACTGGAGGACGGCAACCTGCTGCAGATCTCGGCGGCTCATGTGATGTTCAATGAACAGAAGATGCTGGCGCGTTATCTTTGGCGAATTGTCGCCGCGGTGATAGTGGCGTTTGTGCTGATCGCATTGCTGGGTTATTGGGTGATGCGCCGTGGCTTACAGCCATTATGGCGCATGGCAGCGCAGGCGGCGGTGATCACACCGAATACGCTGTCGACTCGCCTGAGCGAGCAGGGGGCGCCGAAGGAATTGCAGCAACTGACTCGTTCGTTTAATGCCATGCTCGATCGCCTGAACGAAGGCTATCAACGGCTGACGCAGTTTTCCGCCGATCTGGCGCACGAGATCCGCACTCCGGTGGGCGCGTTAATGGGGCAATGTCAGGTGGCGCTGTATCAGTCACGCAGCGTGGAGGAGTATGAAACCCTGTTGTCGAACAACATGGATGAACTGGAACGCATTTCGCGCATGGTAGAAAATATTCTGTTTCTGGCGCGTGCCGGCGAAGGGCAAGCGGTGCTGAACGTCAGTCGCCTTGATATGGCGCAAGAGCTGCAACGGGTGGCGGATTATTTTGAAGGCCTGGCGGAAGAGCGCGGTATTACGCTGGTTTGCGCAGGCAGAGGGCAATTGCTGGCGGATGCCATGTTGTTCCAACGTGCACTGAGCAATCTGGTGGCCAATGCGGTGCGTTATGCCGATGAGAACAGCCAGATATTACTCCAGACCCTCACTCAGCAGACTGGGGAAGTGGTTGTACAGGTGGTTAATCAGGGGCCGGCTATTGCTCCAGCCCATCTTGATAAGTTGTTTGACCGTTTCTACCGCGCGGATGCTGCCCGCAGTTCCGGCAGCCATGCCAGCGGGCTGGGATTGGCGATCGTCCGCGCAATCATGACGCTGCACGGCGGTGTCACTCGTGCCCACTGCTCCGGAGGGAATAACTCCGCCCGGATCACCTTTAGCCTGATCTTTCCCGCCGCAGATTAATTTAATCCCGCCGTTTGAGACTAATCTTTGCATCACTAATATAGTGACGCAGGGTATTATTGGCGCAAATGTATTCGTAACCATTTACTTTCATTTCCCCCGTTATTGTCTCTATACCCCCGAATCAAAAGATTAATCCTGCCGTAAATTGCGTCTATTTTACGCTTTACCCTTTGATTTTTGGTTAAATATAGTGTCATCAAAAATTATGCATTATTATTTTTTCATTAAAAATGCTTGCATTAAATGAGCGGGAAGGATTTTTAGCTTAAAGGCGATAATTTACAAAACAAAAAACTAACTTTAAGAACTTTTACATATAAATATATCAATGATTGTGATGTTTGTATAATCTTTGGTTATGGTTTATGAGAAAAATCTTATATCGAAAACAGTAAGGCGAGAAACATCCATTCTGTGGCGTTAATTGATTTTCATTGCGATTGGAGACTGGAATTACTGATTAACCTGATTAAATATTGCTTAATATTTTATTAACATTTAACGACGGCGATAAATAATCACTAGAGTGACCTCTAAAAAATGAAATATAGATTAAACGATCACATCATTTTTGATGTGGATACGGGTACCCTGAGCCTAACGGAGTTCTCTGATGACCCCATCTCTATTTCCAATCCTTCAAAGCGACTACTGCTGCTATTGATTACCCATCATGGTGAGGCAGTTGGCCGGGAAGTGATATTCAAGAAGGTTTGGGACGATTATGGCATGGTTTCTGGTAACAATAATCTTAACCAGTGCGTGAGCAAGCTACGTCGGGTAATTAAAAACCTGGGCATTGAGGAAGAGGTGATCGCCACCGTACCCAAGGTCGGTTTTATGCTGCGCTATGAAATAATAGTTGAACACTGTGACGGGCCGGAAAACAGCTTCACCGACGAAGAAACGTCTGTTATTCCGCATGCCTCTGTTCAACCGGAAATAGCATCAACGGCCGGGAAGCCGGGGAGCGTCGGGACAGTGTATGCCGGCTATTCCCGACGTTGGTGGACGATAGCCAGCATCGTCGCACTGGGGGTGATTATGCTGGTGGTGGCGATTAGCTGCTACCTCACCGGCTCGGTTTCCCGGCAGGAGATTTATTTGGGTAAGGCCAACAGCTGTAAGGTTTTCATGTCGATGCCCGGCGCTGCGGTTGCCGTCAGTGCCGGCCTGAGTCGTGACATTCTGGCCTATGCCGCCCCGCAGACGGCAGAGTGCAGCGGCGACGAGTTCTTGTTGGTGGTGCGTAGTAACCAGGTGCGCTCCTACATTTCCGGTATTTCCCGGCTATTTTTCCTGCGTTGTCGCATTTTGCGTGAGCACAGGGTCGAAATTTGTTCTGGTCTTGAAAGCGACAAAGCAGCAATTATCAATTAATCATTACTCGGTGTCAGGATGAACACCACCCCGGGGGAAAGGAATATGCCGCCAATATTATCACCTTGATATTAATAACTTAAGCTTTGCCTTTTGGCTACTAATGCAGCATTTCCGCCTCAATCGCTATTTTTATACCTAAATTACGGTAATAGATTATGACGAATATTCCTTTCAAAGAGGCTATTCTCTTTTTTGAACCCAATCCCTGGGTAAGAAAAGGATTACGGGCACTTATTGAACCCGAGCCAACGCGCTACCAATTTGTCTACAGCATCAGAGAAATAGAGGCTGTGCTGAAGGAGAATGAGAAACAAATCCTCATTATGGAGTTGTATAATGAAAGTGAGAATTTGTATGATGTATTACGCTTCATTCTGACGATTAATGATTTCTGGCCGAAGACTCCGCTGATCATATTTACTGAAGTGACTAACGCCAGCATACTGGCGATGCTGGCGGCAGAGACGCATTTATCCCTGGTGGCAAAAGGCGATCCGCTGGATTGTCTGCTCGAAGCCGTTGCCGTTGCCGACACGGGAGTGGGGTTTCGCAGCCCGGGTATTCAGGCGGCGCTGACCCAGCCCGTGGAGCCTCTTTCACGCAGCGAATGGCTTATACTGGCGATGATGATTGCCGACAGCGATCCGCGGCGCATCGCCCGTGTCACCCATCGCAGTTACAAAACGGTGAGTACCCATAAGTTGAATATCATGCGCAAACTTGGCCTTAATCAGGCAGGGTTTATGCGTCTGATTCTGGCTTTCCGCATTCAGCATCCTGCCTGAAAATCAACCGTCGGTCCGTCTTGTTACCAGTCAGATCGGCGGCTTAATAAAACCTCCTCAGATCGCTTATTTTTCTCGCCACTTACCATTTCGCCAGAATTGATTTAGATCAATTTAAATATCCTACAAAAATAATTCAAATGGCCGCATTTACGCCTGGCGTAATTGAGCATTTCATATGCTGTTTTGGCCGTTTTATTGGCATGGAAAATAATAGGGATTTTGTTCTTGCTGTGGGCATGATCTGGGTTTTAAAGCTTAAATCTGGTTGAGTAAACGTTAATTGTGGAATTAAAATCTAAATATTTAGGTATTGGTAGTTAATGGTTCTTTTTTGATTTGAAGCGGTTACTCTCCTTCTCGTCAAGCAGACTGGCTAAAGCAGGTCACGCTAATGGACGCACAATCATATTTAAAGTTGAAGGGAGTTTTACCATGAAGAAAATTACACTGGCACTGGCCATTATTTCAGCCTTCGCTGCGGTTAGCACTGCACAAGCCGCCGACGTCACCGCTCAGGCGTTGGCCACCTGGTCTGCTACCGCAAAGAAAGACACCACCAGCAAACTGGTTGTTACCCCAATCGGCAGCCTTTCCTTCAACTACGCGGAAGGCATCAAGGGCTTTAACAGCCAGAAAGGTCTGTTTGACGTGACTGTGGAAGGGGATGCCACCGCTACCGCATTCAAACTGACTTCCAAACTGGTTTCCAACACCCTGACTCAGCTCGACACCTCTGGTTCTACCCTGAACGTGGGTGTGAACTACAACGGCGAGGCCGTAGAGAAAACCGCTGAGACCACCATGATTGATACCTCTGCCGGCATTCTGGGTGGCAACCTGAGCGCGCTGTCTAACGCCTATAACAAGGCCGTTCGTACCAGTGCACAAGACCAGTTCACCTTCACCATCATTGGCGCCACCTCTGACGGCACCACCGCAGTGACTGATTTTAGCACCTTGCCGGAAGGGATCTGGAGCGGTGATGTGAGCGTTGAATTCAACGCCACCTGGACCGCCTAATCCCCTGAGTGACCGCTGTAAAACAGGGGGGTAACCCCCTGTTATTCACCGCTACTGAAGAACGCCACTGGAATACCGTCATGAAACCTTTCTCTCTCGCCGCCCTCCTGCTGTTATCGCTGTCTTACCCTGTTTTCGCGCTTGATGTCGGTGAGATCAGTTCGTTCATGCACAGCGATAGCGCGCGTCTGAGTAAAGAAATCAAGAACACCACCGACAGTGGTCGCCTGGTGAACATCAAAATCGAGCGTATCTCCAGCCCGCTGGAATCGGGTGCGGTGGTGCCGATGGGCAGCAAAGATGAAATGTTGCTATCACCGGCCAGCCTGATATTGCCGGCCAACGCCAGCGATGTGATTCGCTTTTATTACAAAGGGCCAACTGATGGCCAGGAGCGCTACTACCGCATCGTCTGGTTCGATCAGGCACTGAGCGACGTGGGGCAAAACTCGGCCAAGCGCAATGCCGTCGCGACCACCTCTGCACGAATCGGCACCATTTTGGTGGTGGCACCCCGGCAGGATCAATTCAATTACCAGTTTGCCGCCGGCCAGATCAAAAACACCGGCAACGCCACTTTCAAGGTGGTGGCCTACGGCAACTGTCGTAACAAGAAAGACGGCAATGACTGCAAGGAAAACTATTTCGTGATGCCGGGCAAGGCGCGGGGGTTCAGCAAAGTAGACGTCAACGACAAGAAAGGTCGCGTGGCGTTATGGCATGGCGACCAGTTTATCCCGGTGAAATAGAGCAGCTTGTCTGCAATGAAACGGAATGCACCACATTAAAGCAAGGAGTGGCATGTGAAGGCTGTGCTGTTGAAAACGCTGCTGGCCGGCGGGGTGATGGCGATCCCTGCGGTGTTGCTACCGGGCCAGGCGGCGATCGCTGCCGGGCTGACCCAAATTGACGGTGTGTTGATCCCGCAGACCTTCAGCCTGGCGCTGCGCGAAGGCATGAGTATTCCACTGCTGCTGCACTTTGAAAAAAACAGCGGTGTAAAAGATGACAGCCGCATTGGGCACGCTTTTTTATATCTGGATAACGATCGGCTGAAAATCCGCCAGATCACGCTGGAAGACGGGGACGATGGCACGCCGCTGACCGCAGAGACCATCAGGCAATTACAGGCGTTGCAGGAGGCTAAGTTTGACCAGCAACAGCGCATTGCACTGACGGATGACGCCTGGCTGGCGCTGGATTTCCGCCAGCTTAATTTGCAGCTGGTGGTGAAGGAGGCGGCGATGGGGACCCTGCTGCGTGCTCGCTCCAGCGACATCGGCGTTTCCAGCGTGGATGCCGTCAGCAGTACGCTGGATTATAACCTCGGGGTTTATGATAACCGCACCCGGGCCAGCGAGGGCAATACCTCCAGCTACCTGTCGCTCAACAGCGTCACTGCCCTGCGTGAGCATCATGTGGAAGTTAACGGTTCCGTTTATGGCATCGGCAGCGGCGATGAGAACGCCACGCTGTATAAGGCAATGTACGAACGTGATTTCGCCGGCCGCCGCTTTGCCGCCGGCATGCTGGACAGCTGGAACCTACAGTCGCTGGGGCCGGTCACTACCATCAACTCCAGCAAGATCTATGGTCTGTCTTATGGTAACCGCGCCAACTCCACCGTATTTGATAACAGCCAATCGCTGACGCCGATCGTGGCGTTCTTCCCCTCTGCGGGGGAAGTGCATCTGTCGCGCGAGGGACGACTGTTGAGCGTGCAGAACTTTGCCATGGGCAACCATGAGGTGGATACCGGCAACTTGCCTTACGGTATTTATGACGTTGAGGTTGAGGTGGTGGTCAACGGTCGGGTGGTGGATAAACGCATGCAGCGGGTGAATAAGCTGTTCAGCCCTAACCGCGGCGCCAATGCGCCGCTGGCCTGGCAATTTTGGGGCGGCATGATCCGCATGGATGACTGGCGCGGTGATGATCAACGCCAGCGGCAGGCCAAGGATTCTTACCTGATCGGCGCGTCGGCCACCGGTAACCTGCAGACGCTGAACTGGGCGCTGTCTGGTTACTCGTTTGACAGCAACGCGGTGGGTGAAAGCCGTATCAGCGTGCCACTCAGTCAGTCGATTCAGTTCAACGTGCAGAACATGGTGGCATCTGACCATTCCTGGAGCCTGGTCAACAGCGTCAGTGCCGCACTGCCCGGCGGTTTCAGCAGCCTGTGGGTCAATCAGGAAAAAACGGTGATCGGCGACAAACTGCTGCAAAACGATGCGCATAACCGCGCCATCGGCGGCACGATGAATTTTGGCGCGCTTTGGTCACCGTTGGGGAGTTTAAGCCTCAGTTATAACGACGATAAAAAGAACGGCAGTCACTATTACAACGCTGATTATTACCAAAATATTTTCACCGGTCGTTTTGGCACGCTTGGCGTGCGTGCCGGCGTACAGCGCTACAACAACGGTGGCTACAGTTCGAATACCGGCAAATACATCGCACTCGATTTCTCACTGCCGATGGGCAACTGGCTCAGCGCCGGGGTTTCAAACCAGAACGGCTATACCACGGCCAACCTGGCCGCGCGTAAAGACATTCAAGACGGCCCCATTCGCACCCTGGGTGCCAACCTGTCACGGGCGATCTCCGGTGACACCAAGGGCGACAACAGTATGAACGGAGGGGCCTATGCGCGCTTTGACACCAAATATTCCGCCGGTACGGTCAACGTCAGCAGCTCTGCCGACGGTTACGTTAACACCAGCCTGACCGCCAGCGGCAGCGTAGGTTGGCAGGGGCGTGATATTGCCGCCAGCGGCAGAAATGAGGGCAATGCGGGCATCATCTTTAACACCGGCATTGAAAATGACGGCATGCTGACCGCCCGGGTTGATGGCCGGACGGTCAAGCTGACCGGCAATAAAAACTATGTGCCGTTGTCGCCGTATGGCCAGTACGAAGTTGAGTTGATGAACAATAAAAACTCGGCGGAAAGCTTCGATATCGTCACCAGGCGCAAGAGCAAGTTAACGCTGTATCCGGGCAATGTGGCGGTGATCACGCCGGAAATTAAACAGATGGTGACGGTATTTGGCCGCATCAAGGCGGAAGACGGCACACTGCTGGCCAACGCCTATATCAAAAACCATATCGGCCGCACCCGCACCGATGAAAAAGGCGAATTCATTATGGACGTCGATAAGAAGTTCCCGGTGATCGACTTTACCTACAGGGGTAACCAGAGCTGTGAAGTGAGTCTGGACCTGAGTAAGGCACAGGGGGCGATATGGGTCGGCGACGTGATTTGTAGCGGACTGCAAACCTACGCGGGTAACCTGCAGACAGGAGAGACGATCAATGAAGGCTAAGTTTACGCTGCTGCTGATGCTGTGGGTTACCTTGCCGCTGCGCGCGGCGGTGAGCGTCACCAACAGGCCGGATGCCGCGACGATGAAGTTCGTGTTTGTCGAGAATAACGCCGATGACAACTTTTTTGTTACGCCGGCCGGTGGGCTGGATCCGCGCATGACCGGCGCCAATAAGTGGACCGGGCTAAAATACGGCGGCTCCGGCACCATCTATCAACAAAGCCTCGGCTATGTGGATAACGGCTACAATACCGGCCTGTCAGCCAACAATCGTTTTGACATGTGGCTGGAAAATACGCCGATCAAGAACCCGTTTCTCGGGCTGCGCTGCATTAACTGGTATGGCGGCTGCAATATGGATACCAGCCTGATTCTGCCGCAGGCAACCGACGAGAAAGGATTTTACGGTGCGGTGGTTACTTCGGGTGGGGCTAAATGGATGCACGGTATGATGTCGCCGAGTTTCTATCAATACTTGCAGCAAATGGCCCCAGGCAGCGCATTCAGCATGCAGATTAATGCCTGCCAAACCGCGGATGTCTACGATGCCAGTAGCGGGGGGCGCTGTCAGAATCAGAGCAGAGGTAGCTGGTATAAACGCACCGTAACCCACAGCAAGGCGGCGCATCTGCGTTTTATCAACACCAATGCGGTGTCGGAAGTGTTTGTTAACAGTGATGGCGTACCGATCATCGGTGAGGGCAATGCCGACTGTAAAAACCAGACTATCGGTTCACGCTCTGGCATCACCTGTAAAATGGTCAGTTACGATCTGCAGACCGACGGCAGCGTCAGCAATACCTCGATTCACGTGTTCCCGGCGATCAACCATGCGGCGTTAACGTCGGCGACCAACGCCGCCGATTTGCAGTTCAGCCTGGATGGCAATAGCTGGAAAAACACCTCGGGAACCGGCAGCTATTACACCTTTAATCAACTGAAGAGCAGTAATGTGATTTACGTGTTCTTCGCCAGCAACTTTTTCAAGCAAATGGTGAAACTGGGGATTTCCGACAGCGGCACTCGCGACCTGATCAACTTCCGCTTCCAGAACACCACCTCACCCGAGTCTGGCTGGTACGAGTTTTCCACCTCCAACCAGTTGATTATCAAACCGCGTGATTTCAGCATCAGCATTATCTCCGACGACTACGATAACCAGCCACACCGCGAAGGTTACGTCGGCCCGGCGGAGCCTTCGCTGGAGTTTGGTTATATCGTCACCACCAGCGGCAAGACCGCCGCCGACCAGGTGCGAGTGATGGCCACCGGCCCAACGCAGGTGATCAACGGGATTAATTACTGCATTTTTTCCTCGGCGGATAACCAAAGTCAGGTGCCTTTCCCGGCCATGCTCAGTATCACTACCAGCACCAACGGCCAACAAAGCTATGACGCAGGCTGCGACGGACAGTGGCATGACATGACCAATGCGTTATGGAGCAGCACGCCGTGGAATGACATCTCCGGTGAGGTAGGGGTGCTGAACAAAACCCGGGTCAAGTTCAGCATCCCGATGAATAACCCGATTTCCCTAAAGACGGTGGACGGTAACGGCTGGTATGGCGACGTTAGCGCCGCCGGGGAGATCCACGTTGAAGCCACCTGGCGCAACATTAACTAGGAACAACCCATGAGAAGCTGGCTGTTCTGGCTGCTGTGTTGGCCATTTGGTGTGATGGCAATAAACGTCGGCACCCTGACGTTTGCGATGGATCAAGACCAATCGTTCACCGCCAAGCGGGTGCTGAACAACAACCGCAGCGCGCGTATTTATCAGGTGACTGTGCGCGCCATCGACAGACCGGGGGAGAAAGAAACACGCAGCCGCCCGGCGGACGGCGAACTGCTGTTTGCCCCGCGCCAGCTGCAACTGCAGGCCGGGCAGGGCGAATATTACAAGTTCTTCTACCGTGGCCCGCAGGACGATCGCGAGCGTTATTACCGGGTATCATTTCGCGAAATTCCCACCCGCCTTTTCGACCCGGCGCAGCGTCAAACTGCCGGCGTCAATCTGGAGCCGATAGTGGTGATGGACACCATTTTGGTGGTGCGCCCACGCCAGAGTCATTTCGCCTATCGGTTGGATCCGCAGCGTGGCACGCTCACTAATACCGGCAACACCTACTTCAAGTTCCTGCTCAAGCCCGGTTGTGACAGTACCGACGAGGAGGGGATCACCGAATACCTGCGCCCGGGTGATACGCTGACCCATGCAGGCATTCGGCTGAAAGGGCAGAAATTTATTATTTATAACGACAAATTTATCAGCGTCGATAAAAGCTGCATTAACTAACGCAGCGGGATCGAAAAGCGGAAACAGGCACCGGTTTGCGGCCGCTCGACCAGTTGGATATCGCTGTCGTGCAGCAGCAAAATGCGCCGAACGATCATCAGTCCCAACCCGCTGGCATGGCGGCGGGCGCTGCTCAGAATCGAAGGGCGCACGAACAGATCGGCGCGTAGTTCCTGCGGGATGCCCGGGCCGCTGTCATTAACCTGCACCAGCACCTTGCCTGCCTGTTGCCACAGGCGCACTTCAATCTCACCGCCCTGCGGCGTGTGGCGGATGGCGTTGTCCAGCAGGTTGGTCAGTACCCGCTCAATCATGCTGACATCGGCAAACACCAACGGAATGCCGGGGGTAATATCCGCCAGCAGCCTTTGCTGGCGAGCCTCTGCTGCCAATTCGAACTTCTGGAACACGTCCTGCACCAATTCGCTGAGTGAGAACGGCTCCTTCTGCGGTTTCACCACGCCATACTCCAGTCGCGCCAGCTCGAACAGTTCCTGCGCCAATCGGCCGACCTTACGGCTCTGCGCCAGTGCAATCTCCAGATAGCGTTGGCGATCGTTGTCGCTCAGGCTGGCCGATTTAACCGACAAGGTTTCCAGGTAGCCGTGCAACGACGTCAGGGGAGTGCGCAGATCGTGCGAGATATTGGCAATAAACTCACGGCGTTGCTGATCCTGCTGCGAAAGCGTCTGCCACTGTTCGGCGATACGCTGCGCCATGCTGCGGAATGCCTGCTGCAGTCGGCTGACTTCATCGCGACCGCCGCTGTCGGCTGGCAGCATGGCATAGGCTTGTACCGCCGCGATGCCCCCGCTGTCCAACTCACTGACCTGACGTGTCAAACGGCGGATAGGTCGGGTCACCCAATAAAACGCAAAACCACCGGCAACCAGACTAAATAGCACCATCAGGCCCGAGGTCCACAGCGCCATGGAGACCGCGGAGTTATGCAAAGCATGACTGGTTAACGCGTCGTAATCCTCGCCCAGCAAAACCACGTACAGGTAGCCCTCAACCTGACCGTTGAGCTTCAGGGGCGCGGCGCTGAACACTTTTTTGGCATCCGGATTACGCGGGTCATCGCCGTACACCGGCATATTTGCACCATTAAAGAGCGCCTGCAGCGGCTGCAGGCTTACTTTTTGTCGCTTCAGGTGACCGGCCGGTGCGGCATCGCCGATAATCTCGCCCTGCTTATCGAGCAGGTACACCTCAACGCTGGGATTCACCGCCATCAGTTGACCGAACAGGTTTTGCACCGACTGCGCGTTCAGCCCGTTTTGCCCCAACAGCGGGTTGCTGTCGGCAATGTGCTGCGCCAGATTACCGGACAGCCGTTGGATTACCGCCTGGCTGTACTGGGTGCTGCTGCGCACCTGCATCCAGCCGGAGATGGCGCAGCTGACTACCATCAACAGGGCGAAGATCAGGGTCAGGCGTTGCGTTAGCGTAAGGTTTTTCATGATTCACTCTTGCGGCACAGCCGCGAATTTATAGCCCATGCCCCACACGGTGAGGATGCGCTCGGGTTCCGCCGGGTTGGTTTCGATCTTGATACGCAGCCGGTTGATATGAGTATTCACGGTGTGCTCGTAGCCTTCGTGCTGATAACCCCACACCTGATTGAGCAGGCTGAGGCGGGAAAACACCTTGCCGGGGTGTTTGGCAAAAAAATACAGCAGGTCAAATTCGCGCGGCGTCAGATCGATGGTCTGTTGGTTCAAATGTACCTCACGGGCAATCGGGTCGATGGTCAATCCGTCAAAACTGAGCGTGCCGGCGTCCATCCGCAGGTTGCGGCTCATCGCCTCCTGGCGGCGAAACAGCGCCTTGACCCTGGCCACCAGTTCCAGCATCGAGAAGGGCTTGGCGAGGTAGTCGTCCGCCCCCAGCTCCAGCCCCAGGACGCGATGCACTTCGCTGGAACGCGCGCTGGTAATAATGATTGGCGTGTAGCGCGTCATATTGCGGGCGCGGCGGCAGATCTCCAGCCCGTCAATGCCCGGCAGCATCAGGTCGAGGATCAGTGCATCCCAGCCACCCTGTTCCAGCATCGCCATGCCCAGATTGCCATCGGCGGCATGGCTGATGTCATAGCCTTCATCGCGCAGATGTAATTGCAGCAGCTCAGCGATGTTGCCGTCGTCCTCGACGATTAAAATTTTCTTTGGCTTTTCCACTCTTCTCACCGCTATTGCCAGACCTGATTGAAGTCTACACAACCCTCAGTGCCGGAGTTATCACATTTTATTTAACTTTGCGTGAGGTCTTGGGGAACAAATCAGGCGGATACTCAGCGCATCGAAACGCCACCCAAGGAAAGCCTCATGGCCATGTCCATTACACCGGAGAAACCGGTGGTGATCCATCCGCTGTGGCTGCGCCTGACGCACTGGCTGAATGCGCTGGCGATGCTGATTATGGTCACCAGCGGCTGGCGTATCTACAACGCTTCGCCGTTGTTTAACTTCAGTTTTATCAATGAGCTGACGCTGGGCGGTTGGTTGGGCGGCGCGTTGCAGTGGCACTTTGCCGGCATGTGGCTGTTTGGCATTAACGGTCTATGTTATCTGCTGATTAATATTTTCAGTGGCCGGCTGAAACGCAAATTCTGGCCGCTCAGCCCGAAAGCCTTGCTCGGCGATTTGCTGGCGGCGCTGCGGGGCAAGCTCGGCCATAACGATTTACGCCATTACAACATGGTGCAGCGGGCAGCCTACCTGTTTGTGATGGTGGCGGGCGTGGTGATGGTGCTTTCCGGCCTGGTGCTGTGGAAGTCGGTGCAATTTCCACTGTTGCGTGAACTGCTCGGTGGCTATGAAGCGGCGCGTTATATCCACTTTTTCGCCATGTCGGGGCTGGTGGGTTTTGTGGTGGTGCATCTGGTGATGGTGGCGTTGGTGCCACGCACGCTGTTGGCCATGCTGCGTGGACGTTAAGGAGAGCCTGATGAAAACACAGAAACAGCCAATAAGCCTGAGTGAAGGGCAAGAGATCGTCAGAGAGGCGCAGCAACTGCTGGCACGCCAGCTGGAGTCTTCTTCGCGGCGGCGCTTCCTGCGCAACGGGCTGACGCTGGGGGGAATTGCCATGCTCACCGGGTGTGACATCAGCGACAACACCAATGTCGAACAGGCGCTGAGCCGCATCTCACGCTTTAACGATCGGGTACAGGGCTGGCTGTTCAATGCCGACCATCTGGCACCGGTGTATGCCGAGTCGATGATCACTCGTCCGTTCCCGTTCAACGCGTTTTATGCCGAGGAGCAGGCACCGGAGATCAATGGCGACGACTACCGGCTGGAGGTCAACGGACTGGTGCTGAATAAGCAGCCCTGGACGCTGCCGCAATTGCACAAGATGACGCAAATCAGTCAGGTGACGCGCCATATCTGCGTAGAGGGTTGGAGTGCGATCGGCAAGTGGGGCGGGGTGCCGTTCGCGGAATTTCTCCAGGCGATCGGTGCGGACCTGAGCGCCAAATATGTCAGTTTCAAATGCGCCGACGATTACTACACCAGTATCGATATGGCCACGGCGCTGCATCCACAAACCATTATGGCGCTGACCTACGACGGCCAGATCTTGCCGCGAAAATACGGCTATCCGATGAAGCTGCGTATGCCGACCAAGCTCGGCTACAAGAATCCGAAACATATTCAGGTGATTGAAGTCACCAACCGCTTTCCCGGCGGTTACTGGGAAGACCAAGGTTACAACTGGTTTGGCGGCAGCTAAAGGCGGCCACAACTATCCCCGGCACACAGGTGCTTTTTAAATGAGAGAAGGAAATACCATGAAAAAGTTATTCGCAGTGATGATGTGCAGCGCGTTGATGTTGGGTTCTATCGGTGCCAATGCTGCAGACAGCATGAGCAAAGACGCGATGAAAAAGGACAATATGGGCCAGATGTCTCATGACGGCATGGCTAAAGACGGCATGAAAAAAGACGCCATGAAGAAAGATTGCATGGGCAAGGATTGCATGAAGAAAGACAGCATGAGTAAGGATGCGATGAAACATGACGGCATGAAAAAAGACAGCATGGCCAAAGACGGCATGAAGAAAGATGAAATGAAAAAAGACACCATGGGGAAATAAGTGGCGCAGGCTCCGGCTACCCTGAAAACCAAAGGCCACGTAATGTGGCCTTTGGTGTTTAACAGCGGATTAGCGCTTACATATCCGGGAAGGTCAGGGTGTTACCCGGTGCCTCGCGGTGGATGTGCACAAAGTTCAGGTGTTTTTCGTACTGATCGAGGATATCGCCGATCACCTGTTCCTTGCTGTAGTCCATCAGGTCATTGCCCTGGGTGCCTTCCATCAGGAAGGTTTCCAGCCGGTAGTAGTGTGACTTGCCGGAGCGGGCGCGATAGGTAAAGCCCGGCACCGAGTAACGCTGCGGCCAGATCTGATAGATAAAGTTCTGCTCCTCGCCTAAATGCACCAGCAACTCCAGATGGTTTAAACGCTCATCTTCGGTCGGCGGCACTTCACTGAACTCCACTTTGGCGCCGCGTAATTCCAGCTCACGCGCCACTTCCTGCATCGCCGGCCGACAGCGGGTATCCATCATTTTCTGTGTATATTGGCTGCCCGGATAATTCATTACCCGCGACAGGCGCTGTTTCCAGTTCAGCACGTCATTGCTGGACACCGGCATGGGCGCATTGGTGTTCAGCGCGCTGGCCTTGCGGTAATCCTCCACCCGTAGCGATTTATACAACCCGGCCATCACGAAGAAGATCACAAAGCTGAACGGCAGGCCCATGATCACCGTGGTTTTCTGCAGGGCAGGCACGCCGTCGGTCATCAACATACCTATGGTCAGCAGGCCAATCGCTACCGACCAGAAAATACGCAGCCAGTTGGGGGCGTCATTATTGATGTCGCTCAGGCGTGAGGTGAAGTTACCCAGCACCAGCGAGCCTGAATCCGCCGAGGTGACGTAGAACAGCAGCCCAGTGATAGTGGCCACCGAAGCGCTGAAGGTAAAGCCCGGATACTGCGCCAGCAGGCTATAGAACCCCCGTTCCGGGTATTGCATCACTTCCTGCGCGAAGGCGGCGTTGCCGTGAATAATCTGGTACAGCGCGCTGTTACCGAAGATTGACAGCCACAGCAGGGTAAACACGAAAGGAATAATCAGCGTGCCGACCACAAACTGGCGAATGGTACGCCCACGTGAAATTCGCGCCAGGAACAGGCCGACAAACGGCGCCCAGGCCACCCACCAGGCCCAGAAGAACAGGGTCCAGTTGTTCATCCATTCCACCGGGCGATCGAAGGCGAAGCTGTTGAGCGTCATGCCCATAAAGCGGTTGACGTAATCACCGACGTTAAGCACTAGCGCATTGAGCAGGAACTCGGTATCGCCGAAGAACAGCACAAACAGGATCAGCCCCAGTGCCAACAGCACGTTGAGCTCGGACAGAATACGGATGCCCTTATTGACGCCGGAAGTCACCGAAATGGTGGCCATGATCACCGAAAGCAGGATCAACGCGGCCTGAACCGTCAGGTTTTCCGGTATGTGGAACAGCACTTTCAGCCCGTAGTTCAACTGCACTACGCCAATACCGAGCGTGGTAGCGATACCGAAGATGGTACCCAGCACCGCGGCGATATCTACGCTGTGGCCAATCGGGCCATTGATGCGTTTACCGAAAATCGGGTACAGGGCAGAGCGGATGGTCAGCGGCAGGTTATAGCGATAGCTGAAATAGCCGAGGGCGATACCCATCAACGCATACATCGACCAGCCGGTCAGGCCGTAGTGGAACAGCGTCCAGACCATTGCCTGGCGTGCGGCTTCCAGCGTCTGGCCCTGGCCTTCCGGCGGCATCATATATTGTGTCACCGGTTCGGCGACCGAGAAGAACATCAGATCGATGCCGATACCGGCGGCGAACAGCATCGCCGCCCAGCTCATCAGGCTGAATTCGGGTTTTGATTGTTCAGGCCCGAGCTTGATCGAACCAAAGCGCGAAGCGGCGATAAACACCACAAATACGATGTACAGGGTGGCGGCCAGCAGATAGTACCAGCCGAAGGTGGTTGAAACCCAATTCAGGGTGCGGGTGATCCATCGCCCGGAGAAATCGGTAAAAAAGATGGTCATCAGCGAGAAGGCCAAAATCAGCCCTGCCGAGGTAAAGAAAACCACAGGATTAAGGCCATCCTTTTGCGGTTTTGAGGAGGTTTCGCGTGTTGTCATCGTCTTCCTCTGTTTTTTAACAACTGAGTAAAATCGTGCCCACACACCAGCCTGAACGACACGCGGGTGTCGCCCGGAAACAGTGCGGATAAGAACGCCGCGGCAATCACTATTGCTTGCCAAAGATTGCCGCTTTGCTTGTTTACGAAGCGGAAAATCGCTTCGTGGTGGGAACCGCTTACAGACACTGATTTTGGTCAGATTCGTTAAATACCTCACAAAAATCAGCCAGTTCCACAACCGAAAAATACATATTTATAACCAATCGGCAATAAAATATATTCAATTTTTATTGAACGTTCAATCAAAAAAAAGTTTAATAGTTAGCATGAAGACCAAGTTCAGCAGGCGGAAAGGCAGTGAAATTCCGCCGCTGAGACGAGGCCGAAGTCGGTTTTGTGAGAGTCGAATTATGCCAAAGGTAGGGATGCAGCCGATCAGAAGGCAGCAGTTGATAGATGCCACGCTGGCCGCAGTCAATGAAGTTGGAATGCATGATGCCACCATTGCGCAGATAGCGCGGCGGGCGGGGGTTTCCAACGGCATCATCAGCCACTATTTCAAGGACAAGAACGGCCTGCTGGAGGCCACGATGCGCTATTTGATTAGCCATCTGGGCGAAGCGGTGAAGCTAAGGCTGCAGGCGCTGAGCGACCACAGCCCGGCATCGCGGCTACAGGCGATCGTCGCCGGCAACTTCGACGACAGCCAGATCAACAGCGCGGCGATGAAAACCTGGTTGGCCTTTTGGGCCAGCAGTCTGCATCAGCCGCAGCTCAATCGGCTGCAGCAGGTGAATGGTCGCCGTCTGTATTCCAACCTGTGCGCTGAATTTAGCCGGGTGTTGCCGCAGGCGGAGGCACGGCTGGCAGCCAAAGGGCTGGCGGCGTTGATCGACGGCCTGTGGTTGCGCAGCGCGTTGCGCGGTGCGGCATTTAATCAGGCGCAGGCGATAGCGCTCACTACCGATTACATTACGTTTCAACTCCGGGGGCACACGCCACCCTGAGGACAACCCAAGGAGAACCTATGTCCCGTTTTGGCTTACAGAAGCTCTATATTAATGGCGCCTATGTAGACAGTACCGATGGAAAAACCTTCAACGCAGTGAACCCGGCGAACGGCGAAGTCCTTGCCGAAATCCAGTCCGCCAGCGCTGAAGACGTCAACCGTGCGGTGGCCAGCGCAGCCAGCGGACAAAAGGTGTGGGCGGCAATGACGGCGATGGCGCGTTCTCGCATTTTGCGTCGTGCAGTAGATATCCTGCGCGAACGTAACGACGAACTGGCCGCGCTGGAAACGCTGGATACCGGTAAGGCGATGTCGGAAACCACGGCGGTAGATATTGTCACCGGTGCCGACGTGCTGGAGTATTACGCTGGCCTGATCCCGTCCATCGAGGGGCAGCAGATCCCGCTGCGCGATACCTCCTTTGTTTATACCCGCCGCGAACCCTTGGGTGTGGTGGCCGGTATCGGCGCCTGGAACTACCCGATTCAAATCGCCTTATGGAAGTCTGCCCCCGCATTGGCGGCAGGCAACGCCATGATTTTCAAACCCAGTGAAGTGACTTCTTTGACGGCGCTGAAACTGGCAGAGATCTACACCGAAGCGGGCCTGCCGGACGGCGTATTCAACGTGGTCACCGGCAGCGGCGCAGAAGTGGGCCAGTACCTGACCGATCATCCTGGTATCGCCAAGGTGTCGTTCACCGGCGGAGTGAAAACCGGCAAGAAAGTGATGGCTAATGCCTCCGGCTCGACGCTGAAAGAAGTCACCATGGAACTGGGTGGCAAATCGCCGCTGATTATCTTTGACGACGCCGATTTGGATCGCGCCGCTGATATCGCCATGATGGCCAACTTCTACAGTTCCGGCCAGGTGTGTACCAACGGCACCCGCGTATTTGTTCCCGCAGCGTTGCAGGCACAATTTGAAGCCAAAATTCTCGAGCGTGTAAAACGTATCCGTCTGGGCGACCCTACCGATCCGCAAACCAATTTTGGTCCGCTGGTTAGCTTCGCGCATATGGAGTCGGTGCTGCGCTTTATCGAAAGCGGCAAGAACAGCGGTGCGCGTCTGCTGTGCGGTGGCGAGCGTGTCACTGAAGGTGAATTTGCCAAGGGCGCTTATGTGGCGCCGACGGTGTTTACCGATTGTCGTGACGAGATGGAAATTGTGCGCGAAGAGATCTTCGGGCCGGTCATGAGCATCCTCAGCTATCAAAGTGAAGACGAAGTAGTACGCCGCGCCAACGACACCACCTTCGGCCTGGCCGCGGGTGTCGTGACCAATGATCTGACCCGCGCCCATCGGGTGATCCACCAGTTGGAAGCCGGCATCTGCTGGATTAATACCTGGGGCGAATCGGCGGCGGAAATGCCGGTTGGCGGTTACAAGCAGTCCGGCGTCGGTCGAGAAAACGGCCTGATGACGCTGGAGCACTACACCCAGATCAAATCAGTGCAGGTCGAGCTGGGCGAATACGCCTCGGTATTTTAACTATCCCCGCTTTTTCTTTCTTTCGCCTGGCGCGTCCGCGTCAGGCGCATTGCCTATCAGGAGATAATCGATGGAATACGATTACATCATTATCGGGGCCGGCTCGGCCGGTAACGTATTAGCCACCCGCTTAACCGAAGACGCTGACGTCAGCGTGCTGCTGCTGGAAGCCGGCGGTCCGGACTATCGGATGGATTTTCGCACTCAGATGCCGGCGGCGTTGGCATTCCCGCTGCAGGGCCGCCGTTACAACTGGGCCTATGAAACCGACCCTGAGCCGCACATGAACAATCGTCGCATGGAATGTGGTCGTGGTAAGGGACTGGGCGGTTCGTCGCTGATAAACGGCATGTGCTACATCCGCGGCAACGCGATGGATTTCGATAACTGGGCTAAGGCACCGGGTCTGGAAGACTGGAGCTATCTGGATTGTCTGCCGTATTTCCGCAAGGCGGAAACCCGCGATATCGGGCCGAACGATTTTCACGGCGGTGATGGCCCGGTCAGCGTTACCACGCCGAAAGCCGGTAACAACGAATTATTCCACGCGATGGTGGAGGCTGGCGTTCAGGCAGGCTACCCGCGTACCGAGGATCTGAACGGCTACCAGCAGGAAGGCTTCGGCCCGATGGATCGCACCGTAACGCCGAAAGGTCGTCGTGCCAGCACCGCTCGCGGTTATCTGGATCAGGCGCGTTCTCGCCCTAATTTGAAGATTGTGACCCACGCGCTGACCGATCGCATCCGCTTCGACGGCAAGCGGGCGGTGGGCGTTGACTACTTGCAGGGTGAAGCAAAGGATGTCACCAGTGCCCGTGCGCGTCGGGAAGTGCTGCTGTGCGCCGGGGCGATCGCCTCGCCACAGATCCTGCAGCGCTCCGGCGTGGGGCCGGCCGCCTTGTTGAACCGTCTGGATATTGATCTGGTACACGAACTGCCGGGTGTGGGTGAAAACCTGCAAGACCATCTGGAAATGTACCTGCAGTACGCCTGTAAAAAACCGGTGTCGCTGTACCCGGCGCTGCAATGGTTTAACCAGCCGAAAATCGGTGCGGAATGGCTATTCAATGGCAGCGGTATTGGTGCCAGTAACCAGTTTGAAGCCGGTGGTTTTATCCGCAGCCGTGAAGAGTTTGCCTGGCCGAACATTCAGTATCATTTCCTGCCGGTAGCGATTAACTACAACGGCAGTAATGCGGTGAAAGAGCACGGTTTCCAGGCACACGTCGGTTCGATGCGCTCCCCGAGCCGTGGCCGGGTGCAGGTCAAATCCAAAGATCCGCGCCAGCACCCGAGCATCTTGTTCAACTATATGGCGACCGAGCAGGACTGGCAGGAGTTCCGTGATGCTATCCGTATCACACGTGAAATCATGGCGCAGCCGGCGTTGGATGAATACCGTGGTCGTGAGATAAGCCCAGGGCCGGAAGTGCAGACCGACGAGCAGTTGGACGCTTTTGTTCGCGAACATGCCGAAACCGCCTTCCATCCTTCCTGCTCATGCAAAATGGGTGAAGACGAAATGGCGGTGGTGGATGGTCAGGGCCGGGTGCACGGCCTGGAAGGGCTGCGGGTGGTGGATGCGTCAATTATGCCGTTGATCATTACCGGTAATCTGAATGCCACCACTATCATGATCGCCGAGAAAATCGCCGACCGTATCCGCCAACGCACGCCGCTGCCGCGCAGCACCGCAGAATACTACGTGGCCGGTAACGCCCCGGCGCGTAAACAGTAACCAACATGTCCTCTCGCCACCGAGGGGGAGGGCTGCTGTAGCAAGCAACCCCCTCTCCAAAGTCCTTCCCTGAGGCGAGGGGACAATCCACCGCTTAAACCGGCAGGGCGATCGCCTGATCGAAACTGTTTGGTGTCGCCATACGCCACATGCGCGCATAGAAATCGCTTTCAATCTCTTTTTGCAACAGCGCCCCAGGTTTCAGGTAGTAATAAATGTCGGCATAGACCTTGATTTCCGTTGAGGTAATGCGGCGCAGCATATGGTGTGAAGTCAGCTGTTCCGGGCGGCTGACCCCGGCCGCTGCCAACATTTCCGCCAGCGCCTTCACCGTGTTCTGGTGAAAATGGTAGACGCGCTCCGCCTTGTTTGGCACCACCAGCGCTTTCTGTCGCAGCGGATCCTGAGTGGCGACGCCGGTCGGGCAGTGGTTGGTGTGACAACTCTGCGATTGAATGCAGCCTACGGCGAACATAAAGCCGCGCGCTGAATTCACCCAGTCGGCACCCAGTACCAATACGCTGGCGATGTCGAAGGCGCTGATAATCTTGCCGCTGGCACCTATTTTGATTTGGTCACGCAATCCACAGCCAACCAGGGTGTTATGTACGAACAACAGCCCTTCGCGCAGTGGCATGCCCATATAGTTGGACAACTCCAGCGGAGCCGCCCCGGTGCCGCCTTCTTTGCCGTCCACCACGATAAAGTCCGGCAATATTTGGGTCTGCAACATGGCCTTGGCGATGGCGACAAACTCCCAGGGGTGGCCGATACATAGCTTGAAGCCCACGGGTTTGCCACCAGACAGCTCGCGCAACTGCTCAATGAAGTGCATCATTTCCACCGGGGTGCTAAAGGCACTGTGTGAGGCCGGCGAAATACAGTCGATCCCTTCTGGTACACCGCGCGTCGCGGCAATTTCCGCATCCACTTTTTTCGCCGGCAGAATGCCGCCATGGCCCGGCTTGGCGCCCTGACTGAGTTTGATTTCAATCATTTTGACCTGCGGGTTTTTAGCCTGCTCGGCAAAGCGCTGCGGATCAAAATGGCCATCGCTGGTGCGGCAACCAAAATAGCCGCTTCCCAGTTCCCACACCAGATCGCCGCCGTTCTCACGGTGATAGCGGCTGATGCTGCCCTCACCGGTGTCATGATAAAAATTGCCCTTGGCCGCGCCCAGATTGAGGGCACGAATGGCATTGGCCGACAGCGCGCCGAAACTCATGGCGGAGATATTAAAGATAGAGGCGGAGTAGGGCTGGCTGCAGCCGGGGCCGCCGATCGCCACGCGGAAGCTGGTCGGATCGGATACCGCTACCGGACACATGGAATGGCCGATGCATTCATAGCCGGTTTGATAGACGTCCAGCTGAGTGCCGAAGGGTTTGTCACCCATTTCGTTTTTGGCGCGGCGATAGACCAGCGTGCGTTGAGTACGGGAAAACGGGATCTGAGCGTTATCTTCTTCCAATAAATACTGGCGTATTTCCGGGCGGATAAATTCGAAGAAGAAGCGCAGGCGGCCGATGATGGGGTAGTTGCGGCAGATGGCGTGGCGCTGCTGGGTCAAATCGTAAATCCCCAGTGCGCTCAGCCCGCCAAAAATGATCGCCGGCAGCCAAAACCAGGGGTGGTGCGACAACAGTACCAATGATGTCAGCGTCAACAAGAGACTCAACACAAAGCAGGTATAACGGCTGAATAAGGACGACTTCATAACATCTCCTGATGTTTTTTTGATTTTGATCCAGACGACATGACTCACGGGAAATTTCCGTGGTTGGATCCTAACCAATAGGCAGGAGTGTTATGTGGCTGTTACTGCTTTATCGCTTATTGTTACATTTATTTAACGTAACGAGCGGAATACAGGCCACCGGGCGGCGGCCTGAAGGGTTACTTACTGGCGACGAAGATGGTGCTCATGCTACGCAAACGCAGTTTTTTCATCGCACTGTACTTCTGAGAAAAAATGGTTTTGGGGTGAGTGCCGCGTTTTTGGGCAATGTGCAGCAGGCTATCGCCACGCAGCAAATTGAAAATAACGTCACTTTCCGCTGGGCTGAGCTCTCGGGTTTTCTGCATTTTTATCCCGCCCGGCTCTTTGCTTTCCAACAGGGTTTGTATCTTTTCCTGTAGTGAATAAAGAGGGATACGGGTAGAGACCAGCTCAACGGAAATACCCAGAATCGACAACAGTTTCACTACGCGCTCATCGTCATAAAACACCAGCAGGCGTGTTTTTGAGTTGTATTGCTGATGCAAAGACACCAGGCTTTCAATGACATTGACGCTTTGTTCCAGATTTTGTGAGGTGAAAATCAGCGCGATGTCGTGCTTGATTATTTTCTCCGCCTTGGCGCCACCGTGCATAAAATCCGAAAACAGTCTGATATCGTACTTGCCGTAATGTTTTTTCAATAATACCGAAAGGCCGACATAGCTGTACTTACACTCACTAATAACAAGGACATTGTTTTTAGACATAATGGCAAACACCCATAATGAGTTAAAAGTATTCAGCTGTAAGAAGCGAGTTCAAATCCTTGATGTCGGATTCCTTCCACAGCTTTCCCTGCAGTGCGTAATATGGCATTTCGTCCAGCCATTTTTTATGTTCGGGAGTTTCTACTCCTTCGATAATCACCTTGTAATGATTAAGGTGAAAAAAGCGCAATAAAGCGCGCATTAAACCTTCACCGCCGGACTTTTTCATAAAGTCCCATAGTAAAAAACGGTCCAATTTAACGAAGCGAAATTGACTGTTATACAATGCGGAAAAACCCGCATAGCCAGAACCAAAATCATCGAGCCAAAATGAATAACTCTTGAGAGAGGGATCGCCGTGGACGCGATCCTTTACCAATCGGGTTGAGTTCTCGCTGATTTCAAAATGAATACAGCGAGTAGCGTTAATTCTTTCTGCAAAATGACTATTAGCCAAAGACCTCAGCGAATGATCGTCCACATTTAATGTGGCTATAACCTGATTTTTACGAAACCAGTGATTATATTTTTCTATCAGACTGACCTGCTCTAACAGAATCTCAATCCGGGTGGCGCTATCAGCAGAGCGAAAGAACTGTTCAGGAGAGAAATGTGCATATTCACTATTAAAAGTGAATCGTGACAGGCACTCAACGGCCAGCAATTGTCCGGATTTTGCGAACATTGGCTGGAAAACATAATTAATTCCGTTATTTTGCTCTCTAAAAGAACTGTGCATTCCTCAATCCTTTGATTGATATACAAATAGCTGTTTTATAACGAAAATAAAATAAAATCAGTCTGTTTATGGGTAAGAATCTTATTTAATGCAGTCAGGAAGAGCAATGCCGCTTACAGACCATTAAACGTGCAATTTGTTGCGAAGTCTAAATCACTCAAAAGGTAACAAAGTGTAAATATTTAGAATAATGTGCTGTTAATCAGGCCTTAAGTCAAAATGTCCAACTGCAGGGCTTTCCCAAACACAGATTATTCCTATTCGATTAAATCGTCAACATCGATCGATAGGTATTTGTTGATAGTTTATTCCTATCAAGAGAGGGCTTATGAATGTTTTAAACGATTTAACAATAAGAATGCGCTTAGTCTATATTTCGTCCGGCAATGGGTTCATCGAGGCAACATTCCTTTTAAGCAAGGAGTGCTATCGCTGAGTGTATGCTCAGTGCCGGGTCGGTATATATTCATCTGTCACTGAATCGATTATTTTATTGTTTTTCTATGGAGCTGGAAATGAAAAAAGTATTATTGCCTTTGGCCGCGCTGGTATTGTCTGCTACTGCTTATAACGCTACTGCTGCAAGCGGCAACGTTAAATTCACCGGTGAAATCGTACAGTCTACCTGTAAAGTAGTTGATAAAGACCAGAATAAAGAAGTTTACCTGGGTAAATATCCTACTACCGCATTCCCAACTTCTGGTTCTACCAGCGGTGCTAAAGCTTTCGATATTAGCCTGGAGAAATGTGAAGCAGGTAACTACACCCTGCGTTTCGACGGTAACACCCCAGCTGGTCACCCAGAGCTGTTGGCTGTAACTGGCGGCGCTAACGGAGTTGGCGTTGAAATCCTGGATAACAACGGCGCAACTCTGCCAATCTCTCAGGAAGTTGCTACTCCAGCTACCGTTTCTGTTGCTGCTGATGGCGACAACCCAGGTTCTGCGACTTTCAACCTGCGCGCTCGTTATAAATCTTACCAGGATCTGGTAACTGCGGGTCAGGCAAACTCTAACGCTACCTTCACCATCGAATACAAATAATTTAATTCGCTGGCAGGATAGATAGAGCTATTGGCCATGGACGGCTAAATTCTGAGAGTTGAGATATTCCGATGAAAAAAGTGCTTTCTTGTATTTTACTCGCGTTTTCCGTTAATGCTTTTGCCGGCATTCAAGTTGATTCAACGCGCGTAATTTATAACAGCGGAAGTAAATCCGCATCGCTCTCAATCAGCAATGACAGCGACGACACCTATATGGTGCAAACCTGGCTGGATACTGGTGATTCAAGCCAGATGCCGAAGAATTTACCGATCGTGGTCACTCCACCTATTTTAAAACTGGCTGCCAAGAAAGACGCCATTCTGCGTTTTATCTATTCCGGCAGCGGGTTACCGCAGGACAGAGAAAGTCTGCTCTGGGTAAACGTACAGGAAATACCGCCAACGCCTAAGCAAGATAACGTGCTGCAGGTGGCGATCCGTACCCGAATCAAACTGTTCTACCGTCCTGAGGCCTTGAAGGCCAACCTGCAACAGCAGGCTGAAGCGCTGAAATGGCAGCGCCAGGGCGGCAATCTGGTGGTCACCAACAACGGTCCGCTGTATGTGACGCTGGGCGTTCTGACGCTGAAAAGCGGTGGCAAGAGCTGGAAAGTGAATGCCGATATGGTGAAACCGCAAGATAGCCTGAAAATTGCTCTGCCACAGGGCGCGCAGTCGGCCGGCAGTATGTCGTTTACCTATATCAACGATTACGGCGGCCACACCGAGATTAAGAACGTTGCATTAAATTGATTTAAGCCCTTCAAGGAATGAACAAGAAATGGCACATAAAAGAATAACAACCCTCACGCCAAAACGTTTGGTCAGGCTGATTAATGGTGTAATTTATTTTTCTGCGGTGCCATTTTCATTCTCTCATATGGCCATGGCGGAGGAGCAGTTCAACACCTCCTTCATCCATGGCGACGACAACATTGCCCAAGTGGCAGCGTTGTCCAGCGGCGATGATATCTTGCCAGGCAAATATCCGTTTGATATTTACCTGAATGGTCAGCGTATCGATCACCGCGAAATCGAATTCAAAAAAGATACCAAAGACACGCCGGTAATGCCTTGCCTGACAGCGCAGGATTACCAGGATTACGGCGTTAAACTGCCAGGCGATATGAAAACCGAAGGTGCCGCGCAGTGTTATGCGTTGTCCCAGCAAATCTCGGGTGCCAAGCTGAGCTATGACGCCGCTATACAGCGTATGGATCTGGAAGTGCCGCAGGTGTTTCTGGAGCCGCGTCCGCAAGGGGCTATTTCGCCGAAGGTTTACGATCGCGGGATTAACGCCGGCTTCGTTAACTATAACTTCAGCGGCAACCACAATAATTACAGCAATAACGCCAACGATAAAACATCAGACTATTACTTCCTGAGCCTGAACAACGGTCTCAACATTGGTAATTGGCGTTTGCGCAATAACTCGACGCTGAACCAGCAGTCGGGTGCCGGTACTCATTGGAATACCGTTTCGAGCTGGGCAGAAACTGACATTGTTTCCCTGCGTAGCCGCATGGTGATTGGCCAGACCAACACCAACAACAACGTGTTCGACAGCATCCAGTTCCGCGGCGTGCAGATTTCCAGCGCCAACGACATGCTGCCGGAAAGCCAGCGCGGCTATGCGCCGGTAGTGCGTGGCGTGGCGTCGACCAACGCCCGCGTCGAGATCCGCCAAAACGGCTACACCATATACAGTACCAACGTGCCGCCTGGCCCGTTTGCGCTGACGGATATTTTCCCAAGTACCCTGAGCGGTAACCTGAACGTAACGGTCATTGAGGCCAACGGTTCGAGAACCACTTTCGTGGTGCCATTCTCTTCCGTGCCGAACATGCTGCGTGAAGGGATCTGGGACTATCAGATGACTGCCGGTAAGTATCATGACGGCACGACCAAATACCAGCCAAAATTTGTGCAAGGTACCTTGTCCCACGGTATGGGGTATGACATTACGCCTTACGGCGGCGTGCTGGTGGCAGAAAATTACCGTTCTGCGGTGCTGGGTATGGGTAAAAACATGGGTGTTTGGGGGGCGGTTTCTTTTGACATGTCCTATTCCGACACCAACCTGGTCAACGGTGATGACAAGCAGGGTGAGAGCTTCCGCTTCCTGTACTCCAAGTCGCTCAACGACTGGGGTACTGAATTCCAGATCGCCGGCTACCGTTATTCGACCTCCGGCTACTATGATTTCTCAGATGCGGTTGCGGAACGCGATCGCTATGAAAACGGCTACTACCGCAATGATTACTACGATGAAAATGACCGTAATCTGGGTGTACCTGACTGGGCTGAATCACGTCGTCGGACTTATTACACCAGCAAGTTCAACAATAAACGCCAGCGTGTAGAATTGTCGATCAATCAGCGTATCGCCGGTAACTCAACGCTGTATACCAACGTCAGCAACCAGTCATACTGGGGCGGCTCTGGCCAGGATCGTACGGTTCAAACCGGCTTTAACAGCAGCTATAAAAACATCAGCTACGGCGTGTTCTATCAAGACAGCCGCAGCAACTACGGTTATAAAGATCGCAGTATTAACATGACTGTATCTATTCCGTTCAGCTTCTTCAGCAGAGACTCCTCTGATATGACGGCCAGCTTCAACGCTGGGCACAGCAAGCAGAGCGGTAATACTT
This sequence comes from Serratia sp. BIGb0163, assembly GCF_024809935.1. Lineage (NCBI taxonomy): Bacteria > Pseudomonadati > Pseudomonadota > Gammaproteobacteria > Enterobacterales > Yersiniaceae > Serratia > Serratia sp. BIGb0163. The sequence continues at coordinate 250,132 of NZ_JANUDZ010000001.1, forward strand.
ATAGCGCCGGCCTGAGCGGTACCGCATTGGACGATAACCGTCTGAACTACGCGGTGCAGAGCGGTCACGATCGTTACGCTGGGCAAACCACCTCGGCTAACGTGGGTTATCAGGGCAGCATGGGTACGGTGAATGCCGGTTACAGCTACAGCAATGATTACCAGCAGTCTTCGTTGGGCGTATCGGGCGGTATCGTGGCGCACTCCGGTGGTGTGACGTTGACTCAGCCATTACAGAATACTTTCGTGCTGGTTGAAGCCAAAGACGCCAAAGGCGTTCGTCTGGAAAACCAACCGGGTGTGGCTATTGACCGCTTTGGTTACGCGGTGATGACTTCTGCGTCGCCATACCGTCACAACCGCGTGGCGCTGCGCACCGAAGATATCGGCAACGGCCTGGATATCCCGATGGCAGCCCGTGATGTGGTACCGACATACGGCGCAATTACCCGCGTGAAGTTTGAAACGCATACCGGTCAAAGCCTGCTGGTACACAGTAAAATGTTGGACGGCGGCGTACCGCCAATCGGCGCCAACGTGTTCAGCGCTGACGGCAAGAACAACGGTACCGTAGGTACCAATGGGGATATTTATATCTCCGGGGCATCCGCAGGGGATCGCCTGTTGGTTAAATGGGGCAGCGATGCCGGCGACAGTTGCTCGTTAGTGGTGCCGGAACTGAAATCGGCGACCGAACAGCTGATGGGCTATCAGGAACTTTCGCTGACCTGCGGAAAACCGTAAAAGGAATGGATATGTCTTCTTTGTTGTTAAAACACAAAAAACTCGGGCTGGCGGCAGGGCTGCTGGTCACACTGGGGACGTTCTCACAGAGCAGCTTTGCGCTGTCTTGTAAGCAGAATGGCAACATTCGTCAGGATATCGTGCTGGATAAGGCGATTAAGGTATCGACGGCCAATACTGCCCCAGGGGCATTGTTATGGCGTTCGCAGACCTTTACTTCGACCTTTCAGTGTGTGGATGACTGGAACAACCCGCGCGGGGAAAATGCTTACCTGTATTGGGATCCCCAGGCTCGCATGGGCCAGATCCATAACTCGATTGAAGTTGGCGTGACTTACAACAGCATTGATATAAAACCGGTGAAAAACGCCAAACAAGACGTGGGGCCAGGGACTGAATGTCGTCGCTCAGGTAATACCTGCCTTCGTCCGGCCAGGTCGCTGACGGTGACAGTTTCCTATGCCATTTACATTAAGGCGACGGGCAAGGCACCTCCGGCGGGTGGCAAGATCAATGACAACAATGCTTATTCGGTATTTCAGGTGGATGGGGTTGGTGGTCTGAACGGCACGCCTAACAGTAACTTTAACGCCTATATTTCCGGGTTGGGCAATATCCAGTTTATCTCCTGTAACCCGAAAATCACCGTGGTGGCTAACAACGGTTCTACCGTAAACTTTGGCACCATACCGCGTCAAAATGCGGTGGCCGGCAAAATCGAAAAGCAGGTGCCATTCTCGGTTAGCGCAAATATGTCGGATCCAACCACGGGTCAGGACTGTAAAGGCGAAACCCTGCAGGCCAGTTTCAGCACGACTTATCCATTGCAGGATAACAGTCTGATTATGCCAACCAGCAACAGCGGTTTCGGTATTTTGATTTCGCAGGCAGCAACGCCAAACACGCCGATCATGATGAACTCCCCGGTTGATCTGGGCCTGGTCAACGGTACCATCGTTGAAAAGAATTTTTTGGCTAGTCTGAAATGGCTGAATACCAATCCACAGGTTGGGCCATTCACCGCATCGGCAAATATCGACGTCACCTTTAAGTAAGAGCTGGCAGTTAAAAAAAAGGGGTTCAGCGCAGGCTGAACCCCTTTTTTTAATGCATATTTATCTCAGTGCTGGCCAACCCAGTTGGTGCAGACCCCGTCCAGAGATTTACCCGCATACCACAGATGCACGCCCGGCGACTCATGGCGATGTCCGTTCAGCGGTTCGATAGCCTGCGGTCGCATTTCTGCCACATCCCAGCGAGTCGTGCGGCGATACACCGCCGGCGTTTTGCCGAACTGTTTTTTGAACGCGCGTGAAAATGACGGTTGGGAATCAAAATGGAACTGCAGGGCGATGTCGAGAATAGGACGAGGGCTTGAACGCAGCGCCTGTGCCGCCTGCGAAAGACGACGCTCGCGGATATAGCTGCCCAGCGCGTGGCCGGTGGTGCTGCGGAACATCCTTTGCAAGTGCCATTTGGAGTAGCCTGACTTGGCTGCCACATTGTCTAACAGCAAGGGTTGATCCAGATGATTTTCAATCCAGTCCAGCAAATCGTGAATGATATTGACGCGATCCATGTTTGAGTTCTCCCGCAGTACGACATTCAGGTCAGTGTAGGTAAGAGTAATTATCCAAGCTTGTGCTTTGATAATAGGCCGCAACACCGGGTTACGCAAGTGTTAACTAGGGTGCTAAAGGTGGCTAAAAGTGCTCTTACCGTCGCGGAGAAATGAAAAAGGCCGCACGAGGCGGCCTTAAAGCGAGTAGGGAAACGGCTATCAGTTAGTTTCCGGCTTCACTTCGATATAGTCCAACTGCAACACGCTGCTGGTGTAGCCACGGATCTTGTTGGTCATTTCAATATCGCCGTTCAGCTTGTGGCCGTAGGACGGAATGATCTCTTTCAGCTTGCTCTGCCATTCCGGCGTCGCCACTTTATCTTTGAACACGGTTTCCATCAGGTGCAGCATGATTGGTGCGGCAGTCGATGCGCCCGGTGATGCGCCCAGCAGGGCGGCAATGCTGCCATCTTTAGCGCTGACCACTTCGGTACCGAACTGCAGCAGGCCACCTTTTTCATCGTCTTTCTTGATGATTTGCACGCGTTGGCCGGCAGTCCACAGCTTCCAGTCAGCCTGTTTGGCTTCAGGGAAATACTCTTTCAGCGCGGCGAAACGGTCGTCGTCGTTCATCATCAACTGGCCCACCAGGTATTTCACCAGGTCGAAGTTATCCAGGCCGACGTGAGTCATTGGCATCAGGTTGGAAGTGCTCAGGGAATGCAGCAGATCGAACAGTGAACCGTTTTTCAGGAACTTGCCGGAGAAGGTAGCGAACGGCCCGAACAGCAGAACGCGTTTGCCATCCAGCATGCGGGTATCCAGGTGCGGAACCGACATCGGTGGTGAACCTACGCTGGCCAGGCCATAAACCTTGGCCAGATGCTGGTTGGCGATTTCCGGGTTGGTGGTCACCAGGAACTGACCGCCGACCGGGAAGGCGCCGTAACCTTCGGCTTCAGGAATGCCGGTTTTCTGCAGCAGCGTCAGTGAAGCACCGCCCGCGCCGATAAACACGAACTTGGCATTAACGGTGGTTTCTTTGCCGTCACGGGTCAGATCGGCCACGGTTACGCGCCAGGTATTGTCGTCGTTGCGTTTGATATCGCGCACTTCATGGCTCAGGTTCAGCTTGAAGTTTGGATTTTTGGTCAGCGTATCCACCAGTTGGTGGGTGATCACGCCAAAGTTAACGTCGGTGCCCAGCGGCATGCGGGTGGCGGCAATTTTTTGCTTCGGATCGCGACCGTCCATGACCAGCGGTGCCCACTGTTTAATCTGGTTGGCGTCCTCTGAGTACTCCATACCACGGAACAGGGTGCTGTGCTGCAGCGCCGCATAGCGTTTGCGCAGGAAGTTAACGTTATCGTCACCCCAAACAAAGCTCATGTGCGGCACGCTGTTGATAAAGGATTTTGGATCTTTCAGGACGTTATTTTTAACCTGATAAGACCAGAATTGACGAGAGATTTCAAAAGACTCGTTCACCACCACGGCTTTGCTGATATCAATGCTGCCGTCTTTTTTTTCTGGGGTGTAGTTCATTTCGGCGAAGGCGGAGTGGCCGGTACCGGCGTTATTCCAGCCGTTGGAGCTTTCTTCCGCTACGCCATTCATGCGTTCATACATGTCGATGGACCAGTTTGGCTCCAGCTCATGCAGGTAAGTCCCCAAAGTGGCGCTCATGATGCCCCCGCCGATCAGAACCACATCAACGGTCTTATTCTCTTCTGCTGCTGCCTGTTGCGTGACGCCAAACAGGTTCAGACAGAAAATCAGGACGAGTATTTTTCTCATTAAATCAATTCTCTTGTATGTAAATTCTACTCATTGCAGGTGAAAGAATTTATCGGGAGGTACCCTGGAAATAAGTGAAATCAACCCGCCCGGCAAAACCGGATTGCAGTGATAATGTCTTTTTGTTAATCATTTTTTTAACGAAAAGTGGATTATTACAGGCTGCCTGGGGACAGGTTGTTCAACTCTGGTTACTGAGGGGATATTATTGTTTGCAATATTGTTAAAAACTACTTTTGTAATTAAAAAAAGCGGATTAAAGGCAGGAATAATTCATTTGTTATTTTCATCTAAATATAACCGCTATATTTAAAGGGTTTAATTGCCGCGGATTTAAACGATATTCAGCTATCACACAATATTTATAGAACAATTGCAAATGTCCTCGGTAACAAAAAGAAAATGGCCGCCGCGCAGGGCGACCATTAACCGGTCAACGCGTTTGCCAAACTCCGCTGGGGAGGGTGTCGGCGATGTAAGTGCTGAAATCGCGCGGTGCACGCCCGAGACTACGCTGGACATCGTCGGTCAATGACGCGTTGCGTCCGTCCAGCACCGTGCTGAATAGATACTCCAGCAGCGTGACCATTTCCGCCGGCAGTTGCGCCTCGCGCAGGTATCCGACGTAATCTGCCACCGGCACCTGCTGATAGTGGATCTCACGCCCAGCGGCGGCGGCAATCTCGCCAATGGCCTGTTCAAAGGTCATCAGGCGTGGGCCGGTCAATTCATAATGCGTATTGCTGTGGCCGGGCTGGGTGAGGGCGGCAACCGCAACATCGGCAATATCTTCCGCATCAATAAAAGGTTCTGGGATCTCGCCCGGTGGCAAATAGACTGCGCCGTTTAGCAATTCATCAAGAATAAAACTCTCGCTGAAGTTTTGCATAAACCAACTGGCGCGCAATATCGTCCAGTCTGCCCCACTGCGTTCAACCACCTCTTCCGCCTGACGGGCCTCGTCTTCGCCGCGCCCGCTGAGCAACACTATTTTTTGCACGCCGCCAGTTACCGCCTGTCGGCAAAAACGTTCAACGATTTCGGTGGCACCCGGAACGGCCAGGTCGGGTTGAAAGCTGAGATAAAGTTTCTCCACATCCTGCAAGGCAGGTTGCCAGGTGGTACTGTCCTGCCAGTCGAAAGGGATGGCGGCACTACGATGTCCGGCGCGTACCGGTATTCCCTGCTGTTGTAAACGTGCTGCCACACGGCTACCGGTTTTTCCGGTAGCGCCTAAAACCAGAATGGGTGAACCCTTTTCGTTGCTGCTCATAGCGTCGCTCCAAATGTGAGTGTTACTCATGTTTTGTAAATATGATAAACCCTCGTATTATTGTCAAGGCGGTTTTTGTTCAAAGGACGATGCATGATGAATGATAAGCAAAAAAATATTGCCGCCCTGCGGCGTAAACCCAGCCAGACGCGTAGCCGTGAGAAGGTGAAGCTGATCCTGGACTGCGCAACTGCGCTGATAGCCCAGCAGGGCAGTGACGCGATGCGTATGAGTGAAGTGGCGCAAAATGCCGGTATTTCGATAGGAGCGCTGTACCAGTACTTCCCGGATAAAACCGCTATCGTGCGTGTGCTGGCGCAACGTTATAACCAGGAGGCGCGTGAATGCATCGAGCAAGGCTTGATTCAGGTGCAGACATTACCGCAGTTGATCGAGGCTTTTAACTGCCTGATTGACGAATATTACGCCTTGTTTATGGCTGAGCCGGTGATGCGGGATATCTGGGCGGCGACCCAGGCCAATAAAACGCTGCGTGAAGAAGAAGTGGCGGAAAGCCGGTTGAACGGTGCATTGCTGGCAGCGACAATACGCCGGTTACGGCCGCAGTCGGACCCGGCGGCGGTGGAAAATGCCGCTTTCCTGTTGATGCATTTGGGGGAAGCGACCATGCGACTGGCGGTGAGTACCGGCCCGGATGAGGGCCGCGATCTGGTCGCGAGCTATAAGCAAATGGCGGCCAGGATGCTGGCGGAAGCCTAGAGGCGCTCTTGCTCCCGTGTCAGACGCCACTCTTCTTGCAGCAGGGCATAAATCAATTCGTCGCCCCATTCGCCGTTGAAACGATCGTTTTGTCGCAGATGTGCCTCTTTACGCATTCCCAGGCGTTCGACCACGCCGATCGAGCCCTGGTTGGCGGCATCAAGGCGGGCAAATATGCGATGAAAACCCGATTCGGCAAACCCGCGATCCAGTACCGATTTTACGGCTTCCGCGGCATAGCCCTTTCCGGCGTACGCCGGGTTGAAAATGTAGCCAATCTCCCCCTGCAATGCTGCGCCGTTGGCCAGTTTTAGCAATACTTCACCGATCAACTCCCCACTGTCTTTCAAGGTAACGGCACAATAAAGTATGTCGCCGTCCTCAGTGAAGCGCGAGGTTATCGCCTGGGAAAACAGGGAGGTCAACTGTGCTTCGTCCGGTGTGGGTGCGTACAGATAGCGATAGACCTCCGGTATGCGATGATAATCCGCATACGCATCGAGATCGGCAGGCGTAAAGCGGCGTAGGTGCAGACGTTCGGTGGTAAAGGGCAGGCTAATCAAATGCAAGTGCTCATCCTTGTTTTGGCTGGGTTTACATTGGTTTCTCAACGGGGGGCAGAGAATTATTGCGGTAAGTACGAGCTCTTCAATATAGCAGTTTTGGGCGAAGCGGTGAAAACCCTATTCATCACTTGCAAGAGCAGGGACGAATAGGGTCGGCTTAATCAGTTGCCAGGTTATTAACTTACTTAATCGCCATCGCATCACGCATGGTATAGAACAGATCCGTCTGATCGGTCAGGCCAACCACATTGGCGGCATGTGGACCGTAAGCCGCCACCCGCAATTGAGTCCCGGTGTGCCCCTGCGAATCTTCTTCTGAATTGCCGTAGCTGATGGTCATCGGTGCGCCATCTTTGGTGGTCAGCGTTTGCGTCAGGCCAGGAGCCTTGGCGTCGGCGGCGATAATCTGGCTGGAATGAGCATGGTCGGCGGTGACTATCACCAGGGTGTTGCCATCTGCGCGGGCGAATGCCAGGGCTTTCTGAACCGCTTCATCCAGATCGACAGTTTCACCAAACTGGCCGCACGGGTTGGCAGCATGATCCTGTTTGTCGATCGACGCGCCTTCAATCTGCAGGAAGAAGCCGTTTTGGTTGGTTTTCAGCAGGTCGATGGCTTTTTCAGTCATCGCCGCCAGCGTCGGGATATCCGCAGTGCGTGCCGGATTATTTTCACAGGTCACCGCAGGCTGGTCGATATTGCCGTGATAAGTGGCTTTCGGCCCTTGCCAGCGCACTGGCATATTACCGGCGGCAAACAGCCCGAGCAGCGGTTTCTGCTGGTTGGCTACGCTGACGGCGTTCAGAGCATCGAGGTTTTCGACCCACTGATAACCCAGAGCGGCTGCCTGTTCTTTCAGCGATTTTCCCTGCCATTCGCCGCTTTTTGCCAGCTGATTAAAGGATTTTGCCCCACCGCCCAGCGTGACGTCGGCGCGAGCCTTCAGCAACTGCTCACTGATGGAGCCACGGCCGCCGTTTTCCAGCGCGTTGGTGGCACATTTTTCGCTGGTTTCTTCCGGGCCGTAACATTTACGCGAGGTGACATGGGAAATTTGCGCCGCCGGTGTGGCGTCCTGCAGTTCGGCGGTGGACACATTCCCGGTGGCTTTACCCGCGGCCTTGGCGATTTCCAGCAGTGTTGGCTGGTCTTTGCCGTTGACGTCAACGCCCAGTGCGCCGTTATAGGTTTTTACACCGGTTGACCATGCGGTCGCCGAGGCGGCGGAGTCGGTGACGTAATCCGGTTTGTGGGTTTTCTTGTCCAGTGAGTAATGGGTGTATTGACCGGTCAGCGGCAGGGCATCAATGCCTTTAAAATAGCCGCCCGCCCCTTCGGCGTAGTTACGCGCCGAGGTGATTTCCGAATCACCCATGCCATCGCCGATCAATAAAATCACGTTTTTGACCGTTTTGTCAGACAAAGAAGCCTTCAACGCGGCCGTTTGATCGCCACTCAGACGGCGTGCGCCACCGGGCTCCACGATGTTGCCGCGTGCCGCACGTTCGTAAAGGCTGGCGGTATTGACCGGGGTTTCATCGGCGAAGGCGGCGGAACAGAGTAAGGCGGATAACACGGCGCCGGCGATCAAAGAAACTGGCTGCAGCATGGGAAAGCTCCTTGTCGTAATAAAAAAATATAAATAGCATCAGTTTGTTACGCAGGGAGAGTAGTGCAGAGGTGTGACACTTTTATGACGGTAATTGGGGATAAAAGGATAGCCGGGCGGCTATCCCAGGCTATCCATTATTCACTGCGGGCGGGAATATTCAGGCCGCGTTGTACTGCCGGACGGGCCAGACCGCGCTCCAGCCATTGTCCTACCCGCGGGAAACTATCGAACTCGACCAACTCACGGGCTTCATAAAAGCCGATCAGGTTACGTACCCAGCCCAGCAATGAAATATCGGCGATGCTGTAATCCTGCCCCATGATCCAGTCACGGCCTTCAAGCCGGGTTTCCAGCACGCCGAGCAGGCGTTTGGATTCATTTTTATAGCGTTCCAGCGGACGTTTATCCTCATATTCGCGACCGGCGAATTTGTGAAAGAAGCCGACTTGACCGAACATCGGGCCCACCGCCGCCATCTGGAAAAATACCCACTGGATGGTTTCGTAGCGCAGGGCAGGATCCTGCGGCAGGAATTTGCCGCTTTTTTCCGCCAGGTACAGCAGGATAGCGCCGGATTCAAACAGCGCCAGCGGCTTACCGTCCGGGCCGTTGGGATCGATGATCGAGGGGATCTTGCCGTTCGGGTTCAGTGACAGAAATTCCGGCGTCCAGGTTTCGTTGTTGCCAATGTCGATCAGGTGCGGTTCATAAGCCAGACCTATTTCTTCCAGCATGATGGAGACCTTGACACCATTGGGCGTTGGCAATGAGTAAAGCTGTAGTCTTTCCGGGTGCTGAGCGGGCCAGCGTTTGACGATCGGAAATTGGGTTTGGTCGAGCATGACGAGTCCTCGGGTTGACGGTTTGCGTATTGAGTATTGAGTATTGAGTATTGAGTATTGCACCAAAACTAACCTGTTGTGAGGTTAAACCGTGAGGTCAAAATGTGCTTTCAGCGCTTTCTTCCCGGCGGCAATTAGACGAAGCATGGCAACAGGGTTAGCGTTAGGATAGGTGATATCCCTCTGACAGGAGCTTCCTATGATTGCCGTTATTTTTGAATTGCAGGCCGCTGACGGCCAGCGCGAAACCTATCTTGAATTGGCGGCCGAATTGAAGCCACTGTTGGCAGAAATTGACGGGTTTATTTCGATTGAACGCTTCCAAAGCCTGGCCGATCCGCAGCGGCTGCTGTCACTGTCTTTTTGGCGTGATGAAGCCGCAGTGCAGCAGTGGCGGAACATCGAACAGCACCGCGCCGCACAAAAGCGTGGTCGCCATGGGGTGTTGGCACAGTACCGCCTGCGGGTAGCGGAGGTGGTACGGGATTATGGTCTGGATCAGCGGGATCAGGTGCCGCAGGACAGCCGCGGCTATCACGCCGATTGACAGCCCCTGGGGTTTATCTTATTGATAACAGATGAACAGAAACCGTTTTGCATTCGCGCAGATTATTATCACCATTCACAGAGTGGTGGGATAGCGCGTCTGTTTTAAGCGAAACCCCGCCAGTCAGGCGGGGCAAAAGGTCCTCCGACTGGCAATATCCCCAGGAGGCACTTATGAAGAACCATCCCCCCGCCGTTTTACACTTGATGTGCGGTAAAGCCGGTTCCGGCAAGTCGACGTTGGCGAAGAACCTTTCGCAGCAATCCCACACATTGTTACTGGCTGAAGACAGTTGGCTGGCGACATTGTATGAACAGCAGATGACGACTCTGCAAGACTACGTGCGTTATTCCGCCCGACTGCGCCAAGCGTTGAGTGAGCATATTGTACAACTGTTGGGTCATGGGCTGTCGGTGGTGTTGGATTTTCCGATGAATACGCCCGATCGGCGGTTGTGGGCAAGGCAATTAGCCGAGCTGGCTGGCGTTGAGCATTGCCTGCACTTTTTGGATGTTAGTGATGCGCAGTGCAAGAGCCGGATAAAGATCAGAAATGAGCAGGGCGACCATCCCTTTACGTTAAGCGAAGAGACATTCGATCTGCTTACTCAGTATTTTGTTCCCCCCTCAGAAGAAGAGTGTTTGGCCGTTATCCGCTATTCCTGAGCATTCCGTAATAAGGCAGGCCCTTATTTGGGCGCTGCCTTGGTTAGCTTTATTCTGTAGCGTCAAATGCAGGGTGGAAGGCGACCGTGCCCTGAGGTAGCCTGCCGCCGCCGAATGGCAGCACCTGGAAATAGCGGTATCCAAATAAATAAGGATGAAATAGGCCGAGCATAAACCCGGCCGATAAAAATGATTAGCGGTTATCCAATTGCGCGCGTACGGCCTTAAGCCCGTTGATAGTGACGCGATAAGGGCGTCCCTGGCGGGAAAGGATCAGGCGCTTGGTTTTGAGCTTGGTGAAGACGGCCAGGGAGCAATCGGCCAGACCTAACCCTTCGCGGGTCAAGCATTGAACGTGGGTCACACGCCCCGCGTCATCACGGGTGAATGCGATATAGCCGCCTTTGGCCAACACGTGCAGCACGCGTTGTTCCGCTTTGGAAATGTTCATGTTGGAAAATCCTGCAGTAAACCCAGATACGCGCATCCCCACGCAAATGCGTGTCGGATACGTCAGAACCTCCTGCCAAAATGGCAAGGAAGTGACTATCGGGTTGCTACAATCTCCAACATACAGGCCTCGGGTAGTGATAAACGCCAGAAAGGCGTTAAAGCGCAGTTAATTTAGCCAAGGATTATGAGGTTGTCAATTTGCCGACGGCGGCACAGCCATCGGCAATCGGGTTATCAGAAAGGTTTGGTCGGCAGGTACTTACCGTCGAGGGTGATTACCGCGCGTTCTCCACCCTCTGGATCCGGCACTTTTTTGATATCCAGTTTGAAGTTGATCGCGCTGATAATGCCGTCGCCAAACTGCTCATGCACCAGGGCTTTCAGCGTGGAGCCGTAGATTTGCACCATTTCGTAGAAACGATAAATGGTCGGGTCGGTCGGCACGCCGCCGGGGATGCTGCCGCGCAGCGGAATGGTTTGTAGCAGGCGTATCGCATCTTCATCCAGATCCAGCTTCTCTGCCACCACGCGGGCGGCCTGTTCCGGCAGCGGATGCTGGCCCAGCAGGGCGGCGGTGACGAACGCCAGACTCAGGCCAGTACCCTGGTTAATCGCTTCGAAGGTCAGGTTTTTGCGGATCTTGGCCATCATAATGGTGTCGGTCAGGGTTTCGCGCGGGGATGAGTAGTGCAGTGACTGAGTCATATTGTTTCCTTATAAATGAAATTAAAAGCGAGATACGGCAGGGGTTGCCGTGACCTCAGGATTGGTTGCCAGCGGAATAAAACGGCGGGTTTCGCCATCCAGCGCTTCAATGCCGCCGCTGGCGATGTCATACACCCAACCGTGCAGCTTCAACCGCCCTTGTTCAAGCGCCAGTGCCACCGACGGGTGGGTCTTGATATTGTTCAGCTGTGCGATGACGTTCTCACGCACCATCGAACTGACTTTCTCGTTTTCGGATGCATGCTGATAAGCCTGATTGACCACCTTGGCGGAGTCGGCATAGCGCAGCCAGTTAGCCACGGTCGGCATATGTTGCAGACACTGGCAGGTGGCGATGGCGGTCATTGCGCCACAGTCGGAATGTCCGCAGATCACGATATCTTCAACGCCGAGTGCAGAGACGGCATATTCTACTGATGCGGAGACGCCACCCGGCTCCGGGCCGAACGAAGGCACGATATTGCCGGCATTGCGGATCACAAACAGGTCGCCCGGTTCGCGCTGGGTAATCAGTTCCGGCACCAGGCGGCTGTCGGAACAGGAGATAAACAGGGTGCGTGGGCTCTGCTGGGTCGCCAGCCGCTGGAACAGTGCCGTGCGTTCGACAAACGCCTCACGCTGGAACTTCAAAAAGCCTTCAATAACCTCTTTCATACTGCCTCCATCTGGGTGCTGTTAAGCGATGGACGTATCTTGCGCCGCTCTGGCTATAGGGTCTAAGACCCATTTATAATGATAGCTATAGGCATTACTAATAGTAGGGGTGCTATGCTGTTGCGACATATTCGTTATTTTCTGGCCGTTGCCGAGCAGGGCAACTTCACCCGCGCTGCCGAAGTGCTGCACGTTTCGCAGCCCACGCTGTCACAGCAAATCAAACAGCTGGAGGAAACGCTGGGTACGCCGCTGTTGGATCGCAGTGGCCGAACCGTGCGCCTGACCGATGCCGGTGCGGCCTGGATGCGCTATGCCCGCCGGGCATTACAGGATCTGGACGAAGGTGCGCGCGCGATCCATGATGTGGCGACGCTGGAGCGCGGCAATTTGAGGTTGGCAATGACGCCGACCTTTAGCGCCTACCTGGTTGGCCCGGTTATCGATGCCTTTTATCGGCGTTATCCGGGTATATCGCTAAGTATTCAAGAAATGACTCAGGACAGAATCGAGGCGTTGCTGGCGGAGGATCAGTTGGATTTGGGTATTGCTTTTGGCCAGGCGCAGTCGCCAGATATCGAGGCCAACGACCTGTTTAGTGAATCGTTGAATATGGTGGTTGGCGCAGATCATCTTTTGGCCCAACGGCAACATCCTTTGACGGCGGAAGAGCTTGAACGGCAACCCCTGGCTTTACTGAGCGAAGATTTTGCTACCCGTCAGTTCATCGACGGTTATTGTCGCCAGCAGAGTATCTGCCCGTGGGTGGCGGTAGAAGCCAATGCGATTGGTGCTATCCTCGAGATTGTGCGCCGTGGTCAGCTTGCCACCATTCTACCGGCGGCGATCGCCCAGGCGGATCCGCAGTTGCGGTCGGTACAACTTGCCGTTGCCCTGCCAGCGCGTCGGGCGGTATTACTGCAACGCAAAAGCGCTTACCGCAGCGCGGCATCGCAGGCGTTTGTTGCGGTTTTACATCAGCAGGCTTTTATGTCGACACATGCCAACCCGGTATAAAACCGCTTGAATAGAGAAATTTTTATGAAAATGATTTTGCGCGTTGTGGCTTTGCTTGTTGTTTCTTTCTGTTCCCTCTCCGGCTATGCCGCTGAGCAAAGCCGCGAAGAGACAGAAAATGTTTTATCCAAAGTCAGCGATTTCTCTTTGGGAATGAATGGGTTTGTTGGTATTGGCAGCGTTGGCGAGACCGAGCTAATAAGAATCCTAACCTATCAGGATGCGGGGGAGATTTTCTTGCGTATTGCCAAAAATCCGCAGGCAACGCCAGAAGCTAAACTTTATGCTGCCTGTGGCTTAAAAAAACTAAATAACAATAACGGCGAAGCCGATTTCGCCCAAGAGTGGGATAAACAGGTTTCGGTATTGAAAGGGGATATTTTAAGGACAGAAAATTTTAAAGAGGTCTATTTCAATATCTTAAAACATGGCTGCTGGTGAATGTATTAATTCCCCTTCAATCCGCCGGATGGGATTTACTGCCTCCGGCCTCAAGGCACCGCGCAGTGTCTGGCTTTTTCTGCCACCGCACCATTGCTCAAATTGTCACCGAAACTTCCCGCGATCTCTGTTGCCCGTTATGGCATAATGCGCGCCAAATCACATTCCTAATGATATGAAGAGCGAGCGCTGTGTTAAGCACTAACAACATTACTATGCAGTTTGGCAGTAAGCCGCTGTTTGAAAACATCTCTGTAAAATTTGGTGGCGGTAACCGCTATGGTTTGATCGGGGCCAACGGCTGCGGCAAATCCACCTTTATGAAAATCCTGGGCGGCGATCTGGTACCGAGCGGCGGCAACGTGTTCCTCGATCCGAACGAGCGTCTGGGTAAACTGCGTCAGGATCAGTTCGCTTTTGAGCAATACAGCGTGCTGGACACCGTTATCATGGGTCACCATGAACTGTGGGCAGTGAAAGAAGAGCGTGACCGTATTTACGCTATGGCCGAAATGAGCGAAGAAGACGGCTATAAAGTGGCCGATCTGGAAGTGGCTTACGGCGAAATGGACGGTTACACCGCCGAAGCGCGTGCCGGCGAGCTGCTGCTCGGTGTTGGCATCCCGGTCGAACAGCATTATGGCCCGATGAGCGAAATCGCGCCGGGCTTTAAGCTGCGTGTGTTGCTGGCGCAGGCCCTGTTCTCCGATCCGGAAATCCTGCTGCTCGACGAACCGACCAACAACCTGGACATCGATACCATTCGCTGGCTGGAGCAGGTGCTGAACGAGCGTAACAGCACCATGGTTATCATTTCGCACGACCGTCACTTCCTGAACATGGTGTGTACTCACATGGCGGATCTGGACTACGGCGAACTGCGCGTGTATCCGGGCAACTATGACGAATACATGACGGCGGCCACGCAATCGCGTGAACGTCTGATGGCGGATAACGCCAAGAAGAAGGCACAGATTAACGAACTGCAGTCGTTTGTCAGCCGCTTCAGCGCCAACGCCTCCAAATCCAAACAGGCCACTTCACGCGCCCGCCAGATAGACAAGATCCAGCTGGAAGAAGTGAAGGCTTCAAGCCGCCAGAACCCGTTCATCCGTTTCGATCAGGACAAAAAACTGTTCCGTAACGCGCTGGAAGTGGAAGCGCTGACCAAAGGTTTCGACAACGGTCCACTGTTCAGCAAGCTCAACCTGATGGTTGAAGTGGGCGAGAAAGTGGCGGTGCTGGGCCCGAACGGTGTCGGTAAGTCTACCTTGCTGAAAACCCTGGTTGGCGATGCACAGCCGGACAGCGGCAGCGTGAAATGGTCTGAAAACGCCAAGATCGGTTACTACGCGCAGGATCACGAATACGAGTTCGATGACACCCTGACGGTATTCGATTGGATGAGTCAGTGGAAGCAGGAAAAGGACGACGAGCAGGCCGTTCGCAGCGTGCTGGGGCGTTTGCTGTTCAGCCAGGACGACATCAAGAAGAAAGTTAAGGTGCTGTCTGGTGGTGAAAAGGGCCGTATGCTGTTCGGCAAGCTGATGATGCAGCGCCCTAACATCCTGATTATGGATGAACCGACTAACCACCTGGATATGGAATCCATCGAGTCGCTGAACATGGCGTTGGAAATGTACGAAGGCACCCTGATCTTCGTTTCCCACGACCGTGAGTTCGTCAGCTCGCTGGCGACCCGCGTACTGGAAATGACGCCGACCAAGGTTATCGACTTTACCGGCAACTACGAAGACTATCTGCGTAGCCAGGGTATCGTGTAACTTCTGTTACGGCATTAAAAAGGCGGGAGCTAATATTCCCGCCTTTTTTGTGTCTGCTATTCCCCGCCACACACCTCGCACTGCGGATCCTTCGGCAGCTTCATCTCACGGAACTGCATGGTCATGGCGTCAAACATCAGCAGTTTGCCGGTAAGCGGCTGGCCGTATTGCGTCAGCAGTTTGATGGCCTCGATAGCCTGCAGAGTGCCGATGGTGCCCACCAGCGGTGCCATCACACCGGCCTCGACGCAGGTCAGGGCGTTGTCGCCGAATAACCGGCTCAGGCAGCGGTAGCAAGGTTCATTGGCCTGGTAAGTGAAGACGCTGAGTTGCCCTTCCATACGGATCGCCGCGCCGGACACCAGCGGTTTGCGCTGCGCATGGCACAGGCGGTTGAGCAGATCGCGCGTTGCCACGTTGTCGGTACAGTCCAGCACCAGATCGTTGGCGGCAATCTGTGCCGCCATCTGTTCATCGTCCAGTTGCCGGTCAACGGCATCAATATGGATATGCGGATTGATGGCGCTCAGTTCGATACGCGCCGAATCAACCTTCGCCATGCCAATGCGCGCGTCGCGGTGCAGGATCTGGCGTTGCAGGTTGGAGAGCGAAACGGTGTCGAAATCAACCAGCGTCAGATGACCCACCCCTGCGGCAGCCAAATAGGGCGCGGCGGCGCAACCCAAGCCACCCAGGCCAACAATCATTACCCGTGCGGCTTTCAGCTTTTCCTGACCGTCGAAGTCGAAACCACGCAGGATAATCTGGCGGTTATAGCGCAATGTTTCGGCATCGGTTAATTCCGGCAGCATGCTTAGCTCCTCAGCAGGGCGTTGAAAGGCTCAATTTCCACCTTTTCACCCACCGCTACGGAACCGCGATCGCGCTCCAGTACGATAAAACAGTTACCCTGACTGAACGAACTGAAGATGTGCGAGCCTTGATGGCCGGTGCTGCTGACTTCCAACTCGCCATAGGCGTTACTGCTAAAGACGCCGCGCTGGAAATCGAGACGGCCCGGTGCTTTCTTCAACGGCGTCAATGCGCGTGCTTGCAGACGCGGTGGCAACTGCCAGTCGCTGTGGCCGGCCAGTTTTGCCAGCAGCGGTTGCACCAGTTGGTAGAAGGTCAGGGCGGCAGAAACCGGGTTGCCCGGCAGGCCACAGAACCAGGCGTGTTTCAGCTTGCCGAAGGCAAAAGGCTTACCCGGTTTGATCGCCAGCTTCCAGAAGCTGACTTCGCCCAGTTCATCCAGCATCTGCTTGGTGTAGTCGGCTTCACCGACCGAAACGCCACCGCTGCTGATCACCACGTCGGCCTGGCTGTCCGCCTGCTCGAAAGCGGCGCGCAGCGCTTCTTGATTGTCGCGGATAATGCCCAGATCGATCACCTCGCAGCCCAGCTGTTCCAGCATCAGGCGCACCGCAAAGCGATTGGTATCGTAGATTTGCCCGGCCTGCAACGGCTGGCCGACCGGTTGTAATTCGTCGCCGGTAGAGAACACCGCGACTTTCAGTTTGCGCATAACCTGGACTTCGGCAACGCCGAGCGAGGCCAGCAGAGGCAATTGCGCGGCACCCAGCCTGATGCCTGCGGCTAACACGCCTGCGCCCTGGCGAATATCTTCCCCGGCCAGAC
Organism: Serratia sp. BIGb0163; assembly: GCF_024809935.1. Classification (NCBI taxonomy): domain Bacteria; kingdom Pseudomonadati; phylum Pseudomonadota; class Gammaproteobacteria; order Enterobacterales; family Yersiniaceae; genus Serratia; species Serratia sp. BIGb0163. The sequence goes on from NZ_JANUDZ010000001.1 coordinate 267,171, forward strand.
GAATATTTTGCCCGGCTTGTACTTCGGCCGTAAAGCGCACGCCTGCATCACTCAGCTCGGCCTGTTCCTGCATGATCACTGCTTCGGCACCGACCGGGACAGGGGCGCCGGTCATAATGCGTATGCAGGTATTGGCCGGCCAGTTGCCATCAAATGGCGCACCGGCAAAGGCTTTGCCCGCCACCGGCAACGGCGCATTGGCTTGCAAATCTGCCAGGCGCACGGCGTAACCGTCCATAGCCGAATTGGCGAACGGCGGCACGTCAATCGGTGAAATGACCGGTGCGGCGGTAATGCGGCCTGCGGCGGCGGTCAGGGCAATGGATTCGGTCTGCTGCAGGGGGGAGAGCTGGCTGAGCATCTTCTCCAGCGCCTGCTCCAGGGAAATGAGATCGGAAGTATGGCAATGATCCATCGGGGGAACTCCGTAATCAGGGTGCGCGATAAATAGCGGCAATGTGGGGGTATTATGAAGGATGCTATGCTGATGTAAACAACAGGAGGCAGTGATGCACAGACAGGTATTAGACTTTTGGTTTGACGAGATCGAACCGGCTTTGTGGTTCAAAAAGGATGACGAATTCGATCGCCTGCTGCATACGCGCTTTGGCCAGATCTGGCAGGCCGCCGCCGCCGGGGAGTTGGCGCACTGGCGAGAAACCATTGAGGGGCGACTGGCGGAGGTGATTGTGCTCGACCAGTTCAGCCGCAACCTGTTCCGTGGCACGCCGCGTTCATTTGCCAGCGATCGCATGGCGCTGGTATTGGCGCAAGAAGCGATCCGCAGCGGGCAGTGTGAGCAACTCAGTAAAGAACAACGGGGCTTTCTCTATTTGCCGTTTATGCATTCGGAATCGGCGCTGATCCATCAGCAGGCGCTGGCGTTGTATACCGAGCTGGATAATGGCGACCAGTTGGAGTTTGAATTGCGGCATAAGGCCATTATTGACCGTTTTGGCCGCTACCCGCACCGTAATGCGATATTAGGTCGTGTCTCAACCGCGGAAGAAGAGGAATTTCTGTTGCTGCCGGGTTCCGGGTTCTAAATATTATCATCTGCGTTCAGCCTGCTAAAAAACAGCAGGTTGAACCTGTGAAAGTTAAATGTTCAGAGCTATCGGTTATTTCTCAGGGTAATAGTTGTCTATCCCCTCGCTGCTTTTACCAAAAATCCCAATCGTTATTTATGGCTTTTTTATGCTGTTATAACTCTCTGTTTTTATTCCATTAAGCTATTTCAATGTGCGAAATAATCTAAGCGAACTACGCTGAATGCTGAGCGTTGACTTAATGCTTTACATAGAATGCAGGGCTAAATATAGTCGGGAAAAGAAAAAATAATTAATTATCAGCCCGGAAGGGTACGGGATTAACACAGGGTGTCAGGCATATGAGCAAACCAGTGATTGCCATTCATGGCGGCGCGGGCGCAATTACCCGCTCGGCGCTGAGTGCGGAAAAGGAACAGGAGTATATCCAGGCGTTATCCGGCATTGTTGCCGCAGGTCAGCAGATCCTGGCCCAGGGCGGCAACGCATTGGATGCGGTGACCGAAGCCGTGCGCTTGCTGGAGGAGTGCCCGTTATTTAATGCCGGCAAAGGCTCGGTGTTTACTCATCAGGGTACCCATGAGCTGGACGCCTGCGTGATGGACGGGCGCACCTGCGATGCCGGCGCGGTGGCGGGCGTCAGCCGGATACGCAACCCGATACTGGCCGCACGCGCGGTGCTGGAAAACAGCCAGCATGTGTTGTTTGCCGGTGAGGGCGCTGAAAAGTTTGCCGCGGCCCACGGTCTTGAAATGGTTACCCCCGATTTCTTCTTTACCCAACAACGTTTTGACCAGTTGCACCGCGCTCAGGCGGAGCAGGGCCGAGTATTGCTCGATCACGATGGCGCTGAGCCGATCGATCCCGACAGGAAGTTCGGTACCGTCGGTGCGGTGGCGCTGGATGCTTTGGGCAATTTGGCGGCGGCGACATCGACCGGTGGCATGACCAACAAACAGGCCGGTCGGGTGGGCGATACGCCGATCATCGGCGCCGGTTGTTATGCCAACAACGCCACCGTGGCGGTGTCCAGCACCGGTACCGGCGAAATATTCATGCGTGGCGTATCGGCCTATGACGTTTCCGCGCTGATGGAATACGCCGGCCTCAGCCTGCAGCAGGCCAGCGACCGGGTGGTAATGGAAAAACTGCTGGCGATGGGCGGTAGCGGCGGCATGATTGCCATCGACAGCCAGGGCAACGTGGCGCTGCCGTTTAACAGCGAGGGGATGTACCGCGGTTTTGGTTATGTCGGCGATGCGCCGTCCGTAGGGATTTATCGCTAACCGTAACCAGGAGGGTGCATGACCGAGACCTTAATGTCGCCCACGGCCGAGTCGGGGTTGTGGCTACCGCCGCAGCGCGTGCTGTCGGTGCGCGATCTGAGCGTTCAGTTTCATCAACAGGGCGAGACCCTGGATGCGGTGCGCAACCTGTCATTCGATCTCGATCGCGGCGAGACGCTGGCGATCGTCGGTGAATCCGGTTCGGGCAAGTCTGTCACTTCTCTGGCATTGATGCGGCTGGTCGAACAGGGCGGTGGCAACATCGTCAGCGGTACCATGTCTTTTCGTCGGCGTAACGGCGAGGTGCTCGATTTGGTTCGTGCCCATCAGGGTACGCTACGCAGGGTGCGCGGTGCCGATATGGCGATGATCTTTCAGGAGCCGATGACCTCGCTGAACCCGGTGTTTCCGGTGGGCGAGCAGATCGCCGAATCTCTGCGCCTGCACCAGGCGATGGACCATCGGGCGGCCAAACAGGCCGCTTTGCAGATGCTTGATCTGGTGCGCATTCCCGAAGCCAAAGACGTGCTTAACCGCTATCCGCACCAGCTGTCTGGCGGTATGCGTCAGCGAGTGATGATCGCCATGGCACTGTCTTGCAAGCCGGCGCTATTGATTGCCGACGAACCTACAACCGCATTGGACGTCACCATTCAGGCGCAGATCCTGCAGCTCATCCGCGTGCTGCAGCAGGAAATGCAGATGGGGGTGATTTTCATCACCCACGACATGGGCGTGGTGGCAGAAATTGCCGACCGGGTATTGGTGATGCGTCAGGGGGAACGGGTGGAGCAGGGGCCGGTGCGCGAGCTGTTTGCCGCCCCGCAACAGCCCTATACCCAGGCACTGCTGGCCGCGGTACCAAAACTCGGTTCGATGGCGACCCAGGACTTTCCGGCCAAATTCCCGCTGCCGAACGGTGCGGACAATGGCGGGCCGCAGGATACCGTCCCGCCCGGTGCGGCGCCGATCCTGCGGGTGGAGAATTTGGTGACGCGCTTTGATCTGCGTAGCGGCATCCTCAACCGGGTTACCCGCCGGGTGCACGCGGTGGAAAACGTCAGTTTTGACCTCTACCCCGGCGAAACTTTGGGGCTGGTGGGGGAATCCGGCTGCGGCAAGTCCACCACTGGTCGTTCCTTGCTGAAGCTGGTGGATAGCCAGCGCGGCACCATTACCTTTGACGGCCGCCAGATTAATCAGTTGAAAGGCCCGGCGTTGCAGCACCTGCGGCGGGATATCCAGTTTATCTTTCAGGATCCTTACGCTTCGCTCGATCCGCGTCTGACCGTCGGCTTTTCGATTATGGAGCCCTTGCTGGTGCATAACGTGGCGCGCGGCAAGGCGGCGCAAGAGCGGGTCGATTGGCTGCTGGAACGCGTCGGGCTGAAACCCGAACACGCACGTCGTTACCCGCATGAGTTTTCCGGCGGGCAGCGGCAGCGTATCTGCATTGCGCGCGCCCTGGCACTCAACCCTAAAGTGGTGATCGCCGACGAATCGGTGTCGGCGCTCGACGTGTCGATTCAGGCACAAATCGTTAATCTGCTGCTCGATTTACAGCGGGAGCTTGGCATTGCCTTTCTGTTTATTTCCCATGATATGGCGGTGGTGGAGCGCATCAGTCATCGCGTTGCGGTGATGTACCTCGGGCAGATTGTCGAAATTGGCCCGCGCCGCGCCGTGTTTGATAACCCGCAGCATGCCTACACCCGCAAGCTGATGGCGGCCGTGCCGGTGGCCGATCCGGCCCATGCGCATAAACGCCAGCCGCTGCTGGTCGATGAAATTCCCAGCCCGATCCGTGCGCTGGGCGATGAACCCGTTACCGCACCGCTGGTGCAGGTTGGCCCCGGGCACTTTGTTGCCCGTCATCCGATCGCCGGTGCCTTTTAATGACCTCAGGAGATGCAAGCACCATGAAGCACACATTCAAACGTAAGGCATTGGCGGCCGTCGTGCTGTTGGCGGCAGTGGGCGCAGGCCCGGCCTGGGCGGCGAAAGATGCGGTGATCGCCGTCGCGTCCAACTTCACCACGCTTGACCCCTATGATGCCAACGACACGCTGTCGCAGGCCGTGGCCAAATCTTTCTATCAGGGCCTGTTCGGTTTCGACAAGGACATGAAGCTGGTGAACGTGCTGGCGGACAGCTATGAGGTGAGTCCGGATGGCCTGACTTACACTGTCAAACTGCATCCGGGGGTGAAATTCCATGACGGTACCGAGTTTAACGCCGAAGCGGTGAAGGTGAACCTGGATCGCGCCAGCAACCCGGACAACCACCTCAAACGTTACAACCTGTTCAAAATGATCGATAAAACCGAGGTGGTGGATGCTACTACGGTGAAAATCGTGCTGAAAGCGCCATTCTCGGCGTTTATCAACAACCTGGCGCACCCGGCGGCGGTGATCATTTCCCCGGCGGCGCTAAAGCAGTATGGCAAAGAGATTGGTTTCCATCCGGTGGGCACCGGCCCTTATCAGTTTGTGACCTGGAACCAGACCGATTTCGTTAAGGTGAAGAAGTTTGACGGCTATTGGAAGCCGGGATTACCGAAGCTCGACAGCATCACCTGGCGCCCGATCGTCGATAACAATACCCGTGCGGCGATGCTGCAGACCGGCGAGGCCACTTTTGCCTTCCCGATCCCTTATGAGCAGGCCAAGGTGCTGGAAGGTAATGCCAAGCTTGATCTGGTGGCTGCGCCGTCGATTCTGCAACGCTATATCAGCCTGAATGTCACCCAGAAGCCGTTTGATAACCTGAAAGTACGCCAGGCGCTGAACTACGCCATCAACAAAGATGCGCTGATCAAGGTAGCGTTCGCCGGCTACGCAGTACCGGCAGAAGGCCCGGTGCCGCCGGCGATTGACTTCGCCACGCGTTATAAGCCCTGGCCATACGATCCGGCCAAAGCGCGCGAACTGCTGAAAGAGGCCGGTTATCCGAACGGTTTCACTACCACTTTATGGTCGTCCCATAACCACAGTACCGCGCAGAAAGTGCTGCAGTTTGCCCAACAGCAGTTGGCGCAGGTTGGGGTGAAAGTGACGCTGACCGCGATGGATGCCGGTCAGCGTGCGGCACAGGTTGAAAGCGTTGGGGTGAAAGACACCGGTGTGCGCATGTTCTATACCGGTTGGTCCGCGTCGACCGGCGAGGCGGACTGGGCGCTGTCACCGCTGTTCTCTACTCAGGCGGCACCTCCCAAGCAGTTCAACACCGCGTTCTACAGTAACCCGCAGGTGGACAAGGATCTGACCGGCGCGCTGGCGACCACCGATCGCGCCGAAAAGCAGAAGTTGTACAAGGACGCGCAGGATCGTATCTGGGCTGATGCGCCATGGATCTTCCTGGCAACCGAACGCCTGCTGTCGGCCAATAACAAGCAGCTGAGCGGTTTCTATGTGATGCCGGATACTTCGTTCAACTTTGATAACGCTGACCTTAAATAAGGCGCCAATCCCCGCTCTCACTGAGGGCGGGGTGAGGGGATTCACCCGAGATGCTTAATTATTTTCTGAAACGGCTGCTGGGCCTGATCCCGACGCTGCTGATTGTCGCGGTGCTGGTGTTTTTGTTTGTCCATCTACTGCCCGGCGATCCGGCACGGTTGGCGGCGGGGCCGGAGGCCGACGAGGCGGTGGTGCAACTGGTGCGTAAGGATCTGGGGCTGGACAAGCCGCTACCGCAGCAGTTCGTGCATTTTTTTGTCAATGCTCTGCAGGGGGATTTTGGCACCTCGATGGTTTCCAAACGGCCGGTAAGCGAAGAGATTGGCTCGCGCTTTCTGCCGACCCTGTGGCTGACGCTGACCAGCATGCTGTGGGCGACGCTCTTCGGTATGGGCATCGGTATGTTGTCTGCCGTTTGGCGCAACCGCTGGCCGGATCGTATTGGTATGGCGCTGGCGGTCTCCGGCATTTCATTCCCCGCTTTTGCGCTGGGTATGCTGCTGATGCAGGTGTTCTCGGTCAATCTGGGCTGGTTACCGACGGTGGGCGCCGACAGCTGGCGGCATTATATTTTGCCCTCCATCACGCTGGGGGCGGCGGTTGCAGCGGTGATGGCGCGTTTTACCCGTGCCTCGTTCGTTGAGGTGCTGCAGGAAGACTATATGCGCACCGCGCGAGCCAAGGGCGTGCCGGAAACCCTGGTGGTGGTGAAGCATGGCCTGCGCAATGCGATGATCCCGGTGGTCACCATGATGGGGCTACAGTTCGGCTTTTTACTCGGCGGCTCGATCGTGGTGGAAAAGGTCTTCAACTGGCCAGGGCTGGGCAGGCTGCTGGTCGACTCGGTGGAGATGCGCGACTATCCGGTGATCCAGGCCGAGGTTTTGCTGTTCTCGCTGGAGTTTATTCTGATTAACCTGTTGGTGGACCTGCTGTATGCGGCAATTAACCCGGCGATACGCTACAAATGAGGACGCGGGATGATTAAGCATTGGCGACGCAACGCCGCAATGAAGGCGATGCCGACGATTAACCCTAACGCGGTGCGCACACCGTGGCATGAGTTCTGGCGGCGGTTCCGCCAACAACGGGTGGCGCTGGTCGCCGGGCTGTTGGTGCTGTTGCTGGTGGTTGCCGCGTTATTGGCACCTTACCTGGTGCCGTTTGATGCGGAAAACTACTTTGATTACGACCGCCTGAACGAAGGCCCTTCGCTGGTGCACTGGTTGGGGGTAGATTCCCTTGGGCGAGATATTTTCAGCCGCATTCTGATGGGCGCTCGTATTTCGCTGGCCGCCGGGGTGTTCTCGGTGCTGGTCGGCGGGCTGATCGGCACGCTGCTGGGCCTGTTGGCCGGTTATTATGAGGGCTGGTGGGACCGTATCACCATGCGTATCTGTGACGTGCTGTTTGCCTTTCCCGGTATTTTATTGGCGATTGGCGTGGTGGCGATTATGGGCAGCGGTATGTCCAACGTGATCATTGCGGTGGCGATTTTCAGCATTCCGGCGTTTGCCCGGCTGGTGCGTGGTAATACGCTGGTATTGAAGCACCTGACCTATATCGAGTCGGCGCGCAGCATCGGGGCTTCCGACTGGACCATCATCCTGCGACATATACTGCCGGGGACGATTTCGTCGATTGTGGTGTATTTTACCATGCGTATCGGCACCTCGATCATTACCGCCGCCAGCCTGTCATTCCTCGGCCTGGGCGCGCAGCCACCAACGCCGGAGTGGGGGGCTATGCTCAATGAGGCGCGGGCGGACATGGTGATGGCGCCGCACGTGGCGATTTTCCCCAGTCTGGCAATATTCATCACCGTACTGGCGTTCAACCTACTGGGCGATGGGCTGCGCGACGCGCTGGATCCGAGATTAAAAGGATAGAATAAGGTCAAATTAATAGCGGTTAATATGCGGGGTGTTAATCGTTTAATTAACTGTGACATGTTAGTGCATTCGGTAAATATACCCAGTGCGCTAATTTTTATTTTATCACTATGTCTTAGTTTTATTTAAAAGTGTTTGCATTTAATTTATCTAATTATACTATTGCTATGTTTCACATCAATCTGGCTATTTAGGTTCGATAAGTTTAATTCATGGAGTGAATAATATGACAATTAGAGAGCTAACAACACAGGATCTGGCTTTGATTTCAGGAGGAAATGCTGACTCGGGCTATGAAGGCCGAGGCGGAGGTGGCGGTCACTATGGTGGCGCACCTAATACCTGTGCAAATAAAGTGGGTACGGACATTATTCTTGGTGTTATTGGTGGGGCGATAAGGAAACCTGGCCATCCAGCGATAATGGTTGCCGGTGCTATTCTTGGAGGATTAAAAGCTGCCGTGTCTTGTGCAGATAATAGTCCTTACAGAGGGCGAGCGGGAGGACAGGATCCACTTGGAGGAAATAATAACCCTAATAGTGTGAATGGTCAGTGCCGTTGGTAATGGATTTTTTCACATGGACGTGCAAATGAAAGACTGCATTTTTATAGCCCTTTGGATATTTATTTCATTCTCTTTAATCGAGTATTCATCACTGCTAATTATGAAACCATGTAATAGTTATGTGGATGTTGCAATTGCGGTGATTACAGTGATCGGCACCAAAGCCTTATTAACCTGGTTTGAAGATGTTTATTATTGGTTCACTGGACGAGAGCGTTAACTGAGTGTGTTATCAGGAAGAATAACCGCTTGCGATACTGACTATCGCAAGCGGTTCGGGCCGATCAGCGGAACAGATGTTCGGCGTGGAAGCGCAGATGGTCTTCGATAAAGCTGGCGATGGTGAAATAGCTGTGGTCGTAGCCCGGTTGGATGCGCAGGGTTAGCGGCCAGTCGCGCTGGCGCGCCAGTTCGGCCAGCTTCGCCGGTTGCAGTTGATCCGCCAGGAACTGATCGTCATCACCCTGATCCACCAGCACCGGCATTTTTTCCGCGCCGTTGGCCAGCAGGTGGCAACTGTCATACTGCAGCCACTGGCTTTCATCATTGCCCAAATAGGCGGCAAAGGCTTTACGTCCCCATGGAACCTGACAGGGGTTAACGATGGGCGCAAAGGCCGACACCGAGCGGAAACGCTGCGGATTGCGAAACGCCATTACCAGTGCGCCGTGGCCGCCCATTGAGTGACCGAAGATCGACTGGCGATCGCTGACGCTGAAGTGCTGATTAATCAGCGCCGGTAACTCGTCGCTGATGTAATCATACATGCGAAAGTGCTTGCCCCACGGCGCCTGGGTGGCGTTCAAATAAAAACCGGCACCCTGGCCCAGGTCATAGCCTTCATCATTGGGCACATCGTCGCCACGCGGGCTGGTATCGGCCATCACCAGCACCAACCCCAGCTCGGCGGCGATACGCTGCGCGCCGGCCTTCAGCGTGAAGTTTTCATCATTGCAGGTCAGCCCCGACAGCCAGTACAGCACTGGCGGCGGGTTATCATCGCGCGGGGGCGGCAGATAGATGCTGAAAGTCATGTTGCAATTCAGGCTCTGCGCCGCATGGCGATAACGCTGTTGCCAGCCGCCGAACATACGGTGCTCTTCGAGAAGTTCTAATGACAAGGTCATCTCTGCCTCCTGGCTTATTTTTTGTCGAAGTGAATAACGGAACGGATGGATTTGCCTTCGTGCATCAAATCGAACGCTTCGTTAATCTGCTCCAGCCCCATGGTGTGGGTAATAAAGTCATTTAGCGCGAACTCGCCGTCCATATAACGCTGGACGATGCCCGGCAGTTGCGAACGGCCCTTCACGCCACCAAAGGCGGAACCGCGCCATACGCGGCCGGTCACCAGTTGGAACGGACGGGTAGAAATTTCCTGACCGGCACCGGCAACGCCGATAATCACCGATTCGCCCCAGCCTTTGTGGCAGCATTCCAGCGCCGAGCGCATCACGTTGACGTTGCCGATACATTCGAAGGAGAAATCAACGCCACCGTCGGTCAGTTCGACGATCACGTCCTGAATAGGTTTATCGTAGTCTTTCGGGTTGATCAGATCGGTAGCGCCCAGCTTGCGCGCCAGGTCGAACTTACTGGTGTTGATATCGATGCCGATGATGCGGCCTGCACCCGCCATCTGTGCGCCGATGATTGCCGACAGACCGATGCCGCCGAGGCCGAAGATGGCCACGGTATCGCCTTTTTGCACTTTGGCGGTGTTGATGACCGCGCCCATGCCGGTGGTGACGCCGCAGCCCAGCAGGCAGACTTCTTCCAGCGGGGCTTCTTTACTGATTTTTGCCAGTGAGATTTCCGGCACTACGGTGTATTCGGAGAAGGTTGAAGTGCCCATGTAGTGGAAGATAGGCTTGCCGTCTTTGAAGAAGCGGGTGGTGCCGTCCGGCATCAGGCCTTTGCCCTGGGTAGCACGGATCGCCTGACACAGGTTGGTTTTGCCGGATTTACAGAATTTGCACTCGCCGCATTCCGGCGTGTACAACGGGATCACGTGATCGCCAACCGCTACGCTGGTCACGCCTTCACCGATGGCTTCTACCACGCCGCCGCCTTCATGGCCGAGGATCGCCGGGAATACGCCTTCAGGATCGGCACCGGACAGGGTGTAGGCGTCGGTATGGCAGACGCCGGTGGCGACGATCCGCACCAGCACTTCGCCTTTTTGCGGCGGCATCAGATCCACTTCTTCGATTTTCAGCGGCTGGTTCGGGCCCCAGGCAACGGCGGCACGGGTTTTGATCATTTCCATCATAGTCTCCAGTGGTCTATTTTTAATCAGGCTATGTCGATAGCATTGGGTAAATCGCAGGCAGTATTTTCAACCGAGAGGGTTTCTGCCTGTTCAATAATTAATTCTTTCAGGGCGCGAACGTTCGGGCCGAAGGCATCACGCCGCCACAGTAACCAGGTGGCGGTTTGGGCGATGTCGTCCGGAAGAGTATGCACTTTTACCCGTTCATGGCCCGGCAGCAGGCTCAGCACCGAATGCGGGATCATCGCCAGCCCGGCGCCGCTGGCGACGCAGGCCAGCATGGCGTGGTAAGACTGGATTTCCATCACCTGGCCCGGCAATATGCCTTCGCGCTTGAACCAGGACTCCAGCCGCAGGCGGTAAGAGCAACTGGCGCGGAAGGCAAACAGCGTTTCGCCCTTGGCGTCTTTGGCGCTATGGATCGGCAGGTGATCGAGGCATGAGATCACCACCATATGTTCGGGGAAAGCGATACAGCCATTGAGTTCGTCATACTGTACCGGCCCATCGACCAGTGCCGCCGCCAGCGTACCGGCGCGTACCCGTTCGGTGATCTCGCCGGAGGTACCGGTGGTCAGCGACAGTGACACCTGTGAGAAACGTTGGTGATAGGCTGCCAGTAACGTTGGCAAGCGTGTGGCGGCGGTGCTTTCCATCGAACCTATGGCGAAGTTACCTGCCGGCTCGCCGGCATGGGTGATGCTCATCGCTTCTTCACTCAGGGCCAGAATGCGGTTGGCGTAGCAGAGAAAGTTATGGCCCATCGGCGAAAGGCGCAGGCGCTGTTTTTCGCGGATGAACAGATCGGTGCCCAGTTCCTGTTCGAGCTGACGCAGGCGGGTGGTCAGATTCGAAGGTACGCGGTGCAACTGCTCGGCGGCACGGGCAACGGAGCCGGTTTCGGCGACGCTGCAGAACATGCGGAGCTGGGTGAGATCCATTATCTTCTCTTTTCGTGATGAACTTGATGAGTATTATTCAGTTTTTGTGAGTGTAATACTGCGGCATGATACTGGCAACTTTCTTTTAACAGTCTGGATACTCTACATGGCCTTAAGAATTGCCCTGAGTGGTTTTATTGCATTGATCGTAGCCATGGGAATTGGTCGTTTCGCCTTTACCCCACAGGTACCGCTGATGATTGCCGAGCACCAGTTTACCTTGACCGGGGCCGGGCTGGTGGCGGCCATCAACTACCTGGGTTATCTGTGCGGTGCCTATGACGCAATGCGCGCCAACCGACATGTTGAACGTCGGCTGTGGCTGGGCGTGTGGGGGGCGGTAATCTTGACGCTGCTTTCGGCCTGGGTGCAGGGCGAATGGTGGCACGGTGCCGTGCGTTTCCTGATTGGTTGGGCCAGCGGCTGGGCGATGGTGCTGGTGGCGGCCTGGACCAACGAACGGCTGGCTCACTATGGCCGGCCGGCGCTCAGTGCGGCGGTCTTCGCCGGGCCGGGGGCCGGGATTTTTATCAGCGGCATGCTGGCGGTAGGCATTCACAGCCTGGCGCTGACGGCGTCTCAGGCCTGGCTGGTGTATGGCGTGTTGGCACTGGTATTGATTGGCGCAATCAGCATTAACCTGCCTAAGGCCGGTGAATTGCATCGTCCTGATGTAGCACCGGAGCCTCTGCTGTTGACTCCGGCGCTGAAGCGGCTGGTATTGAGCTACAGCCTGGCAGGCTTCGGCTATATCCTGCCGGCCACCTTTCTGTCGCAAATGGCCGCCGCACGTTTTCCTGGCAGCGTGTTCGCGCAATTTGTCTGGCCTGTCTTCGGCGGTGCGGCGGTGTTGGGGATTGTCATTGGCATCCTGACCCGTCACAAGCTGACCACCCAAACGCGTCTGGCCATGACTCTGTGGGTACAGGCACTGGGGGTCTTGAGTGCGGAAATCGTGCCTGGGGTGGCCGGACTGGCCTTGGGGGCATTGTTGACCGGCGGTGGCTTCCTCAGCGTAGTGCAGCTGTCGATCCAGCACGGCAGGGAACTGGCACCTAATCATGCGCGTTACATGGCGGGACTGTTGACCACTGGCTATGCGATTGGTCAGTTGGTCGGCCCGACGCTGTCGGCGCTATCCACTACCTTGACCCATCGGTTGGAACCGGCGTTATATGTCGCCGTGGTGGCGCTGATCGTTGCCGGCCTGCTGGTGGTGAATACCCCGACGCGCGAGCTGGCACGAAAACCGACGGCGCTGTGATTAAATTCCGTACAAAAAACGTGGAATAGCCGCAGCGGGCCTGATTGTGCTAAATGCGAATATTTCACCTGCGGATGAAGCACAATCGCTGGATAATCCCCTCACTCTCATCTAGAGTGGGGTCAAAATCTTGACCGGGTTCACGTTACCAATGACGGAAACCTCTGCCGTCAGGAGAGTATGCAATTCACCAGTCTGCTCGGTAAAGCAGCCGGATTGGCGAGTTCAGGTCCGTTGGAGAGATGAAATGACATCATTAAGTAAAGAAGCTGTTCTGGTTCATGCGGCGCTCGAAGAGCGTGGCCTGGAAACCCCGTTGCGTGGTGAAGTGCTGGATCGCGAGACGCGCAAGCGCCGTATTAAAGAGCACATGACGGAAATCATGCAGCTGCTTAATCTCGATCTATCCGACGATAGCCTGGCGGAAACCCCGCATCGCATTGCCAAGATGTATGTCGATGAAATTTTCTCCGGCCTGGACTACGCGAATTTCCCAAAAATTACCGTCATCGAAAACAAGATGAAGGTAGATGAAATGGTGACGGTGCGCGACATTACCCTGACCAGCACCTGTGAACACCATTTCGTGACAATCGACGGTAAAGCGACCGTGGCCTACATTCCGAAAGATGCGGTGATCGGCCTGTCGAAAATCAACCGTATCGTGCAATTTTTCTCCCAGCGCCCACAGGTGCAGGAGCGTCTGACTCAACAGATCCTGGTGGCATTGCAAACCCTGCTGGGCACCAATAACGTGGCAGTATCGATTGATGCGGTCCATTATTGTGTTAAGGCGCGCGGTATCCGCGACGCGACCAGCGCCACCACCACCACCTCGCTGGGTGGGCTGTTCAAGTCCAGCCAGAACACCCGTCAGGAATTCCTGCGTGCGGTGCGACATCACCAGGGGTGATACGGGGTTAACGAATAAGAACAGGCGCCTGCGGGCGCCTTTTTAATGGCCGGAATACAGCGATAAAATAATGAGCAACCCTTCGACCACACCGCTGCCACGCATCGCCACTCTGGACTGTGTGCGCGGTATCGCCATCCTTGGCATTCTGCTGCTGAATATCAGCGCCTTTGGCCTGCCGAAGGCGGCCTACCTGAATCCTGCCTATCTGGGGCTGCCATCATCGCGTGACGCCTGGACCTGGGCGCTGTTGGATATTTTCGCCCAGGCCAAGTTTCTGGCGATGTTTGCCTTATTGTTTGGTGCCGGCCTGCAGATGCTGCTGCGGCGCGGCAAGGGCTGGATACGTGCGCGGCTGTCGTGGTTGGTGCTGTTTGGTTTGGCGCATGCCATTTTCCTTTGGGACGGCGATATCCTGTTGGCCTATGGCCTGATCGGGCTGGTGTGCTGGCGGATGATCCGCGATGCCAAAGAAACCTATCAGCTATTGAAAACCGGCGTAGTGCTCTACCTGATCGGCGTCGGGGTTCTGCTGTTGCTGGGCTTTATCTCGCACGGTGAGCCGGGCGGTTTCTGGCAGCCCGGCGTTGCGGAACTGCAGTATGAAAAATTCTGGAAGCTGCAGGGCGGTATGGAGGCTTGGCGTAGCCGTACCGATCTGCTCTCGTCTAGCCTATTGGCGATTGGCGCGCAATATGGCTGGGAGTTGGCGGGGCTGATGCTGTTTGGTGCCGGACTGATGCGCAGCGGTTGGCTGCGTGGCACCTATTCGCCGGGTTACTATCGCCGTCAGGCCGCCTGGCTGATACCGCTTTCATTGCTGATCCAACTGCCGGCGGTGGCGTTGCAATGGCATCTTCACTGGGACTACCGCTGGAGCGGCTTTTTATTACAGGTACCGCGCGAACTGGGCGCTCCGCTGCAGGCCATGGGCTATCTGGCACTGTGTTACGGTTTCTGGCCGACGCTGTCGCGGCTGCGTATTGGGCATGGGTTGACGCAGGTTGGGCGCATGGCACTGAGCAATTACCTGCTGCAAACGCTGATCTGTACCACGCTGTTCTATCGCTTTGGCCTGTATCAACAGTTCGATCGCCTGCAACTGCTGGCGTTTGTGCCGCTGGTCTGGTTGGCTAACCTGTTGTTTTCTAACCTGTGGTTGCGTTACTTCGCCCAGGGACCGGTGGAATGGCTATGGCGCAAACTGACCTCTCTGGCCGCCGGTAACACGGAGCCTAAGGGAGTGAATTGAGATCTGGCGCAGGTAGGTTAAAAAAATGTATGTAAACGTTTTCTTTCCTGTGACGGAATTCACGCAGAGGAGGATGACAAACGGGGTAGGATAGCGCCACTGTCAACTACCCCGACCTCAGGATTTTTCATGACCTCTGTTCACCCAACCACCATTCGCGACGTGGCGAAGCGTGCGGGCGTGTCCGTGGCGACCGTTTCCCGCGTGCTGAACCACAGCGCCCTGACCAGTAAAGAGACGCGTGAACAGGTGCTTAAGGCGGTGGCTGAACTGGGTTATCGGCCCAACGCCAATGCACAGGCGTTGGCCACCCAGAGCAGCGATACCCTCGGGGTGGTGGTGATGGACGTTTCCGATCCCTTCTTTGGTGCGCTGGTGAAAGCGGTAGACACCGTAGCGCAGCAACACCACAAATATTTGCTGATCGGCAACAGTTATCATCAGGCAGACAAAGAGCGTCACGCTATCGAAGTGCTGATTCGCCAGCGCTGTAATGCCTTGATTGTGCATGCTAAAGCGCTGTGCGATGCCGAATTGATGACTTTCCTCGACCAGGTGCCGGGCATGGTGTTGATCAACCGTATCATTGCCGGCTATGAGCATCGCTGCGTTGGCCTGGACAACGTCAGCGGCGCGGAGATGGCAATGCGTTTGCTGCTGTCGCAGGGGCATCAGCGCATTGGCTATCTGGGCTCCAACCACCCGATAGAAGACGGGCCGCTGCGCCAGCAGGGCTATACGCAGGCGATGGCTGCGGCTGGGTTGGTTACGCCGGACAATTGGCGTGCCTATGGTTCGCCGGATTTGCAGGGTGGGGAAGCGGCAATGGTCGAGTTACTCGGGCGTAACCTGCATTTGAGCGCGGTGTTTGCTTACAACGATGCCATGGCTGCCGGTGCCATGGCGGTGCTGAAAGAAAACGCTATCACAGTACCGCAAAATTTCTCGCTGGTGGGGTTCGATGATATCCCCATCGCACGCTATACCAGCCCCAAGCTCACCACGGTGCGCTATCCCATTGTCACCATGGCGACGCTGGCCACCGAGTTGGCCCTGCTGGGCGCGGCAGGCCGGCTGGAGCCGCAGGACCGCCATTTGTTTATGCCCACTCTGGTACGCCGCCATTCCGTGGCTCCGTGGCAAATTGAGGCAGCGGTCACTCTCTGAACATTTATTCTTGTGTAACCGTTTTCAATCTGTGAGAAAATTCACAGATTATTAACATCACGCCGTCTATGCTCTAGTCGTTTTCCAGCGTAAAGGCACTTGCCGCTGCTGTTCTTTACCTCGCGCTGGCACCACACTTTTCAGGAATAACATGATTCACGGATGACAGGGAAACTGCCAGGCCCGGTTGTGCATTCGCCACCGGTTACCTTTGGCCTAACACCGAGCAAGACCCTACATAAACCGGAGACACACAATGAATAAGAAGGTTTTCACCCTGGCCGCGACGGCCGCAGCCATGATGTTTGGCGCCGCAGCACATGCAGATACCCGTATTGGCGTCACAATTTATAAATATGACGACAACTTTATGTCGGTGGTACGCAAGGCTATCGAGAAAGACGCCAAGGCCTCTCCGGACGTCACCCTGCTGATGAATGACTCGCAGAATGACCAATCCAAACAAAACGATCAGATCGACGTGCTGATCGCCAAGGGCGTTAAAGCACTGGCGATCAACCTGGTTGACCCGGCAGCCGCCCCGGTGGTGATTGATAAGGCGCGCGCAAACGATATCCCTATCGTGTTTTACAACAAAGAGCCTTCCCGTAAAGCGCTGGACAGCTATGACAAAGCTTATTACGTGGGGACCGACTCTAAAGAGTCCGGTGTGATCCAGGGCAAACTGATCGAGAAGCACTGGAAGGCTAACCCGAACTGGGATCTGAACAAAGATGGTCAGATTCAGTATGTGTTGCTCAAAGGTGAGCCAGGCCACCCGGATGCTGAAGCGCGTACCACCTACGTGACTAAAACGCTGAACGACGACGGTATCAAGACGCAGGCATTGCAGATGGACACCGCGATGTGGGACACCGCCCAGGCCAAAGACAAGATGGATGCCTGGCTGTCCGGCCCTAATGCCAACAAAATAGAAGTGGTGATTGCCAACAACGATGCGATGGCAATGGGCGCGGTAGAAGCGCTGAAAGCGCATAACAAGTCCAGCATTCCGGTATTCGGTGTGGATGCGTTGCCTGAAGCCCTGGCGATGGTGAAATCCGGCGCTATGGCAGGGACAGTACTGAACGATGCCGACAATCAGGCTAAAGCCACTTTCGAACTGGCGAAAAACCTGGCTGCAGGCAAACCGGCCGCCGATGGCACCCAATATAAGATTGAAAATAAAGTGGTGCGCATTGCTTACGTTGGCGTAGATAAAGACAACCTGTCTCAGTTTATTAAGTAAGTTCTGAATGACCCCGCCTGAGGTGCGCTGCCCAGCGCCAACACCAGGAAAGCCGCAGGCGGGGAAATTTATTCTTCAAATCACAGCCTATACCCGATGAATTTCAAGTTGCAGCTAGCCATGCTGAGTCTTGAAAGGCGACGGGTAACATAGCCAGGTGTATTTATGGCCGACAGCCCACGCGAATTTCTGCTGGAAATGACCGATATCAGTAAGTCATTTCCCGGCGTCAAGGCATTGGATAATGTGAATCTGCGCGTTCGTCCGCACTCCATTCATGCATTAATGGGGGAGAACGGCGCGGGGAAATCGACATTATTAAAATGCCTGTTCGGCATTTATAAAAAAGATGCCGGCAGTATTATTTTTCAGGGCCAGGAAATTGACTTCAAAAGCTCCAAAGAGGCGCTGGAACACGGTGTTTCAATGGTGCATCAGGAGTTGAACCTGGTGTTGCAGCGTACCGTGATGGATAACATGTGGTTGGGACGCTACCCGACCAAGGGCATGTTTGTCGATCAGGACAAAATGTTGAAGGACACCCAGGCGATATTCGACGAGCTGGATATTGATATCAACCCACGGGATAAAGTGGGCACGTTATCGGTATCGCAGATGCAGATGATCGAAATTGCCAAGGCTTTCTCCTACGACGCCAAGATTGTGATTATGGATGAGCCAACCTCTTCGCTGACGGAAAAAGAGGTGAATCATCTGTTCACCATTATCCGTAAGCTGAAAGAGCGCGGCTGCGGCATCGTCTATATTTCGCACAAAATGGAAGAGATTTTCCAACTGTGCGACGAAATCACCATCCTGCGCGATGGCCAGTGGATCGCCACCCAGCCGCTGGAAGGGCTGGATATGGACAAGATCATTTCGATGATGGTGGGGCGATCGCTCAGCCAGCGTTTCCCCGATCGGCAAAATACGCCGGGCGAGGTGATCCTGGAGGTGAAGGGCCTGACCTCAATGCGCCAGCCTTCGATTCGCGATATCTCCTTCGATCTGCATCAGGGTGAGATCCTCGGCATTGCCGGATTGGTGGGGGCCAAGCGTACCGATATTCTGGAGACGCTGTTCGGCATCCGCGAAAAAATTGCGGGCACCATCAAGCTGCACGGCAAGGCCATC
The DNA here is from genome assembly GCF_024809935.1 of Serratia sp. BIGb0163. Lineage (NCBI taxonomy): Bacteria > Pseudomonadati > Pseudomonadota > Gammaproteobacteria > Enterobacterales > Yersiniaceae > Serratia > Serratia sp. BIGb0163. The sequence continues at coordinate 285,613 of NZ_JANUDZ010000001.1, forward strand.
AACAACCACAGCGCCAATGAAGCGATTAACCACGGTTTTGCTCTGGTGACGGAAGAGCGCCGTTCCACCGGGATTTACGCTTATCTGGATGTCGGTTTTAACTCGCTGATCTCCAATATCCGTAACTATAAAAACAAAATCGGCCTGCTGGATAATGCCCGAATGAAAAGCGACACCCAATGGGTGATCGATGCAATGCGGGTCAAGACCCCGGGTCATCATACCAACATCGGCTCGCTGTCCGGCGGTAACCAGCAGAAGGTGATCATCGGCCGTTGGCTGCTGACCCAACCGGAAATATTGATGCTGGATGAACCGACGCGCGGTATTGACGTTGGCGCCAAATTCGAAATTTATCAGCTGATGACCGAACTGGCGAAGAAGGGCAAGGGGATCATTATTGTCTCGTCTGAAATGCCGGAGCTTTTGGGAATTACCGACAGAATACTGGTGATGAGTAATGGTCAGGTTGCAGGCATCGTTAACACCAAACAGACCTCGCAAAATGAAATTTTACGTCTCGCATCCCTGCACCTTTAAGGATCAGAATTATGAACGCGCTGAATAAGAAAACTTTGTTCACCTATTTTAAGGAAGGTGGCATTTACGTGGTATTGCTGGTGCTGCTGGCAATTATTATTATCCAGGATCCGACTTTCCTCAGCTTAATGAACCTGAGCAACATTCTGACGCAGTCTTCGGTGCGCATTATTATTGCACTGGGTGTGGCAGGGCTGATTGTTACCCAGGGGACGGACCTGTCCGCCGGGCGTCAGGTTGGGTTGGCGGCGGTGATCGCGGCGACGTTGTTGCAGTCGATGGATAACGTCAACAAGGTGTTTCCGCATATGGAAACCTGGTCGATTCCGTTGGTGATCCTGCTGGTGTGTGCCGTGGGCGCGGTGATTGGTCTGGTGAACGGTTTGATCATCGCCTATCTGAACGTGACGCCGTTTATTACCACTTTGGGTACCATGATTATCGTGTACGGCATTAACTCGCTGTATTACGACTCTGTTGGTGCATCGCCAGTGGCGGGGTTTGATCCCAAGTTCTCCACCTTTGCTCAGGGGTTCCTGCGCTTTGGCGACTTTAAGCTGTCGTACATTACCTTCTACGCCATTATTGCGATTATTTTTGTCTGGATCCTGTGGAATAAAACCCGCTTCGGCAAAAACATCTTCGCCATCGGTGGCAACCCTGAGGCGGCAAAGGTTTCCGGCGTGAACGTGCCGTTGAACCTGATCATGATTTATGCGCTGTCTGGCGTGTTCTATGCGTTTGGCGGCTTGTTGGAAGCGGGCCGTATCGGCAGTGCTACCAACAACCTCGGCTTTATGTATGAGTTGGATGCGATTGCTGCCTGCGTGGTCGGTGGGGTGTCCTTTGCCGGTGGGGTCGGTACGGTATTGGGAGTGGTGACCGGGGTGATCATCTTCACCGTCATCAACTACGGCCTGACCTACATTGGTGTTAACCCTTACTGGCAGTACATCATCAAGGGCGGCATCATTATCTTCGCGGTAGCGCTGGATTCACTGAAGTACGCCAAGAAGAAGTAAAAGTCTCTGCGAAAAAACGGCCAGCAAATGCTGTAATGCCGGTCAGTTAAGCAAAGTTCTGAATAAGAATGTACGACGTTGTTTAAGTGGGCGTCTCCCTCTCCCAAGGGAGAGGGCCGGGGTGAGGGGCTTTTGCGTTGGTTTGTATCCCCTCACCCTAACCCTCTCCCAAAGGAGAGGGAACAATATCACCTTAACTTACAAGCATTACTGCCCTGGCCGCCTTTTGTTTTACTGAGGGGCAATTAAGGCTGTTTGGCCTTTTGCTTTTCCGCTTCCAGCTTGTGTTCCAGCTCGACCAATTGTTCCGGTGATACCGCCGGATACCCCTGGGCGTCCTCCGGGATGGTGTGCATGGCGGAGATCGGGATCAGCGGGCCGAGGAAGCGCGGTTCACGTTTGAGGATGTACAAATCGGTCAGCGCGCCAAGGCGGGCGAAGATCTCGCGCACACGCACTGTCATCATATCTTTTGGTGAGGGTACCGCGTAGCACTGCGCCTGGATCCCCATATGCAGCGCGATAAACAGCGCACGCTCACAGTGGAAGCGTTGGGTGATGATGATAAAGTCGTTGGTGTCGAACACCTTGCGGGTACGTACGATTGAATCCAGGGTGCGGAACCCGGCGTAATCCAGCACGATATCGCTGGGCGCCACGCCGGCGGCGATTAAATCGCGGCGCATGGTCATGGGTTCGTTGTAGCTTTGCTGGGCATTGTCACCGCTCAGTAGCAGGTATTTAACTTTGCCGCTGTTGTAGGCGTTGATCGCCCCCTGAATGCGGTAGCGGTAATATTGGTTGATCACGCCGGTACGGTAATATTTGGCGGTACCCAGTACTACGCCGACCTGGCGATGGGGCAGCCCTTGCAGTTCGTCATAGACGAAAGGTGCAGTTTTCCAGCTGATCCAACGATCGAGCGCGATAGCCGAGAGCATCAGCAATGCAGCGATGACAAACAAGCCGATTATCAGGCGTTTCCACATGTTATTGCCTTACGCGCACCGTGGCCAAAAAAGATGGTTCAAGGCTACTTTACCTGACTACTTGAAGCAAGCTTGTCCCCCTTCTGGCACGCATTGCGCCGCATTTTTAGGCGTTTTCGGCCATAAAAAAAGTCCGGCGAGCCGGACTTTATCATCTTGCTTGTGCAAATCAGAAAGAGGTGCGCTTGTAGCTGCGGTATTGCGGTCGCCAGAAGTTGTGTTCGATGGCTTTCGACAGCGCTTCTTCAGAAGTGACTACCGCCATTCCCTGCAGTTGAGCCGCTTTACCCACTTCCATCGCGATGCATTTTGACACGCCCTGAATATCGTCAATATCCGGTAACAGTGCGCCATGCCCGTCGGTGGCCAGCGGCGAACACTCGGCCAGTGCCCGGCTGGCGGCCATCAGCATCGCGTCCGTTACACGGGTCGCGCCAGAGGCTAACACACCCAGACCAATCCCCGGGAAGATATAGGAGTTGTTGCATTGGGCAATCGGGATCTGTTGCTCTTTATAGTGTACCGGTGCGAACGGACTGCCAGTGGCGACCAGCGCAGCGCCTTCGGTCCAGTTGATGATGTCTTCCGGACGGGCTTCCACGCGTGAAGTCGGGTTGGACAGCGGCATTACGATCGGCCGCGGGCAATGCTTGTGCATTTCGCGGATCAGTTCTTCGGTGAACAGACCCGGCTGGCCGGAAACGCCGATCAAAATGGTGGGCTTGGCGTTACGTACTACGTCCAACAGCGAAATGGCATCGCTTTGGGTCTGCCATGCGGTCAGGTTTTCGCTTTTTTGCACCAGCTTGCTTTGGAAATCGAGCAGGTTAGGCAGTTTGTCGGTCAGCAGACCAAAACGGTCAACCATGAACACGCGGGCGCGCGCTTCGTCTTCGCTCAGACCTTCGGATTTCATCTGGGCGATAATTTGCTCGGCAATGCCGCAACCGGCGGAACCGGCACCCAGGAAGGTCACGGTTTGGTCACGCAATTGGCTGCCCGCAGCGCGGCTGGCGGCAATCAGGCTACCCAGCGTAACCGCTGCGGTACCCTGAATATCGTCGTTAAAGCAGCAGATTTCGTCACGATAGCGGTTCAGCAGCGGAGTCGCGTTGTTCTGAGCGAAATCCTCGAACTGCAACAGCACGTTCGGCCAGCGGCGTTTCACCGCCTGGATAAACTCTTCAACGAAAGCGTGGTATTCATCACCGGAAATGCGCGGATGACGCCAGCCCATATACAGCGGATCGTTCAGGCGCTGTGGGTTGTTGGTACCCACGTCCAGCACTACCGGCAGGGTATAGGCCGGGCTGATACCACCGCAGGCGGTATACAGCGAAAGCTTGCCGATAGGAATGCCCATGCCGCCAATGCCCTGGTCGCCCAGGCCGAGAATACGTTCGCCGTCGGTGACGACAATCACTTTGACGTTTTGTTTGGTGGCGTTTTGCAGCATGTCGTCAATGCGATCGCGGTTCGGGTAGGAGATAAACAACCCGCGCGCCCGGCGGTAAATATCGGAGAAATGCTCGCAGGCTTCACCCACCGTTGGCGTGTAGATGATCGGCATCATTTCGCTCAGGTGGGAGTCCAGCAGGCGGTAGAACAGGGTTTCGTTGGTGTCCTGAATGTTGCGCAGGTAGATGTGCTTATCGCTGTCGTTTTTGAAATCCTGATATTGGCGATAGGCGCGCTCAGCCTGTTCTTCAATGGTTTCCACCGCGTCGGGCAACAAGCCTTGCAGGTTGAAATGGTTGCGCTCTTCTTCGGTGAAGGCACTGCCTTTATTCAGCAGTGGGAATTCCAACAGGATCGGGCCGGCATAAGGGATGTAGAGAGGGCGTTTGCTTTCGTATTCAAGTTCCATGACTTTTGCTCTTCAACGTATCGGATAACTTTATAAGGGTGATCCTAAAAGATCGGCGAAATATGTACAGCAATTGTTATCGGATCATGAGGTAAATTGGCGTAATTATCGACGATCAAATCCTAATTTAACTAAAGAAAGTGTTTTAAGACGTGAATGCCATTGTATTTGGCTGGCGGGGCTGTTAACAGCGGTGCCGGGCGGCACCGCCAGGGTCAGGATCAGAAAGTAATGCGGCTGACATTTTGGCAGCCCAGGGCAGCCAACGTGGCACGGGTAGCATCCCATTGGGTGAGGATGGCACTTTCTGGCTCAGCCAGCACGGCGCGTTTCACTTTCTGGCAGTCGTCGCCGGAAACATTCATCAGAATCAGCGCGGCCTGCAGGGGGGGCAGACTTGGGTTGAAGGCGGCGTTTTCCGCATAACGGCCAGTGTAGACTGTGCCGTCTTCAGCCTCGAGTGCGACGCCGCTGTGGGCGTTGCTGTAGGGCGCGTGGCTCTGATTGGCAGCGGCCAGCGCTGCTTTTTCCAGTTCGTCAGTCAGCGCCAGTTGGAAACCATGATCGACCTGGTCCATCAGCAGCGTAGTGATATCCAGGTCTTTCGGGCCGAAGGAGTCCGGCAGGTAATCGCCAAGCGTTGCCGGTTCACGGCCGGGCAGACGAATTTTAAGGCTGACTCCGCTGTTCAGTTCGTTCATAAACTGACGGCAGTGGCCGCAAGGCGTGTAGTTAACGGTGATGGAGGCCAGGGCGGGCTCACCGCGCAGCCAGGCGTGGGTCACCGCACACTGTTCCGCATGAATGGTTTGTTGCATCGGGGCGCCGCTGAATTCCATATTGGCACCAAAATACAGATTGCCGCTCTGCCCACGGGCAATGGCACCGACATAAAATTGTGAGATTGGCGCTAACGAGCAGGCCGCCGCCAGTGGCAGCAGAGCGAATGCCAGAGCATCATCATCCAGCCCGCAGCGCTGCTTGATCGCGTCCACTTGTTCCGCCTTGAGCATGGCCGGGAAATCAGGCGCATCAATATAAGACTGCAGGGCGGATTGCAAGGTGGCGGGCAGTTCGCCAAAAGCGGTTTGAAAACGCGGGTGCATAGAAACTCTCTCTACAGGTTAACGGGATAACATTCTAGGCAGCCTTGCGTGAATAAAGTGTGATGCAAATCTCTTTATTGATGAAATCAATGCAATGAAAAGCATAATTGCGAGATGTATCGCAAGTTTTAACCGTTTTAACTGAACATATGTAGCAGTACCGGGAACAGGAAGGGGGCCAGCAGCGAGGTAATGATCCCGCAGATCACCAACGCCAAAGAGCCGAATGCCCCTTCCTGATAGTCCATTTCCGCGCAACGAGCCGTGCCCAGTGCATGAGATGCGGTACCCATGGCCAAACCCCTCGCCGAGCGAGTGGTGATTTTCAATAGTTTAAATAATGTATGCCCGAATACTGCACCGAGAATACCGACGAAGATTACGCAGACGGCGCTGATTGCCGGGATGCCGCCGAGCGATTCCGCCACTGCCATGGCGATAGGGGTCGTAACCGATTTGGGCATGATGGAAGCGGCAATTTCCGGAGTCGCCCCCATCAATAAAGCGATGGCACCGCCGCTGATCATGGCCGTCATACTGCCGATAAAGCAGACGGCGATAATGGATTTCCAACGGGCGCGGATCTGGTGCAGCTGTTCATACAGCGGGTAGGCCAGCGCGACGACGGCGGGCTGCAATAAGTCATTGAGGATTTTGCTGCCCTGAAAATAGCGTTCATAAGGGATGCCGGTCAGTAACAGCAGGGGAATGATCACCGCCATGGATACCAGCAGCGGGTTCAGCAGCGGCATGTTCAGCCACTGCGCCAGCTTGCGTGCGGCAAAGTAGACTGCCAGCGTTAACGGCAATGACCACCAGATTTCATGGATCATTTTTCACCTTCCGCGGCATCCGGTTTGCCGACGATGCGACGTTCCCGGTGGAAATAATGCGAGGTGTAGCCCACCACCACCAGCACCATCAGGGTGCTGATAATGCAGGAAACCACCAGCGGGCCGAGGTGATCAAGGATCTGGTCATAGTATTTCATTACGCCAACGCCGATGGGCACAAACAACAGCACCATATAGCGGATCAGCAGATGACAGCCGGGTTTGACCCACCTGGCCGGCATAATTTGCGTGGAGAGCAGGGCGAACAGCAGCAGCATGCCGATAATGCTGCCGGGAATGGCGATCGGCAGCAGCGCCGCGATTGCATTGCCGGCGAATAAGCAAAGGTAGATAAGGACAATTGCCCTCAGGTATTTCCAGCACAGAGTGAATAGCTTGGCCATAACTTAATCCCGTTTAACCGATGCATTCATCATACAATTAAACTGTGACCTCCGCCACAAATCACACCATGAATTCTCTCTATGGCTGCCATGCCTGTCAGGCAGGTTGACAGCCGTAGTTAAGCCCGGTGCGCCTTTATTTAGTACTGATGATGCCTGCGCGGTATTGCTGCTTTTGTGCCAGGCGATGGCCGAGGAAAAAGAATAGCAGGCTGAACAATGCGGCAGCAATCAGCATCACAAACATCATTTGCGGTGCGGCATAGCTGAGTATAAAACCGCACAGCACCGGGTTGATGGCACCGCCCAAAGCGCTGAGGTTTTGCACACCGTAGTAACTGCCTTTCAGATGCTGTGGGGCGATAAAGTCGATAAACATATACTCCACCGGGATCACGATAATTTCCCCCAGGGTAAATATCGCCATAGCTATGGCCCACAACCAGAGTGATTGCCCGGCCAGGCTAAAACCGATCAGCCCCAGAATGAAAAACACGGTGCCCAGCGCCAGCCAGCGCAGCATGTTTTCCTGCCGCATGCCCCGGCTTAGTAGATACTGCAGCGCGATGACGATGCAGGCATTAACAATCATCACCGCCCCAATGACCTGATAGGCAAACTCGGCGTTGGAAACCAGAATCAGGTATTGCGATAAATACCCGGTGAACTGGCCAAAAACCACCGCGCCAAGCGTACTGCCGAGAGTAAAGTAAATCAGCCGGTGGTCGTTGCGCAGAATGGTCAGCGTCTGGCGGAAATTGGGCGGCGCAGAGGGCACGGCCTCAGTCGCTGCCGGCGGCGTAGTGCGTTGTCGGTGCAGGCTAAAACTCAATGCCGTCACTGTGCATAAAGCCAATCCGCCGGAAAGGTAGAAGGGTAACAATGGGTTCAGCCCTGCCACCATCACCCCCAGTGATGAGCCCACCGCCCAGCCAACGTTCACCAGCGTGTAGTTGATTGAAAAGGCTTTGATACGTTGTGCAACCGGTAGCCAGTCGGCAAAACAGGCCTTGATGGTGATGCCCAGTACCGAATAGGCGGTATGCAGGATAGCCAATACCACGATGATCCCACCCGGACGCGGGATCCACGGAATAGCGAAAAAACTCAAGGCGAACAGCAAAATGGCCGTCAGGATCAAGGTGTTTTTGTTGAACTTGTCGACCAGGTAACCGCCATACAGACTGGCGAAAATACCGATCATCAGGCTGATGCCCAAAATAATACCGACGCTTTTCGGCAGCAGGTGGAAATGCCCGGTGAGATAGATGGTAATGAACGGTAGCGTGACGCCACGCCCAATGGTCAATACCAGCGAGCTGGCCAGTAATGTGTTGATCAGCGGTGGGAATCCCTTCATGTCAGACCTGTTTATGCATACAGTAATTAAACCCGTATGGATAAGATAGCTTATTTTGGCCCGTAAGAAAGGGGATACTGAAAAAAGAGGCTACGTCGGTAGTCTCCGACACCGTGATTATTTGCCCGTTTTTGCCCGTGGTTTCCCCAACGTTATGGCGAAATTTTTGGAAGCAAGGCGCAAGTTCGACACTGGGTTCAAGGTCAGTGCCTTGCTTGGCGTTATTGTGTAGACGGAGGTCTTTATGAAAAGGAAATCAACGCCCGTATCGCGTCGGTTACGAGCCAATATGAGCAATGCGGAAAAAACGGTATGGCTACGACTAAGGGACCGCCGTTTTTATGGTTTGAAATTCCGTCGTCAGTTTCCGATTGGGCCTTATTTTGTTGATTTTGTTTGTTGGCAACGGAAGCTGGTTATTGAATTGGACGGAGGGCAACATATGGAACAGGTCAGTTATGACACCCGTCGTAGTCATTTCCTGGTGAGCCGCGGATTTACCGTGTTGCGTTTTTGGAATGATGAAGTGTTAAACCATTGGGAGGGAGTGGCTGAGATTATTATGCAGTATTTGACGGTGGATAAAGATCCCCCTCACCCCGGCCCTCTCCCCCATGAGAGGGAGAAAGCAGAGCCGGGGGAGCAGAATATTAGGCCAGATCATACTGAATGGCATCGCATAACGGTCCCCTCTCCCTGGGGAGAGGGTAAGGGTGAGGGGACTCGTTAGGAAGCTTACTTCACCTGCATCCCTGGCTGTGCGCCGCTGTCCGGGCTGAGCAGGAAGATTTCTTTTCCGCCCGGGCCGGCAGCCATCACCATGCCTTCGGAGATACCGAAGCGCATTTTGCGTGGCGCAAGGTTGGCAACCATGATGGTCAGGCGGCCTTCCAGCGCTTTCGGGTCCGGGTAAGCGGAACGAATGCCGGAGAAGATCTGGCGTGTTTCGCCACCCAGCTCCAACTGCAATTTCAGCAGTTTGTCCGAACCATCAACAAAGTCGGCGCTGGTGATCAGCGCAATACGCATATCCACCTTGGCGAAATCGTCAAAGGTAATGGTGTCCTGAATCGGATCCTCAGCCAGTGGGCCGGTGACCACTTTCGCCGCCACCATGTCTTCTTTCGAGGCGCTGACCATCTCATTGACCTTGTCCAGATCGATACGGTTGAACAGGGCTTTGAATGGATTAACCTGATGGCCCAGCAACGGCTGCTGGATGCTGTCCCAGCTCAGCTCACAGTTAAGGAAGGCTTCGGTGCGTTCAGTCAGCGACGGCATTACCGGTTTCAGGTAGGTCATCAGGACGCGGAACAGGTTGATGCCCATTGAGCAAATGGCTTGTAAATCCGCATCGCGGCCTTCCTGTTTGGCCACTACCCACGGCGCCTGTTCATCCACATAGCGGTTTGCCAGATCGGCCAGCGCCATGATTTCGCGAATTGCCCGGCCGGATTCACGGCTGGCATAGGCCTCGGCGATGCTTTGCGCTGCATCAACGAAGGTTTGGTACAGCGCCGGATCGGCCAGCTTGTCGGCCAGTTGACCACCAAAACGCTTGCTGATAAAGCCGGCGTTGCGCGAAGCCAGGTTCACCACCTTGTTCACGATGTCGGCATTTACCCGCTGCACGAAATCTTCCAGATTCAGGTCGATATCGTCGATGCGTGAAGACAACTTGGCGGCGTAGTAGTAACGCAGGCAATCGGCATCCAGGTGTTGCAGATAGGTACCGGCCTTGATAAAGGTGCCGCGAGATTTGGACATCTTGGCGCCGTTTACCGTTACGTAGCCATGTACGAACAGGTTGGTCGGTTTGCGGAAGTTACTGCCTTCCAGCATTGCCGGCCAGAACAGGCTGTGGAAATAAACGATGTCCTTGCCGATAAAGTGATACAGCTCGGTGGTGGAGTCCTTGCGCCAGAACTCGTCAAAGTCCAGATCGCCACGCTTGTCGCATAGGTTTTTGAATGAACCCATGTAGCCGATTGGCGCATCCAGCCAGACATAGAAGTATTTACCTGGCGCATCCGGGATTTCAAAGCCGAAATACGGCGCATCGCGAGAGATATCCCACTGTTGCAGACCGGACTCAAACCATTCCTGCATCTTGTTTGCGACCTGCTCTTGCAGCGCGCCGGAACGTGTCCAGGCCTGCAGCATTTCGCTGAACGACGGCAGATCAAAGAAGAAGTGCTCGGAATCACGCAGCACCGGCGTCGCACCGGAAACCACGGATTTCGGATCGATCAGCTCGGTCGGACTATAGGTTGCGCCACAGACTTCACAGTTATCGCCGTATTGATCCGGTGATTTGCATTTCGGGCAGGTGCCTTTGACGAAGCGGTCAGGCAGGAACATACCTTTTTCCGGGTCGTACAGCTGAGAAATAGTGCGGTTCTTGATGAAACCGTTTTCTTTCAGGCGGCCGTAAATCAGGTTCGACAGCTCACGGTTCTCATCGCTATGGGTTGAATGATAGTTATCATAGCTGATGCCAAAACCGGCGAAATCCTGTTGGTGCTCCTGGCTCATTTCCGCGATCATTTCTTCCGGCTTGATACCCAACTGCTGAGCTTTCAGCATGATCGGCGTGCCGTGCGCGTCGTCCGCGCAGATGAAATGAACCTCGTTGCCGCGCATTCGTTGGTAACGAACCCAGATGTCTGCCTGGATGTGCTCGAGCATGTGGCCGAGATGGATGGAACCATTTGCGTACGGCAGCGCGCACGTCACCAATAATTTTTTCGCGACTTGAGGCATAGTGAGAACTTGGTTTCTGTAATGAATAAAAAGGGTCTTTGATGTTACCCGATCGCGCTCGCCACGGCTAGGGCGGTTTCTTTATACAGACATGCGCCGACCGGCCTGCAGTTCTGATATGCTTAGCGAGAAGCTATCCATTAAAATCAAGGAGCCGGGATGAGCACAAAATCCCCCGAGCAGACCAACCCCGAAGTTCTGCGTGCCCTGGTGACCGGTGTACTGGCCGCCTTTGAACACCCGACGTTAAAAAATAATCTGACCGCGCTGAAGGCCATTCACCACTGCGCGTTGTTGGATCATGTGTTGCACATTGAACTGATTATGCCATTCGCCTGGCAGAGCGGTTTTGAGGTGCTGAAAGACAGCGTCAGTGCAGAATTACTGCGCGTGACCGGTGCTGAGGCAATCGACTGGAAACTGAAGCACGACATTACCACTCTGAAACGCGCCAACGATCAGGCCGGCATCAAAGGCGTGCGTAATATTATCGCCATCAGTTCCGGCAAGGGCGGGGTGGGTAAATCCACCACGGCGGTTAACCTGGCGTTGGCGCTGGCTGCGGAAGGGGCCAAGGTCGGTATTCTAGACGCCGACATTTATGGCCCGTCAATTCCGAACATGCTGGGGACCGAAAACGAGCGACCAACCTCGCCGGACGGTCAGCACATGGCGCCGATCATTGCCCACGGGTTAGCGACCAACTCGATCGGTTATCTGGTGACTGATGACAACGCCATGGTTTGGCGCGGCCCGATGGCCAGTAAGGCGTTAATGCAATTGCTGCAGGATACGCTGTGGCCGGATCTGGACTATCTGGTGCTGGATATGCCACCGGGCACCGGTGATATTCAGTTGACGCTGTCGCAAAACATCCCGGTTACCGGAGCTTTGGTGGTCACCACGCCGCAGGATATCGCGCTGCTTGATGCCGCCAAGGGCATTGTGATGTTTGAGAAGGTTCATGTGCCGGTGCTGGGCATTGTGGAAAATATGAGTGTGCATATTTGCAGCAACTGCGGACACCACGAACCCATTTTCGGTACCGGTGGGGCGGAGAAGTTGGTGAAGAAATACCATAGCCGCCTGCTGGGGCAATTGCCGCTGCATATTTCACTGCGTGAAGATTTGGATCGTGGCGAGCCGACGGTGATTAGCCGCCCGGACAGTGAATTTGCCGAGCTGTATCGCCAGCTTGCCGGTCGCGTTGCCGCGCAGATGTATTGGCAGGGTGAAGCTATTCCGACGGAAATCTCTTTCCGCGCGCTGTAATTAACTTAACGCCAGCCAGAAAATAACCCCGGACATGTACCGGGGTTTTGTTTATGGGGTCGTAATGTGTTTGTGCAGATCTGCGCGGGTGTAAGGGCGTTCGATATGCGCCAGAGCGGTGGCAATATGTTCCAACAGGCCCTGCGTCGGTGCCGGTTGCCGGTTGCCCATCAGAGCGAGCGGTAAAGCCAGTGCGCAAATGATCCGTAACCAGGAAAGCTGCGGGCGCGCCTTGCCTCGTTGTAACCACAGGAACAGAGTGCTGGCCAGATAACCCAACACCAGTCCACTCACCACTTCCGAAGGCGAATGCACCTGAATGGCCAGGCGTGATAGCCCGATAGTGAGGGGCAACACCAAACCTGCCACCAGCGCCATACTGCGAACCGCATGCGAAAAACGCCCGGTCAGCGTCCAGAGAAACACCGGCCAGATACTGGCCGCCAGCGCAGAGTGGCCGCTAAAGCCGGTAAAGTCATAGCTTTCAATGCCAATGCCCCAGCCCATAAAGGCCAGTTTGGAGGCACATACCACGCCGCCGGCACCGCCGAAAATCAGCGCCCATTGCCAGCCTGCGGTTCGGGTGGCTGGTGGCACGACTAATACGACAAAGAGAATCAATGAGCACGGCAGCAGCAACATACTGTCGCCAAAAAATGTCAGAAAATACCAGTCCAGCACGTCGGTCTCCGGTGAAATAAGGCAATCCCAATTGTCAGGATTATCATCAAGTCACCGAGTTTACCCCGGCATGCCAGATAGCCCTAGAAGCAATCATCTGAAAATCGTGGCAGGCCAATCCGACGAAATAACCCGATATAGCGGCCTGGCGGTGACAATATAGTCTGGCGCTAAGGGCACTAACTCCCTATAATTGACGCGTTTTAGTTCCCCCCCTTCACACTACGAAATCAGGTCTTCAATTTTATGACTGACAAGCCGCATCAGTGCGTCATTATTGGTATAGCTGGCGCATCTGCCTCCGGAAAAAGCCTTATCGCCAGTACGTTGTATCGTGAACTTCGCGATCAGGTTGGCGATGAACATATCGGCGTTATTCCTGAAGACAGTTACTACAAAGACCAGACTCATTTGACCATGGAAGAAAGGGTCAAGACAAACTATGACCACCCAAGCGCCATGGACCACAACCTGCTGTTTCAGCATCTGCAGATGCTGAAATCAGGCAAGGCGATAGAGTTACCCTTGTACAGTTACACCGAGCACACGCGTAAGAAAGAGACCATTCACCTAGAACCGAAAAAGGTGATTATTCTTGAGGGGATCCTGCTGTTGACGGATATCCGTCTGCGTCAGGAAATGAATTTCTCGATCTTTGTTGATACGCCGCTGGATATTTGCCTGATGCGCCGTATGAAGCGTGATGTGAATGAACGTGGTCGCTCGATGGATTCGGTAATGGCGCAATATCAGAAAACCGTCCGCCCGATGTTCCTGCAGTTTATCGATCCTTCCAAACAATACGCCGACATTATCGTCCCACGCGGGGGTAAAAACCGCATTGCGATCGATATTCTGAAAGCCAAAATCAGCCAGTTCTTTGAGTAATGCCGTTCAATGGCCGGAAAACCCGTGTTTCCGGCCAGCGGGCAACTATTTACGCCGCGGCGTAGACCTTTCGCCCGTTGTGTGGCAATTTTTGTTTTAGTGACACGCCTTGATGGAGATAAATAAATGAGACTGTGCGACCGTGATATAGAAGCCTGGCTGGATTGTGAAAAACTGGTGATTTCACCGCGTCCGCCGATTGAGCGTATTAACGGGGCCACAGTGGATGTCCGTTTAGGCAATCAGTTCCGCGTTTTTCGTGGCCACACCGCTGCCTTTATCGATCTGAGTGGGCCAAAAGACGAAGTCAGCGCCGCGTTGGATCGCGTGATGAGTGATGAAATCGTTCTGCCGGAAGGGGAGGCTTTCTTCCTGCACCCGGGAGAGTTGGCGCTGGCGGTCACGCTCGAATCGGTCACGCTGCCAAACGATCTGGTCGGTTGGCTGGACGGCCGTTCTTCCCTGGCGCGTCTGGGCCTGATGGTTCATGTGACCGCGCACCGTATCGATCCAGGTTGGCAGGGCCGAATTGTCCTGGAGTTCTATAATTCAGGTAAGCTGCCGCTGGCATTACGCCCAGGCATGCTGATCGGCGCACTGAGTTTTGAACCACTGTCCGGGCCGGCAGCGCGTCCTTACAATAGCCGCCAGGATGCAAAATACCGCGATCAGCAGGGCGCAGTCGCCAGCCGAATCGACAAGGACTAACAGCGCAGGAAGCACGGTCGGTGTGGCGCTGACAAGAGGATGGCATGAGAAGATTACTGACGACTTTGGTGATTTTACTGGTGGTGCTGGTGGCGGGGATGTCTGCGCTGGTACTGCTGGTTAATCCGAATGATTTTCGCGCCTATATGGTCACGAAGGTCGAACAAAAGAGTGGTTATCATCTGACGCTGGATGGTGACTTGCGTTGGCATATCTGGCCACAGCTCAGCATTCTGGCCGGTCGTATGACGCTGACTGCACCCGGAGCCAAAGCGCCGGTGGTGAGTGCGGATAATATGCGCCTTGATGTCAAACTGCTGCCGCTGTTGTCGCATCAGCTGTTTGTTAAACAGGTGATGCTGAAAAACGCCGTCATCCGCCTTACCCCCGACAGTGAAGAACAAAATCAACCGGACGCGCCTATCGCGCCTGCGGGCCATGCCGAAGAGTCGGTAGATACGCCGTGGAAATTTGATATCGATAATCTGCGGGTAGTGGACAGCCTGTTGATCTGGCAACGTGCCAATAACGAACAGATCAACGTTCGCGATATTAATCTCACCCTGCAGCAAAATGCCAAACGTCAGGCGCAAATGGAGCTTTCCAGCCGGGTAAACCGCAATCAGCGTGATTTGACCTTCAACCTGGCGGCTGATATCGATCTGCAGCAATATCCGCGGCGCATAGCAGCCAATGTCACCCAATTCAGTTACCAACTGGAGGGGGCTGACATACTTGCCGGTGGCATTAAAGGTGACGGCAGCACTAAAGTGGTATATCAACAAACGCCGCAGCAACTTGCATTAAGCCAACTGAGCCTGGGGGTCAATGACAGCACCTTTAGCGGTGGCGTCAGCATCCAGTTCGGTGAGATACCGGCTTATACGCTTAATCTGACGTCTGCTGCGGTGAATTTTGATGCGTTTAGCGGCTGGCAGTCCAGTAGTTCCCAAGTATCGCAAGTACAGAACGTCACCTCTTCGCCGGTCATTGCCAGTCAAATGGATGACCCGCAGCAAAATCTTGAGGTGCTGCGCGAGTTTAACGCACAGCTCAATTTGAGCGTGGATCAACTGACCTATCGCGGCATGAATATTTCCCATCTTTCGACCCAGGCAGAAAACCGACAGGGTCTGTTAACGCTGCATTCGTTCTCCGGGCAGGTAGCCGGTGGTGATTTCGCTTTACCAGGCACCCTGGACGCGCGTGGCCGCAGACCGGTGATTAGCGTGCAGCCGATGGTGAAGCAGGTTGAACTTGGCAGCATTCTGAAGGCGTTTGAGATGCCGCAAGTCATGACCGGGAAATTCAGCATGCAAGGGGATTTAACCGGAGATCGGCTGACGTCACAATCTTTTGAACGGCGCTGGCAGGGCACTGCCCAGTTGGCGATGCAGGACGCGCAGTTGCACGGTCTGAATATTCAGCAGTTGATTCAGCAGGCTGTGGCGCGTAATGACAGTAGCGTGCGTGGACAGGATGATTACCAGCGTTATACCGAAGTGAAACAACTGTCGGCTAAAGCCAGCCTGAACCAGGGTACGGTAAAAATCACCGAGTTGGGTGCAGATTCTCCGTTGTTAAAACTGAGCGGCAATGGGACGGTAGATATGCCGGGCAAACAGTGCGATATGCAACTTAACGTTCGCGTAACCAGCGGTTGGAAAGGGCGCGACGATCTGATTGAGCAACTGCAGAAAACGCCAATCCCGCTGCGAGTTTATGGCCCGTGGAACCAGCTCAACTACCAGTTGCAGGTCGATCAAATCTTGCGTAAAACGCTGCAGAACCGGGCGAAGGATGCGCTGAACAAGTGGGCCGATAAAAACAAGGATTCGCGCGAAGGCCAGGACCTTAAAAAACTGCTCGATAAGCTTTAATCTTTGAGAGTGCGGGCGGTGACCTGGCCCGCACTCTCAGTAAACCTCACCAGAGTATTTCCCTTTCCCAATAATTTCCTCCCGTAACTTTGACGGATATCATGACGTCTGTGCCTGAGTTTGTGCAGAGTGTGCGCAGTTAAGCGATTTATACGCTTTGGTACGGTCAAAAACGAAAATGATAAGTTGAGGGAATATGATAGAGCTTCTGATCGGGGCAGTCGTCGCGGCAGGCGTTGGCCGTTATATCATCAAAGGTTACTCCGCCACTGGCGTATTGATGGTGGGTGGCCTGTTACTGTTGGCCATCAGTGCCCTGATGGGCAAAAGTTTGTTGCCTGCCAGCGCCACATCTACCGGCTGGCGCGCGACCGACATCATTGAATACGTCAAAATTCTGCTGATGAGCCGTGGTGGCGATCTTGGCATGATGATTATGATGCTGTGCGGATTTGCGGCCTATATGACGCACATTGGCGCCAATGATGTGGTGGTCAAGCTGGCATCCCGTCCGCTGCAAATGATCAATTCCCCCTACCTTTTGATGGTGGCGGCCTATTTTGTTGCCTGTCTGATGTCACTGGCAGTCTCGTCTGCCACTGGTCTGGGCGTATTGCTGATGGCTACGCTCTTCCCGCTGATGGTCAACGTGGGTATCAGCCGTGGTGCGGCAGCGGCGATTTGTGCTTCACCCGCGGCGATTATTCTGGCACCAACCTCGGGTGACGTGGTGCTGGCCGCCAAGGCGGCGGAAATGCCATTGGTTGATTTCGCCTTTAAAACTACGTTACCCATCTCGATTGCGGCGATTGTCTGCATGGCGGTTGCGCATTTCTTTTGGCAGCGTTACCTCGACAAGAAGGCCAATGAACAGCATCACATTATGGATGTGAGCGAAATCACCACTCATGCGCCGGGGTTCTACGCGGTGCTGCCGTTTACCCCGATCCTTGGCGTGCTGGTGTTTGATGGGAAATGGGGACCGGAACTGCATATTATCACCGTGTTGGTTGGCTGTATGTTGCTGGCGGCGGTAATTGAATTCCTGCGCAGCTTCAGCGCCAAACAGGTATTTACCGGTCTGGAAGTCGCTTATCGCGGTATGGCGGATGCTTTTGCCAGCGTAGTGATGCTGCTGGTAGCTGCTGGCGTGTTCGCCCAGGGGCTGAGCACCGTCGGGTTTATCAGCGGGCTGATCAGCCTGGCGCAGTCATTCGGTACCGGCGGCATCATCATGATGCTGGTGCTGGTGGTGATTACCATGCTGGCGGCGATGACCACCGGTTCAGGCAACGCTCCGTTCTATGCTTTCGTAGAGCTGATTCCCAAACTGGCGGCGCAGATGGGGGTTAATCCGGCGTATCTGGTGATCCCGATGCTGCAGGCTTCGAATCTGGGACGCACTCTGTCGCCGGTTTCCGGGGTGGTGGTGGCGGTATCCGGCATGGCAAAAATCTCGCCGTTCGAAGTGGTGAAACGTACTTCGGTACCGGTGATTGTTGGGTTGATCGTGGTGATTGTGGCGACGGAGTTACTGGTTCCCCAGCATTTATAATAGCGGCCGAGCGATGCCCGGCCCCGGTTTAAACCTCGTAGTCTGGTTCTGGTACCGACAACGGGGTGATTTTTACCTTCAAAATACGGTGGCTACTGACTTCCAGCGGTTCAAACAGGTAGTCACCGATCCGCAACTGCTCGCCTTCCTGGGGAATGCGCTGGCTGTGTTCCATCAGCAGGCCGGCCAACGTGTGGTATTCACGCTTATCTTCCAGCGGTAATGGCAGATACAACACCAGATCCTCCAGCGGCATGTAACCGTTGGCGGTCCAGCTTCCGTCATCATTTTGCACAATGTCATGCCGGGCGTCGACTTCCTCTCCGGCTTCCGGCAGGTTGCCTGCAATGGTCTCCATCACATCAGTCAGCGTGACTATCCCTTCAACCGAGCCGAATTCGTCTACGACAAAGGCAAAATGGGTCTGCGCCTGGCGAAATTGCTCCAGCGCGCTCAGCAGGGTCAACTGCTCGGGGAAAATCAGTGGCTGCAGTACCAACGCACGTAAATCCAGTGGCGCCTGGGTTAACTGCTGCTTCAACACGTCAATGGTATGAATGACACCGAGGGGTTCATCGCTGGCGCTGTCTTCCACCACCACAATGCGCGTATGCTGATTTTTCTCCAGCAATTGGGTCAGCTTTTCCTGCGGATCATTCAACTCGAGATATTCCACGTCATGACGGGAGGTCATGATACTGCTTACCGTACGCTGCGCCATACCCAGTACGCGCTCTATCATATGCCGTTCTTGCTGGTTGAAAATTTCGCCGCTTTCATTGCCGCTATCGGCCAACAGGTTGGCCGATTGGTTGTCGATCTCCGCTTCTTCGTGCTTGCCGCTCAACATGCGCAGCACGGCTTCTGCGGTACGTTCGCGCAGGGGGCGTGCTGTCGAGAGGAAACGGCGGCGGTTGAACTGCGACAGTTGGTTCAAGGCTTCAATCATCACTGAGAAACCAATGGCGGCGTACAGATAACCTTTCGGAATGTGGTAGCCAAAGCCTTCGGCAACCAGACTGAAACCGATCATCAGCAGGAAGCTCAGACACAGGATGACAATCGTTGGGTGGGCGTTGACGAAGCGCGTTAGCGGTTTGCTGGCCAGTAACATCAGTCCGATAGCGATACACACCGCAAGCATCATGACTGCCAGGTGATCGACCATGCCGACGGCGGTGATCACCGAGTCGAGCGAGAAGACCGCATCCAGCACCACGATTTGTGCCACCACTGGCCAGAAGCGGGCGCCTTTGCGCTGGCCCTGTTGCTCTTCATCTTTACCCTCGAGTCGCTCGTTGAGCTCCATGGTGGCTTTGAACAGCAGGAATATGCCCCCAACCAGCATTATCAGATCGCGGCCGCTGAAGGGATGTCCGCCGGCAAAAAACAACGGTTGAGTCAGTGTCGCCAACCATGAGATGGAGGCCAACAGCGCCAGGCGCATCAGCAACGCCAGCATTAAACCTACAATGCGGGCTTTATCTCTTTGATGTTTTGGTAATTTTTCCGCCAGGATGGCGATAAAGATAAGGTTGTCTATACCCAGAACGATTTCCAGCACGACCAGAGTGGCCAGGCCGGCCCAAATTGTTGGATCTGCGATCCATTCCATACGCCCAATTTCACCTGTAAGTTCGACGGCTTATGCCGCCAGTGAATGATGGGTGTTGCACCGGGAAAATTCAACTTTAAAACCGGGGGAGTTGCCTGCTAAATGAAAAAGCCAAGCAAGAATAATGCATAAAAACTCGACTCTCCAGCAGGCGTTCAAAATGTGACACCAGGAGAAATGGGGGATTTTCTGAACATGGAGGCAGTTTCTGGAGTATGGGTTTAGACGCCTGTTGATAAAAACAGCGTAAATATAATTTTTAAAAATCAAATCGTTATAGATTCTTGCTGCTGCTACACTTTGTTCAGTTCCCCCCTGTGGGTAGTCTTATTCTGAAAAGGGTACTTAATAGGTATCTTGGGCTTGTATCGATAAGGCAATAGTATAAGAATCTTAGCCATATAAACATTTACAAGTATCATCGTTTGGTTATAAGGACGTATTTATTTTGTTTTATTTGTGATCTAACTATCGCTTAACAAAAGAGTACGTCCCTCAATATACATTAAAACGTGACTGAACCTGGTCGCCTATAGAGAACGATGACAGTACATTGGTAGCTGAAAGCCAGGGGCGGTAGCGTGTCTCAACTACCCCGTTTCCGACTTCATGAGCGACTTGGTTCAGCTACGTAATAATTATTGAATGTGGATGAAAAACATGCAAAAAAGATTGAAGGCTGTCATTCCCGTAGCAGGTCTGGGAACCCGTATGTTGCCAGCGACAAAAGCCATCCCTAAAGAAATGCTGCCGGTGGTCGATAAACCATTGATTCAGTACATTGTGAATGAGTGTGTGGCGGCTGGGATCAAAGATATTGTGTTGGTCACCCACTCCTCCAAAAATGCGATCGAAAACCACTTCGATACCTCGTTTGAGCTTGAAGCCGTTTTGGAATCGCGCGTTAAGCGTCAGTTACTGGAAGAAGTACAGACTATCTGCCCGGCAGATGTGACAGTAATGCAAGTACGCCAGGGACAAGCTAAAGGTCTGGGGCACGCGGTTCTGTGCGCTAAACCAATGGTCGGCGATGATCCTTTTGTTGTGTTGTTACCCGATGTGTTGCTGGATGACTCAACTGCCGATCTGCGTAAAGAAAACCTGGCTAAAATGATTCAACGTTTCACTGATACAGGTTTTAGCCAGATCATGGTGGAACCGGTACCGGAACAGGATGTTTCGAAATACGGCGTCGTTGATTGTGGTGGTGCGGCGTTGTCAGCAGGTGAGAGTACCCCGATGACCGCCGTGGTGGAAAAACCGGCGCTGGAAGATGCACCTTCAAATCTGGCGGTAGTGGGCCGTTATGTTTTGTCTGCGGATATTTGGCCGCTGCTGGAAAAAACCTTACCGGGTGCCGGCGATGAAATCCAGTTGACCGATGCCATTGCTGCCTTGATGGGGCAGGAAACCGTAGAGGCTTTTCATATGAGCGGAAAATCGCATGACTGCGGCGATAAGTTGGGCTATATGAAGGCATTCGTACAATACGGACTGCGTCACGCCTCCGAAGGCAAAGATTTTACCCAGTGGCTAAAACAAACGCTGAACAGCAAGTAAGAGTTACGGCTGAGAAGACGATCATAAGATATCAAGAGGATTACCATGACCAAGTTAAAAGCTGTCATTCCCGTTGCAGGTCTGGGTATGCGTATGCTGCCGGCAACCAAGGCTATTCCAAAGGAAATGCTACCGATCGTTGATAAGCCGTTGATTCAATATATAGTTAATGAATGTGTTGCTGCCGGGATCAAAGAGATTATCCTGGTGACGCATTCATCCAAGAACGCGATCGAAAACCATTTTGATACCTCCTTTGAGCTGGAAGCGATGCTCGAAGCGCGCGTTAAGCGCCAGTTGCTTGATGAAGTGCAGTCGATTACGCCAAAAGGCGTAACGCTAATGCATATTCGTCAGGGGCAGCCAAAAGGCTTGGGGCATGCGGTGCTTTGCGCCAAGCCGCTGGTAGGGGACTCACCTTTTGTAGTTCTGTTGCCGGATGTCTTGCTTGACGACGCCAAAGCCGACCTGAAGAAAGACAACCTGCCGCATATGATTAGTCGCTTTGAACAGACGGGTTTGAGCCAGGTGCTGGTTCAGGCTGCGGATGAGCATGTTTTACACGACTACTCGGTGGTTGAGTGTGAAGCCAACAAGCTGCAGCCTGGTGAAAGCTCGCGTATGACATCGATTATCGAAAAGCCAGGCCGTGAAGTTCAGTTGAAATCCAATTATTCTGCAGTAGGGCGCTATGTTTTGTCAGCGGATATTTGGCCACTATTAGAGAAAACAGAGCCAGGCGCTTGGGGGCGAATTCAGCTTACAGACGCCATTGCTGAACTGTTGAAACACCAACCGGTCGAGGCGACAGAACTTGTGGGAGAATCGTTCAATTGTGGCGAAAAAATGGGGTATCTGCGGGCATTTGTTACCTATGGTTTGCGCCATCCTACTCAGGGTAAGGCGTTTCGAGAGTGGGCTGACCAACTCTCATTGTAACGCTAATCACGAAAATTCTATGGCTACCTCAGAGCAATTCTGACGTGGCCTTTTACTATGCTGAATCGAAATGCGCCTAGTTAGGCACACTTTTTTTTTGATTATTATGCGATAATACTTTTGACGTTACTTTATATTAGCAGGTACGAACTCAATGCTTGCACAATGAGTGCGAATTTTTCATGTCTGCTTGAGCAGATGACAAATCATTTTGCTGAGTGCCGTGAAAGCGCTATGGTGACCCGGGGCTTAGCACCGCAAACATTCTTACTTTGATAGTGATGATAACTCGATGGCAAAAAAACAATGGAAACTGATACCGATTTTGGTATCGATTAGTGTGATCAGTGGTTGTACAATCATCCCCGGTACCCACCTTTCCACTAGTGGTAAAGATATTGTAAAACAAGAAGATAGCGATTTTGATATTGATAAACTGGTAAACGTCTATCCAATGACACCAGGATTGATTAGCAAAATGAGGCCAAAGCCTGCGATAGCGCAACCGAATAGTGCATTGGAACGTGAATTGCAGAATTATGAGTATCGCATTGGTGTAGGTGACGTTTTAATGGTGACCGTTTGGGATCATCCAGAATTAACTACCCCAGCTGGTCAATACCGTAGCGCCAGCGATACTGGTAACTGGGTGAATTCTGATGGAACCATATTCTATCCTTATATCGGCAAGGTAAAAGTTGTTGGTAAAACTGTTGTCCAAGTTAGAAATGAAATCTCATCGCGTTTATCTCACTATATAGAAAGTCCTCAGGTTGATGTGAGTATTGCAGCATTCCGGTCACAGAAAACGTATATCACAGGAGAGGTTTCTAAATCCGGTCAGCAAGCTATTACCAACG
Organism: Serratia sp. BIGb0163; assembly: GCF_024809935.1. Lineage (NCBI taxonomy): Bacteria > Pseudomonadati > Pseudomonadota > Gammaproteobacteria > Enterobacterales > Yersiniaceae > Serratia > Serratia sp. BIGb0163. Next base: position 308,455 of record NZ_JANUDZ010000001.1, read on the forward strand.
TGCCGTTAACTGTGATGGATGCTATCAACGCCGCAGGCGGTTTGGCAGAAAATGCTGATTGGCGTAATGTTGTATTAACTCATAATGGTAAAGAGCAGCGTATTTCTCTACAGGCGTTAATGCAAAAAGGCGATTTGACACAAAACCATCTTCTTTATCCAGGCGATATTCTTTACGTACCACGTAATGATGATTTGAAAGTGTTTGTCATGGGTGAAGTTAAAACTCCTGCGACACTAAAAATGGATAGAAGCGGGATGACTTTGACTGAAGCTTTGGGAAATTCGGAAGGCATCAGCCAATCCACCGCAGATGCGACTGGTGTTTTTGTTATTCGCCCATTACATGGTACTGAAGGTAACAAGCTTGCCAATATTTACCAATTAAACATGGCAGATGCGACTGCGATGGTTATGGGGGCTGAGTTCCATTTGCAGCCATATGATATTGTGTATGTGACGGCAGCTCCCGTTGCCCGCTGGAATCGTTTGATCAGTCAGTTAGCTCCGACTATTTCTAGCTATAATGATCTCAGTGAAGGTACGTTACGAATTCGTAATTGGCCGTAGGAATAAATAATGTTTGATTCAATACTGGTAGTTTGCGTTGGGAATATTTGCCGTTCTCCGATAGCAGAAAGGCTACTACGCAAAGCGTTGCCAAATAAGAAAATTGACTCGGCAGGAATTGGAGCATTAGTTGATCATTCAGCAGATCAGTCTGCGATCGTTGTTGCTGAAAAATATAACTTATCTCTTGAAGGCCATCATGCCACCCAGTTTACAGCTCAATTAGGGCGTCAATATGACTTGATTCTAGTAATGGAAAGAAAGCATATTGAGAAAATTACTAGCATCGCTCCTGAAGTGAGAGGAAAGACAATGCTGTTGGGGCAATGGTTGGATAAAAAGGAGATTCCCGATCCATACCGGCAAAGCAAGGAAGCTTTTGAATTTGTCTATCAACTAATTGATCAATCCTGTCAACGCTGGGTAGAAAAAATCAACAAATAATTAGTCAGGAAATAAGCGCATGCAATCTGTCAGTTCTAATAAACCAAATAACACCGAATCAGATGAACTTGATCTGGGACGTCTCATCGGTGAGCTAATTGATCATCGATATTTGATTTTGGGTGTGACATCAATTTTTACAGTGCTAGCAATTATTTACTCTCTCTTTGCGACGCCAATTTATCAGTCTGATGCTCTTATCCAAGTAGAGCAAAAACAGGGTAATGCTATCCTTGATAGTCTGAGTCAAGTGTTGCCTGATAGCCAACCGCAATCAGCGCCAGAAATAGCACTCTTACAATCCCGCATGATTTTAGGTAAAACAGTAAATGATCTGAATTTGCAGGCTGTAGTGAGTCAAAAATACTTCCCGATCTTTGGGCAAGGTTGGGCTCGCTTGATGGGTGAAAAGCCAGGCGAGCTTTCGGTTAGCCGTCTCTATCTACCGCCGAATGAGAGTAAGAGTGAGGCACAAATAGTTCTGACAGTCGTTGATAATACACATTATCGGATAGCTGGCGAAAATATTGAGGCTACTGGAGAAACTGGAAAGGTTCTTGACAAAAATGGAATTACACTGTTAGTCGAAAAAATCAATGCATTGCCGGGAACTGAATTTGTCATCAAATATCATACTAATTTAGAAGCAATTTCAGACTTGCAAGATATTTTCTCTGTGACAGATCAGGGGAAAAATACAGGAATGTTGAATTTGACAATTAGTGGTGATAATCCTGTATTAATTTCTAAGATATTAAACAGCATCACTCAAAACTACTTAGAGCAGAACATTGCTCGCCAAGCCGCGCAAAATGCGAAAAGTCTTGATTTCTTGCAAGAGCAATTACCAAAGGTAAGGAGTGCATTAGATTCAGCTGAAGATAAGTTAAATGAATATCGCCGTCAAAAAGATTCTGTCGATTTGACAATGGAAGCCAAGTCAGTCTTGGATCAAATTGTAAATGCTGATAATCAACTTAATCAATTAACTTTCCGCGAGGCAGAGATATCTCAGCTATATACAAAAGAACACCCCACATATAAAGCTTTAATGGAAAAACGTGAAACACTACAAAGTGAGAAAGAACGTTTAAATAAACGTGTGTCAGTAATGCCTGCAACACAACAGGAAGTACTTCGCCTTAGCCGGGATGTTGAATCTGGACGAGCTGTATATATGCAGTTGCTTAATCGTCAACAGGAATTGAACATAGCAAAGTCGAGTGCAATTGGTAATGTCAGGATCATTGACTCAGCAGTAACCGAGCCACATGCTGTTAAACCTAAGAAAACGATCGTCGTCTTATTGGGGATTATCTTAGGTGGTATTGTTTCTATTGGCGCAGTTTTGTTTAGAGTGTTGCTTCGCCGAGGTGTTGAAACAGCAGAGCAGCTTGAGGAGTTAGGCATTAATGTCTATGCAAGCATTCCTGTTTCACTATGGTTACAGCAGAAAAATATAGGAAATAGTAAGAAATCAATTAATAAAAATAAGACTATTAAACCTAATTTTTTAGCTGTGGAAAATCCAGCTGACTTAGCTATCGAGGCAATAAGGGGATTACGTACAAGCTTGCACTTTGCAATGATGGAGGCTAATAATAATGTTCTCATGATTTCCGGTGCTAGCCCTGATGCAGGTAAAACGTTTGTTAGTAGTAACTTGGCCGCTATTATTGCTCAGACTGGGAAAAAAGTACTGTTTATTGATGCCGACATGCGTAAAGGTTATGCGCACAAGCTCTTTGGGTTTGGAAACGTTGATGGTTTGTCAGATATCCTTTCGGGAAAAATTAAAGTTGAAAACACTCTGAATCATATACCTTCAGTCGATTTTGACTTTATTTCCAGAGGGCAAGTCCCACCCAATCCGGCAGAGCTTTTAATGCACCCACGATTTAATGAAATTATTGAATGGGCATCAAAAAATTATGATCTAGTTATTGTTGATACACCTCCTGTATTAGCGGTTACTGATGCAGCTATTATTGGTCGCTATGCAGGAACAACCCTTCTTGTTGTCCGCTTTGAAGAAAATACAGTAAAAGAAATCGAGGTTAGTCTAAAACGATTTGAACAAAGTGGTGTTCATGTTAAGGGCTGTATCCTGAATGGTATGGTAAAAAAAGCGAGTAGTTATTATGGTTATGGATATAGTAACTATGATTATAATTATTCGGAAAATAAAAAATAGCAATTAGATATAGCAGCCATCTAAAATGATGGCTGCTATATTGTTATATAGCTAAGTTTTTATAGGTTTTATAGAATTTTCTTGTATTTATAAATTACTTTATAAACCGTATTTGTATTTAATGGTGTGTAATGAAACAGAACACTAAAAAAATAATGGTGACTTTCACCACGGTTTGTTTCTTCATTTTTTGCTTTACAAGTATATTTAGTCTTGTCGCAGCTAGATTTGATAATCCTGCGCTTAAACTATGGAAAGAAGTTTTGGTTATAATATACTATTTGTTGTCAGTTTTCTTTATCCTTCTTAGAGGGAAGATTAAAGTAGTTAATTTAATCTTAGGGATTATCATACCAGCCTTTATCCTAACCACCTATGTCATAAGTTCTCTTGGTGATGAATTAGCACTTGTTTTGTATCAATTTAAAAGCGACTTCATACCATTTTTCTTTGTTTTGGGGTTAGTGAATGTATTCCTATCATTTGATGATGGCCTTGAACTTTATAGAAAACTTTGTAAAACATTAATAGTTGTCGGTATAATAAATATCGGTGTAATAATAGTTCAAAAAGTTTTCACCGAATGGTTTATGGTTTTTCTTCAAGTAGATGAATTCAATAACTCATCCAGGGGCAGTGGCTTACGGCTTGATAATGTTAGTGACAACCTGAGGGCAATGGGAACATTAACTAGCTTTATTGGATCGGGAACTCTGATGGTGTTATGCTTTTTTGTGACACTCGAATCCGGGGTTGTTAGTAAAAAAATCAAAATAATACTCGCAACTGTATTCCTTGCTGGAGCAATAGCGACATTATATAAAACTGCTATAATAGGCATTGCGGCTTATACAATTATTAAATTATTTCTTATTTTTCTTAGGGTAGATAGAAAACTTGAGCGAGTGATCTGGGGAGGAGCAACAGTAACTGTTTTCTTTGTGTCAATGTTTGTATTTAATAGTTATTTTGTGTATGACCAAGTGAAAAATACCAGCCTGCATGATTCCGCATACAGTTCTATATTCATTCGAGTTCAGCAACACAACGATATATTCAATGACGTGGAAAAAAGCTCATTATTAACCGGAGTAGGTATAGGTACTAATGGCACGGAAGGGCCAAGCGGATTAAAGCAAGCAAGCAAAGCATTGGATAGCACGTATGTGAATGTGTTAAGTAACTATGGTTTGCTTGGGGTTATTGTATATTTAGTTGTGTATTTAACAATCATGCTTAACATTATAGCTAAGCCTGGTATTGGAACGAATTTAGCTTTGGTTTTATTGTTTTATCATTTAGGGGTTGAGTTTTTCACAAACAATATATTGATGAATTTCCCATTGAATCTGTTTTTCTACATTTTTATTTATTTGTCATTATACTATAAAAATAGCCAAAGCCGAGAAACCATTTCTCCTTTGCTCTCTGAAAAATGAATCCCTTCGTAAGTCAGTTATAAATAATCATAAAATCGAAGCGGGTTACAATATTGCAATCTTTTTATTTTTAACAGACCTGAGTCTAGGATATAAAGATTCCAGTACGGATTTGGCTTTAATGTAATATCATAATATGTTTTAAACAGTGTCACTGCAGGGGTATTATTAAAACATTATTATTAATCTCGGTTAAAATTAAGGTAAGAGATGATTGCATGGATTGTGGGGCCCAAAAGTAGATTCAATACCGGTGTGGCAAAGTATAGTTTTGAGCTTATTGATGGCTTGACTGATATTTGCGAAATAAACGTAAATACGATTTATTATGAGGACAACGGTAAGCCAAATTCTTTAAAAAGATATATTTGGCAATTCATTTCATTGCCTTTTAACACCTTGGTTAAATATCATAAATATGACCTCGTAGTATACCAAGAAGCATTCTCATTTTTGACTTTTTTTAGATTTCTTTCCCGAAAAAAAACAATGGTAATAATACACCATGTGCCAGAAAGTAACGATAGAAGTCTCAAGGGAATGTATTTGAAATTTATATTTTCAGCTTTGAGGTTCAGCAAGAGTGTTTGTTATATCACTCCGTCTGACTTTACAAAAGAAAGTCTTTCTGAGAAATATGGAATTCATAAAGGGAAGATTTTCGAAATACCAAATGTTATTAAAGAAAATACTCCAAAAGATAAACTAATGGAAATGGTATTGCCGCTAAATGAGGAGCAAGCCTTTATCTCGAAGATTAAAGAATACAAAAGTAAAGGGTACGTTGTTGTTTCCAATGTAGGCAGTTTCGAAGCGAGGAAAAACGTAAGTATACTCCCAGAGTTAGTGGCTAAGGCAATGCCAGAAACTGGACCGATATTATTAGTGAAGGTCGGAGTTGCCATAGACAATATAAGAGAAGATGAGTTTATACAGGAGTGTAAAAAAAATAACATCACCTATATGTTGTTTGGTTCTTCATCAAATGAAATGATAAATTATATATATGGACTCACTGATGTTTATTTGGCTCCATCAACTTATGAAGGATTCGGGCGTACTGTTATCGAAGCTCAGGCTAACTCAAGTATCGTCATTGCATCGGATATTGATGCTCATCGAGAAATAACTAATGGCAGCGCTATCCTGGTCAAGGATATTAATAATGTTGAAGCTTGGAAAGCTGAGCTTGTAAAAATATTAAAGTTAAACAAGAACGACCGCGATGAATTAAAATTATCTGGGGTTACCAATTCACAGCGTTTTTCAACTGAAAACGTAATAAATAAACTGGTCAGAATTTTATGAAAAAAGTACTTTACATAGTATCTAGGCTACCGACTTCGTATGCAGGTAGGGAGTACATGATAAATCAAAACATAAGATTCTTGCTGGAAGGCGAGGTTAAGGTAGACATTGCGCATTTTGATGAGAATAAAAAAAAATGTGATAAAAAAAATCACATCCAAATGCCAAAGCCACATCCTTTAGAAATACTATTTAACGGTATTTTTAGGTGGAAATTTTCCTTCCAAGAACGCTTATTTTACTCGGCAAGAGCCAAGAAAATGGTAGCTAAGTTAATAAGAGAAAATAACTATGATCTGGTTTTAGTTGACATGGTTAGGATGGCATATTTAGTAGAAGAGGAAAAATTAAAAAAAATATTGGAATATGATGATTTGCTAAGTTTAAGATACAAACGAATGGTGAGTAGTTTTTCTGACAATATAGATTTACTCGGTACATATTCCGAAAAATATCCCTCTTATCTTGCAACAATTGTTAAGCCATTCAGGAAAATGATCCTTTCCATGGAGAGTTCTCTTATTGGTAATAGAGAAGTGATTCTTTCAAGAAAATTTAATAAGTTGTCTTTCACATCGCCTTTGGAGGCATCATTATTCAAAGAGTCAACTGGACTGGAAAATATTTTCTTTAATCCACCATGTGTTCCCGAAAATGTGTTCACTGAAAAATTATTGGATGAAGATAATTACTATGTATTTGTTGGTAATTTAAAAGCAAATCATAATTTGGCATGTCTACGAGAAATTTCAAATATATTCGCTACAGAAAATTTAAAAAATGAAAATATAAAGATATACGTTTATGGTGATTATGATCAGCGAGCTATTGACCTCTGTGCAAGTAGTAACCAAATTATTTTGAAAGGGATGGTTGAAGATATTAGCTCAGCGCTGTCTACCGCGGCATGCTTGATCGCGCCAATTCCTTTTGGTTCAGGAATAAAAGTTAAAGTTGTTGAGGCTATGAGTTATGGTGTTGCCGTCATTACAAATAGTATTGGTGTCGAAGGTATTGGTGTTACTGCCGGAGTAGAATACATCGAATGTAATGATTCGAATGAATTCGCAAATAAAATTATTGAATTGAGATACTCTCCAGAAGAACTACAGCAAATCGGAGCTAGGGGACGATCATACGTAATGAATAATTTTTCAGAAGGTAAGGTTAGAATTAACTTTCTGAAAAATATTGAAATCTTGTAGATAGCGTGAGTTTATTTATACAGGACAAGTGAAATTTAATTTAACTACATTTGGTTATATATGCAAAAAATACTCATTGTAAACGAAGTTTGTTCTGACAATATTGGCGATCATGCTATTAATGAAGGAATAAGAAAAGTAGTTAGTGATGCTGGTTATATAGCTGAAAGTGTCGGGTTTGATGCGGGTAAAAAAAATGTCAAATCGCAGCCTGTGAAAAAAAACACTAAAGTAAGTTTTGTAAGGAGAGTCAGGCATTATATTTTTTGGAAAAACCAATTTGTTAAGTACACGAGATGGTACATTAATAATATAAAAAGAATTAGAAATGTTTTTGTTGATAACTATGGGGCAATGATTATTGGAGGTGGGCAACTAATTCAGTCGGGTGGTACCTTCCCAATTGCAATGTATATTTGGTCTAGAGAAGCTAAGAAAAATAAAATTCCTTTCTATATTGTAGGAGTTGGTTGCGCAGAAAAATTTACTAAAATAGATAAATGGTTATATAAAAAAGCATTCTCTTACTCATCAGGCTTTTTTGTTCGTGAGAAAAAATCCATTGAGAAAATTGAAAGTTTCTTTTCGGTTAAGCCTGGTTATATACCTGATCTAGCATATGCCTTGTACGATGAGCACTCAACCATTGAAATTAAAAAGAAGAATATCTCAATCGTTGGAGCTACAGCATATTATGTTCACAAAAAAAATATTGATGAAATAAATGCAGTTGATGAGGGTGATTTTGAAAGCTATGTATCATACTGGATAAATATAATCGAAAAAGAAATTCAAACTGGTAATGTTGTTCAGCTTGTATCTACAACTGTAGAGGATGCCGATTTGAATAAATTTATCTACGACAAGATAATATGTGATGAAAATAAAAACTATATTAATTTGATTGAAAATGTCCCAAGCCTAAACGAATATTTAAGCCACCTTAAAGATGCAAAAGTAGTTTATTCAGGGCGGATGCACACATTAATATTAGGGCACATTAATAATTGTCAGCTATCACCGGCCATACTCTCTAAAAAAATAGAATATTACATGCATGAGTACTCATCACTTTCAGCAATGGATTTGAAGCGAAAGGTATACGAAACGGTTCAAGTTAACCTGTTACAATAGTTGGAGATAATGTTTTGATTATAATGGATCTGATGGCAACGCAGGCTACCAAGGACGCAAAGTTTCACGGGGGAGGTGAATATGCTAAGGAGATTTTTTTTAGAGCCATAAACAATGGATTTGTAGATTTCCAATGTGTTTACAATAGCAATTACGAACTCGAAGATAACATTCTCAAAGCTTGCAATGAAAACAACATATATTTACATGCTGTGGAAAGTGTTGAACAACTCTGTAAGTATATAAAAGATCTCAAACCGAAAATATTTTATTCGGCAATGCCCTATGAATTGTATAATCTTCCAACTGAAGATACTCATTTTATTATGACTGTCCATGGGTTAAGGGAGATCGAGTGCCCATATGACGATGTTCAATGGAAGTATACTTTTGGTTTAATTCAAAAGTTCAAACTATTAATAAAACGGACTATTTTTAAGAACCATACACAAAAAAAATACCTATCGTTATTTGAAAGGCTGCTAACCAAAAAAAATATATCTATTGTTACGGTTTCGGAACATACAAAATATTCGATTCTTTCGAACTTCAACCATTTGAAACCTGAATGTGTGCATGTATATCCTGCTCCTTGTCCGTTCGGGGATGAAGAACCTGAGTTATCATCGGAACTTAAAACATTATCTCTAAAAAATAACGGTTTCTTTTTGTTAGTGAGCGCGAATAGATGGATGAAGAATAACCATCGAGCATTGATGGCCTTGTCTAATTTTTATAAAAAAAATCGCGAGTGCGGTATAAAAACAGTAGTAACAGGCCTCAAGAAACCACCTTCTTTTTTAGAGGGGAATTCAAATTTTATTTTTATGGATTACATTGATACATCATCGCTTAATTGGCTCTATAAGAATGCATACAGTTTCATATATCCATCTCTTAACGAAGGGTATGGATATCCGCCACTGCAAGCAATGCGTTATGGCACCCCGGTTCTAGCTTCTTCTGTATCAAGTATTCCAGAAGTTTGCAAAGATAATGTACTTTATTTTGATCCGAAAAATGTAATGGAAATAGAAAACAGAATTTTTAGAATTTATTTAGATAGCGAGTGTCACAATTCTTTAAGTTTGAAAGGAATTAAACATTCTTTATATGTAAAAGATTATCAGGAAATTGAGATGAAATCCTTAATTGAAGTGATATTTAATTATCGAATGTAAGTCTATTTGCATTGTAATTATTTGAATGTGATTTAAATGTTAGAGAGGATATTTTATGTTAATGCCATCAAGAGAAAGATGAGATGAATGATAACATAAAAAAAAATACGATATCAGGACTGCTCTGGAGTGCGGTGGAGCGATTTTCTGTCCAGGGATTTCAGTTTATAGTCAGTATTGTTCTTGCCCGTATTATCTCTCCAGCAGAGTTTGGTTTAGTCGGTATAATCTTGGTATTCATTCTTATATCTGACATTATAATAAATAGTGGTTTTTCCCAAGCTTTGATTCAAAAGAAAAATAGGAATAACACAGACCTATCTACTGTGTTTTATTTTAATATCGTAATTGGAATTGTTTTATATATTTTACTTTTTACATTGTCACCAAGTATTTCAAGTTATTATAATAAACCAGAATTGGAAGGCATTCTTAAAATGCTATCGATTGTGGTTATGATTAAACCACTATACTTAGTGCAAATGACTATATTGTCTATAAAACTGAACTTTAAGCTTAGAACTAAAATAAATCTCATTAGTGCATTAATTAGTGGGGTTGTAGCTATTATCTTGGCAAATAAAGGTTTTGGAGTATATTCCCTTGTTTGGCAACAGATAATTAATAACTCACTGATTGTGTTGCTCTCATTTGTTTTTATCAGATGGTTCCCTGCATTAGTTTTTTCACTTGACTCACTTGTTAGTCTGTTTGGATTTGGTTCCAAGTTGCTTATCGCAGGTTTGGTTAGAAGCATAGTAGATAATGGATATGCAATATTGATTGGTAGATATCTCTCAATTAAAGATGTGGGTCTTTATACACAAGGGAGAAATATTCCTGATCTTATATCAATGAATCTATTTACTATACTGCAAAATGTTTTCTTTCCGGTAATGTCCAGTTTGCAAAATGATCGAGAATCGTTGATTAAATTTTATCACCGCGGAATTGAAGGTGTCGCTTTCATTATAATTCCTGTGATGGTAGGTTTAATGTTAATATCAGAGCCATTCGTCAGGTATTTTCTTTCAGCTCAGTGGGAGGGAGCTATTATCGTGATGCAATGGATAGCGTTATCACGACTTATAATTCCTATTAGTGCATTAAATTGTAGTTTGATTAATGCTGTCGGTCGTTCTGATGCTTACTTGAGAATCGATCTTGCTAAATTGCCTATTACTATCGCGGCATTATTATTGACCGTACCATACGGTTTAAAAGTTGTAGTTATAGGGAGTGCGCTTGTATCGTTTATTTGCTTTTTTATCAATGCATACTATCCTGGAAAATGGTTTGGATATGGGGCGTTTAAGCAAATAAAAACCATGGCACCTATTGTTTTCTGTGCTTTAGTTATGGCCCTATCGATATACTTTATTCATTTAGAAAATGGTTTATATGAGATTTTAATTAAAGTTTTTTTGGGGGCCGCTGTATATTATTTTTGCGCATTAATCATGAAAATAAAAACCTGCCAAGAAATAAACTCTGTTTTTTTGAAAAGAATTTTCAAAAAATAATTTTTTATTAAGACAGTTTCGTGAATAAGAGGTTACGTCTTGAAGAATATAGTCTTTATCATGCCGTATTTAGGATGGACAGGTGCTGAGCGCGTTGTTTTTAATTTGTTGAATAATCTAAATAAAGAGGATTTCCGCGTACATCTTCTTCTTTACAAAAAAGATGACAAGAGAAACTCTTTGCTTTCTGACTTATCTAAAGATGTTATTGTGTCATATTTGAACTTAGATGGGAGAATTAGAGATTCCATATTTAAGTTTGTTTTTGGAATTAAGAAATATTGTAAAAAAAATAGTATAGACACACTTTTTATTAGTGATGGTGTATCTAATGCTGCCCTTTCACCATTTGTTTTTTTATTGGGAAGTAAAGTAAAAAAAATAGCACGAGAGTCTAATTTACCGACGCTGTTTGAAAAAAATAATTTAATTAAGTTTCTTTATAAATCTTGCTATAAAAATTACGATGCTATCGTGGTACAGAGCAATGAAATGTACTCTGATTTATCGGAAAAAATGGGAATACCAAAAAGCAAGTTAATCAAGATAAATAATCCTGTTGATATTGAACGAATAGTTAAGATGAGCTCAATGCCTGCCTCTGATATATACCCAGAGGGTAAAATTAATTTGTTATCTATTGGTCGTCTTACATACCAAAAAGGATTTGATCTACTTTTGACTGCATTTTCAAAACTGGATAAAGACAAATATCATTTGACATTAATTGGTAGTGGTGAGCAGAAGGATGAGTTAGTTGAAATTATAAAAAGATTTGAGATCATCGATAGAGTATCTTTTGTTGATTCAACGGATAACCCTTATGTATATATGAAACATGCTGATGTTTTTATTTCTAGTTCTCGTTGGGAGGGATATCCCAATGTGGTTATTGAAGCTATAGCTTGTGGAACACCGGTTATTGCGAATGACTACCCTGGAGGAATTAAAGAGATCATTAACATAAGTAATGGAGTCATCTGTGATATCGAGTTGGAACTTCAATCTTCTTTGGATAAGGCTATGGAGTTGACTAAAGTCTCGCTTGATGAAAAAGAGATTGTTAAAATTTATCAAGATTATGAAGCGTTGTTAAAATAAAACTTTTTATCGCAGTCTGTAATTATCATTAGACGTTGTAACATTAAGGCTTTGTCTTAAGTTAATTTCAATGTTCGAGGCGCTTAATATGAAATTTTTCATTAAAAGTTTAATTTTAGCTGCTGTACTTATAAGCCCATCGGTTAGTGCTTTCGAAAGAGGCATTAACATACATTTTAAACATTATCCCCGTGACTCCGAGTTTTATATTCAATTAGCTAAAAAGTATGGTTTTACATCTATCCGTGATGATTATCCTTGGCAGCTACTTCAAAAAAATGGTAAAGATTTTTTACTATCGGGGAATGTGAATAAAGTAGATTATCTTTTCTCTCAAAAGCATCAGAATATTAGCAGTATGCTGATATTAGCCTATGGTAATCAAAAGTTAACAAATTTTGATTACCCTAGGACCGAAGAAGATATTGATAATTTTGTTAAATATGTATCTTTTACCGCTGCGCGGTGTAAAGGCACGGTTAAGTATTACGAAATTTGGAATGAATGGCTATATGGAACAGGGATTCCATTCAAGTCAACACCACCTGACTTCCAAGTTTATTTAAAGTTAGTGAAGAAGTCGTCTGAAGCTATAAGAAAACAGGATCCTAATGCAATTATAGTTGCAGGTTCAATAAATCCTTTCAAAGAAAAAGAGCGCGAATGGATGGATAATCTAATTGCAAATGGCATGTTAGATTACGTCGATGGAATATCACTTCATCCTTACTCGTATGGTAACCCCGATATGAGTATGCGTATTCCAGAAAACAATATTAAAGCCATAGACAAATACGAAGATCATTTAAAAGGGATGCTAGGAAAATCGATCCCTCTTTATATTACAGAAGTAGGATATACTTCGTATAATGGTCCAAACGGAGTCTCTGACTCTCAAATTTATCAGTATATGCAACAGTATATGGATGAGGCTGAAAAAAGAGATTTTATTAAAGGTGTATGGTGGTACGACCTTATCGACGATGGTAGCAATGTGAAGAATCGCGAACACAGGTTTGGTGTGTTAAATCAAAAATTGATTGTGAAGTAGTTGTTGATTTATTTTTATGTATGGATAACTATTCTCTAGTTGAATTGCTGAAAATAAGTAATATTAATTGATTAATATAAATATCCTGTAATGGAAAAGACGGTGTAGAGTCAATTTTTTCAACTCCATCATCATCTTTATTTCGGGGATAGAAAACGGTGCTTTCGGTTGGTTATACGTCTATTCTAAATTAGGTAATTTTAATGGCAATCTTACATCATAGAACCCATTCAAAAACCAATGCATCATTAATTTCTATGGCGCAAAGATTTTCTGATATATTTATTATTTTTCTTGGTCTGTATGTTATTGTTTTTTTAAATTCCCAGCCTTTTAATTATAGGCACTTATTGGTATTTTTAATAGTTCTGGTCGTTTATCAGATGATTGGAGGGATGACTGATTTTTATCGGTCATGGCGTGGCGGTAAAATATCAACGGAACTTATTTTAATTATACAAAATTGGACGCTGAGTTTTATTTTTACAATAGGCTTAGTTTCGTTTCTACCCGAGTTTGATTTTTCTCTCAAAATCTTCTTTCAATGGTATCTTTTAGTGAGCCTTGGTCTCGTCGGGTGTCGTATCGCGATACGATTTATCGCAGGCTTCGTTCGTAACCTTGGTTATAATACAAGGAGAGTTGCAGTTGCTGGTTCAATGCCTGTTGGTCTAAGCTTACTCCGTGGTTTTAAAGCTGACTCTTGGCTAGGTTTTATGGTTGTTGGTGTTTATGACGATACCCCTATTTCGGAAGAGGGCATTGAGTATGTTGGGGATTTTTCAAAATTAATCGAAGATGCACGCGAAGGAAGACTTGATAGAATTTATATTGCTATGAGTATGGGGGATGAGGTTAATATTAAAAACTTAGTGAAAAAGCTGACGGATACAACGTGTTCGGTCATGCTTATACCTGATTTGTTTACTTTTAATATTTTACAGTCTCGAACGGAAGAAGTTAATGGAGTACCAGTAGTTCCATTATTCGATACTCATCTGAATGGTATTAACAAGGTTTTTAAACGTTTGGAAGATATTACTCTTTCGATGATGATATTAGCCTTTATTTCACCTGTGCTAATTTTGATCTCTTTATTTGTTAAGTTTACATCACCTGGCCCAGTGATATTTAGACAGACACGTTACGGCATGGACGGAAAACCTATCAAAGTTTGGAAGTTTCGTTCAATGAGTGTTATGGAAAATGATAATACTGTTGTACAGGCAAAAAAACACGATGCTAGAATTACTAAAGTTGGGAAATTTTTGCGGAGAACGTCCTTAGATGAGCTTCCTCAATTTTTCAATGTTTTATTTGGTGAAATGTCTATTGTAGGTCCACGACCACATGCCGTTTCTCATAACGAGCAATACCGTAGTCTGATTGAAGGCTATATGCTTAGACATAAAGTTAAGCCTGGGATAACGGGTTGGGCACAAATAAATGGTTGGAGAGGGGAGACCGACACACTAGACAAAATGCAGAAGCGTGTAGAATACGATCTTGAATACATTCGTGAATGGAGTGTTTGGTTCGATATAAAAATAATTATCCTTACTGTTTTTAAGGGATTTATGCATAAGTCTGCATACTGATTCTTTCTTAAAGATAAAATTTTTAGCCTTGGAAGTGAAATTCCAAGGCTTTTTTTTTGCATTTAAGTAGCGTACTACTTAAGTGATGTGAAACGATTTCAACTGCATCCTTATGATCTATATAATAAATTCAGGATTATGTGATTTTTGCATAAAAAATTATTCATATGGTCATTGGCATGGTTGACTTTACTTCCACTAACTGGTTTAGGAGTTTTTAACTGAATTACCGCTCTTATGTTTTTTTTGTTTTTTTTTATTATTAAATATCAGTGGGTTGTATTTTTTTTCATTGGATAAAAAAATTGAAATTTTCTAGGCAAATGCTGCGTAGTGTGACCTTGACAAAATAGCTTATCCAGCCTTTATTTAGATTGTAGGAGATTGTCATCTTCTGCTCAATCAAACGTTTTTTCTCAGGGCGATTTCTTTCCGCCGGGTTGAGAATACATTAAATAGGGGTTAATCATGGCTTCTCTTGCTAATCAAACAACGGCAGCTGCCTTGTACTATGCTGTTCTGGGGCAAAATCCGACTGAAACCCAGTTTAAACATTTTGGGCAACAAATCGAAAGCGGTACCTTTACCAATGAAACTTTTGTTACATCTTTGCTTAATAGTAGTGCTGGTCAGACCCTTTTCCAAGGGTTAAGTAATAACCAGATTGTTACTCAGGTTTATACTTTAGTTTATGGTAGTAGCCCAGCGGCTAACGTGGTTACGGATCTTCTATCTACTGGAGGTTTATCCTCTGCTTTAGCAACTCTCGTGAATAACGTAGTTCATTATCAAGGTTTTGATCCTGCAGTAATCAATGTTCAAACAGTTTTTGATCAAAAAATTGATTCTATATTGTATTCAACAACTTCGAGTATTGCTCCCTTGGCAATTCAGGAGCAGGTAGCAGCATCCTATCTTGGATTGTTGGGCCGGGATAGATGGGTTGACGCTGGAGGTTTAAAATATTGGAGTGCTGACTTAAATAGCGGCACTAGTTATACCAATATGATTACTAAACAGTTGTTAACTTCTGAATATCAGAAAAGAGTGGGGCAACTTAATGGTGATGAGTACATTCAAAAAATCTACAAAATTGTGCACGGAGCTGTAGCTACGGATGCTCAAGTTGCTGCTTTTGCAGCCCTAGGGAGTAACAAAGCTGTCCTTGCCGCTGCAATTATAAATGATATGCGTAACTCCACGGCAACTGATAATACTACTGTTTCCCAGCAGCATGCTTTTGAATATATTATTGGTACCAGTTTGGATTACAAAACCAGTGCTGCTTTAACAGCTACAGCTACAGGTGGCAATGCAACAGGATCTATAAATTCTTATACAAATCATGTATTAAGTAATGCTGAAACAGCGGTGCTTACTAATGTTCTTCTGAACGCTAACGCAGCCAGCGTTGTTAATCTGAAGTTCGCCGATCATCTGGCGAATCTGACCATTAACGGCACCAGCGCGGCGACGGTTAACCTGTCTGACAACGGTGTTAACCCGGGTGTCGATATTACCGTCAATAACGGCAACGTTATTCTGAATGCCAGCTCGGGTGCAGATGATGTCCTGGTCACCGCTGCGGCAGCTGTTGCTACCGCTACTGGTGATTTTAATCTGGGGGCAGGTAATGACTCACTGAAATGGTTGGGTAATGCGGCGGTTGGCGGTGCCAACACCGTCGGCGCTGGCATTTCTGGCAACGGCGGCGATGGTATTGATACCATTTCGGCCAACTTCATTACCAAAAACGTGGTGATGTCAGGTAACGCGATTGTCCGCACCGCGACGATTACCAGCAATGCTTCGCAGTTCACCAATTTTGAGAAAATTGACCTGGCTGGCTACATCGGCAAAGCAACGGTTAACACTGGCTCCACAGCGGCAAACCACACCTTTGACTTTGGCTTGTTAACCGGTAATGCAGTTTCTGAATCCAGCACTACCGGTTTGACCAACAACGTCGTTCAGGCTGCCACCTCCAACATTGGCTCACAAGGTTTTGTGTTGTCTGGCTTGGCTGAAGCAGTGAAAGTGATTAATGCTGCCGGCGGTAACTCCGCGCAGTTGGAAGTGACCGGTAATGCGACGGCGGCAAGCAGCGTGGAAATTACTTTCCTGCAGAATGCCACTAACCACTTTAACGTCACTTTCAATGCCGTTAGCTCAACCGATGTAAATGCCGGTTCCCTGGCACTTAACAGCAGCAGCAGCCTGTTGTTGCCAACTGCACTGAGCACGCTGAACATTGCGTCTGGCGGTACCGGTAGTTTTGACAATATCTTGTCACTGACTGGCACAAATGCTCAGGTACAGAACATTGCTGTTACAGGCGATCACTTACTGGATCTGACTGTGGGCAGTGGTTTTAGCAACGTGCGTGATATTAACGCATCTGCTAATACTGGTGGTTTGGATCTGAACTCGAACCATGCCGGTACCGGTGACGGTATCATCGTTCAGTTGCTGAACATTCTGCCACTGAGTGCGGTCACTACGGGGCTGTTGGCGCCAGTACTGACCGCTTTGGGTCTGAATGGTTATCAACTGACTGTTGAGGGTACCGGGACTACGGATAGCTTCAACGTTCTGGGTAACACCACCTTGGCCGGTGGCAACGGTGTGAATACCTATGAATTGAAGTCCAGTACTACGCAGGCCGGTGTCACCATTACCGACTTTGATAGCGCCAAAGACAAGATTGTTGACGCTGCTTCTGCTTTGACCATTTCTGGTGATACCAGCGGTACTGCGGTGGCGGATTACGGCACCCGTGCTTCCGATACTCTGGATGCACTGCTGGGGACTCTGGTTGGCGGCCTGACCAACGGCGTTATCGGCCTGTTGGGCGGTATCCTTGGCCTGGGCAGCAGCAACGCGTTGACCGCGAAAGTGGGCGTCGCGTCTGTGGTCTTCGGTGGGTCGGGTGATAATGCCAGTTCTTATGTGATTATTGATAACAACGATAACCACACATTGGATACCAACGACAGCGTGGTTTACCTGACTGGGCAAAACCATCAGCAACTGTTGGATACTCTGCATTACGCGTGAGTGTAAACTCAGTAGAGAAATAGTTTCCATGGAAACTGTTAGTCATTAAATAATACGGGGAGCTTATGCTCCCCGCTTTTTATTTTGTGATCTGTATCATTATCTCTAACTTATTCTTTTCTGTAATAACTCCCTCATATCCCCCCCAATCTTTTATCTTGTTGTTTTTCACACATTTGTCTGGCTTGAGAACAAGAGTTTTTTTTACGTTCTACCTTGCTGATATGTGCTTTCTCTACCTATAGTTAAAAAAAAGTATCTGCAGTCTCGAGCATGTTTGAGGGGGCTTCTTTAGGATTTTCTTTATTTTTAATTTTTTTAAGAATTTCCTTAGAAGAAATCAATGCGGATTGGACTGACAGTGCACATGATGTAAGGGCAGAAAGTGAATCAATTTATACCGCGTAATGAAATTGCGGATGTTATACGGACACGCAGTAAAATCTTCTGGACCGTTGGCATATTCACCGCATTTATAAATTTATTAATGTTAGTTCCCTCTGTCTATATGTTGCAGGTCTACGACAGGGTACTTCCTTCAGGTAATGAAATCACTTTGCTGATGTTAACGCTGATTATGCTGGGATTGTTCGGCATGATGGCGCTTCTTGAGTATGTCCGTAGCATGGTTGTAATCCGTATCGGCAGTCAGTTGGATATGCGATTAAACACCCGTGTTTACACCGCGGCCTATGAATCCAATCTGCAAAATGGCTCTTCCGACGCAGGGCAGATGCTGGGTGATTTGACCACCGTACGGCAGTTTCTGACCGGTAGCGCATTGTTTGCGTTCTTCGATGCGCCCTGGTTCCCGATTTACCTGCTGGTGATTTTCCTGTTTAACCCGTGGTTGGGATTGTTCGCCCTGGTTGGCTCACTGCTGCTGGTTGCGTTGGCGGTGGTCAACGAAATGGTTTCCAAGAAACCGTTGGGAGAAGCCAGCAAGTTATCGATCATGTCCAGCAGTTTGGCGAGTACAAATTTGCGTAATGCCGAAGTGATCGAGGCATTGGGCATGCTACCTAATCTAAAGCGCCGCTGGTTCGGTTTGCATCAGAGATTTCTGAATAGCCAACGTGTCGCCAGCGAGCGTGCCACTACCGTTACCTCCATAACCAAGTTTGTTCGTCTTTCTTTGCAATCCCTGGTGCTGGGACTGGGTGGCTGGCTGGCGATAGATGGTCATATTACCCCCGGCATGATGATTGCCGGTTCTATCCTGATGGGACGTACACTGGCACCTATCGAACAGGTGATCAACGTTTGGAAGAGCTGGAGCTCTGCCAAACTCTCCTATCAGCGCCTGGTGAAATTACTGGATAAACATCCGCCACGCGGTATGGGTATGTCTTTGCCGCGGCCGGAAGGGGTCATCTCTGTTGAAGGTGTCACTGCCACGCCTCCGGGCTCCAAAGGCGATGCGGTATTACATAATGTCAGCTTCGCGATCCAGCCGGGTGACGTTCTGGGGATTATCGGGCCAAGCGCTTCTGGTAAGTCCACGTTGGCGCGTTTGTTGGTAGGTATCTGGCCGGTCAGTGAAGGTATTGTGCGGCTTGATAACGCCGACATTTACCAATGGAACAAAGACGAACTGGGGCCTTTCATCGGTTATCTGCCGCAGGATATCGAACTGTTCGCCGGCAGCATTGCCGAGAACATCGCTCGTTTTAACGACATCGATTCTGAGAAAGTGATTGAAGCCGCCAAGTTGGCCGGAGTCCATGAGCTGATCCTGCGTTTTCCTAATGGCTATGATTCGATCATCGGCAATGGCGGGGCGGGATTATCCGGCGGACAGAAGCAGCGTATTGGCCTGGCCCGTGCGCTGTATGGCGATCCTTCCCTGATCGTATTGGATGAACCCAATTCCAATCTGGATGATGCCGGTGAAAAAGCGTTAAATCAGGCGATCCTGTTCCTTAAACAGCGTAATAAAACGGTGATCCTGATTACCCATCGAACCAACCTGTTGTCGATGACCACCAAGCTGCTGCTGTTAGTGAACGGTACCGTCAATGCATTTGGCCCAACTCAGCAGGTGTTGCAAGCGTTGGCCAATGCGCAGAAGGCGCAAACTCCACAGCAGGCGGTGCGCGCAGTCAACTCCGAGCCGGACGAAGGCAATATTCCAAAAACTCAAATTAATTAAGCTGTGTACTTGCCGGGCGGCGCCAAAATGCCGCCTGCAGTCAAAGGAGTTGGTATGTCTACGCACATTGGCGAGCCGCAAGACTCGTATTCAGAACAGATCCCACAGGATGAACGGCGTTTCACCCGCATGGGGTGGTTAGTGGTTGGGATTGGCCTGTTTGGCTTCTTCGCCTGGGCTGCGTTTGCACCTTTGGATAAAGGGGTCGCGTCACCAGGTTCGGTGACCGTTTCCGGCAATCGTAAAACCGTACAGGCCCCGGCCAGCGGCATCATCAAAAGTATCACGGTAAAAGAAGGCGACAAAGTTAAAGCGGGCGAGGTGCTGGTGCAGTTGAGCCAGGTTCAGGCCCAGGCACAGGTTGACTCGCTTCGTGACCAATATTACACCACGCTTGCCAGCGAAGGGCGTTTGCTGGCTGAACGTGATGGATTAAGCAAAGTCACTTTTTCTCCTGTTTTTGAAACCATCCAGGTTCAGCCGCGGGTCGCTGAGATCATCGCATTGCAAACGCAGTTATTCTCTTCCCGTCGCATAGGGCTACAAAGCGAAGTTGACGGCTATAAACAGTCAATGGACGGTATGCGTTTCCAACTGAAGGGCCTGCAGGACTCAAGGGTCAACAAGCAAATCCAGCTTTCCAGCCTGCGCGAACAGATGAACAGCATGAAGCAACTGGCGGCGGACGGTTATTTACCGCGCAACCGTTATCTGGAAGTCCAGCGTCAGTTTGCAGAAGTGAACAGCAGTATCGATGAAACCGTTGGGCGAATTGGCCAGGTACAAAAACAGTTGCAGGAGTCTCAGCAGCGGATCGACCAACGCTTTGCCGACTATCAACGCGAAGTCAGAACTCAGTTGGCGCAAACGCAGATGGATGCCAGCGAGTTTAGAAACAAGCTGGAAATGGCGAATTTTGACCTCGGCAACACCGCTATCAGTTCGCCGGTGGATGGGACTGTCGTTGGGTTAAATATCTTTACTCAGGGGGGCGTCGTGGGAGCGGGTGACCACCTGATGGACGTTGTACCCAGCCAGGCTACATTGGTGGTGGATTCACGCCTCAAGGTAGAGCTGATTGATAAAGTGTACAACGGGTTGCCGGTGGATTTGATGTTTACCGCCTTCAACCAAAACAAGACCCCGAAAATACCGGGGACGGTGACGTTGGTTTCTGCCGACCGTCTGGTCGACAAGGCCAATGGCGAGCCCTACTACCAAATGCAGGTCACGGTTTCCCCCGAGGGCATGAAATTGCTCAGTGGCGAAGACATCAAACCGGGGATGCCTGTGGAGGTGTTTGTGAAGACCGGCTCGCGCTCACTGTTGAGTTATCTGTTTAAACCTATTTTGGATCGCGCTCATACTTCATTAACCGAGGAATAATTTTGATTCAATTTAAACGACAGGTTGCTGGCCTTGCTATCAGTACCCTCTTGTTTGCGATAGCTGCGCCGGTTCATTCGATAGGGATTATAGACGCATATTCGCTGGCACTTGAAAAAGATCCGACCTTTAGGGCGGCTATAAAAGAGAAAGAGGCGGGAGACGAAAACGAAAATATCGGCAGGGCGGGGCTGCTGCCGAAGGTATCGCTTAATTACCAAAACTCACCGAGAAACTGGCAAACGCAAAAGTACCCGGCGAGTGACATTTTTGGCAACAGTCTTGGTGAAACCACCAAGCGGCAGCAGTACCGCAGTTATTCCAGCTCGGTAACGCTGACACAACCGCTGTTCGATTATGAGGCTTATGCGCGCTACAAGGCTGGCGTGGCGCAGACGCTGATGTCTGATGAGCGCTACCGCAGCAAGTTTCTTGATTTGGCCGTACGGGTGATCTCCGCCTATGTGGAAGTGGCTTACTCGAAGGACCAAATCGCTTTAGCCTCAGCGCAAAAAGCAGCTTATAAAGAACAGTTGTCGCTGAACGATCGTTTAATGAGTGCGGGTGAGGGCACCATTACCGACGTTTCCGAGACTCAGGCGCGCTACAGCCTGGCAGAGGCGCAGGAAATTGAGGCGCGTGATGCGCTGGACGCGGCTCAGCGTGAGTTGGAAGTCATTATTGGTATGCCACTCAATCAGCTCGATGACGTACAGCTGCTACGCCCGGGCAAATTCCAGGTGGCGCCGTTGATCCCATCAAAGTTTGAAGAGTGGCAAAAAATTGCCCTCGAGAATAATCCGATGTTGGCGGCCTCTCGCCACGGGGTTGATGCGGCGAAATATGAAGTGGAGAGAAATCGTGCCGGTTTTATGCCGCAGGTGCAGCTCTACGCCTCGCATTCTGAGAATGACTCCAGCAGCGATAATACGGTTAACCAAAAATATCGCACTGACAGTATTGGTGTACAGGTGAGTATGCCGATCTACGCCGGCGGTGGGGTTTCGGCATCGACTCGCCAGGCTGCATCACGATACGGGCAGGCGATGTACGAAATGGATGCGCAGGTGGGCACTACGCTTAACGATCTGCGCAAACAGTATAATTTGTGCATTAGCAGCCGTGCCAAATTGGCGGCTTACGAGCTGGCGGTGAAGTCGGCGACCACTCAGGTAACGGCAACACGCCAGAGCGTGCTGGCGGGGCAACGCGTCAACGTCGATGTGCTTAATGCCGAGCAACAGTTGTACAGTGCCCAACGTGATCTGGCCTCGGCAAAGTACACCTACATAAAATCCTGGATTACGCTGCTGAGTGATTCGGGAACCCTTGATGAAAGAGATGTAAAACGCGTGGCGCAGTATTTTTCCATGAGCCGCTGAGCAAGTAGTGGGAAATGGTTCAAATACTCACCATGAGTATTTGTCTGAAAGAGCAGCCCTGAGCTGCTCTTTTTTGTCTCAATACGTTATGTTAGCAACTAGTGGTGCTCCTACCTTGCCTATAGCACAGTATTTTTCGGTATAGATCATCGCGTGTATATCTATGGGGCGAGATGGGTTTAGGTAGGGGCTTTTTAGCATACACGTAATTTACGTGTGTGATTGTATGACTTTTATAATGCTGGGTTGGCAGGCGCTACGCCGCACTCTCGTTTATAAGACAGACGACTGAGTTAAGGGTTAATAATGTCAAAACTAATTCCTGTGGTTATGGCCGGTGGTACAGGTAGCCGGTTGTGGCCACTGTCGCGCGAATCATTCCCCAAACAATTTCTCTCCATTGATGACAGTGGGTTCAGTTTGCTACAGCAAACTCTGCAACGTTTGTCAGGGTTGGATGGAGTCGAAGTCGCCGCACCTTTGGTTATCTGCAATGAGAATCATCGTTTTCTGGTAGCGGAGCAACTGCGTGAAATTGATCAGCTTGCGACCAACATTATTTTAGAGCCTATTGGGCGTAACACTGCGCCTGCTGTTGCATTGGCAGCACATTTGGCGGCTGAAGAAGACGATGACAGCATACTTTTGGTGTTGGCCGCAGATCATTTGATTAAAAAAGTGGAAAACTTCCATGCGGCTATAAAAACGGCAATTATGCATGCCGCCGAAGATAACTTGGTGACTTTTGGTATTATTCCTGGGCATCCGGAAACGGGTTACGGCTATATCAAGCGTGGTACTGCACTTTCCAGCCAATGCTTCAAAGTTGATGCATTTGTGGAGAAACCTTGCTTGGAAAAGGCAACTGAGTATCTTGCCAGTGGTGAGTTTAGTTGGAACAGCGGCATGTTCATGTTTAAAACTGCCAAATTCCTGCAAGAGCTGCAACAGTTCAGCCCTGAAATATTCAGTACAACACAACAATCTGTGGTCGACAGCCAGCGTGATATGAATTTTATCCGTGTTGATCAAGAAATATTTAAGCATTGCCCAAGTGACTCCATCGATTATGCGGTGATGGAAAAAACACGTGATGCAGTGGTGATCCCCATAGATGCCGGCTGGAGCGATGTAGGTTCATGGACATCTCTGTGGGACGTTTCAGAAAAGGATGCTCTCGGGAATGTTAACGTCGGTGAGATTATCTCCATTGATTCCAATAATAACTACATCTCATCTGATGGCGCGCTAGTTGCTACTATCGGGCTGGATGACCTTATCGTGATCAATACCAATGATGCGTTGTTGATTTCGACTAAGGATCGCGTTCAGGACGTTAAGAAAGTGGTTGATGAGCTAAAAAAACGCAACCTTCATCACTTTCGCCAGCACTCCTCTGCTTATCGCCCATGGGGCAAGATCTGTGATATCGACAACGGCGAGCATTTCCAGGTCAAAAAAATCATTGTTCGCCCTGGTGAGGGATTGTCAGTACAGCGCCATCTTCATCGCGCAGAGCACTGGGTCGTCGTTAGCGGTACGGCAAAGGTGAATGTTGAAGATAAAGAATTCTTCTTATCAGAGAACCAGTCTACATTCATCCCTGCTGGCAGTGTCCACACCCTGGAGAACCCTGGGAAAATCGATCTTGAAATCATTGAGGTTCGATCAGGATTTTACCTGGAAGAAGATGACATTGAGCGTTTACATGATCGGTACGGCCGAGTTTAATTAAAGGATTTGGTGATGGAAAAGTTAGCCTGTTTTAAAGCTTATGATGTGCGTGGTAAGTTGGGTGAGGAACTGAATGATGATATCGCCTACCGTATTGGGCGCGCTTATGGCGAATTCC
This sequence comes from Serratia sp. BIGb0163, assembly GCF_024809935.1. Classification (NCBI taxonomy): domain Bacteria; kingdom Pseudomonadati; phylum Pseudomonadota; class Gammaproteobacteria; order Enterobacterales; family Yersiniaceae; genus Serratia; species Serratia sp. BIGb0163. The sequence goes on from NZ_JANUDZ010000001.1 coordinate 333,031, forward strand.
TGAAGCCGAAGACTATCGTTCTCGGCAACGATGTACGCCTGACCAGCGAAAGCTTGAAGCTGTCTTTGGCAAAGGGCCTACAGGATGCCGGCACCGACGTTATCGATATTGGAATGACCGGCACCGAAGAGGTCTATTTTGCCACCTCCCATCTTAAAGCAGATGGCGGTGTGGAAGTGACTGCAAGCCATAACCCGATCGACTACAATGGAATGAAGCTGGTACGTGAGGGTTCGCGCCCTATCAGCGGTGATACCGGTTTGCGCGCAATCCAGGAACTGGCGGAGAAAAACCAATTCCCTGAGCCTGCAGCTACTCGTGGCAGCTATGTTCGTCAGGATGTGTTGGCAGATTATGTTAAACATGTGCTGTCCTATGTCGATGTTGCAAACTTTAAGCCGCTGAAGTTGGTTATCAACTCTGGTAACGGTGCTGCCGGGCATGTGATTGATGCTATTGAAGCCTCTCTCAAAGCTTTGAACGTTCCGTTGGAGTTTATCAAGGTTCATCATCAGCCGGACGGTACCTTCCCGAATGGTATCCCTAATCCGTTATTACCGGAGTGTCGTGCAGACACTGCCAATGCGGTGCGTGAGCATGGCGCAGATATGGGGATTGCCTTCGACGGCGATTTTGACCGTTGCTTCCTGTTTGACGAAAAAGGCGACTTCATTGAAGGATATTATATTGTTGGCCTTCTGGCAGAAGCTTTCCTGCAAAAACAACCAGGTGCAAAAATCATTCATGATCCACGCTTGAGCTGGAACACCATCGATGTGGTGAGCGAAGCGGGCGGGATACCGGTGATGTCAAAAACCGGGCATGCTTTTATTAAGGAACGCATGCGTGCGGAAGACGCTATTTATGGTGGAGAAATGAGCGCGCACCATTACTTCCGCGATTTCGCCTATTGTGACAGCGGTATGATCCCGTGGTTGCTGGTGGCTGAATTGGTCTGTGTTAAAGGGCAAACCCTGGGGCAACTGGTGCAGGACCGCATTGCGGCTTACCCTTCGTCCGGGGAGATCAATATCAAACTGGCACAGCCGGCTGCATCAATTGAAAGCGTCAAGCAACATTATCTGGCGCAGGCTGGTGAAGTGGATTACACCGATGGAATCAGCATGGAGTTTGCTGATTGGCGTTTTAACTTGCGTTCGTCCAACACCGAGCCGGTAGTTCGTCTCAATGTTGAATCACGCGCGAACGTGGTATTGATGCAAGAAAAAACCGACGAAATTTTGGCAATGTTATCACGTTAAGATACATCCGTGATGATGTGTTTTTATGGGGAGCGGCCTAGGCCGCTCTTTTTCTTGGGTTGTAAATGTCTTTGATTTAAAGTGTATACTGCGCTGAATATGAATGAAAGAACGTTGATATATAAGGTATTTGAATTAGAGTAAGTCGGATAGAAAGTTTGCAGACCTGATGCAGCGAATCTATTTAAACGGCATGGATAAAAATAAGGAGTTGTTATGGTTATTTTAGTCACTGGCGGTGCCGGTTATATCGGTTCTCACACAGTTCTGACCCTGCTGGAACGTGGTGAAAAGGTCATTGTGTTAGATAACCTGTCGAACTCATCAGAAGAGTCTTTGCGTCGTGTAGAAAAGTTAACGGGCAAAGCTGCCGTGTTTTACCAAGGGGATATCCAAAATGCTGAATGTTTGCGTCGCATCTTTGATGACCACGAAATTTCAGCAGTGATCCATTTTGCCGGCCTGAAAGCAGTAGGTGAGTCGACTCGCAAGCCACTTGAGTACTATCAAAACAATGTTGCCGGTACGCTGGTGTTACTGGATGAAATGCGTCGTGCAGGTGTTCACCAATTTATCTTTAGCTCTTCCGCTACGGTTTATGGCGCTAACTCACCGGTTCCTTATGTGGAAACTACGCCGATTGGCGGGACTACCAGCCCATATGGGACCTCCAAATTGATGGTAGAGCAGGTTTTGCAGGATTTTGCCAAGGCTGAGCCCCAGTTTTCCATTATTGCCCTGCGTTACTTCAATCCGGTCGGTGCGCATGAGTCAGGTTTGATTGGTGAAGATCCAAATGGTATCCCAAACAATCTGTTGCCCTATATCTCTCAGGTAGCAATTGGCAAACTGGATAAGTTGGGCATTTTCGGTGGTGATTACCCAACTGAAGATGGCACCGGTGAACGTGATTACATCCACGTGATGGATTTGGCCGAAGGGCATCTGATGGCGATGGATCATCTGAATAAAGTCGGAGGCTTCAAAGCATACAATCTGGGAGCAGGGGCAGGGCACTCGGTCTTGGGAATGGTGCAGGCTTTTGAAAAAGCATCTGGAGTGAAGATCCCATATCAGATCTTACCGCGTCGTGACGGAGATCTGCCGGCCTTCTGGGCTGACGCGAATCTTGCCCGTGAGGAGCTGGGTTGGGAAGTGCGGCGCGGTATCGATGAAATGATGCGCGATACCTGGAATTGGCAAAAGAATAACCCGAAAGGTTATCGGTAGCACACTGCATTTGTTGATATTACCGTGCTGGCAGGTGCGGTAATGGCTTACATACTTCATTTTTTCTTTCCCAAAGCCCCCTTTTCATTGCGCGGGCAATAATTTTCATTGAGTCTATTGGGCTTTCATTGGTTATGGATGTAGAGCTTTACACTCGGATGTGCAAACAGGTATAAACCAAAATGTTTTTGAACAGCTAAACATTTTAAGTCTAACAAGCACGTCTGACTCAGTTGTCCGCAGCGGTCTGCGGCCCGATCAATGTTTGTCTCGTTGTATCTTTGTTTAGACAAACTTACGCTATTTTGTCAGTATACTGATAGCGTGCGTTGATTGTGGATAATCAGAATAATCTTGGCTAATTGTTGTAGCAGAGAGCGTAATCTGTCATATCAATGGGTATGTAACGATATAGAATGTCTACATTTTTTAGTCTCTGTCTGCGGAAAAAGCTCGTGTCTGGTAGAACAGCAGGAAAAGTACTAGGGGTATTTGATATATGCAAGAAATTGTGGCCGTTTTTTTCAGTGCGCTTGCCGTTCTTTTTATGGCGAGGAAGGTCGCAAGGAGGGTTGGGCTAGTCGACAAACCCAATAGTCGAAAACTTCATCAAGGTCATATCCCTTTGGTTGGTGGGGTTTCTGTCTATCTATCACTTTGGATCCTTTACTTGATGCAACCGGCCTGGTTGCCGGATTTCACTCTTTATATGGTCTGCGCCACATTGCTTTTGGCTATTGGAGTGCTCGACGATCGTTATGATTTACCGGTATGGCCCAGGGTTGCGCTACAAGCTGCAATCGCTGTATTGATGATCTGTAACGGACTGTACCTAAAAAGTTTTGGCGAGATCTTTTTCGGACACGAACTTTTTCTGGGAATCGGCGGCACCGTGATTACGGTACTTGCAATATGGGGAGCAATTAACGCCTTCAATATGGTTGATGGGGTTGATGGTTTGCTAGGAGCCTTGTCTTGCGTGACTTTTTGCGCCTTAACTGTGGTGTTCTATATTCACGGTAATACTGATATGGCTTTGTGGTGTTTATGTCTCATGGTCTCGTGTCTACCCTATCTCTTACTTAACTTGGGTGTGATCTGGGGGCGCAAGTTCAAGGTGTTTATGGGGGATGCCGGTAGTACTTTGATAGGTTTTACAGTTATCTGGGTGCTGATTTTGGGAAGTCAGGGGGAGAATAGAGCTATGCAACCGGTAACGGCCCTCTGGTTGATTGCTATACCATTAATGGATATGGTCAGGGTCATGATTAGCCGCATTAGATGTGGAAATAATCCCTTCAAACCTGATCGTCAACATTTGCATCATATTCTGATGCGTGCAGGCAGCTCTGCTCGCGGAACTGTCATGATTATGGCATTTTTGGCAACTCTTCTGGCAACCGTTGGTATTGTTGGAGAAATGTTGCATATTGCAGAGTTTTTCTCTCTGTTGTTATTTATGTGTGTTTTTGTTTTTTACTGCTTGGTTATCAAAATTCTTTCTCAAGCTCGTAGCAGTCAAATTTATCTGAAATAACTAGAATAAAAAGGGTAGTGAGTGCGAGTATTGACTATACAAAAAAATAGAGTGCGGTTTTGACCGCTCTCTATTTTTTTAAATTTACTACACTAATCTTGAGTCTTATTCTGTGGAATCTCGAGCATCTCCAATAAGCGACCATTGACTTCATGAGCATCAAATTTTTGTTGCGCCAACTGGTAACTTGCGAGTCCCATCTCAACGATTTTTGCGGGATCTTCTATTAACTCAATCATACGTGCGGTCAATTCTTCGGGGGACCAGCGTTGGATTAAAAACCCATTGACCCCGTGAATGACAGTTTCGCGGCATCCTGGCACATCAGTGCTAAGCACCGCTCTGCCCATAGCCATTGCTTCTTGAGTGCTGCGGGGGATTCCTTCTCTATAATATGATGGTAGAACGAAAACACTGGATTTTTTTATCCACTCTTGCACATTCGAAACGTGACCAGGGTAAATAATAACGTCATCTTCTATCAGTTTTTTGAGGCTGTTTTCAGTCAGGCTGCCAGGGTTTTGCTTATCGACGGCTCCTAGCATATAAAACTGAATGTCAGGATAACGCTGTTTAACTGCTTTGGCCGCTGTAACATACTCGTGTACCCCTTTTTCCGCCAGAAGGCGAGCGATAAAAATAAATGATACCGGCTCTGTTGGAGTAGGGCTGAAGGGATAATCAGTTAGTTTAAGGCCTATCCCACCTAACACATGAGCTCTTTTTACTTTTATGCCAGACTTAACTAATAGATCGTTGCGATCGTCTGGATTCAATAAAATTAAAGCATCTAGCTTGGGAAAAATTAAACGGTATAGTGTTGTCTGGGTTTTCTTCAGTAGATTAACTTTCCAGCTAACCCCTTGAGGTTGTTCAGTGAACACATAGCCCAAACCTTCGAGCATCGCGTAACGTTTCTTGACGCCTGCAAGGACCGCAGCTAGCGTTCCGAAGATACATGGTTTTGAAAAATAAGAAAACACAAGATCTGGCGCAATGCTTTTCAACTGTTTACTGAGTGTATAAGTATCATAGAGGTCCTTTATCGGGTTAAGACCTGTACGACTGAAACGATAATTCACTGGCGTGGCACCCAATGCGGCGACCTGCTTGCGGCTTTTATCATCATAATCAAGCGCAAATGCGTAAACAATATGCCCTTGCTGATGCAATGACTTAATCAGATCTGCTCTGAAACCGATAACGCAGTTTGCTGTTGTGCCTATCAATACTATTTTCATAAAAACCTTATAAGCTATTTGTTCTTATTTTTCAGCTCTGTGTAAATGTTCTCCCACTGAGTAACTATTTCATTCAATGAGAATTTTTCCTGTATTCTGGTCCGCGCGATAGCACCCATTTTTTCTCTTTCATGGGCTGGCATTTTTTCGATAGAAATCAGGGCATTCGCTAAAGCCAATGGATCTTTAATTGGCACTATCAATCCTGACGTCCCATCACTGCCGACAATCTCACGCGGCCCGCCGCTATCAGTAACAACTACCGGAAGTTCCGAAGACATAGCTTCCGCAACGACTAAACCATAGCCTTCCCAAGCGGATGACAAAACGAAGCCGTCGACCTGCCGGTATAATTGTGCAGTATCATCACTCAACCCGATAAACTCAACCCGATCTTCGATACCGTAGTGTTTTACCAGCTGTTTCAAGGTTGCATCCAGTGGCCCTTGCCCAGCGATCAGTAATTTTCCGCTTGAAATATGCGTGAATGCTTGAATGAGTGTCGGGTAATCCTTTTGCTCAACGAGTCGCCCTACTGCGAGCCAACAGAAAGGGGAGGTTGTCACCTTTTTTATCGTCGGCGGCATAAACCTATCCGTATCAATTCCGTTGAAAACGGTATATGTATTATGCTGCGGTAGCACATTTTCATTAGTGAATCTGTAGGTTGCGGCTTCGCTGATAGTCGTGTTTATCTGACATAGGGGATTTGTCAGACGATAAGCCCAGTCTCTAAGTTTGCCGCCTTCGTGTGTATTATGTGCGGTAGAGATTATTTTCAACGAAGGTAGGAATAGCCGCGCCAGGCGCGTTAAAAGGTTGGCGTGCACCATATGGGCATGCACAATATCCGGTTTTGATTGGCGCAATATTTTGCACAAGCGTAGTAACGCCAACGGTAAGTCCTTGGCCGATTTCATTTCCAAGGATATTAATGGAACGCCAGCAGCGGCGAGCCTTCCAATAAAAACAGCCGATGACGGTGGCGTCAGTGAAATCAATCGCATCTGATGACCTTTTTGAACCAGCCTCTCTAGTAGAGAAACAACCTGATATTCAGCGCCACCAATTTCTAAACCGGTAATAACGTAATCTATTTGCATAACTTTTATTATCCTTGATTCTTCCTGTAAATGAGGAATGATTTTTTTATCAAGGGTTGTGGTAACCAACTGATGATCCATAACGCAATCTTCAATTTTTTCCCGAGCGGGGATTTTTTTAAATAATTACGTGCTTGCTGTGGCTCATTACTTAACAAAGTGTAGGTAATAAGTGCCAAATTAATGCGTTGAAATTCTTGTGGGTGGTTGTTGCGTAATCGTTCACCAAAGTTTTCTAATGCTATTTCCGCTAGTTGTTTATGGCAGAGCGATTTTTTTATTTGTGATGAATAATGCGTTAAGCGCAATTCGGCGTCATTAGAAACGCAAACTAAAGGATGATTGTACGATGGTATGCCGAATTTTTCGGCAATTTTCCACCAAAGTAAGTGTTCACCACCAGCACGATTTTCCGGGTAGCGAAAACCGGTATCAAGAAATATTTTCTTGTTGAATACAGGGGTAAAATCACCCTCAATTTTTTTATTTACGTAGTCATCAAAAGTAATCAGCTGATACTTTTCTTTTTGGTTTTGAGCCGTTATGGCAAATTGGTAAACCGGATGACTGGCATTTTCGTCAAGAGGGAGTATTTTTTCCAGATAATCGGCGGTTCCAGGCTCGAGGGTATCATCATCATCCAGTATTAACACCCACGGTGCATTGGCTAACGCTATCCCTTCCATACGTGCGGGCCCTGGACCACCGTTGACGGGCATGCGATGATACACCAAGCCTTCTGTCTCAAACTTTGGCCGTGGAGTGGTCGAGGCATCATCAACTACAATTATTTCAATCGTATGCTTCGCATTTCTTTCAGCTATGACGGAGTTCACTGCGCGAACAACCAGCTCTGGTCGGTTGTAGGTGGCAATGATGACGCTTAATGTGAAGTTATTCAAACTCATTTCCTTCATTATACTAATAAAGCAAAGCAGTTAATAATAGTTTGCCATGCTTAACGATAAAGTAAATCAGTATCATTTATCGCTTGCTTTGGTGGCTTTTCTACAAAATAACAGTAGAAATAGAGTAAACATTACGATTTCGGCACTTAGGAACGCAATGGTCATGCCTAAACCGCCATACACAGGAACCAGCAACAAAGAGAGCAGGCAAATAATAGCGATATTCAGCATCATAGCTCTGCTGGCAATTCTTTCCTTTCCACTAGGAATAAACCATAGTATGGCCAGTGCCATATTATTGATACGCAAAGGAACAACCCATACTAAAATTCTTAATAATTCGATGGCATCCTCATAACCTGGCCCGAATACCATGTTGACGATCCATGGTGCGAGCCAAAGGGTAACTAGTGCAAACAGTGTAGTTGCGATGAATAAGCCAATTAAAATCAGCACAACCATTTTTTTCGCATCACGAGCCGAATTGTGTTGCAGACGTACTAAATGAGGAAATGCGGCATTTAACACCGGTCCGGCAAATCCACTCGCAGCTTTGACCAGTTTTTCTGCTGGGACAAAAGCGCCTACTGCGCGCGCGCCCCCGAGTAAACCTAAGAGTGTAGATGCAATTGAGCCCATGATACTTTGGGCCCCTTTATATAGAAATAGTTCCCAGCTTTCGCGTAAAACGGTGGTTGCTCCCGTGAAGCTTATGCGACCAAAACCGGTGGTACGAACGATAAGCAACGTTGGGAGCAATGTATTGATTATTCCAACCGTAGCCTGGATAGCCAACACACGTTGTGCATGGGCGGGAGTGGAAACCAAAACTATGGTCGCCAACAAGCCAATACTGCGTAATCCTATATCCAGCAACGCGGGAAAAATAAGCTTCTCGAGACCGATATAGTACCAAAGCGGGGTAAAGCCAAATGCCAGTATGAACAACGATATCCAGATGAACCAGTAGTTCGGGATTGTCGTGGCCCCGATACCTGAAAAAATCAAGATAGCGACAACGATACCAACAGCCAAGCTCAATAGTATTTTCGCTAGCAAGACATTGGTAAGCAGCTGCGCCAATTGTTTCTGATTACCTTGTGCTTTCACCACACTGCGTGCTGCGCTGAAATTAAAACCAAACTCAACGAACACTGATGCTGTTAACGCAATGCCCAGCGCATACAAAACCTGCCCGTACCCCTGCTGACCTAGCGCATGCGCCAAGACCGGAAGCTCAATCAATGGGATAACCAATCCCCCGATTTGAGCGATCATTAACCAGGCGGTGTTAGTGGCGACGCGAGACATGGGTAACCACAATAGCTAGCGCTGCCAAAATAATACCCCATTCAGTAAGTTCGTTACTTAATGGGTGGAATAATCCCATAAACAGGAACAGAGTCAGAGTTGAAAGTGGGCACAACATAGTGTCAAAACGTTCAACAAACAGCTCTCGTTGGCTGGTGACGAATCTCACCCCCCGGAAAAGAGGGTATAGCAGGAACAGGAGATAGCCAACCAAGGCCAACACGCCATCGTCTGCGAGTAATTGCAGGTAAGTCATGTGAATAACACTACTGGCACCGAAGTCCATCACCCTGGTGCTGCCAAAACCGCCTCCCCAAGGGAATGTCTCTACTGCATGTTGCCAACCTACATGTAGCATTTCCAGGCGAGTGGTATTATCACCGCTGACCAAGCGGTCTGCCGTTGATTCATTGCTAGGGGTGATGTCGGTTTCTTCTAACCTATTGATAATATTTCCATTATCCTTGGTTTCGCTGAACAGCTGAGAAATCAACGGATCATAATGGCCTGATACCCAATTAAGTAATACCGGTTGGATAATTGAAAAGGATAAAATGGTTAGCAGTAGAAGACCAAGATGGCTCCGTACCGGTTTAGCATGTACTTTGCAAGCAAATGCAACAGCGGCTAATACGCCCCAAACCAGCACCAACCACAACATGGAGGTGCGGCTACCGTCGAGGGCCATAACTAACACAGCGCTAAAAGCTAATAAGAGATTACGTATGTGTGGCTGTTTAAGGCAGCGCCAAACGGCGAAAGGCCAGACGAAAGCGCCAACTTTCCAGATAACACCAGGCCAACTGGCAAGCCAGCCCATTCGGCCATCCCCCAAAATCACCATTGCGTCAGTTTGTCGAAACAATGCCAGTAATATTAATGGGATCAATGAAACGATCAGCGCTGTGCTTAGTGACTTCTCGAGTAGCTTTGGTGTGAGTGGTGAAATCACAACCAGCATGGCGAGCACGAGCATAAAGGCCAAATACTTAGCCAGAGTATAAAATCCCAGGCCATGGTTGGCTAATGATGCTGCAGCGATACCCGCCATAAAAAGCAGCCAGCCGAGTAACATTGGCTTATAGTCACCAAGTCGAGATAGACGCACCAGTAGCGTTTGACCTGTGGAAAGATGGGATGCCGCCAGAGACGTTACAGTAGCTGCCAATAATAACATTATTTGAATTAACCAATTGATGTTGCCACCGATATAAATTTTGACGGTACCCAACATGGCTAATACAATGAAAAATAATGTAAAAATGCTTGAAGTGGCTCTCACTTTCCATTCCTAAACCAGTTAAATCGCTGGATTGTACAGCATCCCGTGTAAGCAGCAATACTGATTTGTCTTATACAATCAGAAAAAATATTATTTTTTGTTTATTATTCATGTTGTTATGTTTTAACGCCGTTGCAGAGCTGCCTGTTTGTTACAAAAATAACTATCGCACCAATCACTACCCACGCGGCAGCTTCCTGAGTTAACATGTGTGCCACATCACAAAACCTGTTGGCCACAGTTGTTAACAGGGTCATCCTCAGACAGGAGTTCTTCAATGTCCAAGCAACAAATCGGCGTTGTCGGCATGGCGGTAATGGGCCGCAATCTGGCACTGAACATCGAAAGCCGTGGTTACACCGTTTCGATCTTTAACCGTTCAGGCGATAAAACTGATGAAGTTATTGCCGAGAATCCAGGTAAAAACCTGGTGCCGCACTACACCGTCGAAGAGTTCGTTGAATCGCTGGAAAAACCACGCCGCATCTTGCTGATGGTGAAAGCGGGTGAAGCGACTGACAAGACCATTGCTTCCCTGACTCCGCACCTGGATAAAGGTGACATCCTGATCGACGGTGGCAACACCTACTATCAGGACACTATCCGTCGTAACCGCGAACTGTCTGATCAAGGCTTCAACTTCATCGGTACCGGTGTTTCCGGTGGTGAAGAGGGCGCGCTGAAAGGGCCTTCAATCATGCCTGGCGGTCAGAAAGAAGCTTACGAGCTGGTGGCGCCAATCCTGAAGAAAATCGCTGCGGTAGCGGAAGGCGAGCCTTGCGTGACCTATATCGGCGCTGACGGTGCCGGTCACTATGTGAAGATGGTACACAACGGTATCGAGTACGGCGACATGCAGCTGATTGCAGAAGCTTACTCCCTGATGAAACAGGCGTTGAATCTGAGCAACGAACAGCTGGCTGAAACCTTCGCCGAGTGGAACAAAGGCGAACTGAACAGCTACCTGATCGACATAACCAAAGATATCTTCACCAAGAAAGATGAAGAAGGTAAATACCTGGTTGATGTGATCCTGGACGAAGCTGCCAACAAAGGCACCGGCAAATGGACCAGCCAGAGCTCTCTGGATCTGGGCGAGCCGCTGTCACTGATCACTGAGTCAGTGTTCGCTCGCTACCTGTCCTCACTGAAAGACCAGCGTGTGGCTGCATCTAAAGTGCTGACCGGTCCTAAAGCGACCCCAGTGAGCGGTGACAAGGCTGAATTTATTGAGAAAGTGCGCCGTGCACTGTACCTGGGCAAAATCGTTTCTTATGCGCAGGGCTTCTCTCAACTGAAAGCCGCTTCCAAAGAAAACAACTGGGATCTGCACTACGGCGATATTGCCAAGATCTTCCGCGCCGGTTGTATCATCCGCGCACAGTTCCTGCAGAAAATCACCGACGCTTATGCACACGACGCGGATATCGCTAACCTGCTGCTGGCACCATACTTCAAGCAGATTGCTGATGAATACCAGCAGGCGCTGCGTGACGTGGTGTCCTATGCGGTGCAAAACGGCATCCCTACGCCGACCTTCTCTGCGGCGATTGCCTACTACGACAGCTACCGTTCAGCGGTTCTGCCTGCCAACCTGATCCAGGCGCAGCGCGACTACTTCGGTGCTCATACTTACAAACGTATCGACAAAGAAGGCGTATTCCATACCGAATGGATGGAATAATCCCGACGTTTGAAGTATAAAAAAGCCGCCGAGGTTTACGCCCGGCGGCTTTTTTTTTGCCTGAAAAACAGGGTTATTTCTGGTGCCGCTCGCGCAACCGGCCAATCACTTTGCTCAAGTCCAAATCCTGATCCTGCAGCAACACCAACAGGTGATAAATCAGATCAGAGGCTTCGTTGGTCAATTCTTTGCGGTCATTCACCGTAGCGGCCAGTGCGGTCTCCACGCCTTCTTCCCCGACTTTCTGCGCGATACGCTTGGTGCCGCTGGCGTACAGGCTGGCGGTATAAGAGCTGTCGGGGCTGGCGTTTTTACGTTCTGCCAGCAGTTGTTCCAGCTGATACAGAAAACCCCAATCGCTGCTGGCCGGGTGGAAGCAACTGGTGTTACCCAGGTGGCAGGTGGGGCCGATTGGATTGGCCAGAATCAACAGCGTGTCGTTGTCGCAATCCGGGGTGATGCTGACTACGTTAAGGAAGTGGCCAGAGCTTTCGCCCTTGGTCCACAGGCGCTGTTTGGTGCGTGAGAAAAAGGTGACCTTGCCGCTCTGCTCGGTAACGGCCAGCGCTTCCTGATTCATATAGCCAAGCATCAGCACTTCGCCGGATACGGCATGCTGGACGATCACCGGTAGCAGGTGGTCAGTTTTTTCCCAGTCCAGCTGGTTTCTTTGTTGTTCTGTTAACACAGGCGGATCTCCACACCTTGTTCGGACAAGAACCTTTTCAGGTCACCGATATTAATGATTTGTTTGTGGAACACCGAAGCGGCCAGTGCGCCATCGACATCGGCATCGCGGAAGGCTTCCAGGAAGTGTTCCATGGTGCCTGCGCCGCCGGAGGCGATCAATGGCACTTTGCACACCTCACGCACCAGGCGCAGCTGTTCCAAATCGTAGCCGTTACGCACGCCGTCCTGATTCATCATATTCAGCACAATTTCGCCGGCGCCGCGTTTCTGCACTTCTTTCACCCAATCCAGGGTTTCCCACTTTGTGACGCGGGTGCGGCTTTCGTCACCGGTGTACTGGTTAACGTGATACTTGCCGGTTTCGGCTTCGAACCAGGTATCAATACCCACCACAATGCACTGTACGCCAAAGCGATCCGCCAGGCGGCTAATCAGCGTCGGGTCGGCCAGCGCCGGGGAGTTGATGGAAATCTTGTCGGCGCCGAAAGAGAGGATCTGGCTGGCGTCTTCCGGGCTTTTAATCCCGCCGGCGACGCAGAAGGGGATATCAATCACCTCTGCCACGCGTGATACCCAGCTTTTATCTACCACCCGGCCATCGCTTGACGCGGTGATATCGTAAAACACCAGTTCGTCTGCGCCTTCCTGCGCATAGCGCTGCGCCAGTGGCACGATATCGCCGATAATTTCATGGTTGCGGAACTGCACGCCTTTCACTACCTGCCCGTCTTTAACATCCAGGCACGGGATTATCCGTTTTGCCAGCATGCGATTGCCTCCTCAACGCTAAACTTACCTTCCAGCAGGGCACGCCCCACAATCACACCCTCAACGCCACTGCCGCGCAGCTGGGCGATATCATCCAGATTACCGATACCGCCAGAGGCCTGGAAGGCGATCTGCGGGTATCGTTGGCTGATTTCCTGATACAGCGCCACGTTGGAACCGGCCAATGTCCCGTCACGGGAAATATCGGTGCACAGCACGTGTTTGAGGCCATAAGGCAAGAACTGCTCAACCACCTGTTCCAGCGTGGCATCCGAGTTTTCCTGCCAGCCGCTGATCGCCACGCGTTTGGTGCCGTCTGCGTCAATGCGCACGTCCAGCGCCAGTACCATGGCGTCCGCGCCGTAGCGTTCGAACCAGCCCTGTACCAGCTGCGGCTGTTTTACCGCGGTGGAGCCGATTACCACGCGGGTTGCGCCGGCCTCCAGCAGGGCAGCGACGTCCTGCTCATTGCGAATGCCGCCGCCAACCTGTACCGGTACGTTAACCCCCGCCAGCAGCTTGCGCAGCAGGGGGATTTGGCGCGCGGTCGGGTCTTTCGCGCCGGTCAGGTCGACCAGATGCAGCACCTGTGCGCCCTGTTGCTGATAGTCCTGCAGGCGTAACAATGGATCGTTACCGTAGTCGCGCTGCTGGCCGTAATCGCCCTGATGCAGACGCACTACGTTGCCGTCGATCAAATCCAAAGCCGGAATAATCATGCTGCCTACATCTCCAGAAAGTTTTTCAACAGTTGCGCACCGGCCGCGCCAGATCGCTCTGGATGAAACTGCACGCCGAAGAAATTGTCTTTTTGCACGGCGGCGGTGAAGGGCTCGCCGTAATTCGCCTGGGCGATGGTGCTTGGGCATATCGGCATCGCATAGCTGTGAACGAAGTAGAAGTAGGCGCCGTCTTCGATGCCGCGGAACAGGTGATGACCCGCCTGCGCAGACACCTGATTCCAGCCCATGTGCGGCAGCGGCAGGCCGAAGTCGGTCATCTGGGTTACCGGAGTATCGATAATGCCCAGCGTGTCGATGCCGCCGTTCTCTTCGCTGCTTTTTGCCAGCAACTGCATGCCGAGGCAAATCCCCAGCACCGGTTGGGTACAGGCCTTGATCAACTCAATCAGTTCGCGCTGTTCCAGTTGATCCATCGCCGCCTGCGCGGTACCCACGCCTGGCAGAAAAAGCTTGTCGGCGCGCAGTACGATCTCCGGGTCACGGCTTACTTCCGGGCGGTAGCCCAAACGCTGCACCGCGTAGGTGACGGAGGCCAGGTTAGCGCAGCCGGTGTCCAGAATCACCACGTCCATCACAGCACTCCTTTCGAGCTCGGGAGGGTGTTACCCTCAACGCGGATCGCCTGGCGCAGCGTGCGGCCAAACACTTTGAACAGGCTTTCGACACGGTGGTGGTCGTTTTTGCCCTTGGTTTTCAGGTGCAGGGTGCAGCCCATGGTGTAGGACAGCGAACGGAAGAAGTGCTCGACCATTTCGGTGCTCAGATCGCCGACGCGCTGATAGTTGAATTCCGCTTTGTATTCCAGGTGTGGGCGGCCGGAAATATCCAGCGCACAGCGTGCCAGGCACTCGTCCATCGGCAGCACAAAGCCGAAACGTGCGATGCCGCGTTTGTCGCCCAGTGCCTTGTTCAGCGCTTCACCGAGCGCCAGGCCGGTGTCTTCCACCGTGTGGTGATCGTCGATATACAGATCGCCTTTGACGTTGATATCCATGCGGAAACCGCCGTGGGTGGCAATCTGATCCAGCATGTGATCGAAGAAACCCACGCCGGTCTTGATCTTGCTGCCGCCTTCGCGATCCAGCCAGACGTTGACGTCAATCTGCGTTTCCTTGGTCACGCGGTTAACCTGTGCATGACGATCGCGCTGGGTCAGTTGGCGAGTAATTTCTTTCCAACCCAGAGAGCCACGCTGATAGCGCAACCCCTGAATACCCATATTCTCAGCCAGTTGCACGTCGGTCGGACGATCGCCGATCACGTAGCTGTGAACGGTATCCATTACGCCGGGTTCCAGATAGCCTTTGACCAGCGCGGTCTTCGGCTTGCGGCAGTCACAGTTGTCCGCCGGCAGGTGCGGGCAGATCAGAATATCTTCAAAATGAATACCCTGTGAGCTGAGGATCTGCATCATCAGGTTATGCGGCGGATCGAAGGTTTCCTGTGGGAAACTGGCGGTGCCGAGGCCATCCTGGTTGGTGATCATCACCAGTTGATAACCCGCCTGCTGCAGTTCCAGCAGGCAAGGGATCACGTCCGGCTCCAGCGCCAGTTTATCCAGACGGTCGACCTGGAAATCTTCTGGTGGTTCAGCAATCAGCGTGCCGTCACGGTCAATAAAGAGGAATTTCTGGCTCACATTGGCTCCTGGCGAGTCTTGGTTGCACCGGGCAGGGCAGACAGCGCATCAACCACGCGCTGGCATTCTTCACGGGTGCCTATGGTGATGCGCAGGCAGCCGGATAACCCCGGTTGTTTATTTTGGTCTCTTAAGATGATGCCCTGATCCCACAAGGTTTTAAACACATTACTGGAGGCAGTGAATCGTGCCAGCAGGTAATTGCTGTCGCTGGTGAAAACCTGTTCAACGCAGGCACAGTTTTGCAGCGCCTGCAGCAGCCAACTACGGTTGGCAGCAATCTCGGTAACCCGTTGGCGCATGATGCGGATCCCCTCGGTGCTGAGCGCCTGAGCGGCGATATCGGCGACCGGAGTGGAGAGCGGGTAAGGGGCGATCACCTTCAGCAGCAGAGCGATTAAATCTTCGTTGCCGAGGGTAAAACCGCAGCGCAGCCCAGCCAGTGCAAAGGCCTTGGACAGGGTGCGCAAGATAGCCAGGTGCGGGTAGTCATTTAGCCAGCCGGCGACGCTTGCCTGTGGGCAGAATTCAATATAGGCCTCGTCGACCGCAACGATTGCCTTGCCCTTGGCCATTTCCAGCAGGCTGCGCAGATCGTTGGCATCGATCAGGTTACCCGTCGGGTTGTTGGGGCTGCAGACGTAAATCAGTTTTACGTTGTCCAGGCTGTCGGCGATGGCCGGCAAATCCAGCTGCCAGTCCTGTTTGGCCGCCACGGTACGACGCTCCACGCCAAAGGTTTCGGCGCTGACGGCATACATACCGTAGGTCGGCGGGCAGAACAGGATGGCGTCTTTTCCCGGCTCGCAGAATGCGCGGATCAGCAGTTCGATACCTTCGTCTGCCCCACGGCTGACCAGCACCTGTTCCTTTTTAACCCCGGCATACTCGGCGTAGCGTTCGATCACCAGTGCCGGTTGGCACTCCGGGTAACGGTTAAAGGTTTGAGCGGTCAGTTGGAACTCTGGGGCGATCGGGTATTCGTTGGCGTTCAGCCACACGTCGCCGTTGCCACCCAGGCGGCGTGCCGACTGATAAGGGGTCAGATCGCGAACGTTGGTGCGTGCCAGATTTTCAATGCTCATGCTTGCTCCTTCAGGGCGGCAACGCGCAGGGTCACGGCGTTTTTGTGGGCAATCAACTGCTCGGCGGCGGCCAGGGTTTCAATGGTGGCGGCCAGGTTCATAAAGCCCTGCGGCGTCAACTCTTGTACCGTCATGCGCTTTTGGAAGTCCGCCAGCCCCAAACTGGAGCAGGTGGCGGTGTAACCATAGGTTGGCAGCACGTGGTTGGTGCCGGACGCATAGTCACCGGCAGACTCCGGTGACCAGTCGCCAAGAAACACCGAACCGGCGCTGGTGATGCTGTCGACCAGAGCGCGGGCGTCGCGGGTCTGAATGATCAGGTGTTCCGGGCCATACTGATTGCTGATGGCCACGCACTCGGCCAAATCTTTGGTGACAATCAGTCGGCTACTGGCCAGCGCCTGACGTGCAGTTTCGGCGCGGGGTAATTGTGCCAGTTGCTGTTCTACGGCATCGCGTACCGCCTGCGCCATCGCGGCTTCCGGTGTCAACAAAATCACCTGCGAGTCCGGGCCGTGCTCCGCCTGTGACAGCAGATCCGAGGCGACGAATGCCGGAGTGGCACCGGCGTCGGCGATCACCAGCACTTCGGAAGGGCCGGCCGGCATATCGATGGCGGCACCGTCCAGTCGTTGGCTGATCTGGCGTTTGGCTTCGGTGACAAAGGCATTGCCCGGCCCGAAGATTTTTGCCACGCGCGGTACGGAGTCGGTACCGAATGCCATAGCGGCGATCGCCTGCGCACCGCCAACCTGAAACACCTCTTCCACTCCACACAGTTGTGCGGCATACAGTATCTCATCGGCAATCGGCGGCGGTGAACACAGCACTACGCGGCGGCAACCGGCGATGCGTGCCGGTGTCGCCAGCATCAACACCGTAGAAAATAGCGGAGCAGAACCGCCTGGAATATATAGCCCAACCGAGTCGATCGGACGGGTTACCTGCTGACAACGCACACCCGGCTGGGTTTCCACATCAACCGGCGGCAGTTTTTGCGCATTGTGGAAGGTTTCCACGTTGGCGACTGCAATTGCCATTGCCTGCTTGATCTCATCGCCCAGACGCGCGCTGGCAGCCGTTATTTGCTCTGCGGTGACGCGCAGTGCGCCAACTTCGGTTTTATCAAATTTAGCGCTGTATTCGCGCAGCGCCTGATCGCCATTGGCCTTCACGTTGTCGAGGATTTCGCTCACCGTGCGGCTGATGCTGTCCGAGGCGGAGATCGCCGGACGCATCAGCAGTGCCGTGCGCTGTTCGGCGCTGCAGTCTGCCCAGTTGACCAGAGTATTGAAGTTCGACATGGCGTTACTCCATCATCTTCTCAATAGGCAATACCAGAATCGAGCTGGCACCGAGCGCTTTCAGTTTTTCCATGGTTTCCCAGAACAGGGTTTCGCTACTGACCATGTGCATGGCTACGCGGTTCTGTGCCCCGGCCAATGGCAGAATGGTCGGGCGTTCGGCACCCGGCAGCAGCGCGACGATTTCGTCCAGACGCTCGCTCGGCGCGTGCAACATGATGTACTTGGATTCACGCGCCTGGATCACGCCCTGAATACGGGTCATCAGACGGTCAATCAATTGCTGTTTGGCTTCCGGCATTTCGCCATCGCGTTGGATAAGGCAGGCTTTCGAGCGGTAAATCACTTCAACCTCACGCAGCCCATTGGCTTCCAGCGTGGCGCCGGTAGAGACCAGGTCACAGATGGCGTCGGCCAGGCCGGCACGTGGCGCGACTTCAACCGAACCGTTCAGCAAACAGGATTTGAAGCGCACGCCCTGTTTGTCGAGGTATTGCTTGAGCAGGTGTGGATAAGAGGTGGCGATGCGGGCATCTTGCAGGCTTTGTGGGCCGGTGTATTCAGTGTCGAGCGAGGTGGCCAGCGACAGGCGGCAACCGCCGAAATCCAGGCGACGCAGGGTGAAATAACGCGGGTCTTCGCCTTGAGCGCGGCGGGTGAGCAGCTCTTCTTCCAGCACGTTCTCACCGATAATACCCAGGTCGACCACGCCATCCATCACCAGGCCCGGGATGTCGTCATCACGGACACGCAGGATATCGATCGGCATATTCTCTGCGAAGGCGATCAGGCGTTGTTGCTGCAGGTTGATTTTGATACCGCAGCGCGCCAGCAATTCCTGAGACTCATCACTCAGGCGGCCCGATTTCTGCATTGCTATCCGTAAACGTGTTTTATCCAGCATGGTAACCTCTGTTTAATCTGTAATTTTATGAATTTATTATGAAAATTATTTTGTCTGTCTGTCCGGAGCCAAAAAAAAACCCTCGGAAGAAATCTTCCGAGGGCTCTCTCTTGCATTCTGCGCGCCACTGGAAGATTAAAAAACCGTCTTCCAGCACACATCGCCTGAAAGACTAGTCAGGGTGATGGTGATGATGGTGGCTGAACTGAATGCGTGTCATGATGTTTTCTCTGTATAAAGTCGCTACAAACTCAATTGCTAATTAACCTAAACTATCCACTGTCTTTCACGCAACTCTTTTTTCTCGTCATAAATTTAATTTATTGAAACAGGATGAATTATTAGCAAGACGCGACTTTACCTAAGCTTAAGGTCGGTGGATTGAATCACTACGCCGACTGGCGTAGCCTTAATGGGCAAAGCGTTGCAGTCTTCAAGAGAGGAAGCTGATGAAAAAGGTAGCCATTATTGGCCTGGGTTGGTTGGGTATGCCGCTGGCTCTGTCGCTGATGAGCCGTGGGTTTGACGTTGTTGGCAGTAAAACCACGCCGGATGGCGTCGAGGCCGCACGGATGAGCGGGATCGAATGCTATCAGCTGGAACTGACGCCGGAACTGATTTGCGAACCGGAGGATCTGGAGGCGCTGCTGCGCGTCGATGCGCTGGTGATAACACTCCCAGCCCGCCGCACCGTCGAAGGCAGCGAAAACTATTTTAATGCGGTGCGCATGCTGGTGGACAGCGCGATGGCCTTCGGTGTGCCGCGCATTCTGTTTACCAGTTCAACCTCGGTGTACGGGGAAACCACGGGCACGGTACGCGAAGATTCGCCGCTGAAGCCGGTTTCACCTTCCGGCCTGGTGCTGGCAGAGCTGGAGCGTTGGCTGCATGAACTGCCGAACACCTCGGTGGATATTTTGCGTCTGGCGGGGCTGGTGGGGGGCGATCGCCATCCTGGACGTTTCCTGGCGGGCAAAGTCGATGTCAAAGGCGGTTCGCAAGGAGTCAATCTGGTGCATCAGGACGACGTGATCGGCGCGATCCAACTGTTGCTGAAACTGCCGAAAGGCGGCCACGTTTATAACCTGTGCGCCCCGGCCCATCCCACCAAGCGTGAGTTCTACCCGGCGCTGGCCGAACAGTTAAATCTGTCGCCGCCGCAGTTTGCCGCCGAGACGGAGCAGGGCGGTCGTCTGGTGGACGGCAGCCGTATCTGCAATGAACTGGGGTTTGAATATCAGTACCCGGATCCGGCGCGTATGCCGGTTAATTAAGCGAGTGAAGATGCCCTGCCAAATGCGGGGCATTTTTTTATGCTTTCGCACGCTGGTTACTGCATCAACACCATAGCGGCTGAAATCTCCCCGGCGCGCTGCAAATCCTCCAGCAATGCGCTCAGGGCCTCCTTCGGCACCCCCGGCCGGGTCACCAGACTCAATGCCGCCTGATAAGACAGCGCTTGCCCCCCTAACTGTTTCAATACGCCTTGCTCTACCCAACGTGCAGCGTAATGGGTGGGCAGGTAACCGAGGTACTCGCCGCTGAGCACCAAATGGGCGACTCCTTCCATATGATGGGCGACGGCGCCGAGATTTAACGGTGCCAGCGGACAAAGTTGCTGTGCCAACAAATAGCCGCGTTTAACCCAGCGTGCATTTTCAATCTGTTCTCGCCCCGGTTGCTCCAGCGAAAACAGCGGATGATCGCTGCTGCAATAAACCGCCTGCGTCTCTGCTATCCAGGGCTGATACTGCAACTCGTCCAACTGCTGACCGAAATAGCCGATGCCCAAATCGAGTTGCTGATTCAGCAGCCCCTGTTCTATTTCGCCGGGGGCGCAAATGCGGCACTGTAACTGCACATCCTGGTGTCGGCGTTGAAATTGTTTGATGGCATGACTGAAGGGATTACCCGGCAGCGACACCAGATTATCTACCAGACCAATCTGCAAATCACCGGTCAGTAGCCCATTCAGCGACTGACTGACGCGGGTGAAATCACGCGCGGCGTTGAACAGGGTGCGGCAGGCGATCAGCATGCGTTCGCCTTTCGGCGTCAGCATGAAACCGGAGCGGCCTCGCTGACAGAGGCGAAATCCCAGCCGGGTTTCCAGGGTGGCGAGATGGGTGCTGATGGTCGACTGGTTCATCAGCAACGTTTCCTGGGCGGCGCTGACGCCATGGGCTTCGGCGACGGCGACGAAGACCCGCAGCAGCCGCAGATCAATATCGCTTAGGTTGGTGAGCATCCTTTCCTCCGCAGTAATAGCGCGAAATTAACCATTTCATAACATCCCCAAAATGAAGCTGGCGGCCGTAAAACTGTCTTTTTATGGCATGAATGTTAAATAAAATCCAATGCTTCAATGTGTTAACAAACATCGGTGTTTTCAATACTTACATCCCAAAGATGGAATGGTAGCCCTGTCAGGGGGCGGGTAGCCTGTATTTGTTATCCAAATGTTGAAATTATCTGACAGCCGAATAAGGAAAGATCATGCTGAATCAACCCCAGAGTGGCAATGATATGCCGCGCTTTGCCGGTATCCCTACCATGATGCGTCTGCCCGTTGCCGACGATGCGCGAGGGCTGGATGCGGCCTTCGTCGGTATTCCCCTCGATATTGGCACTTCAAACCGCAGTGGCACGCGTTACGGGCCGCGGCAAATCCGCCAGGAATCGGTGATGATCCGCCCATACAACATGGGCACCGCTGCCGCACCTTTTGAACGGCTGCAGGTGGCCGACCTGGGGGATATCGCCATCAATCCTTACAGCCTGGAAGACAGCGTTCGTCGCATTGAGTTGGCCTATAACGGCATTCTGGCCCACGGCTGCATTCCACTGACGCTGGGGGGCGACCACACGCTGACGTTGCCTGTGCTGCGCGCCATGGCCAGCCGATATGGCCCGGTCGGCTTGATTCACGTAGATGCTCACTCAGACACCAACGAAGAGATGTTTGGTGAAAAGTTGGCACACGGAACAACTTTCCGGCGAGCCTTTGAAGAGGGGCTATTGCAGCCACAGCGGGTCATTCAGATTGGCCTGCGCGGCAGCGGCTATGAGGCTGATGATTTCGATTGGTCGCGCAAGCAGGGGTTCCGCGTGGTACCGGCAGAAGCCTGCTGGTACCGCTCGTTGGCACCGCTGATGGAGGAAGTGCGCGAGCAGATGGGCAATGCGCCGGTTTATCTCAGTTTCGACATCGACGGCCTGGATCCGGCATTTGCACCGGGCACCGGCACGCCGGAGGTCGGCGGGCTGTCGGTCTGGCAGGGCCTGGAAATTGTCAGAGGCTGCCGGGGGCTGAACCTGGTCGGCAGCGACGTGGTGGAGGTTTCGCCGCCTTACGATCGTTCCGGCAACACCGCGCTACTGGCGGCCAATCTGTTGTTTGAAATGCTGTGTGTACTGCCGTCGCGATAAGGCGACCGATAACCCGATCGGCGGAGCCGTTGCGCCTGATACCGAATAATAACAAGCATGCGGAGTGACCGATGAATCTCGACCTGCTGGTAGTGGTGTTTTACTTTTTGGTGATAGGGGCGGTGGGTTGGCTTGGCGTTCGCCGGGCCACCACCAAGGAAGATTATCTGGTGGCCGGCCGCAATCTGGGGCCCTGTTTGTACCTGGGCACGCTGTCCGCCGTGGTGCTTGGCGGGGCGTCGACCATTGGCAGCGTTAAGCTGGGTTACACCTACGGGATCTCGGGCGTGTGGCTGTGTGGTGCGCTGGGGGCGGGGATTGTGGTGTTGAGCCTGGTGTTGGCCAAACCCTTGCTCAAGCTAAAGCTCTACACCGTCAGCCAGGTGCTGGCGCGGCGCTATCATCCGGCCGCCAGGGTCACCAGCGGTGCCATCATGCTGGCTTATGACCTGATGGTGGCCGTGACCTCGATTATTGCTATCGGCAGTGTGATGCAGGTGATGTTTGATTTGTCGTTCACCGCATCGATTCTGCTCGGCGGCGGTTTGGTGGTGCTTTATTCCACGCTGGGCGGCATGTGGTCGTTGACGCTAACCGACATCATCCAGTTTATCATCATGACCGTCGGCATGATGCTGGTGTTGATGCCGATGAGCATAGTCAAGGCGGGTGGCTGGGCGGCGTTCAGTCACCTGTTGCCGGACAGCTACTACCAGCTGTCGTCGATCGGGCTCGATACCATCCTGGTGTTCTTCCTGATCTACTTCTTCGGCATTCTGATTGGTCAGGATATCTGGCAGCGGGTATTTACCGCCCGCAGCACCAATATTGCTCGCTATGCCGGGTTGGGGGCTGGGGTGTACTGCGTGCTGTATGGGGTGGCCGGCAAGTTGGTACTGCCGCAACTGACCAATACCGACGGTGCCTTTGCCGCCATTGCTCAGGCGGTGCTACCGCCGGGCGTCAGCGGGCTGGTGGCTGCGGCGGCGTTGGCGGCGCTGATGTCGACGGCCAGTGCCTGTTTGTTGGCATCGTCAACCATCGCGCTGGAAGATGTATTGCCGGCTGTCCGCAAGCGGCCCTCCGGTGGGCTGGCGGCCGGGAGATTCACGACGTTTGTCATGGGTTGCATTATGTTGGGGCTGGCGTTCGTGGTGCGCGACGTAATGATGGCGCTAACGCTGGCCTATAACCTGTTGGTGGGCGGTATGTTGATCCCGCTGATCGGTGCGATTTTCTGGCAACGCGCCACCAGCACCGGTGCTATCGCCAGCATGCTGACCGGCAGTCTGAGCGTATTGGTGCTGATGTATTATCACGGCATTGAGGCCAACAGCCCAATCTACGGGGGTCTGTTGGCGGGCGGGGCGGCCTTTCTGATTGGCAGCCTGCTGACCCGACCAGGCCCGCTGCCGCAGGTTCAGCCCGAGTAAAGGGTAAAAACGGGGCTGTCGTGCGCAGCCCCAGTGCCGCTTACAGCCAGCCGGATCTCTTCAGTTTTTGATACAGGAAGAAGCAGCCGACGCCGGTCACCCCGAGGATGGTGTGATAGGCCCAGGGGAATTTCAGTTCCGGCATATTGGCGAAGTTCATGCCGTACAGGCTGAATATTACCGTTGGGATCGCCAGGATCGCCCCCCAGCCCGCCAGTCGTTTTACCACTTCGTTCTGTTTTACCGTGACCAGCGCCAGGTTGACGTGCATGGCGTTAGTCAGCATTTCGCGCATATCGTCGATGTTGCTGACCACCTGGCGCGCATGGTCCTGCACATCTCGCACGTAGGCGCGCAGCTCTTTCGGGATCACCTCTTCATGCAGGCGAATCAGTTGATTGCAGATTTCGTCCATCGGCATCGCGGCATTGCGCAGTGCCAGCAGGTGACGGCGCAGGGTATAGACGTTCTCAATGGCGGCCTGATCAAACTCCGATTTAAACATGTTGGCTTCGATGCCTTCGATGGTCTGCTCGAACTTCGCCACCACGGTACGGTAGTTATCCACCACAAAGTCCAGCACCGAATACAAGGCAAAACCCGGCCCACGGCACATTTGCCTGTGGTTTTCCTCGGCTTTGGCGCGGATCGGCGCATAGCTGGGTGATGCGCCGTGGCGCACTGAAACCAGGAAGTTTTTGCCGACGAAGAAGTGTGTTTCGCCGTATTCGACTTCGCCCTGACCCCACTGCGCGGTTTTGACCACGATAAACAGTGAATCGCCGTAGGCTTCCAGCTTGGGCCGCTGGTGGGCGCAAAGCGCATCCTCAATCGCCAGATCGTGCAGGCCAAACTCCTCCTGCACCTTGCGCATAAAGGCGTCTTCCGGCTGCCACAACCCGAGCCAGACGAAGGTGTCCGGCTGTTTGACCACCTCGCTGATATCATCAATGGTCACTTCACCCAGCCGTTGACCGGCCTTGTACGCCACGCAATTCACAACCATGGTTGCGGTTTCCATCAAGCCACCTGCTATTCAAAAAGAGTTTTGGTGAGAACGTAACATTCGTGCTCTACCGGATAATTCTGCAGCGTCATCTGTAGTTGGTAACCGAGTTTCTCGTAGAAGGGGCGCGCCTGAAAGCTGAAGGTATCCAGGCGAACATAACGACAACCCCGCGCCCTGGCTTCCTGTTCCGCCGCCAACACCACCTTGCGACCTAACCCGCTGCCGCGCTGCGAATCATCCACCCACAGCCATTCCACGCTCAACCAGTTGCCCCAGGTTTCACCGGTCAGGCCTGCGACCACCCGACCGGCTTCATCCTGGCTATAGACGGCAAGGGGCTTGCGTTGGGTAGGGTCAATATATGGGCTATTATGGGCCCGCAAACCCAAACGGATCACGTTGAGGGTTGCTTCGTCAGGTATCTCGGTAACGGTGATGTTCATGTTTCCTCCTTGGTGAACCCTTAACTTAAGCACAGTCCGTGGAAAAGGCAACATGTTGAAATTTAATATAAACATGGGGTCAGCACGCTGGGTGCGTTACGGGCGGCGGGCCAGATGACTTCAGGGGGATGTTCCGGCAACTGGCGGAGAAATAATAGCGCCCCGGCAGGGGCGCAGAAAACTCAGGTTAACTCACTCATGACGCCACGCTGATAGGCCGGGCGTTCGGTTAGTTGCTGATACCAGCGTTCCATGTTCGGGCGAGGTTGGCGCTCAATCGGCATTGAGAACCAGGCGTAAGCAAAGCTGCCGAGCGGGATGTCACCGATACCGAACGACTCACCGGAAAGATAAGGCTGGCGGCCCAGGGTTTCTTCCACGATGTCGAAGTGCTTTTCCAGCGCGGCGATCGCCGCTTCAATCTTGGCCATGTCGCGCAGTTCCGGCTTGGTGCGCACCAGGCCCCAGAACACTACG
This sequence comes from Serratia sp. BIGb0163, assembly GCF_024809935.1. Classification (NCBI taxonomy): domain Bacteria; kingdom Pseudomonadati; phylum Pseudomonadota; class Gammaproteobacteria; order Enterobacterales; family Yersiniaceae; genus Serratia; species Serratia sp. BIGb0163. Next base: position 358,513 of record NZ_JANUDZ010000001.1, read on the forward strand.
CTAAAGTGGCTGACAATGGTGGAGGTGGTCCAGTCCATCCATTTCTCGGCGCTGGCGCGTGCCTGCAGATCCTGCGGGTAGAACGGCTCGCTGCCAAATTTTGCCGCCAGATAGCGCACTATGGTGTTGGATTCCCACAGAACGAAGTCATCGTCCTGCAGCAATGGCACCAGGCCGTTCGGGTTTAATGAACGGTAGAGCTCATCGTTCACTTTGCCAAAGGCGCCACCGGCATTGATATGGCTGTAGTTCAGCTCCAGTTCCGCGGCGCACCACAGCACTTTTCTGACGTTGTTCGAATTTTCACGACCCCAAATGGTCAGCATAGAACGCCTCTTTTATATGGGTTAATTAACCTAAGTACTTATTCGTACGCCACAATCGGGGCGTTGTCACACCGGAAGGCATTTTTTGCCGACCGGGCGGCACATTCAGCGCTCCCAGCGGCAAATCTCCCAGCCGTGCTCCACCGCCAGCGCGTTGAGCTCTCTGTCCGGATTAATCACCGTGGCGCTGTCGACATATTCCAACATCGCCTTGTCGTTGAGTGAGTCGCTGTAACCGTGGCTGTGCTCGAAGCTCAGCTCCGGGTGTTCAGCCAGCCACTTTTTCAGGCGAGTTACCTTGCCCTGTTGGTAAGTCATGGTGCCGTAAGTGTTACCGGTGAAGCGGCCGTCTTGCACCTCAACGCCAATCGCCAGTGCGTCGTCGGCACCCAACTGTGCGGCAATCGGCGCGACCAGATGTTCGCCGGTGGCGGAAATAACCAAAATGCAGTCACCGCGCTCGCGGTGCCACAGCAGTCGTTCACGAGCGGCGGGGTAGACACGCGGCAGAATATCGCGGCGGATATAACGCTGCACCCAACCGGCCACCGTCTGGGTATTCAGGCCGGCCAATGGGGCCAGCGTGGCCTGCATGTAATCCTCCATCGACAGCTTGCCCTGATAATAGAGCTGCATCAGCTGCTGTTCCTGCTGTTCCAGTTCCGCCGGCGCAAACCCCTCGGTGACTAACCAGCGCATCCACAGGCTGGCGCTGTCATCATCAATCAGGGTTTCATCCAGGTCGAATAAGGCTAAATCCATCAGTATTTCTCCAGCAGGCAGGGAGTGAAATGGGGGTGTATACAGAATAGCGGATAGCGTAAGCCGCCAGCCAGTGGCGGCAAACAAATTGCGCAGAGCATAAGAAACCTTGATGACAGTTTTGCGACGCTTTGTTGAATCTTTGCATAACTTAGAACGCAACAATATTGGCTGGCGTCTCTGGCGGGGTGGTAACTATAGGGCTAATGCACTGGCCATCCAGGAGTTAACGATGCTGATCATTCGCCTTTATAGCGGTCCGGTTTTTGTCGGAGATGAAGAGGAACAGGATAATGACGCCACCACTGACGTTGAAGACGCTGCCGCAACTGAGTCTTTCGCAGCTTGACGGCGACCGGCGACAGCGGCAGGCATTTCTTGACGGGTTGCGTGAGGCCGCCCGTGACGTAGGTTTTTTCTATCTGCGCGGACACGGCGTGGATAACAGGTTGAATGCTCAACTGCAGCAGCATGCCCGGCAGTTTTTTGCGTTGCCGGAAGCCGACAAGCTGGCGGTGCAGATGGTGCATTCGCCGCATTTCCGCGGTTATAACCGAGCGGCGGCCGAATTGACGCGCGGACAGCCGGACTGGCGTGAACAGTTCGATATCGGCGCGGAGCGTCCTGCGTTGCAACTGGCCAATGAGACTCCGCGATGGGCGCGTTTACAGGGGCCGAATCAATGGCCTGAGGCGTTGCCCGCACTCAAACCGCTGCTGTTGCAGTGGCAGCAGGCGATGACCGCCATGTCGCTGCGACTGTTGCGCGCCTTCGCGCTGGCGCTTTCTTTGCCGGAGCAGGCATTTGACTCGCTCTACGGCGATAAACCCAATGAACATATCAAACTGATCCGCTACCCGGGGCGGGATGCTACCGACAGCGGGCAAGGGGTGGGCGCCCATAAAGACTCCGGTTTTCTCAGTTTTTTGCTGCAGGACCGGCAGAAAGGTCTGCAGGTTGAAGTTGACGAAGGGCGCTGGGTTGACGCCGAACCGCTTGAAGAAAGCTTTGTGGTCAACATCGGTGAACTGCTGGAGTTGGCAACCAACGGCTATCTGCGTGCCACGGTGCACCGGGTAGATACACCGCCGGCGGGCAGCGAGCGTCTGTCGATTGCCTTCTTCCTCGGGGCACGGCTGGACGCCGTGGTGCCGCTGTATCAGCTCCCTGCGCATTTGGCGGCCGAGGCGCGTGGTCCAGCCAGCGATCCGCATAATCCACTGTTGCGTGACGTGGGCTTTAACTACCTGAAAGGACGCATCCGCTCTCATCCCGACGTGGCGCAGCGCTATTACCAGGACGTTGTCGCCTAATGGTAGGGGCGCCGCATGCAGCGCCCAATGGGTTAAATCGGGTCGAACATGTTCGACCCCTACGGTTTTACATCAGGGCCGCGATTACTCCGCCAGAGCCTGCTGCAGATCGGCGATCAGATCATCCGCATCCTCAATGCCTACCGACAGACGCAGTAACTGTGGCGTGATGCCGGTTTTTAGCCGCTGCTCCAGCGGGATCGACGCATGGGTCATGCTGAACGGTTGGCTAATCAGGCTTTCCACGCCGCCCAGACTTTCTGCCAGGGTGAACAGTTTTGAACGCTTGATCACCCGGCGGGCAAAGGCATCGTCACCTTTTAGGCGCACCGAAATCATGCCGCCGAAACTGCTCATCTGCTTCGCCGCCAGCGCGTGTTGTGGATGGCTCGGCAGGCCCGGATAGTAGACTTCTTCCACCTGCGGTTGGCTTTCCAGCCACTGGGCGATGCGCAAGGCGCTATTACTGTGACGCTCCATGCGCAGCGCCAGCGTGCGGATACCGCGCAACGTCAGGAAGCTGCTGAACGGATCGAGAATGCCACCTACCGCGTTTTGCAGGAAACCCAGCTGTTCGGCCAACTCCGGGTTATTCCCTACCGCGGCCACACCGGCCACCACGTCGGAATGGCCATTGAGGTATTTGGTGGCGGAATGCACCACCACGTCAAAGCCGAGTTCCAGCGGACGTTGAATATAAGGTGAGGCGAAGGTGTTGTCCGCCACGCTGATTAAATCGTGTTTTTTGGCGATCGCCGCGATCGCACTCAAGTCCGCCAGCTTCAACAGCGGATTGGTCGGCGTTTCCACCCAGATCATTTTGGTATCCGGTTCGATCGCCTGCTCCAGTGCGGTAATGTCCGCCGGTGAAACATAGGTCACACGCAATCCGGCGGTGCGGCTACGCACCTTTTCCAGCAGGCGATAGGTCCCGCCGTACAGGTCGTCAACCGCCACCAGGTGGCTGCCCTGATCGAGCAGCTCCAGCACCGTCGAGCAGGCTGCCAGGCCAGAAGCAAAAGCGTAACCGCGACTGCCGCCTTCCAGTTCGGCGATAGCGCTCTCCAACGCGGTACGTGTTGGGTTGGCGCTGCGCGAATATTCATAGCCGGTATGTTCCCCCGGTGCCGGTTGGGCATAGGTGGAGGTGGCATAAATGGCCGGCATCACTGCGCCGGTAGCGTCCGGGGTATAACCGGCGTGAACGGTCAACGTATCAAACTTGGCCATACAATCATCCTTATTAACGTAATTTTTGGCGCCAGGCGTTAAGTACGTCTGTGCGGGTAATCAGACCGAGGAAACGCTCGCCGTCAAGCACCACCGCCACGTGGCCATGGTTGAAGGTGGCGAGCAAATCCTGATAGCTGGCTTCCTTTTGCAAGGTTTTGACCGAATGGGTCATTGCGTGGGAGGCCGGCAGGCTGAAATGTTTGGCGTCGGCCTGCACGGCATTCAGCAGATCCCACTCGTCGATCAGACCGATCACCCGATCGCCCTCCAGCACCGGCAACTGTGAAATGTCATACAGCCGCATGCGGGCATGGACGATCGCCAGAGTGTCTTCCGATGCCACCGACACTGCCGCGCCCTCGTCATGGCGGTAGGCGATCAGATCGCGTAGATCGCCATGCTGTGGTTTGCTCAACAGGCCCTGTTCCAGCATCCAGTGATCGTTATACATTTTAGACAGGTACTTGTTGCCGCTGTCGCACACGAAGGTGACCACCCGTTTCGGTTCCGTCTGCGCCTGGCAATAGCGCAGCGCGGCGGCCAACAGGGTGCCGGTAGACGAGCCGGCCAGCACGCCTTCTTTACGCAGCAGGTCGCGTGCGGTGGTAAAGGCCTCGGCATCACCGATGCGGTAGGCGTTGCGCACCTGGTTGAAATCGCTTAACGGCGGGACGAAATCCTCACCTATGCCTTCCACCAGCCAACTGCCGGCCTCGCCTATCTGGCCGTTATCGAGATAATCCGCCAGGATCGAACCGGCCGGGTCAGCCAGCACAAATTCGGTCTGCGGCGATACTTCGGCAAAATAGTGGCTAAGACCGCCCAGCGTGCCACCGGAGCCGACACCGACCACGATAGCATCCACCTGATGCTCCATCTGTTGCCACAGTTCCGGGGCGGTGGTGCGGGAATGGGCCGCCGGATTGGCAGGATTGTTAAACTGATCGATATAGAACGCGCCGGGTATCTCACTCGCCAGGCGTTTGGCGTAGTCCTGATAGTAAGCCGGGTGGCCCTTGCCCACGTCGGAACGGGTCAGCAAAACTTCCACACCCAGCGCACGCAAATGGAAAATCTTCTCCCGGCTCATTTTGTCCGGCACCACCAGCAGCAGTTTATATCCCTTCAGGGCGGCCACCAGCGCCAGCCCCAGGCCGGTATTGCCGGCGGTGGCTTCAATGATGGTGCCGCCTGGCTGCAGGCTGCCGTCACGCTCCGCCTGTTCGATCATCGATAGTGCCACGCGGTCCTTGATCGAACCGCCGGGGTTTTGATTCTCCAGTTTGACGAACAGCCGACAGGGGCCGGTATCGAACCCGGTCAGTTCCAGCATCGGAGTGTTGCCGATCATATCGATGACGGAATGAGGTATGGCCATGGGGTGTCTCCAAAATAATGCGGTTTAAAAGCCGTTATATGGATGATAGCTCTGCCAATAAGCGCATTAAAAAGAACAAATAACCGTTCAATATGCATTTTTGGAATATATTAATCTTATTTGGACGTATGGAGGCGCAGATGTTCAGCAGTTTAGATGTGCAGCCGTTTAGCGGTGAGTAGTATAAAAAAAACACTTACGGCTGGCTTTTTATCCAAATTACGCGTAACAGCGTACAGTTATGTAAAAATGATGAAAATTCATGCTAAACCCTGCAAAAATAAGATGAATCTAATAAACTCACAGCAAGGGCATTTTCGGTGCGCCGCTCACCCGTCATGGGGCCGCAGGGAGTTTGCGGTTGGTAAATGCGTGCCGGGCCACTCTCGCTGGTTGGCTGAAAACGTGAATATGTTTGAAAGTTAACGCTATTTCAATGATTTGAATGGATACTCTGGCGACGTCATGATGAAAAGAAACTTACCTAGCACTCTGAAAAAATTAACTTTTAGCGTCAGCATATTGTTGCTGGCCGTACCTGTTGTTCAGGCGGCCGAAGCGCCGGCCGCGCCACAGGTTGACGCCAAGGCCTATGTGCTGATGGATTACAACAGCGGAAAAATCCTGGCGGAAGGCAATGCCGACACCCGTCTTGACCCCGCCAGCCTGACCAAGATCATGTCCAGCTATGTGATCGGCCAGGCGATCAAGGCCGGCAAGATTAAACCTGAGGATATGGTGACCGTGGGTAAGGACGCCTGGGCAACCGGCAACCCGGCGCTGCGCGGCTCCTCGTTGATGTTTATCAAGCCGGGCGATCAGGTGCCGGTAATGGAACTGAACAAGGGCATCGTTATTCAGTCGGGTAATGATGCCAGCATCGCGTTGGCTGATTATGTCGCGGGCAGTCAGGATTCGTTTGTTGGCTTGATGAACAACTACGCCAAATCCCTGGGCCTGCAGAATACCCATTTCCTGACGGTGCACGGCCTGGATGCGGAAGGGCAGTACAGCACCGCACGCGATATGGCGCTGCTCGGCCAGGCACTGATCCGCGATGTGCCGGATGAGTACGCGTTGCACAAAGAAAAAGAGTTCACCTTCAATAAAATTCGTCAGGTTAACCGCAATCGTCTGTTGTGGAGCACCAACCTGAGCGTCGATGGCATCAAAACCGGTTATACCGGTGGCGCCGGGCATAACCTGGTAGCCTCCGCTACCGACGGGCCAATGCGTTTGATTTCGGTAGTGCTGGGGGCGCCAAGCGACCGTATCCGCTTTAGCGAAAGTGAAAAACTGCTGACCTGGGGTTTCCGCTTCTACGAAACCGCCACGCCAATCAAGACTGACAAGCCGTTTGTGACCCAGAAAGTGTGGTTTGGCGACGTCGGCGAAGTGCCATTGGGCGTAGCGAAAGACGCAGCCGTTACCATCCCGAAAGGGCAGATGAAAAACCTGAAGGCCAGTTACAAGCTGAACCAGCCGACGCTGGAAGCCCCGTTGGCAAAAAATCAGGTGGTCGGCACCATTGATTTCCAGCTTGACGGTAAAACCATTGAACAGTATCCGCTGGTGGCGATGCAGGAAGTGAAAGAAGGTAACTTCTTCAGCCGCATCTGGGACATGGTGATGATGAAGCTGACCCAGTGGTTCGGTAGCGTGTTTGGTTAAGGGTTACAGCAATAAGCTTTAAGAAGAGGGCGCCGTCATTGATGATTGCGCCCTCATTTTTTATCAGTTACAGGCCACTACCTTGATCGCCAATCCCCCTTGCGATGTCTCGCGGTACTTGGCGTTCATGTCTTTGCCCGTCTCATACATGGTTTCGATCACCTTATCCAGGCACACGCGCGGCTCACTGGTGCGGCGCAGCGCCATACGTGCGGCATTGACCGCCTTCACCGCGGAAATTGCGTTACGTTCGATACAGGGTACCTGAACCTGACCGGCCAGCGGATCGCAGGTTAGCCCCAGGTGGTGCTCCATGGCGATCTCCGCCGCGATACAAACCTGTGCCGGGCTGCCGCCCATCAATTCTGCCAACCCTGCTGCGGCCATTGAGCAGGCGACGCCCACCTCGCCCTGACAGCCCACTTCGGCACCGGAGATTGAAGCGTTCATTTTGTACAGCGCACCAATCACACCGGACGTCAGGAAATAACGGCTGTAGGAATTGGGGTTTACCGGGCGAATAAACTGGTCGTAATAGGCCAGCACCGCCGGGATGATGCCACAGGCGCCGTTGGTCGGGGCGGTGACCACACGGCCACCGGCAGCATTTTCTTCGTTAACGGCAAAGGCGAACATGTTGATCCAGTCGACCACGTTCATCGGATCGATATTGTTCTTGTCACCGGTCACCAACAGGCGGCGCAGGGCAGCGGCGCGGCGCTGAACCTTCATCGGTCCGGGCAACAGACCTTCGGTGTTCATACCGCGTTCGATGCCCGCGCGCATCACCTGCCAGACGTCGGCGAAGTGCGCGTCGATCTCGGCCTTGCTGTGCAGCGCCAATTCGTTTTGCATCACCAGGCCGGATAGCGACAAACCGGCGTCTTTACAGTGTTGCTGCAAATCTCGCGCCGAGTTGAACGGGAAGGGGACCTGAACCGGATTGGCCGCAGCCAGGCCGAAGTTTTCTTCATCGACGATAAAACCGCCGCCGGTAGAGTAATAGGTTTTGCAGTGTAACAGTTGTTCACCGGCGAAGGCGCTGATGCGCATGCCGTTTTCGTGCAGCGGTAAATTATCGCTGTTGAAATTCATGCTGGTTTGCAGCGGGAAATCCACTTCGTGGTGGCCCTTGGCCAGCAACAGGCGGCCGCGTTGTTCAACGTCGCGGATAAAACCGGCGATACCGTCGATATCAACATCGTGCGGCAGGTTACCCGCCAACCCCATGATAATGGCAATATCGGTGTGGTGACCTTTGCCGGTCAGCGACAGCGAACCGTAGACGTCCACCACCACGCGAGTGGTATCCATCAACTGCTGGCTGGCAATCAATTCATCGACAAACAGCTTGCCGGCTTTCATCGGGCCGACGGTGTGGGAGCTGGATGGGCCAATACCAATTTTGAAAATATCGAAAACGCTGACCATGGTCTCGCCTCCTTCTTCAGGTGTTAGGCGTTAATGCAGGAAAGGGGGCCGTGCTGAAAAGCCGGCGCAAGGTAGCGCCGGCTGGGCTTGATTAGAAGCTGTACAGGATTGCGGAGATGGCGATCAGGCCCATCACTACCACGAACACGTTACTGATGTGGCCGCTGTATTTGCGCATGGCCGGCACTTTACGGATAGCGTACATCGGCATCAGGAACAGCAGCATGGCGATGATTGGGCCACCCATATTCTCGATCATGCCGAGGATGCTTGGGTTCAGGGTCGCAACAATCCAGGTAGTCACCAGCATAAACAGGGCGGTGATACGGTTCAGTTTGTTGGTGCTGATGGTTTTACCGCGGCTTTTCATCGACTTGGCAATCAGACCGTTAAAGCCTTCCCGTGCACCCAGATAGTGACCGAGGAACGATTTGGTGATGGCGATAAAGGCGATAACCGGTGCGATGTAGGCAATCATCGGGTTATTAAAGTGGTTAGCCAGGTAAGACAGAATGGAGATGTTCTGCGCCTTGGCTTCCGCCAGGTTTTCCGGCGACAGGCTCAGCACGCAGCTAAACACGAAGAACATTACGGTCAACACCATCATGATGTGAGCGAAGCCCAGAATGCGGGAGCATTTCTTCTCGGCTTCTTCCTGACCGTACTCTTCACGCTTGGCTACGGCAAAGGCAGAGATGATTGGTGAGTGGTTGAAGGAGAACACCATCACCGGGATCGCCAGCCACAGGGTGATAACCAGACCATGACCCATACCCGTGCCTGCGCCGGACAGAGAAACGTTATCGAAGATGGCGGTGGTCCAGTTCGGGATCAGGTACACAGCCAGCAGCATCAATACGGCGACAAACGGGAACACCAGGATACTCATGGTCTTCACGATAGCCTGCTCGCCGAAACGCACGATGGTCATCAGGCCGACAATCAGGATCAACGACAAAATGGCACGTGGCGGCGAAGCCATCCCCAGTTGGTGGGTAATGAAGCTGTCGACAGTGTTGGTGATGGCGACGCTGTAAACCAACAGAATGGGGTAAATGGCAAAGAAGTAGAGCAGGGTGATCAGCTTACCGGCGCTGATACCAAAGTGTTCTTCAACGACTTCGGTGATGTCTTCACCGGCGTTTTTGCCGGAAAGAACGAAGCGGCACAGGCCACGGTGCGCAAAGAAGGTCATCGGGAACGCAATGATGGCCATGATGATCAGGGGGATCAAACCACCGATACCGGCGTTGATTGGCAGGAACAAAACGCCCGCGCCAATCGCGGTGCCATACAGGCCCAACATCCACATGGTGTCGGTTTTACGCCAGGTACTGGTAGAGCCAGAAGCCGCAGAGGCTATAGTGCCGGTCTGTGTAGTGTCCATAAATATCTCCGAAGTGAACACGCTAATTTAAAATTAAAGGCAAAACTTAAGGTTAAATCCGAATGACGCAATATCAGATGGCGGCATCGGTAAGAATCAGATGTTGCTTGCGGGGATGGTTGGCGTCCCCCTGGTTGTTTAATCGTCTAATTACCCTTGGCAGTTGTGCCGGATAACTAATCAAATGATATTTAGCCTATATAGGGCGTCGTATCGGGACTGCTGCCGGAAGGTCATTGCCTGCCGATTTTCGTTGGCGGCAAGATAACGATTTACAGTAGAAACAACCGTGATCATGCTCTCAAATGCGTAATGTGTGCGGCTAAATGCGTTTATATTGGTTTTTCATGCATATGTTGCGCGCTTGTGTAAGATTTCATGCTGAAAACGCTCTCATCAATGTTTCAGGGTTTATCTGGTATGAGCAATCTGTAACCAGATAAAACGCTGCCGTTGTCAGCAAGTCGAGCAATATATTTTAAGCGAGAGTTTGGATCTAGCTAAAAACCCGGATTAAGCGGTTTTAGTGACACAGATCACATTGCGATTTAAAGCGAAATTTGTCTTAACGTATTGTTTTTATTTTATTTATTTTGAATATCCAGCTAATAACGTGGGTAAACTAGTTAAGTGGATAGCGGATAGAATTGCTTAATCATTCATCATATAAATAAGCTGGATTGGTTATATTTAAAGCGCGTTAGTTGCGTAATTGTTGATATTTATCGCGCGGACGCTACTGCGATTTATCATATAAAAGCGTTGTTATGCAGAGTGAAAAAGTAATATTGCGTAAGATTTATCTGCGCAGAAGGAATAAGCCTGCAAAACTGTTTCAATTTATTAACCTGCTTTCGGGTAGGGATAATAAAATAATCGAATCAATTGCACGTTATTTGTCCAAAGTCTTGCTGGGATAGAAGGGGGGTGAAGAGCACCGCCGACCGGGGTCGACGGCTGGATGCAGATTAAAAACGAATGGCGATCGCGTTTTCGCTGAAAAACTCCGCAAACTCGGGGTCAGGCTGGCGATCGGTGATCACCCGGTCGAATTGAGTCAATGGCCCGATGCAGGCGGGTTTGGTTTTGCCGAATTTACTGTGGTCGGCCACCAGGATTTTTTGCTGTGACATCGTTATCGCCCGGTGCTTCATCTCCAGTTCATCAAAGTTAAAGCAGGTTGCGCCATGCTGCAGGCTCAAACCGGCGGCGGAGATAAAGGCGATATTGGGGCAGATATGATCCAGCTCGCTGTGGTGGCCGACGGCAGTGAATATATAGTTGTTCGGCTTGAATTCGCCGCCGCACAGGATCACCTTGCAGTTCGGTTTGTCCTGTAACGCCAGGAAGGTATTGAGTGAGTGGCAGACCGCGGTGAAGACCAGGTCGTCAGCGATTGCGTCGATGATCGCCGGCGTAGTGGTGCCGCAGTCGAAAAATACGGTGTCGTTTTCGCTGATAAGCTGCGCGGCGAGCAGGCCAATACGGCGCTTTTCCGTGACCTGCTTGGCTTTTTGGTCGGAAACAAAATAGTGGGTCACGCCGTTACTGCGCGGATCGGCCACCACGTAACCGCCCAGCAGAACCACGGCCGCCGGTTCTGCGCTGAGATCGCGGCGAATGGTCATTTCTGACACGCCCAACAGGACGGCGGCTTCTTTTAAGTGGATCTTGTCAGAGCGCTTTAACGCCTGGACTAATCGATTGAGACGTTCTTCGCGCCGCGTTTCCATCTGTCTGTCTTCCCACAGGGTTAAGAAAGTTTCATCAGGGCTGAACACACAAATGCGGGGTAATAGCGGCCCAGCCATCGGCTGAACTTATTACCCCGCATCAGATTATCACGGCGTGCGCCCGATACCCAGACGCCTCAGGTTATCAGTAGCTGCCGGCAGCGGCCTGATCACCGGAAACGATTGCTACGCCAGAGCTGGTGCCGATACGCGTTGCACCTGCTTTGATCATCTTCTCGGCGGTTGCGCGATCGCGCACGGCGCCGGATGCTTTAACGCCCATCTCACTGCCCACCGTCGCGCGCATCAGTTTGACGTGCTCTTCACGAGCACCGCCGGTGCTGAAGCCGGTAGAGGTTTTAACGAAGGCCACATCGAGTTCGCGACACATTTCACAAACCTGAACGATCTGCGCATCGCTGAGCAGGCAGGTTTCCAATATTACCTTCAACGGGATCGCCGCGCAAACCTCGCGCACTGCGGCGATGTCGGCTTTAACTTCATCCAGCAGGCCGCTTTTCAGCCAACCCACGTTGATCACCATGTCAATTTCCTGCGCGCCGGCAGCAATTGCCGCTTTAGCTTCGAAAGCTTTGGTTACCGTCAGGCCGGCACCCAGCGGGAAACCAATCACCGAGCAGATTTTCACTTCGCTTTCTTGCAGCAGGTGCGCAGCCAATGGCACGTAACCAGAGTTAACGCAGACGGCGTAGAAGTTGTGCTGTTGCGCTTCTTCACACAGTTTGGCGATTTGCTCTTCAGTGGCATCCATCGCCAGCAGGGTGTGATCGACATAGCGGGCGTAATCAATGTTTTCGGTAGTCATCTCGATTCCTTATTAAGGTTTTATCAAAGCAGGATGTGAGTAATGTTAGAATAATAACATTTAACTGGCGGCAAACATAGTGATGTTTAAAAATGAATGCCAGATCATCGTTTTTTGGCTGTTTAACGTATAACATGGGGTGAGATAAATGTTATTTAAGTAACATTTTAGGCGTTGGTCGCGGGATAACTCGCGTGAACACCCAGGGGAAAAGTATGGATATGATAATAAATTTGGCGCCAGAACAGTTCGGAGCGCAACCGTATGAAGTTTTCCGCAATGCGGATTTTGTAGTCACCGCTTTTAACTGTGAAGCCGCAGGGCCGATGCTGACGCTGGCAAACCGCCGTGGCTCACTGCGAGTATTGCCTTACCGCGCGCTGACGATTTGGGATGCCGATTTTGATGGTTACTCGTTGAAGTCGGGCCGTCGCAGTGTCAAAACTCTCGGGGGCAAACCGGACGGCAGTGTTGCCTTTCATTCCCCCTGGTCACCTCAGGGTGGCTCATTCTTAGACATGCAGCTTGTCTGGTTGCAGGTTGAGGGTGATACGCTGGCGCTGTACGGCCGTGGGGAATCTGCCCATCAACATTGTCGGTTGCGTCCGGCGGTCCGTTTGACGGCGGACAGTGCTCAATTCTCCATTGATATGCAAATTACCAACCTTGCCGACCGTCCCCTGCCGCTAAGTTATGTTTGCCAGCTTAACTATGGCTGCATTCCCGCAGCGGTGTTCAGGCAGAACCTGCCGACGCCGGCGCTGACGCCACCGGGGAGCATCACCGAAGAAGGACTACAGTGCTCGGACGATTTGTCACTGTATGTTGATCAGGCCGAGTTCTATATGTTGGCGTCGAAGGGGAGGCGATATGTTACGCGTTTCTCCACCGAGCAGTTCAATTATGGCCTGCGCCGCATTACACAGCAGGGAAATCAGCGCCTGTTCAGGTTCATTCAGCCGGCCACCTGTAGTCCGCAAGGGCAAAGTGAACACTCGAGAATGATGATCGGGGCGGGGAAAACGCGGGAGTTCTGTGTGACAACCGGGGTGGTGTGATAGCCGGGGCGGTGCCGCCCCGGCCAAAATACAGGCTTACTCTTTCACCCAGCCCTTGCGGATCGGGAAGGCGAACAGGAAGCGGTACAGGCGCGTCAGCTTGTCGGCGATGCTATCGCCAAACAGGTTCCAGACCAATTGAGCAAACAGGCAGCCGACCAGGCCGAGCAGGAAGCCGCCTACCATATCCAGCGGCCAGTGTACGCCCAGATAGACGCGCGACCAGGCAATGCCGGCCGCGACAGCCAGCAATAAAATGCCTGACCAGACCCGGTGCCAGAACAAAAAGGCCAGAGCGAAAGTGAAGATGGCGGTACCGTGATCGCTGGGGAAGGAGCTGTCCGGCGCATGGGCCAGGAAAGTATAACCGACACCGGCCACAAACGGCCGTTCGTGCGGCAGCAGCATGCCAATGGTCGCGGAGGCAAGCATGGCGAACAGCAGAGCAATTGTCGTCTTGGCCACCACTTGACGCTGCGACACCAGTTGATTCTGCGGCCCCCACAGCCATAGCCCAACGATCAGCATAGGTACGATAGCGATCAGATCGCGCGCCAAAAAGGTGGCGGTATCAATCAACCACTCGGGGGACGCCGGGGTCGCGTTGATCCAGGCGAAAAGAAGATAATTCAATTGCTCCATAATATTTACCTCGTCTTGCGGCGGAGATACCCGCTCACCATCCAATAAACAGCCAGTTGGCTGAGCCAAACCCACCAACCTGCCCACAGGTTATGGGTAAGAAAATGTGCGCCGCGCATCACCTGACCAAAACCCATCAGCATGCCGAGCGCAATACCGCCGAACCAGCACCAGTAGGCCAGGCGCGGGCGTTGCGGATAAAACAGGAAAAACAGCGCCATCACCGCAAAACCGCTGGAGGCATGACCACCAGGGAAGCAACGGCCCGGCCCGGGCTCTGTCGGAATGGTGCCGAACAGCGGGTAGGACATCGCCTTGCCGCCGTATTCGATCAAATCCCATGGGCAGGAATGTGCGCTGGTGGCTTTAAGAATGCCGACCACCAATGGGCCAATACCGATCAGCAACATGCTGACGATCATGCGCGGGTTACGGCGGTAAATGCCCCAAAACAGCGCCAGCACCGCACCGGTAATAACGCCAATTTTCAGCAGGCGATGGTTAATCAGGTCCAGCCAGCGATCGTTCTGCCAGGGGAAATGTCCGCTGGTGGCATCGAACCAGTAATTGCTGACAGCCCAGTCCAATTGTTCGTTTCGCGACAGCCAAAGGAACAGCAAGCCACTGACTACCAATCCCAAAACCTGCCAACGGTAAAAGGATGCCGGCAGGGAGTAAAGGGCGTTAGTCTTAATTTGGGGTGTTGTTGAGGATTGATTTAATGAAGGTTTTGGGTTCACGCGCAGGCTCGGTGACATTAACGGATGTTGCCACTGTAATAATTCTGTCTTAAGAAAACCTTAACGCCCAGAGTACCGAGCTTAAGAAAGCAATAGGCGGATTATTGGCTTTCGGCTAAGGTAATCGTTTGCTTTTTATTGGAATGATGTGGTGATGACAAGAAAATTGAATTTGGCGCTGTTGGCAGCCTGTAGTGCGGTTTTTTCCCCTTTGGTATCAGCGCAGGCTACCGGGCCGATTGTGGTGCAGGGCGCGATGCCGGTAGAGGCAGAACGTTTTGCCCAACGCCTGGAAAACCCGCGTGAAGAGCAGATTGGCGGTTGGCGTTTCTGGCGCGGCACGGTGGATGGCTATCCGGTGGTGGTGTCAGAAACCCTGAAAGGCATGTCGAATGCAGCGGCCGCGACGGCTATTGCTGCAACCCAATTTCATCCGGTAGCAATTATCAATCAGGGAACTGCAGGTGGCCACGATCCGGCGCTGAAGGTGTACGACATCGTATTAGGCAAGTATTCGGTCAGCCTGGGGGCGTTTAAAACACCGAAGAAGGCGGCGGGGGAAGGCAGTGACTCGCGACAATGGCAGCCGATGGATTTACTGGCTTCGAAAGGCAGTGCCGGTGAAGATAAAAATGCCCACAGCATCCGTCAGTTTCCGGCTGACGCCAAACTGTTGGCGATAGCTGAAAGTGTGAAGAGTAGCTATACCCAGGGCAAGGTGGTTGAAGGGGTTATTGGTTCCGCCGATGTGTGGAACAGTGAACTGGACCGTATTGGTTACTTCCACGAAAACTATCATACCTCGGTTGAAGAGATGGAGACCGCCTCCGCCGCGCAGATCGCCGCTTCCTTCAATATTCCCTTTGTCGGCATCCGCGTGCTGTCCAACAATATTACCAATCAGGGTAAATACGATCCGCAGACTGGCCTGGCGTGCCAGGATTATGTTTATCAGGTGGTGAAGGCTTATATCGCCAAAAACGCAACTCGTTAATGATTTATCCTAATTAATGGCCATTGGTGGGTTATTGCCACTGGCCATTGCATATTGTAAAGAAGATTAAACTACTGGCGAGCTTGCCGGTAGTGTATTAGCTTATGCCCGGAGCATTTAATAAATTGTAGGGATATAAACATGAACAAGGCATCCGTTGTATTTTCCGGCCTGCTGATGGCCGTTTCCGCCAGCGCCATTGCTGCTACCTCGTCCGAAGACACCGATATCAGCAAGCAACCGCTGGAAAAGGTCGCCCCTTACCCGAAAGCCGAGAAGGGCATGAGCCGTCAGGTGATTTACCTGCCGAAGCAGGAACACGAAGAGAATTTCAAGGTTGAACTGCTGATTGGCAAAACGCTGGAAGTGGACTGTAACCGCCACATGATTGGCGGTACGCTGGAAACCAAAACCCTTTCCGGTTGGGGTTACGACTACCTGGTAGTGGAAAAACTGTCTGAACCGGCTTCCACCATGATGGCTTGCCCAGACAATACCAAACAGCAGAAATTTATCGCTGCCAACCTGGGTGACGCTGCCATGCAACGTTACAACAGCCGCCTGCCAATCGTGGTCTACGCACCGAAAGACGTGGAAGTGAAATACCGCGTGTGGAAAGCCGAAGACACCGTCAGCAAGGCAGAACAGAAGTAATACCGATGCGTGCTAACCATTAGCACGGCTAAGTGATTACCCGAAAATGAACCCGTCTGGAGAGTGCATTGCGCCGTTGGCCATTGCCCCTCGGACGGTTTTTTTTGTTTATCGCACCCTGGCGTGAAGCAATAGAAAACGGCAGTAAAAGTCTGTAGTTTGACGTGTATTCCGATAAAGGCTGCAGGATTAAAATGTCAGCTTTATATGCGCAACAATAAAATTCACCTGACTGGGCAAAAATGACAAAATTAATTGAATTTAGCGCCATTACTGAAGCAGCAGAACGGCTCAACGGGAAAGTTATTCGCACCGCCACTATTCCAGCACCGAAATTGACTGAAAAACTACAGAGACCGGTTTTCCTGAAACTTGAAAATACTCAGCTGGGGGGTTCTTTTAAAGCCAGGGGCGTGCTTAACAAGTTTTTGAGCCTGGCGGACGATGTTAAAGATAACCGGTTTGTGGCGGTGAGCGGCGGTAATTTTGGCATTGCGATAGCCGAGGCGGCGAAGATCTTTGGGGCTGATATCACTATTATTATGCCGCAAAGTGCCCCGGCAACCGCCATCGACCGGGTGGGTGAACTGGGCAGCTCTGTTATCGTGGAATCTGATGTTCACGCTGCGTTTGAGCGGGCCAAGGCTTTGGCTGACCAGGGATACGTAGTCATTGATGATTGCAACGACTCGCTGATTGCCGAAGGACACGGAACCCTGGCACTTGAGTTCATTGCCGATTGCCCGGAACTTACCGACGTCCTGGTTGCGGTGGGCGGCGGCGGTATGCTGGCTGGTGTGGCTACTGCGCTAAAAGCCATAAGGCCAGAGATGAGAATTTGGGGGGTTGAAACCTCTGGGGCAAGTTCGATGCACCAGGCATTGCGCGCCGGCAAACCGGTGAACATTGAGGTGACTTCAATTATCTCTACCCTCGGCGTGCCTGTCATTGATGAAATGATGCTGGCCCATGCTCAAGCTTATATCGAAGAAGTGGTTGTGGTATCGGATAAGGCAGCGGTAGAGGGAATGGTGGCCTTTGGCGAAGATGCAAAATTATGGGTTGAACTGGCGTCCGGGACGCTGATACCTGCGGCTATGGCCATTGCCCCCAAGCTTCCCGCTAACGCCGTCATTGGGATGGTAGTGTGCGGTGGAAATATCTCCCATCAGGACATGTCGAAATGGGTTAGCTACTCGCAAACCCTGTGATTTTTCTCCTGCGGAGTTTATTCAGGCAATAAAAAACCCGATAGTCTTGAACCTAAATAGGCGGGACTAACGGGCTCCACAAAATGGGGACATCAAAGAAAAGCAGTGGCACTAATTAAGACTACCCCCCGAAAGGAAAGTTCTCACCGGGGATAAAAATTTCAAAATATTTTTGCCACTGATTCATCTTTATTGCTTATCGGTTAGCCGAGGATCCCCGGCCATAACACCACTATCAACGAGCCCGCCAGGGTTAACAATACGTTAGCTATGGCGTAGGTCCCGGCATAACCCAGAGCAGGAATGTTACTGCGCGCAGTATCACTGATAATTTCCATCGCTGGCGCGCAGGTGCGGGCCCCCATGATTGCGCCGAACAGCAGGGCGCGGTTCATGCGCAGCACGTAGGCACCGAACAGGAAGCAAATCACTACCGGCACCAGGCTGACGATTAACCCGGCGATCAGCATCTGGCCGCCAACGGCTCCCAGACTGTTACCGATACCGGCACCGGCGCTCAGACCGACACCGGCCATAAACACCATCAGGCCGAACTCTTTGACCATGTTCAGCGCACCCTGCGGAATGTAGCCGAAGGTCGGGTGGTTGGCGCGCAGGAAGCCGAGCATGATGCCGGCCATCAGCAAACCGGCGGCATTACCGATGCCGAAGGAGAAATTGCTGAACTGAATGGTGATCTGGCCTATCAATAACCCGATAATAAAGAAGGCGCAGAATGCCAGCAGGTCGGTCACCTGGCTGTGGATCGAGATAAAGCCAATCTTCTCCGCCACGCTTTTCACCCGGCGGGCGTCACCGCTGACCTGCAGCACATCGCCTTTATTGAGCACAATGCTGTCGTCGATAGGCATTTCAATCTGGCTGCGGATCACCCGGTTGAGGAAGCAGCCGTGATCGGTCAGCTTCAACTGGCTCAGGCGTTTGTTCACCGCATTGCTGTTTTTAACCACGATCTCTTCGGTGACGATGCGCATATCCAGCAGGTCGCGGTCGAAGACTTCTTTGCCGTTGCGGAAGCTGGGGTCCAGTCGTGCATGGGCATCGGGATAGCCGACCAGGGAAATTTCATCGCCCACCTGCAATACCGCGTCACCGTCCGGGTTGGCCAAAATGCCGTTACGACGGATACGTTCGATATAGCAACCGGTCTGGCGATAGATACCCAGCTCACGCAGATTTTTGCCATCGGCCCAGGCTACCAGCTCGGGGCCAACGCGATAGGCGCGGATGACCGGCAGGTAAACCTTGCGTTGGCTGTCGGTGTCCAGGCCGCGTTCGCGGGCAATCTGTTGGGCGGAGGTGGAGAGGTCCTGGTGTTGCAGCTTGGGCAGGTAGCGCGCGCCGAAAATCAGGCTCACCAAACCAATCAGGTAGGTCAGGGCGTAGCCGAGGCTCAGATGATCCTGCGCTGCCAGCAGTGCCGGGCCATTGGTGATGGTATTACGTAGCGTATCACCGGCGCCGACCAGAACCGGGGTCGAGGTCATTGAGCCCGCGAGCATACCGGCGGTCAGGCCGATATCCCAATGGAACAGTTTGCCCAGACCGATGGCAATCACCATCGCGGAACCGACCATCACCAGCGCCAGCATCAGGTAATTTTTGCCGTCGCGGAAAAATATCGAGAAAAAGTTCGGTCCGGCTTCCACGCCAACGCAGAAAATAAACAGCATAAAGCCGAGGTTCAGCGCTTCTGTGTTAATGGCGAAGTGTTGTTGGCCGAGCAACAGCGAAACCACCAAAACACCAATGGAATTACCGAGTTGAACGGAGCCCAGACGGACTTTACCGAGGCACAGCCCCAGCGCGAGTACCACGAACAGTAACAGGATGTAGTTACCGTTTAACAAACTAGCGACGTTTATGTTCACGTAGGATAACTTATTGTTTACCAGTAAGTGCTTGATATAGATAAATATAAGATATAAATTCAGTCAAAAAGCGACTTCATAAATAACTAACCAGCGAAAGGCGATTCGAAGCATCGATCGGCGGCGTTTATTCTAGTCGCTATGGCGCGTGACAGCCAGCATAAAGCTGGGTTCATGCCCTGCCAAAAGCATTTAACTCTCTTTAGGCCAAGGAAAAAGTTCAGTTTAGCGTTGTCGGTTTACGACAAGGCGTCACCGGCATTGTGGCACGGCTGATTTCTACGGTGTGGTAATGAGATTAAAGGGGGAGGGGGCATGGCGAGTGAACGGTATTGGTGGGGAATATTAAGCTGTTTTCTGCTGTTCAGCCTGGTGTATCTCGGCCAGCAGAGTGGGGCATTTGGCAGCACGGATCATGAACACCGGGGGGAGACCGGCCTGTTGCTGTTTGTGATACCCGGCGTGGTCGCGAGCTACTTATCGAGCAAAAAACGCATTCTCTGCCCGCTACTGGGGGCGTTGTATGCGTTGCCGCTGTGTCTGATCATCCGCCATTTCTGGCTAACGCCGTCTGCCTCGGTGTGGCAGGAATTGGCTTATGCCACCAGCGCGGTGTTCTGGTGCATGTTCGGGGCGTTGCTGGCTTTGTTTGCGCGCGGCCTGTTGCAGGCCTACCGGCAGTGTCATCGTGGCTAACGGCAATAAAAAAAGGCGCTATGAGCGCCTTTTTCTCGTTGTGCCTGAAGCTTACTGGAACAGATTCAGGTTTTCTTTGGCATAAGCTTCGAAATCGGTGCAGCCGCCGATGTGTTTCTCATCGAGGAAAATCTGCGGTACGGTTTCTACCGGCTTGCCGACGGTTTTTTCCAGGTCGGCCTTGGTGATGCCTTCAGCGTGGATATCAACATAACGGAAGTTGAAATCGTCACGTTCTTCAGTCAGTTTTTCCGCCAACTCTTTCGCACGGACACAATAAGGACAGCCTGGGCGCCCGAAGATAACTGCAAACATGCAACACTCCTTAGATTGATATTCAATAATTTAATCGCAACTGCAATGACATTCTGTCGGTCGAAAAAGACTTAAGCCTGAACATTACCCGCATTGATGGCGCTTACTATGCCCGTTGGGTCGGCGAAAAAAAAGCAGGAATTACCTGTTAATTTGATTCATGTAACCGATTAAGCCGCCGGGGCTGTCGCCGCCGATGGGAATTCACTACACTGGAGGCAGAGCTTCTGGAGAAGAAAATATGCGTTCATTCGGTGACTTACCGCGTACCGTGCTGGTTCTGGAAGGGCTGGGCATGCTGTTGTTGGTGCTGGCTTATCTAAGTATACATAGCCACGTTCAATTACCCGGCTGGTTGGCTTCACAGCAGGCGGCGGTGGGAATGATCTTCCTCGGCGTGGCGCTGATGGTGCCGGCGGCCGCATTTCTGGTTTGGCGGGTGGTGCAGGGATTTGGCCCATTGATGCGCGGTGGTCAGCCGCCGCAGAACGATCGGCGCAAGCCAGATACGCCTGAAGATAAAAACGACAGTGAGCCGCGTGCCTGAATAATGGCCACCGGAGACATACCTGCCAGACAGGGGCTTGCCTTTTTGGGGTGACGAGTGAAAATTGCCATTCTTTCGCGCGATGGAACGTTGTACTCATGTAAACGCTTGGTGGAGGCGGCGGAACAGCGCGGCCACAGCATCGAAGTTATCGATCCACTCTCTTGCTATATGAACATCAACCCGGCCGCGCCGACTATCCACTACCGCGGCCGCCAATTGGAGCGTTACGACGCGGTGATCCCGCGCATCGGCTCCGCCATGACCTTTTATGGCACTGCAGTGCTGCGCCAGTTTGAACTGTTGGGCAGTTATCCGCTTAATGAGTCGGTGGCGATCACTCGTGCGCGCGACAAGCTGCGTTCGCTGCAGTTGCTGGCACGGCAGGGGATCGATTTGCCGATCACCGGTTTTGCCCATTCGCCCGACGACACCGGCGATTTAATTGAACTGGTTGGCGGTGCGCCGCTGGTGGTCAAACTGGTGGAAGGCACGCAGGGCATTGGCGTAGTACTGGCGGAAACTCGCCAGGCGGCAGAAAGCGTGATTGATGCCTTTCGTGGCCTGAACGCTCATATTCTGGTGCAAGAATATATTCGCGAGGCGCAGGGCAGTGATGTGCGCTGTCTGGTGGTGGGGAGTAAGGTAGTAGCAGCCATTGAGCGCCAGGCCAAACCCGGGGAGTTTCGTTCCAATCTGCACCGGGGTGGCACCGCCCGCAAGGTAAGCATCACTGCCAAAGAGCGGGCGATTGCGGTCAAGGCCGCCACCACACTGGGGCTGGATGTCGCCGGGGTGGATATCCTGCGTGCGGCCCGTGGCCCGCTGGTGATGGAGGTCAATGCTTCACCGGGGTTGGAAGGGGTGGAAAGCACCACCGGGTTGGATATCGCCGGCAGGATGATCGAGTATATTGAGCAGCGCGGCAGGCCGGGTTTCAGGTTGAAATCTGGCGGATAAGTTTGCCGTAAAAAATTCGCCTTTCTGTGGCTGGAGTTGCGGCTTTTTATCGACCATATTTACCCTAATAGCGAATTAAGCCGCATTGATCGTGGCGTAGTGGGGCAATATTCCGTAAGCTATGCGCCTTTTCGCGTTTTGAATATTGTGAGGCTGGTATTATGGATTCACTCATTGTCCCTGATTTGGCGTTGTTGCGACGCTGGCTGGATCAATCGGGCATTTCATTCTTTGAGTGCGATTCCTGTCAGGCGCTGCACCTGCCGCACATGCAAAATTTCGATGGCGTGTTTGATGCCAAGCTCGATCTGGTCGACAACGTGATCCTGTTCTCCGCCCTGGCCGAAGTGAAGCCGACCGCACTGATCCCACTGGTGGCCGATCTTAGCCAGATCAACGCCAGTTCGCTGACCATCAAGGCGTTTGTTGATATTCAGGACGACAATCTGCCGAAGCTGATCGTTTGCCAGTCGCTGAGCATTGCCGTTGGCATCACGCTGGAGCAGTTCACCCACTTTATGCAGCAGGGCGAAGAGCAAATCTCGATGGTGATCCTCGAGGCGCGGGCGAACGATCTGCTGTTTATGGGTGACGAAGAAGATAACACGGCTGCCGCTGACCGCCTGCCAATGCTGCACTGATCCCCACTGTACATGATGCGTGCCGTCCCTCTGGCGGCATGCTGCCGTTATTCCCTTCCGCAATAATATATTCTGTGTTTTACCCTTTGCTGCCAGATATTCCTCTTCGTTTATGCCATTAATGGCGTATCACATACAGACAAACTGCATAAAAAATCGATAAAAGCAGGTTTTATCCCCGGAGGCTGGTGCGTTTTGGCAACAGCGGTTATGCTGCTGATTCTGCTAAGGGCTTGCGATTCCCCTGGTGACCATGCGGGCTGGGCAACTGAAAAAGGTGTATGCAATCAACTGCATAGACATTCAATCCGCGGTTGCAACGATTGCGCTCGATCAGGAAAGGTTTTGTATCGTTTGGCGGTACAAGTTCAATTCTATGATTCACCCCTGTTTTGGAGGAAGTTACGGATGGTCACCCTACGTAAAAAGTGGTTATCGGGTGTGGTTGCCGGCCTGCTGATGGCAGCAAGCGTCACGGCGTCAGCCGAGGAAAAAACGCTGCACATCTATAACTGGTCCGACTATATTGCGCCGGACACCTTAGCCAAATTCCAGAAAGAAACCGGCATTAAAGTGGTGTACGACGTCTTTGACTCCAACGAAGTGTTGGAAGGCAAACTGATGGCGGGCAGCACCGGTTATGATCTGGTCGTTCCTTCATCCAATTTCCTTGAGCGTCAGTCGAAGGCCGGCATTTTCGAGCCGCTCGACAAGAGCAAGATGCCGAACTACAAAAACCTTGATCCCGAGATGCTGCAACTGGTGGCGCACAATGACAAGGACAACAAGTACGGTATCCCTTATCTGATGGTGACCACCGGCATCGGCTATAACGTCGACAAGGTGAAGGCGGTACTGGGCAAAGACGCACCGGTTGACAGCTGGGATCTGATCCTCAAACCGGAAAATCTCGAGAAGTTGAAAAGCTGCGGCGTTTCCTTCCTGGATGCGCCAAGTGAGGTCTATGCCACCGTGCTGCACTACCTGGGCAAGGATCCCAACAGCACCAACGCGGCAGATTACACCGGTGCGGCCAACGATCTGTTGCTCAAGCTGCGGCCGAACATCCGTTATTTCCACTCTTCCCAGTACATCAACGATTTGGCAAACGGTGATATCTGCGTAGCGATCGGCTGGTCCGGCGACGTGATGCAGGCGGCCAATCGCGCCAAAGAAGCGAAGAACGGCGTGAACGTGGCCTATGCGATCCCGAAAGAGGGGGCGCTCACTTATTTTGACATGTTTGCCATGCCGGCGGATGCCAAAAACAAGGACGCTGCCTACCAGTTCCTGAACTTCCTGATGAAGCCTGATGTCATGGCGGGGATCAGTAACTTTGTGTATTACGCCAACGCGGTGAAGGACTCTACACCGCTGGTTAATGCCGAAGTCCGCAACAATCCGAACGTGTACCCACCGGCCGATCTGCGCGCCAAGCTGTTTACGCTGAACGTGCAGTCGCCGAAGCTGGATCGTGTGATTACCCGCGCCTGGACTAAAGTTAAAAGCGGACGCTAATACTCAGAGGGCGGCCGTTGGGCCGGTTTCAGGGTTGTTTTGACCGGCAGGCGGGTGCTCCCCGCCTGCATTGCCATTTTGGGCCATGGCAATCGCCGTGGTTTTTTGTACTGTTTACACCGGAGAGCACCCCGATTGAACGACGTCATCCCTCGTCCTCAAGCCAAGTCGCAGAAGGTCTTCACCCCTCTGCTGGAAATCCGTAACCTCACCAAAACCTTTGACGGCCAAAACGCGGTCGAAGACGTCAGCCTGACCATCTATAAGGGCGAAATATTCGCTTTGCTGGGGCCATCTGGCTGCGGGAAGTCGACGCTTTTACGCATGCTGGCCGGTTTTGAACAGCCGACGGAAGGGCAGATTGTGCTCGATGGGCAGGACATGTCGCATGTGCCGCCTTACCAGCGGCCGATCAATATGATGTTCCAGTCCTACGCGCTGTTCCCGCACATGACGGTAGAGCAAAACATCGCCTTCGGTCTGAAACAGGACAAAATGCCGCGTGCGGAAATCGCCGATCGGGTAGCGGAAATGCTGTCGCTGGTGCACATGCAGGAATTCGCCAAGCGTAAACCGCACCAGCTATCCGGTGGCCAACGCCAGCGGGTGGCACTGGCACGCAGCCTGGCCAAACGGCCGAAACTGCTGCTGCTGGATGAGCCGATGGGCGCATTGGATAAAAAACTGCGTGACCGCATGCAACTGGAAGTGACGGATATTCTTGAGCGGGTTGGCGTGACCTGCGTAATGGTCACCCATGACCAGGAAGAGGCGATGACCATGGCAGGGCGCATTGCCATCATGAACCGTGGCAAATTTGTACAGATCGGCGAACCGGAAGAGATCTACGAGCATCCGAACAGCCGTTTCAGCGCTGAATTTATCGGCTCGGTCAACGTTTTTGATTGTGTGCTGCAAGAGCGCCATGACGATGGCTTGATCCTGCAAAGTCCCGGTTTGCGCCATGCGATAAAGGTGGACTCCGATGCCTCGGTAGTGGACGGCGTGCCGATTCAGGTCGCCCTGCGGCCGGAAAAAATCATGCTGTGCGAAGAGGTTCCGCAGGACGGTTGCAACTTTGCGGTTGGGGAAGTGGCACATATCGCCTACCTCGGCGATCTGTCTATCTACCATGTGAAGTTGCTCAGCGGCCAGATTATTAGCGCCCAATTGCAAAACGGCCACCGTTTCCGCAAAGGGATGCCGACCTGGGGCGACGAAGTGCGCCTGTGCTGGGAAGCCGACAGCTGTGTCGTGTTGACGGTGTGAGTCGAGAAGGTGAGGAATAATCATTATGACAATGCTTGCTGAACACACACCACCGGAACCACCGGCCAAAGGGCCCGGCCCGTTAAAAGCCTTTTTCCAGCGCCTGCAGATGGCCCATGGCCGCAAGCTGGTGATCGCGGTGCCGCTGCTGTGGTTGACGCTGCTGTTCCTGCTGCCGTTCCTGATCGTGTTCAAGATCAGCCTGGCGGAACTGGCGTTGGCGGTCCCGCCCTACACTGACCTGATGAGCTGGGCAGAGGGTAAGCTGGACATCGCGCTCAATTTTGCCAACTACCTGCAACTGACCGACGATCCGCTGTATATAGACGCTTATCTGCAATCGCTGCAGGTGGCGGCGGTATCGACGGTTTGCTGTCTGGTCATCGGCTATCCGCTGGCCTGGGCGGTGGCGCACAGCAAATCCTCAACCCGCAATATTTTGCTGTTGTTGGTGATCCTGCCGTCGTGGACCTCGTTCCTGATCCGCGTTTACGCCTGGATGGGCATTCTGAAAAATAACGGCATCCTCAATAACTTCTTGTTATGGACCGGGGTGATCGATCAGCCGTTGGTGATCCTGCACACCAATCTGGCGGTGTATATCGGCGTGGTGTACTCCTACCTGCCGTTTATGGTGCTGCCGATTTATACCGCCCTGACGCGGTTGGACTATTCATTGGTGGAGGCGTCGCTGGATCTGGGGGCTAAACCGTTGAAAACCTTTTTCAGCGTGATTATGCCGCTGACCCGAGGCGGGATTATTGCCGGTTCTATGCTGGTGTTTATCCCGGCGGTCGGCGAATTCGTTATCCCGGAACTGCTGGGCGGGCCGGACAGTATTATGATCGGCAGGGTACTGTGGCAGGAGTTCTTTAATAACCGTGACTGGCCAGTAGCCTCGGCAGTGGCCACCGTCATGCTGCTGCTGTTGATCGTACCGATTCTCTGGTTCCACAAGCACCAGAACAAGGAAATAGGGGGGCAGGGATGAACAACTTGCCGGTAGTGCGCTCGCCGTGGCGTATCGCTATTTTGGTAGTGGGTTTCACCTTCTTGTATGCGCCGATGCTGATGCTGGTGATCTACTCGTTCAACAGTTCCAAACTGGTGACGGTGTGGGCCGGTTGGTCCACGCGCTGGTATACCGAGTTGTTCCATGATTCGGCGATGATCAGCGCCGTCGGGCTCAGCCTGACTATCGCCGCCGCCTCGGCGACCGCCGCGGTGGTGCTGGGGGCGATTGCGGCAGTGGTGATGGTCCGTTTTGGCCGTTTTCGTGGTTCAACCGGTTTTGCCTTTATGCTGACGGCACCGCTGGTTATGCCGGATGTGATCACCGGCCTGTCGTTGCTGCTGCTGTTTGTGGCGATGGGGCATGCCTTTGGTTGGCCGTCGGAACGGGGGATGTTTACCATCTGGCTGGCGCACGTCACTTTCTGTACTGCCTATGTTTCGGTGGTGATCAGCTCGCGCCTGCGTGAGTTGGATCGCTCTATCGAAGAGGCGGCGATGGATCTGGGCGCGACACCGCTGAAAGTGTTTTTCGTGATCACTCTGCCGATGATTGCACCGGCGCTGATCGCCGGTTGGATGCTGGCCTTTACCCTGTCGCTGGATGACCTGGTGATTGCCAGTTTCGTCGCCGGGCCGGGCGCGACCACCTTGCCGATGTTGGTGTTCTCCAGCGTACGAATGGGGGTTAATCCGGAAATTAACGCCCTGGCGAGTTTGATCCTGCTGGTGGTCGGCGTTATCGGCCTGATTGCATGGTGGTTTATGGCGCGCTCGGAAAAACAGCGATCGCGCGAATTACAAAAGGCTGCCCGTAGCTGAGTCTGATTAAACCTGCTATTTTTGCAATTATTGGTATTGCAATTGATTACCTGACTTTATATATGCCGCCTGAATAGGTTAATGCTGGTCACTTAAGTTGATATTGTTCCCTCTCCCGCTGGAGAGGGAAACGCCCACTTAAACGCGTCGTGCATCCTTAACCTGAACAGGTGGCGTTTTGTTGCGGAACATGGACATGTCAGACATGCTGAACAGCAGGCAGGGAATAAGAATGAATTCAGATGCGCCAGTGCCGGTGATGGTGGCCGGAACGGCGATGGTGGCTATCAAGTGTATCAGCGTGCTGTTGCTGTTGGGGGAACTGGGGGTCGATGGCGCTCAGGAGTTCGTCAGCACCAGCGCACAGGCCTGGGATTCCACCCTGATCTTTCTGGCTGGCCTGTTATTACTGTGCCTGCAAATCAGTTGCGGTTTTGCGGTGATGCGCGGCCGCAACTGGGGGCGTTGGGGTTTTGTGGCCTGCCAATGCCTGGTGGTTGGTTATCTGCTGTTGGCCACCATTGGCAGTTTTCTGCCGGAGGTCTTTACCGTTGAAGGTGAAACCAGCGGCCAAATCTTGCACATGCTGATCCTGCAAAAAATCCCCGATGTCGTCATTCTGGCATTATTGTTTGTTCCCGCTACCAGCCGCCGTTATTTCGCCGTGCGCAATTGAGATTTTAACGGCGTAGAGTGATAAACTCTGCGCCCTTAATTATTCACCCCGAACTCAGGGTTATCTTCATGCATTGCGCTTTGTATACGGCGGGCACCTGCCGTTCCTGTCAGTGGTTGGAAAAGCCGTACCCGCAGCAACTGACGGACAAACAGCATCATCTGCAATCACTGCTGAGCGACCGTGACGTTGCGCAGTGGCTAGAGCCGATCGCCGGCGAGCAGAGCGCATTTCGCAATAAAGCCAAAATGGTAGTCAGCGGCAGCGTAGAGCGTCCGCTACTGGGCATGCTGCATCGTGATGGCACGGCGGTGGATCTGAGCGCCTGTCCACTGTATCCCGCCAGTTTCTCGCCGATGTTTGATGTGCTGAAAAGTTTTATCGCCCGCGCCGGCCTGACGCCCTACAACGTGGCGCGTAAACGTGGCGAACTGAAGTACCTGTTACTGACTGAAAGTACCCACAGTGGTGGCGTAATGCTGCGCTTTGTACTTCGTTCAGACAGCAAGCTGGCGCAGCTGCGTGCCGCACTGCCGTGGCTGCAACAGCAGTTGCCGCAGCTCAGGGTGATTTCCGCCAATATTCAGCCGGTACATATGGCGATTATGGAAGGGGAGCGCGAGATCCCGCTGACCGAGCAACAGGCGCTGGAAGAGCAATTTAACCAGGTGCCGTTGTATATCCGCCCGCAAAGTTTCTTCCAGACCAATCCGCAGGTGGCCGCCGAGCTTTACGCCACCGCCCGTGACTGGGTAAGAGCGTTGGGCATCAATAGCATGTGGGATCTGTTCTGCGGTGTGGGTGGGTTTGGCCTGCATTGCGCGCTGCCGGAAACACGCCTGACCGGCATCGAAATTAGCGCCGAGGCGATTGCCTGCGCGCGCCAATCGGCGAAAACTCTGGGTTTGCAACACGTCGATTTCCAGGCGCTGGATTCTACCCGGTTCGCTACCGCCGAAGGCAGCGTGCCGCAACTGGTGCTGGTTAACCCGCCGCGACGCGGTATTGGCAAGGCACTGTGCGACTATCTGAACCAGATGGCACCGGGCTATATTCTGTATTCGAGCTGTAACGCCGAGAGCATGGCGAAAGACATTGAGATGTTGCCGGATTACCGCATCGAGCGCGTACAGCTGTTTGATATGTTCCCGCATACCGCCCATTACGAAGTACTGACGCTGCTGGTTCGTAATTAAAGGTTATAAGTCATCCAGATTGACCTTAATACGTTTGCCACTCATCCGTGAGCGGACTATTTCAGCGAGTTCAATATCCTCGAGGCATTCAGCAATGGCTTGCCAGGTCTCAGGAGAGACGTAATAACCGGAAATCTTCCCATTGGTAAGCACGGCAACGGGCTGTCCGTGGGCTTCTTTGAGTGCTGCGTTAGGTGATTTTTTAAAATCGCTGATGCTGACTGCTGAATCTGCCAGAATGGGCTGGACGATCATGATGTTTCCTTTGGTGTTATATTTAGTATCAAATTTAGCACCGAAAGGAACTGTGGACAATGCTTAGGTTTGGTAAACAAGGCGTGGCATTCCACGCCCCGAATAGCGCTTACTGCGGGAACCACTTGTCGTTAATGGCTTTGTAGGTGCCGTCGGCCTTAATGGCGTCCAGCGCACTGTTGAGCTTGGCCAGCAGCGCCTGATTGTCCGGCCGTACCGCAATACCCAGACCGGTACCGAAGTATTGTGCATCGGTAACGTGTTCACCGACCGGAGCCAACTGAGGGTTGTTCTTCAGCCACTCATTCACCACGGCGGTATCACCGAATACGCCGTCAATACGGCCATTTTTCAACTCGAGAATGGCGTTCTGATAGCTGTCGTAAGAGACGGTGTTAATCTCCGGGTGCTTGTCCTGCATGTATTTCTGGTGGGTGGTACCGTTCTCCATGCCGACCTTTTTCCCTTTCAGATCCGCCAGCGAACTGAATTTGCCTTTTTCGGCAATCACAATTGCCGAGTTGGCATAATAGGGCTGAGTGAAGGCAACTTGCTTGCTGCGCTCTGGCGTGATGTCCATACCGGAGATCACCGCGTCGTATTTCTTGAATTTAAGCGCGGCGATCAGGCTGTCGAACGCCTGGTTGGTGAAGGTACATTCGGCCTTCATTTGTTTGCACAGCGCGTTAGCCAGATCGATATCAAAACCCACGATCTTGTTGTTGGCATCCAGCGACTCAAACGGCGGGTAGGTGGCGGAAGCGGCGAAACGAATGGTCTCGGCTGCGCTGGCGTTAAAGGCGATGCCTGCTAATACCGTGGCGGCCAGCAATAGTTTTTTCATGCTTAAAGCTCCTGTCTGCAAGACTGCGTGTTTTTATCTCGTCACCGCTTGATTTTACTGACAATAACCCAGAGGTTTTGGCGGCTGTCGGTCGGTGTTAACCCTGCCATTTAATGAATTAATATGCAATATAAATGATTAAAAATTTGTTCTGGGTGTAAAAAAGCCCCGCACGGTGGCAGGGCTTTGAGAGTATCGCTCTACTGACTCAGTTGCGGCGTTCAAACGCCAATGCACGGCGCTCGACCAGACGCATCAGCAGCGTCAGCAAGCCGTTGACGCACAGATACACCAACCCGGCCGCACCAAACACCATCACGTCGTAGGTACGGCCATACATCAGCTGGCTGTAGCCCATGACTTCCATCAGGGTGATGGTATAGGCCAGCGAGGTACTTTTGAACACCAGCACCACTTCGTTGGAGTAAGACGACAGCGCACGCTTGAAGGCGAATGGCAGCAGGATACGCAGCGACTGCGAACGCGACATGCCGAGCGCTTCACAAGATTGCCACTGACCGGCCGGTATCGCCCGTACCGCACCGTAAAACAGTTGGGTGGTATAGGCGGCGCTGTTCAGCGCCAATGCGATCATCGCACACAGCCACGGCTGCGACAGCAAGTTCCATAACCACGGATACTCGCGGATCGCCGGGAACTGACCGGGGCCGTAGTAGATCAGGAAGATCTGCACCAGCAGCGGCGTACCGGTGAACAGGGTGATATAGATTTTTACCAGCGGCGTCAGGATCGGCGTTTTCAGCGTCAGGATCACCGTCAGCACCAGCGACAGCACCAGCGCCACGATCAGCGCGGTGATGGTCAGCGTCAGGCTGGTGTGCAGCCCTTTGATAATTTCCGGCAAGAACTCAAACATCAGGCTGGCCCCCGCTCAAAACGCGTGGTGCGCAGTTCGATGCGTTTAATGATGTACTGACTGATCAGGGTGACCACCAGGTAAATCGCCGCCGCAATCACGTACCAGGTAAAAGGCTCCTGGGTGCGGGTGGCAATGCTTTTGGTTTGCAGCATCAGATCGTTAACGCTGATCAGTGACACCAGCGCGGTATCCTTCAGCAATACCAGCCACTGGTTGCCAAGACCGGGTAGCGCGTGACGCCACATTTGCGGCATGATCAGGCGAAAGAAAATTGCCGCGGTGCTCATTCCCAGTGCCTGACCGGATTCCCATTGCCCCTGCGGCACGGCCTTCAGCGCGCCACGCAGCGTTTGCGACGCATAGGCTGAATAGAGCAGGGCGAGAGCAATGACGCCGCACAGGAACGGGCTGACTTCAAAGTTATCAATCGCCAGTTGGATCGGCAGTTGGAACAGACCAAGGTTCAGGGTGAAGCCATCGGACAGCATCAACAACAGCTGCGATGAGCCGAAATAGATGAACAGCACCACCAGAATTTCCGGCAGGCCGCGCAACAGAGTGACCCAGGCGGTGCCGAGCCAGCTAACCACTTTCCAGCGTGATGACTCCCAGACGGCAAACAGCATCGCCAGGATCAGCCCAAGGATAAGGGCACAAACGGCAAGGCCGACGGTCATCCCGGCGGCGCTTGCTAAAGGTTGAATTTCATTCATCAGAGTGATTACTGCTGGAACCATTTTTTGTAGATGGTTTCGTAAGTCCCATCCTGTTTGATCTTGTCCAGAGCGGCGTTGAACTTGCCCTGCAGATCGGTATTTTTCTGGCGAACGGCAATGCCCAGGCCGGTACCGAAGTAGTCTTTATCGGTCACTTTGTCGCCCACGGCGGCCAGTGCCGCGTTTTGTTTCAGCCATTCGTTGACCACCGCAGTGTCACCGAATACCGCATCGACGCGGCCATTTTTCAGATCCAGAATGGCGTTCTGATAGCTGTCGTAAGGCACGGTGGTGATTTCCGGATGCTTATCGGTCAGGTATTTCTGGTGAGTGGTACCGTTCTGCACGCCCACTTTCTTGCCTTTCAACGCAGCGACGTCAGCCACTTTGCCTTTCTGGGCAACAAACAGCGCGGAGTTGTCGTAATACGGCTTGGTAAACAGCACCTGCTTTTCACGCTCAGGCGTGATGTCCATACCGGCCATCACCGCGTCGAAGCGCTTGAACTTCAGGCTTGGGATCAGGCTGTCAAAGGCCTGATTGGTGAAGGTACACTCGGCCTGCATCTCTTTACACAGCGCATTGGCCAGATCGACATCAAAGCCCTGGATCTTGTTGCCGGCGTCAATAAATTCAAATGGAGGATAAGAAGCTTCGGTAGCGAAACGGATGGTTTCGGCTGCAGAGGCGGAAACGCTGATGCCGGCCAGAACGGCGGCGATTATTAGTTTTTTCATCGCAAACTCCCCAAATTACAGCAAGTAAAATTGTTAGTGTGATAAGTAATTGGCAAACTCGGTGGTCTGTGGATTCTTGAAGTGGCTGGCATCGCCTTGTTCCACCACGTGGCCGTTTTCCATGTACACCACGCGGCTGGCGGTTTTACGCGCCACTTCCACCTCGTGGGTCACGATCACCTGGGTGATCCCGGTGCCGGCCAATTCGCGAATGATGCTGACGATTTGGGCGGTGATCTCCGGATCCAGCGCGGCGGTCGGTTCATCAAACAGCAATACCTGCGGTTCCATCATCAGCGCACGGGCAATGGCCACACGCTGTTGCTGGCCACCGGATAGGTGCAGCGGGAAACGATCGGCAAAGTCGGTCAGACGCAGGCGCTTGAGCAGTTTGTCGGCACGCTCCATCGCCTGAGCCTTGGTCAGGCCCAGCACGCGGCAAGGCGCTTCGATCAGGTTTTGCACCACGGTGAGGTGAGGCCAGAGATTGTATTGCTGGAATACCATGCCGACGTTCTGCCGCAGCTCGCGAATGGCTTTTTCGCCCGGAGCCTGCTTAAAGTCGAATTGGTTACCGGCGATCTGCAACTGGCCCGAACGCGGCATTTCCAACAGGTTCAACACCCGCAATAACGAGCTTTTCCCCGCGCCGCTTGGACCCAGCAGCACTAAGGTTTCCCCTGCTGGGCAATCCAGCGTGATGTCAAACAGCGCCTGATGTGCGCCGTAATAGCAATTGATACCGTTAAGTTGAATGCTCATGCGCCAGAATTGAATAGATATTGATGCCGCGAATGTTAACTTCCACAGAATACTTATGCAATCTTTGTGCGTTAAAATTTATTACTGCGCGGCAGAATAGTAAAAGAATAGCACAAGATACCGCGAGTCAGGTTCGAAGGGGGGATTTGTCGTGCATGCTGTGAGGCAGGTAGCGAAATTTCTCAAATTGAACAAATATTGCGCGTAATCAAGGCATTTATCTAACCACCGGTACCCAGGGGCACCGGTGGTTGAGTTGGCTTACTGGTTTTCCAATACCTGACGCAGCGTACCGCTGGCAGCGTGCGGTGGCACGTTCAGATAGCGGATATCGTCCACGACCCAACAGGTGCCTTCGCGCACCATCAGCACTTCATCCTGCCAGTTGACTGCGCTGCCACCGTCTTTCTGGTAGCTGAGTTGAACGCGCAACGGGATATTTTTGGCATCGGTATTAGGAATGGTCGACGCGCTGGCGACGGTGGCGCTGGTCGGCCCCTGAGCATTGCCGGTAAACAGATCGCCGGTGACCTGATGTTTGCCCGGATTCTGGTTAGCAGTTACCAGATCCTGGTACAGCACTTTACTCAGGTAAGGCTGCAATTGCGCCAGACGGTTGCTGTCCGGCAGGGTAGTACCGGCACCTTGTTGCAGGCGCAAGTCGTAAAATTTCTGGGCCACCGCATCCGGGCCGCCTTCCACACAACCGCCGGTACGGGTGCCGATATCCTTGAATGCCGGTTCAACGGTGGTGCAGGCACTCAGTAACAGCGCTAAGGGAAAAACAGCCGCAATCGTTTTTGTTTTCATCTCATTACCTTATGTGAAAGTCTCTACCATGAAGACCACTAGCCTACAGTATAAATGCGATTTCTGGCCTTGCATTCGTAGTGCGTGCCATTTCAATACAGAACATAATGCTAAAACGATGGTCAGATAAATGCCATGAATCAATCAGCAAGGAGTTTTAATGCAGCTTTCAACCACCCCGACCCTGGAAGGGTTTACCATTACCGAGTACTGCGGCGTTGTCACCGGCGAGGCAATTTTGGGTGCCAATATTTTCCGTGATTTCTTTGCCGGCGTGCGTGACATTGTCGGCGGCCGTTCCGGGGCCTATGAGAAAGAGCTGCGTAAAGCGCGTCTGATCGCCTTCAAGGAACTGGAAGAGCAGGCAAAAGAGTTGGGCGCCAACGCAGTGGTCGGGATTGATATCGATTACGAAACCGTGGGTAAAGACAGCAGCATGCTGATGGTGACCGTCAGCGGCACCGCAGTGAAAGTCAGTCGTTAATCCCTTCTTTCACGCCCCGGTAATCTCCGGGGCGTCATAATGATGAGGCTGGCATCTCTGTCATCATTTATTGAATAACTTGATTATTGGATGCAAGTTAATCAATCCGGGTAACAAATTCGGCGTATCTAACACAGGAGGGATTCGTGAAAATTTGGCCAGGGATATTTGCCGTGGCGCTGCTCGCAGGCTGCCAAAGCGTGCCGCAGAACACTATCGTCGATCATGGTGGCTATCAGCTAGAAACGCTGCATCAGGCCCAGGGCGCAGACCAGCGCATTCGTTTTCTGGTGATGCATTACACCGCCGAAGACTTCCACTCCTCATTGAAAACCCTGACGGATGAACACGTCAGTGCGCATTATCTGTTACCGGCGCACCCGCCGTTGGCTCAGGGCAAACCGGTGGCATTTCAACTGGTGCCGGAAGCTCTGCGAGCATGGCATGCCGGGGCCAGCAGTTGGCGCGGCAGAACCAACCTCAATGACACCTCGATCGGTATTGAGATCGTCAATCGCGGGTTCAACCAAACCCTGCTGTTTACCCACTGGCAGCCCTATACGCCACAGCAAATTGCCCTGTTGATCCCACTGAGCCGCGATATTATTCAGCGATACGGCATTCAGCCGACGGACGTGGTAGGGCACAGCGATATTGCGCCGCAGCGCAAGCAGGATCCCGGTCCGTTATTCCCCTGGCAGCAACTGGCGCAGGCGGGCATAGGTGCCTGGCCGGATGAGGGGCAGGTGCAGAAACTATTGGGCGGGCGGGATAAGCATGCCGAAGTGCCGCTGGAGCCATTGATGGCCAAGCTGGCGAGTTACGGTTACGGCATGGATGCGCGCTGGGATGTCAGGCAGCAAAAAAACGTGCTGGCGGCGTTTCAGATGCATTTCCGGCCCAGCGATTATCGCGGTGAGCCGGATGCGGAGAGTGAGGCGATTGTCGATGCGCTGTTGCTGAAATACGGAGCCGCCCGTTAATTACAGGCCGTGCAGCTTGCCGTGATCCTTCAGCCAGCGGGCGGTACGCGAGATACCTTCATCCAGCGAAATAATTGGCCGGTAATCCAGCTCTTGCTGGGCACGTGTGGTGTCCAGCGTCAGATCAAAATTGAGCTTGGCGACGCCATAGTGGGTCAGTACCGGCTCTTTTTCACTTTTGCTGCCGAGCTTTTCCATGCCACGCGCCATCATGTCGAGCATTGGGTAGGGGACCGAGCGGATCCGACACTTCATGCCCAACTCGTCGATCAACTGCTGCACCACGCTGCGTAGCTGACGCGGCTGCTGGTTGGTGATGTTATAGGCGCGGCCCGACGGGGTATTTTCTTTCTGGGTCGCCAGCCACATGGCGTGCACTGCGTTTTCCAGATAGGTCATGTCCACCAGCGCGGCACCGCCGCGTGGCAGCAGCAGGTTGCCGTAGCGTTTGATCATCTGTAACAGGCGCGGCAGCATCACCTTGTCGTGCGGTCCGAACAATCCCTGTGGGCGCAGAATAGTGAAGTGGGTCTGTGGGTTGGACAGCGCCAACTGTTGGATCACTTGTTCACCGGCGGCCTTGCTGCGGGCAAACTCGTTGGCATAGCGTACAGGGCGGAAGTCTTCGGTAACATTGCGATGGTGATGATAGTCGAAGTAAACCGCCGGCGAAGAGATATGGATAAACTGCGAAACGCCGTAGGCCGCCGCCCATTCGCCCAGGCGACGGGTGGCGCGCACGTTGGCCAGTTCAAAGGCTTCTTCGGTGCCCCAGGGGGAAGTGAAACTGGAGCAGTGCCACAGCACGTCCACATCGGCCAGCATGGCTTTGGCCTGCGATGAGATCAGATTGGTGAGATCGGCATGAATGAATTCCGCACCCATTTTTTCCAGCAGACTGCCCATCGCCTGGCTGCGACCGGTGGCGCGCACTTTAATGCCCTGACGGCGCAGATATTCAACGGCGTTACGGCCTAACCCACTGGTTGCACCGGTGACCAATACCTTCATAACGAACTCTATTCTCACCAAAAATCAGAATGCTGACGGCCTTCAGCGGCGCTACAGCAAATAAGATGCCATTCTTCCGTTATTTCGTGCTCTATGCAATCGGAAAGGGCCTAACCGCAGCAGCAAAGTGTGCGGTTGATCGACAAATAAGCGATGGTCAGGGCATATTGCGCGGATGCTCTTCGGCCAGTTTGGCAATACGCCGGGCCATACCGCGAAAAATAAACAGATGAGCGGGCATCATGGCGAACCAATACAGCAGCCCGCTAAACCCGGCGGGGTGCCACCAGGCCCGTACGTCCAGGGTACGATGGTCGCCGTGATCCTTGATAGTGAAAGCGAGGCGGCCCAGGCCGGGGGCTTTCATGCCAAACAGCAGTGCCAATAGCCGCTGTGGTTTGAGAGTGATCACCTTCCAGCCGTCGACGACGTCGCCAACCTCCAGCGTGTCGCGCTGCGGACGGCCATAAACCACGCGATTGCCAATCATATCGTCCATACGTGCGCGGATCTGCCACAGGATATTGGCGTAAAAATAGCCCTCTTTGCCCCCCAGTTGCTGCACCGTATGCCACAGGGCCTGGCTGGATGCCTGGGTTTCTATCGAGCAACCCGCCTGCTTCGGATAAAAACCATAGCCCGGCCGCCAGCGCGCCCGCGCTTCCGGGTCGTAACCCCAGTCGGCGGAATCGACCACTTCCTCCTCACGCCGCAGGGTGGCCGTCACCGCCTGATCGAAGGTTTGCAGCGTCTGCGGGATTAACGCCTGTAGCGGTTTGCCGTCGGCGGGCAGATCGTGGTTCAACCCCTGGATCAGCGCGTTGGCGATAGACGTGGGCACCGAAGTGATCATGCTGATAAACCAAACCGAGATAAATCGGGTCGGCAGCGGGATTGGGATCAGCCAACGTTTCTTGCCGCTGATGGCGATAAAGCGTTCAAACATGGTCTGGTAGCTGATGTACTCCGGGCCGGCGACGTCAAAAATGCGGTTTTCTTCCGCCGGATGTGCCAACAGATCGGCCAGATACACCAGCAGGTTTTCCAACGCCACCGGTGAAGATTTGGAACGTACCCAGCGCGGTGGCGTAAGCACCGGCAGGTTGTAGACCATATCGCGCATGATTTCGAACGCGGCCGAGCCGGGGCCGACAATAATACTGGCTCTTAGCTCGGTGACGGGAACACCGCTCTGACGCAGGATCTCTCCGGTCAGCTTGCGTGCCACCAGGTGTGGCGAGCTGTCGCCCTCTGGTTGCAATGCGCCGAGAAAAATGACCTGTTTGACGCTGGAATTGCGCAGCGCGTCACGCAGGTTTTCAGCGGCCTGGCGTTCCTTTTCAATAAAATCATCGCCGTCGCCCATACCGTGGATCAGATAATAAACCGCGTCGATCTCCCACAGCGCGGCGGCCAGGGTTTCCGGCCGGTAAACGTCGACATATTGGCAGTTAACCTGCGGCCAGTGCTGTTCCTGCAGCCATTCGATGCGACGCGCGGCGGCGGTAATGTGATGTCCCTGTTCAATCAGGTGGGGGATCAGGTTTTGGCCGATATAGCCGCTGGCCCCAAGAACCAGTACGCGTTGAGCTGTCATTAGCGCCGCCTTTGCGGTGAAAGTCTGTTTAGCATAGTCACAGGATGCCAAACTCGTGGTTTAAATGCACTTTTTGTGTGGTTATGCGGGCATTGCATCCGCTGACGGGGGGCGTCACACTATCCGCCGTTTGTCTGCGTTAAGCCGGAAGATATGAAACTCAATGTTGTTTGTTATGCCCTGTTGGGACTGGCGCTGATCGCCAGTTTGTTTTTCTTGCATCCGATCTGGATGTGGTGGTTGTTGGCTAACCTGCTGACGCTGGTGGTCTACGGTGCGGATAAGTTTGCTGCACGCAGAAGCTGGCAGCGGGTGCCGGAAAGCACGCTGCTGGTGTTCGGGCTGGTGGGCGGTTGGATGGGAGCGATAGTTGCGCAGCAGGTCTTTCGCCATAAAACCCAGAAACAGCCGTTCAAAACCTGGTTTATCGTCAGCGTGGTGCTGAATATTGTGGCGACGCTGGCGATTTGGTACTGGGTCTATGGCCGCTGGATACTTTGAGACGGGGCGCGTTGACGCCCCGTACAGACAAGCACTCAGGCGTGCTGCCTGAGGAACTGCTGCCATAAATCGACCACTTGCTGCAAATCCTGACGGCTGACGTCAAGGTGGGTCAGAATGCGCGTCAGTGGCCCGCTACTGATCAGCACGCCGCGCTCACGCATCCAGGGACCCAGCCTGGCCGCCAACTCTGGTGACTGGCGCAGGTACAGCACGTTGGTCTGCGCGCCCGGTTCGACGATTTCCACGCCAATCCGCTGCAGTTGCTGTTCCAGCCATTTGGCATTGTCGTGATCTTCACGCAGCCGTTCGACATTGTGCTCCAGCGCATAGAGACCGGCCGCCGCCAGAATGCCGGCCTGCCGCAGGCCACCGCCGGTCATTTTACGCCAGCGCAGGGCCTGCTGGATAAAGGCTTCGCTGCCGCACAGCAAGGAGCCCACCGGCGCGCCCAGCCCTTTCGACAGGCAAATGGTGAAGGTGTCGCAGTACTGCACAATCTCTTTCAACGGCACATTTAGCGCGACGGCGGCGTTAAAGATACGTGCGCCGTCGATGTGTAACGCCAGTTGATGCTCGCGGCTGAATTGCCAGGCCTGCTGCAGGTACGCCAAGGGCAGCACACGGCCGCTGATGGTGTTTTCCAGGCTCAGCAGGCGCGTTTTGGCAAAGTGGATATCGTCGGGTTTGATGGCCGCCGCGACCTTATCTAGCGGCAGGGTGCCGTCCGGGTCAGCTTCAATCGGCTGTGGCTGGATGCTGCCGAGCACCGCCGCGCCGCCGGCCTCGTATTTATAGTTATGCGCCTGCTGGCCGACAATGTACTCGTCACCGCGCTGGCAATGGCTCAGCAACGCCACCAGGTTGGCCTGAGTGCCGCTTGGCAAGAACAGCGCCGCCTCTTTACCGGACAGACGGACCGCTTCTGCCTCCAGAGCGTTGACCGTGGGGTCATCGCCGTAAACATCATCACCCACTTCTGCCTGGGCCATGGCCTCGCGCATCGCGGCGCTGGGGCGGGTCACGGTGTCACTGCGTAGATCGATAAGCATAAAAATCCTTTTCCCCTTCATCTTTCAAGCCGCAGCGTTATTGGCTGCAACTTGAAATTTGTTGGAGATAGTTTTAGCTGAAAGAGGACACGATTATTAACGCAACCAGTTGGTTTTTGCCAGCTCGACCACTTCGTCACCGCGGCCGTTGATAATGGCGCGCAACATATACAGGCTAAAGCCCTTGGCCTGCTCGAATTTGATCTGCGGCGGCATCGCCAGTTCCTGTTTGGCGGTGACGACGTCCAGCAGTGCCGGGCCGGGATGCGCCAGCATTTCCTGCAGCGCCCCATCCAAATCAGAAGCTTTCTCTACGCGAATGCCTTTGATGCCGGCGGCGTTGGCAATCGCCGCAAAATCAGGATTGTGCAGATCGGTGCCGTCAGTCAGGTAGCCACCGGCCTTCATTTCCATCGCCACGAAGCCCAGCACGCTGTTGTTGAAAATCACAATCTTGACCGGCAGTTTCAGTTGGGCCAGCGACAGGAAATCCCCCATCAGCATGGTGAAGCCGCCGTCGCCGCACATGGCGATCACCTGTTTGTCCGGTTCGGTGGCCTGTGCGCCAATCGCCTGTGGCATGGCGTTAGCCATCGAGCCATGATTGAACGACCCGAGCAGGCGGCGTTTGCCGTTCATCTTCAGATAACGAGCGGCCCACACCGTTGGCGTACCGACGTCGCAGGTGAAGATGGCGTCATCGCTGGCGTATTGGCTGAGCTGTTGCGCCAGATACTGCGGGTGAATCGGCTGATCGTCATTGGCCGTCGCCAGCCCGTCGAGATCCTTGCGCGCAGTGCGGTAGTGCTCCAGCGCCTTGTCGAGGAACGCACGGTCGCTCTTGGGTTCCAACTGCGGCAGCAGGGCAGTGAGGGTGGTATGGATATCCCCCACCAGCGCCATATTGACCGGGCAGTGTGCGCCGATGCTGCCGGGGTTGATGTCGATCTGAATGATATTGGCATTGGTCGGATAGAAGGCACGGTACGGGAACTGGGTACCGAGCAATACCAGTGTGTCGGCGTTCATCATGGCGTGGTAGCCGGAAGAGAAACCGATCAGGCCGGTCATGCCGACGCTGTAAGGGTTGTCCCATTCGATATGCTCTTTACCGCGCAGTGCATGAACCACCGGAGCCTGCAACAGTTCGGCCAACTTGACCACTTCGTCATGGGAGCCTGCACAACCACTGCCGCACATCAGCGTAATGTTCTTCGCCTTGTTCAGGGTCTCCGCCAGCCTGTTCAGTTCGCTCATTGGCGGTTGCACCAGCGGCAGTGCCGGGGTGTGCCACACCATGCTGGCGTCTTCCGGTGCCATCCGCAGCGCCACGTCGCCCGGCAGGACGATCACCGACACGCCGCGATTGAGGATCGCCTTGCGCATGGCGATTTCCAGTACCCGGGGCAACTGTTCCGGGTTAGAGACCAGTTCACAGTAGTGGCTGCATTCGCGGAACAGTTCTTGCGGGTGGGTTTCCTGGAAATAGCCACTGCCGATTTCGCTGGAGGGAATGTGTGCGGCAATCGCCAATACCGGCACATGATTGCGGTGGCAGTCGAACAGACCGTTAATCAGATGCAGGTTACCGGGGCCGCAGGAGCCGGCACAGACCGCCAACTGACCCGTCAACTGGGCTTCTGCTCCGGCGGCGAAGGCGGCGACCTCTTCATGGCGGGTTCCCAGCCATTCGATGGTGCCCATACGGTGCAGGCTGTCGCTGAGGCCGTTGAGCGAATCGCCGGTGACGCCCCAAATGCGTTTCACACCGGCCTGTTCCAGAGTTTTGGCGATCAGTGTGGCTATAGTTTGCTTCATAATTCCCCCAAGCGTTGTAAAGGTCCCTTTATCTTTCAAACCACAGCGTGTGCCGCCTGGCCGTGACTTGAAATCTATTGGGTATGACTTATCAGTCTTTCTCAAATAAACGCAGTAACGAACATGGAACCGGGAAAGTGTAGAAGGGGAAGGTAAAGCCTGCTTGCCGATAAATGCCCCATCGTGGCCGACGGGGCAGAAAGCATCAGGCGAGGGTGACGTCACCTTGCAGTTGGCAACTGCAGGCCAGCACATAGCCCTGGGCGATTTCAGCCGCCGTCAGCGTCATGCTGCTGGTGGTGGTGTAGTCACCTTCGAGGATGCGGGTTTTACATGAACCACACACCCCAGCGCGGCAGGCGGCGTTGACCGGCAGCGCGTGAGCTTCCATTGCCGCCAGCAATGTGCTGCCGACCGGTACGCGGAACTCACGCAGCGGGCGGGCGGTGCGCAAGGTTAATCCTTCGCCCTGTTCG
Organism: Serratia sp. BIGb0163; assembly: GCF_024809935.1. NCBI lineage: Bacteria > Pseudomonadati > Pseudomonadota > Gammaproteobacteria > Enterobacterales > Yersiniaceae > Serratia > Serratia sp. BIGb0163. The sequence continues at coordinate 400,341 of NZ_JANUDZ010000001.1, forward strand.
CCATCGGTGGCTGCCGGGGTATGGAACTGCTCTTTATGGAAACGGTCGGCCGCTACGCCCAGCTGCAGGCAAAGCCGTTCTGCCTGAGCCATATAGGGGGCCGGGCCGCAGGTCATCACGGTGCGCTCAGTGATATCCGGCGCCGCCTGGCGCAGCACTTCGGCACTGATTCGCCCATTGAGATAACCTGGTTGAATGTCCTGTTCGGCCATCAGCGTCAGTCGCAGTTGCGGGTGCGTGGCGCATAACTCGCGCCATTGCTCGGCAAAAATGGTATCGGCGGGAGTGCGTACGTTAAAGATCACTGCGATATCACAGGCCGGGCGATTGGCCACCAGCCAGCGACACATGGAGATGATCGGCGTTACGCCGCAGCCGGCCGCCAGCATCAGGTAACGATCGGCCGGATGTTGTTCACAGCTGAACTCGCCTTGCGCATCGGACAGCCACAGCGTGTTGCCGGGTTTGACTTCGCCGGTTAACCAGCGCGAACCCACGCCGTCCGGCAGGCAACGTACACTGATGCTGAGGAAACGGCTCTGGCCGGGCGAAGAGGAGAGCGTATAGGCGCGCAGAGTGTCTTCGCTATTACGGATACTGACCAGCGCAAACTGACCGGGTTGATAAGGGTAAAAAACATCGCAGATCAGGTTGAGCGTCCAGACGTCGGCGGTTTCCTGCTGGATCGAATGCACCTGCATGCGGTTGGGGCAAAGTGGGCTGGGTTGGGTCATTGGGCACCTCAAAAGCAAAGGGGCCGTCATCTGCGGCCCCGGGAAACAGCAGCATTAGCCGAGCAGGGCTTGCAGATCCTGATCTACGGTAGTGATCGGGCGCATACCGAATTTTTCGTTCAGGATCGCCATCAGGTTGTCGGTCAGGAAGCCCGGCGCGGTTGGCCCGGTAACAATGTTTTTAACCCCCAATGACAACAGCGTCAGCAGGATGACAATCGCCTTTTGCTCAAACCACGACAGCACCAGGCTCAGTGGCAGTTCGTTGACCGAGCAACCGAGGGTGTCGGCGAGTTTCACCGCCAGCATGATGGCGGAATAGGCGTCGTTACACTGACCGACGTCCAACAGGCGTGGCAAGCCTTCCAGGGTACCGAAATCCAGCTTGTTGAAGCGGTATTTGCCGCAGGCCAGCGTCATGATCAGGCAGTCTTGTGGAACGCTGCGGGCGAAGTCGGTGAAATAGCTGCGCTCATCGCGGCTACCGTCACAGCCGCCGACCAAAAAGACGTGACGCAGTTTCTTTTGTGACACCAGGTCGATCACCGTATCGGCCGCGTTGAGCAGCGTCTGGCGGCCAAAGCCGACGGTGATCATATGTTCGATTTCGCTATAGGGGAAACCACTCATGCCCTGCGCCTGAGCGATCACCTGGCTGAAATCGTCCCCTTCCAGATGGTTAACGCCCGGCCAGCCGACGATGCTGCGCGTCCAGATACGATCGCCATAGTTACCGACATTGGGATCGATAATGCAGTTAGAGGTCATCAGGATCGGGCCGGGGAATTTGGCGAACTCGGTCTGCTGGTTCTGCCAGCCGCTGCCGTAGTTGCCCACCAGATGCTTGAATTTTTTCAGTTCCGGGTAGCCGTGCGCCGGCAGCATTTCACCGTGGGTGTAAACGTTCACGTCCTGGCCTTCGGTTTGCTCGAGCAACATGCGCAGATCTTTCAGATCATGGCCGGAGATCAGAATGGCTTTGCCTGCCACCGGACGAACGTTCACCGCACTTGGCACCGGATCGCCGTAAGCCTGAGTTTCGCCGTGATCGAGGATCGCCATCACGTTGAAGTTCATTTTGCCGATGCCCATGGCGTTGTTCAGCAGGGTATCCACGTCGCGCGGCTGGGTGCCGAGCCAGGCCATAAAGGCGTGGTAGTCGGCGTAGATCTGGTCATCGGACTGGCCCAGTACGTGAGCGTGCTCCATATAGGCCGCGGCGCCTTTCAGGCCGTACAGGCACAGCATGCGCAGGCCGTGTACGTCGTCGCCGACCTCGGCTTTATCGGTATTGAGGGCAAACTGCGCGGCCTGCTGTAGCAGCGAAGGCATATCATCGCCGGCCAGCTGCAGACTGGCCAATGGGTGTTCGACATGGACGCTGGCGTCCAGCAGACGGCAACGGGTGGCCAGAGATTCGCGCAGGGCGATGGTTTCGCGTGCGTAACCGATAATACGATCTGAATCGAAGTTGACGTTGGTCAGGGTAGAGAAGAAAGCACGCGGGGCAAAGCTGTCGATATCATGATCGACGATCCCGAGCGCCCTGGCTTGCAGCGCCCAGGCGGAAAGCCCCTGTAACGCCGCGACCAACAGATCCTGCAGGTCGGAGGTTTCCGCCGTTTTGCCGCACATACCCTGGGCATAAGAGCAGCCGTTGCCTGCCGGGGTACGGATAGTTTGTTCACATTGCACACAAAACATAATCGCTTCCTTTTTAAAGTTGCATTTATAATGCTTGTTTATGAGCATAGATCGGCAACCGGGGCTTAAAAAGGCTTTTGTGATGCTACCAAGGGCAAGTTTGATTTAGCGCAATTTTACCGTGCGGATGGGAATTATTACGCTTTCCGGGGGCGAACCCCCGGAGAGGGTTTAAGAGAACAGGGCGATCAGTACCGGTGCCAGCAGGCTGAGCAGAAAGCCATGCACGATGGCCGGTGGCACTATCTCCATCCCCCCGCTGCGTTGCAGCACCGGCAGGGTAAAGTCCATGGAGGTGGCGCCGCACAGACCCAGCGCTGACGAGCGGCTACGACGTACCAGAGTAGGGATCAGCACTATGGCTACCAGTTCACGCGCCAGATCGTTAAAGAAGGCCGCGCTGCCTAACACCGGGCCATAGGCGTCGGTGATTAAAATGCCGGAAAGCGAATACCAGCCAAAACCGGACGCCATGGCCAGCCCGGCCTTAATCGGCAGCCCCAGCAGTTGTGCCGCCAGCGCACCGCCGGCCAGTGAACTTATCACCACCACCACGGCGACTATCATGCCACGTCGGTTAAGCACTATTTGGCGTAGCGTCATGCCGCTGTTGCGCAGTTGGATGCCCACCAGCAGCAGCAGGAAGATCAGGGCGTATTCGCTGCCTTTGTTGGCAAACTGCAGCCATTGCCACTGCGTCAGGCCGAGCAGGAAACCGCCGAGCACCACGCCGCAAAGCTTGAGCGATTCGAGCGCCATATGCAGGCGTGAGGGCAGTTTTTCCTGTTTATGGCTGTTGTGCCACGGCATTTTGCGTTCCAGCAGTGCCAGCATCAGCAAACTGGCGGCGAGAATGCACAGGAAAAACACCGAAGCATACTGGAATATCAACACCAGGTTGCTGCTCAGGTCCTCCAGAAACGCCAGGCTGATACCCATGAAAAACAGGATCACGTAGACCATCCAGCTCAGCAGGCGGTTGATGGTTTGCAGTAAAGTCCGGCTACGTAGCGCAATGAGGTAACCGGCAATCAGCGGTAACAGAATAATCAGCAGTCCTGAATACATGGTGAAGCTTGCGTCCTTTGTTCTGAGGGCGGCGCCTGGATGAGCGGCGAGGCTCCACACGCTAACCAAAACCACGTCCGGAGTAAAGCGGCAGATTTGACGTCGTCCGCTTGACCTGCAAGGGGTTTTTTGACCATGCTCTGAGGAGGCCACCCCATTAAGGACGGTGACCGCGCGCACGGGAGGCGACAGATGTTCTTAGAGCGAATCGAGATTGTAGGTTTCCGCGGCATTAACCGGCTGTCACTGATGCTGGACGACAACACGCTGCTGCTCGGCGAAAATGCCTGGGGTAAATCCAGCCTGCTTGACGCGCTGACCCTGCTGTTGGCACCGGAACCCAAGCTGTACCGTTTTGAAGCGCACGATTTCCATTTCCCGCCGGGTGAGGAAGAGGCCAAAGATCGGCACCTGCAGGTGGTATTTACCTTCTGCGAGAAAGATATCGGCCATGCTCATCTACCGCGTTACCGCCACCTGTCGCCGCTGTGGGTCAAGGGCGGGGATAACCTGAACCGCATTTATTATCGCTGCGAAGGTGAACTGGCCGATGACGGCACGGTGTGCACCTGGCGCGGTTTCCTGGATGCCGACGGTAATCCGATGCAGTTGCACCATATTGAGCAACTGGCACACGCCATTATCCGTATCCACCCGGTACTGCGCCTGCGCGATGCTCGTTTTATCCGCCGCCTGCGGCCCAGCACGTTAAATGATGAACATCCGGCCGATAACAAGGCGCTGGCCCAGCAGTTGGATCAACTGATGCGTGAGCTGGTGCGCAACCCGCAAAAGTTGACCAACGCCGAACTGCGACAGGGGCTGGCGGCTATGCAGCAACTGTTGGAACACTACTTTGCCGAGCAGGGGTCACAGGTGACGCGGCCGCGCCGGAAACGGCTGGATCAAGATCAGGATCAACAGGCATGGCGCTCACTGGACAGCATCAACCGTATGGTGGCCGAACCCAATAGTCGCAGCATGCGTCTTATTTTACTGGGCATGTTTTCTACGCTGTTACAGGCCAAGGGCAGCGTCAAACTGGATCCGCACGCCCGGCCGCTGCTGCTGGTGGAGGATCCGGAAACGCGCCTGCATCCGATCATGCTTTCGGTAGCCTGGGGGTTGCTTAACCAACTGCCGCTGCAGCGCATCACCACCACTAACTCCAGCGAACTGGTCTCCCTGGTGCCGGTTGAGCACGTTTGTCGGTTGGTGCGTGAGTCGGGACGGGTGGCCACTTATCGTCTTGGGCCGCGCGGGCTGGGGCCGGAGGATGGGCGGCGCATTTCTTTTCATATTCGGTTTAACCGGCCGTCATCGCTGTTCGCCCGTTGTTGGCTGCTGGTAGAAGGCGAAACCGAAGTCTGGCTGCTCAACGAGCTGGCTCGCCAGTGCGGTTATCATTTTGAGGCGGAAGGGGTACGGGTGATCGAATTCGCCCAGTGCGGCCTGAAGCCGCTGCTGAGGTTCGCCCGGCGTATGGGCATTGAGTGGCATGCGTTGGTGGATGGCGATGAGGCAGGGCGCAAATACGCCGGCACCGTCCGCGGCATGCTGGATAACCATGAGGATAACGAGCGTGACCGGCTGACCGCGTTACCGGCGCCGGATATGGAACACTTTATGTTCCGTGAAGGTTTCAGCCCGGTCTATTACCGGGTCGCCTCCGTGCCGAGCAATGCTCAAATGCCGGTACGCAAGGTGATCCTCAAGGCAGTGCATCACTCGTCGAAGCCCGACCTGGCCATTGAGGTGGCGATGCAAGCGGGCGAGTGGGGCACGGATTCGGTGCCGCCATTGCTGAAAAAAATGTTCTCACGCGTGATCTGGCTGGCGCGCGGCAGGGCCGACTAGGCCCCGGCAAAACGGGGTTGGTTGCTGAAATGCTCGGCCATCCCCTGTTCCAGCTCGTCCAGCAGTTGATAGCGGCGGCGATATTCTGCACGTTTTTTGCTGGCCACCTCTTCGATCGGTTTACGGGCGATCTGCTCCGGCAGCAGGAAATAGCCGCTTTCCAGCATCTTGCCGCCCATTGATGTCCAGAATTGATCGTAATCGGCATGCAGTTGGTCTTTCTTTTTACTGTGATAGCGCCAGTTTTGGTAGATATGTGTGGCATTGCCGACCGCCACAATTTGCTGAATGCCCAGATGGCGCGCCAGAGTGCAAATCCCTTCCAGCACCAGCCGTTTTGGGAACAACCCGTGACACTCTTTGGTGGCCTGCTGTATTTCGGCGTGCGGCACCTGGTGATTGGCTCCCTGTAACCCCCCGATAAACAGCGTGGGCTGTTGCTGATAGTGCATCAATGCAAAGGTGATTTCCGCCAGCATAATCCCGTTGCCATTACGCAGCAGCAGGGTGGCTTCCCCTTCCTTATTCAGATGATCGATGGCTGCCAGCTCCAGTGAAACGGCGGCACCACTCTTACCGCAGGCGCTGGTCAGCAAAAAGGGTTTGTTCAGATGACCGAGCAGCATTTTCATCGGCATACGTTGCTTGCTGAGATCGTAATGATCGCGCAGGGCGAACAGGCTCTCGATTTTGCTCATGTTCGCCGCCAGATACGGGCGATGCAGCTTGCACGGTAGATTGGGCTGCGCGTTCAGTATTTCATCCAGCAAAGGGTTGGATGCCAGCGTATTGAGCAGAGCGCTGGTGGTCGGCCAGCGAAATAATGAACGGCCGATAAACTTCAGGCGAAATGATGTTTTCTTCCAGGCTTTGCTGGGTGCCTTGTCGCCATTGGCCAGCGCCGTCATCAATTGCCAGCCGTTAAGCGGGCGTGCAGATACGAGTGGATAGCTGAGCTGAGACATGATGAAATCCTTGGCTGTGTTGAATGGCGCTATTTCACCAAGCCTTCACTAAACGGGAGTTCAATGCAGAATGTAACCAAGGGTGTCTCCACATTGTGTTGAACCAAGGTTTAGTTATTCATCATCGTGCGTGATAATTTAGCTCCGCTGTCGCTGTTGGCAGCATGAATTGCAACAGGCAGGAACCTATTTTGACGTGGTTTAAAGGACATAAGCGACGCTGGGTCATGGCGCTAATCGTACTGGTGGCGATCGTGGCGATGGCGGCCTGGCACTTCAGCCACCCGGCCCCGACTCCATTTAAAACGGTGAAGGTGGTCAAGGGCGATCTACAGCAAAACGTACTGGCAACCGGCCAGCTTGACGCGGTACGCAAGGTTGACGTGGGTGCGCAGGTGAGTGGGCAGTTGGAAAGCCTGTATGTCGAGATCGGCGATCGGGTTAAAAAAGGCCAGTTGCTTGGGGTAATCGATCCGCAACAGGCGCAAAACAGCATCCGTGAGGGTGAGGCGACGTTGCGTGAGCTGCACGCCCAGTTGCAACAGGCGCAGGCTGAGCAACAGCTGGCGGCGGTAACGCTGCAGCGTAATCAGGCGTTGGCCAAACTGCAGGCGGTGTCACGCCAGGATCTGGATCAGGCGGCGACACAGTTGGCGGTGAAGAAGGCGCAGGTGGGTACCATTCAGGCGCAGATCGCCAGGAATCAGGCCAGCCTGGATACCGCCAAGATCAATCTGGCGTTTACCCGTATAGAAGCACCGATGGACGGTGACGTGGTGCAAATCACCACGCTGCAGGGCCAGACGGTGATAGCCGCGCAGCAGGCACCGAACATTTTGACGCTGGCGGATCTCAGCACCATGCTGGTGAAGGCTCAGGTGTCGGAAGCGGACGTCATCAGCCTCAAGCCGGGCCAAAAAGCCTGGTTTACCGTGTTGGGCGATCCTAACCGACGCTTTGACGGCGTGCTGAAAGATATTCAGCCAACGCCGGAAAAGGTCAATAACGCCATCTTTTACTATGCGCGTTTTGAAGTGCCCAATCCCGAGGGATTATTGCGACTGCAGATGACGGCGCAGGTGCATATTCAACTGGCGGGCGTCAACCAGGTGCAGGTCATTCCTCTGGCAGCGTTGGGCGATCAAATCGCCGATAATCGCTACCATGTTTCGATATTGAAACAGGGCAAGGAGGAAAAGCGCGAGGTGGCCATTGGCCTGCGTAATAATATCGACGTGCAAATTCTCAGCGGACTGAATATTGGCGATGAAGTGATTGTCAGCCGTGGCGGCGCGGAGGCTCTCTGATGGCCGCGCTGTTGGAACTGAGCGGCATCAGCCGCAGCTATCAGTCGGGCGACCAGACCGTAGCGGTGTTGAAGGACGTGAGCCTGAGCATCAATGCCGGTGAAATGGTGGCGATTATGGGAGCCTCCGGCTCCGGCAAGTCGACGCTGATGAATATTCTTGGCTGCCTGGATAAGCCCAGCGCCGGCGTTTATCGGGTGGCCGGACAGGACGTGGCGACGCTTGATGGGGATGCGCTGGCCCGGTTGCGGCGTGAGCATTTCGGCTTCATCTTCCAGCGTTATCATTTACTGCCTCATCTGAGCGCGGCGCATAACGTTGAGGTCCCGGCGGTGTATGCCGGACTGGGTAAGGCAGCACGGCGCGAGCGTGCGATTGCGTTGTTACAGCGTTTGGGGCTGGGTGAACGCGTTGGCTACCGGCCAAGCCAGCTTTCCGGCGGCCAGCAGCAGCGGGTCAGTATTGCCCGTGCGCTGATGAACGGGGGGCAGGTGATCCTGGCGGATGAGCCGACCGGTGCCCTCGATAGTCATTCTGGCGAGGAGGTGATGACCATCCTCAAGCAACTGCGTGAGCAGGGGCATACGGTGATTATCGTCACTCACGATCCGGCGGTGGCTCAGCAGGCTGAGCGGATCATTGAAATTCGCGACGGAGAGATCATCGCCGATTCACGCCCGGAACGGCAGAGCAACCCGAACGCCAAACCGCTGGAGATGGTGGCACCGGCGCCGTCCTGGCAGCAAACGACCGGCCGTTTTCGTGAGGCATTGGTGATGGCCTGGCGAGCGATGGCGGCAAGTAAAATGCGCACCGCGCTGACCATGTTGGGCATTATTATCGGCATTGCCTCGGTGGTGTCGATCCTGGTGATCGGCGACGCCGCCAAACAGATGGTGCTGGCGGATATCAAGTCCATCGGCACCAATACGGTCGACATTTACCCCGGCAAGGACTTCGGCGACGACGATCCGACCTTCCGCCAGGCACTGAAATACGACGATCTTGAGGCACTGCGCGAGCAGCCTTATGTCAATGCGCTGTCGCCCACGATTGCCAGCAGCATGCGGTTGCGCTTGGGTAACGTCGATGTGGCGGCCAATGTTACCGGGGTCAGCGAACAGTTTTTCCGCGTCTACGGCATGACCTTTACCCAGGGCGTCGGTATCGATCAACTGCAGGTGCAATCGCAGTCGCAAACGGTGGTCATCGACGCCAATACTCAGCGCCGGTTATTCCCCAATATAAAGGACGTGGTAGGTCAGGTGATCCTGGTGGGCAATATGCCGGCGACGGTGGTTGGCGTGGCGAAGGAGAAGCAGTCAATGTTCGGCAGCAGCAAGACGCTGAACGTCTGGGTGCCCTACAGCACCATGGCCAACCGGCTGATGGGTAACGCCTATTTCGATTCGATCACGGTACGTATTCGCGAGGGCTACAATAGCCAGGAAGCGGAGCAGAAGTTGACGCGTTTGCTGACGCTGCGCCATGGCAAGAAAGACATCTTCACCTATAACATGGACAGCCTGGTGCAGACCGCAGAAAAAACCACGCGCACGCTGCAGCTTTTTCTGACGTTGGTGGCGGTGATTTCACTGGTGGTTGGCGGCATCGGCGTGATGAACATCATGTTGGTGTCGGTGACGGAGCGTACTCGCGAGATCGGCATTCGTATGGCGGTCGGTGCTCGCTCCGGGGACGTGCTGCAGCAGTTTCTGATTGAAGCGGTACTGGTGTGCCTGGTGGGTGGTGCCCTGGGCATTACGCTGTCGTTTGCCATCGGCCTGCTGGTGCAACTGGTGCTACCGGGCTGGCAGATCAGTTTCCCTCCGGCAGCGTTGTTGAGTGCGTTTGTCTGTTCTACCGCCATTGGCGTGGTGTTTGGCTATCTGCCGGCACGCAGCGCAGCGCGGCTTAACCCGATTGACGCTCTGGCTCGCGAATAGCCTGGCCTGCCCTATGAATTTCAAGCTGCAGCTAGGCGCCCAGCTCGCTCATTCTCAGGCGCTTACTTGAGTAAGTAACTGAGGTGAGCGAGTGCAGGTAACAACGCTGCAGCTTGAAATACGACGGGCATAATAAAAAATGCCAGTCATACGGCGGCTGGCATTTTTTTTCGGTGTTTCAGACTGACTGGGTGGAAGCGTTTAGGCCAACGCCTCGCTTTCCACTGGCACAATAAGACTCGCATGATTCCCTTTTGGCCCCTGGTGCACGTCAAAACTGACCTGTTGGCCAGCTTTTAGCGTCCGGTACCCATCCATCTTAATCGTAGAATAGTGGGCGAATATGTCTTCGCCACCGCCTTCAGGACAAATAAACCCAAACCCTTTGGCGTTGTTGAACCATTTAACAGTACCCGTCTCCATGCTTTTACATCCCTCGCAACGCTATTTTTAGGTGAGATGAATAACTGAATTCGCACCCGCCAGTGGCAGGCGGCAGATGAGCCTGAAAGTGGTTAAAACACCACCAGCCCATGAATTTACACTCTAGAGCAAATGATTATCACGTCAAGGGATCGGCTTTTGTGGCAGCGAGCAGTTCATCAAAGTTTGAAGCAGGTAACGCTATTGACATTGTTTGGTAACAATTCGTCAGAGATATTTGCGCACGTTCCAGTGCGGCGGGATGCTGGCGAAGATGATAAAATAGTATGGATACCCCACTTTGAATAACCGGAACCTGTCCCCATATAAAAGGACAGAGCAGAGAAGATGAGCAGCGATGGGCAATAACAACGATTGGCTAAATTTTGAACACTTGGCCGAAGAAAAACAAATCGATGCGGTAAAACCGCCGTCTATGTATAAAGTTATACTTAACAACGACGATTACACACCGATGGAATTTGTGATTGACGTTCTGCAAAAGTTCTTTTCTTATGATATTGAACGCGCAACGCAACTGATGCTCACGGTCCACTATCAAGGCAAGGCGATCTGCGGTGTATTTACCGCCGAGGTGGCGGAAACCAAAGTCGTGCATGTGAACCGTTATGCCAGGGAGAACGAGCATCCGTTGCTTTGTACGCTGGAAAAAGCCTGAATAAGGCAATCTATTGGGGAGGTGCTTATGCTCAATCAAGAACTGGAACTCAGTCTCAACATGGCTTTCGCCAGAGCGCGTGAGCACAGACACGAGTTTATGACCGTGGAGCACCTGTTGCTGGCGTTACTCAGCAACCCTGCCGCGCGGGAAGCGCTTGAGGCATGTACGGTGGACCTGGCCGCATTACGCCAGGAACTCGAAGCCTTTATCGAACAAACCACGCCGACGCTGCCCGCCAGCGAAGAAGAGCGCGACACTCAGCCGACGCTCAGCTTCCAGCGCGTACTGCAGCGTGCGGTATTCCATGTCCAATCTTCCGGCCGCAGCGAAGTCAGCGGCGCCAACGTGCTGGTGGCAATTTTCAGCGAGCAGGAGTCGCAGGCGGCTTACCTGCTGCGCAAACACGACGTCAGTCGTCTTGACGTAGTGAACTTCATTTCACATGGCACACGTAAAGACGAGCCGGGCCAAGCGCCGAATGCGGAAAACCCGGTGAATGAAGAGCAGTCCGGAGGGGAAGACCGTATGGAAAACTTCACCACCAACCTCAACCAACTGGCCCGGGTGGGCGGTATCGATCCCCTGATTGGCCGTGGTCCTGAGCTGGAGCGTGCCATTCAGGTGTTGTGCCGTCGCCGCAAGAATAACCCGCTGTTGGTGGGTGAGTCCGGCGTGGGTAAAACCGCGATTGCCGAAGGGCTGGCCTGGCGCATCGTGCAGGGCGACGTCCCGGAAGTGATGGCGGACTGTACGCTGTATTCGCTGGATATAGGATCGTTGCTGGCCGGTACCAAATACCGCGGCGATTTCGAGAAACGCTTCAAGGCCCTGCTGAAACAGTTGGAGCAGGACAAGAACAGCATCCTGTTTATCGATGAGATCCACACCATCATCGGTGCCGGAGCGGCTTCCGGTGGGCAGGTAGATGCCGCCAACCTGATCAAACCGCTGCTTTCCAGCGGCAAGATCCGGGTCATAGGTTCGACCACCTATCAGGAATTCAGCAACATCTTTGAAAAAGATCGCGCCTTGGCCCGTCGCTTCCAGAAAATCGACATTATCGAGCCGACGCCGGAAGAGACCATTCAGATCATCAACGGCCTGAAAACCAAGTACGAAGCGCACCACGATGTGCGTTATACCGCGAAAGCGGTGCGTGCCGCGGTTGAGCTGTCGGTGAAATACATCAACGACCGTCATCTGCCGGACAAGGCTATCGACGTGATCGACGAGGCGGGGGCTCGCAGCCGGTTGATGCCGGTCAGCAAGCGCAAGAAAACCGTTAACGTTTCTGACATTGAGTCGGTGGTGGCGCGTATCGCACGTATCCCGGAAAAAACCGTGTCGGCGAGCGATCGCGATGTGTTGAGAAGCCTGGGCGACCGCCTGAAAATGCTGGTATTTGGCCAGGATCAGGCGATTGAAGCGCTGACCGAGGCAATCAAGATGAGCCGTGCGGGTCTGGGCCACGATCGCAAGCCTGTCGGTTCCTTCCTGTTTGCCGGGCCAACCGGGGTCGGGAAAACCGAGGTTACGGTACAGCTGGCGAAGGCGATGGATATCAAACTGCTGCGCTTTGACATGTCCGAGTATATGGAACGTCATACCGTTAGCCGTCTGATTGGCGCGCCTCCGGGCTATGTCGGCTACGACCAGGGTGGTCTGCTGACCGACGCGGTGCTCAAGCATCCGCACTCGGTCGTACTGCTCGATGAAATCGAGAAGGCGCATCCGGACGTGTTCAACCTGCTGCTGCAGGTGATGGACAACGGGACCCTGACCGACAACAACGGCCGTAAGGCGGACTTCCGCAACGTGATCCTGGTGATGACCACCAACGCTGGGGTGCGCGAGACAGAACGTAAATCGATCGGCCTGGTCCAGCAGGACAACAGCACCGACGCGATGGAAGAGATCAAAAAAGTGTTCACGCCGGAATTCCGTAACCGTCTGGACAATATTCTTTGGTTCAACCATCTGTCGACCGAGGTGATCCAGCAGGTTGTCGATAAGTTTATCGTCGAACTGCAGGCGCAGCTGGATGCGAAGGGCGTGTCGCTGGAAGTGAGTGACGAAGCGCGTGACTGGCTGTCAGTGAAAGGCTACGACCGTGCGATGGGCGCTCGTCCAATGGCGCGTGTGATGCAGGAAAACCTGAAGAAACCGCTGGCTAACGAACTGCTGTTCGGCTCGCTGGTGGACGGCGGCTCGGTGAAGGTCGAGTTGGACAAGGAAAACCAGAAACTGACTTATCAATTTATCAGCGCGTCAATGCGCAAGGCGGACGAGGGTGCGGTGCACTAAGTCTGGGGTCAGATTCAGATAAAGAAAAAGCGATGCTTCGGCATCGCTTTTTTTATGGGTGAAAATCATCACCACAACAGAAATGATTGAGCCCTCTCAGTTTACCTGCGCACCTGCAACTCGATGTTGAACGTTGCTACGGGGGTAAACGGAAAGGGCTCCGGAGGCATTACATCCTCGGTGCCGCCATCGGCTGGCGACGAGTGAGCCGATTAACGGCTACGGAAGACAATGCGGCCTTTGCTCAGGTCGTACGGGGTCAGCTCTACAGTGACTTTGTCGCCCGTCAGGATGCGGATGTAGTTCTTGCGCATTTTACCGGAGATATGTGCGGTTACCACGTGCCCGTTTTCTAACTCAACGCGGAACATGGTGTTCGGCAGCGTATCAAGAACGGTGCCCTGCATTTCAATATTGTCTTCTTTGGCCATCGAATCCTCTAGGTCTAACTACCTTAGTTTTTAACCGGCAAGATAATGCCGAAAAACCCACATTATGTAAAGAAGTGTCGGTGAACATTGCACCGTTTCCGCAAAATTAGTTTGTTGGGGAGGGTGGTTCAACCTGCTGTGGGGGTAACACTTGCGGTGCCCAGCATTCTGGCGCTAATGGCTTGCGCTGAAGTTGGCTGAGCTGCTGCAAAAATTGTCTTCGGGGGATCTCTTTCGCTCCCAGCGTGGCAGTGTGAGCGTTAAGCACCTGACAGTCAATCAATTCTCCGCCATAAGCGGCAAAATGGCGGCAAAAAGTCATCAGGGCGCACTTGGAAGCGTTGGTGGTACGGCTAAACATGGATTCGCCACAAAATAGCGCCCCCTGAGCCACGCCGTACATGCCGCCGACCAGTTCGTCGCCCTGCCACACCTCGATTGAATGGGCGAAGCCAAGGCGGTGCAGATGCAAATAGGCGCGCTGTACTTCCGGGCCAATCCAGGTGCCTTCTTCCGGTCGATCGGCGCAGGCGGCGATCACCGCCGCAAAGTCGTGATTTAGCGTCACGCGAAAGGGGTTACTGCGCAGAAAGCGTTTCAGACTGCGGCTGATATGGCGCTCGGCCGGGAACAGCACCGCGCGTGGGTCCGGCGACCACCACAAAATGGCTTCCCCCGGTGAAAACCAGGGGAAAATGCCGCGTTCATAGGCGGCCAGCAAGCGCGGCGCGGTCAAATCACCGCCAATCGCCAGCAGACCGTTAGGATCGCGCAGCGCGCCCTCAGGAGAGGGGAACGCCAGTGAATGCGGTGACAGCTTAACTATGCGCATAAAAGGTCTCAGCGTCCTCTACAGGCCATTTTACAGCGGTATGCCACTGATGCGTTGGCGGAACCGGGCATAACGCCCCTGTTGACGCATCAGGGTGAGATGATCGCCTTGCTCGACAATCTGGCCGCCGTCCATCACGCAGATACGGTCCATGTACTCCAGCCCATACAGACGGTGGGTCACCAGGATCAGCGTTTTACCCCGGCAGTGCCGGCGCAGCAGCGCCAGGATCTGCTGTTCGGTTTCGGCGTCCAGGCCTTCGGTCGGTTCATCGAGCAACAACAACGGCGCCTGATGCAACAGCGCACGGGCAATGCCCAGACGGCGCTGCTCACCGCCGGAAAGCTGGCGACCGCCATCTCCCAGCCAGGCGTTCAGCCCTTCGTTGTCCAGCAGCTTGTCCAGGCCGACCTGCTGCAATACTTCGCGCAATTGTTCATCGGTCGCTGCAGGCGCGGCGATGCGCAGGTTTTCGCGCAGTGTATCGCTGAAAATATGCACCCGCTGACTGACCACGGTGGTCATCTGGCGCAGCGTGGTTTCATCGTAAGCACTCAGTGGCTGGCCATTGAGCAGCACCTGGCCGCTGTCGGCGTTCCAGGCGCGGGTTAGCAACTGCAGCAGGGTCGATTTGCCACAGCCGGTACGCCCGAGCAGCGCAATGTGTTCACCGGCGGCAATCTCCAGCGAGACATCCTGCAATACCGGCAGCGGCTGGTCGGGGTAAGTGAAAGTGAGTTGCTGCAGGCTCAGTGTGGCAAGGTTCTCGGTCGCCGGGCCATGGGCCGGGAAGGTCACTTCCGGCTGTCGGTCGATGACCTGCTTCACCCGCGTGGCGGAAGCGATCACCTGACCCAGATGCTGGAAAGCACCGGCCACCGGCATCAGCGCTTCAAACGAGGCCAGCGCGGCAAACACGAACAGCGCAATCAGCGCACCGGGTTGGCTGTCGCCGCCGATTCCGGCCGCGGTGAGCCACAGCATCAAAGTGACCGTCAGGCCACTGGCCAAAATCATCAGCGCCTGTGCCATGCCACCCAAAGAAGCCTGTTGCCATTGACGGCGCTGCCAGCGCTGCTCGGTGGCATCCAGACGGGTACGGAAGCTTTCAACGGCACCGAACACCACCAGCTCGGCCTGGCCCTGCAGCCAGGCGGTCAAATCGGTACGGTACTGACCGCGCAGTGCGGTCAACTGACCGCCAATCGGCTTACCTGCACGATAAAACACCGGTGGCACCAACAGCAGTAACAACAGCAGAATGCCGCCCAGCGTCAGGGCCAGCGTGGTGTCCAGCCAGCTCAGGCCATAGGTCACCACCACAATCACCGCGGCGGCGCTGACCAGCGGCGAGATCACCCGCAGGTACAAATGATCCAGAGTATCGACATCCGCCACCAGACGGTTAAGCAGATCCGCCTGGCGGAAGCGAGCAATGCCGCCCGGCGACAGCGGCAGGATCTTTTTAAAGGTAAATACCCGCAGATGGGACAGCACGCGGAAAGTGGCATCGTGGCTGACCACGCGTTCGGCGTAGCGCCCGGCGGTGCGGAAAATGGCGGCGCCCCGGACACCGGCAGCAGGCAGCATGTAGTTGAAGGTAAACAGACCCGCCAGCCCGGCGAGGGCAGAGGCGGCAAGGAACCAGCCGGACAGCGCCAGCAGGCCGATGCTGGCCAGCAGCGTGACGATGGCCAGCACGATGCCTAAACAAATCAGCAGGCTGTGACGACGGTATAGCGCCAGAAACGGCAGCAAAACGCGCATAATTAGAGATCCCCGCTGCGGTGTGCGATCAGATTGGCAAACAGGCCCGGTTGAGCACTCAGCGTGGCGTAATCGCCTTGCTGAACGATCTGCCCGCCTTCCATCACCCAAATCTGGTCGTAATCTTCGGTATCTTCCAACTGGTGGGTGACCAGCAGGGTGGTTTGCTGGTGTGAGGCGACATTCAGCGCCTGCATCACCCGCCGTTCACTGTGGGCGTCAAGACTGGCGGCCGGTTCATCCAGCAGCAGCAAACGACGCGGACTGATCAGCGCCCGGGCTACGGCCACGCGCTGAGCCTGGCCGACGGACAGTCGTGCGGCGTTATCGCCCACCTCAGTCTCTAATCCCTGCGGCAGATGCGGCAGGATCTCACCGACGTAGGCTTGCTCCACCGCCTGTTGCAACTGATCTTCGCTGGCCTGCGGGTTCCCCAGCAGAATATTGGCCCGCAGCGTCTGAGCCGGCAGGTGCGGGTTCTGACCTACCCAGCCAAGCTGCTGACGCCAGCCTTCGGCCGCCAATTCGCGCAGTTCGGTTCCGTTGACGGTTAATGAACCGCGATAGGGTAGAAAGCCGAGCAGCAGATTCAGCAGCGAGCTTTTACCTGCACCGCTTAACCCGACCAGGGCAATACGCTGGTTCGCCGGCAGGGTGAAACTCAGTGGGCCGGCCAGCAGCACGCCATTCGGCGACAGGATCTCCAAATCCTGAGCCTGTAGTTCCAGTGGCGCATCGGTATCAAGCCGTTGCGTGCCGCTGCCCATTTGCTCGCCTTCGGCGCTGAGGAAGGTTTCCAGCGCTTCCGCTGCGCCCACCGCCTGCGCCTTGGCGTGGTAGAAGGCCCCCAGGTCACGCAGTGGCTGGAAGAACTCCGGCGCCAGGATCAGCACCAGAAAACCGGCGAACAGCGTAACGCCGGTGCCGTAGCTGCCAAAATTAAGTTCGCCAAGGAAAGAGAAACCAAAATAGACCGCCACCACGGCGATGGAGATAGAGGCAAAGAACTCCAATACGGCCGATGATAGAAACGCCAACCGCAGCACTTCCATGGTGCGGCTGCGGAAGTCCTCGGACGATTTGGCGATCTGCGCAGTTTCTGCCTCAGCCCGGTTGAACAGGCGCAGCGTATCCAGCCCGCGCAGGCGGTCGAGGAAATTACCGCTCAGCCGTGCCAACGCTACAAAGTTACGACGGTTGGCATCGGCGGCCCCCATACCGACCAGCGCCATAAACATCGGGATCAGCGGGGCGGTGGTCAACAGGATCAGACCGGCAGCCCAGTTTATCGGGAAGACGGTAATCAGGATCAGCACCGGGATAAACACCGCCAGGTACATCTGCGGCAGATAGCGGGAGTAGTAATCCTGCATATCTTCGATTTGTTCGACGATGATGCTGGCCCAACTGCCGGCCGGCTTGCCCTGGATCCAGGCCGGGCCGAGCTGTTGCAGTTTATCCAACACCTGTTGGCGCATACGCTGGCGGATCACCTGCCCGCAGATAAAACCGACGCGCTCACGCAGCCAACTCAGCACCGCTCGCAGTGCGAAGGTGGCAGCCAGCCAGATAAACCAGGGGAGTAGTTGTTCACGCGGGGCGTGTTCGATAATCAGGGCGTGGAGCAGGGCGGCCAACAGCCATGCCTGTGCGACAATCAAAATGCCGCTTATCAGCCCCAATAACATGGAAAGGCGCAACCATCGCTGCGCCAGGGTGCTCTGAGTTTTGAGCCAACGGGTTAACTGTTGCTGTCTGGTTTTTTTCATCAGTTTTTAGTCTGCGTCGCCGGTGCCTGTGGTGACAGGTAAGGTTAACGTACTGTTAAAAAAAGTGTTTGCCCCAACCTGAAGCGAACAAGTGAAGGCCAATGTTACCTCTTCACCCGGCAGACTGAAAATAATAAAGCGGTCAAATAGCGGTATAACAGACGGCGGCTCCCGGGTTATTCCACCTCCTGACTTGCAGCTTCCGCGGCCAGGGCGGTTTGTACGGATTCGCGGCGGGCGATCAACGCCATATAACGGGTTAACGATGGCCAGTCTTTTAGTTCGATGGAAAACTGGGACATCCAACGCAGCACGGTAAATAAATAGGCATCCGCTACGCTAAAACATTCACCCAGCAGGAAAGGTTGTTCGTTCAGCGCCTGGGCAAGGTAATCGAGGCGGCGACGCAGTTTGTCGCGAAACAGCGTTTTGGTTGCTTCCGGCAGTGCCGAGTTGAACAACGGACTGGAACCCGAGTGGATCTCGCTGGTAATGAAGTTCAGCCATTCCTGTAAACGCACCCGTTCGAAAGACTCGCCAGGTGGGGCCAGTGCGGCGTCGGGGCGCAGATCTGCCAAATATTGCACGATGGCAGCACCTTCGGTAATCACCCGCCCGTCATCCAGCATCAGGGCGGCGACGTAGCCTTTGGGATTCACCTGAAAAAAGTCCCGGCCGTCGGCGCTGCGTTTGGTGCGGTTATTGACTCTGATCAGTTCGAACGGCAATCCCAGCTCGCGTAAAACAATGTGTGGGGAGAGCGAACAGGTGTCGGGTGCAAAGTAGAGTTTCATGGCAGTTCCTGCGCTAAGAAGCGAAATTGCTTGAACGTCAGAATGCCGTCGGCGCTGCCCACTGAATAATTAAAATATCAGAAACCTGTTATCAGCTCAGCTACTGACGGGCAGGTGCTGCTGTAGATATTGCAGCAGGGTCTGTACCGGCGCTGAAGCCGCGCTGCCAAACGAACAGACCAGGCCAAAATGACGATAAAGCGGCGTAGCCAAAGGCAACGCGCAAATACCTGAGAGATCGGTCGGTATCACCGAGGCTGGAATCAACGATACACCGGCGTCTTCCCGAACCAGCGTCAGGGCGGTGTTCCAGTCACTGACGGTGATACGTACATCGGTTAATACCAACCCGGCCTGCTGTGCCAACAGTTGCGCATTGAGATTGCAGCCGCCGGTAGCCAGCACAAACGGCTGTTTGGCCAGTGTGCTGAACTCCACCGGTTGCCGCCCCCTGGCCAGTGGATGATGACTGGCGGTCACGGCCAGCCACAGGTCTTGCCCCAATGGGTAGCTTTGCCGTTCTCTATTTGGGTTCAACACCACACCGACGTCGGCGGTTTCCAGTGCCAACCAGTTTTCTACTTCCTGGTCGGTACCTTCCAATTGAACCAGTTCAATCGCAGGATAGCGACGGCGGAATTTACGTAATAACGGCGGCAGTAACAGGGAGAATGCGGAGGGGAAACTGGCCAGGCGAATCTTTCCGGCGTGCGCGCTTTGTGCCCGCTGCGCGTAGTGTTGGATTGCCTCCAGCTCGGCCAGCATGGCGCGGGCGTGAACGACAATTTGTTCACCACTCTGGGTAAGCGCAACGCTGTGCGGCAGGCGAACCAACAGCAAGGTATTCAGCGCATCTTCCAACTGAGCGATGGCCTGACTGGCGGCGGATTGGGTCATGCCGCATTGGCTTGCCGCCTGGGTGATTTTACCGCTGTCGGCTACCGCAACCAATAAACGCCAATGGAGAAGATTGTGCATCGAATCACCGTCCGACTTAACTTACAGGAAAAAAAAAGCGGCTGTGATAGCCGCTTTTTAAAATGACAGTGTGTGGTTACAGCACTTCTGCGCCGGCAATGCCGTCCAGATAACGCTCAGCGTCCAGCGCTGCCATACAACCGGTCCCGGCAGAGGTGATCGCCTGGCGGTAGATGTGATCCATCACGTCGCCGGCGGCGAACACGCCTGGAATGGTGGTCTGGGTGGCATTACCGTGAATACCGGACTGCACCTTGATGTAGCCGTTTTCCAGTTCCAGCTGACCACCGAAAATGCTGGTGTTCGGGCTGTGGCCGATGGCGATAAACACGCCGGCCAGTTCAAGTTCCTGCGTTTGGTCTTCCGCTTTGGTGCTACGGATACGTACGCCGGTAACGCCCATTTGATCGCCCAGCACTTCGTCCAGAGTATGGTCGGTGTGCAGCACGATGTTGCCGTTTTTCACTTTCTCCATCAGCCGGTTGATCAGGATCTTTTCTGAACGGAAGCTGTCACGGCGGTGAATCAGGTGAACTTCGGCCGCGATGTTGGACAAATAAAGCGCTTCTTCCACGGCAGTGTTGCCACCACCGACCACCGCGACTTTCTGATTACGGTAGAAGAAACCGTCACAGGTGGCACAGGCAGACACGCCCTTGCCTTTGAAAGCTTCTTCGGTAGGCAGGCCAAGGTAACGGGCCGATGCGCCAGTGGCGATAATCAGTGCATCACAGGTGTATTCGCCGCTGTCACCAAACAGGCGGAACGGACGGTTCTGCAGGTCAACGCTGTTGATGTGGTCAAACACAATCTCTGTCTGGAATTTTTCAGCATGCTCGCGCATACGCTCCATCAGCGCCGGGCCGGTCAGGCCTTCGGCATCACCCGGCCAGTTTTCCACTTCGGTGGTGGTGGTCAACTGACCCCCTTGCTCCATACCGGTAATCAATACCGGGCTCAGGTTGGCGCGCGCTGCGTAAACTGCGGCGGTATAACCCGCCGGGCCGGAGCCCAGGATCAATAATTTGCTGTGTTTAGCCGTGCCCATGAATACCCTCTTTTCCCACAATGGCGGACAATGGATCCGATTGTAGGGAAAACGCAGCATTAAAAAAAGCGTCAGGGGATGTTGTTAACGATTTGTTTGATAGCCTTTCCCTATTAATTATTAAATTGCTGCTAAAGCGAGCGTAAAATGCAGCAATTTAACTTATGGAAGCCACTCAGCGCCGCTCCCTGCGCCATTGACTGGAAACAGCCCATTAGCGGCTTGGGGTGCCTTGACGGCGGGCTTTTCAAGCCAGCGATTCATAACTAAAAACGGGGTGCTAACTTTTCATGACGGTACGTTCTTCTGATTTTGCTTCTTTTACTTTGACAATCCGCTGCGCATTTGCGAAAACATCATAGGAAGAAGAAATTATCCCTGTCCCTACAGTAAATCGTACGTATTTACAGCGTTGGTGCGGAATTTTGCGCCGTTGCTGAAGCTTCGTGTGGCAGGTGAGGGGACACCGTGCAAGCGGGGGTAATTCTTCTTGCGATAACGTCATTTAAAAACCCGGTGCAGAGTTGACAGACAGGCTGCACAAGGGGTGATGATGGTAGTGAAGCATATGACAGGCATTGGGTCTTCGCTTGGAACGAACCCTTACACATTGACGTTGGTTGGGGTGTGGCAAGTGCAGGGAAGAAAATAAGAGAGACAATAATAATGGCAGACAATAAGAAACGCCCGGGTAAAGATCTCGACCGTATCGACCGCAACATCCTGAACGAACTGCAGAAGGATGGGCGTATTTCGAACGTTGAGCTTTCCAAGCGCGTGGGGTTATCCCCAACCCCATGTTTAGAACGTGTGCGCCGCCTCGAGCGCCAGGGTTTTATTCATGGTTATACCGCTTTGCTCAACCCGCATTATTTGGATGCGTCCCTGCTGGTCTTCGTAGAAATCACGTTGAACCGCGGTGCGCCGGATGTGTTTGAGCAATTCAACTCGGCAGTACAGAAACTTGAAGAAATTCAGGAGTGTCATCTGGTGTCCGGTGATTTCGACTATCTGTTGAAAACCCGCGTGCCGGATATGTCGGCTTACCGTAAGTTGCTCGGTGAAACCTTGCTGCGTCTGCCGGGGGTTAACGACACCCGTACGTACGTGGTAATGGAAGAAGTGAAACAGAGTAACCGTCTGGTTATCAAAACACGGTAGGGTGCAGGTGCAAAACCTGATTAAATTGGTTACACTCCTGTTTATTCATACAGTTTCGGCGCCGGGGAAGCTTCTCGGCGCTGTTGCTATGTCAGCTAACAGGAACCTGGAGAGCCTTTCTTGAGCCAGGAATATACAGAAGATAAAGAAGTTACCTTGAGAAAACTCAGCAGCGGCCGCCGTTTGCTCGAAGCTGTGTTGATTGTGGTAGCCATTTTTGCCATTTACCTCATGGCTGCCTTGGTCAGTTTCAATCCATCTGACCCAAGCTGGTCGCAGACCGCGTGGCATGAGCCAATTCATAACCTGGGCGGTGGCGTCGGGGCCTGGATGGCCGACACATTGTTCTTCACCTTCGGGGTACTCGCCTATGCGATACCGCCGATCATGCTGGTGTTGTGCTGGGCGGCTTATCGTCAGCGCAGCGGCGGCGAATACATCGATTATTTTGCGCTTTCACTGCGCCTGATCGGCACGTTGGCGCTGGTGCTCACTTCGTGTGGCCTGGCGGCATTGAATGTCGACGATCTCTATTACTTCGCCTCCGGCGGTGTGATCGGCAGTTTGCTGAGCAACGCCATGTTACCTTGGTTCAACGGCATTGGTGCCACCCTGGGGCTGCTGTGCGTTTGGGCTGCGGGGCTGACACTGTTTACCGGCTGGTCCTGGCTGGTGATCGCCGAGCGTATCGGCGGCGTGGTGCTGGGGACGGCGACCTTTATGACCAACCGTTCACGCCGTGAAGACCGTTATCACGACGATGACGACCGCTACGTCGAAGAGCAACCCGAATCTGCAGACAAGGAAGCCGCGCTTGCTGCGGCTACCACGGCGACGGCGGCCAATGCAGCGGAAGATGACGTATTGTTCTCTGCGCCTTCGGTCACGGAAACCGCGAAAATGGCGGCGGAAGATGCCGAAGATCCATTGCTCAGCGGCCTGCGGGCTCATGATGACGAAGATGCGGATATCGTACCGGTTGCGCCAGCGCCAGCCAGCGCACCTGTTGTCGCTCAGGCACCGTCGGTTACTGCGGCACCGGTGGCTCCGGCCTCGGTGAACCAGCATCCGATGAGCGCGGTAGCGGAAAACACCGCGCCGCCGCTGTACTCGTTTGAAATCCCTGAAGAGACGCCAACGCCGAAGACGACGCGCCCGGTCGACCCTTACCGGGATGACGATGAGCCGCGTATGGGGAATTGGGATGCTCCGGCCGTATCGCCGTCGCACGACCGCTCCCCATTTGATTTCTCTGCCGCACAACGTGATCATGTTGATGTCAGTGCTCCGGCCGGTTTCAGTGCCGCCGAGTCTGCCGTTTCACCGTTTGGCAGCGCGAAACCTCAGGCACCCGCCGCAGCGACGGCAATTGCCGGTGCCGTTGCCGCCAATACCTTTATGCCGGCCTTTACCGCCACCAGTGACGCGAACTCGCAGGTGAAACAAGGCCTCGGCCCTGAATTGCCGCGCCCGAACCCGGTACGTATTCCGACCCGGCGTGAGCTGGCTTCCTACGGCATCAAGCTGCCTTCGCAGCGTATGGCCGAACAGGAACAACGCACCCGTGAGGACGACGAGCCACTGCAGCAGGCTGATAATCTTTCGCAAGATCAAGATGATGAAGCCCTGCAGGAAGCAGCCTTGCGCCAGGCGTTTGCCGAGCAGCAAAGCCAGCGTTACGGCGGGGAGCCTGAGGCGGATAATCTGGATGATGAAGCTGCTCTGCAGGAAGCCGCGCTGCGTCAGGCATTTGCCGACCAGCAAAGCCAGCGCTATGGCCAGCCAGCCGCCGCGCCATCGGTGGCGCCAACTACGCCGGTAGATACCCGCAATGCGTTCGGCTTCTCACCGATGGATGATTTGGTTGATGATGGCCCGGTTGAGCCACTGTTCACCCTGTCGCCGCAGATGGAAGAACGTATTGAGCTGCAAAGCGAGCGTGAAGATGATGTGCCGTTCGGTCAGTTTGAGCCAGCCGCGTCGGCTTATCCGTCGCAGCCTCAGACCCCGCCGGTACAACAACCTTATCAACCTGCGCAGCCTGCTTATCAACAACCGCAGCAGCAACCGGTTGTGCAGCAACAGCCGCCTGCCTATCAGCAACCTGTGGCGCAACCGGAGCCTGCCGCTGTGCAGCAGCCGGCGATGGACAGCCTGATCCACCCGTTCCTGATGCGTAACGAAATGCCGTTGCAAAAACCGACCACGCCGTTGCCGACGCTGGATCTGCTGACCGAAGCCCCGAAAGAGGTGGAGCCGGTGGATTCCTTCGCGTTGGAACAAAAGGCGCGTTTGGTGGAAGCCAGCCTGGCCGATTACCGGGTGAAAGCCGACGTGGTAGATATTTTGCCAGGCCCGGTCATCACCCGCTTCGAGCTGGATTTGGCTCCGGGCGTCAAGGCTGCGCGTATTTCCAACCTGTCGCGCGACTTGGCGCGTTCACTGTCAACCTCGGCGGTACGTGTGGTTGAAGTGATCCCCGGCAAGCCTTACGTCGGGTTGGAACTGCCTAACGTCAAACGTCAGACGGTGTATCTGCGCGAAGTGCTGGACTGCCCGGCGTTCCGCGATAATCCGTCACCATTGGCGATCGTCCTGGGTAAAGACATTTCCGGCGAGCCGGTGGTGGCCGATTTGGCGAAAATGCCACACTTGCTGGTAGCGGGGACCACCGGTTCCGGTAAATCGGTTGGGGTCAATGCCATGATCCTGAGCATCTTGTATAAGGCCACGCCGAAAGAAGTGCGCTTTATCATGATCGACCCGAAAATGCTGGAACTGTCGGTATATGAAGGCATTCCGCACCTGTTGACGGATGTGGTAACCGACATGAAAGACGCCGCTAACGCACTGCGTTGGTGTGTTGCCGAGATGGAGCGTCGCTACAAGCTGATGTCTGCACTGGGCGTGCGTAATCTGGCAGGTTATAACGAGCGCGTCGATCAGGCGGAAGCCATGGGGCGCCCGATCCCGGATCCGTTCTGGAAACCAACCGACAGCATGGACATGACGCCGCCGGTACTGGAGAAAGAGCCTTATATCGTGGTGATGGTCGACGAGTTTGCCGATCTCATCATGACGGTCGGTAAAAAGGTTGAGGAATTGATCGCTCGTCTGGCGCAGAAAGCGCGTGCGGCGGGGATCCACCTGGTGCTGGCAACCCAGCGTCCGTCGGTGGATGTGATCACTGGCCTGATCAAGGCCAACATCCCGACCCGTATCGCCTTTACCGTGTCCAGCAAGATTGACTCCCGTACTATCCTCGATCAGGGCGGCGCTGAATCCCTGTTGGGGATGGGTGACATGCTGTATCTGGCCCCTAACTCCTCGATTCCGGTCCGTGTGCATGGTGCATTTGTGCGCGATCAGGAAGTGCATGCGGTGGTTAAGGATTGGAAAGCGCGTGAGCGACCTCAATATAAAGAGGGTATCCTCAGCGCCGGTGACGACGGTGAGGGTGGAACTGGCGGCGGTCTGGACGGTGACGAAGAGCTGGATCCGCTGTTTGATCAGGCGGTGGAGTTTGTGGTGGATAAACGCCGTGCCTCTATCTCCGGCGTACAGCGCCAGTTCCGCATCGGTTATAACCGCGCCGCGCGTATCATCGAACAGATGGAAGCGCAGGGCATCGTCAGCGAGCAGGGGCACAACGGCAACCGCGAGGTGCTGGCACCGCCACGGCATGACTGATGAAGTTTTAATCGTTGTTATATAATCATAAAAGGGCCGCTTAGCGGCCCTTGTGCAAAGAAGCGTAAACCCATCGGCTTCTCGGAACATTGGCCTATCTGCCGGCGAATGGCTTCGGGTAGAGTGAAGATGTTGGGGTTCATTTGACCCGCACGGCATCGCCTTGCGGTTAACGCATTTCATAAGGTATCTGGAATAATGAAAAAACTGTTAGTTGCCTGTTGTCTGCTTTCGGGATTCGCTTCCACCTCCGTGCTGGCCGACGCCGCGCAGGATTTGCAAAGTCGCCTGGCGAAAGTGAACAGTTTCCACGCCAGCTTCTCCCAGACCGTGACCAGCAGCGATGGCGCTGCGGTACAGCAGGGTGAAGGTGAACTTTGGGTGAAGCGTCCCAACCTGTTTAACTGGCACATGACCTCGCCGGATGAGAGCGTGCTGGTATCAGACGGTCAGACCCTGTGGTTCTACAACCCCTTTGTTGAGCAGGTGACCGCCACCTGGCTGAAAAATGCCACCGGCAATACGCCGTTTATGCTGATCACCCGCAATAACGCCAATGACTGGAAACAGTACAACGTTAAACAGAAGGGTAATGATTTCGAGCTGACGCCAAAATCCAGCAGCGGCAACCTGAAACAGTTCGCCATCAGCGTGGATAACAGCGGCACTATCCGTAGTTTTGCCGCGGTTGAGCAGGACGGCCAGCGCAGCTCTTACACGCTGAAAAGCCAGCAGAATGTTGCTGCCGATGCCAGCAAATTTAAATTTACCCCGCCGAAGGGGGTGACGCTGGACGACCAGCGCCAGTGAGGTCCGCGTGAGTAATATGTCGCTCGATTTTTCCCAGAATGAATTCCAGCCGTTGGCCGCGCGGATGCGGCCGACCACGCTGGCACAGTATATCGGCCAGCAACATCTGCTGGCCGCCGGCAAGCCTTTGCCGCGTGCAATCGAGGCGGGGCAACTGCACTCGATGATTCTGTGGGGGCCACCGGGCACCGGGAAAACGACGCTGGCAGAATTGATCGGTCGTTATGGTCAGGCGGACGTCGAGCGTATTTCTGCCGTCACGTCCGGGATCAAAGAGATCCGCGAGGCGATCGAGCGTGCACGCCAAAACCGTGACGCCGGTCGCCGCACTATCCTGTTTGTCGATGAGGTCCATCGCTTCAACAAAAGCCAGCAGGATGCCTTCCTGCCGCACATTGAAGACGGCACCATCACCTTTATCGGCGCCACCACCGAAAACCCGTCTTTTGAGCTTAACTCGGCGCTGTTGTCACGGGCCCGTGTTTATTTGCTGAAGGCACTGACTGCCGAAGATATCAGCCAGGTGCTGGATCAGGCGATGCAGGACAGCAGCCGGGGCTTTGGCGGCCAGAATATCGAACTGCCGGAAGAGACGCGCCGCATGTTGTCGGAGCTGGTTGGCGGCGACGCTCGTCGGGCGCTGAACAGCCTGGAGATGATGGCGGACATGGCGGAGATCAACGCCAAAGGCATTCGCGTGTTGACGCCGGAATTACTGAAAGAGGTCTCTGGCGAACGCAGTGCGCGTTTCGATAATAAAGGCGACCGCTTTTACGATCTGATCTCGGCGCTGCATAAATCGGTGCGTGGTTCAGCGCCGGATGCTGCGTTGTACTGGTATGCACGTATTATTACCGCCGGGGGCGATCCACTGTATGTGGCGCGCCGGTTGCTGGCGATTGCTTCTGAAGATGTGGGTAATGCCGACCCGCGTGGCATGCAGGTAGCCATCGCGGCCTGGGACTGCTTTACCCGCGTCGGCCCGGCGGAAGGCGAAAGGGCGATTGCTCAGGCTATCGTCTATTTGGCCTGCGCGCCAAAAAGCAACGCGGTTTACACAGCCTTCAAAGCGGCAATACGTGATGCCAAAGAGATGGCTGATTATGATGTACCCGAGCATCTGCGCAATGCGCCAACCAAGCTGATGAAGGAAATGGGGCTGGGTGCAGAATATCGTTACGCTCACGATGAGCCCAATGCCTATGCCGCCGGTGAGGATTACTTCCCACCCGAAATGGCCAGGACGCGTTACTATCATCCAACCACGCGCGGGCTGGAAGGTAAAATTGGTGAAAAGCTGGCATGGCTGGCTGAGCAGGATCAAAATAGCCAGACAAAACGCTACCGCTAGCGTTGCCGTTGCGGTAAGGTTAGCGGGTATCACTCTTCCTTTATACGGCTATAAATTCAGCCGAATAAAACATCAAATTTTCTTTCAATAACAATAAGCACAGGATTAGCATGCTCGATCCCAATCTGCTGCGTAATGAGCTAGACGCAGTCGCCGTCAAACTGGCTCGCCGAGGCTTTAAACTCGATCTGGATCTGCTGCGTTCTCAAGAAGAGCGTCGTAAAGTTCTGCAGGTAGAAACCGAAACGCTGCAGGCAGAACGTAACTCCCGATCGAAATCCATCGGCGCGGCTAAAGCGCGCGGGGAAGACATTGAGCCGCTGCGTCGCGAAGTAAACGAACTGGGTGACAAGCTGGACACGGCCAAGGCCGCGCTGGATCAGCTGCAGGCTGAAATCCGTGACTATGCGTTGGCGATCCCGAACCTGCCTGACGATGAAGTACCAGACGGTAAAGACGACAGCGATAACCTGGAAGTCAGCCGCTGGGGCGAGCCGCGCCAGTATGATTTCGCGGTACGCGATCACGTCGATCTGGGCGAAATGGCCGGTGGTCTGGACTTTGCCGCTGCGGTAAAACTGACCGGTTCACGCTTTGTGGTGATGAAAGGGCAAATTGCCCGTATGCACCGCGCGTTGTCCCAGTTCATGCTGGATCTGCATACCGAACAACACGGCTACCAGGAAACTTACGTTCCTTACCTGGTTAACCATGCCACACTGTTCGGTACCGGCCAGTTGCCGAAATTTGGTGAAGACTTGTTCCACACCAAACCGCTGGAAGAAGAATCCGACAGCAGCAACTACGCACTGATCCCAACCGCAGAAGTGCCATTGACCAACCTGGTGCGCGACGAGATCCTGGAAGAGGAATCTCTGCCACTGAAGATGACTGCGCATACGCCTTGTTTCCGTGCCGAAGCCGGTTCTTATGGCCGTGACACCCGTGGTTTGATCCGCATGCACCAGTTCGACAAAGTTGAGATGGTGCAGATCGTCCGTCCGGAAGACTCGATGGCTACGCTGGAAGAGCTGACCGGTCATGCAGAGAAAGTGCTGCAGTTGCTGAACCTGCCATACCGTAAAATGTTGCTGTGTACCGGTGACATGGGCGCAGGCTCTTGCAAGACCTACGATCTGGAAGTGTGGCTGCCGGCGCAGGACACTTACCGTGAGATCTCATCCTGCTCCAACATGTGGGATTACCAGGCACGCCGCATGCAGGCCCGTTGCCGCAGCAAAACCGAGAAGAAGCCGCGCCTGGTGCATACGCTGAACGGTTCTGGTCTGGCAGTAGGTCGTACGCTGGTAGCAGTGCTGGAAAACTACCAGCAGGCTGATGGCCGTATTCAGGTTCCGGAAGTATTACGCCCATATATGGGTGGCCTGGAATATATCGGTTAACGAGTTAGTTATGTTACGAAAAGCGCCTGCGGGCGCTTTTTTTATAAGAAAATTATTACCCCTTTGTTCGAAAGCCTTTTTTCTTTCAGATACTTCCCCCGCTTTATTGATAGCAGACAAAGTTCACTACCCACTTCTGAGTAATATCCTCTCAGAGAGGAGGGTCTTTGTTCAGGCTCATCAACAGACACCGAATCTGTCTCCTCTGTTCGCCGCCTTGAGTGAAGGGCATGACGTTTATCAATACCAGGGTAAAACGTGGAGTGAGTTATGTCGGAAAACAAAACAAACCGTCAGGAGTCTGGGGGATTCAGTCGTCGCACGTTGGTAAAATCCAGCGGTATCGTCGGGCTGGCGCTGGCCGTCGGTGGCATAGCATTGCCATTTAGTCGCCGCGCATTAGCGGTTTCAATTAACGAAAGTGTGCTGCAAGCCTCGCAGGACAAAGTGGTCTGGGGTGCCTGTTCGGTTAACTGTGGCAGTCGCTGTGCCTTGCGTTTACACGTGCGCGACGACGAAGTGTATTGGGTCGAAACCGATAACACCGGTCTGGATGAATACGGCGACCATCAGGTTCGAGCCTGTTTACGCGGCCGCTCTATTCGTCGCCGCATGAACCATCCTGACCGCTTGAATTATCCCATGAAACGCGTCGGTAAGCGTGGTGAAGGCAAGTTCAAACGTATCAGTTGGGACGAAGCTTATGACGCCATCGCCAACAATCTGAAGCGTATCGTCGAACAGTACGGCAACGAAGCGGTATATATCAATTACACCTCGGGTATTGTCGGCGGCAATATCACCCGCTCATCGCCAAATGCCTCGTTGGTCGCCCGTCTGATGAATTGCTATGGCGGTTACCTTAGCCAATACGGTACTTACAGCACTGCGCAAATCGCCTGCGCCATGCCTTATACCTATGGCAGCAATCTGGGCAACAGTACTTCGGATATTGAAAACAGCAAACTGGTGGTGATGTTTGGTAACAACCCGGCCGAGACGCGAATGAGCGGGGGCGGCATCACTTATTATCTGGAGCAGGCGCGTGAACGTTCCAATGCGCGGATGATTGTTATCGACCCACGTTATACCGATACCGCCGCCGGGCGTGAGGATGAATGGATCCCGATTCGCCCAGGTACGGATGCGGCATTAGTGGCTGGATTGGCGCACGTGTTGATCAGCGAAAACCTGGTCGATCAGCCGTTTCTGGATCGGTATTGCGTTGGCTACGACGAAAAAACCTTACCCGCCGACGCCCCGACAAATGGCCACTACAAAGCTTACATTCTTGGGTTGGGTGACGATGGCGTCGAGAAAACGCCGCAGTGGGCGGCGAAAATTACCGGTATTCCGGCAGCGCGCATTATCAAACTGGCGCGCGAAATCGGCAGCGCCAAACCGGCCTATATCTGCCAGGGCTGGGGGCCTCAGCGGCAGGCCAATGGTGAACTGACCTCGCGGGCCATCGCCATGCTGCCGATCCTGACCGGCAATGTCGGCATTAATGGCGGCAACAGCGGCGCGCGTGAATCAACCTATACCATTACCATTGAGCGTATGCCGGTATTGACCAACCCGGTCAAAGCGCAGATCTCCTGCTTTAGCTGGACCGATGCCATTGTACGAGGCCCGGAGATGACCGCCAGGCGTGATGGGGTGCGTGGCCAGGAAAAACTGAACGTGCCGATCAAGTTCATCTGGAACTATGCCGGTAACACCATCACCAATCAGCACTCTGACATCAATAAAACGCACGATATTTTGCAGGACGATTCTCAGTGCGAAATGATCGTGGTGATTGAGAACTTTATGACCTCGTCGGCGAAATATGCCGATATTCTGCTGCCGGACCTGATGACGGTTGAACAGGAAGATATCATTCCCAACGACTATGCCGGCAACATGGGGTATCTGATCTTTATTCAACCTGCCACCGCCGCCAAATTTGAACGTAAGGGCATTTATGAAGTGCTGAGTGAAGTGGCGCGCCGTTTAGGGCCAGAAGTACATCAGAAATTCACCGAAGGGCGTACCCAGGCGCAGTGGCTGCAGCATTTATACGCCAAAATGCAGGCGCGGGATCCGCTGCTGCCGGGCTATGAAGCGTTGCGTAGCATGGGGATCTACAAGCGTAAAGATCCCAATGGCCATTTCGTGGCTTATAAAAATTTCCGTCAGGATCCCGAAGCGAACCCGTTAAAAACGCCGTCCGGCAAGATAGAGATCTATTCCAGCAGGTTGGCCGAGATCGCCAACGACTGGCAGTTGGAGAAAGACGAAACCATCAGTCCGTTACCGGTTTATGCCTCGACCTTTGAAGGTTGGGACGATCCGCTGCGTAACACCTACCCGCTGCAAATGTTTGGTTTCCACTACAAGGCCCGCACCCATTCCTCGTACGGCAATATCGATGTTCTGCAGGCGGCTTGCCGCCAGGAGGTGTGGATCAATCCATTGGATGCTCACTCTCGGGGCATCATCGCCGGCGACCAGGTGCGGGTATTCAATGGGCGTGGTGAGGTCCGTGTCGAAGCCAAGGTGACGCCGCGCATCATGCCGGGTGTGGTCGCTATGGGGCAGGGAGCCTGGCATCAGGCCAATATGAGTGGCGATCGGGTCGACCACGGTGCCTGCATGAATACCCTGACCACCCACCGGCCTTCGCCGTTGGCCAAGGGGAATCCGCAGCATACCAATCTGATCCAAATCGAAAAGGTATAAGGGGTAGCCAATGACTCAGCAATATGGATTCTTTATCGATTCAAGTCGTTGCACCGGCTGCAAAACCTGCGAACTGGCCTGCAAAGACTATAAAAACCTGACGCCGGACGTCAGCTTCCGCCGCGTCTACGAATATGCCGGGGGTGATTGGCAACAGGATGGCGAAGGCTGGCAACAAAACGTGTTTGCCTATTACTTGTCGATCGCCTGCAACCATTGTGAAGATCCTGCCTGCACCAAAGTGTGCCCGACTGGCGCGATGCATAAGCAGGAGGACGGTTTTGTGGTGGTGAATGAAGAGGTGTGCATTGGATGCCGCTATTGCCATATGGCCTGCCCGTACGGCGCACCACAATACAATGCAGCCAAAGGACACATGACCAAATGTGATGGTTGCCATGAACGGGTGGCGGAGGGCAACAAGCCTATTTGCGTGGAGTCCTGTCCGCTACGGGCACTGGACTTTGGCCCAATCGAACAATTACGGCAGCAGCATGGCACCCTGGCACAGATGGCTCCGCTGCCGGCGGCGCATTTTACCCGGCCGAGCATAGTGCTGAAACCCAATGCCAATAGCCGGCCATGTGGCGATACCACGGGCTATTTGGCCAATCCGAAGGAGGTTTAATATGGGCATGGGATGGCATGAATGGCCGCTGATGCTGTTTACCGTATTGGGGCAATCAGTGGTGGGAGCGACCTTGGTCATGGCGGGGGCGGTGATCGGTGGCAATCTGAACGAACAGCAGGGCCGGGCAGTTCATCGCTCAATGTTCTGTTTGTGGTTGCTGATGGGCATCGCTTTTGTCGCTTCTACGCTGCACCTGGGGTCACCGTTACGCGCGTTCAACTCGTTAAACCGCATTGGCGCTTCGGCGTTGAGCAACGAAATTGCCAGTGGCGCGTTGTTCTTTGCCGTCGGTGGTTTTTATTGGCTGCTGGCGATACTGGGCAGAATGCCACCGGCGTTGGGTAAAGTGTGGCTGTGGGTGACCATGGTTCTGGGCGTGGTCTTTGTTTACGCCATGACGCGGGTGTATCAAATCGATACTGTGCCAACCTGGCATAACGGTTACACTACGCTGAACTTTTTCCTGACGACGCTGATCTGCGGGCCGTTGCTGGGCGTTTTATTGCTGCGTGCGGCTGGATTAGCGGTATCAGCCCGCTATTCACTGGCTATTCTTAGCGTGGTGGCACTGTTGGCAAGCCTGTGCGCGGTGATGATGCAAGGCTATGAGTTGGCCAGTATCAATAGCTCGGTACAGCAGGCCTCCACGCTGATCCCGCAATATGGCCAGTTAATGGTTGGGCGGCTGGTGTTGGTGGTATCAGGTTTAGGCTGTTGGATTTGCCCACTGTTGCGCCGGGGTAACGCGAGCGTGATGGGGATGGTTTTAGGTTTGATTTTGGTTATCGCCGGTGAGTTGGTAGGCCGTGGTGTGTTCTACGGCCTGCATATGACCGTTGGCATGGCGGTAGCCGGTTAATATTGTAGTCAGGCACAGTTCGCTGTGCCCTTAATAGGATCCTTGATTTATGACGCTTGAAAATATCGCTTTAACGGGCCGGGTGCTGGGTGTGTTGTTGTATGCACCGCCAGAAAGTGAAGACGGTCAACAGCTGTTGGCAACCTTGTCTGAATCTGAGTGGGTCAAAGAGTGGCCGTATGGCGACGCCGAGCAGTTGCAGACGGCGGCAGCACTGATTGCCACCGGCATTGAAGATAAACAAGAGGAGTCGTTGGCAGAGGCTTACCAACGTCTGTTTGTCGGGCCTGACACCTTACCGGCTCCGTTATGGGGTTCGGTGTATCTGGACAAAGAGAACGTGCTGTTTGGCAATTCCACTTTGCGTCTGCGCAGGTGGTTGCGTTCCAATGGTATCGACGCGCAACACGATCGCAATGAGCCGGAAGATCACATCGGTACTTTGTTGATGATGGTGGCATGGTTGGCCGAAGAGCGTCAGGGTGGGTTGGTGGAGCAATTGCTGACCAAACATTTGCTGCCTTGGGCACCGCGCTATCTGGAATTGCTGCAGGCGAATGCGCAACATCCTTTCTATCAGGGGCTGGCGCAATTGGCGCAGATCACTCTGAGCGCCTGGGCTACCGAATGCTCTGCTGAAGTTGAATCTTTAGAACTGCATTTCTGATACAAAGGAACGGTCGCCAAAGCTGGCGGCCGTTCCTGGTTTACCCTCCACATCGAGCCATAAAAGGGCTGGTTATCGCCAGTGCCTCACCCCCTCTGTTCCATCATCAATTCCCCGAATGTTTAAGTTTAATGAATTATTAAATCAATCTTAACATTCCATTGACATGCTTTATCGATGGGTGTAGTTTTTTTTGCGGATTATATGAGTAAAAGCTTCTTGGCATCGTTCTTAGGCTTTGCTGTACAAGGATTGTAAAATCACCTTAGTGGTTTTTTAATGCGCAGGTTACACATTATGATAGGCAATTTTAAAAATATTTTTATCGCTATACTTAGCGGTTTTTTTCTTACCTTAATGTTTCAAGCCAACAGCGCTCTGTCTGAACAAACCTCTTCTGTCGTCGCCTCTTGGGTGGCTCACGGTATTGGCATGTTGAGTTCATTGCTGCTTATTCTATTATTTGTTAAAAAAAATCCTCAGGAATCGAATAATAAACCACAGAAACGATCCTGGTGGCTCTATCTTGGCGGCATTCCCGGAGCCTTTACCGTTATTTTGGCTACGATGGCAATTAACGGTGGCATTCCTCTCTCCAGCACAATTTCTCTTGGCCTGGTTGGGCAATTATTATTCGGGTTTGTCTCAGATCACTTCGGTTTATTCGGCTCACAAAAACGAAAAATGACTCGCAGTAGCCTTTATATCTCTGCTCTGATTATTTCCGGCTGTTTTCTTATTATCTATAGCCTTTAGGGAGCGATGACGTGGATACGCTTATTTTTATTGCCCTGTTAAACGGGATGATTATTAGCTCTGCCAGGGTTATTAATGGCCAACTGAGTGCCTCTATTGGCGCATTTCGCACCTCCTTATGGAATCACTCGGTGGGGTTCTTATTTCTGACCCTGTTGGTGGCGGCGTTTTACTGGCAACAGCTAGGGCAGTTCCATTGGGCTCAAGTTCCGGCCTATGCCTGGGTTGGTGGTGGGTGTGGCGCACTGTTCGTTGCAACCAGCAGCTACGTGTTCCCCAAAATGGGGGCGCTAAATACTTCGGTATTAATTATTGGCGGTCAGATGTTCTCGGCCGTGCTGTTTGATGTGATTAATCAAGGTGGACGCAGTCATCTCATTCAGCTATTGGGAGTGGCATTGATCACCATTGGGATCATCCTATCGACACTCGAGAAATATCATCATGATAAATGAACTGTTAGATGATCAGCGATACGACATAGAGTTTAACGGGCATCTCACCAATCATGTTAAACATGCCGTTATCGCCTTGTCTGGGTTGGGCGTGCCTGAGGAGCGTATCGCCTGGTATTACCGGCGCTATGCCGCCATGACGCCTTACGGCATGGGGTTGGAGCCACCAAGAAAAGCCAGGTACCAGATTGATAGTGCGAACTGGCGTAGCCTGCGGGGCAAACGAAGCAGCTTTAGCGCCTATTGCGACTTTTTCCGGCAGCAGATACGTGAGCAGGGACGTGAGCAGGTGCTTGCCAGCTACCTGCCGGAACTGATTGACGGTTGGGTGGGCTCGTT
Organism: Serratia sp. BIGb0163; assembly: GCF_024809935.1. Taxonomy (NCBI): domain Bacteria; kingdom Pseudomonadati; phylum Pseudomonadota; class Gammaproteobacteria; order Enterobacterales; family Yersiniaceae; genus Serratia; species Serratia sp. BIGb0163. The sequence goes on from NZ_JANUDZ010000001.1 coordinate 435,796, forward strand.
GACGCACGGCACCATTCATCTGGGTTGGGCGTTGCTGGCCGAGCATGAGGTGATGATCGTCGAAGGCTTGGCCTATATGGCCTATTCGTACGTACCCTGCCATCATCGACGCTCCCGATACGACCCACGTCTTGGGGAGCCAAGGGTCTTTGACTCTGTGCTACGTTTGGCGAACTGCTGGCAGCAACGGCGGGAAGAGATGCTGGCCTGGCAGAGCGCGGTTATTGAAACGCCGGCTGAGGAAATCAAGGCGCGTATCCATCCTGAATTACAGCGTTCCGGTCTGCAATATCGCATTGCCTGCGTATTGGAACAGGGCCATGAAGAGATTTATCGCCAGCCGGAGTGGCTGACGCAACAGAGCCTCGAGCAGGTGTGGGCGCAATTCTATCAGACGGTCACATTAATCTACCTGACCACGCCGGGGAATTTTCTGCTGCTGCACCTGTTGACGTCTTTGTTGGCCATGGAACAAATCGCCAGGCATTTACCCGAGCAAGAGGCGCGCGACGTGCTTTGCAGCTACTGGGTCGGGATGCAGTGCATGTTGTTTGCTACCGATAGTTTGGCTCACCCCGATAAGTTACAATCTCTCCAGCATCTTTATGCCGATGAATATGACGATATCCGCGATCCGCTATGGGAACGCGAGTGGCGGCAGCTCACCGCGCGAGCCGTGGAGGAGGAAGAGGAGCATAACCCAAAACTGGTTTATGTGATGAAGCTGCTATGGTTGCGCACCAAATGCACCTTGTACCGCGCCACCGCACACCAGTTCACCACAACTCCCCAATTGCCGCCGTCGTTTGAGCATGCACCTAACCTGGAGTGAGAGGTCAACAGAGTGAATAACCGTCCTGCTACAAAATTTATTGATAAATTAGGCTGGGTATATATTCAGGATAAAAAAGTCCTGATGGTTCGTTCGTATAACAAGACGACGTTTTATATTCCTGGCGGCAAACGGGAAATCGGAGAGAGCGATCGCGAGGCTCTTACCCGAGAAATTAAAGAAGAACTTTCCGTTGATTTAATTAATGACAGTATTATTTCATTGGGCGAATTCCATGGGCAGGCCGATGGTAAACCCGCTGACGTAATGGTGAAAATACATTGTTTTACTGCCGACTTTATTGGTGAAGTCAAAGCCAGTGCCGAAATAGAAGAAGTTTCCTGGTTGACCCATGCGGACTGTCATCTCTGTTCCGAAGCGGCGGTAAAAGTATTGAGCGAGCTAAAGGAAAGGCATCTTATCGACTGATTATTCCCTGTTGATATTGATAAGTTACAGACTGACTTTTATTTTTAATCGATATAAGCCCTCCTTTCACCTAACCCGGTGAAGGGCGGTGCTTATGCATCTATTACTCTGTTAAAAGAACAAGGTTATGAAACTTTCTAATATTCATCTGCTAGCCCCAAGTCATTATCTTACTTATTTGCACACCCAAATCCGTAATAAACAGGCGGAGCATGCCTGTTTTGAATATTATAGCGATCAACTGCTGCGTCAACTGCTGGTGCAGGTCGCCTCCTTACTGCCATATGAAAAAAATGAGGTGATTACCCCCATTGGCGAAACCTATGCGGGGCTAAAACTTGCCCGTGGTATTTGCGGTGTTTCGGTTATCCGTGCCGGGGAAAGTTTTGAAGGCGAGTATCGCAGAATGTTTAGCGGCCAGCCGATAGGCAAAATACTTATTCAACGCAATCCGCAAAGCAAGCTACCCAAATACTTCTACTCTCATTTCCCCGACGATATTGCCGAACGCGCCGTGTTGCTATTTGAACCTATGCTGGCCACGGGCGGTTCGCTGATCATGGCAATCGAAACGCTGTTGGAGCAAGGCGTGCCGCTGGAAAATATCTATGTTGTTAATGTATTGGCATCGCCGGTGGGGGTCGAACGTTTGTTTGCCCGTTTCCCTGACATCCAACTGGTGACGTCATCCATTGAACAGGGACTCTCGGATCAGGCCTTTATGAAACCGGGGATCGGCGACTTTGGTGACCGATATTTTGGTACCCGGCACGGGTAATTAAACTCTACAAAGGAAAAAGACATGCCGCACGTGAAAATTCAGCACTTTCCGCAGGTACTTTCCCAAACTGCCAAGAATGCACTGGCAGAGGAGATAACGCGGGCTATTACGCAAGCATTACAGTGCGATGCCGGCGTCGTCTCCATTGCAATAGAGCCGGTATCTGCCGATGACTGGCAGGCGCAGGTTTATCGCCCGGAAATAGAAAATAAAAAAGACTGTTTAATTAAAGTCCCTAATTACTGACCCTCAAGAAGGTGACATCTATGAAATCTGAACTCAGAGTCATTATGTTTGACCTTGACGGCACCCTGTTTGATACGGCGAGAGCGATAGTCTCTGCCTTTCGTGCCACCTTTCAACAACTGCAATTACCGCAGCCGGCCGAGGATGAGCTGATTCGTGAAACGATAGGCCTGCCGTTGGAGCGTGCCTTTGCCCAATTGCTGTCTCAGGAGGCCGATAGCCGGACAGTAACCGACTGCGTGGCGGAGTATCAACGGCAGTTTCAGACGCTGATTTTACCCATGGCGGCATCGCTGTTATTTCCTGGCGTCGCTGCGGGCCTGCAACAGTTGAAAGGAGAGGGTTTTCATCTGGCGGTGACCACCAATAAGTTCGCACGCAGTGCAAATTCGCTATTGGCGGCGGCGGGCATTGCCCCGTTGTTTGATGTGGTGGTTTGCGCTGACCAGGTAACGGAGAAAAAACCGGCGCCGGAGTCTGGCAACAAAATCCTGGATCACTATCAGGTCAGGGCGATCGATGCGGTGATGGTGGGGGATACTACGCACGACATATTGATGGCTCATCAGGTTGGCTGTCAGGTGATCGCGGTGGATTATGGTATTCAAAATCGTCAGGTACTGGCCGCGGCCGAGCCCAGCATTATTGTAAGCTCTTTTGCCGCCGTGGTTGACTGGTGCCGTCACAGAGACGTTAGTCGCGCAGCAGCAGGCTAGCAAAAGCAAAAGCATTACGGGTTATTCAGGGCCGCAGACAGCGCTATTTCTTAATGGTGAAAGTTTACGGGCGATAAATATCGCCATGCTTACGCCATTAGCGCCATGACAAATAAATAGATCCAAAGGATATGGGCAAAAGTCGCTCAGGCTCATGCCTGCGAAAAAATGACGTCAGTTGTTATCTGCCAACTGGCAACTATTAACTCTGAAAGAGGGTGAATGCCGAAAAGCTGCATGGATAACGACAGTAATGACAACGACAGATATCCCCTAATTGTATAAGGCCGGCATTTTCCCTGCATGGGGAGTGTTGCTAAAGCACGTCGTCATTACAACCCTACCGGGATCCTGGCAAATGTGAGGCGTTCATAGAGTAAAAATGGATATTTCGGCGGGACTATTTGAACAGTTGGCTCAACACTACAGCCAGCAACCCGAAGCCATTGCGGTACAAGACGCGGACAGCGTACTGAGTTATCGCGACTTCTGCCATCATGTTTTTAGTATTTCCTCCTGTTTGCGGCAGTGGATTAACACTGACAGAGTCTGTATCGGTTTATTCTGCGAGCCATCCACTACTCTGGTAAGCGGTGCCTGGGGTATTTTGGCCAGCGGTTATGCTTATTTGCCGTTGGCGCCAGAATATCCCGATGAGCGGTTGCGTTATATGATTACCGACTCAGAGGTAAAAGTTATTCTTTGCCAATATCATCTCAAAGAAAAATTGCAAACGCTGATCGGGCCAGATGTCACGATTATTACCGACAATGATATCCCTTATCTTTCTGATTTGCCCAAAGCGGTTTTTGACATTGCTGATTCTTCCGATGCTGCGCGGCTGGCTTATGTGATTTACACCTCAGGCAGTTCGGGCAAACCGAAAGGCGTAATGGTCAGTTACCCTAATATTTCTCGTCATATGCATTACCTGTCCCATCGTTTTGCTTTTGGCGCACAGAGTAAGATTTTGCAGAAAACGCCCATGAGCTTTGATGCGGCGCAGTGGGAGATCCTGGCGCCGGCGATGGGATGTTCGCTGGTGATAGCACCGAAGGATTGCTACCGCGATCCGGATATGATGGTGGCGACCTTGCTGCGTCATCAAATCACCAGCCTGCAATGCGTACCGACGCTGCTGCAAGCGCTGGTCGAGCAGCCACTGTTGCAGGATTGCCAGGCGTTAACGCAGGTCTTTTGCGGTGGCGAAATATTGACGCGCAACCTGGCAAAGCAATTCTTTCAGTGCCTGCCGCAAGCTCGCCTGATCAACCTGTATGGCCCAACGGAATGTACCATCAATGCGTCGGTGCATGAGGTTGAGAAAGAGGGTCTGGAACAGTCGCCGGACGCCGTTTCGATAGGTCGGCCGGTGGAGGATACCGCGTTTTATGTGCTTGATGCGCACCGTCAGCCGGTGGCCGAGGGTGAAAAAGGCGAGCTGTACATCTCCGGAGTGCAGGTGGCCAATGGCTATTTGCTGCGTCCTGAGTTAACGGCTGAACGGTTTCTTACGAATCCATTTACCCCTGCTGCGGAACATGCGCGCATGTATCGCACTGGCGATGTGGTTTATCGGGATAGCCTCGGCTGCTATCACTTTGCCGGCCGGGCAGATAACCAGATTAAACTGCGCGGTTACCGTATCGAGCTTGATGAAATTCGCCTGGCGATTGAGCGTCACCTCTGGGTGAAAAGGGCGGCGGTAATGGTCAATGAAGACGAGCGAACGCATTATCAAAACCTGATCGCCTGCGTCGAGTTGGACTCACAGCATGCGGCGTTGATGGATCAGGGGGTCCACGGCGAGCATCATCAGTCGAAGGCCAGCAGGCAACAGGTCAAGGCGCAGCTGTCCAATGCGGGGTGCCGCAGCGAGGACGAGTGCCGGGCATTGCCCGCAATCGCGCTTGCCGGCGCACAGGCTACGGCGCAGCAAAACTATCGGGCTTTCAGCCGCAAAAGTTACCGTTTCTTTGAAGGGACGACGCGGGTTACCGAGGCGCAATTATTGTCAATTCTGGGGCGCAGCCCGCGTGCCATGTTGGCGAGCGACCTGCAAGCGCTGTCGGTGGAGGATTTTGGCGCACTGCTGCGTAACTTTGGCCAGTTCGCCAGTGAAAAACGATTGTTGCCCAAATACGCCTACGCATCGCCGGGGGCGCTGTATTCGGTTCAGATGTATCTCGAGCTCCACCGAATGTTTGGCTGGCCGGCGGGGATCTACTATTACCACCCTGTAAACCACCGTCTGTATTGCGTATGCGAACTGCCTGAACAGGCAACGGGCAGCCTTGAAATCCACTTTATCGGCAAACGCGCGGCTATCGATCAGGTTTATCAGAACAATATTCAGGAGGTTCTGGAGATGGAGGCCGGTCATATGTTGGGGCTGTTCGATGAACTGCTGCCAGAATATGGCCTGCAGGCAGCCTCCGGCGCCCAGCCGGGGGCGTTGCCACAGTGGTATGACGGAGCCGCAACTGACTATTATTTCGGCGATTTTCGCATTCAGCCAGCCAATATGGAGGCCGTTGTCGACCACCCGGAATTTTTTGTCCAGGTTCATGCGCAGGGCGTCGCCGATATGTCTCCTGGGCTGTACCACTATCGCCAGGGCTCGCTGCATTTTATGGATGAGGAGATCCTGGCACGCCACCACGTTATCGCTATCAACCAGCAAGTCTACCAGCGTGCGGGTTTTGGCATCATGCTGGTGAACAACCATGCCGATGCTAAGGGGCATTACATTATGCTGGGGCGTGCGCTGCATCGTCTGCAAGCCAATCCGCTGGGGCTGGGGATGATGTCGGCCGGCTATAGTTCGAAAAGCGGGCACGACTTGCCTGCTGCAAAGGCGATGCGGACGCTGTTGACCCGCCACGGATTGCCGATGCAGAGCTGTTATTTCTGTATCGGCGGCCCGCTCAGCCAGTCGCAGCTGAGTCATGACGGCATGGATGAGGATCGGGTGCATATGCAAGGGCCAACTGAAATGCTGAAAGCCGATTTAGCCGCGCAGTTGCCACAATACATGATCCCGAACCGCGTGCTGGTCATGGACAAGCTACCGCTGATGGCCAACGGTAAGGTCGACCAACAAACGCTTAATCGTATGTATGCTTGCCAACTGAATACCGAAAAGCCAATCGTGGTGCCAGAGGGCGAATTACAACAGCGTTTGGCCGAAATCTGGTGCCGGGTCATGAAGTGGGAAAGGGTCTCTGCGGACGATGATTTCTTTGAGAGCGGGGGTAACTCACTCACCGCAGTCATGTTTATCAACCAGGTCAACAAAGCGCTCGATATTAAATTGCCGATGCAGATCCTGTTCCAAACGCCGAACATCGTTGCTTTGGCCGACTGGATAGAACGCAATGCCTATCTCGCGCCACAGTTGTCGCGCTTGGTGCCCTTTAATCGACAGCAGGCACCGGCGATTTTTTGCTGGCCAGGTCTGGGAGGCTATCCGCTAAGTCTGAAAGCGCTGGGAGAGAGTCTGAGTCAGGCGCGTGCCTTTTATGGCGTGCAGGCGCTGGGCATTAACGAAGGGGAGCTGCCACTGGAGTCCATTCAGCAGATGGCGGCGGCAGATATCGCGCAAATCCGACGCTTGCAACCCCAGGGGCCCTATACGCTGTGGGGATACTCCTTCGGCGCACGCGTGGCTTTCGAGGCTGCCTACCAGTTGGAGACCGAGGGGCAGGTGGTGGAGGAGCTGTACCTGATTGCTCCCGGTTCGCCGAAAACGCAATTTGACCGAGAGCAGGAGGGTAACCAGCAGGTCAGCTTCACCAATCCGGTGTTTGTGGCGATTTTATTTTCCGTTTTTGCCCGCCAGGTGGAAGGGCCATTGCTTGAACGCTGTCTGGCAGAGTGCCGTGAAGAGGGGGATTTTGTGCGTTTTATTTGCCGTTGTTTCCCACAGCTTCAGGTGGAACTGGTGGCGCGGATCATTGAGATCGTCAAGCAAACCTATGCCTTCGGCTATAACTTCGAGGAACTGCAGCAACGCCAGGTTCGGGCGCCGGTGACCGTTATTAAAGCGGCCGGTGACCATTATTCCCAACTTGAAAATTCACCGGCCCTGCAGGCCAATCCACCGCGGGTGATCTCGCTGGCGGTGGACCATTACCAACTGCTGCTGCCTGAAGGTGTCGCGCAACTGCAAGCGGCCCTGTTTCCCTCTGTTTCCGTTAATGTGATAAGTGAGTCATGATGCAAGCTAATTTACTGCCTTTGGTTATTCATCCTGAAGTGAAGGCCGCCCTGGAAAGTCGCCACGCGGTGGTTGCGCTGGAGTCAAACGTCATTACCCACGGGCTGAACTATCCTGCCAATGTGGAGACTGCGCTGGCGGTGGAGGCGGCAGTCCGCCGCAGCGGCGCGGTTCCTGCGACCATTGGTATCTGCGATGGCGAAATTTTGGTGGGCATGCATCGCGAACAGATCGAACGTTTCGCCACCACGCCTGGCATTGCGAAAGTATCCAGCAACAATTTGCCTTTTGTGCTGGCGCAAAAAAGCATGGGAGCCACCACGGTGGCTTCGTCGCTGATGTTGGCCGAACTGGCCGGTATTGGTTTCTTTGCCTCTGCGGGCATTGGTGGTGTGCATCGCGGGGGAGAAGACAGCATGGATATCTCTTCCGATTTGATTCAATTTACCCGCACTAACGTGACGGTGGTGTGCGCAGGTGCCAAAAATATCCTCGATATCGGGCGTACGCTGGAGTTTCTGGAAACCCAGTGCGTTCCCGTGGTGACCTATCAGACGGACGATTTCCCGGCCTTCTATTGTCGCAGTAGCGGCTATCGCAGTCCGCAACGGCTGGACAGTCTGGAGGAGATTGCTCAGGCGATTGATATTAACCGCGCATTGCCGGGCAGTGCGGCGATGGTGGTGGCAGCACCGACCAAACCGGAGGATGCGATTGACAGCCGTGACGTTCAGGCAGCGATCCAGGCCGCTATCGAGAATGCGGCCGCCGAAGGCGTAACTGGCAGCCAGGTAACCAAATTCATTATGAAAGCGGTTGAGCAGGCGACCCATGGGCGTTCGGCCATGGCCAATGCGGCAGTATTGGTGAACACCGCCGAAATTGCGGGTCAGTTGGCTATGGTTTATCACCGGTCGCGCTAAGAAAAGCCGGCGTTGCCCTCAGGGAAGGGGGCACGCCGGGACCCGATTGGCGCATGTCTTAGCGGTCATTGGGGGAGCACTTTCCTGATGATGTTGCCCTGCACTAGGGTGACAAAAAACAAATCGTGCGATCCACTGATAAGAGCTGATTGACTTTTTTATCGCCAGTGGCATGATGCGCGCACTCTCATTGCGCGTTCGGTTTCAATCTCACTATGTCCGCATATTCCCGGCCAGTGCTCCTGCTGCTCTGTGGCCTGTTGTTGCTCACGGTTTCTATTGCCGTATTGAATACGTTAGTTCCTCTTTGGTTAACCCATGCTCAGTTGTCAACCGGGCAGGTGGGAATGGTAAGTTCCTCTTACTTTACCGGCAATCTGTTTGGCACGCTGATGGCGGGCAAACTGATCCAGCGCATTGGGTTTACCCGCAGTTATCACCTTGCCTGCGTGGTGTTCGCCGTGGCGACCGCCGGTATGGCGTTGTCGCTCGATTTCTGGAGTTGGATGGGCTGGCGTTTCTTTGCCGGTATCGGCTGCGCCTGGATTTGGGTGATTGTTGAGAGCGCCTTATTGCGCAGCGGAAACCTGACCAACCGTGGCCAACTGCTGGCGGCCTATATGATGGTTTACTACCTGGGAACGGTGGTCGGCCAACTGCTGCTGAGTATGGTGTCTACCGAGCTGTTGAACGTGGTGCCCTGGGTGACGGCCATTGTGATCAGCGCCATGTTGCCGATGTTGTTTGCCCGGGTTAACAGCCAGCACGATGAACCTCAACACGCCGCGGTTTGGCCGATGTTGAAGCGCCGCAGTGCGCGGTTGGGCATCAATGGCTGTATTATCTCCGGTATTGTTCTCGGCTCGTTGTATGGCCTGATGCCGCTGTATTTATCCCATCAGGGGATGAGCGACGCCAACGTCGGTTACTGGATGGCATTACTGGTCAGTTCAGGCATTGTTGGCCAGTGGCCGGTAGGGCGCCTGGCTGATCGCTATGGGCGCCTGCTGGTGCTGCGTATTCAGGTATTCGTGGTGATCCTCGCCAGCGTGGCGATGCTCAGTCACTCTGCCATGGCACCGGCGCTATTCATTCTCGGCTGTGCCGGGTTTACTCTGTACCCGGTCGCGATGTCCTGGGCCTGTGAGAAAGCGATGCCTCATGAGCTGGTGGCGATGAATCAGGCACTGTTGATGAGTTACACCATCGGCAGCCTGCTCGGCCCGTCGATGACGGCGCTGCTGATGCAAAATTATTCCGACCAATCGCTGTTTGTGATGATCGCCGCAGTCGCCCTGGTCTATCTGATGATGCTGCTGAAAAAGCCGGACCCGCAACACACCCCGCTGGCTGCCGCCTGAGCATAAAAAACCCGGCCATAGCGCGCCGGGTTTTTTGTTATTGCCAAGGCCTCAGTACATCACTTTGTGGCCGTAGCTTTCCAGAATGCCTTTGACGCGTTCCATGGTGTCCGCTTTCGGTGGATGGACGCCGTCCAGCTTGTACTCTTCCCCCATCGCCACCCACTTATGCTTGCCCAGTTCGTGGTAAGGCAGCAGTTCGATTTTCTCGATGTTGGTCATATCCTTGGTGAATTCGCCCAACAGGTGCGTCGACTTGTCATCATCTGACCAACCCGGCACCACGACGTAACGGATCCAGGTGCGTTGATTGCGTTTCGCCAGATAGCGAGCGAACTCCAGCGTGCGGTGGTTGGAAACGCCGACCAGATTTTGGTGAATGTCGTCGTTCATCTGTTTGAGATCCAGCATGACCAGATCGGTGGCGTCCAGCAGTTCGTCGATCACCGGATCGTAACGGCGGACAAAACCGTTGGTGTCCAGACAGGTGTTGATACCTTCTTCGTGGCAGGCGCGGAACCAGTCGCGGACGAATTCGGCCTGTAGAATGGCCTCGCCGCCGGAAGCGGTAACGCCGCCGCCGGAAGCGTTCATAAAGTGGCGATAAGAGACGGCGTCTTTCATCAGCTCTTCCACGGTGACTTCTTTCCCGCCGTGGGTATCCCAGGTATCACGGTTGTGGCAATACAGGCAGCGCATCAGGCAGCCCTGGAAGAAAACGATAAAGCGGATCCCTGGGCCGTCTACGGTGCCACAGGATTCGAAGGAGTGGATGCGACCTTTCACTGACATTGCGGGGTTTTCTCCAATATTGACTGTCAAACGCAGTCTAAAAGTAGGCTTGTAACCGCCAGACAGGGATCAGCGATGCAGCAAGCGGGCAGGGCCCGGCGACTGGGGTGGAACGATTCCTGTTGGCCGGTTATTACGCCGGTTAACTGTTTTGCCGGATAGCCATTCTATTGAGTATAGCCATCTGGCAAAACAGACTCGCGCTGAGTCAGGGGAGTGCATTTATTAAAAAGGCCGGAAAGATCCGGCCCCGGGTTTCAGCTTAACCACCGGGCGGGAAACCCCGCCCGGATGGGGCAATTACATCGACTGAGTGAAAGTACGGGTAATTACGTCTTGCTGTTGTTCTTTGGTCAGCGAGTTGAAGCGAACGGCATAACCGGATACGCGGATGGTCAGCTGAGGGTATTTCTCAGGGTTTTCCATCGCGTCCAGCAGCATTTCACGGTTCATCACGTTAACGTTCAGGTGCTGGCCACCTTCGATAGAGGCTTCGTGGTGGAAGTAACCGTCCATCAGACCTGCCAGGTTGGCTTTACGCACGTCGTCATCTTTACCCAGCGCGTTTGGCACGATGGAGAAGGTGTAGGAGATCCCGTCTTTCGCATAGGCAAACGGCAGTTTGGCTACGGAGGTCAGGGAAGCTACGGCACCTTTCTGGTCACGGCCGTGCATTGGGTTGGCACCTGGACCGAATGGAGCGCCTGCACGGCGGCCATCTGGGGTGTTACCAGTTTTCTTGCCGTAAACCACGTTAGAGGTGATGGTCAGTACAGACTGAGTCGCTACTGCATTACGGTAGGTGCGCAGTTTCTGAATTTTCTTCATGAAACGTTCTACCAGGTCACAGGCGATGTCATCTACGCGAGCATCGTTGTTACCGAACTGCGGGTATTCACCTTCGATTTTGAAGTCTACGGCCAGGCCGTCTTCGTCACGGATGGTGGACACTTTAGCGTACTTGATAGCAGACAGGGAGTCAGCCGCCACCGACAGACCGGCGATGCCGCAAGCCATGGTGCGATAAACGTCACGGTCATGCAGCGCCATCAGTGCAGCTTCATAGCTGTACTTGTCGTGCATGTAGTGAATGATGTTCAGCGCGGTCACGTACTGCTTGGCCAGCCAATCCATAAAGTGGTCCATGCGTTCCATGACTTTGTCATAGTCCAGCACGGTATCCATCATTGGCGCTTCTTTCGGGCCAACCTGGATTTTCATTTTTTCATCAACGCCGCCGTTGATGGCGTACAACATGGTTTTCGCCAGGTTGGCACGGGCACCGAAGAACTGCATTTGTTTGCCGACAATCATCGGGCTGACACAACAGGCGATGGCATAGTCATCGTTGTTGAAATCAGGACGCATCAGGTCGTCGTTTTCATACTGTACGGAGGAGGTGTCGATAGACACTTTCGCAGCGTATTTTTTGAAGTTCAACGGCAGTTTTTCAGACCACAGGATGGTCATGTTCGGTTCCGGAGACGGCCCCATGGTGTACAGGGTGTTCAGGAAACGGAAGCTGTTTTTGGTGACCAGGGTACGGCCGTCAACGCCCATACCTGCCAGGGACTCAGTCGCCCAGATTGGATCACCGGAGAACAGTTCATCATACTCAGGGGTACGCAGGAAGCGAACCATACGCAGTTTCATCACCAAGTGGTCAATCAGTTCCTGCGCCTGTTCTTCGTTCAGTTTGCCCGCTTCGATGTCGCGTTGGATAAACACGTCAAGGAAGGTGGACACGCGGCCGAAGGACATGGCTGCGCCGTTCTGGGATTTCACTGCAGCCAGGTAGCCGAAGTAGGTCCACTGTACGGCTTCTTGCGCGGTGGTAGCCGGGCCAGAGATATCGCAGCCATATTTGGCCGCCATTTCTTTGATTTGACCCAGAGCGCGATGCTGTTCAGCAATTTCTTCACGCAGCTGGATGGTCATTTCCAGATCTTCGCCGTTTTCCAGCTTGGTCTGCAGTGACTTGAACTGGTTCAGCTTGTCGGCCATCAGGAAATCGATGCCGTACAGGGCTACGCGACGGTAGTCACCGATGATGCGGCCACGGCCGTATGCATCTGGCAGACCGGTCAGCACGCCGGATTTACGGCAGTTCAGAATGTCTTTGGTGTAAACATCGAATACGCCCTGGTTGTGGGTTTTGCGGTATTCGGTGAACACTTTTTTCAGCTGTGGATCCAGTTCGCGGCCATAGACCTTACAAGAACCTTCTACCATTTTGATGCCGCCGAATGGGATCAGCGCGCGTTTCAGTGGTGCATCAGTCTGCAAACCAACGATGGTTTCCAGCTCTTTGGCAATGTAGCCTGCGTCGTGCGAAGTGATGGTAGCTGCAACGTTGGTGTCGAAATCAACTGGCGCATGGGTGCGGTTTTCCAGTTTGATCCCTTCCATAACCTTGTCCCACAGGGTGGAAGTGGCCTGAGTTGCGCCGGCCAGGAAGGATTCGTCACCCTCGTAAGGAGTGTAGTTTTTCTGGATGAAGTCACGAACGTTGACTTCATTCTGCCAGTCACCCTTACTGAAACCTTCCCAAGCTTTGGCTAACTTCTCGTTAAGTTCGGTCATTATACACCTACCTTTATTTGTGGAGTTCTAACTCGGCGCGCGGTAACTAACAGCTTAGTGCTGTTGTTCACCACCACGCAGATAAATTACCCAGTAAGTCAACCCAACCAGCAGGCCGCCACCAATGATGTTGCCAATGGTGACCGGGATCAGGTTGTCGATGATAAAGTTGCTTACGGTCAGATGAGCAAACTGCTCAGGTGTTGCCCCTACGGCTTGCCAGAATTCTGGCGTGGCGAAGTTTTTAACCACGATACCCATAGGGATCATAAACATGTTGGCGATGCTGTGTTCAAAACCGCTGGCGACAAACATGCCGACTGGCAGGATCATGGCGAACATTTTGTCCATCAGGCTGCGGCCGGAGTAGCTCATCCACACCGCCAGGCAGACCATCAGGTTAGCCAGGATGCCGAGGCAGACGGCCTCAACAAAGGTGTGATGCAGCTTGTGATCCGCGGTTTGCAGGACGTTCAGGCCCCACTGACCGTTGGCGACCATGTGCTCGCCAGAGAACCAGATGAGTGCCACAAAGAACAGTGCGCCAATCAGGTTGCCAATATAGACATTCAGCCAGTTGGCGCCCAGTTGGCACCAGCTGATGCGGCCGCTGGCCTTGGCAATGACAATCAGCACGGTGGAGGTGAACAGGTCGGCGCCCGAAACCACCACCAGCATTAACCCCAGAGAGAAACAGATGCCGCCGACCAGTTTTGCCAGGCCGAAAGGCACACCGGCAGTGCCGGTAGTCGCAGTGATATAAAACACGAATGCGATTGAAATAAAGACGCCGGCAGTGATCGCCAAATAAAACGTTTTCAGCGGATGCTTGGTGGCTTTATACACACCTGCATCTTCAGCGATTTTCGCCGTTGCTGCAGGTAATATCAGATCGAAGGGGTTGTCAGCTTTCACACTAACTCTCGCTTTTAAGGGTTAAAACAACGCAATAAGATACTAACAAAGCAGTATAGGGTAAAAATTGATTTGGATCATAAGGCGAGAAACTAAAGCAGCCAAAAACCAGATAAATCGCAAGGTTTATTGAGTTAAATTATTGAATTTAATGATAAAACTATTTTTTAATGTTTGCAAATAATTTTGAAAAGACGGTTGTGGTAGCCTCGATAAGGTTAAATTTTAACGCATTTTGTCACTTTTCAGGTGGTAGGGTTTAATTATCGGTTAATTATTATTTCACCAGCCAGTAACAATTGCCGTTTTATTTGTCTTGTTTGCCGATAAGTGCGTAATGAGTCGAAAAAAATAAACAGAAAACTCGCTTATTTAACCGCCAAAATAAGAGGGTGGTATTTTTGAGCAGAGACTTTGAGGTTTAGCGCCGGCAGAGATCCACCGGCGCAAAAGGTACTGAGATTATGCCTGTGCCCAATAACGGCGCTTGGCGTTCTGCAGTTTTTCGTAGGCCGCTAACAGAGCCTGATGAGCCGGCAAGGCTTTCAGACTGCTATCGACCGCGAACAGGCCGTTAAAGCGCTCTTCGCCGCTGATGGCCGCAGAGGCAGCATCCACCGCTTCCTGACCGTACATTTTCACGAAGGCCGCGTAGTACTGCGCCGGATCGCGTTCTGGCTCTTGCGTCAGCAACAGCAGGGTTTGCAGGCAACGGTAGTAGTTGCTGCGTGCCGGGCTCAACACCGATGCGTTGAAGTCCTGCGTCCATTCGGCCCAGATCAGCGCCTGATCCATATCGCCGCCGGCCAGCGCCAGCATTGATTTCAGCTCGCCCACGCGCAGGGTATTCCAGGCGTTGTCTTTACCGGTGGCAATCCCCAACAGCTCACGCACGCGGGTGAAATCGTCCAGGCCTTCGTCGTCAAAGCGTTCAATCAGCGCCAGATATTCTTGTGGCTCCCACTCACTGCCCGGCAGCGCCAGCAGAACATCTCGCAGATGTGCGCCCATGCTGTTGTTAGCCAGCAGCAGGTCTTCCGCAGGATAGATGTCTGACATGCCCGGCACTATGATACGGCAGGCGTACACGTCCAGATGCTCGTAGTCGGCGATGTACACTTCCGCGCCTTCTTTATCGAAGATGCTCATCAACGTGGCGAACTCTTCCTGCGTGCTGCCGCTGAAGCTCCAGTCGACAAACGGGTAATCCGCATCCTGCTTGAACATATCCCAGGAGATCAAACCGCTGGAATCGATAAAGTGGGTTTCCAGGTTGGTGTGCTCCGCCACTTCTTCGTCGTCGAAGGTTGGCGCGGTGAACACGTCCAGATCCTTCAGACTGCGGCCCTGCAGCAGTTCAGTGACGGTACGCTCAAGCGCCACGCCAAAATCAGGGTGGGCACCAAACGAGGCGAAACAGGTGCCGTTAGCCGGGTTGAACAGAACAACGCAGATCACCGGATAATTGCCGCCCAGTGAGGCGTCGTAGGACAGGATAGGGAAACCTTCTTCTTCCAGCTTGGCGATGGCTTCCACCACGCCCGGATAGCGGTTCAATACTTCCGCCGGGATCTCCGGCAGGCTGATGGATTCGG
Source organism: Serratia sp. BIGb0163 (assembly GCF_024809935.1). Lineage (NCBI taxonomy): Bacteria > Pseudomonadati > Pseudomonadota > Gammaproteobacteria > Enterobacterales > Yersiniaceae > Serratia > Serratia sp. BIGb0163. The sequence goes on from NZ_JANUDZ010000001.1 coordinate 451,188, forward strand.
CGATGATGCGGTTTTTCACATAGCGCTCGAACACCTCAGACAAGCCCTGCACGCGAGCTTCGTTGGCGGTGTTGCCGGCAGACATGCCATTGGACACATAAAGGTTACCGATGATGTTCATCGGGATATAAACCGTCTGCTGGTCTGACTGACGGGAAAACGGCAGGGCGCAAATGCCACGATCGCCATTACCGGACTGCAGATCGATCAGATCGCTGGCGTTAACATCCTGATCCGGATTGTAGAATGCATGCAGACGTTCATCGAGAATACCGGCCGGCAGCGAATCATCGGCCGGGATCGGGAACCATTTCTCGTTCGGGTAATGCACGAAATCGCCTTCGGCAATCTGCTTGCCCAGATAGAAGTCGGCAAAGAAATAGTTGGTAGAAAGGCGTTCGAAGTATTCGCCCAAAGCGGAAGCCAGCGCAGCTTTCTTGCTGGCGCCTTTACCGTTGGTGAAGCACAGCGGGCAATCGCGATCGCGGATGTGAACCGACCATACGTGCGGCACCGGGTTCAGCCAGGAGGCCTCTTCGATATTAAAACCCAGATCGCTTAATTTCTGTTGGAAACGGGCGATAGAGTCTTCCAGCGCGGCATCTTTGCCAGGGATAAAAGTTTGCGTCATTGTCTTCACTTTTTGAGCGTACTAAAAACGCGCAATGATACGGGGTTTTACGCCCAAGCTCCACGTATTCCTAAATCGGTGGCAAAGTCACAGTTTTTTTGAGGATAAGGGCCATAATTCAGCGGGTTATCTATCATGGAGAAACCTAATGAAATCAGTGAAACTCAGCGTTGTAGCGTTACTGCTGGCGGGGGCAAGCGGTTCTGCGTTGGCATTGCCCACCATTACCCTGTTGGCGACCGGCGGCACCATTGCCGGTGGCGGCGAGTCGGCGACAAAATCCAACTATACGGCGGGCAAACTGGGCGTTGATGCTCTGGTGAATGCCGTACCGGAGCTGAAAAACGTCGCCAATATCCAGGGTGAGCAGGTGGTAAACATCGGTTCGCAGGATATGAATGATGAGGTTTGGCTGAAGCTGGCGAAGAAAATCAACGCCGACTGCGCTAAAACCGACGGTTTTGTTATCACCCATGGCACCGACACGCTGGAGGAAACCGCCTACTTTCTTGATCTGACGGTTAAATGTGACAAACCGGTGGTGATTGTCGGGGCCATGCGCCCGGCCACGGCGATGAGCGCCGACGGTCCGTTTAATCTGTATAACGCCGTAGTGACGGCGGCAGATTCGCAATCGGCCAAACGCGGGGTGCTGGTGGCGATGAACGACAGCGTGCTAGACGGGCGCGATGTGACAAAAACCAACACCACATCGGTACAGACTTTCCAGTCGCCCAACTTTGGCCCGCTTGGCTATATCCATAATGGCAAGGTTGACTATCAGCGTTCACCGCAGCGCAAGCACACCACGGATACGCCGTTTGACGTCTCCGGTCTGACTGAGTTGCCCAAAGTCGGCATTATCTATAATTATGCCAACGCCTCCGATGCGCCTGCCAAGGCATTGATTGCCGAAGGTTATCAGGGCATCGTCAGTGCCGGTGTCGGAAACGGTAACCTGTACAAAACGGTGTTTGACACACTGGCTACGGCCGCCCATAACGGCGTCGCCGTGGTGCGTTCTTCCAGAGTGCCCACCGGGGCGACTACCGAGGATGCCGAAGTGGATGACGCCAAATTTGGCTTTGTTGCCGCAGGCACGTTAAACCCGCAGAAAGCGCGGATCCTGCTGCAATTGGCGCTGACGCAGACCAAAGACGCCAAACAAATTCAGCAGATGTTTAATCAATACTGAGTCCCTTTTCTTCATTCGGGGGCCTGCGCGGCCCCCAGCCATGTCGGCTGAATACAGCATAAAAAACCGCGTTAACCCACTGAATTGGCCGCTGTCACAGCGTTTTATTGCAAAAATTACCGGTGATTTGGCAGAGCCTGTTATTGCAGGGATAACGCGTTTCCCGGCGGCGGGCGAATAACCATTGCAGGCAGGGGGCGCGAGTGATAAAACCGATGGGTTAGTTCGGGCGTATTTCGGTAGGCCAGTTTCATTGGCGAATAGTGAATGTGGTGAGGGGAAATGACTCAGGTTTATAATTTTAGCTCTGGTCCGGCCATGTTGCCGGTTGAAGTTTTGCGTCGTGCGGAACAGGAGCTGTGCAACTGGCACGGTCTTGGCACCTCGGTGATGGAAATCAGCCATCGCAGTAAAGAGTTTATCGAAGTTGCTCAGCAATCCGAACAGGACCTGCGCGATCTGCTGAAAATCCCCTCCAATTATAAAGTCCTGTTCTGCCACGGCGGTGCCCGCGCACAGTTTGCCGCGCTGCCGCTGAACCTGCTGGGTGACAAAACTACCGCGGACTATATCGACGGCGGTTATTGGGCGCACAGCGCTATCACCGAAGCGCAAAAATACTGCACGCCAAACGCCATCGACGTGAAAACTTCCGTCGACGGCCTGCTCGGCATCAAACCGATGAAAGAGTGGCAGTTGAGCGACGACGCGGCCTACGTGCACTATTGCCCTAATGAAACCATCGACGGCGTGGCTATCGATGAATTACCGGATTTTGGCGATAAAGTCGTGATCGGCGATTACTCTTCTACCATTTTATCTGGTCCGCTGGACGTCAGTCGTTTTGGCGTGATTTATGCTGGCGCCCAGAAAAACATTGGCCCGGCCGGCCTGACGCTGGTGATTGTGCGTGAAGATCTGCTGGGTAAGGCGCGCCGCGAAGTGCCGTCGATCCTCGATTACACCGTGCTGGCCGAAAACGACTCGATGTTCAACACGCCGCCGACCTTTGCCTGGTATCTGTCCGGGCTGGTGTTCAAATGGCTGAAAGAGCAGGGTGGTCTGGTAGAGATGCACAAACGCAATCAGGCCAAGGCCGAACTGCTGTATGCGACTATCGATAAGTCTGATTTTTACCGCAGCCGGGTGGCGCTTGCCAACCGTTCCTGGATGAACGTACCTTTCCAGTTGGCGGATCCCGCGCTGGACAAGGCGTTTCTCAGCGAAGCTGAAGCCATTGGCTTGCAGGCGTTGAAAGGCCATCGAGTGGTTGGCGGTATGCGCGCTTCTATTTACAATGCCATGCCGTTGGCTGGCGTGAAGACATTAACCGACTTTATGGTCGACTTCGAACGTCGTCACGGTTAAGCCGGGTAGCCTGCCTTGAGCGGGCAACCTTCGCTGTTGTCCTTTTTGAATTAAAGCGGCTCCGGCATTTTCCCGGGGCCGTTTCGTTTATCAGATTTTGGAGATTTTTGTTCACATGGTGGATTCCCTGACGTTACAACCGGTTGCCCTGGTCAATGGCACCGTCAACTTACCCGGCTCCAAGAGCGTATCCAACCGTGCTCTGTTGCTGGCTGCGCTGGCGGAGGGAACGACAACGCTGACTAACCTGCTGGACAGCGACGATGTGCGCCATATGTTAAATGCGCTGCAGGCGCTGGGCGTGAGCTATCAGCTGTCAGACGATCGCACCACCTGTAAAGTGGACGGTGTTGGCGGCCCGCTGGTGGCCAGCAAGCCGCTTGAACTGTTCCTCGGCAATGCCGGTACCGCGATGCGCCCATTGGCAGCCGCTCTGTGCCTGGGCAGCAACGATGTGGTGCTGACCGGCGAACCGCGCATGAAAGAGCGTCCGATCGGTCATCTGGTCGATGCTCTGCGTCAGGGCGGCGCACAGATTGATTACCTGGAACAGACTGATTATCCGCCATTGCGTCTGCGCGGCGGTTTCCGCGGCGGCGATGTCACCGTCGATGGCAGCGTTTCCAGCCAGTTTCTGACCGCATTGCTGATGACGGCCCCTTTGGCAGAACAGGACACCCATATCCATATCAAGGGCGAACTGGTTTCCAAGCCGTACATTGATATCACGTTGCACCTGATGCGTACTTTCGGCGTCGAGGTTAGCCACGACAACTACCGCGTGTTCCACATTAATGGTCGCCAGACCTACCGTTCTCCGGGCGACTACCTGGTCGAGGGCGATGCTTCTTCCGCCTCTTACTTCCTGGCGGCAGCCGCGATTAAAGGTGGCACCGTGCGCGTAACCGGCATCGGCAAGAAAAGTGTTCAGGGCGATACCAAGTTCGCCGATGTTCTGGAGAAAATGGGCGCGCGCATTACCTGGGGTGATGATTATATCGAATGCAGCCGCGGTGAATTGCGCGGCATCGACATGGATATGAACCATATTCCTGATGCGGCGATGACCATTGCGACCGCGGCCCTGTTTGCCGAAGGCCCAACGACCATTCGCAACATTTATAACTGGCGGGTGAAAGAGACCGATCGGCTGGCTGCGATGGCGACAGAGTTGCGTAAAGTGGGCGCTGAGGTAGATGAAGGCGAGGACTATATTCACGTAGTCCCACCGGCCAAGCTGAAGTTTGCCGATATAGGCACCTACAACGATCACCGTATGGCGATGTGCTTCTCGCTGGTGGCGTTGTCTGATACACCGGTGACCATTCTCGATCCTAAATGTACCGCGAAAACCTTCCCGGACTATTTCGAACAGTTGGCGCGCATCAGCCAATTGGCGTGATCCGCAGTCGGATACTTTCTTTTAAGGCCCTTGATTGGGCCTTTATTGTTTTTAACGCCCGGAGCCTGGATCCGTCCGCTATACTTTTGCGCGGTCATACGCTTATTTTCAACAACCAGACAGTTCCAGGGTAACAGTTCGTCGTTTGGCAGCGTATAATGCGCCACCGTGACTGCCCCGATTGGGCGGGCGGCAGGGACGGTTTTAATTATGCTTTCGCATTGTGCTGGCGGCAGGTTATGTCCCTGTGAGGTTTTCTACCTGAAGGAGAGAGAAATGACGGCTACAGCCCCAGTGATAACCGTTGATGGACCAAGTGGCGCAGGCAAAGGCACCTTGTGCAAGGCGCTCGCCGAATCCCTTGGTTGGCGTTTGCTTGACTCAGGCGCGATTTATCGCGTACTGGCGTTGGCAGCGCTGCATCATCAGGTTGATATCACGTCTGAGGAGGCGCTGGTTCCACTGGCCGCACATCTCGATGTTCGCTTTATTGCCCAGGATGGCAAACTGCAGGTTATTTTGGAAGGTGAGGATGTCAGCAATGAAATCCGCACTGAAACCGTCGGCAATACCGCTTCACAGGCTGCGGCTTTCCCGCGTGTGCGTGAAGCCCTGTTGCGCCGCCAGCGGGCATTCCGTGAGGCCCCTGGCCTGATTGCCGATGGCCGCGACATGGGCACGGTGGTGTTCCCCGATGCACCGGTCAAGATTTTCCTGGACGCCAGTTCTGAGGAGCGTGCGCACCGCCGCATGCTACAGTTGCAGGAAAAGGGCTTTAATGTTAACTTTGAACGTCTTTTAGCCGAGATAAAGGAACGGGATGACCGTGACCGTAATCGGCCTATCGCGCCACTGGTGCCTGCTTCTGACGCCCTCGTGCTGGATTCAACCAGCATGTCGATTGACGAAGTCATCCAGCGTGCGTTGACTTATGCACATGAAGTTTTAGCGTTGCCGCAGCAGTAAGCGCGGCGGCGTTATTGGCTTTTTGTCATATTTGTCATGGTAGTATCGAACTATATCGGGTAAAATTTTACCCCTGTAACCTAAACCCTGTCGGCATGGAGCCAATGGCGGGGTATGTGAAACAACCCCATTCGGCGGGATGCTAAATGGACGTTAAACTATAGAACCCTGAAGATTAAACATGACTGAATCTTTCGCTCAACTCTTTGAAGAATCCCTGAAAACAATCGAAACCCGTCCGGGTTCCATCGTTCGTGGCGTTGTAGTTGCTATCGACAAAGACGTAGTACTGGTTGACGCCGGTCTGAAATCTGAGTCTGCCATCCCGGCTGAGCAATTCAAAAACGCACAGGGCGAGCTGGAAATCCAGGTAGGCGACGAAGTTGATGTTGCGCTGGACGCTGTTGAAGATGGCTTCGGTGAAACTCTGCTGTCCCGTGAGAAAGCTAAGCGTCACGAAGCTTGGATCACGCTGGAAAAAGCTTACGAAGAAGCTGAAACTGTCGTCGGTGTTATCAACGGCAAAGTTAAGGGTGGCTTCACTGTAGAGCTGAATGGTATTCGTGCGTTCCTGCCAGGCTCCCTGGTTGACGTGCGTCCAGTACGTGACACTCTGCACCTGGAAGGCAAAGAGCTTGAGTTCAAAGTCATCAAGCTGGACCAGAAACGCAACAACGTTGTAGTTTCTCGCCGTGCGGTTATCGAATCAGAGAACAGCGCAGAACGTGATCAACTGCTGGAAAACCTGCAGGAAGGCATGGAAGTTAAAGGTATCGTTAAGAACCTCACTGACTACGGTGCATTCGTTGATCTGGGCGGCGTAGACGGCCTGCTGCACATCACTGACATGGCTTGGAAACGCGTTAAGCATCCGAGCGAAATCGTCAACGTTGGCGACGAAATCACTGTTAAAGTGCTGAAGTTCGACCGCGAGCGTACTCGTGTTTCCCTGGGCCTGAAGCAACTGGGCGAAGATCCATGGGTTGCTATCGCGAAACGTTACCCAGAAGGCACCAAGCTGACTGGTCGTGTAACCAACCTGACTGATTACGGCTGCTTCGTGGAAATCGAAGAAGGCGTTGAAGGTCTGGTACACGTTTCTGAAATGGATTGGACCAACAAAAACATCCATCCGTCCAAAGTTGTTAACGTGGGCGATGTAGTGGAAGTTATGGTTCTGGACATCGATGAAGAACGTCGTCGTATCTCCCTGGGTCTGAAGCAGTGCAAAAACAACCCATGGCAGCAGTTTGCAGAAACCCACAACAAGGGCGACCGCGTTGAAGGTAAAATCAAGTCTATCACTGACTTCGGTATCTTCATCGGCCTGGACGGCGGCATCGACGGCCTGGTTCACCTGTCTGACATCTCCTGGAACGTTGCAGGCGAAGAAGCAGTTCGTGAATACAAGAAAGGCGACGAAATCGCAGCGGTTGTTCTGCAGGTTGACGCAGAGCGCGAGCGTATCTCCCTGGGCGTGAAGCAACTGGCTGAAGACCCGTTCAATAACTACCTGTCTATGAACAAGAAAGGTACTATTGTTACTGGTAAAGTCACTGCAGTTGACGCCAAAGGTGCTACAGTTGAATTAGCAGGCGGCGTAGAAGGTTACCTGCGTGCTTCTGAAGCCTCTCGCGACCGCATTGAAGATGCAACTCTGGTTCTGAATGTGGGTGACGACGTTGAAGCTAAATTCACCGGCGTTGACCGTAAGAACCGCGTAGTAAGCCTGTCCGTACGTGCTAAGGACGAAGCTGACGAGAAAGATGCAATCGCTACTGTTAACAGCAGCAGCAAGCAAGAAGAAAGCAACTTCTCTAACGCAATGGCTGAAGCTTTCAAAGCGGCTAAAGGCGAGTAATGACGGGGGGCGGTTTTTGACCGCCCCGATACGGTAGTTTAGCTGCAAAGCTTGGAGGAACTATGACCAAGTCTGAACTTATTGAAAGACTTGCTGGCCAGCAATCTCATGTACCGGCGAAAGCCGTTGAGGATGCAGTGAAAGAGATGCTAGAACATATGGCTGCTACGTTAGCCGATGGGGAACGCATCGAGATCCGCGGATTCGGCAGTTTTTCTCTTCACTACCGTGCTCCGCGTGTGGGCCGCAACCCGAAAACTGGTGATAAAGTTGAGTTGGACGGCAAGTACGTTCCTCACTTCAAGCCAGGCAAAGAGCTGCGTGACCGTGCCAATATCTATGGCTAGTCACTGACTACCCATAGAGTTGTTGCTTGTAAAGAAATATAAAACGGTGCCTTAGGGCGCCGTTTTTTTTGCCTGTTATTTACTGGCGGCTGCCTCGGCGCTTCTTGCGAGCTACGCCGCAGCATGCGGCTGGCCGCGGTAACGACCGCTATTATTGTGCGAAGAGGATCGCGTACTGTCAGATTGCAGATGGTGAGTATTGGCCAATGCGTAAACAATCCCGTGAAGTTGGCAGCCTGGATTGCTGCCTTATAGCGGGAGAACACCTATCAAAACCTCGTTGGATTTGGCGGCAAGTGCGGTTATCTGCGGCATTTCCCCGTTGCTCATCATGCCGTACTTACCCGATGTGCGCATCGCTCTGTGGGTGATCTTACCCGTTTGTCTCTGCCTGTGGGGGAGGGGCTGCGCAGGCCGATTTATGGCGTGGGGGGCTTTGGGTTTTCTTTGGGCGGTATTCTCTGCCGGGACCCTGGTGAATCAAATCAATCGTCTGAGCCAGGGCCCGGTGGTGAGCGCCGTGGTTCAGGTTAGCAGTATTGCACTGGCTGGTGCGACGCGAAAGCAGACGGTTATGCGTATCGAACGGCTCAATGGTCGATGGCTGGTACCTTCCATCGCTTTCTCGACTCTCTGGAAGCCCAAAGATCGCGCCTTGTGTGCCGGGCAACGTTGGCAGTTGCAACTGCGCTTGAGGCCGATACACGGCAATCTTAATGAAGGGGGTTTTGACCGCCAGCGTTGGGCCATGTCGCAGCGTCAACCGCTAACGGCGCAGGTGAAGAGCGCTGTAATCCGGGAACAAAACTGTGGTTGGCGGCAGAGGATGATCGCGCATGCCGAGAATAATATTGGCACTCTTCGCTATAAAACGGTGCTGCTCGCGTTGGCATTTGGTGAGAGAGCCGCGCTGGAACCGGCGTTAAGAACCTTGATGTTGAAAACCGGTATTGCTCACCTGATGGCTATTTCTGGGCTGCATGTGGCGATGGTAGCCATTTTGATTTGGGGTGTGCTGCGGGCGATGCAATTTTTTTTACCGGCAAGGCTGATTGACCACCGCTTTCCGCTGATCGTCAGTTGGCTCGGTGCCTTAGGGTACGTTTGGTTGGCTGGCGCTCATCCACCGGCGCTAAGAACGGGGTTGGCGCTGACATTGTGGATGCTGTTACGTATACGCGGCATCCATTGCTCCTCCTGGCAAATCTGGTTGTGGTGCGTTGGCTTAATTCTGGTTTGCGATCCCCTGGCGGTACTATCCGACAGCTTCTGGCTCTCGGCCACTGCAGTATTCTGCCTGATTTTCTGGTTTGAATGGGTGCCGTTTAATCCCCGTTTTCGTTCGGGATGGCACTGGGCGCCATTGCGCTGGCTGCATATCCAGCTTGGCATTACGCTGCTATTGGTGCCCATGCAGGCCGGACTGTTTCATGGCCTGACACTTGGCTCCATACCGGCCAATCTTTGGGCGGTGCCCCTGGTTTCATTGATAACAGTGCCGTTAATCCTGCTGGCGGTGGTGGCTGGTATTTTCCCTGTGTTAAGTGCGGGACTATGGCGGTTGGCGGATTTTACATTGGCAGGGGTTTTTGCCCCATTACACTATCTGCAAATCGGTTGGGTCGATCTCGGTGCCGCGTCGTTGGCTGTCAGTCTTTTCGGGTGGTTACTGGTGATTTTTTGGCGTTTCCACTGGTGGCTGCGTTATGCCACGGCGCTGGTCACTTTGGCACTGTGTTGCGTTCTGTGGCGTGAAAGAGAAGCCCAATACCGTTGGCGTGTAGACATGCTTGACGTTGGGCATGGCCTGGCTATGGTGATCGAAAAGAACGGCCGGGCAATCTTGTATGACACCGGCCCCCGCTGGGGCACCGGTAGTGCTGCCGGTCGGAATATTTTGCCATTTCTTAACTGGCGAGGATTACCTGTGGAAGAAATTATTCTCAGTCACGATCATCTGGATCATATCGGTGGTATTGAAGAGATACAGCGCGCATTCCCACAAACCAGGGTAAGGAGTCCACGTCTAAATGCCGGCCACTTACCCTGCGTGGCGGGAGAGCGTTGGCAATGGCAATCGCTTCAGTTTCAAGTGCTGTGGCCGCCAAAGGCGGTAAAATTGGCGGGGAATGATGATTCATGCGTCATCCGTATCGATGATGGTAAATATAGTTTGTTGCTGACGGGGGATGCAGAAAAAAGGACGGAGGCACAGTTGGTTAGATATCAACGCCCTTCATTGAGCGCTACTGTGTTACAGGTGCCGCATCATGGCAGTAAAACCTCGTCTACCCCGCCTTTTTTGCGTGCGGTAGCGCCGAAAGCGGCAATAGCTTCGGCATCACGTTACAATAAATGGCGATTACCTGCGGTTAAAGTGGTCGCCAGATATCTGGTAAATGACATCCTTTGGCACGATACTTCTCGCTCCGGTCAGTTATCTGTACTTTTTTTCGACAACGATTGGCAAATTAATGGCTTTCGTGAACAATTAATGCCCCGTTGGTACCATCAGCGGTTTGGCGTAGAGGGTGATAATGAGTAAAATAGGCCGCTATTTCTTCCGATGCTGGTATTTGCATGATGAATGATAAAGATCTCTCCACCTGGCAGACTTTCCGTCGCCTCTGGCCGATGATCACACCTTTTAAGACCGGGCTGATCGTAGCGGCTATTGCGTTGGTACTGAACGCGGCCAGCGACGCCTTTATGTTGTCTTTGCTTAAACCTTTATTGGATGACGGTTTTGGGAAAACGCAAAGCAGCATTCTGCTGTGGATGCCATTGGCGGTAATTGGCCTGATGGTGGTGCGTGGCGCGACTGGCTTTGTCTCCAGCTACTGTATTTCATGGGTATCCGGCATGGTAGTGATGCATATGCGTCGCCGGCTGTTCGGCCACATGATGAGAATGCCGGTATCGTTCTTCGATCAGCAGTCTACCGGCACCTTGCTGTCACGAATCACCTATGATTCCGAACAGGTAGCTTCATCGTCTTCCAGCGCTCTGGTGACCGTGGTGCGTGAAGGGGCGTCGATAATCGCGCTGTTCACCATGATGTTCTACTACAGCTGGCAACTGTCGGTGATCCTGATCGTACTGGCACCTATTGTCTCTATTGCTATCCGCATTGTTTCCAAACGCTTCCGTAATATCAGCAAAAACATGCAGAACACCATGGGGCAGGTGACGACCAGCGCAGAGCAGATGCTGAAAGGCCATAAGGAAGTGTTGATTTTTGGCGGCCAGCAGGTTGAAACCGATCGCTTCAACTCAGTCAGCAACCGCATGCGCCAACAGGGCATGAAACTGGTTTCCGCATCCTCAATCTCTGATCCTATTATTCAGCTTATCGCTTCACTGGCGTTGGCCTTTGTGCTGTATGCCGCCAGCTTCCCAAGCGTGATGGCTACTCTCACCGCCGGTACCATCACCGTGGTGTTCTCTTCGATGATCGCCCTGATGCGTCCGCTGAAATCACTGACCAACGTTAATGCCCAGTTCCAGCGTGGGATGGCGGCGTGCCAGACTCTGTTCTCGATCCTGGATATGGAGCAGGAAAAAGATACCGGGACCCGTGAAGTTGCACGAGCCAAGGGCGATATCGAATTCCGTAACGTCACTTTCTACTACCCAGGGAAAGAAACGCCTGCGCTGCGTGATATCAATCTGAGTATTTCAGAAGGTAAAACGGTGGCGCTGGTGGGCCGTTCCGGCTCGGGCAAGTCAACCATCGCCAATCTGCTGACCCGTTTCTACGATGTCCAGGAAGGCGAGATCCTGATGGATGGTCACGATCTGCGCGAATACACACTGGCGTCACTGCGTGATCAGGTGGCCCTGGTTTCGCAAAACGTGCATTTGTTCAATGACACTATCGCCAACAACATCGCTTACGCGCGTGAAGAACGCTATAGCCGCGAAGAGATAGAGAAGGCTGCGCGCATGGCCTATGCCATGGACTTCATTGAAAAAATGGAGAACGGCCTGGATACGGTGATCGGTGAGAACGGGGTGATGCTGTCCGGTGGTCAACGCCAGCGTATCGCTATTGCTCGCGCCTTGCTGCGTGACTGCCCGATACTGATCCTCGATGAAGCCACCTCGGCGCTGGACACCGAATCGGAGCGTGCGATTCAGGCGGCGCTGGATGAATTACAGAAAAACCGTACTTCCCTGGTGATTGCGCACCGTCTGTCGACCATTGAGAAGGCTGATGAAATCCTGGTGGTTGAGGATGGTCGTATCGTTGAGCGTGGCGAACATGCTGCATTGCTCGAAAAGCAGGGGGCTTATGCCCAGCTCCATCGCATGCAGTTTGGTCAATAATGATCGAGCGCATCTGGTCAGGCAGTTCGCTGGTTTATTTGCTGTTGTTACCGCTGTCCTGGCTGTATGGCCTGGTCAGCGGTCTGATTCGGCTCAGCTACCGTTGCGGCCTGCGTAAAAGCTGGCGCGCACCGGTACCGGTCGTGGTGGTGGGGAACCTCACTGCCGGTGGCAACGGCAAAACCCCGATGGTGATCTGGCTGGTGGAACAGTTGCAGCAGCGTGGATACCGGGTGGGCGTGGTTTCTCGCGGTTATGGTGGTAAAGCAGAGGCTTATCCACTGTTACTAAACGCTGACACTACCACCCAGCAGGCAGGTGATGAGCCGGTGCTGATTTATCAGCGTACCGCTGCGCCAGTGGCCATCTCACCAAAGCGTTCTGAAGCGGTACAAGCACTGCTTAAGCAGCAGCCACTTGACGTGGTGATTACCGATGACGGCCTGCAGCATTACGCTTTACAGCGTGATTTTGAACTGGTGGTGATCGATGGCGTTCGCCGCTTTGGCAATGGCTGGTGGCTGCCGGCAGGGCCGATGCGCGAACGTGCTTCGCGGCTGAATAGCGTTGACGCCCTGATTGCCAACGGGGGTGTGGCTCAGCCTGGTGAAATCGCCATGCGGTTGCAGGCGCGTGACGCGGTAAATGTTGCCAGCGGTGAGCGTCGGCCGGCAGTCGAACTGCCACATGTGGTGGCAATGGCCGGTATAGGCCATCCCCCGCGCTTCTTCGCCACATTGGAAAAACTGGGTGTAGCGGTCGAAAAGGAAGTGGCGTTTGCCGACCATCAGGAATATCAGCATGGCCCATTGGCGACGCTGGTATCTTCAGAGCAAACGTTGTTGATGACCGAGAAAGATGCGGTTAAATGCCGCGCTTTTGCTCAGCCCAACTGGTGGTATTTACCCGTTGATGCGGTACTTCCCCCCGATCAGGCTGAGCAGTTGCTGCACAATATTGAAGCGCTGCTGACAAAATAATTCAGACTGCCAGCGCGTGAAGCCCCAGTGCTTGCGCGCAGGCGTCTATCGAGCGCTGCTGCGTTTGCTGATACAACGCCAATTCATCGATCACTTCTGCCCCCAACGCCAGTTCAAATGCCGCTCTGCTTGAGGTTGCGTTGTACTGCGTGTGACCGCTGTCGCCCAAATTCGATTGGAAAATGCCTGCGGCACTGACCGGCAGGAAGTCCTCATAGACCAGCGGCTGAAAGCGAATGTATTCCTGGGCGATCAGCTGTTCCAGCGTGCTGTGTTGATCCAGGGTTTCTTTAGCCGCCAGCCCACACTCGGTCGGAAAATAGCGGAACCAAGCCAACTGTTGCTCACGCAGGGTGGCATAGTCATCTGGAAACTCTTGGAAGTTTTCCGCCAGCAACTGATTGTAGCGGTCAGCATTTTTCTCGCTCGGCGGTGCCTGCAATGCGTCGTTGGTAGCCTGTAGCAGGCGATCGTACAGTGCACGGCCTTTGGTTGTCAGCGCGACACCGCGCTGTTCAATTTCGCCGAAGCGTGCAGTGTGGTGCCCGGCAACGGCGCTACCGTCATGCTCAACAAAGTCGACGTTTTCTTCCAGCGCTTTGAAACTGGTCTGGCGCAGCAGAATGGGGCGACGGCGTGGCGGCGGGCCTTCAATCACGGCTTTGGGCGTGATACCCCGGCCGGGCATGGCCTTTTGGACACGGTCGATATCGAGAGTGCGTGGCGTCAGATGGTTGATATGCGGGCCTTTAAAGGCCACTACGTCGGCGATCAGACGGTGCTGGTCGTGCAACTGCTGATATTCTGCTGCGCTAACCGTCGCCCGACTGTGCCAGCGGAAGGTTTCCAGCGCCTGTTCGACAAATTCATCAGCCTGACTGTCGTCCAGCCCGCCCTGAGCTTCTTGCAGTACGATCAGTTCAAGTGCCCGCTCAGTAAAGATGCGGCGACGAGCCAACAGGCGTTGCGCCAGCTCACGCAGCTCCGGGTTTTCAATCAGTTCCAGCCGCAATAAAGAGGTGAATACTCGGAATGGACTGATTTGCAGCGCATCCTCATGTTCTGCCCGAAATGCGGTAGAGTGAACCGGAACCCCGGCCACGGCCAGATCGTAATAGCCCACCGGCGACATACCCATCACGTTAAACAGCCGTCGCAGAGTGGACAGTTCCTCTGCGGTGCCCACCCGAATGGCTCCGTGGCGCTCCATGGCCAGTCGTTCGACTTCGCCGGTAATTTGTAATTGATGAGCCAATGCGGCATCTTCGCGCAGGACCTGTCGGTTGGTTTCCGCCACCAGTTCGAGCAAATCGCCATACAGAGGTACCTCTTTCTGGTACATATCTGACATGGCGTGGGAGAATCTGGCGCGGATTTCATTCGGTGAGACGAACTGCTGGGCGGTCATGCGCATAGCTCCTTTATTCAGTATTATCTGAAAAATATCATTCTTGGCGGCAAACGTGCTGGTTGAGAGGCCATTCGCCTTGTTTTCACCTCAAGTTTAGCTAGGTCGATTAGGTTTTGTTATAGCCAGGCCAAGCATATTAGATTTTTATGCGTTAGCTCTCATTTGAACAGCGAATAACGGGAAATACGGCCATCCAGAAGGCAATGCCGCTAAGAGATTTACGTAAAAAAAGATAAATTAATTCATTAGCAATCATGGATATAAAAGTAAATGTGGCGAAATGGTAAAAACATGGCAATAAACCTCTTGTGCAAAAGACAGATTTATGAGTAAATGCAAGTCGGCCTGTGATGCAGACCTATTTATGTTCGAGTTTAGAATTAAGCAGTTCCTCCAAAAACGTTATCATCTGATTCCGCTTCAAAGACGAACCTTCTAAGTACCTCCCATAAGTAATGTTTCCAAGAACGGCCAAAATTGCCTTATGGCAGGTTTTGTATATATTTAAAAGGTAAATAAGTAATGTCTAAGAAAACGGGTCAAGTGAAGTGGTTCAATGAAAGCAAAGGTTTTGGTTTTATTGAACAGAACGACGGTGGTAAAGATGTATTCGTACACTTCTCCGCAATCGCGACCGACGGTTTCAAAACTTTGGCTGAAGGCCAGCGTGTTGAGTACACCGTAGAAGACAGCCCGCGCGGGCCGGCTGCCGCCAACGTTGTTGCTCTGTAAATAAACAGGGAATAACGTAAAGAGAACTTAATACAACCATGATGAAGCGTTTGCGCTGAATCATTGCGGAAGATATTAAGTTCAACAAGCCCGCCATAGTGCGGGTTTTTTATTTTTTGCTCACGAGAGGTTTGTTACGAAAAACTTTAGGATGGGCTGGTAGCGTCCAACAATAATAAAAATGACGTTGTTAAGGATGCTCAAGTAAAAGGATATAAGTTATGTTTAAAAATACTGTGTTACAAATGGGCCGTGTGAAATGGTTTGATCAGGCTGCAGGCTATGGTTTTATTTCACCGGTAGATGGTAGCGACGAAATCTATGTAAGCCGTCGTTCTATCGCCAATACTAAAAATAAATCGTTAAACGAAGGTCAGAACGTTGAGTTCTCGATCTATCGCAGCTCCCACGGGCTGTCAGCGGCAGACGTTATCGCGTTCTGACCCACCCCCTTCCTCGCCAGTGCCGGTGCCGCCACCCCAAGCACTGGCGAAGATAAATTCCCCGATATCCACTATTATCAAGCGATTGCTCAATCACTTCGGATATCAGGATGAACACCCCGGTTATTTCTCTTACTGCCGCCCGTGCGATCCACCTTGCCGCACAGGGGCTGCTATCCCCGATGAAACGCAAAGCCAGGCCCGACGATGTGGTTGCCGCCATTGGGCGTATGGGCTTACTGCAAATCGATACCATCAGCGTGGTTGCACGCAGCCCCTACCTGGTCCTGTTCAGCCGTCTGGGCGACTACCAGCCGGAATGGCTGGAACAGGCACTGGCTGGCCGCCGGCTGTTCGAGTACTGGGCGCACGAGGCCTGCTTTTTACCCATTGAGGATTTTGGCCTGCTGCGCCACCGAATGCTGCAGCCGCAGGGTATGGGCTGGAAGTACTCCGAAGAGTGGATGCAGGAACATCAGGCGGCGATAAATGCCCTATTGCAGCATATTGAAACTGCTGGGCCGGTGCGCTCGGCGGATTTCAGCGCCGAGAAGAAGGGCAACAGCGGCTGGTGGGATTGGAAGCCGGAAAAACGCCATCTCGAAATCCTGTTCACCGCCGGTAAATTGATGGTAGCCGAACGGCGCAATTTCCATCGCGTTTACGATCTGACGGAAAGATTATTACCTCACTGGGATGATAGCCGGGATGTATTACCTGTCGATGATGCCCGACAGGAAATGCTAAGGCGCAGCTGTTGTTTCCTGGGGATCTTCAGAGCCGAATGGCTGGCGGATTACTACCGTTTGAAGCGAGTGGCGCCAAAAGCGCTACTGACGTCGTTACAACAGCAGGGCGAAGTGCTGCCCGTGCGGATCGACGGTCTGGACGGGGAATTTTACGTGCACCATTCGCTGGCGGCAGAGTTACAGCTGGCAGAACAAGGGGCGTTAAAATCCAGCGTGACCACTTTGCTTTCTCCGTTCGATCCGGTGGTTTGGGATCGTCGCCGTGCGCTGGAATTATTCAATTTTGATTACCGGTTGGAATGCTATACGCCGAAAGAAAAACGGCAGTATGGTTACTTTACGCTGCCGGTGTTGCAACGCGGTGAGTTGATTGGCCGCATCGATGCAAAAATGCATCGTCGGCAGGGTATTTTCGAAATCATCAGTTTCCACCCACAGGCCAAGGTTCGCTTTGGTAAACAACGCGTACAGGATATTCGGCAGGCAATAACCCGCAGTGCAAAATGGCACGGTGCGTCACAGGTTATTTTGGGGGATATTCCGGCGGTGCTGGCCCTTGAGTGGGGCACTGGCTGGCAAGTGGAATAACGAACGGCGTTGTCGGCTTGGGTAAAACGAATGTTCAGCGCCGCTCGTTACAAGGGGGGCTCAGTTGCTGTAGTTGGCAAACAGGGCGATGATTTTATGAAGACGTTTGATCATGATAATGTCTTTTTTGTGACTTGCATCACAAAATTCTACGCCTGCGCCGGGGGCAATTCAATCCCCCTGGCAGATAAAAATGCCGCGACAAAACAGCCGGTGATTAACCTGGCGCATAGCGTTATGCTATCCTCACGCACTTTCCTGACGTTAAATCTCCACCCTGGAGGAAGCATGGATCACCGTTTACTCGAAATCGTTGCCTGCCCGGTCTGCACCGGTAAGCTTTATTTCAATAAAGAAAACCAGGAATTGGTCTGCAAAGTGGATGGCCTGGCCTATCCGTTGCGTGACGGCATTCCCGTGCTGTTGGAAAATGAAGCGCGAGCGCTGTCATTGGATGAGAAACACGCATGAGTTTTATCGCAATTATTCCAGCCCGTTATGCATCAACCCGTTTACCGGGTAAACCGCTGGCCGATATCCACGGCAAGCCGATGGTGGTGCATGTTATGGAACGTGCACGCGAGTCGGGCGCCAGCCGCGTTATTGTCGCGACCGATCACCCGGCAGTAGCCGAAGCGGTCAAAGCGGCAGGCGGTGAAGTCTGCATGACCCGGGCCGATCACAATTCCGGCACCGAGCGCTTGGCAGAGGTGATCGAGCATTATGGGTTCGCTGATGACGAAATCATCGTTAACGTTCAGGGTGATGAGCCACTGATCCCACCGGTGATTGTGCGCCAGGTGGCTGAAAATCTGGCGGGCAGTCAGGCCGGAATGGCCACCCTGGCGGTGCCTATCGAAAGCGCAGAAGAAGCTTTTAACCCCAATGCGGTCAAAGTGGTGATGGATGCACAGGGTTATGCGCTCTATTTCTCACGCGCCACCATTCCATGGGATCGCGAACGCTTTGCCCAATCCAAAGAAAGCATCGGCGACAGCCTGTTGCGCCACATAGGTATTTACGCCTATCGCGCCGGTTTTGTTCGCCGTTACGTTACCTGGGCGCCAAGCCAGCTGGAGCAAATTGAGCTGCTGGAACAGTTGCGGGTGCTGTGGTACGGCGAAAAAATCCACGTGGCGGTTGCCAAGGCAATGCCGACCGTGGGTGTCGATACGCAGGAAGATTTGCAGCGCGTGCGCGACAGTATCAAAGGCTGAGCATTGAATGCCGGCGCGTCACGCAACGCGCCGGCAATATGATTTCCCTTCTTAATATCCCCATTTTGTTGATCTGCGTTGAAGAATTTTTCTGTTCAGCGTTCGATGATGTCAGCGTCTCTTCTTTTCCTCTTGAGGCCATTTCCTTATGGAGCAGTTACGCGCCGAACTGAGTATTGTGCTGGGTGAGTCCATCAGCCGGTTGGAACGCGTCAGCGAACAACCTTATGCCCACATGTATTCACTGTATGACCAACAGGGCCACGCGATCCCGCTGATGGCGAAAAGCTTTGTCTGCCAGGGCATCGCCCAACAAGAAGCTTACAAGCTGTCGATGCTGTCACGTGAAGGGGATATTCGCCTGCCGACGGTGTATGGCGTGGTCTATACCCACCAGGCACCCTATAAAGAAATCTTGTTGATCGAGCGCTTGCGTGGAGTGTCCGTAGAGGCGCCGACGCGCACGCCGAATCGTTGGAATACGCTGATGGAGCAGATTGTCGATGGCGTATTGGCCTGGCACCGTATTGACAGTCATGGCTGCGTGGGCACGGTAGACAGCACCCAGGAGAACGACTGGTTCTGTTGGTATCAACAGCGGGTCGAAGTGCTATGGTCAACCTTGGGTAATCTCAACTCGACGCTGCTGACGATGGATGATCGCCGCTTGTTGTATCGCACCCGTGAAGCATTGATTCACTTTTTTGTCGGCTTTGACGATCCTTGCGTATTGGTGCACGGTAACTTGTCGCTGCGCAGTATGTTGAAAGATCCGAAAAGCGATCAACTCTTGGCGATGCTCAACCCCGGAATGATGCTGTGGGCACCGCGTGAATATGAGTTATTCAGGTTATGTGAAGCGGGAATGCCGAGCCAGTTGCTGTTTTATTATTTGCAACGTGCGCCGGTAGCGGAGTCCTTCCTGATGCGGCGTTGGTTGTATGTGGTATGGGAAGCGGTAGGGCGGTTGATTCATACCGGCAAACTGGAGCGGCAGCCGTTTGATTATGCGTCCAAACAACTGCTGCCCTGGATTACCGGTTAACGCCGATCAGTCGACAGATACTTCATCGGAGCCTTTCAGCCGTTGCCACAGGCTGCCCAGCGTTTCATACCAGGCCCGCTCGCTGTGGCCGAGGAACATCGCCGAAGGCACCACCCGATCCCAGATATTCAATCGTGAACTGATGGCCAACTGATTGGCCGGCGCCGGGATCGGGTGCAGCCCCTTGGCTTCAAAGAAGCGCATGGCGCGCGGTAAATGGTTGGCTGAAGTCACCAGAATAAACGGCTGCTGGCCGACCAGCTTCGACACCTGCAATGCCTCCTGCTCGGTATCCAACGGGCGATCCAACAGCACGATATCACTGCGGGGGACTCCCAGGCTTTCCGCCACCTGCGCCGCGGTTGCCGCGTTACTCAGGGTTTTGGGACTCCCGGCGCCGGTAAACACCATTTTCGCCCCTGGATGGGCGAGATATAAGCGCACACCTTCCGTGACTCGCGGCAGGCTATTGCCGATCAGATTGGAACTGGGCGCCCAATCCGGATTAAAGGTATAGCCGCCGCCCAGCACCACGATATAATTCACCGGGTCATTGCCACGATAGGTCACATACTCAGATTCTATCGGGCGTAGTAATCTGTCGGCCACCGGCTGCAGGCTGAAAAGCAGTAAAAACAGCCAGCTCAGCGTGAAAATGACCTTGCCGCTTTTTTGCCAACGGGTGAACCACAGCAGTAACAGCGCCAGTCCCATCAGCAGCAACAGCGCGGGCAACGGCATTAAAATGGCACCAATGAACTTTTTCAGGTTAAACAGCATCAAAAATCAGGTCCTTTTGGGCGAAAAAACGACATCCGGGCACAATCAGGCCGCAAGAAGATTCATTCTAAGCCAGTCTGTGCCAAAATAGCAGGTTTGAATGGGCTGGTACTTTGCCCCCAGCCGGATAAGATCAGCGGAGCCGTTGTCCATGCAGGATCGCAATTTTGACGATATTGCTGAAAAGTTTGCGCGTAATATTTACGGCACCACCAAAGGGAAAATCCGCCAGGCTGTGGTTTGGCAGGATCTGACCACGCTGTTGGCCCAGTTGCCGCAGCGGCCGCTGCGCATTCTGGATGCCGGCGGTGGCGAAGGCCATATGGCCTGCCAATTGGCAGAATTAGGACATCAGGTGTTGTTGTGCGATCTTTCTGGTGAGATGATCCAACGCGCCGCGTTGCTGGCTGAGCAGAAAGGTGTGAGCCAGAACATGCAATTCATACAAAGTTCAGCCCAGGATATTGGTCAACACTTGGAACAGCCGGTTGATCTGATATTGTTCCATGCGGTGCTTGAATGGATCGCCGAACCTGAGGCTGCGCTGCAGGCGTTATTTAATTGCCTGTTGCCGGGTGGCGCACTGTCATTGATGTTCTTTAACGCCAATGGCCTCTTGATGCGTAACGTGGTGTTGGGTAATTTCCAACTGGTGAACCCAGAGGTCAGAAGACGCAGAAAGCGTTCGCTGTCGCCGCAGTACCCGCATAGTCCACCGCAGGTGTACGGCTGGCTGGAACAGTTGGGCATGCGTATCAGCGGGAAAACCGGCGTGCGGGTGTTCCACGATTATCTGCAGAGCAGGCAGTTACAGACACAAAAATTTGAAGAGTTACTGGCGCTTGAACAGCACTATTGCCGGCAGGAGCCGTACGTGAGTTTGGGGCGCTATATTCACGTCATGGCGCATAAACCAAACCTGAAGGACGAACTATGAGTGAATTTTCCCAGACAGTACCCGAACTGGTCGCCTGGGCACGGAAAAATGATTTCTCTATTTCGCTCCCTACGGAGCGTCTCGCGTTTTTGCTTGCTATCGCCACTTTGAACGGCGAGCGGCTGGACGGCGAGATGAGCGAAGGTGAGCTGGTTGATGCATTTCGCCATGTCAGCAAGGGTTTCGAACAGACGCATGAAACGGTGGCCGTGCGCGCCAACAATGCGATTAACGACATGGTGCGCCAGCGCCTGTTAAACCGTTTTATCAGCGAACTGGCGGACGGTAACGCGATTTACCGTCTGACGCCGCTGGGCATAGGTATCACCGATTACTATATCCGTCAGCGCGAATTCTCCACGCTGCGTTTGTCGATGCAGTTGTCAATTGTGGCGCAGGAGCTCAAACGCGCCGCCGACGCCGCCGATGAGGGCGGTGACGATTTCCACTGGCACCGCAACGTGTTTGCACCGCTGAAATATTCGGTGGCGGAAATCTTCGACAGTATCGATTTGACCCAGCGCATTATGGATGAACAACAGCAGGGCGTGAAGGACGACATCGCAGCGCTGCTGAACAAAGACTGGCGTGCGGCGATCTCCAGCTGTGAGATGCTGCTGTCCGAAACCTCGGGTACTCTGCGCGAACTGCAGGATACGCTGGAGGCGGCGGGCGATAAACTGCAGGCCAACCTGTTGCGAATTCAGGATGCCACGCTGGGTGGCGCGGAACTGGGCTTTATCGACAAACTGGTGTTCGATCTGCAAAGCAAGCTCGACCGCATTATCAGTTGGGGCCAGCAGGCGATTGACCTGTGGATTGGCTACGACCGCCACGTGCATAAATTTATCCGTACCGCGATCGACATGGACAAGAACCGGGTGTTCGCCCAGCGTTTGCGTCAGTCGGTGCAAAACTATTTCGACAACCCGTGGACACTGACCCATGCCAATGCCGACCGTCTGCTGGATATGCGAGACGAAGAACTGGCGCTGCGCAGCGAGGAAGTGACCGGGGAACTGCCGCCGGATCTGGAGTTCGAAGAGTTCAGCGAAATCCGTGAGCAACTGGCGGCAATGATCGAACAGGCACTGAAGATTTATCAGGAACAACAGATGCCGCTCAATTTAGGGGCGGTAATGCGCGATTATCTGGCGCAATATCCGCGTGCTCGTCATTTCGATGTGGCACGTTTAGTGGTCGACCAGGCAGTGCGCCTTGGTGTGGCTGAAGCAGATTTTTCAGGGTTGCCGGCACAGTGGCAGGCAATCAATGATTACGGAGCCAAGGTCCAGGCCCATGTCATCGACAAATATTGAACAAATAATGCCAGTCAAGCTGGCCAAGGCATTGTCTAACGCGCTGTTCCCGGCGCTGGACAGCCAACTGCGTGCGGGTCGTCACATCGGTATCGATGAACTGGACAACCACGCCTTCTTAATGGATTTCCAGGATGAACTGGAAGAATTCTACACCCGTTACAGCGTAGAGCTGATCCGCGCGCCGGAAGGATTCTTCTACCTGCGCCCACGCTCTACCACGCTGATCCCGCGTTCGGTGCTGTCCGAGCTGGATATGATGGTGGGGAAAATCCTGTGCTATCTGTATCTCAGCCCGGAACGTCTGGCGCATGAGGGCATTTTCAGCCATCAAGAGCTGTACGACGAGCTGCTGAGCCTGGCGGACGAGAGCAAATTGCTGAAGTTCGTTAATCAGCGTTCTACCGGCTCGGATCTCGATCGCCAGAAGCTGCATGAAAAAGTACGTACTTCACTGAACCGTCTGCGTCGTTTGGGCATGGTCTATTTCATGGGCAACGACAGCAGCAAGTTCCGTATTACCGAGGCGGTGTTCCGCTTTGGCGCCGATGTGCGCAGCGGTGACGATCCGCGTGAAGCTCAGTTGCGTATGATCCGCGACGGCGAAGCAATGCCGGTTGAAAACAGCCTGTTGCTGAATGATGAGAGCGATGCGGAAGACTCGCCGCTTGATACCACACCGGACAGTGCAGAGGATGAACAGGAATGATTGAACGCGGTAAATTTCGCTCGCTGACGTTGGTTAACTGGAACGGCTTCTTTGCCCGCACCTTTGATCTCGATGAGTTGGTGACCACGCTGTCCGGCGGTAACGGGGCAGGGAAATCCACCACCATGGCGGCCTTCGTCACTGCGCTGATCCCCGATTTGACGCTGTTGCACTTTCGTAACACCACCGAAGCCGGTGCCACCAGTGGCTCTCGCGACAAGGGCCTGCACGGTAAACTGCGCGCCGGGGTGTGTTATTCGACCCTCGACGTGCTCAACTCGCGCCACCAACGCGTGGTCGTTGGTGTTCGTCTGCAGCAGGTCGCCGGCCGTGACCGCAAGGTGGACATCAAGCCGTTCGTTATCCAGGGCCTGCCGACGGCGGTGCAGCCGACGGAACTGCTGACCCAAACGGTGGGCGAGCGTCAGGCACGCGTGCTGTCGCTGCAGGAACTGAAAGATCGCGTCGAAGAGATGGAAGGGGTGCAGTTCAAGCAGTTTAACTCCATCACCGATTACCACTCATTAATGTTCGATCTGGGCGTGATCCCGAAACGCCTGCGTTCATCGTCCGATCGCAGCAAGTTCTATCGTCTGATTGAAGCCTCGCTGTACGGCGGTATTTCCAGCGCCATCACCCGCTCGTTGCGCGACTACCTGTTGCCGGAAAACAGCGGCGTGCGCAAGGCATTCCAGGATATGGAAGCGGCGCTGCGTGAAAACCGCATGACGCTCGAAGCGATCCGCGTGACCCAATCCGACCGCGACCTGTTCAAACATTTGATTTCCGAGGCCACCTCTTACGTGGCGGCGGACTACATGCGTCATGCCAATGAGCGGCGCATTCATCTGGACGGGGCACTGGCGCTGCGCAACGATCTGCTGGGCAGCCGCAAACAGTTGGCCGCCGAGCAATACCGTCATGTGGAAATGGCACGCGAACTGGCGGAGCAGAGCGGTGCGGAATCCGATCTGGAAACCGATTATCAGGCCGCCAGCGATCACCTGAATCTGGTTCAAACGGCGATGCGTCAGCAGGAAAAGATCGAGCGTTATGAAGGCGATCTGGAAGAGCTGACCTACCGACTGGAAGAACAGAATGAAGTGGTTGCGGAGGCCAGCGAACAGCAGGCCGAAAACGAAGCACGTGCCGAGGCAGCCGAACTGGAAGTGGATGAGCTGAAAAGCCAACTCGCCGACTACCAGCAGGCGCTCGACGTGCAGCAGACCCGCGCCATTCAATATCAGCAGGCGTTGCAGGCACTGGATCGCGCACGCACGTTGTGCCAACTGCCAGAACTGACCGCCGAAAATGCCGAACACTGGCTGGATACTTTCCAGGCGCGCGAGCAGGAAGCGACAGAAGCACTGCTGATGCTCGAGCAAAAACTTAGCGTGGCCGACGCCGCGCACGGCCAGTTTGAACAGGCATATCAGCTGGTGGGTAAAATCGCCGGTCAGGTCAGCCGCAGTGAAGCCTGGCAGTGTGCGCGCGAATTGCTGCGCGACTGGCCATCACAGCAACACCTTGCCGAACGCGTGCAACCTTTGCGTATGCGCCTGAGCGAGCTGGAACAGCGTCTGCGCTCCCAGCAGGATGCCGAGCGTCTGTTGCAGGAATTCTGTAAGCGCCATGGCCAGCAGTATCAACCGGACGAACTTGATGCCCTGCAACAAGAGCTGGAAGAGCGTCTGGAATCGCTGTCGCAGGGCGTCAGCGATGCCGGCGAGCGTCGGATGGAAATGCGCCAGGAGCTGGAGCAAATTCAGCAACGCATCCGCGAACTGACTACCCGCGCCCCTATTTGGTTGGCAGCGCAGGATGCTCTGAGCCAGCTTGGTGAGCAGAGTGGCGAAGCGCTTGAAAGCAGCCAGCAGGTGACGGAGTACATGCAGCAACTGCTGGAGCGCGAACGTGAAACTACCGTTGAGCGTGACGAAGTGGCTGCTGGTAAACGTGCCGTTGAAGCGCAAATTGAACGTCTCAGCCAGCCGGGCGGTGCCGAAGATCAGCGTCTGGTCACGCTGGCCGAACGTTTTGGTGGCGTGCTGCTGTCTGAAATCTACGACGACGTCACCATCGACGATGCACCGTACTTCTCCGCCTTGTACGGCCCGTCGCGCCACGCCATTGTGGTGCCGGATCTGTCGCTGGTACGCGAGATGCTGGAAGGGTTGGAAGACTGTCCGGAAGATCTCTATCTGATCGAGGGGGATCCGCAGTCGTTCGATGACAGCGTATTCGCCGTCGAAGAACAAGACCGCGCGGTGTTGGTTAAAACTGCCGAACGCCAGTGGCGTTACTCACGTTACCCGGCTGTGCCGTTGTTTGGCCGCGCCGCACGTGAGAATCGCCTGGAAATATTGCATGCCGAGCGGGAAAAGTTGGCAGAGCGTTATGCCACCTTGTCGTTCGACGTGCAGAAAACCCAGCGTTCGCACCAGGCCTTCAGCCGCTTTATCGGTAACCATCTGGCGGTAGCCTTTGACGCCGATCCGGAAGCCGAGATCCGTGGCCTCAATACCCGTCGTGGTGAAATCGAGCGTGCGCTGAATAACCATGAAGCGCAGAACCAGCAGCAGCGTCAGCAATACGATCAGGCGAAAGAGGGCATTTCTGCACTTAACCGTCTGACACCGCTGGTTTCATTGTTAAACGATGAAACCCTGCAGGATCGGGTGGAAGAAATCCGTGAGGAGCTGGAAGAGGCGCAGGATGCCGCGCGTCATATTCAGCAGCACGGCGTTTCCCTGACCAAGCTGGAGCCGCTGCTGTCGGTGCTGCAGAGCGATCCGCAGCAGCACGAGCAGTTGCAACAGGATTACACTCAGGCGCAGAGCGTGCAGCGTCAGGCCAAGCAGCAGGCGTTTGCCCTGATTGAAGTGGTGCAGCGTCGCGCGCACTTCAGCTATACCGACTCTGCCGGTATGCAAAATGCCAATAACGATCTCAACGACAAGCTGCGCCAGCGTCTGGAGCATGCGGAAGCGGAACGTACCCGTGCCCGTGAGCAGCTGCGTCAGTATCAGACCCAGTTTACCCAGTACAGCCAGGTGCTGGCATCGCTGAAAAGCTCGTATGACGCCAAGCGCGACATGCTCAAAGAGCTGAGTCAGGAACTGGTAGACATCGGTGTGCAGGCGGATGCCAATGCCGAAGCCCGTGCGCGCACTCGTCGTGATGAATTGCATGCGGGCCTGAGCACCAACCGCGCACGCCGTAACCAACTGGAAAAACAGCTTACCTTCTGCGAAGCAGAAATGGACAGCCTGCAGAAGAAACTGCGCAAGCTGGAGCGCGACTATTATCAGCTGCGTGAGCAGGTGGTCACCGCCAAAGCAGGTTGGTGCGCCGTGATGCGCCTGGTGAAAGACAATGGTGTTGAACGTCGTCTGCACCGCCGCGAACTGGCCTATATGGACGGTGACGAGCTGCGCTCAATGTCGGATAAGGCGCTCGGTGCGCTGCGTCTGGCGGTGTCGGATAACGAACATCTGCGCGACGTACTGCGCCTGTCGGAAGATCCCAAGCGCCCGGAACGCAAGATCCAGTTCTATATTGCGGTCTATCAGCATCTGCGCGAGCGTATTCGTCAGGATATCATTCGTACCGACGACCCGGTTGAAGCCATCGAACAGATGGAGATCGAACTGGGTCGCCTGACCGAAGAGTTGACCGCGCGTGAGCAGAAGCTGGCAATCAGTTCCAAGAGCGTGGCGAACATCATTCGCAAAACCATCCAGCGTGAACAGAACCGTATTCGCATGCTCAACCAGGGCCTGCAGGCGGTTTCCTTCGGGCAGGTGAAGAGCGTGCGATTGAACGTCAACGTGCGTGAAGCGCATGCGACGCTGCTGGACGTGCTTTCCGAGCAACAGGAACAGCATCAGGACCTGTTCAACAGCAACCGACTGACCTTCTCGGAGGCCTTGGCCAAGCTGTATCAGCGTCTGAACCCGCAGATTGACATGGGGCAACGCACGCCACAGACCATCGGCGAAGAGCTGCTGGATTACCGCAACTACCTGGAGCTGGAAGTGGAAGTCTTCCGCGGCTCCGACGGTTGGCTGCGTGCCGAGAGTGGCGCGTTGTCTACCGGGGAAGCGATCGGTACCGGGATGTCGATTCTGGTTATGGTGGTTCAGAGCTGGGAAGAAGAGTCTCGCCGCCTGCGCGGTAAAGATATCTCCCCATGCCGCCTGCTGTTCCTCGATGAAGCGGCGCGACTGGATGCCAAATCCATCGCCACGCTGTTCGAGCTGTGCGATCGTCTGGAAATGCAGCTGATCATCGCGGCACCGGAAAATATCAGCCCGGAAAAAGGCACGACTTATAAGCTGGTGCGTAAAGTGTTCCAAAATCATGAACATGTACACGTAGTGGGGCTGCGCGGTTTTGCTAATGAGCCGCCGGTTCTGGGTGTTACTGCGGCAGAAACGCCGTAAACGCAAAAAAAGCCCGCTAATAATCTGAAAATAGCCGCCCTGGGGTGGCTATTTTTTTGTGCGGGAGGATGATAGTCCTGCTTTTTTCTGTGCCGAAAACCGGGTAGCCTAATGAAATAACAGTTATTCATAGGCAGCAAAGGGCAAAATGGCTTTTCTATTCGTATACTGAAACTAATAAGTTGTCTTGGTTATATTTTTTGTGAGCATACAGGGGGCAATGGATGTTGCTTAGAAATGGAAACACTGTGCGGCGTCTGGCGTTAAGTTGCGCAATCGCATGTGGTCTTGCGTCGTCGTTACCCGTATGGGCAACCGTTCCTGCGTTTCCGGTGGCGTCATCCGGCATGTCAGTTGCGCAAAGCCGTTCGGAACTGCTTGCGGCATTGCCGAAGGGCATTACACCCTATTATCTTTCGACGCTGGCTCCTTTGTACGCGGCGAACCGGATGCAATTGATGTGGCAGGATCGCGAAGCGGTTCAGCAATTTCAGCAGCAACTGGCCGAATTGGCGATGTCCGGCGTACAGCCGCAGTTTACCCAATGGGTGAAGCTGTTGACCAACCCGGCGATTACCGACGTGGCGCGCGATGTGGTGCTGTCTGATGCGATGCTGGGCTATTTACAGTTTGTTTCGTCCATCGGTGCCAACGGTAATAATTGGCTGTACAGCAACATTCCCTACAAGCTTGGTCTGCCACCCAATACGGTGATTAACCAGTGGCAATTGGCGCTGCGTCAGGGCAAGACTCTGGCTTATGTCAATACGCTGGCGCCACAGCACCCGCAATATGCCAAGATGCATCAGGCCCTGCGGGATATGCTGGCCGATGGTCGTCCGTGGCCGCAAATGGCCAATGGCCCAAGCCTGCGTCCGGATCAACTGAGTAGTGATATTCCTGCCTTGCGTGAGATCCTGGCGCGTAACGGTATGCTGACGCCTTCTACGGCACCGGTGGAAGTGCAGGATCCCCCTGCGGTATTGACCGGTTCGCGTAATGAGCCTGACGACGGTGGCCTGTCAGTAGATGAAGAAAAAAGTCGTGACAGTCAGAGTGCCGTTGTCAGCCCGGCCGCTGCCCCGGTGAAAGATCTCGTCCCAACGCCGCAATCGCCTTTTTCGCAGCAGTCAGAAAGCCCGGTGACCGTTACCGATAATCGCTATACTCCCGACCTGGTGGAGGGCGTTAAGCGTTTCCAGAAATGGCAGGGTCTGAGTGCTGACGGCGTCATTGGCGTGCGCACTCGCGAGTGGCTTAACGTAACGCCGCAAATACGAGCCTCGTTGTTGGCGCTGAATATCCAGCGGTTACGCATACTACCCGGCCATGTCGATACCGGTATTATGGTTAACATTCCTAACTACTCGTTGACCTACTACCAAAACGGCAATGAAGTGCTTTCCTCTCGGGTGATCGTGGGTCGACCTAGCCGCAAGACGCCGTTGATGAGCAGCGCATTGAATAATGTGGTGGTGAACCCGCCGTGGAACGTACCGACTACGCTGGTGCGTGAAGATATCGTGCCGAAGGCGATGCGTGACGGCAGCTACTTCCAGAAGCATGGCTATACCGTGCTCTCGGGGTGGAGCAACGATGCCGAGGTGATTAATCCGGCAATGATCGACTGGAGTATGATTTCGCCTCGTAATTTCCCGTATCGGATCCGTCAGGCTCCGGGAGCGACCAACTCATTGGGGCGTTTTAAATTCAACATGCCGAGTTCAGACGCTATCTATCTGCACGACACGCCCAACCATAATCTGTTCCAGAAAGACATCCGCGCCTTAAGTTCCGGCTGTGTTCGGGTCAACAAGGCATCGGATTTGGCGAATATGCTGCTGCAGGATGCCGGTTGGAACAACACCCGTGTTTCTTCCACCTTGAAACAGGGTAATACCACCTTCGTAAATATCCGCCAGCATATTCCGGTTAAATTGTATTATTTAACCGCCTGGGTCTCTGATGATGGAAAACCACAATTCCGCACAGATATTTACAATTATGATGACACGGTGAGATCGGGCGCACAAATTTTGGCTCAGGCCGAAAAATTAATGCAATAAATGCAGTAATTATAAATAAATAACGGTCAGAATATCGGGCTATGTTGCAGGCACTCATTGCGTGAGTGCCTGCAAACCGCGGGACATCACGGGTTGACTCAGCCAGTGTGGGCGGTTATGGTTCGGGCAGTGCGCTGTTTTGTGCATATATTTTGATATTCTTGCCGGGTTTAACAGAAACATGGACAAAATTGATCATCATCGCCGTAAATGGCTGGCGTTAGGTAGCGCCGCTGTGGGCATAGCGCTGCTCCCTGGGCAAGCCTTTGCCAGTCTTTCTACTTCGCGCCCGCGTATTCTGGTTGTAAATAATATGCATACGGGCGAATCGCTTAAAGCCGAATTCTTCGACGGTAAGGGATATAATAAAGACGAATTAGTCCGTCTTAATCATCTCTTCCGTGATTATCGTGCCAATAAGGTCAAGTCGATCGATCCTCGTCTGTTCGATCATCTCTACCGTCTGCAAGGTCTGTTGGGCACCAACAAGCCGGTGCAGTTGGTTTCAGGTTATCGTTCCCTGGATACCAATAATGAGCTGCGTGCACGCAGTCGCGGTGTGGCCAAGCACAGCTACCACACCAAAGGCCAGGCGATGGACTTCCATATCGAAGGCATCCAACTGAGTAATATCCGTAAAGCGGCGTTAAAAATGAGCGCCGGTGGTGTAGGATATTACCCACGTAGCAACTTCGTACACATCGATACCGGCCCGGTGCGGACCTGGTAATCGCTGTGCACCACAAGTGAGTAGCGCCAGCCCGGCAGGGTGTGGCGCCGTTGTCGTTGGAGCCTTATGAAATACCACATTATTCCCGTTACCGCTTTTAGTCAGAACTGCAGCCTGATCTGGTGTGAGAGCACCCAGCAGGCGGCGTTGGTCGATCCCGGCGGTGAACCTGAAAAACTGAAGGCCGAAATAGCCAGGCAGGGCGTAACCGTTACGCAGATCCTGCTGACGCATGGTCATCTCGATCACGTTGGCGCGGCCGCTGAGTTGGCAGAGTTTTATCAGGTGCCGATCTACGGCCCGGATAAGAGGGATGCTTTCTGGCTCGATGGCCTGCCTGCGCAGAGCCGCATGTTTGGGCTGGAAGAGTGCGCACCGCTGACGCCAACCCGGTGGCTGGAAGAAGGGGACAGCGTGCAGGTGGGCGAAATGACGCTCAAGGTGCTGCATTGCCCTGGCCACACTCCTGGCCATATCGTGTTTATTAATGATCAGGCGCGATTGGCGCTGGTGGGCGACGTGCTGTTTAACGGCGGCGTTGGGCGCAGTGATTTCCCTCAAGGCGATCATCAGGCGTTGATTAACTCTATCCGCACCAAGCTATTGCCGCAGGGTGATGACATGGCATTTATTCCAGGTCATGGGCCAATGTCGACCTTCGGTCAAGAACGTGAAACCAACCCGTTCCTGCGTGAAGAGCCGGCCATCTGGTAAGTTATTTCCGGCAGAAATAACTAAGGGGCGCTTTGAGCGCCCCTTTTGCTATGTGTTGCGCGACTGTTTTACAGCACGGCGACGATGGCTTCGCACAGCGGCGCCATATTGTCTGGTGTCATGCCGGCAACGTTAACGCGGCCGGAGTTAACGGCGTAGACGCCAAATTCCTCACGCAGGCGCAGAACCTGTTCTTTGGTCAGCCCGCTGAATGAGAACATGCCGTTCTGATTGATGATAAAGCTGAAGTCCTGCTCAGCGCCTTTCTCCTGCAGGGTATTCACAAACAGCTGACGCATGCGGTGAATACGTTGACGCATGTCAGTCAGTTCCTGCTCCCACAGCGCACGCAACGCATCGTCGCCCAAGATGGTTGCCACAATGGCAGCACCGTGTGACGGCGGGTTGGAGTAGTTGGCGCGGATAGCCGCTTTCACCTGGCTGAAGGCACGATCGGCGGTTTCTGCATCAGCAGCAACGACGGTACAGGCACCCACGCGTTCGTTGTAAAGACCGAAGTTCTTCGAGTAAGAACTGGCGACGATCAGTTCCTGATGCTTGGCGGCAAAAATACGCAGGCCCTGGGCATCTTCTTCCAATCCTTTCGCAAAGCCTTGGTATGCGAAGTCAAACAGTGGCAACCAACCGTTAGCCACAGACAGCTCGGCCAATTGTGCCCACTGCTCAGCCGTTGGGTCGATGCCGGTTGGGTTATGGCAGCAACCGTGGAACAGCACCACATCGCCGGCCTGAGCCTGTTTCAGGCTGCGGAGCAGGCCATCGAAGTCCAGCGCATGATTGGCGGCGTCGTAGTAAGCGTATTCCAACACTTCCAGACCGACCGCACCAAACACGTTGTTGTGGTTCGGCCAGCTTGGGTTGCTGATCCAGATGCGTTTCGCGCTGGTCTGGTTAGCAATGAAGTCAGCTGCAACACGCAGGCCGCCGGTGCCACCAGGAGTTTGTGCAGTGCGCGCACGCTTGTCGGCAATAATTGGGCTTTGTTTGCCGAACAGCAGCTCTTGCGTACAGTTGGCGAACGCCGGAATACCTTCAATGCCGAGATAGTTTTTGGTGGTCTCATTTTCCAGCAGATACTGCTCAGCTTTTTTAACGCTGGTCAGCACCGGAGTTTTACCGGTTTCATCTTTATAAACGCCAATCCCCAGGTTGATTTTGTTAGGGCGGGCGTCAGCGCGGAAAATGTCGGTCAGACCCAGGATCGGATCGGCAGGTGCAGCAGTGATTTTTTCAAACATGTCAGGTGCTTCCATGGCTCGGAGTTAAGCAGACAGAAGCATCAGGGTAGCGCCAGTTATGCCCTTTGCCAACCGTTTGCGAGAAAAACACCTCGATCTTGTGAAGGACGCATATTCAGCATAAAAAATGAGGGGGAAGGGGGATTTGGCAGGATAAAAATTTAGGGGGACGCAAAAACAAAAACAGGGCCGAAGCCCTGTTTTTTAACTTAGTCGACGGTGAACCGCCGTTAAGTGAGACAACTTAGAACTGGTAAACCAGGCCAACACCTACGATATCGTCGGTAGCGATGGCGTTAGCTTTGGTGAATTCGTTCTCGTCCAGCAGGTTGATTTTGTAATCAACGTAGGTAGACATGTTTTTGTTGAAGTAGTAAGTGGTACCAACAGAAACATATTTAACCAGGTCGGCATCGCCGCCGCCGAAGCTAGAGCCGTTTGCGGTACGGCTAGACAGGTTTTTACCTTTAGACTGCAGGTAAGAAACTTCTGGACGCAGACCGAAGTCGAACTGGTACTGTGCAGTCACTTCGAAGTTCTGAGTTTTGTCAGCGATGGTGAAGTCAGATTCGCCGTATGGAGTCATGTTACGGGTTTCTGAGTACATGGTTGCCAGGTAGACGTTGTTCGCGTCGTATTTAGCACCCACGGTCCACGCATCAGCCTTGTCGCCTTTAGCGGTAGACAGCTGAGTCTGGTCGTCGGTACGGTCAGATGATGCGTATGCAGCACCGAAGCTGATGCCTTCGCCGATGTCATAAGTAGAAGACAGGCCCCAACCGTCGCCATTTTGTTTCTTCAGATCGCGGTCATCGTTCTCGTTCTTACCCTGGTACTGAACGGCGAAGTTCAGACCATCAACCAGACCGAAGAAGTTGTTGTTACGGTAAGTAGCAACGCCGTTGGTACGGCCAGTCATGAAGTTGTCGGTGTAGGTGTAAGTATCGCCACCGAACTCTGGCAGCATATCTGTCCAGCCTTCCACGTCGTACAGTACGCCGTAGTTACGGCCGTAGTCGAATGAACCGTAGTCAGCAAATTTCAGACCCGCGAAGCCCAGACGAGTCTTGGTGCCTTCGGTGCCCTGGTTTTCAGCGTGGTTAGCCTGAACGTTGTATTCCCACTGGCCGTAACCGGTCAGTTGGTCAGTAATTTGGGTTTCACCTTTGAAGCCGAAACGAACATAGGTCTGATCGCCATCATTACCTTTGTCGTCTGAGAAGTAGTGCAGACCGTCAACTTTACCGTACAGATCCAGTTTGTTGCCGTCTTTGTTGTAGATTTCAGCAGCGTTTGCTGCACCAGCTGCTAACAGAGCCGGGATTACCACTGCAAGAATGTTGCGCTTCATCATTATATTACCCTCATTGGTGTTATTCGGACACCTTTGCCACTGCCGCCAATAATTCTTTTGGAACTATTGTTGATAGATTGGTGTCGTCCTGTGTCTGCACGCAGTGTTCCATTCACGGGCGGGTTAATCTAGAACGAAAATGCTACCAATGTCGCAATGAGGTATCAGAATGAAAGCATTTGTAACAAAAAGTAATATTCAGGGAACTTTGTGACGCGCGTCAATATTAAAAAATGCGAAAGGCCAGCAAAGCTGGCCTTGGTTTTGTAACTAAATTAATTAGAAAATGTATTATCTGATTAATTAAAAGGTTGCATTACGTGGAGTCCGCGGGAACGGAATGACATCACGCACGTTTTGAACGCCGGTGACATAGGCGATTAAACGCTCAAAGCCCAAACCGAAACCGGCATGAGGAACGGTGCCGTAACGACGCAGATCGCGATACCACCAGTAGTCTTCTTTATTCAGCCCCATGGCTTCCAGACGCTGATCCAGTACGTCCAGACGTTCTTCACGCTGAGCACCGCCGATGATTTCACCAATGCCCGGAGCCAGAACGTCCATTGCGGCAACGGTTTTACCGTCATCGTTCATACGCATATAGAAAGCTTTGATGTCTTTCGGGTAGTTTTTCACTACTACCGGCGCTTTGAAGTGTTTCTCGGCCAAATAACGCTCATGTTCGGAAGACAGGTCGATACCCCAGGAAACCGGGTTTTCGAAAGTCTGACCTGAGGCGATCAGGATTTCCACCGCTTCGGTGTAATCAACCTGAGCAAAGTCAGAAGTAACAAAACGCTGCAGGCGATCGATAGCATCTTTGTCTACGCGCTCGGCGAAGAACTTCATGTCATCCATACGCTCGTTCAATACGGCCTGGAATACATACTTCAGCATTTTTTCCGCCAACTCGGCGATGTCTTCGAGATCGGCAAACGCCACTTCCGGTTCGATCATCCAAAACTCCGCCAGGTGGCGGCTGGTGTTGGAGTTCTCGGCGCGGAAAGTGGGGCCGAAAGTGTAAATTTTCGACAGCGCACAGGCATAGGTCTCGCCGTTCAACTGGCCGGAAACGGTCAGGAAGGCTTCTTTGCCGAAAAAGTCCTGGCTGAAATCGACTGCACCCTTATCGGTACGCGGCAGATTTTCCAGATCCAGAGTTGAAACGCGGAACATTTCACCGGCACCTTCGGTATCGGAGGCGGTGATCAGCGGGGTGGAAACCCAGAAGAAGCCGTTCTCGTGATAGAAACGGTGAATGGCCTGTGCCAGCGTATGACGTACGCGGGCAACGGCACCGATCAGATTGGTGCGTGGGCGCAGGTGAGCCACTTCGCGCAGGTATTCGATGCTGTGACGTTTGGCCGCCATCGGGTAGGTGTCCGGATCGTCAACCCAGCCAACCACTTTAATCGCGGTTGCCTGCAGTTCGAAACTCTGACCTTCGCCCGGAGATGCCACAACAATACCGGTGACTTCAATGGAACAGCCCGTGGTCAGATGCAGCACTTCATCCTGATAATTCGGCAGAGAATTATTAACGACGGCCTGTAACGGATCAAAGCAGGAACCGTCATAGACGGCCAGGAAGGAGATACCAGCTTTAGAATCTCTCCGGGTACGCACCCAACCGCGTACGGTGACTTCACTGTCAACCGCAGCACGGCCTTGCAGTACGTCGACTACAGGCACTACGCTCATAGATTTCTCTCTTTAATAATTTGGTTTAGAAATAGCTTATAACCCAAGAATATGGGGATGTTGCTATGTTACTTGCCGCGGTGCAGAGCACAAGTAGAAATCGCCGGATTGGTGCAACATTTCTTGGGGCTGGGCGAAAAGGGAACAACGAGAAGGACTATATAAAGAAGGAAAAGCCGGCGTGAGGTCTTCAGCCGGCTTTTTAACGTTTATCGGGCAGGGGGCTAGCTCGCTTTTTTTACCAGCGGCAGATCGAAGGCTTTGCGTAACGCTTTTACAAAGGCCTGATCCTGACAGATGGTTTTACCCGGGCTGTCGGAGAGTTTAGCCACTGGTTTGCCTTTGCATTCGACCAGTTTGATAACGATATTCAGCGGTTTAACCCCGGGAATATCGCAGGTCAGACGCGTACCTATACCGAACACCAGGTTGACGCGTTGGTAGAAGTGGCGGTAAAGCGCCAGTGCTTTGTCCAGATCCAGGTTATCGGAGAACACCAGAGTTTTGCTCATCGGATCAATCCCCAGCTTCTGGAAATGCGCGATGGCTTTTTCGCCCCATTCGAACGGATCGCCTGAGTCATGGCGCAGGCCCTGATAGCGTTGGGCAAACTGCGGGCCGAAATCACGCAGGAAGGCATCCATGGTGATGCAGTCGGTCAGTGCAATACCAAGCTGATCCGGGTATTCATCCAGCCAGGCCTGCAGTGCCGCCCGCTGACTGTTGGCCAACACCGGGCTGATCTGCTGATGAGCCTGGAACCATTCATGAGCCTGGGTACCAACCGGTGCAAGATCCAACTGGTGCGCCAGATCGTAGTTGCTGGTCCCCACCAGATACGGGAATTCGTTTTTCAGCGTGCCGACGATTGCCTGCTGCACAGCCTGTGAAAAACGGCGGCGGGTGCCGAAGTCCATCAGCTTGAAGCGAGAAATATCCACATCGCTACTCATGGCTTTAAACTGTGCGAGCTTGTTGCGCAAATGGGCTACCGCCATCTCTGGCGTGACATCCGGTGAGCGATGGCGATGTACCACTTCGCTGATTACCGCCAGCAGTGGGACTTCCCACATGATCACTTCGCGCCACGGGCCGGCAATGCGAATATGCAGCTTGCCCGCGTGGTTCTCGATCTGGACCTGTTGCGGATCGTAGCGGAAATCGCGCAGCCAGTTCAGGTAATCCTCACGGAAGAAGGGCAGCCCTGAGAGATAGTCGAACTCAGCGTCTGTCAGCGCCAACTGGCTCATCAGTGCGATTTGCGCACCAATTTCGTCGGCATATTCGCCAAGCAGCTCGTCACCACGGCAGCGGAATTCCGCCGCCACGCTGATAGCGGGATAGCGATGAAACACTGCTTGCTGCATATGAAGCTTGTAGGCATCAGTATCAAGCAGTGATGTCAAAATCGGGGAGGCGTATTGAGTCATAGCGCGTTACTGCATCCTCGTCAGGCGCGTGTCCAAATCCGGATAATCAAAAAAAGTGGGGGGAGTATACCCGGATTATCCTGTTATTGAAGCTGCATCACACCACAATTCATCGGAGCGGGTCGAGGATTAAACGTGCCTTTATGCTGGCTTGCCATCAGGATGGCGGCAGAAAAGCCAGATAAGCCTGTAAGGTGAATGACTTAGGCTAATTAGTCATAAAAATTATAATGTTAATTATTTTAAACAACAATTCAGATAAAACCGGTTGGGGTGTAAATGCCGATCCGGTCCTTACCGTTATTTTTACTGAAATAGAGCGCTTCATCCGCCTGTTTGATCGCCGTTGGCAGCAGCCGGATATCGCTTACCTGTGCAATGCCGCAGCTGGTAGTGAAGCGGACCTTTTGCCCATCGGCCAGTGTCAGGGTGAATTGATGAGTTCGCTCGCGTAGCTTGGATATTACTTCGCGTGCATTCTCCAGCGTACAGTTCCCGAGGATCACGGCGAATTCCTCACCGCCATAGCGACAGAAAATATCACTGGAGCGGAAGGTGCTTTGCAGCAGTTTGCCGAATGCCACCAACACCTGGTCACCTATGTGGTGACCGTAGTTATCGTTGAGATTTTTGAAGTTATCAATATCAATCAGGCAGAAGGCCAGCGGGTAGCTGCTGGCGGCCAGCGATTCGCACTCGCGGAAAAATTTGCGCCGGTTATAGATGTTGGTCAAGGGGTCAAGGAATGAAGAGGCTTCCAGCTCTTTGATCAGCAGATGCTTTTCGTTTTCTAGCGTGACCTTTTCCAACTGATACTGTTTGAGTTGTTTAATGGCATCGCTGATGGCCATTAACTCCTGACCGTAAAACACCTCATTAGGCACTATGTTCATATTCCCGCGCGACAGCCGCAAAATATTATTATGCGTTTTCGTTAACCAGCGGCTGATATTTGAACAGTAAACCAGCGTTGGCAGAAAAATAAACAGGGCGATCAGGCCACCCAGGGAAATCATGCCGTAAATGGCGGTCTGGCTGTTATAGATCTTATGCTGAGAGGCGGCGATCTCCATTTCAAAACTACGCTGGAAAAGCCGTTGTGAAAGCTCTGTCAGGTTTTTAACGTACTGATAAATTGAACTGGTGGGATAGAGACTGTGAGTATCGACGGCAGTATAGAGTCCGTTGGTAATCTGGCCGATCTTTTTGGTCGATATTTGCTCAAGAATATCATTCACCAGGAACGTGGTTTGCACATCGTTATAGCTCAGCTTCATAAATATCAGCCGGGCGCTTAAAGAACTTAATACTCCGGTGAGCTGAACGGCTTTCAAATAAGCGACTTTACGCTCCAACGGGTTGATATTGACATCGATAACCTGATCGATAAGTTCGGTGACGGACAGGTTCAGCCGGTTATTCAGCCGTACGGCTTCCAGAAACAGAAATGAATCGGCATCGACCATGCGGTTGTCGTAGCTATAGCGGTAATAGCTTTTGCTGGCCTGAGAAATGTAGTAGGCGCTGTTGATATTAAACAGGTTGGCGTTGGCATTGGCATCGGTAACGAGCGAAAGCTGCAGATTGTCACTATTGAGCAATTGTTCCATCAGGTTGAGCATGGAGAGTGCAGCGATTTTTTGCCGAATGCCAAGCTGTTGCGAGATATCACTGTCAATATGGGGGCGAAAGCGGGCAATTTTCTCCCGAGCTATTCGATCCGCTTCCTGCCATTGCTGCGAAGTAATGTGAGGATCGACCAGGCTCAGGCGTTTCAGACGGTGCGCCAATAAGGTGGCCTGAAAAGCCTCTGAAATCTGTTTGGCGCGGGTAATTTTGTACAGGTTAAGCTGGTTGTCGCGATAGCCGGTTTCGGCCTCGACCAACTCGTCGGAAATGAACAGGGCGAAAGAGGACATCAGGGCAAAGGTAAAAAAATAGATCAGATATTTTACTTTCATACGCACCGCGCGTCCTTGAGCCAGATTTGTTAATTATATCATTGAGTCTCCCAGGCTGTCTTAACTATACCCAGCGAGCGGCTGCGGGCAGAAAAGTGCTGCTGCGCCGCCGCTGTTTGCCCATGAGCGCTGAAAAAACCGTACTTTTCACCCGCTTTCTGAAGCTTGAGCAGGCGTGTAAACTGAAGAGGGTTTTTTAGCATTAAATGCTGATTTTTATGCTGCATCAGGTCAAGGCACCTGACTGGGTGGGCAATTCGTCGACAATATTAGGATCCACCTCCGATTTCTCCGCACTGGTGGCCCGGCATCTCTGGGTTTTTTTTGTAGCTGTGATACAGTTTATTTACAATCAGGCTCATCGAAATTTCTGCTCTTTACCCACGGCGAAATAACCTCAAGATGAAAGCCTGGCACCTGTAACTCACTGAGACGTCAAAGGGTTTTTATGACACAACAGCCACAGGCGAAATATCGCCACGATTATCGTGCACCAGATTACACCATCACTGACATTGACCTGGATTTTGAGCTGGACTCAGAGACCACTCGCGTCACTGCCGTCAGCAAGATTAAACGCCAGGGCGCAGCCGACGCGGCACTGGTACTGAACGGTGAAGACCTTACGCTGGTGAGTATTGAGATCGACGGCCAGCCATGGACTGCCTATCAGTTGCAGGATAACAAGCTGGTTATCGAGAAATTGCCAGCACAATTTACCATGACCATCGTCAATGATATTCACCCGGCGAAAAACACCGCGCTGGAAGGCTTGTACCTGTCCGGTGAGGCGCTGTGTACTCAATGTGAGGCCGAAGGTTTCCGCCATATTACCTATTATCTGGATCGCCCGGACGTACTGGCCCGCTTTAGCACCCGCATTGTGGCTGACAAGGCTCGTTACCCGTTCCTGTTGTCAAACGGTAACCGCGTAGGCCAGGGAGAGCTGGAAGACGGACGTCACTGGGTGCAGTGGCAAGATCCGTTCCCAAAACCTTGTTACCTGTTTGCGCTGGTGGCCGGTGATTTTGACGTGCTGCGCGACAGTTTCACCACCCGCTCCGGGCGTGAAGTGGCGCTGGAGCTGTTCGTTGACCGTGGCAACCTGGATCGCGCCGATTGGGCGATGACCTCACTGAAGAACTCGATGAAATGGGACGAAACCCGTTTCGGACTTGAGTACGATCTCGACATTTATATGATCGTCGCGGTCGACTTCTTCAACATGGGGGCGATGGAGAATAAAGGGTTAAATATTTTTAACTCCAAATACGTGCTGGCAAAAGCCGAAACCGCCACCGACAAAGATTATCTGAATATTGAAGCGGTGATTGGCCACGAATACTTCCACAACTGGACCGGCAACCGCGTGACCTGCCGCGACTGGTTCCAGCTCAGCCTGAAAGAAGGGCTGACGGTGTTCCGCGATCAGGAGTTCAGTTCTGATCTGGGTTCACGTCCGGTTAACCGCATCGATAACGTGCGCGTGATGCGCGGTGCGCAGTTCGCCGAAGACGCCAGCCCGATGGCGCACGCCATTCGTCCGGACAAAGTGATCGAAATGAACAACTTCTACACCCTGACGGTGTATGAGAAAGGATCCGAAGTGATCCGCATGCTGCACACGCTGCTGGGCGAAGAGCAGTTCCAGAAAGGCATCCAGCTGTATTTCGAGCGTCATGACGGTAGCGCGGCCACCTGCGATGATTTCGTTCAGGCGATGGAGGATGCATCCAACGTTGATTTGTCGTTGTTCCGCCGCTGGTACAGCCAGTCCGGCACGCCATTGCTCACCGTGCGCGATGAATACGATGCCGAGCACCAGCAGTATCGCCTGCACGTTAGCCAGAAGACCGAACCGACCGCCGATCAGCCGCAGAAATTGCCACTGCATATTCCGCTGGATATCGAACTGTACGACGCACAAGGCAATGTGATTGCTCTGCAGAAAGACGGCTCAGCGGTCAATAACGTCTTGAACGTTACCGAAGCGGAGCAGACTTTCGTGTTCGACGGGGTGGCGCACAAGCCGGTACCGTCCCTGCTGCGCGAGTTCTCCGCGCCGGTGAAGCTGGATTATCCGTACAGCGATCAGCAATTGACCTTCCTGATGCAGCATGCGCGCAATGAATTTGCCCGCTGGGATGCGGCACAGAGCCTGCTGGCCACCTATATCAAACTGAACGTTGCCAAACATCAGCAGAAACAACCGTTGTCGCTGCCATTACACGTTGCTGATGCGTTCCGCGCCGTGCTGTTGGACGAAACGTTGGATCCGGCATTAGCCGCGCAAATCCTGACGTTGCCATCGGAAGGTGAAATTGCCGAACTGTTCGCGACCATCGATCCCGAAGCGATCGCTGCGGTGCACGAAGCGATCGTCCGTTGCCTGGCCAAGGAAATGGCCGACGAGTGGCTGGCGGTTTATAACGCCAATAAAACCGACGGTTACCGGGTGGAACACGCTGACATCGCCAAACGTTCGCTGCGCAATGTGTGCCTGGGCTATCTGGCCTTTGGCGATGAAGCGCTGGCCGACCGATTGGTGTCCGAGCAGTATCGTCAGGCAGACAATATGACCGACTCACTGGCGGCTTTGGCGGCGGCGGTAGCGGCACAGTTGCCTTGCCGCGATGCGCTGTTAACGGCATTCGATGAGCGCTGGCATCAGGATGGTTTGGTGATGGACAAGTGGTTCGTGTTGCAGGCGACCAGCCCGGCGGCGGACGTGTTGACCAAGGTGCGTAGCTTGCTGAAACACCGTTCATTCAGCCTGAGCAATCCCAACCGCACTCGTTCGTTGATCGGCGGTTTCGCTTCTGCCAACCCGGCGGCGTTCCACGCGGCGGACGGCAGTGGTTATCAGTTCCTGGCGGAGATCCTCAGCGATCTGAACCAGCGCAATCCGCAAATTGCCGCACGCCTGATTGAGCCGCTGATCCGTTTGAAACGCTATGATGCTTCACGTCAGGCGTTGATGCGCAAAGCACTTGAGCAGTTGAAGGGGCTGGAGAACCTGTCCGGCGACCTGTTCGAGAAGATCACCAAAGCGCTCGACGCGTAAACCGAACAAGGGACGGCATGCCGTCCCTTTTTTAATTCGCGACCCGACGTACGGCTTCAGCCAACGGCGGCGGTGACAGTACCCGGTCCAGCACTTCGGCTTCCAGCTCTGCCAGCCTGGCCGATCCCTTACGGCGTGGACGCGGCAGGTCAATGGTCAAATCCAACCCGATACGCCCTTCCTCAATCAAAATCACCCGATCCGCCAGCGCAATGGCTTCACTGACGTCGTGCGTCACCAGCAGTACGGTAAAACCATGCTGTTGCCATAGCCCTTCGATAAGGCCCTGCATTTCAATCCGCGTTAACGCGTCCAGCGCGCCCAAGGGCTCATCCAGCAGCAACAGGCGTGGACGGTGGATCAGTGCGCGAGCCAGCGCCACCCGCTGCTTTTGCCCGCCGGACAAGGCTGCCGGCCACTCATTGGCGCGATCGGCCAGCCCAACGGTTTCCAGCGCTTGCAATGCATCGGCTCGCCAATTACCCCGCAGGCCGAGGCCGACATTGTCGATCACCTTTTTCCACGGCAGCAGGCGGGCGTCCTGAAACATCAGGCGAGTCTCGTTCCTGGCATTGGCGAGTGGCGCATTGCCGCTTAATAACGCGCCGCTGCTGGCATTCTCCAGCCCGGCCATCAGACGCAGCAGCGTGCTTTTGCCGCAACCGCTGCGGCCAACCACGGCGACGAACTGGCCGGCGCTGATACGTAACTGGATATTGTCGAGTACCCTGCGGTTACCGTATTGCTTGGCAATGGATTCCAGCGTGACTGGAGTCCCCTGGGGAATACGTGCGGGAGTTGTCATAGCGCTTCTCCTTGCTTGAGTTGATAGGCCGGATGCCAGCGCAGCCAGACGCGCTCCAGCAATTGGGCGCTGACGTCCGCCAACTTGCCGAGCAGGGCGTACAACACAATGGCCACCACCACCACGTCGGTCTGCAGGAATTCACGGGCGTTCATCGCCAGGTAGCCAATCCCCGAATTGGCGGAAATGGTTTCGGCGACGATCAGTGTCAGCCACATAAAGCCCAATGCAAAACGCACGCCGACCATGATCGAGGGCAGGGCGCCCGGTAAAACCACCTGGGCGAATAACTGGAAACCGCTCAGGCCGTAGCTGCGTGCCATTTCAAGCAGGCCCCGATCGATATTCTTGATACCGTGATAGGTATTGAGATAGATAGGGAACAGGGTGCCCAATGCCACCAGAAAAATCTTGGCGGACTCATCGATACCAAACCACAGGATCACCAGCGGGATTAATGCCAGATGCGGTACGTTACGGATCATCTGTACGGAACTGTCCAGCAGGCGTTCGCCCCAGCGTGACAGGCCGGTGATAAAGCCCAGCGCCAGCCCGATGCTGCCGCCAATGCTAAAACCGATCAACGCGCGCCAACTGCTGATGGTCAGGTGTTGCCACAGCTCGCCGCTCTTGGTCAGGGACCAGAAAGCGGTCACTACGGCGCTCGGCGCCGGCAGAATGCGGTTCGACAGCCAGCCCGCTTCCACGGATATTTGCCAGACTGCCACCAGCGCTACCGGCAATGCCCAGGGGGCCAACCGGTACAAGATTCGTTGTGTGCCGTTTGCCATAGTGCGGCTCCTCAGCTTTGCGATGCTTTTTGTGGAATATAAATATTGGCCACCACTTCGCCCTGTGCTTTGGCTGGTCGGCGTGGTGCGGGCGCCTGGTTTTCCACCAGATCAAGATGTGGGAACAGCAGTTCGCCAACGCGATAGGCCTCTTCCAGATGCGGGTAACCGGACAAAATAAAGGTGTCGATGCCCAGATCGGCGTATTCCTGCATACGCGCTGCCACCGTCGGGCCATCGCCCACCAGCGCGGTTCCGGCACCGCCGCGCACCAAACCCACCCCGGCCCACAGATTGGGGCTGATCTCAAGATTGTCTTTCTTGCCGCCGTGCAATGCCGCCATCCGTTGTTGCCCTACGGAGTCAAACCGAGCGAAGGCCTGCTGGGCATCGGCGATGGTCTTTTCATCCAGATTGGCAATCAGCCGGTCGGCAGCTCGCCAGGCTTCCTCGGTGGTTTCGCGCACGATGACGTGCAGGCGGATACCGAAACGCACCTGGCGACCTTTGGCTGCGGCCTTGGCGCGTACCTCGGCAATTTTTTCTTTTACCTGCGCCGGCGGCTCGCCCCAGGTGAGATACA
This sequence comes from Serratia sp. BIGb0163, assembly GCF_024809935.1. Lineage (NCBI taxonomy): Bacteria > Pseudomonadati > Pseudomonadota > Gammaproteobacteria > Enterobacterales > Yersiniaceae > Serratia > Serratia sp. BIGb0163. Next base: position 495,103 of record NZ_JANUDZ010000001.1, read on the forward strand.
TTTCAACCTGATCGGCTGCCAGATCCTGCGCAGCGGCGGAGGATCCGCCAAAGTAGAGCGGTGGACGTGGCTGTTGCACCGGTGGGTACAGCAGTTTTGCGCCCTTTACCTGAATATGTTTACCGTTAAAGTCGACGGTTTCTCCTTCCAGCACCTTGCGCCAGATATGGGTGAATTCTGCCGAGGCCTCGTAGCGTTCTTCGTGATTCAGGTGCAGACCTTCCGCCGCCAATTCATCAGGATCGCCGCCGGTAACCAGATTAAACAGTGCCCGGCCGTTGGAAAGACGATCCAGCGTCGCTGCCTGGCGTGCCGCCAGAGTGGGTGAAATAATGCCGGGGCGCAGGGCTACCAGGAATTTCAGTCGTTGGGTGACCGGGATCAGCGAAGCGGCCACCAGCCAGGAGTCTTCACAGGAGCGGCCGGTAGGGATCAGCACGCCACCAAAACCCAATCGATCGGCAGCCTGGGCAATTTGCTGCAAATAACCGTAATCGACGCTGCGGGCCCCTTCAGTACTGCCAAGATAGTGACCGTCACCGTGGGTGGGTAAAAACCAAAATACGTTCAGGCTCATCGTCAGTTCTCCTAAATTATTGTGCGCTTGGGTGCCAGATGCGTTGCGAAATATCGACTTTTACCGGCACCAGGCGGTTGGCATAAAACAGATCGGCCGTTTGCTGCTGAGCGGCTATGGTGTGCGCATCCAGAGGTTTGATGGCGGTGGGCGGGCGGTGATCCAAATAGGTCGAAATCACTTTCTCCGGCAGGCCCATGGCATTGGCCAGCAGCGTGACGCTTTGCGCACGGTCGCTTAGGGTCAGCGCATCAGCCTGGGTCAGCGTAACGAGTACCTGTTGAATAAAGGGTCCATTGGCCTCGGTATAAGTTCGCACCGCTAGATAGAAGGAGCCGGTTTGATTCAAATCGGTACCGTCACCCAGTACCCGCACGCCGCCCTGCAACAAGGCCGCGGAATAGTAGGGATCCCAAATTGTCCAGGCATCGACATTGCCCTGCTGGAAGGCGGCGCGGGCATCGGCCGGGGTCAGATAGACGGGCTGAATATCGGTGAATTTCAGCCCGGCTTTTTGCAATGAGCGCAGCAGCAAATTGTGGGAGCTGGAGCCTTTCTGGAAGGCAACCTTGTGGCCCTTTAGCTCCGCGACGGTTTTGATCGGGCTGTTTTCCGGTACCAGGATCACTTCTGCCTTGGGTTTTGGTGGCTCTACGCCGACATACAGCAGATCTGCACCGGCAGCCTGGGCGAAGATCGGCGGAATATCGCCGGTACTGCCCAGATCGATACTGCCGACGTTCAGCGCTTCAAGCATTTGCGGGCCGGCGGGGAATTCGATCCAACTGATTTTGGTGTTGGGAAAACGCTGTTCCAACAGCCGATGGGTTTTTGCCAGTACCAGACTGACCGATCCCTTTTGGTAACCAATGCGAAACTGCGCCGGATCCTGTGCGCTGGCGGCATTGGTCCATGCCAATGAGAGGATGCCTGCCAATGCGCTGGTGCCCAGCCAACGGCCCAGTGAAGAAAGTCGTTTCATGTTTATTTCCTTATATGCTGTGCCGTCAGGCGGTTTGGCGGGCCAACAGGGAAGGGGAGAGCCTGGCTCTCGGCGGCTTGCGGCGGCCCAACGCCAGATAAAAGCTTTCCAGGGCTTCTTCCAGCCGGACAGCCAGATTTTCGGCCAGGGTGACCTCTTCCCCGTCCAGCACCACCTGACTGTCATCGGCAAATACCCCGTGCAGCACTTCCTGCGCTTTCAGCGCCGCCAGAACCGGCTTGAGGGCGTAGTCCACTGCCAACATATGGCCAATGGAACCGCCGGTGGCCAGCGGCAATACCACCTTATGATCCAGCGCACGCTCTGGCAGCAGATCCAGCAGGGTCTTCAGCGCGCCGGAAAACGAAGCCTTATACACCGGTGTCGAGACCAGCAGGCCATCTGCCTGTGCCAGTTGCTCGGTAAAGGCTTTGATCGCCGGGCTGTTAAAATTGGCATACAGTAAATCTTCGGCATCAAAATCATGCAGGGTATAGGAGATCACCTCTACGCCTTGCTGCTGCAACCAGTTTTTACTCACAGAAAGCAGTGCCGCCGAGCGTGATGGGATGCGAGGGCTGCCGGCCAGTGATATAACGCGCATTACCACTCCTTATAACTAAAAGTTAGGTTTAATCATGAAATTGTCGAGAAGTGTTTTAAACCTATCAGTAATAAGGGGAGTTACTTAAATCTCATTTTTCGATTTTGTTATGCGCAAATGCGGATTGGCGGCGGTTTTGGCTCAGAAGGGGGAAAACGATTGCGTAAAAAACGCTTTTTTTTGCTTTTAATCAATTCCAATTGGTCAGGGGATACCGGATAATACGCCCCCGGTTTGCAACCGGGAAATCAGGAGAGTACATGTACTACCCCCTCATCAGAAAAGCGTTGTTCCAGCTCGATCCCGAGCGTGCGCATGAATTGACTTTTCAACAGCTTCGCCGTGTCACCGGTACCCCGTTAGAATTCCTTATTCGTCAGTCTGTGCCGACCAAACCGGTAAGCTGCATGGGGCTCTCTTTTAAAAACCCTTTGGGCTTGGCCGCCGGTCTGGATAAAGACGGCGAGTGTATCGATGCGTTTGGCGCTATGGGTTTTGGTTTTGTCGAAGTCGGCACCGTGACGCCGCGCCCGCAGTCGGGCAATGACAAACCGCGCCTGTTCCGTATTGTGGAAGCCGAAGGCCTGATCAACCGCATGGGTTTTAATAACCAGGGCGTTGATAATCTGGTTGAAAACGTTAAGAAATCCCATTTCGGCGGTATTCTGGGGATTAATATCGGCAAGAATAAAGACACCCCGGTTGAGCAAGGAAAAGACGATTATCTAATCTGCATGGATAAAGTTTATCCGTATGCCGGTTATATCGCGATTAACATTTCGTCACCTAATACCCCAGGATTACGATCCTTACAGTATGGCGAAGCGTTGGACGATCTGCTGGCCGCGATTAAAAATAAGCAGCAGGAATTACATGAGCGTCATCACAAATATGTACCGGTAGCAGTAAAGATCGCACCGGATCTTTCTGAAGAAGAATTGATCCAAATAGCCGACAGCCTGGTGCGTCATAATATAGATGGCGTGATCGCGACCAATACCACGCTGGATCGTAAATTGATCCAGGGGCTGAATTATTGTGAGCAAATGGGGGGTCTGAGTGGTCGTCCGCTGCAGGCGAGCAGCACCGAAGTGATCCGTCGTTTGTCACTTGAGCTGCAAGGGCGCTTGCCGATTATCGGCGTTGGCGGAATTGATTCCCTGATGGCGGCGCGGGAAAAAATGGCGGCAGGGGCTTCACTGGTGCAAATTTATTCCGGATTTATCTTCAAGGGTCCACGCCTGATTAAAGATATCGTTAACTACATCTAATATTTTTCCTTTCATTTTCCGCCGGGGGTTTATTTATTCCCCCGGCTCGTCTATATTTTGTCCACTAGCATAAATATCGTTCGCGGAATTATCCGATGTTTAAGCGACTTTAGTGGTGATAAAATCACCTTTTGGGGTAAATATTGCGTGGCATGGGCAGCGAGAAGGATAAGAGATGAAGATAAAACCTGACGATAATTGGCGTTGGTATTTTGACGCTGAACACGATCGGCTAATGCTGGATTTAGCCAATGGGATGATCTTTCGCTCGCGTTTCCCGGCCAAAATGTTAACCCCGGATGCCTTCGATGAATGCTCTTTCTGTGTCGATGACGCCGCGCTTTATTTTAATTATGAAGAGCAGTGCAAACAGATAAAGCTCAGCCACGAGCAGCGTGCGGAACTGGTATTAAATGCCCTGGTGGCTTATCGCTTCCTGAAACCGCTGATGCCGAAGAGCTGGCATTTCTCGCAGCAGCATTACCCGTTGCAGCCGAAGAACGGCGAACTGGCGGCGGTTAAGGTGATGGAAAGCGGCATTGAAGCCCGCCTGCTGGTGGTGGAAGCCGGTGATAACGCCAGCCTGTGCCTGCTGGCGCAGAACCAGCTTTCACTGGCCGGCCGCACCATGGTGCTGGGCGATGCCATCAAAGTGATGCACGATCGCCTGAAACCCTGCGCGCAGGATGAAGCCTCAGCCCCGGCTTACGACAGGGCGATGTAAGGCCGATTACGCCAGCGTCAAATCGCTTTTGGGAATACAGCTGCAGCAAAGAATGGTGCCATTGTTGGCCACCGCACTTTTCTTCAGCGGTGCCACTTCGCCATTGACCAAGGTTATGCGACAACTCCCGCAAATCCCCGCACGGCATGAATAAGGCACCCGGAGCCCTTGCTGTTCCAACTGCTCCAGCAAGATCTGCTGATTGTTGCCGGTAAACACCGTTCCAGCGTAATCAATAGTGACGTTCTGCGCACTGTCCTGCGGTGCCTGCACGCTTTCCACCACTTTACCTGCGCCATAAGGGCGTGGCGGCTTGGTGGATAACACTTCAACGGCATCGCCAACGCGGATAATGCCGCTATTGCGCGCCACCATATTCTGGCCAAAATCGACATCGCCATTATCGGCGGTGCGGAATTTCTGCAGGGTACTCAGCGGTTCGCCGCTCGGGTGTTTGCGCCCACGTTCGGTACTGACGGTGGTCAGCACGCAGCGGCTGCAAGGTTTCACCAGGTCAAACATCACGTCACCGACGCGGATCACCTGCCAGCTATCTTCTGCCCAGGCGCTGGCGCCGGTCACCACCAGATTCGGGCGAAACTGTTCCAGTTTGATGCTGCCGGGGCAGCGCTGTTGCAGGTCGTTGAACGAGGCTTCGTTAATTAGCAGGTAGGGATAACCGTCGGCGAAGGACAGGGGGATTTCCGGGTGTTTTTTAACGCGACGGGTCAGCTCCGGGCCGAGCCAACGCAATTGCACGTCACGCTGGAAATAGCCGCTCAGCCAGCTATTAATTGCCTGCGGTGCAATCAGGGCGGTGAAATGGTTACCCCAGACTTCGGTCGGTTGCGCTTCGGCGGCGAAATCGCTAAAGCGGATGGCGGCACTTTCTCCGTCGGGCGCGGTCAGGAACAGGCCGTCTGCCAGCAGTGCCGGAGTGAATAACACCATCTGCGGATATTGCCGCGCAGTAATAAAGGTGCCATCCGGCTCGGTGATCATAAAAGTGCGATCGAAAGCCAGGCCACTACTGGAAACCTGGGCGTGAGAAAGCTGCAAACCCCGAAGCGATTTAACCGGATGAACGTAAAGTTTGGCTAGCGTAATCACCCTTGTCTCCGCGCGATTAGTAAATAGAAGGGAGCAACTTTATGACAAGCGGTCTGGATTAGCTATAATGCGCAACAATTTTCTTTTTGGTGATAAGTACGATATGAACTCTCTGTTTGCCAGCACGGCGCGTGGACTGGAAGAACTGTTAAAAAGCGAACTCGAAGCGCTGGGCGCTCACGCCTGTAAAGTCGTACAGGGTGGGGTACATTTTCAGGGTGACGATCGTCTTCTGTACCAAAGCTTGCTGTGGAGCCGTTTGGCCTCACGTATTTTGCTGCCGTTGAATGAATTCCGCGTACACAGCGATCTGGATTTGTACCTGGGCGTACAGGCGATCGACTGGACGAGCATTTTTGGTGTGGATAAAACTTTCGCCGTTCACTTCAGTGGCGTTAACGAAGAGATCCGCAACAGCCAGTATGGCGCACTAAAGGTCAAGGACGCCATTGTCGACAGTTTTACCCGCAAGATTGAACAACGCCCGACGGTAGCGAAGCAGCAGCCGGACATTCGCGTCAATGTCTTCCTGCAGCGCGATATGGCCAGCGTAGCGCTGGATCTGAGCGGTGAAGGTCTGCACCAGCGTGGTTATCGTGATCTGACCGGACAGGCACCGCTGAAAGAAAGCCTGGCAGCGGCGATTGTACAGCGTTCTGGCTGGCAGCCGGGCACGCCAATGCTGGATCCAATGTGTGGTTCGGGTACCCTGCTGATCGAAGCGGCGATGATTGCTTCCGATCGCGCACCTGGCCTGCATCGTCAACACTGGGGCTTTACCGCCTGGAATGGTCACAACGTCGATCTGTGGCGTGAAGTGATCACCGAAGCGCAGGTACGCGCCCGTCGTGGCCTGCAGGAAACCACCTCGCGTTTCTTCGGCTCCGATATCGATCGCCGGGTGATTGAAATGGCGCGCGGCAACGCCCGTCGTGCCGGCGTCGCCGAACTGATTACCTTTAACGTCAACGACGTAGCCAAACTGACCAACCCGCTGCCGGAAGGCCCGACGGGAACCGTAGTCTGCAACCCGCCATACGGCGAGCGTCTGGAAAGCGAACCGGCGTTGATTGCCTTGCATAATATGCTGGGTCGTATCATGAAAAGCGCTTTTGGTGGCTGGCAGTTGTCACTGTTCAGCGCCTCACCGGAACTGTTGAGCTGCCTGCAACTGCGTGCCGAGCGCCAGTTCAAGGCAAAAAATGGCCCGTTGGACTGCGTGCAGAAAAATTACCAACTGGCAGAAAACCCGCTGGGTGCCGGTGGCGTACAGGTGGCGGAAGATTTTGCCAACCGTCTGCGCAAAAACCTGAAGAAGCTCGACAAGTGGGCCAAACAGCAGGGCATTGAGTGCTACCGCCTGTACGATGCTGACCTGCCGGAATATAACGTGGCGGTGGATCGCTACGGCAGCAAAGTCGTGGTGCAGGAATATGCGCCGCCGAAAACCATTGATGCTCAGAAGGCTCGTCAACGCCTGTTCGACGTGATCAACGCCACGTTGGCGGTGCTGGAATTGCCGTCCAACCAGTTGATCCTGAAAACCCGCGAACGCCAGAAAGGTAAAAACCAGTACGAAAAACTGGCGCAGAAGGGCGAATTCCTGCTGGTGGAAGAGTTCAACGCCAAGCTGTGGGTTAACCTGACTGACTATCTCGATACCGGTCTGTTCCTCGACCACCGTATTGCCCGCCGCATGTTGGGGGAGATGAGCAAAGGCAAAGACTTCCTCAACCTGTTTGCCTATACCGGCACCGCCAGCGTGCATGCCGGGCTGGGTGGGGCGCGCAGCACCACGACGGTGGATATGTCGCGCACCTATCTGGAATGGGCGGAGAAAAACCTGCGGGTTAACGGCCTGACCGGCAAACAGCACAGATTGATCCATGCGGATTGCCTGTCGTGGATGCAAAATGCCGACGAACAATTCGATGTGATCTTTATCGATCCGCCGACCTTCTCCAACTCCAAGCGGATGGAGAACACTTTTGACGTTCAGCGCGATCACCTGGCGCTGATGCAAGATTTGAAACGGTTACTGCGTCGTAACGGGACCATCATGTTCTCGAACAACAAGCGCGGTTTCCAGATGGATATGGCCGGCCTGAGCGCATTGGGTCTGGAGGCGAAAGAAATTACCGCCCAGACGCAGTCGCAGGACTTTGCCCGTAACCGTCAAATTCATAACTGCTGGCTGCTTACCCATGCCGGCGAAGGAAAATAATTACTATGTCGTTAATTAGCATGTCCGGTGCCTGGCTGTCCTTCAGCGATGCACCACTTTTAGACAACACCGAAATTCATATTGAAGACAACGAACGCGTTTGTCTGGTTGGGCGCAATGGCGCCGGTAAATCCACGCTGTTGAAGATCCTCGGCAAAGAAATTCCATTGGATGATGGCCGGGTGATTTACGAGCAGGATCTGATTGTGGCGCGCCTGCAACAGGATCCCCCGCGCAATATCGGCGGTACGGTGTTTGATTTCGTGGCCGAAGGCGTCGCCGAGCAGGCGGAACACCTGAAAGCCTACCACGCGATTTCGCACCTGGTGGAAACCGACCCAAGCGAAAGAAACCTGACGCGTATGGCGCAGATTATGGAGATCCTCGATCATCAGGGCCTGTGGCAGCTCGATAGCCGCATCAGCGAAGTGCTGCTGCAGTTGGGCCTGAATGGGGATGCGGAACTTTCCTCGCTCTCCGGCGGCTGGCTGCGTAAAGCGGCACTGGGCCGAGCGCTGGTCAGTTCTCCGCGCGTACTGTTGCTCGACGAACCGACCAACCACCTGGATATTTCAACCATCGATTGGCTGGAAGGCTTCCTGAAAGAGTTCCAGGGCAGCATCGTGTTTATTTCCCACGACCGTTCCTTTATCCGCAATATGGCGACGCGCATTGTCGATCTCGATCGCGGCAAGCTGGTGTCCTGGCCGGGCAACTACGATTTATACCTGCTGAGCAAAGAAGAAGCGCTGCGGGTGGAAGAGCTGCAAAACGCCGAATTCGACCGCAAGCTGGCGCAGGAAGAAGTGTGGATCCGTCAGGGCATCAAGGCGCGTCGAACCCGTAACGAAGGCCGCGTTCGTGCGCTGAAGGCGTTGCGTAACGAGCGATCCGAACGCCGTGAAGTGATGGGCACCGCCAAAATGCAGGTGGAAGAAGCGGTACGCTCCGGCAAGATCGTGTTTGAGATGGAAGACGTTAACTATCAGGTTGGCGGCAAAGTGTTGGTACGTAATTTCTCCGCCCAGGTGCAGCGTGGCGACAAAATTGCGTTGGTTGGTCCGAACGGCTGCGGCAAGACTACGCTGCTGAAACTGATGCTCAGCCAGTTGAAAGCCGACAGCGGCCGTGTGCACTGCGGGACCAAGCTGGAAGTGGCCTACTTCGACCAGCACCGTGCGGATCTGGATCCGGAGCGCACGGTCATGGACAACCTGGCGGAAGGTAAGCAGGAAGTATTGGTCAACGGCCGTTCACGCCACGTATTGGGTTATCTGCAGGACTTCCTGTTCCACCCTAAACGCGCGATGACGCCGGTGAAAGCCTTGTCGGGCGGTGAGCGTAACCGTCTGTTGCTGGCCAAACTGTTCCTGAAGCCTAGTAACTTATTGATCCTCGATGAACCTACCAACGACCTGGATGTTGAAACGCTGGAGTTGCTGGAAGAGCTGATCGACGGCTACCAGGGCACCGTGATGTTGGTCAGCCACGATCGTCAGTTCGTTGATAACTCGGTGACCGAATGCTGGATCTTTGAAGGCAACGGTGAGATCAGCACCTTCGTTGGCGGTTATTACGACGCGCATCATCAACGCGCGACGGCTAAACCGATCCGCCAGGTTACGGCTGAACAGAACAAGCCCGTAGCAGAAAAAAAGGCTGAACAGCCAAAGAAAACAGCGGCTAAACTGAGCTATAACCTGCTACGTGAGCTGGAGCAGTTGCCGCAACGCCTGGAACAACTGGAAGCGGAAATTACTGCGCTGCAGGCACAAATGAGCGATGCTGATTTCTTCACGCGTCCTCACAGCGAAACGCAACAGGTGCTGACGGCGCTGGCTACGGCCGAAGGGGCACTGGAAGAAGCCTTCGCCCGTTGGGAAGAGTTGGAAGCGATGAAAAACGGCTAACCGTTGAGAATACCGCCCGCGCGCTGCTGCGGGCGGTATTGCCGTACCGCTGAGCAACGTTGTTAAGGAGGAATATGGTGTGTTCCCACGAGAATCACGAGCAGCACAGCCATGCAACGCACGCGAAGCAGCAACAGGACAATCTGATGCTGTGCCCGCAGTGCGACATGCTGGTGGCATTGCCGCCGCTGGCATATGGTTCAAAAGCGGTATGCCCGCGTTGTAAGACTACCCTCAGTTCCCGCTGGGAGGAACCGCGCAAGCGGCCGATCGGCTACGCCCTCAGCGCCTTGTTTATGCTGGTGCTGGCGAATATTTTCCCGTTTATCAATATGCGCGTTGCCGGCCTTGGTAACGAAATCAAACTGATCCAAATCCCGCAGGTGATGGTGGCAGAAGACTATGCCAGCATGGCCACGCTGTTTATGGTGTTTGTTCAACTGATCCCGGCATTTTGCATGGTGGCGATCATTTTGCTGTGCGCCAAAGTCCCTATCCCCACCGGTTTGAAAGAGTGGATGGCCAAAATGCTGTTCCAGTTTAAAACCTGGTGCATGGTGGAGATTTTCCTGGCCGGGGTGCTGGTCAGCTTCGTTAAGCTGATGGCTTATGGTGATATTGGCGTCGGCAGCAGCTTTGTGCCGTACTGCCTGTTTTGCCTGCTACAGGTGCGCGCTTTCCAGTGTGTCGATCGTCGCTGGCTGTGGAATGACATTAAACCCGCACCGCGCCTTGATCGTCCGATGGAAGTCGGGCGTACCGGGCTGCGTCAGGGGCTGCGTTCCTGCCAGTGTTGCACGGCCATTTTACCGGCGGAACTGACCCAGTGCCCGCGCTGCCATTCCCGTGGCTACGTGCGCCGCCGGCACAGTCTGCAATGGACGATGGCGCTGCTGCTCACCTCTATCCTGCTGTATATTCCGGCAAACCTGATGCCGATTATGGTTACCGAGGCATTGGGCAACAAGCTCACTTCTACTATCATGGCCGGGGTGATCCTGCTGTGGGGAGAAGGATCTTACCCGGTGGCGATGGTGATCTTCATCGCCAGTATTATGGTGCCTTCGCTAAAAATGTTGGCGATCGGCTGGCTGTGTTGGGACGCTAACGGTACCGGCAAGGCACGGGCCGACAGCGAGCGAATGCATCTGATTTATGAAGTGGTTGAATTTGTTGGCCGCTGGTCAATGATTGACGTGTTTGTGATTGCCGTGCTTTCGGCATTGGTACGGATGGGACAATTGATGAGCATTTATCCTGACATTGGCGCACTGCTGTTCGCCATGGTGGTGATCCTCACTATGTTTGCAGCCATGACGTTTGATCCCCGGTTAACCTGGGATCGCGTAAACGAAACAATAAAAAAGGAGCCGCAAGGTGACGGAAAATAATCATAGCGTCGCGGACGTCGAGAAGATCAAGCGCTGGTCACCAGTGTGGATCATCCCGATTGTCACCGCACTGATCGGCGCCTGGATCCTGTTTTACCATTTCAGCCATCAGGGGCCGGTGGTCACTCTGGTTACTACCACCGCAGAAGGGCTGGAGGCGGGTAAAACCAAAATCAAAAGCCGTAGCGTTGACGTCGGGGTCGTGGAAACGGTGACCCTGAGCGAAGACTTGAGCAAGGTGGTGGTCGAGGCGCGCCTTAACACCGGCATGGAGAAGCTGTTGCGTCAGGACTCAGCCTTCTGGGTAGTGAAGCCGCAGATTGGCCGCGGCGGCGTTTCCGGATTGGGGACGCTGCTTTCCGGTGCCTATATCGAACTGCAGCCTGGCAACAAAGGCAAGGCAGGCAAGGGCGACTACCAACTGCTGGATGCACCGCCGTTAGCCTCTCCGGACGCTAAAGGGCTCCGCATTGTGCTGGACAGTGAAAGATCCGGACAGTTAAATGCCGGCGATCCGGTGTTGTTCCGCGGCTATCGCGTTGGCTCGGTGGAGACCAGTTATTTTGATCCCAAGATGCGTGCCATGCGTTACCAATTATTTATCTCCGCACCTTACGATCAGTTGGTGACCAGTAACGTACGTTTCTGGAAAGACAGCGGTGTGGCGTTCGATATGTCGGCGCAGGGGATGAGGGTGGAAATGGGCTCGTTGGCGACCTTGTTCAGCGGCGGCGTCAGCTTCGACGTGCCGGACGGCTGGGATCGCGGTGAACTGGCGCAACCGAAAGCGGAGTACCACCTGTTCGACAACCAGCGCAGCATTCAGGATTCGCTGTATACCGTGCATAAAGACTACCTGCTGTTCTTCGCCGATTCGGTTCGCGGGCTGCAGCCTGGTGCGCCGGTGGAGTTCCGCGGCATTCGTCTGGGTACCGTTGGCCAGGTACCGTTCTACAAAAAAGGCATGATACAGCGTCTGGACAACGACTACCGGATCCCGGTGCTGATCCGCATCGAACCGGATCGCTTCCAGAAACAGTTGGGTGGCAACTTCGACTTTGAGAGCCATTTGAAAGACGCTGAGTCGCGTGGCATGCGTGCCTCTTTGAAATCCGCTAACCTGCTAACGGGTTCGCTGTATATCGATCTGGATTTCTATCCGCAAGAGAAACCTTATAAAGGGCCACGTGAGCTGTTTGGTTACCGACTGATGCCAACCACCAGCGGTGGCCTGGCGCAGATCCAGCAGAAACTGATGCAGACGCTGGATAAAATCAACTCGATGCCGCTGAATCCGATGATCAACGAAGCGACCAAAACGTTGGCTGAAAGTCAGAAAACGATGAAGTCGACACAGCAGACCATGCAATCGTTGAATGACATCATCGCCAGCAAAGAGATGAAGGCGTTGCCGCAGGATATGCAAAAAACCTTGCAGGAACTGAACCGCAGCATGAAAGGGTTCCAGCCTGGTTCTCCGGCCTACAACAAGATGGTCGGCGATATGCAACGTCTTGATCAGGTCTTGCGTGAACTGCAGCCGGTGCTGCGCACCCTGAACGAAAAGAGCAACGCGCTGGTATTTGAAGCCGCGGGCAGTAACGATCCTCAGCCGAAGAAGGCCAATAAATGATGAAATGGATCCCGGTAGCCCTGGCGCTGTTACTCAGCGCCTGTAGCAGTACTCCACAGAAGACCTACTATCAATTGCCGGCATTGGGCTCGCCGGCACAGGTCAGCGGTAGCACGACGTCGCGCCAGCTTTGGCTGGAGCACGTTAGCGTGGCAGATTATCTGGCGCAGAGCGGTGTGGTTTACCAGACCAATGACGTGCAGTATGTGATTGCCCAGAACAACCTGTGGGCCAGCCCGCTGGATCAACAGTTGCAGCAGACGCTGGTCACTAACCTGAGCAGCGCGCTGCCGGGTTGGGTGGTGTCCTCGCAGCCGATGAGCAGCGAACAGGATGTGCTCAACGTCACCATCAGTGGTTTCCACGGCCGCTTTGACGGCAAGGCGATCATTCGCGGCGAGTGGGTGCTGAACCATCAGGGCAATCTGACCAAACGTCCATTCAGCCTGGAGCTTAAACAGGGTGAAGACGGCTACGATGCCTTGGTGCGGACGTTGGCTCAGGGCTGGCAACAAGAAGCCCAGGATATTGCTGCGCAAGCCGGTCGTTTTTAGAAATAATTTGTATTAAATCGGTCTAACCCCTTGCGGCGAGAAATATTGGGATTTCTCGTCGCAAGGGGTTTTTATTTTATTTCAATAAGTTAGCTTCTTTCCTATCTATCAGCCACTTAGCAAATTCTGCGTGCGTAGCTCACAAATATGACATTGGCGTGAATTTTGCGCATTGATCTTCGCTCCATTTAGCGCTATTGCTTAAACGTGGCTGCACAAAAAGCAGCCATTGTTTTCTTTCCAACTGACCAAAAAGTGAGGGAAACGAGGCATGAAGAGACAGAAACGCGATCGTCTGGAAAGGGCGCATTCGAAAGGTTATCAGGCAGGTATTTTAGGACATCCGAAGGATTATTGTCCCTATAAAACGACTGTGGAAAGCCGGTCTCAATGGCTGGGAGGTTGGCGAGAAGCCATGGAAGACAGGGCTGTGACCGCTTAAGCGGCTCCCTGTCAAATAAAAGGAACAACCTCCGCCCAGCGCGGAGGTTTGTGTTTAATGGGGATTACCCCTGCCAGCGTTTCAACAAGATACTCGCATTCACACCACCAAAACCAAAGCCGTTCGACAGTGCGTAGCTTATGGCCATGGGTTCCGCTTTATTCGCAACCAGGTGCAGCCCCTCTGCAGCCGGATCCGGACTTTCCAAATTCAGCGTGGCGGGCGCAATCTGGTCACGCAGCGCCAGTGCGGTAAAGATGGTTTCCAGTCCGCCGGCGGCACCGAGCAGATGACCGGTTGCTGATTTGGTTGAGGTAACCGCTACGCTGCCATTCGTGCCGAACAGATGCTTAATGGCGTTAATTTCGCCCAAATCCCCTACCGGTGTGGATGTCGCATGCGCGTTCAGGTGTTGAACCTGCTCCGGTGCTACGCCAGCCTGTTTGAGGGCAATTTTCATGGCACGGTAGGCACCGTCACCATCCTCGGCCCCCGAAGTCATGTGGTAGGCATCTGCGCTGGTGCCATAACCGACAATTTCAGCCAGCGGTGTTGCCCCACGGGCCAGCGCATGCTCCAGTGTCTCAATCACCAGCATGCCGGCACCTTCACCCATAACAAACCCGTTGCGTGCACTGTCAAAAGGCCGTGAGGCTGTTGCGGCGGCGTCTGCAGGCGTTGTGGACATGGCACGCGCCGCTGCAAAACCCCCAAGGCTGACGGTGTCGATAGCCGCTTCCGTACCGCCACACAGCGCGATATCCGCTTCATCGTTACGAATCATACGTACGGCATCGCCAATGGCCTGTACGCCTGCGGCACAGGCCGTCACGGGGGCGCCAATAGGGCCCTTGAACTGATGTTTAATCGATACGTGACCGGCGGCCAGATTAACCAGGAACGAAGGGATAGTGAAAGGTGACAGGCGTTTGGCACCACGGCTGTCGGTGGTGCGTACCGCATGGGCGATAGCCGGGAAGCCGCCAATGCCGGAAGCGATCACGGTTGCGGTGCGTTCCTGCTTGTCTTCAGTGTCTGCTACCCAACCTGCCTGACGGATAGCCTCATCGGCCGCTGCCATGGCGAGCAGGATAAAGCGGTCCATTTTCTTCTGGTCTTTTGGTGCCACCGAAAGGTCGGGGTCGAAGCCCGCCTCGGGATCCTGTTCCAAAGTGGGCACCTGACCACCGATTTTCACCTGCAGGTCTGCGACGATCTCTTCTGGCAGCGGACGAATGCCGGACTGGCCGTTCAACAGACGCTGCCAGATAGCCTCTACGCCGCATCCCAGTGGCGAAACGGCGCCCATGCCGGTAATGACTATACGACGAGTGTTCATAGTGACTCCTTGGATGATTCAGGGGGAAATTCAGAAAGGTTCTGCAGCATCAGGGCCGCGCGCTGGCGCATGCCGTCGGTCGCTGCCGGCCCTGGGGCTAAAGTAATATTATGCAGCGCAATGGGCTGCTGGGTAATGCTGTCGATCAGTTGCACGCGTATGGGTTGCCCGGTACGACGATCGACCAGTTCGGCACTGATGCCGTCTTCGGCCAGGTGGGTATTCCCCCAGTGAAACAGGGCTGCAAGCACCGGGAAAAAATCTTTGCCGCGTTCAGTGAGCAAGTACTGGTAGCGTACCGGTCGTGTTTGATAGCGTTGTTTATGCAGTATGCCGCTTTCTACCAGATACTTCAGGCGACGGGTCAATATGGTGGGCGAAAGTCCAAGGCTCTGCTGGAACTCATCAAACCGGGACAAACCATGAAACGCATCGCGAAGTATCAGGATGCTCCACCATTCCCCGACGCGGTCCAGTGAGCGAGCTACCGGGCATGGCATGTTATCAAAACGAGTTTTTTGCATGGCATACCTCCTGGTTACTACAATTATTGTAGTTACTGTTTAGCCGCTATGGACGCAACGATTAAAAGATAACTAAGGGAAATAAACGGCGACCCGGAAGGCCGCCGTGATTGCGGTTAGAACGCCGCAGTGTCCTTGAACAGGCCCACTTTCAGATCGCTGGCGGTGTAAATGACCTGACCATCGACCAGGACTTCACCATCAGCCACACCCATAATCAGTTTACGGATGATCACACGCTTGAAGTTAATGCGGTAGGTGACTTTTTTCGCGGTAGGTAGAACCTGGCCGGTGAATTTAACTTCACCCACGCCCAGCGCACGACCTTTACCTTCGCCGCCCAGCCAGCCGAGGTAGAAACCTACCAACTGCCACATGGCATCCAGACCCAGGCAGCCTGGCATCACCGGATCGCCGATAAAGTGGCAACCAAAGAACCATAGGTCTGGATTAATATCCAGTTCCGCTTCCACATAACCCTTGTTGTGGGTACCACCGTCTTCGGTCATTTTGACCACGCGGTCCATCATCAACATGTTACCTGCCGGCAACGGCGGGCCACCAGCGCCAAACAGTTCGCCACGGCCGGATGCTTCGAGGTCTTCTTTCGTATAGGAGTCGCGTTTTTCTACCATGTTCTCAGTAAACCTTATTTTATTGAAGGGCGCAGATTAGCTTACACGTGTACGCTGAACAAGTCCGATCAGCCGTGGTTGAACCAGTTGAGCCAACGAAGCGGCCATGGCCAACGCCGGCGTTCCTGCGGATTCACCTGTGCTATCCGTTCCTGAATGGCAGCTAACAGGTTCGGTTGCTGTTCATCAGAGTAGGGGTAACCGGTGAGTAATGGCAAGGCTTCCGCAGCGCTATTGACGGCCCACAGATGGAACTGTCCCTCGCGCACCGCATCGACCACGTCCTGATGCAGACACAGATGGCGCACATTGGTGGCGGGCAGAATAATGCCCTGTTTGCCGGTCAAACCCCGACGTTGGCAAACTTCAAAAAAGCCTTCGATTTTTTCGTTAACGCCGCCAATCGGCTGCACATTACCGAATTGGTCGACAGAACCGGTTACTGCAATCTGCTGGGTAATTGGCTGTAGCGACAGTGCGCTGATGAGCGCGCACAGCTCAGCCAATGAGGCGCTGTCACCGTCCACTTCGCCATAAGATTGTTCAAACACGATCGAAGCAGAGAAGGGCAGCGGTTGGTCCAGTTCCAGTTCGGAAATCAGGAACGCCTGCATAATCATCATGCCCTTGGCATGCAGATTGCCGCCAAGCTCGGCCTTGCGCTCAACGTCGGTGAATTCACCATCGCCAAGATGTACGACACAGCTGATACGGGAGGGTTCACCGAAACTGCGCGGATGGCCAGGGTATTCCAGCACCGACAGGCCATTGATCTGACCGACGACTTCGCCTTCGGTTTCAATCAGGATTTGGCCCAGCTCAATTTCATCCTGCATCCGTTCGGCAAGATAGCTTTCACGCCACTCGCGCGCATTCAGCGCGGCTTCAAATGCTTTGGCAGTGATGCTTTCTTCTTCGACGTACAGTGCGGCTTCGGAAAGTTGTTGGCCGAGCCACAGTGGGGACAGCGGCAGGTTGCCCTGATCGCCGCTGTGACGTACTGCCTGTATCATCAGCGGGTACCAGGCATCGGCTGCCAGCGGCGGCAGTTGTTGCTCTTCGATAAGGCTATTGACGTAGCCACACCATTGCACCATGTCATCGATTTCGGTGAGTTGCAGATCTTCCTCGTATTCACCGTAGACTGACTGCTCACTCAGCTCCGGTTCAATATCATGGAAATCTGCAAGGCCGTGACGGTCGCCTACCACAATTAACCGCAATTCCAGCGGCATGGCTGGAATGGTAATTGGCAATGGGCGTGTCTCATCCGGGGAAACCCAGTGGAACTGACGTTGGGTGATCATCTGCTTCAAACGCAGCCACAGCAGCGGCTGAGCCAGCAGAGAACGCGCAGACAGGATCAGTACACCACCGTTGGCCTGATGCACCAGGCCGGGCTGCAGGTTGATTTCACCATTGTGGATCCGGACGCAGCCAAACAGCTGTTCAGGTTCAACCCACTCTTGATACACGCAGGCACCACCGGCGGCAAAGGGTTCATCACCCTGGCTGGCGGGTTCTACGCTGACCTTGCTGCCCTGGATCACATAGTGACTGCCCTTGAACGCGGTGTTCTGCGGCTGCAGTTGTTCAACTGCCTGGGCGATCAGCGCCAGATACTCACGCGTTTCTTGCGCTTTCAACAACATGAAACGCGGTGGTGACTGTGGATGGCAAAACAGCGTCAGTGCGTTTTCCAGCCGAGGCTGAATAGAGGCAAAGGACACGGGGGCCAACTGCGCGGCGGTATCAAATATCGCTTGATAAGGCGTAACGTCCGGCAACAGTGATTGCCATTCAAGTCGGTTATTGGTCAAAGTGTTAGATGCAATCGTCAAAAAGGGAAAGGGCGATTATACAAGAATAACGGCAGCTTGATAGATGCAGAGTTACAGTTGATGTCAGGGAGTTTGACATCGAGCGATGACTGTGCAAAAAACAGTCTAAAACGGGGTGTAATTGCCGGGGAAATTCGGCGTAAAGCTGTTATGCTTAATAAAGTTACGCGGTCACTGAAGAGCTCACGATGAAATATCAGCAACTGGAAAATCTGGAGAGCGGTTGGAAATGGAAGTACCTGGTGAAAAAGCACCGGGAAGGGGAAGCTATTACCCGCCACATTGAAAACAGCGTTGCTCAGGAAGCCATTGACGAGCTGCTGAAGCTGGAAAATGAGCCGGTAAAAGTGCTGACGTGGATTAGCCACCATATGAATCCGGAACTGGATAACCGGATGAAGCAAACTATCCGCGCACGACGTAAACGTCATTTTAACGCAGAACACCAACATACGCGTAAAAAATCTATCGATCTGGAGTTTCTGGTTTGGCAGCGTTTGGCCGCGCTGGCCCGTCGCCGTGGGGTGACTCTATCAGAAACAGTGGTGCAGTTGATCGAAGATGCGGAACGTAAAGAGAAGTATGCCAGCCAGATGTCATCATTGAAGCAAGATTTAAAAGCTATTCTCGGTAAAGACAAAGAATAAACCCGCTAGCCAGCCAGTTACCTGTAAGGGAAGTGGCTCTTTGTTGCTTACACCACTTGATTTAGTCGAAAAAAAACCCCGCATTGCGGGGTTTTTTACTAAGAGTGGTAGCTTAGCCTTGTGGCTGAGTTACAACGTCTTTGATACCTTTAACTTCGATCTCTACGCGACGATCTGGTGCCAGGCAAGCGATCTGTGCTTTGGTAGCACGACCAGCTTTGTAGCCACAGGTGTTGCCAGTGACGGAATCAGCTTCGCCCATACCACGTGCAGAGATTTTTTCTGAAGGGATACCTTTAGATACCAGGTAATCAACAACGCTTTGTGCGCGTTTTTCAGACAGTTTCTGGTTGTACTGGTCAGAACCAACGGCGTCGGTGTAACCCAGAACTACAGCAGAACCATCTTTAGGATCCATTGCGCTCAGCTGAGTGTACAGCTGGTCAAGAGCCTGTTGGCCTTCTGCTTTCAGGGTAGATTTGTTGAAGTTGAACAGCACGTCAGACTTCAGAGTGAAACGCTTGGTTTCAACAACTGGAGCCGGAGCTGGAGCTGGTGCTGGAGCAACAACATCATCCTGACCGAAACGGTAAGAAACACCCAGGCTCAGCATGGTGTTGTCTGGACGTGCGCCGACAGTACCTGCATCACCGATGTTGCTAACGAATTGGTAGTCCAGGCGGGTAGCCCAGTTTTTGGTCAGTGCGTATTCAACACCAACTGCTGCCAACGGAGAAACGCCAGTGTCGTGATCGCTCAGACGAGTGCCGTTACCGTAGTTAGCTTTGGAATCTGCACGCCATACCATGCCGCCCAGACGAGTGTAGATGTCCAGATCGTCCATGATTGGGTAGCTCAGTTTAGCGGCCAGTTGAACGCCCTGCGCTTTGAAAGCACCGTTGTTCACGCTGCCTTTGTAAGGCATACGGCCAAGCCAGTCATAGCCCAGCTCGAAGCCCAGGTATTGGTTCGCCTGGTAACCCAGGAACGCGCCAGCACCCAGTTGATCTTTATGGGTCGGACCATTGCCGATACCATTCTGGTAACCGTTGCCGTAGAAACCAGTGTCATGGTACTGGGACCAGCCCAGTTTAGCACCAGTGTACCAGGTATTATCTTTTGGGGCGGCTTGCGCTACGGTAGCGAAACCAGCCAGTGCCACTGCTAATGCGATAGCTGTCTTTTTCATTTTGCGCCTCGTTATCATCCAAATAGGCAATGAGCTTTAAAGCTGTTTTAAGCCCTTGGTTAAATTCCTTCGCCAAGGTTTGAGCCCTCGTTTGTTACTCTGCCAGTTTATCTGGCGTTATAGAGCAACCTTGGCGATGTAAAGTCTACAACGTGGCGCGAAAGTTACAAGTGTGATGTGATAAAGCTCTAAAAAAAAACGCAGAAATATACATATTTACTAACATTAACCGGGAAAAAAACGAACATTTTAACCCTGGTTTTGGGCCGCGGAACCGCAGCCACACTCGCTTTGTCCCTGATCCCATAAAGGTTCCCTTGCAGGGAGATGAAAATGATGGGAAAAATCCTAAATTTACTTAATGATACAAAGAAGAGTGAATTTTTAGGGTGGAACAGTGTCCGTGAACCGGGTTTATGTCACGTTGAGGACGCATAATGAACCCATAAGCGTTACCTAATTCTGCCGCACGCCTTAATTTTAGACGATCTTCTTCTGTAAGATCGGGCAGCCATCCAAGTACTACACTGTAGTTACCCGTCAGCAGCGCTTTTTCCATCGCTTCAACCGTGTCCAGCGAGTTAATTTGGCTCAGCTGCACCACTTTTCCAACCGGCAAGCCGGATTGTTGTAGCCATAACTTACTTAGTTTTTGCTGAGGCGTCAGCCATAACAACCAGCGTGACTGCATACCCAACTGCTGCAGCAGAGGCAACAATAATTGTACCACTGCGGGCTGATGCTCGTTGTAAACAAGTTCACTGATAAGGCCATTCTCTTTGCCGGCATTCGTGCTCTCTGCAGCATTACTCACCGCAAAAGAGGTGTGGCTGAAATGGGTATTGTAGAGTGATTGAGTACGCATAAAGTATCCCGCCCGTAGTGTCACTGTATGTTTATACAGTACATCCGGTTGTGATTAAGATCAACTCAAATCTTCGTAGTACCTCGCATAATTGCGATCATTTTTCATACACCGGACGTTTGTGATTGGCATGACTGCAGATAGTGCGTATTTTTCTAATTACTTGTTCACGTTACTTTTATTTCATTGATGTGGGGAATGATAGAACACTAATCTACACAAGGAGAACGCTATGAAAGGGACATCAAGTGGAAGGATCGTGCAGGCCAAAGCGTATTTTTACGCATTAGGCGGCATTACTACACGCTCGCAATTTGGCGGTTATGGGCTGCTGGCCGATGGCGTCATGTTCGCTGTGATTGCAGAAGGGGAGCTGTATCTTCGTGCGACGGATAGCCTGGAGCCTACTTTTCGGTCTCGCGGAATGGTTAATATGGTGTACTCCAAACGAGGGGTACCTATTACCATGCGTTATTACTGGGTTGATGAAACGCTGTGGCGCGACAGGAGGGAACTTGTGGGGTTAGCCTGGCAGGCTATTCGGGAAGCGCGCCGGGAACTCAAGGTTAAAACGGATAACCAGGGACGGCTGAAAACCTTGCCGAACATCGACATCAATATGGAACGGTTACTTTGGCGGGCGGGCATTCATAATGTTTATGATTTGCGCCTGAACGGTGCCAAACGCAGTTATCTTCGAATGTTGCAACAGCAACGCAATTTAGGATTGCGGGTACTGCTTTCTCTGGGAGGGGCTATCGCCGGCTATCATCATGCCGCTTTACCCTCGGAAATGCGCAGTGAGCTGACGAATTGGTTTGAACGTACCATGTCGTTACTTAGTCACGGACATAATCCGGGAGTCCGGGGCCTGATAAAAGGCCCCGGGTGATCAAGCCGATTTGCCGATTTGCGCATTCAGCATAGTAAGCTCCGGCAGCAACTCGATGACCAGCCCAATTTGCTGCAACACCAATTGATCTTTGCTTTCCGGCTCCGGCGCAGCGTGCACAATTCGTTCAGCCAGGCTTTCCAACGCCTGAGTGATGCGCCGGTCGTCGAGTTCTTCCTGGTGCAGGGCACCATCGACATAACAAACTGCATCATTTAACAGGTCCAGCGTAGCGGGGTTATTCAGACGCTCACGATGTGCACCCAACGCAGAGATATAACTCAACAAGGTGTGGTTTAAACACAACAGGCGGAAGGCGGCTTCCTGAACTTCTTTATTTGCTTTTGGATCGGCAGACATATTTGATATCACCGAAGCCAGCTCCGCATCACTGTTGTGTGCATCCCGGCGAGCGATACGATAAGGAAGGCCGTTGTCTTTACCCTGATGATATTGCACCAAAATGGCATCCAGATAACGGCAGTTGGCATTCAGCGTTTTACTGACAACTGCCGGTAATTGGCGGAATTTCCAGTCTGGCCAGATAAAACTGACTGCCGCCCAGGCGATGGCACATCCCAGAATCGTGTCATAAACCCTAGGCGCGGCCACTTCAAAACCCTCACCCAGCAAGTTAAAGCACAGCAATACCAGCAGGGTGATAAACATGGTGGCATGTGCGTATTGCACGGTTCGAAAGGCGAAGAACAGAACGCCGCTGATGACGATCAGCACCATCTGGCCTTCCAGCGAGGGCACAAAATAGAGGATCGGTAGGCCAACAAGAATGCCGGCCAGCGTGCCGATGATTCGAAGCGCCAGCCTGCGACGCGTGGCATTATAATTGGGTTGGCAGACAAACAGGCTGGTTAACAGGATCCAATAACCGTGCTGCATGCCGGTAAACTGAATAAAGGCGTAGCCCACGCACAGTACCACTGACATACGGATGGCATGACGGAACAAGGCAGACTGAGGTGTCAGATGGCGGCTGATACGCAGGCGGATATCGCTCCAGCCGGTGAGCCGGTCATCCGACAGACTATTCTCTTCCGCCAGGCCACTGGCCAGTGCCTGCTCGGACTCAATATTTGCCAGTTGGGCGTCAATCGCGCGCAAATTTTTCAACAGGTGCGATAGTGCTTTGGTCAGCTCACGGTTTTCCGGGGTGATGGCAATGCGAGTCAATGCTTCTTCAATACGGCCAAAGACCGGTTCGAAACGAAGATTGTGCTGATACTTTTGCCGCAGCAAAATCGACTGCGCCAACTGCTGACAGGCGCGAGCCTGCATGCTGAGTAAGCGCTGGAAACGAAACAGAATATCACTGTGACGAAACTGTCGACTCAGTGCCTGATATTGCACGTGGGAGGAACTGGCGCGCTCATGGATATCCTGGGCGACGAAATAATAATGCAGCGTGCGGCGGGTACCGCGTTGCCCCCGATCGCCTTTTAGCCGCGTCAGCAATGAAACTTTGGTCTGGTTAAGAATGGTCACCAAAGCGCTGTTGGCCATGGCAACGTCCATCCACGGCAGGTCTGCATCATGCTCGACGTCGGGGTCAAACAGGTTGGCTTTGGCATCCAGATAACTTGCCAATTGATTGTAACAACGCGCCAGATTTTCCTGCAGAGGTCGGATAGGAAAGATCAGGTGGCCAATCAGCGTCAGCAGGTTGTACCACAGGGCACCAAGGATCAGCAGCGTCGGCTGTTGATACCAGGCGTCATACATTGTGGTGCCGAGCATGGTATAGACCGCGATCAGCAAGGCACCAAATGCAATGGTGGCGTAACGTTGCCCCAGGGCACCCAGCAAAATAAAACCGCAGGTGGAGGCGGTGAGGCCAAGAGCGAACAGCCACGGATAAGGAAACAGCAGCTCAATGGAGGCGGAAGCAACAAAAAAACACACCAGTGTGATCAACAGATTGCGTAGCCTGCCAGCCAGGCGATCATCCAGATCGGTCAACGCCGCTGCCACCACCCCCAGAGTCAGGGGAATGGTGAGCTTGGGAATGGCTAACCACCAGGGTACGGCGGCCGCACCAGCCAGTGCAATGAAGATGCGCAGATCATAAAGCAGATTGCTGTTGTAGGCATAACGGCGTATTGCTGGTGCAAAAGAGAGCACGAAAAACTCCTCAGGCGGAGAAAAAATTAACGCTGCTGATACTGACGTCGGGCATTTTCAGTTCTGGCCTGTTGCGCCATTTCAACGGATACCACTCGTCGCCCGACCGGCCACAGGGCAATGGCGGCGATTTTGAAATTGGCTATACCCACCGGGATGCCAATAATCGTTACACACTGCACAATCCCGGCGGCAATATGCGACAGGCACAGCCACCAGCCGAACAGGATCAGCCAGATAATGTTCAGCAGTGAACCACTGGCGGAAAGCAGTGCATTGCTTTTTTCCGGGTACAATTCATTAACGTGAATGGCTTCGTTACCGAATGGCAGTAACGACAGCTTGGTGATTTCCCAGCAGGAGCGGGTTAGCGGCAAGGTGATGATCAGCACCACGCTAAACACCGTTGCGACCAGCCAGCCAAGGGTGGTGAAAAAACCGCCTAACACAAAATTAAGAATATTCAGTACAGTACGCATAGTCGTCATTCTGCTCTAATGATGGCCAAACCGCGATGCGGTGCGTTTGCTATCAAAACGCAAAATCTATTCTACCCTTTTTTTAGCGCTAGAGTGCCACTGCTTATCGCAGGTAAACTGGCAGATATCCGTTATTTAATCTCAACATAGTCATGGCGCGACGATATGGAACTTAAAGCGACATCGCTGGGGAAACACCTGGCTCAGCATCCTTACAACCGTGTGCGGTTGCTGCACGCCGGTGTCGAGGTGAGCGGTGAGAAGCATGAATATCTTATTCCTTTCAATCAGTTGATTCATGTCCGGTGTAAGCGGGGCATTGTCTGGGGCGAGCTGGAGTTTGAGCTGCCGGAGGAGAAAGTGGTGCGCCTGCATGGTACCGAATGGCAGGAAACCCAGCGCTTCTATCACTATCTCCAGCAGGCCTGGCAACAGTGGAGCGCCGAAATGAGCGAAGTTAGCGCCGGTGTGTTGCAGCAACAGGTTGAACATATCCAGCGTATTGAACAGCAGGATAAGTGGTTTAAAAAATCCGAACTGGGCAAGCTGCAGCAACAAATTCGCGAGTCTTTCGGTGCCTTACCTATGCCGGTGGCGCGACTGGAGCAATTTGACAATTGTCGGGATGATTATCTCCTTTGTCAGCAATGGCTGCAGCATGGGTTGCAAAGTGTCGGGCAGCGTAATCAGCAGTGGACCGAACGTATGCTGGAGAGCTACCACGACTTCTTCCAGAACATCGAAACTTCCCCCCTGAACGACTCACAAAGCCGCGCAGTAGTTAATGGCGAAGATTCAGTGTTGGTGCTGGCCGGGGCCGGCAGTGGGAAAACCTCGGTGTTGGTGGCGCGAGCCGGTTGGCTGCTGCGTCGCCAGGAGGCTGAACCGGGGCAAATACTGTTGTTGGCGTTTGGCCGTCAGGCGGCGGAAGAGATGAACGAGCGCATTCAGGAGCGCCTGGGCAGCGTGGCGATCCAGGCCAAAACCTTCCACGCATTGGCACTGCAGATTATTCAGCAGGGCAACCGCAAGGTACCGGCGATCAGTAAGCTGGAAACCGACAGTAAGGCTCGAAGAGCTTTGTTGATAACCCATTGGCAGCAGCAATGTGCAGAAAAAAAAGCACAGGCTAAAGGTTGGCGCCAGTGGTTGCTCGAAGAACTGGAATGGGAAGTGCCGGAAGGTGATTTTTGGCAGGATAAACGCCTGGCAGAACGGCTGGCTGGCCGACTGGAACGTTGGCTGGGGTTGATGCGGATGCACGGCGGTAGCCAGGCGGAAATGATCGAACAGGCAGATGAAGAGGTCCGTGACCTGTTTTCAAAACGTATCCGGCTGATGGCACCGTTGCTCAAGGCATGGAAAGGTGCGCTGAAAGATGAGGGGGCAGTAGACTTCTCTGGCCTGATCCATCAGGCGGTCAATATTCTGGAGAAAGGGCGTTTTGTCAGCCCGTGGAAACATATTCTGGTTGATGAATTTCAGGATATCTCACCGCAACGAGCGCAACTGCTGGCGGCGCTACGTAAACAAAACAAACAGACTTGCCTGTTTGCCGTGGGTGATGACTGGCAGGCCATATACCGTTTCAGCGGGGCCGAACTGACGCTGACCACAGCATTTGCCGAGAACTTTGGCGAAGGGGCACAATGTGCGCTCGACACCACTTACCGTTTCAATGAACGCATTGGTGAGGTGGCAAACCGCTTTGTACAGCAGAACCCGCACCAGTTGAAGAAACCGCTGAACAGCCTGAGCAAAGGCAACAAGAAATCGGTGGTTCTGTTGCCGCATGAACAACTCGAAAATTTGTTGGATAAGCTCAGTGGCTATGCCAAGCCCGAAGAGCGGATTCTGGTGTTGGCACGTTACCATCATCTGAAGCCGCAGGCGTTGTCAAAAGCGTCAACCCGCTGGCCTAAACTGACCATCGAGTTTATGACAATCCACGCCAGCAAAGGGCAGCAGGCCGAGTACGTGATTATCGCCGGTTTGCACCAGGGAAACGACGGTTTTCCTGCGGTCGCGCGTGAGTCGATATTAGAAGACGTTCTGTTGCCGCAACCGGAAGACTTCCCGGATGCCGAGGAGCGGCGACTGCTGTATGTGGCGTTAACTCGCGCCAAGCATCAGGTGTGGTTATTGCAGGATCGCGAGCGCCCGTCGGTGTTCGTTGAACAACTGCAGGATCTCGGCGTACCCTCGCAGAAGAAACCCTAAACCCAATGCCTGGCGGAAACCAGGCCGTGATGGTTACTTCAGACGGTCCTGCAAGTAGCGTTGGTAGTCAGGGATGGCGATTTCTACTTCGCTTTTGAACAGCGAAGAGTCAATCAGGAAGTCTGCGGTGGAACGGTTGGTGGCGACGGGAATATTCCATACCGTCGCCAGGCGCAGCAGGGCTTTCACATCAGGATCGTGGGGCACCGCGTTCAATGGATCCCAGAAGAAGATCAACATATCGATTTTGCCCTCGGCGATCAGCGCCCCCACCTGTTGGTCGCCCCCCATAGGTCCGCTCAGCATGCTGTTTACCGGAATACCGCTGGCTTGCTGGATCAGGTTGCCGGTGGTTCCGGTGGCATAAAGTTGGTGTTGTTCCAGCACTGACTTATTGTCTTCAACCCATGCCAGCAGGGCTTGTTTACGGTGATCGTGCGCCACCAGCGCAATGTGTTTGCGCGCGGCGATAGTGCGGGTAGTAAATTCCATCTGGAGTTCCTTCGCTAATCGGGTGATGTGCGACAGATTACTGAAACTGTTTTTCACTGCCTAGCGTTTACACCTGAAAATGCGAAGAAAACGCGCCTTTAAATAAAAGGCGTCATCATTCTTGCTTAACGCACTGCCTGTTTATTTGCCCAATGAAGAAAACGCTTCTGCGTTTCTTTGTCTGCCTGCTGGAACCAGTATTGCAGCATTTGCTCGGAAACGTTTTCACCTTTCAGTGTCACTGTGGGGGAGTTTAACGCGGCATTCGCCAGCGGTGAGCCGGGTGTGGTGGTGCGAACATGGGTGAACGCCGGAACGGAAGCCGGGTGTTTCTGACTGTTGTAATCCGCCATCAGCTTTTCCAGATCGATGTTAAGCGTGATGTCGTCGGGGCGTAATACATCGTGTTTCATGGCCAACGCATTGCCGTTCTTATCAATCACCTGATAATTGAAAGTCTTATCAAATCGCTGACCATCCCGGACATTTTCAATACGCGGCAGCTCAATGGCTACGGAACTGACATTTTGCGTATTGAAGGTGGCGATCAGCGGAGGTGAAGTATAGACAGTTTGTTCGTTTTGCCCTGAGCGTACAGACTTGGCCACTTTAAATAGTAATTGATGTTGTCCGCCATCCAGTTCCAGGCTGTCAGCGCCTTTTAACAACGAACCTGTCATTTTCTTGCCGTCGACCACCAACAGGTCGATGTCAGGAGAGAGTTTCAGGGTCGTAGCCACGGCAGGCATGCTGATACCGATGCTGAGCAGCGCCGTAACCATCAGACCAAATTTCATTGTTATCTCCTTATAAGCGCATCGCTATTAGTGTTGAATACGCCATAGATTGTGTCAAAGTTTTTCAGCATTACGTTTTTTGGTTACAAATATACACATTTATATTTATTTTGACACTATTTAACCCGGCAGAGGCTGGCAGTGACAGCATCAGACCGCAAAAGTCGCCGGGAGTTTCCGTGACTCTGGGTTTAGCCGATTTAAGGTCCGTGGGTTACACTCGAAACAGGGAAATCCCCCGTCGATAATTGGGAGCGGAAAATGCAAGACATCGATATTGCCGGCCTGCTGCAGCAGGTGAAAACCATTGCGCTGGTGGGCGCCAGTGATAATCCGGCGCGGCCGAGTTTTGGCGTGATGGCCTATCTGCTTGCTCAGGGATATCAGGTTACGCCGGTCAGCCCAAAACTGGCGGGGCAAACCTTGCTGGGCCAGCAGGCCTATGCCACGTTGAAGGATATCCCGCACCCGGTGGACATGGTTGACGTGTTCCGTAATTCAGAAGCGGCATATGCGGTAGCGCAAGAGGCCATTGCGATTGGTGCCAAAGTATTGTGGCTGCAAATCGGCGTCATTAATGAGCAGGCCGCGGCATTGGCAAACGAGGCGGGGCTGAAGGTAGTGATGGATCGCTGCCCTAAAATCGAAATTCCGCGTTTGGGGCTGGAGCGCTGAGTAAAAAGCCTGGCATGGTGCCAGGCTTTTATCCGTTGTTTCTCAGGCCTGGCGCATCAGTTGCGCAGGCGTGGAGCTTGTAGCTGGTGGCGAATAGACTCCGCCAACTCGTCCAGCGAAGGTTGTTCAGGATGAGCTTCCTGGGCTTCCCCATCTAACTGCGCTTCTGCAAGATAGGTATGCACCGGCTGGCCCTCTTCGTCTTCCATCACCACGTGGTACCAAGGGGCGAAACGTAAATCGGTATTCGCCGCTATTTCATCAGCCTTAGGTTGTTCCATAGAGTATTCAGGGTCGATATCAATCACCACCCCCAAGTACCCCAGCAGCTTATGCCGAACCTGTTGTCCGATACCGAATTTGCTGGCAATCATGATGACCTCCTGAGAAACAATGCCTTGCTCTCTATATGAGGGCAAAACAGCGTATTTCAAGTTACATCACCCGACACGCAAACCCTTTCAAATACAGCCCTTCAGGATAAGTCGCGATAACCGGGTGATCGGCAGCCTGACGATACTGCTCTATAAATTGTACATCACGCCCGGCATCTACAGCGGCATCGGCCAAAATTTTCTGGAATAAATCGGTTGGCATCAAACCGGAACAGGAGAAACTGAGCAAAATGCCGCCTGGGTTCAGCAGCTGCAGCGCCAACATATTGATATCTTTGTAACCGCGGCAAGCACCGGCCAGTTGGTTCTTGTTTTCGACGAACTTCGGCGGATCCATAATGATCAGGTCGAATTTTTCACCCTGAGTGCGGTAAGCGCGCAGCAGTTGGAACACGTCGTCACGGACAAATTCTGCTTTGCTCAGGTCTAACTGGTTTAGCTCGACGTTCTGTTTGGCGATATCCAATGCGGCTTGCGACGTATCAACGCTGATCACCTGAGTACAACCGCCCATCAGGGCTGATACGGCGAAGGCACCGGTATAGGAGAAGCAGTTAAGCACGCGGCGGCCGGCGGAATAGTTACGTGCGGCCAGACGGCTGTCGCGCTGGTCGAGGTAAAAACCGGTCTTATGGCCTTGCTGAATATCCACCAGCAGCTTCATGCCATGTTCGGTGATAGGCAGCAGAGCAGGGGGCAGATCGCCCACGACCTGACCCTGAGCCAAGGGTAAACCTTCTTTTTTACGTACCGCGACGTCTGAACGATCGTAGATGGCACATTCCGGGTAACAATGCTGCAAAGCGGTAATCAACGCGGCACGCTGATATTCAGCGCCGGCGGACAGCAACTGCAACACCAGGAAGTTCTGGAAGCGATCGATAGTAATGCCCGGCATACCGTCGGATTCGCCGGCGATCAGACGGTAACCGTCCAGCCCATCACGTTTGGCAACCCAATCACGCCAGCTTTGCGCCTGTTGTAAACGGCGGATGAAGAATTCGATGTTAATCTCTTCGTCCGGCAAAAAGGTCCAGACGCGGGCGCGGATTTGCGACTCTGGTGAGTAGGCTCCGCGCGCCAGCCATTTACCCTGGGCGTCGTGAATATCGATGGTTTCGCCAGAAAGGGCTTTACCTTCAACACGTTGAACAGCGCCGGAAAACACCCATGGGTGGCGACGGAGTAAGGACTTTTCACGTCCTTTGGCGAGAAACAGGCGTACGGTCATAATTAAGAATGCTGCCAGCTAGATAAAATGAGTGGCGTCGCCGTGCAGATGCACAGGCAATACCATATACGAAAGTCGATAAGGGGCCGATTATGACACAAGTTTGCATTGCTGCGTATGTCTATGGCGTGGTGCAAGGGGTGGGGTTTCGTTACAACACTCAGCATCAGGCGACGGCGTTGGGGTTAAGCGGCTACGCGCGTAATCTTGATGACGGTAGCGTTGAAGTACTGGCCTGCGGCGAACAACCGCAGGTGGACAAGCTGGTGGAATGGCTGAAAAATGGCGGCCCGCGCAGTGCACGGGTCGATCGCGTGCTGGTGGAGCCGCGAGGCGCGGCCGATTTTCAAGGCTTCAGCATTCGCTATTAGCGTTTCAGATACATTTTACCGGTTTCGGCAGCCCGGCTATCTTGGTTGCCTGTTTGGCCGGGCCTTTGGGGAATAAACGGTAGAGATAGCGGCTGTTGCCTTTCTCTTCGCCGTACTTCTGTGCCATGGCCTTGACCAGCATGCGGATCGCCGGTGAAGTATTAAATTCCAGGTAAAAGCCGCGTACGAAACGCACCACTTCCCAATGTGCTTCGGTCAGCGTTATCTCTTCCTGTGCGGCTAGCAGTGGTGCCAGGGCTTCATGCCAATCGGCGCTGTTTTTCAGGTAACCTTGTGCGTCAGTTTCAATAACCTGACCTTGATACTCCAACATACTGCCTCGGTAATGGATAATTCAGAACGGCCGTCAGTTTAGCAAACTTTTGTCGCTGCAAAAAATAAAGCCCCGCCGGAGCGGGGCCTTGGGTCTTTCTCAGGCGTTAAATCAGTTGCTGCGCGCGAAGCCCAGAATGCTCAACAGGCTGATGAACATGTTGTACAGCGATACATACAGGCTAACGGTAGCGCGGATGTAGTTGGTTTCGCCGCCGTGGATAATATTGCTGGTTTCCCACAGGATGGCACCGGCGGAGAACAGGATAAACAGCGCGCTAATGGCCAGATGCAGGGCAGGGATCTGCAGGAACAGGTTGGCGATGACCGCAACCAGCAGCACCACAAAACCGGCCATCATCATTCCGGACAGGAACGACATATCCTTGCGGGTAGTCAGCACGTAGGCTGAACAGCAGAAGAACACCACCGCGGTGCCACCCAGCGCCAGCATGATCAAGTCACCGGCCCCGGTATTAATGAACGAACTGAGGATTGGCCCCAGGGCATAGCCCATAAAACCGGTCAGTGCGAAGGCCGCCAGAATACCGGCCGGACTGTTTGCCAGCTTATGGGTCAGGAACATCAGCCCATAGAAACCGACCAACATCAGCAACAGGCCCGGTGCCGGCAGCCCCAGCATGGTGCTGGCGGTAGCGGTCAGTGCCGAGAATGCCAGCGTCAGCGAAAGCAG
Source organism: Serratia sp. BIGb0163 (assembly GCF_024809935.1). Classification (NCBI taxonomy): domain Bacteria; kingdom Pseudomonadati; phylum Pseudomonadota; class Gammaproteobacteria; order Enterobacterales; family Yersiniaceae; genus Serratia; species Serratia sp. BIGb0163. The sequence continues at coordinate 526,280 of NZ_JANUDZ010000001.1, forward strand.
AAAGTAGGTGTTACGCAGAACCTTATGCGTGCTCAGTAACGAGTCGCGTGAGGAGGATGAGACGACAATGCGGTCCATAATGATCTCTCTTATCAGGTCATCACAAAATTAGTGACGATGATAGGCAGCGCAAGCGTTTGATTAAAGTTTGTTTACCAATCTTTACCCTTAGTTATCATTGTTGCAACCTTGAGCCGGAGTTGGCGCTTTATTCAACGCTTACTCGCCAAATGCTGTTTTTTCGCTCGGTTGAACGGTAATGGGCTTTACAAGCGGATCGGCTGTGTTTATAGTTCGGCTCGTTGCGGAGGGGTGGCCGAGTGGCTGAAGGCAACGGTCTTGAAAACCGTCGACGGGAAACCGTTCCAGAGTTCGAATCTCTGCTCCTCCGCCATAAATTATGACCCCGTGCTCTCTGAGCGCGGGGTTTTTTATTTTGTTTTCCCCTCAGCATGCCAATTCCGTCTGGTTTGCGCTGCCAGCCCTGAGAATACATCGGACAGGTTACGCAGCTTCCCCCCTGGCAACGTGCACGTTGCTCACCCCAACCCACGAGACCACATCATTGAAGGCGATCGGTTCACTGCCATCAACTGAAACAGAAAACGTCCTCCGGGTTGTGCAACCAATGATTTCTTCCCGAACTCCACTCTGCGAAAATAAGTAAACATCATTTAAGTGAAAGGCAAAGGTCTTGCTAGCGAGGCGGGCCGTTATCTTTTTGCTTGTTCAGTCATGCGCGGCCTCGCATTTTTTTTAAAAATTATAAAATCAGACTTTTCTCGCAAGGCGGTTGAAATTCACCCAATACTGACCTTAAGTCTAATTGATCATTTACCGCACACCCTTATCCCATGCGGTTTGTGGTATCTTTCTGCGAAAGTTCTTATAAATCAATTTGATGATCTTTTATTGTTAAATCCTCTGCCTGTAATTATTTGTTACAAAATTCAATTTCCAATCATACCGTTAACATTTTTAAACTCCAATCAATAGGTAATATTCTGAAATTATCACTTTTCAGATAAAGACCTGAAAGTACTGTGTCATGCTCGCTAGTGAATGGAATGCGCTCGCTTTTGACCCCAGTTTTGATTTTTGCCGGATGGCACGAGCAGGGATGTTGTTTTGGCAAGATAAGCATTTCTTATTAATTTCTCAGTGGCATTGACCATTTCTATCATTCCATGGAACAGGGACAGCCATGTCTAACTCCTATCAGTCCGAGATCCCCAAAGCTCGCGTCAACATAAAACTCGATCTGCACACCGGTGGTGCTCAGAAGAAAACCGAATTGCCCCTTAAGCTGATGGTGGTGGGGGATTACAGCAATGGTGCCGAGCAACGCCCGCTGTCTGAGCGTGAAAAGGTCAACGTTAATAAAAACAATTTTGACAGCGTGTTGGCAGAATTCTCTCCCTCCATAAATCTTTCCGTTGAAAACACCCTGGCCGGTGACCGTAGCGAAGAGAACGTCAGCCTGACTTTCCGTGAGATGAACGATTTCACACCGGAGCAGGTAGCCCGCCAGATCCCCCAGCTTAAAGCCATGCTTGCCATGCGCAATCTTCTCCGCGACCTGAAAGCCAACCTGTTGGATAACCAGGCTTTCCGCAAGGAGCTGGAAAAAATCCTGCTCGACCCAGCGCTTAGCGCTGAACTGCGCAGTGAGCTGTCTGCTCTGGCACCGAAGCAAGCATAACGGTCGCGATGTTTAACGGATTAACGAAGAGAAAATGCTGATGTCTGTAAAAAATGAGAATACCGCTGGCGGTGAGAGCGTGGTGCTGGAGCGTCCGGAAGCGAGCAGCGTGTATGCTTCCCTGTTTGAAAAAATCAATCTGAGTCCGGTCTCTGAGCTGAGTGCGCTGGATATCTGGCAGGATAACCAGGCAATGTCCGATGCCACGGCAGATGAGCGCCTGACTGCCGGGATGCAGGTCTTTCTGGAGTGCCTGAGCAAGGCGGGCTCCAGGGTCGAAAAGCTGGACAGAACCCTGATTGACCACCACATCGCGGAGCTGGATTATCAGATTAGCCGCCAACTGGATGCGGTCATGCACCATGAGGCATTCCAGTCGGTAGAATCCCTGTGGCGCGGGGTGAAGTCGCTGGTCGACAAAACCGACTTCCGTCAGAACGTCAAAATCGAGCTGCTTGATCTGTCGAAAGACGATTTGCGTCAGGATTTTGAAGACGCGCCGGAGATTATTCAGAGCGGATTATACCAGCACACATATACCGCAGAATACGATTCTCCGGGTGGAGAGCCGATTGCCGCGCTGATTTCTGCCTACGAGTTTGATGCCTCTGCGCAGGACGTTGCCCTGTTGCGCAACATTTCGAAAGTGTCTGCTGCAGCACATATGCCGTTTATCGGATCGGCTGGCCCGAAATTCTTCCTCAAAGACAATATGGAAGACGTGGCGGCGATTAAAGATATTGGCAACTACTTCGATCGTGCCGAATACATCAAGTGGAAATCCTTCCGCGAGACGGATGACTCCCGCTATATCGGCCTGGTGATGCCGCGTGTACTGGGCCGCCTGCCGTACGGTCCGGACACCGTGCCGGTGCGCAGCTTCAACTACGTCGAAGAAGTGAAAGGCCCGGATCACGACAAATATCTGTGGACCAACGCCTCGTTTGCGTTTGCCGCCAACATGGTGCGCAGCTTCATCAACAACGGCTGGTGTGTACAAATCCGTGGCCCGCAGGCCGGTGGTGCCGTTCAGGATCTGCCTATCCATCTGTACGATCTGGGCACCGGCAATCAGGTGAAGATCCCGAGTGAGGTGATGATCCCGGAAACCCGCGAATTTGAATTCGCCAACCTCGGCTTTATCCCGCTGTCGTACTACAAGAATCGAGATTATTCCTGTTTCTTCTCCGCCAACTCCACCCAGAAACCGGCGCTGTATGACACAGCCGATGCGACGGCCAACAGCCGTATCAATTCGCGCTTGCCGTATATCTTCCTGCTGTCGCGTATAGCGCATTACCTGAAGCTTATTCAGCGTGAAAATATCGGCACCACCAAGGACCGCCGCTTGCTGGAACTGGAACTCAATACCTGGGTGCGTAGCCTGGTGACAGAAATGACCGATCCGGGCGATGACCTGCAGGCGTCTCACCCGCTGCGTGATGCGAAAGTCATTGTGGAGGATATCGAGGATAACCCGGGCTTCTTCCGCGTGAAGCTGTATGCCGTGCCGCATTTCCAGGTGGAAGGGATGGACGTGAATCTGTCGCTGGTTTCCCAGATGCCGAAAGCGAAAGCCTAATAAGGCAGGAAGCCGATGAAAACGGAACAACCGTTATGGGGCAGGGGCATCATGGTCTCTCCCCAGCATTTCCAGCAACAGGCTGCGTATGCGGCCTGGTCTGCGGAATGCATTGCCCGAATGGGACTCAATCACCCCTGGGGGATGATTGAGTCTGCCTTTGAACCGGACGCACTGAAACTCGGTCGTCTGCAGGCCCGTAAGCTGCATGTCCGTTTCCCGGATGGGACACTTATCGATACAGATAATGCCGATGCGCTGCCGCCGGTTCTGTCACTGGAGAGCGAATCGCATGATGTGGTGGTGCTACTGGCGCTGCCCCTGCTGCGGGCGAATGGCGGCAACTGCCTGCAACCTGATGAGGTGGCCGATCGTCCGGTGCGTTACCGTCAGCGTTGGCGGGACGTGCGTAACCAGTTTGGTGAGGACACCCGCCAGATAGCGGTGATGCAGCCGGAACTGACGCTGCGCTTTGCCCATCAGAATAACGGTGATTATCTGACCTGCCCGGTGGCCCGTCTGCAGCAGGATTTGCAGGGCGTCTGGCGGATTGATGACAGTTTTCTCCCGCCGCTGCTGACCGTACAGAGCAGCCGCTGGTTGGCGACCCAACTCGAACAGCTGATGACCCAACTGCGTGCCCGTCTGATCCGTTTGATGGCCATGCGCCGCGAAAGCAATGAGCGGATGGCGGATTTTGCGGTGGCTGACGTATCCCTGTTCTGGCTGCTGAATGCCCTCAACAGTGCTGAGCCGGTGCTGGGCAAGTTCCAGCGTAATCTGCAGAGCCCGGCAGAACGCCTTCATACCGAACTGTCCCGCCTGGCCGGCAGTTTGCTGACCTTCTCCCTGGAACATCAGGTGAGTGCGATACCGGCCTATCAGCACGAGCAACTGAATGCCGTTTTCCCACCGCTGTTTGATCTACTGAGCGATTTGCTGGAAGCGAGCCTGCCGTCACGGGTGGTGTCAATTGAGCTTGAGCACGATAAGCGGCTGCACTTCTGGCAGGCACGTCTGCACGATCCCCGTCTGCGTGAAGGTGCCGACTACTACCTGTCGGTACGCTCCCCGATGCCGGTGGCGCAGCTGCAGGAGCAGTTCCCGCGTCAGTGCAAAGTGGGAAGCCCGGATCATGTCAGGGGTATCGTGAATTCCTCACGCGTCGGGGTTCCGCTGACACCGCTGCGCCATGTGCCGGCGGCCATTCCACTGCGTCTGGAGAACCAATATTTCAGCCTCGATGTCTCCCATCCCCTGGCAACTGACATGCTCGACAGCGGCAACTGCATGTTTTATGTGCCGGGTATGCTTGGTGAGCCGGAGCTTGAACTCTTTGCGGTGCTGAGAACATGAGTGAACGTCAACGCGGGACAGCCGCGTCCATTGATATCGATGCCCTGCTGCAAGACACCTGGCTACAGGTCGTCAGCCTGCGCCACGGCCCGAAATTCCAGGACGGGGAAGGACGCAAACTGTGGGAGCACTGCATTGCTGATGTCGAGCGTGTACAGCGTGAGTTGAAAGCGAGCGAACTCGATGAGGCCAGCTGTCAGCATATTCTCACTGCACAGTGTGCGCTGCTCGACGAGGCGGTCAAAGGTCGCGGTGTGGAAGATGATGCCTGCGTACAGTGGTATGACATTCCGCTGCAGGGGCATTTCCTCGGCACCATGGATGCCGGTGACACCCTGTGCGATCGGATGCGCGATGTGCTGCGTGAACCGGCTCCAGACCAGGCTGTCGTGACCTGCTTTCAGCGGGTCATGATGCTGGGATTCCTCGGCAGTTTCCGCTCACTGAACGACCCGGAGCGCCAGAAACTCGTCAGCGCACTCAGTGAACATGTCCCGACCTTCAGCTATCCACAAGCCCATCCTGTCCTGGCGGAAAGCCGTGCCGGGCGGGGAATGGGGGGATGGCTGGCGTCATGGCCGGTGCGGATTGGCCTGAGCGTGATTGTGGTCGCCGCCCTGTGGTGGGGGCTGAACAACTGGCTCGATCAGATGCTGTTGACCCTGTTGCCGGGAGCCGTGAAATGAGTCCTGCACAACAGCGTGGGCTTGCGCTGTGGGCCGTCCTGCTGAGTGCAGTGGTCTGCCTGGTTTTTCTGCCTGCATCCCGGCTGGTGTCCGTTCTTGTTTTTCTGGTTGTTCTGGGGGTGATTGCGGCGTCCTGGTACGTCGCCAGCCGTCGTGTTCAGCACGACGTCACCCTGCGTCTGCAAGGTCTCCCGGAGGCGGCATATCGCCAGCCGGTGGTGTTGGTCTGTGGCGATCTGTCGTTGGCCTGGCCGCATCAGTCACCGGTGCTGACTGTTACTCAGGGGTGTTGGATCCGGGTGGAAGACCACCAGAGCCTGGAGCAGGTGGCCCGACAGGTACTGTGGCAGCGCCCTGACTGGGGGCGTCAGCTGTCGGTGATGGTCAGTGTCTGCCCGCAGAAGCACGCTGACTGCGAAGCACTGACCAGCCGCCTGCTGACTCTGCGCTGGCAAATCAGCCAGTTGCGTAAGGATACCGGGCATTCCGTGCCGCTGGTTTTGAATGGTCAGGTCGGCAGCGCGATGACGAATGAGCTGCTCTGGCAGGCGGCGATCCCGGGAGAAGGGGTGAGGGTCTGGCGGGAGTCTTCAGCACCGAGCTCTATCGCCGCATGGGTCACTACCGGCGGAACGCCAGCAATGCAGCAACAGGTGCTGATGAACAGCCTGATGAGCTGGTTCCATCAGCACGTCAATGCCGTCTTTTGGGATGAGAACCCCGATGTTCAGGCCATTGCACCTACAGCGGTGCTGTGGGGAATGGGGCCTATCCTTGCCGGGAGCCTGGCGTCATCGGCCTGGACGGCGTGGTTGTCGCGTCACACCGCCATGCAGCAGGTGACGGGTTGGCAGCCGGTGGGGACGGACAGTACGGTGATATCACCACTCCCGGATTTCGTCCTGCCGCTGCTGCCGGAAGGGCGAGGATTAACCTCGCGGGGTCGTGCCTGGCGCTGTGCACTCGGGATCCTCACACTGGCGGCCATTGCGGCGCTGCTCAGCAGTGGCTGGAACAATCGCCAGCTGCTGCACCGCGTAAGCTTCGATATTGCCCGTTATGACCGTATCCCGATAGATGATTACGGTCCGAAAACCGATGCCGTCGCGGTCCTGCGAGATGATGCCGCGCAGCTGGATGACCAGGCGCGTAATGGCGTACCGGCCCGGATGAGCCTCGGCCTGTATCAGGGCGAGCATCTGCGTATGCCGCTGCTGGATGCGATCCGCTCGTATGTTCCGCCGCCACCGCCGTCCAAACCTCAACCGAAGCCGGCCCCGAAAATTGTGCGGCTCGACAGCATGTCGCTGTTCGATTCCGGTAAATACGCGCTGAAGGTGGGCTCCACCAAAATGCTCATTAACTCCCTGGTGGGCATCAAAGCCAAGCCGGGCTGGCTGATTGTGGTGGCAGGCCACACGGATAACTCCGGCAATTCAGCACTCAATCAGACGCTTTCCCAGAAACGTGCCGCAGCAGTACGCGACTGGATGCGTGATACCGGCGATGTGCCGGAAAGTTGTTTTGCGGTGCAGGGCTATGGCGAAAGTCGGCCGGTTGCCACCAATGACACTCCGGAAGGCCGTGCGCTTAACCGGCGTGTCGAAATCAGTCTGGTACCTCAGGCAGATGCCTGCCGGATACCGGGCAACACCCTGACGTCATCACTGGATGGTGACGTATCAAAAAACGAAATGGAGAAGTAAACCATGGCAATTCCAGTTTATCTTTGGCTGAAAGACGACGGCGGCGCGGACATTAAAGGATCTGTAGATGTTAAAGACCGCGAAGGCAGCATTGAAGTGGTGGCGCAGCAACACAACCTGTATATCCCGACCGATAACAACACCGGCAAGCTGACCGGCACCCGTATCCACACCCCGTTCCTGTTCACCAAGGAAATCGACTCTTCCAGCCCGTATTTGTACAAGGCAGTGACCACCGGTCAGACCCTGAAATCGGCTGAATTCAAGTGGTACAAAATCAACGACGCCGGTCAGGAAGTGGAGTACTTCAACACCAAGCTGGAAAACGTGAAGGTGGTGAAGGTGAATCCGGTCATGCATGACGTGAAAGACCCGGCGTACGAGAAACACAACCACCTAGAACAGCTTGAGCTGCGTTACGAAAAAATCACCTGGACCTACAAAGACGGCAACATCATTCATTCCGATTCCTGGAACGAACGCGCCACGGCGTAAGCCTGATGCGGGCAGGTTTTCCTGTCCGCAGTTTTTTGCTGAGTGTCTGCCGTGCGGGCACTCAGCAAAGAAAAACACAATCTGCCCGCCTGACCTTATGCGCTTTAGGTTCCTTTTACAGGAAATAGCGATGGGCGGTAGCGTGCCAGGGAACCGATAAAGAGAGAGAATTATGGAAAATTCAGCCGCCTTGTTACGCCGACTTAATCCTTACTGTGCCCGTGCGTTAGAAGGTGCAGCATGCCTGTGTCAGACTCGCGCCCACGCCGAAATTTTACCCGAACACTGGCTGCTGAAATTGCTGGAGCAGGGCGAAGGTGACCTGACGGTGCTGGCGCGCCGTTATGAGTGGGATATGGACGCTCTGTGGCAGGATTTACTCGGCTGGCTGGAGAACCTGCCGCGTTCCGTGCGCAGCCGTCCTCAGTTGTCAGGTGCCATTGAATCCTTGTTGAAACAGGCGTGGATGTTTGCCTCGCTTGAAGGCAGCGAACACATCCGTAGTGTGCATTTGTTGGCCGCAATGATAGAAATGCCCAAAATGCTGCGCTGTGATGGCGTGTGGCCGCTGCTGACGCTGGGGCAGAGCCAGCTTGAGCGTCTGCGCCCGTTGCTGGACGCACAATCGGACGAGCGTGAGGACGTTCAGCAGGAAGAAGCGCTGGCACAGACGCACGGTGGAGACGTTGAATTCGTCGGCCGTCCGGTCGGTGCAGAGATAAAAGAAGGTGAACTCTCTCCGGCATTACAGAACGCACTGGATAAGTTCACGCTTGATGTCACTGCCAAAGCGCATGAGGGCAAAATCGACCCGGTATTTGGCCGCGATACCGAAATCCGCCAGATGGTGGATATTCTCTCAAGACGTCGCAAGAACAACCCGATTCTGGTCGGCGAACCGGGTGTGGGTAAAACCGCGCTGGTGGAAGGCCTGGCGCTGCGCATTGCCGAAGGAAATGTTCCGGAATCACTGAAAACCGTCAGCCTGCGCACTCTCGACCTGGGCCTGCTGCAGGCGGGTGCAGGTGTAAAAGGTGAGTTTGAGCAGCGTCTGAAAAACGTCATCGATGCGGTACAGCAGTCGCCAATACCCGTTCTACTGTTTATCGACGAAGCACACACCATTATCGGCGCCGGCAATCAGGCGGGTGGCGCGGATGCGGCTAACCTGCTGAAACCTGCATTAGCAAGGGGGGAATTGCGCACTATCGCCGCTACCACCTGGAGCGAATACAAACAGTATTTTGAACGCGATGCCGCGCTGGAGCGCCGCTTTCAGATGGTTAAGGTCGACGAGCCGGACGACGACACGGCCTGTTTAATGCTCAGAGGCCTGAAATCCCGTTATGCCGAACATCACGGCGTGCATATCACCGATGACGCAGTTAAAGCCGCAGTCACGCTCTCTCGCCGTTACCTGACCGGCCGTCAATTGCCGGACAAGGCGGTTGACCTGCTCGACACCGCAAGCGCTCGCGTGCGCATGAGCCTCGAAACCGTGCCTGAAGAAATTACCCGTCTGAAAGCGCAGCGGATTGCACTGGTTCTGGAAGAGCAGGCCTTACTGGAAGATATCGCTGTCGGCGGTCATTCCCATGGAGAGCGGTTGGCCGGGATTGAAAAATTGTGCCTTGCGCTGGATGCGGATATCGGCACGCTAGATCAACGTTTTAGCGAAGAAAAAGCACTGGCAGAGCAACTGATGGTTTGCCGTCAGGCTTCTCACTCAGAGGGCAGCCGCCGCCAGGCGGACGTCCACGACCTGCAGCAGCAGCTGAAAAACCTGCAACGGGATGAGGCGTTGATTCAGGTGGATGTGGACACCCGAACCGTGGCCAACGTGATTGCCGACTGGACCGGTGTCCCGCTTTCTTCATTGATGAAAGACGAGCAGACTGAACTGTTGGGTCTGGAAGCGGAAATCGGCAAACGCGTTGTAGGCCAGGATGTGGCGCTCAGCGCGATTGCGCAGCGCCTGCGCGCCGCCAAAACCGGCCTGACCTCGGAGAATGGTCCGCAGGGCGTGTTCCTGCTGGTCGGCCCGAGCGGCACGGGTAAAACCGAAACCGCACTCACGCTGGCCGATGTGCTGTACGGCGGTGAGAAATCGCTTGTCACTATCAATCTGTCCGAATACCAGGAGCCGCATACCGTTTCCCAGTTGAAGGGCTCGCCACCGGGCTACGTCGGTTACGGTCAGGGCGGCATTCTGACCGAAGCGGTGCGTAAACGCCCCTACAGCGTGGTGCTGCTCGATGAAGTGGAAAAAGCACACCGCGACGTGATGAATCTGTTCTACCAGGTGTTTGACCGTGGCTTTATGCGCGACGGCGAAGGCCGCGAAATCGACTTTCGCAACACGGTTATTCTGATGACCTCCAACCTCGGCAGCGACCCCATCATGCAACGGCTGGATCAACAGCCAGAAGCCACCGAAGGCGATTTGCACGAACTGCTGCGCCCAATATTGCGTGACCACTTCCAGCCCGCGCTGCTGGCCCGCTTCCAGACCGTGATTTACCGCCCGCTGAGTGAGCCCGCGATGCGCATCATTGTTGAAATGAAACTCGGACAGGTCAGCAAACGCCTGCACCGTCACTACGGCCTGACCACGCATATCGACGAAAGTCTTTTCGACGCCCTTACCGCCGCTTGCCTGCTGCCGGATACCGGTGCACGTAACGTCGACAGCCTGCTCAACCAGCAAATTTTGCCGGTGCTGAGCCAGCAGTTGCTGACTCGCATGGCGGCAAAACAGAAACCGCGGTCGTTACGTCTTGGCTGGAGTGAGGAAGAGGGCATAGGGCTGGAGTTTGACCCTACACAAGGAGAGCGCGTATGAGCACCAGTCTCCCGATAAGATTCAGCCATAACCACCACCTGCTGGCGATAAAAGGAGGTGAGTCAGAACTTGATGTGCTGGCGTTTGAAGGCCACGAGGTTCTGAGCAAGCCGTTCAGCTACCGTATTGAGTTCACCAGTAACGACCACGCCATCAGCAAGGAAATGATGCTGATGAAAACGGGGGCTCTGACGTTGCAGGCACCGGTCGACCAGGGCTACGGCATTAAAATTCAGCAGCCGCTTCGGGTTCTCCAGGGCGTGGTGAGTGGCTTTGAACGCCTCAGCACCTCAAAAGATGAAACCCATTACGCCCTGACGCTACAGCCGCGTCTGGCATTGCTCGACCGCTCGCATCAGAACGCGGTTTATCAGGATATGTCGGTGCCGCAGATTGTGGAAAAAATCCTGCGCGAGCGCCACAACCTGCGCGGGCAGGACTTTTTGTTTTCGCTAACCAGAGAATACCCGCGGCGTGAACAGGTGATGCAGTACGGCGAGGATGACCTGCACTTTATCACCCGCCTGCTGGGTGAGGTGGGGATCTGGTTCCGTTTCACCACCGACACACGCCTGAACATCGACGTGGTGGAGTTTTACGACAGCCGCCAGTGCTACGAAAAAGGCCTGATTCTGCCGTCGGTACCGCCGTCGGGCCAGCACTCGCAAGGCATGGATTCGGTATGGGGGATGGCGAGCCATCACAACGTGGTGCAAAAGCAGGTCAGTACCCACGATTACAACTACCGCCAGGCCACCAATGACATGAACACCCAGGTGGATGCGACCCGCGGCGACAGCACCACCTACGGCGAGGCTTACCACTATGCCGACAACTACCTGACGCAGGGCAGCACTTATGACCCTAACCCGGTTCCGGAGTCCGGCGCGTTTTATGCCCGCGTGCGTCACGAACGCTACCTGAACGGCCAGACCCAACTCAGTGCCATCACCAGTTGCCCGACACTGGCGCCCGGACAGGTACTGAAAGTCACCGGTGGTTATGAAGTGGCGGAGGCGTTCAACCAGGGCGTGCTCATCACCGGGATGAAAAGCGCGGCCCGCCGTGATAAAGATTTTGAGGTGCATATCAGCGGTATCCCGGACAGCACGGATTTTTGTTTCCGCCCGGAACCCGGTGAGCGTCCGGTGATGGCGGGCACATTGCCCGCCCGCGTGACCAGCACCACGGAAAACGACACCTACGGGCATATCGATAAAGACGGCCGCTATCGCGTCAACATGCTGTTTGACCGTGATAACTGGGAGGCCGGGTTCGAGAGCCTGTGGGTGCGTCAGTCCCGCCCGTACGCCGGCGACACTTATGGTCTGCACCTGCCGCTGCTGGAAGGCACCGAAGTGGCGATTGGCTTTGAGGACGGCAACCCGGACAGGCCGTACATCTCCGGCGTGTTGCACGACTCCGCGCACGGCGACCATGTCACCATCCGTAACTACAAGCGCAACGTACTGCGCACACCGAGCAACAACAAAATCCGCCTCGATGACAGCCGGGGCCAGGAGCATATCAAGGTCAGCACGGAGTACGGCGGCAAGAGCCAGCTGAATCTCGGACATCTCGTTGACAGCGAGAAGCAAAAACGGGGCGAGGGTTTTGAACTCAGAACCGACAGCTGGGGCGCGATTCGGGCGCAAAAGGGCATTTTCATCAGCGCAGACGGTCAGGCAAAGGCGCAGGGCCAGGTGCTGGAGATGCAACCGGCGGTCAGTCTGCTGAAAGGGGCGCTGAACCAGCTAACCGAATGGGGAAGCATCACCCAGACGCATCATAATTTTTCCCCAGATACGGATCCGCTTGGAGTATTGGTTAACGGGGCCAGTGAACTGAAAGAAGCAGCCTTACTGATGAGCGCACCAAAAGGTATCGCTGCTGTAACCCCTGAAACTACGCTGTTGCACAGCGGAAAAGGCCTGTACCTGCAGAGTCTGGGGGAAGTGAATATTGCCACGGCGCAACGCTATTCAGTCAATGCCAGCAAAGCGATATCCCTGTTGGCCAAGGATGAAGGGATGCGTCTGGTGTCGGCCAGGGGGCCGCTGACGGTGGAATCTCATGCCGATACCTTATCGCTGACGTCACTGAAAGATATCACCGTCCAGTCCACGCAGGGACACCTGCAACTGACGGCGAAAAACGGTATCACTATCGGCTGTGGCGGCGCTTACATCCGCCTGACCCCGCAGGGGGAAGTCGAAATTCACGGGCCTGGATTAATCAGTCTGAAGGGGCAGCATAACTTGCAGGGGCCAGCCAGCGAAGATTTCCCACTGCCTGAATTGCCGGCGTCGGTGTGTAAAGAGTGCCTGAAAAAAGCGCAGGCGCAGGCGCAAGGCTTCGTGCCCAGGGAGGCATAAATGACCAGGCTATGGATTGGGGAAGTGGCAGCGGCTTGCCGGGCATCCGCCGTCGATTATCTTGATATTATCATCGATCAGGCCGGTCTGGACTTCAGCGTTATCCCGGCGCTGAATGCGCTGTCGGTACCCTGGTTGTCGCTTTATCGTGGCTTGCCGGAAGAATTTATTGTCGATGACGCGCCGTTGGTTGCGCGCCTGGTCCTTGATGATATTCAGCAGATGGCGTGGCTGCAGGAAATCAGCCAGCAGGCTGCCGTTAAGGCGCCGTTGTTGCTGCTGTGCTCCGCCTGGACCTTGCCCTCCCTGGCGAACTGGCTGACGCAGTGTATGGATTGCCTACAGGAAGGCAGAGGCGGGATTTTACGCTTTTACGATACGCGGATATTCCCCCTGCTTTTTACGCATATCCTCAGCGAGGAACAGCAAAATCCTTTGCTGCGCCCGGCACTGTTCTGGGCCTGGCAGGATATGGACGGCAGGTCTAGGGGCCTGAACGGTCACGGGACGCCGCCGGCACGCGGCGAGAAAAGCCAGAAAATCGAACTCAGCGATCGCCAATTGGAACAGCTGATGTGCGTATGCGATGTCGTGGTATTGCTGGGGCACCGTGCGCCGCCTGCCGGCGTGTATGCATCACGGCAGGCGCTGTTTTCCGACTGTTACCAGGGCATGCTGGAGGCAACGGATCAGGGCATTATTCTGGATGAGGCGCGTGAGGCCAGGGTAATGAAAAGATGGCTTGCCACAGGAGCAACAGCCTGATGCCCCTTAGAATCTGCGTTCTCGCTGCGGGTTTGCTGTTAACCGGCTGCTCACAGCCCGTCGCTCAGGCTCGGGGGGGCGGTGGCACCATTGATGCCATCAACCATACCAAATGGGCGATTAATCACTTTAGTGTAAATAACCAGTCGGGCATCGACATTATCGGTCCGTTCCAGGGCGGTGGCGGTGGCTGTTGCTACAGTGTGCCCGCGCGGTGGACGCCGGGTATGACGGTGCGTGTTGACTGGGAGACTGGTGTGGCATATGCCAGCGATGTCCCAGAGCTACCGGCACCAACTCGCCCAATCTATAAAGGTCAAAATAATAAAGAGTGGACTGAAGAAATATCAAAATACAATCGACAAAGAAGTGTTTGGTCCAAAAAAATTCATGCCCAAAAACGCCAGCACAGCAAAACCGTGCCGGTACCCGACTATAACGGTCAGGATGTCTGCGGCATCAACGTGCACTTTTTGCCCTGCGATGAGGTCAAGGTGACCACCAGTTGCTACACCTACGATAGCCCGGCCTACCCGATTAAAGAGCCCATCAGGATGAAAGAGCCGAAAACATGTCCGAGATAAAGGAAACCGACTTGGCCTGGGTCCCGCCGCCGCTCCCTCTTTAGTCCCGCTTCTACAAGGAAAGTTAGATGAAACATTCATTATTGAGCCCGCTGTTGGCGGGTCTGCTGCTGTTAACCGGTTGCTCACAGCCCACCGCTCAGGCTCGGGGCGGCGGTGGCACCATTAAAGCCATCAACCACACCAAATGGGCAATTAACCACTTCAGCGTGGATAACCAGTCGGGTATAGATTCTATAGGTCCGTTCCAGGGCGGCGGCGGCGGCTGCTGCTACAGCGTGCCCGCGCGGTGGACACCGGGTATGACGGTGCGTATTGACTGGGAAACCGGGCAGGGGTCGTCTGCTGGTTTCCCAGGATTTGCCGACAGAACTAAATACAAGGCATGGATAGCAGAGATTGATGCACAAAAACGGCAGCATAGCAAAACCGCCCTGCTCCCCGATTATAACGGCCAGGATACCTGCGGCATTACGGTGCATTTTCTGCCTTGCGACGAGGTGAAGGTGACCACCAGTTGCTGGTCACCGAGAAATGCCAACTACCCGATTAAAGAGCCCATCAGGATGAAGGAGCCAAAAGTATGTCCGAGATAAAGGAAACCGACTTGGCTTGGGCCCCGCCGCCGTTCCCGGCGCAGGGACGTCTGCCGACGCAGGCGTTGCAGGTTGGGCAGAACTGTCATCAGCAGAATAGCGCCGAACGGCTCTACCGCCAGGAGTTGTGTCTGGCGGCCGGACGGCGCGTGGAACCGCCATGCTGCAAAACGCTGCATATCAGCCTGTTTTTCGACGGCACCGGCAATAATCTGAACAATGATTTTATTCTGTCAAACCCGAAGCACCCGACCAATATTGCGCGGTTGTTTCGCGCCACTATCGGAACCGGTACGGCAGGTGGGGTGCCTGCCGACAATCAGGGCACACTGCTAGATGACGCCGAGGACGGTGAGGGGAAATATTTTAAGTTCTATATGCCCGGCGTGGGTACTCCGTTCCCGGAAGTGAACGATTCGGACTATTCCACCATGGGGCTGGTGGGCGCAACTAAGGGGGAAGAGCGCATTAACTGGGCGCTGCTGCGTATTATTGATGTGCTGAAGTTCACCGCCACTGAAAAATGGCTGACCACCGCGGAAAGTCGCCAGTCCATAGGAAAAATGGGCACCAGTTGGAACCGCCTGTGGTTTGGCGGCAGTCACAACCGTTATGAAGAGTTCAGTCGCTTACTGAATGATTTAGCCCCGCAGTTGAAGCCATTGATTATTCAGCCGGAGCCGGGTAAGCCCAAGCTGTTAGGTATCAAGCTATACGTCTATGGCTTTTCCCGCGGCGCGGCGGCGGCGCGTGCATTTGTACGCTGGCTAAGTGAGCTGTTACCCCCACCGGCGGCTGAAGGTGAGAATCCCCCGCAGTGCCTGCAGATTGGTGAGCTGCAGTTGCCCATCAGCGTGGAGTTTCTCGGGCTGCTGGATACCGTGGCCTCGGTCGGGGTGGCGCACGTGGTGCCGATTGCCGAGGGGCATATGGCCTGGGCAGACGACACCATGGAACTGCCGAGTGATGAAACCTATAGCGGGCTGATAAACAAATGCGCACATCTGGTTTCCGGCCACGAACAGCGCCTCTGCTTTCCGCTGGACTCGGTGCGCCGGGGGAATGGCAAGTACCCACCTTATGCCTCTGAAGTGGTGTACCCGGGGATGCATTCGGATCTTGGTGGCGGTTATCCGCCGGGGGACCAGGGAAAGGCGAATGGTAAGGATGACGCTTTACTGCTATCACAGATATCTCTGAACGATATGTATGCTGCGGCTTTTAGTGCTGGGGCACCATTAAAAGCTCCTGTTGACACACTTCCAGTAGATCTTAAAAAGGATGAATGGCGAGCGATGCATCCTGATCTTATCAAGCTATTTGATATCGATATTCCCTTAGTAAACCGCTTCAACGCCTGGCGAGAACTTACCCTGAATCTGACCACCCCAGAAAAAATCACGCCCGAAGAGTCGTCCCGATACGATCCGCCGCGCGCCAGTGGCAGCCTGGAAACCATCGTCGAGAACCAGATCGCCTGGATCACTGCCTGGCGCATTGATCGCTATGCCAAAGGGACGCTGGTGGAACAGCGGTTCTACCAAGATGCCTCGGTTAAGGAAGCGCTGCCCGCTGCACGCAAGGCAGCTGAAGAGGTACGAGATAAAAAACAGCAAGAGGTTATCAAAGCGCGTCAGGAACAGATGGCGAATCAGCCCGTCGACCAGATGGACGATCTGGTGCTGCAGCCAGGCGTCAAGGACTTCGACCCGGATATGGCACAACCCCAGCTGTTTGAAGCGGCGAAGGAGTTTGGCAAGGATTACCATGACGGCTACCGCATTCCGGAGAACCTGGCGCAGGCGGTGCTGGACACCGTGTTGCAGCCGATGATCTTTGTTCTCAATACCGATGATGAACCGCAGGAATACCGGCGAATGAAGGCTGACGGAGACGCCCGCGTGGCAATCCTGTTCCCCGCCGCCGGTGAGGCCAGCAACGCGGAACAGCCCGCCGGGCTGGTCAGGGCGCTGTTCGACGACCAGGTGCACGACTCGCGTGCCTGGTTTATGCACGCCGTGCTCAGCTCGCGCGAGATGTGGGGCGGCTACTTCCGCTACCGCATGATTTACTTCAGCGATCAATGCAATAAATCGCTCTCGCCGCTGGTGATCGCCGGCAACCTGGTGGGGTTTGCCACCCTTACCACAGGGGTGGTGCTGAGCTTCAAACAGAAAAGACTGAGCGGCAAACTGGCCGGCCTGGCCGCCACCGGTGCGGTGCGTTCGCTGCAGGTCGAGGTGCTGGACAGGCTCACCGGCCTGCCGCTGCCCGAGTTGCCGGGGGGCGAACAGCTCAGAGCCTTTACCACCGAGCCGGGTGTGGTGGTTGCCCTGCAGAAAGCCGCGGTGGCGGAACAGCAACTGACGCGGGCGAAATCGGCCCTGCCGGCCAGTTGGCTTGAGCAGGTACAGGCGGCCATCGCTTAAGTTCAGGGAAGGGAATCTGATGAATAAAGTCATTCGCCAGGGGGATAGGCTGCGGGAACATGGCGGCAAGGTGCTGGGCGGGCACTATCAGTGTTTTGGTCAGGGATTTGCCTGCAAGGGCGACCCGGTGAGTTGTAATAAGCACGGTATGACCACCATCGCCGAAGGCAGTTCAAGGACCATGATGGATGGCCAGCCGGTTGCGCTGCACGGCCACCGTTGCGCCTGTGGCTGCACGCTGGTCAGTTCCTTCCCGGATTGCGGTATTGACCAGTGAGGCCGGTTCCTGACTATCCCGGCTATAAAACGGCCCGCCCGCCGCTCGCCGCGCGCTTGCTGTCGGCTGCGGCACTGCTGGTGCTGCTCGGTGGTGGGATTAGCGCATTGTTGCCGTTTGCACAGGGGAGAACCTCGCCGATCGCGGTCGGTATCCTGCTGTCACTGGTGCTGGCGGGTACGGGTTGGCTTATCCGCCTGCTGTACTACCGCGTCAGCGTGCATAACGCCGCTTTCTACCATCAACAGCTGGAGTATGAACAGCAGCGGTGGTGGGCACAGCACCGCCAAGCGTTCGCATTAAAAGAGGTGGTATTGCTGGGGCCCGCCGGTGGGCGCTCAACCGACTGGCTGCGCCTGCTTAAACGCGAACACCGCCAGCCGGAGGAAAAAAAAGAAGGTGGCGGCCGGGCGCTGCGCCTGCCGCAAATTTCGGCGATGGATGCCGCCGGGCGTGAAAAGCGACTGGCTGAACTGTTGGTCACCGAATGGCAAAAGCAGCGTAGCGATAAAACGTTTACTTCGCCGCTGCGCTGTTACTGGCAGGGTACAGACGCGGGCTGGCAGGCATTCAGCGCGCAGATGGCCGCTATCTTCCCAGCTTGCTCTTTGCCGCCGCACCCTGAACCCTGGCAGGGGGAAGCCAGCCTTGCAGCGATAGCGAGCGGGCTGGCAGCGGCTAAAACGGATGACGTTATGCTGATCGCGGGTTGCCGGTCGGTCGTCGCATCGCCCGGTACACCGCTTCCCGCCGGGGAGGCCGCCATACTGTGGCTGGCCGGGCAGGATGGCCCGGTGCAACTGACGCGTGGCGAAGTCTTCTCCGCGGAGGCGGGGGACGCACTGCCCGTCGTTTGCGCCCGCGCGCTGGTGCAGAGCGAGCTGAGCGCCCCTCCCGAAGCCTGCCCGATGTTCACCCTGCCAGACCTGGATGGGTTGGCACACAGTGGCTGGGACGTCAGCCTGCATCTACAGGACGCCAACTGGGGCGATATCGGCGATATCGCCGCCTTGACCCTGATATCGCTGGCGGCCATTTACGCCGCGCACCAACAACAACCGTGTGGCTGGATTGCCCGCGACCCGATGAATGCCCTCGCACTTGGAATCGTAAAACCTGATGGACAACGTCAATAAACCTGCTGCCCTGTCAGTGGCAGCCACAGCTACCGTCTGTATTGCCGTGGTCACCTTGCTGGTGCTGCTGGGCGGGCTGGCATGGTGGCTGTGGGGGACCGAAAGCGCAACGGAATGGGAGGCGCTACGTCCACTTATCGCCGCCTGTTTTATCGTCTGGGGAATGGCGCTAAGCCTGTTGGTTCTGGGATTTATGGCCTTCCGCCTGCTGATTAAGGACAAGATCAGCCCACCGGTATCTCGCCAACGTCGATCGGCACCAGAAAGCCGACGTGAAGCGGTTTACGCGCCGCTGAAAAAACACCTCCGTGCCCGCTATAATCTGCATTGGCGTTATAAAGTCCGCTTACTGTTAGTCACCGGCGAAAACGCAGCAATCGAACAACTGGTGCCCGGCCTGCAAGCCAGCCAGTGGCTTGAAGGCAATCGTACCGTTCTGATCTACGGCGGCAGTCTGACGGCTGAAGTCGATACAGAAAAATATACCGCGTTGCGCAAACTCCGCCGTGGCCGCCCACTGGACGGTATTGTCCGGGTACTGGGAGAAGGTGAGAACCTCACGCCGCAGATGAGCGACAACGATCTGCGTGGGCTGGAGAAAATCAGTGAGCTGCTGCGCTATTCTGCCCCGGTCTGGTTATGGCAGCTGTGCGGCAGTGAATGGTCGCAGGCAGGGCGTAAATCGCAGTCTGTCGGTATCACACTGCCGTGGCGGGCGATGCCGGATGAGGTGGCAACACAACTCGATAAATTGCTGCCGCAGCTGCGTGAACAGGGCATGTCACAGATTGCTGAACAGCGCCAGTATGATTTTCTGCTGCGCCTTGCCCAGCAGCTTGAGCAGGGGGAAAGCAAACGCTGGATGTCCCGCTTGACACCCTGGCTGTACAGTTCGCAACAGCGTATCCCGCTGCGGGGGCTGATGTTCAGCCCGGTCAATAAACCCGAATTCCCGAGTCAAGAAGCAGGCAAAAACGTGGCGGAAAGCGCCATTCCGGCTGCGCATAAACATGCCCTGACGTTTCCGGCAACCTGGTTGGGGGTGACGGAAGACTGCACTCGTGTGCGTGGCCGCCGTGTCGGTATGGCCTGGGAGCAGACGCTGGCATGGGGCATTATGGCTGCGCTCGGTATCTGGGGCGCCGGGCTGCTGCTCTCTTTTGCCCTGAACTATAGTCATATTTCTTCTGTAGCGAGCAAAGCCCGTTCTCTTATCGAGCATCCTTCTGTTTCTGACTCTCAACTGACGGCCCTGCATGACCTGCGTAACGATGCCGGCCGCTTGCAACATCATGTTCAGGGCGGTTCACCCTGGTATCAACGTTTTGGCCTCGATCATAACCCGCAACTGTTGAGCGCGCTGCTGCCCTGGTATGGCGTGGCGAATGATCGCCTGATCCGCGATCCGGCCAATGCTGCCCTGATGCAAAAACTGACTGCGCTGACAAACTCGGCACCTAACAGCGACCAGCGCGCACAGCTGGCGAAATCCGGTTATGACCAACTGAAAGCCTGGTTGATGATGTCCCGCCCGGACAAAGTGGATGGCGCGTTCTACGCCCAAACCATGCAAAGGGTGCAGCCGACCCGGCAGGGGATTTCCACCGGATTGTGGCAGAGCCTTGCGCCAGACTTGTGGGCGTTCTCCATATCTGGGTTGCTGGAACAGCCGCAGTGGAAAATTACCCCGGATGCGGCTCTGGTCAGCCAGAGCCGCCAGGTGCTGTTGCAGCAGATTGGTCGCCGTAATGCGGAGGGAACCCTCTACGAAAACATGCTCAAATCGGTGCGGCGTAACTTTGCCGATGTGTCACTGGAAGACATGACCAGTGGGACCGATGCCCGCAGTCTGTTCTCCACCGATGACGTGGTGCCGGGGATGTTCACCCGTCAGGCCTGGGAAGGGGGCATTCAGCAGGCCATCGAGAAAGCGGCAAACTCGCGCCGGGATGAAATTGACTGGGTGTTGAGCGACAGTCGCAAGGCAGTTTCTGCCGACCTTTCTCCGGAAGCGCTGAAAGCGCGTTTGACGCAGCGTTACTTCACTGATTTTGCCGGCAGCTGGCTGAACTTCCTCAACAGCCTGCGGCTGAATCCGGCTCATAATATCTCTGATGTGACTGACCAACTGACATTGATGAGCGATGTGCGTCAGTCGCCGATGATTGCGCTGATGAATACGTTGGCCTGGCAGGGACAAGCCGGCGAGCTGCGCGAAGGGCTGTCGGATTCCATTATCAAGTCGGCAAAAGAACTGCTCGGCAGTGAGGATAAGCCCGTTATCGATCAGCGTGCAGCCGGGCCGCAGGGGCCGCTGGATGGCACCTTCGGGCCGTTGCTAACCTTGATGGGGAAAAACCAGGTCAGCAACCTAATGTCGGCCGACAGCACGCTGAGCCTGCAAACCTATCTGACCCGTATCACCCGCGTGCGTTTGCGTCTGCAACAGGTGGCGAGTGCTAACGATCCGCAGGAGATGATGCAGACCCTGGCACAGACCGTATTCCAGGGCAAAAGTGTGGATCTGACCGATACCCAGCAGTACGGCAGCCTGGTGGCGGCCAGTCTGGGTGAGGAATGGAGCGGCTTTGGCAACACCCTGTTTGTGCAGCCGCTGACGCAGGCCTGGGAAACCGTATTGCAACCGTCTGCAGCCAGCCTCAACGCCCGCTGGAGCCGTTCAGTGGTAGCAAACTGGCATACCGCCTTTGAGGGGCGCTTCCCGTTTGCCACGAGCAAAAGTGACGCTTCCCTGCCGATGCTGGCGGAGTTTATCCGCAAGGACACCGGGCGTATCGACCGTTTCCTGACCGCTGAACTCAGCGGCGTGTTGCATAAAGAAGGCAGCCGCTGGGTGCCGAACCGTACTAACAGCCAGGGGCTGATGTTTAACCCGGCGTTTCTGAAAGCGTTAAATCAGTTGAGCCAGTTATCCGACATTCTGTTTACCGACGGCAGTCAGGGCATCAGCTTCGAATTACAGGCCCGCCCGGTACCGCAGGTGGTGGAAACCCAGCTAACGATTGACGGGCAGCAGTTGCATTACTTCAACCAGATGGCCGACTGGCAGTCCTTCCGCTGGCCGGGGGATACCTTCAAGCCCGGTGCGATGCTGACCTGGACTTCAACCAGCGCCGGTACACGTCTGTTCGGGGATTACAGTGGCACCTGGGGCTTCATTCGCTGGCTGGAACAGGGCAAGCGGAAACAGCTTGACCGCAGCCAGTGGATGATGAGTTTTACCGCTCCGGATGGTCGCACGCTGCAGTGGGTTCTGCGTTCCCAACTGGGCAAAGGGCCGCTGGCGTTGCTGGCGTTACGCGGTTTCAGGCTTCCTGAGCAGATATTCAGCGTGGATGCCGCCACTGCACAGGCGCTGACCGGCACAGAGAATTCAGCCATGGAGGGGATGGAATAATGGGCGCACTACAGAACATACTCCGCGCCTGTGGGGCAGATGAAAATGCCTTACTGGCGCTGGCCAGGGAACGTAGCGCTGACTGGGAACGCTGGCTGGCACCCATCAATGACAATGAACCGACCGGAGAAGACCCGGGCTATGACGATGATTTCCAGCGTATTCGCGAAGAGGTCAACAAGCTCTCGGGGATTGATACCGGGTTGATTTGCCAACTGGCGGAAAGGCTATTGACCGGCACCTGCAAGGATCTGCGTGTCATCACCTTCTACATTTGGGCGCGTCTGCATCAGGATGGCGAGTCCGGGCTTGCTCAGGGGCTTGAGCTGCTGGCGGCAATGCTGGCGCAGTTCGGAACCCGATTGCATCCTCGGCGTGAGCGCAGCCGCAAAACTGCCCTGGAGTGGCTTGGCAGTAGCCGTGTGACAGACAGCCTGTCTTTGTACCCGGAAGTGGATATGGCCGTCATGCAACGCATCACGGCGGCGTTGTTATTGGCCGATCAGGCACTCCAAACGTTTGCTGAGGACGCTCGTCCGGATTTGGCAGGGCTGCATCAGGCGCTGGATAACCGGCTGGTGCAGAGCGGTGGCGCTAACAGTCTGGTGCCGCAAACCAGTCGTGAAGAAACCGCTACTAAGGGGCCAGCATTATCGGCGCCGGTGATGAACGCCGTCACGTCAGGACGTGATTTGCTCGATCAGGCCAAAGTGCTGGCGAAATATCTCCGCGATCAGCCCGGTGGTTGGCTGGCTGGCCATCATCTGCTGAAAAGTGTGCGCTGGGACACACTGACGGAATTACCGCCGCTGGACGCCTCCGGGCGCACCCGGCTGGTTCCCCCCAAGCCAGACAACAGGGCACATCTCAAACGTCTGTACCTGCAAAAAAGCTGGTCTGAACTGTTGGAGCATACGGATACCCTGCTGGCACAGGGGGTTAACCATCTGTGGCTGGATGTGCAGTGGTACGCCTGGCAGGCGCTGGTCAAGCTGGATAACGACAGCGTGCGTGCCGACATCCTCTGCCGTGACCTGGAAGGGCTGCTGGCCCGCCTTCCGGGATTGGAAGCACTGGCCTTCAATGACGGCACGCCTTTCGCTGATGAAGTGACCCTGAACTGGATTAAAGAAAACGTGCTGGATGATATGCCGGGCTGGAAGGATGAGCCGGTGACGGCAACGGCGAGCAACAGTGATGATGTACTGATGCTGGAGCCTGAGGTCCTGGCGAAAGCAGACAGTGAAGGCATTGAAGCCGCGCTCAGCTGGTTGCAGGTTCAGCCGGGTTACACCTCTTCCCGCGATCGATGGCTGATGCGCTTACTGATGGCTCGGGTGAGCGAGCAGTACGGTAAAAACGAAATGGCACTGCACCTGCTGGGTGAACTCGATGTCAGCGCCCGAGAGCTGACGCTTGAACAATGGGTGCCAAAGCTGATGTTTGAGGTCAAAGCTCGCAGACTCAAACTGCTGCGTGGCAAGGCCGGGCGCAGTGAGGCGGATAAAACCCGTCTGCAGCCTGAGATGGAATCACTACTCTCCGGGCTGATTTCTCTCGATCCGGCACGCGCCGCAGTGCTGTGTGGTTAACACACCGAACAAAAAGATGATAACTCTATGGACGACTTAACCCTGCGTTATTACGACGCCGAAATGCGCTACCTGCTGGAAGCCGGTGAAGAATTTGCCCGCGCTCATCCTGAGCAGGCGGCGATGCTGAACCTCGATAAATCTGGCGCACGCGACCCCTATGTGGAGCGCCTGTTCGAGGGCTTTGCCTTCCTGATGGGCCGGCTTCGCGAAAAGCTGGATGACGATTTGCCGGAGCTGACCGAAGGGCTGGTCAGCCTGCTGTGGCCGCATTACCTGCGCACCATTCCTTCCATGTCCGTGGTCGAATTCACGCCGGACTGGTGCGAAATGAAAGAGCAGATGCGGATCGCCAAAGGTTTCGAGGTGTTGTCGCGTCCGATTGGCGAAAAAGGGACGCGCTGCCGTTACACCACCACCCAAGAGATCAACCTTCAGCCGATGTCGTTGGAGCAGGCCAGACTGACCACCGACGCGGATGGTCGCTCGGTTGTCACGCTGCGTTTTAATTGCAGCAATCTGGCAGACTGGAGCCGTATCGATCTCAGCAGTATTTCACTTTACTTCAACGCCGATGCGCCGCTGGCCTGCGCCATGCACGCCGCCTTTACCCTGAATGTGGCCCGGATGTGGCTGCGGATGCCGGGCGATATAGACAGAAGACCGCTGGATGGGCATTTCACCGCGCAGGGCTTTGGCGATGACGATACCTTATGGCCAAAAGGCAGTAGCAGTTTCAGTGGCTACCAACTGCTGCTGGAGTACTTCACCTTCCGCGAGAAATTCATGTTCACCGGCCTGCGAGGGCTGGAGAGCGTCGCCTTTCCGGCTGCGCTCCCCTGGTTTGAAATCGATGTGGTGCTGGCTGAACGTTGGGAACATGACTTCAGCTTTACCGAAAAGCATCTGCGCCTTAACTGCGTGCCGGTTATCAACCTCTTCCCGCTGGAGTCTGATCCGCTGGCGCTGAACTCCCTGCAAACAGAATACATGCTGCGCCCGATGCGCGTGCAGGACGGCCACACCGAGATTTACGCCGTGGATTCGGTGACGTCATCCAGTCAGCATACCTATGTGCCGTTCTCCAGTTTTCGCCACAAAGGCGGAATGATGCGCCACCAAGCGCCGGAATATTACTACCACACCCGCGTACGCCGTGGCCCGTCGGGGTTGCACAACACCTGGCTGATCCTCGGTGGCGAAGCCTTTGACCATCACACTGTGCCGGAAGATGAAAGCCTGTCGCTGACGCTCATCGGCACCAACGGCCAACTGCCACGACGTACGCTGCAAAGTACCGTGCTTGATACGGTGATGAAAACCACCTCGACCAGCATCGCCGTGCGCAACCTGTGTGCGCCAACGCTTCCCTGTTACCCACCGGCGCAGGACCGGTTTCACTGGCGCGTGCTGAGCCACCTCGGCAGCGGGTTCCTCTCGATGATGGATAACGCCGACGTGCTGCGCGGTACTCTGGCGCTGTATGAGTGGACGGACAGCGAGATGAACCGCCGTCGCCTGGAGGCCATCATCGACGTGAAGCACAGCGAAACCGAGCGCTTCGAGCAGGGCTATCTGGTGCGCGGCGTGCAGATTGAAGTGACCCTCGACAGCCACGGTTTTGCCGGGCGGGGTGATATCTGCCTGTTTGGCGAGATGCTGAGCCGCTTTTTTGCCCTCTATACCGATATTTACCTGTTTAACCGCCTGATTATCATTCTGCAACCGACCGGAGAGCGCCTGGAATGGGAAGAGAAGTACAACCGCCGCATTCCCGGCTGACCCCGCGGCTGGAAGCCGACCTTCACCGCATTAACTTTTACCGTTTATGCCAGCTGCTGGAGAAGCGTAATCCGGGCAGACCGCTGATGGGCTCAACCAGTCATCCCGCGGATGACCCGGTGCGATTTGCGCCGCATCCGGGGATGGGATTTCCGGTCAGTGAACTGAAAACCGTTGAATATGACGAGAACGACGACAGTAAGCCACCGCTCATCCGCACCACCTTTATGGGGATGTACGGTGTCGACTCACCGTTGCCGACGGCCTATCTCGATGACATCACCCAGCGCCGGGAAGGGCATGAAGCGCTGCAGGGCTTTCTGGATATCTTCAGCCATCGCATCCTGACGCAGTTTTATCGCATCTGGCGAAAGTATTCTTACCCGGCCACGTTCGAACCCGGCGGGACCGACAGCATTTCGCAGTCGCTGTTGGGCCTGGTGGGGCTGGGTATTCCGGGGACGGCAAATCACATCGCCACGCCGGTGTCACGCTTTCTGGCGCTGCTGGGCGTGTTGCGTCAGCCCGGCAAAACCCAGGAAGGGATGCAGGCGCTGGTGAGCCTGCTGGCACCGGACACGGCGGTGCAGGTCAGTCCGTATTGCCTGCGGCCGGTGGAAATCAGTCAGCCGCTGGGATTTTACGGTGATGAGGACTTTCTGCTGGATGGCAACACGCCGCTCGGTGATGAAGCTATGGATGCCAACAGCCAGTTGCTGATTGTGCTTTCAACGGATAACGAGCAGGAAGCGCAGGGCTGGAAGCCGGATGGTCTGCTGTATCAGGATTTGCTGGTGATGCTGCGGGTCTATCTGGGCTGGCGGTTTAAGGCAAAAATCCAGCTCAGAGTTAGTACCCGCCTGCTGACCATCCCGCCGCTGGGTGATGGCCCTTTCTGGCTGGGGATGAATGCTGTGTTGGACGCGGAAGGGGACCTGCTCCCGGACGACATCCCGCAGGCCTTTACGACGGATCTGGGCTATTACCACGGCATGAAGCCCGCCACACCACAACAAGGAAACCGACGTGTTACCTACCAATTTGACTAAAACCGTACGCTGGCAGCTCGCGCTGCTGGCGTTCAGCCTGACGGGCTGTGGGGTGACGCAGAGCGTCACGGACGGCACAAAGTCGGCCTTCACCGCCGTTTTTTACAAGAAGATTAAAATCCTGCATCTGGATTTTACCGCGCGCGAGGCGCTCAATACCGATGCCCGAGAGAGCAATTCGCTGTCGGAGCCGGTTGTGGTGCGCGTTTACCAGCTGAAAGACCGCAAAACCTTCGACAAGACGGTGTATCAGCAACTGCTGAAAGACGGCGACACCCTCCTGAAAACCGATTTGCTGGCCACCCGCGATGTGGTGGTAAAACCGGGCGGCGATGCCAGCCTCAATATGTCCATGGAAGCCGATGCGAAGTTTGTGGCGGTCGCGGGGCTGTTCCGCCATCCGGATTTGGTTAATAACACCTGGAGGCGGGTGATTGAGCGTGAAGAGCTGGACCCGGATAAGCCGCGCATCCTGGAGGCCGGGAATAACTATCTGACATTGCTACCCGCTAAGGACGATTAATGCCTCAGGGACATAATCCCCCGTCGTTGTATGAAATGCTGGTCGGCAATTTCGCCGGCGGCCTCGGCCTCCATCAGGTTAGCGAAGAAAATCAGTTCATTCTGTCGGTGCTGGACAATATGCAGCGCATCCTCAACTGTCGCGCCGGGACGCTGGCCCATTTACCCGATTATGGTCTACCTGATATGGCGAAAATCCTGCAGGGGATGCCGGGTACCTCACATCAACTGATGGGCACGCTGACATCCGTTTTGCTGAAATATGAACCCCGCCTGAAAAACGTTGCCGTGGTGATACTGGAACAGGCTCAGCCCGGTGAACTGCGTTACGCCATTGATGCAGAGCTGAAGGGCATAGGTATGGTGCGCTATGGCACCGAATTTATGCCTGAGGGGCGGGTGTTGTTACGCCATCTGAAACAACAGCAGTATCTTGATAATTCGCCGTAAACTCAAGAAAACAGAAGAGGTCAGCGCCTTTTAACTTATAGGGATATTCCAAATGAAACTGCAAACCGGCCTTAAGCTGCCGCTGTTGCTCTGCATCATGATCACCACGCCAGTCATGGCACACCCCGGACGAACCAACGCGGATGGCTGCCATACCAACCGTAAAACTGGTGAATATCATTGCCACGGCAGCAAAAGCCGACGCGTTGATTATTATGGTCAGGATAAGCAATCGGATAATAAAACGACGGTAGCCCCGGCCAAAAAAGCAAAGCCGCATTCGACTAAAAAAGAGAATGGGGTGAGTAAAACTAAAACAGGCTCGGCCAGGAGAGATAAAGGCATTGGCAACTCCAGGCCAGATCCCGTCGCACCACCACCCGATGTTCATGCGCAATGTATCAACAGCAAAAATTTCAATGCCTATTGGGAGGCTGTTACCAAGCGGTGCCTGGACAGAAGCACGGGGAGAGAACTGATTACCCCCTGAAAGAGGGCAAAACGATATGGTAACTCTCCAATTCTGTATGCAGATCAAATGGATATCTGGTCATGAATGACATTCCCTCCCGTAAAATTAAAACCGGCAACGATCCGCGAACATTGCCGGACTATGCCGCCCTGCGTGATGAACTGAGTAAGCTGACACATCCGGCGCGTCCGGATGTGAACTGGCTTTATGCCGAAAAACTCTGTCTTTCGCTGTTTGAACAAAATGGCGTGGAGCTACAGACGGCAGCCTGGTACACATTGGCCCGTACGCAATTGGCCGGGCTGTTTGGTCTGAATGAAGGATTATCCATCCTGGAAGCCCTGATCAGCCATCAGTGGGGGGCGCTCTGGCCGCAGCCGGTACATGCGCGGATGGAAATCCTCAGCGGTCTGAGCCAGCGTATACAACAGCTGATGCGTACTCTCCCCCTGAATTACAGTGACCTTAGCCAGCTTTATCTTGCAGAACAGCAGCTTGCCAGCCTTGGGGTGATATTACAGCGCCTGGAGCTCAAGCATCTGAGCCAGTTCGATACCTTGCGTACCCTGATGCATAACAGTGCCGTTCGGCTGGAAAACAGTGACGGTGCATCAGGTTCCGATGTTGTTATTCAGCCCGGTATCGTGCTGCCTGCGGCGACAATGAATGATTCAGGAATATCATCTGCAGCCCACTCTGCTATTCCGGTTGCAGAGAAAGACGCACCGGCCAGTCCAGTGAAATGGGTGTACGTAACGCAACCAGAACACCAGGCGAATGTGGAAGTACTGGCAGCGGTGCCGGTTCCGGCAAAAAAGTGGTATTTCTTTACCGCCGGGATGTGTTCCATGCTGGTGATAAGTGCGGCAACGGTGTGGGGCTGGCATGTCTTGCACCGGCCTGACCCGCTACAGACTCAGTTTGCTGCATCCCTGGCGCCGTTACCCGCAATACTCACGCCCGAGCAGTTGGATATGTTGCGTCAGCAATCTCCGTTACCACAAACTGGAATTGCACAAACACAACAGCAGCTTGCCCGGCTGGATCAATTGCCTCCTGACTGGAATATTACCTACAGTCGGCAGCTCGTAGAACAGGCTCAGGTGCTTTGGCCGGAGCAGGCTAAACCTCTGGTACAACAGTGGCAGCGGCAGTTGAACGCTGCCGGCATACCGACAGAAAACCTGAATGGCTGGCATCAAGGGATGACGAAGCTACAGCAACTGAGTGACCGGCTGAGCGGGCTGGATGAGAAGAAGGGGAAATACATGACGGTCAGTGAGCTGAAATCAGTGGTATTTTCAACCATGCAGTCATTTAACCAATCCATACCGGCAGAAGAGCAACTGCGAGCATTGTCAGCAAACCCTGCGGGAGAACCTTTACCTGTTGCTGGCAGGGCCCAACTGGAAGTGCATCTGAAGCAGCTGACCGCCCGTTATGCTGAAATAAAACTGAAAGCATCAAAATAAAAACGGTGCTAAAAATTGCAATAAATTCCGTTTATTATCGTAATTATAGCCTCTGAAAGTGGCTGCGGGGCATCAAACCCGATAACAGTGAACCACATGCCAGGGATTTACTGGAAGCAAAAACCGCCCCGGATGGGGCGGTTCAGACTGATGACAAACTCATTCCTGAATAGAGCGAGTAGAGGTCGATAAATAAAAAATAAGGAAAATCAATTCATTGATTTTCGGCTGATCACCACAAAGCAGGAAAAACCACGCTTTTTCCTGCTTTGTCAGCAACCTAAACCGCCCCGGATGGGGCGGCTGAATAGAATAGTAGCGCAGGCTACTAGCGGACCAGGTGCAGGAAGTGCAGGTGTTTCTCGTACTGGTCGAGAATATCGTGAATGATCTGTTCTTGCGTCCAGCCCATCACATCGTAATCCTGGCCCCCTTCCTTCAGGTGGACTTCACCCCGGTAGTACTTATGTTCCTCATCACGCTCTTCGTCTTTCAAGCCCGCCAGCGCAAAGGCCGGTTGAATGTAGGCCCGCAGGCGAACCTCATAGACAAAGTTCAGGTCTTCACCCAAATCGACTTCGAAACGGATACGATCGTCCTGTGAATCGTCAATCGAAGAGGTGGTATTTTGCTTGGCCAGTTCGGCTTCCACCAGCGCCATCGCCGGCTGAACCACTTCACCGACAAAGCGTTTGACCTGTGAGCGTTTAGGGAAATAGGCAATATTGCGTAAACGCCGTTGCCAAGAGATCGGATTGCGTGCGGCAGTCGGTGCAATCGTGGTCGTCGTCTGGCTGTCGCGTTTGTGGGCGTCGATACGCAAGGCTTTTAACAGCCCGTAGATTGACACCAGCAAGATCATCGAGAACGGTAGGGCACTGGCGATGGTCACGGTTTGCAGCGCGCTCAGCCCACCGGCGAGCAGCAAGGCAATGGCGACCAGGCCCATCATGCCGGCCCAGAAAATCCGCTGCCAGACCGGAGTTTGGTCGGTACCCCCGGAAGCCAGGGTATCTACCACCATCGCCCCCGAATCCGCTGAGGTGACGAAGAACACCACCACCATGGCCATCGCGATAAACGACAGAATATTAGAGAACGGGAAGTGTTCCAGGAAGTTGAACAGTGCCAGTGCTACGTCATTTTGCACCGTGTTAGCCAAATCGCGCGCACCTTCGGCCATGATCAGATTAATGGCACTGTTACCGAACACGGTCATCCACAGTAGCGTAAAGCCGGCAGGGACGAACAGCACGCCGGTAACGAATTCACGGATGGTACGTCCGCGTGAAACTCGGGCAATAAACATGCCGACGAAAGGCGACCATGACAACCACCAGCCCCAATACAGCAGTGTCCAACCGCCCAGCCAGTTACTGGACTTCGGCTCATAGGCATACAGGTTAAAGGTCTTGCTGACGATGTCAGAGAGGTAACCGCCGGTATTTTCGACAAAGGATTTTAACAGCAGCACGGT
The DNA here is from genome assembly GCF_024809935.1 of Serratia sp. BIGb0163. Taxonomy (NCBI): domain Bacteria; kingdom Pseudomonadati; phylum Pseudomonadota; class Gammaproteobacteria; order Enterobacterales; family Yersiniaceae; genus Serratia; species Serratia sp. BIGb0163. The sequence goes on from NZ_JANUDZ010000001.1 coordinate 557,045, forward strand.
CGGGCCGAGCGCAGCCACCAGCACCAGCAGCAACACCGCCAGGCCGAGGTTCAATTCGGACAGAATGCGGATGCCTTTATCCAGCCCGGAAACCACTGACAGCGTAGCCAACCCGGTGATCACCACGATCAGAATCACCTGCACCGTTGCGTTGATCGGCAAGCCAAACAGGTGGTTAAGACCGGCGTTAACCTGCAACACACCGTAGCCCAGCGAGGTTGCGACACCGAACACGGTACCTATCACCGCAAAAATATCTACCGCGTGGCCAATTGGCCCATAGATGCGATCGCCGATAATCGGATACAGCGCGGAACGCAGCGTCAGCGGCAGGCCGTGGCGATAGCTGAAGAAGGCCAGAATCAACGCCACAATGGCGTAGATTGCCCAGGCGTGCAGGCCCCAGTGGAAGAAGGTTAGGCGCATGGCCTGTTTAGCCGCTTCCACTGTTTCCGGCGTTCCGACTGGGGGAGAAAGGTAATGCATTACGGGTTCGGCTACGCCAAAGAACATCAGGCCAATGCCCATCCCGGCGGAAAACAGCATGGCGAACCAGGATACATAGCTAAAGTCTGGCTGGGCGTGATCCGGCCCGAGCTTGATATTGCCGTAACGCGACAAACCCAGATAGGTCACGCTCATCAGGATCAATGCCACCGCCAGAATATAAAACCAGCTGGCGTTAGTGAAAATACCCAGTTGCAACGCTTTGAATTTGCGATCGGCCAACTCGGGGTACAGGGCGGCAAAGGCCACCAGGACGATGATTAAAGCGGCAGAAATAAAAAATACCGGAGGATTGATATGGCTACGACGTGCCACAATTTCAGTGTCGTTTTGGCTCATAGAATACCTTCTAGCTAGTCCGTTAGGGAATGGGGGTTAATCCTTTAAAACAGCTCCATAAAAAGTGGGCGAACGGCTGCCCGAGAAATTTAACTCGGCGAGTATAGCGAAAAAACGAGCTAATTAACATTTTTTGGTTAAAACGGCTATTTTAAGTGGTTTTATTAGATGTTTTCGCTATATGAAAAGAGGGCGCTCAGAAAAGACAATTCACTCTTTTCGAAGAGAAAAGACAGCTTGGCCGAGCAATGCCTGTATGTACTTCAATACCACTGCAGACTGCGGCTGCCGGGCGTCAGTGGTAGGAAAGAGCCTTTTAGCGGCTGGGTAGAGCAGATCATGAGAGAAACCCCTATAACAGCGGCTTGAACCAGAGGGATGTGCCGTTGGCGCTTGATCAGAGTCATACAGAGGGTAAAATAGAGCGACGCGATCGCGTTTAACTCTTTCATGGAGATAGAGATGACCTGGTATCAAATAGCATTGTGGACCATGATCTTTCTGAAGTCCGGTGCGTTTCTGGTGTTCGTTTGGTGGTGGATGTTTAAACGTGCCACCAAACCTTATGTTCGTCCGCAAGATGTTGTCATTGACGAAACGCCGGATGATGAAAATCTGACCATGGAAGAAGTGATGAAGAAACACGGCATCACCCGTGTGGAAAATCAAACTCAGTAAAAGCGACCCATGCCGAATTCCTCAGGATGAAGGCAAAAACTATCCCTGCGTGGCTTGCGGCCAAACCTGCAAGCCGGGGATAGCTCCCCAGCCTGCAGTCACAGCATTTAACGCCGTTTTCTCCCTACCAGCCAGACCAGGATGAGTAAGGCCAGTACCGCCAAGCCGATTGCCGGAGCCATATAAGGCTGCAACCGGGCCAGCAGCGGGATCGGGCCACCTTGCCGCAATACGGCGACGTCCGTGGCGCTGACCTTAACCGCAGGATTGCCATACTGCTGCAGGACATAATTGCTGATAGCGGCGATCTGCTGGTCGTTTAGAGGATTAACATACGACTGGGGGCCAAAGTTCGGCATCAGCACGTGTTCACCGCCGACCCTTCGTTCAACGCCGAACAGAATCGCCGAGATCAGGTTGGCCGGGTTACCTGAACCGGTGGCCGTGTTATTGAACAGCGAAGGGTAAGCCTGATTTTTACTGCCGCTACCGTCCGGCTGGTGGCAACTGGCGCAGTTGCCGCTAAACAGCGCGGCGCCATCGGTCAGAGTGTTATTGGCCGTGGCAGGGTGTAGCCCGCGCAACTGAGGCTCAACGTTTGCCGGCTTGCCATAGCTGTCGGCCGCCTGGCTGTCATGGCGGTCCCTGAGCGGGGCAGTGCTTTTCAGGTAAACGGCGATGGCCGATAAATCCTCATCGGAAAAGTACTGCAGGCTGTTTTCGATCGCTTCCGCCATGCCGCCGGCGGCCTGGTTCTTACCGGCCACCTGGCCGGTTTTCAAATACTGCACCAATTGCTGCTGGCTCCAGCCACCAATACCGCTGATTGGGTCTGAGGTGATGTTGGGCGCATACCAACTGCCGACCATACCGCCCGCCAAGGGCTGACTATCGTCTTCAGCCATCAGCAGGTTGCGTGGGGTGTGGCAGGTATCGCAGTGTCCTGGACCATTGACCAGATAAGCGCCCCGATTCCATTGTTCGCTTTTACCGGCGTCTGGCGCAAAGCGCCCCTCTTTCAGAAACAGCAGATTCCAGGCCGCCATGCTAAAGCGCAGATTGAACGGAAACGGCAGATCGGTCAGCGTATTTTTCTGATCGACCGGTTTCACAGCGTGCATAAAGTAGGCATACAGCGCTTTGATGTCCGCGTCGCTCAAGCGGGTGTAAGAGGTATAGGGCATGGCGGGGTAGAGATGGGTGCCATCGGCACGGATACCGTCCCTGACCGCGCGGGCAAACTGCTCTTCGCTGTAACTGCCGATACCCTCGACGTTGGACGGGGTGATGTTGGTGGCGTAAATCACCCCCATGGGGGAACTGATGCCATAACCGCCGGCAAACGGCGCACCGCCCTCCGGTTTGGTATGGCATGCCTGACAGTCGGAGGCGATGGCAACCTGTTCACCTTTTTTAATCAACGCCGCACCGCTTAAATCACCGTCGTCTGTCGCCTGTGCGGCGCTACTGCCGAGTAACAGCAGGGACAAAAGCGTCAGCTTTAGCTGTTTTTTCATGATTTCACCGCCAGCTGGCGCGCAATGTCATCGGCGGCCTTGATGCCCAATGCGGCCATGGTCAGGGTGCTGTTCACCACGCTGGCGGAGGGAATGGCACCGCCGCCCGGCAACCAAAGGTTGGCATGGTCATGAGTACGGCAATTGCCGTCTACCACCGAGTCTTCGGGGCTGTGGCCCATGATGGTGCCACCCATAATATGGTTATTGGCGTTCAGGCTGGTGGTGATGTTGAATTCATCGGCATCAAACAGTTGGCCGATGTGCTCCAACTGTTTATGCGCGGCCTCTGCGCCCTTACGCACATAGTCGCCGACGTCGTAGTGGATGTCCGGGCAAGGCAGGCCATGAGCATCTTTCCGGGTTTTACTCAGGGTCAGGCGGTTGTTGGGGTCTGGTAACGGTTCCAGGCTGATGGATAAATCGACGCCATAGGCGGCGCGTCGGCGGATTTCGGCGTCCAACTCTTTGCCGACCAGGCCTTTTTCCAACGCTTGCTGGGTAGCCGGTACCACCCGGTTGATATTGTTGAGGATCATTTTGTTGGCCGAGTAGTCTTTGCGAAACTCACCGTCACGCGGGCCAACCAGACAACTGCTTTGTGCCGGGCCACGTCCCAGCCACAGCGGTTCTTTCGCCAGGAAGGTACAGTGAAAGCCCGAATGGTCCATCATATTGCGGCCCACCTGATCGGAAGCGTTTGCGATACCGTTGGGATTGCGCTCATTAGCCGCCATCAGCAGCAGGCGCGGAGTTTCTATGCCGTTACAGGCTAACGCAAAAGCTTTGGCCGTGGCCCGGTGGGATTGTTTTTTGTTGTCCAGCCAATGGACTGCCGTCACCTGATTTTGCTCATCGGTGTCGATCTTGTAGACCACCGCTTCGGCCAGCACCACCGCGCCTTTCATTTCAGCACGTTCAATATGATGAATGCCGTTGTACATGGCGCCTATCGGGCAAATGGGTTGGCAGTTGTTGTTACCGCAGCAGGTCGGACGGCCTTTCCACGGATGGATACTGCGCCCCTGTGGGATGGGAACGGAGCGGTAACCATGCGGGTTTACCACCTCGGCAAAGCGGATGTCGCCGTGAGCCCAGGGCACCATATCCATCGGGTAAGGTTTGCTGCGCTCAACCGGGGACTGTTGTTGCGGATCGTTGGGGCCGGCGACGCCAATTTCTTCTTCGGCCCGGCAATAGTAGGGTTCCAGCTCGTCGTAGGAAATCGGCCAGTCGCGGCCCACGCCATACAGCGTTTTCATTTGGAAATCACTGGGCAGGTGGCGCCAGCAGGAGGCGGCCCAGTGCCAGGTGGTGCCGCCGACGGTGCGCAGATAACCCTGCTTGAAACTGCCGGCGCTCGGGCCGCTCAGCGCAACATAGTTGTTTTCCGGGAAATAGAGCGGCGCGGTGGCGAATTCAGATTGTGGATACAGCCCCTGGTAATCTGAGCCGGCGCGGTTGTCAAAAGGCATATTGCGCCAGTTCTCTACCGCCTGGCCGCGTTCGATGCGCAAGCCCGCTTCCAGCACCAGCACAGAATAACCCTGGCTGACCAATTGATCGGCCATCATGCCGCCGACGATGCCGGAGCCCACGATCACAATATCGGCCGAGGCGTTGCCATCGGCAGTAAATACAGGTTTTTTCATCAGAAGGCTCTTAGATCACAAGGAAACATTGACGGCAGGCGGGGCTGCGGTCCACCACAGCGGTCCATTGCCGCAGTAAGTGGGAACGATTAGCGCGTCGCTGGCGGGGCGATACATCAACGCATCTTTGTAGGCAATCAGCTGCGCCGTTTGGCCATGGCCGACGGTGCCGGTATACCAGGCGGTGATAATCGCGGTGACCACATCCTGCAAGCCGGCCTGAACGGCCTGCTGTTGCAACTGTTGGGCGCTCTGGCCCGGTTGCAGCAGGCCGCCGAGTTGCTCAACCTGTGCAGTGAACTGGGGACTTTGGTTATGCAGCGCAGTAAAAATACGCGCAGACATCCCCTGATCGATATCGTTATGTTCGGTCAATGTCTGGGATATTTTGAAGAAGCGGGCAAACTGCAGCGGATTGGCCGAGGCAGTTTGTTGTTCAGCCAGGCTGAGGAAAGGATAACTGAGCAGCGAGCTTGCCAGCAGGGTTGAGGCCAGCCCCAGCAGCACTTCACGTCGACTGAAACCGGTTCCATTTTTGGCTGGTAGCCCACCATCATCTGATAACAAATTTTCCATGTGTTTTTCTCACAACAGGTGTTAGTGCCGAATAAGGCAAAAGGGATCAGGTAAAGAGGGATAAAAAATAATCAACAATGGAATAACTCCATTGCTTATGGTTTTATTTCTAATAATTTGGCGGGATATTAACTTGGCGATAACTTTCCGGCAATAAACTTGCTTAGGTATTCTGACAAAACAGCACGTAAAGAATAAAAAAACCCGCCGAAGCGGGTTTCCGGTTTATGCGTTAGCTCTTGCAACCCATCAGTTCTGGCAGCACGCCCGGTTTGGCCTTCAGCGACGCCTGCACGTCTTCTGGCAAACCGGCCCAGATAATCAGCCCGGTGCGCTTCTCAATTTCGTTAACCGTTACGCGGTACTGACAGAAATCGGCGTTTTTCGGGGTGTTTTGATCAAACAGAAACGCCGCATAGTGGTTCACTTCCGGGCTGTTATTGATAAAAATCACCTTCCAGTAAGCGCTGGGGATGGTATGTGCTTTTTGGGTGCCCGGCAGTTTACCCATATTGCGCTCGTACAGCGGGCCGGTCACGGTATACACCGAACTGATGTCTGCCCGGTCAATCAGCTTGCGTTCCTGATCTTCCAACCGTGCCCAGGAACCCTGGTTCAGGTCGGCCATCTGCGGCGTGATGTTGGAAAGATAGTTCAGCGACTCCCAGTCAGAGACCCCCGCCAAAGAGGCCAACGGCGCCTGATGCCCACGGTCGACCTTCAGTGCCGCGTTGGCACCGGTGTAATCCGCCGGGTTCAGCGTATCCGCCGGGTTCAGTGCCGGATCGGTCTTCCAGTTGCGCGTTTTGCCACTGGCTGGCGTGTCCTTGGTGATGTGATAGGCCACCCAGTTGGCGAACTTGGTGGTGCTGTTGTTGTTCAGCGTATAGGCGTGGCGAACGATTGACACATTGCTGCTGCCGCCGGTTGGGCAACCGACGGCACAGTTGTCGATCGATTCCAGCGCCTCGGCGGAAGCCTGAGCGGTAAACAGCAGGGCGGCCAGAGCTAACATCTTGTTAAAACGCATATTCATATCCTCAATAAGTTAAAATAATACTGTATGTATTTACAGTGAAATTAACTTATCGCAATGAAACGAATACAACAATGCAACACATTCACGTTATGAATGTGTCAGCGTTGGTACAGCGAAGTTGATGAAAACAGGCAGTGCGGCGACAGGGCCGAGGTGTCAAAAACGCCAAAAGGCGCGTGAGCACAAAATCAACATAGGGTAAATCTCAAGGCGGCCAAGCAGCATCGCCGAGCACATCAGCCATTTGGCCGCATCGCTAAGCGTACCAAACCCGGCGGCGGTTTCACCAAAGCCTAATCCCATATTATTGATACAGGCGGCGACGGTGGCGAAGGAAGTAACCAGGTCATAGCCCATCAGGTTCAGCAGCCAAACGAAGAAACAGCTGAAGAAGACATACAGAAAGAAGAAGCTCCAGACCGAACGCAACACGCGATCCTGAATAGGCGCATTGCCAACCTTGATGGTGAAAATGGCGTTGGGATGAACCAGTTGGTTAATCTCATGCCGGCTCTGCTTGTACATGATCAGAAAACGCAGTGCCTTGATACCGCCGCAGGTAGAACCGACACAACCGCCGAAAAAGCTTGCCGCCAACAGCAACATAATGGTGTGAGAGGGCATTTTGGCATAGTCGGCGGTGGCCAGCCCGTTATCGGTCATCATCGAACTGGTGAGGAAAAAACCGTGTACGAAGGAGTCTTTGGCGCCGTACATGCCAGAGCGGTACAGCTCGAAGCAGACAATCGCCACGATAATTGACAGCACCAGCAGGAAAAAGCGCAGTTCCGGGTTTCTGTAGAGTGGCTTCAGGCTGCGGCGCCCTACGGCGACGAAATACAGGGTGAAGTTCACCGCCGCCAGGATAGAGAAAATCCCGCCGACCATTTCCACCGCCGAGCTATCGTAAAAGCCCAGGCTCTCATTGCGGGTGGAAAACCCCCCGAGTGAAACGGTGGAAATCCCGTGGCAAAGGGCATCAAACCACTGCATGCCCGCAATGCGGAACGCCACCGTGCAGGCCAACCCCAGACCGAGATAAATCAGCCACAGGTTTTTTGAAGTGTCGGCCAGCCGCGGGGTCAGGCGTTCTTCCTTGAACGGGCCGGGCATTTCCGACTGATAAAGCTTGGCGCCACCAATGCCGAGCAACGGCAGTACCGCCACGGCCAACACAATGACGCCGAGGCCGCCGATAAAATTGAGCTGGGAGCGGTAGTAGAGGAAAGATTTAGGCAGGCCGGAAACATCATTGAGCACGGAAGCGCCGGTGGTGGTGATACCGGAAACGCCTTCGAACATGGCATCGGTCAGGCTGATGTTTAGCGTGTCGTCCATCCATAACGGCAGGGCGCTGACCATGGAAAACAGCAGCCAGAACAGCACAATGATTAAAAAACCGTCCTGCGTGCGCAGCTGTACCCTGGACTGACGGGTGCTAAACCAGCCAAGCCCGCCGAGCGAACCGGCAATCACCAGCGTATAGAAGAAAGAAAAAACGCTTTTTTCTTTATACAACAACGCCACCAACAGAGGGGGAATCATTGACAGGCTGTAAAGGAAAACTAAAAAACTGCAAAGATGAATAACGACCAGAATCTGCTTATTCTTGACCATACTTGCGCCCGAGTTGCCTGTCGGCAATGAGTCAATTTATTCTTTAAGTATATAAAGAATAAGGCAGACGATATAAAAAAGGCGTAAAAATTCATATCGTCTGCGAAGGTTGGCACGTTTTTTAACCCAGGTGGTGTTTATTCCAACAGGTTGTTGACGGTGCGGCGCACGTATTGTGTCATCTGAGCCAGATCTTCGGGCGATACCGGCCCGCCACCGGCGCGGACTACCTGCTGTTCTATCTGGGCAATTTCCTGCTCGACCTTATTGGCAATCTGTACCTTGACGATTTTATCCACCGACGAGAGCAGAACCTTCAGCACCACTTTCAGCGCCACATTCTCGCAGAACGAATCGTAGTGATGAACCGCAGGCGGCGTCACAGGAGGTTCGGGTGCGCGTGGGGCCAGAGCCTTGAAACTGTCTACATTTTCAATAATAAGATCCATGTCTCTTATTAGTTCATCAAAATCTTTAGACACTGACTTATTTCCCTTCGCTATGCGCAAAAACACAACGCCCGTCATCAGGGCACAGGGCGGTGATTGACGGGCAGAACGAATTTCGACCGTGACGTTCAGGTAGTGAATGGCAGGCTGAGCGGCATTTTAACCTTGCTGCGGGTTGGCAACAAGATGGGGCCGAAGGAATCAACGGCCCCGCAGTGCAGGTAACAGAAGGTTATCGCTTAACTTTTCAGCTTGGCGGTGATTTTCGCCACGTGTTCGCCCTGGTAGCGGGCAATGGTCAGCTCTTCCTGGCTCGGCTGGCGTGAGCCGTCCCCCCCGGCGATGGTGGTTGCGCCATAAGGCGTACCGCCGCGCACATGCGAGACGTCAAACAGTTCCGGGGTGGCGTAACCGATCGGCACAATAATAAAGCCATGGTGCGCCAGGGTGGTCCAGGTGGAGGTAATGGTATGTTCCTGCCCGCCGCCGGTACCGGTGGAGGAGAAGACGCTGCCCACTTTGCCGTACAGCGCACCCGAGGCCCACAGGCCGCCGGTTTGATCGAGGAAGGTGCGCATTTGCCCGGCCATGTTGCCAAAGCGGGTGGGCGTGCCGAAGATAATGCCATCGTAATCGGCCAACTCCTGTGGGCTGGCCACCGGTGCTTTTTGGTCTTGTTTACCGCCGGCTTTGGCAAAGGCCTCTGCCGGTATGGTTTCCGGCACCCGTTTCAGGGTCACTTCAACGCCACTGACCCGGCGAGCGCCTTCCGCTACCGCCTCCGCCAGGGTTTCAATATGTCCGTACATTGAGTAATAAAGAACCAATATTTTCGCCATGTTCCACTCTCCGTTTTGGTGATTGAACGATATGCCCCCCTAAGCATAGAAGTGAATACTGAACTTATCCTCACGGCTTTATTTTATCCCGGCGATGGCCAGCAGCGCCCCGAAGGTGATCAATAAGCCACCAAACGCTCTGTCGATGCCTTTACGCAGCCGCAGCAGACGTGCATTGATGCCCGGTGCCGAAAACAGCAGTGCGACGGCGCTGAACCAGAGGATATGGGCAAGTGCAATGAATAACCCGTAACCGATTTGCACGCCGAGCGGTGTCTGCGGGTTAACCACTTGCATAAACAGGCTAACGATAAAAATGGTGGTTTTGGGGTTCAATACGTTAGTTAAAAATCCGGTTTTCAGGGCAGCGAAATCGCTAACGGCGGCCGGTGTGGTCGAAGAGGCGGCTGCACTTGCACCGGCGTTACGCAGCATGCTGACGCCGAGGTAAATCAGGTAGGCGGCACCGATTGCTTTCAACACTGTGAACAACCACAGCGATTGCTGGATCAATACGCCGACCCCGATCAGGGTGTAGCTGACGTGGATAAGAACACCGCCGCCAATACCGCAGGCGGTTAGCACTCCGGCACGACGAGAAAGCAGCAGGCTGTTGCGTGACACCATGGCAAAATCTGGCCCCGGACTGATGACAGCGAGTAAGGTAATGGTGACGACGGCGATGAGTTCGGTCATAGTTATCCTATAAAAAATCAGAAGAGAGTATCTGATTTATAAAAGGAATGATTGACGGTGACAAACGATGAAAACTGACGATATCGGTGAGAAAAAATCACGCAAGATAAACCGACCTCTGTCATTAGGGGGCTTGCGTTGTTTTGAGGCTGCTGCACGGTTGGAAAGCTTTACCCAGGCGGCAAACAGCCTGAGCCTGACGCACGGCGCGGTTAGCCGAGCGGTCAGGGCGCTGGAAGATGAACTTGGCGTTGCGTTGTTCGAACGTCGCCATCGGCGGGTATATTTGACCACCGCCGGGAGAGTGCTGCTGCAAGCTTCACAGCAGGCGTTTGGCATTCTGGAACATACGGCACAAACGCTGCGACAGCAGGCACAGGATGCACCGTTGGTATTATCTTGCGAGCCGACGCTGTTAATGCGTTGGCTGATACCGCGTTTGCCGGCTTTTCAACTGGCACATCCTGACATCAACCTGCAGCTGGTTGCGGGTGGCGGGCCGTTTTCGTTTAAAGACGGTATTAGCGCCGCTATCCGTCGTAACGATTTTGATTGGGGCGATAAGCTGCATAGCGTGACGCTGTTCGATGAGCGGGTTGGGCCGGTGTGCAAATCTGACATGGTGCCGCGTTTTATTGCCGTTAATGATGGCCAGCCCTCCTTGAGCCATGACGCCGTATTGCTGCACTCAGCGACCCGGCCTGACGCTTGGCGGCAGTGGGCACAGCAGCAGGGTTTGGCACTCAAGGGGCGACCGGAGCAGCGTTTCGATCACTTTTACTTCAGCTTGCAGGCGGCGGTCGCGGGAGTAGGTGTCGCTATCGGTCCGTGGCAGCAGGTGCGTGATGACGTTGCCTCGGGGCTATTGAGCGCTCCTTTTGGCTTCATGCCAGACGGCAGCGGTTACTTTTTGCTGACGCCGCAGGAAATCCGGCCGGGCAGTGCTCTGGCCCGGCTGGCCGATTGGCTGAAACTCAGTGCCGATGGCTAGAAGGTAACGTTGCGGATAAAACGCAAGGGTTGCTCGCTGTGGTTGGCATAAGCATAGTGCTGATCGCTGTTGAACACCTGGGTTTGTCCGGCCTCCAGCGTCAGGGTTTGCTGTTCCAGTATCAGCGTCAGGCTACCGGCGATCACGTAGATAATTTCGCTCCAGCCTTCGGCATCCGGTACCGAGTCGTAGTGCTCGCCCGGCATCAGCGTCCATTCCCACAGTTCAACCCGTTGGCGTGCGGGCACGCTGGCGGCGAACAGCGCCTGGCTTGCCGGTTGTACTCCCTGCCAGGCCAGTTCACCCACCAGATGGCTGCCGCGCGTTTCGGGCGCCTGGATCAGATCGGTGAAGGAAATATTCAGCGCGTCGGCCAGCTTATCCAGCACCGCCAAACTAACGTTACGGTCACCGGCCTCAATGCCGGCCAGCATGCGGCGGCTGACGTCGGATTTTTCTGCCAACGCCACCTGGCTAAGCCCCGCCTGCTGGCGATAGCCGCGCAGGTTGCTGCTCAGGTATTGCAGTACCTTGGGCGCTTCATGTTTACCGTTGTTCACTGTATTGCCCATCCGCAGGCTTTACCTCATACTGGCAGGATCTGTGCATTATATTGCACCCAGCAGGAAGGGCAAGCCGGTGTCCGCAGTAAAAAAATCCTTTATTTCAACATATATTCCCAAGATAAAGCGGCAGGAAGCGGTGCTGATTTTCATCACCATGATCTGGGGCGGCACCTTTTTGGCGGTGCATCTTGCCATGCAGGTCAGCGGGCCGTTCTTTTTCGTTGGCTTACGCTTCGCTGCGGCCACGTTGGTGTTGATGCTGTTCTCCCTGCGCAGTTTGCGCGGGTTGACCTGGTATGAGCTGAAAGCGGGCGTGTTTATTGGCGTTGCCATTATGTTCGGCTACGGTCTGCAAACCGTGGGGTTACAAACCATCAGCAGCAGCCAGTCGGCGTTTATTACCGCCATGTATGTGCCTATGGTGCCGCTGTTGCAGTGGTTGGTATTGGGACGTTTTCCCGGGGTGATGGCCTGGGTCGGCGTGTTACTGGCATTCAGCGGCCTGATGCTGCTGGCAGCGCCGAGCAGCAGCGATATGACGCTCAGCATGGGTGAGATACTGACGCTGATTGGCACGTTGGGCATGGCCGCCGAGATCATTTTGATTGGTGCCTATGCGGGCAAGGTCAATGTCAAGCGGGTGACGGTGGTGCAATTGGCTACCGCCTCAGTGGCCTCGTTCCTGATGATGGTGCCTACCGGTGAGTCGGTACCGCCGTATAGCAGCTACTTGTTGTACAGCGCGATTGGCCTGGGGCTCGCCAGTGCCATCATTCAGGTAACGATGAACTGGGCGCAACGCAGCGTTTCGCCAACGCGTGCCACGGTCATCTATGCCGGGGAGCCGGTCTGGGCCGGGTTGGTCGGGCGTATTGCCGGCGAACGTTTGCCCGCTGTCGCCCTGTTGGGGTGCGCGCTGATCGTGTTGGGGGTGCTGGTTAGCGAACTGCGTATTCGCCGCAAAGGGAAAGCGGCGGCGCTGGCCGAATAAGGCCCGTTTAGCGGGCCATAGTCATTTATTAACGTACGGCACTGTCTGCCAGCGGCAGCGCTTTACGCCTGCGCAGCAGGGCATTAAGGATAATGGCCCCGAAAGTGGCCGTGCCTATCCCGCCCATGGTGAAGTTGCCGATAGTCAGTGCAAAATCGCCTGCACCCAGCACCAGCGTGACCGCAACCATAATCAGGTTGCCGTTATCGCCCAGGTCTACTTTGTTTTGCACCCAGATGCGCGCACCGGCGACGGCGATCAGACCGAACACTACTACCGAAGCACCGCCCAAAACCGGGCCGGGAATGGTGTGGATCAGCGCGCCGAATTTTGGTGAAAACCCCAGCACAATAGCTACTAACGCCGCCGCGACAAACACCAACGTAGAGTAAATTTTGGTTACTGACATTACGCCGATATTCTCGGCATAGGTCGTCACCCCGGTACCGCCCACCGAACCGGAGAGCATGGTCGCCAGCCCATCGCCGACGAAGGCGCGGCCGATATAAGGGTCAAGATCGCGGCCGGTCATGCCCGCCACCGCTTTGACATGCCCGAGGTTTTCCGCCACCAGAATGATCGCCACCGGAGCAATCAGCAACATGGCGTGCAGGTTAAACACCGGCGTGGTGAACTGTGGCAGGCCGAACCAGGCTGCCTGGCTTAGTGCGCTGTAATCCACCGGTTTGCCAAGCCCAAAGCCGTTGGTGGCTATCACGTAGATTAAATAGGCGGCGATCAATCCCACCAGGATCAACAGCCGTTGCATCAGCCCGCGGGTGAATACCGCGACCGAGCCAATACACAAAATAGTGGTCACCGCCATCCAACTGTCAAAGTTGGAGGCTGAAACGCTGCGCACCGCGATAGGCGCCAGGTTAAGGCCGATCGCCATCACCACGGCACCGGTCACCACCGGCGGCATCAGGCGTTCGATCCAGCGGGTACCCACGCTCATCACCACCAGGCCGATCAGCAGATACACCAGGCCACAGGCGATAATGCCGCCGAGCGCCAGTGCAATATTCGGGTTAGCGCCCTGGCCACCGTAGCCGGTCAGAGCGATCACCAGCCCGACAAACGCCGCGCTGGAACCGAGATAGCTTGGCACCCGGCCGCCCACCACCAGGAAAAACAGCAGCGTGCCGATGCCGGACATCAGAATGGCCAGGTTGGCGTCAAAGCCCATCAGCAGTGGCATCAGCACCGTGGCACCAAACATCGCCACCGCATGTTGCAACCCCATCACCAGCGTTTGCGCCAGCGAAAGCCGTTCATCGGGCGCGACAATCGAACCGTCCAGACTGCCTTGTTTCATGCGCCATTGGGGAAACCAGGTATTCGCCATCGTTATCTCCAAAATTTCAGGGTGCAGGTGAATGTGTTTGAGCGGTTATGCGCCGATCATTGTTTCAACAGCGAGTGGTAGCGCCGGTCGAAATAGGCCAGACCGTGGCTGTCGTCATTACGCGTCAGCGCCAGCGCCTGGCAGAAAAAAATGTCGTGGGTGCCGACGCTGACAATCTGGCCGATTTGGCAATCGAACGAGACCACTGCACCGTGCAGGATGGGGGATCCGGTTGCCAGCGTAGACCAGCGTGCCGCGGAGAATCGCAGCTCCATCGGGGTTTTACCGCCGAACAGATTCGACAACGACTCGTGCTCCGCGGCCAGCGTATTGACGCACAGCGTCTGGATTTGTTTGAACACCGAATAGACCGACGCGGAACGGTTCAGGCACACCAACAAGGTTGGTGGCGTGTCGGTGACGCTGCAGACAGCCGAAGCGGTAAAACCGGCCCGGCCGGCAGGGCCATCGGTGGTGATGATATTGACTGCCGATCCCAGGCGCGCCATGGCGTCGCGGAAGTCCTGTTTTTCTACATACGGCGACTGTAGTGGCGTATCGGCAAGCAGCGTTTGGCTTTGCATTTTGTGTCTCCGGGCTAGGGTTGCAGGTGGGTTTGGGCGTTTTGCGTTTTCAACAGCCAACCCAGCAGGATGCGGTTAAAGTGCTCGGTGTCGGTCACGCTCATCGCATGGCCGCCGTAGGCCATCTCGGCCAGTTCGCCGTTCGGCAGGCTGGCCGCCAACTGATGCGAGCAGTGATAGGGCACCAGCAAATCGTCGCGGGAGTACAGCGCCAGGGTTGGCGTGGTAATGTCCGCCAGGTGCGGACGAAAATCGGTATTCATCAGCGCAGTCAGACGGCGCAGCAGGTTTTCGGTGCCCTGAAAATGTGCGGTCTGGTGCTGCAACTCTTCATCCAGCAAGGCGGAGTGCTGCGACAGCCAGTCGGCGGGGAACAGGAACAGCGGCTGGGCGCGCACATAGGCTTCCACGCCGCTGTTGAGCAACAGATCCTGACGTACTTTGAAGCAGCGGCGGGTCTGGCTGTCCAGCGTCGGCCAGCCGTTGACCACCACCAGTTTTTCGACCAGTTGCGGATGCGTGAGTGCCAATTGCAGGCCAACCATGCCGCCCAGTGCATGGCCGACGAAGTAACAGCAGTCTACGTTGAGTGAACGCAGCAACTGCGCCACTTCATCGGCCATATCGGCCATGCTGTAGCCGTCCGGCACGCTCCCTTTGCTGCGAGCGGTACCGAAGTGATCGTAAACCACTACCCGGAAGTGCTCACCCAGCGCGTTAATCTGTGGTTGCCAAAAACTGCCTGCGCCACCCAGCCCGGCGGAGAGTACCAGCGTGGGTGCCAACGGCGTGTCTTTTCCCAAAATCTCAAAATACATGCTCAGTCCTCTGCGGATAATGACTCAGCGGCCGATATGGGCCACGGTGGCAATTTCAATCAGGGCGTCCGGCTTTACCAATCCGCACTGAATGCAGTAGCGCGCCGGTTTGTCGCCGGGGAAATACTCTGCATACACCTGATTGATGGCGGCATAGTTTTGCCAGTCGGTGAGGAAAATCGAGTTAAAGGTCACGTCGTCCATGCCGCCACCGGCGGTTTCAATCACGCTTTTGATGGTCTCCAGCACGTGACGGGTTTGCGCTGCCGCGTCACCGACGTGCACCACGTTATTGTTTTTATCGAATGCCAGCGTGCCCGAGACGTAAACCACGCCGTCGGCCAGGGTGCCGGGCACGAAAGGGGCCAGCGGTTTGCCGGTGCCCGGCGGAGTAATAATGGTTTTTGGCATAGTGGCGCTCCTGGTGAAAATTTAATATTGGTTAAAGGCGAGCAAAACTCATGCCGTCTGGCTGAGCGGGGCGGCGAGCGTATTACAGAAACTGTCGACGTCCGACACCCAGCCAAAGAAGGTTTCGATGTTGTACAGCGCCGCCTGCTGGGCAAACTGTGGCCCGGCCTGGTGAGTGGCGTCGGCCAGCACGATGCCGAAATACTCGAGGAAAAAACCGTCACGCAGCGTGGACTCGACACAGACGTTGGTAGCGATGCCGGTAAACACCAGATGATGAATGCCATACGAGCGCAGCAGACTGTCGAGTTGGGTGTTGAAGAAGCCGCTGTAGCGCGGTTTCGGCAGCACGATATCGCCGGGCTGCGGTTGCAGTTCGTCCACCAGATCGTAATCCCAGTCACCCCTGGCCAGCAGCTTGCCCATCAGTTCCGGGCGTTTACGCATGGTTTTCAGCGCGTTGGATTTATGCCAGTTGGGGGAACCCTGCCCACCGGCCTCGACGTACTGGTTGTCCCAGCCATTTTGGAAAAAGATCACCTTGATACCAGCGGCACGGGCAGCGCTGATAGCGCGTTTGATGTTGGCGATCACCGGGGCGGTGGCCGAGATGTCAAAACCGGCCAGATCCAGATAGCCGCCCTGCGACGCGTAGGCATTTTGCATATCCACCACGATCAGCGCGGTTTCCTGCGGCGCAAAGGCGATAGCCTCCGGACGGGCTGGCAGGGTAAGCGTAACCTCGGCCTGCGGTGACTGACGGCGTACTACCTGTTGGTTTTCAACAATTTTCATTATGCCACCTCGCGGCTTGCGGCAGTTTGTGGGCAAACGTCGGCGCGGCTTTTCATTAGCGGCTGGATGCGCTCGCCAAAGTTTTCCACCCCGGTGACGAAGTCATCGAAGGTCAGCAGCACACCTTCGGTGCCGGGCACGGTGGCGATTTCATCCATCATGCGCGCCACGTTAGCGTAGGAACCGACCAGCGTGCCCATATTGATATTGACGGCGGAGGTGGGGTCCGCCATCTGGCGTACGTTGGTGTCGGCACCGGATTTAGTGTCCTTGCCGCTTTGCTCGGTCAGCCAGGCCAGGGCTTCGGTATCGGCCCCTGCTTTATAGCTTTCCCACTTGGCGCGGGCGGCCTCGTCGGTCTCATCGGCAATAATCATAAACAGCACGTAGCAGGCCACGCTGCGGCCTTCGCTATCCGCCGCAATTTTTAAGCGTGCTGCGGTTGGTGCAAAGGCGGTCGGCGTGTTGACCCCCTTGCCAAAGCAGAAGTTGTAATCGGCATATTTGGCCGAGAAGGCCATGCCCGCGTCGCTTTGTCCGGCGCAGATCACCTTGATGTCCGCCTGCGGCTGTGGGCTGACGCGACAGTCGTCCATCTGGAAAAACTCGCCTTTGAAATCGGATTTACCGGTACCCCACAGATCGCGCAGCACATTGACGTACTCCGCCAAATAGTCGTAGCGGCGGCCGAAGTAATCGTCGCCCGGCCACATGCCCATCTGCTCGTATTCCGGTTTCTGCCAGCCGGTGACCACGTTCAGGCCAAAGCGACCGTTGGAAATCGAGTCAATGGTGGAGGCCATGCGGGCGACGATCGCCGGTGGCATGGTCAGAGTGGCGGCAGTGGCGTAGATCTTGATGCGTGAGGTGACGGCGGCCAGCCCGGCCATCAGGGTGAAGGACTCCAGGTTGTGATCCCAAAATTCGGTTTTGCCACCGAAACCGCGCAGTTTGATCATCGACAGGGCAAAATCGAAGTTGTAGTGCTCGGCCTTCTGCACGATGGTTTTATTGAGTTCAAACGTCGGTTGGTACTGCGGGGCATTGCTGGAAATCAGCCAGCCGTTGTTGCCGATCGGGATAAATACGCCAATTTTCATTTGAACACCTCGGTTGCTAGTGGAACGGATCATGCGTCGCCTGAATGCTTTCTGTAGGCGGCGCTGGATACGGAGGCTTTTGCAAAGGCGATGCCAGTTTTTAAAATGGTTTATTTATCAAAGGATTGTTTTTCTTTCGTGATTTTCATGTTGAGCGAGTGGTCTAAAACAGACCATTTGGTCAAAACGGCATGCACAAAAAACAGGCGTAACTGCTCATTAAAGGTGCAGGAAATCACTCGGAAGGGGTAGGTAAAAGCGTGGGTTTCACCCAATGGCTTTGTTATGCTGGCCAAAATCTGGCTGTGCCAAGGAGCCGCAGTGAAGCCACAAGCCGTTAAACCCCCTACGCGCCGCTCGCGTGCGGTAGCCGCAAAACGTGGCGCAATCCTGAATGCGGCACTGGAGTTTTTTTCGCTGTACGGTATTCATGGCACTAGTCTGGACCAGGTGGCAGAACGTGCCGACGTGTCCAAAACCAATCTGCTGTATTACTTCCCCTCCAAAGAAGCCCTGTATCTGGCGGTGCTGAAAGATATTCTCGACGTCTGGCTGGCGCCATTGAAGGCGCTGCGCGCCGATCAGGAGCCCCTGCAGGCGATTCGCGAATATATCCGCCTGAAGCTTGAGGTATCTCGCCAGCATCCGCAGGCCTCACGGCTGTTTTGTCTGGAGATGATCCAGGGGGCGCCGTTGCTGAAACAAGAGCTGCAGGGCGGGTTGAAGGCGCTGGTGGACGAGAAGTCCGCGATGATTGAGCGCTGGATCGCCGCAGGCCATATCGCGGCGGTAGAGCCGCACCATCTGATCTTCATGCTGTGGGCGACCACTCAGCACTACGCAGATTTTTGGGTGCAGGTGGAGGCAGTGACCGGCAAGACCCTGGACGATGAGGCGTTTTTTCAGCAGACGGTGGAGAACGTGCAGCGGGTGATTATCGAGGGTATTCGGCCGCGCTAGGCGGATGAGAGCAGGGGGATAGCGAACTATCCCCCGGGGAATGTTAAGCGGTTTTCTTTTTGCGCAGGAACACGTAAGACAGACCGAGCACCACAAACCACAGCGGCGTGACGATCAGCGCCTGACGGGTGTCTTCGCGTAGCGTCAGCAACACCAACACAAAGGCGAAGAACGCCATACAGACCCAGCACATCAGTTTGCCGGCCGGCATCTTGTAGATCGATTTCTGGTGCAGCGCCGGGCGTTGCTTACGGTAAACCAGATACGAGCACAGGATAATGGTCCAGACAAACATAAACAGGATCGCCGAGACGGTGGTTACCAGCGTGAAGACCGTCATCACGTTCGGGATCAGGTAAATCAGCACCACGCCACCCAGCAGGCAGATACAGGAGAAGGTCAGGCCATTCGCCGGTACTGCTCGCTTGGACAGGTGGGCAAATGACTTGGGCGCATCGCCTTCCTGCGCCAGACCGAACAGCATACGGCTGGTAGAGAACACGCCACTGTTGGCGGAAGAGGCGGCGGAGGTCAGCACCACAAAGTTGATCACGCTGGCCGCCGCAGGCAGGCCAATCAGCACAAACAGTTCTACGAACGGGCTTTTGTCGGCGACCACGGAACTCCATGGCGTGACCGACATAATCACGATCAGGGCGAACACGTAGAACATGATGATGCGGATAGGAATCGAGTTAATCGCGCGCGGCAGCACTTTTTCCGGGTCTTTGGTTTCAGCCGCGGTGGTGCCCACCAGCTCAATGCCGACAAAGGCGAACACCGCAATCTGGAAGCCGGCGAAGAAGCCGCTGATGCCTTTCGGGAACATACCGCCGTCATTCCACAGGTGTGAGAACGACGCGACGGTGCCGGTTGGTGACTGGAACTGCATGGCGATCATCACCAGCCCGGCGATGATCAGCCCGACAATGGCGACGATTTTGATCATCGCGAACCAGAATTCCATCTCACCAAACATCTTCACCGTCGCCAGGTTCAGGCCCAGCAACAGCAATATGCACAGCAACGAAGCGATCCACTGTGACAGTCCGGGGAACCAGAACTGTGCGTAGGCGGTGATCGCCACCACGTCGGCAATACCGGTGACCACCCAGCAGAACCAGTAGGTCCAGCCGGTAAAGAAGCCGGCCCAGGGGCCGAGCAGATCGGCGGCGAAATCGCTGAAGGATTTATATTCCAGATTGGAGAGCAGCAGCTCGCCCATGGCGCGCATCACGAAGAACAGCATAAAGCCGATAATCATGTACACGAAGATGATCGAAGGCCCGGCCAGGCTGATGGTTTTGCCGGAACCCATAAACAGACCCGTACCTATAGCACCGCCGATGGCGATCAGTTGAATATGTCGGTTAGTTAGGTTTCGGCGTAGATGATCTTCTGATTCGGGCGCGGCCTCTGCGGCTATTTTAGAGTGATCTACCATCTGATGATGTCCTGTTTTACCTGTCATGAGTGAAATAGTGAGCTCTGAAGTGGCTCTTTTTTATACGATTATCTGGTTGTGCCAGATTTAGTAAGGTAGTGCAATAACGCCACCTTTGTGCAACATGTTTACAACATTTATGCGAGGGATAAAAGTCGATTGTTCTTTACACTGCGGAGGCAAATCGGACGTCTCGGGGGCGGAAGATTACTCTGGGTCTGGGCAGATTAACAGCCCTGATGCGACTTATCTTGTTGATAAAACAGAGGGTTAAAAACATCGCATGAGAAAAACTAATGGGTGTAAGCGTTTGACATTCGGGGCTAGCAGTGAAGAGGTCGACGAGTAAGGTCGTAAGCTCGGCGGGAAGTGCTCTGGGGGGGTAATCAATTGATTACAAGGCTGGCTTGCGTATTACTTATCAACCAAATCAATTTGTTAGCGGTTTTTTTTCTTCAGCGTTTTTTAAGAATAATACTTAATTGAGACTCGTCCCACAAAAATGGCATCCTTTCGGCGTAAATATTCAGTTAAGTGATCTGACGCAGGCTGGGCTTTCGAAGCCACCTTTTCGAGCCGTCTTGCAACCCCGATTCCCTGCAAAATTGATAATGGGATCCCGTTGCTTTTTCAGAGCTGCTATAGGCGCGCGGGCTACCCGGAGTTCGAAAGCCAGAGGCCAGGCGGTTCAAAACACCCGGCTAACCAACATCAACCCCAGTGCCCAAATCCCGGCGGACAGCGCGCTGGCGCAATAGACCTGCCTGAGCGGCAGAGCAATGATGCCGGCGACCAGCGGTACGGTGTAGCGCATTACCGCCAAAAAACGCGACATAAACAACAGCACCCACCCTTTATGCTGCAATGCGGATTTTGTTTTGAGCAGTGCCTGCCGGTATCGGGTCGGCAGCCACTTTCCGGGTTTGCGTTGGCAGAACAGTGCGCCACAATGGAAGGACAAAACGGAGCCGAGCAGGGCGCCCAGGGTAATCGCCGCCCAGACATGGACGTCGGGGAGCATGCTTTTACCGGCGACGATGCCCAGCATCAGCGTGACCGAAGCCGGTGGCAGCAGCGAAGAAATAAAAATCACTGACTTTCCCAGCGAAAATAAAAAGATAATCAACAACAGGAATTCAGGCTCCGGGCTGTATTT
Source organism: Serratia sp. BIGb0163 (assembly GCF_024809935.1). Taxonomy (NCBI): domain Bacteria; kingdom Pseudomonadati; phylum Pseudomonadota; class Gammaproteobacteria; order Enterobacterales; family Yersiniaceae; genus Serratia; species Serratia sp. BIGb0163. The sequence goes on from NZ_JANUDZ010000001.1 coordinate 578,118, forward strand.
GGCGATAATTTGTGTGAGTTGTTCCATCGGCCACCTGTGAAAATGTATTCTCTGGTGACCAGTGTCCCATTCGTAACTTCAATAAATGGTCAATTAGGTTTTGTTAACTGAATAGGTTCATCCTGATGAGATTGGGTGGTTACCCATGGTGATGCGCCTGAGATAAAAACAAGGAAGGTAACAATGTTAAAAGTGATTGCTGAAGATTTTATCAAGCTCGATTGTGTTGAAACGGTGATGCCGCTGTATCAGGAACTGGTGGAGAAAACCCGGCAGGAGCCACTTTGCCTCTCCTATGAGTTGTTTATCGATCACCAGGATGCTGGGCATTTTATTTTTGTCGAGGAGTGGCCCGATCGCGCCGCGCTGGACGCCCATTGCCAAACGGAACACTTCAGGCGTTTGGTGCCCTTGATCAATCAGCACCAGAGCAAGCCCTGTACCTTCCTGTTTATGCAGCCTTTTTCCGCCGTGAAATCCTAATCAGCAAAAAAAGCCCCGCAGAGCGGGGTTAATGGCTTCTCAAGCACTGTCTTGTAGTGATTAAAAATTAGACTGCGAATGATTGCCATTCACTAAGAATGTTCTTAAAAGGATTTGGCCGCGGCCTGGCGCACCCGCTCCACCCAGCCTTGCTGATAGTCAAAGGAAGCGGCTTCATGCCGGTTCAAACCTTGGCGGACGATGGCCTTCACCGCCTGACTCGCCAGCGGATTTTTTTGTGCAATCTGCCGGGCGAGAGTCAGTGCCTCCTCGCGTGCGCTACCCTCACTGATGCGGGAAATGGCTCCCTGTTGCCAGGCTTCCTGCGCGCTGATGATTCGGCCGGTCAGTAACCACTCGAGAGCGATATAGGGTGAGATGCGCGCCGGCAGCCGTGAACATCCTCCCTGTGCGGCAATCAGCCCCAGCCCGGTTTCCGGGAAACTGAACTGTGCGCTGTGGCTGGCGACGATCAGGTCGCAGGCCAGCGCTATCTCGAAACCGCCGCCGAAGGCGATGCCATCTACTGCGGCAATAATCACCTTGGTGAGCTGGGCATGCACCAGACCGCCAAATCCTCCCGGTTCGACCACCGGCAGTTCTCCCTGCTGGAAGGCCCGGACGTCCATTCCGGCGGAAAACACTTGCGGCAGGCCGGTCAGCACGATCACCCGAACGGCATCATCCTGTTCTGCCCGTTGCAGATAGCCCTGGATCAGTTGCGCCATCGCCAGATTGATGGCGTTCTTTTTTTCCGGTCGGTTCAGGGTAATCACGGCAATGCCGTCATTTTGCTCATACCGCACCGGGAGGGGCAGATCACTCATTGGCTTTTTCCCCCTGGAAGAAAAACAGCGTCAGCAGCAGGGCGATAGCCCCCAGCGGCAGCGAGAACAAGGGGAGATAAAAGGCCGGCAGCGCATACAGCGTCAGGCCACCCAGCATGCCACCCGCCGCGATGCCGGCATAGAGTACCGAGCTGTTGAGCGAAACGGTCAGCGCGCCAAAACGTTTGGACAGCGACAACAAGTGGTGCTGGATCGGCACCAGATACATCCAGCCGGTAATGCCCCAGACCAGAAAAATCGCCAGTACCCACCAGGGGGAGCTGACGTAAAAGGCCAGCAGGAACAGCGAAACGGTTTGCACCGATACCGAAAACAGCAGCACAAACTTGCTGCCGAAGGTATCGGTCAACAGGCCGGAAACGAAGTTACCGATAACGGCGCCGATACCGAACACCAGCAGCGCAATCGGCAAAATGGCCTCCGGGCCAAACTGGGTGTTTTTCAGCAATACGCTCACGTAGCTGTAAACGATATGCTCGGAACAGACGGCGAAAAAGGTAATCAGCAGGGTGGTCAGCACCGCTTTTTGCCGCAGCGGAGCAAGCCGCTCTTTTAGCGTGTGTTTACCCGGTGCCGCGATGGTGCTCAGCGCCAGCGAAAGCCCAAGCAGTGAGACCGCGCCCAGCAAGGCGATCAGCAAAAAGATTTCCCGCCAACCGATCAACTTTGCCAGGAAGGTGCCGAAGGGAATGCCAAGGGCGATGGCCAGCGTCATGCCGCCGTAAACGATAGATATCGCCAGCCCGCGGCGCTTTTCCGCCACCAGCCCAACCGCCGCCGCAGCGGCCTGTGGCGTATAACAAGCCGCGCCCAGCGCCGCCAGCACCCGCCCGGCAGACATTTGCAAAAAACTGTCGGCATAGGCACAGACCAGATTACCGGCGATAAATAACACCAGGGCCAACTGCAAAATATGTTTGCGATTGAGGTTCCCCAGCAGCCAGGCGGTCAGTGGGGCAAACAGCATATAAGCCAGGGCAAATACCGAGATTAACTGCCCCGCTTGCGCGGGGCTGACGGCAAAGGTGCCGGAAATCTCGTCGAGGATACCGGCGACAATAAACGCGTCGGTCCCGATGGCAAAGGTGCCGGTCGCCATCAGACACAGCGTAAGAAAATGGCCGTTATAGTCCGTCAACTTCATCCTGCTCTCCGTAACTGATTGGCAGCCCAGACTTCGCTTAACGCCGCCAGGAAATATTCCACGTCCTCATGAGTATGGGCAGAGGTCGGCGTAACGCGCAAACGCTCGCTACCGGCCGGAACCGTTGGCGCGTTCACCGGCTGCACGTAAATATCGTACTCGTCGAGCAGTTGCTTGCTGATGTGCTTGTTGCGGTGTGGATCGCCGACCAGCACCGGCAGAATGTGGCTGTCCTCCGAAACCAGCGGAATGCCGGCGGCGCGCAGGCCGGACTTCAAGTGGTCGATGATCGCCAGCAGATGCTTGCGCTGATTGTCATGCTCCAGGTTGTATTTGAAGCTGGCCAGCGCGGCCGCCACCACCGGAGCCGGGGACGAGGTGCTGAAGACAAACGCCGGCGACCAGCTACGCACCGCTTCAACCACCACGCGGGGGGCGGCGATGTAGCCACCGGCAGCGCCGTAAGATTTGCCAAAACCGCCCTGGATAATGGTGATTTTGTCCAACAGGCCAAGTTGTTCGGCATAGCCCAACCCGCGATGACCGTAAACGCCGGCAGAGTGGATCTCGTCCAGATAGGTCAGCGCCTGATATTTCTCAGCCAGTTCCACAATTTGTGCCAGTGGGGCAAAGTCGCCGTCCATTGAATAAAGCGACTCGAAGGCGATCAGTTTGGGCCGATGCGGGTCGGCGGCCTGCAGCAGCTCGGCCAGATGGGCTACGTCATTGTGGCGGAAGATCTTTTTCTCCGCCTTGCTGTAACGGATGCCGTAAATCATCGAGGCGTGGTTCAGCTCATCGGAAAACACAATCAGATCGGGAATGGCATCACACAGGGTGGACAAGGTGGCGTCATTGGCACCGAAGCCGGTGGTAAACAGCAGCGCCGACTCTTTGCCATAGGCGCTGGCTAACAGGGTTTCCAATTCACTGTGATAGACAGAAGTGCCGGAAATGCTGCGTGCGCCGCAGGTGCCCAGCCCGACGCGGTTCACCGCTTCGGTGGTGGCCAGAATGACTTTAGGGTGATGGCTCATCGCCAGATAGTCATTGGAGCACCAGACGTTCAGACGGCGCTCACCGCCCTGACCGTGGCTGGTGGCCCAGGGTTTGTCCAGCACGCTGCGTTCCAGATTGAGGAACTCACGGAAGCGGCCCTGTCTTTTGGTTTCGGCCAATTTTTCTTCAAGAATGTTCAATACGCTCATACGGAATTCCTTGCATTAGAGGGCTTTAATGACCAATGAAACACCCTGGCCGACACCGACACACATTGTCACCAGCGCATGGTTTAATTGCCGGGTATGCAGCTCCAGCGCGCTGGAAAGCACCAGTCGCGCGCCGGACATGCCCAGCGGATGCCCAAGGGCGATGGCTCCGCCGTTGGGATTGACCCGCGTATCCTTGAAGTCGATACGCCAGCTTTGCAGCGTCGCCAGCACCTGGGCGGCAAACGCCTCATTAATTTCAATCACGTCAAAATCGTTCAGGGTAAAGCCGGACCGCGCCAGCAGCCGTTCGGTGGCGGCGACCGGGCCAATTCCCATCAGCGAAGGGGCGACGCCGGCGCTGGCGCTGTCACCTATCTCCGCCAGCGGCTGCAGCGACTTGCGTTTCACATAGCGGCCGCTGGCCAGCAACAGCACCGCAGCACCGTCATTGATGCCGGAGGCGTTGCCGGCGGTGACCGAGCCGTCGGGGGTAAAGGCCGGTTTCAGCGCCTGCAATTTTTGCAGCGTGGTCTGACGCGGGAACTCATCCTGTTCGAAGGTTTTACGGGTTTTACGGTCGGCCTGGACCTCGAGCGGCGTTATTTCCCTGGCCAGGCGGCCATTTTCGATCGCCCGCCAGGCCTTCTGCTGCGAGGCCAGGGCAAAAGCATCCTGATCGTCGCGGGATATCCGGTACTGCTGCGCGACGTTCTCCGCCGTTATGCCCAGCGGATCGCTGCCATAGCGCTGTGCCAACTGCGGATTGATAAAACGCCAGCCCAGGGTGGTGTCGTAGAGTTTGACCCCCTTGTCGAAAGGCGTTTCACTTTTGCCCATCACGTAGGGCGCGCGGCTCATGCTTTCCACACCCCCGGCCAATACCAGATCGCTGAGGCCGCTTTTTATTTTTGCGCTGGCGTAGATCACCGCATCCAGCCCGGAAGCACACAAACGGTTAAGGGTAATCGCTGGCACCCCCTGATCCAGACCGGAGAGCAGCGCTGCCATCCGGGCCACGTTACGGTTGTCTTCTCCGGCCTGATTGGCGCAGCCGAGGATCACCTCATCAATATCCGCTTCGGTTTCAGGATGTCGTTGCAGCAGCGCCCGGATAATCGAGGCCGCCATATCGTCCGGACGAGTTAACGCCAGGCTACCGCCATAGGCGCCAATAGCCGTGCGCGTGCCGTCGATCAGATAGACTCCATCGTCTTTAATCGTCATCATTTTTCCTTAGGGCGCGACGGCCAGCTCTGGCCGGGGGGTATTGAGCAAAGAGTAATGCGGGTAATAGCGGGCGGAATGCAGCAGTTGAGCCATATTGTCCAGCGTCGACTTCACGTTTTTTTGCCCAAGCTGCGCCAGCCAGCTAAAGATGCCATCGGCATAGTTAACGCCGGCCACCGCGGCGATATCGATATCCGCCCGGCTGCAAACTCCGCTCTCCACCATAATCACCGACTCATTGATCAGGCTGCTCAGGACGCGGGCGACAATCAGGCCCGGGGAGTCTTTAATAAACTCCACCTGCGGGATCAACGTTTGCAGCAGCGTCAGAAGCAGCGCTTTATTGGCCGCGCTGGCATCCTGGCTGTGGGCCGCCGCCAAATAGGCGGTATCGGCGTAGTTGAGCGCGGCGTCGATCACGAAGGTATCGAGTTCGGTCAATTCAGCCAGCAGATTGGCGGTGCGGCCATCGGTGATTTTGATGGCCATTGCGTCATTCACCCGGATAAAGCGGCCCAGCGTTGGCTGTTCCGATTGGCGATTAATCTGCACCCTTGGCCAGAGCGCCAAAGCGCGCTGTTGCAATAGGTCGAACAGGGGATGTTCACCATAAAAATTCAGTGAGGTCGGCGTGCCGCTGCCTGCGTCGGCGGAGCTGGGTTCGGCGGAAGAGGGGGTAAAAAAGGATCGGCCGTTTTTCTTCCCCAGCAGCCCGGCATCCACCAGCGAACGTTGCAAATGACCGGGGGTATAGCGGGGGTCGTACTGCATGTCCTGCCAAATCTGGCTGCTGACCTGATAGTTAATATCCTGGCCGATAAAATCGGTCAGCTCTAAAGGTCCCATGCGGAAGTGGCCACCGGCCTTGAGTGCGCGGTCGATCTGCGGCGCCAGCGCCACGTTCTCTTCCAACAGCCGAAACCCTTCCAGATAAAAAGGTCGCGCCATCCGGTTGACGATAAAGCCCGGCGTGGCTTTGCAGACCACAAACTGTTTGCCTATCGCCGTCACCAACTGCTGGCAACGCAGGCTGGTGGCCCGGCTGGTAAAGTAAGACGGAATAATTTCGATCAGTTTCATCAGCGGGGCCGGATTGAAGAAGTGCAGGCCGATAAACCGGGCGTTATTTTCGACGCCTGCCGCCAGCTTATTCAATGACAGCGAGGAGGTATTGGTGGCGATAATCGCCTCTTTTTTCACCGTGGCCGCAATCGCCGCGAGGATCTCCTGCTTGGTTGCCTCATGTTCCGCGATGGTTTCAATCACCAGGTCGCTGTCGGCAATAGCGTCGAAAATGGGAGAGAAAACCAGATTGGCCAATATCTCGCCTTTTTTCTGCGGGCTTATTTTTCCGCCGTTTATTTTCTTATCCAGGTCAAGAATAATATAGTCCCTGGCCTGATTCAGATTATTACCGCTACGATTATAAAGCAGGGTTCGTATGCCGTTTTGCGCCAGAAGATAGGCAATACCTCTGCCCATGGTCCCGGCACCAATAACAGCGACCGAATGGATTGCTGAATTATTCTCTGCCATAAAAATCCCCGTGAGTATTTTTCTGCCTTGCGAATTTCGCAAATGCTTATAATTTATTCGGATTTAAAAAGCACCAGGTGCCTATGGCGAAGGTAATGGGCATAGCTGCCAGTGTCTAACGGTAGAAGTGACAGGTTTACAATAAATCGGCTTTATGTTATTCGCGTAATTCCCGCTATTCATGCCATTTAAAGGCGTTATTTATTAATATCCGAGCAGGCATAGCTGTTTTTGATATAGGCATGGTACTTTTTATACTATGAAACGGCTGTTGCCGCTCCGGGCCCTCCACTATAGTTAATCTTACTTATCGATAACCCGGTGTGGCCTTCTGGAGAACCTGTTTTATGGACACCCACCTTCAGCCTTTGATGGATGCCTTACTGACCAGTCAGCCAGACCGCGAGGTTTTTTTAAGCCAGCTGGCACCCTGTGCCCAGGCTTTGGGTTTTGAATACTTTTCTTACACGGTCTTTTCCTGCTACCCGGCCAGCCGACCCAAAATGCTGATAGAGGGCAATTTCCCCGAGTGCTACCTGGAGGACTATCGCAAGCTGCGGGTCTACCTGCAGGATCCGGTGATTGAGCAGGCCCACCACTCTACGCTGCAATTTTATTGGGACGAACATTTCTACCAGGACAAGCCAGAGCTGTGGTGGCGTATGGCCCAGTTTGGTATTCGCGAAGGCTGGTCGCAGTCGGTCAAGGATTGCTATGGCCGGTTGGGTATTCTCACCTTTGCCGGAAAAAGCATTCCCGTTCAGTCGCCGCAGGCCAGCGCACGTAACGAAACCTTTTTCCTGTGGTTGGCGCAGATGGTTCATAAAACGCTGCGTGAAGCATTAATCTCGGTAAACGACGAGGCAATCAAAGATGTGCTGACGCTGCGCGAAAAGGATATTTTGCGCTGGTGCAGCGAAGGTAAAACCTCGGAAGAGACCGCTCTGCTAATGGGGCTGAGTGAGCGGACGGTGAATTTCCACATTGGCAATTCGATTAAGAAGCTGTCGGTAGCCAATAAAACCGCCGCCACGGCGAAGGCGGTGTATTTACAGCTTATTTAACCCGGTTTGAAATAGTTAATCGGCTAGCCGTTAGAAATGTGATGTTTATATTTTGTTAATTAAAGAATTATCCTAACCAGTATTCACCGCCGATCACAAAAGCGCGAGAAAGCGTTTCACCCTTATCCTTCCCGGCAGTACCCTGTAGCTACCAAGGTTACATAGAAGGGATGTGATATGTACAAGACCATATTAGTGCCGATAGATATTGAAGAAGATCTGTTGACCGAGCATGCGTTGGAGCATGTTGAGTACCTGGCGAAAATATCCGGTGCCAAAGTGCATTTCTTCCATGCGCTGCCGGATGCTTCGGCATTCGTTACCGCTTATTCTTTCGGTATCAAGGAATTTGAGAATCAGGCGGAAGTCAAAGCGGTAGATAAGCTCAAGAAGATCATGTCGGAAATCGACATTCCCCTGGATCGTCTGGATTACACCATCAGCTTTGGTTCACCGCGCGATGAGGTACTGCAGCTGGCGGATGAGATTGGAGCCGATCTGATCATCATCGGCTCGCGTCGCCCGAGTGTAAAAACCTACCTGCTGGGTTCCAACGCGGCGGCCATTGTGCGCCACGCCAATATCTCGGTGATGGTGGTCAGATAATCTTTTCAAATCAGGCCCGCAGTATTGAACTGCGGGCCTGTCTCATTCAGCGGCAGAGCGCCACAATCTCGTCATACAGCGTCTGCGGCAAGCTAATGCCGTGCTGCTCACTGTACTGTCGACGCTCAAAACGCCGTTCCCCCGGAATACGCGCCCCTTGCTCGCTCATATCCGCAAATAAGGTTTCTGCCCTGGCCAAATGCGCCGCCTTGTCCGCCCCCAGAAAACGATCGGGATCCATCGCGATAATCAGCTCGCCGCCGTAAGGGGAGGAGCCGGTCTGCCGATCGTAGGCCAGCGACTCCTTACTGGTCATATCGCCAATCAACGGCCCGGCGATCAGCTCCACCATCGCCGCCAGCGCTGACCCCTTATGCCCGCCAAAGGTCAGCATCGCCCCCTGCAACACGCTGGCCGCATCGGTGGAAGGCGCCCCTTGTTGGTCGATACCCCAGCCCGGCGGCAGCGGCGTACCGGCACGGCGATGCAGCTCGATTTCACCGCGTGCCGCCGCGCTGGTGGCCATATCGAAAATAAAGGGCGGGCGCTGCGTGCGCGGCCAGCCGAAGGCAATCGGATTGGTACCAAACAGCGGCCGGGTTCCTCCAGCCGGTGTGACCCAGGCATGGCTGGGGGTACAGGCCAGTGCCACCAGACCCCGATCGGTCAGGGGTTCGATATCGGCCCACAGCGCCGAGTAATGTACACAGTGATTAATCGCCAGTGCAGCGATGCCGTTGGCGCGCACCTTATCGATAAACGCCGGCAGCGCGGTACGGTAGGCCAGCAGCGAAAAAGCATCGTGAGCATCCACCCGCAAGATCGCCGGGGCTTGATCGATAATCGTCGGGAGTGCCTCGGCGGATACCTTACCAGCCAGCAGCGAACGCACGCAGCCAAGTACCCGATACAAACCATGCGAGGCGCAGCCGTCGCGTTCACCGGCCGTCACATTCTGCGCGACGGCATCGGCATGTTCGGCACTGAAACCGTTGCTGCGCAATGCGCGCAATGCTAGTTCATAGGCTTCTTTCAGCGTCAGACTCTGGGTTTGCGTCATTACATATCTCCTTTACGGTTACTCTTCCTCATCACCGGCAAAATTTGCCTGAGGTAAACAGGTATAGGCGCCCCAGTAATAGATTGCCAACGCAATGACCGCCACCGTGAGGGTGTCCCACGGGTGACCAATAGCGTTGATGCCACCAAAGCTGCCGAGATAGGACGCGACAATAATCAGCGCATAGAAGGCTATCAGCCACAGCGACGACCAAATCTGTTGCTTCAGACTGACGGCGTGGGTTGGCACCTTGTTTTTGAACAGGATATAAACCACGAACATCAGGATCTGCAGGCCCAGCAGCCAGGAAACGGTGTTCCAGCCGGACCAATAGACAATCAGCGCCGAAATGATAAATGACACCGGACCGAGCACGCAGAAGCCGCGCACGAAGAAGGGGCGCGGCAGATCTGGCGCATTGCGGCGCAGACCGGCAGCAGTCACCGGCGCAATGGCGTAGCTCAGCACCAGCGCGGCGGAAACCACGCCGATCAACTTCTCCCAGGAGGGGAAGGGCAGCGTCCAGAAGATCGACAACGCAAAGGTCAGCCACAGGGCAGGGCGCGGAATGCCGGACTCACCGTCGACGCGGGTAAAGATCTTAAAGAAAGTGCCTGCACGAGCCCAGCCGTATATCACGCGTGGGGTGGCGTTCATGTAAATATTGCCGGTACCGCTCGGTGAGATAATCGCATCGCTCACCACCAGAAACGCCAGCCAGCCCATCCCCAGGGTGATGGCGATATCACGGTAAGGCAGTGAGAATTGCTGACTGATACCGGCCCAGCCGCCGCTCAGCATCTCACTGGGAATACTGCCGAGGAAGGCCACCTGCAGCAGCACATAAATGATGGTGGACAGCACCACCGACAGGATCAGCGCGACAGGAATGGTACGCTGCGGATTTTGCACTTCGCTGGCGACCGAGATAATCGGCGTCAGGCCCAGATAGGCGAAGATAATCCCCCCGGCAGAAATGGCCGCTTCCACCCCGGCGGAGCCAAAGGGCGCAAACCCCTGGCTGTGCAGGTTTTCGGGTTTGAAGAAGCTGAACAGCACCACAATCACCAGCAGCGGCACCACAAATTTAATCACGCTGATCAGATTGTTGGATTTGGCAAAGGTTTTGACGCTGTAGTAATTCAGGGCGAAGAAAAAGCACAGCAGCAGGAGCTGGACCAGCCAACCGATTAGCGTTGGGTTGCCGGAGCCGGGCTGGCTCAGAAAAGGAAACCAGGCGGCGGCGTACTGGCGGGCCGCGACGATCTCAATCGATATCAGGCTGGAGAAGGCGATCAGGGTAATAAACCCCAGCAGATAACCCATCAGTTCGCCGTGGGAGAATACCGGGTAGCGGATAATGCCGCCGGCCCGGGGCAGTGCAGCACCCAGCTCGCAATAAACAATGCCGAGCAGCAGCACGGCCAACCCGCCGATTAGCCAGGAGTAAATGCCGGCGGGGCCGGCAATGGAGGAGACGTGGCTGGCGGCGAACAGCCAGCCGGAACCAAAGATTGCGCCCAGGCCGATAAACGTCAAATCGGTGAGCGTAAGCTGCTTCTTGAATTTGCCTTGGGTTGTCATGGGTTTACCCTTTTGTTATTAGGTGGCATGCAGATGCGGCCGGGCTAGTTGTTGGCAGGCGAGTGGATCGGATCTCGGGTGTAAATACCGTTCACCAGCCGTAGCAGGCCCAGTGGATTACTGTCTTGTAACGCTGGCGGCAACAATGCGGCTGGGTAATTTTGCAAACAAACCGGGCGCAGGAAGCGTTCAATGGCCAGGGTACCGACCGAGCTGCCTCGGGCATCGCTGGTGGCCGGATAAGGGCCGCCGTGTACCATGGCATCGCACACTTCGACCCCGGTTGGGTAGCCATTGAACAGCACCCGACCGGCCTTGCGGGTCAGCAACTGCGCCAGCGGTTCGGCATCGGCCAGATTCTCTGGGTCGGTCAGCAGCGTGGCGGTCAGTTGGCCTTGCAAGCTTTCCAGTGCGGCGGTCAGTTGCTGGTGATTTTCCACCTCAGCCAAAATGGCTACCGGGCCAAACACTTCCTCCTGCAGCACAGGATTGCCACTGAGCAGTAAGCCGATATCGGCCTGATACAGTTGCGGTGCGGCTAAAAAAGAGTGTTCCTCGCGGCTGCCGGCCAGATGGCGAATGCCGTCGTGCTGATCCAGTGCTGCCAATCCGCTGCGGTAATGTGCCAGCGTGCCGATATTGAGCATCGGTTGCGGGGCGGCGGCGTTCACCTGCTCGGTTAATTCACCCATAAATTGACTGAATGCTTCACTGCGTTGGCCGATGATCAGCCCCGGCTTGGTACAGAACTGGCCGCAACCCAGAGTGAATGAGGCCACCAGCTCGCGTGCGATCTGCTGCCCACGTTGGGCTAAGGCCTGCGGCATGATGATCAGCGGGTTGATGCTCGACATCTCGGCAAAAACCGGGATAGGCTGCGGACGGCGCATGGCCAGATCGAACAAGGCTCTGCCGCCGCGCAGCGAACCGGTAAAGCCCACCGCCTGAATGGCCGGGTGCTGTACCAGTTCCGCGCCGATGCGGTCGCCGTAAATCATGTTGAATACCCCGGCCGGGATCTGTTGCTGCTCTCTGGCCCGTTCAATCGCCTGTGCGGTCAGCTCGGCGGTGATCATGTGGCCGCTGTGCGCCTTGAATACCACCGGGCAGCCTGCGGCCAGGGCAGCGGCGGTATCACCGCCTGCGGTAGAGAAGGCCAACGGGAAATTGCTGGCACCAAACACTGCCACCGGCCCGAGCGCCGTGCGGTATTGGCGCAGATCCGGACGCGGCAGCGGTGTGCGCTGCGGCAAGGCGCAGTCTATGCGTACGCCGTGCACATCACCACGGCGCAGCAGGCTGGCAAATAACCGCATCTGGCCACTGGTTCTGGCGCGTTCACCGCTCAGACGAGCTAATGGCAGAGCGGTCTCCTGCATGGCGTAGTTAAAAAATTCCTCATCCAGTGCATCCAACTGCCCGGCAATCGCCTCAAGGAAGTCAGCCCGCCGTTCGGCACTGAGTTGTGAATAGGCGGTGAACGCCTGTGCGGCGGCATCGGCGGCGGCGGCGGTTTCTGCGATGCTGGCCGAGAAAAAACGGTGGCCGGTTGGCTGGCCGTTATCGGCACGCAGGCTGACCAGTTCGGCCTCACCGCTGGCGCGGCGTTGACCGCCGATAAACTGTTGACCACGGATGGTATAAGCGTTGGACATGGGTTCCCCCGGTTGGCTGGTGTTCAGGCCCGGCAGGCGGCCGGGCGAGAGTGGCAATTACAGGCCGACGTCCGGCAATTCAGGGCGATTTGCCAGCGCTTTTTTAACCACGGCGGTGACTTCTGCCAGGGTATCGCCCTGTAATGCCAGGCGCGGCGGACGGGTAATGGCGCTGCCGCGGCCGACCAACTCTTCACACAGCTTGATGCATTGCACCAGATCCGGACGAGCGTCCAGATGCAGCAACGGCATAAACCAGCTATACAGCGCCAGGGCTTCCTCAAAGCGTTTTTGCTTCGCCAGACGGAACAGCGTTTCCCCTTCACGCGGGAAGGCGTTGGACATGCCGGAGATCCAGCCTTCGGCACCGACGGCGATACTTTCCAGCACCACGTCATCAAGCCCGGCGAACAGCACAAAGCGATCGCCCACTTCGTTACGCAGATCGATAAAGCGGCGGGTGTCGCCGGAAGAGTCTTTGAAGCACACGATATTTTCGCAATCAACCAAGGACGTCAGGATGTCGGGCGTCACATCGTTTTTGTAAATTGGCGGGTTGTTGTAGACCATGATCGGCAGATCGGTGGCAGCGGCAACGCTGCGAAAGTGGGCGGCGGTTTCATGGGGTTTGGCGGAGTAGACCAGCGCAGGCATGACCATGATGCCGTCGACGCCGACCTTTTGCGCTTCTTGCGCCATGTTGCGAGCAAAGGCCGTAGTGAATTCGGCAATTCCGGCAATCACCGGTACTTTGTCTTGTGCCGCATCGCGTGCTACTTCAATCACCGACAATTTTTCCTGAACGGTCATCGAGGTGTTTTCGCCCACGGTGCCACACACCACCAGGCCAGAAACGCCGTCTTTGACCAGGTTTTTTATCACCGTATGGGTGGCATCAAGATCCAGAGAGAAATCGCTACGAAACTGAGTGCTGACCGCCGGGAACACGCCGCTCCAGCTAATGGCTTTATGGCTCATAGTGTTTATCCTGTCGTCCAAGTTTGTTAATCAATGGTGAATTATTGGTAAAATCCAATCACAGATTGACCTGTATTGTCCGCAGGGGCTTGACGGTTTTCTCCGAATGCCATGACGAAATTGGCACAGTGGCGCAGAGTATCAGGCAAGCAAAAACCTGGCCGTCAAAGCGCCAAAGATAAACTTCTTTATGCAATAAATCAGTGTGTTATGGCGTGATGCTAATGCGGAAATCACGTGGCGTGGAGCCGGTCATGGCTTTGAATTGGCGGCTGAATGCGCTGTGATCGGTGTAACCGCACTGCAGGGCGATGTCGGTTATGGGTAAATCGCCGGCCAGCAGTTCGGTGGCTTTTTCCAGCCGCACCTTGTGGATCATCTGGCGTGGTGTGAGGTGGAAAATACGTTTGCAGTAGCGCTCTATCTGCGCCACGGAAAGGGCGGTGAGGGCGGTTAATTCCTCGAGGGCAATAGGTCGGGCGTAGTGCTGACGGATATAGACGTCGATCGCCGCCAGTCGCTGATAGGCAGGATGGTTCGCTTTGGCCTCCTGCAGATCGTGCGAGATGCCCGCCATACCGATGATCTTGCCCTGAACGTCATAGAGCGCCAGTTTTTGTGTCAGGCACCAGCCGGTCTCTCGCCCACTGTACAGGTGCATTTCCAGTTGGTCCTGAATCAATGCTCCCTGCTGCAGTACCCGCAGATCCTGTTCGGTATAACCCGAGCCAAGCTGGGCCGGAAACACCTCCGCCGAGGTTTTTCCCAGCAGCGGCGTGACGGTTTTAAAGCCGCAGCGCTTGGCCAACGTCAGGTTGGCCAGCAGGTAACGCGCTTGCAGATCCTTGATAAAAAACACCACGTTGGGAATAGCATTGAGCAGCGGGGCGATCAGAGCCAGAGAGTTGAGCAGATCGTGCAGGGTGTTCGGGCGCTGTTGTGCCAGGCCATCGCACCAGCGTGACAGTTGTTCAACGGCAAAAATGTCCTGTTCCGGCTCCTCGATAACCGGCCGGGAGGCCGTAACAAGCTGATGATCCTGGGCTAATCGCATGGCAATACCTTTTCCCACTGGGTGGCACTGAATCTGAGGTGGCCGGACCGGCCGTTTGGCAAGCGCCTCATCAATATTAACTTTCTTATAACTTTTCAAGCGTAGCTGCCAATTATGCGGATCACCGCATACTTTTGCTCGCCGGGTTGTCTCGATCCGGCTAAACCCTGCCCAGGGGATTGTGCTGATTTCGGCATTTGCCACGCCGAAATGCATCAAGCCGCCGTCAGCAGATTCGGTCAGTCTAGCCCCATCGGTAACATTTCATTAACCCAGGAGACTCCGATGGCACTTTCTTCGCACTTCACCGCGCTGCGGGCGATCGATTCCCATACCGCCGGGGAACCCACCCGACTGATTGTCGAAGGATTCCCCGATTTGGGCACTGGCAGTATGGCGGAACGCAAGGCGCTGTTTGCTCAACAATATGACGACTGGCGCAGCGCCATCATTCTGGAGCCTCGCGGCAACGACGTGCTGGTGGGAGCCTTACTGTGCCAGCCCTGCTCACCGCAGGCCGCCGCCGGGGTGATTTTTTTCAACAACAGCGGCTATTTGGGCATGTGTGGCCATGGCACCATCGGTCTGGTGGCCTCACTGGCCTATCTGGGGAAAATCGGCGTCGGTGAGCACCTGATCGAAACCCCGGTGGGCACGGTGAACGCCACCTTGCATCAGGATGGCAGCGTGACGGTGGAAAACGTACCGGCCTATCGTTATCGCCGGCAGGTCAGGGTTGAGGTCAACGGCTACGGGCCGGTGGTGGGCGATATTGCCTGGGGCGGTAACTGGTTTTTTCTGATCGGCGAACATCATCTGGCGATCAATACGCAAAATCTGGATGCGCTGACCGCCTTTAGCTGGGCGGTACGTCAGGCGCTTGAGGGCGCAGGGATATATGGCGAAGACGGCGGCGTTATCGACCATATCGAGCTGTTTGCCGCCGACCCGCAGGCCGACAGCCGCAACTTTGTGCTGTGCCCCGGCAAGGCTTACGATCGCTCGCCCTGCGGCACCGGGACCAGCGCCAAGCTGGCCTGTCTGGCGGCCGACGGCAAACTGCAGCCGGGTGAGATTTGGCACCAGGCGAGCGTGATTGGCAGTCAGTTCAGCGGCTATTACCAGCGCAGTGGCGATCGCGTGACGCCGTTTATTCGTGGGCAAGCTTACGTTTGCGCCGACAGCCAACTGCTGCTGGATGATCGCGATCCCTTCGTTTGGGGGATCCGCTGATGATTGCCGGCAGGCGGGCGGATGCGATTGTGGTGGGGGCCGGCATTATCGGCGCTGCCTGCGCCTGGCGGCTGGCGCAGCAAGGATTACAAGTTTTGCTGGTGGACAACCAGCGTGCCGGTGCAACGGCGGCCGGTATGGGCCACCTGGTGTGCATGGACGATAATCCTGCCGAACTGGCTTTAAGCGCCTATTCATTGCAACTGTGGCGCAGTCTGGTGGATCGTATGCCGGAAGGCTGCGCCTGGCGTGGCTGCGGTACGCTGTGGCTGGCGGAGCGGGACGACGAAATGGCGGTTGCCGAAGCGAAGCGGCAACGCATGGCGGAGTACGGTGTGACGAGCGAAACGCTGAACACTGCGCAGGTCGCTGTTCTTGAACCCATGCTGCGGCCCGGCCTGGCCGGTGGTTTACGCGTGCCGGGGGACGGCATTGTTTATGCGCCCAACGTTGCCCGCTGGTTAGTGGCTGACGCCGGACCCTCGGTCAGGGTCATTGTGGGTGAAGCCGTCGCGCTGGAACAGCAGGCGCTGGTGCTGGCGAGCGGCGAACGTTTAACCGCACCGGTAGTGGTACTGGCCTGTGGCCTGCAAGCCGATAGCTTACTGGGGCAACCCTTGTTACGCGCCAAAAAAGGGCATTTGGCGATCACCGATCGCTACCCGCAACGGGTGCACCACCAATTGGTTGAGTTGGGTTATGGTGCCAGCGCACACGCCAGCGACGGGACTTCGGTGGCGTTTAACGTTCAGGCTCGTCCA
The DNA here is from genome assembly GCF_024809935.1 of Serratia sp. BIGb0163. NCBI lineage: Bacteria > Pseudomonadati > Pseudomonadota > Gammaproteobacteria > Enterobacterales > Yersiniaceae > Serratia > Serratia sp. BIGb0163. Next base: position 594,562 of record NZ_JANUDZ010000001.1, read on the forward strand.
ACCGGTCAGCTGTTGATTGGCTCCTCCCGCCAGTTTGACGCCCCAGACAGCACTATCGACATGCCGTTACTGGCCGCCATGCTGACACGCGCCACCACCTTTCTTCCTGCCCTGGCACAGATGAACATTATCCGCTGCTGGACCGGCCTGCGCGCCGCCTCCGCCGACGGTCTGCCGCTACTCGGGCCACATCCCCAGCATCGCTGGTTATGGCTGGCATTGGGGCATGAGGGGCTGGGGGTTACTACCGCGCTGGGCAGCGCCGCGTTGATTGCCGCGCAGATCCATAATCATCGACCGGAGATTGACGATACCCCTTATCTGGCTGCACGAATGTTCCCTAAGGAGGCGTTGCCGGTATGAAACAAAACCTGCTGACGTTGACCCTCAACGGTGAAAGTCTCTGCGTACCCGAAGGACTTAGCGTCGCCGCAGTGCTCAGCCTGAGCGGGCTGGATAGTTGCCGCATCTCGGTCACGGGGCAACCCCGCGCCGCGTTTTGCGGTATGGGCATTTGCCAGGAGTGCCGGGTGACGGTGAATGGCCTGCGGCGGCTGGCGTGTCAGACCCTGTGCCAGCCTGGAATGCGTATTGAGAGGACAGAAAATGAGTGATCTCGCGTGCGATGTGCTGATTATTGGTGCGGGTCCGGCAGGGTTGGCGGCAGCCCGTGCGGCGGCGCAGAGCGGCCAGTCCGTGTTGGTGCTTGACGATAACCTGCGTCCCGGCGGGCAGATCTGGCGTGACGGGCCGAACGTGGCGTTGCCGAGCCTGGCACAGCAATTCCGACAGGCGGTAGGGGCGCTGAATAATGTGGCGCTGCTTAACGGCGTGAAGATTATAGCCCAGTGCGGGCCGCAGAAAATTCTCTATGAAGATGCCGCGGGCTGCGGGATTGTGGATTATCAAGCGTTGATCCTGTGCTGTGGTGCCCGTGAACTTTTGTTGCCGTTTCCCGGCTGGACCCTGCCCGGAGTCACCGGTGCCGGTGGGCTGCAGGCGCAGATTAAGCAGGGGTTGTCTATTAAAGGGGAGCGGGTGGCGATTGGCGGGAGCGGACCATTGCTGCTGGCCGTTGCCGCCAGCGTGGTTAAAGCCGGTGGCGAAGTGGTGATGCTGGCGGAACAGGCACCCGCTGCTCGGCTGGCGGCTTTTGCCGGCGGATTGTGGCGTTGGCCGGTGAAGTTACGTCAATCCTTTAGCCTGTTCAACCGGCATTATCGTCCTGACAGCTACGTGTTGGAGGCGTCAGGTGGCCCGCGGCTGACGGCGATCAGGATGCAAAAAGGGCGGCGTGAAGTAACCTTAGAGTGCGATCGTCTGGCCTGTGGGTTTGGGCTGGTGGCGAATATCGAACTGGCGATGTTGCTGGGGTGCCGTATCCAAAATGATGCGGTTGACGTAGATCCTTACCAGCAAACCAGTCAACCGCAGGTTTATGCTGCCGGTGAATGTACCGGGATCGGCGGCAGCGAGTTGGCGCTGGCTGAGGGGGCGATTGCCGGTTATGCCGCCACCGGCAACCTGATGCAGGTACTGGCATTAACGGCGCAACGTGACAAGTGGCGGCAATTTGCCGGCGCGGTAGCGCGAACCTTTGTGCTTAACCCGGTGCTGAAAACGCTGGCGACACCGGAAACGCTATTGTGTCGTTGTGAGGATGTGCCGCTGCATCAGTTAAGTGGATTCGCGGACTGGACGGCGGCCAAGTTGAGCAGCCGCTGTGGTATGGGCGCTTGCCAGGGCAAGATTTGTGCGGCGGCAGCGCGCCATTTGTTCGACTGGTCACTGCCCGCCCCACGGATCCCTTTAACGCCAGCCAGGGCGGCCACCCTGGCCCGGTTGGGTGGTAGCGAGAGCGAGGGATAAGCCCGTAACACTCAGACATGCCGCACGGTGATAATGAATAATCCCCGGCGGCAAACTGCGTCAGTTGAGCCAAGTGTCAATCTTGATGCCGCTGAGACTACTGTGGCCAGTAATAGGTTTTCTCATGCCAGCCTTTGCCATACATACAAGATTCGATAGTCGCCGTTCGTGCCCCTTCATTGCGATCGTTTTGCACCGTTTTAAACGACGGTTGTTTATCGTAACGGTAGCCTTTCGGGCAGTCTTTTTTGTCTTTCTCGCAGCTGTGGTATTGGTTCTCGTAGCTGAACTCAAAGTCGCGGACGACATCGGGTGGAAAACGCTCGTATCCCCGTCCCTTGCATTCTGCATACTCCGCCTCGCGGGTGGCGTTACCGGCGCCGGCTCGTTCCCATTGGGTACAGGCGGTCAATGTTACTAATGGTAATAAAATCAAAACTCTATACTTCTTCATGGTATCCCTGACTCTTCCTTTCGTCCTATATGCACACGCTAAGAATCTTCTTGGGTGGAGCCTGAGTGTAATAAACTGCTGTTAAAATTGGAAATGATAATGGTTATTGTTTAGATGAGATTGAGGTGAGGCTGGCTGTCATGTGTGAGGAAGAGGCGTTGCTGATAAGTAGAATAATACTTATTAGTTATAATATTCATGCTAAGGTTTTTCTGTGTTTGTTTTTTGTTTATTTATTAAGATATTTACCTAAGGATTTATTCTTATTATTGGCTGTATAAGGATATTTATACTCTGTGGAATTAAACCAGGTATCTTTATATTGCTTTTTATAAATGCTCACAATTAAAACCATTATTGAATTTGCCGGGAATGCGATTGCAATTCAGGTGTAAATTTTTTAGATTCAGGATCGATGAATGACAGTCATGATGATGAAGACATTAAAGGGAGTTATATTTTGGCGAATAAACCTGAAACACCTGAAAATAATGGCAATTTACCTTCATTATCAGAGGATTATGATCGGCTGAGAAATCTTTCTGATGTCGGTGATACATTTGGTTATGGTCGTACTCGCTTCTATCAATGGTGCCGTGGCCGCGGTTTTCTTACCCTGATGAATGCACCCTCTACGGAGATGATTAACGCCGGTTATATGGTGACTACGCTGTCTGAAAACGGTTACTCGCGGGTCTATGTGACGCAAGATGGCTTTAACTATGTGGGTAACGCCTTTCGCGATGACATACAAAAACGCATGGTCAAAATTTAAGGGAAACCATAAAAATCTCATTCTTTTCAATATACTAACTACAGAATATTCTTATTGCTGCGGGCTGTCCTGCCCTGCAGCAATAGCGTCGGCAGAGGTAGGATTTTTCCTGACCTGATTTTCCTCAGCCCACTGGAAGTTATCTTATTTTTCTATTGGTGATGTCCCGGCGCTACAGCCAGCGGCTATTCTCTTGCTAGTATGAAGGTTGGTTTATTTCAGGAGCTCAGGATGAAGCATTACGCCGCGTTACTTGTTACCACCGTGCTGTTGTCTGGTTGTGCTACTCAGGCCGTTCCGTTGCAGCAGGCTGAATCACCGCCGCCCAGCCGGTTGATGCTTTATCAGAATGTGCCACAAACGCCATTTGCCACCATAGTGGTGGTCCGCGACAGCGGGATGCTGGCGGGAAGTTGCCGGACTGGGGTATATATCAACGGCGAGTTCGCCGCCTCGCTGGCATCCAAAGAGAAGGCCGAGTTTCGGGTGCCGGTAGGCAATAACGAAATCAGTATTGGGCAGGATATGATCGAAAACAGCCTGTGCATCTGGCGTGATACCAGCGGGCGACTGCCAATGACGCTACGCGCCGGTGAGAGCCGCTATTTCCGCGTTGCCGGCGATATGCAGCGTGGGTTTGTATTGCAGGCCGGTAAGCCTTAAGCCTGGCGGGGGGCTATCAGCGACGCCGGCCACCATTCTCCTGGAGGGAATGGTGGCCGGCGATAAGGGCAGCAGACTATTGACGGTAAGCGTGCTTAATCTGTTGGATGCTGTTTTTAAAAATCTCGGCCTGGCTCGGGTCTTCAATCTGCGCGATAAAGCGCTCCATGTTGATAATGACTTTCCCGGCATCGGCCTGACCGATCGATTTCAGGATCAGCGTCAGCGTGGCTTTAAGGCAGGCAACTTCTGTTGCCAGCGTTTCCGGGTTTGCAGACGTAGTGAAATCAACGTTGCTCATTTTCTCTCCTGATTTTTGAGGCCGAAGCCTGAAACAAAGTGCATTTTGATGCGCACCCACACCGATTTCATTCACTCGAATCTGCAGATGCGTATTTAACTGGGCGCGGAGTATAGCATAGCATGCAGGTCTCCATCTTCACTGATAGCGCTGTCGCAGTGTCCGTACCATTAGCTGAGGTCAGTTCCAGGGTTTAAGCAACTTCACATTATAGTGCATACTCACTATTGATGAATTAATCGGCTTGCTGAACAATACCGCCAAGTTATTTTTTTTGAGTTAATAAGTATTTGTCTGGCAGGTTATTGTTAACTTGTTCCTGTTATTTAAATGATCAACATTAGTCTCTTGCCTGACGTTGGCTTGGCATGGATTGAATAATTTCTTTTGCAATGAATTTCACCATGTGAGATAAAGACAATCTTGCCATTTTGTTTGGTTTCAATGAATTACAAGCTGATCATGCTGGTGTTGATATTATTTGTGTTGCGATTGCTTACACTGATTTTACCTGCGGTTTAGGTTAGACGCACTATCATGAGGGCAGAGGTCTGCATTGTAATATTCACATCGTCGGTTTTTATCGACAAACAACGGTTTTAGCGGGCAGCGTTGGGTGACTAAAATTCAAAAATCTGGCCCATTGCGCAAAGTTAATCGGGAGTAAGTATTAATCTGTGTTCATTCTTGGCTGAAAAACAAGTAATATCTCTGCCTATAACAGAGGCTGATTGCGTTACTCCCTTCTTTTTGGAGATTTTTCCTTGATTAGCGTTCTTCTTGTTGATGACCACGAACTGGTGCGCGCAGGGATACGACGCATTCTTGAAGATATCAAAGGTATAAAAGTTGTCGGGGAGGCCCAATGCGGTGAAGACGCCGTGAAATGGTGCCGTGGCAATGCTGTAGATATCGTTCTTATGGATATGAACATGCCGGGTATTGGCGGGCTGGAAGCCACGCGCAAAATTGTACGTTATGCGCCCGACGTTAAAGTCATCATGCTGACTATCCATACTGAAAATCCATTGCCGGCCAAGGTGATGCAGGCGGGTGCTGCAGGTTATCTGAGCAAGGGCGCGGCGCCACAGGATGTGGTGAATGCCATTCGCGCCGTGCAGGCCGGGCAGCGCTATATCGCGTCCGATATTGCCCAACAGATGGCATTGAGCCAATTGGAGCCGCAGACGGAAACGCCGTTTAGCTGCCTGTCTGAGCGCGAGCTGCAGATTATGCTGATGATCACTAAAGGCAAAAAGGTTAACGAGATCTCGGAACAACTGAGTCTCAGCCCCAAAACGGTGAACAGTTATCGTTACCGCATGTTCAGCAAGCTGAATATCAGCGGTGATGTTGAATTGACACACCTGGCTATCCGACACGGATTGTTCAATGCGGAGACTTTGTTAAGCAGTGAGTGACCGTTTTGATGCCAAAGCATTTCTAAGCACTGTAACCAGCCAGCCTGGCGTCTACCGAATGTACGACGCTACTGGCACGGTTATCTACGTCGGTAAAGCCAAAGATCTGAAAAAACGCCTCGCCAGTTACTTCCGCCAGCAGGTGGGAAGCCGTAAAACTGAGACGTTGGTTAAAAATATCGCGCAAATAGACGTTACTGTTACGCACACCGAAACAGAAGCGCTATTACTGGAACATAACTACATAAAGTTATACCAGCCGCGATATAATGTTCTTTTGCGAGACGATAAATCTTATCCGCTGATCTTCCTCAGTGCGGACAGTCACCCGCGGCTGGCCGTGCATCGTGGTGCCAAACATGCCAAGGGGGAATACTTCGGTCCATTCCCAAATTCCTATGCCGTGCGTGAGACGCTGGCGCTGCTGCAGAAACTGTTCCCGATACGTCAGTGCGAGAACAGCGTATACCGCAACCGCTCGCGCCCTTGTTTGCAGTACCAGATCGGCCGTTGCCTGGGGCCTTGTGTCGCCGGGCTGGTGAGTGAAGACGAATATCGTCAGCAGGTGGACTATGTGCGCCTGTTCCTGTCTGGTAAGGATCAACAGGTACTGCATCAGTTGATCGAAAGGATGGAAACCGCCAGCAAGGCATTGAACTTCGAAGAGGCAGCGCGGATACGCGATCAGATCCAGGCAGTACGCAGGGTGACTGAGCGTCAGTTCGTGTCCGGTAACAGCGACGATCTGGATGTGATCGGCGTGGCATTCGAGGCCGGCATGGCCTGTCTGCACGTCCTGTTTATTCGCCAGGGCAAAGTGTTGGGTAGCCGCAGCTACTTCCCCAAAGTGCCAGGCGGCACCGAAATGAGCGAAGTGGTGCAGACGTTTGTCGGTCAGTTCTATTTACAGGGTAGCCAGATGCGAACCTTGCCGGCGGAAATCCTGTTGGATTTCACTTTGCCGGAAAAAGACCTGCTGGCCGAGTCCCTGTCTGAGCTGGCCGGTCGCAAAATCCAGATCCAGAGTAAACCGCGAGGCGACCGTGCACGCTACCTTAAACTGGCGCGTACCAATGCGGCGACCGCTCTGACCACCAAGCTTTCCCAGCAGTCGACCATTCATCAGCGACTGGCCGAATTAACCAAGGTGCTGAATCTTTCCGAGATTAACCGCATGGAATGCTTCGACATCAGCCATACCATGGGCGAGCAAACCGTCGCTTCCTGCGTGGTGTTTGACGCTAATGGGCCGCTGCGTTCCGAGTATCGGCGCTATAATATCACCGGCATTACGCCAGGGGATGACTATGCGGCGATGGCGCAAGTGTTGAAACGCCGCTATGGTAAGGCTCTGGAAGAGAAAAAAATCCCCGACGTTATCTTTATTGATGGCGGTAAGGGGCAGCTTGGTATGGCGATTGACGTGTTTAACTCGCTGAATGTGAGCTGGGATAAAAACAAACCCTTGCTGATCGGTATCGCCAAAGGTGCTGACCGTAAAGCCGGGTTGGAAACACTGTTCTTTGTTCCTGAAGGTGAGGGGATTGCTTTACCGTCGGATTCACCGGCGCTGCATGTGATCCAGCACATCCGCGATGATTCGCATAACCACGCGATCACCGGGCATCGGCAGAGAAGGGCAAAAGTAAGAAATACCAGCGCGTTGGAACTGATCGACGGCGTTGGGCCAAAACGGCGACAGGTGCTGTTGAAGTATATGGGTGGACTTCAACCATTATTGAACGCCAGCGTTGAGGAAATTGCAAAAGTGCCGGGTATTTCACAAGCATTGGCAGAAAAGATCTACAATGCATTGAAACACTGAGGGCAATGTAGCAACATACTCTTAATTCCCACTCCAGCCAGATAGTTACCCTAGCATTATGCAATTGAATATACCGACTTGGCTTACTCTGTTTCGCGTAGTTCTGATCCCATTCTTTGTTCTGGCATTTTATCTGCCGTTCACCTGGGCTCCGATGGTTTGCGCCGTCATCTTTGTGTTTGCTGCCATAACCGACTGGTTTGATGGTTTCCTCGCCCGTCGCTGGAAGCAAACTACCCGTTTCGGGGCCTTCCTCGACCCGGTTGCGGACAAGGTGATGGTCGCGGTGGCACTGGTGCTGGTGGCTGAACACTACCACGTTTGGTGGATCACGCTACCGGCGGCGACCATGATTGCTCGTGAAATTATCATCTCGTCACTGCGTGAGTGGATGGCGGAGATTGGTAAGCGCAGCAGTGTCGCGGTGTCCTGGATTGGCAAGGTAAAAACCATGGCGCAGATGATGTCGCTGGTCGGCCTGCTATGGCGCCCGGACCGTACCGTTGAGTATGTGTCCTTTGGTTTGTTGTACATCGCTGCGGTGCTGACTTTCTGGTCAATGTTCCAATATTTGAACGCTGCCCGCAAAGATTTGCTGGAACCCTGATCAAAGCGCTGCAAAAATCGTCAAACAAACGTAATGAGCCAACAATTTTATTGACTCATTACGTCAGGTAAGTAGAATGCATCGCATCAGACGGCAGCAGTGATTTGCCGAAAGATAGCAAAAAAATCAGTAAGTTCTGATTAATGCGGGAATAGCTCAGTTGGTAGAGCACGACCTTGCCAAGGTCGGGGTCGCGAGTTCGAGTCTCGTTTCCCGCTCCAAATTTGATAAAGCTGGTGTTTTACGAGCTTTAGCCTGAAAAAGGCAAACAGAATTTAGGCGCGTTAACAAAGCGGTTATGTAGCGGATTGCAAATCCGTCTAGTCCGGTTCGACTCCGGAACGCGCCTCCAATTTTCCCGAGCCCGGGTGGTGAAATCGGTAGACACAAGGGATTTAAAATCCCTCGGCTTATGGCTGTGCGGGTTCAAGTCCCGCCCCGGGTACCAGGAAAATAAATTCAAGAATAACAAGCAATAAGTAGTAATGTCGTGACCGCCGGAAGGCGGTTTTTTTGTGCCTGAAATTTGCTTTGTCATATCACTTCATAATATTCCGCTCAGCGACAGTAACCATCCTGGCTTGGCGCGGATACCCGGCTGTTGAGCCGGGGCTGTACTTATCTATTCCTCCTCAAAGTCCTTACCACACTAGTGAATGCCTGGTTCAGCGCTACAGTTCGCCACCCACATCAGGGCCACCACGGCGATGATAGAGATGATGGCGCATAGATCCGATTTTCGCATGCAGTTCCTTAGCGGCCAGTGACACCAATGACTTCGATTGCGGCCCTGTGCAACTTTTGGCAATGGTCATCGGGTTGTGTTTCGATCTCTTTGATCAGGTAAGCGAGAATGCTTTGTTTGCTGATGGGCTTGTTGGCGGAGAGCACCTGAATAACGCCCTTGCCGAGCAGGCTGTAAATTTGTTCACGGTACGTCTCGATATCTTTATCGTTGAGACCGTAAAGGGAGTAATCGATCATGGAATTTTACCGCTGATGAAATTTAAAGTGCCAGCCGAAGCTGGCAGAGAAGCCATATAAAAATTAAAGTTGTGCAAATTTCACTTAGGTCACTACCTAAGTGGGATGTTAACGATAACGTAGTAAGAATATTCCTATCAATAGGGAGTGGCAATCTGGATGGCTAATTAGGAAAAACCTCAGGTGTTCGCCCTAGTTAAGGGTTGTTTTGTGGATTTAATCTTCCGCTTGCGCACCGAGGCTTTCTGGCAGCAACTGCGCCAGCAATAGGTCCAGCGTCAGCATCAGCCCGTAGCGTGCGGCACTCCCACCACTCAGGGGCAAGACCTTATCGGCCAGTGATGCCAGAGTGCTGCCTGCTGGGGCCAACGCGATACGATAAGCGCCAGTGGCGCCGGCCAGCCTGGCGGCATTGAGCAAGTCGGTATTTTCCCCACTCAGCGAGAGCAGTATCACACACTGTTGCGTACTCAGGGTGGAGGCCGTCATACGCATCAGTGCCGCATCCTGGCAGGCAAAAGCGGGATAGCCCAAACCCACCAGGCGTTGTTGCAGCTCGTTGACGTACAACCCCATGCTGTTTACGCCAAAGATATGCACGCTTTTGCACTGGCTTACCTGTTGGCTGGCGTCGATTAATGCCGAATGTTCTACCTGTTGCAGCTGTTGATGCAGCGTGGTTTCCACGTCGTTGACGCGTTGCAGCCACAAACGAGGTGGCCCATTGGGCATCGTTTGGGCAGTCAAATAGCGTGATCCACTGACGCTGGCCTGTGCCAGCTTCATGCGCAGATCGCGAATATCATCACAACCTATGGTTTTGGCGAAACGGGTGATGGTCGCCGGGCTGACCCCTGCCTGACTGGCCAGCAGCTCTATGGTAGCGGAAGAGGCAAAGGCGATATCGTCCAAAATGGTCTGTGCAACCTTGGCTTCCTGCTGACTGAGTTGGTTTTGCCGCGCGCGGATTTGATAGACGATGTCGCCAATATCTTCACAACCGATGGATTTGGCGAAGCGACTCAAAGTCGTGGGGCTGACACCGGGCAGTTTGCCGATACCGGCGGCGGAAGCGAAGGCGATATCCATGCCGCCCAGTACCGGTTGCGCCACGGCTGCCGGCGGGTTTACCGGCACAGGCTGAGTACGCATCAACGAGATAAAGTCGTTAAGATCCTGACAACCAAGAGACTGGGCAAAATGGGCGACGATCTCGGTACTGACGCCGGCCCGTTCAGCCAACTGTTCAATAGTCGCGGTTGAAGTGAATCCGGGATTGTCCAGGATGGTTCGGGCAATTTTTGCCTCCTGCCGGTTGAACGGATCCTGACGGAATTGAATGTGGTAAACGAGATCCATAACTGCAGTGTCCCTTCTGTTATGCCAACCGATGCCCGGTGCTTCAAACTAGCCTGTTTTTCGCACGCTATAAAGCCCTGACCGGCAGAATAAACCAATGAAAATAATTTTCAATACGCTCGGCTGTAAAACACGATACTCACCACGGTGTTTATTCATTGTGTTTTTATCCTTTTGTTTTTAAAGGATTTAAAAATATTGTTGTTACTTTCAAACCAGGAATTAGATCGCCGATCACAGTGTTGAAAAAAATTTTCATGATAATTTTATGTTAACTGGTTGTTTTTGAATGATTAAGTAAAAAGCATAATCAAATCGTATGGTTCAAGGGTATTTACAAGCGTGTTACAGAGCTGTTTTATATTTGAACAGCCGTGGTGGCTAACAACCGGGACACTGAAAAATGCAAACAATCGTCTTATGCTGCGCCGCAGGAATGTCGACCAGCATGTTGGTACAAAAAATGAAAAACGAAGCGCAAAAACGGGCGCTGGATATCGAGATCGAAGCCGTTCCGGTGGCAGATTTTGAACGCATCCTGGGGCGGGCAGACATTGTCCTGCTGGGGCCGCAGGTGAAATATGAACATGCGCGGCTGGCCGAACTGGCCGCACCATTGGGAAAAGCCGTAGCGGTTATCGACATGATGGATTACGGCACCATGCGCGGCGATAAGGTGCTGGACAAGGCGCTTAGCCTGCTGGCCTGATAACATTCCGGGGACGCAGTTCCCCATATTCCTTTATTTATTGAATTACCACGGGTTATTTCATTAACCCGCGGTGGGATCGCCGTGTCTGGAACCAGGCCGGGGGAGGTCATGATGGATTTGGAAACGAGCGTGATGGAATTGCTGGTTCATGCCGGTAGCGCGCGCAGCTCGCTGCTTTCTGCATTGCAGTTGGCGCGTCGCGGTGAATTTGAAGCCGCCAGTGCCAGGCTGGAAGAGGCGAAGGCCGGTATTGGCCGGGCACATGGTATGCAGACGGAGCTGATTGGTATGGATGAAGGCTGTGGAAAGGTACCGGTCAGTTTAATTTTGGTGCACGCGCAGGATCATTTGATGAATGCGATGCTGATCCAGGATCTGGCTACTGACATGATCGAACTTTATCGTCGTTTACCCCAGGGGGCAGGCAATGACTAAAATCACCGTAATCGGCGGGGGCAGCAGCTACACGCCGGAGTTGGTCGAAGGATTGATTGCGCATTATCAGGATGTTCCATTAACCGAGCTGGCACTGGTCGATGTGGAGTCCGGCCGTGAGAAAGTGGGCATCATTGCCGAATTGACCAAAAGAATGCTCAAGCGCAATGGGCTGGAGCAGGTAGTGGTTTCGGTACATTTCACTCTGGAGCCGGCCATTCGCGGTGCCAGCTTTGTGCTGACTCAGCTGCGAGTGGGGCAACTGGCCGCCCGCGCGGCCGATGAGCGTCTGGGGCTGAAATACCAGCGTCTGGGTCAGGAAACCACCGGTGTCGGCGGTTTTGCCAAGGCGTTACGCACCATTCCGGTGATGCTGGAGGTGGCACGCGTGGTGGAGGCGGTGGCGCCGGATGCCTGGATTATCAACTTTACTAACCCGGCAGGGATCGTTACCGAAGCGGTTTCGCGTTACAGCAAGGCGAAGATTATTGGGTTGTGCAACGTGCCGATCACCATGCATCACATGATCGCCGATATGCTGAAAGCGCCACACGATCAGGTAGACCTGCGGTTTGCCGGGCTGAACCATATGGTGTGGGTGCATCAGGTGACACAAAGCGGTAAGGATGTGACCGCCAAAGTGCTGGAAATGTTAAGCAATGGCGAAACGTTGTCGATGAACAACATCAAAGACCTGCCGTGGCCTCCGGCATTTCTGCAAGCGCTGGGGGCAATCCCTTGTCCGTATCACCGCTATTTTTATCAGACCGCCGGCATGCTGGAAGAAGAGCTGGAAGCGGCTACCTCGCAGGGAACCCGTGCCGAGCAGGTGATGAAGGTAGAAGCGGAGTTATTTGCCTTATATGCCGATCCGACGCTGGATAAAAAACCGGAGCAACTGAGTTTCCGCGGTGGTGCCTTCTATTCTGAGGTGGCGGTCGAATTGATCCGCGCCATTCACAATAACAGCGGCAAGGTGCTGGTGGTGAATACTCGCAATAACGGTGCCATTCAGGGCTTGCCCGATGATGCGGTGATTGAAACCAACTGTGTGATCGATGCACAGGGGGCGCATCCGCTGAGTTTCGGCCCGCTGCCACTGGCCATGAACGGGCTGACTCAACAGGTTAAAGATTTTGAACGCCTGACCATAGAGGCGGCGGTGCATGGCGATCGTCAGAGTGCGCTGTTGGCGCTGGTGGTGAACCCGCTGATTGGCGGTGTCGGCATTGCGCAGCCCTTGCTCGATGAGGTACTGAGCCTGAACCAGGCCTATCTGCCGCAGTTTAATTAAGTCGATATTCCATAATAACAATCACGACGGCCGGCTTTGCCGGGCAGGGGGGATGATGGCGGGTTTAAATAGCATTCTGGAACGTTACGTGTTGCCGACGGCGTTAAAAATTGCCGGGCAAAAACATATTCTGTCGGTGCGGGACGGCATAATTCTTAACATGCCGTTTATGTTAATCGGGTCATTTTTCCTGATCTTCGCTTACTTACCGATCCCCAGCTACGCCAATCTGATGGGCGAGGTGTTTGGTGCGGCGTGGCGGGATAAATTGTTGTACCCGGTCAAGGCGACCTACGACATCATGGCGATTATCTCCAGCTTTGGCATTGCCTACCGGCTGGCGGAGAAATACCGTGGAATGGATCCGCTCAGTACCGGTGCGGTTTCGCTGGTGGCATTTATCATGACCATTCCCCAACATACGCTGTTTGCACCGGTGAAAGGGGCTGCAGAGCAAATTGTTAAAGGCGTGCTGCCGATGAATTTTATCGGCAGTCAGGGGTTGTTTGTGGCGATTGTAGTGGCGCTGTTATCGACGGAGATCTACCGTTTCGTGCATAACCGCAATCTGGTGATCAACATGCCGGAAGGGGTGCCGCCAGCGGTAGCCAAATCCTTCCTGGCCCTGATCCCGGGGTTCTGCGTGCTGGCAGTGATTTTGCTGCTGCGTTTGATTGTTGAGGCTACGCCGTTTGGCGATATCAACACCATGATCGCTACGCTTATCGGTATCCCGATGCATCACGTGGGTGGGACACTTCCGGGGATGATTTTCTCGGTGATCCTGATCGGCTTGCTGTGGACGCTGGGGCTGCATGGCGACGCCATCGTACTGGTGTTTATTCAACCGGTGTGGCTGGCGAATATGTCAGAAAACCTGGTGGCGTTTCAGAGTAATCAGCCGATCCCGCACATTATCACCCAGCAATTTTACGATTTGTGGATTGCGCCCGGTGGAACTGGCGCCCTGCTGGGGCTGGTGATCTTTATGCTGTTGCGCAGCCGTAGCGCCCAGATGAAACAGTTGGGGAAAATCGCCGCGCCGGGTTGCCTGTTTAACATTAGCGAACCCATGGTGTTCGGCATCCCGTTGGTGATGAATCCGTACTTCTTCCTGCCGTTTATTCTGACTCCGGTGGTGCTGGTGATTGTGACCTACAGCGCGATGGCTACCGGGTTGGTGACGCCTCCGGTTGGCATTGCCTTGCCGTTCACCACGCCGATTTTCATTAGTGGCTATCTGGCAACCGGCGGCCATATTTCAGGAACGGTGATCCAGGTGGTCAATTTGCTGATTTCAATGGCGATTTACTATCCGTTCTTCCGCGCCTGGGATAAGCAAAAATACCGCGAAGAAAATCAGGCGGCGATGCCAGTACAAAATGCCGTGACTGATGAGCAACCGCAGACGCCATAAATGTGCACTTTCTGCGGCGGTGTTGAGTTATTGCCGCCGCAGAAAGGGAGTGAAAAAGGTCTTGCACATGAATTGTTACATTATAACAAAGTTAAATTTCTTCTTCGCAGCAACACCCGCCTAAATTGCCTGTCAGATAACCATCCAGCAGCAGGAGAGAGAAAACTCTCAACAATAACCTGTATCTGGCAAACGGTTATGAATTCACTTTGGCAAGAATGGTATCAATAATGCAGAAGTTCCGACGCTGGACCCAGTTGCAGGTCTCTTTCTTCATCGCTTTTTATCTCGGTGTGTTGCTCAATATCCCCATATTTTACCGCCGTTATCAGCAACTTCATTATGACAACTCCTTGTCGATCGGCATTGAGGTGCTCGCAGCCTTCTGCCTGGTATGTTTTATCACGCTACTGATCTCTTTTTTGGGGCGCAGGTTGTTCCGTGTTTTGGCATCGTTATTGGTGCTGAGTTCGGTTGCCGCCAGCTACTACATGGTGTTATTCCACGTTGATATTGGCTACGGCATTCTGGCGGCGGTGATGACTACTGACGTCGATCTTTCCAAGGAGTCGGTGGGTTGGCATTTTGGCGTGTGGGTGGTGCTGGTGAGTCTGTTGCCGTTACTGCTGATTTGGCTGGCGCCGATGCACGAAGCCAGTTATAAGCGCGCTAACCATCTGGCATGGTACAAAAAAGGTGGCGTGATGCTGGCCGCCGGGCTGCTGTGCTGGCTACCCCTGAAGCTAATGGGGCAGGTACAGGATCGTCACGATCGGGAAAATAATCAAATGATGGCCAGCTATGGCGGGGTGGTGGCCGGCAGTTATTCACCGTCCAACTGGCTCTCGGCCTTGGGGTTGTTGACTTACAGCTCATACAGCCAGGCAGAAGACAGCCGTAATCTGTTTGATCCGGCGGCGCACTTTACTTATCAACCGCCAAAAGACGTGAATGATCTGTATGTGGTGTTTGTGATTGGTGAGAGTGCCAGACGCGATCATATGGGCATTTACGGCTACCAGCGCGACAACACGCCTAACCTGGATAAGGAAACCAACCTTGCGGTGCTGCAGGGCTATTCCTGCGACACCTCGACCAAGCTCTCGCTACGTTGCATGTTTGTGAGAGAAGGTGGTGCGTCGGAAGAACCACAGCGGACCCTGAAGGAAATGAACGTATTTTCCGTGCTGAAAAAGCAGGGGTTTTCCTCGGAGCTGTTTTCAATGCAGAGCGAAGCCTGGTTTTACAACAAAACCCAGGCGGATGATTACGCGCTGAGAGAAAGCATCCAGGCGGAAAAACGCAATGCCGGCAAACCCGTGGATGATATTGCGTTGATTGACGAGTTAAAAGATTCGTTAGACCGCCACCCGCAGGGCAAGCATTTGGTGATCCTGCATACCAAAGGCTCGCACTATATGTACACCGAGCGCTATCCCCGTGCTTTCGCCCGCTACCAGCCGGAATGTCAGGGTATTGATGATACTTGTTCTACGCAATCAATGATTAACTCTTACGACAACAGTCTGCTGTATACCGATTATGTCCTCGAGCAGGTTTTCAATCAGTTACGCGATCGTAATGCCATCGTGTTTTACGCCTCGGATCACGGCGAGTCGATCTCGGAAAATATGCATTTCCACGGTACCCCGCGTGACCATGCACCGCAGGCGCAGCGCACCATTCCTATTATGGTCTGGGCATCTGACAAGTTTCTTAGCCAGCCCGACCATCAGGCGGCCTTTAATCAGTTAAAAGCGCTGCAGAAGGCAAAAACGCCGGTATTCCACGAGAAACTGTTCGACAGTATTCTCGGCTGTATTGGTTATACCTCGCCGGATGGCGGTATTGTGAAACAGCATAACTGGTGCCAGGTCAACTAAACCAACCGCTAGGGATGGGGTACCAGGAGCACATTTTCCGCAATAAAAAAGCCACCTCTTCAAGAGGTGGCTTTTTACTAGAGCATGGTTTTAGTCCAGTTTTGGATGCTGGTCGACCAACGTCTGTTTTTTCTTCTCCAGCTCGGCGATCTGCTCGTTGATATCTTCGACTTTCTGTTCGATGTTGTCATAGTTCTCCTGCAGCAGCTCTTTGGCTTCTGAGCGGTCCGAAGCGGCTGGAGTAGCACCGCGCAGCGGTTTATTGGCGGTTTCCTTCATGTACAGGCCGGTGGCAAGACCTATTACCGCGACTGTCATCAGGTAGTAAGCCGGCATATACAGGTTCCCGGACGACTCGACCAACCAGGCGGCCACCGTTGGCGTTGCGCCGGCCACCAGTACCGAAATATTGAACGAAATTGCCAATGCGCTGTAGCGAATGTGCGTTGGGAACATTGCCGGCAGAATCGAAGCCATCACGCCGGTAAAGCAGTTTAACAGCACCGCCAGGACTAACAGCCCGACGAAAATCAAACCAATCACATTACTGTTGATCAAAATAAAACACGGGATCGCCAGCGCCAGCAGGCCGATACTGCCGCCAATAATAAAGGGCTTACGGCCAATGCGGTCACTGGTCATGCCGATCACCGGCTGTACGAACAGCATGCCGATCATGACGGCGATAATAATCAGAACGCCGTGATCTTCCGAGTAGTGCAGGTTATGCGACAGGTAACTCGGCATGTAGGTCAGCAACATGTAATAGGTCACGTTGGTCGAAATCACGATACCGACGCACACCAACAGGCTTCTCCAGTGCTTGGTCGCAATCTCTTTGAACGAAGTTCTTGGCGGGTTTTCGATAGCGTTGCGGTCTTCCTTCTCCATTTTTTCCACGTGCTGCTGGAATGCCGGAGTTTCTTCCAGCGCATGTCGCAGGTACAGACCAATCAGGCCCAACGGCGCGGCGATGAAGAACGGAATACGCCAGCCCCAGTCGAGGAAGTTGGCTTCCCCAACAATGCTGGAAATCAGCACTACAACGCCGGCACCCAGCACGAAGCCGGCAATCGAGCCGAAATCAAGCCAACTGCCCATAAAGCCACGCTTGCGGTCCGGTGAGTATTCGGCGACAAAGATTGCCGCGCCGGAGTATTCGCCACCGACCGAGAAGCCCTGCGCCAATTTTGCCAACAGCAGCAGCACCGGTGCCCAAATACCGATCGAAGCGTAAGAGGGGATCAGCCCGATACAGAAGGTGCTCACCGCCATGATAATGATGGTGATGGAGAGGACTTTTTGACGACCGAATTTATCGCCCATCGCACCAAAGAAGATGCCGCCTAACGGACGAACCAGGAAGGGAACGGAAAAGGTTGCCAGTGCGGCAATCATCTGTACGCCGGGCGTGGCGCCAGGGAAAAATACTTGTCCGAGGGCGTAGGCCACAAAGCCATAAACACCAAAGTCGAACCACTCCATCGCGTTGCCTAATGCCGCCGCGGTTATTGCCTTTTTCAACTTGCTGTCGTCGATAATGGTGATGTCATTAATATGCATCGGCTTATGACGTTTTTTTCTTAACTTCATATAATCATCCCTTAATCAATTTTAGTCGTACGTAGATTCGCGATCCTTCTGCCCAGTTATCAGTTTGGTTAATCTAAGCGCTATACGCAGAGATCGGCCATTGCCATTTTTTGTGTGATGCGAATCACGTAATGTTTCAATTTTCACCGGGAATATGTCATTTAGGTGACTAATTATTTTGCATCTATAGCTTAACGTTATATCTTGCGGCGATCAAATTTAGCAGTTTATCTAATGGATTTGCACCGATTTAGCGCATAAATAGATTAACTATTGTGCATATTGATGTTTTTTTGTCTGGTGGGGGATGGGTTAAGTATAGGAAGAATTGCGGTAAAAACCGGCAAAATTAATGCGTTCTGCGGCTGAAAAAAAGCCTGACGCAGACGTCAGGCCGGAGAGAGTTATTGAGCTGAGCCGCCAAATTCCAGATAGAGTTGCGCCAGGTTCTGATATTGGCCGAAACGGTTTTCATCCAGCGCCAGTTCTGCCAGCCTGCGGCGATTTTGCGCATCCAGCCAGAAGCTGATGGGGACGGCACCTTGCCGGTAGCGGCTCTCATTCAAGCGTTCAGATTTTTGCGCCAAGGCTAACGAAGCCCGTAAGTGTTTTTCCTGAGCTATCAATTGGCTACGCAACGACAGGGCATCGGCCACATCGGCCATGGCCTTATACAGCGCCTGTTTGAATTCCAGCACCTGCAGCTCGTAGTCACTGCGGGCAATTTTGATATCCACATCCATCTGCCGCCATTCAAGGAACGGCAGTGACAACCCAGCCCCCACCGAGGCCAACGGATTGCGCAAAAATTCCAGCAAGGCGGTACTGCTGGCACCCAATGAACCGGTCAGGCTAAATGCCGGATAGTACTGGGTACGCTTTACATCGACGTTGGCCAATGCTTCACGCAGCCGCAACTCTTTGGCGCTGATATCCGGCCGATGGCGCAGCACGTTGACCGGGATACCGGCATTGATTTGCGGCAGCGGGCCGGTGGGTAAACGGGCGGGTTCAACCAAAGCCTTGCCCGGTGGTGAGCCCAATAACACGGTTTGTTCGTTCAAGGCTTGCTGACGCTCACGTAACAGCGCCAGATGGCTGCTCTCCTGATTGATCAGATTCTGCTCGGCATCCACCACGTCCAGTGAAGAGATGCTGCCGGCACGGTAGCGGGCATTGACCAACTCTAAGGTCTGCCTGGAGTAAGCGATATTTTGCTGACTGACGCCGATCCTTTGATTGATAAAACCGAGGCGCCAGTAATTTTTGCTGGCGTTGGCGAGCAATGTCAAACGCGCACTTTGCAAATCTTGTTGAGTTGCCTGACTGGCCCATTCTGCGGCATCACGCTGTCTTGCCAGTTTGCCCCACAGATCGACTTCATAGCTGACGCCGAGGTTGGCGCTACTGTTTTTATTCCACGGGGACGAATTGGACAGGGCGGTGCTGGCGCCGGTATTGAGCGTCGCGTTTACGCTGGGAGCGGTGCCGATGTCGACCCGTTGGGCCATCAACTGGGCACGATAGACACGCAATGCGGCAGCGGCCAGATCGTTATTAGCCACCATTACCTGCTGTAGCCAGTGCTCTAGCTGGGGATCGTGGAAATCGTGCCAGGCAAAAGGGACTGACGTAGCGGCATCGGCACTGGGTTGCCATTGGGTCGGATAGTCCACCTTCGGAGATTGATATTCGCTTTTCAACGCATTGCCGCAGCCGGTGCTGAGCAGGGCTGCCAGGCATAACGTCAGGGGGGATAAAATTTTCATAAGTTACTCGCTGGCCAGTGAAATGACCGGATCCATCCGCGCCGCTTTGCGGGCCGGGAGATAACCGAAGATCATGCCGATCAGAGTGGAGCAGCAAAAGGCCACGGCGGCGGCCTGCCAGGAATAGATGGCGGTGAGCATGCCGCCCGCCAGCAGAGTGAACAGCGAGCCGGCGGCGAAAGACAGTAAAATGCCCAGTACGCCACCGATCAGGCAGACCAGCACCGCCTCGATCATAAATTGCTGCATAATGTCGCTGCGACGAGCGCCGACGGCCATACGCACACCGATTTCATGCGTCCGTTCGGTCACTGAGACCAGCATGATGTTCATCACGCCGAGGCTGCCGATGATCAGGGAAATTGAGGCCACCATCAGGATCAGCAGGCTGAGAGTCATCGACGTTCGTTCGATCGACTTACGGAATTTATCGAGGTTGAACAACATAAAGTCTTTAACGCCGTGACGCTGGATCAGCAGCTGCTCAATGGCGGTGACAGCGGCTTCGTTGGCAACGTCATCTTTCAACCTTACGCTGATGCTGCTCAACTTGGTTTGGCCCACCATGCGGTACATGACGGTGGTATAGGGCATCCACACTCTGATGCGGTTGGGGGCAGAGTCCTGATTACTTTTAACCACGCCAATCACCCGGGCCGGTACTGCGCCAAGAAACACGATCTGGCCTAGCGGCTCAACGCCGAAATCACCGAACAACGACTGGCGTGCGTTTTCGTCAATGATCACTTCCTGTAAAGCGTTGCGGTCGTCCTGGAAATTGCGACCCTGCAGCAGAGTGAGCCCGTTAACGCGTAAATAATCTCGTCCAACACCAGTGATCGACGCGTTGGCTGATTTACTGCGAAAATGGATACTGTCTGAGGCAGTGACCTCAGGGCTGACGCTATCGACAAAGCTTTGGCGGGCCAGCGCGTCGGCATCCGCCGGTACCAGAGTGCGGATGCTGTCGATGGCATCATCAAAGAAATCACGGCCGGGGTAGATGCTGACCACGTTGGTGCCCAGGCTTTTTATACTCTCCAGCGTGCGCTGCTTGGCACCTTCACCCAGCGCGACCACCGTCACCACCGCAGCAATGCCGAAAATGATGCCGGTCATGGTCAGTGCGGTACGCAAGCGATGGGCATTCATGGCCTTCAGCGCCATCTGTAACGATTCGCGGGTGCGATCGAGCAGACTCTGCCAGTAGCCTTGAGCAACCGGTGGGGCCTTTTCCATTACCGGCAAAGGAAGTGCCGATTTACGACCACTGTCGGCGACTATCTCGCCGTCCTGCAGTTCGATAATGCGCTGTGCGTGCTGCGCCACCTTCATATCGTGAGTGACGATCACTACCGTATGGCCGCGCTGATTAAGTTCGCTGAGGATCTCCAGCACTTCCTGACCCGATCGGGTGTCCAGGGCGCCGGTGGGCTCATCCGCCAGGATAATTTCAGCCCCGTTGATTAACGAACGTGCGATACTGACGCGCTGTTGCTGGCCGCCGGAGAGTTGACCGGGTTTATGGTGTTCACGACCTTCCAGCCCCAGTCGCGCCAATAGTTGCGCCGCACGCAGTCGGCGTTGGTCTCGCTTGCTGTTGGCGTAAATCGCAGGGATCTCGACGTTGCCCAGCGCGCTGATATCCGGCATTAAATGATAACGCTGGAAGATAAAACCAATGTGTTCGCGGCGAAGCCTGGCCAGTTGGTCCGGCGATAGATGAGCCGCGTTTTGGCCGTTGATGTAATAGTCGCCCTGGTCCGGCACGTCCAGACAGCCAATGATGTTCATCAGTGTGGATTTGCCTGAGCCAGAAGCACCAATGATAGCGACCAACTCCCCGGCAGCGATGCTGAGGTTAATGTCTTTCAGGACGGTGAGCGGCTGGCTGCTGTTGGTGTAGGTGCGGCCGATGCCTTTCAGCTCAATGATAGCGTTCACAGTGAGAGACCTTCCTCGCCAGGTTTGGTATTTTCCTGTACCAGCACCACGTTTTCACCTGCCTTCAATCCGGACAGGATTTGAATATCGACGTTATTGGTAATGCCGGTTTTCACCTCGCGCATTTCCAACCGGTTGTCCCCGGTCAGCACTTGTACCTGTTGCTTATTATCTGCGGTTTTATGTACCGCCTGGATCGGTACCAACAGTGCGTTTTTCGCCTCGCCGAGCAGCAATGAAACTTGCGCCGTCATGGCAATCCGCAGCCGGTTATCCGGGTTTGGGACGTCCAGCAAGGCGTTGTAATACACCGAAGCATTGGAGCTACCGGAGCCGGAGGACGAACTGCTACCGGAGACTGAATCGTCTTTCATCACCGATTCTGGCGCCAGTTCAACGGTGCGCAGCGTGGCGTCGTAACGTTTATCGGGTTCGGAGAAAATGGTGAAGTAGGCCTTTTGCCCCTGAGAAACGCGGGTAATGTCGGCCTCGGAAATCTGCGCCTTGATGGTCATTACGTCCAACTGCGCCAGTTTGACGATGGTGGGCGCGCTCTGGTTGGCATTCACCGTTTGGCCTTGCTGAGTAATCACCGCGATAACGATGCCATCCATCGGCGCCAGAATACGGGTGTAACTCAGGTCGACCTTTTTCTTGTCTACTTCAATCTGTGCCTGCACGATGCGAGCATTCAACGCGATCAGTTCGGCGCGGGTGGCGGCGAGCGTGGCCTCTGCCGTCTCAAAATCTTCGCGGGAGCCGGCTTCATCACTCAACATGCGCTTTTGGCGTTTAAAGCGGGACTCAGCCTGTTTCAACAGTGCCTGTTTGGCCTGCAAATCTGCCTTGGCGACGTTCAGCGCCGCTTCGGCGTTACGCAGGTCGTTGCGTTGTGGCAGATCGTCGATATCGGCAATAGGTTGGCCTTTGGTGACCTTGTCGCCAAGTTTGACCTTCAGGGATTTGACCTGGCCGGAGACCTGTGCACCGACGTTGACCCGTTCTATCGCATCAAGTTTGCCGGTGGCCAGTACGGCATTTTCAATATCGCCCAGACGAACCGGTGCGGTCACCGAAGCGGCTTGCGGGGGGCTTTGTAAAGAGAATACCACCAGGGCAATAATGACCAGCAGAGCACCGATCAGGATAAACGCCAAGCGGCGCGGAGTGACTTTCATTGTGTTATCCGTAACAGAAAACGATGATCCCAGAAGGCGCTATAGTGGCATCCAGCGCTTTAACTAACAATAAACATGCCGCAGACGGCCAAATAAAAGTTTCAATGGTCAACTATCACAAAATGAAAGTAATCATCCATCTGTGTGCGAAATAGTCAAAAATATAAGATTTCTCTGCAAATGCAGCGGTTCATAGTACCAAAACTTGAATCCATAACATTAATATGGATAATGACATCCCGAAGCAAAGGAATGCGCTATTAACTCAGTTGGCAGAGTGGTTGGTTTTAAAATGCTTTATTGGCTACAAAATTGATAGACGCGGGTTCGAGTCCTGCATAGCGCGCCAGCTTCCTTTTGTGAACCGTTACCGTAAAGTGCACCCGGGTTGATTTGCACTATCGGCTCCTTATTGGGTTTTTCGGGTGTGCTTTACCGTAACCGTTTATCTTCCTTTCTTTATGTTTTCTTCCGTTCCAGCGATCTTTGCTAAACTGTAATCAGGCAGGTATGCTGCCCGGCAACAGGAGATCGCTATGTCAGAGTCCGATCAACTGCAGGAATTAATGCAACGCGTAGCGATACTTGAAGCCAGAGAAAAGTCGCTGACCGCCGCCTCCAACGCCTATCAGGCGATTATCACCACCATGCTCGGCAATCTGGATAAACAGGATCGCGACAAGATTATCGCGATGATCGACCAGGCGCATGAGCTGGCCTATGCTCGTGCCATCCAGCGCTGCAACGAGCCGCAAAAGCAAAAAATCAAACAGGCTGACGATATCGCTCAGCGGATGTTTATGTTTGCCCAAGGTAAAAATTCCCTGCAACGTTAGCCATTAGAGGTATAACAGTTACCCATTTAAAATTGCTTAACTGATCTACCTGCGCAAACTGTACTTGTGTTAGTTTGAGGAATGATTATTGATGGCAATAATGTCCCCCAGGCATAAGGTTGTAGCGATGGACGCGATTAAAAGCATCTTGGTAAAAGAAATCGAGCGGATCAACAGGCAGGAAGGGCGCGACGGTAAACTGCGTTTTAACAGTGAGTTTGCCCGCGATCACCGTTATCTGTGTCTCGCCATGTTTGCCGGCTATTTTGCCGTGATCGCCGTGATGTATCAGGTTCCCTATATGGGCTTCATCTCCTTCCTGGCTTTCACCGCCTTTGTGTTGTTCATGTTCGCCATGCTGCTGATTGAAATCAAACCGGTGTATCGCTTTGAGGACATCGGCGTGCTTGATCTGCGCGTATGCTATAACGGCGAGTGGTATTTCACTCGCGCACTGTCGCCGCAGTCGGTGAAGGCGTTGTTGGATGAACCCTCGATCGGGACAGCGATGAAAACACGTATGCAGGAAATCATCGCCAATAAAGGCGAAATTGATTTCTATGACGTTTACGATCTGGCGTATTCAAAGAAGCCACAGGATGAACAGCCGCAGGTGGCGGTGCTCAACTGAAGGGTTTGCGGCTGAAGAGTTGTCGATTATACTCACGCATTGAAGCCAGTTAAGCGTGAGGAATTTACCATGAGTGATGATATTTTCGATTTTGATATCGATGCCGAATTGGCGCAGGCAGAAGAGAAAGCGGCGCAGAAAGTAAAAGAACTGCCAGAGATCCTTGAGGATGAGGCAGATTGCGAAGGCTGCAAGATCTGATCGCCATCGCCAATAAAAAAACCGCTGCGGCGGTTTTTTTATTGGCGAAGATTGCGCTCGTCAGGCGGGGCGTTAATCCAGCACAAAACCCCAAATGAGTAACGCCGCCACGGTAATCAGGCAGAGTGCGGAGACGGTAATCAGTATCTTGCCCAGAATGTCTTTTTCTTGTTGCTGCTGTGCCACGTTAAAATTATCCAATTAAGAGCCTGTGGACCAAATCGGCGATACCCAGATCCAGCACAATGACCGTCAGTGCGATCCCCAGCATGGCCGATAGAAATCGAGTTTTACTGTTCAAATCAATACCCATCACCGCTATGCAGCGTTCCCAGAGTAAAGGTTAAAACGTCGGGGCTAAACGCCCGGTTTTGATAATCACAGAGTTTAAGAACCTTTCCGGGTCTATAAGTTCCGTCTGTTTTGAGGCGGTCGCTGCGGGGATTGCCACACAGCGACCGGTGTCGAGGGCGGGTCAGTCAGTCACAATTTTTACGCCGATTTTACTGATGGCATTGCCATCCATCTCGGCTATGGTCCAGGTCAGGCCATCCCATTCGACCTGATCGCCTACCACGGGTTCGCCGCCAATCAGTTTAATGACGAATTGGCCCAGTGTTTGTTGTTCGTCCACACCTTCTTGCAGGTTAAGCCCATACACCTGCGAAATATCGCTCAGGCGTGCGTCCGACTGCAGGATAAAGTCGCCGAAGAAACGCTCATCCATTGTGACCACCGGCGCCTGGCTAAACAGTTTACCCAGCACTGGCAGGTCATGCTCGTGGCCGATAACGCACAGAATGTCATCTTCGCGCAACCGCGTGCTCCCGCTAGGGTGCAACAACTCTTTGCCACGGAACAGTGCGGCAATACGCGTGCCGGGTGGCATTTTCAATTCACGCAGTGCAGCACCCACACACCAGTTTTCCGACGAGAGCTGATAAACGAACTGTTCCCATTGGTTTTCCGGGTGTACGTCCAACCCGACCCGTGAAATAGGCGCCAGGGCCGGCGGTACTATAACCTTGGCTTTCTTCGCGGCGAACGACAGTGTCGTGCCTTGCAACAACAGTGAAACCAGCACCACAAAAAAGGCCACGTTGAAGAACAGCTGCGCATTTGGCAACCCGGCCATCATCGGGAATACGGCCAAAATAACCGGTACGGCGCCGCGCAGACCGACCCAGGAAATAAAGCTGCGTTCACGGAGAGTAAAACTGCGAAACGGCAGTAACCCGATAAACACGGAAAGCGGCCGGGCGAACAGGATCATCCATAACGACAGCAGCAGGGCAGGGATGGCAATAGGTAACAACTCGTGCGGGTTGAGCAGCAACCCCAGCACCAGGAACATGCCGATCTGGCTCAGCCAGGCCAGACCGTCAAAGGTTTGGACAATGCCGTGTCGGTTACGGATTGGCCGGTTGCCCAGCGTCAACCCACACAGATACACCGCCAGTATGCCGCTACCATCCAGCGCAGTGGTCAGCGCAAAAATCAAAATGCCGCCGCTGACGGCCAGCAGTGGGTAGAGACCTTCGGCCAGTTTGATGTGGTTGATCAAGGTCAGCAGCAGCCAGCCGCCGCCCAGCCCAAAAACAATGCCCATACCAAACTGCTGAAGCAGATGGACAGGGAACATCCAGCTTAGCGTGGTTTCGCCGGCGGAGATCATCGCAATCAGGGTGATGGTAAGAAACACCGCCATCGGATCGTTGCTACCGGACTCAATTTCCAGCGTGGCGCTGACGCGTTCGTTAAGCCCTTTACCGCCGAGGAGTGAAAATACCGCTGCGGCGTCGGTGGAGCCGATAATGGCCCCAATCAGCATACCCTGTAGCAGATCGAGGTTGAACAACCAGGCGGCAGCCAGCCCGGTCAGCCCGGCGGTGATCACCACGCCAACGGTGGCGAGGGAAAGTGCCGGCCAAAGTGCCACACGAAATGAACTGACGCGGGTGCGCATGCCGCCATCGAGCAGGATCACGGCCAGTGCCAGGTTACTGACCAGATAGGCCACCGGGTAATTACTGAAAACGATACCGCCCGGACCATCGACCCCCGCCAGCATGCCGATAGCGAGGAAGATCACCAGAATGGGAATACCCAGGCGTGAAGAAAATGAACTGAGAAGAATACTTGCTCCCACCAACACGGCACCGATGATGAACAAACTGTTAATGGTGCTGGCATCCAAAATAACGTTCTCCTGCAGGCTGGGGGAAAGGCGTTGCGCGCGGGCGCAGATACCCCATGATGATAGCCTGTTTTTTAGGTAAAACGCCAAGGGTGATTCGAAAACAGTTTGGCATTTATTGTCATTTAAGGGAGAAAGTGTGAGGAAGTGGGGAGAAAACGATGAACTTCTCGCTTTTATCTATAGTTATCAGCTTACTGTGGTTCTATGCGAACAATAAACTGGCGAGAAGGAAAAACCATTAAACCCCCGCGAGGAGGCTTAATGGTTTGCAGGCGTGGTGTTATTAATGATCGAGTGATTGCAAAGCCCGCTTGATCAGCTCGGCAGCCAGTTTTCGTTCTGACTCTGAAATGCCGTCAAGGTTAAGGCTGGAAAGCTCGGTGACCAGAATGCTGCGGTCCTTGCCGCTGATTGATGCATCCAGTGCGGAAAGCAACCGACCCAGAATTTTCAGCAGGGTGGCATTTTCTGGTACGGCTTCCGGAGCCGAAGTGTCTTTATCAGTCATTAAAAATCCTCTCTGTCGTGACGGAAGGGAGATACTGCAAACATTGCCGCAATGAAAACGACAACGCCGTCCCTCAGGGTTCATTGAGCCCAATCGCTACCGTAAGGCAGGGATGTGGATTTCCACTTATGCATTGCAGTTATAACAACTAGCGGCAATATGCTCCAGCATAACTTTGCCTTAACTTTCACCAGCGGGGTGAGCAATGTGTGCTCAACGGCTGAAATGGAAGTTCAGGGGGGGAGAGCGAATGATACTGGTACTGATCTATAGGAGTATGACAGTGAGTTGGCCCGGCAAGTCGCAACTCTGGCCGGGCGGTGGAGTTATTGCGGTTTTCCGGAGAACAGAAAGCGGAGCAATGGGACGCGTTTGTGCAGCTCATATAAGGCGAAGGCACAGGAGAAGACAAACACCAAACCCAGCGCGAAGCCCAGCAGGTTATTGTCGATATGTGGTGTCACAAACGCACCATATATCAGGGTCAGTGGATGGTGCACCAGATATATAAACAGCGAGGCGTTGACCAGATAAGTGATTCGTGGCGAGTGATAATTCAGCAGGCTATGTCCAAATGAGAAAACCACGTTGGCCATCAGGATCCCCAGCAGGGTTTTGATCAGCACTTCCAGTTCAAACATATAGCTGCTGTGGGCCAGATACTTCTGATTCAGCATGTAGGCAATGAACAGCAGCAGTGAACCGAGCAGTGACCAGACAGAGGGTTTGAGGAAAATCTCTTTCAACCACACGTACTTGAAGGCGTAAGCGCCAAGGATGAAGAACGGCAGGTAGAACATCGTCTCCATGACCACGAAATTGAACAGGCCATTGGAGAGTAAATACGGCGCAAAAATTAAAATAATACGGTGCCCGGTCGAATAGAATAAAGCATAAACAAGAAAGAACAGTGAGATATTTCCTAATCCAGTCATTTTATTTATTGGATAGGGCGGGGTATTACTTTTAATGGCCTTGATTTTTTTGAACAGGTAAAAGCAAAGGGTCGTCAGTAATGACAGCGTTAATAAAAACCACAGGTGAGAAACCAGCTCCCAAACTGTTACATTTATTTTCTGGTAGAGCGAAAAATTTTCCCAGCCGTTTAATTTATCGGTGAAGTATTTCAGCATGAAAAACTGTGGCACCGTTATTAACGGGATCGAACTCAGCAGCGGGATCGCCACCCGCTCCAGCCTTACCTTCAACCACTTATGGCGTTCATAACGCTCATAGAGCAGGTATGAGAAGTAGCCGGAAATCACAAAGAACACCTGCATGCGGAAGGCATGGATGAAGTCGTTCAGCACTGTCAGCGAGAAGGAAGGGGTAGCACTGTTCACCGCCCAGGCATGGCTGGAATAGATCAGGGACAGATGAAAAGGGATGCCGAGCAGCATCAAATAAGCCCGGATCGAATCGAGGAAAAACTCGCGTTGGTTGCTGCCTTTAGTCATAGTTTACCGCTGATGATTTTATCGAATGGTCATTAACACGCTTAATAAGTCGGCAATGGTTAAATCGAACCTCAAACCCTACTATAGCGTTTCACATTTTTCCATAGCGTCTTGTTGCGGGGCTTGCTACGCTGGTGTTTAGTCAGCTGCTTAAACAATGAGCCATAAACATGAACCATCCATTTATCATGTTGTCGGAAAGCTGAATAATCCATTAATATGGATTTAAATGATTTGAGCACACGAATAGGGGGGGATGTGCTAGTTAATATATTATCCAAGAAACCACGCGCCGCGAGCGTACGTTGGTTAGGTGCGACCGTATTGTTCACGCTGTTGACTTCGCCAGCATGGGCTTTTTCTATTGATGATGTGGCCAAGCAGGCGCAGGATCTGGCAGGGAAAGGCTTCGAGGCTCCGAAAAGCAACCTTCCTTCTCAATTCCGTGAGATGAAATTCGCGGACTATCAGCAAATTCAGTTCAATCACGATAAAGCCTATTGGAGCAAGCTGAAAACCCCATTCAAGCTTGAGTTTTATCATCAGGGGATGTACTTCGACACGCCGGTGAAAATCAACGAGGTCACCTCGACCACCGTCAAGCAGATCAAGTACAGCCCGGACTACTTCAACTTTGGTTCGGTGAAGCACGATCCGGATTCGGTAAAAAACCTCGGCTTCGCCGGTTTCAAGGTGATTTATCCGATCAACAGTGCGGATAAGAACGACGAAATTATGAGCCTGCTGGGCGCGAGCTATTTCCGCGTGGTAGGTAAAGGGCAGGTTTACGGGATTTCCGCCCGTGGTCTGGCCATTGATACCGCCTTGCCATCCGGTGAAGAGTTCCCGCGTTTCCGCGAATTCTGGGTTGAACGTCCGAAGCAGGGCGACAAGCACCTGGTGATTTACGCGCTGCTGGATTCACCGCGCGCTACCGGGGCTTACCGTTTTGTGGTCTATCCGGGCCGCGATACCACGGTAGACGTCGAGTCTAAAGTGTTCCTGCGCGACAAGGTCGGCAAACTGGGCATGGCACCGCTGACCAGCATGTACCTGTTCGGGCCGAACCAACCTTCACCAACTCTGAACTACCGTCCGGCGTTGCATGATTCCAACGGTCTGTCTATCCATGCCGGCAACGGCGAGTGGATCTGGCGTCCGCTGAATAATCCGAAGCATTTGTCCGTCAGCACCTATCAGGTCGAGAACCCTAAAGGTTTCGGTCTGCTGCAGCGTGGTCGTAACTTCAAGGATTACGAAGATCTGGACGATCGTTACGATCTGCGTCCAAGCGCCTGGATTGAACCGCGTGGCGACTGGGGCAAAGGTAAAGTTGAATTGGTGGAAATCCCAACGGCGGATGAAACCAATGACAACATCGTTGCTTTCTGGACTCCAGACGTGTTGCCGGATGCCAAGACACCGCTGGCGCTGAACTATCGCCTGCATTTCACCCGTGACGAAGACAAGTTGCATTCACAGGATATTGCCTACGTCAGCCAGACCATGCGCTCTACCGGTGACGTGAAGCAGTCTAACCTGATCCGCGAGCCAGACGGCAGCGTGGCATTCCTGGTTGACTTCGTCGGGCCGGTACTGAAAGGCCTGGATGGTGCTACGCCGGTTGCCGCTCAGGTAAGCATCGGTGATAACGGTGAAATGGTAGAAAACAATGTCCGCTATAATCCAGTGACCAAAGGCTGGCGCCTGACGCTGCGTCTGAAAGTGAAAGACGACAAGAAGCCGGTAGAAATGCGCGCCGCGCTGGTCAATGGTGATAAGACCCTGTCGGAAACCTGGAGCTATCAGCTACCTGCCAATGAATAAGCCTACTCAACTTGCCCAGGATTATCTTGCGGCAATGCCTCTGACCGCTGAGCGGTCGGAGGCGCTTAACCCCCAGCCTGGAGCGGATGACGCCGAGGCACTGGAGGCACTGCATCGCAAGATGGGTGCCGCCGATGCCAACGTTAATACGCTGTCGGCGGATGACGTGGCGTTGGCCTCGGTCAAGGCGCGTATCGAAAGCGCCTGGCCGGATGCGGTCAGCGACGACGATTTTGACAATGACGTGGAAGGCCGCAGTATTTTGAAGGCCACGCCACCGATTAAACGTACCAGCATGTTCCCTGAAGCCTGGCGTACCAATCCGGTGGCGCGTTTCTGGGATTCTCTGCTGGGGCGTTCACCGCACAACCGCCATGCTTCCAAAGAAGAAGCCGCCGCGGAAAACCGCTGGCGCGTGGTCGGTTCGATGCGCCGTTATGTGCTGTTGGTGCTGATGCTGGTGCAGACCGGTATCGCTACCTGGTACATGAAAACCATCTTGCCGTATCAGGGCTGGGCGCTGATCGATCCTATGGCGATGTTGGATCAGGACTTGATGCAGTCTGTGTTGCAACTGTTGCCTTACGTATTGCAAACCGGCATTCTGATCCTGTTTGCCATTTTGTTCTGTTGGGTATCGGCCGGTTTCTGGACTGCGCTGATGGGCTTCCTGCAACTGCTGATCGGCAAAGACAAATACAGTATCTCCTCCACCATCAAGGGCGATGAGCCAATCAATCCGGCGCACCGCACCGCGTTGATCATGCCGATCTGTAACGAAGACGTCGAACGGGTGTTCGCCGGCCTGCGCGCGACCTATGAGTCGGTTGCCGCCACCGGCCAGCTTGAACATTTCGATATCTACGTGCTGAGCGACAGCTACGACCCGGATATCTGCATGGCGGAACAGAAGGCCTGGATGGAACTGTGCCGTGACGTAGATGGCCATGGCCGTATCTTCTATCGCCGCCGCCGTCGCCGCGTGAAACGTAAAAGCGGCAACATCGACGACTTCTGCCGTCGCTGGGGTGGCGAGTACAGCTATATGGTGATCCTGGACGCCGATAGCGTGATGAGCGGCGAGTGTCTCACCGGTTTGGTGCGCCTGATGGAAGCCAACCCGAACGCCGGCATCATTCAGTCTGCGCCGAAAGCTTCGGGTATGGATACGCTGTATGCCCGTGTGCAGCAGTTTGCCACCCGGGTCTACGGGCCGCTGTTTACCGCTGGCCTGCACTTCTGGCAATTGGGCGAGTCGCACTACTGGGGTCACAACGCGATTATCCGCGTGAAGCCGTTTATCGAGCACTGCGCACTGGCACCGTTGCCGGGTGAAGGCTCCTTTGCCGGATCCATCTTGTCGCATGACTTTGTGGAAGCCGCGCTGATGCGTCGTGCCGGTTGGGGCGTGTGGATTGCTTATGATCTGCCGGGCAGTTACGAAGAATTGCCGCCTAACCTGCTGGATGAACTGAAACGTGACCGTCGCTGGTGCCACGGTAACCTGATGAACTTCCGTCTGTTCCTGGTGAAGGGCATGCACCCGGTGCACCGTGCGGTGTTCCTGACCGGTGTGATGTCCTATCTGTCGGCGCCGCTGTGGTTTATGTTCCTGGCGTTGTCCACCGCGTTGCAGGTGGTGCATACCCTGATGGAGCCGCAGTACTTCCTGCAGCCGCGTCAGCTGTTCCCGGTCTGGCCGCAGTGGCGTCCTGAACTGGCAATAGCGCTGTTCTCTACCACTCTGGTGCTTTTGTTCCTGCCCAAGCTGCTCAGTATCGTGCTGATCTGGGCGAAGGGTGCCAAAGAATACGGTGGTGGTGTGCGTCTGTTCCTGTCGATGCTGTTGGAAATGCTGTTCTCGGTGCTGTTGGCACCGGTACGGATGTTGTTCCACACGGTGTTCGTGGTCAGCGCCTTCCTCGGTTGGGAAGTGGTGTGGAATTCTCCGCAGCGTGACGATGATGACACGCCATGGAGCGAAGCCTTTAAGCGCCATGGTTCACAGATGCTGCTCGGTCTGGTCTGGGCGGGGGGTATGGCCTGGCTGGATTTGCGCTTCCTGTGGTGGTTGTCGCCAATCGTCTTCTCACTGATCCTGTCACCGATCGTTTCGTCTCTGTCGAGCCGTGCGACGCTGGGGATCAAGAGCAAGCGCGCCAAACTGTTCCTGATCCCGGAAGAGTATTCTCCTCCGCGTGAACTGCTGGCGACCGAAGAGTATCTGCAGCTTAACCGTGAACGTGCACTGGCCAATGGCTTTATGCACGCCGTGGTTAACCCGTCGTTCAATGCTTTGGCGGCTGCGCTGGCAACTGCGCGTCACCATCTGCGTGGTGCTATCGAGCGCAATCGTGAAGAGCGGGTGAATGAGGCGTTGCAACTGGGGCCGGAGAAATTGGTGAAGGGCAAACGCCTGGAACTGTTGAGCGATCCCGTTGCCTTGTCGCGCCTGCATCAACGTGTCTGGTTGTTGCCGGAAGGTGCCGCCTGGCGTGAGCATTACCAGCAATTGCCACACAATGAACGGGCTCATCCGCAAGGTCAGCGCTAAGCGTTGACCGGGTAGCCCAAACGGGGAATGCGCACAGCGTGTTCCCCGTTTTTTTTGGCTCTTCGCTGACGCAATGCTGACGATCTGCAAGGAAAAAACTATGTTAACATTCGCGCCGGGCGTTGTTTACTTTCAGAACAACCAGGGCTAAGAGTCAATTTGGTGAATCTCTCTTCTTTTCTTCGGCTGGCATTATTGGCAACAGGCGTGGCGCTGTTAACCGGCTGCGGCAGTATTATCAGCCGCACAGTGCCAGGCGCCGGGCACGGCCATCAATATTACCCGGGTGTGCAATGGGATCTGCGCGATACTCCCTGGCGCTATGTCACGGTGATCGATGTGCCGCTGTCGATGGTGGTGGATACTTTTATGCTGCCGTTTGATGCACAGCACGGGCCTTACGAATAAGTCTGTTCCCGAGTGGTAAACACCAGCAGCTGGTAGCCATGTGGGCCGCAGTGGAAGGGCGCCAGCACCGTCATCTTTAATCCTTGCTGGTGGGCAGCCAGTGAATGCGGGTTGTTGTCGTCAATAAACAGGGCGCCAACGTCGAATTTCTCCCGGGTGTGCGCTTTGACGGCGGCGAACAACTGCTTCAGTACGCCTTTACCGCGCCAGGCGGGATCTAGGCACACCGGCCCGTACATAAATACCCGTTGTTCACTCAAAGGCCGTCCGTTGAATGACTCGCCGGCCAGTTTTTCCAGCATCGCATCCACTACCGGCGGGCGCGGCTGCGCGTCCGTGGTCATCAGGCAAACAAAGCCGGCCAACGTTTGGTCTTCAACCGCCACCAGAATACCGAGGCCCTGGTTAATGTGGGCTACCTGAGCTTCGTTCATGCTCGAAACAATAAAACCCTGACGCTTTTGGCTGTCGCTTAAATTTGCGGGGGTATTTTGTGTTTGCAGTTGCAAAATAGCGGGGTAATCTTCGGGTTGCGCCTGGCGGATAATCATGCTGCCTCTCGGAAAATTATGGGGGGTTTATGGGCGGGATTTTACTCGCTCCCGCCCGCTATCATTCAACGTTCATCCCACTCGTCGGCGGCGGTCTGGCCCTCTTCGGTATCCAACGGCGGATCGAGTTGGAAATCACCTTCTTCCCACTCGTGCAGCGTGTTTTCTTCTATCCATTCGGCACTAATTTCGATTTCGTCATAATCACCGTCAAAAATAGCCTGGGCCGCCGCACCGCTGCGTAGTGTCAGGCATTCGACCGACTCGCCTTCTTGTTCAAAAAACTCGGCCTGCCACATGGTATCACCATCCAGCATCACGTATTTTTGCAGATTGAATTGTTGCACTGCCGGCGGCTGATCGTCGCTACCGCTCTCGGCGGATTCAATAAACTCCTCGCGCGCCGCTTCAATAGCATCTTCCAGGGTTGCATACAGGCTCATAGTCGTCTCCAGTGGTAAGGGTAACGAAAGGATTTTGGCAGGGCCAAAGCGCCATGACTGACGTCAAAACTAATTGTTGCTGCACTGGCGCAGGATGCAAATTTTTTTGTTGTCCGTTTTGCGACGATGGTTGTCTGCCAGGCGAGAGCAAGCTATTTCCCGGTAGGAAATAATAAGGCATCGCTTATGACAGCCCAGGAGAGTGCCATGTTAACCAACCCTTCAATTAAATATCGTCCGTTCCCACCGGTGGCTTTGCCGGAGCGCCAGTGGCCGGGTCGCACCTTGCAGCAGGCACCGCGCTGGTGTTCCAGCGATCTGCGTGATGGCAATCAGGCGCTGGCGGAGCCGATGGATAACGCCCGCAAGCGCCAATTCTACCAACTGCTGTTGCAGTGCGGGTTCAAAGAGATTGAGGTGGCTTTTCCTTCGGCGTCACAAACCGACTTTGATTTTGTCCGCTCGTTGATCGATGAACAGTTGATCCCGGACGATGTCAGCATTCAGGTCTTGACCCAATCGCGTGACGACCTGATCGATCGCACCTTTGAGGCACTGCGAGGGGCACCACGGGCTATTGTGCATTTGTATAACGCCACCGCGCCGATGTTCCGTGACATTGTCTTCAAACAGGACAAGGCGGCGACGGTGGCGCTGGCGGTCAATGGTGCGCTGCGTATTCGTCAGCAGTGCGAGCAGCAGCCGGAAACTGCCTGGACCTTCGAGTATTCGCCGGAAACCTTCTGTTTTACCGAACTGGAGTTTGCGCTGGAGATTTGCGAAGCGGTGGCGGATGTTTGGCAGCCTGGCCCAGGGCGACCGATGATCATCAACCTGCCGGCGACGGTGGAAGTCAGTACGCCGAACGTTTATGCCGACCAGATTGAATGGTTTTGTCGGCGCTTCAGTCAGCGAAATCGGGTGACCATCAGCGTGCATCCGCATAACGATCGCGGCACCGGGGTGGCCTGTGCCGAACTGGCGATGCTGGCGGGGGCCGATCGGGTGGAAGGTTGCCTGTTCGGCAACGGCGAGCGCACCGGCAATGTTGACCTGGTGACGTTGGCGCTCAATCTGTATACCCAGGGCATCGCGCCGGGTCTGGACTTCAGCCAGTTGAAGCAAGTGGTGGAGGTGGTGGAGCAGTGCAACCAGCTGCCGGTACATCCGCGTCATCCTTATGCCGGTGAACTGGTTTTCACCGCTTTTTCCGGCTCGCATCAGGATGCAATCAAAAAGGGCTTCGCCGCCCAGCAGCAACGGCAGGACGGTCTGTGGCAGGTGCCTTATCTGCCGCTCGATCCGGCGGACGTTGGTTGCAGTTATGAAGCGGTGATCCGGGTTAACAGCCAGTCAGGCAAAAGCGGAGCGGCCTGGCTGCTGGAACAGAACCATGGGTTGTCGTTACCGCGCGGCCTGCAGATTGATTTCAGCAAGGTGGTGCAACAATCTACCGACGGCAGCGGCAAAGAAATGACCACGGCAGAGCTGTGGCGACTGTTTCGCCTCAGCTATGGGCTGGTTGAGCAACCGCGCCTGCAATTGCTGAGCTACCAGACCGAGAGCCACAGCGTCGAAGCCTACAGCTTCAGCGCCCGGGTGTTGTTCGATGGGCAACAGCAGCGGCTGTTGGGGGTAGGGAACGGTTTGTTATCCAGCGCGGTAGATGCACTGCGTCAGCGCTTTGGTCTGAGCCTGGCGATAGAGGATTACCACGAGCACACGCTGGGACATCAGAGCCAGAGTCGCGCCGTTGCCTATATCCGCTGTACGCTAGCGCACGGTGAGGC
Organism: Serratia sp. BIGb0163; assembly: GCF_024809935.1. NCBI lineage: Bacteria > Pseudomonadati > Pseudomonadota > Gammaproteobacteria > Enterobacterales > Yersiniaceae > Serratia > Serratia sp. BIGb0163. The sequence goes on from NZ_JANUDZ010000001.1 coordinate 630,451, forward strand.
GGCTTATGGCGTGGGCATCGACGTCGATTCCGCCAGCGCCTCGTTGCAGGCACTGTTCAACGTTGCCGCACGCTATTTGGCAAAATAAGCACTGGGCGCAACGCCCAGCAGGCGACGGAACATGGCGCTGAAAGCACTGGGGCTGTCGTAACCCAGACTCAGCGCCACTTCCAGCACAGAATGCCCGGCGGCCAGGGCGTTCAATGCCGCCAGCAGACGGGCGCGGCGTACCCAATCACCGAAGCGCAGCCCGGTTTCACGCTGAAAGCGCCGTGACAGCGTGCGGCCGCTAACACTGATATAACCGGCCGCCTGCTCTAATTCCCAGGGATGGGCCAGCGATTGCTGAATATGCCGGCACAGCCTCAGCAGGGCTTCAGTACGCGGCTCAGGTAAATTCAGCGGCAAAATAGGCAGCACGCGCAGCTCATCCAGGATCAACTCCATTATTCGCTCTTCACGTCCCCCTACGGGGTAATCAGCCGTGATATCCATCGCGCAGATAATCAGCTCACGCAGTAACGGGGAAACCTGTACCACTTCACAACAGGCCGGCAGATCGGCACGCGCCAGCGGATCGACCAACAGCGCTCTTGCCGCCACCTTGCCGGTGATACGCAGGCTGTGTTCAACCCTCGCCGGTAGCCAGACGCCGCGTCCGGGGGGCACCACCCAACTTCCCTGACGAGTATTGACCTGCACCACACCGCTGAGGCTATGAATCAGTTGCGCACAGTCATGGTAGTGGGGCGGCTCGAAATCGCCGTGCTGATAATCTTTGGCAACCGGCACAATCGACCGGTTGGCGGGCACAGCGTCATGGAAAAGCAGCATTGTTCGGGGCATCCCCTGTCCGCGGAAAAATCGTAACGGCAGCATGCCATGCTGAAACCTTTCGCACCAGCCTATGGTGCGGTGGAGGAATATAGTTTATAAATATACAATATATTATTTTATAAATTGTTGAGGGAAGTAATGGATATCGACAGCATGCGGCAGGCAGCGGCGCAGGCCGGAGCATTACTGCGGACGCTGGGTAATGAGGATCGACTACTGCTACTGTGCCAGCTCAGCCAGGGCGAGATGTCGGTGGGGGAGTTGGCGCAAGCGTTGGAAATTCGTCAGCCGACGCTTTCACAACAGTTGGGCGTATTGCGTCAGGAAGGGCTGGTGTCAACCCGTCGTGTAGGCAAGCAAATTTACTACGCCGTAAGTGATGAAAAGGCATTGGCAGTACTTAACACCCTGTACCAACTCTATTGCCCACAATCGGGAGAGACATCATGACCATTGACTGGCTGCATTTTACGCCCGTATCTGCCCTGGCCGGCGGAGGCATTATTGGCGTCGCGGTGGTACTGCTGCTGATGTTTAACGGCCGTATCGCCGGTATTAGCGGCATTACCGGCGGTCTGTTGACACCCCAGGGTAAAGAGAAAGCCTGGCGAGTCGCATTTCTTGTCGGGTTGCTGGCTTCACCCTGGTTGTATGGTATCGCCGTCCCCTTACCGGCCATGGCGGTCAGCGGCAGCAGCTTGTGGCTGATGCTGGCCGGCTTGTTGGTTGGCTTGGGTACCCGGTTGGGTGGCGGTTGCACCAGCGGCCATGGGGTTTGCGGCACGGCGAGACTGGCGCCGCGTTCGCTGGCGGCCACGGCGGTATTTATGCTGTTGGGTTTTGCCACGGTATGGGCAGTCCGTCACTGGGTGGGAGGCTAATCGCATGTTCAGATACCTGTTTGCTTTGCTGAGTGGCGCCATTTTTGGCCTCGGTCTGATCGTTGCTGGGATGGCCAATCCGGCCAAAGTATTGGCGTTTCTCGATATTACCGGCCACTGGGATCCCTCATTGGCTCTGGTGATGGTGGGCGCCATTGCGGTGGCCGCTCCGGCATTTTACTGGGCGCGCAGGCGACAGCGTACCTTGTTGGGGGAAGAGATGCAGATCCCAGCCAACCGCCGCCTCGATGGCCGTTTGCTGGCAGGCAGTGCGCTGTTTGGTATCGGCTGGGGCATGGCGGGTATTTGCCCCGGACCGGCCTGGGTACTCGCCGGTGCCGGTTCTTCGGCCGGCTGGCAGTTCGTGGCGGCCATGCTGGTGGGCATGGCGCTGTATGAGTTCATCTTGATACGGAGAAAATAATGCCAATAGCCAACGCGGTGCTGCGTATTGCACGTCCGACCGACTGTCTGCAGGAAATTGCTACCATGTATTGTCAGGGACTGGGGTTCGAACGGCTGGGCGAATTTGACGATCATCAGGGATTCGACGGCGTGATGGTTGGGCATCCGCAGCACGGCTATCACCTTGAGTTTACCCACCATCGCGGTGTTAAAGTGGGGAAGGCGCCGACACAGGATCATCTGATGGTATTTTACTTGCCGGATGAAAAGGATTGGCTGATTGGATGTCAGCGAATGCTGGCCGCCGGTTTTCGGCACGTCGTGGCATACAATCCCTATTGGGACAATAGCGGACGGACGTTCGAAGATCTGGACGGTTACCGGGTGGTGTTACAACAGCGGGCGTGGGAACAATAAAAAAAGCCAGCGCACCGGGCGCTGGCTGAAGGGTAAAGCGAAGCGGTTATCAGGCGTTGGTTGCCGGTTTCTGTGCGCTTTTACCCTGAGTATTTTCCATCATCCGGCGGATCGGGACGATCAGCAGGGTCAGCACCGCAGCACAGATCAGCAGAGCAATCGAGCAGCGTGCGAACAGGTCTGGCAGCATGTCCAGCTGGTCGGCTTTAACATGGCCGCCAATCAGACCGGCCGCCAGGTTACCCAGTGCGCTGGCACAGAACCACAGGCCCATCATTTGGCCGCGCATTCTTTCCGGTGCCAGCAGGGTCATGGTTGCCAGCCCAATCGGGCTAAGGCACAGTTCGCCCAGCGTCAGCATCAAAATACTGCCCACCAGCCACAACGGAGATACGCCGGCACCACCGTTGCTCAGCACGTTCTGTGCGGCCAGCATCATCAGGCCAAAGCCCGCAGCGGCAAACAGAATACCGATAACAAACTTGGTGATACTGCTCAGGCGCACTTTATTACGCGCCAGAGCCGGCCATGCCCAGCTAAATACCGGAGCCAGCAGGATAATGAACAGGGCGTTGATGGACTGGAACCACACCGCCGGGATCTCGAAGTCGCCAATCATCCGGTTGGTATAGTCGTTGGCGAACAGGTTGAACGAGGTCGGTTTCTGTTCGAAGGCTGACCAGAAGAAGGCCGCGGATACCAGCAGGATAAAGCAGACCAACAGGCGGGCGCGCTCTTTACGGCTCAGGCCGGCAAACACAAACAGATAAATGAAGTACAGGGTGACCGAAGCAGCAATCACGTAAACCAGCATACTGGCCACGGCTACCGGGTTAATCACAATGATGCCCTGGGCAATCAGGGTGATAACCACTGCCACGCCGACCGCCAGCGCAATCAGCCAGGCACCGACACCGTTTTTCTTGGCGACCGGGCTGTTCCAGGTGGAGTCCAGGCCCACTTCGCTGTCATAGCGCTTCATTGCCGGTACGGCAAAGACGCGGAAGATCACCAACGCCACCAGCATACCGATACCGCCGATGCCGAAGCCCCAGTGCCAGCCGTGGGATCGAATCAGCCAGCCAGAGATCAGCGGGGCGATAAACGAGCCCATGTTGATGCCCATATAGAACAGCGAGAAGCCACCGTCGCGGCGGTTGTCGCCTTTCTTGTAGAGCGTACCGACCATCACCGAGATACAGGTTTTGAACAGGCCGGAACCCAACACAATAAACATCAGGCCGATAAAGAACAGGTTGTTGCCCATAAAGGCGGACAGTGCGATCGACAGGTGGCCGAGAGCGATCAGAATCGAGCCGTACCAGACCGCTTTTTGCTGGCCCAGCCAGTTATCGGCCAACCAGCCGCCCGGCAGGGCCGCCAGATACATGCTGCCGGCAAAAATACCGACAATTGCCGAGGCATTCTCACGTGCCAGCCCCATGCCGCCGTCATAGACCGTCGCGGCCATAAACAGGATCAGTAATGGGCGAATGCCGTAAAACGAGAACCGCTCCCACATTTCGGTAAAGAACAGGGATCCCAGCGGATAAGGGTGGCCGAAGAAGGTCCGGCTTTCTTGGTTATTAACAGAGGATTGCATAACGTCTTCCCAATAAAATGTGCCGCATTTATGCAGCTTATACTGTGGTATGTATGTGTATTTAAGGAAGGTGATCCACCCAGTGCGGATTACCCGACAAAACCGCAGCCGCAGCGCCCGTTAACCGTGGAAAGCGCGTCGGCCTTTTTTCACTTGGCCAATGGTTTACATTGAGCGTGATATTATTTAACCATTTGATAACTGGATGGTGGTTTTGTCTAGTCCCTGTATCCCATTTTTTAGATGAAAAGTCGACAAACATCTCCTTTCCTGGTTTTTATGTTGGTTGCGGAGGGAATGTTATTGACAGGTGGTTTATTGCGCTAAAAGTTAATAACTTTTTTAAAAACAATCAATTAAACTAAGATTTATCTGAAGAGGGCCGGCAAGACGGGTGTGAAAGGTATCAATACTAAAAGTAGGGTAAACGGGCCGTCGACCCATTTTAGTGAAGGAAGTGGTGATAAATACGGCTATTACTCTTCCTGCAGGGTGTCTTCTCTCATTCGCGTCGGGCGACGTTGCAAACACCACCAGGAATAAACGGCGTTGAACAGCACCACCAGAGCGGTGACGCAGAATACTGCACGGAAGCCATAACTGGCGGAGACGGCGGCCCCCATTAACGGGCCACTGACGTTGCCGATATCGCGGAACGATTGGTTATAGCTGAAGATCCGCCCGGCAACCTGATTGGTGCAGTTGTAGATCAGCAAGGTTTGTACCGCCGGCAGCAGTGCGCCATCGGCAGCGCCTAGCAGGAAGCGAAGTACGCCGAGTTGCCACGGGGTTTGCACAAACGCCATCGGGATCAGTAACAGCACCGATACGATCAGCATAAACACCAGAATACGCTCCGGGCCGATCCTGTCGCCCAGTTTGCCCAGCCGTGGCGCACTCATTAGCGCGGCGACGCCCGGTACTGAAGCGATCAGGCCGCTGACAAAGGCCAGATTATGAATGTCACCGGCCAAATCACGGACGTACAGCGTCAGGATCGGTGCGATGGATCCGGTGGCAATCTGAATAATCATGGTGGTGACAAACAGGCTGAGGATCAGCTTGGGGCTTTTTAGCGCCGCGAAGACCTGACGGGCGTGCAGCATGTCTTTTTTCTGCACCGGGGTGAACTGCTCTTTGACATACAGCAGCGTCAGAACAAAGCAGGTCAGCAGCACACCGGCGGTAATGTAGAACACCGGCCTCAGGCCATACTGGTCGGCTAGCAGGCCGCCAATCAGCGGCCCAATCAATGCACCGCTGACGCCGCCGGTGGACAGGGTACCCAGTGCCCAACCGCTGCGATTGCGCGGCACCTGTGTGGCAATCAGCGCATTGGCGTTGGGGATAAAACCGCCGAGCAGGCCCAGCACCGCGCGTAGCGCCAAAAACTGCCAAATATTCTGCGCCATGCCCATCAGCAGCATCACTATCGACATGCCCAATGCCGATCGTAACAGCATCAGCTTGCGCCCCCGGCGATCGGCCAAACCGCCCCAGAATGGGGAGGCAATCGCAGAGAACAGGAAGGTAATGCTAAATACCAGCCCAGACCACATATTCAGTGCCTGGTGGCCGGTAACACCGAGGGTTTCTACATACAGCGGCAGGAATGGCATGATCAGACTGAAGGCGGCACCGGTGAGGAAACACCCCAGCCAGGCGACAAAAAGATTGCGTTTCCAGTTGATGAGTTCGGGTGCCGGAGCCATAAGTTCCTGTTGCGTAAGGTAGAGGGCTATGTTTGCAAGAGCAGTCAATCGTGCAAAGCAAAAAAGTTAGCCTGGTAAGTATGCGCTTAATTATAGGTGGCATCAATTGATGTGGGGTGAGATATACCGGAAATGAAAAAAAGTTTTAAAAATAGAATATTGGCAGTATTCCGCGCTGTACGCGCGGAAAAAGGCGAATTTAAAGCCCGGCAAGCAGTTCAAAACCGCTGGAGGTGGTGGAGAGGGCGACATCGGTAATTTCATAGTGGGCTACGGCGTTGAAAGGATCTTGCCCGACAATGATGTCCAACTGCGCACGCTCGATACCTTTTACCAGGATCACACCACCGGTGCGCGGGTTCTTACGGCCGGAGGCAATGAAGGTACCGTCCTGGAAATATTTTTTCAGCCAGGCGATATGCCCCTCGAGGTGGCTGTCGACTTCTTCTATCGGGCGATGGTAGGTCAGGCTAACGATGTACATAACGGCTCCAGGATGAACTACGAAGGCTTTACCATCCCACCGTTACTGCCGATTCTCAAGCTCTGCGGCATAAAAAACTAACCCGCCAAACGGCGGGTCAGAAGTCAGTAAAGTGAAGGCTCGCCTTCCGGCCGGGTTTTGAAGCGGCGGTGCAGCCACATGTACTGATCCGGCGCCATCAGGATTTCCTTCTCCACCACCTTATTCATAAAGGCGGCGGCATCGAGCTCATTATCCAGCGGGAAGTTTTCCACCGCCGGCTGCATAATCAGCTCATACCCTTTGGCATCCGGCAGGCGGCGCGGGGTAAAGGGAATAATGGCCGGCTTGCCCATTCTCACCAGCACGTAGCTGCCGGTGGTGGTGGCGGCTTTCTCTACGGCGAACAGTGGGGCGAACACGCTGCTGCGTGGGCCATAGTCATGGTCTGGGGCGTACCAGATGATGTCCCCCTGCTTTAGCGCGCGGATCATGCCTTTTACGTCCTTACGGTCCAGCATCGATTTGTTGGAACGCATGCGACCCCAGGTCTGCAGCCAGTCCATCAGCTTGTTATCATGCGGCCGGTAAACGCCGATGCCTGGATTATGAATGCCAAAGATACGGGCACCCAGTTCCAGCGTCAGGAAGTGCAGACCGATCAGCAAAACCCCCTGATGGTTGTCTCGTGCCTTCTGAATATGTTCCAGCCCGCTAACCTGGAACCAGCGTTCGATACGCCAGTTTGGCCAAAACCACGCCATACCGGTTTCAAACAGGCCCATACCGACGGATTCAAAATTTTGCACCACCAACGCATCGCGTTCGGCTTGCGGCATGTCCGGGAAGCACAGCACCAGATTACGTTGGGCTATTGCCACGCGGCGCTTGAGAAATCGCATGGAAAAACGGCCCAGTGAGGTGCCGAGGCGATAGATAATCGGATAAGGCAGCAAGACCAACAGGTAAAGCAAACCAATGCCGAGCCAGGTGAGCCAATAACGCGGATGCAGTAAAGAGCGATTAAAAGAAGGAACTTGAGTCATGTGTTCTCAGCTTAGAAGCAGTCATTTAATGATAATAACAGAGTTCTCGAATGGTCTCTCCTGCGAAGGATTTTTGACCAAACGTTTATTTTCTGCCGTTTATAACCGGCTATTGTGGCATTTTTATCGAAGAACGTGAAAAGGCACCGCATTAAAACATCATTTTTAATGATGAACGGATATAAAGTGGCTGGAAATTAAGCTAAATGGCTCTAAAGGATAAAATTCATACTCGACAGACGCGTATTATCTTGCGCAATTTATTAGGGAGATCTTATGTTGGCTACATGGTTGAGTGCAGGATTGTTGGTCAGCGGAGCACTGCTGGGCAGCCTGGGTGCGCATCTGCAGTTTAATCCGTTGCTGCTGGTGGCGGGTATCGCCCTGGCTGCGGGAACGGTGATTTCCGGGTTTACCGAATGCCGGGATGGGCGCTGAGCATCCGCCCCGGTAGCCTCGTCCCACAAACCGAGGTCGCTGGGCGTAATGCGCCCTTCGGGGGCGACCGAGCTGGCTTCGACAATCAGCAGGCCGGCACCGGACAAGGACAGATGCCCAAGATGCAGGGTATGCCACTCGGTGGCTTTGCCGTGGTCGGCAGAATATTGGCACATCGGTGCAATAATAATACGGTTGGGTAAATTCAGTTTTCCCAGCGCAATGGGGGTAAATAGCTGCCTCATGACGTCCTCCTGAACCGTGATAAATAGGGGGGGAACTCCTGTCAGGAGTATCGGGATTTGCGAGCAGCGTCAAGTTGCCAGCGCTTCACATCATCGGGTATTATGTGCGCCGCGCGTGGGCCGGCGGTCGGCGCGTGTTTAAATCAGTCACCTCCCGAAAGACAGGAAAGTACACCATGCCAGTGTTACATAACCGAATTTCTAATGAGGAACTGAAGGCGCGCATGCTGGCGGAAACCGAGCCGCGCACCACAGTTTCTTTTTATAAATACTTCACCATCGAAGATCCCAAAGCGTTTCGCGACAGCCTGTACGTTCAGTTCGACAAGCTGAAGGTGTTCGGCCGCATTTATGTGGCGAAAGAGGGGATCAACGCGCAAATCAGCGTGCCGCAGAATAAATTCGAGGCGTTCAAAGCCGCACTCTTTGCCTCACATCCGGCGCTGGACCAGGTTCGGCTGAATATCGCCCTGGAAGACGATGGAAAATCCTTCTGGGTGCTGCGCCTGAAAGTGCGTGAACGCATCGTTGCCGACGGCCTCGATGACGAGAGCTTCAACCCGGCGAACGTCGGTGAGTATCTGCAGGCCGATCGCGTTAATCAGATGATTGACGATCCGGATACGCTGTTTGTCGATATGCGTAACCATTACGAATATGAAGTCGGTCACTTTGAAAACGCCATCGAAGTGCCGTCGGACACTTTCCGTGATCAACTGCCGATGGCGGTTGAGATGCTGCAGGACAATAAAGACAAAAATATTGTCATGTACTGCACCGGCGGGATCCGCTGTGAAAAAGCCAGTGCTTATATGTTGCATAACGGCTTCAAGAACGTCTATCACGTGGAAGGCGGCATTATCGAGTATGCGCGTAAGGCAAAAGAACAGGGGTTGCCGCTGAAGTTTGTTGGCAAAAACTTTGTGTTTGACGAGCGTATGGGCGAGCGAATTTCTGACGATGTGATCGCCAATTGTCATCAGTGCGGTGCGCCTTGCGATACTCACACCAACTGCCTGAATGACGGCTGTCACCTGTTGTTTATTCAGTGCCCGAGCTGTGCGGCCAAATTTGAAGGTTGCTGCAGCGAGATCTGCCGCGAAGAGCTGAAGTTGCCGCGTGAAGAACAGCGCGCGCGCCGAGCCGGCCGTGAAAATGGCATCAAAATTTTCAATAAGTCGAAAGGGTTATTGCAGACCACGATGCACATTCCGGCACCGGAAGAAGATAAAGACTCGGCAAACTGAGTTGGTGATAAGCGCGGCAGCCTTGCCGCGCTTTAGTAAGCATTACTTCGCGCGAACGCCTTCCACAGAAATAATCAGCTCCACGTCCTGCGATGCCGGGCCGAGATCGGTGGTGATGCCAAAGTCTTTCAACTTGATTTTACCGTTGGCTTCAAAGCCGGCACGGTAGCCACCCCATGGGTCGTTGCCCTGACCGATCAGTTTGGCGTCCAGTGTGACCGGTTTGGTCACGCCATTCAGCGTCAGGTTACCAACCACCGCATAGCCTTCGCCGTTCTTTTTCACTTCGGTGGATTCAAACTTGGCCTGTTTGTTCTTTTCCACGTTCAGGAACTCGGCGCTGCGCAGGTGTTTATCACGCTCAGCGTGGTTGGTATCGACGCTGGCGGTGTTGATCGTGACGTTAACCTTGTCCTTGGACGGATCTTTTTCGTCGAAGGTGAAGCCGCCGTCAAAATCCTTGAAGGTGCCGTACAGCCAGCTGTAACCCAGGTGCTGGATGCGGAATTCGATAAAGGCGTGCTGCCCCTGTTTGTCAATCTTGTAGTCGGCAGCCAGCGCGGAACCGGCGCTCAGCAGCATTGCGCCTGCGGTCAGGCCCAGTACGGTTTTCTTCAACATAGCTATCTCCATAAATCCAAAGGTTAATCGGCGCTGCTACCCAGCATCCGTTTCAAAGTAACATCACGATCAACAAAGTGATGTTTAAGCGCGGCCAGACCGTGCAGAACTGAAAGCACTACCACGACCCAGGCCAGGTAAAGGTGGATGGTACCGGCCGTATCGGCCTGTTCCGCCATGCCGGTGACGGTGGCGGGGATGTCGAACCAACCGAAAACGCTGATCGGTTGACCGTCAGCGGTAGAGATCAGATAGCCGCTGATTAGAATGCTGAACAGCACGACATATAACGCCAGATGGGCGAGGATCGCGCTGACGCGAGTAAAACGACCGTAGCTGGCCAAAGGTTTGGGCGGCGGTGAAACGAAACGCCAAATGACCCGAACCACCATAACGATAAACAGCAGTGTCCCGATGCTTTTATGAATCTCCGGTGCCTGGTGATACCAGACATCGTAATATCCCAGTGTGACCATCCATAGGCCCAGGGCAAACATGCCGTACACCGTCAGTGCGACCAGCCAGTGGATCAGCACTGAAATATGACCAAAACGATTGGCGGTATTTTTCCACAGCATCCTGTTTCCTTACTTTCCTCATTATCCGGCTGCAATAATTAAACTTTAAGAAACATAAAATCAATAATAAATTTAACTATGTTACTTCTTAATAATATTAATCAGAGAATTTGGCTGAGATAGCGTTAAGTCAATCAGTGAAATCGTTGAAGTGATTACTGTGGAGACATATTATTTTTATGTTATGAGTTGAAAATAAAGGGATTTATATATTATTGTCAACTTTTGTCATGTTGCGTAAGTGCCGTGAATTTTTTTAACAAATAAACCCTAGTCAAGATTGTCGATTATTTCCAGTCAGGATTTGGCAAAACGGGGATTTTAATTCGCGGAGTAATACCTCTGCGGCCTGAAGGGAGAGTTTGCTAACATAACACTCATCTGATGGCCCTTTGGGCCTGCACTATTAACGCAAAGGAAATGTATGGGCCGAACCCTGTTGACCGATCGCAGCCTGCGGCTGGCCATTATGCTGGCGATGTTGGTGATTATTCTTGCCGGTGTGAAAGCGGCCGTGGATGTTGTGGTGCCTTTCCTGCTGGCACTGTTCCTCGCGATGGTGCTGAATCCGCTGGTGGCACAGCTCGAGCGCTGGCGGGTACCCCGGGTGCTGGGTGTGAGCTTGCTGGTGGTGGTTGTGGTGGTGTTGCTGATGCTGTTTGTCGGTGTGCTGGGGGCATCTCTGAACGAATTTGCTCGCTCATTGCCGCAGTATCGCGGCTTGATGTTGGAAAAGTTGAGCGAACTACAGCACTACGCCGACCGTTTCAACATTACCATTTCCACCGAGGCGATGCTGCAGTACGTCGATCCCAGTGCGGCGATGAATCTGATCACTCGCCTGTTGAGCCGGTTTTCCGGCGCGATGACCAATATCTTCCTGTTGCTGATGACCGTGGTATTTATGCTGTTCGAAGTGCAGCTACTACCTTACAAATTGCAGCAGGCGTTGGATAAGCCAAGTGAAGGTATGGCCAATATACAGCGTGCGCTGGACGGCGTTACCCGTTATCTGCTGATCAAAACGGCGATCAGTCTGGCGACCGGGATTATCGTATGGGCCTTCCTTGCGGTTATTGATGTGCGTTTTGCCTTCATCTGGGGGCTGCTGGCGTTCCTGCTGAATTATATTCCCAATATTGGCTCGGTGATCGCCGCCGTTCCGCCGCTGATTCAGGCTCTGTTATTTAACGGATTTGGTGATGCTCTGGTAGTGGCTGCGGGCTTTATCACCATCAATTTGGTGATTGGCAATATGCTGGAGCCGCGTGTGATGGGGCGCGGGCTGGGGCTGTCAACGCTGGTGGTGTTCCTGTCATTGATCTTCTGGGGATGGCTGATGGGGCCGGTGGGGATGTTGCTGTCGGTGCCCCTGACCATTATTACCCGTATCGCACTGGAGACCACCGAAGGTGGGCATAAACTGGCGGTGATTCTCGGTGATGGCCAGCCGGGTAAACCGCTTACTCCGGAGTAAAGAAAACTTTTCCCTGACTTATCACGACACCAAGGCCTTCATAGCCAGGGACCTGCTCCGGGGGGGCAAAACGGTTAAAGCGCAAGCGGGGAAACGTGGGCGACATGCATTAAGGCATAAAGAAGAAATAGACGTCCAGCGCCAACAAAACCAGCCACAGGCAGATATACAGCACCAAATGTTCGCGTACGTTGTTGACGATCGCCGACAGTATTTTGTTTAGCATTCTCACCAGCCAAAAGATAGGGACTGGCAGAGTATAGATTTTTGCGGACAGCGTTAATACTGCCGATAGTGCAAAGCGTGTAGATAGGCCAATTTCACCGCTAAAATCAGCCTGCCTTGATCAAACCGCCAGTAAGGACAATGACATCGGGCTGGCAGAAACACTTGGCGGATAGAAGTAACGCAGCACGTTGTACAGCGAATAAAATTCCAGCCGGTTGCGGGCGTTGATTTTCTCTGTGATGTGCCGCTTGTGAACATAGACGGTGTGCGAGCTGATTTGCAGCTTTTTTGCGATGCGGTAATTGGGCATTTCCGCCATCCAGTGTTTCATTACCGTCAATTCCTGCGGGCTGAACAGCGAATGTTCAACGCTGCAATCCATCAGTGACACCGGTTTTTCCCGCATCATACGTAATGTCACCGGCAGCGTGGCTTTATTGAACAGGAAAGCATGATCGGCGATACGCATTGGCGCTTCGCTATAGGGATAGGGGGTGTCCAGGTAAATGAACAGCAATGCCGATGGGGTGGCTTCAATAAAAGCCTGCAGTTGGGCATCATCTTCACTATGACGGCAATGTTTGGTCAGGTTGACCAGGATATGACTGGGTCGGTAGTGCTCCAGCAGGGGAGTCGCCTGTTCCAGGCTGTGACAACACTTTATCTGGGCGAAAACATTGTCCGTAAAATAGTTATCGATTCCGACCCGAGTGAAGCAGCATTCGTCCACGACAAGCAGTTTCATGGTGACGTCCTTGTTGTTCGAAGAATTAGCAGGGGCATATCAACTGTAAAATAGAACTTACACCACAGGGGATCAATTCGGAAATCCGGATACTTACGCCAGAAATTTCCGTTGAAATATTTTTTACGATAGATTTCAGATTACTATGATGATTTCGGTATGTAACTAAAAGGCTAAACCGCAGCCAGCGCGAGTTGGCGGCTGCGATTAAGTCAGCAAGAAAGGGTTAAATGAAGCGTTTCAGTGAGAAAGGAGTGATATCCACCGGTGGGGTTTTATCTTCAGCAAAGAGTGCGGCGATCTCACCTAACACGCTGGCAAACTTGAAACCATGGCCGCTCAGGCCGCTGATGACCATTAAGCGATTGCATCCTGGCAGGGTATCGATAATGAAATCTTCATCAGGACTCATATCATAACTGCATGCTTCACCGTGTAAACATACCCCTACACCCGGTAAAAATTGGCGCAGAAAATGGAAAACCTCAGTTCCATCCGTGGTGAAACTGCCAAAAGGTTTGCGCTGTTCCGGTGTCTCCATTGGTTGGCCACCATCGTGTTTACCCACTTTCAAGCCGTCATTGTCGGCAGGAAACCCGTAATAGTGGTTGCCGTCCTGCGCTTCGACGGTAAATGCCGGGAAACGGTTGTTGACGCTGTAACGGCCATCCGCCTGATGCCAGGAAAAAACTTTCCGCAGTGGCGCGATCGGTAACTGTGGCAGCAGGGCTTTAACCCAGGTCCCTGCGGTGACCACGGCTTTACGCCCCTGAAAGCGGCCTTCTGGGGTGATCACTTCCACACCGCCGTCAATCGGCTGGACTGCGCTAACCGGGCAATTAAACAACTGGCCGCAGCCGGCATCCTTAGCCAGTTTGATGAAACTGGCAACGGCCAGTTCCGAGCGCAGGAACCCGGCGTCAGGCTCAAACACCCCCACGTAGCCTTCCGGTGCATTGAATTCCGGCCAGCGCTGGTTAATCTGTTCTGCGCTAAGGCTTTGCGTATTGAGGCGGGATTTTTGTGCACTGTGCTGGGCGTTGTTGATAAATTCAGAATCCAGCGGCCCCATATTCAGAACGCCGCAGTCCTGGAACAGTTCTTCGCCAGTTTGTTTAATCAGGGCATTCCATAAGGCCTGGGCTCGCAGGATCAGCGGCACATACTTTTCGCCTTCACCGTAAGCATGGCGGATGATGCGGGTATCGCCGTGGTGGCTGCCGTTACGGTGTGGGGGCATGGCGCTGTCGATCATTAATACTTTCAGGCCGGCCCGTGTCGCATAGTAACCTGCCGCCGCGCCTACCGAACCGCTGCCCACAACAATTAAGTCATATTCCACGTGCCATACCTTCTCTGTTATACGTTGCTATTTCGTTATGATAAAAGGTTGGAAGCCGCAATGCACCCGTTGTGCCGCTCGCAGACAAAGAAAAAGGCGCCAGAGATAATCGCTGGCGCCTTAGGCATTTTGGTACAGTGAATTAGTGCTTTTTACGATCAAGGTCCTGGTAATCCGTTGCTTCAATCTTGGCGATGCCGGCTTCTAAGATATTGATTAATTGACGTGCGACATCTGTGGTGAGCCAAAGCGTTCTGTCTACTTGGGCATCTTCGGGTGTCTGATCTCGTGAAGACAGGTAATGAAGGCGTATCATCATGGCGTCATAAGCGTCGACAGTACTGATATCCCAACCAACAAGCGGGTGTGTCTGAATTACTTCATCATTTCTGTCCATAAAGACCCCTTATTGAGTAGTGACTACCGTGAGTGACTAACGAGGATCAATGCGGCCCATCATCATGTGAGCAATTACAGTATACGCATCTGGCTACAGCGGTGGAGACTTTCCTGCTTTCTTTTGCAAAATAATTATTTATTTGAGTGATTATTCTACACGTCGGTACGCAAAGACGTGAGAACGGAGACATCACATTCATTCAACATCGGGGGGGCGTGGAACACTGTGCAATCGTTTTTCCAGCTCGAGGGCCAGATGGGCAAAGTGCTGCTGGGTTTCGGCATCACGATTTTGGTTTTGCGATTCCAGCTTCAAACTGTGAATTAGCAATTGATTGGCTTTGTCGTCCAGACCAAAAGCCAGATAGGAAAATGCCACCTCCAGCACGCTCAAACGCCGTTTTTGGTCGGCAATCAGCGCCAGCAGTTCGCCAAAGGTCATCGCTTCTTCGGTTTTTACCTTGTCCGGGGCCATCTTAAATACCTCCTGTTAAAGCATTCAGTACAGACCAGATAAGGCTTTTCTTCCAGCGGAAAATTAAACCGCGTTGTGTCGGGTTTCAAATACAAAAAAGCCGGAGAGCGACCCCCGGCAAAAACTACATTGCAGTATTATTCTGCGCTAAACCAATCGTCAGCACTTTCCCAGGTTTCCTGGAGAATGTCCGCGATCAGATCTTTATCTGTTTTCAGGCCGCCCAGAACCGAAAGCCCATTGGAACCGGCATAACGGACCTGAACCACAGTGTCTGGAAATTGGCGGTTTACCCGCTTGCTCAACTCACTGGTCAGAGCTTCGATGGCCCCTGACGGTAGCGGTTTGGTTTTATCTATAGTGACTTCAACACGCATAATTGCCCCCGAAGCGATTTACTGGATATTTATACAGTTAACCGTGCGCGGGGGCAAGAGGTTGGATTAAAAAAAGATAATTATGCTTTCACCGACCAGCTCAGACTCTCCCCGGCCAGGAATGGAATGACCGTTTCGCTGCCCATGGCGATCTCTTCCGGCTGAGTCGTCGCTACGCGTTGCAGCTCGATGAAATCGGTATTGACCGGCAGGCCATAAAAACGCGGGCCGTTCAATGAGCAGAAGGCTTCCAGATGATCCAGCGCACCGAGTTGCTCGAACACGCTGGCGTAAGCCGGGATCGCATTGGGAGCGTTGAATACGCCAGCGCAGCCGCAGCTGGATTCCTTGCGGTGTTTGGCATGTGGTGCGGAGTCGGTGCCGAGGAAGAAGCGATCCGAACCGCTGGCAACGGCTTTGCGCAGTGCGTCCTGGTGAATATTGCGTTTCAGGATTGGCAGGCAGAACAGGTGCGGACGGATACCGCCAACCAGCATGTGGTTGCGGTTAAACATCAGGTGCTGAGGGGTGATGGTCGCGCCAAGGAAACGATTGCCTTCCTGCACGTACTGCGCCGCTTCTTTGGTGGTGATGTGTTCGAAGACGATTTTAAGTTCAGGGAACTGCTGACGAATCGGCTCCATGACCTGCTCAATAAAGCGAGCCTCGCGATCGAAAATATCAACGGCGGCATCGGTCACTTCACCGTGAATCAACAGTGGCATGCCGATTTTCTGCATTTGCTCGAACAGCGGGTAAATGGCTTTCACATCGCTGACGCCGTGGCTGGAATTGGTAGTGGCATTGGCCGGGTACAGCTTGGCGGCGGTGAACACGCCTTGCTCAAACCCGTTGACCAGTTCGGCTGCATCCAGTGAATTGGTCAGGTAGCAGGTCATCAGCGGGGTGAAATCATGTCCCTGAGGGACCGCTGCCAGAATACGGTCACGATAAGCGCAAGCCGCGGCGACGGTAGTAATTGGCAGAGCCAGGTTCGGCATCACAATCGCCCGGCCAAAGACCTGACTGGTATAAGGTAATACCGTTTTCAGCATGTCGTCATCGCGCAGATGGATGTGCCAGTCGTCAGGGCGGCGAATTTTTAGGGCTTGAGGTTGTGCGGTCATGTTGCAAGGCTCCGGCGGTTAGAAACGGGTCTACGTAAAAGCGAATAATGGGGGTTATTCACGCCGGGGTGTAAGGATAAGCGTAAAGCGCTTGCGATGCATCTGTTTGTTCACGGCAAGTTGAAATCAGTTGGCTTTCGGGGGCATAGTGACAGGGATTTGAATGATACCTGCGTCATAACTGTCAGGTTATCAACGTTAATCATGTGGAATGGGAGAGTGAAATGGAAGTACGTGTTATTGCCACCTTACAGGCTAAACCCGAGTTTGTGTCCGCCGTCAGCGATGTAGTGCATGCGATTATCGATCCAAGCCGCCAGGAACTGGGTAACCTGCAATATGATCTGCACCGCGATCTGGAAAAGCCGGGTACCTTCGTATTTTTTGAGCGTTGGGCAAGCGCTGAGGCACTGGAAAAACACAATGCCACCGAGCATTTCAAGCATTTCGTCAGCCAGTTAGAGGGCAAGCTAGACTCGCTGGATATCAAACAGTTGAAGAAAATAGCCTGAGCCGATTTTTCGGCAATAAAAAACCCGCCGAGTTGGCGGGTTTTTTTATCGGAGCAGATTAACTTAATCGTTAACCGGCTGCGGTTTGGTTGCCGGTGCGGTAGCCTGGTTTGCCGCCGCATGACCACCCGCAGAACCTTTGCCTTCGAAGTTGAAGGAAGGGCGCTGCCAATCACTTTGCTGCTGCTGTTCCGGTACATAGTCCGGCGCAGGAGCCTTGGTCATTGGCGCAGTAGCGATGTGTTTATACAGCACATCTGCCACCGGTACTGGTTGCTGTTGCACAACCGGCGCTTTTTCTTCGACCACTACCGCGGCAGCAACTTCCTGCACGGGTGCGGCTTCAACGACGGGCTCAACGAACACCGGAGCTGGTTCAGCGACAGTTTCTTCAGCAACGGTTGCTGCTGGAACGACTGGCGTTTCTTCAACCACTGGGGCAGGTTCAACCGCTGGGGCTTCCTCTACCACCGGTGCAGCTTCAACCACCGCGGTTTCTTCTACCACTGCAGGCGCTTCAGCCACCGGTGCTGCCGGGGTTTCTTCTGCCTGGGCAGCCATTGCCGGCTCAGCGGTTTCAACAACCGGTTGGGCTGGTTCTTCTGCCGGGGCCACAACTTCTGGTTCGATCACCGGCGCAACGGCTTGGGCAATAACCGGAGCGGCTACGCTGACGGCTTCCTGCGCCATGACGTTGTCGGCAGCGATTTCAACAGCTTCAGTCTGAACTTCTGCTTCTTCAATCACTTGCGCGGCTTGTGTGACAGGGTAACTCACCCACACCTTGCCGGAAGCCATCTCTGGAGAGGCGAAAGCACCTGCCAGCGGCATTGGCGACTGGGTAGGGTAACGCTCGTCACGGTAACGGCGACGACGTTGACCGCTGACACGCAGGTGGCGCGGAGAACGACGTGAGCGGCGTGGCATGCCGTTTTCGCCGTTAGCTCGGTTATCCTGTGCATCATCTTCGCCCGGTGCTTCAAGGGTTTCCGGCAGCAGTTTAACGCTGTCTTCAACCTGGGCTGGCTTCACGTCCTGGGCTTTCACTACCGGTGCTTTTGGCGCCAGCAGTTCTTCCGCTGCACGATGCAGTTCTTCTTCCGCAGACAGCACGCGAATTTTCTGCGACAGAGGACGACGCTGACGACGCTGCATGTTCTGCATCTGACGTTCTTCGAGATCTTCGTCAACGCTGGCGTTGGCAGGGGTTGCGGTTTCTACGCTTTCCAGCGCGGCCACTTCCTGCTGAGCCTGACGTTTCTCTTCCTGACGACGACGCTGGCGTTCGGCACGTTGGTCACGGCGCTGTTGCTGCTCTTCGCGCTGTGCCTTGGCGGCTTCTTCAGACAGCGGCTCTTCGGTTACGGCAGCAGTGGTTTGTGGCGCATTACGGCGGTTACGACGCTGCTCATCACGCACTTCGCGTGTTTCACGGCCTTCGCGGTTGTCGCGAGGTTCGCGATTTTCACGCGGCTCACGGTTATCACGACCTTCACCGCGCTCTTTACGCTCGCCACGTTCTGGACGATCGCCACGCTCACCACGTTCTCCGCGCTCACCACGATCTTTACGACCGGTACCCTGACGACGTTGACCACGACGATCCTGACGGCGGTTTTCACCGTTGCCTTCAGACTTCGGCGCTTCAACCACAGGTTTGGCTTCGACAACCGGCTGCTCTTCACCGGCAAACAGCGCTTTCAGACCACCGAACAGACGGCCCAACAGGCCCGGCTTGGCAGCGGCTGGTGCGGTTTGCTTGGTAGCAGTAGCGGCGACGGTAGCTTGAGCCACAACAGGTTCTTCTGCTGGTGGTGGGGCATCTGCAGCCAGAGAGAACGAAGCCAGTGCAGGTTGCTCCGGACGCTTGCGCTCCATCGGTGCATCTTCCAGCGGCTGGGCCATCTCTTCTTCATGCAGTTTCGGCAACAGGTAGCTCAGGGTTGGTGTTTCTTCACCCTTACGCACGCGCAGTACCGAGTAGTGCGGGGTTTGCATCTGATCGTTCGGCACGATGATCGCTTTCACGCCACCCTGACGTTTTTCGATCGCGCTCACCGATTCACGCTTTTCGTTCAGCAGGTAAGATGCCACCTGTACTGGCACGATGGCGTGAACTTCTTTGGTATTTTCTTTCAGCGCTTCTTCTTCGATCAGACGAAGAATGGAAAGTGCCAGCGATTCGTTATCACGGATGGTGCCGGTGCCGTTACAGCGCGGGCAGACGTGATGGCTGGATTCACCCAGTGATGGGCTGAGGCGCTGACGCGACATCTCAAGCAGGCCGAAACGGGAAATGCGACCGATTTGGATACGGGCACGGTCCTGACGGACGGCGTCACGCAGACGGTTTTCCACTTCACGTTGATGGCGAACCGGGGTCATATCGATAAAGTCGATAACGATCAGGCCGCCAAGGTCACGCAGACGCAGCTGGCGAGCAATCTCGTCCGCCGCTTCCAGGTTGGTGTTGAACGCAGTCTCTTCGATATCGCCGCCGCGGGTTGCTCGCGCGGAGTTGATATCGATAGCGGTCAGCGCTTCGGTGGAGTCGATAACGATCGAACCGCCGGAAGGCAGGCGAACTTCACGCTGGAAAGCGGATTCAATTTGAGATTCGATTTGATAGTGGCTGAACAGAGGGATTTCGCCGCTGTACAGTTTGATCTTGCTGCTGAAATCCGGACGGCCCAGGGCAGCGATGTGCTCTTTGGCCAGATCGAGAACCTTTGGGTTGTCGATCAGGATTTCGCCGATGTCCGGGCGCAGATAGTCGCGGAATGCACGCACGATAACGTTGCTTTCCTGATGGATCAGGAATGGCGCAGCGCGGCCTTCAGCGGCTTTTTTAATTGCTTCCCAGTGCTTCAGGCGGAATGACAGATCCCACTGCAGCGCATCGGCAGATTTGCCCACGCCCGCGGTGCGAACAATCAGACCCATGCCATCTGGCAGTTGCAGGGAAGAAAGAGCTTCTTTCAGTTCGGTGCGATCGTCACCCTCAATGCGGCGTGAAATACCGCCGGCACGTGGGTTGTTCGGCATCAGCACCAGATAACTGCCGGCCAGGCTGATGAAGGTGGTCAAGGCAGCGCCTTTGTTACCACGTTCTTCTTTATCAACCTGAACGATCACTTCCTGGCCTTCGCGCAGCACATCTTTGATGTTTGGGCGACCATGAGAAGAGTAGTTACTTGGGAAATATTCGCGAGAGATTTCTTTAAGAGGGAGGAAACCATGTCGTTCGGCGCCGTAATCTACGAACGCTGCTTCAAGACTTGGTTCTATACGAGTGATTTTGCCTTTGTAAATATTCGCTTTTTTCTGTTCATGACCCGGACTTTCAATATCCAAATCATACAGCCGCTGTCCATCTACCAAGGCAACACGCAACTCTTCCTGCTGAGTTGCGTTAATCAACATTCTTTTCATCTT
Source organism: Serratia sp. BIGb0163 (assembly GCF_024809935.1). Classification (NCBI taxonomy): domain Bacteria; kingdom Pseudomonadati; phylum Pseudomonadota; class Gammaproteobacteria; order Enterobacterales; family Yersiniaceae; genus Serratia; species Serratia sp. BIGb0163. Next base: position 651,061 of record NZ_JANUDZ010000001.1, read on the forward strand.
AACTTACTCGTTATTTTTACATTATCGACAAAGCTGCGGGCAAAATAACCTCATGGCCGGATTAAAACCGAAAACCCCGTGTCTTCTCGCAAAGCCGTCAACCTCACGGTTGTCGCCTGCATAGGGGCGCATTATCTCGGTAAGCCTGTATTTCTTTGTGAAAAACAGCACTTTTACTAGGGGAATAGCCTCTGATTTACGTCGACAGATCTGATTCCGTTTGCCGGCCAAGCTGCAACCCGCAGCCCGCTAATTGTTTGATTTCACATTACGTCTTACGCCATTGCTGCGTTTTTGTGCCATCAGACAAATTTTATAATTCCACAGTTTTCCCTGTTTAACGAGAATCAACGTGGAAAGTAAACGCATTATTCCACTGCTGATACTGTTATAGCAAGGTGACTTTTCCTTAACTGCGGAAGAAATCGCAAACGTTCAAACCGGCTTGCTGCCTTATTGTCCGCTGAGATTTCGCCTGCAGTCAGAGAGACAGTTAAGCACATAAAAAGAAGTGGCGCTATTTACGCGCTCTATTTAGAATCCTGCCCCATGAAAACGAACATTCCTGCAGTACAACTAATCACGATTTCTGACGACGAAGCCGGTCAGCGAATCGACAACTTTCTACTTGCCCGCTTAAAAGGCGTGCCGAAGAGCATGATTTATCGCATCGTGCGCAAGGGTGAGGTGCGAGTTAATAAAGGACGCATCAAGGCGGAATACAAGCTGGCGCCCGGTGATGTGGTGCGTGTGCCGCCAGTGCGTGTTGCTGAGCGTGAAGATGCGCCGGTCTCGGCCAAACTGGATAAAGTGGCCGCGCTGGCCCATTGCATTCTGTATGAAGACGATCACCTGCTGCTGCTGAATAAACCCTCCGGCACTGCGGTGCATGGCGGTAGCGGCCTGAGTTTTGGCGTCATCGAAGCTCTGCGTGCGTTGCGCCCGGAAGCCCGCTTCCTGGAGTTGGTTCACCGTTTGGACCGCGATACCTCGGGCGTACTGCTGGTGGCGAAAAAGCGTTCTGCGCTGCGCTCCTTGCATGAGCAACTGCGCTTGAAAGGGATGCAGAAGGATTATTTGGCACTGGTGCGCGGTGAGTGGCAGTCGCATTGCAAAGCGGTGCAGGCACCGTTGCTGAAAAACATTCTGCAGAGCGGTGAACGCATCGTGCGTGTCAGCAGCGAAGGCAAGCCGTCGGAAACCCGCTTCAAGGTGGAAGAGCGCTTTGAGCATGCGACGCTGGTCAAGGCCAGCCCGATCACCGGGCGTACTCACCAGATCCGCGTTCACGCGCTGCACGCCGGGCATCCAATAGCCTTTGACGATCGTTATGGCGATCGTGAGTTCGATCGCCAATTGGCGGGGACCGGGCTTAAACGTTTGTTCCTGCATGCAGCGGCGTTGCGTTTTGAACATCCGGGCACCGGCGAAACCATGCGTATCGAAGCCCCGATGGACGCAGAATTGCGCCACTGCCTGCAGGTATTGCGCAAGCAGTCCAAACAGCAGTAAACCCTATTTATCCCAGCGGGTTGATGCCTTCAGCCCGCAGCATCTCCAGCAGTGCGATCAGCGGCAGGCCGATCAACGCATTCGGATCCCGTCCCTCCAGTTTGTCGAACAGCGCGATGCCCAAACCTTCACTTTTAAAGCTGCCTGCGCAGTTGAGCGGTTGCTCAAGGCGGATATAGGCGGCGATTTCAGCGTCACTCAGCGCACGGAAGTGCACGTGGAAGGGTTCGCAAAGCACCTGCAGGTGTTGGCTATGGCTGTTGTATAACGCCAGGCCGGTATAAAAGGTGACCCTTTGGCCGCTGGCCTGGCGTAATTGCGCGCGGGCATTTTCTGCGGTGTGTGGTTTTCCGGTGATTTTACCGTCGATCACGCAGACCTGATCGGAGCCGATAATCAGGTGGTCGGGGTAGGCGGCGGCCAATGCCTGGGCCTTTGCCGTTGCCAATCGCAGCACCAGCGCTTCGGCGCTTTCCCCGGCCAGTGGGGCTTCATCGACCTGGGGAGCATCACAGATAAAAGGCAGATGCAGTTTTTCCAATAGCATCTTGCGGTAGGTCGAGGTGGAGGCAAGCAGGAGTCTTTGCATAATTTTTTTCGTAAACCGTAGCGTAAATAGAGTAGGCATTTTAAACTGTCCGCCGCTGAGGAAGCGAATATTGGTGAAAGGTGCCGTTTTACGGCCTTTTTCTTTGACTCTAAGTCGTTACAAAGTTAATATGCGCGCCCTATGCAAAAGGTAAAATTACCCTTGACCATTGATGCGGTACGTACCGCTCAGAAACGCCTGGACTATGTTGGTTCCTATGCGCCTGAGCAGGTTACACGTGTCGCCGCCTCTGTGGTCAGTGTGGACAGTGATGTTGAGGTCTCGTTATCCTTTGATATTGATAACCAGCGCCTCGCGGTGATAACAGGGCATGCGGACGTCCAGGTAATGCTGATGTGCCAACGCTGTGGAGTTCCGTTTGAACATCATGTTCACACAACATATTGTTTTAGCCCGGTCGTCAATGATGAGCAGGCTGAGGCATTACCGGGAGCGTACGAGCCGATCGAAGTCGATGAGTTTGGCGAAGTCGATCTGCTGGCAATGATTGAAGACGAAATTATTCTTTCACTGCCTGTCGTCCCGGTACATGAATCTGAACACTGTGAAGTGTCCGAAGCGGATATGGTGTTTGGCAAACTGCCTGAAGAGGCGGAGAAACCAAATCCATTTGCCGTATTAGCCAGTTTAAAGCGTAAGTAATCAAGGAGTAAGGTCCATGGCCGTACAACAAAATAAACCAACCCGTTCCAAGCGTGGCATGCGTCGTTCACACGATGCTCTGACCACCGCCACTTTGTCTGTTGATAAAGCATCTGGCGAGACTCACCTGCGTCACCATATCACTGCCGACGGTTTCTACCGCGGTCGCAAGGTTATCGGCTAAGTAGCGATACCTTGACTCGTCTAACCCTGGCGTTAGATGCAATGGGCGGGGACTTCGGTCCCTGCGTCACAGTGCCTGCTTCATTGCAGGCACTGGCCTCTAATTTACAGCTTCATCTTCTGCTGGTCGGCAATCCCGACACCCTCTCTCCCTTACTTGCCAAAGCCGATCCGGTTCTTCTGGAACGTTTGCAAGTTGTGCCCGCTGAATCTGTGATAGCCGGCGACGCCAAACCCTCACAAGCGATACGCGCCAGCCGCGGTTCTTCCATGCGCATTGCGCTGGAACTGACTAAAAACGGCGATGCGCAAGGTTGTGTCAGCGCAGGTAATACCGGTGCGTTGATGGGGTTGGCGAAAATGCTGATCAAGCCGCTGGACGGTATTGAACGGCCGGCGCTGATGACGGTGATCCCGAATCAGCTGGGTGGCAAAACCGTGGTGCTGGATCTGGGCGCCAACGTCGAATGCGACAGTACCATGCTGGTGCAGTTCGCGGTGATGGGCGCGGTTATGGCCGAAGAGGTGGTGGGGATTGCGCAACCTCGCGTGGCGCTGCTGAATATTGGTGAAGAAGAAACCAAAGGCCTGGATAATATCCGCGAAGCGGCCGCCGTGCTAAAAAATACTCCGGCAATCAACTATATTGGTTACCTGGAAGGCAACGATCTTCTCACCGGTAAAACCGATGTGTTGGTCTGCGACGGCTTTGTGGGTAACGTCACCCTGAAGACCATGGAAGGGGTGGTAAGAGTATTTTTATCGCTGCTGAAATCATCCGGAGACGGTGGCAAGCAGGCGTGGTGGTTAAAATTGTTGGGCCGTTGGCTGCAAAAACGGGTGGTAAAGCGGTTCGGCCACCTGAACCCCGACCAGTATAATGGCGCATGTCTGTTAGGATTGCGCAGCACCGTAATCAAGAGCCACGGCGCTGCAAACCCACACGCGTTTGCAGTGGCAATCGAACAGGCTGTGCAGGCGGTGCAGCGGCAAGTCCCTGACAGGATTGCTGCGCGCCTTGAAGCTGTATTACCTAAGAGTGACTGATCGTACATGTATACAAAGATTCTCGGTACGGGGAGTTATTTACCCGTACAAGTGCGCACCAACGCTGACCTTGAAAAAATGGTGGATACCTCTGACGAGTGGATCGTCTCACGTACGGGTATCCGTGAACGCCGTATTGCCGCCGCTGATGAAACAGTTGCGACGATGGGTTTCCATGCTGCTGAAAAAGCGCTGGAAATGGCAGGTGTGGCTAAAGAAGACATCGGGCTGATCGTTGTGGCTACCACCACCTCGACCCACGCATTTCCAAGTTCTGCCTGCCAGGTGCAGCAGATGCTGGGCATCAAAGACTGTGCGGCATTCGATCTGGCTGCGGCCTGTGCCGGTTTCACCTATGCGTTGAGCGTCGCCGATCAGTATGTTAAAAACGGCGCGGTGAAACATGCTCTGGTGATCGGCGCAGACGTGTTGTCACGCACGCTGGATCCGGAAGATCGCGGCACTATCATTCTGTTTGGTGATGGCGCAGGCGCGGTGCTGTTGGGGGCTTCTGAAGAGCCGGGCATTTTGTCGACCCATCTGCACGCCGACGGCAGCTACGGCGGTTTGTTGACCTTGCCGTTCAAGGATCGTCAGGATCAGGACAAGCCGGCCTATGTCACCATGGCGGGCAATGAAGTCTTCAAGGTTGCGGTTACCGAACTGGCTCACATCGTTGATGAAACGCTGCAGGCCAATAATCTGGATCGCAGCGCGCTGGACTGGCTGGTGCCGCACCAGGCCAATTTGCGTATTATCAGCGCGACGGCGAAAAAATTGGGTATGGGGATGGATAAAGTGGTAGTGACGCTCGATCGTCACGGTAACACCTCTGCCGCCTCGGTCCCTGCAGCGCTCGACGAAGCGGTGCGTGATGGGCGGATCCAACGCGGCCAACTGGTGCTGCTGGAAGCCTTTGGCGGCGGCTTTACCTGGGGCTCGGCGCTGGTTCGTTTCTGATATAACAGGAAGAAAAAATGACGCAATTTGCTTTTGTTTTTCCAGGCCAGGGTTCACAGACTCTGGGCATGCTGGCCGATTTGGCCACTCAATATCCGATCGTTGAAGCGACCTTCAGCGAAGCCTCTTCCGTCCTGGGTTACGACCTGTGGCAGCTGGTGCAGCAAGGGCCGGCGGAAGAACTGAATAAAACCTGGCAGACGCAGCCGGCATTGCTGGCCGCTTCCGTAGCCATTTTCCGCGTCTGGCAGCAGCAGGGCGGAAAAACGCCGGCCATTATGGCTGGCCATAGCCTGGGTGAATACTCGGCGCTGGTGTGTGCGGGCGTGCTGGATTTCCAGGCGGCAATCCGTCTGGTTGAGCTGCGCGGCAAACTGATGCAGGAAGCGGTGCCGGAAGGCACTGGCGCGATGTCCGCCATTATCGGCCTGGACAACGCCGCCATCGCCAAGGCTTGTGAAGAGTCTGCCCAGGGGCAGGTTGTTTCACCGGTGAACTTTAACTCACCGGGCCAGGTGGTGATCGCCGGCAATAAAGAAGCGGTTGAACGTGCTGGTGCGGCCTGTAAAGCCGCTGGCGCCAAGCGTGCGTTGCCGTTGCCGGTGAGCGTGCCTTCGCACTGCGCACTGATGAAACCGGCCGCAGACAAGCTGGCTGTGGCGTTGCAGGAGATTACCTTCAGCGCACCGCAGGTCCCGGTGGTGAATAACGTCGACGTGAGCACCGAAACCGATCCAGAAGCGATCCGCAGTGCACTGGTGCGCCAGTTGTACAGCCCGGTACGTTGGACCGAAAGCGTAGAGTTTATGGCAGCACAGGGCGTTACCTTGCTGCTAGAGGTTGGTCCGGGTAAAGTTCTGACCGGTCTGACTAAACGTATTGTTGACACCCTGACGGCGGCGGCGGTTAATGACGCAGCCAGCCTGACAGCGGCGCTTGAACAATAAAGAGGAAAACAATGAGCTTCGAAGGTAAAGTTGTTCTGGTCACCGGCGCCAGCCGGGGTATTGGCCGGGCTATTGCAGAAACGTTTGTGGCACGTGGCGCCAAAGTCATCGGCACCGCCACCAGTGAAAGCGGCGCTGAGGCTATCAGCAGCTACCTGGGTGCAAGCGGCAAAGGGTTTGCGTTGAATGTGGTCGATGCTCAATCTATCGACAGCGTTCTGGCATCTATTCGTGCTGAATTTGGCGAAATCGACATTTTAGTGAATAATGCCGGTATTACGCGTGATAACCTCCTGATGCGTATGAAGGACGACGAGTGGCAGGATATCCTGAACACCAATCTGACTTCCGTATTCCGTCTGTCAAAAGCGGTAATGCGAGCTATGATGAAAAAGCGGTTTGGCCGTATCATCACCATCGGTTCCGTAGTTGGTACCATGGGGAACGCAGGGCAGGCTAATTACGCGGCGGCTAAAGCCGGTCTGATTGGTTTTAGCAAGTCTTTGGCACGCGAAGTTGCTTCGCGTGGCATTACGGTCAACGTCGTGGCACCTGGCTTTATTGAGACGGACATGACACGGGCGTTGACAGATGATCAGCGTGCAGGCATTTTGTCATCAGTTCCAGCCAATCGGCTGGGGGATGCTAAAGAAATCGCCAGCGCTGTTGCATTTTTAGCCTCTGATGAGGCTGGCTACATCACCGGTGAAACGTTGCATGTCAATGGCGGCATGTACATGATTTAAAAAATGCGAAAACTATTTGCGTTATTTGGGGTAAAAACCGCAGAATAGCGTAAAATCGTGGTTTGACCAGCCGGGATTTAGTTGCATCTTTTTCAACATTTTATACACTACGAAAACCATCGCGAAAGCGAGTTTTGATAGGAAATTTAAGAGTATGAGCACTATCGAAGAACGCGTTAAGAAAATCATTGTTGAGCAGTTGGGTGTTAAACAGGAAGAAGTTTTAAATAACGCTTCTTTCGTTGAAGATCTGGGTGCTGATTCTCTTGACACCGTTGAGCTGGTAATGGCTCTGGAAGAAGAGTTCGACACAGAGATTCCAGACGAAGAAGCTGAGAAAATCACTACTGTTCAGGCAGCTATTGATTTCATCAACGCCAGCCAGCAGTAAGAGAACATATCTAGGCGGTCACTCGACCGCCTAAGTTTTTTCTATCCCTAGTGTCATATTTTCCCTCCTTGGAGGACAAACGTGTCTAAGCGTCGAGTAGTTGTGACCGGACTGGGCATGTTGTCTCCTGTCGGCAATACGGTAGAGTCCACATGGACAGCTCTTCTTGCCGGTCAGAGTGGCATCAGCCTGATCGACCATTTCGATACCGCAGCCTATGCGACCAAGTTTGCTGGCCTGGTAAAGAATTTTAATTCAGAGGATTTCATCTCACGCAAAGATGCGCGCAAGATGGACGCCTTCATCCAATACGGTATCGCTGCCGGCATGCAAGCCATGCAGGATGCACAATTGGATATCACCGAGGCTAACGCCAGCCGCATTGGTGCCGCTATCGGCTCCGGCATCGGCGGCCTGGGTTTGATTGAAGAGAACCACAGTTCACTGGTTAACGGTGGCCCACGGAAAATCAGTCCGTTTTTTGTGCCGTCAACCATCGTAAACATGATTGCAGGCCACCTGACCATCATGTACGGCATGCGTGGCCCGAGCATTTCGATCGCCACCGCCTGTACTTCAGGTGTGCATAACATTGGCCATGCTGCGCGTATCATTGCTTACAATGATGCCGACGTCATGCTGGCCGGTGGGGCAGAGAAAGCCAGTACTCCGTTGGGTGTCGGCGGCTTCGGCGCAGCACGCGCGTTGTCGACCCGTAACGAAGATCCTCAAGCGGCCAGCCGCCCATGGGACAAAGACCGTGACGGTTTTGTGCTGGGTGACGGTGCCGGCATGATGGTGCTGGAAGAGTACGAACACGCCAAAAAACGCGGCGCCAAGATTTATGCTGAAGTCGTCGGTTTTGGGATGAGCAGCGATGCTTATCATATGACGTCACCCCCTGAAAATGGTGCGGGCGCAGCGCTGGCGATGGAAAATGCGTTGCTTGATGCTGGTGTGACTACGTCACAAATTGGTTATATCAATGCGCATGGCACTTCAACGCCGGCCGGTGACAAAGCCGAAACGCAGGCGGTGAAGTCGGTATTTGGCAGCGATGCACAGCGCGTGATGGTCAGCTCGACCAAATCGATGACCGGCCACCTGTTGGGTGCCGCAGGCGCGATCGAATCGATCTTCACCGTATTGGCATTGCGTGACCAGGCCGTTCCGCCAACCATCAATCTGGATAATCCGGATGAAGGTTGCGATTTGGACTTTGTTCCGCATGAAGCTCGCCAGGTGAGTGATATGCAGTACACGCTGTGTAACTCCTTCGGTTTCGGCGGCACCAACGGTTCACTGATCTTCCGCAAGGTGTAATGCCTCTGCTGGCAGACGGTAAAAAAGCCCGGTTTTTTAAACCGGGCTTTTTTTATGGCGCTGACCCGCTACTCGGAAAGCTCTGCTTGTCGGCACTGTGGCCAAACGGCAAGCTGCTGCTAACGGCACCTGCGCCTGTTATTCTGTAGTCATACCAACGCGGTCAGGGGGAGTCTATGTACTGGATTAATGGACATCAGCACGATGCGCTAGCGCCAAGCGATCGCGGTTTGCAGTTTGGTGACGGCTGTTTCACTACCGCCCGGGTGATTGAGGGGAAAATAGACCTGCTGCCCTGGCATATCGAGCGGCTGCAGTTGGCAGCGCAACGGCTGATGCTGCCGTCCTGCGACTGGAATGCTTTGGAAGATGAAATGGTGCGCGCAGCAGAATCTATCCCATTGGGCGTGGTCAAAGCGATACTGACTCGCGGCAGCGGTGGCAGGGGGTACAGCCCGCAAGGGTGTGAGGCTCCCACACGCATAGTCTCTCGTAGCACCTATCCCATGCACTATTTGCCATGGCGAGAGCAGGGCATCAGCCTGACGCTCAGTCCGGTAGCGCTGGGGCGCAATCCCCTGTTGGCTGGGCTAAAGCATCTGAATCGTTTGGAGCAGGTGTTGATCCGCACGCATCTTGACCAGACAACCGCCGACGAGGCGCTGGTGCTTGACACTGCCGGTATGCTGGTGGAATGCTGTGCGGCTAATTTGTTCTGGCGTAAGGGGAAAGCGGTATTTACGCCAGATTTGAGCCAGGCAGGCGTGGCTGGGCTGATGCGTCGCCGGGTTATTGAGCTGCTGGCGGGCAGCGAATACTCGCTGCACTGCGTCAGTGAGCCGCTGGAGACGCTGGCCGATGCCGAAGAAGTGCTGGTGAGCAATGCGTTAATGCCGTTGCTGCCGGTCAATACTGTGCAATCATGGCGTTACCCTTCACGCCAACTTTATGATTTTTTGCGCCCACACTGTTAACGATGGCTGATTGATGAAGAAAAGAAAGCTGAAGTTCGTTTCTATTATTGTTGTTCTGGTATTGGGCCTGCTGTTTTGGGGCTACCAGAAGGTTGAACGCTTCGCGGATACGCCACTTGCGATCCAGCAGGAAGCCATTTTCAAACTGCCGGCAGGGACCGGTCGGGTAGCCCTGGAGGGGCTGCTGGTGCGGGACAAACTGATCCGCACTGGCCAGTGGTTCCCATGGTTACTGCGCCTGGAGCCGGAATTGGCCGAGTTTAAGGCTGGAACCTATCGCTTTACGCCGGGTATGACGGTGCGTCAAATGCTTAAACTGTTGGCCAGCGGTAAAGAAGCCCAATTCAGCGCACGCTTTATTGAAGGTTCCCGCTTGCGGGACTGGCTGCTTGTGCTGCAACAGTCAAAATACCTCAAACATACCCTGGCCGGTAAAAGCGAGGCGGAAATTGCCAAGGCGCTAGGCTTGCCAGAAGGCGCCAACCCAGAAGGGCGCCTGTACCCGGATACCTATCTGTATACCGCAGGCATGAGCGATATGGCGCTGTTGAAGCGTGCCCACCTGCGTATGATTAAAGCATTGGAGAGCGCCTGGCAGGGCCGTGAGGCCAGTTTGCCGTACAAAACGCCGGAAGAGTTGCTGACCATGGCCTCAATCATTGAGAAAGAGACTGCGGTACCGGAGGAACGTACCAAAGTGGCCTCGGTATTCATTAATCGCCTGCGTATTGGCATGCGTTTGCAGACCGACCCGACGGTGATCTACGGCATGGGCGAGGCGTATAATGGCAACATTACCCGCAAGGATTTGGAAACGCCGACGCCGTACAACACCTACGTGATCAACGGTCTGCCGCCAACGCCGATTGCCATGCCAAGCCAGGCTTCGCTGGAGGCCGCTGCCAATCCGGCCAAGACGCCTTATTTGTACTTTGTTGCCGACGGTAAGGGCGGGCATCAATTTACCACTAACCTGGCCAGCCACAATCAGGCGGTGCGCGCCTATCGCCAGGCGTTAAAGGAAAAGAATGAAAAGTAAATTCGTGGTTATCGAAGGGCTTGAAGGTGCGGGCAAAACGACCGCACGCGATACCGTAGTCGACGTACTGCGCGAACATGGCATCAACGACATTGCCTTTACCCGTGAACCCGGCGGCACGCCGTTGGCAGAAAAACTGCGCGACCTGTTCAAACGCGGCGTGGAGGGCGAACTGCCGACCATCAAGGCCGAGGTTCTGATGCTGTATGCGGCCCGTGTACAGTTGGTGGAAACGGTGATCAAACCGGCTTTGGCGCGCGGTGCCTGGGTGGTTGGCGATCGGCACGACCTGTCTTCTCAAGCCTACCAGGGCGGCGGTCGGGGTGTGGATCAACAACTTATGGCCTCGCTGCGTGACACGGTATTAGGGGAGTTTCGTCCCGATCTGACGCTTTATCTGGATTTGCCGCCGATAGTGGGTCTGCAGCGTGCCCGAGCACGGGGCGAACTGGATCGTATCGAACAGGAAGCATTGCCATTCTTTGAACGTACCCGCGCACGTTATCAGGAGTTGGCGGCGCAAGATGCGTCCATCATCACCGTGGATGCTTCTCAATCGCTTGATCAGGTGACGGCGGCGATTCGTCGTTGCGTCAGCCAATGGTTACAGCAGCAGGAAGGCGCGTAATGAACTGGTACCCGTGGCTGAATACCCCTTACCGCCAGTTGGTCGGGCAATATGCTACCGGGCGCGGTCATCACGCACTGTTATTGCATGCCGCTGCCGGCCATGGTGAAGATGCGCTGGCCTATGGCCTGAGTCGGTGGCTGATCTGCCAACGTCGCAACGGTGAGAAAAGCTGCGGTGAATGCCATAGCTGTCGGTTGATGCTGGCAGGAAATCACCCGGATTATCACGTGCTGACGCCGGAAAAAGGCAAAAGCAGCCTGGGGGTGGAGCCCATCCGCCAGCTGATTGAGATCCTTTATTCTCATGCGCAGCAGGGCGGTGCCAAGGTGATCTGGCTACCGCAGGCGGAGTTGCTGACCGAGGCTGCCGCCAATGCCCTGTTGAAAACGCTGGAAGAACCGCCGGAAAAAACCTATTTCCTGCTGAGCTGCCGTGAGCCTTCACGCCTGCTGGCGACGCTGCGCAGCCGTTGTTTGTACTGGCATCTCGCCAGTCCGGACGAACAGCTCAGTCTGCAATGGCTGAATCGGCAGACGCCGGGTAATCAGATCGATCTCCTGACCGCCTTGCGCTTGCATGACGGCGCACCCTTGGCCGCAGAGCAATTGCTCCAGCCGGAACGTTGGCAACAACGTAGCGCGCTGTGCGCGGCCCTGAGTGCCGCTTTGCCGCAGCACGACATGTTGTCGCTGCTGCCGGTATTGAATCACGAAGACGTCGCTGAGCGGCTACACTGGCTATGTTCGTTGTTAATGGACGCCATGAAGTGGCAGCAGGGGGCCGCCGGCTTTGTTCTGAACCAGGATCAGCAACCGCTGGTGCACCAGCTGGCCAGCCGCCTGAGCAGTACGTCGCTGCAGCAAGCCGTGCAGCAATGGCTGCATTGTCGCCATCAGTTGCTTAGCGTCGTCGGCGTTAACCGCGAACTGCTGCTGACCGAACAGTTACTTGGCTGGGAGCAGTTGCTCGGCGCTACCGGCTATTCCCACCCTCATTCGCTGTAAAAGAGTTAAATATTATGTTGTTAGTAGATTCTCATTGTCACCTCGACGGCCTGGATTACCAAACTCTGCATCAAAATGTGGATGATGCCTTGGCGAAGGCCAAGGCGCGCGATGTCGGTTACGTGCTGGCGGTGGCCACCACTTTGCCGGGCTATCAGGCGATGACGCAATTGATTGGCCAACGCGATGACGTGGCCTTCTCCTGCGGGGTGCATCCGCTCAATCTGGAGGGGGGCTACGACTACGCTGAGCTGCGCCGTTTGGCGGCAGCAGAGCAGGTGGTGGCACTGGGTGAAACCGGGCTGGACTACTTCTATCAGAAAGACAATCTTGAGCTGCAGCAAGCGTCGTTCCGTGAACATATTCGTATCGGCCGCGATCTGAACAAGCCGGTGATCGTGCATACCCGCGATGCACGGGAAGACACACTGGCTATTCTGCGTGAAGAAAATGCCCAGGACTGTGGCGGTGTATTGCACTGCTTCACCGAAGATTGCGCTACCGCTGAGGCGTTGCTGGATCTGGGGTTCTACATTTCTTTCTCAGGCATCCTGACCTTCCGCAATGCAGAGCAACTGCGTGAAGTGGCGCGCTATGTGCCACTGGATCGTATTCTGGTGGAAACCGACTCGCCGTATCTGGCTCCGGTGCCGCATCGCGGCAAAGAAAACCAACCTGCCTATGTGCGCGATGTGGCTGAATACATGGCGGTATTGAAGGGCGTGAGCCTGGAAACGCTGGCTGAAGCCACCACCGCCAACTTTTCACGCTTATTTCACATCGAACTCTAATCTTTGGCCTAGTCTATAGCTGTGGTTAACGAAATCTGAATTCTTTTTAAGCTCGTAATTAATCGCCGAAACGGGTAATGTTCCCACCCGTTTTTCGGGCGAGGTGCGGGCGTTTATTGCTCATTTTTAACAAAAAATGGGCGATATAAGAAAAATACCCGGTTTTGTTCATCGAAACGTGACTGTCATCAAACATTGCGCAGCCTATTTATTTTACTCTGCGTAATAATTCAAGGGGTGCTCAGACACCCTGAATTGCAGGGGTTTTTCTCCCCCCCTTGCAACGCGAAGAATCGCGAAAAGTAGCAAAGCACTATTACTCAGGAGCACACTCAACTATGTTCAAGAACGCATTTGCAAACCTGCAAAAAGTAGGTAAGTCGCTAATGCTGCCGGTATCCGTATTGCCTATCGCAGGTATCCTGCTGGGCGTCGGTTCCGCCAACTTTAGCTGGCTACCCGCGGTAGTCTCACACGTGATGGCGGAAGCCGGCGGTTCCGTTTTCGCCAACATGCCGCTGATTTTTGCCATCGGTGTTGCCCTGGGCTTCACCAATAACGACGGTGTCTCCGCGTTAGCTGCGGTAGTGGCTTACGGCATCATGGTGAAAACCATGGCGGTGGTTGCACCACTGGTGCTGCACCTGCCGGCTGAAGAAATTGCGGCCAAACACCTGGCGGATACCGGTGTACTCGGGGGGATTATCTCCGGCTCCATCGCTGCCTATATGTTTAACCGTTTCTTCCGCATTCAGTTGCCGGAATATCTGGGCTTCTTTGCCGGTAAGCGCTTTGTGCCAATTATCTCCGGCCTGGCGGCAATCGTTCTGGGCGTAGTGCTTTCCTTTATCTGGCCTCCAATCGGTACGGCTATCCAGACCTTCTCCCAGTGGGCGGCTTATCAGAACCCGGTAGTGGCGTTTGGTATCTACGGCGTGGTTGAACGTGCGCTGGTGCCGTTCGGTCTGCACCATATCTGGAACGTGCCGTTCCAAATGCAGATTGGTGAATACACCAACGCAGCAGGTCAGGTGTTCCACGGCGATATTCCACGTTATATGGCGGGTGACCCAACTGCGGGTAAACTGTCCGGTGGCTTCCTGTTCAAAATGTACGGTCTGCCTGCTGCTGCGATTGCCATCTGGCACTCAGCCAAGCCGGAAAACCGCGCTAAAGTCGGCGGTATCATGATCTCCGCTGCGCTGACTTCGTTCCTGACCGGTATCACCGAACCGATCGAGTTCTCCTTCATGTTCGTTGCGCCGATCCTGTACGCAATCCATGCCATTCTGGCTGGTCTGGCGTTCCCGATCTGTATCCTGTTGGGGATGCGTGACGGCACCAGCTTCTCACACGGTCTGATCGACTTTATCGTCCTGAGCGGCAACAGCAGCAAAATCTGGCTGTTCCCAATCGTCGGTATCATCTACGGTCTGGTGTACTACACCATCTTCCGCGTGCTGATTGCCAAGCTGGATCTGAAAACCCCAGGGCGTGAAGACACGGCCTCTGAGCAGGTTACTCAGGGCGGTTCTGAAATGTCTGCGGCGCTGGTACAGGCCTTTGGCGGTAAAGACAACATCACCAACCTGGATGCCTGCATCACCCGTCTGCGCGTTAGCGTGGCGGACGTGAGCAAGGTTGACCAGGCTGGCCTGAAAAAACTGGGTGCTGCCGGCGTCGTTGTCGCAGGCTCGGGCGTTCAGGCTATCTTTGGTACCAAATCTGACAACCTGAAAACGGATATGGACGAATACATCCGTAATCATTAATTCAGGCAGGGGAGTTTTGAGGGAGGCGAAAGCCTCCCTTTTTTATTGGTTTTAATATTGATTTATAAGTGTTTTATATTTTTAATGTCCACATTAAGACCTCAGGATAAGCGAATCCGTACAACTGCCCACATCTGCGGGCAGCCTAATTAGCCGAAGATCAGTGAGGTTTGTCCGCTGCTTTTGGGGTGAGGTTGTACAGGATCTGCGGTTTGCGGTTGGGAAATCATGCGGGTAAAGGTTTCATGACTCACGAATGTGCCCCCACAATTGATGTTAGTGCATTGGTTGTAACGTTCTTTGGTGGTTGAGGTGATATAGCTTGATGATCGGGTGTGCGCGGCCTGGCCGCAAAGCGGGCAATGCATCATGGCGGGGTTCTCCGAGATGCCCTGACTATGGTCAGTATTGCTAATAATTATGCACAATTATTGCTGTTTTGCATCACTCCATTTCCAGATCATCAATCTTGACCTCCAAATCGAGGGCGGTAGTAAATCCGCTGTTGTTCAGTGAGTGAGTCACTTTAACCAACGTCCAGTTAGCCTCATCGATCTCTTTTTTGAAACCTGAAACAGTGACCGGTGCTTCCGGGTAAATATCTGCACGTCCACGCGCAAGCTGAATAGAGAAGGTCGCAACACCACGCTGAATACGTTCCCAATTTGCCTTTGCCGCGCGCTGTGCATTATATTTTGATGCGTAGGTATGGCGCAGTACCAATACATTCTTATCGCTGCCGATCAGGTATTCCCCCTGTTTCTCATCGACAACTACAGGTTTTTTTACCCGACGGCGTTTAACCTTCACCTGTTCGTTTTTCGCTGTGCGGGTATTCAGCCAGTTGGCCACAACGCCGGTATAAGCTCCCCGATCGGTTAGGGTGAATTGATGGCTATCACCTGACTGGCTATTAATGAGGATTGCCGGGATCGGTTTTCCCCCGACGGTCATATTTTGCCCCTGTTTAAAAAACAGCAGATTGCCGTTTTTTATTGCGGCCACAGCGCCATTCTCTTTTGCCAGTCGGGTGATAAAACTCCCGTCTGACTCGGTAGTTTGGTCGATATGCCCGATCTGAATGTTTGCCACATTCTTATTGATGACCGCCGCCAGCTTATTGCGGCCGGCAATGGTTTTGACAATGTCCCCTATGGTTTTTTTATGATAAGAGGCATCGCGCTGCACGTTCAATGTTTGCCGAAAATCGGCACTGCGGGCTGTTATGGTCAATACGTCAGGTGCGCCAGCATGGCCAATTTCATCAACGACAAACGTCCCTTTATCGATCACTCCGGTATCTTTCCAGCCGAGTGCAACAGCCAGGCTGACGCCACGGCGTGGCAGTTTCAAATTGCCTTCGCTATCGTCAAGCTCAATATTGATCTGGTCAGCCTCAAAGCCCCGGTTATCCGTTAGTGTCAGGTTGATTAATTTTTCTTTCACCTTCCCGGTGATATCAACGCCTTCAATGCTAAGCGAGTACGCCGGGGTATTGTCGCCGCTGAGTTTGTCTAACGTATCGATCAGGCTCATGACAGGAACCCGCCGACGGTATGCGAACTCAACGAGTGGGCAGGGGAAGAGGTGATCAGCTTTAAATCTTATGAACTACTGAAACAGGATGCGTAAGCTAAATTTACTGACTCATACTTGACCTGAAATCTTTTATGACATGAGCTAAAATTAATTTGATAGTTGACTTTGTTCCAGAAGCGAACATAACTAGCATTTAGCAACGTCAGACAATTGGTAGCAGCTCACCAACAGACAAAATTCAGGCACAAAAAATTTCAATGTTTTATAATAAATTCAATCTGTTAGGTGTGTCAAAATACTTATAAAACTGACTGACATAAACACTAATTTACTTCTAAATCGGAAATGCCAAACTTGGTTGTTTTTTAAACAACCAAGAAGTTGGTGAGTTGATGCGTTTTGAATGACTTGCCTTTCGTTGTAAGGTAAAATCAAGTTATCATTTTATAACAAGTATATGGCATGTCGATTTTAAATATTGCATTTTGGAACATAAATATAGCTCCATTGTTCTATTCTAAAGTTGATAATTCAAAGATGAAATATCTGTATGGATTATGCAATGATTTTTTTTCAAAACGCATAGTTGATGTTTTGATTCTTTGTGAAGTAAATGAGGCTGCTATTGATTTTCTGAGTAGTGAGTTGAATAGTCTTTCAATTGTTAAGGCTAATGATTTTGTTTCCAAGAATCTATACTTTGACATGGTTATGATACATAATCACAAAATAAGATTAATTGATAAGAATCCCATATTTAAAAACACTAACCAAGTTGATGGGCATGGGTATAATATTAAGACCGGATACTCTTTCTTGATTTCTTTGTCAGGGGATAAATCAAATGCTAGCGGCAATATAAATATAATAGCATCTCACTGGCCTAGTGTCCTTAGGGACCATTCAGCGTTTAAAAAAAATCATGCGGCAAGGCAGCTAAAAACAATCCGTGACATGGAATTGATTAAGTCTGATAGACAAGTTGTACTTATGGGTGATTATAATGAGGAGCCAACATCAGATGCTATCAAAACGTTGATGTATACTACTACAAATAGACACTATGCTAAATTGGATAACGAGATTATGTATAATTTATCTGATTCCATGTCGGGTCCTCATGTACCAAATTATCATGGGGTTGATTATCATTTTTCTGGTTCTTGGGTTTCTTCCGATACCCAATTTAGAGCAAAGGAAGAGTCATCCTGTAAAACATTTGACCAAATTATGGTTCCATCCAGTATGATTAGTAAAGGGCCTTGGGTTGTAAATGAGCGTTCTTCGAAAATCATTACTAATGAAAAAATAAAAAAAGCAATTATGGAAGGTGTCATAGATCACTTCCCTATTCTACTTAGACTTGAAAAAATATAGGTGAATTATGAAAAGTGAAAATAGTAAGAATTTATTCGCTGCAGCAGTTGCTGAGGGTATTCAGCGAGCCAATGCGATTAATGATAAAATAAATAGAATCATTGAGATAATTGATGATGCTAGTGATGCTGTAAATCAAGTTCATGATGATGTTAAAATTACAAGCAATATGGCTAGCAACTCTCATTATGTAAAAATAGCGGCCTATGTTAACTTTAAAGAAGATCTTGCATCAAATAAGGTTATGGATGTTGAAATATTTAAGGAGGAAAACAGCGACATTGTTGTGACTACAAGAAGGGGCAAGACAACGGTAAGTTCTGAAGAGGATATTATCCGAATTTTATCGGATATTTTGTCCTCTCCTACTTTTTGGAGTGGCATTGCAGAGATGAGAGGTCGCGGATAGATAG
The DNA here is from genome assembly GCF_024809935.1 of Serratia sp. BIGb0163. Lineage (NCBI taxonomy): Bacteria > Pseudomonadati > Pseudomonadota > Gammaproteobacteria > Enterobacterales > Yersiniaceae > Serratia > Serratia sp. BIGb0163. Next base: position 668,962 of record NZ_JANUDZ010000001.1, read on the forward strand.
CCTTTATCCATTAGCACCTTTACCTCTCATTATAATAGCCTTTTTTCTGAAAAAGAAAAACCGCCTTTACGAGGCGGATTTTCTTAGGTTTTCAGAGTTTTCGATTCTATGAATCGAGGTGGCTGGCTTGACGAAGTGCAGTAACGAAAACTTTTTTCAATTGAGTCTAAGCGTACATAACCTCAAAGCGCACACCTTGATTATCAAGCATGTAGTAATTTTAAAACTTGTCTTTTATATCAGTATATAAGTGAAAGTTGATAGATCTCTGGCCTGCTCCGTATTGTCTATCACACCACAATATGTGTTCCGATTTTCGTTCTTAACTGGACGTCAGAGTGAATTGTTTTAGACCACATAACAATGCTAGATAAATTCTGAGCTAATACATAATAAGTTAGTTTCTAGTTAGTACTCATTTTAAGTAGAGAAAAGTGGTTTTTGCATATTTATACAAGGTTATTCATATGCAAATGTATCGCCGTGCGCCGCTGTGACATGTCACAGTCAATTTTTTTATGGATAAGACACGTCACAAGTCTGTCGAAAATAAAACTGTGACTTGCCAAGATAACTTCACGTCACGCGGGACGCTCAGTGCTGGCACCTCTCTTTAGAATGTGTTTTTTATTGGATTTGACTTGGATTTTTAAATAAAAAAACTGCATACTCTAAGTACAACAATCTGTATATTTTACTTGCATACTTAATCTCTCTTTCAGACCACTGCCAGCAAGGTTTTGCTCTGATTTTGTACTGCATAAAAAGTGAATTCTTAAGTATGCATTGCGGGGGCGGGGGGGACGGCACGGATTAGGGGATCGATAGGGATCTTTTCTCCCGACAATGGCTAAAAAATGTTACCCCTTATGCAGGGCGAAAAACCTGTGTAGTCAGATACAATGTGGTAAAGCGTGAAATGAAGAAAAGCGCCTTGCTACATGGTGTAGATGCGCTTTTGTGGAAGCTGTATTTAGTGTTTCTTAATATTCAATAGTCGATGTTTTTTGCACCACATCAAGACTTAAAGAAGATTGATCATTTCTTCTATTGATTGTTTTAGTTCAGCCTCTGTATATTTCTGAGATTGCATTGTTACGTTTTCAGGATGATGTATATGATTACGAATGAAGGTTTGTAAGGTTGCAGCAATTGGTGGAAGTGGGTTTCCTCCTCTTTCCTTAGTCCATTGTTTACTAAGTGCGATGCCTTGGCCGTTAAGCCATTGCTCAAAGTTATTCACCGCATGCTGCCCACTTTGCTTTTGTAAGTGTCCATATAGTTCATTATGCAAATCCACAGTTGGTAAATTATATGCTTTGAAGCTAATTTCCCCCCAAGACGGACTCCATGGGAACATAGGTGATATGTCAGCTCTTGAAATATAGTTTCTATTGTTATTTTTATTGAAAATGAAAAGACCCGCATTCTTTAAATTAGTCGAGGACAACATAAATGGGGAGTGAGTCGTAACAAAAACCTGTTTAGTTCTTGAAATAGACATCAGGGCGTCTAATAATTTTTTTTGCCCTGAAGGATGTAGGCAAATTTCTGGTTCATCTATGAATAAATAAAATGGTTTGGATACGGCAGCATTAGCAGCATTAGCAGTTATGTCGGCATAAACTTGTAGCATAGAAAGAGCTACTGCTCTTTGCATTCCGTGACCTTTTTCATTCATGGGGACAGAAACACCATCATCAATAATCACACTTGCAGTTTTGAAAAAGTTTTCAATTTGCAATTCATCAAAAGAAAATGAAATATTAGCAGCGCCGAACTGAGATGAGAAAACAGTCTGAACCTTCGCTTCTATTTGAGATATATTTGTTCTTAGTTGAGATTCTGGGTTGTTAAACAGCCCGTGATAGCTACTTTGGAAACTTTGATACTCAGGTGTATTTACATGCCCAAGGGCTATTTCTTTCAGCAGAGAACCGCAAAGAGTAGATGCACCAAATTTAGATTCATCGTTAGGGTTAGTATCTGCCCAGATGAAGTTGTTATCATAAAGTTTTTTGAATGGCGCATCGATTCCAGAGGGGTTTGAGTAAGCTTGCTCGACTTCACTCCAAAAATTTATTCTCTTAACTTCATCAGGATTATTGTTATTCCATGAACGCTTTACTTTAAAGCACTCATTTGCACCATCATTAAACACATTATTTAAAAAGGATTGTATTTTGTTTGTTTGCACATGAGTGTTTACGATGTTAATGATGTTTCCTGTATACGTTACCTCTATTGAAAGGTTATCAAATACGGTGGCAGGATCAGATCTGTTTATTAATTCCCCAAGGTTTTTTTTCGAGCTATCTTTTATAAAATCCAAAGATTCAAAAATGGTAGACTTACCGGCGTTGTTCTCACCAACAAAAATATTTAACCCACTTCCTTCTGTAGTTCCATCAGGTATATTGAAATCAACGCTATGACTCCCATGGAAACCCTTGAAGTTTTCGATAGTTATTGTTCTTATAAACATAGTTAATCCTTGTTATTAATTTAAAGTTGAAGTTAATTCCTTCAGTAATGATATGCGTATCCAAAAAAATTGAGCAGCATCCTCTTTTTATATGATATATAAGATAATAATTTACGCATAGTGATTTCCAACACAGATTCGTCGAATACTTCCAGTTATTGCGTGAAACTGCATATTTTATATTTAATTATTTAAATAACTATAATAACATCCGTTATTTTGTTTTTTCATAATGATTTCAGCATTAGTCGTTTGTAACCCATAGTTTGCCAACACTGCGAATCCCCCTGCATGCAGCACCCGCTCGGATCGCCCGGTAACGTGTCGCCGCACTTCCCACAACTGCTCTTATGCAGCTCGGCAATCTGTTTATGCAACAGCTTGCTGTCTTGCCTGATGAGGCCGAGTAGGTATTCCGTCACCTCGTAAGGTTCTCTCGCGATCTGGCGCTGCTGGCAGCCTTCCAGAATCATAGCCATTTCCTGGCTATCGACGCGTAGGGTGATCGTAATGATGCCGTTCGCCTTGTCACGCTGGCGCTGGGCGCGTTTACGTTCTGCTGATGTGGTCATGCTATTCCTCCGATTTCTGTTTTATTGCTTCTTTTCTGAGGTGGTCGCCAACAAGGCGTGTTTGCTCTGGTAATAACCCACAACTCAAAAAGTACACGATGTGGTTTATGACAGGGGATGTCGCGCCGGAAATCGGCCAGATTTCGCCTGTTCTCTCCCCTGATGGGCACGAAAGTACATCCAAGCACCAAAAAGGCCTGAAGGCTGGCTAATCGCCTGGAAGATCATGAATTATTGGGGAAAAGGCGGAGTTTGTTTCGAAAGGAATCTTTGGGATGAGTATTAAATCGCTCGGCGCGGAAGGCTATATGGTGGATGTGCGCCCCCAGGGTCGCACGGGTAAGCGTATCCGCAAGAAGTTTAAGACGAAATCCGAGGCACAGCAGTTTGAACGCTGGGTTATCGCGACACAGAACAATAAAGACTGGGTAGATAAACCAGCCGACCAACGACCATTAACGGAATTGATAGACCTTTGGTTTAAGCATCATGGCCAGAACCTGAAAGATGGCGTGAAGATAGAGCATAAATTGCAGGTGATGGCGGCCAAAATGGGTAACCCTAAGGCCTGCCAGATCACCCGATCGTTCTTTTCTGATTATCGTGTGCTTCGCCTCGCCGAAGGCAGAAAGGCAAAAACCGTCAATCTCGACCAAGAAAAGCTGGGCGGGGTGTATTCCGTTCTCATCGATTTGGGGCTTTACCACGGTGAGCATCCGCTCAAAGAGATGAAAAAAATAAAGCTGCCGGATCAGGAAATGGGTTTCTTAACTCATGACGAAATCCGGCAACTGGTAGATCGGCTGGAAGGTGATCATCTGAAGGCGGTTAAGTTGTGCCTGGCAACAGGGGCACGTTGGGGGGAGGTGGTCAAAGTTCGGCGGGAAGAGCTGATCGGCAATAAAGTGACTTACCTCAACACCAAGAACAGCAAAAACCGAACAGTGCCGATCTCAGTGGAGTTGTGCGGTGAAATTACCAGTGGAATTAAGGCTGGGCCATTATTCGCCGATCTTAACTACCCATATGTGAGAACGTGCATCAAAGAGGTTGCCCCCGGCTTGCCAGCAGGGCAGGCCGTTCACGTTCTGCGTCATACCTTTGCCAGTCACTTCATGATGAACGGTGGCAATATTCTGGCGCTGCAGAGGATATTAGGTCACTCAAGTATTTTACAAACCATGGTCTATGCGCACTTTGCGCCAGACTATTTGGAAGACGCAGTTCGTCTCAATCCATTGATATCAATTTAAATAATAAAGTAAATGACTATTTATAAAAAAATAGTCTAAAACAGCCCAAAGAGGACCTGTATTTAAATGACTATTTGCATAGGTTGGTTATAATATATTGTTGTGACTATTGTAATGTGGTATGGCTAATTTTTTAACAGATCATTACAGATGTGGTAATGTGTTAAAAAATAAGTTATCTCAGGAGGTCACGATATGTCGCTAGATATCGCCTATAGCGAGGAAGCTGATGATTATATAGATCCTTATCGCGCATCAGACTTGTACTGGTCGGGTGTTATAACTAACCCCCGTGCTTTTATTTGCCCAGGGACTGGGTGCTCAGCACAAGTCACGTGTGCTAACCTTACAGAAGAAAAGCAAAGTATCAAAGTGGTTGTTCATTATCGGATTTATGGCAAGACTCACTCTGATGAGTGTGAGGTGTTCAATAAAAAGCCATTGAATTTAAACTATGAAACATCTCTTACTACATCAGAAGAAAAACCTAATTTAGACCAGTCAATTGTAGATTCCTTCATTCTAAATAGGCCGGACTCATACTATGATGATAATAAAACATCTAAACAAGGAAAAGATACAACAAAAAAAATAAACACGTTAGCAGCAAAGGCAGTGGCTAGGTTGAGAGAGGTTGGCTATGTTAATAAAATATACTCAGTCCGTTCTATAGTGAGTCGATACATTTCGTATAGAAAAGATGGTAGTTTGAAGAATAGAAAGATAAACATATCAGGGAAGGATATTGCATACGGGGGGATATTTAAATGTATCTGGGATCAGAATTTAAGCGATTTACCAAATCATCCCGCTATTTACTATGGTTGGGCTTACGTTGATAGAACTAGGGGTAGTGATGGATACAAAATAAGATTTAAGAAGGATTTGATATGTGATGGAGTTAAAGCCAACGCATCAATTTTTGTCACTGACCGTCTAATTAATAGCTATAAAATTAAAAAGCTGGTGAGTACTCGACTGAATAAAATACTTGAAAACCCTAAACATACTGCCTTCGTCTTTGTGTATGCAAAACCAATAGTTAAAGAAAAAAATGGTAGAAAATATGTGAATTTCAATATATCAAATCTGGATATGCTTGATATAAACTATGACTGTCCATTACCTAAAGAATATAATAAATGATTGAGGAGAGTGTGCTGGTTATGGTTTTGCACTAAGTTCTTGGTTCTAGTTGGTGGATGATGGCGTTTTGTTGAATTGCATCGGTTGGTTTCGTCGATTAGGTGATCCACAAATTGACCCAAACACCCACGCTATACTCATTTTTAGCAGGCAGTTACAAGTATCTAACGTTCTGATATTACTGTAACTGCTTGTTTTCATTGGCACTAATATGGCGGCGAAAGCCTCCCTTTTTTATTGGTGAGGATTTATTTTACTGCGTGCTTTTGCAAATACTGTTCAAACACCGCCAGGGTGTCGCTAGAAATGTGATGTTCAATCCCTTCGCTGTCCAGCTCCGCCGTTTCATTCGGAACTCCCAGGCAAACCAGCAGATCAACCACAATCCGGTGGCGACGCCGTACCTTCTGCGCCAGTTGTTCACCTTCCTCGGTCAGAAAAACCCCACGATAAGGGCGTGACTCCACCAGACCGGCACTTTTCAACCGGGCGATGTTTTTGATCGCGGTAGGGTGTGATACGCCAAAGCGTTTGGCGATATCCGTGGTTCTGGCTTCGCGGGTGGTGACCAGCAGGTCGGCAATCAGCTCAACATAGTCCTCGATCAGCGCATTGGATTGCGCCTCACGAGCGCGGGTGAAGCGCAGGGCATGTTCAGCCTCGTCCGGCATTTCAGCCACCACGGGGCGTTCTGCGTCGTCTGGTGCGCTTGTTGCCATAGTCTGAGACGTCCTTTAAACGATAAACCAGTAAGTTGCAGGTTAATGCAGTTCCGCCATACGTTAGTCCAAAGACGACGCATTATCAATTCGGCTGGCGTATTCGATGACAATAAGAAATATTTGTACACAAAGGCAGTGAATCTTCCATTTTGCATAAAGTGTAGCCAATGCTACATTGCTGTGAGTGTTGGGTGAAAAATAACCAGAAAAAGATTGAGGGTAAATCATGCGTGATGCGGCAACCACCACATCGTTAACCGAACGAACCAATACGGCAATTGGTAACGCACTTGCCGGGCGCAAGCGTGGTGCATTCACGCCGCTACTGTTCGCCGGCCCTGCAGTGATTGCCTCTATTGCTTATATGGACCCCGGTAATTTCGCTACCAATATTCAGGCCGGTTCGAAATACGGCTACAGCCTGTTATGGGTGGTGGTGATGGCGAACCTGATCGCCATGCTGTTTCAGGCGCTGTCGGCCAAGCTGGGTATCGTCACCAACCGCAATCTGGCGGAAATGTGTCGCGATCAGTTTTCTCGTCCGGTGGTCATTGGCATGTGGTTGCTCAGTGAGGTGGCGGCAATGGCTACCGATCTGGCGGAGTTTCTCGGCGGTGCGATAGCGCTGGCGTTACTGTTCAATATGCCGCTGCTGCCAGGCATGGGGGTGACGGCGGTGATCACCTATGCTTTGCTGATGGTGGAGAAGAAAGGTTTCCGTCCGGTAGAACTGATGATCGGCGGCTTGGTCGCGGTGATTGCCCTGTGTTATCTGGTCGAGATGTTTATCGTGCCGGTCGATTGGGCGGCAGCGGGCATGGGCATGGTCACGCCGCAGTTGCCGGATGCACAGGCGTTGACCATTGCCGTCGGTATCATTGGTGCCACCGTGATGCCGCACGCCATCTTCCTGCACTCGGGCCTGACCCAGCACCGTGCGCCGGCCAGTGACAGCGGCGAGCGCCGTAAACTGCTGCGTTTTTCCAATATTGAAGTGGTGATTGCACTGTCTATCGCCGGGATGGTGAATATCGCCATGGTGATTATGGCCTCCAGCGCCTTCCATGCCGGTAATAGCGATGTGGCTGAGATCGGTACCGCTTATCATACGCTGACGCCACTGTTTGGTGCCGCTGCCGCCGGTATCTTCCTGATGTCGCTGATTGCCTCCGGGATTTCCAGCTCGGTGGTGGGCACCATGGCGGGCCAAATGATCATGCAGGGCTTTGTCGGTTTCCGCATTCCGGTATGGGTCCGCCGCATGGTGACCATGATCCCGGCATTCATCGTGGTCGCGTTAGGGGTTAATGCCACGGATGCACTGGTTTACAGCCAGGTGGTGCTGAGCCTGGCGCTGCCGGCACCGATGATTGCTCTGGTGATGTTCACCCGCCGTCGCGACATTATGGGTGAGTTCGTCAATAGTCGCCTGACCAGCCTGGTGTCAATCATCGGGACGGTGATTATTATCCTGCTCAATATGGTGTTGCTGCTGCAGACTTTCGGCGTTGCTATCCCTGGTCTGGGTTAACTGACAAGCCGTGCAGTCGTTGCTGTCACGGCTTGACGTCCAAACCATCACTGCTACAAATTCCCCACGCCGCCGTCGATCAACAACTCACTGCCGACCATAAAGGCGGACTCGTCAGACGCCAAAAACACCGCCGCCTTGGCTAATTCCAGCGCCGTACCCATGCGGCCGATCGGCACCAGTGCGCGGATCTCGTCGCGTAGTGCCTGCTCATCGGCATCCTTCAACCCGAGCTTGCCCAGCGCCGGGGTTTCTGTCGGGCCGGGGCTGAGGCCGTTAACCCGGATCCCGCGCGGATGCAATTCACCGGACAGCGTTCTGGCTAGCGACAGCAGGCCGGCCTTACTGGCGGCGTAAACGTTGCTTAACGGCAGGCCAATATGTGCGCTGACCGAGCCACACAAAATAATCGATGCCGGATTGGCCAACAGTGGCAACAATGACTGGATCAGAAAGAACGGCCCCTTGAGATTGATATCCATCAGCCGCTGATAGCTCTGCTCATCCCATTCCTGCAACGGGTGGTGGGTGACGTCGCCGGCGTTGATGTACAGCACATCGAGGCGCGGCCAATGGCTGGCCAACTGCTGTGCCAAACTACGCTGATCAGCAATATCCCCGGCATCGCTGCGCAACAACAGAACCTTGCCCAGAGCTGCACCCGCCGCGTCGAGGCCACTTTGGCTGCGGCCGGTGATCGCCACGGTGGCACCTTCGGCAATAAACTGACGCGCAGTTTCCAGACCAATACCGCTGGTGCCGCCGGTGATCAACGCATATTTACCTTTAAGTCGTGACATAGCCCACTCCCGTTTGTTGTCGATGCAGGCATTATTTGCGCTATAGTACCTTTTGCATAGTAGGCACCTTTTGGATACTAAGGGACAAGGTGGAATGAAATGACCGATGCAGGGCGTTCGACAGCGGAAAAAAATTTAGCGGTGTTACCGGCCGCGGGCGAACCTTGCCCAATGGTGGGCTTTGTGAATCTGGTGGCGGGGAAATGGGCGATCCCGATCCTTTACCGACTGATATTGATCGACAGTTCGGTGCGTTTCAGCGAGTTGCAGCGTGCCGTGGCACCGATCGCCCAGAAAGAGCTGACACGCCAACTGCGGCAGTTTGAACAGCGCGGCCTGGTCACGCGACAGGTGTTCCCGGAAGTCCCGCCGCGTGTTGAATACCAGATTACGCCGCTGGGTAAAACGCTGCGCCCGACGCTCGACTCGTTGGCCAACTGGATGCGCACACACGCACCCCAGTTGATAGAAGATTAGTCGCCAATGCCCGGCGGGTTGATGGTAGAGCGTGGGACCTTCTCATCGCGCTCGCCCCAACGGTCCAGCACCTGGCCATACTCGCCGCTGGCGATCACCCCATTGATGGCGGCGTTGATGGCCGCAACCAGACCGTTATCTTTTTTGGTGGTCACCGCCACATAGGCCACGTTCGGGCCAATGCCGACCATTTTGGTTTTGCCGGTCAGTGCCGCCTTGTAAGCGCCGGTGGAGTGGGGGCCGAAGTAGGCGTCGACGCGTCCGGACTGAATGCTCAGGTTGGCGGCAGCATCGTCGGTGACATAAATCGGTTGCACCGGCGCCAGGCCGTTGGCGCGGTTCTGTTTATCCCAGCCAAGCAGGATATTTTCCTGATTAGTCCCCGAGCCGACAATAACCCGCAGCCCGGCAATGTCCGCAGGTTGGTTGATTGAGGTGATTTTGCTGGTGGATTTCACATAAAACCCCAGCGTATCCACGCGGTAGGTGGCAAAATCAAACTTGGTCTTGCGCAGTTTGGTGACGGCAATATTGAAAATGGCGGCATCGTACTTGCCCGAACTGATCCCGAGTGGCCAGTCCTCCCAGGAGGTGGGCACCAGATTCAGTTCCAGCCCCAGGCTGTCCGCCACCAGTTGTGCAATATCCGGGTCGCTGCCAATCAGCGTTTTATTGTCTTCGGCAAACAGCGCCAGCGGCGGGGAGTTTTCAGACGCCACCGCTACGGTTAGCTTGCCCGGCACGGCAAAAGGGTAATTGGCTGGGATCAGTGCCACCGCGGCCGGGTTTTTCGCTGCACGCAAATGTTGCTGATTAGCCTGCAGGTCAATAATGCTTTTGGTTTCAGCCGCTACGTGGCCGCACAGCAGCAGCGCACTCAGTACCAGGGTTTTGCATCGCATGTGGTTACCTATCCGTTTTTAATCATAGGGTTACTATTGGCGGCGGCAACAGGCAAGTAAAGCAACATTAGTGAATAACCAAAGTGAAAAAAATCAGATGAATGCTGCCGGGCAACGCTGACAGCGGCGCGATTTCCCTGACCGGTTGTCTGATTCTGCATCACTCAACGCGGAAAGTGCGCAATCAGGTTGAAAGCAGTAGAATTTGTCACTCATACTGCGTACAGCTTTTTTTCCTCTACAAGGAACGCCAGATGGCCGAAGAAACGATTTTCAGTAAAATTATCCGCCGCGAAATCCCTGCTGATGTGGTCTACCAGGACGAACTGGTCACCGCTTTCCGTGATATTTCACCTCAGGCCCCGACCCATATTCTGATCGTGCCCAATGTGCTGATCCCCACCATCAACGACGTTACTGTTGAGCACGAGGCCGCTCTGGGCCGCATGATCACCGCGGCCGCCAGGATTGCCGAGCAGGAAGGCGTCGCCGAAGACGGCTACCGTCTGATTATCAATTGCAATCGCCATGGCGGCCAGGAGGTCTATCATATTCATATGCATTTGGTCGGTGGCCGCTCCCTGGGGCCGCTGCTGTCACGCTAATCGAGGAAAATAATGCGCTATAGCAAACCCCTGCGTTGTCTGATGGCGCTGACGTTACCCGCCATCATACTGATGGGCTGTAGCAGCCCGCGTGGCATTGCGGTTAATGACCGCCAGACGGTAGTGATGGATTCGCCGGTGCTGACCGCGGGCATTCTGGCAGACAATCCGTCGATTTCGAATGCTTCCGGGCGGGTGATGGCGACTTCGGAACTCAGCAACAGTCAACCAACGCCGGTCACGGTGCACTATCGCTTCTACTGGTATGACGATCAGGGGCTGGATATACGGCCTTTTGAAGCGCCGCGCACCATTACTATTGCGCCAAATTCAGACGCCACCATTTACTCGCTCAATGGCAACCTCGATGCCAAGCGCGTGCGCCTGTATCTATTCTTGTAAACTCTTGGTTCATTGAGAGAGGGATTAATGAAAAAGTATCTATTTGTCGCGCTGGCCGCGTTGGTGTTAACCGGGTGTCTGTCGCGCCCACCGGAGCCGGAACAACCACAACCGCCGGTAACCGTTGAGCCGGTGACGCCGCCGGTGGTCGAAGAACCACAGCCGCCGGTGACCGAACCGGTGCCGCAACCGCCAAAGATTCAGCAGCTCGATTGGCTGAGCAGCGTACAGCCGCTGGTGAATCAGATGCTGAAAGCCGATGGCGTTAATCCGGGCAGCGTGTTGCTGCTCGACAGCGTGAAGAACAACACCAACGGTTCATTGCAGACTGCGAAAGCGACTTCCGCCCTGCACAAGGCTTTGGCATCAAATCAAACCTTCTCCATCGTGCCGGAAGCGCAGTTGGCCACCGCCAAACAGACGCTGGGCCTGTCGGCGGATGACAGCCTGGGTTCACGCAGCAAGGCGATTGGTCTGGCGCGTATCGTTAGCGCGCAGTATGTGCTGTACAGCGACGTCAGTGGTGATGTGAAGTCACCTACGCTGGATATGCAATTGATGCTGGTGCAAAGCGGTGAAATCGTCTGGTCAGGCAATGGCGCCGTTACACACTGAAGCCGCACTGCGAAGACTGATTGAGCACGAACTGCCGGCGGTGAAAACCGCCGGTTGTCGTTTCAGCCCGGTGCAGGGACTGACCGGTGAAAGCTGGCGGATTGAAGGCGAGGGCGTGCAGCTATTGGCTCGCCAGCAAAGCGCAGAGAAAAGCGCGTTGGGCGTCAGTCGCCGGCGTGAGGTGCGGGTGTTGTGTCGTGTCGGTAAGGACATCGGGCCGCAGGTTTTAGCGCAGAATAATCAGTGGATTATCTTGCAATGGCTCACTGGTGACGTTGTCACTGAGGCGAATTTTACCCGCTTGAATGAGGGTGGCAATCTGGCTGAGTTGATGGCCAGTTTGCATCAACGGTCGCCCAGTGGCTACCCGCTGAGCCTGCATCGGCAGTTTACTCGTTACTGGCAGCAGCTGGATCCCCGACGCCTGACACCCGCCTGGCTAAAGTTGCATCAGCGTTTTCTGCGTCGTCGGCCCCCAACGCCGTTAAAACTGGCTCCCCTGCATATGGATATTCATCCGGGCAATCTGATTGCACAGGGCCAGGGCTTGCGGCTGATTGACTGGGAGTATGCGGCCGACGGAGATATCGCGCTGGACATCGCCGCACTGTTTCGCGGCAATGCCTGGTCGCCAGCCGAACAACTGCGATTTTTGCGGCATTATGCTCGCATCGGCTACTCAAATTTACCCTTGCTGAGCGCACAGGTGCAGCGTTGGTTGCCGTGGGTAGATTATCTGATGCTGTTATGGTTTGAAGTGCGCTGGCAACAAACCGGCGATCCCGAATTTTTGCGCTGGGGCGCAGTGTTGCACCGGCGTTTTTGTTTAACATCCCCATGTTCTGAATAAATAGTGAAGTGAGGTGGCCGTGGGCCCAGTAATGTTAGATGTCGCCAGCTATGAGCTGGACGCAGAAGAACGTGAGATCCTGAAACACCCGATGGTGGGCGGCCTGATCTTGTTCACCCGCAATTTCCACGATACGCAACAGTTGCGCGAGCTGGTACGCCAAATCCGCGAGGCTTCTCACGATAGGCTGGTGGTGGCGGTGGATCAGGAAGGTGGCCGTGTGCAGCGCTTCCGCGAGGGTTTCACCCGTCTGCCGGCGGCGCAGTCATTCGCCGCATTAAACGAAGTGCATGAGGGCGGGCGTCTGGCACAGGAAGCGGGCTGGTTGATGGCGGCGGAAATGATCGCGCAGGATATCGATATCAGTTTTGCCCCGGTATTGGATATTGGCCACGTCAGTGCGGCGATTGGCGAGCGCTCGTTCCACAGCGATCCGCAGCAGGCGCTGGCGATGGCAGAGCGCTTCATTCTGGGCATGCACAGCGCCGGGATGAAAACCACCGGCAAGCATTTCCCTGGCCACGGTGCCGTCAGTGCGGACTCGCATAAAGAAACCCCGCGCGATCCGCGTCCGCTCGCTGAGATCCGCGAACATGATATGGCGATCTTCCGTGAATTGATTAACCGTCAGCTGCTCGACGCCGTGATGCCGGCGCACGTCATCTATACTGAAGCAGACCCACGTCCCGCCAGCGGCTCGCCTTACTGGCTAAAACAGATCCTGCGTCAGGAATTGGGCTTTGATGGCGTTATCTTCTCGGACGATTTGTCGATGGAAGGGGCGGCGATTATGGGCAGTTATGCCGAGCGCGGCCAGGCAGCACTGGATGCCGGTTGTGACATGATCCTGGTGTGTAATAACCGCGCAGGGGCGGTCAGCGTGCTGGATAACCTGTCCCCGGTCAAAGCAGAGCGGGTGAAGCGGTTATATCATCGCGGTCAGTTCACCCGTCAGGAGCTGCGTGATTCTGCGCGCTGGCAACAGGCGCATAAAGAATTGAATGCGCTCAGCGAACGCTGGGAAGAGCACAAACAGCGTAATGCCGGGTGAACCCAGGACGTCGTAGTGCGGCGTAAATGATGAGGGCTGCGGCGCGGCCCTCCGTTTGTTGCGAGGATCCAGATGATTATCTATTTACATGGCTTTGATTCCACCAGTCCCGGCAATCATGAAAAGGTATTACAGCTACAGTTTATCGATCCTGACGTACGCTTTATCAGTTACAGCACCTTGCACCCACGCCATGACATGCAGCATTTGTTGAAAGAAGTGGACAAGGCGGTTCAGCAGGGAGGCGACAAACATTCGCTGATCTGCGGAGTGGGCCTCGGGGGTTTTTGGGCAGAACGTATCGGCTTTCTGTGCGGTATCCGCCAGGTGATCTTCAACCCCAATTTGTCTCCTGAACAACATATGCAAGGCAAAATCGACCGGCCGGAAGAGTATCGCGATATCGCCACCAAGTGCGTGGAGGACTTCCGTGAGAAAAACCGCGATCGCTGTCTGGTGGTGCTTTCCCGCCACGACGAAGTGCTGGACAGCCAGCTCAGTGCTGAACTGTTGCACAAATACTATGAAATTGTCTGGGATGAACAGCAGACCCACAAGTTTAAAAACCTGTCGCCACATCTGCAACGCATCAAGGCATTCAAGACCCTGCCTTAACAGTTTCATAACCCCTGAAAGCGCCGCAATGATTGTTCTGAACAGACAAAAATTGCGGTATTTCTTTGCCTGAAAGCCCCGTTTTTCCCGTTGAGGGACAAAATTTAAAACTGTGATCTCGCGCTAACTATTTGAATCACAATCCTCAAAATTTCGCTTCGTCCAGGCTTTAACCAAAAAAGTTTGATGTACATCAATTTTGGTATGACCAAATAACCCCACATGCTATTCTGACTTCAGATAGCAGGTTTATTTTAAGCGAACCCTATGTATTCTAAGGATATTATTTCTTTACCCTTAGGTAACAATTGGTTCACATTTAGGGGGTTATTTTGACAACGCCAAAGAAAAAAATCGTCATTGTCGGCGGTGGTGCCGGTGGTCTGGAACTGGCGACCAGCCTGGGCCATAAACTCGGTCGTAAGCACAAAGCAGAAATTACGCTGGTGGACCGCAATCACAGCCATCTGTGGAAACCTTTGCTGCATGAAGTAGCAACCGGCTCCCTTGATGACGGCGTCGACGCGCTGAGCTACCTGGCACACGCACGCAATCACTCTTTCAATTTCCAGCTGGGTTCGCTGACCAACATTAATCGCGAAACGCAAACCCTGCAGTTGGCGCAAATCTGCGACGAGCACGGTGCTGAACTGGTTCCTGCACGCGAACTGCCTTACGACATCCTGGTGATGGCGCTGGGTAGCACCTCGAACGATTTCGGTACTGCCGGCGTGAAAGACCACTGTATCTTCCTGGACAACCCCCACCAGGCGCGTCGTTTCCACAACGAAATGCTGAACCTGTTCCTCAAGTTCTCGGCACAGCCAGGGCAAAAAGAGCGGGTGAATATCGCCATCGTCGGCGGTGGTGCCACCGGTGTGGAACTGTCTGCAGAGCTGCATAACGCGGTGAAGCAACTGCACAGCTATGGTTTTGAAGGCCTGGACAACAGCGCGCTGAACGTGACCCTGGTCGAAGCGGGCGAGCGTATTCTGCCTGCACTGCCGCCGCGTATTTCCGCTGCCGCGCATCAGGAACTGAATAAACTGGGCGTGCGCGTGCTGACCAACACCATGGTCACCAGTGCGGATGCCAACGGCCTGAACACCAAGGGCGGCGAATTTATCGATGCCGATTTGATGGTGTGGGCGGCCGGCATCAAGGCGCCGGACTTTATGAAAGATATCGCCGGGCTGGAAACCAACCGCATTAATCAGCTGGTGGTGGAGCCTACGCTGCAGACCACGCGCGATCCGAATATCTTCGCTATCGGTGACTGCGCTTCCTGTCCGAAAGAGGGCGGTGGCTTTGTGCCACCTCGCGCCCAGTCGGCGCACCAGATGGCATCCCGCTGCTTTACCAACATTCTGGCGCTGATGAACGGCCAGACGCTGAAGCCGTACGTGTATAAAGATCACGGTTCGCTGGTGTCTCTGTCCCGTTTCAGCACCGTTGGCAGCCTGATGGGCAACCTGATGCGCGGTTCGATGATGGTTGAAGGCCGCATTGCGCGCTTCGTCTATATCTCGCTGTACCGTATGCATCAGGTCGCTTTACACGGCTATATCAAAACCGGCCTGATGATGCTGGTCGGCGGCATCAACCGGGTGATCCGCCCACGGTTGAAAATGCACTGATAGTCTCCTGAGATCGACCCACCCACGCCGGTTCGCCCGCGTGGGTTTTTTTATGCCGGTCCCCGTGCGATAGGGCAGTTTCGGGCTGATTGTTCAGCACAATGTCCCGTGATTATGGGTAAAAATCTTAAGATTCCTCCTAAACACTGGGGGTAAGGGCGATTTCCAGCATCTTTGGTCACATTGTCTTATTGCGAGGTTCTGGAACATTGTGCAGACTTTATCTTGTTTACAGACGGCGCGTCGCGCACGCCGTAAACCGGAATACCACGTGCCGCCAATGCGCAAAATAATAAGCGCGGTGCAATGTCGGTAAAATCCCCGGTACAAATGCGTGGTAACACTTTCAGGAGGATTTCCTGTGAACAAGTCAATGTTAGCCGGTGTGGGTATTGGTATTGCAGCCGCTCTGGGTATTGCTGCGGTGGCCAGTCTTGATGTTTTTTCTTCGGGTCCGCAATACGCGCAGGTTCTTGCCGCAACGCCGATCAAAGAAACCATCAAAACACCGCGTCAGGAATGCCGCAATGTAACCGTCACTCACCGTGCGCCAGTGCAGGATGAGAACCGCATTGCCGGTTCGGTTCTGGGTGCAGTAGCCGGTGGCGTTATTGGTCATCAGTTCGGTGGTGGTCGCGGTCGTGATGTGGCGACGGTGGTGGGTGCCTTGGGCGGCGGTTACGCCGGTAACCAGGTGCAGGGTGCGATGCAGAATAACGACAGCACCACCAGCACGCAGCAGCGTTGCAGAACGGTCTACGACAAATCACAGAAAATGCTGGGTTACGACGTGACCTACAAGATTGGCACTCAGCAGGGCAAGATCCGCATGGATCACGATCCCGGCACCCAGATCCCGCTGGATAAAAGCGGTCAACTGGTGCTGAATAAAGCCTAATCAACAGACAAGAATTAAACCCGCGGACAGTGTTAGTTCTGATCGTTTAACGCAGTTAAGCGAGCGGCATTAATATTGACGCGGGTTTCTGTATTCATAATCCCCACCGTTTTATCCCCAGGCCAGTTCTGACGTGATTTCCGACCTAATGTATCCGTGCGATTTATCCGGGCATACCTTCAATAGTGCAACAGTGTTTGTTATATTATTGTGCAGTTGAGTGGGTGTGATGGCGTCATCTCGCACCGGCCCAGTCCAGGCATTTGGTCTCCCGGAGACAGAGATAAAAACATGTTAGATTTTCGCTTTCCGACTGCAATGCAAATGGTACTTAGCGTGGCCGTGGCTGAGAAGCTGGGCGTGCGTTCGACCAGCGCGGTGCTTGCCGCCGGTCTGGAAGCCAACCCCAGTTTTATCCGCAAGCTGATGGTGCCCTTGACCAAAAATGGCATCATCGTTTCGACCCTGGGCCGTAACGGCTCGATTCACCTGGGCCGCCCGGCGGAGCAGATCACCCTGCGGGATATCTACCTTTCCGTTATCGAAGATAAACGCATTTGGGCCGCCCGGCCGGAAGGGCCGGCGCGTTGTCTGGTCAGTGCCAACGCCTGCTGGTATTTCAAGTCGGTGGTGAACGAAGCGGAAGAGGCATCGCTGAACGTGCTGGCGGGCTACACGGTGGCGGATTCCCTGGCCGAGCTGGAGCGGGGCGATAAACGTGCCTGCGCGGCATATGCAATGCAAGACGTGAAAGACGAAGAGACAGCAGAAAAATAGTCTGCGGTAGATGCGCTATAAAGCATAAGACAAAGAAAAGCCCGGTTTAAAAAAAACCGGGCTTTTTTGTGGCTATAGTGGGCGAATTATTCCGCCACTGGTTGCCGCGTTTTGCGTGTCACCATACGGCGCAGGGTGACGTAGAACACCGGGGTCAGGAACAGCCCAAACAGTGTGACGCCCAGCATGCCGGAAAATACCGTGATGCCGGTGACGCCGCGCACTTCGGCACCGGCACCGTGCCCGAGGATCAACGGAATAGTCCCGGCGATAAAGGCGATGGAGGTCATTACAATCGGCCGCAGTCGCAGACGACAGGCTTCCAGTGCCGCTTCCATAATGCTTTTGCCCTGTAGCTCCAGTTCACGGGCGAACTCGACGATCAAAATGGCGTTCTTACAGGCCAGGCCCATCAATACCACCAGCCCCACCTGCACGAACACGTTGTTGTCACCGCCGGTCAGCCAGACCCCGAACAGTGCCGACAGCATGGTCATCGGCACGATCAGGATCACCGCCAATGGCAGCGTCCAGCTTTCGTACAAGGCTGCCAGCGCCAGGAAGGCCAGCAGCACCGCCACCGGGAAAACAATAATCGCCGCATTGCCCTGGGTGGACTGCTGATAGCTCAGATCGGTCCACTGAATGTTCATGCCGTTCGGCAACAGCTTGTTGGCCATGACCGTCAGTTCACTCATGGCCTGCGACGATGACAGCACACGCGGATCGGCATCCCCAATCAGATCTGCCGCCGGGAAACCGTTGTAACGGATCACCGGATCCGGGCCGTAGGTGGTGCTGATGCTGACCATGCTGCCAATCGGCACCATTTCCCCCTTATCGTTACGGGTGCGCAGGTTGGCGATGTCCTCCACGCTGTCGCGGAATTGACCGTCGGCCTGCGCCATCACCTTCCAGGTGCGGCCATAGCGGTTGAAGTCATTGATATAAGACGAACCGAGATAGGTCTGCAAGGTGCTGAACAGCGCGTTGAGCGGTACCCCTTGCGCCTTGGCCTTGTCGCGGTCAATTTTCGCGTCCAGCTGCGGTACGTTGGCCTGATAAGACGAGATCGGGAAGCCCATACCCGGAGTTTGCATGATAGCGCCCGACATGGTGTTGATTGCGGTTTGCAGCGCGCCATAGCCCAGACCGGCACGGTCCTGAATATACAGGGAGTAACCGGAACCCTGGCCGATACCGAGGATCGGTGGCGGCATAATCGAGAACGCAAACCCTTCCTGGATCTGCGAGATTTTGGCGTTAATCTCGGCATTAATTTGCGCCGCACTACGGGTGCGGGTGCTTAATGACTCCAGCGCAAAGAACACGGTGCCGGTGTTGGGCGTATTGGTAAACTGCAATGCATTCAGCCCGGGGAAGGAAACCGCATCCGTCACCCCGTCGACGCTCAGGCCGATGGCGCTCATCTTGCGGATCACCGCGTCGGTACGTTCCAGCGACGCGCCCTCCGGCATTTTCACGCCGCCAATCAAATAAAGCTTGTCCTGAGTCGGAATGAAGCCACCGGGCACGGTTTTAAACATCACCCCGGCGGCGCACAGCAGCAGCACATACACCACAAATACCGCGCCGCGTTTGCCCAGCGCCCGGGAAACCCCACGTTGATAACGTTGTGAGCTGCTGGCAAAGAAGCGGTTAAACGGACGGAACAGCCAACCAAACAAGCGATCAATCAGGCGTGATGGCATGTCTTTCGGTGCGCCATGCGGCTTCAGCAGCAGCGCCGCTAACGCCGGTGACAGGGTCAGCGAGTTGATAGCCGAGATCACGGTCGAAATGGCGATCGTCACGGCGAACTGCTTATAAAACTGGCCGGTGACGCCGGACAGAAACGCCATCGGCACGAACACTGCGCACAGCACGACGGCGATGGCGATAATCGGGCCGGACACTTCACGCATTGCCTGGTGCGCCGCCGCCAGCGGTGACAGACCTTCCTCGATATTACGCTCGACGTTCTCCACCACCACAATGGCATCATCGACCACGATACCTATGGCCAGCACTAATCCGAACAGGCTCAGGGTGTTGAGCGAAAAGCCCAACAAATAGAGCGCCGCAAAGGTACCGACGATGGAGATGGGGACCGCCAGCAGCGGGATGATCGACGCACGCCAGGTTTGCAGAAACAGGATCACCACCAGAACCACCAGCAGCACCGCTTCGAGCAGGGTATCCACCACCGAGCTGATCGAATCGCGCACGAATACCGTCGGGTCGTACGGGGCTTGCCAGCTCATGCCGTCCGGAAAGCGGGTCGACAGCTCGGCCATTTTGGCCCGCACCGCGTTGGACAGCTCGATAGCATTGGCCCCCGGAGCCTGGAAGATACCAATCCCCACCGCGTCTTTGTTATTGAGCTGGGCACGCAGCGCGTAGCTGCCGGAGCCCATTTCAATGCGTGCGACATCGCGCAGGCGAACGACTTCGCCGTTGTCGCCGCTCTTGAGGATAATATTGCCGAACTCTTCCTCGGTCTGCAGACGGCCCTGCGCGTTGATCGACAGCAGATAATCGCTGCGGGTTGGCATCGGTTCTGCGCCCAGTTGTCCGGCAGAAACCTGTACGTTCTGCTCCTGCATGGCAGAGACCACATCAGAGGCGGTCAGCCCACGTGAGGCAACCTTATTCGGATCGAGCCAAATACGCATGGCGTACTCACCGGCACCGAAAATCTGTACCTGGCCGATACCGGGCAGGCGAGCCAGCTCATCCTTGACCTTCAAAGTGGCGTAGTTGCGCAGGTAGAGCGAATCGTATTTACCGGAAGGGGAGACCAGATGGACCACCAGCGTCAGAGCCGGGGATTGCTTCTGGGTCGTCACCCCTTGCCGCCGCACATCCTCAGGCAGGCGTGCTTCGGCCTGCGCCACGCGGTTTTGTACCTGCACCTGTGCCTGATCGGGGTCTGTTCCTGGGCGGAAGGTGACGGTGGTGACCAGCACGCCGTCAGAACCGGCCACCGACTTCATGTACATCATGTTTTCGACGCCGTTGATCGCCTCTTCCAGCGGTGTTGCCACCGTTTCGGCGATCTCTTTCGGGTTAGCGCCGGGGTATTGGGCACGTACCTGCACGCTGGGCGGCACCACGTCCGGATATTCGCTGATCGGCAGCAGCGGGATGGCAATAACACCGCCGACAAAAATCAGAATCGACAGTACCGCGGCAAATATCGGCCGGTCGATGAAAAAACGGGAAAAGTCCATGGATCAGGATCCTTTACTGGGGCTTAGTTAAGCGCGGAAGCGTCGGCGTTGATCGCCACGTTTTTGGCAGCGACCGGCATACCCGGCATAAACACTTTTTGCATGCCGTCGACGATCACCCGGTCACCGGCAGACAGCCCCTTCTGTACAATACGTAGCCCACCGGCCACCCGGCCCACTTCGATATCGCGTCGTTGCGCCTTGCCGTCCTTATCGACGATATAAACAAACTTGCGATCCTGATCGGTCATTACCGATTTATCGTTGATCAGCATGGCATTGAACTCGGCGCTACCGGGCATCTGCACCCGGGCGAATAACCCTGGAGTGAAACGGCGCTCAGCGTTTTCCAGCAGGGCGCGCATGCGAATAGTGCCGGTACCGGCATTCAGCTGGTTGTCGGTAAAATCAACGATGCCCTGATGCGGATAGCCGTCTTCGCCGACCAGTCCGACTTTCACCGGCAGTTTTGCCGTGCGTCGCCCATCGTTTTGGTAACGCAGAAAAGTGGCCTCATCGACGTCGAAATAGACGTAAACCTTGTCGAGCGACACCAGCGTGGTGAGTACGCTGGCACTGTCGCCGGTGGTCACCAGGTTGCCGGCGGTGATCATCGCGCGGCTGGCGCGCCCGTCAATCGGCGCAATCACTCGGGTAAAGTCGAGGTTCAGTTGCGCCAGGTCGAATTGAGCCTGAGCCGCCAATACGTTGCTTTGTGCCTGCGCGGCGGAGGAGCGGCGTTGTTCCCACACCTCGGTCGATATCGCCTGGCTGCCGATCAGTTTCTCGGTACGGCCGGATTCGCTGCGGGCCAGCGCTGCCTGATTGCGTGCCCGAACCAATTCGGCCTGTGCCTGCTCACGAGCGGCGCGGTAGGTACGATCGTCGATGGTGAACAGCACCTGACCTTTTTTCACTTCATCGCCTTCGGTGTAATTCACTTTATCGATATAGCCGGAAACCCGAGGCCGTAGTTGGACGCTTTGCACCGCCTCGATGCGACCGTTAAAAGCATCCCATTGGCTGATGGGTTTTATCACCACGTCGGTGGTGCTGACGGCCGGTGGCGGGGGCGCCGCATTGTGAGCGACGCTGTTGTCACACCCGGCCAGCAGAGCGACCAGCAACGCGACGGCAGAGAGGCGAGTGCTGATACCGATGCCGCTTTGGCGACGGCGTGAATGGAACAATGAGTTTGGCTGGCTTGGCATTATTTTTCTTTCCAGTAGTAAGCACGATCTGGCGATACACCCGGCCCTGTTATCCGGGTAACTTCCCTGGCCTGTGACCGGCGGCAGAGCGGTTGCACCGGTCATCGGCGCAACGGTTAGGTTTTGAAACACATTGTTGTCACATTAATGTATCAATATCGGTTACATTAATTGGCTGGATTATAGAAGTGCCTCTCTGTTAAATGCAATAATAAAAATTGCATTTAATGCGAAACTGCTGCAACGTAATGGCATCGGGCAGCGGATCTACCTGCCAAGTCATGGGAGCGTCAGCATGAACAGCACGGGTTTTATTACTGATTTGATTGAGTGGATTGATAACAATCTGGAAGAGAAGCTGGATATCAACACCGTCGCGGGCCGGGCGGGGTATTCCAAGTGGCACCTGCAGCGAATGTTCAAACGGCAGACCGGTTACGCGCTGGGAGAGTATATTCGCATGCAGAAGCTGAGGGTCTCGGCGGAGCGCCTGGCCAACAGCGGCGAACCGATCGTCAGCGTGGCGATCTCACTCGGCTTTGACTCGCAGCAGTCCTTCAATCGCAGTTTTAAACGCCACTATGGTCAAACCCCGGGCGACTGGCGCCGTGGTGTGATGCAGCCATCCATGGCGGCTGGCCACACGCATTGAGGCGGATTGCCGACAACAAAAAAGCCTGAACTTGCGTTCAGGCTTTCTCGTAAAATATGGCGGTGAGGGAGGGGTTCGAACCCTCGATACACTTACGCGTATACACACTTTCCAGGCGTGCTCCTTCAGCCACTCAGACACCTCACCGTATTTTTCCGTTGCGTACTCACTGGTGCAACGGGGCGCTACTATAGGGAGAGAGGGCGATCCGGTCAAGCAGAATTTCGGCGTTTCGGTGCGTCCGCTTAAGCCGTGTTCGCTTTGCTGAAAACTGCGGCGAACGGCAGGGGCGGGGGACGGCAGCAGAATTCCCTGTCTCGCAGACAACAAAAAATCCTGAACTTGCGTTCAGGCTTTCTCGTGGAATATGGCGGTGAGAGAGGGGTTCGAACCCTCGATACACTTACGCGTATACACACTTTCCAGGCGTGCTCCTTCAGCCACTCAGACACCTCACCGTTTTACTTCATCGCTAACGCATTGCGCTGTCGACGGGCGCTAATGTAGGAGAATCTGATCCCAGCGTCAACCCTCTTGTGACATAACCATGACCGTTTAGCTAAACTTGCAGCAATTTGCTGATTTCCCGAGCGATCGGCCAGCATGTCGCATCAATTGAGGGGGGAGACATAGCGTAAAATTATATAGCAGGCTAATATTTGAACGCTTCAGTATGCGTTAGCTCAATATATCAGCAACAGTGAAGTCTGCAGTGCTGTTATATGCATTAATACTGGATTATTAGTCATATGTGTCGCTAAATGGAAAGGTGCTGGCGCGGGGTTTTGGCAAGGATTATCACACCGCCGCGCAGGTTGCCGGGCAACGACCCGGCGATAAGCAGACAGGGATTGATCTATCAAATAATAATGCAGCAGAGGTTCACTTTGACTTCGTCAGATTCCACACCGACGGCGCCACAACGCCATGCCATCCCCCCGGGGGCCGGGGCACTGTTCTTTATCCAAATCTTCGCCACGCTGGGTTTTGCCGTGCTGTACTCCACGTTGGTACTGTACGCCACCAAGCGTTTGGGCTTCAGCGAAACGAACGCTAATGCCATGATGGGCGTATTCGGGGCGTTCAACTACGGCTTGCATATGTTCGGCGGCTATCTGGGTGGGCGCTTCCTCAGCAACCGCAACCTGTTCGTACTGGGTATGGTGCTGCAGGTGATTGGCTGCGCGTTGATCGCCGTGGCGGGTGTCTGGGGACTTTACTGGGGCCTGGCGATGTTCCTGACCGGCAGTGGGCTGAACGTCACCTGCATTAATATGATGTTGACCCAGCGTTTTAAGCCGGACGACGATCGGCGTGAATCAGCCTTCTTGTGGAACTATGCCGGGATGAACCTGGGGTTCTTTGTCGGTTTTACCGTCGCCGGCTATTTCCAACTGACCGAAAACTACCGCGCGCTGTTCCTGTTCGCCACGCTGGGCAATGCGGCGGCAATCATCGTCGCCGTCAGCCGTTGGCGTATTCTGGCCGATCTCAACACACCATTGCACGACGCCAGCCGTGGAGAATATCGCTGGCGCATGCTGGTCGGGTTAGCGGTATTGGTGGTGTTGGTGCCTATTATCCGCGTGATGCTGACCCACGCCGAGTTCAGCGGTCACTTCGTCATTGGCCTCGGCGTGCTGATTTTCCTGATGCTGTGCGTGGTCACGTTACGTCATCATCCGCGTGACGAGCGTCGCCGGATGACCGCTTATCTGATCCTGGCATTGGGGTCGCTGGTGTTTTGGTCGCTGTATCAGTTGGCGCCAATGGGGCTGATGCTGTTCTCCGAGCACAACATCAATTTGAATGTCTACGGCATTCAGGTGGCACCGCAATGGATCCAGAACATCAATACGTTGGTGATCGTGGTCGGTGGGCCGCTGATGGCCTGGTGGTTCAATCGCCTGCGCGCCCGTGGCTGCAAAATCGACATTCCCATGCAGTTTTCCGGTTCGTTGTTTTGTATCGGGCTGGGGATGCTGGTATTGCCGTTGGGTATCAGCCTGGCCGGTGGTGACGGGCTGGTGGCGTTTAAATGGATTGCCATCAGTTATGTGCTGCAGAGCATTGGTGAACTGATGATTTCCCCGATCGGCTACGCGATGATCGGCAAACTGGCTCCCCCGCGCTATCAGGGGGTGATGATGGGCTGCTGGATGATGGTCACCGGCGTCGCTTCGGTATTGGCGGGCTACGTCTCGGGCCTGATGCCGGAAAACAGCGGCAGTACCCCGGTGTTAACCAACCCCGGTTACAGCGAAGTGTTTAGCGTACTGGGCTGGGGAGCCGCAGGTGTCGGCGTGGTGATGCTGATTTTGATCCCGCTGCTGCGCCGCCTAATCAGGCACGACACCCCGGTCGCAGCCTGAGAGCCCGCCGTATGAAAATAGCCCCACTGGTCGGGGCTGTTTTCGTTTTGGGCTTTAACGCTTGCATCTGCCGACGAATCGCGGAAGTCTGGATGGAAATAGATAAAAACAGACGGAGTCGCGAAGATGAACATCATTTTTTACCACCCTTTCTTTAATGCCGAGGAATGGCTGGCAGGCCTGTCACAGCGCCTGCCGCAAGCGCAGGTTCGTGCCTGGCAACCGGGCGATGATCGTCCGGCAGATTACGCGTTGGTGTGGCGGCCACCCCATGAGATGTTGGCTAACCGTGGTCGGTTGAAAGGCGTGTTTGCCCTCGGTGCCGGCGTCGATGCCATCCTGGAGCAAGAACGTGCTTACCCCGGTACCCTGCCGGCAGGTGTGCCGTTGCTGCGCCTTGAAGATACCGGCATGGCGCAACAGATGCAGGAATATGCCCTGAGCTACGTCCTGCGCTATTTCCGCCGTTTTGATGAATACCAACTGTTGCAACAGCAGCAAGAGTGGCGGCCGCTCGATCCCCATCAGCAGGATAACTTCACTATTGGCATTCTCGGTGCCGGGGTGTTGGGCAAAAGCGTGGCGCAGAAGCTGACGGCGTTTGGTTTTAACGTGCGTTGCTGGAGCCGTAGCCCCAAACAAATCGACGGCGTGCAGAGCTTTGCCGGAGCCGAGCAGCGCGCCGCGTTTCTCGATGGTGTGCAATTGCTGATCAATCTGCTGCCCAATACGCCGGAAACCGCCGGGATCCTCAATCAGCAACTGTTCGCGCATTTGGCGCCGGGGGCTTATCTGATCAACCTGGCACGGGGTGCGCATCTGGTTGAGGACGATCTGTTGCAGGCGCTGGAGCAAGGCCAACTTGCCGCCGCCACGCTGGATGTGTTCGTCACCGAGCCGCTGCCGCAGGCGCATCCGTTCTGGCGTCATCCGCGTGTCACCATTACCCCGCATATTGCTGCCATCACCTTGCCGCAAGCGGCGATGGATCAGATAGCGGCGAACATTCTCGCGCTTGAGGCCGGACAAACACCGGCCGGAGTGGTAGATGTGCTGCTCGGTTACTGACCTTCCGGTGATGCACCTGCTAAACTCGATAAATAACAAACCGCGCCTGCCGCCGCATTCTGGCAGGCCGCTCAGAAGGAGAAGCAATGTACCCCGTTGATTTACATATGCACACCGTCGCCAGCACCCACGCCTACAGCACGCTGCATGATTACATCGTCGAAGCCCGGCAAAAGGGCATCAAACTTTTCGCCATCACCGACCATGGCCCGGACATGGCAGATGCGCCGCATTATTGGCACTTTATGAACATGCACGTGTGGCCGCGCCTGGTGGACGGGGTGGGCATCCTGCGCGGCATCGAGGCCAACATTAAAAATCGGCAGGGCGATATCGACTGTACCGGTCCGATGCTGGATAAAATCGACGTGATTATTGCCGGTTTTCACGAGCCGGTGTTTGCGCCACAGGACAAGGCGGCCAATACCGAAGCGATGATTGCTGCGATGGCGCAGGGGGACGTGCACATTATCAGCCACCCAGGTAACCCAAGATACCCGATTGATATTGCCGCGGTTGCCGCTGCGGCGGCCAGGTATGAAGTGGCGCTGGAGCTGAACAACTCGTCGTTCACCCACTCGCGCAAGGGCAGTGAAGACAACTGCCGTGCGATTGCTGCTGCGGTGCGTGATGCCGGCGGCTGGCTGGCGCTGGGCTCGGATTCCCACATTGCCTTCTCGCTCGGCGGCTTTGAACACTGCGAGCGCATTATTGCCGAAGTGGAGTTCCCGCAGGAACGCATCCTTAACGTTAGCCCACGGCGCCTGCTGGACTTTCTCGAACGGCGCGGCAAGCCGGCGATTGCGGAACTGGCCGATTTGTGACATCGTCCCGGCAAATTTTTCCGTATTGTATAAGGCATTACCATGAATGAGTTTTCTGTTGTTTGCCGCGTGCTGGGCACGCTGTTTTATCGTCAGCCGCAAGATCCGTTGCTGGTGCCGCTGTTTACGTTGATCAAAGAAGGCAAACTGAAGCAACACTGGCCGCTGGAGCAGGACGAACTGTTGGTTCGGCTGCAGCAGGGTTGTGATGTCAACCAGCTGTCCAGTGATTTCAACGCGATGTTTGTCGGCAGCGAGTGCAGCGTGTCACCATTCCGTTCTGCCTATGTTGAAGGGGCGACGGAAGCGGAAGTGCGTACTTTCCTGCAACAACGGGGCATGCCATTAAGCGAAGCGCCGGCCGATCACTTCGGTTCACTGCTGCTGGCCGCCTCATGGCTGGAAGATCAGGCGCAGGAAGACGAAACGCAGGCGCAGATCACCTTGTTTGACGACTATCTGCTGCCCTGGTGCGGCCGTTTCCTCGGCAAAATGGAAGCTCATGCCACCACCGGTTTTTACCGTACGTTGTCGCTACTGGCTCGCGAGTCAATTCAGGCGATGCGTGACGAACTGGCGGAGTACGAACAAGACGAAGAACAGCCGGGCGAAGAAGGTGAACAGCCTTAATGCCTTGCCGGCCGGTTTACGCCTAACGGCGGAGCCGGCCACTTTCCCCGCTACACAGGTTTTCATCCCCCATACGTAAATTGACAAATAATCCCCTAATCTGACGGTTCACCGGCGGTTTGGCCAATTTGTGCCTGCGCGCCTCGTTTCCTTAGGCAAAGGGTTAAGTATGAAAAATAACTGGATGCAGCAGATCCAATCCATGATTGGGCAAAAGGCCGGTTCAATCGGCGGGTCGGAAGGCATCGGCAAACTGCTGGCCCCGACCGCATTAGGTGGCCTGGTGGGTGTCTTGCTGGCGAACAAGTCATCACGCAAATTGGTAGGCAAATTCGGCAAGAACGCGTTGATTATTGGCGGCAGCGCGGCGGTGGGCGCGGTGTTGTGGAATAAGTACAAGCAGCGCGTGAAAGAAACCCATCAGGATGAACCGCAGTTCGGTCTGCAAACCACGCCGGTAGATTTGCGCGCCAAACGGCTGGTGCAGGCGCTGGTGTTCGCCGCCAAGAGCGATGGTCATATCGATGCGGAAGAAAAACGCGCTATCGATCACAGCCTGGAACAGCTGCAGGTGGGTGAGGAAGCGCAAAAATGGGTGCAAGAGGCCATAGATCAACCGCTGAACCCGGATCTGATCGCCCAGAGCGTGAAGAATGAAGACGAAGCGTTGGAAGTTTATTACCTGAGCTGCATGGTGATCGACGTCGATCACTTTATGGAGCGTGGTTATCTTGACGCGCTGGCGCAGTCGTTGAAGATCCCGGCGGACGTTAAGCAGGGCATCGAAAACGACGTCAACGAGAAAAAGCGCGAGCTGGCATAGCGCCGCTTGGCAAGCCGGGGGGAATCGTGTCACTCTTGCCTTAATCAAGGTAAGCGGATGATTTAGCAATGATGACACCCCCTAAGGCAGAAAAACGTCCTTATCCCATTACTACCCACGGCGACACGCGGGTAGATGACTATTATTGGCTGCGCGACGACGAGCGCGCAGACCCGCAGGTGCTGGACTATCTGCAGGCGGAAAACGCCTTTACCGACGCGGTATTGAAACCGCAACAGGCGCTGCGCGAAACTCTGTATGAAGAGATGGTGGCGCGTATTCCTCAGCAGGAACATTCGGTGCCTTACGTCCGGCACGGCTACCGCTATCAGACCCGCTTTGAACCGGGCAATGAATACGCGATTTACGTCCGCCAACCGCAGGCCGAGAGCGAGCATTGGGATATCCTGATCGACGGCAATCAACGTGCCGAGCAGCGTGAGTTTTATACCCTCGGCGGGCTGGAAGTCAGTCCCGATAACCAAAAACTGGCGGTTGCGGAAGATTTTCTCTCTCGTCGCCAGTACGACATTCGTTTCAAAAACCTCAGCGACGATAGCTGGACCGACGAAGTGCTGGAAAACACCTCCGGCAGCTTTGAATGGGCCAACGACTCGGCCACCGTGTATTACGTACGCAAACACGCCAAAACGTTGCTGCCTTATCAGGTCTATCGCCACGTGGTGGGCACCGATCCGCAGCTCGATGAGCTGATCTACGAAGAAAAGGATGACACCTTCTACGTCGGGTTGGAAAAGACCACCTCCGATCGTTTTATTCTGATCCATCTGAGCAGCACCACCACCTCGGAAATCCTGCTGCTGGACGCCGATCGCGCCGACAGCAAGCCGCAGATGTTTGTGCCGCGTCGTAAGGATCATGAATACGGTATCGATCACTATCACCAGCATTTCTATATCCGTTCCAACAAGGACGGCAAGAACTTCGGCCTGTATCAAAGTGATCAGGCGGATGAAGCGCAGTGGCAGACGCTGATCGCTCCGCGCATCGAAGTGATGCTGGAGGGCTTTAGCCTGTTCCGTGACTGGCTGGTGGTGGAGGAGCGCAGCGAAGGTCTGACCCAACTGCGACAGATCCACTGGCAGAGCGGCGAAGTGAAGCGCATTGCCTTCGACGACCCCACCTACACCACCTGGCTGGCGTACAACCCGGAACCGGAAACCGAGCTGCTGCGCTATGGCTATTCTTCGATGACCACGCCGACCACGCTGTATGAGCTTAATCTCGACAGCGGTGAGCGCGTGATGCTCAAACAGCAGGAAGTGAAAAACTTCACTCCGGAAAATTACCGCAGCGAGCGGGTATGGGTGAAGGCGCGTGATGGCGTTGAAGTCCCGGTTTCGCTGGTCTACCGCCACGATAAATTTACGCGCGGCACCAACCCGCTGATGGTGTATGGCTACGGCTCTTACGGCAGCAGCATGGATCCGGCCTTCAGCGCCAGCCGCTTAAGCCTGTTGGATCGCGGTTTTGTGTTTGTGCTGGCGCACATTCGCGGCGGCGGTGAGCTGGGGCAACTGTGGTATGAAGACGGCAAACTGTTCAAAAAGCAAAACACCTTCAACGATTTCATCGACGTGACCGAGGCGTTGATCGCCCAGGGTTACGGTGACGCCAAACGGGTATTTGCCATGGGTGGCAGCGCCGGTGGCCTCTTGATGGGCGCGGTGATTAACCAGGCACCCAGGTTGTTCAACGGCATTGTGGCGCAGGTGCCTTTTGTTGATGTGGTCACCACCATGCTCGACGAGTCCATCCCGCTGACGACCGGCGAGTACGACGAATGGGGCAACCCGAACGAGCAGGCCTACTACGACTACATTTTGCAATACAGCCCGTACGATCAGGTTAAGGCGCAGGATTACCCGCATATGCTGGTCACCACCGGTTTGCATGACTCTCAGGTACAGTATTGGGAGCCGGCCAAGTGGGTGGCCAAACTGCGTGAGCTGAAGACCGACGATCGCCAGCTGTTGCTGTATACCGATATGGATTCCGGCCACGGCGGCAAGTCCGGGCGTTTCAAAGCTTATGAAGATATCGCGCTGGAGTACGCCTTTATTCTGGCGCTGGCGGAGTAACCTTCAGGCGGGCGGCTGGCGCTGCCCGCTTTTTTCAACCAATCAGATAGTATTTCAGCGTGTGCTTCATGTCCGGACTGAGGTCTTCGATAGATTTCAGCATCCAGCGTAAATAGCCGGGATCTTCCTGCGCGACGCGATCAATTTCCTGTCCACGATACTTACCGAACTTAAACTTCTTCAGCAGTACTGGCTGGTCAGTAATTTGCGCCATCTGTTCTGGCGTCCAACCTGAATCCTTGATGATGCGTTGCAATAGCGCGGCGGTGACGTAGCAGTCGTATAACGCCCGATGTGGGTAAAGCGTGGTGTCCTGCGGCAATTGAACATCGAGATTCAGCGCATAGCGCAGATATTGGTTGCCGTATTTGATGTCCGGGTACAGATTGCGCGCCAGTTTCATGGTACAGATCCAGGCGCCGTGCATCTCTGGTAACACGCCGCGATCGAATGCCGCATTGTGCGCGACATAGTAGGGACTGCCCTGATAGCGACCAATCGCTACCGCGATGCGCGGTTTCCCTTCGACCATCTGCTCGGTGATATGGTGAATGGCCATAGCCTCAATGCCAATTGGGCGGTCGGGGCTGATTAAATCGCTCATTGGGTTGGCGATCTGTCCGTCGATCAGATCAACAGAGGCCACCTCTACCACGCCGCCTTCCAGTCCGCAGGTTTCAGTGTCTATTACGCGTAAATTCATGATTTCCTCAGAGTGGCTGCACAGGTTTAGCTTAACCGGCAGCCTGGCTCCTGCCAACCGCTGAAAGGTGGAGCGTTATTTCAGGCAACAAAAAACCCGCCTTGGCGGGTTTAATTACGGTTAGAAGTTCGCTTACTCGCCGGTCGTTTGGCCTTTCTTAGCGCGCTTGCCTGCACGTTTTTCTGCAGGGGTTTTCAACGGCTTCTTCTTCGCATTTTTTTTGCTATCCATTCCCTTACTCATGATGGCCTCTCAGTTACCTATGGTTGGGTGGGTTGCTCAGCCATTAACCCCCTTACGCCTGTCGGATGCAAGCAGGAAAGCGAGTAGTTTTGTTAATCGATTGTTTATAGGTGCAATTTTGTTTTCTTATGCATGGCTGTTTAATTATTATGATATGTTATAATATAACAATTAAATGATAACCGGAGAGCGCTATGAACGTTGTGACCTTACTAAACCAACAGCAGCTCCTGGCCATGCCGGAGTCTGATTACATGAACCCGGCGCAGCGGGCGTTTTTCCGCCAGCGCTTGCAGGACGAGCAACAAAAACTGTTGCAGCACATTGAAGCGCTGAAGAGAGATATCGACGGCGGCGAGGTGTCCGGCGACGAAGCGGACAAAGCCGCCCGCGAGGAAGACTTGCGATTGCTTTTCCGCCAGTTGGATCGTGAAAGCCGCCTGCTGCCGAAAATCAGTGCGGCGCTGACGCGATTACATAACGGCGAATACGGCTATTGTCGTGAAAGCGGCGAGCCTATCGGGCTGGCGCGCCTGTTGCTGCGGCCGACGGCGGAGCTAAGCATTGAAGCCAAAACCGCTCAGGAAATGCGTGAGCCACATCTGCGTAAACGGGGCTAAGTTCGCGGCTGGCTACGCGTGGCCAGCCGGTATTTTGCCGTCAGTTCGTATTCATTTTAAGCAAACGCACCCTAACTTGTTGGGGAGGGTAGGAGTTTTCAGGTTTTACCGTTGACCAAATGAGTGGCTTCGGCTTTTATGAGGGTATGACCCACTCAGAGACGGAAGCGCCATGGAACAATTAAGAGGTTTATACCCGCCGTTAGCAGCATACGACAGCGGTTGGCTGGACACTGGAGATGGCCACCGGATCTACTGGGAGCTGAGCGGCAACCCACAGGGTAAGCCGGCAGTCTTTATTCACGGCGGGCCGGGCGGTGGCATTTCCCCTTATCATCGCCAACTGTTCGATCCGCAGCGTTATAAGGTGTTGCTGTTCGATCAGCGTGGCTGCGGCCGTTCCAAACCGCACGCCAGTCTGGACAACAACACCACCTGGCATCTGGTGCAGGACATTGAACGGCTGCGCGAAATGGCCGGTGTCGATCAGTGGTTGGTGTTTGGCGGCTCCTGGGGCTCGACGCTAGCCTTGGCCTACGCACAGATCCACCCGCAGCGCGTTAGCGAAATGGTGCTGCGCGGTATCTTCACACTGCGTAAGCAGGAACTGCATTGGTACTATCAGGACGGTGCTTCGCGCTTCTTCCCGGAGAAATGGGAGCGCGTGTTGTCGATTCTGTCAGAGGAAGAGCGTAAGGATGTGATTGCGTCTTATCGCCAGCGCCTGACCTCACCGGATCTGCAGGTGCAGCTTGAGGCAGCGAAGCTGTGGAGCGTGTGGGAAGGGGAGACGGTGACCTTGCTGCCAAGCAGCGAGTCGGCATCTTTTGGTGAAGATGACTTTGCGTTGGCGTTCGCCCGCATAGAAAACCACTATTTCACTCATCTGGGCTTCCTGGAGAGCGACGATCAGCTGCTGCGCAATGTCCCGCTGATCCGCCATATTCCGGCGGTGATTATCCATGGTCGCTACGATATGGCTTGCCAGGTGCAAAACGCCTGGGATCTGGCCAAGGCCTGGCCGGAGGCGGAACTGCATATCGTCGAGGGGGCCGGACACTCGTTTGACGAACCGGGTATCCTGCATCAGCTGATGCTGGCCACCGACAGGTTTGCCGCCAAGTGACATGAAGCCCGCCATCTCGGCGGGCTTTTTACTATTTGGACTTCGGCTCGTACGGCAGGCGTGAAAACTTGTGTGATTCGACGCGGTAATGCGCTACGCGTTCGCGGAAATAATCACGCAGGTGCGCCGGCTGTTCACGCTCAACCATTTCCGGGATCACCGGCATATTGTAGCGTTCTTTGAATGCCACGCCGGAAGCCGCGAGATCAACGTTCACTTTGTCCATCTCTTCTTTGGAAAGCTCTGCCAGATTGTAACCCACCGTATTCTCCTTACAGTTACCGCATTGGATCAGCGCAGAAGGTAATGCACCCGGCGGCGCTTGGCAAGCCTGAAGCGCAGAAGGGGAGTTAAGTACAAAGAATGACGGGTGGTATGAAGGGTTATTTATTACACTGACGGCAATGCAATCTATTTATTATCATAAATAAGAATGATTCGCTTTTTGATTAAATATATAGATGAAAATAGTTATCATAATTATTTAAATGAATAATTTGTGTTTTTTATAACCCATTGATAGTTAATGTTTTAAAAATTAAATCATCAATGATGTAAATCAGGTGTGTTTATTTTGTTTTCATCAAGGCATAATGCGGAAAAATTAAGTTGAAACCTGCAAAATAAAGGAATGATTATGCTGACGCCTGAAATGACCAAAAAGCTGAATGAGCAACTGAACCTGGAGTTTTACTCTGCCAACCTGTACCTGCAAATGAGCGCATGGTGTAGCGATAAAGGCTTTGAAGGGGCCGCCTCATTCCTTAAGGAGCATTCTCAGGAAGAGATGCAGCACATGCAACGCCTGTTCGAATACCTGAGCGATACCGGTTCCTTGCCGCTGCTGGGCAGCATCGCTGCACCGCCGGTTGAGTTTGCCTCCCTGGCGGATGTGTTCCAACAGACTTACGAACATGAGCAACTGATTACCCGTCAGATCAACGAACTGGCGCATGCGGCAATGACCGCCCACGATTACTCGACCTTCAACTTCCTGCAGTGGTACGTTGCCGAGCAGCACGAAGAAGAGAAGCTGTTCAAATCCGTGTTGGATAAACTGGCGCTGGTGGGTAACAGCGGTAATGCCCTGTTCTTCATTGATAAAGATCTGAAGAAAATGGGTGCGGCCGGCGAAAGTGCTAACGGCCAGGTCTAATTACCTTTGTTAAAAAACCGCGTACCGGCCTTGCCTGGTGCGCGGTTTTTTTATGCCCTGAGTTTAACGCGGTTATGCAGCGATATGTGCTACCAGATCGCAAAATGCCAGCGTTCTGCTCGACTTGCATAATGACACTCGTTATCATTTGACCCGATACGCTACAGGGATGGTAGAGAGTTAAAACAGTGGGTTACTGGTTAATCCCTTCTTCTGTTTACCCGTGGCGCAATCATCTGCGGTGGGTTGGGCTGCTGATACATCGCCCTGGCGGTTGGCCTTAATCCTTATCACCCTCGATTATTGCTTTAAGGGATATCACTGTGATTGGTAAAATTCGTTCTTCTTATCGCCTGCTTTCCACTATTTTCGTACTCTTTGTCGGGCTGTCCTCACAGCAGGCGCTGGCGCATGCTCATTTGAAAGTTGAGACGCCGGCGGCAGATGCCAGCGTTAGCCCGGCGCCGAAAGTGCTGACGCTTAACTTCTCCGAAGGCATCGAGCCTAACTTTAGCGGCATTAAAATCACCGGGCCAGACAACGCCGAAGTGAAAACCGGCAAGTTGCAGCTTGATGCGAACAACAACACCCAGGTTAATCTGCCTATTGAGGGCGACCTGGCAGCAGGAAAATATAACGTCAGCTGGCATGTGGTTTCGGTCGACGGTCATAAAACCAAAGGCCAGTACAGCTTCACCGTAAACTAAACCATGAGTCTGGCGACCCTGTTTGTCCTGTGTCGCTTTGTGCACTTTGCGGCGGTGATGCTGATGTTTGGCACCAGCCTGTTCACCGCCTTATTGTCGCCGCAGCGCCTTTCCCCGTATCTCACCCGTGATGTGCGTCCTTTGTTGGTCTCTTGCACCTGGCTTGCCGGGCTTTCTGCCGTGGCGCTGCTGGCTATTCAGGCCGGGCAGATGGGCGACGGCTGGGCCGATACCTGGCGGCTGGACGTGTGGTGGGCGGTACTGGGCACCACCTTCGGTGAGGTCTGGCGCTGGCACCTGGGCATTTCATTATTGGCGTTGCTGAGCCTGTGGCTGGCAGAACCGCGCCGCACGCAGCTTTTGGCATTACTTTCCACACTGTTGCTGGTCAGCATGGCATTCATCGGCCATGCAGCAATGCATGATGGAGCGCTCGGCGTAGCGCATCGTTTTAACCACGCACTGCACTTGTTGGCCGCCGGTTACTGGTTTGGCAGCCTGCTGCCGTTGCTGGTTTGCCTGCGTTATCTGGCTCAACCGCAAAGCCGCAGCGATGCGGTCACCACGCTGATACGCTTCTCGCGTTGGGGCCACCTGGCGGTTGCGCTGGTGGTGTTGACCGGTGTGATCAACAGTTTGATTATTCTCGGCCGTTGGCCGCTGGATGTCGATTCACCTTACCAGCGCCTGCTGCTGTTCAAAACCGTACTGGTGGCGCTGATGGTGATGGTGGCGTTGGCCAACCGTTACGCCATCGTCCCGGCAATGAGCAGCATGCCGCAGTTGGCACAGCGCGGGCTGGTGCTGGCCTGCTGGATTGAAGTGGGGTTGGGCGCGGGCGTGCTGCTGCTGGTCAGTTTATTTGCAACTTATGCGCCGGTGTAACATTGCGGCTTGCCGGATGCCCCCAAACTGCGGGAAAATTGAATCAAATAGCAACCTTAAGGCCACAACATGAAATCGGCATTACTTGGCATAACGCTGTTGGCAACCGCGACCGGTGCGCTGGCGGCAGATCAACTGGTGAACATCACCAAGCTGGAATACGGCAAACAGTGGGCGTTTACCAAAGAAGAAGTGACGCTGCAATGCCGCAGCGGCGGTGCACTGTTCGTGCTCAACAACAGCACGCTGATGCAGTACCCGCTCAACGAAGCCGCAGAGGTGCAGGTGAAAGCAGGGCAGCAGCGCGCCCAGCCGCTGGAGGTGATCCTGCTCGATGACGCCGCCAATCCGGGCCATAAAATGAGTGTTGAGCCGTACCGTGAACGCGCCGAGAAGCTCTGCGCGAACTAATCGCTTATCACACAATGACTTAGTTTGGGGTTAACCGGTGATGGAAATTGCGCCGAATTAATTTCACTGCGAAACTATCACTTGCCGTGTGGCTGGCTGGCAAAAATAGCGCGGTAAGCTACTCTTAAAGTGCACGGCTGAACAAGCTTTGCACAAAATGCCAACTTTTAGCGCACGGCTCTCTCCCAAGAGCCATTTCCCTAGACCGAATATAGGAATCGTATTCGGTCTTTTTTTATTTTCCTTTAAAATCAATTACTTATTTCGTTAATTCCGAAATTCTCCGAAATTTCTCCGAATTTCCATACCCGGTCTTTTTTGTTATTACAGCAAGGTAAACACTTTTTCACGCACATCCAAGTACTTTTCTGTCATTTTTTCTGACTTATGGCCGAGCAGTTTTTGTGCAAAATCTTTGCCGTATGCTTTCTCATAAAGACGCCCGGCGAGGCTCCGGATCTCGTGAAATGTTGGCGGATTATCGCTCAACTCAATCCCGGCATTTTTGCGTGCTTTCACGAATCCTTTGGTCAGGCTGTCCGGATGAACTGAACCATCTGGGCTATTTTTTCGAATGCCGGCACTCACCAAATAATCACAGCGGCTGACTAGGCGGCATCGGTCGATCACAGTACCAAGTTTCAGACCTGCGCTGTTCAGCGCCAGTGACAATGGTATGGCGATCATCGCCCCGGTTTTCACCTGGATTATATGTAACCGGTCATCATAAATATCGCTAAACCTCATACCGGCAATGTCCTCGCGTCGTTGCCCGGTTACCAAGGCCAAATCTATTGCAAGACTGAACCATGCAGGCTGTTGTTCTGCCGCATGGTGAATGCTTTGAAACTGTTCAAGCGCCAGGCGTTGGCGTGACACTTCAACTTTTGGCGCTCTGGTTGGTTCTACAGGATTGACTGAAACGTGCCCCTCCACGATAGCCTCCCTGAACATATCTGAAAGCACCGAACGTAATGTTCCCGCCATAGTTTTCTTCCCCTCAACAATCCACGGTTCTAAAAATTGCGCGATGTGTCGCGTTGTGATCTGTGAAAGCACCATATCCCCCATTTTTGTACCGATAGTTTTCATGTGGCCGGCCCTAACCTTATAGGTGTTTGCTGCCAGATCCCGGCGTTGCAATATCACCTCGTAACGTTCCAGCCATTCGGCGAGGGTAAATTCATGCTTACCCATTAACTTTTCCATCAGAGCAACCGGGGTGAATTGTTGCTCGATATAATTATTGGCCTCGATAGCTTGGGCAATCGCATCCCTGCGAGAAATTTGCCCAAGAGGGATCTCCACTTTCGTTGCAGGGTTCCGCCATGCGAATGATTTGCTGCTTCTGCGATAAGTCAGATTTTTGGGTAAATTAGCGTCGTATCTTTTTCTCTGACTCATTGATTAATCTCTCCAACAACGGACTTTTTTTACCAATGCGGCCATTAGGCTGATGTCGCTCTAACTTCATACCGCATTTTTTTGGTTTGATATAAAAGGCATCGGGATCAACTTTGTACTCGCGTCCTTCCAGTTCTGGTGCGGGGTAAATGTTTCCATTTCTCACCCATCGCCTCAGTGTTCCTACACTTGGTGGCTCGTCGTAGTATTTGTTCGCCCATTTGATCAGAGAAAGTTTTTGCATACTCACCTCATGACCGGCCTGTACTGTACGTTTTTGGCCGGAGTAAAACTGAATCATGAAATTCACTTACGGTCAGCTTTCAGGAGAACCACCGAAACGCTGGTACCGTCGAACTCGTTATCAATAAGGCCCGACCAGGAACAGGACCACCCGGGCAAAATATCTTTCCTCTGCATCCCACTGGGCAGGATCGCCACTAAGCGGCCACCCGCGTTGACCAGGCTTGCTGCTGCTTCTACGTGGGCTTTGGCGCGTCCTTCGCTGAAAGGTGGGTTCATCACTACCTTGTCGAAGCGTTTGTCGGTGGTTTCGGCCCATTTGATGAAGTCGGCCCGTTCAACGGTCAGGCCTTTAGCTTCCAGAACGCGGCAATGCAGGGCAGATATTTCTACGCAGTAGGTTTGGTCTGCCGGCATCAATACGGCAATACTTCCGGTTCCAGCGCTCGGCTCCAGGCATTTATCTTCCGGCTGTATTTCAGCTTCGGAGACAGCCCAATCAGCTAGGGATTCTGGGGTAGGGTAATACTGGTGCGATTTCTGGTCAGGGATGCAGCCAGAGGCTATGATCTCATCTAAGGCGCTGCCCGGTTCGTAGTCGAACTCCCAGATCGCGATATTATTGTGCGGCCCGGCCATTACCTTCACTCCACCGAGGGTTTGCAGTACTGCTTCTGCCTGCGCCCGGACTGCTTTATCGTTACCGCCGTTATAACTAAATGCTCGATTGAACGGGTTCGTCGTCAGAGGTTGGCGCGGCTCTTCCCATCGATCGGCACGCCATGGTGTATGACGCTCGGCTTTCATTGC
The DNA here is from genome assembly GCF_024809935.1 of Serratia sp. BIGb0163. NCBI lineage: Bacteria > Pseudomonadati > Pseudomonadota > Gammaproteobacteria > Enterobacterales > Yersiniaceae > Serratia > Serratia sp. BIGb0163. The sequence goes on from NZ_JANUDZ010000001.1 coordinate 707,523, forward strand.
TGCGAGTTCACCAAGAACAACAAACGGCAATGGTTTAGCCATCATCACGAAGTCTTTGAGCTTGCGCTTCGGTTTCTGGCGGAACTGCGGCGGGATCGCCATCGGGTACAGGTGCGCCAGAATGCAGTTCAGCCGCCACGCCATTTCAGGATGGACTTCCAGATGCGCCGTGCCTTTCAGATAGGCACGAATGCGCAGCGCACCACCGTCAATTGTCACCCACTCGCCGTGACGATGACGAGCCGTGTACAGCACGGTATCGGTTGCCGCCCACTTCGGCTCGTCGCGCCCCATGAATTTGGCGATGATAATGCGCAGATCCTGAATGTAGCCTGCTGTTCTGTATTCTGTGTGTCCGTACTCGTTGAACACCCGAGCGATGATCATGCGCTTACCAAAACCTTCAGGCCGGTTTGTAACGTGGTCACCGGACAGGGCGCGGAAAATGCCGTCCACGCGCTCAGAGAAAAACTTTTGCCGCGAGTTCAACAATTCCATGATTGTTGGCCGCACTGTTTCCTCTTCGAAATCTGGGGTCTTCATTTCCCGGATCTGGTCGTTCCACTCCGTACGGCGGTTATTCGGCATGTGCTCGTAAACGTCGGTCATATTCAGTGCTTTTTGCCAGAAGGTGGAGTTCAGGCTGGCGATGGCTCCTTCGAGTTTAAAAAGTTCGCCGACACTCCTAATATAATGTCGGCGATCCTGATTCCCCTCCAAGAAGTGATGAACCGATGCATGGTGCGAATTAATCAACCCAGCCATCATTTCTATATCTGCCCGGAGTTGCTTGTACTGGCCGATAAGAGAATCAACCAGGTCGGTAGATGCAGGGGCGAAAAACGCCCCGTCTAATACTTCACCGTATAGGGTTTCGATTACTTCGCTCATGATCCGCTGACCTTAGGTGCCGTGGGTAGTGGCATCCAGTGGGTGATCTCTCGGCCTTGCGTCGGCGTTCTGGGAAACTCATCTGGATAAAGCACACCCCCTTCCATTTCAGCGCAGTAGATAATCCCGCCCTCTTGGCACACAAGTACCACGTCGCCTTCTTCCGGCATCGTCTCATCGCATGGGATCCAGCCCCCGGCTGTGGTGCTGGTGGTTGGCTTAGCCTTTCCATTACCTTTAACGAAGACGATCCAGTGTGTTTTATCGTTCTTGCCGGTGCGCTGCCAGATAGCCGGTTTCTCATCGGTTAGGGCGATGATCTGGCTAACCGGTATCTGTGTTTCGTTCCATTTGAAGATCAGCACGCCGTGTGGCCGCAACACGCGGAATGCCTCACTGAACCCAGCACGAAGGTCATTACGCCAAGTGCTACGGTCGAGCTTCCCGTATTTCTTACCCTGCCAACCTTTAGGCCCTACGCGCTCCAGGTGGGGCGGATCGAATACGACAACAGAGAAGGTGCAATCGGCGAACGGTAGCGCGGTGAAGTCGGCGATCAGGTTCGGGGTAATAACCAGTGGGCGACCGTCACACAATGTGTGTTTTTCGCTACGCTTATCGATGAATACAACCCGCTCATCCTGCTTATCGAACCAGAACATGCGGGAGCCGCAGCACATATCCAGGATAGATAACTCGCTCATGGCTGTACCTTTTTCCCTTCAAACTTAGTGCCGCAGAAAGGGCAATAAGACATGAGCACGCTGTTTTCCAGATTGGTGCAACGTACTTCTGGCGAGCCGTTTTTCTTTGCTTTGCGATAGCGGAAAACGTACCTGAGAGAAACTGGCGACCAATCTCCCGCGGCAAAAACAAACCCCTGATTCTGGAAACCGGACTCTTCGACTTCTACGCAGTTATCTTTAACCGCATCACGGAAGCGCTGATCAAAGTCGCCACTCAATTTTTCAAAGCACTTACAGGCCATTAGCGATCTCCTTTTTCAAATCAATAGCGCGGCATTTACGGCCCAGATACCAACCCCGACGAAGCCAGCGGCGGATCTTACGCATGGATTTTTTGTCACTCCGGACAAGCTCGGGGTAGCCGCCATATTTCACAGTACGAGGGCCGCGTTTTAGGTCAGCATCTTCAAACCCGCACTCAATGATTTCCTCGCGGTAATACGCAAGCCATTGCTGGAGGTTGCAACTAGGGCAGGGGATTTCTCCACCGATATCAAGCCATTTCCCGTGACCGCTATCGGCATCCCAGAGGTAACCATCACAACAGATACTGTCCGGGTAATGAGCGCCGAACTCGTAACCTTGGTAACCGCAACTCATAGCTTGGACTCCTGTTTGAATGTCGTTACAGCCCGGACCATAGCTGTGTCATCGTCAGTGGTACGCGGTGCTCCTGGCATCACGGAGCGGAACGCGGCGAACCGACCATCCCAGATAAGGCGGTCCCACTCACCGCCGCTGTCTTTGTAGATAATGAGCGCCGGCAGCGTGCCTAAGATGGCCTGGAGTTCGGACAATACTCGTTCTGCGCCGTTGGTCACGGTCATGGTTGGATTGGCATCGTCATACAGATCCCATATGCGCAGGAGCTGAACGCCGTCGTATACGGACAATTCAGAGCGGTACACCGGTTTATTGCTCATCGGCGCTTTCCTTGCTGATCGCTTGTTTCAACACGTCGGCATACCAAACCTTGTTGCAATACTGGAATATGTCTTCTTCTCGCTGAATCCATATTCCTGGTGCAATGGCAAAGGCGATCGCCTTACGCATGGCTTGGTTCTCCTTCATCAACTGCTTTATATCGCCGTTAGCCAGCATCACTCCGGGGATCTTTCCGTTTTCAATCAGGGAATACATTCGGTTGGCAAAAATTTCGCGACCTTCGCGGTGGTGTAATTCAGATGCGGAGGCAATCGCCTCAATAATTTCTTCTCTGTTCATTTTTTCGGTGCCCTATTATTTGATGTTTGCGGGGTATTTATTCCCGGAGGCAACTCTATAATTCCGAAGTGCCGCCGGTACCCGTTGCGCATTTGCCAGATAATTTCTTTTGTGTGGTCTTTAAAATCATCAGGCTTTGTTCTTCGTGGGAATAAAAGTCTGTCGCCGTCGTCATTCATATTTGCCGTCTCAGTAAGCGGCCATTGCTGGCCGCATCTGGCTTAACGCACTTGTAAAGTTGGTGAACCTGTATCGAGGTGAGCGCCGGGGATCGATTTGAGCAATTCCGGATCTGGTTCTTCGCCGGCAGCGCGGGCCGCTTCGATTTTTGTGGACAGAGCCTGCAATGCTTTCTTCAGTTCGTCGTTCTTTGTGGTGGTGACCACTTCGGTATGAGACTCGACAAACTCGTCCGGTAACAAATCCACATCGTCAATAACAAGGCTGGTGCTGCCTTTCCGGGCGGTGAATGTATTCAAGGTCGTTTTGAACGTTGTACGATCGGACAGTTGGAGGCATTCCAGCAGATACTTTTTGAGCGCGAAGGACTGGCGATCCCAATGCTTTTTGCGTTCAGACATACGAGCTGCTTCTTTCTTGCAAGCCTCGGCCTTGGCATCGAAATCACGGATAACGCGCATGGTGGCGTCGAATTTATCCTCCATCATCCCTTCAATACCTTCGAGGGTATCGGCGATCATTTCTGGGGTGAGATCCCCGCCATCAGCGGCGAGAGATTCCAGTTTGCTAATTTCTAAGGCTAAATCGATTGTGCGAGCGCTCATGCGGCTTTCTCCTGCAATTTAGTGAGGCATTCGGATTTAACTTCTTCGAGGCGGCGCAAGCGGCCTTCAAGGTATTTGGCGTATTCGGTGTCACCCCTTTCGCGAGCATCTTTGAGGTGAATGCCCATGACGCGAGTGAGCGATGAAGCAATGCCGGATATTTCATTCGGTGTAACCGCGTCCCGCATGCTTTTGGTGTTGGCTTTGAATTTCTCGTCCAGTTCTTTACGAATGAGCGTTACATCCTCGGCCTTATCACTGGCATTAATGAGATCGAACCGAATGGCGTTCTCTTGCTTATATTCGGCCTGGTCATACAGCCCCAGCCACACATCAGCGGAGAAGCCGAGAAGAGAGAGTGCTTTCTTGATGGCATCGGTGAGTGATTTCTTCTGCGCCTCACCATCACAAGTAATTCCGTGCTTGGTTTTGTATAGGTATTTTGTAGCGCCATATGCTTCAACTTCGCCGCGTACATCCCCTTCGATGGCGTACCAAAATTTAATTTTGATGCTGTGGTTTTGTTCTGTAATCAGAGTGCCGTCACCATCTCGCAATATGCGGTTGCCGATAAATTTCTTATCTTCGTAGATGGCTTCGCTCATTGGTGCACCGGGGATCATGCGATCTTCTATTACTTCGAAACCCCAACCGGTACCGACGGGCCCGAAGATTTCAGTTGCACGCATAATCATGTACTCAGCGTTGATGCTCGTTCCGTCAAAGCCAGCACCAGCAAGGTCTTTTGTGTAGCGCGGATCGGTACGCATGACACTGCGCCAGATTTTGAGGTTATCTCGGCTCTCTCCTTCTTTCTCAGCGAGGTCTTTTTCCAGATCGGAAGCGATGGATTGGAAAGCAGGTGCCTGCGGTTGTGCCGCTACTACTTCTGTTTTTACGACCTCATTTGAGGGGGCTGCGGCTTCTGGCTCGGGTTGCTTCGTTACCAAGCCTTCGACCGAGTAGAGACCGTCCCCATGGCTTTTCACCACGCCCTGTTCGTCAGTGTTTTTCTGCGGTACCGGCGGGTTATCTTTCAACGCCTGGTATTCTTCTTTGGTGATTTCTTCGCAGCCCTGAGCGATCACGGCTTCCAGTTTTGCCAGTTTATTTGCGCGACCAACTTGCCCGTCGGCGGTGCGGTAGTAAAACGGGCCAGTGCGTTCTACCGGTGTTCCATCTTCCAGATTTTCCGACGCAACGTTCGTATCTGGTTGTTGTGCTCCCACTGTGCCGATCGCTGTCTGCTCATCTGCCAGTGCGCCAGCAGCGCTCGCCGAGTTCTGTTCGCTTTCTTCATTGCTATAAGTCTCACCAGTGATCCCACAGGCAACAGCAACAATGTGCGGGTCTGGGTTAACGTGATCGGTTTCAGTCAGTGTTTTATTAATGTACTCAGCCAATTTACCCGGCGTGGCTTCGATGTTGTCCGGCGCGGTTTTAACGGAGTAGATAATCATTGCGCGGGAAAAGTCCAAGATGCCTGGCGAATTGCGGTATACGCTGAACAGCGCAGGGAATGGGCGCTCTTTCAGTTTGATGATCTCGCGGGCGCGGTTAATGTATGCTCCGCGCAGGTTGTAGATATCGAAATCCATAGCACGGGCAACGAGGCCAAGAGCAACTTCAAGCTCGAGTGAGTCGAAATCGTGTTTAAAGCCTTCACCGCGATCTGTCAGGTTGCCGCCGCCGGCAGTTGCACCAGAAGGTACACGCAACTTTTCTTCAGCGGCGTTCTGACGCGCAGTGTCGACCAGGGATACCGGTGCAGAAGTATCCTTGCGCTCTTCGTTGCGTTGTTTTAACCAGCCAGCCAACACCGCTTTGATCTCAGGCCACTTTTTAGTGGGAGGGCATTTCTCGCGGATATAATCGATAGCCTCAATAATGCGTTCGGGGTACATGGCGGCAACGGCTGGCGTTTTTATGATGGCATCGGCGATGTGGCTATCAAAAGTGTTCGCGCCATCCTCTTCAATTGCACCGGTCAACTGGTCACTGGTGATTTCGGTGGTGCGGTACTTAACAAGCACAGCTACGCGAAGAGACGCGGATAATTTACCGAACTCAACCGGTTTGACTTGGGTGGTTGGTATGGGATGGCCCACTTCGTCATTCCATTCAAATTCGTAGAGGAAATCCTCGTCCCAAAATTCAAATTTAGAGCAGGGAATGCCGCCGGCACAAACGTAAATTTTCAGCTCGAATTCGGTATCGTCGGCGTCTGGGAATTGCTCCATGAAATACAGGGTGGCTTTTGCTCGAGCCTGTTTCTCATTCGCCGCATAAAAGGAATAAGCGACTCGACGAGCGCCATTTTCTTCAACGGCCTGTTCGCTGGGATACCAGCAGGATACATATAATTGTTTGTCAGACATTTTATTCTCCATTCTTTACGGATTCATAAGTGGTAATTAATTTTTTCGCTATATCTTCGGGTAAAACGTGATAGAGACTTTCTTGGTCACAAACTTCCAATTGCCCAATCATGTAAATAGCTAGTTCCTCAGTGGTGAGGTAACCATTGGCTAATAACTCCATGATCATTTTTTTCATTGCACTGGGTGCGATGCTTAATGTGACTTCATCACCGTTGGTTAGTGATAGTTTTTTAAATGCGAGTGTTATATCCAATTTTCATCCCTCATTTATCAGGTTGAATACTCGTTAAGTACTCATGCTGATAAATGCCCCGCGTTAACGGGGCGCAGAAATCAATTTACTGAGCGCGAGCTGTTCATGGCTGACTTCATAAGTGCAGCCATAATCGCACCTTCAAAAAGGGAGTCGCGTTTATTTCCCGCTTTAGCAAGTTCAACGCCTTCGACTGGGACTCCGGTATGTGCTGAGAAGAGTGCTTTCGCTGCACAGGTAACACAGTCGACCTCTGGGCATTCACCAGCAGAAGTAAATGGGGTAACTGTTTCGTCGTTAATTGCGATGTACCCAATGGTATTACCCGCAATGCTGATTTGGCGGACTTCACGATCTGCCATTTTGATAACAACATCAGATTTAAACTCAACTGCAAAATTTAATGATTCCATGATTAGCTCCAGAATAAATTTAGATTGTGATAATCCCTACCGGGTTATCGGTATTTAAAAAAGGTATCTAATTACAACTATAAATCGCGGTCGGTATTACATCCGCAAACATCAATTTGAATTATAAAGGGGATAACTAATCCCATAGCAACTACTGAAACAACAACGAAAGTTAAAAATGATATTAATAGTAAGGTTTGTGTGTCCATACTTACCCATACAATCAGTGAATTAATGGTTGACCACGTTTGTCCAAGCAAATTTCCACCATCAGGTCAGTAATGCGAATAGCTTCATATAAATTGAATAAATATAACTTCCCGCCTTTATTTACTGATGCACGCCACGTTTTCCCTTGGTGTTTCACTAACATGCCTGGCGCTACGCATTGGCGGATAACTTCTTGTGTTCCGTACATTATCTTTCCTCCAACTTGATATGCTTTTGTTAATTTCTAACCTCGTAGGGTGCGACGAATGCTAGCTTCTGGCGAAAGAGGCGATTGAATAACACCCGTACTTCATGTCTGCGAGTGAGAGCCAGCCTAGGCAGTAGCGTTTGGCGCACTCAATATTGATACTCGATACAGGACGGCCAACATGAAATCGACCGTAGCTGCCTGGTTTGTCGGTGACTCCTGAAATGACCTTGCCCAAAACAGTCTTTTTAGCTGTGGCCATTGGGGGGGTAATCGTCATGTTCATCTCCAGCGCTTCAGTGTGAGCGATTTCGATAGCTGCGTTAAACTCCATAAAATATTGAGAGAGCCATTTAACGTAACTACTGAAGGCCTTCTCAAAAGCTGCTGAGCCGTCCTTGTGCAGGGACAAGAATGCATTTGGTGCACCATATTGGTTCAGCACCAGCGCGGTTTTGCCACCATTGCGCCCCTGAACATAGACATTTGCGCTGACGTTAGCGCGGCACTCATTCAGGATTGAGAAAAATTTAGCCTTGTTCATCGTGTAACCCTCTGCTGTGTGGTTTGCCTTTGTCGCCAGGCTGGCGGAACTTGTTAACTGAGAAATCACTGTGTGGTTTCGATGGGATGAGATTAGCTATTGCTAAGAATTAGATCAACAAGAAAATAAGCTATAACTTGAAAAAGTGGCAAAAAAAACCATAACGCATTGAAAAATATTGCGTTATTTTTTTTGGCTGCGTTTCTTCGCTTTTAAGAGTTCTTCGAGCAGATTTTGGTTGTTTACGACCCTGGCTCGGAGTTCGTTAAGAAACTCATCTTGCTCTGTATCCGTTATCGCGTTGAACAGATCAAATAACTCCTGCTGGCGTTCGTCCAGTTGGACCAGTTCGTCACTCGGTTCTTCTGGAGTTTTACTCTCATCTCCAAAAAGAATCCAAGCAGATGGGCACCTGAGAACTTTGCATAAGGCGTGCAGATTCTTCCCTGTCGGCTCACTGGTATCCCTTTCCCACTGAGACACCGATACATCGGAGATCTTTAAGGCTTTTGCGAGGGATTTTTGTGTCAGACCAAGGCTTTTGCGACGAGAGCGGATGCGCTCTCCAATAGTCATATCTTGTATTGTCATAGTTAGCTAATACTAATATCCCTTGATCAAGTTATGGCTTGTGTATATCTTATTAGCTATGGCTAATTTATGAGGTTGAAGTATGTACACAAGGGATGCGCTCAAGTTTTTTGGAAGTAAAAGCAAGCTGGCATTAGCAGCAGGAGTCAAACTTCCGTCGATCTATAAATGGGGTGAACTTGTTCCGGAAGGTAGAGCAATGCGCCTTCAGACGGCTTCCAATGGGTCGTTAGTTTATGACCCAAGATGTTACGACAGTCATGTTAAAGCAAAAAGGGAAGGGGAACTGAATCATGAAAATCAGTCCTCCGATTGAGGCCGTAGCCGCCGAACTGGAGGCTTGGGCACTTGAGGATGGTTGGAAATCTGTCGGGATGGCTATAGCGGATCAATATCACGCCTCCGGTGGTGGGGACATTCTGCCGACCACTGATACCGGGAAGGGACTGGTTAACGCCACTCAGCGCGTAAAGCGGATATTTCGCGGTTACGACGGCCCAAGGTATGCGCCTCAGGCGGAAAAGTTAAAAGCTGCGGCGCTGGCTGTTATGCCGGCAGAGCGCCGGGCTCGCATTGAATCGCCTACGGATCCTGTGTGGTTGGCTGCGGTGGCAGCGCGAGAAGGGATCGAGGCGGTCAACGCTGTAAATCTGGGGGCGGCACCAGCTACAGCGCTGAAAGAAATCAACGACGCCATATCTGCGTTCATTGCTATCAAATCAGCGATCGAGCTGCTTTGTTGCACTGATGCGCGGGAAGTATACCGGAGTAGTTATGCGTGATTACGGCAAAGTGCATACATCATTTTGGATTAGCGATGGCATGCGTCAGGTATCTGATGATGCACGACTGCTGGCTTTATATCTGCTGACTGGGCAGCACACCAACATGATCGGGTGTTTCCGTCTACCTGATGGTTATGTTTCGGAAGACTTGGGTTGGCCTTTCGAAAGGGTTTCGAAAGGGTTTGATGAGCTATCAAGTAACGGTTTCGCAACCCGTGATTCAACTTCGAAATGGGTGCTTATTCGTAACTTTATGGAATGGAACTCGATAGACAATCCCAATCAGGGAATTTCGGCACTGCGGCTGTTTACTCAGGTTCCAGATAATACCAGCTTAAAACCACTATTGGCGCGGGTTCTGGCTAATGCCATATCTCACATTGACTCGGCGAAATTAAAGGGTTCTGAAAGGGTTATTAAACCGTTCCTTAATCAGGAACAGGATCAGGAACAGAATAATAAAACCCCACACAACCCGCAGGCGCGGGAAAGTGATTCTTCGTCTGACGATCAGCCATTCCAGATATTTGACGGTTGGTCGCCAGCAGGATTATCGCAACAGGAATATACCCAGGCAGAGTTGGAAAATTTTGTTTTGTTCTGGCATGCCGGAGGGCAGGTATTCAACCAAGCCCAGTGGGAGCAAAAATTCGCTAGGAGTGTTCAACGCTACCGAGAACACGCAAAAACCAAAAAGTCAGGAGGTTCACATGCAAAACAAAACACCACGAATGCCAACGCCTTCGAGCAGGTACGGGCCGGACACAACGAGTGGCGGATCAGCCAAGGCTTGGCTCCTCTGGGAGACGATGACGAAGCTGTATGGCCCCAAGTGGACCCGAAAGAACGGGGCGGCACCCTCCACGATTTGGACCCAGACGATTTCACGGTTCTCGGATGAGCAGTTGGATTTTGCCGTGAAGCGCTGCCTGACCCGTTGCGATGAGGGAAACCATTGGCCCCCTGATTTGGCGGAGTTTATCGCCATCGTTGGTGAATGCGGAGCTAATCCGTTCGGGCTATCTGTTGGGGATGTGGTGGCTGAGTACGAGCGCTGGCGCAATGAGTCCTGGCGCTATGACAGCGCCGAGAGTTTCAACTGGCATCACCCGGTACTGTTCCAGATTTGCACTGAAATTCGCCGGATTGGCGTTGAGCGAAAGCTGAGACAAAACGAGTTAGTCACATTGGCCGGGCGGCAGTTAGCGAAATGGGCGAAGCAGGTGGCTCTTGGGTATTCCGTACCACCGATCCGTAGGGCTAAAGCACTCGAACACCGTCCTCCGGGAGAATCGCAAGTAGCGGACAAAGACGGCCGTTATCAGCAAAAGGGTAGGGAAATGCTGGCAAGGATCCGCGCTGGCATGGGTAACAAAAACACAAAATAATTGGGAGAAAATTAATGAGCAGAATTACAACCAGACAACTCGTCGAACTGATCCAGGGTAAGGATCTGAACACCAGCGAAATTTATGCGCTGGTGCAGGAGGCATACCCCGGTAATAACCTGACCAGCAACGTGCTGATCACTCGGCTGAAATCTATGGCCTCATCCCCTAACGTTGAAATTATCGTCAAAGGTCGTGGGGCTAAGGCACGTTACAAACTGATCAGCACCACTGAGAGATATCTGGAGTTGGCGGAAATTAATTATCGGTCGAATGCCCAGCCGGTCAGGTCAGACAAGACACTTTGGCATTTCAATCCCGTAGAGCTGCGTTTCTGCCACATGCACAAGCTGTTTGATCAGGTGCTGGCCAGCGTGCGCGGGAGGGCGTCAGCATGAGTATCGCATTTAAAGCAATGACCTTTGCACGCAAGGCGCACGCCGCACAGCGGCGTAAGTACACTAATAACCCATATATCGACCACTTGGCCGAGGTGGCAGGGATCGTTGCAACGGTGACTGATAATCTCTCTTCTCAAATTATGGTGGCCACGGCATGGTTGCATGATTGCGTTGAAGATCAAGGCGTAACTGAGAACGAATTGAGGGAGCGATTCGGTTCTATTGTAGCCTCTGGCGTTATGCTGTTGTCCGATTTAGAAACCGGAAATCGTGCCGAACGGAAGGCTGCTAGCCGTGTCCGTCTTGCTGCCGCGCCAAGATGGGTGCAGACCATCAAAGTTGCTGACCTGATAAGTAATACGGCCAGCATTGTAGATCACGATCCGAAATTTGCCGTTGTATATCTGGAAGAAAAACGCCTGCTATTGGAGGTAATGACTAATGCCGATCCGCGCCTGATGGAGATTGCCAGGGAACAGAGTTTTTTAGTGGAGGAAGGAAGCTGATGAAAAACAAACTTGCCGATCTGGTAAATCACCAGTTCATGATGCTGGAGAACCTCACCGATCCATCATTGAAAGGTGAAGCGTTGTTGGAAGAAATTTCTCGTGCTAAGGCTGTATCGGAAGTGGCGGGAACGATGATTCAGACATACCGCGTGGCGCTGGATGCACAGAAAGCCGTGTATGACGGCTATGCCGGCCGAGTGCCGAGAGTATTGGGGATCGAAGAATGAGCCAAAAATATACGGACGCGCAAAATTTATTCCTGAAAACCCATTGCAAAGGGAAAACATTTCGTGAAATTACCGATTTGTTCAACTACGAATTTGGGACAAATAAAAGACCAGGAACGATGAGGGAGGTGTTACGTCAACGTGGGTTAGATCGGTATGCTGCAAAACAATATCGTTATAGCGATCAGCAATTAACTTACCTTTTTGCTAATAGGGCTGTTGGGTGGAAAAATTTAACGCAGATGTTTAATGAGCGGTTTGGCGCGAAAAAATCCGTTGACTCTATCAAGGACGTAATGGCTAGCAGGGGGTGGAATCAGAAATGTAGGCACGGAACAGGGAAGGGGCTGAAATATATTTATGCTAATGGTAAAAGAATGCGCATCGACGTTTACGTATGGGAGTGTGTCAACGGGCCGCTTCCCACAGGTTACGGCGTTATTCATTTGGATAATGATGTGCAAAATAACCAGATTGGTAATCTCCGGCTCGCACCGTTGCACATCAAATCGATGTTCATACGAGCAGGCTATGCCGATGCACCGAAAGTCTTGGCACCAGGGCTATACGCAACGGTGATGCTGAAGAACCTGATTGGAAAAATTGAGAGGAGACAATCTGGGCAGGGGGCAAAGCGTGGACAATAAGTTTAGAAAATTAGCCCGGGAAATTGTGGAGGAGCTGGTCGATTGTGGTTGTGCGGACCCAGAACCTGTTCAGCAATATCTTACATGGACAGAGAGGAAGCTACGTTCCGCCCTGTTGGCAGAGCTGGAAGAGAAAGAGAAGCGCATCGCTGAACTGGAAGCCATAGCCACCGATTACGCTGGCAAATTTCAGAAAGCGCAGGATGCAGCCAAACACCTGATCATCATGAATGACAGCGCTCAAGTTGAAATCGCACACCTGAAGGTGATGCTGGCTACGCCGGTGCGGTTGCCTGATGCTTATCAAACATCGTGTAGTGAGTCCGAAAAGTATCTATGCCCGGTTGAAGTAGCTGAAGCTATCCGCGCCGCTGGCTTCAAGTGCGTGGGGGATGAATAGATGACCTTCAATCAATGGCTTGAATCAGAAAACAGATTCCCGTCAGATCGCCTGCGTATCGATCTGAAAGCTGCATGGGATGCCGCGCAAGCCAATGACCGGCTGCGAAAGCCAAGAAGGAAGAAGAAATCATTACCGGTTATCGTACCGAAATCCGTTTACCTGGTTATCTACGAGCAATGTGAAGGGTTCGTGGAGGTTGGTGCAGACCCGCAGGTGATATGGGATGCCTGCCGTGCAGCTCTGGAAGAGGTACAAATCGATGAATAAAGTGAGTAACCCACTGATATTCGATATACTCCCCGGCGGGTGCTTGAGACTATCTGTCTCGAGCATTAGCAAAAGGCAGATAGAGAAAAGCCCCAAGTGACTTTAACATCAACTTGAGGCCCCTTATGCTTCGCAACGTAAAGGTAGCCTCTTACATGCCGAAAGGCAAGGAGAAGAAGGCTATGAAGCAGCAAAAGGCGATGATAATCGCCCTTATCGTCCTCTGCATTACCGTGATAATGGTGGTGCTGGTTACACGAAAAGACCTTTGTGAGGTTCGTTTCCGAAACGGCCAGGCGGAGGTTGCTGTCTTCACAGCTTACGAATCTGAGTAAGAGCAATCGGCGGGGAGAAATCCCCGCCACTCTTTGTTGTTGGGCGTAGGCTCTCAAGCACCCATTCATCACTCCTATTGAACTGAGAGCCTCGCAATTTTCGCTTCGTCTTTTACTCGTCATCAACGCACAAAAAACAAACAACTGATTGAATTTTATCGACTTGATCAAAAACACCACAATCAGCACTGGAGAATATTACTGTAATTATATACAGTGTTTATATGCTCCCTATCTCAAATCGGTCCCAGGGCGTTTGAGATTATCAGGGGTATCGGCTTAACTATCGGAACGCGCGAAGGAAAGTAACGGACCCCCTCGAACATGCTGGAGAGAGTAATGATCATACCTGACCACTTGGTTCGTGGCCTAAGTAACAGCACAAGACCTGTTGTGCTTTACAGGAACGAACGCGGCGATTTTATTTATGGTTTTGTCATGCGTCCTGACGAATTTGTAACCAGCTTAAAACAAATGGGCGAAGCGCGGAAAATGGCAGGGTTACCGACTGTTGATGATGCCGGTAATCCGCTATAATCTATAGACAGGCCTGAACAGCCTACTGAGAAGTTACTGTGCCACCGGAGTATTCAGATGGCACAGATCCAGCTACAAAAGATTGGCCCTGCAATCCTGACCCCGGCAACGCCCGAGGCCAGCGAATTTTTACAGCGTATTAGGCTCGGCGAGTGGATACACGCCGACTTTAAGCGTGTCCGCAATTACAAGTTCCACAAGCGTTTTTTCAAGCTTCTACAGCTCGGCTTCGAGTACTGGAACCCGACCGGTGGCGCAATTCTTCTCGAAGAGCGCAAGCTGGTAAACGGATTCGTCGACTATCTGTGTCGGCAGGTTGGGCAGCAGCATAGCGTTGCGCTTGCGGATGCTGCCGAACAATATCTGTCTGATACTGCGCACACCCGCACTGGTGATTTAGCCCTCCTGAAATCTTTTGATGCCTACCGTGAATGGGTGACCATCCAGGCAGGGTATTACACCGAACATGTCTATCCCGACGGTAGCCGTAATCGCCGTGCAAAATCGATCTCGTTTGCCAATATGGACGAAATCGAGTTCCACCAACTCTACAAATCAGCGCTGAATGTACTCTGGAATTTCATTCTGTTTCGGTCGTTCAAATCTCAGGAAGAAGTCGAAAACGTTGCGGCTCAGCTACAGGAGTACGCAGCATGAGTTTAAACCCGTATTGTCAGGCTCTGGCCGAACTTCGAAACCGTCATTCGCACATGCTGAAAGAGGTCGGCGATCAATGGCGTACCCCGGATGATCTCTGGTGGGGGATTAATGCGAAATTTGGTCCATTTTCACTTGATCTGTTTGCTGATCACCATAATGCAAAATGCGAATCGTATTACACCGCCGAAGATAACGCATTGGCCCAGGATTGGTCGGTACGTTTGGCCGAACTCGGCGGCGCAGCATACGCCAACCCACCTTACAGCCGCGCCCAGCAGCATGAAAACCAGTACATCACCGGAATGACGCACATCATGCAACACACTATCGCTATGCGTGAGAGCGGCGGTCGTTATGTCTTCCTCATCAAAGTTGCAACGAGCGAAAGCTGGTGGCCTGAGAACGCCGATCATACCGCGTTTATTCGTGGGCGAATTGGTTTCGATCTTCCCGATTGGTTTGTGCCGGCAGACGATAAGCAGAAACCGACAGGAGCCTTCTTTGCAGGAGCAATCGCTGTGTTTGATAAAACGTGGTCTGGCCCTGCGGTCAGTTACATCAGACGTGAAGAACTGGAAACCATGGGGCAAATGTTCCTGGCGCAGATCCGACGGGCAGCGATGAAATTAATCGGAGAGGCGGCATGAGAAATATCTACCGTAATAAAAAGTGGCTTGCTGCTGTCGGGCAGATTGAACAGTGCGTTTTGTGTGGTACGTGGGGAACTCAAGTTGCTCATCGTAATGAAGGCAAGGGCATGGGACTGAAAGTTGATGATTGCGCCACTGCGGCGATCTGCGTGTGTTGCCACGATAGCATCGATAATGGCAATAAGCTCTCACGAGACGAGCGCCGCCAGTTAATGGACCGCGCTATCGTTCTGACCTTAATTCAGATTGCCCGCCGTGGGCTGGTGGTACCGCAATGATGAACGAACAGCAACTTGAATATGTCCGCATCAATCTACGCTCTGCACTGGTGGATTCATCGGGCGGAACGAAAGGGCAGTTAGAGGCATTTGCTGAGCATCCACCGGCAGATAAAGAACGAAACCCACGAAAACCGGTACATGTCGTTGCACTGGATGATGGTCGGGGAGGTGTTCGGCAGGTTAAAGCAGAAAATTCAGCGTTGTATGTACTGGAAACTCGCAGCAGGCGTAGGCCATTACCACCGATAAACGAGTGTGAATTTGCTGCGGCACCTTGGCGCAGGGTTGTAAATTTACTTTCTGAACATGAACAAGCATGGGTACGTTATTGTTATGGACACAACCTGGACTTCAAACTTCAGACCCTAATTTGCCAACATGTATGGGAAACTTACGAGAGGGAGCTGGAGGGCGTTAAACTTCAGAAACGGGTAAGGTTACGGCTAATCTCATTGGTTTGGCTGGCGGTACAGGACGTTGCAGCGAAAAATAAGAATGATGAATACAGAGAATATGCAGCGACGGCATTGGCAAACCTATTGGCAATAAACCGCGATACTTGGTATCAAACATATGCTGTTCCTTGGCGAACGTTAAAGTCGATTGCCTCGGCGTTGGATGAAGGGGCTTTGGTG
Source organism: Serratia sp. BIGb0163 (assembly GCF_024809935.1). Classification (NCBI taxonomy): domain Bacteria; kingdom Pseudomonadati; phylum Pseudomonadota; class Gammaproteobacteria; order Enterobacterales; family Yersiniaceae; genus Serratia; species Serratia sp. BIGb0163. The sequence goes on from NZ_JANUDZ010000001.1 coordinate 723,494, forward strand.
GAGGTGAAAGGAAAAGTGGTTATTGTCGACGCAGAGGATTGATATTGCAAAACCCGACACTTTCAGCTACATTTAAGCCTAATTCTGATATGTTGTCAAAATTGTATAAACCCGCCATTGAGCGGGTTTTTGCATTATGGCTGAGCGACTCTAAACCCTGATGGTATCCTGTTAGTCGTCCAACTTTCCTGTCGATAGGCAGCGTTCTGCTTCACCCTGCGTGCGAGCATTTTGCTGACAATATTTTGTTATTTCAGGTGATGCTTCGGGAGCCTCTCGCAAATATCCCGCAATGAAGGCTAAGTCAGCGTTTTCACATGCTTCAGCATAAGCGTATGTTGCTTTCTCTTCGAAAGTTTTACGTTTACCTGGATGCGCGTTACCTTCCGCATTAAAGAATTTCAGACGTTCTATAGCATAGTTGCAATCAGCTTGCGTTAATTGTGCAGAATGAGAAAAACTTACTGGGGCAAGGATCAGGAGAGCGAGGAAGAAGTTAGACTTCATAAAATTTCCATATTTGATGAGTTGCTTTAAAAGTATCAGAGTGATTATACGCTGCCAGACGTTAACTGGCACCCATTCGAGGCTGCGCTGATGCGTGGCCTTTTTTATGTCTTACGCCCGGCGTTCGCTGAGCGAACAAAGGAGCAAAAAGATGGCTGAGCCTGTAGGTACTACTGGAGCGGCAACAACCGCATTAACCGGTGTGACCGTCGTAGGGCTGTTATCTGGTGTGGATTCCGGGGTGTTGATCGGTGCGTTTGCCGGAGCTGTGATTTTTGTCATGTCGGCCAGTGAGTTCTCGTGGTTGAAAAAGATGGCTTTATTCGTGGCTTCGTTACTGGTGGGGATCCTTGCTGCACCGTTTGCAGCAGCGATTATCACGTGGGCGACTCCGGTAGGCATTGAAGCACATGAGCCGGTGGGTGCGCTGGTGGCTTCTGCAATAGCCGTCCGGCTTCTGATGTCAGCGAGTCAGAACCCTACAGGGTTCTTCGACCGATTCAGGCGAGGGGGGAGTGATGCTAAATGATTACCTCTTAATCGTTAATGCTATTACCTGCGCAGTTATGGCAGGCCGTATGTTGCTGTATCGCCGCAACGGGGCGACCCACCGACCTTTTGTATCGTTTTGTGCTTGGGTCCTGATCGTGGCCAGCGGTTCAGTCACCATCAGGGTGTTGGCCGGGACGTATACGCATGGCAACTGGTCGGAAACATTAATCAACATGGCGTTTTGCGTCGCGGTGATCGCATCGCGTGGCAACGTTATGGCTTTGGCAAAACCTTTCACGAGATAACCCCATGACAAAAGACCAATTTAAAGAGGCGGCTGGTATTGCTGCCGGATTAGCCACGCGCTGGTTTCCGCATTTGGAAGCGACCCTCATCGAATTCGGGATCTCGTCACCGGTGGAACAGGCAATGTTCATAGCTCAAGTCGGCCACGAATCGGCAGGCTTTACCGCAACAGCGGAATCCTTCAACTACAGCGTAGCCGGGCTGCAATCCACATTCGGCAACCGACTGACAACGGAACAATGCAAAATGCTTGGCCGTCAGCGGGGCGAGGCGGTGGTACCGGAAAATCGCCAAGCGGCGATCGCCAATTTGGTCTATGGCGGACGCTTGGGCAACAAAGGTTCGGGGGATGGCTGGAAATATCGCGGACGTGGCCTGATTCAGGTAACCGGCCTGGATAACTATCGGGCTTGCAGTGCTGGCATTAAAACAGATTTGGTCTTAGTGCCGGATCTGCTGGGGCAAGATGAATATGCCATGCGCTCCGCTGGCTGGTTCTGGCAATCCCGGAACTGCGGGAAATACGCGGGTGATGTTGAGCGGGTAACGCTGCTGATCAACGGCGGCAAGAACGGCATCGATGATCGGAAAGCCCGCTACGAAAAAGCGATTGCAGCATTGGCTGGAGTGTAGTGAAGACATGAAAATAAAATTTGAGTATTCGCTGGCACATTTCGCTGATGACCTGAAACCGTCACATGGCCCCCAAAAATGGCCGTGGTGGCGATTATTTGCGGTCAGCGTTATTCGGCAGGACATTCACCGGCCATCAACAGGTCGTAGGGTGTGGTTTTATACGCGCTGGGGCGCTGGTTATGCAGGCGTAATTTTTGACCGGCGCGCAGTATGACATGGCTCGCAAATAGTAAGGTGGCGCTGTTTTTCGTTGTTTTCGGCCTATTGGCCTACCTCTCCGTTAGCAACTGGAGCTATCGCAAAGATTTGGCACAGGCGCGGCAGCAGGTTGCCGAGCAGCGAAAAACGCTGGCGCAGCAGGCCGGACTGATCGCCACCATGCAGGAACAGGACGCCCGTAACCGCAAGCTGATGGCCGAACAGCAACAGAGAGAGCAGCAACTGCGCCAGCGGGGCGAAATCTACCAGAGGAAGTATCAGGATGCTATTAAAAACGACGAGTGCGCCCGCCGCGTTGCTCCTGGTGCTGTGCTTGACCTCCTGCGCACAACGGATACCAACACCTCCAGTACCGATCGTCCTATTGCCCCCTGAGTCAGTATTCAAACCCTGTGAAATACCAAAGATGCAGGGTGATACCTGGGGAGCCGTAGGCAGCTATGCGCTGGCCCTAAAAACGGCTTTATCAATATGTGCCGGCCAAGTGGCCACGCTGAATCAATGGCGGGCATCCGTCGGGAGATAACAAAATGTATGATCTACCGGGTACGGGAACTTTTCTTGTTTTGATGGCGGTATCCGCAGTTGTCGGATGGGCTGTAATTGAAGGAGTAATTAGCCTTTTCGGCTTTATTTTCGGTTAAGCATTACAGGTGGCCTTTGCGAGGGCCATCGATAATGTATTCGTATGGCGTAGATGACATGACACCTTCGACAATGGTCTGTATTGCCAGCGGCCCGTCATTGACGCGTTCAGATTGCCTGCTGGCCGTTAAATCTGAGTATCCCATAATCGCGGTGAACACAAGTTGGCGTCTGGTTCCTGAGTGCCAATATTTATTTGCCGCTGATTTTGCTTGGTGGGAAAAACATCACAGCTCGGTGGGTATATCTGCTGAACTGTGGACTGTCAGCGCAAGGGCTCACACCCGTTATGGGTTGAATCTGTTCATGCCTGGCGATGACGGTTCGTTTAATTCCGGGCAGCGAGCGATACAGCTTGCTGAATATCTCGGCGCTCGGCGGATCATCCTGTTGGGCTACGAATGCTCCCTGGAGAACGGCAAGCATTGGCATGGTGATCACCCTGACAAAATGCATAACCCCACACACCAAGAAGTTGAGCGATGGCATCGTGAGTTTGCTGCTTTGAATAAAAGTTTCCCAGATGTGGAAATAATTAATTGCTCTCGACGCACGGCTTTAACCTGTTTCCAAAAAAACATACCTGAGAGTTTATTTCATGCCTGAAAAACTTTATTTCGATGGGATGCATGGCATAGGTGACAATATTAACCAGCGTTGTTTTATTAAAGCACTGGCAAGTAAAGGTCACGAAATTTGGCTGAAAACACCCCTGCCAGAAATATATGCCGGTATCGATAATTTGCATTTTGTCAGAACAAACACGCCATTACGTACGCAGAGGAAAAATGAGCGGGCCAGTACGGTTACGTTTGTGCATGAGCCGCCAGGTATTCCATGCAAACGTATCTTTTATGGGAATGGGCATCTTCAGGCAGGAAGTATCTTTGATGCTATGGAACAGCAATTTGGCATTGAGCCGGCGGAGATGGATCTCCCGCGTTTTCTTGCGCCTGCGATCCCCCTGCCAAACGGCAAGCCAATAGCGCTCATCAGACCAACGACGGAGCGGACGGAGTGGCACAACGCCAGTCGAGGTCCGCACAATAAGTACATCGACATGGTGTCGCGGATGCTGGCTTTACGCGGTTTCCATGTGATTAGTATCGCGGACAACGAACCGGGGATGGAATGGATCCCGGATAGCGAGCCATTCGCACACAGAAAGCTGCACAACGGCGAATTGACGATAACCCAGATGTTGGCGCTGGTGGAAAGGGCTGACATTGTGCTGACCGGTGCTTGTGTCATTTCTCATGCGGCATTGGCGTACCAAAAGCCAATGATCTGCTTGCAAGGCGGTAATGGAGGTAATAACCACCACAGCAAAATTACGGATCCGCGCTGCATGGATTTATCGAGGGCGCTATTTGTCTATCCAGACAATTATTGCTGCTGTCAGGAAATGAAGCATGACTGCGATAAGACGATCAGTAACCTGCCTGATGTGGTGCGACCATTTATCAATAATGTTTGGTTTGAGGCAAGGAAACGGGTAGCGGCATGAAGACCTTTGACGAAGAAATTAAATCCGGCCTTGTCTGGATGCCAGAGTTAGGAATGGGGCGCTACCCGGTGCCGGAACAGCGCCCATATGATGACGGTTACTTTGCCCGTTACCGTGAAATGGCTGATACGCAGTTGGGGCATGAATTGACCGCTGCCCGTATCAGGCTGGTGGGGCGTCACTATGGAAGCGGTCCTGTGTTGGACGTAGGGATCGGTGCAGGTCAGTTTGTTGAAGCCAGGCCAAACACGCAGGGGTTTGATGTTAATCCAGCCGGGCTCGCGTGGTTGCAACAGCGTGGCCAGTGGGCTGACCTTTATGCAGATCGCTACCCGGTGCTGACGTTCTGGGACAGCCTGGAGCACATTGATCGTCCTGACATCGCTGTTGGAAAAGCAGAAGAATGGGTGTTCGTTTCGGTTCCGCTGTTTGAAAGTGGTGACGACATTCTACGCTCAAAGCATTTCCGGCCTGACGAGCATATCTGGTACTGGACGCGAGAAGGACTGGTGAACTGGTTTAAGGAGCAGGGGTTTGCGCTTGCCGAGGGTAACGATATCGAAACGCAGCTTGGTCGAGAAGGTATCGGTAGTTACGCATTTTTCCGGGTGTAAATCAGCAGTTACTACAGGGCGTCATTACGATGGCGCTTGATAGCGATTGTTTTCATAGTAGGAAGGTGGGCGACCGTTGGTAGTTGGAGCTACCGACGGCCATTCATACCCATCCACAGGTCATAATGAGTACGAACCAAGGCCCACTTGCTCTCGAGAGCAGGGCCATAGTATTGGATCCTCATAAATGGCCAAAGAAAAAAATCAATCGGCGTTGGTGATTGTTTACCGATCGCTCAATTCGTTGATTACTTATGCAAGAAATTCACGTACGCACACTGACGAGCAGGTGCGTAAAATTGCTGACAGCATTGAGGCGTTTGGTTGGACAAACCCGGTGTTGATCGATGATCACGGTGAGATTATCGCCGGTCATGGCCGGGTTATGGCGGCTGATCTGTTGGTTTTTGATGAGGTTCCGTGCATCGTTCTGGCTGGATTGAGTGACCAGCAGAAAAAGGCGTATCGCATCGCGGATAATAAACTGCCGCTGAGCGCAGGCTGGGACGACGATATGCTTCGTCTGGAGCTGGCTGATCTGTTGGATGCTGATTTCGATGTTTCACTAACCGGATTTGATGAGTCGGAGCTGGATGCGTTGTTTGCGGATGACGAGCCGCAGGCAACGGGCGAGGATCCGTATACGGCAAAAATCGACACGCCGGTTTATGAGCCATCGGAGGTTATTCCGACCATTTCTGAACTGTACGATGAAACAAAAACACGAAGCCTGGTGAAAAACATCAAGGCTGCAAACCTACCGAAAGAAATAGCCGCGTTTTTGATGAGTGCTGCCGAACGCCATGCTGTTTTCAACTTCAATAAAATCGCCGACTACTATGCCAATGCGCCGGCAGAGGTCCAGGCACTATTTGAAGAGTCCGCCCTGGTGATCATTGATTACAGGCAGGCCATCGAGAACGGTTTCGTCCACATGACCAAAAATATGGTTGATATTGTGTACGGGGATGAGGAGGACGGTGATGCGTGACGACTTCTGCGCCTTCATCCTGACTCATGGGAGGCCCGATAAAATTTATACCTATCGGCACCTGAGAAAATCGGGATACACCGGTAAAATTTATATCGTCATCGATGATGAGGATAAAACCCGCCAGCAGTATATCGAGCAGTTCGGCAGCAATGTGCTGATTTTCTCGAAGTCGGATATTGCCAGTCGGTTTGATGAGGCTGATAACTTCGGTGATCGCCGGTCAATCTTCTACGCCCGTAACGCTTGTTTCGAACTTGCGGAAAAAGTGGGGTGCAAATACTTCATTCAACTGGATGATGATTACACTGCATTTCAGTTTCGTGTCGATAAAGACCTAAATGCAGGTTATACGCTGGTTCAGAACCTCGACGCAATTTTGGGGGAAATGTTGGCGTACTACAAAGCGATCCCCGCAACGACCATTGCAATGGCCCAGGGTGGCGATTTTCTCGGTAGCGGCGGTGATAAAAATGCAGCCTGGCTAAAACGTAAAGCGATGAATAGCTTCATCTGCTCAACGGACAGGTCATTCGCGTTTATGGGGCGTGTTAACGAGGATGTGAACACGTATACCAATCTCGGCAGGCGTGGTGAGTTATTCATGACGGTCGGGGCTGTCCAGTTATTGCAGAAACAGACACAAACCAATTCCGGCGGCATGACAGAGCTATACCTGGACTCAGGTACGTACGTAAAAAGTTTTTACTCAGTGATGTTCTCACCATCATGCGTGAAGATTTCTCTGATGGGGTCCACGCATAAGCGCATACATCACAAAGTTTCGTGGAATAACGCCGCAGTAAAAATACTGCACGAGAAATACCGAAAAGCTGCCCCGAATAAAATTGGGGGTGGTGCATGATCCCTTACCGTAAGGTTGAGTCGCTCGCCGCTTGTCGGATGACTGAGCAACAGATTGCTGACGTGCTGGATATTGACCTTGGCGAGTTGAAACGGGAGCCAGAGACGATTGCGGCATTTCGTGAGGCCATTCGAAAAGGCAGGGCAAAGGGAGAGGCGGAATTAAGAACGGCGTTATACAGAAAAGCCAAAAGCGGCGATCCGCGAGCATTTCAAGAACTGCTGAGGCGAGAGAGACAACAGGACAGTGAATGATGAGCAAGCCCGACTGGAAGGAGCTGCAATCTCAGTTTGCTGCTGCTTACGCCAGTACGGGAATATCTCCGAAAGAATGGTGTGAACAGCGTGGACTGAATTACAACAATGCCCGCCGTTATATAAAAAAGCCTGCGCAGAAAAATGCGCAAAAAAAAACTGCGCAAAAAACTGCGCAGAATACTCAGCCAGTAGTTACAGCGCAGGGCGGGAAAGAAAAAAAACCTGCCTCAAGTTGCGCAAAACCAGATCCGAAAAGATCCCATTTCTGCGCAGATCTGACAGAGAAGGAAAAGCTGTTTGTTTCCTACTATCTCGAATGCCGCAATAAGTACGAGGCATATAAAAAGGCGGGATATACCGGTGGCGATCGGAACGCCAGGATGCTCTATCGGAAAACATCGGTGGCGAGGGCTATCAATCAGGGTATTGAGCAGTTAAGTGAGCAAGCAATATTAAGTGCTCAAGATATTCTCAAGCACTGGCATGAAATTGCTATTGCGGATCCCGGCGAGATTTCGCAGATGCGCCGGTGCTGCTGCCGGTATTGCTGGGGAGAAAATTTCCTTTACCAGTGGCGCGACATTGAAGAATTCGACAAGGCCGCAGAAAAAGCTTCGAAGGACAGTAAGCCTGAACCTGAATACGGTGGGCTTGGATTTATCCCCAACGATGACCCAAACCCGGATTGTCCGAAATGTGCTGGCGAAGGCCTGGCTGATGTCCATTTGTCCGATACACGGGATGTTGTCGGGCCAGCTCGTCGGCTGATCGCTGGCGTGAAGAAAACCAAGTTCGGTATCGAGGTAATGACGCGTGACCAGGATGCGGCATTAAAAAACCTTGCTGCATTCCACAACCTCGCTGCCAGTGAACAGGACAGGGAACTGCGCTTGTTGGAGATTGAGCGCGTTCGCCTAAGCAATCAAAAAATTCAGGCGGAAATTGAACACCTCAAGAAAGCTCCGGGAGGCTCAGGCGATATGGTGATTATCCACAACGCGCTGAAAGTGCCTGGCGCTGAGCCGCAGGACGTGCAGGAAGATGAATGATGAAGGAAATATTCATTCCTGAGCTGCACGCCGAGCAATTGAAAGTTTGGACTGAGGGGAGCGAGTACAGATATAACGCTGTTCGCTGTGGTCGCCGTTGGGGCAAGACGGTCATGCTGGTCGATATTGCTATCAGCTACGTCACCAATAAATTCCTGATACCGGGCACCAAAAAATCTATAGCGGGTCGTGTCGGTATTTTCACTGCTCAGTATCGGCAGTATCAGGAAATATTTGATGAGTTGATCGCCTATCTCGGGCCGCTGATCAAAACGCAGTCCCGCAGTGAAAAACGTATCTTGCTCAAAAACGGCGGCAAGATAGATTTCTGGGTAACGGACGATAACAAACTCGCCGGGCGCGGTCGTAAGTACCACGCGGTGCTGATTGATGAAGCTGCGTTTACCAAGTCCCCTGAAATGTTGGAGGAAATCTGGCCTCGAGCCATAAAGCCGACATTGGTCGATTATCGTGGCCGCGCCTGGGTGTTCTCAACGCCTGACGGTATTAACGACCAAAACTTTTTCTATGCCATCTGTAATGACCCTTCACACGGATTTCATGAGCACCACGCGCCATCCGCGTCTAACCCGCATCTTCCTGCTGATGAACTGGCGGAGATGGAAAAAAATACGGATCCGCGAGTATGGCAGCAGGAGTTCCTAGCTGAATTTATCGACTGGTCGAAAGATGCATTTCTCGATATTGAAAAGCTATTGGTGGATGGCAAGCCTGTAGCAATGCCGACTACCTGCGACATGATTTTCGCAGTTGCGGATACGGCCCTCAAGGGCGGGACAGAAAACGACGGGACTGGATTTGTTTACTTTGCATACGAGCAAACCTATTCCGAACCACGGCTGACAATCATCGACTGGGACATAACGCAGATTAAGGCGTCATTGCTTCCAGAATATATGCCGAGCGTTTACGACAATCTGGAGAGGCTGGCGAAAATCTGCCGGCCTCGCATGGGCAGTCAGGGCGTGTTCATGGAAGACGCTGCAATGGGGGCCATCCTCAACCAGAAAGCCGAAACAGAAAATTGGGATATGACCCCGATTAAGTCGGTGCTGACCTCGAAGGGGAAGGACGAACGTGCGGTATTGGCGTCAGGCCACCACTTCCAGGGTAAATGCAAAATAGCCCAAGCAGCCTTCGACAAAGCGGTGGAGTTCAAAAAGAAAACTGCAAACCACCTCTGGCGACAGATCGCCGGTTTTCATCTGGCGGACCCCAAAGCCCAGAAACGTGCCGATGACCTTTTCGACTGCTACGTATACGGACTGATCATCGCGTTCGGTAACTACGAGGCGCTTTAAAAACAGGAAATTCTGTAAATGGCAGAGATTCAGCTCAATGCAAATCTCAGTTCTGAACTGTGCAAAATACTCGAATCTGATGAAATTCAGCCGGGGACTGATGTTGGTTACGAACTGTGCAAATTACTCTGGCAGTACCACCCGTTGGGCGGCAAGTTGGTTGAAAAGCCGATCACCATGGCGATGTGTAAGCCACGGCTATACAACGTAGAAACCGACCCTGATGAACGTGTCGTGCGACAGTTCGAGAAGGTCTGGAAGCGCATGAACATGAGCGAAAGGATCAAAAACCTATTTTTCGTTTCTCGTTGTTATGGCGCTGCTGCTATCGGCGTTGGTTCTGATGGAACGGCATGCAGAGACCCATTACCAACGTTTGGACTACAGGAAGAGGACGTTTATATCAACGTATGGGATCCACTGAATGCCGCAGGCTCTATGGTGACCGACCAGAACCCTAACAGTCGTTATTTCCAGCAGGCAAACAAGACGCTAAAAATTAGCGGTAAACAGTGGCACCACTCACGCACGCTGAAAATCTTCAATGGGACGCCCATCTACCTTGAGTACCAAAACTCAACATTCGGTTTCACTGGCCGCAGCGTATTTCAGCGCGTCTTGTACCCGATGAAATCCTATGTCGGCACCATGACCGCCAATGATCTTGTTAGTCAGAAGGCCGGTGTGATGGTGGCTAAAACCGCGCAAAACGGCTCAGTAATTAGCGGGATCATGGCCGCAGCGGCAAAAGCCAAACGGGAAATTGTAAAAATCGCCAGAACTGGCGGCGTTATCAACATCGGCACAGGTGATGATATCGAGTCTCTGAACCTGCAAAACATCGATAAGGCTTTGAATGCGGCCCGGGACAACATCATCAGCGATATTGCATCTGGCAGTGACGTCCCCGCAGTGTTGATTAAAGAGGAGGCGTTCTCAAACGGATTTGGAGAAGGTACAGAGGATTCAAAAGCGATCAGTCAGTACGTCGACGGGGTGCGCGAGACGATCGCGCCGGTAATCGAATATTTCGAACAGCTTGTTCAGTACATCGCCTGGACGGAGGATTTCTTTACCTCTTTGAAAAGAGATTATCCTGAAATTATTACCGAGGATTACAAGACCACCTTTTATCAATGGCGGCGTGAGTTCACCGCCAAATGGCAAGAATTGGTCGAAGAGTCCCCTGACAAGCATCGTGAGAGCGACAGTAAGGTTGTACAGCAGGCAGTAGCAATATTCTCTTCTGTATCTCCGCAAGTTGACCCTGTTAATCGTGCAATTCTTGCCGATTGGCTTTCTAACGTAGCCAACTCAACGAAAACATACGGCGACGTCCCATTAATTATCGACATGGATACGCTTTCGAAATACCAGCCACCACCACCGCAGGATCTGAATAATGGCGGACAAACGAATCAGCCGAATGGGGAAGAAGAGGAAACTTAAAACCCTCTATGAGGTGCTGACTGATGCGATTAACTACTACGTCGATAAAGGGTGGGACAGCGAAAAGTCGTTGCTCTCATGGAGCCAAAAGCTTCGGGTAGCGGCCAGCAGAGAGTCACCCAGCAATGATGTAACGCGTAAGCATCTCACTTCTATCTACAGTCGTCTCGTCATCGATGGCGGGGCACTCCGGGACCAACCACCAGACGGCCCCACCAAAGTCACCCTCGACAAGATTAAGCCTGACCTCCGTAAAGAGCTGGATAAGCGCATATTCGCGAGTGCGAACCTGATTAAACTCAATCGTGAGCAGGCTATCGAGCGTACTGTGCAACGTTTTCAGGGCTGGGTGACATCTATCCCGCCCGACGGTGTGAGTGAGGTCGATAAAAACGAACAGAAAGCCGAGTTCCGCAAATCGGTTACTGATCTGGACTACATCAGCCGCCGAGTGGCGATTGACCAAGGGCACAAGCTGGCGAGCAACGTGAAGTATCTCCTCTCAATTCAGGGCGGTGCCATTGGCTTTCGCTGGCATTCCCCCTGGCGCAGGCCTGGCTACAATTTTCGCGAAGACCACAAGCAACGCGACACGCTCATTTATCTGGTGCGCGATTCGTGGGCGTTGGATCAGGGGTTAATTAGGCCAGTGAACGGTTATTACGACGAAATCACCGCTGCCGGCGAAGAGGTGTTTTGCAGTTGCCAGGTGTTCCCCATTTATGCCCCGCAGAAGTTGCCGGATGAATTTTTAACGGAGAAGGGAAAACGTGAATTTAACCGAGCTTGAACTGGCGCAGCGAATACGGGACGGCACTGCGCCGTCCCCGGTGAAGTTCTCAAATATGTGGCTGGTGAATCTGCGAATCACTGGTACCGGGCTGGCCTATCGCACTGGCCTGAAAGAACACGTATGGCGTGATCCGAAGCTCTATCTCAATGATGAGTTTCTGGCTCGCTGTAATGGGCTTCCAGTCATTGCTAATCACCCCGCCGGTGCAGTCCTGACCGAAGTGGATTTCACCGAGCGGATCGTGGGTAGCGTCATGCTGCCGTATATCCGCGGTGATGAGGTATGGGCGGTTTGCCGAATTTACATCAAAGACATTGTTGAGGCGATCGTAAAGGGCAAGGTATCAACCAGCCCGTCGGTCATTTTCAACAGCGAATCCGGGAATGTGGAGGTAATGGACGGAGACACCAATTTTCTTATCGAAGGTGTGCCGTTCTTGCTCGACCACATTGCTCTGGTAACAGAGGACCACGGCTCTTTGGGAGTGTGGGACAAAGAAAAGATCCCCGCTGGGGTCGAGGTTTCTAACACAACAGGTGACATTGATATGGACGAAAAACAGCTCGAAAGCATCATCGCGAAGGCAGTCGGCGACGCGTTGGGCAGCGTGAGTAAAGGGTTTGAAACAATCTCAGCACGAATGGATTCGCTGGAAAACGGTTTTAAGGCGCGAGCTGACGCTGAGGATACTGAAAAGAAAGAGGCGAAGGAAAAGGCCGATCAGGAAGAAAAGAAAAAAGCTGATGCCGCTGAAGAGGAGCAAAAAAAGGCTGATGAAGCCGAAGCTCAGAAAAAAGCTGAAGAAAAAGCCAAGGCTGACGAGGCCGAAGAGGAGCAGCGTAAGGCAGACCAGGCTAAGGCTGATGAGGAAAAGGCCAAAGCGGATGAAGCGGAAAATGCTAAATCCGACTCAGATATGACCGACGCAAGGGTTAAGGCTGACTCAGCCTATGTTGCATGTGGCAAACAGGCACCATCGCCATTTTCTGGTGAAAGGCCGCTGGATTACCGCAAGCGCGTGCTGATCGGTATGCAAAAACACTCCGATAAGCACAAAGACGTGAATATTCGCGCTATCGCTGATTCCGCGACGCTTTCAGTGCTTGAAGAGGCGATCTACAGCGAAGCGCGCAAAACCATTGAAAACGATATGAACAATACGCAGGGCCAATTGCATCAGCGTGTGCGCATGGATGAAGCAGGGCGTCGCATTACCGAATACCAGGGCGACCCGAACGTCTGGTTAGCTGCATTCAAAACTCCGGGGCGTCGCCTCGTTAAAATCAACACACCAGGGAGCATGAACAACCATGGCTGATATTAATTTCGCACCCTTCAAAACGCAGGGATCATTCTCCGGCAGTTTCAATGTCGAATCTCGTGGCCTGACCCAGGGCGACGCGCATGACGACCCGGCGATCCGCCTGCAATTGTGCTCCGGTACGCTGGCCGATGATCTCGACGCTCCTGTATGGGGCGGCATCGGTGTTGTTGAGTGCATCTCTACTGTTGAAACCAATGTGAGCGGTTCAACCATCAAGAAAGCGACCGCTTCGGTATGTAACGCATTCACCGTGTTTAACCAGGCATATCACGGTATTACCACCGCAAGTAATCCGGTGCCGCTGTATTTGGCGGGTGGTTCGGTTCACTACTACCGCATGGGGTCAGGTGCCCGGATCCCGTTGCCTATCAGTGCAGCAGTAGCCGCACTGGCAACAGGCAATGATCCGGTGGGCGCGGACGGCTTCGTGTGGGATATGACAGAAAATTGCGTGGATATTTACTCCAGCGGTTCGTCTTCCAACCCGAAAGTGAATATCAGTCTGTTGATGGTCTCCACTCAGGGGAACCTCACAGTTAAAAAAGAAACCAGCGGCAACGTGGTCTGGGAAAACGGCAAGCCTTGCGGCCTGTTCTTGATTTAAGGAGTCAGTAATGAGCGCATTTGCACCAGCGGTTACCACGGTATCGCCATCTATGATGCAACCGGACATCGTCATGCAATACAGCATGGCTTCCGGTGCTTTTGAAATTCTGCCGGGCGGAGCACCGTCCGCACGTATCGGGTCCAGTGACCTGGTTGTTTACCAGAAATATCTGCGAGCTACGACTCAGGCGCATGTCGGCCAATCTCTTCCAGGCCAGTTACCTTCTGCGAGTATCGTCCCAAGTTACGACCAGATGATGACCTATCGCATCTATTCCCGATCTCAGTACAGTTATCTCGATACTGATGCAGCGAGCCGTTGGGGTTACTCACTTAATAGCGGATTGCAACTGGCGAATCGCCAGGGTCATGCACAGCAGTTGCGTAACATGCTCATCTACGGCGTGAAGGCATCCAATAACGAGGGGATTGCCAACTCGCCGAACGCAACCACGGTCAATCTGGGCAGCGATAGCCATGGCAGCGACTCCTACACTACCTGGGACTCCGGTGAGATGGCGAAGTTTGTTCTTGGCCTGATCGCGGATCAGAAAACCAGGATGATGTTGTTGGGCCAAGCGCTGACTACCGTTGTTCTGTGCCCTCAGCGTTTTATGAAGGCATTGGAATGGACCGGCGTTGTCGAGCTGACCAGTTATCAGCGTCCAGGTGGTGGTACTGAGACGGTCGGCACCATGATTAAAAATATCGCTGATGGTGCCAGCGGGGATGATGTGATCTTCTGTCAGGATGACACGCTTATCGGTAAAGGTGCTGGTGGTACTGACCTCATCATTGTCACCAACCCTGAGCTGGTTGTACCGGAAGCACGTCAGGACATCAATACCAACATTTTCGCCACTCTAATGCCTAACCAGAAGGCCGTGAACGTGATGTTTTGCGATGTCGCAGCACCAACGGAAATCCCTTCCCCTATGCCTGATGGCGGCATTACTACGCTGTACACCATGCGCTCCACACCTGGCTGGAACTTCCGCTCAGAAGGCGTGACGCTGCTTTCCGCGAAGTACGCGTAATACTCTCGTTGTTCTAACTGATGGATTTGGGGAGAAAACACTCCCCATTTTTTTGAGGAAAATTCATGAAACTTTTTATCGCTAACTGCTCGCGTCAGGCACATAACTTCAATTACAAATTACCGGAAAAATCACAATCATTTGGCGTCACGATCCGAGCCGGTGGCCAGCATGTGATCGAAAACCAGTCAGATGTGATTCACCACATTATCAATCAGCATGAGCCTTATGGTTTCCAGCGTTGCGATAAAGTGGATAACACGTTTTCCGGTATCTGCTACGCCATCGACAAGCCGGTTACAGTGGGCCGAATCGAAGATAATGCGGAACAGAAAATTGAAAATCTTGACGATATGTCCCAGTCCATCCTGGAGGCGAACGCTATTTCAATGAGCAACGCGGTCGACAACGCAGTTCTCCAGAGCGGTCAGGTGCCTAAACCCGGTGAAGTGCAGATCGAAATCGTTGGCGAGGCCGTTAACGTTGAGCAGGATAACCCGCCAAAACTGAACAAAACGGTGAAGGTACAAAAATAATGACCACTTTGCGCCCGACGTTTGAGGGATTTCTCATCTTCGTTCGTGGCGTGATGGGCGTTCCGTTCGCCGCCATCGCCAACGACAACCCAACGCTAAAATGCTGCTACAACGCAGCGCTTGAGATCGTGAACGTCGGGATGGGATTGTGCCAGCTACCAACCATCCATACCGCCACCGTATACAACGCGGGTGGCTCACTGCTGCTGAACCATGCCATTGATACACCACCCAGTACCTACTTTACCGATATGCGCACAAAAATCGGCATCGGGAAAAAAGTGAATGGGTTGATGACCGCGGCAGCGGATCAGGGAACATCGGGATCGACGGTTATCAGCGATGCCATGAGCAATCTGACGTTAGCAGACCTGATGATGATGCAAGATCCCTATGGCCGGCAGGTTGTCGCCGTGTTGATGGAAATGGGGCCGCTCTGGGGGTATACGCCATGAAAGTTTGCCTGGGGGTTGTCGACATGCCATATGACTATGGCGACACCTCTGCAACCACGTATGAAGTCGCTGAAGCCCTGCAGGATAATTATCAGTTGTTCACTCACTTCTGGGAAGAACATCAGGACACCATATTGCCGGAGGTTGGGGAGGCCCTGGCCTATTCCATCATCAACCACATCCAGCATGGTGCACCACTCACCAGTGGGGAACTGCTGGGGGAAACGATGCGGTCATTTAACATCTTTCTCGAACGGGAGGAAATGGCTGGGCTGGCTGTCGATAAGGTTCCGACCCATGCCGCACTGGAGGGGCGGAATTCTCGTCTGAAAGTAGAACGTGGTGAGCGGCGTCCATCATTTATTGATGGCGGTCTCTTCAAATCATCATTTATCGCGTGGATAGACAACGATGCCGAGTCTTGACGAAATTGCCGAAAATACCGGCACTCAACTCTCCGCAGTCCTCCAGTCCGCCGTCGAAACCATCTCATCCAGCCAGCAAATCACTTTTCGTCTCTACGTAAAGCAAGTCTTGCCGCTGGACGGTTTCGTGTACTGGGTGAATGCGGAAATCATAAACAAGGATGAGCTGGCGCGTCTGGAGATCGACAGCCTGCACACGGTGGCGATCAATGGCAGCTTACACCGTCAGGTGGTTACCGAGCAGTCTGAAACGCTTTCCCGCGCGGTGAACAGCATTATTTTCACGCCAACGGAAAAGATAGACGATTTTAACGCCGAAAACCCTGACTCCATTTATCTGGGGGAGTATGCCGGCACGCAGTTCGCATTCTCGCGAATGGACAGTCGGTATACCCAGGCGGGGATCTACCATTATCGGGGAACGGCGATATTGCCAACGATGCGGACACAGATCATCGACAGCCCTGATGATGTTTCTGACGAACTGATTCTTTCCAACAGCACGCCGATCTGGCTGGCGTTGAAAAAATTCGCAACGGTTTACCCGTCATTCCTTTCCCCGGCGAACTTGAAACCCCCGTATATCGTCGCTGATGTGCGAGATACCCAACCGCTCCAAATGGCCCCGCTCATGAATGCCACGGCTCGCTGGCAGCATGTGCAGGACCGTGTGCGAGTCACGCTATACGGCATGAGTAATGCCGATGTGTTGGCCTATCTCGATTACGTAGTGTCCTCCGCGTTGGAGGATGAACATTTTGGTATTACCAACCTGCCGGTAGTCACTGACGGTAAAGCCAACCAGGTTGAGATCACCGCGCTGGCGAAACAAAAATTCATCGACTTTGACGTCAATTACTACCAGGCGACGACGCGCGATATTTCCAGACAGCTTATCAAAGAAGTCATCTTTAATTACGAGGTCGAATAATGGCTTACAACATTGTTACGGTTAACGTCTCGCAGACCATCGGTGCTACACCGTCCAATTTGCAACAGATGTCCGCCATCATTTCTGTCGGGTCCACGCTACAGAAGCTAGGTGTGCCGGTACTGATTACTCAAAACTCTGAAATCACTGATCTGGTTAAGAACGCTATTGGTTCACTGAAGGCCGAAGCTGCATCATTTGGGGCGGATGTGACGCTGACGTTGCCTGATGGCGTTGCTATCGATCGGGAGATTGGCAGCGAAATCGAAATAACAGTCATTGGTTGTTCGCCGGCCAAGTGGAACGGTGTCTACACGGCAACGCTAACGGCACCTGACACGCTCACATGGGTTTCCCTTGAGGATCTGTCTGGAGAGCCGACAACGCTCGGGACCTTTGCCATTGAAGGCAGTGACGATTTGGTCACGGCGGTAAATACCTTCTTTGCGCAGGGTAACTCAGTAGGCACGTACCTACTGGAGTTGGGGTATCTCGACGGCAAGGTCAAGGATGAAGTGGCCGCGCTGAAAACTTACATGGAAGAGCCACTCAAGGCGTTTTATGCGTATCTGGTACCGGCGGCATGGGATCAGGATCCGGACTTCATCACGTTGACGAAGCTGTATACAGCGAATGAGGCCAAGCAATATTTCTTCGTGTTGACAAAAGAGCCGACGGACAGCAATTACCTCACGCCGTACGACAATATCAAGTCGGTGGTTGCGGTGAACGATGACACTTACCCGACAACGAACGCCGCCGCATCAGTGATGTGGAATTTAGTCTCTGCGTCACCATCAGAGATCAATAAAGTGCCGCCAATGGCATTCCGCTTCCTGCAAGCCGTGAATGCGAATAAGGCCAAGGCGTCCATCCTCGCCACTATGACGAAGCAAAATATCAACTACGTCGGAACCGGGGCAGAAGGCGGCATTGCCAATACCATTCTCATTAAGGGGGTGACCAGTGACGGTAATGATATGTCCTATTGGTACTCCGTGGACTGGGTACAGATTAACGTCGACATGATGCTGGCTAACGCCGTGATCAACGGCAGCAACAACCCCATCAACCCACTTTATTACGATCAGGATGGTATCGACCGTCTACAACTGGTGGCGCAGGGCGTCTTCAATACTGGCACATCGTACGGCCTGGTAAACGGTTCCCCTGTGGTTAACGCCATTTCGTTTAAGACCTATACCAAAGACAACCCGAACGATTACAAAATTGGTCGTTATGCCGGGCTTTCAGCGACGTATACCCCAATGCGAGGGTTTACCGAAATTACCTTCAACATCAACGTCACCATGCAATTGGCTTAAAGGAGCTGAACCGTGCCGAATCCAATGATCAGTCCCGGTGTTCTCAACCGCATCCGGGCCAGTGCCAAATTTACCGATCACCCTGAGCTGAATGTGTCTGCTTCCTACCTTGCGAAAGAAGGGGTGGAGATTTCATTCCAGGGCAACATTGTCGAGCCGCTACAGGCCATGACGGGTGTCGTTCAGTCTCCGCAACCCTACATACTGGCTCAGGCGAAAATTCACCTGTTGCGCAGCCAGGCGCTCGCTACACAGTATAAAAAACAATGGGAAGTGAACGGCATCGTGGGGGATGTACGCCTATACACCGACAGCAGTGTGTTTGGTGAGTTCGATATGACCAACACGGCGATCACCTCTGTCGGCGATATGACTTTTGCCGGCGGAGATCCTGGCGTTGTTATTACGCTGACCGGTACTTATTACGTCAACTCGGATATGTGGGAACTTTGATGAAAATTTCGCGTGCTATGAACCTTATCGTGCCGGTGGAAACGGAGACCGGCACGGCTTACATCCATTCAACTCCCATTTCCAAGGAAATCTATAAAGAACATTTCCTGATCCTCAGCAAAACTTTTGCTGCCATTTTCACCGAAGGGTTAGGAACCGTCGTCGGGCCGCGTATCGCTTACATGATGCTGGAAAAAATCGCGACTGATGCCGGTGTATGGGAAGGCGCAGATGGTATCCGTAATACGCTGGTGGGCGAAATCATTCGCCTTTCCAACTTGGTTTATCCGGTTGATGGGAAAGGTTGGGATACCAAGCCCCTCGATGTGGCGTTGGAAAAGGGCGTTGTAGAGCTGGATGAAATGATCGGCGAACTCGTTTTTTTTACATGCGTCTCTGCGATAAACAAACCAGATCAGGCAAGGACGTTAATGGAGGTCGTGAGTGGTCTGTGGAACAGTGCAACCACATCATTGAGCCTTATGGCCTGGATCGATTCGTTGGCGACATCGAAGCCACCCGCCAATTCTGGCGAGACGGCGAGCACCTCGTCAGCGACATCCTCGACTATTGTGCCGGTATAGGTTTCCGCGAATTATTTATCGACACGCCGTTAAATCTGAAAACAGCAGCTCAGTTGCGTGAGCTGCTGAAGTGCAAACCACCCGGGGGGCTTTAATGGCCGGAAACCAATTACCTGTACTGACGCTGGATATCGATGAAGAGAAGATCCGCCAGTTGCAGGAGATCACGGAAAAATTCAAAGCGGCATTTGGAGCGGGACCTGGCGGGTTTACTGTTAATGCCCCTCCACCACAGAAAACCATTCCAGGTGCAAATGACTCTCCCCCTAGTCAGCAGAAAGGCACTCTACCCGCTCAGCGTCAGCGGGATGATAATGGGCGATTTATTACTTCCGGGGGAGTTAAACCTACAACGCCGAAGCCGAAAGGTGTTGAAGAAAGCGGTTTTGAAAAATTCCTTAAGCGGTTGAATAAAAATGCCCAGGGAACTTTAAAAACGTTTGGCCTTATTAACCGAACGCTGGGAACCACTACGACTAAGCTGAAGGGGCTTTTTTCCACAACTTTGTCGTGGGGGACAAAACTGTTGGCGTTGAGCGTGGCGGGACCGTTTGGTTACGGCCTGATGGCTCGTCAGGCAACAGGCCAATACCGTGATTCGCAGGGGTTGGGGGTAACCACAGGGCAGTTGCAGGCGGCGAAGAATGTCTACGGTACCCGTATCTCCGGTACAGACAGCATTATGCAAACGCTGGCCGAAGTACAGAACGACCCGAAGAATCCCGCCTATAAAGGGCTGATGGCTTTGGGGGTAAACCCTACGGATGGTGTTAATGCAAACTTGCCAAAACTACTGACAAAGCTTGATGAGTTGTCAAAACAGTATAAAGGCACTGGTGCGGTACAAACGGTGTTGAGTAATATGGGACTAGGATTTGTCGGCACGGAAACGATGAATCAGATCAAGGCGAATAGTGGCTATCTCCCACTACTTAATCAGCAGTATGCCGAACGTTCACAGCACCTAGATTCAGGAATTGGCGGTGGTACGCAGGAAGCCTTACAGCGAGCGTACTCAAACCTGTCCTATAACGCTGATAGGATTGGAAATACGTTTCTTACTGCCTTGGGTAAGCTTTCGCCTTCAATTACTAAATTCTCCGATTCCATTACTTCAGGGCTGGAAAAATTTATTCGGGGCGAGAATGGAAAGGCTCTTTTTGAAACAGTAGCCCGAGGGCTTGAGAAGTTGGCAACCTGGCTTGGGAGTGATCAGTTTCAAAAAGACCTCACCGAGTTTGGGCGAGCAGTGAAGGCAATAGTGCTTGCGTTGCGTGATGCGGTTCTATGGATTACCGGAAACGTTAATTTATCTGGTGCAGGCACCGGGAAAGATAAAGCTGATAGCAGCTTGGTTAATTTTGGTGACAAATATTTGGATGGGCAACTTCCTGGGGCCAATCCCCTGACCAACAAATATACCGGTATTTTTTCAGAAGATGCTGCTCATAGTAAATATCAAATGCCAAGCGGATTGAAAGGTAATGTTCAGGATTTTGTTGAGCAAATGAATGATAAGGCTCAATTGCCGAGAGGATTAATGTCAGCTATAGCTGAAACCGAGTCGTCTTGGAATCCTTTGGCGAAAGGCCCCATGCTAAAAGATGGTACTTTCGCTGCCGGTTTATTCCAGTTCATTCCTCAGACAGCTAAAGCCTATGGTTTAACTGAGGGGGAGCGCTATGATCCCAATAAATCAACTTTTGCAGCAGCCAGATATCTCCAAGACAATATGCGGCGTTATAAGGGGGATATTGCGAAAACCCTTACGCAATATAATGGCGGGAAGATTGATAACGACGGTAATCTCAGCCTGAGAAAGGAAACCGTAAAATACCTCATGAAAATCCTTCCGCAAGTGCAAGGTGGATTAGAGCAACATCCTGGTATCATAGGGCAATTGAGTGCAGCACGCGACCAGCTTGCCCGTTCTCCAGATGATGCTCGCGCCACTATCAAGCTCGATATAAACCAAATGCCAGGCTCTGACATTAGTGCTCAGGTGCGTGGTGTTTATATACCTCCGAGGTGATAATGGGACTGAACTATTTCGGTAAAGCCTTTCAATTGGCGTTCGAAATCTCTCCGATTATGTTGGTTGATGGGCTGGCCACAGAGGTTCCTGGTGGTACGTTGCCCATAGCTGCAATCACGGAAGGATTGAGTATTGCTAATGGCTTACTGCATGGTGAGATTGGTAATGGGCCGACAGCGCACTTTATGCCAATGGCCGGCACTACGCTGATTCAGCAGGATATAGGGAACCTAAATTTCTATAACCAGGCTACGGCTGCTAATGCGGTGGTGAATCGGCCCAACAGGGTCATGATGCAGATGTTGCGACCGGTATCCACCACGGACGGCGGATATGCCACTAAATCTCTGACGTTTACAGCGTTGAAAATGGCGCTGGATAAGCACAATCAGAGCGGCGGAAGTTACACCGTGTTGACCCCAGCGTTTATCTATACCGGGTGCCTGCTGCGTTCTGTGATTGATAATTCCGGGTTTTCGGAGCAGAACAAGCAGGTTCAGCATTCGTGGATGTTTGAGTTTGAGCAACCGCTATTAACCATATCCCAGCTTGAAGCCACTCTCGGTAACCTGATGAACAAGTTTGACTCAGGTATGCCTGCATCGGGTGGTCTTGGTTGGAGCGCCAATGGGACCCAAATAGCAGGACCTCCGCCATTATGACGACAATCATTCCATTTAAGCCGAACGGACAAGCGCCGTTTTCATTCCAGGCAACTGTTGGTGGCGTGAATCTTTTCGCTACAGTGCCGTACAACCTATACGCCAATCGTTACTACCTGAAATTGGCTGATGGTCAGGGGAATACGGCTGTTTATATTCCCCTTATCGAATCGCCGGATGATTACGACATAAATTTGGCGTTGCCATACGCCCCCGGTTCACTGGTGTATCGAGCCAGTAGCCGTCAGTTTGAGGCCGTATAGGATGAGATATTACCGATTAGAAATTACAGATAAGGATGGACGTCCTGCCTTTGCTCGTGATGGAACGCCAATAGGTCCATTTGATACTTCGGATCGACCTGGTTATGGCCTTCATATAGCTTTCGATGCACTTATTGCTGGCTATGACGTCATTAGCAGTGGTACAGCAATTGCTATCTATGGTTTACCGATCACAATGCTGAGCCAAAGTGTGCAGCTTAGCGGCTATCAGGTGAATTTGTACGCCGGGTTTTCTAAAGGCTTACCGCTGGCTAATGCCGCTCAATCGGGACCATTACCGATTATCAGCGGCCTGGTATACAACCCTTATGCGAACTGGATCGGCACAGAGCAGTCTCTGAATTTTATCGTTAACCCCAGTCCATTATTGAACGGTAATGGTCAGGGATTCAGCATAACTCTGGATGGAAAAAAGGGAGAGAAGATCAGTGATGTGCTAAGGCGAGCACTCACCGCTAGTTTTCCTAATTCGACTATTAATATTGAGATTAGTGATCTGCTGGTGCTACCGGAGGATTGGCCTGCTGTATACCACCGAATGGGGCAGTTAGCGGCTGTAATTCGAGGCCAGTCATTTAGCATGATTCGGTCTGACAGCTATAGCGGCGTTCAGATAGTCATGCAAAATGGGATGATCCGCGTATTTGACAACATCACCGCTGGTGAGGGCGGTGGGATCAAAATCCTCCCGCAAGAACTGATTGGTCAGCCTACATGGTTGGGTGTGGTGAGTATGTCATTCAAATGCCCACTGAGGGCAGATCTTCACTGTGGCGACGTTGTTGAATTACCTGAGAATATAATTTCCGGTCCGACCTCAATCCTGTCGGTAAATTCTGAGCAATCTTATTCTATGCTCAGAAACACTGTGAATTTCTCCGGCAAGTTTCTCATCACTTCTGTTCGCCATGTAGGTCAGTATCTATCCCCCGATAGCAGTAATGCCTGGGTAACCATTTACGAAGCCATTGCGCAGGTACAATGAAAAATGAGTGATTCACAGAAGTTTCCCTTTGCAAGAGCAATGGCGAACATGGTGAGCACTATTGCAGAGGATAACGCGGCCATACGCGGTCGTGCACTTCCTTGCCATGTTGTCGCTGTTAAGGGGCAGATTGTCACAGTGCAGTTCGACATTTTGCCAGATGGAGTGCAGTACCCACAGATAACCATACCGATCGCTACGTTTGCTTATGTCCGGTATCCGATACAGGTCGGAGATAAAGGGGTTACTGTGCCGGCTGATGTATCGTTGCGCGGAGTGTCTGGTTTAGGTACGGGAATCGCAAGCCTTTCATTATCCCCGTCGCTGACCCCGTTATTTTTCGTGCCAATCGCTAACTCAAAGTGGTCTGATGAGGATCCAGATAAACTGGTTCTCTACGGGCCAGATGGCGCAGTATTAAAAACAGCGAAGGGTGATGCATCGGTAGTAGCAGAGACCGGAGCGGTAACGGCTCAGGCAGAAAAAGTAACGCTGAAAGGGATGATGTTTTTTGATGGGCCAATAACGCAGCAAAACTCGGGTGGCGGCGGAGACACGACAGCGTCGATGATTGGCCCTGTCACTATTGAATTGGACGTCACCGCCTCTGGAATCAGCCTTGTTAATCACACTCACGATGTCGTGGGCGTGCAATCCGGCGGCAGCACCATAACAACGAGTAAACCGAAATGAGGACTTGGGGTAGGGTTCCTGATGGGAACGGTAAACAAAAATGGGTTGTCGTGGAATCTGATGCAGATGGTGATTTCTCCTATGGCTGGCTAACCACGCTGATTCAGACGCTGAAACTTGGCCTGGGAGAATCGCCGTTCTACGCCCAGTATGGCATACCGGCGCAGCAATCCATTGTTACGCAGGTTTACCCAGATTATTACGTGAACGTCACCCAGCAGCAGTTCACCGGTTACTTTGCATCGCTGTCGATTACCAAGGTTGAGGGCGCAAAGAAACCGACGTACAACGTACAGGCTGTATTCCTCAACGGGGTAACGTACCGGGGCGACATTGCAATTTGAAGTGGTTTAAGCATCATCATTCAAAATGAGACGGAAATAAGCGAGAATGCAATGATTTTACTTTTATCAGAGGTCAGTGCATGAGTTTTTCCATTGAAACGACAAGGAATGGCAGTCGCGTTGAAACCAAGGTTGTTATTAAGAATGGGACTGGTTCTGTTTTTAAGCATACTTTCCTCGAAATCCCAATGGTGGATTTTATCTCTCACTCACACCGATACCTGTTGGTAAAGTTCGCTATGGGCGTTAGTGTTGACTCAGGGAAGTTGGTGTTGTTTGATTTGAATGAATTGCATATTGTGTTTTCGATAGTTCCGGCTTGGGTGCCAAGCTTTGACTATGAATTTAGCAGTGATGATAAGCATGTGTTATTAAAACATGATAAAGGTCTTGTTGTTTATAATCGGTGTGGTGAAGTTATATATAACCGATTGGTTTCTTAGTTGGGGGCGTTATGAAGAAGCTTATATTGACTGTGTTTTCATTGCTTGGTTTTATGGTGACATTTACATGCCAAAGTGGTAATGAATTAACTGCACAGCAGAAACAGCTATTGATGCGAATGGGAAGCGATAATGTAGCTTTAGATGATATGTCTAAGGCCTGTGTTTTGGTAGGGGAAGGGTATACAAAAAAAGCATCTGAATTACTAGGCGGTATTGATTGGGAAAAAACATCGATAAAGGTCAAAGGTTCAAATGTGTCTATTGATGGTATTGTCGATTATTTCATGAGTCATACTAAGTTTGATAAAGAATCATGTGATGATTACAGTCGAACACTATTTAATGATTCACTAACTCGATAAGCAATAGTTACTCAAAGGCCGCGCATATGTCGCGGTTTTTTTATGGAGATAATATGGCAGACTTACCAATAGTGGTCACGCAATCCGGCGCACAACCCACACCACCAAAAACACTTTTGTCGAATCTTATTACAAACGTTTCTGCCATTGTTCCCGGTTATACGGCTAATCTCCCCGCAGGGCTTATCACCGACTTGGCAAGTACGGCTACTGGTGCTGTAGCTCTTATCGATAGCGCCATGGTGGATACTATCAACTCGGTGACGCCATACGGTGCCAACGTACCGATGCTGATGCAACTGGGGAATATCTATGGTGTAACGCAGGGGCAAGGCTCCAATACCTCTGTAAACGTCACCTTCATGGGGTTACCTGGCTTCGTCATTCCGAAGGGATTTATCGTTTCTGACGGCAACTACCAATATGCAGTACAGAACAATACCATCGTTCCCAACGGGGGCCAGACAGCGCCAGTCTACTGCCTGGCAACCACGCCGGGGTCATGGGCCGTTCCTGAAGCTTCCGTGACCCAAATCATTACCTCAGTCCCCAGTTCGATTACGTTGACTTGTACGAACGTTACTACGGGTGTTGCCGGCGAAGATAAGCAACCAGAGTCGTCGTATCGTGCACAGGTTATGCAGTCCGGCATGTCCACTGCGCAAGGGGTTCCCACGTTTTTGCGAACGTTATTGCAAAAAGTACCAGGAGTTAAAAGTAATCTTATTTCCTATCGAAATATCAGTGCTGGCAAATGGGCGTTGATTGTTGGCGGGGGAGATCCTAACGACGTTGGTTTGGCTGTCTACCAGGCGATCCCGGATATTTCCGTACTGACGGCGGACGTTGTCGACGGTGAGGGGAATAAACCCGACAGCATCACTGTAACCATCACCGATTACCCAGACCAATACAGCATACCGATCATCCTGCCGACATCGCAGATGGTGACGCTTATCCTGACGTGGAACATTCGGGTAACTGAGTTGCTTGACCCGGATAGTGTGTCTTCGGCCACGACGGCGCAGTTAGTGGAGTACATCAATGGGATACCTATCGGTGAGCCCATAAATACGTATCAGGTAGAGTCCATCTTCCTGTCAGCAATCTCTCCGCTTATCAACCCATCGCAAGTGTCGTTGATTGAAATCAGCATTGGTATTAATGGTGTAATTGTTCCGCCCGCACCAGGTACGGGGCTTGTATATGGCGGCGAGTATAGTTATTTCACTACAGACTCATCACATGTGACGGTACAGCAATATGGAAACAATAGTTGATAAAATAATACCGGCATATCCATTTGTTCAGTATAACGATGACCCCAATATTGTAGCGTTTTTCACTTCATACAATAAAATGGCACAAGACTACCTCACGGCATTTAACACCCTTACATTACCGTACTGGCCGGGAGAGAAAATCAATGGTTATCTTCTGGACTGGATAGCGGCTGGCATCTATGGCGTTACAAGGCCGTATTTGAAAATATCAGAAGGAAGTGTCGCGAAGGGGACTTACAACAGCGTTGAATATAATACGGTCCCTTACGCCAGGCTAAAGAGTTATCGACCTGGACAAACACAGTACTTACCTGATGAGTACTTTAAACGAATTCTCACATGGAATTTTTATAAAGGTGATGGTTTCCAATTCTCTACACCATGGCTTAAACGTCGCCTTTCTCGATTTATACACGGAAAGGCAGGTGTTGACCCAAAAATTCAGAACACATTCGATATGAGCGTAACGAGCAGCAAGGGTGTATTTGAATTGTCTATTCCAGATTATGGCGATGGTATCGGCAACTTTTTGAAAACGGCGATAGAGCAGGGGTTGGTTAATCTCCCTTTTATTTACTCATTCAACGTGATGGTAATTGAACAATGATTATAGGATTCGGTAATAATGTGGTGTCCGCGCTTGCTTCGGATATCACAGCAACGCAAACCTCATTTGCGGTAATGCCTGGTGGCGGCGATAAGTTTGCCAGTTTGCTAACAACTGACATATCGGCCCCAAACAGCCCGCACGGAATTTATGCAAAACTAACGTTGACTGATAGCCAGCAAACTGTTTTTGAAATATGCCATCTAATGTCGGTAAGCCAAGATACATTGACCGTATTACGAGCCCAGGAAGGAACATCGGCCAAAGGCTGGTCACTGAATGACGTGATTGCAAATTTTGCTACACGAGGATCTGAGCAGCAGTTTGTTCAGATAGAGGAGTTGCAGGCAGGGGACTATACGGCGGCTAAGGCTGGTGGCACAGCGAATGCCCTGGCTATATCGTTGGCTTCGTCGTTTTTCAATAACGAATCTACGGACTGGCAATTAAATACGCCACTAATCATCACGCCAACGGTTACCAATACCAGCGCTGCAACTATGCAGGTGACTATTTCCGGTAAGGTAGTCGGCACTTACCCATTGGTGAAGGGGAATAACACTGCGCTTCAGGCGGGGGATATTGTTGCTAAAAGTCCGTTCGTTACCGTTTTCAACTCTGAGCAAGAGCGGTTTATTATATTAAATCCGACAACAGAGATCGGGTTGGTTCGAACCGTTAACTCACATGGCCCAGATGCTAGTGGAAACGTAAAACTGGGTACTGCTGCTGATGCCGATGTGGGAACTGCTGCTGGCAATGTCATGGCGGTTGGTGCCTTTGGTTTGGGGCGAGGTGCAAACCATAAAGACGATGCCTATAACAACATTGGTGAAATTTATCGCGTTAATAATACCTCCGCAAACGCCCCTACAACAGGTGTTGCCGGTGTCGTTAGTTTGCCATGCGACGGTGGCCCATCGACAGCCTATGTCGCTGTCAGTAATGCCGGTGCTGCGTGGGTAGGTTCTTCAAGCATTCCCGCGAACGGTATCAAATGGAACCGCGTATACACCACGGCATATAAACCCACTGCGCAGGATACTGGGGCTTTACCGTTAACGGGGGGCACCTGTACCGGTCAGATTATCGCTCCTAACTTTGCTAGCACCCCAGACGCTACACCTGTTGGCTCTGGAACCTACTCTGAACAATTGAGTAACCAGGCCCCGTTCTTCCAGCCTAACTGGCAATGGCCGGTAACTTCTGGCGGGATTTTTGTGCCAATTGCTAAAGGGACGTCGACCCGGAAGGATAAAGGCTGGCCGACTGCGATAAGCTACGGCTATCTGATGCCCGGTGAAGATATGCATGCCCATCCTGTCATCCATGCATTGGGCGATAGCGGCATGGAAAACATCTGGGAGTTTGACACACAGACCGGCGGTTTGCGCAGTGGTAAGGCGGGAGAATTCGCTACTCAGAATTGGGTTAACAGTCGATGTCCGTTCCCCGTTGGCTATTTCATGCTGATGGGAAATGACAGTGACCCCAACGGCTTATATCCCGGCACGGCGTGGCAAGACATGACCGGCGCGTACGATGGTCGAGTGCTTAGCCTTGGGTACGACGCCCTGGGTACCGGGGGCAGCAATAGCGTTACCCTGGGAGTGGAGCACATGCCGCCACATTCCCATAACCTCAAAGCCTACCATTCAAATACGTCACTTGATGGTGGGTGGTCAAGCCGCTATAGCGTCGACCCAAGTGAAGGTTCAGAGGCTAATGATGTCATCAACTCCACTGGCGGTGGGCAGAGTTTTAATGTGACAAACGCCTATGTACATTTGCGCGGCTGGATGCGAACTGCATAATAAAAACCCGCGAATTATCGCGGGTAATTTTAGGCTCCCTGGTGTCGGTGAGCGTTTATGCTTTCTTTTTCCGTCCAATGAATATGGCGCGGGAGAGTTTAAAAATACTGCTTATTGTTTTTTTCAATGGCGATGCAGGTTTGCATTTATCACAATAACCAGGCTCACCATTTTCCCATGCGGATTTATCATCAATCCAGAGTCCGCATACCTTGCAAAATGTCATGTTCACAAAGGCCCCCTTGCGAAAATTTATGCTGCAATGACTTTACAGGCATATAACAACATTGTTCAAATGGGTATCGCCGATCAATTTGTGCATAATTGATCGCTGAAAACGATCGTTTAATCACGGACTTGTGCCAGTTGATTAGGTTTACATGGTAGTCTTTTCATAAATTGGTCGGAGGCGGGTATGCAGCAGGACGAAGAAAATGCAGTGTTCATAGCTAACGAGATTGGTGCGGCAGTGATTGATCTGATCGCACATGACATGGAGGTTAACCGTGCAAATATTGCTGGGATTCTTGAAGGAAAGCGAAAGGTTGTCGGCAACACGCTTTACAAGGGAGTGTTGCGGGATGCTGCCGCTTTGGTCCGTGAGAAAAAATAGTTATGCCCGGCGGTGTAAAAGCTGAATTCTGGGGTGCATTTGACGAAAATCCCTTTCGAATTTTTTCCGAGCACCCCCGAAAAAAATGATATGTGTTTGATTATTTTGACGTGTTTTAGCATGCTTTCTTGGGTGAGCTTTAATCGATTTTTGTTTTAACTGTATGATATTTAATGAATTAAATTATATGGTGCGGGAACAGGAATCGTATTCGGTCTTTTTTTGTGTGTTTGATTTTAAAGTATTTATTAGATTAAATAGAACCTCGATATTCGGCCGCTCACTGCATCACGTACTCTCTTTCCTTTTTATTTAAGTCTATTGTTGGGTTTGTACGGCGTCCTGTATGCTGGTCATAACAGACTTTTGCTGAAGGTGAATGCTCGTTGAATACGAATAAATATGGTCAATCTGTAGGCTTTCCCTTGCCTGAATGGCAGCCCGCATCCTTTCCGCAATTGGGCGAGTTAAACGGGCAGCACTGCAAACTTTCGCCGCTTGAAATCGGTCATTGCGAAGCGCTTTTCGATGCATTTTCATTAGCAACAGATGATCGAGACTGGACCTGGCTTGGTGCAGAGAAACCTGCCTGTCTGCAAGAAATGATGCTTTGGATTAAAAATAAAATTAACGACAGTAGTCTGGTTGCCTGGGCCGTGACGGAGATGAAAAGTGGCCGCCCGGTTGGTGTGGTCTGCTATAGCTGCATTGATCCAGTTAACGGCGCACTAGAAATAGGCCATGTTACCTGGTCACCGTTGATGCAACGAACCACCATGGGTACAGAGGCCATTCACCTGCTGCTTAAAAATAGCTTTTCTTTGGGCTACCGTCGGGTTGCATGGCGTTGTGATTCACTGAATGTGGCATCCAGAAAGGCTGCTGAAAGGCTGGGATTCTCGTTTGAAGGGCGTTTTCGTCAGGCGATGACTCGTAAACAACGTAACCGCGATACGGACTGGTTATCTGTTATCGATATAGAATGGCCAATGGTAGACAGGGCTCTATCAGGTTGGCTTGCACCCGATAACTTCACTGAAGGTGGAACTCAAAAGCGCAGTCTTGAAGCATTTTTCAAAATAACAGCAGTAGCGGAATGAAGTAAATCCATGTGCTGGCAAGACGACCAGAGAGCACAGCGCTTTTTATGGGTAAAGATCCTGAATTTATAAGCTGCATTAAGCCCTATTTACCGAAATAGGGCTGCCGCTCTGGTCAATGCAAAGCAATCAGCGACTTGCAGGGCCGGCCTGGAAAGAGTAGGTGGCAAACAGCGCGGTCACCGCCTGTTGAATTTGGGTTTGGCTGGCCGGTGTACCATCTGAGTTCAACGTATTACTGGCGGTTCCGCGCCAAACCAACTGTTTCTTCTTACTGTCTACCAAGTCGACCGTCAGGGTGCCTTCGGTATAGCTCCAAACGGTTTGATTATAACCCCCCCAGCCGGCATAGCCCCAGCGGCCAACCGGTGCGGGTGAATCGTTCACTTGCACTTTGTTTTGTTTCATTGCGCTGCTGTAGACCAACAGATCTGGTGTCGCGCTTGGCTTATAACCGCGCTGTTCCATCTGCTGTTTAATCGCGGTCTGAATGTATTTACCCGTCAGGGTTTGATATTGCCCTGCAGCCTCTGGAGCAAAACCGTAGGTATGGTATTGGCTGAAGTTGGCGCTGTGGTCATAATCACTGGTCACCTGCGGCTGGCTGGCACAGCCCGACAATAAAGCCATCGAACTCGCGATGAAAAGGCAAGAAAGTAAACGCATGGAAAACCCCTTTAGGATTATTGGTTTCATAAACTTAGACCCAGAAGTTGTGGTTAGCAAATGGTGAATTAACACCGAATTGGCTTTATCTGAGAAGGAAAAGATAGCAATCTAATTATTACCTGCTTATTCCACCACGGTCGGCAACCCTACTTTATCTCTCTGCATTGCCACCCTCTAATATTGGGCTACTTATACAGGGAAAGAGTGGAACCTTTTTTGATGTTGGTACATGGAATGAGATTCTTTTTTCTCCGCTATTACGGTCCGCGGTTTGGGTTTTGACGGCTTGTTTTGCTTATGGGTTTCAGTTGACATCATTGGCTCCCGGCCTTCTGGTGATAATGCTGACGGGGCATGGTGAGAGTAAAATTCCGCTACATGAAGAGTTCACCATGACCCGCCATCATTAATCGGTGTTGAGTGTACGATAACGACTGCCGTTATTTTTGTCTTAACGAGCCGCTTGAGCAATCAATAGCGGGTCCGATTTTGTACTTTATTGCCTTGATTGTTTCTGCTGGCAGGTCCATTTACCCCAAATTCGGAACACGCCGCTGGCCCCAGCAGCCGTAGCTTTGTTACTATCACCGCACCTAAAGACTTAATGGTGCATTACATTGAAAATCAAAGCGTTGTTATTTGTTGCCCTGGCCGGTCTGGCCGGCTGCAGCCAGGAGGGAACGACAGTGAGTCAGCCCGTGAATAAAGACGGAAACCATACGGAAGTGTTGTTGGTGAACAACGCGCTGGTAAATTGTACGGGCGTTGCCCCAATGAAGTGCATGCAGGTGCGTCATTCCGCGCAAGAGCCGTGGGGATTGTTCTATACCGGGATTGAAGGTTTTACTTTTGAACCGGGCTACAACTACCGCCTGAAAGTGCAGGTGACGCAGGTGGAAAACCCGCCGGCCGACGCTTCTTCACTGCGTTATACGTTGATTGAGCAGTTGGAAAAGAATAAAGCCTGAGTGGTTTTATCGGGCTGGGCGTACAACCGCCTGGCCTTGAAAACTCCCCCTGGGTTTCTCGCTTCTATCCCCATGTTCCTGTCGCAGTAACAAGATTTTCACTGGCACAACTGGTCTGTTCACTGCACTTGTTGCGATTCTGCCACGCACCCAGCTTAAGTATATTGTGAAAATCAGGTATATTGTCCTTCGGTTTTTAGCTACCAAGAAAAAATTACTATGATTATCAAACCTAAAATTCGTGGTTTTATCTGCACTACCGCTCATCCGGCAGGTTGTGAAGCCAATGTCCGTGAGCAAATTGCCTACGTTAAGTCACGTGGCGAACTGAAAAACGGCCCGAAAAAAGTGCTGGTGATCGGTGCTTCCACCGGTTACGGCCTGGCGTCACGTATCAATGCCGCATTCGGCAGCGGTGCAGCCACCATCGGCGTATTTTTTGAAAAGCCGGGCAGCGAAGCCAAAACCGGTTCTGCCGGCTGGTACAACTCTGCTGGTTTTGACAAGGCAGCTAAAGAAGAAGGCCTGTACGCGAAAAGCGTTAACGGCGATGCGTTCTCCAACGAATGCCGCCAAACGGTTATCGACCTGATTAAACAGGATCTGGGCCAGATCGACATGGTGGTTTACTCGCTGGCTTCGCCAGTGCGTAAAATGCCGGAAACCGGTGAAGTAGTGCGCTCCGCGCTGAAACCTATCGGCGAACCGTACAAATCCGTGGCGCTCGATACCAACAAAGACGTGCTGGTTGAAGCCGTGGTTGAACCGGCCAACGAGCAAGAAATTGCTGATACCGTCAAGGTGATGGGTGGCCAGGACTGGCAGCTGTGGATGGACGCACTGGAAGAAGCCGGCGTGCTGGCGGACAACGTGCAGGCAGTGGCTTACTCCTACATCGGTACAGATCTGACCTGGCCAATCTACTGGCACGGTACGCTGGGCAAGGCCAAAGAAGATTTGGATCGCGCGGCTCTGGCCATCGATCAGAAACTGAAGGCCAAAGGCGGCGCGGCTTACGTTGCCGTGCTGAAGTCGGTGGTGACTCAGGCTTCCTCCGCTATCCCGGTAATGCCACTGTATATCTCCATCGTCTTCAAAATCATGAAGGCGCAGGGGATCCACGAAGGCTGTATCGAGCAGATCCAACGTCTGTTCGCCACCAAGCTGTACAGCGGCACTGCACCGGATACCGATGAAAAGCACCGTCTGCGTCTGGACGACTGGGAACTACGCGACGACGTGCAGAACACCTGCCGTGAAATCTGGGCACAGATCAACGATAACAACATCAACGAACTGACCGATTACCTGGGCTATAAGGCCGAGTTCCTGCGTCTGTTCGGTTTTGGTCTGCAAGGTGTTGATTACGAAGCCGACCTCAGCGGTGAAGTTAAGTTTGATGTGGTTGAGCTGGTCTAAATCCGTCGAGCATTGAAAAAGGGCCGGGCTTCCGGCCTTTTTTACGCCTGTCACCCAACAGCTCATCAGTCCAGTTGATCGTTGACAGCAATAAATTATCGTTTTACGATAACTTATTGCTGTTTTTATGGATGAACTCGTTATGGGCGCTGTGCCACGGATACACCTTCCGCTTTATGTACGTTGCTTGTGTTTGTTGATCATGACGATGCTGATTGTCAGCACCGGCGTGGAGATGTTTATGATTGTCCAGGGCTGGGTGCAGGGCGAGGCGTTCAACAGCATCGTGGCGTCCTACCGCGACTATTACCCGGAACTGAACGCCTATGCCGTTCCGAAGCAGCGCTGGGCCCTGGTGGCAACCCTGTTGTTGGATATGTTCGCCTATGTGCCTTATTACAGCGCACTGTTGTGCGGCGCCGGGCTGTTTTACCAGTTCTATCGCGGCAACGTGTGGCACCGCAACAATATGCTGCTGTTGCAGATCATCGGCATCCTGCTGATTGTCGACGTGCTCTTCCCCTCGTTGGCCGGGATGTTGCAAGTGATGATACTGACGGCCAATGAAAAAATGCTGCTAATAATTTATTATGGTGTCAACAGCGAGTCGGTACGCTCGCTGATCGTAGGCTGCGCAATCCTGGTGTTTAGCCGGGTATTTCTGGAAGCGTTGCGGCTGAATGAAGAACAGCTTTCTTTCGTGTGAGAATAGAGTGGCGATAATAGTAAGTCTTGATGTCATGTTGGCCAAAAGGAAGATGCGTTCGAAGGAGCTGGCGGAACAGGTGGGGATCACCGAGCAAAATCTGTCCCTGCTGAAGAACGGCAAGGTGAAGGGCGTCAGACTGGAAACGTTAGACAAAATCTGCCGGATCCTCGACTGCCAGCCTGGCGATCTTCTGGCCTGGCAACCGGATAACGAAGGCTAACCCGGTGGCGTGCCCCGCACGCCATATCGTCAATATACGAATTGATATTTATTACCGACACCCTGGATAGGTTTATTTTACGTTAAATTATTAGCGGCCTTATTTAAATTAAATGAGGTTGCACTTGCTTTGCCCGTGGTTCAATACGGGTTATTAAACTAAAAAAAGTAATTTTTTATTTACTGCGGTTAACGATAACGTTTATTTTAAAGGAGGATATATGAACTTACGCCAATGGATCCCGGCACTATTAATTATGCTGAGTGGTTGCAGCCAAATTCAACCCGGTTTGTCATCTTCAGGGTCCGGCTGGGAGAAGCCAAAGCCCGCTACCCGCGAGCAAAGGCAGCGCATCAGCGCCGGAGAGTCAGCTTCTGCAGTACTGAACGAGAGTGGGCCGAGTATCGGCGGAACCATCGACTGGTCAAAATTGTGGGATCGTTAATTCACTAAATATATTTTGACTGCGAATTATAAGTCCAATGGCACTCGTTTAATTAGGGTTTATTGTTTGTTGGGTAATGTTTTTATTTCCTCGCATTGTTTGTTTTGACGGCACTGAATATATTTCTTTATTTAATGGGAATGAGCACCATTATGGGCCTTATTACAGGAGTTTATTGTGGAAAAAGGCATCCCCGTCATTTTCATATTTTTATTGTTGCCCTGGTGTCATCAGGCCTCCGCCACGCGTTATGAGCGGGAGTATGAAGGCGTCTCTTCGGTGCTGTTTCGCAAAAAACTGAAAGAGGTGGCTCATGGCTTGTGGGACGAGATGGGCAATGAGAAGCAGCGGCCTCTGTTATCGACGCAAAGCGAAGACAATACGCTGGCCCAGCGTAAAGCCTGCAAAGGGCAGAGGGGCAAGGCTGCAGCCGCGAGTGAACCGCATCCATCGGCATTGCCGCGTGAAGAACAACCGCTGCTTATCAACGGTTGCTGACCTCTGGCACTAATGGAGTTTTTGCTTTTGAAATTGATCTCTTTGATGACAGCGGCACTCGCCCTGTTGGCGTCTTCTTGTTGCTATTCGTTTGTCGACAAGCACGCTCAGCGCGCCGGCTTCGAGGCGGGGGAAAGCGCTGTGGATTATCGGTTACGGTTTAACGGGCTGTTGCAACATCTGTGGTACGTAGAGCAACTACGTTCGGAACAGGCGCGGCTTGCCGCGATACGCCTTGAACGCAAAACGCTGGAGTCCGCCATGTTACCGCGTGAATGTCGGGCAACACCTGTGCCGCTGTTTTTAGTCGGAAAGAGTGCCATAGCCAGAAGATAGTTTTTTGAGTCAACAGGTGAATTTAATATCGGGAGTCTATCAGTGAAACGGATTTTTCTTGCCTGCGTGGCGCAGTGGTCTTGCTTCTCATTACAGGCGTCGGTTGACTGGCAATACCATGCCGCACAGCCGTTGGATAACAAAATCTCTGAGGAGTACCAGCAAAAGCGCAGCGGGTTAAAACATAAAGTATGGAGTGCCGAGGGCGTGGCGTCGGCCAATGAGAAGGCGCTTGAATTGGAACGGCAGCATGCCGCCGCCGAGCAGGCGAACCGGCAGCAGCTTAAAACTCAGTATGGCGAATACCGCTGTGGCAAAAACAAACAACAGCCTGGCAAACTTTGCCCCTCTCCGGGGCGGGGGATGAATTCCCCGGACTTTAAACATCATCGTTGAGGCCTGACGCGGAGAGAAATTCTGGTGTTGATGTGCTATTTAACCGCGCCTTTCAGCAGCAGTGGCGGTACTTGTATTGCCAAAAAATCCACCAGTGCGCGTACCGAAGGCAGCATACCGCGCCGGGTCGGGAACACGGCATGCATGATCAGTGGCGCACAGGCCCATTGTGGCAACACACGCACCAGCTCACCCTGCATCAATGCCTGATGGCAGGTGATATCCGGCAGCAGCGCAATACCCAGGTGTTGATAAAGCGCACCGCGGAGGATCCCCCATTCGCTGCACATCAGCCGCGGGCGCACACGCACCGCGCGTTTTTCCCCATCGGGGCCTTCCAGATCCCAGGTTTGCTGTTCGCTGACGTCGACCAGGGTTAATAGCGCATGTTCGCTCAATTGCTGCGGATCGGTCAGCGACGGGTGCTGTGCCAGATACTGCGGCGAGGCGACCAGGATGCGCACGCTTTGGCCCAGCTCACGGGCAATCATGCCTTCACTCATATCTTTGCGCTGGCGCAGACGTAGGGCCACATCAATCTTGTCGGTCACCGGGTCGAAGCGGTTATCGTTCGCCAGCAGCTGCACCTGAATACCGGGGTTGGCGGCCATAAAAGCCGGCAGACAGGGGGAAAGCAGGACATCGGCGGCCAGTTTCGGGCAACTTACGCGCACCAGGCCGGAAGGTTCAGCCCGGCTTTGGTCGATCAGCTCCTGGGCGATCTCGGCCTCATTGATTGCCGCCTGCGCATGGCGCAGCAACAAAGAACCGGTCTCCGTTAGCTTGACCCGTCGGGTAGTGCGCTGAAACAGCAACACGCCAAGACGATTCTCCAGCGCCAGCACGCGGGCGCTCAGTTTGGATTTTGGTATATCCAGCGCCCGGCTGGCGGCGGAGAACCCGCCGTACTGGGCGACCTGGGCAAAATAATAGAGGTCGTTCAGGTCCTTCAAGATGCCTTTCTGCATTCATATTGTCCTTAATTTGAGAACAGTGAGTCAGAGTATGACATCTTTTTACACCCAATAACCCATCTTATACTGCCCACATCGAAACAACGGGGAGATGACATGGAAATAACAGCAGCAGTCAGTGAAAAAGCGACGGAGGGATTCTCCCTCAAACAGTTACAGCTTGGAGAACCCCGCGCCGATGAGGTGTTGGTAAAACTGGTCGCGACCGGCCTGTGCCATACCGATATCGCCGCGCACAAAGGCGTTATATCGATGCCTGCGCCGGTGGTGCTCGGCCATGAAGGCGCCGGGGTCGTAGTGCGGGTCGGGGCCGGGGTCAGTAAGGTGGCGCCCGGCGATCATGTGGTGCTGTCGCTGGCCTCATGCGGCGTCTGCGACAAGTGTAGCATCGGCATGCCGACCTATTGCCGTCAACATGTGCCATTGAACTGGCTGGCGCAGCGCACCGACGGTTCGGTCAGCCTGCATGATGAAAATGGCGATGTACACAGCCATTTCTTCGGTCAGTCCTCTTTTGCGCAGTATGCCGTGGTCAATGTCAGCAGCATTGTGCCTGTCGATAAGGCGATCCCGTTGGAATACCTTGGGCCATTGGCCTGCGGACTGATGACCGGCGCGGGCGCCGTGATGAACACTCTGCGGCCGCATGCGGGTTCTACGCTGGTGGTCTTTGGTCTTGGCGCGGTGGGCCTGGCGGCGGTGATGGCAGCCCGGGTGGTGGGTTGCGGCCACATCGTCGCGGTGGATATTAAAGAGAACCGTCTGGCGTTAGCCAAAGAGTTGGGCGCTACAGAGGTGATCAACCCGAAAACGGCGAATGTGGATGAAGTGCTTAATCAACTGACCGAGGGACGCGGTGCGGACTACAGCGTTGAAGCCGCCGGGAACGCGGGCGTCATGGCCGATGCGGTGCGGGTGTTGGCGGAAAATGGCAAATGCGTACTGACCGGCGTGGTGCCGGAGGGCGAATCTTTGCCGCTCGACATTATGCACTTTATTCGCGGCCGCACGGTGCAGGGCTCGATCATGGGCGATGCGGCACCGGCGATGTTTATCCCGATGCTGGCGCAGCTATTCCAGCAAGGGCGGTTCCCGATCGATCGCCTTATCCGTTTTTATGCCATGAATGAGATCAACCAGGCGATGGCGGACTCACAATCCGGTGAAACCATTAAAGCCGTTATTCGTATGTAACCCTCAATAAGGTCAATAACATGAAACGACTCTTTTCAGCGGCCCTGCTGGGGCTGATGGGCGCGGCTGCGTCCGCGCAGGCCAACGATCATATTATCGAAAAGCAGGGGCTGTATTACCTGCAACCGGGATACAGCGTTAACGACGTCGCTGAATTTTACTGGCGCAGCCTGAATGGCTGGTCGGAAAAACCGGCCAACGTGGCCAAATACTTTACGCCGCAGGGGGTGTTTGAACTGCCTTATGCGCCGGTAGAAGACTTCGGCTTCTTTGCCACGGCTTCCAAAGGGCGTGAAAACATGACCCGCTACTTTACCGGTATGAGTGAATATCTGGGTAATCTGAAATACGCTGACTGGAAAGGCTGGAAAAAAGTCGTGACGGCTGAGCCAGGCGTATATGTATTTGAATACACCAGCGACGGTAAAATCAGACAAAGCGGCGGCGATTATAATCAGCAGTTTATCGCCATCGTGACCATCAATGAGGGGCAGATAGCCAGCGCCCGCGAATATTGGAACCCGTATGTTGCACTACGTGATTTTGGTCTGATCCGTAAAACGAAATAATGCTCGGCGACTCCCCCGGTCTGCTCCGGGGGATATCGGCTAGCGGCAATACTCTTTCAGCAGGGCGATCGCGTCCTGCTTCAACTGATAAAGATAGACCGGTCTGCCGGTGGTGCCGTAGAGAATACGGGTGCCCAAAATGCCGCTTTCCGCCAAATAAATCAGATATTTTCGGCAGGAAACGCGTGAAATGCCGATGGCGTTCGCCAGATTGTCGGTCGAAAACTCCCCGTCGTGCTGTTGCTCAATCCATTCACACACCGTACTTAGCGTGATGCTGGTCAGCCCCTTCGGCAGTTTTTTTCCTTCGGTGCTGGCGGGTTGGCGACGTAACAGGCTGTCCACATCCCCCTGCGAGAATTCGCGCTGCGCCAGAATTTGCGACTGTTGCTGATAGTTATTCAACGCCTCTTTGAAACGCCCAAACTGGAAAGGTTTGATCAGGTAATCCACCACGCCGTAATGCAGGGCGCGTTGCACCGTATCCACATCGCTGGCGGAAGAAATAATGATGACGTCGGTTTTTTCACCCAATTCGCGCAGGCCGGGCAGCAAGTCCAGTCCGTTTTCCTGCTGCATATAGATATCCAGCAGCACCAGATCGATACTGACTTCGGCGTCGGCCAGCAGTGCGCGTGCCTGTGCCAGGGTGGCGACCGTCGCCAGGCAGTGAAAGCCGCTCACCTGGCTCAGGTAGTATTTGTTTAACTCCGCCACCATCGGGTCGTCGTCGATAATCAATACGTTAATCATGGTTCAGCCCTTGGCCTGATAGGGGATATGTACAAAAAATTGGGTTAGCTCACCCGGTTCAGATTCGAAGTCAATGCTGCCGCCCAGTTTTTCCAGGCTGCTGCGGATCAACGCCAGGCCAATACCGCGCCCCGGCCCTTTGGTTGAAACACCCTGTTCAAAGATACGTGCGCCGAGAGCCGGATCGATACCGGGGCCGTCATCGCTGACTATACAGTGTAAGTGATTCTCATTGTGATGAAAGCTCAGGTTGATCTCGTGTCCCTCTACGCCATCGATAGCGTCAATGGCATTTTCAATCAAATTGCCCAGCACGCTGATCAGCACGTGGGTAGTTTCCGCATCGTCGGTTTCTGGTAGCAGGCTGGTTTCGTCAATGGTCAGCTCAATACCGGCTTCATGGGCGCGATTGATCTTGCCGATAAAGAAGCCCGCCACCTCTGGCGACTGGATTTTCCTCAGCAGCGCACCGATCTCTTCCTGATAGGTGCTGGCGGTATTGATGATGTAGTTTTCCAACTGCTGGTAGGCCTTCATGTGCAGCATACCGAGGATCACATGCAGCTTGTTCATAAACTCATGTGACTGGACGCGCAATGCGTCAGCATAGTGCGCCATGCCGCTCAGGCGTTGCACCAACTGGCTGATTTCGGTTTTATCGCGGAAGGTGGCGATAGCACCAATCACCTGGCCCTTAACGATTACCGGTACGGTATTGGTCAGCAGTTCGCTGCCGTTAAAGCTGATCTGCTGGTCACGCAGCGGTTGACCGCTTTCCAGCACCTCCGCCAGATGCAGCTGCGTCGGCCAGTATTTGCTGGCGGATTCCAACAGCAGGTTTTCGAAAGGCCCATTTTGGCGCAACAGCCGTTTGGCTTCG
This sequence comes from Serratia sp. BIGb0163, assembly GCF_024809935.1. Lineage (NCBI taxonomy): Bacteria > Pseudomonadati > Pseudomonadota > Gammaproteobacteria > Enterobacterales > Yersiniaceae > Serratia > Serratia sp. BIGb0163. The sequence continues at coordinate 764,080 of NZ_JANUDZ010000001.1, forward strand.
TCGTTGACAATGGTAATGCGTGACTGGTTATCGACCGCAATGACGCCTTCTTTAATTGATTGCAGCATGGCGTTGCGCTGCTCGAACAGATTAGAGATCTCGTAGGGTTCAAAGCCGAGCATAATGCGTTTCAGGGCCTTCACCAGGAAGAAAATGCCGAGCGTGCCGACCAGCGCGGCGAAGGCCAGTGTCCAGTAGATGATCCAGCGGCTTTCGCCCACCACGCGCTGAACGGTGTCGAGCGCAATACCGAGAGCGACCACGCCAATCTGCCGCCGTTCGCTGTCGTAAACCGGGGCAAAAACCCGCAGCGAAGGGGCTAATGCGCCGCGATTAATGGCGCTGTTGGTTTCGCCGCGTAGCGCCGGTTCCAAATCGTCACCGATAAAATGCTGACCGATTAACCAGGGTTTGGGGTGCGAGTAGCGGATACCTTTCATGTCCACCACGACGACAAACAGTAATTCATTCCGCTGGCGCACCTGCTCGGCAAAGCGCTGCACCGCGCCACTGTGATCTTCACGCAGCAACCCCTCAATAACATTACTCGATAGCGCCAGCGTTTCGGCAATCGCCATCGCTTTTTGGCGTTGCTGATCTTGTCCCTGGTGATTCATCTGCACAAAAAACAGCGCATACACCACCAATAGCACCGAAGCGATGATGGCAGACACCATCAGCGTGAGCGTGGTGCTGAGCTTAAGCGGTATCCGTTGTTTTGGCATGGCGATTCTCCGAATGGGCCTGTCAGGATAATAGCGGGGATTGGAGCGCGGGGCCGCGACCGGCAGCAGGTTATAACATGCTGCCGCCGGGGGAGGGATTATTTTAATTACAAAAGCGGGGGATCAGGGCTGATGGTAGATTTCCAGTCCTTGCTGGCCGCTGGCACCCTGATGAATGATAGCCATTAACGCACTGACCACTTTTGATGGATTGCTGTGCTGATAGACATTGCGGCCGTAAACCATACCAGATGCCCCTTGCGCCATCAGGGCGGCGGATTTTTCCAGTACCGCGCCCAGTTCGCCTTTACCGCCGCCACGCACCAGCGTTGGGCAGCGCGCCGCCTCCACAATGCGGTGGAAGTCCTCTACTCGCTCCGTCGGGTCGGCCTTGATGATGTCGGCACCCAGTTCACGCGCCAGTCGGACTAACGGCACCATTTTTTCTACGTCACCGAGCGAACCGTAGGCCGCGCCCTGGCCGGCCGGCGCCATCACCAGTGGTTCGATCATCAGCGGCATGGCGTAGCGGTCGCAGGCATGACGCAGACGACCAATATTCTCCACGCACTGGCGGAAAATGCCCGGTTCATCGGGGATCAGATACAGATTAACCACCACCGCCGCCGCATCCATCTGCAGTGCGGCGAGGATGGGCGCTTCTGGATTATGCAGCACTGCCCACATTTCACGGTGACGTGCGGCGTTATAAGCATTGCCGACGTCGGTGCGCATTACCAGCGCCGGCTTATCGCGTTGTGCCGAGCGTTGCAGTAAATCCGCCTGGCCGTAGTTGACCTGAATGGCATCGGGGCGGGCAACGATCAGGCTGTCCATCACCCGTTCAATGTCTTCCAGACCGATTAAAAAATCCGGCTCATTGGCGATGCCGTGATCAATCGCCACGTCGAGGCATTTGCCGTTATTAAACAGCCGGTTCATCCGTACCTTACTGCTGAGCTGCATGTCTGATCCTCCTGAAAATACACGTCCATTCAGTATTGTCGACTAGCGCCGGGGATGAAACCGCGGATCCACAAACTGCGTGCTCGCTCGCACATTTACTGAGAACGTGCGGCGCCATTTTTCATCAGGCGGGAGCATTTTGTTTGCCGAACGCACTTATGCCACGAACGCGATGGTGGTTTTTGCGTCATTTGTTAGATCCGTGTCATGTTTTTGTTACTTGGCCATTCCAAAACGCATGTTTCGCTTGTTTGAGTTAAAAAGTTTCAATAATCTCAATTATGAAATAAACATTTGATAATGACTTTGTGACTTCAATGCCTCGATAGGTTATTTATTTTAAAGCGTTGTTTTTAATCTTATTTGAGACATTGATCAAAGTTTTTCACACCGCCTGAATACGGAATAAAAGCGATAAATCTGCCGTATCAAAGGGATAACACCGACCGGATTGTTGTTTGAATGTAAAAAATATTTTTCATTAGCTGTCAAATCAACAGGCCTCTTCACTCTAACTATTAAGGGTACAGAACATGAAGCTGAAGAAACTGATCGTCACCTCGGTATTGATGTGCATGTTGCCGGCCAGCGTATTGGCCAAAGACATCAAAATCGGCGTTTCAATGGCTTATTTCGATGACAATTTCCTCACCATCCTGCGCCAGTCAATGCAGAGCAAAATGAAACAGGACGGCAACGTCAGCGGTCAATTTGAAGATGCAAAAGGGGATATCGCCCAGCAGATCCAACAGATTGAGAACTTTGTCAGCCAGGGCGTCGACGCCATCATCCTCAACCCGGTCGATACCCAGGGCGTGAAGCCGATGATCAAACTGGCGGAAAGCGCCAAGATCCCGCTGGTGTTCGTCAACCGCCGCCCTGAGGTCACGCTGCCTGCGGGCATGGCCTACGTAGGCTCAGACTCCAAACTGGCCGGCAAGCTGCAGATGGAAGAGTTGGCCAAGCTGATGAACGGCAAGGGCAACGTGATGATCCTGATGGGCGAACTGTCCAATGAAGCGACCCGCGACCGCACCCGTGGTGTGGAAGAAGTGGCGGCCAAGTATCCCGGCATCAAAATCCTCGACAAGCAAACCGCCAAGTGGGGCCGTAAAGAAGCCGTCGACATTACTACCGACTGGGCGCTGACCGGTCAGCAGATTGATGCCATCGCCTCCAACAATGACGAAATGGCGATTGGCGCGATCCTGGCGCTGAAACAGGCGAAGAAAAGTGGCGTATTGGTGGCCGGCGTTGATGGCACTCCGGACGCACTGGAATACATCAAGAAGGGCGATCTGGCACTGAGCGTATTCCAGGATGCCAAAGGACAGGGGGAGGGCGCGGTGCAAACCGCCATTCAACTGGTGAAAGGCGAGAAGGTGGAAAGCAACGTACTGATCCCGTATCAGCTGATCACCAAGGCCAACTATCAAGAATTTGCCGACAAGAACAGAAAATAAGCGTTAAGGCAGCGCGGTTATATCCCTGCCGTATATACCCGGCAGGGATGCATTGACGAACGGCGGAGGTTATCAGTATGTATCCTTATGTTCTTGAGGCTGAAGGCATCAGTAAGCAGTTTCCCGGCGTGAAGGCGCTGGATAAAGTCTCAATTAAAATCAAGCCAGGCAGCGTACACGCATTAATGGGGGAAAACGGCGCGGGTAAATCCACGCTGATGAAATGTTTAATCGGTATTTATCACCCCGATGAAGGCACCATAAAAATAAAAGGCCAACCGGTGACCTTCAGCGACACGCTGCAGGCGCTGCATTCGGGGATTTCCATGATTCACCAGGAACTCAACCTGGTGCCTTATATGACGGTGGCGGAAAACATCTGGCTGGGGCGTGAGCCGGCAAAGCTGGGCTTTGTGAATCATGATCAACTGAACAAGAAAACCCGTGAGCTGCTGGCGCGGCTGAACATCAAGCTCAAGCCGGAGACGTTGGTCGGTGAACTGAGCATCGCTAATCAGCAAATGGTGGAGATCGCCAAGGCGGTTTCCTACAACGCGGACGTGCTGATCATGGACGAACCCACCTCGGCGCTGACCGAAGGCGAGGTGGTGCATCTGTTCGCCATCATTCGCGAACTGCGTGACCAGGGCAAAGGCATTATTTATATCAGCCACAAGATGGACGAGATTTTCGCCATTACCGATGAGGTGAGCATCTTCCGTGACGGCACCTTCATCGCCTGCGATAAAACCGAAAACCTGACCAAACAGTCGCTGATCACCATGATGGTGGGGCGTGAACTGACCCAGATGTTCCCCAAATTCAACAACAATATCGGCGAAGAAGTGCTGCGTGTCGAAGGGCTGCGGCGTGCCGACTGGTTCCACGATATCTCGTTCAGCGTCAAGCGCGGCGAGATCCTCGGTGTCGCCGGGCTGGTGGGGGCCGGTCGCAGCGAGGTGATGGAAAGCCTGTTCGGCATGTACCCGGCGGACGGCGGCAGCATTTTCATTGAGGGCAAGGCGGCGAAGGTCGATTCACCCTCGCGAGCGATTGAACTCGGGTTGGCGTTTCTCACCGAAGACCGCAAGAAGTCCGGGCTGTTTCTGGTGTTGTCGGTGGTCGAGAACATGAGCATCGTCAACCTGTCGGAGTACATCGGCAAGAACGGCTTTGTCAGTCATGTGCAAATGGCCAAGGACTGCATGGAGCAGATCAAAAAGCTCAACATCAAAACCCCGACCATGGATCAAATCATCAATAACCTGAGCGGTGGCAACCAGCAGAAGGTGCTGATTGCCCGTTGGCTGCTGGCCCAACCGAAAATATTGATCCTCGATGAGCCAACGCGCGGCATCGACGTGGGCGCGAAGGCGGAAATCTACCGCCTGATTAGCGAACTGGCGAACCGTGGCGTCGCCATTATTTTGGTGTCATCGGAATTACCGGAGATCCTCGGCATGAGCGACCGGGTGATGGTGATGCACGGCGGCCGTATTACCGGCATTTTGGATAAAGAAGAAGCGGATCAGGAAAAAATCCTGGCGCTGGCCTCTGAATAACGCAAAGGTGAATCCCCATGAGTAATGTAAAAATCGAGAAGCCGCTTGCGGGTAAAGCGCCGCTGTTCGCTGGCCTGAGTGGCAAAATGCCGAAAGACACCGGCATCTTTATCGTGATGATCGGCATCGCATTGGTGTTTGAAATTCTTGGCTGGTACATCCGCGACCAGTCCTTCCTGATGAACCCGAACCGCCTGCTGCTGATTGTGCTGCAGGTGGCGATTATTGGCATCATTGCGGTGGGGGTGACCCAGGTCATCATCACCACCGGCATCGATCTTTCCTCCGGCTCGCTGATAGCCCTGACGGCTGTGGTGGCGGCCAGTCTGGCGCAAACCTCGGACAGTATTTCACCGATGTACCCGGCGTTGCTCGACCTCCCGGCGGCGATCCCGATCGGCGCGGGGATCGGGGTGGGCATTATCTGCGGTTTCATCAACGGCTTCCTGATTACCCGCACCGGTATCCCACCGTTTATCGCAACTCTGGGCATGATGGTTTCGGCGCGTGGCCTGGCGCAGTATTACACCCAGGGTAACCCGGTCAGCTTCCTGTCCGACGGCTTTACCTCTATCGGCCAGGGCGCGATGCCGGTGATCATCTTCCTGGTGATTGCGGTGATCTTCCACATTGCGCTGAAGCACACCCGTTACGGTAAGTACATCTACGCCATCGGCGGCAACATGACGTCGGCCAGAGTCTCCGGCATCAACGTCAATAAATACCTGGTGACGGTCTATACCATCGCCGGTGGCCTGGCAGGGCTGGCAGGTGTGGTATTGGCGGCGCGCGTCAGCAGCGGCCAGTCGAGCATGGGGATGTCTTACGAGCTGGACGCTATCGCCGCGGCGGTGATCGGCGGCAGCAGCCTGATGGGCGGCGTTGGGCGCATTACCGGCACATTGATTGGCGCGGTGATCCTCGGGCTGATTAAAAGCGGCTTCACCTTTATCGGCGTAGACTCCTATATTCAGGACATTATCAAAGGCGTGATTATCGTCGCCGCCGTGTCTATCGACATGCGCCGTAACCGTAAAAAACACTGATTGCCGTAAATCTCCGCCGGTGCACTTTGCCCGGCGGTTTTTTTTATCTCAGGGGAATCACCATGAAATACTTAAAAAGAATCGTGCTGGTGGCGGCGCTCGGCTGCTCCACCTCGGTGCTGGCGGAAACCATCGGCGTGTCGATGGCCTATTTTGACCAGAACTTCCTGACCATTATTCGTCATTCAATCGACAAAGAGGCCAAGGCGCGCGGAATCAGCGTGCAGTTCGAAGACGCACGCGGTGACGTAGGTCGCCAGGCCGATCAGGTGCAGAACTTTATCAGCGCCGGGGTGGACGCGATTATCGTCGACCCGGTCAATTCGGCGGGTACGCCAGCCATCACCAAAATGGTGACCAAAGCGGGCATTCCGCTGGTGTACGTGAATCGTACGCCGGGCGACAGCAAACTGCCTGCCGGCGTGGTGTTTGTCGGCTCCGACGAGAAGCAATCCGGCACTTTGCAAATGGAAGAGCTGGCGCGGCTGGCCAACTATCAGGGCAACGTGGCGGTGATGATCGGCAACCTTACCGACGCCGGTGCACTGCAACGCACCAAGGATGTAGAGCAGGTGGTGGCGAAGTACCCGAAAATGAAGGTAGTGCAGAAGCAGAGCGCCAACTATTCGCGCAGCGAAGGGATGGATCTGATGCTGAACTGGATCACCAACGGCGAGTCTATTGATATCGTCGCCGCCAATAATGACGAGATGGCGATTGGCGCGATCATGGCGTTGCAGCAGGCCGGTAAGCAGGGCAGCAAGGTGCTGGTTGGCGGTATCGACGCCACGCCGGACGGCCTGAAAGCCTTGTCTTCCGGCAAGATGCAGGTGACGGTATTTCAGGATGCCGTTGGTCAGGGCAAAGCCTCGGTCGACGTCGCGCAACGGATGATCAAAGGCGAAAAGCTGGATCCTTATTACTGGATCCCGTTTGAACTGGTGACCCCGGCCAATATGCAAAAGTACGCGGCGAAATAATAGGTTATACCCGTGTTGAAGGTGCGCTGCCTAGGCAGCGCTTTTTTTTGGAATTCTGTTGTGCCATCGTCTAACAGATTTTGCAATGAACTGGGTTTATATACAGTCTCTCGGCGGCAATCATGCCGTCATGAGGAGATGTACCATGACCGACACCTGCATAGATATCGTTGCTCTGGCTCAACAAACGGCACCAACCGGCACCTTGATAGAGGTTACCGCCTTCGATGCCGCGCGATTAAATAAACAAATCCGCAGTACGTTGGGGGGAGGCACCTTTGTCTCAATCCCTGCCGGCGGGGTTATCCCTGATGGATGCCTCTACGTGACCCAGCCTGCCAGCTCACCCTATTGTTGGATGCGAGTGCTCGACGCAGATTCAGTGTTAAATCCAGAGATGTTTGGCGCGGTGGGAGATGGGGTTATCAATGATTACCCGGCGGTTAAACGCATGTTCAGTTACGCCGGTAGCATCGCTAGCGCGCAAACGCCGCAAAAAATGGTTCTTGAGGGCCATTACCGCCTGGCTGATGTCGATGCCAAAACCCCCTTTATGACGCTTGATGCGCCTGGCTTTAGTACTATTAGTGGCGGCGGACAACTCTATCTTGACAGTGATAAGACGACGCTGACGATGGTGCAGTTTGTTAATAAAACGGATTTTTCCTTCAGCGGCCTGACGCTGAGTCGCAAAGGCAGTGACCCGACGCGTCTGTGGTCCAAGCAGGCAACTGCGTTACTTATTGATGGTGGTCAGCGTTTTCGCCTTCACGATCTCGATTTGTTTATGCATACCGATGCTATCAGTATCAGGCAATCGGAAAGTTTCGAGATTTACCGCAACAAGTGCCATGAACTGGGTGAAGAAGGAATTGCGGTGCGTGGCAGTCGCCGCTGGCTGCTACGGGACAATGAAATCTATCACCATAACGGCGATGGGATTTTGTTGAAAACCTCTTCAACCCCCAGTTTTGACGGCAAGATCCTCAATAATCGGTTGTACGACGCTATTGGCTCGCCCAATACCGCTCAGGGCCACCGTGGTGGAGGGATTACCCTCAACGATGAAAATGGCGGTTCAACGACTTTTTTCCAGAATTTACTGGTTCAGGGCAACTCTCTCACCAACCTCTCTTACGGTATTGCATTCACCAATATTGACGACTGGGAGGTGGCGGATAACTTTGTCGATGGCATCGATCGTTTTGGCATTATTGTCGACAGTGAACTGAGTAATAACCCGCAAAAGAACCCGATCCGGCGAAGTAAATGTGTAGGCAATACGGTGCGCAACACAGTCCAAAACGGTATCAGTTTCACTACGTTGGGAGAGATTAATGTTGAGTCTGCGCTGATAGCCAATAACCAGGTGGACACCTGTGGTACCAGCCCAACGGCCGAGTATCCTGGCATTTCCGCCACCCGTGCGACCATTACCGGCAACCGGGTGTTGAACTGCAAGATCGGGCTCTCCGCGAGTGATTGCGTGACCAGTGGTAACTTTTTCGAGGGTTCTACGTTCACTAGCGCTGGTTCCGGTAGTAATTACATCAAATTAGGCACCGGCGGCAGTTTTGTCGGTAACCGAGTAACGGACACCAATCAGGGCCATATTCGCCTGTCGAACCCCGGCAGCTTTGTGTTTGCCGATAACATTGTGCAACTTAAGTCTTCTTTTGCCGGATTGTATTTTATCGGCACTGATTATGGACCAAACACAGTTATCGGTAAAAACGTGTTTGATACTGCCTTTGTACCGGTAACCAGGTTTGAAATTGGTGCCACCAGTATTCGTCGGATCCAGATGGATGCTTGCGCCTATGGTCGCCGGGAATTCCGTTATGACAGCCAAATCCCGACGGACATCGATGCTCGGGCAGGGGACGAGGTATATAACTTTAGGGCTGTGCCGGGGGAGGCGCGTAAATATAGCTGCGTAATAGGGGGGGTTAACCCCGAGTGGGTAAGCGGAGACTTTGTTGATTTAATCGTTAAGTCAACGTCCCAGGATATAACGCTGGCGCCGGGGGCAAGTCTGGATATTGATGCGCAATTGGCGACGGTGCTGCCGACTTATGTCGCTAACGGGGTGAAGTTCAACCAGAATCCAAAGCGGGTGAAAAGTACGGTGTGCGTCAGCGAAGCAGGTACGGTGACGTTTACGTTGACCAATCCGACGACCGCTGCGCTAACCCTACCGGGCCTGGTATTGACCACGCGTTGCAATAACGGTATCTAAACCATCTGGCGCTGCGTGCAGCGCCATTTCACTCCAGCCCCGCGACGTTCGCCGCGGGGCAAAGTGCAAATTACCAGCCTTTAACCGCGTCGCCCTTGTAGATTTCGGCGGCGCTGGCGGCGACCTCATCGGTCTGGTAGGCCTTGACCAGGTTTTTTACGTTTTCGTTGTTTTGGTTATCCACCCGACTGGCGAAAATATTGACGTATGGCGAGTTTTTGTCTTCGACAAACAGCCCGTCTTTGCCCGGTGTCAGGCCAATTTGGCTGGAGTAGTTGGTGTTGATAATCGCCAGTGCGATTTGTTTGTCATCCAGCGCGCGCGGCAACTGTGGCGCTTCGATCTCAACAATTTTCAACTTCTTCGGGTTGCTGACGATATCCAGTGAAGTAGGCAGCAGCCCGACCCCGTCCTTGAGCCCGATCAGCCCCTGCTTTTGCAACAGCAGCAGTGAACGACCCAGGTTGGTTGGGTCATTCGGCACCGCGACCTGTGCGCCATCGGGCAGTTGACTGATTGACGAGATTTTTTTTGAGTAACCGGCAATCGGATAAACAAAGGTATTGCCCACCGCAACCAGCTTGTAACCGCGTTCCTGGATCTGTTTTTCCAGATAAGGTTTGTGCTGGAAGGCATTGATATCCAGATCGCCGTTATTCAGCGCCTCATTGGGCAACACGTAATCCGTGAATGTCACCACTTCCACATCCAGATCGTACTTCTGTTTGGCAACCTTTTGCACCACCGCCCACAGCGACTGATCGATACCGGCACTGATGCCGACCTTGATGTGGTGAGCGTCTTGCGCGGTCGGCCCGCAGGCGGTCAGCAGCAGGGTGCCGGTTACTGCCAGCGTGGCGGCAAGTTTTTTTAGTGTAAATGTCATTTTCCCAGAGTCCTTGTCAAAATAGCCTGCTGGTTATTACAGGCTGAAGAGTGGCAGTGACTGTAGATAATCGTCTGACTAAAATAAAATACTGATTCACTATGATTAATAGCGATTTGCTATGAGCAGAATCAGACTGGGCGACGGTGCCGGAAGTGGGTTAAAGAAGGGCGGTCGCTCAGGCGATATGTGCCCTGATAATCAGTTTGTTTTGACGCAGGTTCCACCCGCTTATTATGATGACGGCAAGCCCGACAGGGGCGCGAATAGTCAAAGGAAAATAAAATGCATTTTAACATCTGGCGCAAGGCGCTGCTGCCATTGGTGGTTTTGACTTGTGTATCTGCAACTCAGGTGCAGGCGGCGGATGCGGTGGTGGAACCTATCCCTAAAACGCTGCTGGGCAACTGGCATGTCAGCAAGATCTTGCCGACGCAAACCGTCGGTTGCTGGGACGAACAACAGGCCAAAAGCCTGATCGGTGGAAAAATCAGTTACAAGGCCGACGGTTTCAGCTGGAATGGCACTGAGTTGAAAAATGAAGGTGCCACTCTCAGCACGGTAGAGGCGCAGGAGTTTGTCGAAGACAATTCCGGCAGCAGCTCTTATATCGACTTCCCGATGCTGGGCATCAGCACGCCGGCGGTAGAACGCGTGATGATCCAGCATGCCGATACGCAGATCAAAGGCATTACCGATCAGGGCACCGACGGCGTACCTGGAGATAATGTGCTGCAAAAAGACGCCAACACGCTGATCCTGTCGGTGTGCAACGTTTGGTTTGAAGTGCAACGCGTGCGTTAAAACCCCGGCAGCGTTCATCATTGCGTGCGAGCGCTGCCTGCAGTAATCTTGCCATTCAAATAGCATTTTTATCTTCTGCTGCTCGTTTTAATTTTTAATAATAATTTAAATACTCATTAATTCAGTGAATATCTGAAGGGTTAATTCTTGCTGATTTAATCTAATCGGTAATTTACCTGAAAGTTTGCAACGCCTAATTGATAGGTCAATGCTATTACAGCTATAGGTAATGGCTGTGGGAATTATTGATTATCGTCAAAATTATTATTTACCCTCTGTTTAATATTGTTTGACGACGATTATTTGGTCGGCAATGTTTCATAAGGAAAGTGAAATGAAAAAAGTCACCCGTATTGCGGCGATTTCCATTGCAGCTGTTGCGTTGGTTTATTTCGGTTTGGCCGGTTATGTCTGGCATCTCGATACCCAGCGAATGGAGAATAGCTCGGTACTGCGTTCCGCAGTGCAACAGAATAACCAGGTGCTGGGGTTGCTGAGGGAAAAGGGCTGCGACTACTGCCATACCCCGTCCGCTTCGCTACCGTTCTATGCCTCTTTCCCCATCGCCAAACAGTTGATGGAATACGATATTCGCCTGGGTTACTCCTCCTTCAACCTGGAGCCTGTGCGCAGCGCCCTGATTAAAGATAGGCCGCAGGCACAAAGCGACCTGAATAAAATTGAGTGGGTAATGCAGCACGAAACCATGCCACCCGCCCGCTATGTGGCTTTGCACTGGGCTGGGCAGATCAATCCCGATGAACGGGAAATTATTCTCGCCTGGATAGCGCAGCAACGCGCGCGCTATTACGCCAGTGCAGATACTGCACAGCCCCATCGTAATGAGCCGGTTCAACCGATCCCCAAAACATTGCCGGTTGATGGGCAGAAGGTGGCATTGGGGTTTCGGCTTTTTCACGATCCCCGCCTGTCTGGAGATAACACTCTTTCCTGTGCTCACTGTCACTCGTTGAATACCGGCGGGGTCGACGGAAGAAAAACCTCAGTCGGGGTCGGTGGCGCGGTGGGGCCGATTAACGCGCCAACGGTGTTTAACTCGGTGTTCAATAGCGAACAATTCTGGGATGGCCGTGCGCCGTCGCTACAGGCACAGGCCGGTGGGCCACCATTAAACCCGATAGAAATGGCCTCCAAATCCTGGGATGAAATTATCAATAAGCTCGACAAGGATCCGCTGCTGACTCGCGACTTTGCTGCGGTCTATCCACAAGGGCTCAGCGGCGAAAATATTACCGATGCCATCGCCGAATTTGAAAAAACCTTAATCACCCCGAATGCCCCCTTCGATAACTGGCTGCGCGGTGATGAGAATGCCATGACGATGCAGCAAAAACGCGGCTATCAATTATTTAAAGACAACAAATGCGCCACCTGCCATGCAGGGGTCATATTAGGCGGCCGCTCCTTTGAGCCTTTGGGGCTGAAGCGTGATTTTAATTTTGGCGAGATCACCACGGCAGATATTGGGCGTATGAACGTCACCAGTGCTGTGCGTGACCGGTTACGTCAGAAGGTGCCAGGTTTGCGCAATGTCGCTCAGACCGCGCCTTATTTTCATCGTGGCGACGTCGCTACGCTGGATCAGGCGGTAAAACTGATGTTGCGTTATCAGGTGGGTAGCGAGCTGCCTCAGCAGGACGTCGATGATATTGTCGCCTTCCTCGAAAGTCTGAGCGGGGTCTATACCCCTTACCGGCCAGAATAAGGAATAACGTTTTCACTCAATACCTTCTTATCGGGCCCCGGCAACGGGGCTATTTCAGCCTGATATCCCCGCCCGAACGTCGCATTTCTGAACTAAAATTAATCATAATGCTATAACTCTGATGTTAGCGCAGAAGCAGGGGTCTCTACTGAATCAATGACAGGAGGCGCTATGTGTTATCAACATATTGTTATCGCCACCGACCTGAGTGATGACGGCAAACGGCTGGTGGAAAAAGGCGCGCGCTTGGCCGCTGCGTTGCAGGCTAAACTTTCCCTGATTTACGTGGATATTTACTACGATACCTATCATGCCGCGATTGGTTTCTCTGAGAAGAGTTACGACGGTGGATCTTTTGAAGACAAGATCAAAAAAGAGCTGGAGCCGCTGACCCAAAACGTGAATTACCCGATCAACGAGGTGATTATTGGGCGCGGTGATTTCACCGAGCAATTGCAAAATGCGGTGGTGGATAAAAGCATCGATCTGGTGATCTTCGGCCACCACCACGATCTGTGGAACAAGCTGTTTTCCTCTACTCAGCATGCGATCAACCAGTTGAACGTTGACGTACTGGTGATCCCGATTAAATCCTAGCCCGAGCGAAACCCCTGCCAGTTGAGCGTTCTGGCAGGGTAACGGCGAGATTACCGGGTGAAAAAGTCGTTATACAGCATGTAAAGGTGAGCTGCGCTCCAGGAGAAATTCGGTGCGCCCTGTTGCATGCCGGTCAGCGGATTATAGTTTTCGCGGATTGGCCCGTCGGTGATCAGTCCATCGGCGTGGTTGAAGAAGGCCTGTGCCATGGCGACGGCGTCGTCACGGTAGCCATAGCTTTCCATACCCTTTAGCCCGAAATACAGTTGATCTACCCAGACTCGTCCACGCCAGTAAATATCTGCGCCAAACGCCGGGTTGGTGAGTGCCGCCGTACCGAGTGGGACGTAGGTATTGAACTCACGCGAGTCCTTCATCACCTTCACCACCGCATCGGCATGTTGCTGGCTGGCTGCGCCATTAAACAAGGGTGACCAACCTTCCGGCCCTTTGCCGCGTTCGACAATGGGTTTGCCGGCACAGCCATTGGGCAGGGGTTTATCTTCAATGCGAATGTCGTAGAAGAAGCCACTGGACGAATCGAACATGCAGCTATTGATGTAATCCGCCAGCTTGTCGGCCTTGCTGCGGAAGGCGGCGGCATCGGCGCTGTGGCCCAGAATATCGGCCATTTTGGCCAGGTATTTGTTGTCGCTGTACATGTAGCTGGCTTGATCCACCGACTCCTGCAGTAAGGAATAGCCGAGCAGAGTGCCGTCTGCCGCACGGTTTTCCGCAAATTTCACCTGCCAGTCCTGCCGCTTTCCACCTTGTGCCAGGTAGCGGGCCAGCTGATCCGGGTCGATAAAACCAAAGGCAGCGGCATCGTCACGTCCAGACTCCCAGGAGGCGGCAACCTGGGCCGGGATTTCGATGTTGTCATAGTGCCCGGAGCGAACAACCCGGTCATAGTTGTTCAATCCGGCGAGCGTTTTCTCCTGCTGCCCGCGCTTAACGGTGAACAGCATCCGACCATCTGGCGTATTGTGCGCCTTATCCCGCGTCGCGCCATATTCCGGCACGCCGTTGCCGTTATGGTCGCGGTTATGCAGCCACCAGTTGTGGTAGGCGACCAGCTTCGGATACATCTCGGCCAGCCACTGTCTATCGCCGGTGGTGTTATACACCTCCATTACCGCCCAGGCCGCCAGACTGGGTTTGGTATTGCGCTCATTCCAGTTGCTGCCATCGCCGCCGCGTTCCGGGCTGGGGTTATAGGCGATCAGATCCGGGATAAAGCCGGCATCCCATGGGCGCAGTGGGTCATCCGGCTGGATTTGGAAGGCGAACACCGCACGGATATTATCCTTGGCGACGTCAGGATTAAAATGCGCCATGGCGTAGGCCTGTTTCCAGGTATCCCAGGGCCAGGTCTGGTTGCCGGAGAACCAGCGCCCGGTCACCGAAGGCGTCACCGAATCAAACTTCATCGCCCCGGCCGCGCCGCGCCAGTTGCCATTCAAGGTTTCTATCGCTTTCACCGCCACGCGCTCCTGCGCTTGAGTGGCATGCGGGTTGGTAAGCCCCTTGCTGAGATAGTTTTCCCAGCGTTGCGCGGAAGCATTCATATACTGCTGCGGGTTGGCGAGGATAGCGGCAATCTTGCCCTGTTCCTGCTGTACCTCAGCGGCGGTGAGCAGGTGAGAGTAGGTGGTGTAGAGGGTGGTGGAGCCTTTGATATTGGCTTTGGCGATAAACTGATGGCCGTTCACCGTCGTTTGCTGCGGCAGTGATTTATGAATCTGATATTCAGACTGGCCGGAGGTCATCAGTTGCGAAGAGGCTCGCACTTTGCCAAAGGTGACCCGCAGGCCGTCCGCCGTCGGCAGAATGTGCCGCGTGTAGCCCGGAAATGCCTGCTCGATGGTCTCAGGTGACAGTGGCTTTTGCTGTTTGGCGTAGTATTTTTCCAGCAGTGCGCCGTCCCACACCAGCTCCAGCGGCGTATCGGTGATGATTTGGGTTTCCAGCAGCGAGGTGCGTGCGGTAGCGAAACGCAGCGTCAGATTGACCTGGATCCCCGGCGCGCTGAGTTGTTGGACAAGCGCCCCCGGGATGCTGTAGGCCGTCATGCTGAAGTTTACCTTCTCCCCATTTTTATACAGGCTCAGCCGATCGAAGTTATCGGCCATAAAGTTGATGTATTCTTCGGTAAGCAGCGCCGGGCCGGGGAAACCGCCGATACCTTCCGGGCCATCCGGCAGCAAGTGGCCATGCCAGGCCCCCAGATCAAAGAACGGGTTAAAACGTTGGTGTTCATCAAAATCGTAGTCGAGCATGTAGTGTGGCGCGCCGCTGCGATTGATGACGTTTTTATAGGCCGCTGCCCGCAAGGCGTTCTCATTCGCCGGGTGAGAAGAGCAGCCTGATATTGCCAGCGTGATAGCTATGGCCAAAGGCGGCAGTTTATTAATCATATTCATTAGGATTGCCCTGTCGGTTACCAATAGAAATACTGCATCAGAAACACCGAGTTGCTGGCGTCGGTGCTGTCGTTGGTCATATAGAATTTACTGTCCAGCGCGGTGGCGAATTTGCCGCCGCCATACTCGTACCAGATACCGGCCTGCGCGTAAGACGTGGCGGTGTCCGGCGCATTGTCCAGCCGGTGGCGGGCGTAGCTGTAGGCGGTCGAGAAATACAGCCCTTTGGTGGCTTCAACCATGGCGCTTAACATCAGGCCCGACTCGGTGCCCGGCTGGCTGCCATCGCCCTTGCCGGTGTGGTGCCAGACGCGGCCGGCCAGGTTTTTACCTTTTAGCCCCAGGAGGTACAGTTGCCCCATGCCGTCGGTAATTTCCAGGCCGTTTAATAACGTCAGTTCTTCCTGCAGATCGTATTGGGTATAGCCGTTGACCATGGCACGGTAGGTATATTTGTCCGAGTAGCGGTCATATTTACCGAAGTGCAGTAACGCCTTACTTTCGTCGATGCGGCTTTCCGGTGCGGCGGTGACGCTGTAACGGAATTTTCCGGTCAGATTCTGCAGTTTGGCCGCGTAGGAGAGATCCCGGGTGTTGGGGATCACATAGCCATATTCCGGGGTAAAGTCGGCCCACCATTGTAAATCGTCCAGCGAGGAGTCGTTGCGTACGCTAAGCATCATTTCGGTGCCATCGTCGGTGCGATAGCCGCCGTAAAAACGGTTGATGCCGCCTTCAAATCCCCCCCAACTGTGGTCTGGCACCCAGGCATTGCCCTGATGATCCGCCTGCACCGTCCAGCCTTCGCCGTAGATCAGGCCGAACCAATGGCCGTGTTTGATCTCCAGGCCGCCTTCGATATAGGTACCGTCACTGTATTTGTGTTGGTGTTCACCGTTGAGATAGACGCTGCCACCGATGCCCAACTCACCGTAAAAGCGCAGGGCGGTAGCAGCGCTGGTTGTCAGTTTGGGGGGCGGCAACTCGTTATGTTCCGCCGGCACCACGGACTCTTGCGCCGGCAGTTCCAGGGGTAAAATCAGAAGTAAAACGGGTAAAAATCTATTATTGGCTATTATTTTCATTTGGACACGCATCTGTTTTTGGTTAGTGGACGTTCGGCACGGCGTGACACCTGCCAATTCATTCCATTAACCGCATGTAGGTCGGCCCCTTTTCCCTGGGAGGAGGTAAAAAAACCGTCTTAAACAGGACGGTAAAGCGGCAGTTATATTAGTAAAATATTTAGTAAAAAATACCGTAACATCAGTAAATCGTTAACTTGATCACAAAGGGTGAAATCGGTATCTTCGCTATTAAGCATTGCGAACCGTCTGCAAGCGCCGCGCGGGGCGCGATAAGGATGCTTCTGGCGGATAAAAAGGGGGGATGGGGCATCAGGGCGTATACCTTGCTGAGCCGTCCCGGTAAGCTAGCGTTTTGTCTATCCATTGAGACTCTATGGCCACACTGAAGGAAATCGCAGAAGCTGCGAACGTGTCTGTTGCTACCGTTTCGCGAGTGCTGAATGACGACCCCACTCTGAGCGTGAAAGCGCAAACCCGACAAAAAATTCTGGAAGCCGCAGAGCGTCTCGAATACAAGGTTCAGCCTTCAAAACGTCACAGCGGGCATCGGCTGACGTTTGCCGCGTTGTTCACCTATAAGCAGGGCATCGAGATTAACGATCCTTACTATCTGGCGATGCGCTATGGCATTGAAACTCAATGTGAAAAGTTGGGTATTTCGCTGGTGGCCTGTTACGACTTCAACGGTGAAAAAGCGCTGCCTGCGGCTGATGGACTGCTGGTTATCGGTCGCCCTCAGCCGGTGTTGCACGAGCAACTTGGCCAACAGAAAGTGCCGGTGGTGTTCCTTGACGGTGTGGTTGAAGACCCGCAGTTCGACTGCGTCAACGTTGATTTGTACAAGATCAGCCAGAAGGTGATCGACTATTTCATCGGGCGCGGTTATTCACGCATTGGGTTTATCGGCGGGCGTGACGACCCGGCCTTTGCCGATCAGCGCGAGCAGGCATTTGTCGAGTATGGCCGGTTGAAAAACGTGGTGCAGCCCCAGGATATTTACATCGGTGATTTCAGCAGTCAGGCGGGTTACCAGTGCGCCAGACGAATGCTGGAGGACACCAGCGATTATCCGCCGGCGTTGTTGGTGGCGACCGACTCTATTGCCATCGGCGTCCTGCGTGCACTACATGAAAAGGGCATCCAGGTCCCCGGGCAGATTGCGTTGATCAGTGTGAACGATATTCCCACCGCCCGGTTTATTTTCCCTGCCTTATCAACGGTTCGCATTCCATCAGAAACCCTGGGCGCTCAGGCCGTCAACCTGTTGATGGAGCGCATTCGCGATGAGCGAACCATTCCTTTATCGATCTTTGTTCCCAGCTCGCTTCAGTTGCGCGACACCACGCTAGCCTGATTAATCTTCCCTGTGCGGCACGCCGATGGTGGCTGCACAGGGAGGCCCGCCAGAGTAAAAATTAACGTCATGATTAAAAAAGATATTTAATATTTTTTGTGATCCCGTCGGCATTGGGTAAATATGTTCTGTGAATTTTACTAAATATTTACTATCGTTCTCCCATTGAAAGCTGTCGGGAGACGTGACGTGAACAATTGGGAAAACATAGAAAAGCAGTCGGAGAATCGCCTGCCGGCGCGGGCGAGTTTCTTCAGCTATGCGGATGCCAGGCAGGCATTGAGTTTTGATCGCAACGCAAGTTTGGGCTTCCAGTTGCTGAGCGGGCGTTGGCAGTTTCGCTACTTCGAACACCCGGACCTGGTGCCGGAGGCGTTTTACCGCCAGCCGATGGCGGAATGGGGCGAAATCACCGTGCCGGGCATGTGGCAGATGGAAGGGCATGGTCAACTGCAGTATACCGACGAAGGTTACCCATTCCCGATCGACGTGCCTTATGTGCCGACCAATAATCCTGCCGGGGCCTATCAGCGTCTTTTTACTCTCGATAACGAGTGGCTGGATCAGCAGGTCATCATCAAATTTGACGGCGTGGAAACCTATTTTGAGGTTTACCTCAATGGTCACTACGTCGGTTTTAGTAAAGGCAGCCGTCTGTCAGCCGAGTTTGATCTCAGCGACTATCTGCAAGCAGGGGACAACCTGCTGTCCGTTCGCGTGCTGCAATGGGCCGATTCTACCTATATCGAAGATCAGGACATGTGGTGGATGGCCGGTATTTTCCGCGATGTTTATCTGATCGGTCAGCAACGCACGCATATTCATGATCTCACTTTGGTTACCACCTTTGACGAGCAGTATTGTGATGCGCTGCTGGCGATAGACGTCGAGTTGCAGCATCTGGGGCAAGGCGTGGCTGGCGGTTATCGTCTGCAGGCGCAGCTCTTTGACGGTGAGGCCTGCGTCGGTGAGCAGTGGGCGAACGAACTGAGCATTGGGGCGGGTGCCACCTGCCGGTTTGAAATTCCGGTCAGCCAGCCCAGGCAGTGGAATGCGGAAGATCCCTATCTGTATCAACTGTTGCTCAGCCTGCGCGACGGCGATGGCAATCTGTTATCGGTAGTGCCGCAGCGGGTGGGTTTCCGTGAAATCAGCGTGCGCGATGGGCTATTCCACATTAACGGGCGCTACCTGAAACTGCACGGCGTTAACCGCCATGACCACGATCATCGCAAAGGTCGGGCAGTTGATATGGCGCGGGTTGAGCGCGACATCGTGCTGATGAAACAGCACAACATCAACTCGGTGCGCACCGCCCATTATCCGAACGATCCGCGTTTTTACGAGCTGTGCGATATCTACGGCCTGTTTGTGATGGCGGAAACCGATCTGGAAAGCCATGGGTTTGCCAACGTTGGCGATATCAGCCGCATTACCGACGATCCACGTTGGGAAAACGCCTACGTAGAACGCATTGAGCGCCATGTGAAGGCGCAGAAAAACCATCCTTCAATCATTATCTGGTCACTGGGCAACGAGTCTGGCTATGGCTGCAACATTCGCGCCATGGCCAAACGCTGTAAGGCGCTCGATGCCACCCGACTGGTGCATTATGAAGAAGACCGGGATGCGGAAGTGGTCGATGTGATCAGCACCATGTATTCCCGCGTGGCGATGATGAATGCGTTCGGTGAGTATCCTCACCCCAAACCCCGGATCCTGTGTGAATACGCCCATGCGATGGGCAATGGGCCGGGCGGACTGTTCGAATATCAGTCGGTGTTTAACCGCCATGCCAGCCTGCAGGGACATTACATCTGGGAATGGTGCGATCACGGTTTGCTCAGCCATGACCAGCAGGGGCGGGAACGTTATCAGTACGGCGGCGATTACGGCGATTACCCGAATAACTATAACTTCTGCATGGATGGCCTGATCTACCCGGATCAGCGCCCTGGTCCCGGCCTGCGTGAATACAAACAGGTGCTGTGTCCGGTCGAGGTGAGCGGCGTGGGCGAGAAAACGCCGGTATTACGGGTCAAAAACCGCTATTGGTTCAGTTCGCTGGCCGATATTACGCTGAAGGTCAGCGTTAAGGCCGGCGGGCGGCTACTGACCGGCTATGAAATTAAGCTGCCGCACCTGCAGCCGGGGGAATCAGAAGAGGTCCATTTGCCTGCATTGGCGCTGGGCGCGGAAGAAACCTTCATCGACGTCGAAGTGTATAAAGACAGCGCCACCCGTTACAGCGAAAGTGGAGATCTGCTGGGGCAGTATCAACATCTGTTGCAGCCCGCCACCGCGTTAATTAGCCCACCGGATTCCATCCCTGTTTCTGCGCTGCAATGCGCTGACGAAAACCATCAAATTATTGTCAGTGGCGAGAACTTCAGCCTGACCTTCTCGCGCCTGAGTGGCGAACTGCAGTCGTGGAAAGTGGCAGGAGAGGAGGTGGTGGGCCGCGCACCGCACCTGACCTTCTTCAAGCCGGTGATCGACAACCACAAACAGGAGTATGAGGGCATTTGGCTGCCGAACCATCTGCAGATCATGCAGCAGCATTTCCGTAGCCTGCACTGGGAACGGCAGGGGGATGACGTGGTGATTGAAGTCCGCACCCTGATTGCCCCGCCGGTATTTGATTTTGGCATGCGTTGCCGTTACCGCTGGCAGATCTCTGCGCAGGGCCATGTCAGCCTGGATCTGTCGGGCGAGCCTTACGGCGATTTCCAGCAGGTAATCCCGAAGATTGGCCTGGATTTTGGCCTCAGCCGCCGCTTTGAACAGGTGGAATACTACGGCCGTGGACCGGGGGAAAACTATCAGGATAGCTGCCAGGCTAACCTGATCGGCCACTATCAGCAGCGGGTTGGCGAGCTGTTTGAGCACTATCCGTTCCCGCAGGATAACGGCAATCGCCAAGAGGTACGCTGGCTGAGTCTGCAAGATGCCAATGGTCACGGCATCTTTATCCAGCCGCGGCGGCCGATCAATTTCAGCCTGTGGCCCTACAGCGCCGAGATGCTGCACCAGGCTCAGCATATTAATGAACTGCAAGAAAGCGACTACCTGACGTTAAACCTCGACGATCAAATTCTGGGGCTGGGCTCCAACTCCTGGGGTTCGGAGGTGCTGGATTCCTATCGGGTTTATCTGTCGTCGTTTAACTACGGCTTTACGCTGGTGCCGTTTAACCGGCAGGAAACCGAGGCGGCTACGCTTGCCGGCTATCGTTTTTCACCGGCCATTAATAACGCTCAGTCAGAAGAGGCGAACTTATGATTATTGTCGAATCATTAGCGGAGTTTCAGCTTATTTACCGCGCCGGGAAAAAATGGCAACGCTGCATGGAGGCCATCAATAATATTGAACGCATCGAGCCCGATGTCTTTTATTCGGTTGGCGACTCGCTGGTTTACCGGTTGGCGTCCGGCCCGGGCCAACAACATGGTTGGCTGGAGGGGAATCGCCGCTATTTTGATCTGCACTATTACCTTGCCGGCCAGGAAACCATCGAGATTGCCGATAAGTGCGAACTGACTACGGCGGTGGCTTATCAGGATGAAACCGACCGCGAGTTTTTCAGTGGGCAGGGCGAGCCACACCGGGTGGGGCAAGGCAATGTCGTTATCTTTGAGAATCACCAGGCCTATCGTTTTAAAGAAAGTCACCAGGTAAAAAAAGTCATTTTAAAAGTGACGGTAGAAGACAGCTATTTCCTTAATAAATAGCCGAACTCCTAATTAAAAATAAGCCCCATTGCTTTCAGGTTGCCGCCGGCAAGGCTGCAGCTTGAAAGACCAGGGGAAATAAACCGATTAAGTACCCTACAATATTTCGGAGAGTGTCTATGGCTGTGTCGAATAGAAATACTATCGGCAAGTTCGGCCTGCTGGCGATGACGTTCGCGGCAGTGTTCAGCTTTAATAATGTAATAAACAATAATATTCAGCTTGGCATTGCCTCCGCCCCGGTGTTCCTGGTGGCGACCATCATCTATTTTATTCCGTTCTGCCTGATCATTGCCGAGTTCGTTTCGCTAAACAAAAACTCCGAAGCCGGGGTGTATGCCTGGGTAAAAAGCGCCCTGGGCGGGCGTTGGGCGTTTATGACCGCCTATACCTATTGGTTTGTGAACCTGTTCTTCTTCACCGCGCTGTTGCCGAGGGTTATCGCTTACGCCTCTTACGCGTTTTTGGGCTATGACTACGTCTTCACGCCGTTAACCACCGCTATCATCAGTATCTTCCTGTTCGCGTTCTCGACCTATATCTCCAACAGCGGCGCCAAGCTGTTGGGGCCAATGACCTCGGTCACCTCTTCGTTGATGCTGTTGCTGACGTTCTCCTACATCATCCTGGCCGGTGCGGCGGTGATTGGCGGCATCGAACCGGCGAACCCGATCACGGTGGAAGCCATCACCCCTAACTTTAACTGGGCCTTCCTCGGTATCACCGCATGGATTTTCCAGGCGGCGGGCGGGGCCGAATCGGTGGCGGTGTATGTCAATGACGTGAAGGGTGGCAGCCGCTCGTTTGTGAAAGTGATCATCCTTTCCGGACTGGTGATCGGCGTGCTGTACTCTGTGTCATCCCTGCTGCTTAACGTGTTCGTGAGCCGCGCCGATCTGCACTTTACCGGCGGTACGGTTCAGGTGTTTGAAGGGCTGTCGGCGCACTTTGGCCTGCCGGCGGTGCTGATGAACCGTTTCGTCGGCCTGATCTCCTTTACCGCCATGTTTGGCTCATTGCTGATGTGGACTGCTGCCCCGGTAAAAATCTTCTTCACCGAGATCCCCAAAGGCATCTTTGGCGAGCGAACCATCCGCCTGAACAAGCATGGCGTGCCGACCCGCGCGGCCTGGTTGCAGTTCTTTATCGTCATCCCACTGATGCTGATCCCGACGCTGGGCTCTGACAGCGTGCAGGATTTAATGAATACGCTGATTAATATGACCGCCGCCGCATCGATGCTGCCGCCGCTGTTCATTATGCTGGCCTACCTGAACCTGCGTTTGAAATACGACCGCGTACAGCGCGACTTCAAGATGGGGTCCCGGCTGCAGGGCATCGCCATTGTCAGCACGCTGATCGTTATTTTTGCCGTGGGTTTTGTCGCCTCAACCTTCCCGACCGGCGCCAGCATTATGACCATTGTGTTTTATAACGTTGGCGGGCTGGTAATCTTCCTTGGTTATGCCTGGTGGAAGTACAACCGATACTCGAAGACCCTGGATGCTCAGGCCCGTTATGACGAGGACACGCCGTTAGCCAGAATCGAACTTGAAGCACAGGATGGCAAAAAGAACCTCGCCGGCGATCTGCGCTGCACCACCTTGTAATCCACTATCTATAAAACTCGCCCCTCGGCGCTCGCTGAGGGGTTTTAATGGCGGCTCGGATAAGCGCCATTCTCATTACCCCGATAAACTTGCGCATTAGATAAGTGACGACTAATGTTTAGTCATGAATGAAAATGACATCTTCAAGGCGCTGGCGGATCCCACTCGTCGCACCATCTTCGAGAAACTGGCGGCTGGCGGCATGAATGCCAGTGCGCTGCGTGAAGGTATGCCGATCAGCCAATCGGCCATGTCCCAGCATCTGGCAGTGTTGCGGCAGGCGGGCCTGGTGTGCGAGGAGCGACAAGGGCGTTTCGTTAATTATCAGGTGGACCCGCAGGGCCTGGCATTGATTGCTCAATGGCTGGACAAGTACCGTGCCTTCTGGCCGGAGCGTATCGATAAGCTGAATATTTTGCTAAAGGACATGGATCAATGAACCAGACCGACGCTAACCCGCAGCCGCTAGTGCTGGAATATTCACTCGATGCGCCGCCCGAAAAAGTCTGGCGGGCGATTGGCATCCCGGCCTTGCGCGAACAATGGTTGCCAAGCCGCGTATTGGCCGATGCTGAACCTATTGCGGTGACGCCGGGCGCAGAGATCAGTTACCGGATGCGCGATGATCAGCCGCCGTTCCTTGAAAGCACCGTAACCTTGCAAATTTTGCCCACTGCCGCTGGCGGCAGCCTGTTACGCGTTATCCACCGGCTGGACGATGCCCGGCTGACGGCGGCGAACGACAGCGGACGGCACCTGATGCGCGCCGCCTGACGGCCAACCTTTCCCATTCCACATCTGAAACAGGAGTTCACTCATGCGTGAATCGATGCTGCTCGTCCCTATGGTGGTTGAACAGACCAGCCAGGGCGAACGTTCTTTCGACATTTATTCGAGATTGCTGCGTGACCGCATCGTTTTCCTGAACGGAGAGGTCAACGATCAGGTTGCCGAAGTGCTGTGCGCCCAGTTGCTGTTTCTGGAGGCCGAAAACCCGGAGAAACCGATCCATCTGTATATCAATTCACCGGGTGGGGTGATCACCAGCGGTTTCGCCATCTATGACACCATGAATTACATCAATGCACCGGTGCATACCCTGTGTATGGGCACTGCGCGTTCGATGGGTTCCTTCCTGTTGATGGCCGGGGAGGCAGGGCATCGAATGGCGCTGCCCAATGCCAGTTTGCATGTGCATCAGCCGCTGGGCGACTTTCAGGGCCAGGCGTCGGATATTCTGATCCACGCCGAAGAGATGAAACGCACCAAGCACAGCGTCATCACGCTATATGCCAAACATTGTGGACGCAGCTATGAAGAGGTCGAACGAGCACTCGACCGCGACCATTTTATGAGTGCCGACGAAGCGGTGGAGTGGGGGCTGGTGGATAAGGTGCTGCTGGGACGGTGAGGGTTAAATTAAAGCCGCGCGGTTGCGCGGCTTTGGGGGATGGCGGGTAATAATGATTACCACTCGGTAATTACGCCGTCCTGAACTGGGCGAGTGTAGGTAAAGCCCAGTTGGCCGGCAGGTTTCTTACCGACGAGAGCATGATCTATATGACCGTCATCCAGCTTGTCTTTTTTCAACTTCTTATACTCTTTTTGCGAAACTCGGATACCGAATTGACTTGTTCGCGTTTTCCTACCGGTTTCACTGTCTTTTACTGATATTGGGAAAGGTGTATGGCTTGGCGTTTGTGTTTCCACGATCAAATACCAGCTTTTACCGCCTGAATTATCGTAGGTGCGTTCTACTCCCGACTTCTCGCCCACCCGATCGACAATAATCAGCGTCAGCGGTTGCATGATCAGATCATAGGTGTAGTCCAGCCCTGTCAAGGCCTCTAGCCAAAGAGGGGGGATAACCCGGTCATTTAGGTCTGCACGAGCGATGAGATTGCGCGCATAGCTAATATCGTTATCGACTTTTACTCGGTCCTGGCGGGAAAGCTTGAGATTACGCAGTTTTTGGGTTCTTTGGTCCATCGTGAAATATAAGCCATCACGCATACGTTCACGGTCATAAGCCTTGAAGGCTGCCTCGATCTTGATCTGCGTATCTGCGGCGTTATTCGACAGCGCTGAGGTGGCTTCGGCCAATTTCCCTGTCAGGTCGGGCGCCCACTTGAGATAGGTTTGCAGCTGTGGATCTTTATCCATATTGCCGAGGGTGCTATCCCATTTTTGCAGTAGTGGCCAGCGGAGCATTAGCGTCCTCACTTGCGTGAGTAACGCCTGGTTTTGCTGATTCACCGCAGTAAGGATGTCCAACCTTTGTGGTGTATTTTCCGCGGAGACAAGCGGTGCGGCTTGGCGGGACTGGAAATTGGACAAAAGGTTTTCCGCCTGCGTGATTATCTGGTCGGCTGGTACTTTTGCATAGATGAACGGCTCATGCTTCATTTTGCTGAGTTGGTCAGATAACGTCTGCGCTTGCGCCGCCATTTGGTCGCTTTGGCTGGTCTGGGTCGCGATGTTCTTTTCCAGCGCGGCAAGTTGGTGCTGGCCTATGTACAGACTCAGTTTCCAGGCAAGGGCCAGTGCAACAAGTATGATAGCAAGTCCCGTCAACCACTGCTTACTGGTCATGTATAGGAATGCAGCAGCGCGTTGGCTCAGGCTCATTTTGTTTGTCTGATAGCGCAGGCGCTGTGAAAACCAATTTTTAACTCCCTGCTCAATCAGTTTATCGTCGATGTCGGTTCCGCTGGACTGATAGTAATCACGGATGCGTTGTGTAATTTTCTGGCGTAATTTGGGCAGATCCAAATGTTCGTCCAGTGCAATTCGCTGTGCGTAGAGTGAGTCAATAATGGCCATGGCACCTAGTTGGTCGCTTAATTTAATCTCACTCATGGGCCACACTCCCGCTGGTTGTGTTTAGGGCATAGATATATTTCATTAGAAACTATCCGTAGTGCGGAACCCGCCACCGCCGGTTGAAGAAGAAGAACTGAAGCCACTACCACCGCTGCCGGAAGAGGACGATGAAGATGAAGAACTATATCCGACGCCAGACGAATAGCTCCGTGCGGATGAATTTCCCCACGAACCGGACGAGGCTCTGGCAGTTACCGATGGTGGTGGGAGTCGGTGGGTAATCATATCCAACTTATGCAATACCGCTTTCAGACTGATGGCACCGGACAGGTAGTTTTCAAACAGTTCCTCCGGTTTATCTGACCATCTCCATTGGTACTCATAAATCGGATTGTCATATCCCTGCGCCGAAAATTGATTGTTCAATTCGATGGCGGCAGTGGCACGGCGCTGGGCTAATTGAGCGTCGATCTCTTGCTGTAGCAGGTTCTCTTCGACCGCTATCTCTTCAAGCTGTAGTTCTCTCAGCTCTTCCAACAGGCGATCGTCAGTCGGCGTCTCGGTTTTCGCCACCAGAATATCCAATTTATCCAGAGGCAATAAGGCCATTTGCGCCGAGAGCTGTGTTGTTATCTGGCTGTAAGTCTCACCTTCGCCCTGAGCGTATTCCTGCAGCTTATTTTGCTGGTTGCGGATTTCTTGTTGTGTGGAACTCAGTATTTTTTCTAGCGCGTTGAGATTCAGATACAGCGTGGGCAGCTGTAGATTCTGTTCGACGTCTTGTACATATTGTTGATATTCATTGGTCTGTTGCTTGGTTTGATTGTGCAACTCCAGCAGACGCCGAGTAGATTCCTTTTGCAGTGCCAGGAGCATCCGGTAATTGGCTGCGTTGTTCGGATAGTGGCTAATTCGTGCCAGCCAGCTATCGAGATTGCGCGACAGCGGCCAGGCTGAATATCCCGGTTGCCCATAGCCTTTTCTCTCCAGGAACATGAAAATGCGTTGCTGATGGTACTCCCCTAGCTTGGTGGTCGTTTCAGCCATTAATTCCTTATGGCTGTTTTCCTGTTGGCCGACATCCTGACTGCTTTTAACCATCAACTGCCTGGCTGCTACAGCATCAATATTTTGTTGTAGTTGCCGATCTCGTTCATCTTCTTGCCGATTTATTTCTACATGCAACTGTTGCAACTGAGCATGTCGGTTCTCGATTTCTTTCTCGCTGAGCTGTAAGGCCTGTTGAGACTGGGCAATCTCTTGCTGAAGTTTATTTAGTAATTTCTGCACGTTTGCCATTTCGCCAACGCGAGGAGATTCTTTCAGAAGTACTGTGGCCATCTGGTGATAGAGGCTGGCGATTTGCTGTTTCAGCACCAGTTGCAGGTGGCGAGCATCTGCCTGATTGATTTCAATTCCAGAGAGGGCCGCTCTGGCCCGGTCCGATAGGGCTGCCAGTTTTCGGCCAAGTTCGTAGGCGTGCATCGATAACTCCGTGTCAGACCCCCTAATCATCCTGGTTGGAACCAATAAGGGGATCCCTGGTAAATTTAGCGAGATGTTTCTGCCTTGGTAATGACTTCGGTAAAACGACGTTTCCCATCTTCAACGACGGAGGCTAGCTCATTGGCATTGTTTGTCGCTTCGGTACGCAATTCCTCAATCATTCGGTAGCTGGACTCTTGGAATGAGACAATGGCATTAACCAAAGAGCGTACAGAATCGGCCTTGATGGTAGTGCCATAGCCGGCCCTCAGACCAACTTCAAGCTGCTTGCTACCCTGTGTCGCGATGTTGATGAGGCCATCATTGATACCCGCTTTCATTGCCTCCAGCGTTTCGGTACTTTCTGCCAATCCCTGTAGCGACGTCATTGAGGCTGACAGGGCGGTAAAGACAATTTCGTTAGTGCTGAAGAAGGTGACACTTTGGCGGTAGACCCGCTCTTTAATGGCGTTAGTCTGCTGCAAACGAGCAAAAACGGCTTCGGCAGCGTTATAGGCGATCATCAGATTATCCGCCAGATCTTTGACTATCTGATAACGTTCGTCTTCTTTCTGCATGGTCCTTAATGCTTCATCACGTGTCAGCTCCATCTGGGCTCGGGTGATATTGTCATCACTCTGCGATTGCTCAGTGGCAGTTTGAGCCGTCTGCAATAACTGGCGACTTTGTTGTAAATTATCCTGCGCTGCGGTCAGTAAAGTTTGAGCATCGACATAGGCCTGCTTCAGACCAAATCGAAAATCCTGATAGGCTTCCAAAATGACTTTTTCACGGCTGATTTGTTCTTCTGACGCTCTGGCCACTTCTAAATAGGTCTGTTTGATATCATTGAAACGGTCGGGGATAGATCCGCGGCGCAGAGTCATCCAACCCGATTTCATACGTTCAATAACGTCAAGCTTGCCGTCCTCCAGCCAACCAACCATCTGAGTGGCATCTTTACGGATTGAATCAAATGCAGAGACGACTTTTGCCTGCCGATTGGCTACGTCCATATTGCTGATGTTATCGCGCACCACGGCGTTAAAAGCGCTTTGCTGCTGTAAAGTACGGCCAATGGCGATCACGCGGTTATTGTCCAGATCGGAGACTGCATCCAGTAAGGACAGGATCGGGGAATCAGTTTCAGGCGAAAGGATAATCCCCAGTTTTTGCAACTTCTGAATGGCTTTGGTGGTGTACGAAGCCAGCGCATTATTCATGATTAATTCCTTATCGGGACATATCCTGCCATTGAAAGTAAACGCATTATAGCGCCAGCCGGGGCATCTGTAATTACCGGCCCAGTTGTCAGATGCCTTGCCGATACTCGCTCTAGATTTCAAACAATCAGAAAACAAAAATCCACGCCAAGGCGTGGATTTTGGAGTCTGGTGCAGAAACCGAGGTTTAGACGTTAAACAAGAAGTTCATCACGTCGCCGTCTTTGACGATGTAGTCCTTACCTTCTGAACGCATTTTGCCGGCTTCTTTAGCGCCTTGCTCACCCTTGTAGGTGATGAAGTCTTCAAAGGCGATGGTTTGTGCGCGGATAAAGCCTTTCTCGAAGTCGGTATGGATCTTGCCGGCTGCCTGCGGTGCAGTAGCGCCAACCGGGATGGTCCAGGCGCGAACTTCTTTTACGCCAGCGGTGAAGTAAGTCTGCAGGTTCAGCAGCTCGTAACCGGCGCGGATCACGCGGTTCAGACCAGGCTCTTCCAGACCCAGCTCGGCCATAAACTCGGCGCGGTCTTCGTCTTCCAGCTCGGCGATGTCGGATTCAACCGCGGCACATACGGCAACCACGACCGAACCTTCGGCCGCAGCGATTTCACGCACTTTGTCCAGGTATGGATTGTTCTCATAGCCATCTTCGTTGACGTTGGCGATGTACATGGTTGGCTTCAGCGTCAGGAAACTCAGGTAGCGGATGGCTGCACGGTCTTCATCGGACAGATCAAGCGCACGCAGCATGCCGGCGTTTTCCAGCTGTGGCAGGCATTTTTCCAGTGCGGCCAGTTCGGCTTTTGCGTCTTTATCGCCGCCTTTGGCTTTCTTCTGTACGCGGTGGATAGCGCGTTCGCAGGTGTCAAGATCCGACAGTGCCAGCTCGGTGTTGATCACTTCGATGTCGTCAGCCGGGTCAACCTTGTTGTTTACGTGGATGATGTTGTCGTTCTCGAAGCAGCGCACTACGTGGCCGATAGCTTCGGTTTCACGGATGTTGGTCAGGAACTGGTTGCCCAGGCCTTCGCCTTTGGACGCGCCTTTCACCAGGCCGGCGATGTCGACGAATTCCATGGTGGTTGGCAGGATGCGTTGGGGTTTGACGATCTCGGCCAACTGGTCCAGACGCGAATCGGGCATCGGCACCACACCGGTATTAGGTTCAATGGTGCAGAACGGGAAGTTGGCTGCTTCGATACCCGCTTTGGTCAACGCGTTGAACAGGGTGGATTTGCCTACGTTAGGCAGGCCGACGATACCGCATTTGAATCCCATGTTGTTATCACCTTAAATATCTTAACTATCAGCCGGTTAGGTTTAACCCACTGCATAAAGGACGAAATAATGGCGCCATTATACACGTAATGGCCGTTTTTCTCGATCTGGCTGTGTGCTGCGGGCAAATGCAGCCACAAAACCGGTTTTTGATTGAGATTTGGATCACATTTACACATACTGACACTTCTGATTAACCTACAGGAAACGCGCCGGATGTACTTCTTGCCCAGTCCACCCTGAGTTGCCCCCCTCCTGAGGTTTGCCGCGCCATGCGGCTGTGTTTCCCGTCCTGCGGGAAGGTTTTTTATCTGTCAGAAGTGAATAATCCATGTTTAACCTGAACAATTTCAGGCTGTCGACCGTCAAGAACGAGGTGCTGGCGGGCTTTGTGGTGGCCGTTTCCATGATCCCCGAAGCGGTCGGCTTTTCTTTGGTCGCCGGACTTTCCCCGATCGTTGGGTTGCACACCGCCTTCATTATCGGTCTGGTCACCGCGCTGTTTGGCGGCAAGCCGGGTATGGTGTCGGGCGCGGCCGGTTCGATAGTGGTGGTGCTGATGAGCCTGGCGGCGCAACACGGTATGGCCTATGTGTTATGGGCGACGATTTTCGCCGGGGTGATCCAAATCCTGATTGGCGTTTTCCGGCTGGGTAAATTTATTCGTCTGGTGCCGCTGCCGGCGATCCACGGTTTTGTGAATGGTTTGGCGATCGTCATTATGCTGGCGCAGCTGCATATGATTGCCGGGCAGGGGCTGCTGATGTACGGGCTGGTGGCGCTGGCGATCGGGGTGGTGGTGCTGTTCCCACGGCTGACCCGGGTGATCCCGGCCTCGTTGGCGGCCCTGATTGTGGTTTCCGCGCTGGCGATTGGGTTTAACCTGCATACTTTGCGGGTCGGCGATCTGGCCGATATCTCCGGCGCCTTGCCGCATTTCAGCCTGCCGATGGCCCCGTTCAGCCTGGAAATGCTGAAAGTGGTGCTGCCGTATGCGGTAGTGATCGCTTTGGTGGGGTTGATTGAGTCGTTGCTGACCATGACGGTGCTTGACGAAATGGGCGGCAAAAAGGGCAATGGCAACCGCGAGAGCATCGCTCAGGGCGCGGGCAATGCCATTTGCGGCCTGTTTGGTTGTTTTGCCGGCTGCGCGATGATTGGTCAGTCGATTATCAACTTCACCTCGGGTGGGCGCGGACGTATTTCCGGCGTCGTCGGCGCGATACTGTTGATCCTGTTTGTGGTCAGCCTGTCAGGTTACATCGGCCTGCTGCCGGTGGCAGCACTGGCAGGGGTGATGCTGGTGGTGTGTTACAACACCTTTGAGTGGAGTTCGCTGCGCCGCTTGCGGCGGATGCCGAAGGCCGATGCGCTGGTGATGCTGCTGGTCACGGTGATCACCATCTTTACCGATCTGGCGATGGCGGTGATCAGCGGGGTGATTATCTCGGCGCTGGTGTTTGCCTGGCAGCAGGCGCGCATTCGCGTGCGTCAGCATCAGGTGGAGGGGGATGTTGCGGTGTATCAACTGGACGGGCCGCTGTTCTTTGGTTCTACCACGGCCTTTGCCGAGCTGTTTGAACCGAAAAACGATCCTCAAAACGTGGTGCTGGATTTTGCCGGTACCCGGGTGATGGATTCCAGCGGAGTAGAAGCGATTGATAAGCTGACGGCACGTTATCTGGCGGCGGGAAAAACCATTCGGTTACGCCACCTGAGCGGCGACTGCGTACGTCTGTTAAAGCAGGCCGGACCGTTTTGCAGCCATGAACTGGACGATCCGCAATATTATGTGGCGGAAGAAGGCTATCAGACCGACGATGCCAACGTCGGTGAGGAAACCTTCAAGCTGCGAACCTAAGCGGATCGGCAGCGGGCGTGATGCCCGCTGCAATCACTATCAGGCCTGCGCTTTGAAGCTGTGCAGGCGACGAACGGTTTTTTCCAGGCCGTCGGTCAGCAGAATTTCCGTGCAACGTGCGGCTTCATCAATCGCTTCATCAATCATTTTTTGCTCGCTGGCCGGTGGCTTGCCGAGCACGAAACCCACCACCTTGTTTTTATCGCCCGGATGGCCAATGCCGATGCGCAAGCGATAGAAGTTCGGGTTATTGCCGAACTTGCTCTGAATATCCTTCAGCCCGTTGTGCCCACCGTTGCCGCCACCCAGTTTGATTTTTGCAACACCCGGCGGAATATCCAGCTCGTCGTGCGCGACCAGAATTTCGTCCGGCTCAATACGGTAGAAATTGGCCATCGCCAGTACGGCTTTGCCACTGAGGTTCATAAAGGTGGTAGGCACCAGCAGGCGCACGTCATTACCGGCCAAATTCAGGCGGGCGGTGTAGCCGTAGAATTTGCTCTCTTCCTTCAACTGCTGGTTATGGCGCTGGGCCAGTAAATCGACGTACCAGGCGCCGGCGTTGTGTCGCGTCTGGGCATACTCAGCGCCCGGATTCGCCAGGCCGACTATCAATTTAATACTGCTCACGGGGAGATTCGCTATGATCGAGATAATGGAAAGGGCATTAGTCTACCTGCCTGCGCCGCGAATGACAAAATCCTGATGCTGTGCGTGGCGTTAGTCAGCGGATATCCTCAGAATGGGGAGTAATTCATTAGCATAATCATTCAATTTGTTAACTAATTACTTGCTTTAAGTAAAGATTTGTCATGCTTTCTTTACCATTTGTGATCGCCTACGCAATCCCCTTGCCGGAACAGGGCCTATACTTAACTTATCAAAGTGGGTTAACCATTTACTGAGTTACCCTGGTTGGCAAATGGCACTATGGAGGTGGCATATGAAACGTAGAAACGTGAACAAAATGGGCAACTTTTTTATGGGGCTGGGGCTGGTAGTCATGATCTTCGGCGTTGGATACAACATTCTTGCTGAAGTATCGCAGTTCAATTTGCCGCAGTTTTTCGCCCATGGCGCAATCATGAGTATCTTCGTCGGCGCGCTGTTATGGCTGGTGGGTGCACGTATCGGCGGGCGTGAGCAGGTGGCGGATCGTTACTGGTGGATAAAACATTTTGATAAACGCTGCCGAAACGACAATCATCGTTCGTCACATTGATTAAAAAAATAAAAGGGAACCCGCGTTACGGCAAAGGAGATCTGCCGCGCATTAAGGCCTAAGGTCATGTTTGACTACCCGTAGAAAACCCGTTGTTGCTGATGCACCAACGGGTTTTTCTTTTTCTGCTATCGGGCAATCAATCGATCCGGTACGGCAGGGGGCCGCACCGAAAAGAATTCTGATTAATGCTCGAACATCGCAGAAATTGACTCTTCATTGCTGATACGACGGATGGCTTCAGCCAGCATGCCGGACAGTGTCAGAGTACGCACGTTTTTCAGTGCCTTGATTTCTGCAGACAACGGAATGGTGTCGCAGACGATCACTTCATCAATCACCGAGTTGCGGATGTTTTCCACAGCATTACCGGAGAAGATCGGGTGGGTCGCGTAGGCAAATACGCGCTTGGCACCGCGTTCTTTCAACGCTTCAGCTGCTTTACACAAGGTACCGCCGGTGTCGATCATGTCGTCAACCAGCACGCAGTCACGGCCTGCCACGTCACCAATAATGTGCATCACCTGGGAAACGTTCGCACGTGGGCGGCGTTTATCGATGATAGCCATATCGGTATCGTTCAGCAGTTTGGCGATAGCGCGGGCGCGCACTACGCCACCGATGTCCGGGGAAACCACGATTGGGTTCTCCAGATTCTGTTGCAGCATGTCTTCGAGCAGGATCGGGCTACCGAACACGTTATCTACAGGAACATCGAAGAAGCCCTGGATCTGTTCAGCGTGCAGATCCACCGTCAGTACGCGGTCAACCCCAACGCTGGAGAGGAAGTCGGCGACAACTTTGGCGGTGATTGGCACACGAGCAGAACGCACGCGGCGATCCTGGCGGGCATAGCCGAAATAAGGGATAACAGCAGTAATACGACCTGCGGAGGCGCGACGCAGAGCATCTACCATAACAACCAGTTCCATCAGGTTATCGTTGGTAGGGGCACAGGTGGACTGGATGATGAAAATATCACCGCCGCGTACATTTTCGTTGATTTGCACGCTCACTTCGCCGTCGCTAAAACGACCTACTGCGGCGTCACCAAGGCTGGTGTACAAACGGTTGGCAATACGTTGTGCTAGTTCCGGGGTGGCGTTACCAGCAAAAAGCTTCATATCAGGCACGAGAAGAACCTCAGGCATGCGTCCAGAGAAGATATTGTCATTCGGCCTCGCTAAGGGGCAGTTAGCGACGCCGGCGCAATATCATACGGGTGTGTAAAAAAAATTTGAAACCGCAGCGGCGCAGGGATGACAGGGCCAGGTGTGAGCGACTCTGCGCAGCGAAACGAGAACTACGGTTCAATCTGCCCGGAACGAATGCGATGTAGTGGAGAGACGTTAACGCCACGCGCTACAAAACCACGTATCCACTCCGGGGCTTGATTTAACACCTGACGGGCGGCGGTTTCTGTGTCGAATTCAGCAAACACACAAGCACCTGTGCCAGTCAGGCGTGACGGCGCGTATTCTAACAGCCAAGAAACAAGCTGTTCAACCTCGCGAAAACGTTTTCTTGCTATTGGTTCGCAATCATTTGCGTAAGTTGCCTGTAACAGCACATTTAATGGGCGAACCGGGGTGTCTCTTTTTAAATCGGCATCGCCAAAAATAACCGGAGTCGGGATGCTGACACCCGGATGGGCCACCAGATACCACTTTTCCTGCGGATTGGCCGGTTGCAAACGTTCGCCAATACCTTCGGCAAAGGCGGCATGGCCGCGAACGAACACCGGAACATCGGCACCAAGGGCCAGCCCCAGCTCTGCCAACTGCTCGTCGCTCAAGCCGCAGCGCCACAGGTCATTGAGCGCCACTAACACCGTGGCGGCGTTGGAGGAACCGCCGCCCAGTCCGCCACCCATCGGCAGACGTTTATCGATGCTGATGTCGGCACCGCGCGGGGCGGTGTTTAGCCCATGACGATCGCAATGCTGTTGCAGCAAACGGGCGGCGCGGACGATCAGGTTTTGCTCATCCGGCACGCCGGCCACCGGAGTCAGCAGACGGATGCGGTCATCCTGGCGCACGTCGATGGTCAGCGTGTCGCCGTAATCCAGAAACTGGAACAGCGTCTGCAGCAGGTGGTAGCCGTCTTCACGTTGGCCGGTAATGTACAAAAACAAATTGAGTTTAGCGGGCGATGGCCATTGACGAATCATTTAAGCGTCCAATCGTCCATTTTCAGTTTGATGCGCTGGTCACCCTGTTTCAGTTCCAGGCGGCTTGGCAACTGTGGCTTGAGGCTGTTGTTGTAGTCCTGGTAATCCACGGTCCAGGTCTGGCTACCTTGTTGGTAGGTCAGCGAGTTCAGGCGATATTGGTCATCGAGCTTGAAGTCGCTGGCCTCACCCGGCAGGCCGAGCATCCACTGGCGCAGGTTGTCCAGCGGAATGGCCATGCCGGTCAGTTTGCGGATCATCTCTTCGGCATTGTCGCTGACATAACGTTTGCCCTGGTTATCCGTCAACTGCACTACGTTTTTCTGTACGTTGAGGTCAAGCTCGGTGCTGCCAAGCGGGTTGGTCAGCAGCAGGCGATAACGGTCCGGCGAATACTGTTGCCAGAAGAAGCGGGCGTAGACTTTTTTCTGATCTGACAGGTAGGCGAAAGAACCACGGGTCTGATACTGACTCAGCTGTTGCACCGCTTGTTCGTGGGCACGCCACTGCGGCGACGTCGGGCTGGTGGCCGGGCCGGTCGGCTTGGTGGTAGTACAGGCGGCCAGCACCAGGCTGGCCAGCGGGATCAGGCGGAGCAAACTAACTTTGCGGATTGGCATAACTTTCTCTTGTCCTTTTGTCCTTGCGGGCACGCACAGCGAGACCTTGGTATCAGCATTTACGCTAGCGGGGCAACGCCGGCTCGTCAATTTTTTGCTGCATCGCGTTGAAACTTCCCGGCTTTGTCACCGCTCTCGGGCACGGGGCCAGGTGCGGTCTTCGCTGATAAGATTAACACAATCGTTCCAACCTGCGCTCTGGACGCAAGAATATCTCTGGGGCCGGGTGTTGCTGCCGTTGGCGTTTAGTTGATGTAGCGTTCTGTAATATCGCCAGAGTCTATCGCGGTGAGGAGATCCGAAGATTATGAAGCTTGCAGTTCGAATCGTTATTTCGCTGTTATGTTTTGCGGGTTCGGCATTTTTTTACCTGCAGGCGAAGCATGTTTTTTGCCAACAGGTTTCCTTCATTTTGGATCCGACCTTTCGTTGCGGCACTTTGGGCTGGTAAACGCCGGTTATTTGATCGCTATCCCCATGCTCAGGTTGGTCAGTTTTACTCAATACTGTGCGGAATATCGCATACTGCACTAAAATTCAGTATGTTATGTCGTCAAATTATTCTTTATCTTGCTGTATTTATTACTAATCACTCATTGATGCTGTCTATTTCAGCGATTGGACGGAAGATGCGGTTGTGCCTTTTATTGATCCCGCGCATCAAGTAGAATGCCGTTCAACGAGAACCCGTACCAAAAGAAGTATTACTCGAAGCAATGACCCTGCTGGCGTTAGGTATAAATCACAAAACCGCTCCGGTTTCTCTGCGTGAAAGGGTGACCTTCTCCCCAGAGTCTATCGAACAGGCGCTAACCAGCTTGCTCCAACAACCGTTGGTGCAGGGCGGTGTCGTGTTGTCTACCTGCAACCGCACCGAGCTGTATCTTAGCGTGGAGCAACAGGAACATATTCACGAACAGCTGGTCTCCTGGCTGTGTGAGTACCACCACCTGCGCCCGGAAGAGGTGAGTAAAAGCCTGTACTGGCACCACGGCAACGAAGCCGTTAGCCACCTGATGCGCGTGGCCAGCGGGTTGGATTCACTGGTGTTGGGCGAACCGCAAATTCTTGGGCAGGTGAAGAAAGCCTTTGCCGAGTCCCAACGCGGGCAGTCACTGTCTGGTGAGCTTGAGCGCCTGTTCCAAAAATCCTTCTCCGTCGCCAAACGCGTACGTACCGAAACCGAAATCGGCGCCAGTGCGGTATCCGTGGCCTTTGCCGCCTGTACCCTGGCACGCCAGATATTCGAATCCCTTGCCGAACTGAACGTCCTGTTGGTGGGGGCCGGTGAAACCATTGAACTGGTGGCGCGTCATCTGCGCGAGCATAAAGTACGGCATATGATTATTGCCAACCGTACCCGCGAGCGCGCCCAGCTGCTGGCGGACGAAGTCGGCGCAGAAGTGATCACCTTGCCGGAAATCGACGAACGCCTGGCGGACGCCGACATTATTATCAGTTCTACCGCCAGCCCACTGCCGATCATCGGTAAAGGGATGGTGGAACGAGCGCTGAAAGCGCGCCGCAACCAGCCAATGCTGCTGGTGGATATTGCCGTACCGCGCGATATCGAACCGGAAGTGGGCAAGCTGGCTAACGCCTATTTATATAGCGTGGACGATCTGCACGCCATCATTCAGAGCAACCTGGCGCAGCGCAAGGCCGCGGCGGTGCAGGCTGAGTCTATCGTCCAGCAGGAAAGCATCAACTTTATGGCCTGGTTGCGCTCGCAGGGCGCAGTGGAAACCATCCGCGACTACCGTTCACAGGCCGATCAGATCCGTGCGGAAATGGAAGCCAAAGCCCTGGCCGCCATTGCGCAGGGCGCGGACGTGGAGCAGGTTATCCACGAGCTGGCCCACCGGCTGACCAACCGTCTTATTCATGCCCCTACCAAATCCCTCCAACAGGCCGCCGGCGATGGCGACGTGGAGCGGTTGCAATTATTACGCGACAGCCTCGGGCTGGATCAGCATTAGTTTTCTCTTTATTAACAGGGTTTAATACCACGCATGAAGCCTTCTATTGTTGCCAAACTGGAAGCGTTACAAGAGCGCCATGAAGAAGTGCAGGCGCTGCTCGGCGATGCCGGCGTTATTGCCGAGCAGGATCGGTTCCGCGCGCTGTCGCGCGAATACGCACAGTTGACCGATGTCAGCCGCTGTTTCCTTGAATGGCGTAAGGTGCAAGACGATCTGGCCACGGCAGAAATGATGCTGGATGACCCGGAAATGCGCGAAATGGCGCAGGAAGAGTTGAAAGACGCCAAGGCGGCAACGGAAGAGCTGGAGCAGCAATTACAAGTGCTGCTGTTGCCGAAAGATCCGGATGATGAGCGCGATTGCTTCCTGGAAGTGCGTGCCGGTACCGGCGGTGACGAAGCGGCGATTTTCGCCGGCGATCTGTTCCGTATGTACAGCCGCTATGCCGAAACGCGTCGCTGGCGCGTCGAGATCATGAGTGCCAACGAAGGCGAGCACGGCGGCTATAAAGAAGTGATTGCCAAGGTGTCTGGCGACGGCGTTTTCGGCCAACTGAAGTTTGAGTCTGGTGGCCACCGCGTGCAGCGCGTGCCGGAAACCGAGTCGCAGGGGCGTATTCATACCTCCGCCTGTACCGTGGCGGTGATGCCGGCGGTGCCGGAAGCCGAGCTGCCGGAGATCAATGCCGGCGATCTGAAAATTGATACCTTCCGTTCCTCCGGTGCCGGTGGCCAGCACGTTAACACCACCGACTCGGCTATCCGTATTACCCACTTGCCAACCGGTATTGTGGTGGAGTGTCAGGACGAACGTTCACAGCACAAAAACAAAGCCAAGGCGATGTCAGTGCTGGGGGCGCGTATCCGCGCTGCCGAAATGGCCAAGCGCCAGCAGGCCGAGGCATCAACCCGTCGTAATCTGTTGGGTACCGGCGACCGCTCCGATCGCAACCGCACCTACAACTTCCCGCAGGGGCGCGTGACCGACCACCGCATCAACCTGACATTGTACCGTCTGGACGAGGTGATGGAGGGCAAGCTGGACATGCTGATCCAACCTATTGTGCAGGAATATCAGGCCGACCAGCTCGCCGCGCTGTCCGCTGAGCCAGAGTAATGGATTATCAATCCTGGCTGAAAGCCGCAGCTGCCCGGTTGACGCAGAGTGACAGTGCCCGGCGTGACGCGGAAATCCTGCTGGGTTTCGTGACCGGCCGGGCCAGAACCTTTCTGATGGCATTTGGCGAAACTTTGCTGACGCAACAACAGCAAGAACAGTTGGAAAGGCTGCTGGTGCGCCGCGAACGTGGCGAGCCGGTGGCTTATCTGATTGGAGAACGCGAGTTTTGGTCGCTGCCGCTATCGGTCTCGCCGGCCACCCTGATCCCACGTCCGGATACCGAATGCC
The DNA here is from genome assembly GCF_024809935.1 of Serratia sp. BIGb0163. Classification (NCBI taxonomy): domain Bacteria; kingdom Pseudomonadati; phylum Pseudomonadota; class Gammaproteobacteria; order Enterobacterales; family Yersiniaceae; genus Serratia; species Serratia sp. BIGb0163. The sequence continues at coordinate 803,352 of NZ_JANUDZ010000001.1, forward strand.
TGGTGGAACTGGCGCTGGAGCGCCTGCCGTCATCCTCTTGCAACATCCTCGATCTTGGCACCGGCACCGGTGCCATTGCGTTGGCGCTGGCCAGCGAACGCCAGGACTGCAGGGTGACCGGCGTTGATTTACAGCCTGAGGCCGTAGCGCTGGCGCAGCATAATGCGCAGAAGCTGGCGATCGGCAACGCACAATTTCTTCAGGGCAGTTGGTTTGCGCCTCTGGCCGGCCAAACTTTCGCCCTGATCGCCAGTAATCCTCCGTATATCGACGCTGCCGATCCGCACCTGGCGCAGGGCGACGTACGTTTCGAACCCAGTAGCGCACTGGTCGCGCAGCAGCACGGGTTGGCGGATTTATCCGCTATTGTGCAGCAGGCACCGCAGTATCTGCAGCCACAGGGCTGGCTGCTGCTGGAGCACGGTTGGCAACAGGGCGAGAGCGTGCGCGCATTGCTGCAGGCCGCCGGTTTTATTTCGATCGCTACCCGCCGTGACTACGGTGATAACGATCGCGTGACTTTTGGCCAATGGCCGCAGCAGTAACTGAGAACTAACAAAAACAAAGCACACGGCGAATAAACAAAAGGAAGCAATATGGCAGTCTACTCAGCGTTAAAACATCTGCACCTGTTGACAGTCACCATCAGTATTATCTTGTTTGTGTTGCGATTTTTCTGGAAATGGCGAGACTCGGCAATGATGAACAAGCGCTGGGTGAAGATAACGCCGCACATAAATGATACGGTGTTGTTCGTCAGTGGTATCGCGTTGGTGGTGATGTTCAAGCTTTATCCGCTGCTGGGTATGGACTCGTGGCTGACCGAGAAGCTGTTTGGCGTTATTATCTATATCCTGCTTGGCTACGTCGCATTGGGCAAGAAGACCAAAAGTAAGAACCTGCGCACCCTGGCGTTTGTGCTGGCGTTGGGCTGTCTGTACCTGATAATTAAACTTGCCACGACGAAAATACCCTTTCTGATGGGATACTTATGAGTAGCATTGCTGATTTTGAATTTAACACCGCGCTGCTGAGCGCGGGCGTGATCCTGGTTTCGCAGTCCGTGCGGCGTGATTTCCCTACCGCCGAAGTCGAACGCAAGCTGCAACAGCTGGTCGATGAAGCACGTGCGGCGATGCCAAAGGATCTTAGCCAGGAACAGCAACTTGACGCACTCATTGAACTGTTCTTCAAAACCTGGGGTTTTGGCGGCGCCGGCGGCGTGTATCGTCTGTCCGACGCGATTTGGCTCGACAAGGTGCTGGAAGGGCGGCAGGGCACGCCGGTTTCCCTTGGCACTATTTTCCTGCACATCGCTGCGCATCTGGATTTACCGCTGTTGCCGGTGATTTTCCCCACTCAACTGATCCTGCGGGCAGACTGGCTGGATGAAGAGATGTGGCTGATCAATCCGTTGAACGGCGAGACGCTAAACGAGCATCAACTGGAAGTGTGGATCAAGGGCAACCTGGGTCTGGGCGCCGAGTTGGAAGACGATGATCTCGATGAGTCAGAAAACGTCATGGTGGTGCGTAAGATGCTCGATACGCTGAAAGCCGCCCTGATGGAAGAACAACAGATGGAAATGGCGTTGCGCGCCAGCGAAACGGTGCTGTGTTTCGATCCGGATGACCCGTACGAAATCCGTGACCGTGGGCTGATTTACGCCCAGTTGGAATGCAACCATATCGCTATTTCCGATCTCAATTATTTTGTCGAACAGTGTCCTGAAGATCCGGTCAGCGAAGTGATCAAAGTACAGATTCACTCGATTGAACCGAAACAGGTCACGCTGCATTAATTCATTTGATTTAACATCAACAAAGGCGAAAGCATGAAACAGAAAGTGGTTAGCATTGGTGACATCAACGTAGCGAACGATCTGCCGTTTGTGCTGTTTGGCGGTATGAACGTGCTGGAATCGCGCGATCTGGCGATGCGCATTTGCGAACACTACGTCACCGTGACGCAAAAACTGGGCATCCCTTACGTTTTTAAAGCTTCTTTTGATAAAGCCAATCGTTCTTCCATCCACTCTTACCGTGGTCCAGGTCTGGAAGAAGGGATGAAGATCTTCGAAGAAATCAAAAAGACCTTCGGCGTGAAAACTATCACCGACGTGCATGAAGCTTCACAGGCGCAGCCGGTGTCCGAAGTGGTTGACGTGATCCAGCTGCCGGCATTCCTGGCACGCCAAACCGATCTGGTAGAAGCGATGGCGAAAACCGGTGCGGTGATCAACGTCAAGAAACCTCAGTTCGTCAGCCCGGGCCAAATGGGCAATATCGTCGACAAGTTCAAGGAAGGCGGTAACGATCAGGTGATCTTGTGCGATCGCGGCAGCAACTTTGGTTACGATAATCTGGTGGTCGACATGCTGGGTATCAACGTGATGAAAAATGCCACTGGCGGTCATCCGGTGATCTTCGACGTGACCCACGCCCTGCAGACCCGTGACCCGTTTGGTGCCGCATCCGGCGGTCGTCGTGCGCAGGTTGCCGAACTGGCGCGTGCCGGTATGGCGGTTGGCCTGGCTGGGCTGTTTATTGAAGCGCACCCAGAGCCGAACAGTGCCAAGTGTGATGGCCCGTCCGCCTTGCCGCTGGACAAGCTGGAGCCGTTCCTGGTGCAGATGAAAGCCATCGACGATCTGGTGAAGAGCTTCCCAGAGCTCGATACCAGCAACTAAGTACGATAAGCAAACTCTCAGACGGTTGATAAAGAGCTCTGTTGCTTAGTGGTAGGGGCGCTGCATGCTGCGCCCTATAGCATAATCAACGAGTTAAATCGGGTCGAACATGTTCGACCCCTACCGATTCAACCTTTATACGGGTTTGTCAGCAACCTAAAGCCCGACTTGTCGGGCTTTAGGTTTTTAGGCGTCTAGCTCGGCCAAGGCTTCGGGTAGCGTTGCGTAGAAATGCAGTTTCCCCTCAATCGGCTGTACCCGCGCACGTGCCAGCGTTTTCAACGGCTGGAACGGCATATCGGTGATCGCCAGTTGCTTGCCTGGTGGCAGGGCTTCGATAAAGCGCTGCAGGGCATCCAGGCCACCGGCGTCCAGCACCGGTACCGCATCCCACTGCAAGACAATCACGTCATAACTTTCACTGCGTACCAGCAACTCGTTAAAAATGCGTTCGGCGGCGGCGAAGAATAATGGACCATTCACTCGCAGCACCAGACGGCCGTTTTCGGCGCTCAGTTCGCTCAAGCGTGTCATGCGTGCAATGCGACGCATAAACAGCAGCGAAGCCAGCACTATGCCTACGGTAATGGCGATCACCATATCAAACAGCACCGTCAGCGACAGGCACAGCAGCATCACCAGAATGTCGTCCTTCGGTGCCCGCCGCAGTAAATAAACCACCTTATGGGCCTCACTCATATTCCAGGCGACCATCAGCAGCAGCGACGCCATTGCCGCCAGCGGCAGCCAGGACAGCCACGGCGCCAGCACCAGCAGCGCCAACAGCACCAGCAACGCATGGATAATGGCGGACACGGGCGAAGTGGCCCCGGCGCGCACGTTGGCTGCGGAACGCGCAATGGCGGCAGTGGCGGTAATGCCGCCAAAGAACGGAGCGATAATATTGCCCGCCCCCTGGCCGATAAGCTCGGTATTGGAGTTGTGTTTCTTGCCGGTCATGCCGTCCAACACCACGGCACACAGCAGGGATTCAATGGCGCCCAGCATGGCCATGGAGAATGCCGCCGGTAGCAGGGCGGAAATTGTCTGCCAGCTCAGCGCCATCGGCTTGCCGTCCCCGGCCGGCAGATCCCACGGCAGCATCAACTGCGGCAAAATGGGCGGAATGCCCTGGCCCTGCGTACCGTCGGCCAGCAGGTAGCTGAAACGAGAGCCGATGGTTGCCACTGGGTGGTCAAACAGCGCCAGAATGCCCATCACCGCCGTGCCTGCCAGCAACGCCGGTAAATGACCCGGCACCCTCAGGCCAAGTTTCGGCCAGAATATCAGGATCAACAGGGTCACTGCACCGATCAGCGTATCGCCGATATCCAGCGTGGGCAGTGCCTGCAGCAGGGCGTAGACCTTACCCACATAATGTTCCGGCACCTCCGTCAGTTGCAGACCGAAGAAGTCCTTCACCTGCATGGTGGCGATGGTAATGGCAATACCGGAGGTAAAGCCCAGCGTCACCGAAAGGGGAATATATTCAATCAGTCGACCGAAACGTGCCAACCCCATGAGCACCAAAAACAGCCCGGAAAGCAGGGTGGCGATCAACAGGCCAGAGAGGCCGAACTGCTGTGAAACCGGATACAAGATCACCACGAAGGCGGCGGTAGGCCCGGAAACGCTGTAGCGCGAGCCGCCGCTAATGGCGATCACAATCCCGGCGACCGCCGACGTGTACAACCCATATTGAGGAGGAACGCCGCTGGCAATCGCCAGTGCCATCGCCAGGGGAATAGCGATAATGCCGACGGTGACGCCGGCGATGGCGTCTTTTAGCAAACGTTGCAGGGAATAGGGGTCTCGCCAACAGGCATCAATCAGTGCGCTAAACGGCCGAATGCCGTTAATTTCATGCGTTTTCATCTGGGGTGTAAACCAAGTCTATAAAAGAGAACGGAATGGCGGGCCGGTTGCGGTCCGTCTCGAATAGCTGACAGACACCATACGCCAGTTGTGGCGCTGTTTCCTAGACATACATCAATGCGCCGCGGGAAAATGAAAGTAGAATCTTTCAAAACGGCGATAAATATCAGACGGCAGGCTGGTCGCGACTCTGGCGGCCAGCCTAAAGAGAATAGCGTGAGTTTTATCGCTTAATGCACTGCCGGCAGGGATAAGCCGAGAAAGTGAGCCAGGGTGCTGACCAGCAGATTATGATCCTCCAGCTGCGGCGAGCCGGAAATGCTGATGGTGCCGATGCAGCCGAGCCCGGCTAAATTAATCGGAAAGGCACCGCCGTGCGCCGAGTAGTCGCGTACGCTGAGTCCATAGCGTTCTTCCAGCGTCGATTGGCGTTGCTGCAGGCGCAGGCCGATAGCGTAAGAACTTTTGTGGAAGTGATTCACCACGTTGCGTTTACGTCGTACCCAGTCCGCAATATCAGGCGTGGTGCCGGGCATGGCATAATAAAACAGCGTTTGCCCCGCAAGCTGGATTTCGATGGCGATGGACAGGCGGGCGCGTTCTGCAGCGGATCTCAATGCCGATCCCAGTTCCCAGGCGGTATTATGGTCAAAGTGACTGAAGGTCAACGTCGCTTCCTGTTTGGTCAGCGCTTGCAAATCATCATCGATATTCATAGCTGTCGCTCCTCTCAAGGTGACCCACAGACTATCCTGAACCGGGCCGGTGGGATAGATACCTTGGAAATAACATAGAACTGCTAGTCTATTATTAATCCGAGTAATATGTTCCATGCCGGAATGGATGAGACAGGGATTGGTGCTCAAAATTTATTGCTTAATCACCCTGTAATTTCCGCGGAGCATAGCGAATATTTATGACTTACGTTGCGTCAATCCCCTCCCTGTTTAGTGACGCCTGCATTACCTATGCAACACTGTCAGTCAGCTATTTTGCCCTCAGCAAAAACGCCCCCTTTTCCTATCAGTCAGAAGCCTGGAAACGCGGGCTTTTCGGCCTGTTAGCCGGGCTGACGACGCTGTTTCTGAATCAGAACCGGTTGGAGCTGGCTGGCAACGTGCATTACAGCTTCGCCATGATCCCGATGATATTGGTGACCTTCTATGGTGGTGCACTCAGTGGGTTGGTGTGCTACCTGACGTCGTTGGCTTTGAGCGGCGGCTTCACCGTCGATAACTTGTTTATCGGTTCGATCATCATTCCGTTGCTGTTGTCGCGGGTCTGGCTGAGAAAGTCGAATAGGGTGTTCTACCTGACTATCGGTGTGATTGCGTTATACCGTATCGCGGTGGTTTGGTTTTGGGTCGATATGTGGACGCTGTGGCTGGATGTGTTGCTGTATCAAGTCATCGCTGCCCTGTGTCTGGCGATTTGCTACCATGCGCTGAACTTCAAAGAGCGGCATATCCATGCCTATTTCTCGATGCGTGATAAAGCCACCACTGACAGCCTGACCCACATAAGTAACCGCGCCAGCGTCGATTACCGGTTGATGCTGCAACAGGCGGAACGGCGTCCTTGCGGGTTGATGATCCTCGATCTGGATAATTTCAAGCGTATCAACGACACCTACGGTCATTTGGCCGGAGATCTGTTGCTGACCCAGATGGGACAGTTGTTGCAAAACAGCGTGCGTAGCGAAGATTTTGTCGGTCGCTATGGCGGTGAGGAGTTTATGGTGATCACCGCCAGCTATGATCCGAAGATTATCGGCGGGGTAGCGGAACGCATTCGTCGCAGCGTGGAGACAACGATATTTTTGCTCGATGAAGGCAACGAGACACAAATCACCGTTTCTATCGGTGCCTCACTGTATTTGCCCGGTATGGCGGTAGATAAAGCGATAGAGGTGACGGACGAAGCCCTGTATGAGGCCAAACGTGGCGGGAAAAACCAGGTGGTCTGCAGCCGGCTGATGCCGTTTTCACCCCTGGGGGCCGGCTTTCGGCAGCAATAACCCCTCCTGACGAACTCAGAAGGGGTTATTGGCTCAGGCGGCCAGCGTATGTTCGCGGAATGCGGTCAACAGCTCTTCGGTAAATTTCAGGCGTTTCTGGCGATCGGTCAGATCCAGCATAAATTTCAGCTTGCTCGGCCCGTCCAGGCGATAGATCTGCGGATTGCTTTGCAACAGCCCAATTAAATAGCCTGGGTCGACCTTGTTTTTTTCGCCAAACTCAATGAACCCACCGCGTTCATTACCTTCGATGCGCTTGATGCCAAGTAACTGCGCATGTTGACGCAGCGCCGCGCTTTGCAGCAGGTTGCGCGCCGGATCCGGCAGCAGGCCAAAGCGGTCAATCAGTTCCACCTTCAACTCTTCGAGTTCACCGTCGTTTTTCGCGCTGGCGATGCGCTTATAGAACGACAGGCGAGTATTGACGTCCGGAATGTAATCGTCCGGCAGCAGGGCCGGCATGCGCAGCTCCACTTCGGTCTGGTTGCTGGTGAGATCTTCCAGAGAAGGCTCGCGTCCGTTTTTAAGTGCGTCCACTGCGCTTTCCAGCAGTTCCATATACAGCGAGAAACCCACGGTGGTCATCTGGCCGCTCTGGTCTTCACCGAGCAGTTCGCCTGCGCCGCGGATCTCCAGATCGTGGGTGGCCAGGGCAAAGCCGGCACCCAGGTCTTCCAGTGATGCTATGGCTTCCAGGCGTTTATGGGCGTCGGTGCTCATGGCTTTCGGGGGCGGCGTCAGCAGATAGGCGTAGGCCTGATGGTGCGAACGTCCGACGCGGCCACGTAGCTGGTGCAGCTGCGCCAGCCCGAAGCGATCGGCACGCTCGATGATAATGGTATTGGCGCTGGGAATGTCGATGCCGGTTTCGATAATGGTGGTGCAGACCAGTACGTTAAAGCGCTGGTGATGGAAGTCATTCATCACCCGTTCCAGATCGCGTTCACGCATTTGGCCGTGGCCGATGGCAATGCGCGCTTCCGGCACTAATTCCGCCAGTTTTGCTGCGGCTTTTTCGATGTTTTCAACGTCGTTATACAGGTAGTAAACCTGTCCGCCGCGCAGAACTTCACGCAGGATCGCCTCACGTACCACCAGGCTGTCGTACTCGCGTACAAAGGTTTTTACCGCCAGACGGCGGGCCGGTGGGGTGGCAATAATCGACAGGTCGCGCATGCCGCTCATGGCCATATTCAGAGTACGCGGGATCGGCGTGGCGGTCAGCGTCAGGATATCCACATCGGCACGCATCGCCTTGATGCGTTCTTTGTGGCGCACACCGAATCGGTGTTCTTCATCGACGATCAGCAGCCCCAGATCTTTCCAGCGCAGATCGCTCTGCAGCAGTTTGTGGGTGCCGATGATGATATCTACTTTGCCGTCGACGGCATCGTCCATCACCTGTTGCTGTTCCTTGGCACTGCGGAAGCGCGACATCATCTCAATGCGGATCGGCCAGGTGGCGAAGCGATCGCGGAAGTTGTCGAAATGCTGCTGTGCCAGCAGGGTGGTTGGCACCAGTACCGCAACCTGTTTGCCGTTTTCCACCGCCAGGAAGGCGGCGCGCATCGCCACTTCGGTTTTGCCGAAGCCGACGTCACCACACACCAGACGGTCCATGGCCAGTGGCTGGCACATGTCGCTCAGCACGGCGTTAATTGCCTGCTCCTGGTCCGGGGTGGTCTCAAACGGGAAGGCCTGGCAGAACAGCTGATACTGCTCGCGGTCATGTTTAAAGGCAAAGCCGGTTTTGGCGGCGCGCTGGGCGTAAATATCCAGCAGTTCTGCCGCCACGTCGCGCACCCGCTCGGCGGCTTTTTGCCGTGCGCGCGACCAGGCATCACCGCCCAGTTTGTGCAGCGGCGCATTTTCGTCCGCTCCGCCGGCGTAACGGCTGATCAGGTGCAACGACGAGACCGGCACGTAGAGTTTATCTTCACCGGCGTAGGACAGGATCAGGTATTCGGCCTTGATGCCACCGGCTTCCAGCGTAGTCAGGCCAACGTAACGGCCAACGCCGTGTTCCAGATGCACCACCGGTTGGCCGGGGTGCAATTCTGCCAGATTGCGGATCAGAACATCGGTATTGATGGTGCGACGATTGTCTTGCCGACGGCGACTGACGCGTTCACCGAGCAGATCGCTTTCGCAAACCAAGGCCCGGTTGCGCATGCCGTCGAGGAAACCGCGTTCGGAGGCGCCGACCATCATGTAACGGCCCGCCGCCTCGGCCTGATCGAGGTGCTGGATCAGTGAAGGACGGAGCTTGATGCGGCCGAGCAGATCCTGCAGCGTTTCGCGGCGTCCCTCACTTTCGACCGAGAAAATAATGCTGCCGTCGAAGCTTTCAATAAAGTGACGCAGGCTGTCCAGTGGCGCTTTCTGCTGGGCTTGTACCGCCAGATCCGGCAGTGTGCGGTAATCCAGATTGGTGTTACCGGCTTTGGCAGGCAGCTCTTCGGTTTTCAGCGCCATGCGCGGCCAGGCTTTCAGTTCACCAAACAGCGCATCAACCCGTAACCACAGGCTGTCCGGGGCCAACAGCGGCCGCATAGGATCGACGCGGCGGCTCTCATAGCGTTGGTTGACGTCTTGCCAGAAGCGTTCGGCGGCGCTCTCCAGATTACCGGTATTGACGATTAGCGTGTTGTCCGGCAGATAACTGAACAACGAAGGTAGTGGCTGGCTGAAGAATAGCGGCTGCCAGTATTCGATACCGGCCGGCCAGGTGCCTTTGCTGACCTGCTGATAAATATGTTCGGCGTCGCGGCGCACCTCAAACTGCTCACGCCACTGGCTGCGGAACAGCTCGATGGCATTTTTGTCGGTTGGAAATTCATGGGCCGGCAGCAGGTTGATGGCATCGACTTCGCTGAGCGTGCGCTGGTTGTCGACATCAAAGGTGCGAAGGCTGTCGATCTCGTCATCGAAGAAATCGATGCGGTAAGGTTCTTCGCTACCCATAGGGAACAGATCAAGCAGTGCACCGCGGGTGGCAAACTCGCCATGCTCCATCACCTGATCAACGCTGCGGTAGCCGGCCTGCTCCAGTTGAGCGCGCAGTTTGTCGCGCGACAGGCGCTGGCCTTTTTTCATCACCAGCGCGTGGCCGTGCAGGAATTCGTGCGGGCAAACGCGCTGCATCAGAGTATTGACCGGCAGAATGATCACGCCGCGCACCATGGTCGGCAGATGGTACAGGCTCGACAGACGGGCGGAGATGATTTCCTGATGCGGCGAGAAGCTGTCGTAGGGCAGGGTTTCCCAGTCGGACAGCGTGGTGACCATTTGATCGGTAAACTGCTGAATTTCGTCGCGCAGACGCAGGGCATTTTGCATGTCCGGGGCGATCAGCATCACCGGCCCGTTGTGACGTTCGACAATCTCGGCGCATTCCACGGCACAGGCCGAGCCGGTCAGTTGCCCCAACTGGCGCAAATCGCCCGCGCGCTCAGGCAGGGAATAACGGGAGGATGAAGAAGAAGCAGAACGGTTACGGTTATCGGAGATGCTCATGAAGGTATCTTTAATCAATGTGTTAAATTTCGCCCTGGCACAAATCACGCTGCGCCTTTACCCGCTAATACTAGCCCACTGGGCAGTAAACTGACACAGGTAAAAGCGCGATGCGGCGGTCTATTGGCGTATGTTTAACCACCTGATGGCGTTATTCTTGCGCCGCCATGGCGAGATAGTCGGCGATTTTATCGACGTCAACGTTGCCACCGCTGACGATCACCCCGACCTTTTTGCCGCGCAAATCGAGCAGCGGATTCATCGCCGCCGCTGCGGCCAGGCAACCGGTCGGTTCGACCACCATTTTCATTCGCTCCATAAAGAAGCGCATTTGCCGACACAGCTGTTGGTCGCTGACCGTCAGGATATCCTCGACGTACTGCTGAATGATTGGGAAGGTCAACGCGCCCACCTGCTGAGTCTGTGCGCCGTCGGCGATGGTCTTCGGTACCGGGATCTGTACCGGATGACCGCTGCGGAATGCCTGCTGCACGTCGTTGCCCGCCTGTGGCTCCACGCCGAACACCCTACAGTCCGGCGACCAGTGGTGCGCTGCGACCGCGCTGCCGGCCAGCAAGCCACCGCCGCCGGTGCAGACCAGCAACACATCCAAAGGACCGACTTCCTCAATCAGTTCTTTGGTGGCCGTGCCCTGACCGGCGATCACCTGCGGGTAATCATAGGGAGGGATTATGGTCAGGCCCTGTTCGGCCGCCAGTCGCTGAGTAATGGCGGCGCGGTCTTCGCTGTGGCGCTGATAAATCACCACCTTGGCGCCGTAACCGCGCGTTGCCGCCAGTTTGGCCGCAGGGGCGTCGTGCGGCATCACTATGGTTACGCTAACCCCCAGTTCCCGCGCTGCTAACGCCATGGCCTGCGCGTGGTTGCCGGAGGAGAAGGCAATCACCCCAGCCTTGCGCTGTGCATCACTCAATTGAGCAATCGAATTGTATGCGCCGCGAAACTTGAAGGCGCCGACGCGCTGGAAATTCTCGCATTTAAAGAAAAGTTGCGCGCCGGTGAGGCGATCGGCCTGCTGCGAGGTCATGACCGGCGTGCGGATGGCATGTCCGGCCAGGATTTCTGCGGCAGTAGAGATATCGGCGGCGGTGATACAGTGGGGCGTTGAACTCATGGCGACCTCGCGCTGGTGAAAGGTTGATTGATTACCCGGAAATTTTAATTTACTCTTTGTTAAGTTATTGTCAAATGGTTAAGTTAATGAGCGATCTCAGACAGGAAAATGCGCTGTTACTGCGCGAAGCGGAAAAAATTGTTCAGGCGCTGGGCGTGATGTTTGCCCCCAGTTGCGAAGTGGTGCTGCACGATCTGACCCAGCCGGAGAATGCTATCGTCGCCATCGCCAATAATCTGTCTAACCGCAACATTGGTGACGCCGCCAGCGAAATGGGGCTGGAACGTATTGCCTCGCCGGATTTTCCAGACGTAGTGCAAAACTATGCCAATGCCTTCCCGGACGGCCGCCCGGCCAAGAGCACTTCAATAGGCCTGCGCAACAGTCAGGGCGTTTTTGTGGCAGCGATTTGTCTTAATCTGGACGTTTCGATTTTCAACAGTGCCACCGCTATTTTGCAGCAGTTAACCGCGGTGGTGCAGAGCACGCCGCAGCCGGTTGCCGAGGGCGTGCGCTCGCTGTCGGACATCGCCTCGGTGATCAACAACTTTGCGGCTTCGCACGCCACAGCTCCGCGTGCGCTCTCTTCCGAGCAACGTTTTCAGGCGCTCCAACTGTTAAAGCAGCAGGGCTATCTGCAACTGCGCGGGGCAGCCACCATGGCGGCGGAAGCCTTGGGTATTTCGCGGGTGTCGGTTTACAACCTGTTAAAGCGTGACGCCGGGTGACGTGCTGCCGTTAGCGCGATCGGCGGAATAAAAGGCGTCAGGGTGGTTCCCTAAACGGGGTATAGCCTTTATTATCCTTGATCACTTTCGCTTAAGCTACGGCAACAAAACGGATTTCATGTATCAACCTGTCGCGTTATTCATTGGCCTGCGCTACATGCGCGGGCGAGCTTCAGACCGCTTCGGGCGGTTTGTGTCCTGGCTTTCCACCATCGGCATTACGCTGGGGGTGATGGCGTTGGTTACCGTCTTGTCGGTGATGAACGGTTTTGAAAAGGATCTGGAGAACAACATCCTCGGCCTGATGCCGCAGGCGTTGATCACTAGCCCGCAGGGGTCAGTCAATCCTCAACAGATCCCGGCATCGGCGGTGCAGAGCCTGCAGGGCGTCAGCCGCGTGGCGCCCTTGACTACCGGTGACGTGGTGCTGCAAAGCGCCCGCAGCGTGGCGGTGGGGGTGATGCTGGGGGTGAACCCGGACGAAGCCGATCCGCTGACGCCGTTTTTGGTGAACGTCAAACAGCAACAGCTGCAGCCGGGCCAATACAACATCATCATCGGCGAACAGTTAGCCGGGCAACTTGGCGTTAAACGTGGCGATCCGCTGCGGGTGATGGTGCCGAGCGCCAGCCAGTTCACGCCGATGGGCCGCATTCCGATCCAGCGTCTGTTTACCGTGGTTGGCACCTTCCACGCCAATAGTGAAGTCGACGGTACCCAGATGCTGGTCAATCAGCAGGACGCTTCGCGCCTGTTGCGCTATCCGGCCGGTAATATCACCGGTTGGCGCCTGTTCCTGCAGCAGCCGCTGACGGTGGATACCCTCAGCCAACAGAAATTGCCGCAGGGTACCGAATGGAAAGACTGGCGCGAACGCAAGGGCGAGCTGTTCCAGGCGGTGCGTATGGAGAAGAACATGATGGGGCTGTTGCTTAGCCTGATCGTGGCGGTGGCGGCATTTAACATTATTACTTCCCTTGGCCTGCTGGTAATGGAAAAGCAGGGCGAAGTGGCTATTTTGCAGACCCAGGGCCTGACGCGTCGACAGGTGATGTCGGTGTTTATGGTACAGGGTGCCAGCGCCGGTATTATCGGTTCGCTGCTCGGCACGCTGCTCGGGGTGTTACTGGCCAGCAATCTTAATAACCTGATGCCGATCCTCGGCGCATTGATTGACGGCGCATCGCTGCCGGTGGCGGTGGATCCGCTGCAGGTGACGGTCATTGCCGTAGCGGCGATGGCGGTTTCTCTGTTGTCCACGCTTTACCCTTCATGGCGCGCTGCCGCCGTACAACCCGCTGAGGCTTTACGTTATGAGTAACCATCTTTTGTTGCAGTGCGACAACCTGTGCAAGACTTATCAGGAAGGCAACCTGCATACCGACGTACTGCGTAATGTCAGTTTTGCCATGCAGCCGGGCGAGATGATGGCGATTGTCGGCAGCTCTGGCTCCGGTAAAAGTACTCTGCTGCACCTGTTAGGCGGGCTGGATTCACCGACCTCCGGCGAGGTTGTCTACAAGGGGCAGTCGCTGAATACGTTGTCCTCGGCGGCCAAGGCCGAACTGCGCAACCGCCAGCTTGGTTTTATCTACCAGTTCCACCACCTGTTGCCGGACTTTACCGCCCTGGAGAACGCCGCCATGCCATTGTTGATTGGCGGCATGAAACCGGCGCAGGCGCAGGAAAAGGCGCTGGAAATGCTGACCGCGGTCGGGCTGGAAAAACGCAGCAAGCACCGGCCTTCAGAACTGTCCGGCGGTGAACGTCAGCGCGTAGCGATAGCCCGCGCACTGGTCAATAATCCGTCGTTGGTATTGGCGGATGAGCCCACCGGCAACCTGGATAAACGCACCGCCGACAGCATCTTTGATCTGCTCGGTGAACTGAACGTGCGCCAGGGCACCGCGTTCCTGGTGGTGACCCATGATCTGCAATTGGCCAAGCGCCTCAGTCGCCAGCTGGAAATGGCTGACGGCCATCTGCAGGCCCAGTTGACCCTGTTGGGGGCTGAGTAATGGCAGGCGCGTCACTTTCCTTTCTGACGGCCCTGCGTTTCAGCCGTGGGCGTAAGCGTGGCGGTATGGTGTCACTGATTTCGGTGATTTCAACTATCGGTATTGCGCTGGGCGTGGCGGTGCTGATCGTCGGCCTGAGTGCCATGAACGGTTTTGAGCGCGAACTGAAAAACCGCATTCTGGCGGTGGTGCCGCACGGTGAAATCGAACCGGTGAAACAGCCGTTCAAAGACTGGTCGTCGATTCTGCAACGGGTGGAGAAGGTGCCGGGCATCCTCGCCGCCGCCCCCTATATCAACTTTACCGGCCTGATGGAAAATGGCGCGCAGCTGCGTGCGGTCGGTGTCAAAGGCGTTGATCCTCAGCAGGAAAACCAGCTCAGTGCGCTGCCGAAATACGTGCAGGGCGATGCCTGGGCCAATTTCAAAAGCGGTGAGCAACAGGTGATCCTCGGTAAGGGTGTTGCGGATGCATTGGGCGTCAAGCAGGGCAGTTATGTGACGGTGATGATCCCCAACAGCGATCCGCAAATGAAGCTGTTGCAACCCAAACGCATTCGTCTGCACGTGACCGGAATTTTGCAGCTCAGCGGGCAGCTCGATCACAGCCTGGCGATGGTGCCGTTGGCTGATGCCCAGCAGTATCTGGATATGGGCGACAGCGTGACCGGCATAGCCATCAAGGTGAACGACGTGTTTGCCGCCAACAAACTGGTGCGTGACGCCGGTGAAGTCACCAACTCCTACGTTTACATCAAGAGCTGGATTGGCACCTACGGCTATATGTACCGCGATATCCAGATGATCCGCGCCATCATGTATCTGGCGATGGTGCTGGTGATCGGCGTTGCCTGCTTTAATATCGTTTCTACGCTGGTGATGGCGGTGAAGGACAAGAGCGGCGATATCGCCGTGCTGCGCACCCTGGGTGCCAAAGACGGGTTTATCCGCGCCATATTTATTTGGTACGGCCTGTTGGCCGGGCTGGTGGGCAGCGTCAGTGGCGTGGTGGTCGGGGTGATCGCCTCGCTGCAGCTGACCAATATCATCAAAGGGTTGGAAAAACTGATGGGGCACTCATTCCTGTCGGGAGATATTTACTTCATCGACTTCCTGCCTTCCGAGCTGCACTGGCTGGACGTGGTGATTGTATTGGTGACCGCGCTGGTACTCAGCCTGTTGGCTAGCTGGTATCCGGCCAGGCGTGCCAGCCGTATCGATCCGGCACGAGTGTTGAGCGGACAATAATCAAAATCAGGGGAGGCAGAGATGCCGCCCCATTTTTTTAGCCTGAGGGTGGGTTATGTACTACGGTTTCGATATGGGCGGCACCAAGATTGAGCTGGGCGTATTCGACGCAGACCTGCAGCGCATTTGGCAAAAAAGAGTGCCAACGCCGCGTGAAGATTACCAGCAACTGCTGGCGACGTTGCGCGACCTGACCTTTGAAGCGGATGCGTTCTGCGGCCAGAAGGGCATGGTTGGCATCGGCATTCCTGGTTTGCCCAACGATGACGACGGCACGGTGTTCACCGCCAACGTGCCGGCGGCGATGGGGCAGAAGCTGCCGCATGACCTGGCCGAGCTGATTGGCCGTGAAGTACGCATTGATAATGACGCTAACTGCTTTGCACTGTCGGAAGCCTGGGACGAAGAGTTCCGTCACTATCCGACGGTGTTGGGCATCATTCTCGGCACCGGGGTTGGCGGCGGGCTAATCGTCGATGGCAAGGTGGTCTCTGGGCGTAATTATATCGCCGGTGAATTCGGCCACTTCCGCCTGCCGGTAGATGCCCTTGAGGTGCTGGGGCGTGATATTCCTCGCGTTCCTTGTGGTTGCGGTCATCAGGGTTGCATCGAAAATTACATTTCCGGCCGCGGTTTTGAGTGGATGTACGCCCACTTTTACCAGCAGCACTTGCCTGCGCAGCAGATCATTGCGCATTATCAGTCGGGTGAGCCGCAGGCCGTGGCTCACGTCGAACGTTTTATGGACGTGCTGGCGATATGTCTGGGCAATCTGCTGACCATCATCGACCCTCACCTGGTGGTGATTGGCGGCGGTTTGTCGAATTTTGAAGCGATCTACCAGGAATTACCGCAGCGTTTGCCGGCGCATCTGTTGCGGGTGGCCAAGTTGCCACGGATTGAAAAGGCGCGCTACGGCGATGCCGGTGGGGTGCGCGGAGCTGCGTTCCTCAATTTGGACAACAGGGAAAAGTAAGGAGAGAGTTAATGCACACTCGCCATCGGCTGTGTCAGTTTCGCAAGAGTAAGCATGTGCTGCATCAGCGCTTTCGTTCGCGGATATTTCATCGCGACACCATGGCGGCCGCCGAGCTGAAAAAGCCGTTTGTCGTGGTGTTGACCGGGGCTGGGATCTCGGCCGAGTCGGGTATTCGCACCTTCCGCGCTGCCGACGGGCTGTGGGAAGAGCACCGGGTAGAAGACGTTGCCACACCGGAAGGTTACCAGCGCGATCCGCAGCTGGTGCAGACGTTTTACAATGAGCGTCGCCGCCAGCTGCAGTCGCCGGAGATTGCGCCCAATGCCGCACACCGTGCCCTGGCAGATCTCGAAGCCTGGCTGGGGGATAACTTCCTGCTGGTGACGCAGAATATCGATAATCTGCACGAACGTGCCGGTAGCACCCGAGTGTTGCATATGCACGGCGAACTGCTGAAAGTGCGCTGCACCAGTTCCGGGCAGGTGTTTGACTGGCCAGAAGATCTCAGCGTCGACGATCGCTGCCATTGCTGCCAGTTCCCGGCACCGTTGCGGCCACACATAGTATGGTTCGGGGAAATGCCGCTGGGCATGGATGAAATTTATCAGGCGCTGGCCAAGGCCGACTTTTTCGTGGCTATCGGCACCTCAGGCCACGTTTACCCGGCCGCCGGTTTTGTGCATGAGGCCCGGTTGGGCGGGGCGCATACCATGGAGCTGAATCTGGAACCCAGCCAGGTGGAGAGCCAGTTTGATGAAAAACACTATGGCCAGGCCAGTGCAGTGGTGCCACGGTTTGTGCATAAATTTCTGGTCGGCAAGGTAGCACGAGCGGACCAGCCATAAGTTTGACCCCAGGGGGCAAGTTTTTGTACCCTGGGGTTACACCCGCCGTTTCACGGGCTGACCATCCAGAAAGTACCCACCTTCTTTAGTCATAATAGCGCCAACGGGGTGACGGTGAACTTCAAACAGGTATTCAGCCAGGCGGATCTGAGTAAAACGGATCTGGCTATTCTCAACTGTATTCTCGATAACCCCGATGCCTGCATCGACGAGGGCATTCGTGCGCTTTCCGCCCGTTGTTATAGCTCGCCGTCAACGGTGGTGCGGCTGGCCAAAAAACTGGGATTTCGCGGCTATCTGGAGCTGGTGTATTTTATCAAATTCAACCTGGCCATGGCGCCGGCCTATCTGGCTGAAAAATCGGCACCCGTGGCGGTTAGCGTGCAGCAGCAGGCGCAGTTCCTCGATCTGCTCGACGAGGGGAAAATTCTGATCCACGGTAGCGGTTTCTCGCAGCTGGTGGCGCAGTACATGTACAACAAGTTTATGACTCTGGGCATCGACAGCTATCTGTCGCTGTGGCCTGACTTCGATATTCTCGATCGGGAGACGCGTTTTCGTTTCAATATGGTGATCGTGATTTCAAAATCGGGCAATAGTGGTTCGGCATTGAACTGGAGCGAGGCGGTGAAGCGTAACGATATCCGGCTGGCGGCGTTTTGTGGCGACGGTGACAGCCCGCTGGCGCAGCAGGCCGATATGAGTTTTATCTATGAAGATCGGCAGAAGTATGACCACGATATCTATTACCCCAACCCGTTCTTTGGTCACTGTCTGCTGGGGTTTGAAAACCTGATCAAGGCCTGGTTTGAACGGCGCAGCCGCTGAGGCCGCGCCGCCGGGATTAACGCCAGTGTTCGGCATATTGCCGATGGGCCTGCAGATACTCCTCCACCAGCGTTTTCGCTAGCGAGTAAGAATTCACTAGCGGGTGCACCATCAAGGCTTTGATGGCTTTTTTACGGTTACCTTCAAGAATCGCTTCTACTGCCAACCGTTCGTACTCTTTCACCCGAGCGATCAGGTTTTTTTGCGTATCGGGAATATCGCGCATTTTCACCGGGTGAATGCCCGCACTGCTTAGTTCACAGCTGATTTCGATCACGTCCTCAGGATGCAGAAAGTCCAGCGTGTCGTTGTTTTGCATCGACACCACCACGCGTTTTTGTTGGCCGCTGTTCACCGCCTCCAGAATATCGATCGCCACCCCGGCGTAGCCACCGCTGTCCGGCTGTTCGATAAACTGTTGCAGCGTCAGCATGGTGCGCTCTTTCACCTTGCCCTGGTTGGACTCGCGCTGCATATACGAGTTTTCGCGCGTCAGATAATGGCTGAAGTAGAGGCTGAAGGCCTGATCCAGCTGGTTCGGGATGTCCAGCTCGGCCAGGTCTGCCAGCATCTGCCGATTGATCTGCGCAATTTGCTCGCCGCGGGTTTCTCCGGCGCTGACGATAGCGGCGATCGCTTGCTCGCGATAGTAGTAGTAATACAGATACTCGTTGAGCATCAGGTTATCGGAGAGTTCGACCAGCTCCGGTGAGAAGTATTTCATGCAGGTGTCGCGGTACAGGCGCGGGTCCGCCAGCAGCCGTTCGGTTACCGGTTCACCGTTGACCCTGGCATTGCGGAACCAGGACAGGTGGTTCAGGCCAAAGCAGTCGATACTCAATTCACTCTCGCGGCAACTCAACAGCTCGGCCAGTTCGCGGATAAACTCGCTGGGCGCATCGCAGATACCGTACACCTGGCGTTTAAAGCCTGACTTGATGATAGCTTCGGTCACCATGCCGGAAGGGTTAGTGAAGTTGAATAGCACTGCGTCGGGTGACGACAGCTGTTCGATCAGTCGGCAGTAATCGATAATCGCCGGGATTGAACGCATTGCCATGGCGAAGCCGCCGGCACCGGTGGTTTCCTGCCCCAGAACCTGATGGTTGAGCGCGATGCGTTCATCATCAATACGCCCCTCTTCGCCGCCGATACGCAGGGTGGTGATGATATAGTCTGCACCGCTCAATGCCTGATGCGCATCGCTGGTCAGGCTGAAGGCGATATCGCTGCGAATACGCTGGAATACCCCCTGAGCGATGGCACCGTAGATGGCCAGTTTATGTTGATCGGTGTCCATAAACACCACTTCAGTGACGCCGATACGGTGGGCGTTGTAGGCGATAGATTTGGCCAGGAACGGCGAACGCACGCCGCCGCCGCCCAGAACGGTTAATTTCATTTAATATCTCCCAAATTAATAAATGTCAGAGTGCTGCTAAATACTTCTCGACCTGGTTTTTGACCTTGCCAACGGTGACACCATAAATAACCTGAACCTCACGCCTATTTTTCACCACGCCTTTGGCACCGGTACTTTTTAATGCCGCTTCATCTACCAATTGCATGTCTTTTAATTCAACCCTGAGCCGGGTGAAACAGTTGTCGACGGAAATAATGTTGTCTTTACCGCCAAGCGCGCGAATAATTATTCCACTCAATTCATTAGGCGTGCTTTTACTATTTTGATACTCCTGTTTTGAATAAAGTTTGACCTCGTCGTCATCCTCGCGGCCCGGCGTTTTTAAATTAAGCTTCAGCACCAGCGTTTTGAATACCAGGTAATAGACGGCGAACTGAATCAGGCCAATCACGACATATAGCGGCCAGCGAGTGAGGGCCACCGGCAACGGCAGGTTATACACCAGGAACTCAATCAGACCGCTGGCTCCCCAGGGCCGCACTTCGAACAGATTGCAGGCAACCTGCGACAGCGCAGTCAGCACCGCATGGATCACCCACAGCAGCGGCGAAATAAACAGGAAGGTGAACTCGATCGGTTCGGTGATGCCCACCAGAATCGAGGTGGTGATGGCCGGGATCAGGATCGCCTTGGCCAGCATTTTCTTTTCCGGTTTGGCGGTGTGGTAAAAGGCCAGCGCTGCGCCTGACAGGCCAAAGATGGTCACCATACCCTGCTGCGAGAAGCGCAGTGCTTCATTCATCAGCGGCGAAATACTCGGGTCGCGCATATAGGCCAGGAAAATCGCCTGTGAGCCAGAAACGGTGTGGCCATCCTGCACGATCGAACCGCCGATGCTGGTGAGCTGGAACGGGGACCAGATAAAATGATGCAGCCCGGTGGGAATAAGGAATTTCTCGAAGAAACCGTAAACGAATACGCCAAGCGAACCGGAGCTTTTCATAAAGCCGGTCAGCGAGATCAGACCGTGCGAGATAGCCGGCCACAGATAGCTGAAGGCGATGGCATACAGCACAATCACCGGCGTCATGGCGATCAGTACCAGTTTGGAACCGCCATAAACCGATAACACGCCGTTCAGTTCGACGTTACACAGACGGTTATGTACCCAGGCGATAGTGATGCCGAGGATCAGACCGAGGAATATGCCCATATCCACCACGGTGAAACCCAGCAGTTCGGTTTGCCCGGTGCCGTAAAATTCGCCGTTGATTTTTTGCGCTACGTGGCCACTAAGCTGCAGATAAGACGAGTTGGCGCCGAGGAACATGATAAAGCACATTACCGCCACCAATGCGGCCTCGCTCTTTTTATCCCTGGCTAGTCCATAGGTAATACCGATACAGAATATTAACCCGAGATTACCAAATAATGGCCAGAAGGTATCGCCGAGCATTTTCCCCACATGGAAAATCCCGGAGTTTTCATTTACCAGTGTGGCGTTGGTAAGAATAGAACTTAATGCCAGGATTAAACCAATAACCGGCAAGAAGAATATCGGCCCCATCATGGCTTTGGAAAAAAGTTGCAGCTTGCTCAAGATATTATCGATAATACCTTTCATGTCAGTTCCTTTTTTATATTTTAATGGATAACGACGTTGACGATAAAGCTCCCTGGGATGGCGAAAGAGAAAGAGGCAAACTCTGCCTTGGCTAAGTTATAGGAGGAAAGATCCGGTGATGCAATTAGTCAGCGGAAATAGGCACTGGTGGTCAGTGGCTGACAACCGGTACCCGTCGTGAAGAAGATCACACATCAGAAGCCGTGGCTGGCGATAACTTCTGCCGTAGCGGCCTGGTCAATGAAAGAAATCATCACAAGGTTTAATGATTTCCGTTAAATCTGGCTAAAAATGACCTGTCGCAATATTTGATCCTGATCGGTTCCGCATAATGAAACGCGATATTCTGAGGGCGGATACCATGGATAAACTACTAGATCGATTTTTTAACTACGTCTCATTCGACACGCAATCCAAAGCGAACGTCAAACATGTGCCGAGTACCGACGGGCAAATGAAGCTGGCGCGCGCGTTGCAGCAAGAAATGATTGAACTGGGGTTTGAACGGGTGTCGCTCAGCGAGCATGGCTGCGTGATGGGCACTTTACCGGGCAACGTTGCCTGGTCCGTACCGGCCATCGGGTTTATTTCTCACCTGGATACCTCACCGGATTTTACCGGCAAACACGTTAACCCGCAGATCGTCGAAAGTTACCGCGGCGGCGATATTGCATTGGGCATTGGCGATGAGGTGTTATCGCCGGTGATGTTCCCGATCCTGCACCAGATGCTGGGGCAGACGTTGATCACTACCGACGGCAAAACGCTGCTCGGTGCCGATGACAAGGCTGGTATTGCCGAAATTCTGACCGCCATGGTGCGGTTGCAGCAACGCAATATCCCCCACGGCGATATTCGCGTGGCTTTTACGCCGGACGAGGAAGTGGGCAAGGGCGCACGATTTTTTGACGTTGCACAATTCAACGCCGAGTGGGCCTATACCGTAGATGGCGGTGGTGTCGGTGAGTTGGAATGCGAGAACTTCAATGCGGCGTCGGTGACGGTGAAAATTGTCGGCAATAATGTTCACCCTGGGAGCGCTAAAGGGGTGATGGTGAATGCCCTGTCACTGGCAACCCGTATTCAGCAGGCGCTACCGGCGGATGAAACGCCGGAAACCACCGCCGATTATCAGGGGTTTTATCATCTCAGCAGCCTCAAGGGCAGCGTCGAGCGCGCCGAAATGCACTATATTCTGCGTGATTTCGAGCGTGAGGGTTTCGAGGCCCGCAAGCGCCGGATGTTTGAGGTAGCCAAGCAGGTGGGTAAAGGTCTGCCGCGGGATTGTTATATCGAAGTGACGATTGAAGACAGCTACTACAACATGCGCGAACAGGTGGCAGAACATCCCCATGTGATTGCGTTGGCGCAACAGGCCATGCGCGAGTGCGATATTGAACCAGTGATGAAGCCGATTCGCGGCGGTACCGACGGCGCTCAGTTATCGTTTCGCGGTCTGCCTTGTCCGAATCTGTTTACCGGCGGTTATAACTATCATTGCAAGCATGAGTTTGTTTCCCTTGAAGGGATGGAGCAAGCAGTGGCCGTGATTATGCGCATCGCTGCGCTGACGGCAGAACGCGCCAAATAGCCCCGATTGCGATTATTATAATTGCTTGCCGTAACAATGATTTGCTCCTAGTGTAGAACATATTTTCCGCACCAGGAGCCGTATCATGAGCACTGAACACCGTATCGATCGCCAATGTCTTGAGCAGTTTGTGCAGGCGATTTGGCGCCATGCCGGCAGTACCGATCGAGAGGCCGGGCTAGTGGCCGAACATTTGGTTCAGGCCAATCTGGCCGGCCACGACTCCCACGGCGTCGGCATGATCCCGAGCTATATGGCGTCGCTGGCGCAGGGGCATTTACAGCTTAACGTTCATGCCCAGGTGGTACGCGACGCCGGTGCGGTCCTGACGATTGACGGTGGTCAGGGTTTCGGCCAGGTGGTCGCCAGTGAGGCGATGGATAAAGGCATCGAACGAGCCAGGCAACTGGGGCTGGCGGCGGTGGCATTAAACAATTCGCATCACATCGGCCGTATTGGCCACTGGGCTGAACAGTGTGCACGCGCCGGTTTTATCTCCATTCACTTCGTCAATGTCGTGGGCGACCCTATGGTGGCACCCTTTGGCGGCAGCGATCGTCGCTTTGGTACCAACCCCTTCTGCGTTATTTTCCCCCGTCCCGGTAAAAAGCCGCTGCTGCTGGATTTCGCCACCAGCGGCATCGCTTTTGGTAAAACCCGCGTGGCCTACAACAAAGGTCTGACCGTCGCGCCGGGTTATCTGATTGACCAGCATGGACAACCCACAGACGAACCCAAAGTGATGCACGAGCAGCCGTTTGGTTCGCTGCTGCCCTTTGGTGCGCATAAAGGTTATGCGCTGGCCGCCCTGTGCGAGATCCTCGGCGGTGCACTGTCGGGCGGGAGAACTACCCATAGTGCTACGCTGAAATCCAACAGCGACGCCATTTTCAACTGTATGACCACCATTATCCTCAACCCTGAGGCCTTTGCGGCACCTGAGATGCAAAGCGAGGCTGAGGCGTTTATTGACTGGGTGAAAGCCTCACCGCCAAGTGACGGTCGGCCGATTGAGGTGCCGGGGGAGTGGGAAGAGGCGAATCGCGAACAACGCTTGCAACAGGGGATCCCGATAGATGCCAATACCTGGCAGCAGATTTGTGCGGCAGCCAGACAGGCGGGCATGCCGGACGAGGAGCTAGATGCTTACCTGACACAGGCGCTGCGAGCATAAAAAAAGCCACTCGCCTGGGGGCGGGTGGCCTTATCAGAATGACTTCAGCTTCAGTCTTTAAAATACCAGTAGCCGTTATTGATCAGTGCAGTCAGCAGCGCCAGGAACGACGGATCGTCCACCGCGTCACCCAACTGGGCGGCATTAACGCTGAAGTTCTGGCACATGGCATCGACAGCCTGCAGATGCTCGGTATCCATCAGTTCGCCGTTCACAAAGCACTGATCACCAACGCGCAGTACGCGCAGGCCACCCAGACGTTGTAATGGCTCGCCCTGCTGTAGCAGTTCGTAGATTTCGCCTGCCTGGTAAGGCGGCTCCGGCGGCGCGGCATCCAGCTCGTGGCGCGTCTGGGAGATAAATTCGCCGAACCACTGTTGGAAGTGTTCCGGTTGCTCAACCAGATCCAGCATCATCTGGCGCAGGGCGTCGACTTCCTGCGGTAGCACTTGCGCTGGATGCTCACGCAGTTGAATATCCGGATCGCTGTAACGTTTGCTGCCCAGTTCGCGTGCCAGCACGTGGTCGGCAAAACCGCTAATCAGTTCACGACCATTCGGTGCGCGGAAGCCCACCGAGTAGTTCAGCGCGTTTTCCAGCGCGTAGCCTTCATGCGGGAAGCCCGGCGGAATATACAGAATATCGCCCGGTTCCATTTCTTCATCGATAATGGCGTCGAAAGGTTCAACCTGCAGCAGGTCCGGGTGCGGGCAATGCTGCTTCATCGGCACTTTTTCACCCACGCGCCAGCGACGGCGACCGGTACCCTGAATGATAAACACGTCGTACTGATCGAAATGCGGGCCAACACCGCCGCCCGGCACCGAGAACGAAATCATCAGATCGTCCATCCGCCAGTCCGGCAGTTGGCGGAACGGGCGCATCAGCGCGCTGGAAGGCTCATGCCAGTGATCGACTGCCTGCACCAGCAGCGACCAGTTGTTCTCGCTCAGGTGGTCAAAGCTCTCAAATGGGCCGTGAGCGACCTGCCAGCGGCCGTCCTGGTGGCTAACCAAACGGCTGTCCACTTCGTTTTCCATCGCCAGCCCAGCCAGCTCATCCGGGGAGATCGGATCGATAAAGTTTTTGAAGCCACGCTTCAGAATCACCGGACGCTTTTGCCAATAACGTTGCAAAAAATCGTTCCAGTCCAGATCTAATTGATAATCCATGTTCTATTCCAGGATAGAGGAGTGAGCCTGAGTGCGATTATAACGGAAGTTTGGCCCCGTGGATCGGGGCCTGAGCAACAGAATTTACTCGTTATGGTGGGAGTCGTGCTGACGAGCGAAAGTGACCTGCATACGTGCGCCGCCCAGCGGGCTGTCACTGATGGTAATGGAGCCGTCGTACTGCTCAATAATCTCCGCCGCTACCGATAATCCCAAGCCCTGACCGGGGCGCAAAGTGTCTACCCGCTGGCCGCGCTGGAAAATCAACTCGCGTTTGCTTTCCGGAATACCCGGGCCGTCGTCATCGATGACGATGGTGAGATATTTATCGGAGTGGAGGGAGGTGATTTCAACGAATTCCAGGCAGTACTTACAGGCATTTTCAAGTACGTTGCCCATCACTTCCATAAAGTCGTTTTTTTCACCCATAAAGGTCACTTCCGGCGAGATATCCAGCGTGATCACCACGCCTTTGCGCTGATATACCTTGTTCAGCGCCACCGTCAGGCTGTCCAGCAGGGCCGGTACCGAATGGATCTCGCGTGTCAGCACCGTTTGCCCGGAGTTGATGCTGGCGCGGTGCAGGTAGTAGCCAATTTGCTGAGAGATACGTCCGATCTGATCCAGCATGATCGGCTCGACTTCCTCGATGGTGGTTTGCTTGCCGGTGCGCAGTGAGCGCAATGTGGTTTGCAGTACCGCCAACGGGGTTTTCAGACTGTGGGTCAGATCGGAAAGCGTGGTGCGATATTTGGTATAGCGCTGACGTTCGTTGCGAACCAGAATATTCAGATTGCGTACCAGCCCGCGCAGTTCGCTGGGGGGGTTCTCATCGAGCTGTTCTCGCTCACCGTTTTCCAGTTCGCCGACCTGATTCACCAACGCCTGGATCGGTCGCAGGCTCCAATAGGCCGCCAGCCACAGCAGGGGCACCACCAACAGCAGGTTAGCCAGCAACACATAGCTGAACCATTCCCAGACGACGTCTGAACGCTGAAGCTCTTGCGGGATAGTGTCGACCACCACGATGCTTAGCGCCGGCAATCTTGCGGTCGCCGCGTAGGTGTTGACCGCCACGGAGTGGGTCAGCGCATTCTGGTCGTTGTCGTCATAGTCTTTGAGTTGATCTTGCGCCTTGGGGTTGTTACCCAGGACTTCGCTACTGATGCGGGTATCGGTGTCAATTTCGTAGAAACCGGACTCTTCCAGCCACTCTTTGTTGATCCGTTTTTCCAGTTCCGGTACCTGGCGCTGGCTCCACAGCAGCTTGCCCTTATCGTCGTAAATAAACACCAGGGTAGGGAAGTTGAGATCGATATCGGGCGGAATGGCGATGGTGAGCTTGTTGTCTTTCCACTGGGCCAGGCTGAAGAACAGGTTGCTTTCACCGCGCAGCAGGCGGAAAGCGGTTTTGTCGAAGCTGACGATATAACCCACGACCGCGACCAGACCATAGGACAGCGACAGCGCCAGGATCACCCCGGCGGTAGCCATCAAAAAGCGGGCTCGTAGGGAAAAAGGCTTTTTATTTTTGTTGAACATCATGTTCACTTCGCATCAAAACGATAGCCCTGGCCACGAACCGTGGTGATCACTTCCTGCGGGTATTCGGCCTGCACCTTTTTACGCAAACGGCCCATCAGTACATCGATGGTGTGGCTTTCACGTAGCTCGGCATCCGGATACAGTTGCAACATCAGCGAGTCTTTACTGACCACTTTACCGGCGTTGCGGATTAAGGTTTCGATAATGGTGTATTCAAACGCGGTCAGTTTGATTTGCTGTTCGTTGACGCTCAGCTCCCGGCGCGAAAGGTCGATCTGGAACGGCGGCAAGACGATCACCTGGGAAGCCAGGCCGCTGTTACGGCGCATCAACGCCTGCATGCGGGCAATCACTTCTTCCAAATGAAACGGCTTGGTGACGTAGTCATCGGCACCGGCTTCCAGCACCGCTACCTTGTCTTGCCAGCTTTCACGGGCGGTCAGCACCAGGATCGGTAATTTCATTTGGTGGGCGCGCCAGCGGCGGATCAGACTCAGGCCGTCTTCACCCGGCAGGCCGAGATCGACAATCGCGATGTCCGGCGCATGTTCCTGCAGGAAATAATCGGCTTCCTTGGCATCTTCTGCTGCATCAACCTGATGACCCATTTCACGCATCTGTACGGAGAGGTGGTGGCGCAGTAAACCATTATCTTCAACAACCAGTACTCGCATGGCGGACTCCTGTAAATCTGCGGGTGAACATCCTGTCACCCACGCTGTAAAGGTAACACGCTCGGCAGCGTGTGAGGGATAGCGTGCAACAACCTTGGCCATCTGATCGTGATATTGACGTTATGGTAGGTATAACCGGCATTTACCGCAAGGGACGCAGAGCCTTGGCAGGAAATAAGCGCTATCGATTTTTGGTGAGTGGTCATTATCGGCAACGTCCAATAAACGTTGGATAAACAATGCCCATGAGAAGTTAAACCAAACTTAAACGAGAAGGGCTGTGAGAAAAAGACAGGAGCCCAATCGGCTGGGCCCCTGGCAGATTTTAAGGATGCTCTGGTTTGGTGACGCTGTTTTTGCGGATCTCCTGCACCTGAGCGGCGGTCACCGCCGATGCATCATTGCCCCAACTGTGGCGAATAAAGGTCGCGAGCTGAGCAATTTGCTCATCGTCCAGGCGCCAGCCAAAGTCCGGCATGGTCAGCCCGGTTGGCGCGCCGACGGTCACCGGCGTGCGGGAACCCTTGAGGATAATGCTGATTAGCGAGGACGGATCGTCGCTTAACAGCGCCGGGTTGAGCGCCAACTGCGGGAAGGTATCGCGATATCCCTGACCGTCGCTGCGGTGGCAGGCGGCGCAGTTATCCAGATAGGTCTGGGCACCCGGCTGACTGACGTTACCGTTTAGCAGCATTTTGCCCGTGCCTCCATCCAGCTCCAGCGGCTTTTCCTTATTGACGGTCGGCAATGATTGCAGATAACCGGCGATGGCGCGTAAATCGGCATCGCTCAGGTGCTGAGTGCTATCTTGCACCACGTCAATCATTGAGCCGAAAGCGGCAAATCGCCGATTATGGCCGGTCTTCAGGAAACGGGTAATATCTTCCGCGCTCCAGCGGCCGAGGCCGCTCACGGCGTCCGCCCGCAGGTTGGCAGCATGCCAGCCTTCCAGCGTGCCACCACTCAGATAGGCGTCGTCGCTCTGGCTGAGCGCTTTTTCCTGAAAGCCGATACCGCGCGGCGTGTGGCAGGAGCCGCAGTGGCCCAGCCCCTGAACCAGATAGGCGCCGCGATTCCAGTCGAGGCTTTTTGTCACGTCCGGCCGATAGGTACCGTCCTCCCGAAAGGCCAGATTCCACAGGGCCAGCGGCCAGCGGATACTCAGCGGCCAGGGGATACCGCTGTCCTTATTTTGCTGAACCACGGGTTTAACCTGTCGGGTGAAATACAGGTAGAGGTCGCGTATGTCTCCATCACTGATTTTGGCGAACGAAGGATAGGGCATCGCGGGGTAGAGCCGGGTGCCGTCGCGAGCAACGCCTTTGCGTAACGCGTCACTGAATTCCTGCAGGCTGTATTCGCCAATGCCGGTTTGCTTGTCCGGCGTGATGTTGGTGGAATAGATAGCGCCGACCGGGGTGGTCATTTTCAGACCGCCGGAAAAGGGCTGGCCGCCGGGGCCGGTATGGCAGGCGGCGCAGTCTCCCGCGCGCGCCAGGTATTCCCCGTGTTGCAGCCGGGCCGCCAGTTGCGGATCGTCGTTCGCCTGCACCGTGGTGGCACCCAGCATCAACAGCGCCAGCAGCGAGGGGGTAAGTCCTTTCATGTGAAGCTCCTTATGCTCTCAGGCCTGAACCAGGGGACCGGGATTTTTCAAATACTGGGTGCGGATCGCCTCTGCCGAGTAGTAGGCCAATGCGCCAACGATGCCGGTGGGGTTATAGGCCAGATTCTGTGGGAAGGCACAGGCACCGGTGACAAACACGTTTGGCACGTCCCAGCATTGCAGGTATTTATTCACCACGCTGGTGGCCGGATTATCGCCGGTAATGGCCCCGCCAGTGGTATGGGTCGACTGGTAAGGCCGCACGTCGTAATGATCGCCGGCTTTCATCACCGATACCGACATCTGCTTGGGTTTCATCACTTTGGCAATATCCACCATTTTGCCGGTGATGTGCTGGGTCATTTTGATCTCGTTGTCCTTCCAGTCAAAAGTCATGCGCAACAGCGGCAGGCCGTAACCGTCCTTGTAAGTAGGATCCAAATCCAGATAGCAATCGCGGTACGGCATCACCGAGCCTTCGGAGTTGATGCTCATGCTGTGCAGATAGTTATCTTTGATGCCTTGTTTCCAGCCGCTGCCCCAGGTTGGGGTGCCCGCCGGCAGCATCATCTGCTGCAGCGGTCGGCCGCCGGTGCGGGTGGCGGAGATATAGGCGCCGCCGATAAAGCCCAAATCGGCATGATCGAAATTCTCACCGTTCAGATCGTCGATCACCGTACCGGCGGCCCCGGCACCGATAAAGGGATTGAAGTGGGTATCCTTGTCGTAGAACAGCGAAATATTGCTGTTCATCTGATAGGCGTAATTCTTGCCGACCACGCCTTCTCCCGTCACCGGGTTATAAGGTTTGCCAATGCCGGACAGCAGCAGCAGGCGGACGTTATGTAGCTGGAAGGCGCTGAGGATCACCAGATCGGCCGGTTGCTCCACCTCTTGCCCCTGAGCGTTGATGTAGGTGACGCCGGTGGCTTTCTTGCCCGTGCTGTCCAGATTCACTTTGATTACCTGCGATCGGGTACGTAGCTCAAAGTTTTTACGTTGGGTCAGCACCGGGAGGATGGTGCTCTGCGGCGAGGCCTTGGAATACATAAAGCAGCCAAAACGTTCGCAGTAACCGCAGTAGTTGCAGGGGCCGAGCTGTACGCCATAGGGATTGGTGTAAGGTTCGGAGCAGTTGGCGGCGGGCACGCTGAAGGGGTGATAACCCAGTGATTCCGCCGCGGGGGCAAACAGCGAACCGGAATAGAGCCGTTTCAGCGCCGGAGTGGGGTATTCGCTGTTGCGTGGCCCTTCGAACGGGTTGCCGCCCTTGATGATTTGCCCGCGAAGATTGCCGGCTTTACCCGCGGTGCCGCAGACCTTTTCGAACTTGTCGAAGTAAGGTTCCAGCTCCTGGTAACTCAACGGATAGTCCTGCAGCGTCATGCCTTCCGGGATCCACTTGGCACCGTATTTTTCGTTGAGGGTGGTGTGTAGCTTTAAGTCGGAGGGCAAAGCCCGCCAATGCATGCCGTTCCAGTGGACGCCGGCACCGCCAACGCCGTTACCCGGCAAAAATGAGCCCAGTTGACGGTAGGGCACGGCGAAATCCGCCGGGGTGTGGCGCACGGTGACCGTTTCGTTGGCCATTGCCTGCATCAGTTTCATGCGAATGCCGTAGGTCAGTTCGTCGGCAATGCGCGGATAGGCAAAGTCCGGGTAGGTATCGCGTTGCTCGCCACGCTCCAGCGCCAGCACGCTCAAACCGCTTTCGGTTAATTCCATTCCCATGATGGCGCCGGTCCAGCCAAATCCGACGATGACCACGTCTACCGGTGGCTTTTTAATTGCGCTCATTTATGCATTCCTTTTGCTTGAGATACTGACCGGGCCGAGGGGATAAGGCTGATTGGGACGATTGACCCAGTCGGTGTAATCCGCACGCGCGCCGGGGAAACCGATCATTTTCCATGACGCCAGCGTCTGGTTGCCGCCGTGCAGCGGATCGGCCAGATAGCCCTCCGTGGTGTTGGTGAGTAACTGGTCAAAAAATGCCTTGCCGGGCAAGTCTTCAGAATCCAACTGGCCGTGCTCCAGCGCCGCCAGCAGTTGTTCCTGCTCGGCGTGTTCGAGAGCGGCAAACGCCTTTTGGAACTGTTGCTGACAGTGCGCATTGATTTCGTGAATGCCGATTCGGTAGGTTTCGCGCGGCGTCAGCTTGGACTGATAACCCAGTTGTGGTGGGGAGGGAACAAACGGCGGATGCATATACCACAAGCCGCCGTGGCCGTAAGGGGTTTCCATTTGCCGATCGATAAATACCGGTACGCCCTGATCGACTGCGCCGGGGCCGTTATCGTCTGTGGGGATCAGCCGATCGCAGGCCGCCAGCAGAAAACGCCATTCGTCGGCGTTGAAATAGGCCGGAACATAGTGATCCGCTACACCGGCAGCGGGGGCGGCCTTGGCATCCAGTGCCAGAATGCTGCTACCGGCGGCAGCCAACGGGATTAACGCCAGGGTCTTTTTGAGAAAGTTACGCCGGGGCGGCGTAGGGTTGTGCTGTTGTGACATAATTCCACCTTGAACATGCTTCACAATAAATGCCCGCGCAGGCAATACAGACCTACACCGCTGCTATCCAGCAGCGGCAAACAGGCGGGGATGGGTAATTAAAAGTAGATAACCATATTAGTAGCAAGCTACTGGTATGGTTGTATTAGTTTAGAGCTGGCGCTCTGAATGAAACAATGGATGATCTGTTTCAAAACATTTTGTTCACAATTAGATTGATTTAGATCAATTATTCAACATCTCCAGCGCTGGTTTATCCTCCAGCGGTACGGAAGATCTCAGAGACGCAATAGCATGAAACACAGCGGTGACAGCCAGCAGGACGTTTCTCCAGATGCGATACAGGCAAGCTTTATTCAGCATTTACGACAAGGAATGACG
This sequence comes from Serratia sp. BIGb0163, assembly GCF_024809935.1. NCBI lineage: Bacteria > Pseudomonadati > Pseudomonadota > Gammaproteobacteria > Enterobacterales > Yersiniaceae > Serratia > Serratia sp. BIGb0163. Next base: position 834,873 of record NZ_JANUDZ010000001.1, read on the forward strand.
CGTAAGGCTGCGCTGCATCTGACAATCAAACAGCAGGTGACGGCGGGCGAACTGAGCTACCTGGCAAAGTTGCCGCCCAGCCGGGTTCTGGCGGCTCGATTGGCGGTTTCACGCGATACCGTCGAACAGACCTATGCCCAACTGGAAGCGGAGGGCTATATTGCCCGTGCCGTTGGGCGCGGTAGCTTTGTCAGCTACCAGCAAGACACCCTGATCGGTCGTGAACTGCTGGCCACTGACAGCACCGACCAGGCCTTGCTGGTGGAGCGGGAGTTGAGTGCGCATGGCCGTTCCTTGCTGATTGCCGCCCATGCTCCACATACTCGCCGCAGCGGCTCATTGACCCCCTCATTGCCCGATTTGCGCTTGTTCCCCATCGACAGCTGGCTGCAACTGGAAAGGCAGGCGGTGCGACAGGGGGCGGAATACCTGCTGGGTTACGCCGATCCTCAGGGGCTGGTGGAGTTGAGAGAGGAAATCATCGAGTATCTGCGGCGCGAAAGAGGGGTTAAAGCCGGCACGGAACAGGTGATTGTGGTGACCAGTTCCCAGCAGGCGCTCTCGCTGTGTACTCAGGTGCTGTTTAATCCCGGCGACCGGGTTTTTGTGGAAGAACCCGGCTATCAGGGTGCTAAAAAGTTGGTTCAGTCGGCGGGATTAATCGCCCAGCCGATAGGGGTGGATCCCTGCGGTATGGATATTGATGCGTTAATAAACACCGAAGAGGGCGGACGGGGCGTTTATATTACGCCGTCCCACCATTATCCGCTGGGGCATTCACTCAGTATTGAACGAAGATTAAAACTGTTGGCATGGGCGCAGCGTGAAAAGGCCTGGATCCTCGAAGATGATTACGATTCTGAATTCAATTATAACGGCCTGACTACCGCAGCCTTGCAGGGGCTGGATCAATATCAGCGAACTTTATATATCGGTACTTTCAGTAAAAGCCTTTTTCCAGGATTGCGCATTGGTTTTCTTATTGTTCCGCCACAGCTAATTAAACCCATGGTGGCCGCCAAACAATTCCAGGATGGATATACTTCGGCCCTGCCGCAAATGACGTTATTTAAATTTATCAATGAAGATTTCTATGCCGAACATTTAAGGAATATGCGCAAGATATATCAGGCCCGGCTGGAGATTTTGCATGCGGCGGTGCATCAGTATCTTGCCGCCTGGACTCAACCACGGTTACCGCAGGGCGGGCTGCAATTGGTTTGCCCATTGAAGGACGCGGCTACCGAGCGGCGGTTGATTCAGGCTGCCGCAGCGCAGGACATGAGGGTCTACGGGCTGATTGATTTTTATACCCATTCGCCAAGTGAAGGGGCGTTGGTATTTGGCTTTGCTGCCTATACACCCGACGAGATTGTAAAATTTATCAAAAAGTTATCCTGCATTTTTGATTCGTTACCGGTGCCAGGCTAAAGGCAGTCAGGTCGCTAAAATTGGTCTGCTTGTTGTTATTAATTGGTCTGTGTTCAGGCTGCGTTGACCGGTGTATCCTGTTGGTATTACGTTACTTTTCTTAGAAAAACCCGTGAGGCAACATGCATCCAGTAAACAATGAAGTAGTAGTGCGCAGAATACAAACCGATGATAAGTCACAATGGTTGGAGCTTTGGCAGGGATATCTTCATTTTTATCGGGCGGATATTTCGGCGCAGGTTACCGACCATACCTTCGAACGTTTATGTGAAGAATCGCAGGTTTATGGCCTGGTGGCGGAAGATAAAGACGGCAAGCTGTTGGGATTGATGAATCTTATATTCCACCCTTCAACCTGGAGTTCTGTCGGCTATTGTTATATTGAAGATCTCTATGTTTCACCCGCGGCACGCGGCAAGAAAGTGTCTGAAAAATTATTTGTTCAGGCTTATCGGTTGGCGGATGAAAGGGGTTGCGATCGGGTTTATTGGGCGACGCAGGAATATAATTCTCCGGCCCGTTCGCTGTACGATAAAATAGGTAAAAGAACTTCGTTTATTATTTACGAACGTTAACTGCAGGTTGCGGAGGCTTTATGGTGATCAATCAATTCGGCCAGCCGGTGGGTGAGCCATTAGCCGATTGGCAGGCGGCGAAACGGCCCGGCGGTGAGACGCTTGACGGGCGCTTTTGTCGCCTGGAACGGCTTGAGCCACAGCGCGACCATGCCGCGTTGTTCAGTGCTTTCCAGCAGGCACCCGATGGCCGCGACTGGACCTATTTATCGATAGAACGGCCGGAAAGCCTTGCTGCCATGTTGCAGCATCTGAACACCCTGCAGGCGAACCCCACGTTGGTGAACCTGGCGGTGTTTGACCGCGTAAGCCAGAGTCCGGTCGGGACGGTTGCCTATATGCGCATCGATGAAGCTAACGGCGTGGCGGAGATTGGCCATGTCAGTTGGTCACCGGCGATGAAGCAGCACTCGAGCGCCACCGAAGCGATTTATCTGATGTTGCGACACCTGTTTGAGGACTTGGGTTATCGTCGCTGTGAATGGAAGTGCGATAGCCATAACGCCCCCTCCAGACGGGCCGCGGCGAGATTTGGCTTCAATTATGAGGGCACTTTCAGGCATGCGCTGGTCACCAAGGGCCGCAGCCGCGATACCGACTGGTTTGCCATTACTGCCGACCGCTGGCCGACCATCAAGGCGGGGTTTGAGCAGTGGCTGAACCCTGACAACTTCAATGCGCAAGGGCTGCAGAAAAGACGGCTGCAGGATTTAATGCAGTAAAAATAAAAGAGGCGGCCATTTGGCCGCCTCTTTGTTTTCGCCGTATGGCGATTACTTCAATTCATCGACCATGGTCGCCGCGCGGCCAATGTAATTAGCCGGGGTCATGGCTTTCAGACGAGTTTTCTCTTCTTCCGGCAGCGCCAGGCTATCGATAAACGTCTGCATGCCGGCTGCATCCACACGCTTGCCGCGAGTCAGCTCTTTCAGTTTCTCGTACGGCTTTTCGATGCCGTAACGGCGCATCACGGTTTGGATCGGCTCGGCCAACACTTCCCAGTTGTGATCCAGTTCGTCCAGCAGGTGTGCCTGGTTCACTTCCAGCTTGCTGATGCCTTTCATGGTCGCCTGGTAGGCGATCAACGCATAACCCAGGCCAACGCCCAGGTTGCGCAGCACGGTGGAGTCTGTCAGGTCGCGCTGCCAGCGGGAAACCGGCAGTTTGCTGGCCAGGTGGCCCAGTACCGCGTTTGACAGGCCCAGGTTGCCTTCGGAGTTTTCGAAGTCGATTGGGTTAACCTTGTGCGGCATGGTAGAAGAACCGATTTCACCGGCGATGGTCTTCTGCTTGAAGTGATTCAGAGCGATGTAGCCCCAGATATCACGGTCGAAGTCGATCAGGATGGTGTTGAAACGCGCAACGCAGTCAAACAGCTCGGCGATATAGTCGTGCGGCTCGATCTGAGTGGTGTACGGGTTCCAGATAATGCCCAGCGAGGTAACAAACTCTTCGCTAAACACATGCCAGTCCACTTCCGGGTAAGCGACGATGTGGGCGTTATAGTTGCCGACTGCACCGTTGATCTTGCCCATGATTTCCACGCGCTCAAGCTGACGGAACTGACGCTCCATGCGGTAGGCGACGTTGGCGAATTCTTTACCGACGGTGGACGGGGTGGCCGGTTGGCCATGGGTACGAGACAGCAGCGGAATATCGCGGTATTCCAGCGCCAGGCCCTTGATCGAATCGATGATTTTACGCCAGTACGGCAGCACCACGTCCTGACGTGCCGTTTGTAGCATCAGCGCGTGCGACAGGTTGTTGATGTCTTCGGAGGTACAGGCAAAGTGGATAAACTCGGACACCGCCTGCAGGGCAGGGACCGCTTCCACTTTTTCCTTCAGGAAATACTCAACCGCCTTCACGTCGTGGTTGGTGGTGCGTTCGATAGTCTTGATACGCTGCGCGTCTTCTTCGCTGAACTCTGCGACGATCTTGTCGAGGAAAGCGTTTGCGTCGGCGTCAAAAGCCGGAACTTCCTTGATTTCTGCGCAGGCGGCCAGTTTTTGCAGCCAACGTACTTCAACCTGCACACGGAATTTCAGCAGACCGTACTCGCTGAAAATGGTGCGCAGTGCGCTGACTTTATCACCGTAGCGTCCATCAACGGGTGAAACGGCGGTCAGTGAGGATAATTCCATCGGTAGCAACTCCTGGGATCTATTAACAATGAGCAACGATATTTTGCGCCTGTTTAAACAGACGATTACGGGAAAACATTAACTGCAGGCGGCTACCGCCAACCTGTTGCCACAGCACGGCGGCACGGATGCCCGCCAGCAGTGCGGCGCGAACCTTGGCCTGCACCTGCGGGTTCTGCAGGATAGCCGGTGAACCTGTCACCTGAATGCGCGGCCCGAGCGGGCTGACGACGTCGACATAGATGCCGGCCAGCGCGCTGATAATAGTGTCTGATTCCAGATCAAAATGCGCCAGTTGACGTTCAAGCTGGCCGAGACGTTCGCCAAGCTGGTTCATCGCCTGTTTGTTGGCGTTGAGTTTGCGCTCCAGCACCATCAGGCTGATGGTGTAGCGGGTCAGCTCGGCGGCCAGGCCTTTATTGTTGGCATTGAGCACGCCCATTAGCGTCTCAAGGCCCATTTTCAAATTGCGTTCTTCACCGCCGAACACCGCCAGCGTGGAAGGGGGATCCATCTGCAGCAGGCTGCTTAGCGAGGTATGAAAGGCTTCGCGATCGCATTGGCCTTCGTGCGCCAACTGCTGGACCAGACGCGCAGTCTGGCTGATCCCGGCCATCGCCAGCGTAATGTCATAATAGTTCTTCGCCACGATTACTCCTGTAAACGCTGTTCGATAATGCCGCCGCCGAGGCAGATTTCATCCTGATAGAACACGGCTGACTGACCTGGGGTGACGGCGGCGACCGGCTCGTCGAAACGCACTTCAATGCGTTGTTCGTCGAGCGGGGTGACGGTGCAAGGAATATCCTGCTGGCGATAACGGGTTTTCACCGTACAGCGGAATGGCCCGCTCAGCGGCAGGCGATCGACCCAATGCAGTTGCTGCGCGATCAGCCCGACGGACATCAGGCGCGGATGCTCATGCCCCTGCGCGACCACCAGCACGTTGTTGGCGACGTCTTTGTCCACCACGTACCATGGATCTTCACTGCTGTCTTTCATGCCGCCGATGCCCAGCCCTTTGCGCTGGCCCAGGGTGTGGTACATCAGGCCCTGGTGTTCACCGACGGTCTGGCCGTCGACGCTGACAATCGGCCCTGGCTGAGCCGGCAGATAACGGCCGAGGAAATCGCGGAATTTGCGTTCGCCGATAAAGCAGATACCGGTGGAATCTTTTTTCTTGGCGGTAACCAGTTCCAGCTGTTCAGCGATGCGGCGCACCTCTGGTTTTTCCAGCTCACCGACCGGGAACAGGCTTTGTGCAACCTGCTCGTGGCTCAGGGTGTAGAGGAAATAGCTCTGGTCTTTGTTGCCGTCGACACCGCGCAGCAGACGACTTTTGCCGTCCACGTCCTGGCGACGCACGTAGTGGCCGGTGGCGATAAAGTCCGCCCCCAGATCTTCTGCGGCGAATTCCAGGAAGGCTTTGAATTTGATTTCTTTATTGCACAGGATGTCCGGGTTCGGCGTGCGGCCGGCCTTGTACTCTTCCAGGAACAGTTCAAACACGTTGTCCCAGTACTCTGCCGCGAAATTCACCGTGTGCAGTTCGATGCCGAGTTTGTCGCATACCGCTTGTGCATCGGCCAGATCGGTCGCTGCGGAGCAGTACTCTTCATCGTCGTCTTCTTCCCAGTTCTTCATAAACAGCCCAGCGACCTGATAGCCCTGTTGCTGTAACAGATAGGCAGTAACGGAAGAGTCGACGCCGCCGGACATACCGACGATTACTTTTTTCTGGCTGTTGTCTGACATGGGGATCTCGCGAACTTGAACACTAACCGTGCTGATAAAAAACAAGCGCAGGATTTTACCACGTTGCCCTCGTCGGCGCACGGCACTTATTCATCTCAGAATGGCCAGTCATAGCTGCTGACCAGCGACAGCGGGTAGCGTTCCGGCTGCTGGTAACAACGAATGCTTTCGGCGACCAGAGCGGAGCGCAGGTTGGGCGCATGCAAAATCTCTTCGGCGCTCAGCCACAAACAACGGTCGATATCACTGTCGTGCGGCTCGGTCGGCAGTTGCTGCTCCAGCTCGATGACAAAGCAAAAGCGCAGGAACGGCGTGTTGTCCGGGGCGATCCACTGGTGCAGTTTGAGGAACGACTGCGGCGTGGCGCGGATGCCGGTTTCTTCCCACAGCTCGCGTTCGGCGGCCTGAATCAGGGTTTCGTCGGCTTCAAGATGACCGGCCGGCTGGTTCCAGAGTGCCTTGCTGTTAATGGTCTCTTCGACGATTAAAAACTTGCCGGCGGCGTGAACCACGCAGGCAACGGTAACGTGCGGTTTAAACATGGCGGCCCCTTACAGCGACGGATTGACGGGCGGATTAAAGCGAATCAAGGCATTTCCATTCACCGGGTTGCAGTTCGCCCAATGAAATATTACCCATACTGTAGCGAATCAGTCGCAGGGTAGGGAAGCCGATATGTGCAGTCATGCGACGTACCTGGCGGTTTCGGCCCTCATACAGGGTGATTTTCAGCCAGGCAGTGGGGATCGACTTGCGCTCGCGGATCGGCGGATTACGCGGCCATAGCCACTGCGGTTCGGCCACCAACTCCACACCGGCCGGCAGCGTCGGGCCGTCTTTGAGCGTGACTCCGTTACGTAAAGAGACTAAATCGTTGTCCTGCGGCGCGCCCTCTACCTGCACGTAATACACTTTGCCAGTGCGTTTACCTGGCTCCGTGAGCTGCGCCTGCAGCTTGCCGTCATTGGTTAATACCAATAATCCTTCGCTGTCGCGATCCAGACGTCCGGCGGCGTAAACATCAGGAAACGGAATGAATTCTTTCAGCGTGGTGCGGCCGGCCTCATCGGTAAATTGCGGCAGGACATCGAAGGGTTTATTGAATAACACCACGCGACGCGGCCCCTGTGCGACAGCGGGTTTGGCGGAGGCAGGCTGGCTGAATCGTTTAACTTTGTGATTTCTAACAGGGAATTTTTTCATAACAGTTGAGATTACGGATGATAGGCGCATTATAACCGAATCCGTTTCGGATTGGCGCGGACAGAAAATTCCAGTAGTATCTACACGCATCTTACAAAGCATTAACAAAAATTGCGCTTGAAGGAGAGGTTGATGGAAAGCAAAGTAGTTGTTCCGGCAGAAGGTAAAAAGATTACGGTCGATGCCCAGGGTAAACTGGTTGTTCCGAATAACCCGATCATTCCGTTTATCGAAGGCGACGGCATTGGCGTCGACGTTACCCCTGCTATGATTCACGTGGTTGATGCAGCAGTAAAAAAAGCCTACCACGGCGAACGTAAAATCTCCTGGATGGAAATCTACACCGGTGAAAAATCCACTCACGTTTACGGGAAAGACGTGTGGCTGCCGGAAGAAACCCTGGATCTGATCCGTGACTACCGCGTTGCCATTAAAGGCCCGCTGACTACCCCGGTCGGTGGCGGTATTCGCTCCCTGAACGTGGCCCTGCGCCAGCAACTGGACCTGTACGTGTGTCTGCGTCCGGTGCGTTACTACCAGGGCACTCCAAGCCCGGTTAAACAGCCAGAGCTGACCGACATGGTGATCTTCCGCGAAAACGCCGAAGACATCTATGCGGGTATCGAATGGAAAGCCGGTTCTGCCGAAGCAGACAAAGTGATCAAGTTCCTGCGCGACGAAATGGGCGTGAAGAAAATCCGCTTCCCAGAGCAATGCGGTATCGGCGTGAAGCCATGCTCTGAAGAAGGGACCAAACGTCTGGTTCGTGCAGCGATCGAATACGCAATCACCAACGACCGTGACTCTGTGACCCTGGTTCACAAAGGCAACATCATGAAGTTCACCGAAGGTGCCTTCAAGGATTGGGGCTACGAACTGGCGCGTGAAGAGTTTGGTGGCGAACTGATCGACGGCGGCCCATGGCTGAAAATCAAGAACCCGAACACCGGTAAAGAGATCGTGGTTAAAGACGTGATCGCCGACGCCTTCCTGCAGCAAATCCTGCTGCGTCCGGCTGAATACGACGTCATTGCCTGTATGAACCTGAACGGTGACTACATCTCCGACGCCCTGGCCGCACAGGTTGGCGGTATCGGTATCGCACCGGGTGCCAACATCGGTTCCGATTGCGCACTGTTCGAAGCGACCCACGGCACCGCACCTAAGTATGCCGGTCAGGATAAAGTGAACCCAGGTTCCATCATCCTGTCTGCAGAAATGATGCTGCGTCACATGGGCTGGTTCGAAGCGGCTGACCTGATTGTTAAAGGCACCGAAGGCGCAATCGCTGCCAAGACCGTGACCTATGACTTCGAGCGCCTGATGGAAGGCGCTAAGCTGCTGAAATGTTCAGAGTTTGGCGACGCTATCGTTAAACACATGTAATGGTGTTTTAGCGTCAAATGATAACGGGAGCCTGATGGTTCCCGTTTTTTATTATTCAAATTGCAACGGTTATCAAAACATTATCAAAACAAGTTATCAAAACTCGGCCATTTTGGCATTTTTGAGTGTATCAATCTAAAGAGTGAGTTCAGTCAAAACCATAGGAATGGGGTAGTCCCGCTCGAAAATTACTCGCTTGCTTTAAACAAAACCAGCAACTGCACAAGTTAAGTTTGTCGGGCAGTTTTGATCGAAGAGTAGTCATCGCGACGCGACACTACAATTACTAACATTAGTGTGTGTTAATCTAAGTGGAGCAGAACAAATGTTTAAATTTTATCCTCCTAATGAATATGCACTAAAAAACATCGTAGATAACACTATCTATATGAGCCCCGTGCAGTATTTTAACGACCCCTATGAGTTAGATTGCAAGGTGGAAAGAGGGTTTCCTTCTCTCGATAGTGATAGTCCGCGTCTCCAGCGCATCTTAGAAGCTTGGTTGGGTGACAACGTAGATATGACACTGGTAAATGAACATTACGAAGAGTTCACCTCAGGGCTTTTTGAGGCAGATTTTAGTAATGGCTCATATCGGAGTAAGGTTCGTGTTGCCTGTTTCACGCGTAATCCAATGAACGCGCTCATGTGGGCTTACTATTCTGCGTCTATGAGTGGAATCTGTGTAGAATTCGATGAGGCAAAACTTATTGAGGTCTCTGACACAGAAACGCAGATTTTTGATGTGGTCTACTCAGAAGAGTCTCCGGTAGTTGATACCGCTGTCTTAGCTGTCTGGGATTCAGTAGCGGATTATTACTTAGATGTTTGTGACTCATCTCATGATTATGAAAAAAATAGGGAAATTTATGATGAAGGCTACACTCTTTCGGTGAAATCAATTCGGGAAATATATCAGAAGCTGATAGCCACCAAATTTAGCGCTTGGGAGCGTGAAGATGAAGTGAGAATGGTAAGATTTGTTGATGGAGACATCAGCAACGAGGATGGATACATTTTATCCCTTCCGGAGAATGCAATTAAATCTGTCATTCTGGGCCCAAATATCCCATCAGCCTATAAAGCGCAGTTGCTGCAGATACTACAAGCAAGAGATATCCCCTCAAAAGCGATGTTGAAGTCCGGTAATTATCGTTGGGAACTGAAGACGATCCATGGATAAACGCTCTTGTGGTGCAAGGTCCCATCTTCTGCAACATAGATTTATTCGTTCCTACAATAGTGCTGCTTCTCCTATCTATAGTAGTGGACGAGGATGTGCTGCTGATGCAACATATATGATATTACTAGAAAAGCAATGAATGTTAGTAACGTTTGCTTCTGGCACTAAGCTGCCCACGAGTGGGGCTCGTACGGCAGCTAAGAGCGAGAAGCGGACATAAAAGATTTGGCTTATGTTGCTGACTTTACTGGCAGTATTTTGACCCGATATGCGTGAAACTTGGCCTTTAGGACACTGTTGAGTTACCCGATAATCACTACAATTAGTTATCGGGCCATGGTAGCCGTGGTTCTTACCAAATTAAATAGCGTTCGGGAGAACACAAAATGAAAATTACTCAGATCCGTAATGCGACCCAAATCCTCGAATATGCAGGCAAGAAGTTTCTTATCGATCCCATGCTTTCTGATAAAGATGCATGGGATGGTTTTGAGGGAACGGCTCGCTCAGAAATTCGTAATCCTATGGTGGAATTGCCTCTGGATATAAGCTTACTGCTTGATGTGGACGCAATCATTATTACCCATACTCATCCGGATCACTGGGATCTGGCCGCTGCAGATATTGTGCCGAAGGATATGTTGATTTACGTCCAGAATGAGAACGATGAAACACAGCTGTGTGCTCAGGGTTTTACGAATCTGGTTACTCTGACCGAAACCAGCCGCTTTGAAGATATTGAACTCATTAAGACAGCATGCCAGCATGGTTCAGATGAAGCCTATACCAACCCGCAGATGGCCGAAATTCTTGGCGATGCCTGTGGTGTGGTGTTCCGTCATCCAGCAGAAAAAACCGTATATCTTGTGGGTGACTCTATCTGGGTGAAAGTCATTGAACAAAACATGCGCAAATATATGCCGGGGGTGTTGATTATGAATACCGGTTGGGCTCATGTTCTGGGCTTTGGCGCAATCATCTTTGGTAAAGAAGATATTTTGAAGGCTCACTTTGTATTGCCTGAAGCCCAAATAGTTGCCACCCACATGGAAGCTGTAAACCACTGTCTGGTCACACGACAGGAAGTTCTGGATTATGCGTACGCTAACCATATTCAGAGCTACGTTTCAGCGCCTGCTGACGGCGAAGCTGTCACGTTCTGACACCAACCGATCCTCAGGGAGTACAATATCTGTGATCACAGTTGCCATTCTTGTTACCCAGGGCTTCAGCACTTATCACGTATCAGTTCCGCTGATTCTTTTTGGTGAGACCGTCACAGACCAACAGCTTTTTGCCCGCCTGATATGCGCTGAAAAACCAGGTCTCGTCTGGTCTGAGGAAGGAACGGCAATACAGGCCGATCATGGTCTGGAGGTGCTAGCGCAGGCTGATATCGTCATTGTGCCCTTCTGGGGAGATGTGCGGAAACGACCATCCAGTCCTCTGCTTGACGCTCTGGTTAAAGCACGCGAAGCGGGAGTCCAGATTGTGGGATTGTGCCTGGGCACTTTCGTATTGGCTTATGCAGGCTTGCTGGATGGGCATATGGCAGCAACGCACTGGGAATATGAGGATGATTTTCGGGAGCTGTTTCCATCAGTTCATTTAAATCTTAATGAACTCTATGTTGATGACAGTGGACTGACTACATCGGCGGGAACGGCTGCGGCGATGGATTGCTGTCTGTATATTATTCGTCAACATTTTGGCAGCCTTGTGGCTAATGGCATTGCCCGTAGGATGGTCACGCCTCCACACCGTGAAGGTGGTCAGGCACAGTATATCAATCATCACGTCACGCAAAAGACCGCCGACGGTAGAATTAACATGGTTCTTGATCACCTGCTACAGAACCTTCAGGAGCCGCACGATATTAATTCTCTGGCCGCATACGCCTCAATGAGCCGCAGGACGCTGACGCGACATTTCACGAAAGCGACCGGTATGTCCGTCGTTGAGTGGATTACAGCAGCACGGTTGCATAGGAGTCAGGAGTTACTGGAGAACATGGATCTTCCTGTAGAACAGGTCGCTGAGAAAGCGGGCTTTCAGTCTGCTGCAACGTTCAGGCTGCAGTTTCGGGAAAAATTCGGTGTCAGCCCCAGAGAGTGGCGAAAAACATTCCGTAACGCGTAAACCGCAGCTCCCCTAGCGTCGACTGACTCCTCCGACTGACCTGCACCCCATTGATTAACGCTCCGTGTTGTTAGAAATGTCCGCTTCTGGCACTAAGTTGACGGTCAGATCGAGCCTAGACCGTAAAGGATATCAAATTAAGTAGAATCTAAAATAACTAATATAAACAAATTATTGAGAGCACCCAATCAGGCTAACAACTCACTTTTATCCACTCCTTCCCTCTGTCATCATGATAACGGTCAGTCTGAGACTGCGTTTTGTGGCCCAGAAGTATCTGTGTGTTTACCCCTTGGGACTTATACAGTCTTTCAGCAAGCGATCGTTGTTCATGAAACGTTGCTGGTGTGCCTTCTCCCCAATCAATATCGGTTTTATCCCTGGCTTTGCTAAAGTTGGTTGTCAGTGTATTGCCAGGCACTTTGGCACCACGTTGGGCCATTGATGTCGCACGGAAGTAATGTACAAGATGCTGGCTCACAGCATAATCTCGGCAGCGCGAGATCACCTCACGTAAGCTCGTGTTCAAAGCATCGCAACGAAGGGAAAGAGGTAATGCCAATTTTGCACCAGTTTTCTCCTGCACAACATGTAAGTGGTCATCCCAGATATCGCTGAATTTCATTGCTGAAATATCACCCAAGCGCTGTCCTGTAACTACGGCCAATAGCATCGCGTTGCCCATATATCGATGCTGTTTATCAGCAATGTCGAAAATCTTCTGCCATTCCTCTAGATTCAAACGCTGCCTGGTAATCTTCCTGCGCGGTTGCTTTGTTGCGAGCGCGGGATTGTAGCCCGGAGGAACTTCACCAACATGCTGAGCCTCTTTGAATATATCGATCAGCACTGAGCGAACAACCTGGCCCATACGTGGCTGTCCGGCGTCGGTGTACTCATCCAACAACGAAGCGATATCTCTGGCATCAACCTCGGGCAAGGATTTCATTGCAAATTTTTGGCGTAGAAGGTTCACAGGCTTACGTTTTTGTTTAAACGTGTTGGGCTTGATATCACCGGTGCTCAGTCGTTCTTCCTGTATTTTCCAATACCGGTCGAGCCAGGTACTGACAGTTATATTTTTACCCTTAATCTGAGCCACACGATCGCTAAGTGCCAGGATCTGCCGGCTACGTTGCTCTGCCAGTCGGCTATTGGCTTCGATAGCAATCTCACGAGCTTCCTGCTCATTGTCACCAAGAGCGTGGTACTTCCCTGTAACCGGATGACGGTATCGCCAGTAGACCTTATTGGCCTTGCGGCTAAATAGGGGATACAGGTTAGGAATATCAACATTGTTCTTACGCGGTCGGGCTGCCATCGTTCAATATCCTTTGGAGCTTCGGATTGTCGTTGTGCTTAATGACCGGAGTAGTGAGTGGGCCAACTAGCTCAGCATCTTCTCGCACGCGCCATAACTTACCTTCCTTACGTGCGGGCGGGGCGAAGTGGCCCTCTTTAGCACAACGCCGCAAGGTATTTAGAGAGGGTGGTTTGCTGCGGTATCGCTCCGCAGCCCATTCTTCAAGCGTCAACATCTGTAGCATCAAGTACCTCCACACATCACCCGCCGCATACGGGCATTAATTCAATCGTGACATGTCACACACTGTTAATTTGGTTTCATGCCACCCGTAGGTTTGCCAGCACTCAGAATCACCAAGGAAATAACAACCTGCTGGGTCACCTGGTAGTTTGTCTTTGCACTTACCGCAGCACCGTTTATTCCGTGTCGCCAGCTGCTTTTTTAATTCGGCGTTATCCTTCCTGATCAGCATGGTGATGTATTCATCTAGGTCGTATGGCTCGCGTTGTGGCCGGCGAGCTGCACAATTCTCTCGTAACATCTCAGCCTCTTGCTGATCTAGCTTGATTTCGACAGGGACAATACCCGCCAGTCGCTGGCGCTCGCGTTGGGCTGCTTTACGCTCTGCATTAGTCTTCGCCATGGATGATCTCCATATATGCATTTATGAAGGTTTGCGCAGCTTCCGCATTGATAGCATTGCCGTAGGCGCGCAGTCGTCCCACTCTTGCGGTAGCCCCATTAACCAACGGGAATGAGCCGGGTCTAACTGGCCGCCACTTTCCATCCCTGCAGAAGAGCCAGTCAGCATCTCGCCAGAAACCATTAGTCTGGCTTGGGTTCCTGCTCCGGAGGCAGGCCTTGCTGCATTTTCCCCATCTAATTCCTTCGGGTCTGGCCATGTTGTCAACCACGCCACTCGTCCCAGCAATGAGTTCAGTGGAACATTCAGGCATTCTTTTCCATCCTTCCAGTCCCTCGTTGTGGGCGTTGGCCACCCAGTATGCGCGGTCACGGATGTGCGGAGAGCCGACGCCCGCAGACGGGAACGGGACAATCCCGAAGGCGTAATCCATTGCTTCCAAGTCAGCTTGTACAAGGTCGAACCAAGCATTTGCGTTGCCGCTTGCAACTTGCTCGCCAAGGACGTGCTCAGGGCGGCACTCGCTGATGAGCCAATGGAAATGTGGCCATAGGTGCCGCTCGTCATCAAACCCATCGCCTTTGCCTGCCGTGCTGAAAGGCTGGCACGGACAAGAACCTGTCCAGACTGGTTTATCGTCAGGCCATCCGGCGTTGCGCAAGGCATATGACCAGACTCCGATTCCAGCGAAGAAATGGCATTGAGTATAGTTTCGTAAGTCATCGGGTTTCACATCCTCGATTGAACGCTCATCAACATCCCCAGGTGCTATATGACCAGCAGCTATCAAATTACGGAGCCACTGGGCGGCGTATGGATCAATTTCGTTGTAATAAGCAGAAGTCACTAGGACTTCCTCAGTTCGGCATCCATTTGGAAGCTATTTTGTTGATAGGCAATGGCCATTTGCTCGGCATCATTCATCGCATCATGGAGCGAGTTATGCTTAACCACCGCAAAGCAGGGCTGGTGGGTTTTAGGTAGATAGCCACGGTTTCCCTTTGTCATTGCGTCGATATAAGTGCGTACATCACGCTTACCGCCCCAATGCCATGGGCATTCGATCCCGTTAGTTCTATAGGCATGTTCCAGGATAGAGCCATCGAAGTCGGTACCACGGAAGAATATCCGGGCATCTGGATGGGCTTTTATCCAATGAGAGAGCAGGGCGAGGCTTTGGCCGATTGGCTCTCGATCACCAGCAAGAGCTTCATGTGCATCTTCAGATTGTTCACGCCACCAAGCCTGGGTCTTGACGCTTACATTGCGGCCCTGCATTAACTGACCGAAAGTATCTACCAGACAGTAGAAGGCTGTATTTGAGTAATCAGCCAGCTCTGCATCACGGGCTATCTGGATAATGCTTTGTTGTGTCTGACGAACGTCAGAAATATCGAATGCAAACGCCCCAATGGATAGAATCACAGCACTTGGCTTGGTATCCATTGTTTCGGTATCTATCGTAATAGTATTGATCATGTTAATTACTCCACACTGATTTTCGGCAAAGCGAAGCCCTGCCAGAGCTTGGCAAATTTTCGAAGATAGAAAATCGGACTTAGATAAGAGAACCTACCCGCATAGCATAGGTCCTCGGTCAATTACTCACACATCAGGTGACGCACCGCATGCTATGCAGTTTTTAAAATACTGCAGAACGTCACATCATATGTTTTAATATTAAAAATTTGTACGAAAGAAACTTATTGGCATTTTAAATGTAAGGAGTTCTCGTGGCTAAGCTAAAACAAATCCCATACGAAGGTAACGAATATTATTATGGCGTTACTATTGATCATTTTAAGAACATTGCTCTAGGTGTGTCGGGTGTGCTTATTTATAACATTATTAATGGGGCCGCCAACTGGGATAATCCAGGCATGTACGGAGTGTTCACGCTGATCTTACTTTCAGGCGCCGTGCATCTATTTTTAAAAAGCCATAAAAATTGGGGGTACGGAAGGGTATCTACCTTCAAGCATAAGGATTTTGCTGCCAAGTTTATTAATATCATCCTACTCGGTTTTTGTGGGGTGTTTTGCTCATACGCCTATGACATCATGATCGTTTCCAACGATGCCCCTGGGAAAACGCAATTTGAGGTGTTTACCTATATTTGCAAAGCTGGGGCTTGGATGTTGGCTTATATTGCTTTGTCAAGTTTGTTCACTCATTTTGCTATTAATAAAGTAATAGAACCTGCTGATATGCAGAAAGCTTGAATCCAGACTTAATTAAGGCGGATTTACGCAGATTATTAAAGAGCGAAAAAAGTGCGGCTGACACCAACCCAGCGAACAGCCGCCAAGACTACACACAGCATAAATTTTTGCCGGATACCTGCGCTTGCTTTCGCTGCAGTGCCGCCGGCGCGGCGCACAAGGTGTGGCGGCTGGTAAACAACGCCCCCGAAGTTTCCAGCCTAACCACATCGGTATGCTCACTCATGAGTTTCAGGATTCTCCACCGCTTCCAGACTTGAGGGAAAGGGCGAGTGAGCATGCCGTTGTGTGCCGGGATTTTTATCCACGCCCGGCGCGTGGGTACCCGTTGTTGCTGGGTGTTCTGTGGTATGATTTATGCGCCAACACAATCAACCACAAAGAGGTGTATATGTCTGATAATTATCCGTTTGAAGGATATAGATATCCTGAGCGTCAAGATCGTCCTTCACCAGATAGCCAAGTTCCATATAGGCCTACCGAGCGACAGCCGGAGCCTGAGCCTAAAAAGTAAGAGGCAGCAAATGACCCGAGAAAACACTATTTTTCACATCCGCTATTCGTTCCACATTGAGACGATGCAGGCGACTTTTTATAGCAGGCTGGATCGGTTACTAACGTTTTCACAAATCATGCTCGGGTCAGCTATTTTCGCTACTTATGGAAGCCTTCCACTTTTTGGCGCTATTGTTGCCTCTTTATCTGCTATTAGTTTCGTTTGGCAGCCGAGTAAAACTGCCATGCTGTGCGAAGCACAATCCAAGAAAATGAAAGAGCTAATAACGAAGCCAGACAGTATTTCAGATTCTGAACTTCATGCCGCATACGTTAAGGCCGAGGAGACGGATAATCCAATGCTTGGCCTCTTGCGTGACGCCGCTTACATAAGAACGCTGATCGTTCTTGACCGCTCATCCGAAGCAATTTCCGTCAAACTAAGCTTTCTTCAAAAAGCGGCAGCTTGGTTTGCTGGTGACCTTCCAAAGCCTTAATCATTTACTCTGCGAATCATCCCGATCTTCGTGTGCCTCGGGCGGCTACTTCGTGGGCGTCCTGCCTGTTCGCTGTTGATGGAGCTATAGTCACAAAATGTGTGCAAATAGTCAATCACTAAATGTGATTGGTTGGTCGTGTTTATTTTTGTGTTTGATTTTGAAATAAAAAAAGCCGCATGAGCGGCCTTTGTTTTAGGGGAATGGAGTTATTGGAAGGTTTCTTCTGGCCACTGAGCAGTTATAACTTTACCTATAAGCTTGCAGTTTTCATCAAATGGGATGATGTCATAGCGCTGGTTTAGCGGCTCAAGTTGTGGTTTACCACCATAAATCGAGAATTGCTTAAAAGTTACTTCGTCATTGTTCAGACCAGCTACGCAGAAATCCCCAGACTTGATATTTAGAACTTCGCTTGGGTCAACCAAGATTAACATGCCCTCAGGGAAACTTGGCTTTGCACCTTGAGGGGCTGTCATTGAGTGTCCATCGACGATTAGCCAGAAAGCGTCATCACTTGCTTTAACAGTTGTGGGAATGAGGCGAACTGAATCTCTTTCTGTATAGCTTCCAACGTCATTAAACCCGCCAGCAGAGATTTTTGCATATAGAGGGTATTGGAACTGAGATGCCAATTGGTGTGCTGAGTCACCAAACAACAACTCTGCAGGGCTAACGCCCAATGATGAAGCTAATATAATTGCATCATCCGCACTGATCTTACGAGCACCTAGCTCGTAATTTCCAATCCTGGAAGCAGAAGACCAACCGATAAGCTTCGCTAGATCGGCCTGGCTCAACTTCTTAGCTTCGCGCAGCGCCTTCAGGCGTTCGCCAATGATTTCAGACAATGTTTTCATCCATCCTTTTTACCACATACCGTGGTTACAATCCGCTCACGTATTGTCGTTGACTGTTAATCACATATTGTGTCTAATGGACTTCGTAATTACAAAGGAGCTTACATGAACAATATCGCTGAACAGCGGAATAAGCTCGGCATAACTCAATCCCAACTTGCGGAAGCTTGCCGGATGGGTAAGTCCCGAATCGCCAATTATGAAATTGGCATTAGGACCCCTGGACTTAAGGACTGCCGAATCATCATTTCCGCACTGAACAACTTAGGGGCCGAGTGTTTTCTCGATGATGTATTTCCCCCCGAGAAAAATATTACCGCCCCAGCGGCATAACCAAAACCACAGAAGCGGAGAAGCCTTGTGGACAACAAAGACTTTCCTACCCAGGACGACATCAGCGAAGCGATACACAAGCTGATCACTCAGTTCCCAGGCAAGTACAGCACGATGGCGAAGGAGTTGGATCCGGTAGCCGGCACTGAAAACGCACTGCGTAACCGCGTCCGCCAAGTTTCAGGGCAGGTGGTGCCTTTGGGTATGGCTGTAGAAATGGAGTCGATCTCTGGCCGTTCAGATATCACCGAGGCGATGTGTAAACACGCTGGTGGTGTATTCGTGAAGCTTCCGGAAATCGAGCAGGCGGATAACGAAGAGTTGTTGATCAAGTTCAACGAGCTGATGTCAGCACTAGGCCTGTTTGCAAAAGCACATAACGAATTTACAGCTGATGGGTTGCTGGACAACGACGAGAGCAGAAAGCTGAAAGCTAAGGGTTACCGGGTTCAATCGCTGGTGGCGGAGATATACGCGGTGACGGTGATGATGTTTGGAGAGGGTGACGCCCAGGATATGCGGTCCCGGGCGTCGAGTGCATCAATTAAACGTGTGGAGTAATTAACGCATGAACAGTGTACGCAATTTAGCGGGTATCCCGCAACTTCGTTGCCGTGCTGTAGCTGGTGGACGTTCGCCAGCAGCGTTTTCGTATGAGCTCAATGTACAAGGCCGATGGTTAGCCATCAACCACAGCTATGCGGCTTGGGTTGTGGGTAACGGTAAGTTTTTAGTGAGGGGAAATCATGGATAACGAAGTGATCATCCCGTTCGAAATGTGCTGTCGTGACAGTCACGGTGTGATTGTTCATGTGACTGGAGTTGATCGGATAAACCACCGGGTCATATTCCGCCGTCCGGGTTACCCATATGACTGCGCATGCCCACGCCGGGACTTCGGTACAAAATTCAAAAAGGTAGAGCAATGAGCGTCTTAATGCAGTTACTGGATCGCCCAATAGCATTCCAGCCTTCGTTTGTTGGGCTGGGTGCTGGCGTTACCGGTGCTGTACTGCTTTCGCAGTTGGTGTATTGGCAAAACCGAATGGATGGCTGGTTCTACAAAACCCAGGCTGAGCTGACGACCGAAACTGGTTTGTCACGCTATGAGCAGGAAGGCGCCAGGAAAAAGTTGGTCACCGCCGGCGTGTTGGAAGAAGACCGCCGAGGGGTACCCGCAAAACTCTATTTTCGCGTTAACAAAAACCGTCTGGAAGCCCTGCTGATTCAGTATGCGGAAAACCAGCAATCCAGTATGCGGAAATCCCGCATTCAAGAATGCGACAAACCAGCAGACAAGAATGCGGAAATTCCGCGGACAAGTCTGCAGAAAACCCCCGAGCCAGATCGGGGAAATCCCGCATTCATTCATACAGGAGATTACTCAGAGAATACTTCAGAGATTACTACAGAGAAAAAACCTGTACGTCAGCTGGCTCCACCAGCAGACCCACAAGCCGACTCTCTGAAAATCGATTACAAGGCCATGCTTGAGGCCTTCCACAGCACTCTGCCTGAGCTGCCAATCGTTCTTAAAATCACTGACGACCGCCGCAAGAAGCTCCGCAAACTCTGGGCTGACTACGAGCTTAATCTCGAGAAGTGGGGGGCTTACCTGCGTTTCATCTCGAAAAAATGCCGTTGGATGCTGGAAGACCGTGCAGATACCAACACCGGCAAGACCTGGCGCAAGAAGGACTTTGATTACCTGATCACCGAGAAATGCTATCTCAAGGTCAAGGAGGAACGGGCCAATGACCTGCCAAAGGTTCAGGAGCTTGATAGCGCTGCTCGAGAGGACGCTTACACCCGCTTGGTATCCCAACGCCGAAAACCCCAAAACGAGGTTGAGGCACTGGCGAAGGAAATGGCCGGATCTCTTGGGCGTATGACCGATTACGACGCACGCAGGGCATGGACCGGTATCTGGGCACAGGCAGTAACCAGGGCAAGCGAGAACGACCTAGCGAGGTTGGCATCATGAAAAATCTAGTTCTGATACCACTGTCGAGCATCGCGTACCACATCTGGCGCCGCCGGGCGTTGAAAGAGGCACGGACTTTCTGGCGGTCTCGCCAAAAGAACCGGCTAGATGCTTTGGCCGGTGGGTATGTAACTGGGTGGCAGCAGTGGCACTTCGAATGGGATTACTACGGTGTACGCGGGATTGTCCGTGCAGCGGTTGGGGAGGGTGAATGATTTTGACGTTGCCATTTCCTCCAAGCGTTAACGGCTACTGGCGCTCGCCAAACAAGGGATCGTTAAGAGGCAGAACTCTGGTCAGTGAACGCGGCAGGGCATTTCAAGCCGAGGCTATCGCCCAAGTGTTTGAGCAGCTACGTCGCCGGCCGAAGCCAATCAGTGCAGATATCGCCGTTGAGGTCGTGTTCTGTCCACCGACCAAAGCCCGACGTGACCTGGATAATTACTTCAAGGGCCTGTTCGATGCGATGACCAAGGCTGGTGTGTGGCTCGATGACAGCCAGATTAAACGCATCAATGCGAGCTGGGGGCCAGTGACCAAAGGCGGCAAGGTAGATCTCCGGATCTGGGAGGTTACTGATGCTGGATAAAAACACAGGTATCGATTATTTTGATAGAGCAGTTAATCGCCTCCCCAGTCACTATGCGGGTGACGGGGTGGGGAGGCTGGCTAAAACCAATGTGTGGAGTAATACAATGAATCAATTGATCGCGATTGATGGCGTAGCTGTACGTCAGGATATCAATGGCCGCTATTGCCTGAATGATTTGCACCGTGCAGCAGGAAGCGAAGGGCGCCAACGTCCGAGCGTCTGGCTGCAGAACAATCAAACCCAAGAGCTTGCGCAAGAAATAAGCAAAGCAGGAATCTCGGCTTTGGAAGTCATCAAAGGGGGGATCAGCCCTGGCGTTTATGTTTGCAAGGAGCTGGTTTACTCATATGCCATGTGGATTAGTCCTGCATTTAGCCTGAAGGTCATCCGCACTTTTGACGCTGCAGCAGTTGGCCCGCATGTTTCACAGACGGCAGATCGCATTCAGGCGGGTATTCTGCTACTTGAGTCAGCATCTCGAATGCTGAACCTTTCAAATTCGTCAAAATTGGGCGCCTATCAGAAGCTGCAGGACTTTGCCGGTATTCCTAACCTGATGCCAACCTATGCCATTGACGCTCCATCTGATTCGGTAGACGGCTCAAGCCGGCCTACGATGTCACTCAGTGCCATTCTTAAGGAACACTCAATCCCTGTCAGTCCCCAAGAAGCTTATCGCCGGCTGGAAGAAATTGGCATTGTTGAGCACCGATCACGTCGAAGCACATCGAGAGTCGCTAAGGGAGGCGTTAAGCAGTTCTGGGCTGTGACAACAAAGGGCCTTGCTTACGGTAAAAACATCACCAACCCAGGCAACCCGCGCGAAACTCAGCCTCATTTCTACGATTCCCGGGCATCAGAACTTATCAAGCTGATGATGACGGCTAAGGCCAGGGCATGAGGGGGTTATTGAAGCCGATCATCGTACGTGAGCTAGGGCAGGTCATCTTAAAGCCAGGCAATGACTTGATGACGATGTTCGGCGATAGGGTGATGGTGGCCACGGTACCGGCTGAGTTTCGCGATATGCCATCTGGTGCGCTGCCGGCGGTTAAGCAGCACTTGGCCAGTGATCCACGTTTCCGCCCATTCTTTCAGCATGAGCGTGTGCTCTCTGCTGCTGGTGGCATCAACAGCCTGGAGAGTTGGCTGGGGCGCCGTAACGAATGCCAGTGGAAGTGCGCCGAGGACGATTATCACGATAAAAACATGGAGACCATGCGTTATGGCACCGGTGCTATTCGTCTGTGCTGGCACCACTCGCATATGTACCGTGATAAGACGATGGATGAGCTATCAGTTACAGCAGAACAAAATATTGCTGATTTTGTGGTGTATCGGGCCAGAATTCACTTCATGTTTGAAGAGAGCCATCAACTGACCTTACCAGAATTGTGCTGGTGGGCCTGGGTGAATGAGGTGATTGATCTGTTGCCTGAGAATGTCGCGGCGGCATCACTGCGTATCAAGCCGACCACAATCCCATCAGGTACCCGGAAAGAGGCCGATATAACACCCAGTCTGGCACCAAGTCAGATGATCGCCGAGATAGCCAAGAAGGCTGCAAAGGTATTGGTAATCGATCCGGAGCCGCCAAAGGCATTATTCAAGATACCGAAGCGTGAACGCTGGACGAGCGAAAAGTTTACACGCTGGGTTAAGTCTCAGCCGTGCGCATGTTGTGGCGGATCGTCTGACGACCCTCATCACATCATTGGTCATGGCCAGGGCGGCATGGCAACCAAGGCACACGATTTTTTTACTATCCCGCTATGCCGGAAACATCACGATGAGTTGCATCGTGACTTGTCACGGTGGGAAGAAGAGTACGGCAGTCAGATCGAAGTGTGGTTCAGGTTTATCGACTACTCGTTATCGGTCGGTGCAATTTCATAAGTGTGGAGTAATAGGCGAGCTGGCATGCGGGCCAGACGTCTGGAGATTAAAGCATGAGAGACATTCAGGCAGTTTTAGAGCGTTGGGGCGGTTGGGCGTCAGGTGATAACAGCGGAGTGGATTACTCTCCAATCGCTGCAGGGTTTAAGGGGCTTATCCCGCAAACAGGTAAATCACGCCTGTCATGCTGCGATGATGATGGGCTGGTCATTGAGGGGTGCATGGCTCAGTTAAAGCGCCGGCGGCCTGATGAGTATCAGCTGGTCGTGCTGCACTACATCTTCAACATGCAGAAAAGAGCTATAGCCAGGTACTTCAAGAAGGATGAGAAGCTGATCAGGATAGGGCTACAGATGGGGGAAAATTTCATTGAAGGGTGTTTGTCGATGCTGGACATTCGACTTGAAATGGACCCAGAGACCGAGCGCGAAAATATTTATGAAAAATCTCTAACGCGGTCCGCAAATTGTGTTTTAGTCTGATAAGAGTGGTTACGCAGTCACGTAGCTTATCCAATCAAAAAACCTCGCATTTGCGGGGTTTTTTATGGAAAAAAACACGTCTGTACGGTAGTCTTACCTTAATGGTAATGGACGAGTATGGTTTTTTTATTAACTAATTGAAAAACCTAAATAAAATGGCTGAATTTGCGTTAATCAATCCACAAATACTTTCCTGGGCAAGAGCGAGAGCTCAAATGTCTGAGGATGCTTTGTCCGCAGGTATTGGGGTTAAAGTAGAAAAAGTAATCAGTTGGGAAGATGGAAACGCAAATCCTACGTTTGCGCAGGCACAAAAATTAGCAAACAAATTGCATATACCGTTTGCATACTTTTTCCTTGCACAACCCCCTGTTGAGCCAATACCTATACCCGACTTGAGAACGATCCGTAACCATGAGCTTCAAAATGCTAGTGTAGATATGCTGGATACCATTCGTTCTGTTATTCGTAAACAAGAATGGTATAAAGATTATCTGATAGATCAGGAGGCACAGCCACTAACGTTCATTGATTCCTTCAATTTCAGAGATCACCCAGTAAATGTAGCTAACGACATACGTAACGTGTTGGGGCTAAATGATCTCAATCCAAGAGGGCTTAATTGGGAAGAGTATCAACGAAAAATTGTGGAATCTGCGGAAGAAGCTGGCATTTTAGTAATGAGAAGTGGGATCGTCGGAAATAATACTCATCGGCCTTTAAATGTTGAAGAGTTTAGAGGGTTTGCTATTAGTGATCCCTATGCACCTGTTGTGTTCATTAATCTAACCGATGCACCTGCAGCTAGATTGTTTACCTTGCTACATGAACTTGCACATCTTTGGATTGGTAAAAGCGGAATATCTACCGCTAGTACTCAGGAAGAACGTAAAGAAGAGCGATTCTGTAATGCAGTTGCTGGTGAGTTCCTTGCATCTGAAAGAGTAATGCATGCTCATTGGGATGTAGAAAAATCTCTCAGCCAAAACGCAGCTGACCTAGCTAAAATGCTCCATGTTAGCCGTTATGTTATTGCTAGAAGAGCATATGATCTTGGCTTTATTGATGTGCATGCTTACAACGAGTACTATCAAGCATTAATGGCAGAGTTTCATGCCAAAGAAGGGGGCGGTGGGAATTTCTATGCCATAGCCCAAAACAAGAATAGTGCGCGGTTTAGTAAAGCCATCCTTAACGAGACACTCAGTGGCAGAGTGTTGTTAAGAGATGCTGGTAGGTTGTTGGGCATAGCCCCGGCAAAACTTAGGAAATATGCAACGGAAATAGGCGCATGACATATCTGATTGATGCCAACGTTTTGATAGAGGCAAAAAACAAATATTATCACATGGATTTTTGTCCTGCATTTTGGGAATGGTTATTGCGTTGCTCAGCGGGTGGGAAAATATTCAGCATAAAAAATGTTTATGATGAATTAATCAGTGGTAATGATGAGCTAAAGGACTGGGCTTTACAGAATCAACCATTGTTTCTGCCCGTTAGTGAAGTAGAAACCCAAAAAAACCTAGCATCTATCGTTCAATATGTTGCTCAACAACAAGCCCAAGTGCCTATGTCTGTTGGTGCAATGGATGAATTTTTACGAGGAGCTGATACATGGTTAATTGCTAAGGCGATGACGATGGGAAGCACAATAGTTACGCATGAGAGACTTGACGTTCGGTGTAAGAAAAAGTTTCTGATTCCTAACATTTGTGCGCAATTTAATGTGCCTTATATTAATACCTTCGACTTACTATTAGCTTTGAATGCATCATTTATCTTAGCTGCATAGCTTATTGGAGCAACAGATTTTATAAAGCCCTGGCCTAATCGCCGGGGTTTTTTCATTTCAGCCCCAGCCAACATCCGACACACACCTGGCACACCCTTTTCGCCGAATCGTTTACGGCTGGTGGCTGAACCCTATTTTCTACAGTGATTACCCTGTGTTGTGTGACCTTTGAGACAACGGTCACCATGTGATGCTTAGCCTCTTAATTGATAATGTTCACTTGCTGTATATGGATACAGTATCAATGACAAGGAGCCTCACATGGCAAATCTGATTATTAGCGAAAACAACGACATTACTTTGACCCCAGAGCAAGCTAAGGCTCTTACTAAAGTTGAAGTTGCAGGGCAGTTTGAAAATGCTGTCCTGCTGAACAAATACCTTGGCCGTATGTCTGTTCCAATGGAACCAGGTACCGAATTCGATGAGGTACTGAACACCGTACCTGCATACTCGCTGGCCATTTCTGTCGAAGGGCGTTGCTTTTCTGGTGTAGGTGCTCCGACGGTATCGGCAGCAGGAGACTCCTGGGAATTCAAGTATCCATTTTACTTGCTCGAAAGTTACGCCGACCAAGTAATTACTCAACATATTCCGGTTGCGCAACCGGCATAACCAAAATAAATCAATCCCGGCTTACGTCGGGATTTTTTCGTTCATTACCCGGTACCGGGACAGAGCCCCGGAAGGGGGAGGTATGAAAATGCCCCACAATGACAATGCCCTCCTTAGTTGGTTGGCGAACCTCTATTCGAACAATGCCAACTGGATAAACGGCATGGTGATTACATCGGCCTTGGCATTTGGGCGCGTCCTTTTCTACGGCGGTAAGATCCGCACAGCTTTGGTGGATGCATTACTCACCGGCCTTATAGCAGTGACTACTGTTCCTGTCCTATCCCCTTTATTAGTTCGGTCCATTGAGTTGCTACCGGGCATGGGTGACGTGCTATCCAAAACCGAGACGATGAAAATTGAGCTGTTCGTGTTCTCTGTACTTGGTGTCATTGGGGCCAGGGTAATCCGAGAGGCTGCGATTTCACTATTGCAGCGTATCAGCGGCTTGAACAGGAAGGGAGTCAGTGATGCAGATAAGTAAAACAGGTATTGAGCTGATTAAGCGCTTCGAGGGTTTAGAACTGAAAGCTTACCAAGACTCGGTTGGCGTCTGGACAATCGGCTATGGCTGGACTCAGCCAGTAGACGGAAAGAAGACTTGCCCCGGCATGGTGATTGACCAGGAAACTGCAGATCGGTTGTTGAAATGCGGCGTTGTTCAGTATGAGCAGGGCGTTAATCAATTGGTGAAGGTGAAAATCACTCAGGGCCAGTTCGATGCGCTGGTGAGCTTTGCTTATAACCTCGGATTGCGTTCGTTAAGCACCTCAACTCTTCTGCAAAAACTGAATGCAGGTGACAAACAGGGGGCTGCTAATGAGTTTGGCCGGTGGGTTAATGCTGGTGGCGTGAAACTGAACGGCTTGGTAACGCGTAGGGCGGCAGAACGTGAGTTGTTTTTGTCATGAACACCTCATTCAGCTTTCGAACAATGGCGATCGGCCTGTTGCTGGTGGCGTTGATTGTTGCTGGCAGGCTGGCGTTCTACTTCTATGGTAACGCGGTAGAGGCTGGCGCGCAGGTTAAGGAGCAGAAAAAGACGCTGGCGCAGCAGTCAGGACTGATTGCCACCATGCAGGAACAGGACGCCCGTAACCGCAAGCTGATGGCAGAGCAACAAAAGAATAATCAGCAACTGCGCCAGCAGGGGGAAACGTACCAGAGGAAATTACGCGATGCACTTAAAAGCGATAAATGTGGCAATAGTCCTATGCCTGCCGCTGCTATTGACCTCCTGCAGCAAAACGCTGTCACCGGCACCGCAACAGGTGGTGCTGCTACCCCCTGAGTTTGTATTCACCCCATGTGAGCATCCAACGCGGCAGGGCAATACGTGGGGCGATGCAGTCAGCTACACGCTGGCACTACAAACTGCTTTGTCAATATGCGCAGGTCAGGTGACCATGCTGAACCAATGGCGAGGAGCTGTAACGAGATAATTATGGGAAGAAAAGGTTCTCCATCACCCGTCTATAAACAAGTAGCAGAGGTAGTTAACATTAGACTTTTGCCTATGTGGTCTTAATGAAAAAGCCATATATGTAAAGCTTGCCTAAGCATGCAAGGAACTATATTGGAGGAGGGCAGTGCGTTAACATCATTAGGATGAAGGCAAAAAACGAGCCAACAAACGAGATGGTCTTGGTCAATGTCTTGCGTGTTGCTTCCTGTTACTGGTCTCGCACGGTTGTTATCTTGACGTAGTCAAGTCGCAAGCCTTCGAATATGCTGCATCGTTTGCCACCCGGTGAAACAGATCGAAAGCTGCTTTGATTAGTACCCTTGTGAAATAAATTACAAAACGTATTATATGTTTACAAACATTTGAAAAAATTCAAAAATAAATGCATCCCTCTGGTATCTTAAAAAATAAACTCAAGGCTTAAGATGGGCAGAAAACTCATAAGAACGATGAAAAGTGAAGTTGTCCAAGATTTTGTTCGCCCCATCTTAGGGGTGAACATTTCAAGAACTCTAGGAGTTCGCCATCGCATCGAAAGTGTGGATGCTGCTGGTAATAACTATGATATCGTCACCGATGACAATGGTATGATCAATGACCTTAGGCAAGGACTATCAGTTTGCCCCCCTCCGAAGGAAAATATGGCTCCTCATCTTTTGAGGTTAAAAAAAACGGAGTATGTTTTCTTTATAAATGAGGATTTTCTTGCAATAAGTGAGCATTTAGAGTATATAGAGGATACGGTGCAACCAGGTCAGGTCGCTAAGCATGGTATCATTGCACCTCGCTATAAGATGCACATTAATGACTATATTTCGTACCTATCAGCCACTCGCGGGTTTTGGGAGGTGCTACATGATGAAATCTCAGATGAAATTGGAACTAAAGACGCGTTTAGAAGACAGCTCGATGCTGAGTCTAAGGGCGTTTATTTCAGAGCAAATCTATAACGGTTTTAGTACTGGGGATGAGATATACCAGAGCCTTTTTGAAATAACCAATGATGATGATTTATCTTCGGAAATTGAAGATAAGGCTGAGTGTCTAATGGATGCGCTATGTGGCTGGTGCTCACCCGATTATCGTTTAGGTGAAGGGAATTACGGACAAATCACAACTGCATAAACGTGATTAATTTCAATGTGTTAATTAAACCACTAGTCTTTACTAGTGGTTTTTTATTTTTAGTCTATCACTCCAATAAGGCTCTCCCGTATGCGACAGAGTGCCTACATCTAATTGCCAATCTGTAAAATTTCAATATATTTTTTATTAGGTGCATCTAACTCCCGGAGCTAAGAATTAATTTGCATATGGCATGGTTTCATTATAACCATTTAGAATAAAAAAGGTTGGCTAAAAACTCAGAATGTCTGAAAATTGCTTAAGCCAATGAAAGAAGTCTATAGAACCTGCCTTGGCAGGTTTTTTTGTGGATAAAAGCCATCACGTAATACCTGCGTTCATTCGCGGAAATTGATAGTAATCCTATTTTACGGGTCCTTCCTGAAGCCCAAAACACCGAGGGGCGGGAGACTCGCGAAAGCCCGCTATTTATGAGCATTTCCAGAGGTTGGTTGTTGTTTAGTTGTCACGAAAAATGAGGCAAGGGGCATGGCTGTTTTACTCAATAAAAAAGACATGGCCACCTCATTGGGAATATCCGT
Organism: Serratia sp. BIGb0163; assembly: GCF_024809935.1. NCBI lineage: Bacteria > Pseudomonadati > Pseudomonadota > Gammaproteobacteria > Enterobacterales > Yersiniaceae > Serratia > Serratia sp. BIGb0163. The sequence goes on from NZ_JANUDZ010000001.1 coordinate 863,541, forward strand.
TCAGGCATTTGATAAATGGGGAGTTATCCCTACAGAGAAACGTGGCCGAGAGGTGTTCTACGATGTCCGTTCTGTACTGGAAAATCGTCTGGCTCATCAGGTACGAAAACAACAACCTGACGAAGATAGCGAGGTTGCTGCTGAACAGCGCCTGCAAATCGCCAGGATCCGGTTGACGGAGGCTCAGGCTGAAGCACAGGAATTGAAAAATCAGAAAGGGAAAGGGTTGGTTGTTGAGACTGCATTTTGCACGTTTGCTCTTTCTCGGGTGGCCGGAGAAATTGCCGGTATTTTGGATGGCATACCTTTAACCCTGCAACGGCGCTTCCCTGGTGTCGATCCCCGACACCTGGACTATCTGAAGTCTACGCTGGCAAAAGCCATGAATCGGACCGCCGTTGTGGGGGAACGAGTAGAGGCGTGGATGGATGAATATATCGAACAATCAGCTGACTAATCTGGGACGTGCCATTGCCGATGGTTTGCGTGTGTTGGTACGCCCGGTACCGATGACTGCGGTTGAATGGGCGAACGAATATTATTACTTGCCAAAAGAATCTTCTTATCAGGAAGGCCGTTGGGAAACGCTGCCATTCCAAGTGGCAATTATGAATGCGATGGGAAGCGATGATATTCGGGAGGTGAACCTGATTAAATCTGCGCGTGTCGGCTATTCGAAAATGCTTCTTGGGGTCGTTGCTTATTTCCTTCAGCACAAGCAACGCAACGGGTTGATGTGGCAGCCCACGGATGGCGATGCTGAAAATTTTATGAAATCACATGTCGAACCCACGATACGCGATGTACCCAGCTTATTGGCAATGGCGCCATGGTTTGGGAAGAAGAATCGGGACAACACACTTTCAATGAAGCGGTTTTCGAATGGAAGGGGCTTTTGGTGTTTAGGGGGAAAAGCGGCGAAAAACTATCGTGAAAAATCAGTCGATTTTGTTTCCTATGATGAGCTGGCTGCTTTTGATGAGGACATTGAAAAGGAAGGTTCTCCAACGTTCCTGGGTGATAAACGCATAGAAGGTGCAGTTTGGCCAAAGTCTATTCGAGGTTCGACACCAAAAATTCGGGGTATGTGTCAGATTGAACGCGCGGCAGGTGAGTCGGGGCATTTCATGCGTTTTTACGTTAAATGCCCACATTGCGGTTCGGAGCAATTTCTCAAATTTGGCGATCGGGAGACGCCTTATGGATTTAAGTGGGAGAGTGGAAAACCAGAGACGGTCTTTTACCTTTGCGAATTCAATGCGTGTGTCATTCAACAAAGTGAAATGAGTTTGGTGGGCGGACGATACATCTGTGCGGTATCTGGGGAGTACACAGTGGATGGATTACAGTGGTTTGACTCCAAGGGAGTGGAAATTCCCCCACCAGAATCAGTCTCTTTTCATATCTGGACGGCATACAGCCCGTTTACGACCTGGGTACAAATCGTTAAGGACTTTAGAAAGACGAAGGGCGACCCGGGCAAGCTGAAAACGTTCACCAACACGACGCTTGGCGAAACTTGGGCCGAGGAAGTGGGGGAGCGGCCGTTACCTGAAACCTTGCTCGAGCTGGCCGAACATTACCGGGCAGAAGTGCCTGAACGTGTGGTTTACCTCACTGCCGGCATTGACTCACAGCTTGACCGTTACGAAATGCGTGTTTGGGGCTGGGCGCCGGGAGAAGAAGCATTCCTGATCGACCGCGTGATTATCATGGGTCGGCACGATGAAGAGGAAACGTTGCTGCGTGTTGATGAGGCCATCAACAAACAGTACCAACTTGCCGACGGCACTATCATGACCATTGGCCGTGTTTGCTGGGACTCTGGCGGTATCGACCCGGCGATTGTTTATAACCGCTCGAAAAGGCTGGGCCTCTTCCGGGTAATACCTATCAAGGGGGCCAGCGTTTATGGAAAGCCTGTGGCCAACATGCCGCGCAAGAAAAACAGCCACGGCGTTTTTCTGACAGAAATCGGCACTGACGTCGCCAAAGAAGTCATTTACAGCCGCTACAAACTAGAACGCTCCGCTGATGGTTCCCCCGTTCCTGGGCTTATCCACTACCCGAATAATCCGGCGGTTTTCGACCTGGCCGAAGCCGAGCAGATGACGGCAGAGGAACTCATAGAAAAATATGAGAAAGGGAAAATTAAATTGCTCTGGGACGCCAAAAAACGCCGAAACGAGGCCCTCGACTGTTTTGTTTATGCCCTGGCGGCTTTGCGTATCAGCGTTTCGCGCTGGCAGCTGGATTTGGATGTGTTACTGGCCAGCCGCCAACAATCACCGTCCGGCCAGCAGGCCAGAAATAATAATGACTTGGCCGCCCTGGCGGCTCAATTGGGAGGATAACGTGGCGACACTGGCACAATTGGAAGAAGCCCGAAAAGCCTTACACGAACTGCTAACGGGTAAACGTGTGGCATCGATTCAAAAAGACGGGCGCGCCGTGACATTCACCTCCGCCACGTTAAACGAGCTGCGCGCCTATATCTCTGATTTAGAGGTTCAACTGGGGTTAGCCAGTCGGCGTCGAGGTCCGGCGAGGTTCGGGGTATGAATAAAAATCAAACCTTACTTGGCCCGGATGGCGCGACGCCGCTGCGTGAGTACGCCGGTTATACCGGTGGCGGTGTGGGCTTTGGTGGCCAAATTGCCGGCTGGCAACCGTCTTCACAAAGCGTAGACGCCGCATTACTGCCGCAATTTGAACGGGGGAACGCCCGGGCTGATGACCTGGTACGAAATAACGGCTATGCAGCCAATGGTGTGCAGTTGCACCAGGATCATATTGTCGGCTCATTCTTTCGCCTTAGCTATCGACCAAACTGGCGATATCTCGGTATCGCTGAGGAAGAATCCCGGGCGTTTTCTGACGAGATAGAGGCGGCCTGGCGAGAGTACGCAGAGGACCCTGATTGTTGCCTGGACGTGGAGCGCAAACGTACCTTTACGATGATGATCCGTGAAGGCGTGGCCATGCACGCGTTTAACGGGGAGGTCTTTACCCAGCCTTGCTGGGATCGTGCTCCGCATCGACTGTTTCGCACCCAGTTTAAAATGGTCAGCCCCAAACGTATCCGAAACGCGCCCGGAGTGCTCGACAGCCAAACGCAGCGCGCCGGTGTTTCACTGGACAAATATGGCGCAGCCATTGGCTACAACGTGGTGGATGACAGCTATCCGAGCTGGGGCACCCGCCGTGTTTCTTATGTGCCCCGTGAGCTGGCAAATGGTCGGCCGGCGATGATCCACATTTTTGAACCCCTGGAGGATGGCCAGACACGTGGAGCCAACCGGTTTTACAGCGTGATGGAGCAGATGAAGATGCTCGATACGCTGCAGAACACACAGCTGCAGAGTGCGATCGTTAAGGCGATGTATGCTGCAACCATTGAGTCTGAACTGGATACTGAAAAGGCGTTTGATTACATCCTGGGGGCGGGGAACGCTAAAGGCCAAGAACCACCGATGAATAAACTCCTGGAACAATACCTGATTTATTACCAGTCCGCGCAAGTGAAGTTTGGTGGCGCCAAGGTCCCGCATCTGTTCCCAGGGGACAAACTTGAACTGAAAGCCGCGCAAAACGCGGATAACGGCTATTCAGTCTTTGAACAGTCGCTGCTCAGATATATCGCTGCCGGTCTGGGGGTGTCCTATGAACAGCTTTCCCGCGATTATTCGCAGGTGAGTTACTCCAGTGCCCGGGCATCGGCTAACGAATCCTGGCGTTACTTCCTTGGGCGCCGCAAGTTTATTGCGTCACGCCAGGCGAGCATGATGTTTTCCTGCTGGCTGGAAGAAGCATTGATCCGTGGGGTGGTAAAAATGCCGTCCCGCGCACGTTTCTCATTCAGTGAGGCGCGATGTGCCTGGAGTAATTCAGAATGGATCGGCGCCGGCCGCATGGCCATTGATGGCCTGAAAGAGGTGCAGGAGTCCGTCATGCTGATTGAGGCGGGTTTAAGTACCTTTGAAAAGGAATGCGGCAAGCTGGGCGAAGACTATCAGGAGATTTTCCGGCAGCAGGTGCGGGAGGCAGAAGAACGCAAGGCAGCCGGCTTAACACAGCCTGCGTGGGTGGTTGCAGCTTTTCAGGCTCAGCTGCAGAACTCAACACAAAACGAGGGAGGTCAGCGTGGATCAAGCGCGTAACTTGCCCCATATCGCCAGTATGGCACTCAATGAGCCGCTTTTATTAGAACCCGCCTACGCGCGGGTTTTCTTTTGCGCGTTGGGTAACGAGCTGGGTGTGGGGCGCCTGATTGATGGCACAACAAATACGGTCTTATCACCGCCGCAAATGACTGAATTAGCCGCGTCCTATGGTCCCGGACGAGTGACTATCTCGGATAACGGCTATGACATCCAGGACCGGATCGCCATTGTCCCGATATCGGGGACGTTGGTCAGCAAGTCCGCCACTTTGCGTCCGTATTCTGGCATGACCGGCTACAACGGGATTGTTTCCAGGATAACAGCGGCAATTAACGATCCCGACGTTGACGGGATTTTGCTCGATATGGACACCCCGGGAGGGATGGTCGCCGGCGGATTTGATGCGGCCGATATTATCGCCCGTCTGCGTAGTCAAAAGCCGATCTGGTCATTGGCCAACGATATGAACTGCAGCGCCGGCCAGTTGCTGGCCAGCGCGTGCTCTCGGCGCTTAGTCACGCAGACAGCCAAAGCCGGCTCTATCGGTGTGTTGATGGCCCACAGTAATTACGCCGGCAATCTGGAGCAAGCCGGGGTTGATATCACCCTGATTTTTGCCGGTGCTCACAAGGTGGACGGGAACCCGTGGGAAGCCTTGCCAAAGGAAGTTCGGGCAACATTTCAGGCAAAAATGAACGCCATCCGACAAGCCTTTGCGGAAAAAGTATCGGGCTATACCGGTATTTCTGTTCAGGCGGTGCTCGATACCGAAGCGGCCGTGTATACCGGCCAGGAATCGATAGACGCAGGTCTGTCTGATGAACTGGTTATTAACACCGATGCATTAGCGGTCATGCGTGAGGCTATCAGTAACTCAAAAGTAACCCGGTCTATAGGAGGCCAAATGTCAGTAAATCAAACCCAAACCGTAGCGGATACGCCAACTGGATCGGAAGTGGCCACAGCACAAACGGCAGCGGCTCAGCCCGCAGGAAGTGTAACAGCGGCCGTTAATGATGCCATTCAGGCCGAAAATGCCCGCATCATGGGGATTTTAGATTGTGATGAGGCCAAAGGCCGTGGCGCCTCCGCGCGCGCCCTCGCAGCCACGCCAGGTATGACGGTAGAAAATGCCCAGCGCATTCTTGCCAGTATGCCGGAAAGCGCTCAGGTCCGGACTGAAACGGGACTTGATCGCCTGATGGCCGATTCTCCCGAAGCCCTGGGACAAGGGGCAGCGGCAAAGGCCGAAGAAAACGACTTAATGAACACCCCGGTGTAAGGAATCCCAGTATGGTAAATCAAGAAGAGTTTAAGCATGTTCAGCCCCTTGGTGGCAGCGATGCGGCACATACCGCGATCGGCATTAGTGGTCTTGCTGCGGCAACGCCGGCACTCACCCCGCTAATGTTGAAAGAAGACACTAACAAGCTGGTGGCATGGGACGGGGCAAAAGCCGGGACGGCCGTTGCTATTTTGGCGCTGGCCATCGATGGCCCTCAACCGAAAATCACATACTACAAATCCGGTACATTCCGTGTTGAGGATGTGCAATGGCCAGAAGCAGCGGCCACTGATGAACTGAAATTTAACGCCTTTGCCGGTACGGCTATCAGCGTTAACTAATAGCTCCCGATCACCACTTTATAACCGCGCCTGGCGCGGTTTTTTTATGAGGAAAACTCATGTCGCAATCCATGTACTCGACGAGCAAATTGATCGCCGTCACTGAGACAAAATTCAAGTTTGACCCGCTGTTTCTGCGTGTTTTCTACCGTGAAAGCTACGAATTTGATACTGAAACCGTAGACCTGGCCAAGATCCCCGGAGAGGTCGCAATGGCGGTTTATATCTCTCCAACGGTTGAGGGTAAAGTGCTGCGTTCGCGTGGCGGCCTGACCACGCAATTTAAGCCGGGTTACGTTAAGCCAAAGCACGAAGTTAACCCGCAAATGGTGCTGCGTCGTCTGCCAGATGAAGATCCGGAGCAGTTGAAAGACCCCGCTTATCGTCGTAATCGCATCATCCTGCAGAACCTGAAAGATGAAGAGTTGGCTATCGCCCAGGTTGAAGAAAAACAGGCTGTCGATGCTGTGATCAGTGGCAAATACATCATGACCGGCGAAGAGTTCGAAGAGGTCGAAGTAGACCTGCAGCGCGACCCGGCCAACAACATCACGCAGGCTGGCGCCGGTCGCTGGTCTACCCAGGACAAGGAAACCTACGACCCAACCGGAGATCTGGAGGAGTACGCGCTCAATGCGTCCGGGATTGTCAATCTGGTTGTGATGGACTCAAAAGCCTGGTCCCTCTTCCAGTCTTTCAAAGCTGTGCAGAAAAAGCTCGATACCCGCCGGGGATCTGTGGCTTACCTGGAAACCGCGTTGAAGGATTTGGGTAAAGCGGTGTCGGTTAAGGGCATGTATGGCGATGTGGCCATCGTGGTTTACGTTGGCCAGTATATCGACCCTAAGACCCAGAAAAAAACCAACTACATGCCTGAAAACACCTTTGTTATGGGTAATAACGAGGCGCGGGGCATCCGTACTTATGGCGCCATCCAGGATATTGAGGCATTAGCCGAGGGCATTACCAAAGCCCGCCGTTACCCGAAAAACTGGGTTCAGAAAGGCGATCCGGCGCGTGAATACACCATGACGCAAACCGCGCCGCTGATGCTATTGGCTGATGCTAATGAATTTGTGGTGGTGAAAGTCGCTTAACCCATCCCGTAGGGGCTACGGCCCCTTTTCCCCTGTTTCATAGAGAGAGCACAATGGCTAATAAAGACGAGTTGATCGCCAAACTGGGCGAGCTGGGCAAGGTGTTGGGCCGTGAGCTGAGCACTGAAGGGACTATCGCAGATTTGCAACTGCGTATCCGCGAAGCCGAAGAGGAAATCGAGGCTCTGGAGGAAGACGGCGACAGTACAGACGGTGGCACCGGTGGGGCGTCTGGTTCCGGTCCGTTGCTGCAGACGACCACTGAACAACGCCAGCCAATGGCGCCAAAATCAGAAGGCGATATCGAGTGGGTAATGGTCCGCGTGCTGACGACGTTGCACATCAACGCATTGCATGAAACGCGTAATCAACCGGTGAAAATGGCGTATGCCGGCGATACGGTCCGCGTGCTGGCCTCGGACGTGGACGAGCTGGAAGACGCTGGCCACGTGACAGAGCTTTAAGGGGGCGGCATGGATGGGTTCGATAACCTTTTTGATGAGGCCCTTTTCGATGCTGACAGCCGAATTATTGAGGTGATGGGGCGGGAAATGGTGGTGTCCATCAATGGTGCGCCGACGCCTGCCCGTGCCGTTTTCGATGAGCCTGCCGCTGATACCTCCCTGCCTTATGGTGCCGCAACGGTTCAGGACGTCGCCCCTCGGCTATTTGTTAAAACGGCGCTGATTGCAGGCCTGAAACCTAAAGATCGGGTGGAGATTGGCGCGGAGGCCTTTTGGGTGGTGAAAGTCGGCCCCGACGACACAGGAACCTGTGTTGTTACATTGGCGCGCGGAGTGCCAGGGAAGCACGCGCCGGCGATCGACAAATGGAGTAAATGATATGGCCCGAGCAAGCAGGTTAAGGCGAGATTTACCCTTTGATATCGATCTGCAGGTACTGCAGCGGATCGCAATTTCTGCCGGCGCCAACCATACGCAATACATGCGCGCGTATAGCAGGGCCTTAAATCGCACTATGACGACGCTAAAAAAACGCGTTGTTGGGGATATGAAAGCCGGCATAGCGCCCCGTAACTTATCCCTTATTCGTAAGCGTCTGTTGTCGTTTCGCTTAACCCGTGGCGCGCAGCTGGATGAGGGGAAATTGTGGTTTGGTCTGAATGCAATCAAGGTTAAGGATCTCAAAGGCCGAGTTAAGGGCCGGCTCCGCCCCCACCATGACCGCAGGGACCCCCAGACAGGGCGATTTATTGCCGCCAGGCGTAGGGCATCGGCGGAAGTCGGTTTTGAGCCTAAAGGCGAATTGCTGACGGCTAAAACTTTCACTGATGGCGAGGTGGGCCGAACGCGTGCCGGTCGGCGAACGGTATTAATTCGTGACCCGCAAACCCGCCGCGCGAAAGAGGCTGAGGTCGATATTTACGCCCCGATGCTGGACTACATCGAGGACAACGCCTTTTCAGATGTTTCGCGAATTTTCTTCCATCACTTTGAAACGGATTTAAAAGGCCGCGTGAAGATGCGGATCAACGTGTGAGGGACGTATGCCAACACCGATTTTAATGGCCAGCTATCACGATGCGATATTGTCTGCGCTGCGCGAAATTGCGTGGGTAGTCAATGCTGACGATTACCCGGAAGTGGTCACGCAGTTGGAAACGCCGGCGGTGTATTTGTCTATCGCCGGCTGGGAGAATTCTCCCGGCTCTGATGGTCAGTTGCGCGTTGAATTTGAGCACGATCTCTTTGTTGTTGTGGACCGCTCAGCGACGGCCGACATTTCAAAACCTCAGATTTATATTCGCACGGCTGCAGCTGACCTTAGCCAATGGATAGAGGGTAAAACGTTTGGGCTTGAAGGGCTGGAGCCGGCGGAGTTTGTCAGAGCCGGGCCTGATGATTTTGATGTGGCGATGGATGATTACATCGTCTGGCGGATCACCTTCACCCAGGTGGCCGCGATGGGTGAAGATCCGTTTGAATCGAAAGCTGGCCCGCTGAAAAAGGTATTTTTGGGCAAGGCCCCGAATATCGGCAGTGCGCACGTTGACGATTACAGGCTTATCTACGAGAAAAAAGAGGGCGCCGGCGATGAGTGATGACGCGTTATCAGACCTGCAGCGCCGGGTTGCCAATATGGTCCGCCGGGGGATTATTCATTCGGTAAAACATGGCAAACAACCGTTTTGCCGGGTGGATATTGGCGATAACGTCACAACCTGGCTCCCGATGTGCCAGGGGTTCGCCGGCGCCCATCGCAGCGATTCAAACCCGTGCGCAGTCGGGGACCCTGTGACCGTGTTATCTGAAGCCGGCGAACTGAATAACGGCCGGGTTTTCCCTGGCTGGAATACGGGCGCTATGCCGGCGCCAGAAGGCAGCGACGCGGAGCACATCACCCGATACAGCGACGGCGCAGAATTCCGCTACAACCGCGAAGAACACGCCTTTACGCTGACACTGCCGGAGGGCGGCACCTATGAAATTATCGGTAAAGGGACGTTACGCGGGCCAGTTACGATAACGGAAACACTTACCGTACAGGGTGAAAGTTTCCTGCAGGCGAAGACGACAGTCACTGGCGACCTGTCCGCCACGGGAGAAATCTCCGACGGCAAAAGCTCTCTGGACCGGATCCGGGAAATTTTCAACGACCATACACATCCCGATCCGCATGGCGGGGACACCGATAAACCGAACAACCAAATGTAACCCGCTCCGGCGGGTTTTTTTATGGGGGCACTATGCTGGGAGTTAATGCAGCCAACGGTAAACGCCTGGCAGGAACCGCTCACTTGCGCCAGTCCGTTTTTGACATCCTGACCACGCCGATCGGTAGCCGCGTTCTGGTCCGGGATTACGGTAGCGATTTACTGGACCTGGTGGACAACCCCCAGGACGAAAGCACGCGGGTGCATATCATCGCCGCCACGGCCAGCGCCCTGGCGAAGTGGGAGCCGCGTCTGCAGGTGAAAACGGTGGCGGTACAGTTTGCCGGCGCCGGGCAATTTGATTTGACGATTTACGGCATCAACAAAGAAACGGGCTACCCGATCACCCTGGAGGAGCTAACGATAAATGGCGACCAATTCCGCGACGATTAACCTTTCAGAATTGCCCGTTCCTGACGCGGTGAAAATACCCGATCCCGCGCTGATTTTTGCCGGCTGGCTGGCGCGACTCCGCGAGCTGGACCCGGATTATGATGCCTTGCTGGAGTCTGACCCAGTGTTTAAACAAGGGGAGGTCCTGGCGTATCACTCAACACTGATCCGCCAGGGCATGAATGACTCTATTCGGGCTGTATTACTGGCCAGCGCCAAAGGGGACGACCTGGACCAGTTGGGCGCTAATTTTGATGTGTTGCGCTTGCTGATAACACCGGGCGACCCGAACGCCGTCCCTCCAGTGGCGCCGGTCTATGAAGACGACGAGGCGTTTAGAACCCGGATACAACTGGCCTGGTCCCGGTTAAGTACCGCCGGCGCCGAAAACACCTACACCTTTTTTGCCGCGTCTGCAGACCCTGACGTTTTAGATGTTCGGGCATACGGCCCCGAAGATCATCAACGGCTTGGCGAGGTGTATCTCTATGTGTTGTCCCGGACCAATGGGGGGATCCCATCGGCTGATGTGCTGAAAAAAGTGGCCGAAGCGGTCAATAAAAAAGAGATCCGGCCGCTGACCGATTTCGTCACGGTGAAGCCGGCGGAAATGGTGGATTTTGAAGTCATTGCAGATATCCAAATCCCCTACGGCCCGGACACTGACACGGTGATGAAAGCGGCAGAGGATGAGCTGACCAGGTACCTGGCCATTGTTAACCGTCTCGGCCGGCTGGTGTCGTGCTCGGCCATTGACCGCGCATTGCATCAAGCCGGAATAGTGACGGTAAAACTCACTTCACCCGCTGCAGATATCAGCATGGCAATGGGGCAGGCGCCGCGATGCTCAAAAGTGACGCTGCGTAAGGTGATCATTAATGCAGAATAAATTTAAAACCCTCCTCCCGCCCAATGCCATCCCGCCAGAGCGCGCCCTGGAACAGGCGACAATTGAGGAGGTGCTCTCTATCCCTGACCTGATCCGGATAGTGAAAAATCCTGCGCTGTGCCCTGTTGAGCTGCTGCCGTGGTTGGCGTGGGAGTACAGCGTGGATACCTGGAACACGGACTGGACAGAGGCGGAGAAACGGGCGGCCATCGCCAGGGCGGCGTATATCCATCGGCACAGAGGGACCCGGGCGGCGATCGAAATGTCGTTATCTTCTTCACCGTTCGCCAGTGATGTTGTCGAGTGGTTCGAAAAAACGCCCCGGGGAGAGCCTTACACGTTTTCTCTGGATGTTACCCAGGACGACCGGCCGATCACGTTAACGGATGTGCAGGACCTGAAAAGCGCGGTGATGAAAGGTAAAAACCTGCGCTCCTGGTTCGACGTGTCGTTTAAAGGCAGCCTGGACGGTAAGGCGATTTTAGCCGGCTACATGATTGCGTCTGAGTCATTCTCAATCATCCCCGTGTTTGAGTTTATCGGCGTACACATCAACGGCTGGATGACGTCGGAGTTTGCGCCTACGTCGTCATTTAATGGAGCTGTTTACACGCTGGTAACACAAGGCAACTTTGGCGCGATCACCTGGCACGTAACAGGCCCGGCGACGGTGGCCAGTGATGGAACGGTAACCATTACCGGTCCCGGGGCCGTCGCTATCACGGGGACGGATGCCCGTAACCGCTCGATCAGCCACGCAATCAACCCTGCTCGTTATCTTGTTCCCACGCCGGCAGATATTCAGCTTAGCCAGTCTGAGATGCCTGCGTTTATTGAAAAACAGGGCGGCAGAATGTGCCTGGTTGAGGATTTAATTCGTTGGCCAGCCGTGGGAAGTCGAGTGCGCGAAATGGGGCACCTGTGGGGGGAGTGGGGAAACATGACTGTCTACGGTTGGCGTGAGTTTTGGATGGGTTCGACCTCGGAGGAGTCCCGCTGGGTTACAGCCTCCCCAGGGTTTCCCTCAAATTTTAAACTGTATGTGCGCTTAAAATCCGGGTTTAGCAACAGCGTTTCGCCGTGGGACCCTAACGATTATTCGACGGCTGCAGTGATTGAAGTGGAGAAAAAATAATGGCCTCAGGATTAATTTTAACCGCCGTCGGCGCCGAGGCGATAGAGACGGCTTATCAGGCCGGTGAGGTGGTCACTATCCCGATCGTCGCGTTTGGTGATGGTGGCGGGGCCTCTGTGACCCCTGACCCTGCAGTAACCAAGCTGGTTAATAAATTTGGGGATGTGCCCTTTACGCAGGGGGATTCGGGTAGCGGCATGATTGCCGGCCAGGCAGTCATAAACGCCCGTGAATATCCAGGGAAAGTGGTCCGTGAGTTCGGGCTGATGAGTAGCGCCGGAGTTCTGATTGCCTATGGCGCCTATCCCGACAGCTATCTACCGGAGCAAAACGACTCCATCGTAAAAGAGCTGGTGATTAGCTTTGCCATGCCGCTGGTACACGCTGAAAGCGTGGTGCTGGAGATTGATCCGAATGTATCGGTGCTGACTATTGAAGAAGCAGACGGCCGTTATCTTTTCAGGAAGGGCGACACGGCGACGGGCGATCTGGGCGCCCCAATGTTCCAGGCAAACGGCACTAACGGCATACCGGCCGGCGCAGGCATGTACAAGGAGCAATTAGATAACCACGCCCCATTTTATTCACCTGATTATCACTGGTCTGTAACGCCAGGAAGCACTTATATCCCCCTCGTTAAAGGGCGAGGCACTCGAAAAGGCAAAGGGTGGCCGACGGCCGTCAGCTTTGGCTACCTTATGCCAGGAACGGATATGCACGCGCATCCTGTCATCCATGCTATCGGTGATAGCGGGATGGAGTGTATTTGGGAGTTTGATACCCAAACCGGAGGCCTAAGAAGTAAAGCCGGGACGTTTGCAATAGAAGAACAGCAACCGATTGTGCCGCTGCCGTTTTCGGGTGATTCCCCGCCGCCTGGCCATGCATTAATGCTGGGGCAGGCTTTTGATAAAAACGCCTATCCGCGCACGGCGCAGGCGTACCCGTCGGGTGTTTTCCCCGACATGCGAGGCCGGACTATTTTGGGGAAACCGGATGATCGCGGCCCGTTATCGTTGGCTGATGGTGAGGTTAAGAGTCACGGCCACGGCGGTGAAGTGGCCGGTGCTGACCTGGGCAGTAAAGAAACGACGCAAGCAGGGGCATTTCAGCCAAAAATTCGCGGATATCACTCAAACACTGCGATTGATGGCGGCTGGAGTGAACGGTTTTCATTTGAATTAGGCCGAGATTTATCAGACTTCCCTCTGGTAGAGGCAACACCCAATCACTCCCACTGGGTAGATATTGGCTGGCACGGCCACGGCCTGCGTATCGATGCGTTCGGTGCAGCAAGAAACACCGTTGATAACATTGCATTTAACTACATTGTGAGGCTGGCATGACAGAGAGCTTTGAGTTTTCGGATATTCCCCGTTGGGTATGGGTTTACCGCTTTGACGATGCCGGCATTTTTACCGGTTCCCTCAATTTTTACGTGGCGCCGCACACGGGACTCCCGGCCAATTGTACCCCGTTGAAGTGCAACCCGAAGGCGGGACAGGCGGGCGTATGGGACGGCACGAGCTGGACGTATATTCCCGATGTGCGCGGCTCAACCTATTGGGATCAGCGTGGCAATCAGTTTGTCATGATGGAGCTGGCCGCGCTGCCTGAATGGGCCGTAACCGCCGCGCCGCCGGCTGCAGAACCTGGCCATGCGGTTTTGCATACGGGCGACGGCTGGAAGCAAATTGAAGACCGATCAGGGCAGACCTACTACACCGCCGACGGTCGCCCCCAGGCAGTGCCCGACCCCTATTTTATCTTGCCCCCTGACTGCACCTTTACGCCGCCAGCAACGCCCTGGGACCAGTGGGACGGTGAGCAGTGGGTAACAGATACCGATGCCCAACAGCGGGCCGCTGTAGAGCAAGCCGCGCAAATCCGGCAGCAGTTGCGGCAGCAGGCAGATCAACAGATTGAATTGCTTAACGACGCTGCAGAGACAGGAATGAGCGAAGAGGGCGACGATCAACGCCTGGCCAACTGGAAAAAATACCGCGTGCTGTTAAGCCGTGTTGATATCGGCCAGGCCCCCGATATCCCCTGGCCCGCGTTGCCAGCCTGATAAAACAACCCCCTGACCGCCGCCGGCGGTTTTTTTATGCCTGGAGATAACAATGGCAGATTTACATGGTGTGGAAACAATAGAGCTGAATATCGGCTCGGTAGCCGTGACAACCATTCAGACCGCGATTATCGGGCTGGTGGGTACGGCGCCAAACGCGTCTAAAGGGACGGTAGCAAGCCGGACCACGGGCACCCCGTTGCTGGATAATGAGCTGACGTTTAACGCCTTGGAGCCGGGGCGCCTGGGCAATCAATACAGCGTTAAGGCAGTCGCCGGCGCTGCAGAGGCTAAAACCTCGGCCAGTTACGCGGCCGGGGTGCTGTCGATCATCCTGGGCGCAGATACTGAGGGCGTGATAACCGCGACCGCTGGCGAGGTGGCTGCAGCGGTGAAAGCCGTGGCCGATAGCAAAATCATTGCCGTTGAAACCACGGCCCCGGGGATTGTGGCGCCATTCACCGCCCTGTTAGCCGGCGGGACCGATGAGCCGTTTCCGCTGAATACGCCGGTGGCCGTGATTGGCGGCACCCAATTAAGCGCCCTCGGCGCTGGTGGCACCCTGGGCGAGGCGATCACGGACATCACCGACCAAACGAACGCGTTGATCATCGTCGTGCGTGCGGCGGATAAAGCGGAAGGTAAAGCCGCTGCCGTACTCAGTACGGAGAAGGGTGTGAAGTTAACGACCGAAGGCGGGGCGAAATTGCTCACAGAGCAGACGTTTTCGGTGGATCCCGACGTGCGGGCCAGTCTTATCGCCGCTATGGCTGCCTGGTCATTAAGCGAATCTGTCACCCGTTACCGGCCGCGCATTTTGATTGCTCCGGGTTTCAGTGAGGACGATGCGATCGGGAAGGCGCTGGAAACGGCCGCAAACAAATTGCGCGCGGTGACTTATGTTGATTGTGAATCGATGGCCACGGCTCAGGAGGTTGTGACCCGCCGCCAAATGTATGGTGCCCGGGTGGAACTGTTACGCCCGCGCGTCTCGAAAGTGAAAGCCAACGGTGAAATCACCTTTCGTCCTTACTCCGCGTCCGCTGCAGGTCTGCGCGCGCGGATTGACTTAGAAAAGGGCTGGTGGTGGAGCAAGTCCAATCAGGCGATCGCGAACATCCTCGGCGTTGAACAAGTGGACGAGTTTATCCTCGGCGACCGTAACTGCCAGGCCAACTTATTGAACATGGAAAACGTCACGACCATTATCCGCCGTGATGGTTTTCGGCATTGGGGCAACCGCCTGTGTATCCAGGATCCTCAATGGCAGTTTGAATCAGTGCGCCGTACTGCAGACGTTATCGAGGACAGTATCCAGGAGACGGCCTTGCTGTACGTCGATCGGCCGCTCGACCTGGAGAACATCGATGACATCCTGGGCACGATTAACTCCTATATGCGCACGCTGACCAAGCTCAAAGCCATTTTTGGCGGGCGCGCCTGGCTGGATGAGGAACTGAACACCGCCGAAACGCTGGCGGCCGGTGAGGTCTATATCGATTATGACTTTGGGCCGAAATCACCGACAGAACGGATCACGATGCGGGTTCGCATTAACAACCAATATGCAGTAGAGGAGCTGGGGACGGTATGAGCGATAAAGCAACAGTAAGAGCCTGGACATTTTTTGCCGGCGGTTTCCGTATCCAGGGCGCGCATGAGTACACGCCGCCGGAACTGTCGATCGTCAAAACAGATCTGCGCACCGGCGCGCAGGATGCCCCCACGCCGATGGACGACGGCATGGAAGCGTTAATCTGCCAGATCAAGTTTTACGGCATCGATACGGACATGCTGACCCGCTTTGGTTTTGTGACGGGCAATCGCAATCGCTTTGCGGCCTATGAGGGCTATCTCAGTAACGGCCGCGCGCTGGGGGTGATTGACGAGATAGAGGGATTTGTCTCGAAAATTACGCCGGATGCCCGCGATAACCAGGCGCTGTCAGAAAAGGCCACCACGGTCGAAATCGCGATCAATTACTACAAACAAACGTTTGAAGGCCGCGAGCTGTTCGAAATCGACACCGAGCGCTTTATTCGCCGTGTGAATGGCGTGGATCAGCTGCGCGGTATCGCCGCCAAAATCCGCCTTTAATCCTTAATCATCCTCGTTATCAAGCGGCCCCCGGGCCGCTTTTTTATTGGAGTTATTTATGAGTTACCCCGCGAACAAAAAAGAGATCACTTTCTATTCCCCGTTGACCCTCGAAGACGGCAGCGCGCTTACCCGTGTTTTCATGCGGGAGCCGCTGGTGCGGGACCGTATCGAGTTCTCCCGGATGAAAGGGAATGACCTGGAGAACGAGGTGGCCATGATCGCCAACCTTTGCGATATGAACGTAAGAGACGTAGAGAACCTAACCTCGGCGGACTTCTCCCAGTTGGAGGATATGTTTAACGATTTTTTGCTACCGCCCGAAAAGCGGGAGAAATCGACATCCAGCGAGGCCTAAGGCTGCTGGGGCGCCGGCTGCATTACACGCTGGGCGACTGGTTGAACATGCCTTTCAGCGTGTTTAGTGATTTTCTGGTGCTTGAAGTGGAGATAATCAATCGTGGCCGGACTTAGCCAAAAATTAAAAGCTGTTATCAGTTTCGGCGGCAATATCGATTCCAGCTGGGGCCGGTCTACGGACGGCCTTAACAAAGGGCTGAAAACGGTTGAGAAGCAATCGGAGAAGCTGACCAAACAACAGAAGGCCCTGGCTTTAGAAATGAAGCAGGCCAAATTAGCCGGCAAGGATATTGCCGGTTTAAAACGGGACTATGCCGGCGTCACACGCGAGATAAAAAAAGCGGATGCCGCTCAGGTGGCCTTAAATCGTGATCTGCAGCGCGCCGAACGCCTGCGCCGCTTTGGCGCCGGCGCTAAAACGGCGGCAGGTCGAACGCTGAAAGCGGGGATCCGGATGACCCTCGGCGGCGGGGCACTGGCGGCAGCGGCCGGCGCCATACTTTCCCCTGTGAATATGAACGCCCGGACTGCTGAATCCGTCGGCAAGGCGAGAACCTACGGCGTGGGCATCGAGACGTATAACGCCTGGGACAGTTTCGGAAAACAGATGGGACTTAACGGGGAGAACTTTGGGGACCTCCTGGAGGAGCTAAAAAACAAGGCCGGCGAATACAAGGCTACCGGGGAGCAATCCTCGCTTAACGATGCTTTCAAGATGCTGAAATTTGGCGCCGGCGATTTTGCCGGCCTGACCAATGAGCAGCAGTTTGAAAAAATAATGGAGCGCGCCCTAAAGCACAAAGACGAGCAGGAGGCGGCGTCCGCGGTCGATATGCTGATGGGGGGCGAGGCCAATAAAATCCTGACGTACATGCGCCTGACCGGCAAAAGCTACAAGGAGATGATGGATCAGCAGAAGCGTTACAACTTGGTCACGAAGGAGGGCGCTGATGGCGCCATTCGCGGCAATGTTGCGTTCAGTAATCTGCGCAGCGTGTGGGGATCGGCCGTGGAAGAAATCGCTGGCAAGCTGGGCGGCTCGTTGGCGCCGAAAGTGACGCAGCTGGCGGATGAGCTTTCCGCCTGGTTCAAAAATGGCGGCATCGACATCATTTCCACCACGATAAGGAACAAATGGATCCCGAACCTGGTGGAGTTCGCCAACGGGATAATGACGGTTACAAAGCTGTTTCTGGCCATCGCCAGAAAATTAGCCTGGCTGTTGCCTGATGAGCAGAGCGACAAAAAAGCCATTGTGCGTTCTCTCGGTAAAGGGGACATCGAGGGCGCGCGTGATTTTGCCCAAACGCGGGGACAATCTGCCTGGCTCGAATCCATTTTGAAGGACCCGGGGAAGCAGAAGGCACTGCAGGGCATTTACAGCGATGCGCAATATTCATTATCCAGCGAGCGGATTATGAGTCCTGGCGCGTATTGGGATAAGGCCGACGATCGGATGCTGGCCGCTATCGGGGAAACTGACAAAGGTGATGATCCGTTAGAAGGGGCCTTTTCTTTCCTGTCTTCACTGACCAATCAAGGCGCCGCTGGCGACAAGCCTGCGATGACAGACAATCGCAGGCAAGAGGTCAATATGACGGTGATCGCTCAACCTGGCCAGGATGCGCAAGCGGTGGCGGATAGCGCGGTGTCGTCAATGAAAAATATGGATGTATTCAACGGCAACAATGCGATGCATGACCCAGCGGAGGCCTGGTAATGGTGGACATTATTGGCACGATCACGGGCGCCTATGATGCACGGCGGCCGGCGGACAGCGCCAGCATTATGATGATGCTCGGCACCTTTGAATTTTCTATCGACACGACGACCTATAACCAGTTGACGCGGGAAGCCCGTTGGCGCTGGAGTGAGCAGGAGCGGATCGGCAAACAGGACTTGCTGCAGTACACAGGGAAATCCGCCCGGACGGTCAAAATGGACGGGGAGGCGCATTCCCAGTTTCGAAACGGTGTGGCCAGCATTGATACGCTTTATGACCTGGCCGACAAGGCCGAGCCTCAACAACTGGTGAGCAGTGCCGGTGATGTGTTGGGCTGGTGGGTTATTACCGATTTTACCGACACGACGCCGGCGTTTTTGCCGGGCGGCGCTCCTCGCAAGAAAACCTACTCGATCACGATAAAACACTATGCCGACGAATTATCTAACCCGTGAGGGTGATGTGCTGGATGCCGTCTGTGCGGTCCACTACGGCACGGAGAACCTTTCGCAGACCTTTGTAACGGTTTTAGACGCTAATCGCGAACTGGCAGCGCTGGGGGCTGTTTATCCGGCAGGGTTAATCATCATCCTGCCGGACATAGAAACGCCAACGCCTGAATCACCGATCCAGCTATGGGATTAACCGATGCAACAAAAACAGCCGGCCGAATTCCGGCCAGAATTCCGCATTATTGCGGAGGGGCAGGATATAACCGCGATCATTCGTGAAAACCTGGTGGATATCAGCTTAACGGACAACGGCGGCGCCACGGGCAAAACTGACGAGCTGCAAATTACCCTCCTGTCGGAAACGCTAAAACTCCCGCCCAAAGGCGCCCGCCTGAGTGTGGCCCTGGGCTTTAATGGTCAGTTGGTCGATAAGGGCTGGTTTGTGGTGTCTGGCCGCGCCAGTAGCGGGCCACCGCGCAAGATCCAGCTTTACGCCACATCGGCTCCAATGAACGCGCAAAAACAGCCAGGCGATGTGCAGAGCCAGAAAAGCCGCAGCTGGGACGGCGTGACGCTGGAAGACATTGTGAAAACGGTGGCCACCGATAACGGCCTCATTCCCAAGATAGCCGCGCAGCTGGCCGACATCGCGATAGAACACATTGACCAGGTGAGGGAGTCCGACGCGGCGCTGATGACCCGCCTGGCACGTGCGCATAACGCGGTGAGCAAGGCCGCCGGCGGTTATTGGTTGTTTCTGGAACAGGGGGAAGCAACTACCGCCAGCGGTGGCGCCCTCAGTAACGTCACGATAACCCGGGAGGCGCTTTCCTCCTGGAGCTATTCAGATGGCCAGCGTGGGGCCACGACGGGGAAGCCGGCGAAGACGGCAGACGGTAAAGGCAAAAAGGGCAAAGTGAGCGTGTCCTATTTCGATCCCGCTGATGGTCGAACGAAAACTCAATCGCTGGAGCATGACGGACCCGACCAGGCCAACCCCTTCACGCAGCCGAGCAAAGCCCAGGCGGACAGCAGCGCCAAGTCAAAAATGACGCAGGCCAACCGGAACGAAAGGCGAATGACGCTAAGCGGGCCGGGCCGGCCGCAGTATGTGCCGTTGACTGCCGAAAGTCGGATAACAACGGCGGGATTTGGTGAGGAGGAGGATCGCACCTGGTTAATCGAGTCCCTGGCGTTTTCTTTGAGCAGCTCAGGCCTGGCGATGGCGTTTAACTTGGTCACTGATATTAAACCGCCTGCAGAGAGCAAAGCGAAAGCTGCGAAGAAAGAAAAGAAATCCGATGGCATTGGCTATTTCGATTAACGCTATTCAAGTAAGGTAAAATGATGGAAAAGTTAAGGCTTGTCCGTTCTGCACAACAATCAAAATCAGCTGACCGAAACATTCAAGATAATGAATTATCATTGTCAATATCCAAGCTGCCACCTACTGATAAATTAAACCTCACTGCTTTAGTACCCGTTGTTAATAAAGGGGTGACTGAGGCGGCGAAAATAAAAGATATCGTTGATTTTCTTGGTGGGGGATCGCCTAGTGATATCAAGTTAGATCCCAGCGCAAATAATCTGCTAAGTAAGAGTGACGCGGGACTTCTGTTAGACCGTTACAAGACCCCTTGCGTGGGTATTACCGGCACGTATGTGAGTACCAGTGCGGGGCCTGACTTCACTAAGGATAACGCTTTTAGTGAAACGGGCGGCATTTGGAGAGTGAAAAATACCCTTATGCTTAGCCGAGTACCAAGTACGGCTAATGGTGCGGTCATTGTTGATATCACGCTGGGGAAAATACCCTGTGATAGCTCGGGGATCCCTTTGCAGTATACGTTAAGTGTCGGGACGACAAGTAAAAAGGTCGGCGGAGTCTGGCGCCAGCATTCTGTTATGATATTGGCCATTGTTGGCGCTCCCATTAAATTAATGGATATTGCTTCTGGGGTTTTGGAAGATTACAAAGAGGGAGTAGCGTGGGGGGTAAGCGTTAAATATACGTTTGGGGATATGTCACCATCGGTACCATAATCAAATTGAAGTTTATAAAGAAAAAGAGGCAGTTAATCTGCCTCTTTTAGTATCCCTGGTGCTGGTGGATTTTTTATCTTTTAATCATACCAATAAATATCGTTCGGATAATGTTTCCGAATCTTGTCGCAGCACGTCTTAAAATTGATGGTGGCTTGCACTTCTCACAGTAGCTTGGTTCGCCGTTTGCCCAACCAGTGGTTTCAGCTATCCATAACCCGCACGTTCTGCAAAACGTCATGTTGTGTGCAGACATGATACACCTCCATATGAAAATCATTATTAATGGTGCGGGTATTATCTTGGGGTTGCAAATGGATATTGCCGATCAATTAGTTGCAGATTGATCGTTGAAAACGATCGCTTACGATTAGCCAGGTGACTAACAGACTTGTCGGTACATTGAAATGTCTCGGTAGGGGCGGCAGAACTGTAGTTGTGTTGGGAGAACGTATAATGGCTTAAGTTTTTATCGTGCTTGTGTACTTATTCACGTAGGCCAGATACTGGTAGAACTTCATCTTCATTCATCAGAACTATCTTTCTTTACCGATCAATATCCTACCTTTCCGAGAGATTTCCGAACTTTCCCCCGCTAAAAACTTGCGCTTATACTGTATAAAAACACAGTATCAGGGCAACATTATGACTTTCTTTTATCCAACACCAAACCCCACCAAACTAGAGATCCCGCTGTTTTCCGATAAAGTACCAGCGGGCTTTCCCAGTCCTGCGGCTGATTACGTCAGTTCACGTATCGACTTGAACGAGTACTGCATCAGCCACCCTAACGCGACCTATTTCCTCTATGCAACCGGCGACTCGATGCTGGAGGCGGGCATCACGGAGGGCTCTATGCTCGTTGTCGATCGCAGTATCAACCCAGCTCATGGCGATATAGTTATTGCCAGCATCGCCGGCGAGTTCACTGTGAAACGTCTCTGCTTGCATCCGCGCGCGCAGCTGGAGCCAATGAATCCAAAGTATGAGCCGATCCTACTCCATGACAGCGGTGACGATTTGGAGGTGATAGGCGTCGTGGTGTCATCGATAACGAGGCTTAAGTAATGTATGCGCTTGCTGATGTGAATAGCTTTTATGCGAGCTGCGAAACTTTGTGGCGTCCAGACCTGCGCGGCCGGCCCATTGTCGTTCTTTCGAATAATGATGGGTGCGTGGTTGCCAGGAGCAAAGAGGCGAAGGCTCTGGGCCTGAAAATGGGCGAACCCTACTTCAAAATTAAGCGCGAATTTGAGAGCGTCGGGGGCATAGCGTTCAGCAGTAATTACGAGCTTTATGCTGACATGTCACAGCGAGTGATGGCCGTTTTAGAAGAGATGGCACCGCGCGTAGAAATTTACTCCATCGATGAGAGTTTCATGGATCTGACCGGCGTGCGTAACTGTATCGACCTTGAAACCTTTGGCCGCCAGGTGAGGGCTAAAGTGTTACGCAATACCGGCCTAACAGTCGGGGTTGGCATTGCCCAAACCAAGACACTGGCGAAGCTGGCCAACTTTGCAGCGAAGAAGTGGGACAAGACTGGCGGGGTTGTGGACCTGTCCAGCGAAGGGCGCCAGCGCAAACTTATGGACTTACTGCCGGTGAATGAGGTCTGGGGTATCGGCCGACGGATATCGAAAAAACTCAACATGATGGGTATCGAAACCGCGCTGCAGTTGGCCGACGCCAGCACGACGATGATCCGCAAGCGCTTTAGCGTTGTGATAGAGCGGACTGTGCGTGAACTACGTGGTCAACCATGCCTTGAGCTTGAAGAATTCGCGCCGACGAAGCAGCAGATCATTTGCAGCCGCAGCTTTGGAGATCGCATCACTGAATATGACCAGATGCATCAGGCAATCTGCATGTATGCGACACGTGCAGCGGAGAAATTACGAGAAGAACGTCAGTATTGCCGGCATGTTAGTGCCTGGCTTAAAACCAGTCCATTCTCTATCAATGAGGAATACTACGGCAATACGGCCAGTATAAAACTGAGCACGCCGACGCAGGATACGCGGGACATTATCGCCGCCGCGATGCGCTGCCTTGACGCGATTTGGCAACCTGGTCATCGGTATCAGAAAGGCGGGGTGATGCTGCAGGATTTCTTCAGCCAGGGCGTTGCCCAATTGGGTTTGTTCGATGAGCACCAACCGAGGCATAACAGCGAAAAGCTGATGGGGGTACTAGACCACATCAATAACTCCGGTAAGGGGAAGCTGTTTTTTGCCGGACAAGGAGCACAACAGATGTGGTCGATGAAGCGTGAGCTACTATCACCAGCTTATACAACTCGCATAACTGATCTCCCTATGGCTAAAGTATATTGAGAAAATAATTTATAACTGTATCATAATCATTTATTTTGAAGATTTCAAAATGGACATCGGTGATGAATTTTATGGATATAATGAACAATATTAAATCGTATTTAAATGGTTTAACCTCAAGGGGTTTAGTGAAAATCCGGGGTTTAAGGATATGGCAACTAGTTATCCTTTTTTCCGCCATGTTGCTAATTATTAATACTTTGAACTTGTCATTTTTAAAAGTCGATGTCATATCAGTATTCTTATTGCTAGTGATTCTGTCATCTCCATATGTGAAAGAAATAAAAAAAATAAAATATGGTGATTTTGAAGTTGAAAAAATAGATAGTCAAGAAATTGATGAATTAGTATTTAAAGTGGAGGAGTCGTTGCCTCAAGAAAGGAATCCAAACGAAAGAATATATAAGCTAGAGAAAGATATTGAGATAATAAATGAGTTGAAGGGGCGTGATCCAACATTAGCTTTCGCGAAGCTTAGAATTGAGATTGAAAAAAGAATTTATATGTATGTAAAATACCTGGGTGAATCTGATGGCATTAAAATTCCGCCACTAAAACAATCAATCATGTCTTTGATTGAAAAAGGTGTTATAGCCGAAAGTTTGGGGTGGCCATTACTCGATGTTATATCAATATCAAATAGAGCAATCCATGGTGCTGACATAGATGAAGAGGACCAAGAACGGGTTATTAGCTCAGGAATGATTTTGCTTGAAGAGTTGAGTTATGACATTGAGTTTAATTATGCTAGTGGAGAAATAATAAGTGAGTGCGAGATTTCAAATGAAGAATGTGAAAATGAGTCTTATAATAGGCAGTATCTTTTAACAACAATAACACCATTGGTTAATGGGCCAAGAAAAACCGTAAGAAAAGTTACTCAAGAACAATTAAATAACTATTTTGAGTACTATAACGAATTCGCTGAGTTTATTGTTGAGTTAAAACCAGTGGATTAGCATTGGTAAAAAGGTAGTTCTATAAGGTAATCGGTTCGAGTCTGTATCTGAGCAAAGCGACGACACATGTTTAGCTACCTTGGCTATAGGTTAGAAGAGGGTAATGTACGCTGGAATTCGGGAAAAACAAGTTATCAAAACCTAACATTAAGGTTTTCAATTCAATAAGTTACGATAATGACAAGACAACCGATAATGGCAAGTTTTTTGTTTTATTCTCTATAATAATCAATATATTGCTAATATACTATCAATCTAATGCTGCGTCACATGGGCTGGTTCGAAGCGGCTGACCTGATTGTTAAGGGCATGGAAGGCGCCATCGCAGCCAAAACCGTGACCTATGACTTCGAGCGCCTGATGGAAGGCGCTAAGCTGCTGAAATGTTCAGAGTTTGGCGACGCTATCGTTAAACACATGTAAGCGTGTTTAAGCGTTAAATGATAACGGGAGCCTGATGGTTCCCGTTTTTTATTGTTCTTTCCAGTGACTATTCTAAAAGAAGGGAATCATGAATAGAGTTCATTTAAGGTTTAAAAAAAACCTGCCGGCATTAATGCTTATTGTCGTCTCACTTTGGCTGACAGGCTGTACCAAGACGAACGCTGTGGCTAACGCTGGGCCGTCTGCGGAGGGTGTCGACGATCTTTTTGCTGCCCTTGACGGCAAAGCAACCCCTGCAGCAGGGGATGAGGTCAGCCACTATGCCGGGCAGGTACGGGCGGCGATTCAGAACCATTTTTATGATGCCAACGCTTATGCCGGCAAGCAATGTACTATCAGAATGAAGTTTGCTCCGGATGGGATGCTTTTGGCTGTCCGCTCTGAAAGTGGTGATCCTGCGCTTTGCCGGGCTGCTATAAAGGCAATCACAAATACCCGTTTCCCCAAGCCGCCGTCACAAGCGGTTTACGGTGCTTTTAAAGATTCCGTACTGGAATTTCGCCCCTAAGCGGCTGAATGACATAACTATCGTTAAACGCCTGTAATTGTGTTTAAGCATTTGAACAACAACGGGAGCCGTAGGGCTCCCGTTATTTAATGCCATTTTACAGATACCCCGACAGGGGCAATGTTTCAATCCGCCTTGGTGGCATCAGGGTGATTCTTGCCTTCCTCGATAAAATCTTCATCAATCTCATCCGTGGTTT
Source organism: Serratia sp. BIGb0163 (assembly GCF_024809935.1). Taxonomy (NCBI): domain Bacteria; kingdom Pseudomonadati; phylum Pseudomonadota; class Gammaproteobacteria; order Enterobacterales; family Yersiniaceae; genus Serratia; species Serratia sp. BIGb0163. Next base: position 888,710 of record NZ_JANUDZ010000001.1, read on the forward strand.
CGGCACTGTCGCGGCCGGAAAGAATATTCCAGCAGGCGATGAACAGGGCGGCGATCAACGGGCCGATGACGAAACCATTGATACCGTAAATCTCCATACCGCCCAGGGTTGAAATCAGGATCAGGTAATCCGGCATCTTGGTGTCTTTACCCACCAGCAGCGGGCGAAGGATGTTGTCGACCAAACCGATGATCACCACGAAGAAGCCCACCAGGAACAGGCCTTTCCACAACATACCGGTGGCGAAGAAATAGATGGCAGCGGGTACCCAGATAATGGCGGAGCCCACTGCGGGGATGATGGACAGGAACGCCATCAACGCAGCCCACAGCAGGCTGCCTTCGATACCGGTGATGTAAAACGCCAGGCCGCCGAGTGCACCTTGCACTGCGGCAACCACTACCGTGCCTTTCACCGTCGCGCGGGAAACCGCGGCGAATTTCACAAACAGATGATGTTTAACGTGCTCGGATAATGGCAGCGCCTGCAGCGTCAGGTTAACCAGATAAGGGCCGTCCTTCAGCAGGAAGAACAGCAGATAGAGCATTACGCCAAAACCCACGGCAAAGTTGAAGGTGCCTTTACCGATCAGGAACACGCTACCGGCAAGATATTGCCCACCTTGCAGCGCCACCTGTGAAAGTTTCTTTTGTATTTCTGCCGCGTTGTCGAGGTTGTGCTCGGTAAGGAAATGGCGTGCCCAGCCAGGCAGCACCCGCAGGGTATCGGCCAGAACCACCGGGAATTGCGCGTTATTACCCTGTAATTTGGTGTAGACCACGTTAAGCTCAATCGCCAATGAAGACGCAATAATCGCCAGGGGAGTAAATACGATCAGACAGATCACTGCGACCGTCAAAAGCGACACCAGGCCGTTTCGTTCGCCCAAATACTGCTTAAGTTTTTGTTTCACCGGGTGGAAAATCACCGCCAGGATGATCGCCCACAGAACGGACGAATAATAGGGACCCAATACGTCCAGAAAAGCAGCGGTAACTATGAAAAGGATCAGAATAAAGAATCCCTTTGAAATACCCTTAGACATCATACCCGTCCCTCTGATGATAGATTTCTCCGCCAATGTCGGTATTGAATGACATTGACACTTCTTGAAGATTAAACCCTATCATCACAAACGCGTAACAGGTAGTGGATTTTATAGATGAACGATTAATGAAACTTATTAGTCATCATCTATTCAGTGGGGGTATTTGAGTGGGAGATGCGGGCTTGTTACAACAAAATCCCCCAGCCTGACTAACCCGTCACCCTTTGCGGATGAACGTCGGGTTAACAACAGACCAGGGGCGTTGGGGGCTATCGCTGGCCCGAGTTTCGTTCTTTGTTGCGCAGGGTCGTGACACTTTCACCGCCTACGCCCCAGTTATCGGTAGCGACTTCGTCAATCACTACCGAGGTGGCGTATCGTGGCTTGTTCAGCACGCGCTCCAGCAACTCGGTGACGCCTTCAATCAATTGGCGCTTCTGCTCGGCGGTGACGCCTTCATCGGTGACTTTAATATTGACATAGGGCATGTGCAGGTTCTCCTTAATTACCAGACGCCGGCGGTAGTGCCGCCGTCTACGGCAACGACGGTGCCGGTGACAAAGCTTGAGTCAGTCAGGTACAGCACCGCGTCGACAATATCCTGCGGCTGACCGATGCGTTGGGTCGGGGCCATCTGTTTCATAAACGCCAGGCTTTGTTCATCCGGGTTGCTCATGGTCAGTGGAGTGGCAATGATGCCGGGAGCAACGGCGTTGACCATCACATTATGCGGTGCCAGTTCCAGCGCCAGCCCGCGGGTGGCCTGGTTCAACCCGCCTTTGACCATAATCGGCAGCAGGGCCGGGACTTTGCTGATGGGCTGCATGGCGATGGCGGCAGTGATGGTGACGATGTGGCCAGTGCCATTGGGCACCATGTGACGGGCAGCGGCCTGTGAGGGATAGAAGAAACCTTTCAGATTGGTCGCCAGCATCGCGTCGACATCTTCCTCCGAATACTCTGCCACCGGTTTGGACATGAAGATCCCCGCGTTATTGATCAGAATATCGACCTGACCAAAGTTTTCTTCTGCCTGTTCGAACAGGCGGGTCGCGGTTTCCGGCAGGGCGATATCACCGGGAACCAGCAGCAGGTTCTCAGGATTACCGAGTTGGTTGGCCGCTGCCTGCAAACGTTCCAGTGAGCGTGCGTTGCCCACGACATTGTAGCCACGCGCCAGGTAAGCCCGCGCAATAGCGAAGCCCAATCCGCTGGATGCGCCGGTAACAATTACTGTTTTTACTCTGTCCATTATCCGCTCTCTGCATAGTCATTATTTGCGTGGCTGAAACGATAATTCTTATAGATGAAGAGAAAAATGGGGTCAGAGTCATTTGATTTTATACATGGTGTAATGAGTCACGACGGGCTGGCTAGATTTTGGGTTTGGCTACCAGCGCCAACGCCAGCGCACTTCCCAGTACCGCAGCGGCTAACACCAGAACGGAAGGTGCGGTCCAACCGGCATAGGCCACCAGCGTGCTCAAGAGGATCGGGCCGATCACCTGGCCAAGATAAATGCCCTGCATCACCAGGCCCAGACTCAGCGGGATCAAAGTGGGCTCGGGTGCCGCCGCTGGGGTGGCAGCCAGAATAGTGGCGGGCAGCATGCCGCCGATAGCGCTAAATAGCAGACACAGTGGGACCAGCATGGAATTCGGTGTGGCCGAAAGGAATACGCTGGCTCCGGCAAGCCCCATCAGCGTGCTGGCAATGGCGAGCAGGATACGGGCTCGCAGACCACGCGACAGCAATACACCGGCGAAGAGATTACCGAGAATATTGACCGCAATCACTGCCGCACTGACACCTCCGGCGGCGGCCAGCGTCAGCCCGATCCGCTGCATCAGGAATATCGGCAGAAAGGCCATCACGGCAAAAAATTGCAGGTTATAGGTGGTAAAGATCAGGGCCAACAGCAGCGGCTGTCGGGCGCGAATGATACTGAGCAGCGCCTGACGCAGCCTGAGTGTTGTCGCGGTTGCGGAGGTTATCACACTGCGCTGAGTGGTGAATGGCAGCAGCAGAGCCGCCAGCAACGTCAGAATGCCACCGGCGATCCAACTCTGTTGCCAACCGGCGAAGTGCGGACCGAAGAACAGGGATATGGCCATGCCTGCCGGCATGAAAGTGCTCCAGATACTGAATACCAGATTACGTTGCTGCGGCGCCACCAACCGGGTCAGCACGGTCGGTGCGGCAACCACCACAATGACAAAGCCGATCCCTTCGATAACGCGAGTGGCGATCAGCCCGGTGAAGTCGTGCTGAGTCGCTCCAGCAAAGCTGGCTAGGCTGACGATCCCCAGGCCCAGACTCAACAAGCGTCGGTCGCCCCAGCGGCGCACCAACTGTCCGGCGGCGATGCCACCGAACACGCCGATAAACGGAAAGGCGGAAATAACCCAGCTCAGCGACTCCAGCGAACGGCCAAACTCGCGCTGCAGTTCCGGCAGGGCAATGGTCGCTTTGCCCACGTGCAGCGCAACGGCAATGCCGGCGAACACTACATTGGTGATCGCCAGCCATTGAGTTGTGGGGGAAGGGACTGAATCCACGGCGTCGAGCTTGGTCGCAGTCATGGTTTTCTCCTGGAAGATAAAAATCAGACTATGCGTTATGCCGAAATTATCGACAGTTCAATTATTGCTCTATTTGTCGACAGAACCACACATTTCGAGCCTTATTGCTGAGGCCTATTCGTTAATTATCCCCCTTAAGCAAGAGTTATATATTTCTCTCTGTTGCATGCTGATATCATTGTAAGGCTTTAATTAATCTGGAATTAAAATGAAAAAAATATTATTAGCAGCGACATTATTTACTCTTGTTGGTTGTGCCAGACCTTATGGTCCGGCAGATGAAGTTTTGAGCAAAAAATATGCTGAAAAAAAAGAAAACGTGGTGCAGAGCAAAATTACTGTCACCAGAAACAAGCAGTTTATTGGTGGTGGGAGCGGGGGAACTTGCCGGTTTGTGGTCGCGGTAGATGAGACTAATATTGCACTTTTGCGACAAAATCAATTTGCCGTGGCTTACCTGGATAAAGGTCCGCATAAGTTGAAAGTGAGCAATGATTGCAACGTGTTGTCTATGGGAATGAGAAAAACGTTGGATATCGTGGCTGATGGTACAGATCAGGAATATGTCACGGAAAATGGTTTTTGGGGTCAGTACCGGATGTGGCAAGTGAAGTAATTCACTCGCGAGAATGTTGGAGAGAGGTTATACAATCTCTCTCTACTCTGAATATTAAATAATAGTTATATTGCTAATCAGGACAAGAATTAGCCTTGGCATTGTCCATTAGCTCGCCAGTAACTTCTAGCTTAAGCCACTGACAAAAAAATTCTCGGTTTACCGCTAAACCCTGTCTGTCGTATTACGCTATTAACGCGCCCGATCACACAAAAACGGCAGCCTGATTTCTATGGGCGGCTGGGACATGATAGTTTTTATCAAAATCATGAGGAAGACGATTATGGCAGGCAAGAAAACCACCCTGGCCGCCATTGCCAGAGAGGCACATGTTGGTATCGCTACGGTTGATCGGGTAATAAACCAGCGCGCAACAGTACGGCCGGAAACGGCACGCAGGGTCATTGCGGCGGCGCACAAATTAGGCTTCGCACTAGAGAAATCGCATCAACTGTTTGAGACGATGGGCCAACCAGCCGCACGGATTAAAATGGGCTTTATCCTGCTGCGCAAGGAACATTCGTTCTACGCACAATTGGCGGATAGCCTGCTGGAACAGGCCGCACCCTATTACGACGCTGAGCACCCGCCACAGTTCATGTTTCATGATATCAGCGCGGTCAGCGACACCGCTGCCGCCATCACACGGTTAAGCCAAAGTGTGGATGTGATCGGCGTGCTGGCGCTGGATAACCCGATGATCCGTTTTGCGGTGGAAGAGGCTAGCAGGCAGGGGGTAAAGGTATTCACGTTGCTGTCGGATTTATCGGTACACAGCCGTGCCGGTTATATCGGCTGGGATAACCAGCAGGCAGGTCGTACCGCCGGCTGGGCGGTGGAGCGCTTGTGCCATCGGCAGGGCGATGTCGGGGTCATTATCGGCGATAACCGTTTTCTGTGTCAGGAAACCTGCGAAATCAGCTTTCGATCTTACCTGCGCGAACACCTGAGTGGTCAGCGGGTGCTTGAGCCGGTACGCAGTCATGAACGGGCCGAAAGCGCAAGACAAGTCACTCAAACCTTGCTGGAGCAGCATCCCAATCTGGTGGCTCTGTATGCACCCTGCGGGGGTGTGGAAGGGATTATTGCTGCGCTGCGGGAAAGCGGCAGGCAGCATCAGGTGATGCTGATTTGCCATGGCCCGGTTGCAGGCGGCGAAATGGCGCTGATCGACGGTACGCTGGATCTGATGCTCAGGCATCGAATTGCCGAGTTTGCGGCGTCAGTCATCAGCACTTTTGTCGCCGCCACCGTTAGCGGCTCCTCCGGTTTTAGTCACACCATTAACCGCTTTGATCTGATCACCAAAGAAAACCTCTGATAGTCGGCTCCCTCTGGTGGAGCCGTTTTTCATTATAAATCTCCCAATCTCCCAGGCGCTTCGGCCCGTCTGGTTTTGATAAAAAACTATCATTTAAACTATCAAAATTAACGCGATTAACGCGATCGCCATCAAAAAATGAAAGTTTCATCGTTGCCGGTTTCGAAACGTTTATTTAATACTGAGGTCACTTCGACTTCGACCCGGAATAAAAATGATGAGTTTGCCGATTGCCAATGCGCCCTGTAGTTGGGGTGTGGATGACCCTAAAAACCCGCATCTTCCGCCTTACAGCAAAGTGCTGCAGGAGGCGAACGCTGCCGGCTATCGCAGCATCGAGCTGGGGCCCTGGGGCTATCTGCCCACCGATGCCGATATCCTGAGCGCCGAATTACAGCGGCACGGACTGTCGCTGGTGGCCGGCACCATTTTCGACGATCTGGTCAGCGAACAAAACTTTAGCTATCTCCTTGAACTGACACATAACATTTGCCGAAATTTGTCACAGACTGCCAGGGCGCAGTCTATAAATACCGGTAATTTCTCACCGCCATATCTGGTGATTATTGATTTCGGTAATCCTCAGCGTGCCAAATTTGCCGGGCAGTCGTTACTGGCACCGCGACTTACCCAGGCGGACTGGCAGCGGATGATCGGCCATATCATGACGCTTGGCAAAATTGCCTGGCAGGAATATGGCGTGCGGCCGGTAGTGCATCCGCATGCCGGTGGTTGTATCGAATTCGCCGATGAAATTGAGCAACTGGTCGAGCAAATTCCTCACCAAATCGCCGGGCTGTGCCTGGACACCGGGCATTTGTATTACTCAGGCATGGACCCGGCCACCTGGATTGACCGCTATTTTGCGCGCATCGATTACCTGCACTTCAAGGATGTTAACCCGCAGGTATTCCACCAGGTGCTGGCGAGTGGGCTGGATTTCTTCACTGCCTGCGCGCAGGGAGTGATGTGTCCATTGGGCAAGGGGGCGATCGATTACCCGGCGGTGCGGGAATTATTAATGACGCGGGGTTATCAGGGTTGGATCACCATTGAGCAGGAGCGCGACCCACGTCATGCGCAGGGCAGCCTGAGTGATGTAACGGAAAGCCTCAACTATTTACGAACCCTCGGTTTTTAATCAGGAGAAACGTGATGATCAACGGCATTAAACCTTTGGAACGATCCTTGCGCTGGGGGATGGTTGGCGGCGGCGGAACCAGTCAGATTGGTTATATTCATCGTTCTGCGGCACTGCGCGATGGCACTTTCTCCCTGTTGGCCGGGGCGTTTGATATTGACGCGCAGCGAGGGCGTCTTTTTGGACAGAGCCTGGGGATCGCAGCGGAGCGCTGTTATCCGGATTACGCTACGTTATTTCGCGAAGAGGCTGCCAGAGTGGATGGCATCGAGGCGGTTTCCATTGCCACCCCCAATAATACCCACTTTGCCATCTGCCAGGCGGCACTGGCCGCTGGCCTGCATGTCGTGTGCGAGAAACCGCTGTGTTTCACCGTTGAAGAAGCGCAGGCGCTGGTCGAACTGAGCCAAAAACAGCATAAAATTATCGGGGTTACCTACGGCTACGCCGGACACCAGTTGATCCTTCAGGCCCGGCAGATGATCGCCGACGGCCTGCTGGGTGAGATCCGCATTATCAACATGCAATTTGCGCACGGGTTCCATGCGGCGGCGGTGGAGCTGGATAACCCCAGCACCCGCTGGCGGGTGGATCCCCGTTTTGTCGGCCCCAGCTACGTATTGGGTGATTTGGCTACCCATCCTTTGTTCCTGGCGGAAACCATGGTGCCGCAGCTAAAGGTCAAACGCCTGATGTGCAGCCGCCAGAGTTTTGTCAAAACGCGGGCGCCGCTGGAGGACAATGCCTATGTGCTGATGGAGTATGACAATGGTGCCGTTGGCTCCCTGTGGTGCTCTGCGGTTAACAGTGGTTCGATGCACGGGCAGAAGGTTCGAGTTGTCGGTGAGAAGGCCAGCCTGGAGTGGTGGGACGAGCAGCCGAACCAACTGCGATTTGAGGTGCAGGGCGAACCGGTACGCATTCTGGAACGCGGTATGTCCTATCTGGATCCTATAGCCCTGGCGGACGATCGGATTGGTGGTGGTCATTCGGAGGGGTTATTTGAAGCCTGGTCAAATCTGTACCGACGCTTTGCCCTGGCGATGGATGCTGCCGATCGGCGGGATCGGGATTTTCTGGCCGATTTTTGGTACCCCGACGTTGCTGCCGGGACGATGGGGGTGCGTTGGGTCGAAAACTGTGTGCGCTCCGCCGATGCCGGTGCCAGCTGGGTGGAGTTTCGTTAAGGCCCCGTATCGGGGCCTTAACAGGCATTAATCACCGGAATTGCAGATAGGCGACCTGTGTTTGCAGATAATCCTCCAATCCGTGGCGGCCATCGGCGCCGCCAATACCGGACTTACGCCAACCGGCATGGAAACCCTGCATCGCTTCAAAGCTTTCACGGTTGACGTAGGTTTCGCCGAACTTTAATTGTTTGATCGCCATCATCGCCACGTTGAGGTCACGGGTGAAAACAGACGAAGTGAGGCCATATTCGCTGTCGTTAGCCATAGCGATCGCCTGCTCAAAACTGTCGAAGCAACAGACCGGCAGCACCGGGCCGAAAATTTCCTGATGCATGATCTCCATCTCTTGCTGCACGTCGCAGAGCAGGGTGGGTGGGAAAAAGTACCCGCTGCGGGCCTCGCGCTTGCCGCCCATCACCAACGTTGCGCCCTGGCTGACCGCCCGCGTCACTTTATCTTCCACTCGTTGAACCGCCTCGGCGCTGATCAATGGCCCCATATCCAGCCCGGCTTGTTGGTCAGGGTTGCCAAAGGTGACCTGACGGAAAGCCTCGGTCAGCCTGGCAATAAACTGCGGATAAATCTCCCGCTGTACGTAAACGCGTTCGGTGCAGTTACACACCTGCCCACTGTTGATGATGCGTGAGCTGACGATGGCTTTGACCGCCAGGTCGAGATCGGCGTCGGCCATCACAATTGCCGGGGCCTTGCCGCCCAACTCCAGCGACACCTTGGTGACGTTGTCTGCCGCAGCGTGCAGCGTGGCGATACCGGCCCCGACGCTGCCGGTCAGGCTGACCATGCCCACCTTCGGGTTAGCCACCAGTGCCTGACCCAGCTCCGGCCCGTAGCCGGTCACCAGGTTAAACACGCCCGGTGGCAGGCCAATCTGATCCGCGATTTCGGCAAACAGCAACGCATTGCCCGGCGTCAGTTCACTGGGTTTGATCACGATGGTATTGCCGGTCACCAACGCCGGGGCGGCCTTACGCGCAATCAGGAAGAACGGGAAGTTCCACGGCAGGATGCCAACCACCACGCCGATGGCTTTTTTGAACAGGAAGATGTTTTCATTCGGCCGGTCGCTTTGGATAATCTCCCCCTCATAGCGGCGCGCCCACTCGGCCATATAGTCGAGGTAGTCGGCAGTAAACAGCACTTCCACCTTGGCCAATTCAGGTGTTTTACCGCCTTCGGTGACGATCAACTTCGTCAGCTCCGGCTCTCTGTAGCGTATGCCTTCGGCCAGTCGATGTAGCCACCGGCCACGTTCAACCGCAGGTAGCGCTTCCCAGCCTGGCTGTGCGGCTTCGGCAGCATCAATGGCCAGCCTGGCCTCGTCTGCACCACCTTGCGGGATTTGCATGATCGCTTGCTCGGTGGCCGGGTTGATGACATCAATCCAGCGCCCAGTATTGTGGGCAATAAATTCACCGTTTATATACATCCGTTTTTGGTTCTGGGTCATCGCAGGGCTCCACAGGAATATTATTAACGCCTTGTTATGGTAATGACCTTCCTGTGTTAAAAACCTTTGCCTCACTGCCAGCCTCGTCGTCAGAATGGCAGCCAGAGCAGGCTCCTCAGGCCAATGCCTGCCACCCGTGCAGCCTTGCAATGAATTTGTGATCCCGGTCAGTGATACCTCTGGTTTTTTGCCAGCTTCCGTCAGAACTGGCAGTCAGGCTAAGGTTGCGCGCCGGACAATATTCATAGACTCCTTCACGCCTGTTTTTTGTCCTCATCACAAGCAACGAAGGAATCAAAAACAATGAATAATGCTGTCATGTTGGGAATTCTGTGGCATCTGGTGGGCGCCGCCAGCGCCGCCTGTTTTTATGCCCCATTTAAAAAAGTGCGCCGCTGGTCATGGGAAACCATGTGGTCGATCGGTGGCCTGATGTCGTGGTTAATCCTGCCCTGGGCGGTGAGCTACGTGCTGCTGCCGGATTTCTGGCGCTATTACAGTTCTTTTGACCTGTCTACCCTGCTACCGGTGTTCCTGTTTGGTGCCATGTGGGGCATTGGTAACGTCAACTACGGCCTGACCATGCGCTATCTGGGCATGTCGATGGGAATTGGCATCGCCATTGGCATCACGCTGGTGGTGGGCACCCTGATGACCCCGCTGTTACAGGGGCGCTTTGTGGCGTTGTTCAGTTCCGCCGGGGGGCAGTTGACGCTGCTTGGGGTGGCGATTGCCTTGCTCGGTGTGGTGATAGTTTCGTGGGCCGGGGTGCTGAAAGAACGGGCGATGGGCATTCGCGCTGAAGAGTTCAACCTGCGTAAAGGGCTGCTGTTGGCGGTGATGTGCGGCATCTTCTCCGCCGGTATGTCGTTTGCCATGGACGCCGCCAAACCGATGCATCAGGCCGCAGCGGATTTGGGGATCGATCCGCTGTATGTGGCGCTGCCGAGCTACGTGGTGATCATGGGGGGCGGGGCATTGGTTAACCTGGCCTACTGTTTTATCCGTCTGGCGGTCAAGACGGATCTGTCGGTCAAGGCCGATTTCTCGCTGGCCAAATCGCTGCTGGTGGCCAACGTACTGTTCTCGTTACTCGGCGGTACCATGTGGTATCTGCAATTCTTCTTCTATGCCTGGGGCCACGCCAACATTCCCGAGCAGTATGACTTTATCAGTTGGATGCTGCACATGAGCTTCTATGTGCTGTGCGGCGGTCTGGTCGGGCTGTTGCTCAGAGAGTGGAAAAATGCCGGCCGTCGCCCGGTCAGCGTATTGTGCATCGGCTGTTTGACGATCATTGTGGCTGCCAATGTTGTCGGTTTGGGCATGGCGGGCTGATCAGCGTTTTACCCCGGCGGCAGGGCGCTCGGCGTGTTTAAAGCGCTGGCGCCAGGCGCTGGGGGTGATGCCGGTTTCCCGAGTGAACACCACAGAAAAATAGTTGCTGTCCTCAAAGCCACAGCGGGCGGCCACTTCACCGATCAGTTCATCACTGCCGCGTAGCAGAGATTTGGCCCGGCAGAGTTGCAACTGGCGCAGGTAGTGGCTGATGGTCATGCCGGTCTGCTGGCGAAACAGCTGCTTAAGGCTGCGTTCTGCCAGTTGATGGCGTTGGCAGAAAGCTTCCAGTTCAAAACGTGCGCCGCTGTCACTCTGAACGGCGGCCATCAGCAAATCCAGCTGTTCGCCTTCCGGCAGTTGGTCGTCCTGGCCGACGGCATAACGATGGCGACGCAGGATCAGCACCAGTTGCAGAAATAGCGCCTCGGTGAGCTGGATCGACAGCAGGTCGGTTTTACGGCTTTCGAGCGCCAACTGCTGGATCACACTGCGTGCCAGTGCCATACCCCGGGTGGTCAGACGCCAGTGAGATTGGTGCTGAGCGTTGTCCGGTGGCAGCAGTTCCACCCAGCCGATCGCCAGTCGGAAACGTTCCGGGCAGTAGAGTATATTGTCCAGCACCAGGTCGTTGACCGACTCATAGCTGTGGCAGTCAGGGGCGCGGATATAAAACATATCCCCGCAGGTCACCCGCCAGGGCTGATCGTTCAGGACATGCATGCCGTTGCCGCGCCAGACAATCACGATCTCACTGAACTCATGAATGTGCGGCGGAAATGTCGATTGGGGGGCACGATCGGCTACCGCCACCGGCATCAGTGCCGACGGCAGATAATCCTCTTTGGCCAACAGAAGGGGGCTTTTCACCATGGCACCTCAGGTTAAGAAATCGTTCTGCCGTAGAGTACGGGGGGAATAGCCGAACTCGCGTTTGAAAAGCGTGGAAAAGTGATTACTGTCACCAAATCCGCATTGGTAGGCGATATCGGTGATGCGCGTTTCATCCTGCCGCAGCATTTGCCGTGCCTGCAACAGCCGCAGCCGGTTGAGGTAACGCTGCGGCGTGTTGCCGGTCTGCTTTTTCATCTGGCGATGCAGGGTGCGCAAGGGCAGAGAAAAACGATCGGCCAACTCATCCCATTTGATCTCATCACTGTAGTTTTCCGCCAGCCAGTCCAATAGCCGCCGCAGACGGCCTTCCTGATCGTCAATCGAGGCTGTGATACCGCCCTGTCGTAGCAGCACCAGCAATTGCATAAACAGCAACTCCTGCTGTGCCAAATGTTCCAGGCTGAAGGTCGCAGGGGTCTGCTCCAGCCGCTGAATAATGACTTGTACCTGTGTCAGCAGCTTATTGTTGATGCGCCAGTGCGGCTGCGATTGTTCATTGCCCGCCTGCGGCAGCAACTGTTCCAATCCGGCAAGAAAACGGAAGGCGTTGGGGCCGCGGTACAGTACGTTGGTCAGATGGAGATTTTCGGTTTGCTCGTAAAGATGCCGATCGTAATCGCGGATAAAACATACGCAGCCGCTGCATAGCCTTTGTGGCCGGCCGTTCAGCACGTGGGTACCGGCGCCCTGTTCCACAATCACAATTTCGTGAAAATCATGATGATGTTCAGGAAAACTCGACTGCGGCTCCCGGGGTTCAATAGCGACCGGATAGGGGCTTGAAGCGAAAAAATCACTGCCGTGCAGGATAGCCATCTTTCGATCTCCGTTAACCAATTTGTAACAGATACTAAAGGAGGCGTCGGGTGGTCGCCTTTAATTTGCAACGCCAAAAGCCGTCATGTGACGTTCATTTATCAAGAATGGCGCGGAAAAGTGCCAAAGTGCGTGCAGCGTCACAGGCGGTAAAAAAACAAAACGTGAGCTGTATCGCGTAAATCTTTGCCGTATTGCCAGCCCGTTCGCTGGGCTGGCAGTGGTGATAAGGTGCCGTTTATCTGGGGTTTTAGACTGATGCCATCGATTCATCAGGAAGCCACCCCATGACCACTCGTAACATTGTCTCCATCGATCTTGGTGCCTCCAGCGGCCGTGTGATGTTGGGGCGCTATCAATCCGACGACCGGACAATCAGCCTGCAGGAAATCACCCGCTTCAGTAATCATCTGGTGTCGATCGACGGCCACGACTGTTGGGATATCGACGGGTTGGAGCACGCCATACGTCAGGGGTTGCAACAGTTGGACCAGCAGGGCATCACGCCGGACAGCATAGGTATCGATACCTGGGGCGTGGATTATTTGCTGCTCGATAACGAAGGGCGGCGCGTCGGGTTACCGGTCGCTTACCGCGACGCTCGCACTCACGGGCTGATGCAACAGGCGCAGCACGAAATGGGGGCGCAATGGCTGTATCAGCGCACCGGTATCCAGTTTTTGCCTTTTAATACCCTTTACCAATTGCGTGCCTTCAGCCGGCGCCACCCTGAATTGCTGGCAAGCGTCGCCCATGCCTTGTTGATCCCGGATTACCTGCATTACCGGCTTACCGGGCAATTGAACTGGGAATATACCAACGCCACCACCAGCCAATTGCTGAATATTCACAGTGGAGACTGGGATCCGGCGTTGCTGGCCTGGGCCGGTGCCAAAGCGGCCTGGTTCGGTCGTCCGACCCCGCCGGGCAACACCCTCGGCCATTGGCGAATGGCCAATGGGGCGCAAGTGCCGGTCATTGCGGTGGCCACTCATGACACCGCCAGCGCCGTGCTGGCAACGCCGTTACGGGGTAAACACGCCGCCTATCTCAGCTCCGGTACCTGGTCGTTGATGGGTTTTGAGAGTCAGCATCCCTACACCGGTGCGGCAGCGCTGGCGGCCAATGTGACCAACGAGGGCGGCGCGGAAGGGCGGTATCGGGTGTTGAAAAACATCATGGGCCTGTGGTTGCTGCAACGGGTGTGCGAGGAACTGAATATCACCGACCTGTGCCAACTGGTCGAACAGGCAGCGGCACAGCCGGGTTGCCGTACTTTGATCAATCCCAACCATCCGCGTTTTATCAACCCGATATCGATGGTGCAAGAGATCCGGCAGGCCTGTGTGGAGCAGGGAATGCCGACACCGCAAACGCCTCCGGCGCTGGCGCGCTGTATTTTCGACAGCCTGGCGATGCTGTACCGACTGGTGCTGGGCGAGTTGCAGGCTCTGCGCGGGCATCCCTTCAGCCATCTGCATATCGTCGGTGGTGGTAGCCAGAACCCGTTGCTCAACCAGCTTTGTGCCGACGCCTGCGGCATCCCGTTGTCGGCCGGGCCCGTCGAAGCTTCGACGCTGGGCAACCTCGGCAGCCAACTGATCGCGCTGGGTGAGGTGGCGGATGTCGCCGCTTTCCGGCAATTGGTGACCGACAACTTCCCGCAACAGACTTTTTCGCCGCAGCCGTTCGAGGCCTTTACGGCCAACTGGCAGCGGTTCCAGATGCTTATTCCCGCGACCAAGGAGCTTTGCTTATGACCCGACTTATTGAACAGGCGTATGAGTTCGCCAAAATGCGTTTTGAGGATCTCGGCATCGACGTCGAGCAGGCGCTGGCGCAATTGGATCGTATTCCGATCTCAATGCACTGCTGGCAGGGGGATGACGTGCGCGGCTTTGAGAATCCGCAGGGGGCGCTGACCGGCGGTATTCAGGCCACCGGCAATTATCCGGGCCGGGCAACCAATGCCAACCAGTTGCGCGCCGATCTGCAGCGGGCCATGTCGCTGATCCCGGGGCCAAAGCGGGTGAACCTGCATGCAATCTATCTGGAAAGCGAGGTGCCGGTGGAGCGTAACGCCATTGAACCGGTGCACTTTAGCCATTGGGTGGAATGGGCCAAGACGCAGGGACTGGGGCTGGATTTTAACCCGAGTTGTTTTTCACACCCCCTGAGCGGCGACGGCTTCACCCTGGCCCATGCCGATCCGGCGATTCGGCGCTTTTGGATCGAACATTGTCAGGCCAGCCGCCGGATTTCGGCCTATTTCGGCGAACAGCTTGGCACGCCGTCGGTAATGAACGTCTGGGTGCCGGATGGCATGAAAGACCTCACTGTCGATCGTATGGCTCCGCGCCAACGCCTGCTAAGCGCGCTGGATGAGGTTTTCAGCCAACCGCTGGATCCCCGCCACCATATCGACGCGGTGGAAAGCAAACTGTTCGGCATTGGTGCAGGGAGCTACACCGTCGGTTCCAACGAGTTCTATCTGGGCTATGCCACCAGCCGCCAGGTAGCGCTGACGCTGGATGCCGGACATTTCCATCCGACCGAGGTGATTTCCGACAAAATTTCCACCGCCATGCTGTTCGTGCCGCGTTTGTTGCTGCACGTCAGCCGTCCGGTGCGCTGGGACAGCGACCACGTGGTGCTGCTGGATGACGAAACCCAGGCCATCGCCCACGAAATTGTGCGTCACGGCCTGTTTGACAAGGTGCATATCGGCCTCGATTTCTTTGATGCTTCTATCAACCGCATCGCTGCCTGGGTGATCGGCACGCGCAATGCCCGTAAGGCACTGCTGCGCGCGTTGTTGGAGCCGGTGGAATTACTGCGTCGGCTGGAAAATGACGGCGACTACACCGCACGGCTGGCAATGCTGGAAGAGCAGAAATCGCTGCCGTGGCAGGCGGTTTGGGAGATGTACTGCCTGCGCCATGAGGTGCCCGCCGATGCCGGTTGGCTCGGCGAAGTTCGTCAATACGAAAAACAAATTCTCAATCAACGTTAAGGGCGCCGTATGCAACAACTTCTTTCTTCATGGTTTGTTCAGGGCATGGTGAAAGCCACCGCGGATATGTGGCTGAAGGGCTGGGACGAACGTAACGGCGGCAACGTCAGCCTGCGCCTGCTGGACGAAGAGGTACAGCCGTTCGCGGCGGATTTTTATCCGCAACCACGCCGCGTCGAACTGAGCCAACCGGCGGTTGAACTGGCTAACTGTTGGTTTCTGGTGACCGGCTCCGGCAAGTTTTTCCGCAATGTGCAGCTCGATCCGGCCGATAGCCTGGTATTGCTGCGCATTAGCGAGGATGGTCACGCCTACAGTATCCACTGGGGGCTGAGCAACGGCGGCTTGCCGACGTCGGAGCTGGCATCGCACTTGCAGTCACACTGCGTGCGCAAAACCCTGACCGAGGGGCGTGACCGGGTGATTATGCACTGCCACGCCACCAACCTAATCGCCCTGAGCTACGTGCTGGAGCTGGATTCGGCGAGCTTCACCCGCATGCTGTGGGAAGGGAGTACCGAGTGCCTGGTGGTGTTCCCGGACGGCGTGGGTATCGTGCCCTGGATGGTGCCGGGTACCGACGGCATTGGTGAGCAAACCTCGCAGCAGATGGGGTCGCATTCGTTGGTACTGTGGCCGTTCCACGGTATTTTCGCCAGCGGCCCCTCTTTGGACGAGGCCTTCGGCCTGATCGACACCGCAGAAAAATCGGCCCAGGTGTTGGTGAAGGTGTTGTCGATGAAAGGGATGAAGCAAACCATCAGCAAAACGCAGTTGATCGCGCTTGGCGAACGCTTTGAGGTTAAGCCCTGGGCGGCGGCGCTGAATGTGGTACGTGAGCTATGATCCGCAAGGCGTTTGTCATGCAGGTATACCCCGAAGCACATCAGGAATATCAGCGGCGCCATACGCCAGTCTGGCCGGAGCTGGCGCAGACCTTAAAGCAGCACGGCGCGCACCACTACAGTATTTTCCTTGATAGCGGTCGCAACCTGCTGTTTGCAGTGGTGGAGATTGAGTCAGAAGCGCGTTGGCAGGCCGTCGCGGCTACCGAGGTATGTCAACGCTGGTGGTTGTCGATGCGTGAATTGATGCCCAGCCATGCCGATAACAGCCCGGTGAGCGAGGCGTTAACCGAAGTGTTTTATCTGGAGTAGTGGGCAGGCGGGAGCATCCCGCCTGATTACCATTCAGGCGCTGGCGCCGTCAAACGGATGGATTTTCAACGAATCCAGCGCCAATTCCGGCACGCAGCGAAGATTGACGGCGCACATAGCCGCACCGTCCGGGCCTTTTCCGTAGGCAAAAGCCTCAGTACCGCAGGTCTGGCAGAACTGGTGCTGAATGATGTGTTTGTTAAAGGTATAACCGCGAAGTAGCCCTTCACCGCTGTGCAGCACAAAGCTGCCGATCGGGAAAAACGCCAGCAACATGCCTTTACGGCGGCAGATTGAACAGTTGCAACTTAGAGCCTCATGGGGCAGTTCGGCATTCACCGTGAAGGTGACGGCGCCGCAGTGACAGCTACCTTGAAATGACATAATCGACTACCTGCTGAAAACCTCAGTTCGCCCAATTATAGTTCACTTATTCACCATGTTGATTTGACCATGGAATACATTACCGCAGAGAATATGGATTCTGTGGCTCGATCCATTAGAAATATCTTTAAATTCTGTTAAGTTGGCCACTAGCCTAATCACAAGGAGAGAACGATGTTAGAGCAATACTATCCGACCACGATGAGCTCCAAACCGATCACGGATGAGCAACATAAAAGACTGGTGGCGGTGCAGGCGGCGCTGGAGCTGATCAAGGCCACGCTGTCTGATACCAACGACGGCAACGGTGTGGATTTTCAGTTGAAGGCCGCTGAAAAGCACATTGGCCCGATGGCTGATGCGATCCAGGAAGCGCTGAAATAAATTCCGCCAGCGGTAATTAACCGCCCGAGGGCGGTTTAGTGTGATAACAAAGTTGTCTTTGAATCCGAGATACCCGGGCCTAGCGCACCGAGGGGCGCTCCGGCGGGCAAGCCGCTACGACCCCTTCGGCACGCTCTCCCTAACAACGGGCTTTGTCAGTAGTCTGAACCGCCCAAGTGAACTGCACCCAAAAAGTTGGATACCAACTGAGTAAGGTGCAGTTTTTTTGTGTCATTCGGGCAGGCAAATTCGGATTTTTTATCTAGTGAGGGCGCAAAAATGTTGGCAGAATTCCTTCAGGATTATTTTAGGGAACAGACGGAGGAGAGCATTGATGAAGGATGTGCATATCGCACTGTCGGGGGGCTGCGTGCGGTTGGCCTACCCGGGAGAAAACGTTCTGGATTTCACCGATACCTTGTCATTCGGACCTCTGTGTGCGCTGGATGATGATCAGGGACAGCAGGCGAGGTCCTGCTGGTTTCGCGATCTGCACCAATCGGTTTACGCGCCGGAGTGGGACACTTCTTCACAGCGCCTGACGGCGATGGAAAGCCTGAAAATACAGCTAGCCGCCGTCACTGGTCAGGTGACTCTGTGGATTGGCGATAACCCCGATGAGCAACTGATGTTGCGCGCGCTGTTGCCGCTGATCGGCGAGCGGCAGGTCTTTGTGGTTAACGTCACCGAACACACCGGGCGGATGAGCACCAACTGGTGTCCGGCTGAAATGTTGGAGCCGCTGTGGATCCGTCGGCGTGAATTGACTCAAGAAGATAAAGCGGCGCTCATTGAAGACTGGCGGCGGTTGTTGGCGGACACTGCACCCGTGAGGATTTTTACCCAGGGAGAAGTGCAGGGGAAAGCGTTGGATTACTACGATCCGCTGCTGCTGGAACATTGCCCGAGCGAGTATACCCAGGGCTCCAGGGTGGTGGGAAACGCCATGGTGAATACTCCCTATTCGGTGGGCGACACCTTTTTGAATTTCCGGCTGTACGCGTTAATTGAACAGGGCGTGTTGCAGGCGCAGAATGGCGGGGTAAACATGAATCGCCTTCAGGTGCGGCAGGTTTAAGCCCCAGTTTCCTCTCGCTGTGTTTTTTGTGCTGTGCAGCGGAAAAACCGGGCAAAACGTTTTTCACTGGCCAGCAGATCTGCTTATAATGCCTCACTGACTGTATAAATAAACAGGTGTGGTGCGATGACGCTGAAGTTGGATGGTGAAAAGATTGTTCGTAACCGGTTTACCGGCGAAAAAATTGAAAACGGCAGCTTTATCAACTGCGATTTTTCGGGCACCGACCTGACGGGGACCGAATTTATCGACTGTCAGTTTTATGACCGCGAGAGCCAACAGGGCGGTAATTTCAGCCGCGCCTTATTGAAAGATGCCAGCTTCAAAAACTGTGACCTGTCGATGGCGGACTTCAGAAATGCCAGCGCGTTAGGTATTGAAATCCGTGAGTGTCGGGCACAGGGCGCAGACTTTCGCGGCACCAGCTTTATGAATATGATCACCCCACGCACCTGGTTTTGCAGCGCATACATCACCAAAAGCAACCTGAGCTACGCCAATTTTTCGAAAGTGGTACTGGAGAAGTGCGAGCTATGGGAAAACCGCTGGAACAGTGCACAGATCCTGGGAGCGACTTTTAGCGGTTCGGATCTTTCCGGTGGCGAGTTTGCGTCGTTTGATTGGCGTGCCGCCAACTTTACCCATTGTGATTTGACCAACTCGGAATTGGGTGAGCTGGATCTGCGCAGCACCGATCTGCAGGGCGTGAAGCTGGACAGCTATCAGGTGTTTCAGATAATGGAGCGGCTGGGTATTGCGGTTATTGGCTAAGCCTTTTAGCACTCTGGGGCCGTCAGGCCCTTACGGGGTACGGCTAAGGGGGTAGCAGTGGTTGAATAATAAATGGTGTGTATAAATATTATAATAAATATTCCTTGCTTAAATAAATACCTCGTGTATAAATAGCGTCATCGGTTTGTAGTACAGACCTTATGAAAGCAGTTTTAGTAAAGCAGTTCTCAGTATTAGTGATATCCCATAGATACCTCTTCTTCCGCGAATTTCCTTCTCTAGTGCCCAAGTAAGTTTCCAATAAAAACAGACCTCAATCGCCTTATGGCGTCTCAAAAATATAAAGGAAATATCTATGTCTACTAAAATGACTGGTTTGGTAAAATGGTTTGATGCAGGTAAAGGTTTTGGCTTTATCTCCCCGGCAGACGGCAGCAAAGACGTGTTCGTGCACTTCTCCGCTATCCAGAGCAATGATTTCAAAACGCTTGATGAAGGTCAGCGCGTTGAATTCACTATCGAAAACGGTCAGAAGGGTCCTTCTGCCGGCAACGTAGTAGTTTTATAATTTATAGGTAGTGTTTTATTTCTTACGATAGCGAAGAAGGTGTAAACCGGAGCAGCTAAGAAATAAAAGAATTACCTGAATAAACTCCGGGATTACCCGGAGTTTATCTAAAATATTTATATTCAGAATATTCCAATAGCAATAGTTATTGGCAACAGCAAAAAAGATTGGCGTCGTAATAATAATAGCGGCCGCGATTGAGTCTATTTTGCTGTTGTGAAAAAGTTGTGCTTAGGCTGCGTAAGGTTGGAGTGTTGGACGGACGCTTACGCCATAACATGACAGTCGGGAAAGTGACCGACAAACATTGATGACCCTGGCCGAAAGCCGGGGTTTTTTTATGCATATTGCTCAGGTGAACAGGGCTGGCCCAGGGGGAAGCAGACCAGCCAGAGCAGGAGCGTTAGTCGCGCTGGGAATCCAGCACTTCGTTATTTTTCACTACGTCCTGGGCTTTAACGTAGCTTTCAATCAGCAGTTGATACGCAGGGAAGATTTTGGTGTAAACCTCGGCCCATTGTTGTGCATCCTCGCGATTCCAGCTGCCCTGAAGTTCAGAGGCCACGCCGGCGGTATCGATCGGTACCACACCTGCCTGCACCACACGCGCCAGGGTAATTTCCTGCGCCATTTTCGAATAGGTACCCGAGGCGTCGATAACGGCAAAGACTTTATAGCCTTCGGCAACGGCGCTGATCGACGGGAAGGCCATGCAAACACTGGTGATGGTACCGGCGATAATCAGAGTTTTGCGGCCGGTCGCTTTAACGGCTGCAACAAAGTCCGGGTTATCCCAGGCGTTGATCTCACCTTTGCGCGCCACATATTGCGCATGCGGGGCATTTTGGTGGATCTCAGGGATCAAAGGGCCATTCGGACCTTGCGGTACTGATGCAGTGGTAATGACCGGCAACTTGCTAAGCGTAGCGATACTGGCCAGGGCACCAGCGCGAGCGCGCAGTTCCGTCATTGGCATATCGCCGACGGTTTGAAACAGGCCACTCTGGTGGTCAATCAACAACATGACCGCGTCATTGGCATCAATAACAGGACGCTGACCATTAAAGTTTGCTGGAGTGCTCATCTTTTATTCCTCTGTAATCGGGACGTTGAAAACAATTAATGCTGCCTAACCAAGATGTAATCTCAGTGTTTGGAAACAGTGTAGGGGCAGGGGAAAATTCCGCTAGAGGGTTAACTCAGGATGCATCGTTCTATTTAAGGAACGATAAAGGCAGGTGAAGGCGATGGTTTTTTGTGCACGCCAACTGCGTTATCGCACCGGTACGGGACTTATTGATAGGTGATAATGCACAGCTGGAATAGTCACTGCAATGAATTTTATTAACCCTATCAAACACTTGGCCTAATTCCGATAATGCCTGACTTAGCGCATTGAATTTGCACTAGATACCTCTTTATGATTAGTAAACCGCACGTTTTGACTGTCCCTCTCCGCCCATGAGTTTTATCCTCGGACTCAATCAGTATTTGTATGATTTATGAAAATACATTCACATGGAGGAGTTCTTATGCGTTTCGACAATAAAGTGGTCATCATCACTGGGGCAGGCAACGGGATGGGGGAAGCGGCGGCACGCCGGTTTTCCGCTGAGGGCGCAACCGTGGTGCTGGCTGACTGGGCAAAGGAAGCGGTAGATAAAGTGGCGGCCTCGCTGCCGAAAGGCAAGGCACTGGCGGTGCATATCGACGTTTCTGACCACGTCGCGGTTGAAAAAATGATGAACGAAGTCGCGGAGAAATTGGGCCGCATCGACGTGCTGTTAAACAATGCCGGTGTGCACGTTGCGGGTAGCGTACTGGAAACCAGCGTAGCTGACTGGCGTCGCATTGCCGGGGTCGATATTGACGGCGTGGTGTTCTGTTCCAAATTTGCCATGCCGTATCTGCTGAAAACCAAAGGCTGCATCGTTAACACCGCATCGGTCTCAGGCCTGGGCGGCGACTGGGGCGCGGCATATTACTGTGCGGCCAAAGGGGCAGTGGTAAACCTGACGCGTGCCATGGCGCTCGATCACGGTGGTGACGGCGTGCGGGTGAACTCGGTGTGCCCGAGCCTGGTAAAAACCAATATGACCAACGGCTGGCCGCAGGAGATCCGCGACAAATTCAACGAACGCATTGCTTTGGGCCGGGCGGCAGAGCCGGAAGAAGTGGCTGCGGTGATGGCATTCCTGGCCAGTGACGACGCCAGCTTTATCAACGGTGCCAATATCCCGGTTGACGGTGGGGCGACCGCCTCAGACGGCCAACCGAAGATTGTTTAAGCGTTAATCATCAGGCCCGGCAAGGCTAAACGCCGGGCCTGCGTGCTTTACACCCCGATCCGATCGCGCAGTGTGTAGTAGGCCGCGCCGATGGCGGTAAACGGAATTTGCAGGTTGCGGCCGCCGAAGAACGGCAGGTGCGGCAGTTTGGCAAAGGCATCGAAGCGTTCCGCATCGCCCTGCATTAACTCGGCAATCAATTTACCCGCCAGATGGGTACAGGTCACGCCGTGGCCGCTGTAGCCCTGCATGTAATAGACGTTGTTTTCCAGTCGGCCGAACTGTGGCATACGCGACAGCGTCAGCAGGAAATTGCCGGTCCAGCGGTAGTCGATATTTACCCCTTTTAACTGTGGGAAGGTTTTCAGCAGTTTCGGGCGGATCAGATTGTCGATATCGTCCGGATCGCGGGCACCGTACACCACACCACCGCCGTACAGCAGGCGGTTATCACCGGTTATACGATAATAATCCAGCAGATAGTTGCAGTCCTCGACGCAGTAATTTTGTGGGATCAGCGACTGCGCCACTTCCGGTGCCAGCGGCTCGGTGGCAACCACCTGCGTGCCGCACGGCATGCTGCATTTGGCCAGTCTTGGCTCCAGCTTATCGCCCAGATAAGCGTTACCGGCCACGATCACATAACGCGCCTTCACCTGCCCATTAGCGGTACTGACCATCGCCGGTTCGCCGTGGCGAATGTTGGTCATGGCCGATTGTTCGAAGATCCGCCCACCCTGCAGGCGAATGGCTTCGGCTTCCCCGAGTGCCAGATTCAATGGATGAATATGACCACCGCTATGATCCAGCAGCGCGCCGACGTAGCGCTCGCTATTGACCTCTTGACGGATACGCCCGGCGTCCAGCAGCTCAAGTTGAGTATTACCGTAGCGTTCCCAGTTCTGTTTCTGCTCGACCAACGCATGGTATTGCCGGTTGTTCAGTGCGGCGAAGATGCCGCCGGGGCGATAGTCACATTCGATGGCGTACCTTTGGATACGGCTGCGAATGATCTCTGCGCCCTCAAACATCATACTGCCAAGAACGCGGGCGCTTTCTGCCCCATAACGTTGTTCAATCACGTCAATATCGCGGCTGTAAGAGTTGACCAATTGGCCGCCGTTACGGCCGCTGGCGCCGAAACCGATGCGCGCAGATTCCAGCAGCACCACGTTATAGCCGGCTTCTACCAGAAACAGTGCGGAAGACAGACCGGTATAGCCACCGCCGACGATGCAGACGTCGCATTCAATAGAGTCATTCAGCTGCGGGTAGGGCGCGTGGCTGTTGGCCGAGGCCGCATAATAGCTTTTTACATGTTCAGTCATGATATTTGCCCTTATTCCAGCGAAATCCAGGTGGTTTTCAGTTCGGTGAATTTTTCCAGCGCGTGCAGCGATTTGTCGCGACCGTTGCCGCTTTGCTTGTAGCCGCCGAAGGGGACCGTCATATCGCCGTCATTGTAGTTATTGACGAACACCGTACCGGCTTTTAACTGGCGTGCCAGTCGGTGGGCGCGGGACAGGTCACGCGTCCAGATGGCGGCGCCCAGACCGTAGTCGCTGTCGTTGGCCAACTGCATGGCCTGCTGTTCACCGCTAAAACTGGTGACGGCTAATACCGGGCCAAAAATCTCGTCACGCGCCACGCTCATGGTGTTATCCACCTGGGTAAGAATGGTCGGGCCGAGGTAGCCGACATGGCCGCTCTGTGGGTGTTCGCGGCCGTCGAGGAACAGGTCGGCACCCTGGCTCAGGCCCTGTTCGATGTAGTCGGCCACTTTCTCGCAGTGGCCCTGATCGATCAGCGTGCCCATCACCGTCGCCGGATCGAGAGGATCGCCTGGGGTGAAGGCTGCCGCATGTCGTCGTAGCGCCTGTAAGAACTCTTGCTGAATACTTTCTTCCACCAACAGCCGGGTGCCGGCAATGCACACCTGTCCCTGATTATAGAAGATGCCGGCGGCGGCACTCTGCGCGGCCTTGTCCAGATCCGGGCAGTCGGCAAAGATGATATTGGCGCTCTTGCCGCCGGCCTCCAGCCAGACTCGTTTCATATTGGATTGGCCGGCGTAAATCATCAGTTGTTTGGCGACCTGGGTGGATCCGGTGAAGGTCAGGGCGTCGACGTCGTTGTGCAGCGCTAATGCCTTGCCGGCATCGTGACCGTAGCCTGGAACAATATTCAGCACGCCGTCCGGCAATCCGGCCAGTTGGGCCAGCTTGCCCAGATAGATGGCGGTCAACGGGGATTTTTCAGAGGGTTTAAGGATCACGCTGTTGCCGGTGGCCAGCGCCGGGCCGAGTTTCCAGCAGGCTAATAACAGCGGAAAGTTCCACGGCACGATAGCGCCGACCACGCCGATAGGCTCGCGTTCAATCAACGCCAGCGCATCACCGCCGGTGGGGGCGATTTCGCCATAAACCTTGTCGACCGCTTCGGCATACCAGCGCAGGCAGCGGATGGCTCCCGGTACGTCATCGCGCAGGCTGTGGCGGATCGGTTTGCCGGTATCCAGCGTTTCCAGCAGCGCCAGTTCCTCCTGATGCTGTTCCATCAGGTTCGCCAACTGCAACAAAGTGGTTTTGCGCTGTGCCGGAGCCGCCCTGGACCAGTCACCGCGCTCAAATACTTCACGCGCTGCGCTGACCGCCAGATCGATATCGACGCTGGTGCCCCGGGCAACCTGGGTCAACTCACGTTGCCCGGCGGGATCCTCCACGGCAAAGGTTTGGCCTTCGGCGGCCTGCTGATAGCGGCCATTGATAAACAGTCGGTTCTCAATTTTCAGGGCCTGCGCCCGGTGTTGCCAATACTGCAAATGGTGGAAGTCCATACCTTGCTCCGTTGATCAGAATGTCGTCGGCGTATGGGCGCTGATAATCCGGCAAATCCGCGCCGACGTGTTGCTGAAACTATGGGGAATGCCGGTGTTGATGGCGTAGCTCTGCCCGGCCGACAGGTGATAGGCCTGCCCGTTGACCTGCAAAACCACTTCGCCTTCCAGCAGGGTGCCAATCTCTTCCCCCTGATGCTTGATGCGTTCGCCGGTGGTGGTACCCGGTTCATAGGTTTCGATCATCATCGCCAGGGTGCGATTAGGGTCGCCGTTGTGGATCAACTTCATCGATACCCCCTGGCTGCCAATCTCAATCAGATCCTGGCTGTCGATCACAATCTGTGGTTCATCCGGTATTTCCGGTTCGGCGAAAAACGCCGACAGTGACAGCCCATACACCGTCAGCAGTTTTTGCAAGGTACTGATGGCCGGGCTGACCTTGTCCTGCTCGATGGTGCTGATGGCGCTGTGGGTTAATCCAGACAGTTCGGCCGCGCGGCGCTGCGACAATCCCAATTGCTGGCGGATTTGCGACAGGCGTTTTCCCGGTGCCAAGCTGACATCGCTCATGGGCGTTTTTCCTTTTGATAGTTCCGGCAGGCGCTAATGAAACCCTCAAACAGCAGGCGTGACAGAGCGTACTCCTCACTGTTCCATTCCGGGTGCCATTGCACACCCAGCGCGAAAGGCTGGTCGCGCAGGCTGATGGCCTCCACCAACCCATCGGCGGCGTGGGCCTCAATACGTACGCCGGGGCCAAGGGTTTTTGCCCCCTGGCCATGCAGTGAGTTCACCCAGAATCTGTTGCAATCCGGTATCAGTTGCGAGAGCAGGCCGCCTTCCTGAACGATGACTTCGTGGGCGGGGGCGTATTGTTGTTCCAGCGGCAGGTCGTGATCTTCACGGTGCTCGAGCAGTTCGGGTAATTCAAACAGCCGGCGGTGCAGGGTGCCCTGGCTGGCGACCACCATTTCTTGCATGCCGCGGCAAATGGCGAAAAGGGGAATGCGCCTGTTGAGCGAGTGGCGTATCAGCGCCAGGCTCAATTCATCTCGCCCAGGATCGGCATCAGGCTCATCGCCGTTTTCACCATAAAGGTGCGGCTGCACATTACTGGGGCTGCCTGGCAGCACAATACCGTCGAGGTGCTCCAGCAATTCTTCCAGCAGTTTCGGCTCAGCCAGCGCGTGTGGCAGGGCGATTGGCAGCCCTCCGGCAGCGACTACGGCATTTAGGTACTTTTCTTGCAAGGTCTGAGTGAGGTGCCCGTTTAACCTATACCTGCACATCACTACGCCGACCACTGGTCTGTTAAATATATTGCCCATGCTGTCCCCTTGGTATGTTCGAAATTATGAACGATAAGCTTCTCCACTGCCGTTTTCGTTCAATATTTTATAAATCTAGCAGTCAAATGGGCAATATTCAAACTCAAAGTAACACTTGCAAAACAATTTTGTTGCATCTATGTTTCATTGGTGGACATTATATTGAGCAAGATGGTCAAAAAACATCGACGGCAATAAGTGTGAGAACCACAGACAAAAACATACATGGCGGGTGAATCATGCAGACCAACATAGTAGAAGTGGAAAACTTTGTTCAGCATCATGAAGAAAAGCGAAGTAGCGCGTTCCAGCGTGAAGTGAAGAACTACCTGGAGCGTTATCCATTAACTCAGCACGTTGACGTTCTGCTGACCGACCTTAACGGCAGCTTCCGCGGCAAACGTATTCCGGTCGCTGGGTTGAGCAAACTGGAGAAGGGGTGTTACTTCCCGGCGTCGGTGTTTGCGATGGATATTCTCGGCAATGTGGTTGAGGAGGCCGGGCTGGGGCAGGAGCTGGGTGAGCCGGATCATATCTGCGTGCCGGTGCTGGGCACCCTGACACCGTCGGCGGCGGATCCGCAATATATCGGCCAGGTGTTGCTCACCATGCTCGATGAAGATGGTACTCCCTTTGACGTTGAACCGCGCAATGTGCTGAACCGAGTGTGGCAGCGTTTGCGTCAGCGCGGGCTATCCCCCGTAGTAGCGGTAGAGTTGGAGTTCTATCTCATCGATCGCCAGCGCGATTCGGAAGGCTATCTGCAGCCGCCGTGTGCGCCGGGCACTCAGGAGCGCAATACCCAAAGCCAGGTGTACTCGGTCGATAATCTTAACCACTTTGCCGACGTGCTGAGCGAGATTGACGAATTGGCGCGTATGCAGGGCCTGCCGGCAGACGGTGCGGTGGCGGAGGCTTCACCCGGCCAGTTTGAAGTCAATTTGCATCATACCGACAACGTCCTGCAGGCCTGTGACCACGCGCTGGCATTAAAACGCCTGATCCGCATGGTGGCGGAAAACCACAACATGCAGGCCACCTTTATGGCCAAACCCTACGAAGAACACGCCGGTAGCGGCATGCACGTGCATATCAGCATGCTGGACCGGCAGGGCAACAACGTACTGGCAGACGACGACGGTGAAGACTCCGCGCTGCTGAAACAGGCGCTGGCCGGGATGATTGCCCTGATGCCTTCTTCTATTGCGTTGCTGGCACCGAACGTTAACGCCTATCGTCGTTTCCAGCCGGGCATGTACGTGCCGACCCAGGCGTCCTGGGGCCATAACAACCGCACCGTGGCGCTGCGCATTCCCTGCGGCGATCGCGACAGTCATCGCGTGGAGTATCGCGTAGCCGGTGCGGATGCCAACCCTTATCTGGTTATGGCGACCATTCTGGCCGGCATTGTCTACGGCCTGGAAACCAGCCTGCCGCTGCAAGAGCCGGTGACCGGCAACGGGCTGGAGCAGGAGGGGCTACCGTTCCCGATCCGCCAAAGCGATGCGCTGTATGAGTTTGAGCATCAGCCGGTACTGAATGCCCTGCTGGGCGAAAGGTTCAGCCATGTTTACCTGGCTTGTAAAACGGATGAGCTGGTGCAGTTTGAGCGCCTGATCACCGAAACCGAAATCGAGTGGATGCTGAAAAACGCCTGACCCGCTCGACGCCAATCCTACCGCGCGCGTATGGCGCATTCCGCCGGCTATCCTGTGGCCTGCGATGCTGCGCGCTGCGGTAAAGCATTGCTTCCACTTTGGCGTACAGGACGCCGGCGAGGAAATAACCATGACAGCCATAACTGTTTCATCCGTCTGCGCAGGCATCTGCCTGTGCCGCAGTGAATACGGGCCAGCCGCTGGCCGAGTTTTATTGTCTTTAAACCGCACTTCCCGCCGCCTGAGCAGCAGTTTCCCCGCGGCCTCTCTGAATGACGTTAAACGGTTACCAGCAGAGGACAACGAGGGGAAGAGCCATGACGACTAATGTGACTGACATCAATGAGGCAGCAAAGCCGCAACTGCGTAAAAGCCTGAAGCTGTGGCAAGTGGTGATGATGGGCCTGGCCTATCTGACGCCAATGACGGTATTCGACACTTTCGGCATCGTCTCCGGCCTTACCGACGGTCACGTACCGGCCTCCTATTTACTGGCGCTGGCCGGCGTGCTGTTTACCGCCATCAGCTACGGCAAGCTGGTGCGCCAGTTCCCGACCGCCGGTTCAGCCTACACCTATGCGCAGAAAGCCATAAATCCGCACGTCGGTTTTTTGGTGGGTTGGTCTTCACTGCTCGATTATCTGTTCCTGCCGATGATCAATACCCTGTTGGCGAAAATTTACCTGACGGCGTTATTCCCGGAAGTGCCGCCGTGGATATGGGTGGTGGGCTTTGTGATTATCATTACCGCCATCAACCTGAAAAGCGTCAATCTGGTGGCCAACTTCAATACTCTGTTCGTACTGGCCCAGGTGGCAATCATTGTGGTGTTTATCTTCCTGGTGGTACGTGGCCTGCACAACGGTGAAGGACTGGGGACGGTATGGAGCCTGCAACCCTTCGTCAGCGAAAATGCGCATTTACTGCCGATCATCACCGGCGCCACCATCTTGTGTTTCTCTTTCCTCGGCTTTGATGCGGTGACCACGCTATGTGAAGAAACGCCCGATGCCGCCAGGGTGATCCCGCGCGCTATCTTTCTGACCGCGCTGTATGGTGGGGTGATCTTCATCAGCGTGTCATTCTTTATCCAACTGTTTTTCCCTTCGATTCAGCGGTTCCATCAGCCGGATGCGGCACTGCCGGAAATTGCGCTGTACGTGGGCGGCAAGCTGTTCCAGTCGATTTTCCTGTGCGTCACCTTTATCAACACCCTGGCCTCGGGCCTGGCATCGCATGCCAGCGTTTCACGGCTGTTGTATGTGATGGGGCGCGATAACGTGTTCCCGGAAAAATATTTCGGCTATATCCACCCGAAATGGCGCACGCCATCACTCAACGTGTTGCTGGTGGGGCTGGTCGCACTGTCTGCGCTGTCTTTCGATCTGGTCACGGCGACCGCATTGATCAACTTCGGTGCGCTGGTGGCTTTTACCTTCGTTAATCTGTCGGTGATCAGTCATTTCTATATTCGCGAGGGGCGTAACAAGAGCTGGAAGGATCGCTTCAACTATCTGTTCCTGCCATTGGTCGGGGCTTTAACTGTCGGCGTGTTGTGGTTAAACCTGGAAAAAAGCTCGCTGACCATGGGACTGATCTGGGCGGTTATGGGCTTTGGTTACCTGGCGTATCTCACCCGGCGTTTCCGCCAGCCGCCACCGCAGCTGGAACGACAACCGCAGCAATAACTGAGTCAGGCGGGGTTTCCCGCCTTTCTTTTTTGTCCGTCGGACAGTAGAGTGAAAATACTGATAAAAAATAACCGATTGGATCACCTCCATGTCTTCACTCCCCGTTTCGTATAAAGCCACTTTGCTCGGTCTGCTGGCGATCCTGCTGTGGAGCAGCGTGGTTGGCCTGATCCGCAGCGTCAGCGAAGGGTTGGGGCCCATTGGCGGTGCCGCGATGATTTACAGCGTCAGCGCGGTTTTTCTGCTGTTGGCGCTCCGGCTACCCAATCTTCGCCATTTCCCACGCGCCTACCTGATCCTCGGCAGCCTGCTGTTTGTCAGCTATGAGATCTGTCTGTCGCTGTCGCTGGGCTATGCCAACACCCGCCTGCAGGCCATCGAGGTCGGGATGATCAACTACCTTTGGCCCTGTTTCACCGTACTGTTGGCGCTGGTGTTTAACGGACAAAGGGCCAAGTGGTGGCTACTGCCCGGATTACTGCTGTCATTGTTCGGTATCGGTTGGATCATGAGCGGTGAGGGCGGCTGGTCGCCGGCGCAAATGCTGGCAAACGTGCGCAGCAATCCATTGAGTTATTCGCTGGCCTTCGGTGGCGCGATAATTTGGGCGTTATATTGCAACCTGACCAAGAGAATTGCCCAGGGCCATAACGGCGTGGTGCTGTTTATTACCCTGACCGCCGTTGCGCTGTGGGTGAAATACGCCTTTAGCCACGAAAGCGGGATGCAGTTCACCCTGCCGGTGACCCTGACGTTACTCTGTGCCGGCATGGCGATGGGGGCGGGGTACGCGGCGTGGAATGTGGGTATTTTGCACGGCAATATGACGCTGTTGGCGACGGTATCCTATTTTACCCCGGTGCTGTCGGCGGTATTTGCCGCACTGGTATTGAATACCGCACTGACCGCCAGTTTCTGGCAGGGCGTGGTAATGGTGACTCTGGGATCGTTAATTTGTTGGCGGGCAACCCGAGGAAACTAACGGAAATGCTCCGCCGGTTGCCCAATGTTGAACTAGAATCTAACTAGCAGACAAACATGAAGGAACATAAAAATGAGAGACGATATCCAATTCATTCAGCAGCCAGAGATTGACGGTGGAAGTTATATGCGCGGTGATACCGTGCGCCTGACTACCGCCAATCTGCGCCATGAATATCAGCTTGATGTCAGCATTCTGCGCCGGGAAGACAAACTGATTTATGGCTCGGTGATCGCCGCCGCGCCGAAGGTGGATATCCCGCCCAGGGAGTGGGAGATCCAGCCGGGGCAAGAGGTGGTATTCCGTAAGGAAAATATCGCCAAGGCAATACCTTCAATTAGCTGAATCCTGGCAAGTGTTCCGCCGTATCCTCCGTTTTCCTCAGTAGCATTCCCAAGAAATGCCGGTGCTAAAAACACCGGCTTTTTCATTTCTGCGAAAAGATCCGGTAACTTTTTGTGTTGCGCACAATTGGCACAGAAACTGCTTTAAAAATCACCGTGCATGACAAAAATCACAGCGAACGTGAATTTTCATGAAACATAATTTGACAAATGTGAACGCAATCGATTACCTATTCGCGAAATGCATAACTGGATCACAGATTCTTACACCCGGTGATTTCTATAATGCGCGCGTCGCCCAAGAAGTTTGTAAGCGGAGGCAACGCCAGGTGTCGTCAGACTCATTGTCATCTTTTCTAACGGGCAGGAAATGGCCCTTTAAGCATGTGGTAATAAAATGAAAAAAATAGCTCTCGCAGCAGGTATCCTGCTCGCAGCGTCTTACAGTGCATCATCAATGGCTGATAGCAAAGACAGCCAATACGTCTCGGATTGGTGGCACCAGAGCGTTAACGTGGTGGGCAGCTACCACACCCGTTTCGGACCTCAGTTGAACAACGACGTCTACCTGGAGTACGAAGCCTTCGCTAAAAAAGATTGGTTTGATTTCTATGGCTACGTCGATGTGCCTAAATTCTTCGGCGTTGGTAACACCCCGGACCGTGGTATCTGGGACAAGGGCTCACCGATGTTTATGGAGATCGAACCTCGTTTCTCTATCGACAAACTGACCGGTACCGATCTGAGCTTTGGTCCATTCAAAGAATGGTACTTCGCCAACAACTACATCTATGACCTGGGCCACGACACCGACGGCCGTCAGAACACCTGGTACATGGGTCTGGGCACCGATATCGAGACCGGCCTGCCGATGAGCCTGTCGATGAACATCTATGCCAAATACCAGTGGGAAAACTATCAGGCTGCCAACGAAAACAGCTGGGATGGTTACCGTTTCAAGGTGAAATACTTTGT
Organism: Serratia sp. BIGb0163; assembly: GCF_024809935.1. Lineage (NCBI taxonomy): Bacteria > Pseudomonadati > Pseudomonadota > Gammaproteobacteria > Enterobacterales > Yersiniaceae > Serratia > Serratia sp. BIGb0163. The sequence goes on from NZ_JANUDZ010000001.1 coordinate 920,545, forward strand.
GCCGTTGACCCAGGTGTGGGGCGGCAATCTGAGCTACATCGGCTTTACCAACTTTGACTTTGGTTCCGATCTGGGCAAAGACGACTTCACGGTTAATGGACGTCAGGCACGCACCAGTAACTCGATCGCTTCCAGCCATATTCTGGCGCTGAACTACGATCACTGGCACTACTCCTTCGTGGCCCGTTACTTCCATAACGGCGGCCAGTGGCAGGATGGCGTGGATATCGGTACTCCACAAGGCCCAATCAAATCCACCGGCTGGGGCTACTACCTGGTCGCCGGTTATAACTTCTGATTTTCCGTGGTATCAGAAACAGAAAACCCCGCTTTGGCGGGGTTTTTTTTCGTCATCACTGCACTTGTTCAGCGGGTAAATGTCGCACCGGCATAAATAATCGTCCTTTGATTACGTGGCATTCATTATCAATCCAACTGATGATTTGTTCACGGCTCACGCCTTCGGATTGCGCGTAGCGGTGAAGATCGCCATTAAAGTGCTGCGTGATATATTCCATGAGGGTCATTTGCATGTCTTTTGCTCCTGAACGCCCACCCGTCGCCAACTGGCTACCGCGGGAGGTTAAGGTTTCTCAGACGCTGAATTTAAAGTATTGGCAACCAAATCTCAACAAAAAGCACTGTATTGGTGCATCTGATGTCTAATTATTGGTAAAAAGAATCCCGCACTGAGCGGCGGGAAATCGTCAGAATTATCATTCTGGATGATAATAAATGATTTGAGGTGCGACGAAAAAGAGCAAGCTAACTCTTTTTTGTGACACTGCCAAACTACGGCAAGACTTATTTTGCTGCAAGAAAAATCTGGGCTTAAAATTCGGTTTTATCGAATTGTTTTGCGCTGGAATAATATTTCTCAACATTGCCTGCCACAGGTCTCTAAAGGGGATCATACTCTCAGAGTTTTCCGCATGCTTTATGTGGGGAATTAGGCTTATAGTGACGTTAATAACCCATGCAGGAAGTGAAATCATGAGCAAACGTCGTACTACTCTCACAGTGCTGGCGCTGATTGTTTCGATGGGCCTGTCATCCGCCCCGGCATTTGCCGATAAAGGGGGCAACGGTAACGGTAACGGTCATGGCAACAGTGGCAATCATGGCAACAGCGGTAATCATGGCAACAGCGGTAATCATGGTAATAACGGCAATCATGGGAATAAAGCCAAAGGCAACGAGAGTGACCAGGGGCTGGTTTCCGTCAGTATTACCCGCGATCGTGCACGTTCACTGGCACGAAACTATGGTTTGACCGGCTACAGCTCATTGCCGCCGGGGATTGCCAAAAATCTGGCGCGCGGCAAGCCGCTGCCTCCGGGCATCGCCAAGAAAATGGTGCCGTCATCCATGTTGCGCGATCTGCCTTATTACCCGGGCTATGAATGGCGTATAGCCGGTGACGATCTGGTGCTGGTGGCGCTGAGTACCGCCCTGGTGGCCTCGGTGATCAACGGCGTATTTAACTAAGATTACACACTCCGTTTTAAAGCCTCGCTTCGGCGAGGCTTTTTTATTTGCCTGGGGTAGGGGAACGTGGTGAACTCTTTTCCTGATTATTTTCGAGAAGATAAGGAATGGTCATGTTCAGGACGTTATTGATTGCCTGCTGCCTGGTCAGTTTTTCAGCGCTGGCGGACGGCGGTGTGGCGCTCGGCGAACTGGTTAATCAGCGGCTGGCTTATATGAAGGACGTTGCCGGTTACAAGGCGCAGCAGCATTTGCCGATCGAGGATTTGGCGCAGGAATCTAAAGTGTTGGCTGGCGCGCAAGCAGAGGCAGAACGCCTGGGATTGGATCCGCTGACGGTGCGGCCATTTATCCTGGCGCAAATGGATGCCGCCAAGGCAATTCAGTACCGTTTCCGCGCCGACTGGCTGGCACAACCGGAAAATGACTGGCAGCCGCGCCCGTTGGATAGCGTGCGGCCACAAATTGCCGAACTCAGCAGCCGCATTTTACAGCGGCTGGCGCAGCAGTTGAAAACCGGTCCGCTGACCGAAGCCGCCCGTAACAGTTTCATTCATACTCTAACGCAGACTAACCTCAGTGAGGCCGACAAGCAGCGGCTGTTTACCGCCTTACTGGCCGTTCGGGCCGGCAAACCGGGGTGATGGGCAGGATTAATCGCCACCGGCACCGCTACGCTGAAAGGTCAGTACCCGGCTGCGGTTGGCAATCAAGTTCACGCTATAACCACGAAAGTACAGGCAAAAACGCTTCTGCCACGGGCCGTCGCTGCTTTCGACCAGCATGCGGCCCTGACCCAGTGAGCTGATAGTGCCGTACTGCGCTGCGGGGCCAACGCCGATGTGTACCTGGTCACCGCAAATTTCAAAGGCGGTGCGGTATTGCGGGTGATACCACAAACCCTGCACGTGTTTCAGACACTCGCGGTTGGCCGTGACCGGCAGGAAACGGCGTTCCACGTGGCAGACTTCTCCCTCAACCGCTTCGCCGGTCCATTTCAGCCGCATCGGCATATGGGCGGAAAGCGAGACCGCGTAGCCGTCATCGGCCTGATACAGCGGTTCATCGCTCCCCATATAGGCGACATTACCGTCCTTCACTTCCAGCCAATAGGGATCGGCTACCGTGGTGTAAATGCCATCGGGAATGGCGCAGCTGCGTTGCGGTAGTGTTGCGCCCAGTAAGGCGGCCATCACCCGCAATGCCATGCCGAAACTGTCGCAGTCCTCGCGGTTAGCCACCAGTGCGACACCGACTTGCCTATCGGGTGCCAGCAGGAAGTAGGTTTTGTAACCGGCGTGGGAGCCGCCGTGTCCCAGCAGACGATGTTTGCCGAGCGGAGTTCGCGCCAGCCCCAACCCGTAAGCGCTGAGTTGACCCTGATTGAGGTGTCGCGGAGCGCTCAGTTGCGCCAGCACGCCGCGCCCCGGCCCCTGATCGGCCAGCAGCGTTTGCAACCAGCGGGTGAGGGCATTGGCGCTGCCGGTCAGACTGCCGGAGGCGGAGAGATGCAGGCCGGCACTGGCCAGTTGCCAACCCTGTTTTGAACGCCAGTAACCGGGGGTTAGCCCCGGTACCACGTCAAACCAGCTCTCTGGCGCCCGTAGCTGCACTTTTAGCGGCTGGGCGATGTGTTGCTGCACCAGATGGTTAAAGTCATACCCCTTGGCTTGCAGCGCCGCCTCAACCAGGCGATAGCCGGTATTGGTATAGGTGATTTCGCTGCCGGCCGGATAGTTCAGCCCGCCAAGCTCCTGAAGGAACTGCATCACCGGTTGCGCTTCGCTGCGGGTATGTACCGAGATGCCCAGCAGCCCGAGGGTTTCACGCACGTCAGGCAGCCCACTGGTCATGTCCAGCGCCTGCCCGACGGTAACGTCCGCCAGTGGGGCCTGCAGCTCCGGCAGCAAGTCGCCAAGCCGGTCATCCAGGTTCAGGGCGTTGTCGGTGGCGTTCAGCGCCAGCGCGGCAAAAATATGTTTGGTCACCGACGCATAACGCACCACGCTGTCGGCGGTAAAAGGGGTTTCTTGTGCCAGGTCAGCCAGACCGGCGCTGGCGCACGCCTGGACCTGTGCGGCGTCGAACAGGGTAATGGCACCGCCGGGCTCGCCGTCGCGCTGCCAATCAGCCAGCAACTGCTCGGCGCATGCCTGTGCGGCGCGCCAGTTTAGTGGGACTTCGGACATACATCGCCTCCAGAGTAAGTTCCTGATTTGTGCCTCAGCGGGCTTTTCGCCAGATTGTCGCGTACCGCGAAATCCCTGTGCCGCTGTTTTGTGCGCTGTTCCGACCAGATAGGCAGATTTTCGATCAAAACTGCGATGCAGTACGCAAATCGAAACGGTGGAGGGAGAGAAGCAAGATGTGCGCCAGAAAATTAGCCGGCTAAGAAATATCGTTCAGAGGGCGTGCTGGCTGCGGGGCCATAACCTGACCCCGCAGCAGGGACGAAAAGGGTTAGCGCGGCTGGCCACCCCAGGACAGCAGGCTGTCGATCATTTGTTTCAGCAGGCGTTGCAGGGAAGCGGCGCGCTGTGGGTCAAAGGCAAAGGGATACTGTTCGGACATGTAGTTCACCTGCGCCAACTCCAGTTGGATCGCGTGCTGCTGCTGGTGCGGTTGTCCATAAGCGCGAGTGATATACCCCCCCTTGAAGCGGCCGTTAAGCACGTGGGTGAATTGCTGTTGTTGTTCACAACAGGCAACCAGACGGTCGCTCAGCGCCGGGGCGCAACTTTCGCCGCCGTTGGTACCCAGATTGAGATCTGGCAGTTTACCGTCGAATAAACGCGGGATCACCGAGGCGATAGAATGCGCATCAAACAGCAGCGCGTAGCCGTGTTTAGCCTTTAACCGCGCCAGTTCGTCTTGCAACTGCTGGTGATACGGCTGCCAGATCTGCTGCAGATAGCCGGCCCGTTCCTGGTCAGAAGGTGCCTTGCCCGGCTGAAAACTCGGACGGCCGTCAAACAGCACGTCAGGGTACAGGCCGGTGGTGGCGGTGGTATACAGCGGTTTATCGTCCGCCGGGCGGTTCAGGTCAATGACAAAGCGCGAGTAATTGCCGACCAGCACGCTGGCACCCATCGCACGGGCAAAATCATATAACTGAGGGATATGCCAGTCAGTGTCGGGCAGCGGCCGTGCATCCTCGGTTAAACCGGCCTCAACCGCCGGAGTGAGCCGGGTCCCGGCGTGGGGAATGCTGATCAGCAGCGGCAGGCTGCCAGCATGGAAATCAAAAGGATCGCGAATGGTCATTGACGTATTTCTCCTCGGAAAATCACCGTGCAGGGCAGTTGTCCACCCAACCAATAAGCCAGTTCAGCCGGTCGCGACAGCGGCCAGTGTATAAAGTCGGCCACCTTGCCGGTTTCCAGCGTGCCGTGGCTCGCCTGCAGGCCCAGCGCTTTCGCCGCGTGGGTCGTTACGCCTGCCAGAGCTTCTTCCGGTGTCAGACGGAACAGCGTACAGGCCATGTTGATCATCAGGCGCAGCGACAGTGCCGGAGAGGTGCCAGGGTTGGCGTCGCTGGCAATCGCCATCGCCACGTTGTGTTTACGGAATAAATCAACCGGTGGGCATTGGGTTTCGCGCAGCAGGTAGTAAGCGCCCGGCAACAGCACCGCAACGGTACCGGCGTCGCCCATCGCCCGGGCATCCTGTTCGGTGGCATATTCAAGATGATCGGCGGAAAGCGCATGGTGCTGCGCCGCCAATTCGCTGCCACCCAGCGCGGAAAGCTGTTCGGCGTGCAGTTTCACCGGCAGTCCGGCGGCTTCTGCGGCGGCAAACACCCGTGCCACCTGGGCCGGTGAGAACGCCAGATGTTCACAGAAGGCGTCAACCGCGTCAGCCAGCCCGGCGGCGGCGGCCTGAGGAATAATGGTATTGCACACCAAATCGATATAGTCGTCGGCCCTGTTGGCATATTCCGGCGGCAGTGCGTGCGCCGCCAGGCAGGTGGTTTTCACCTCTACCGGCAGCAGTTCGCCCAGTCGACGCGCCACGCGCAGCATTTTCAGTTCGCTTTCCGGCGTCAGTCCATAACCGGATTTGATCTCCACGCAGGTCACGCCTTCTGCCAGCAGAGGGCGCAGTCGGAACAGAGCCTGTTCCAGTAACCGTTCTTCGTCGGCATCGCGGGTGGCCTTGACCGTGGAAATGATGCCGCCGCCCTGAGCGGCGATCTCGGCATAGCTCACGCCGTTCAGGCGCTGTTCGAACTCTGCGCTGCGGTTGCCGCCGAACACCAGGTGGGTGTGGCAATCGATAAAGCCTGGCGTGATTATGCCGCCGTCGAATTTTACCCTTTCATCTGCGGTCAGCGTCGCCGGCAGCGCGTCATATTCGCCTAGCCAGACAATTTTGCCGTCACGCGTGGCGATCGCGCCGTTGCTGAGGGTGTGATACTTGCCGTCGCGCATGGTGACGATATCGGCCCCGTACCACAGGCTGTCGCAGTGAATCTCAGAAGTCATGGCTTTTCTCCGCCGGAGCCTTGGCTCCCACATGGTTGTATATACAATTAAAAACAACCTAGCGCATTCATTGAGTTGTCACAAGAGGCGGGATAAAAATTTGTTATCGGGATGTGATCGTTGTGGAAGGACGGGTGCCAAAGCAGCACCCGCCGGGGTCAGACTTCGCTGGTGAAACGGCCAAACAGTTGATAGCGGCTGCCGGGGTACAGCAGGCGCGCCGAGGTCACGACGGTTTTGCCGGACCAGGTGCGGCGATGGATCAGCAGGCCGGGTTCGTGGTCCTCCAGTTGCAGCAGTTCGCGCTCCTGATGGGTTGGTACCACGGCTTCCACGATGTGCTCGCCTGCGGTCAACGGGGCGGCCTGCGTCAGGTAGATATAAGGCGTGACGCGATCGAAATCCTGCAGCATGTAGTCGGGGGCGATCAGAGGATTGACGCAGCGGTCTTCCACCTGCACCGGCAGGTCGTTTTCATAATGCACGATTTGCGAATAGAACAGCTGCTGGCCGGGTTGAATGCCTAGTGCCAGCGCTTCTTCTTCACTGGCCGGACGGGCCTTTAGCTGCAGGATCTTGCTGCTGTGGCGGTGGCCACGGGCGGCGATTTCGTCGGCGATGTTATGCACTTCCAGCAGGGCGGTGTGCGCTTTGGCTTCGGCGACAAAGGTCCCCACGCCCTGCATGCGGATCAGGAAACCTTCGGTGGTCAGTTCGCGCAGCGCACGGTTGATGGTCATGCGACTGACGCCAAGCTCGGCCACCAGTTCACTTTCCGAGGGGACGCGTTGGTGCGGTAACCAGTGGCCGGCACGGATTTGGTTTACGATCGCCTGCTTGACCCGTTGATAGATCGGGGCGGGGGTATCGCTCATGGCAGCAGCCAGTTGCAGCACGGTCTGTTGATCAACCAAGACGTTAACCTCGTCAAATAAAAAAATAATAACACCAGTTTACTGTTGGTGTCGGCGTATGTATATGTATATACAACTAAGGGCCGGTTCGCCACAGCAATGCGATGGGCCAGTGCATTTTTCGGATGCGCGATTATCGCGCGTTATTAGTCTTTACACTAACAGTGGAATTCTGCCATGCCTGCTTATTTTGCCTCACGCGCTCTGCTTCCTGAAGGCTGGGCGCATAACGTTCGGTTGGACGTTAATGCGCAAGGCCACCTGACCCAGGTGACTGCCGATGCCGATCCTGAGGGCTGTACCCGACTGCACGGCGACGTAGTGCCGGGTATGCCGAACCTTCATTCTCACGCCTTTCAGCGTGCGATGGCCGGGTTGGCGGAGGTGGCGGGCAATCCGCAGGACAGTTTCTGGACCTGGCGCGATCTGATGTATCGCCTGGTACAGCGGTTGACGCCGGAGCAGGTTGAGGTCATTGCTCGCCAACTGTATATCGAAATGCTGAAAGGCGGATACACCCAGGTGGCAGAGTTCCACTATCTGCATCATGGTGCCGACGGCAATCCTTATGCCGATCGTGGCGAAATGACCGGTCGGCTCAGCCAGGCGGCGGCGCAGGCGGGGATCGGTATGACGCTGTTGCCGGTGCTGTACAGCTACGCCGGGTTCGGCGGCCAGCCCGCCCAGCCGGGGCAAAGACGTTTTATTCAGGATGCGGACGGCTATCTGGAACAGCAGCAGGTGATCGCACGGCAGTTGGTTGATCAGCCCCTGCAGAACCAGGGCTTGTGTTTCCACTCGCTGCGTGCGGTGGAACTGGGCCAGATGCAGCAGATCCTGGCGGCATCCGATCAAACGCTGCCGGTGCATATCCATATCGCCGAGCAGCAAAAAGAAGTTAATGACTGCCTGGCCTGGAGCGGTCGTCGTCCGGTGGCCTGGTTGTATGAGCACCTGCCGGTGGATAGCCGCTGGTGTCTGGTGCACGCTACCCACCTTGATCGCGACGAGCTCGAGCAGTTGGCGCGCAGCAAGGCGGTGGCGGGCCTGTGCCTGACCACCGAAGCCAATCTGGGCGACGGTATTTTCCCCGGTGACGCTTATCTGCAACATCAGGGCCGTTGGGGCATTGGTTCCGACAGCCATGTATCGCTCAACGTGGTAGAGGAGCTGCGCTGGTTCGAATACGGCCAGCGCCTGCGTGACCAGCGGCGCAACCGCCTGACCACGCCGGAGCAGCCTGCGGTGGCTGACGTGCTTTATCAGCAGGCCCTGCAGGGTGGGGCACAGGCCTGTGGCGCGCCGATCGGTCGTTTGCTAAGCGGCTACCGTGCCGACTGGCTGGTACTGGACGGTGACGATCCTTACCTGGCCGCCGCACCGGATGCCTCCATTCTGAATCGCTGGTTGTTTGCCGGAGGTAAAGAACAAATTCGCGACGTCTTTGTCGGCGGTCGTCAGGTGATCGACCAGGGGCGTCACGCGTTACAGCAACAGAGCAGCACGGAGTTCTTGCAGGTGCTGAAAACCTTCCAGCAGGAGGCATGATGAGCCTGACGCGTTTTGATTTTGCTGCACTGCCGGTCACGCCGTGGCGCAATGGCGGCGGGGAAACCCGCGAGATTGCCTGTTGGCCGCCGGGGGCTCAGGACTTTGACTGGCGCGCCAGTATCGCCACCATCGCGCAGGACGGCCCGTTTTCGGCGTTCAACGGCATAGATCGCTCTATCACGCTGCTGGAAGGTGACGGTGTTCACCTGTTCAGCGAAGGGCAGATTGATCATCACCTGTCACAGGTCGGCGAGCCGTTCTCTTTCTCTGGCGATGTGGCACTGCAGGCGACCTTGCTGGGGGGCAGCAGTCAGGATTTCAATATCATGACCCGGCGTGGGCGCTGGGCTGCCAGGGTGCAACGCGTAACAGCGGCGACCAGGTTACCGGCGCAACATGCGGGCGTGTTGTACGTGTTGCAGGGCAATTGGGTGCTGGGTGACGGTGTCACTTTGGCAGTGCGTGAAGGAGGCTGGTGGGCGGCAGGTGAGCACTCCGGTTCACTGACGCCGCTGGTGGAGGATAGCGTTATTCTGTGGGCCGACATCACACCCGGCTAAAGTGGGCTAGAGTCCGGCGCTAAGTTGTGGGATCATCTGGTTTTCTATCCGACACAGAGAAGGGCGCATGGCCTCGCTGAAAGACGTTGCCAAACTTGCCGGGGTATCGTTAATGACGGTATCCCGCGCCATCAACGAGCCCGATAAGCTGCGGTCGGACACCTACCAACGCGTTAAGCTGGCAATTGACCAACTCGATTACGTGCCCGATCTCGCGGCGCGGCGTATTCGCGGTGACAGCAGCCGGGTGCAAACCCTCGGCGTGCTGGCGCTGGATACCGCGACCACCCCTTTCTCGGTTGACATGATCCTGTCGATTGAAAAAACCGCGCGTGAACACGGCTGGAACAGTTTTGTCGTCAACCTGTTCGCCGATGACAGCGCGGAGCACACCATCGATTTGCTGCTGGCGCATCGGCCGGACGGGGTGATCTTCACCACCATGGGGCTGCGCCAGGTGAGTCTGCCTGCCAAATTGCTGGATAAAAAACTGGTGCTGGCCAATTGCGTCTGCCCGGAACATGCGGTTGCCAGCTACATCCCCGATGATGAGCAGGGGCAGTACGATGCCATGCGTACACTGATCGTCAAAGGGTATCGTGCGCCGCTGTGCATTCACCTGCCGGAAAATACCCTGGCGGCCGGGTTGCGCCGTCGTGGGCTGGAGCGAGCCTGGCGTGAGGCCGGTGGCGATGTTGAGCAGTTGCGGCAATATCATCTTGATCTGACCGACGGCGACGAGCACTACCGCGACAGCGTGGAACTGCTGCAACGACATTTCTCGCCGGGGCAGCGCGATTGCGATGTGGTGGTATGCGGCAACGATCGGGTGGCGTTTATGGTCTACCAGGTGCTGTTGGCACAGGGCTGGAAAATCCCCCAGCAGGTCGGGGTGCTGGGCTATGACAATATGGTCGGCATTGGTCAACTGTTCCTGCCGCCGCTGACCACGGTACAACTGCCGCACTACGAATTGGGCCGCCAGGCGGCGCTGCACCTGATTAATCAGCTGGATCACCGGGAGACGCGAAAAGTGGCTTGCCCGCTGCTGCTGCGCGAATCACTGTGACTCTGGGGAAATGGGGCGCAGCATGCGGCGCCCCTACCATTAACCGGGCGGTCAGTCCCAGATACTTTCCAGTTCCCAGCCCTGTGATGCAGCAAACTGCGCCTGTCCGCCTTCGGCAAACAGGCTAACGCCGCGCTGACCGTCGGCCGGGTAGATGCGGCTGGTCAGACAGGCCACACCCTGATTGACGAACACCTCCAGCGATGAACGATCAATAAAGACTCGCAACGACAGTTCGTCCCCCTCCGGTAGGGGAACGCTGCGACAACCGCACAGCCCTGGCTCCTCACTAAACCGCTCTAACACCAAGCGATGGGCCTGATTGTCGACGTACAGCCTTGCCGCTTTGCCGATAGTGATGCCATAGCGCTCGGCATTGCTGTTGGCCAGGTTCAGCGTCAGCGCCAATTCTTGCACTTCGCCGTCCAGAGCTTGCCGTTGGTTGCTCAATGTGACCGCGGCAAACGAATGTTGCTGACCGCGCAACGCCGTCAGCTCCCGCGCCGGGTTCATCAGTACATTGCCATCGGTTGCCAGCGTCAATTCACGCGGCAGGGTCAGTGCACCGGCCCAGCCGTGCGCTTTACTCGGCATCGGAGATTCCCACATGTCCATCCAGGCAAACAGCATGCGACGGCCATCGGCGGCGGCGAAGCTTTGCGGCGCATAGAAATCGTGCCCGCTGTCCAGCTCACAGAAGGGCTGTGTGATGCCAAAATCCTCACCCGGCTGCCAGTGGCCGAGCAAATAGCCACTCTGGAAGCGGTTGCGATTCCGGTAACCCTGGGCCGCCAGCCCCTGTGGTGAAAACAACAGAACCTGTTTTTCGCCCAGCGGGAAGAAGTCCGGGCACTCCCACATAAAGCCCTGACTCAGCGTTTGCGCTCCGCTCAGCACGCGGTCAAACTGCCAGTCGCGCAGGTCGCTAGAGCGATAAAGGCGCGCCTGTCCCAGCCCGTTCTCTTTGGCTCCGACCACCATCCACCAGCAGTCACCGGCGCGCCAGACTTTCGGATCGCGAAAGTGTTGAATGCCTTCCGGCGGCAACAGCACCGGCCCGTGTTTAACAAAATGGATCCCATCCTCGCTGGTGGCCAGGCACTGAACCTCGCGCACCTGATCGTCATCACCGGCTTTACCCAGCCAGACGTGGCCGGTATAGAGCAGCGTCAGTACGCCGTTATCATCTACTGCGCAGCCGGAGAAACAGCCGTCCTTGTCATAGTCGTCACCGGGAGCCAGAGCGATCGGCTGGTGCTGCCAGTGCGCCAGATCCCGGCTGGTGGCATGGCCCCAGTGCATCGGCCCCCAGTTCTGGTCGTAAGGGTGGTGCTGGTAGAAAGCGTGATAAACGCCGTTAATACACACCAGGCCGTTGGGATCGTTGATCCAGCCGGCGGCCGGGGCCAGATGAAAGCGCGGGTAGTAGAGATCCTGACGCTGAGCGCGCAGGGCTTCGACCGCATGATCGGCTTGAGCTAAGGCATTTTTCATTGGGTTGGCTCACTTGATTTTAACGTGGATTGAAATTGAGGCGCGCTGGCGACGGTCTCGCCGCGCAGCAGGAAGCAGGAAATCAGCGTGGTTCCAGCCACCGCGCAACCCATCAGCAAATAGGTGTCGGCAAAGCCGATGCGGTCGTAACCATAACCGGCCAGCGGTGCCAGAAAACCGGCGACGATTTGGCTGATAAACTGGAAGCCCACCAGGTACAGCGTGGAGGACAGGCGGCTGTCGAAACGGGTGGTGATGTACTTGAACATCGCCACCAGCAGGATTGGCAATTCTACGGCGTGCAGCAGTTTCATGGCGGAAATCATCAGGGCGCCGCTGGCAAAGCCGGAACCGACCATGCGCAGCGCCATCACGCTGCTGGCCAGCAACAGGCTTTGCTTTATGCCAATGCGGTTAACCAGCAGCGGGGCCAGGAACATGCCACCGGCCTCCAGAAACACCTGCAGCGAATTAAGGAAACCGTACATGCGGTTGCCTTCTTCGTGGGTGGGGAACTGCGAGGCGAAATACACCGGGAACTGCTGGTCAAACACGCCGTAGATGCTGGTGCCCAGCACAAACACCACCAGCGCCCAGAACCCCGGCAGGCGCAGCAGGGCCAGTGCGTCCTGCAGCTTCAGGTTTTCCGGCTTGCCGTATTCCAGACCGGCCATGGCGTTGGGTTTCAGCTCACGCACTTGCCACAGCAACAGCAGAAACACTGCCGCCGAGGCCGAAGCGATCCAGAAGTTGATATTGGGGTCGATATTGTAGTTAAAGCCGGCAAAGAAGGTGGCGCTGGCCCAGCCCAATGACCCCCACATGCGCGCCCGGCCGAATTCGAAACCGACGATGCGGCTGACTCGTTCGGTATAGGATTCCAGCGCGCCAATACCGGCATTGAACGCCAGGCTGACAAACACGCCGCCCACCAGTGCGCCGACCACCAGGTTGCTCTGCAGCAGCGGGGCGTAGACATAGATAAAGAACGGGCCGGTGAGTAACAGCAGCACGCCGACAAACAGCAGCAGGTGCTTACGCAGCCCAAGCTTGTCCTGAATAAAACCGTACAAGGGTTGGGCGCACAACGCCATGATCGACATTGCCGCGAAGATCAGCCCGGTTTCAGTCCCTTTCAGGCCGATTTTCTGGTTCAGCCAGATTGAGATCAGTGAAAAGCTGGATGACCAGGTAAAGAAGAAGAAAAACAACAGGCCGCTGAGAAGCACATAATATTTTTTTGTTTCGCGGTTCATGTGGAATGCCCTGATGGATGAAATTGGCACTATTGTTAACGTTAACTTTAAACCAGATAAAGCCATCAAAGTAAGGTATTGCGATGTTAATCACAAAAGTTAACGTTAACATTTTGCGAGTGTGATCGAAATCACCGAAGGGGAAACAGGGCGCGCTGGGCGCCCCAAAGGGATCAAGATTCGTTAAGTGAACGCAGATGATCGTCGCGGCGCAGGGTCATCAGCGCGAACAGGCTGACCACTGAGGTGGCTACCACGTAGTAGGCCGGGATATCGAGGTTGCCGGTCTGCTTGATAAGCCCGGTGATAATTAGCCCAGCGGAGCCTGAGAACACCGCATTGGACAGCGAGTAGGCCAGCCCCAAACCGGTATAACGAACCTGGGTGGGGAACATTTCTGCCAGCATCGCCGGGCCGGGGCCGGCCAGCAAGCCGACCACCGCACCGGCAATCATCACCGCGATGCCTTTGGTCAGCAGTGAACTTTGCGGGTCCTGCAACAGGTGCAGCAGCGGGAAGGTAAACAGGATAACCGCCACCACGGCCGTCAGCATCACCGTTTTGCGTCCCAGCTTATCGCTGAGGATACCGGCGGGCAAAATGGTCAGCGCGAAGCCGATGTTGGCCAGCACCGTGGCGACCAGTGCCTGCTGGAAGGTGGCGTGCAGCGAGGTTTGCAGATAGGAGGGCATGACGACCAAAAAAGTGTAACCGGCGGCGGACCAGCCCATCATGCGGCCAATGCCCAGAGCAATGGTTTTTGCTACGCCGCTCAGTTTTACCGCTGGTGGCTGCGTCGTCGAGCTACGGGTTTGTTGCGCCTGGGTAAAGGTTGGCGTTTCTTGCAGTTTCAACCGCAGCCACAATGCCACCGCGCCCATCGGCAGTGCCAGCAGGAAGGGAATGCGCCAGCCCCAATCGTGCAGCTGTTCCGGCGTCAATAACGCGGCCAATAGCGCCACTAACCCGGCACCGGCCAGCAGCCCGAACGCGACGGTCAGCGATTGCCAGGCACCGAACAGGCCGCGCTTGCCCTTGGGCGCGAACTCGGTCATCAGCGACACTGCGCCGCCGAACTCACCGCCGGCAAACAGCCCCTGGAACATGCGCAACAGGGTCAGCAGCAGCGGGGCGGCAACGCCAATAGAGGCATAGGTGGGCATCACGCCGATCAGCGCCGTGGCTACCGTCATCAGCAGCAATACCGCAATCAGCGTCGGTCGGCGACCAATGCGATCGCCGATGCGGCCGAAAATCACCGCACCGATCGGCCGACAGAAAAAGGCCAGTGCAAAGGCGGCGTAGGTGAGGATCAGGCTGGTGATTTCGCTTTCGCCCTGCAGGCTGAAAAAGTTGGCGGCGATCACGGTGGCGAGAAAACCGTAAACGCCAAATTCATACCACTCGATAAAGTTGCCGACCGATCCGGCCAGTAATGCCTGCCGCGACTGACGTGCGTCAATCACCGTCGTTGGTGTGCTCATCCCCATTCCCCGGTATTTGAATTATTGTTACTCCGTTCTAAATTCTTATGGCAAAACAATCAATTATTTTCAGCGGGAACTGTGAGGGGGGATCACCAGGGTAAGAACGTCATTACCCTGGTGGGGTTGGAATCAGGGTTTGTCGCCCTGTAAAACCACCGGTGGCTGGGGCAGTCCGGCGTCAGCGCGCAGTTTTTGCACCTGTTCGGCGCTGACGTTGGCCGCCGCCGGGTTGCCAAACTGTTTGCTGACGTAATTACTCAACTGGGCAATCTGCGAGTCGCTGAGTTCGCTGGCGAACGACGGCATCAGGATCTCCCCTTGCTGCATGTTGCGGTGTACGCCGCCCAGGATCACCGAAACCAGGTTATTCCCTGCGGCCGCGCCGGTGCTGCCATGATTAAACAACGATGGATAGGCGTGGAACCCTTTCCCGATGCCGCCGCCATCCGCACCATGGCAGGCAGCGCAGTTGCCGTTAAACAGCGCGGCACCGTCCTGTGGGTTGTTATTGCGACCGCGTCGGTCGAGATAATCCTGTGACGCCGTGCCCCAGCTATCACGCGGCTTGCTTTGTTGCGCATCGGCAATGGCCGGTACGCTGCGCAGATAAACCGCCATCGCCTGCAGATCCGTCTCCGGCAAGTACTGCAAACTGTGTTCGACCGCCTCGGTCATTGGGCCGGACGCCGACGCACGGCCCGGTGCATAGCCGGTTTTCAGGTAGCTGACCAGATCCTGCTGCGACCAGCTGCCGATACCGGCGTTTTTGTCCGGGGTGATGTTATAGGCGGTCCAGGCTCCGAGATCGCCACCGGCGAAGGCTTTGTCGCTGTCCATGCCCATGGTGAGGTTCCGTGGGGTATGGCAGGTGCCGCAGTGGGCCAGGGCTTCGACCAGATAACGGCCCTGATTCCACTGGGCGCTCTGTGCCGGATCGGGTTTTAACTCACCCTGGTCGAAGTTGAACCATTTCCAGAAACGCATTCCCCAGCGCTGGTTGAACGGGAAGGAGAGATCGGTTTTCGGCGTGGCCTGTTTTACCGCTGGCAGTGACAGTAGATAAGCCTTGATCGCCAGCACGTCGTCGCGGGTCATTTTGGTGAAGGCATCGTAAGGCATTGCCGGGTATAGCTGGCCGCCGTCTTTGCCGATGCCGTCACGCACCGCCGCGACGAATTCATCGTCACTCCAGTTGCCGATGCCAAACTGTTTATCGGCGGAAATATTGGTGCCATAAATCACGCCGAACGGGGTATTCACCGGATAGCCACCGCCAAACGCCGGTCCGCCTGGCGCGGTATGGCAGGCGGTACAGTCGGCGGCGCGCGCCAGATATTCGCCGCGCTTGATCAGGTCAGCACCATTGGATTGTGCCCACAGATTGCCGCTGACCAGCAGCGGCAGCAGGGCCGTTAAGATTTTGTTCACGCCATGCCTCCTTTCAGGCTGTCCAACACCCGATCGGCCATATGCAGCGCCAGCGCGACGCCGGTCAGGGTGGAGTTAACGGTTGAGGCCGACGGCATCACGCCGGTACCGGCGATAAACAAATTAGGGTGATCGTGGCTGCGGCAGTCGCCGTCGACTACCGAGTCGCTGCCGTCACTGCCCATGATCATGGTGCCGGTAATATGTTGGTTGTTGTCATACAGGCCACGTTTGCTGTAAATCGCCTCGCTGCCGCCCATCTGCTTGACGATCCGCTGAAAGTCGAGCATCGACTGGTCGTAGCCGCGGTGAACATACTCCGGGAATTTGTAGTACACCTCCAGTTTGGGAATGCCCCAGGCGTCCTTCTCGGTTTGACTCAGCTGGACGCGGTTTTCCGGTTCCGGCAGCATTTCCAGCAGGCATTTCAGCTGCACGTAGCGTTCGGACTGGAATGCCAGTTTGTCGTTCAGCGCTTTGCCGTAGTAACCCTGGCGGATCAGCCTCTCGGTGAGGTAACGCACCGGCGAGGTATTGGACACGTCAACGCGCAGCGCTGAACGTTCGGCCCGGAAGGCGCCGTCGCGCAGGTTGTTGATGCTGCCGGGACGCATCGGGCCGCGGCCGAACCAGACCGGCTCGTCGGCGTAGAATTCCACCGAGCTACCGGGGTGATCCATCAGGTTGCGGCCCACCATACCGGAGCCGTTGGCGATGCCGTTCGGGTAGCGTTCACTGGTGGAAATCAGCAGAATTTTTGGGCTTTCGATACCGTTGGCGGTGAGCACGAAGCGTTTGCCGGTGACGCGATGGCTGACCTTGTTGCGGTCGAGATAATGCACCGCCACGATCTGTCCCTGGTCATTGGCCTCGATGCGGTGCACGACCGCATTGGCGATAATACGCGCCCCGGCCGCCAGGGCTTTATTCGCCGAAATGCCGCCGTGATACTGCGCGTCGATCGGGCAGACCGGCATGCAGTTGTTATTGCCGCAACAGGCCGGGCGGCCGTCATAGGGCACGCTGTTACGCGCCTGCGGGCCGATACCTACCTCGTAACCCAACCCGGCGATGCGTTGCTTAAGGCGTTCAAAACCGTAAGGCAGAGGGATGCCGGGCAGCGGGTAGGGGCGGGAGCGCGGCGAGTCCAGTTCGCTGTCGCCGGACACCCCCATCTGGTACTCCGCCTCGCAATAATAAGGCTCCAACTGTTCATAACCGATTGGCCAGTCGCGGCCGACGCCGTACAGGGTTTTCATCCGCATGTCGTTTGGCAGCAGGCGAAAAGCCTGCCCGGCCCAGTGCCAGGTGGTGCCGCCGACGCCGCGCAGATATTGGGCGCGGTACGGATCCGGGCCTTTCTGGATCAGATAGTTGTTGTCCGTCGGAATAAATTTCGGCTGCGGTGCCCAGGGTTCGGGCGGGAAGGGTTCGGTGAAATCGCCTTTGAACGGCGAGTTGCGAAACAACTCGACCGCCTTATCGCGTTTGATTTCCGGGCCGGACTCCAGCATCAGCACCGAAGCGCCGGCCTGCACCATTTTCAATGCCGCCAACGAACCGGCGATACCGGCGCCAATTACCACAACATCGGCATTTAATGAATCAGACATGCGCCGTCTCCTTACGTGGGGGATGAGTCCAGAAATTGGGTTCGCCGGGGCAATAACTCGGCGGCAGCAACGCGGCGCGCACCCGTTGGTAGCTGACGATATTTTCAAAGGCGATACAGATTGGCCTGGCAGGATCACCGATCACGCCGAGATACCAGCCGCTGATGAGTGACTGGTACAGCGCAGCGAGGGGTTCAGGTTGGCGTTGGATCAGCGTATGAAAGTCTTCGCCGGCCAGATCGGCATGCTGCGCCATCAAAGTAGCCAGCGTGTCAACCTGCTGCTCAAGCTGTGGGAACAGGGGCTGCAACGCGACATAAAGGCGCAGCGCCAGGTGCGGATCCGGTAGTGGAATGTCGGTCAGCAGGCGCGAAATAGCCAGAAAGTTGTCCGGCATAGTGCCAGGTTGCGACTGAGCAAATGCGGCGCGGCCCAGCAGGTTTTGACCGACAACGCCAACCGCCCACAGACTCGCCGAAGCCAGCACCAGCCGGCGGCGTGAAATTGAAATCATGATGAGTTCCTCGAACGGGAAGGTCAGGCCGCGGTTATTTCAACGCGCCGGCGGCGGTTTGCGATGCCTGGTTGTCGATTTCCTGTTTTGGCGTGCTGACACCGACAGCACCAACCACTTCGCCGTTCAGCGTCAGTGGATAACCGCCGCCCAGTGCCACCACGTGCGGAATGCTCAGTACGGTGATTTCACCGTTTTGCAGGCGCTGCATAAATTTCAACGTGGGTGCACGATACAGCGCGGAGGCCCGCGCTTTACCGATGGAGGCATCGACGCAACCCAACGGGGAACCGTCGAAACGCTGGAAGGCCAGCAACGTGCCACTGCTGTCGACCACTGCCACGCAGCCGAAGCTGTTTTGCGTTTTCAGCGTTGAATGCACGCTGGCGATCACCTGATTTGCCTGGGCGTTATTGAGTTGCGGAGCTTGGGCTGCCGTGGCGGTGTTGGCTAATGCCAGTAAGGCCAGGGCGCAGAGGGGGGCAGAGAGACGTTTCATCACAGTGTTTTCCAGTGCAAAGGGGGCGGCGTAGCCCGCGAAGAGATATATGGTTAGCTTGCTATGAATCATTTGGTACAAAATACGCCGTTATCAGGTTGTTAACAATGTTCGGCGTGTGAAATATTTTGGTTTTTTTGATGTTAATCACCGGCCGGATAAATTTTGCTCAATGCGGTTTGCCAAACGAAAGGCGTCAGTTCCGAATAGGCCAGCCTTTGGGCGCTCATGGCGTCAACCAGCCCCTGCTGGCTGGCGACGGTCGCCAGGCTTTGGTGTGGCTCAATGCCAACGTCTCGCAGCGTTTGCACTACTTCACGCATCTCCTCGGCCCGGCGTTTGCCGTGCTCCGCGATCCGGCTGATCAGGTAGTGGGGCAACTGCTGGTCCCAACCCAGTGACGGGAAGCTGGCGTGCAGGGAATCCAGTACCGGCTGTTCGACACCGTAACGCTGGGCGGCGAGCAGGCACTCGGCGGTCAGGGCTTCCAGCCCCTTAATCATCACGCTGCGGCACATTTTGATGGCCGAGGCCTCCCCGATGTGAGGGCTGTAGACCTGGCTGTTGAAACCCAGGGCATTGAGCTGCGCTGCGATCGTCACCGCACCCTCACCGCCCAGCAGCAGTGGGGTTTTCAAGCGCTTGGGCGGCACCGGCGCCATCACCGCCACTTCCACGTAGACCGCGCCGCTGGCGCTGATTGCCTCGGCGGCGGCGCGCTTGGTATTGGGGGCCGCAGAGTTGAGATCGAGAAAGGTTTGGCCCGGACGCAGCAACGGTGCGCACTGTTGTGCAACCGCCAGCGTATTGGCGGCGGTGACGGCGGAAAACACCAGCGTTGCGCCTTCCAGCGCCTGCACCAGCGTTGAGGCGAAGTGGGCGCCACAGGCGGCCGCTTTCTGCGCCATGGCCAGCGAAGCCTGTGGGTCAAAGGCACAGACGGCAATGTTTTGCGCACGTAGCTCCTGCGCCAGAATGCCGCCGACTTCGCCAAAGCCGATTAACGCTACCGAGGGGAGAGCTAAGCTCATGGTATCTCCTTGATTAGTGGGCCCATACTGCGCCGGGAATACAGACTTCACCGCTAAAAATCAGCCGGGCACTGCGCAGTAAACCGGCACCGAGTAGCGAGGCTGCGCCGCCGTGGGTTGGATCGCGCTGCAACAACACGCCGAACTCGCCGCTGGGGTGTTCAACGCTCAGACGCAGTTCCGCGCCGTCGCCGACCTGGGCCAGCCCCTGGGTGACGCTGCCGGGGATCAGGCAGGCGGTGGCGACGCTGACCGCGCCCAGTACGCCGATCGAGGCATGGCAGCGGTGCGGAATGAAGGTACGGCTGCTGAGGGTGCCACCGTGACGCGCTTCGGCAATCAGGGTCATTTTGGGCACGCTACGTTGGCTGACGTCACCGAGGTTCATTTTTGGCCCGGCCTGCAGGCGGATGCTCTCCAGGCGGGCTTTCAGTTCTTGATCGGCATCCAGTTGTTCGCGGGTTTCATAGCCACTGCGGTCGACCTCCGCCGCACGCAGCAACACCACCGGCATACCGTTGTCGATACAGGTCACCGCCACGCCGTCAAAACTGTCCTGCGGATTGCCTGTCGGCAGCAGCGAGCCGCAGCTGGAACCGGCAATATCGCTGAAGGTCAGTACGATTTCCGCTGCGCGGCCAGGTACGCCATCAATGGCCAGGTCCCCGTCGTATTGCACTTCTCCATTGGGGGTGGCGATGCGCGCCAGAGCAATCTGGCCGGTGTTCTGCATAAAGATCCGGACTTCGGTCGAGACTGGGCCGGGCTTAACCAACCCGCGCTCAATGGCGAACGGAGCCACCGCCGCCAGGATATTGCCGCAGTTCTGGCCGTAGTCCACCTGCGGTTGGTCAACGCTGACCTGGGCGAACAGGTAGTCGACATCGGCGTCGTCACGCGGTGAACGGCTGACGATTGCCACCTTGCTGGTCAGCGGATCGGCGCCGCCGAGGCCGTCAATCTGCCGCAGGTCGGGGGAACCCATTACTGCCAGCAGCACCCGATCGCGTTGGTTCGGGTCGGCGGGTAAATCCCCGGCGAGAAAGAAGGCCCCTTTGGAGGTGCCGCCGCGCATCAGTAAACAGGGGATCCGGCGTTGGCGCATGTTAATCCTCCAGCAGATCCAGTGAGTCGTAATATTTCAGGCCTTTTTCCGCCAGCCGTGGGCGCATCTGGTAGATATCCAGCCCCAGTTCGCCGTTGGCCATACGCAGACGCTTGCTCTCTTCCAGCTCGGCACGCTGACGGCTGGCCGCCAGCACCTGTTCTGCCTCGGTTTGTCGCACCACCACCACGCCGTCGTCATCGGCGATCATCGCGTCGCCGGGGTAAATCAGTTGCCCGGCGCAGACCAGCGGTACGTTGACTGAACCGAGCGTCTCTTTCACCGTGCCCTGGGCATACACCGCCCGTGACCAGACCGGAAAGCCCATTTCCCGCAGGGTGCGAGTATCACGCACGCCGAGGTCGGCGATCAGACCGCGCACGCCGCGTGCTTTCAGTGAGGTGGCCAGCAAATCGCCGAAGTAGCCGTCGCTGCAGGGGGAAGTGGGGGCGACCACCAAAATGTCGCCGGGCCGACACTGCTCAACCGCCACGTGAAACATCCAGTTATCACCGGGGGCGACCAACACCGTCACTGCGCTGCCGGCAATGCCGTGGTCCTGCTGGATCGGGCGGATTGCCGGGTCCAGCAGGCCTTTGCGGCCTTGCGCTTCATGCACCGTGGCTACACCAAATTCGGCCAGGGCATCCAGAGTGTTGGCGTTTGCCCGTGGGATATTGCGGATCACCACGCCTTTTTTACCGATCAGGCTCATGCCAGTTCTCCCGTCACTCGCGGGAAGATGCTTTGGTAGCCTTCGCCGTAAACGATGTTTTTGCTACTGGTGATGCCGACGTTGCGTTTGGCCTGCACGCCGCGCTGCTGGGCGACGCGGGTGTAGTATTCCCACAGGTGTTCCTGACCGGCCATACACTGGATCGCCTGGTATTTTTTGTCCCATACTTCGGTGATATCCAGCAGCACGTCCGGCTTCCATTCGCACTGTTCCGGCTGATGCGGTTCGAACAGGTACACCGGCGGCGCACCGACGATGGTTTCACCTGGGCGATAGCCTTCTGCCTGGGCGATAATGCGGGCCTCCTGAGTCAGGTGGCTGGCCAGCGGGTGATCGTAGTTGTACGGATCTTTTTGCGAATGGGTCAGCACAAAGTGCGGCTGTACTTTTCGGAATACGTCGGCCAGGCGGAACAGCGCCTCTTTATCGGCCCGTAGCGGATAGTCACCCATATCAAAGAATTCGATGCTGGCGCCCAGGATCTCGGCGGCGGCGTGGGCCTCCTCGCGCCGGGAGGCTTTCACTTTGTCCTCGGTCATCTGGCCTTTACGCCACAGCTTGGCGGATTCTCCCCGCTCGCCAAACGACAGGCAAACCACGTGGACCTGATAGCCGAGCTGGGTATGCAGGGCGATCGCGCCGCCGGCACGCCAGACAAAATCGGCGGAATGGGCGCTGACTACCAGGGCGGTTTTGTTTGAGGCTGTATTCGTCATCATCGGATTCCTTGGGTCGGTGTAATGACTTCATGCTGTCAGCTCAGGCGGGTGACGGATAATTCATTTGATTGCAGCAGGTATGCGTTTTATTTATATTGCCAGCCACGGGAAAAGGAGATGACGCGATGGACTATGATGAGAATATGCTGACAAACCTGATGCAAATCAGGGCATTCAGTCAGGTAGTGACCCAGGGTAGCGTCTCACGCGCAGCCGATGAGCTATTCCGAACCCAGTCAGCAGTCACCCGCTCAATCCGCGATTTGGAGCAGCAGCTGGCGGCACCCTTGTTTGAACGCCATGCTAGCGGCATGCTGCTGACCGACTTTGGCAAATGCGTGCTGCCGCGCGCCCGGCGGGCGATTGATGAATTGCACCAGATACCGGCGCTGCTAAAGCGCTTACAGGGCAAGGGGGGGCAGACGCGCGGCGATCCCGAACCCTTGTACCTGTTCAATGTGCGACGACTGCAGATTTTCGTCTGCCTGTGTGAAACCCGGCATATGCAAACCGTCGCCACGCTGCTCGGACTAAGCCAGCCGGCGATCAGTGCCGCGCTCAAGGTGCTGGAAAACGGTGCCGGGGTGCCGTTGCTGGAGCGCACCCCACAGGGGATGGTACCGTCGCTGGCTGGCCGTGAAATCGAGGCTAACGTTCGCCGTGCGCTGAATGAACTGCAACATATTCCCGCGGATATCGCTGCTCGCCGCGGG
Organism: Serratia sp. BIGb0163; assembly: GCF_024809935.1. Lineage (NCBI taxonomy): Bacteria > Pseudomonadati > Pseudomonadota > Gammaproteobacteria > Enterobacterales > Yersiniaceae > Serratia > Serratia sp. BIGb0163. Next base: position 943,206 of record NZ_JANUDZ010000001.1, read on the forward strand.
GTGCTGGAGGGGCGTGTGCGGGTGGGGGCATTACCGTTGGGACGTACCCGGCTGTTGCCGCAGGCCATCATCCAACTGACCTCCCGCTATCCGGGCGTCAGCGTGGTGACCAACGAAAGCGCCTTTGTCGCCCTGGCCACCGAGCTGCGTTCCGGGGATATCGATTTTATTTTTGGTGCTCTGCGCGCCAGCGATTATGCCGCCGATGTGTACAGTGAAACGCTGTTTACCGAGGATATGGTGCTGCTGGCGCGCCGCGATCACCCACTGGCGACACCAGGCTTAAGGCCTGAACAGCTGAGAGCGGCGCGCTGGGTCTTACCACGCTCCGCCACGCCGGCGCGGCGCTTGCTGGACGATTGCTTCCTGGCGATGAATATTCCGGTACCTAATCCGGTGGTGGAAACCGGCGATTTGGCATTGGTGAGGGGTTTGCTGCTGAATTCAGACATGCTGGCGGCGGTGTCAGCCCACCAGTTGGAATATGAGCTGGCCTCCGGTGAACTGGTTCAGTTACCGATAGCGCTGCCCAATACCGGACGCGCCATTGGTCTGAGTTGCCGCACCGGCAGCCTGCACTCCCCGGCGGCGCAGGCGCTGATCGCCTGCCTGCGGGAAGTCTGTGCGGTTAACCTGTAGCGATTATAACCGTGCCGCCTGCATCAGCGCGTAACGGTATCCCTGAATGCCAAAGCCGCAAATCACGCCGTTGGCCACGTCGGACAGATAAGAGTGATGGCGAAACGGTTCGCGCTTGTGCACGTTGGTGATATGCACCTCGAACAGTGGCAAGTCTACCGCCGTGACGGCGTCACGTATTGCCACCGAGGTGTGCGTCCAGGCTGCCGGATTGATCACCAGCGCATGGGCCTTGCCGCGCGTTTGCTGGATCCAGTCAATCATTTCACCTTCATGGTTGGTCTGACGAAACTCCAGCCGGCACTCCAGCTCGGCGGCGGTGCTACGACACAGTTGTTCGATGGTCGCCAGCGTATCTGTGCCGTAGGTCTCAGGCTCGCGGGTGCCTAACAGGTTCAGGTTCGGGCCATTGAGCACGTAAATGGTTTTCATCTTTACTCCGATAACTCGCTAAAACCAAACAGCCGCTGCGGCGTCTGCCATAAAATTTGCCGGCGCGTTGGTGCGTCGGGGAACATCTGTTCGGCCAGCATCAGCAGCGTGCCCATATCCATGCGTTCGGTGGCACGCAGGAAAGGCCAGTCCGATCCCCACATGCATTTCTCACCGCCGTAGGCCGCCAGCAGCGCCAGCAGGTAAGGCTGACCGTCGCGGAACGGATACTGTTGGCGTGAAAACTTGGCCAGACCGGAAAGCTTGACGTAGGTGTGCTCACGCTGCGCCAACGACAGCAGAGCCTGAAACGCCGGTTGTTGAAGACCCGCGCTGACGTCCGGCCGACCCGAATGGTCGAACAGCAGCCGGGTGCGGGTGCGTGCCAGCAGCGGCATTAGCGCCGGTAACTGGTCGTCCTGCACCTGGATTTGCGCGAACATCTCCAGTTCTGCCAGTTGCCCCATTAGCCGATCCAACTGCAAGAAAGGTTCGACGCCGAGCATCGCCACATTCAGCGCGATGCCGACCACGCCCTGTGACTGCAATCCGGCAAGAGTTTGGCTGTCCACATCACGCGGCACCACGGCAATACCTTTGTGACGGCCTTCGCCACCGGCCAGTGCCGCCAGCAGGTAACGGTTATCGGTGTTGTAAGCCGACGTCGGGCCGACAATCAACGAGTGGCGAATGCCGTAGGCCTGCATCACCGCGCGATAATGTTCCAGGGTTGCCAGTTCGTGGCCTTGTGGGTTGTAACCACTGCCTGACGCATAGGGAAAGCGCTGTGGGTCGAAAATATGGTGGTGACAGTCTATTTTCGGCTGGTCAAAAATATTCATTTTGGCGCTTTCCCCGCAACGGAATACAACACTTGCTGATTGCGGGTTTGCTGGAATTCTTCCAGCGTCTGGCCACGCATCGCCGAGTAGATATGCAGGTTGGATACCCCGACCACCGCCCCGAGCTTTTCCAACAGGAAGAAACTGACGCCGTAATGGATCAGCCCGCGCCAGTCCAGCTCGCGCAGCAGCTGCTGTTCCTCAGTGGTGAGCTGCGCTTCGTCGAACAGCGCCTGCTGGGCGTTATTGAAGCGTTCGCGCCAGGCCGGCTGGATCAGCCGGTGCAGGAAACGGTTGATACGGATCGCTTTCAGGCTGCGCGCATGGGTAAAGGGATAGGTGCCCGGCAGTTTCTCAACCCCCGCCAGTTGCAGGTTGATTTTGTCGCGCTGGCGCTGATGGACATCTACCGGTGCCTCGCGCGCCTGGTTTTCCAGGATCAGCGTGGCGATACCGGTCATGGACGGCAGGTAATAGGCCTGATGCAGTTTTTCGACGTTGGCCGACAGGGCACCGCGCATAATCAGCCACATGATCACCTCCGCGCCCTCCAGCCCACCCAGGGTGGCGTACTCCGCCAGCGTGATTTCGGTCAGGCGCTCCGGATCGTTAACCAGCAGGTCGATAAACTGCTCATCCCACTGCGGGTTATTGAAACCGCAACGTTCGCCATGCACCTGATGCGAGACGCCGCCGGTGGCCACCACCGCGACGCGCAAGTCTTCCGGGAAGCTTTCAATTGCCCGGCGCAGCGCCTGACCGAGCTTGTAGCAGCGGCGAGCCGAAGGGATCGGGAACTGCAGCACCCCGACCTGCAGCGGCACCACCTGCATCGGCCAGCCGTTCTGCCACGGCAGCAGGGCGGAGAGCGGAGAGAACAGCCCGTGATCGAGCGGCTTATCCTGGAAGAACGACATATCAAACTCGTCGGCCATCAGGCTGGCACCGATGTGCTGTGACAGCGCCGCATGGCCGCGAATCGGCGGCAAATCACGCGGGCCGCCACCTTCGTCCGCCACCGCGTAGCTGTCGTCAATGCCGAGCACGAATGCCGAATAGTGATCGAAGAAAAACGAGGTCACGTGGTCGTTGAAGACATACAGCAACACGTCCGGCTTTTTCTCTTCCAGCCATTGCTGCATCGGGGCGAAACCGTCAAAAATGGGCGCCCAGGCCGTTTCGTTCTGCTTGTTGTGATCCACTGCAAAACCGATGGTTGGGGTGTGTGACACCGCCAATCCGCCAATGATCTTAGCCATCGTCTACCTCTGTATTAATAAGAATTACCGGTTATTCATGGTGCGTGACAACGCGGGCAGATCGGTGATGTCGATGCCCTTAACCATTTCTGCCGGATGTGCCTTTTGATGATTAATGATAGTGATCGCCGCCAGCAACGCCGGGATCGCCAGAATGATAAAAATGCTGGTGGCTCCGGGGAAAATACCCAGCAATACGCCACCCATTGACGAGCTGATAATGGCGCCGCTGCGGCCGATGCCGTGCATCCAGCTGACGCCGGTCGCGCGCATTTCAGTGGGGTAGAATGCCGGTGAGAATGCCTGCAGACCGGTCTGCGCCCCGTTGATACACATGCCGCTAACAAAGACCAACACCGCCAGCAGCGTCGGGCCAAAGCCCCAGATACCCTGTGACAGCAGGCAGAACATGCCCATCAGATAAAACAGTCCGATCACCCGTTTGGCGACGAAGCGGTCCATCAGGTAACCCACCAGCAGGCCTCCCAGGGTACCGCCCAGTTGGAACAGACCGGCGATAATCGCGGCGCGCTCCAGTGAGAAACCGGCGCCGCGCACGATGGTCGGCAGCCAGCCGTTGAGCAGGTAAATCACGAACAGCCCCATAAAATAGGTCAGCCACAGCACCAGGGTGCCTCTGGCGTAACCATTACTGAACAGTTGCAGCACGCGGGCTTTCTTTGGGATCACCGGGGTTTTCAGTATGAAGGTGGTACCGGCGCTGAACACGCCACCGGCGCGGCGCAGGATTTGGGCAATTTTTTCTTTGTGATGGTTGCGCACTACCATATACAGCGTCGATTCCGGCAGGATCCAAATCAGCAGCGGCAACATCAGCAGCGGCATGATGCCGCCCAGGAACAGCACCGCCTTCCAGCCATAGTGCGGTAACATGGCGGCGGCGATAAACCCGCCGGCACCGGAACCAATATTAAAGCCGCTGTACATCAGGGTGATCATCAGGCCGCGGCGGCGTTCGGGCATATACTCTGACACCAGCGTGACACAGTTGGGCATCACCGCGCCCAAGCCCAGGCCGGTAAGAAAACGCAGCAAGGCCATTTCCAGCGGGGTGCGGGCGAAGGTGCTCAGCAGGCTGAACAACGCAAAGCACAAAATGGACAGCAGCAGCACCTTCTTGCGGCCAAAACGATCGGAATAGGGGCCGGCGATCAGCGCACCCAAAGCGACGCCAAACATCGCAGCACCGAGGATCGGGCCCATTTCGGCGCGCGAAATACCCCAGTCTTCAATCAGTGCGGGGGCGATAAAACCCATCACCGCGGCGTCATAACCATCAAACATGATGATCACGAAACACAGAATTAATACCAGCCACTGATAGCGGGAAATCGGGCGGGAGTCTATCCACGCTTTGACGTCGACAATGTTGCGGTTGCTCATCGGGTACGCTCTCTGTTTTTTTTATTAATATGTGATCGGATTAAAACTTTGGTTGCAGGCCGGAAACGTATTGAATGAGCGCCAGTGGGCATTGTCAGAATATTTATATCATTTATTTTATAAAAAACAGCTAATTGTGCGATTCCTGACTGACGACTCAGTTACCACGTTAGGGACTGTGGCTGCCGGTGTCTGCCGGAAAATGATTAACGAGGTATGAGTTTTGTTTATTTGGATAAAAAAACAGGGTGCCATGGGGCACCCTGAGAATGGAGGTATAGATCAATAATGCGGTAAATTCAGTTTGATGGTCTGCAGGGCATTGGCGCGTCCTGCAGGCTAGTTAGAGTTTAGGGCCGGCGCTGACCAGTTTTTCACCTGCCGGTGTCACGGTGTATTTGGCAAAGTTATCGATAAAGCGCTGCGCCAGATCCTGAGCTTTCTCTTGCCACAGCGATTCGTCCGCGTAAGTTTTACGCGGGTCGAGAATGGAAGGGTCAACTCCCGGCAGCGCGGTCGGGACTTCCAGGCCAAAGATCGGCAAGGTGAAGGTTTCGGCGTGTTCAATCTCCCCGTTCAAAATGGCGTCGATGATGCCGCGCGTGTCCTTAATGGAAATACGCTTGCCGCTGCCGTTCCAACCGGTATTCACCAGATAGGCCTGCGCTCCGGCCGCTTCCATACGTTTCACCAGCACTTCGGCGTACTGCGTCGGGTGCAGCGTCAGGAACGCGGCGCCGAAACAGGCGGAGAAGGTTGGGGTTGGCGTGGTGATGCCGCGCTCGGTACCGGCCAGCTTGGCGGTAAAACCAGACAGGAAGTGGTACTGAGTCTGTTCCGGCGTCAGGCGTGATACCGGCGGCAATACCCCGAAGGCATCCGCTGTCAGGAAGATGATTTTCTTCGCATGACCGGCCTTGGACACTGGCTTGACGATGTTTTCAATGTGGTCAATTGGGTAGGAAACGCGGGTGTTTTCAGTCTTGCCGGCGTCATCAAAATCAATGCTGCCATCGGCCAGCACCTGCACGTTTTCCAACAGTGCGTTGCGACGGATAGCCTGATAGATCTCAGGTTCGGCCTGCTGCGACAGTTTGATGGTCTTGGCGTAGCAGCCACCTTCAAAGTTGAACACGCCGTCATGATCCCAGCCGTGCTCGTCATCGCCGATCAACTGACGTTTGGGATCGGTGGAGAGGGTGGTTTTACCGGTACCGGACAGGCCAAAGAACACCGCCACGTCACCCTGTTCGCCGACGTTGGCCGAACAGTGCATTGAGGCGATACCCTGCAACGGCAGCAGGTAGTTCATGATTGAGAACAGGCCCTTCTTCATTTCGCCGCCGTACCAGGTGCCGCCGATCAGCTGGATACGCTCGGTCAGGTTAAAGGCAACGAAGTTCTCTGAATGCAGCCCCTGCTGTTGCCAGTCCGGGTTGGTGCATTTGGCCCCGTTCATTACCACGAAGTCCGGTTCGAAATTCTGCAGTTCTTCATCCGTCGGGCGGATAAACATATTTTTGACAAAGTGCGCCTGCCAGGCCACCTCGGTGATGAAACGCACCTTCAGGCGGGTGTCGGCATTGGCGCCGCAGAAGGCGTCCACCACAAACAGACGCTTGCCGGAAAGTTGGTTACCCACCAGCGTTTTCAGATGCTGCCAGACTTCTGGCGATAGCGGTTGGTTGTCGTTTTTGCCGGTGCCGTTATCGGACCACCAGACGGTATCGCGCGTAGTGTCGTCACGCACGATGTATTTATCTTTCGGTGAACGGCCGGTGAATTCACCAGTATCGACGTTGACCGCGCCCAGCGTTGTTACCGTACCGCGTTCCAGTGCCGGCAGGTCGGCACGGGTTTCCTCGGTAAACAATTGCTCGTAGCTTGGGTTATGGACGATTTCGGTAGCCTGATGGATGCCGTAACGGGCCAGTGTTTGTGGGGTAATCGCGATTGAAGACATATCCTACTTCCTTATTAGTTCTATGCCTGCAGACTTTCGGGCTGCCGCGCTGTCGGCGACAATCTGAAAGCCATGGGGCATATATTATTGCCTGTTTTCTGCACGGTGCCGCGTGCATGGGCAGGCTCGGGTACAGCTGACCGGATTCAGCTAATTACCGCTCCGGTTCTCATTAATAAACGCACGGATTTTTACTTCCATCTATAGCATAGCAGCGAATTCAAGCCTGATTATTTTAATTACAAAACGCTGACGATAATTAATTAAAACCAACATCGGTGGAAGTTCACAATATTGGATTAATAAGACGGAATTTAGTTTGGTGTTTTTATTTTTTATCATATCGTCATGGCTGTCTACTATTTTAATTAATTATAAATAATAAAACCCCTCATCGTTTTATGATGGAATTTTTTAACCGTTTAAGTTATTTCATAAATCGATGGGCGATCCGCTCCGTACTGAACACTTGTCAGCAGGGTGAACAATGAAACAGATAAATGCAGAAATGGCCTGTGATAAACAGGCGTTGTCGCCTGATTCATCAGGGCTGATTAATCAAATCCGGAAAATGAATATCGGTGCCGTGCCGGTGGCGTTGTTTATTACTATTTGTGCCATTGTTGCCATTTCGGCTTATGCCAACTTCTTGCCAAAGAATATGATCGGCGGTTTAGCGGTGATTATGACGCTGGGTTTTGCGCTGGCGCATTTGGGCAAAAGCATTCCGGTGCTGCGTGATATCGGTGGGCCGGCGATTCTGTGCCTGATGGTGCCTTCGGTGCTGGTCTATTTTAATTTCTTCCAGCCGAACGTGATGGGTACCGTTCATCTGCTGATGAAAGACGCCAACCTGCTGTATTTTGTTATCGCCAGCCTGGTGGTCGGCAGCATTCTCGGCATGAACCGGGTGATCCTGATCCAGGGCATGATCCGCATGTTCGTGCCTTTGGTGGTCGGCACGGTGACGGCGGTGGTGACCGGGCTGCTGGTGGGCAAACTGTTTGGTTTTACCTTCTATCACACCTTCTTCTTTATCATTGTGCCGATTATCGGTGGCGGTATCGGCGAGGGCATATTACCGCTGTCGCTGGCTTATTCAGCAATCCTTGGATCGACGCCGGACGTGTACGTGGCGCAATTGGCACCGGCGGCGGTGCTGGGCAATATCTTCGCCATTGTGGCGGCAGGCGTATTGGCCCGTCTGGGGATGAAGCGCAAGGCACTAAGCGGTGACGGTATGCTGATCCGGTCGGCGCAGGACAACGCGGTGTTTGCCATCAAGGAAAGCACCGGCAACGTGGATTTCCAACTGATGGGCGGCGGGCTGCTGGTGATCTGCGCCTTCTTTATCGTCGGTGGGTTGTTCGAACACATCGTCCACATTCCCGGCCCGGTGCTGATGATTCTGTTTGCGGTACTGTGCAAATATTGCCGGGTGATCCCGACCTCAATGGAAACCGGTGCGCACAGTTTTTATAAGTTTGTTTCAACCGCGCTGGTGTGGCCGCTGATGATTGGCCTGGGCATGCTGTACGTACCGCTGGAAAGCGTGGTGGCGGTGTTCTCGGTAGGCTATGTGGTGGTCTGCGGTTCGGTGGTGCTGTCGATGGGGCTGGTGAGCTTCCTGATTGCGCCATACCTGAAAATGTACCCGGTTGAAGCGGCGATCGTCACCTGCTGCCACAGTGGGTTAGGTGGGACTGGCGACGTGGCGATCCTATCCGCGTCCAACCGTATGGGGTTAATGCCGTTTGCGCAAATCGCCACCCGTATCGGCGGTGCGTCCACAGTGATTGGCGCCACGCTATTGTTGGGTTGGTTAATCTGAGTCCAGACTGAATTATGGATACCGGGGTGGATTGCCCCGGTTTTTTTATTTATGTCATCGATTAATAATAAGCATTGAAATGGAATCAGAATTGACGAGATTATTTTTTATCAGATAATTCTGTATGAGGATAAAATTGATCTGTCGCTGTTTAATGCCGGCAGCAGCAACGGCATCGAATTTGTCAGCCAGTTCAGCGGCAAGGCGGGTGAGGCAATGCTGAGCTACGACGCGCAGGCGCACGTCAGCGATTTAGCCATCAATCTGGGCGGTGGGTTTGACGCTAGCGATTTTCTGGTGAAAGTGGTGGGGCAGCCGCTGGAAACCAGTGATTTCGTGCTGGCTTGAGGCCAGATGGCAATAAAAATTCGGTATTTTGGGGAAAAACCCGACAATTCCTATTAATTCCGTCATGTTAGCCTGACATAATTGCGCACAGAAGGCCGGGCTTGCATACCTCGGGCTTCTGCAGAATCGCCAACCCTTTCGGTTGGCGATTCATTTTCCATCTTTCAGCATGTTGATCGCGGTACCAATCAGGATCCGGCGTTCAATATCGTGACTGTCGGCCAGTTGCTGCGCCAGATGTTTCGCCAACGTTTCTACCGATAAAACCTCGCCACGATGGCGTAACTGCATCACGCTGTCGCCGATCAAGCGCGCCACTTCGTCCCACACGGGTTTTATCTCCTGCTCCGAGAACATCATCGTTTACCTCGGCTGGGTGATTTTTGGTCAATGTAGCAGTTGAGCATGGGGTTCGCCACCGTACCGATCGCACAATATTAAATCAGGAAGCATAAAAGATAAGCCATCAGTATTTCTTCTGGTTTTTTCACCCAATACTGACAGTGTCGAAACTGTGGAGGGTGAATGATGAAACTGATTGAACAACTGGCTGAGTACCATCGCCGGAGCCAGCCGGCAGAAGTGCCACAGTGGCTGCGTCGTCTGTGGTTACCGCAAGGAGAGGCGCGGATTGCCTATTTGCGCGAGCTGTTGGAACCGGAAACCAAACAACCCGCGGAACGAGGATAAGGTGATGTGAGCCAGTATCCGACCGGACTGGTGTTATTCGAGAATATCTTCGATCTCTTCGAGTACCTGATGACCCAGCTCAGTGGTGATCATTAAAATACCGCAGACCAAAATCACCAGCGCCAGTAGCAGTAAGGCGATCTGTACCCCGTTGCCGTTTCGTTTTGCCATCTGTTTTGCTCCCTGCCATTAGCCGAAGACTATCGCCGCCCAGCGCAATAACAGCAGGGCGAGACAGATCAGCAACAGTATCAAAAACATCTTCCAGTGCTTGGTACGCATGCGTTTGGTTGCCAATGTGACCTCCTGTTTTGCCGATCAGATGAAATACCAGACGGCGATAATAAAGATAGCAATCACTACCACTGCCAGCACCTTTAATAAGGCGCTGAAGGTGTCATCGGAATTTTGGTCGTCATGCTTCATTTTGCCGCCGGGCTGATAGCCATGGAGTAAATTGCGTTCACAGTATGCCTGTTGTCCCGACATAGGCACAGGGATTTACCGTAAATAGCCTGTAAAGCTGCGGGATTAGAAGATTGAGGGTGAATTCGGCAGGTGCAGGCAGCGGGGAATACGTTGTACTATTCTGTCTGCACAATGATTCATTCAATAAGGTATGGCAATGGCGAACGAAATTCCGAAGAAATACGAAAACACCGAACGTTGGGCGTTTGGCAACACCGAGCAGCAGGCCGATGAGGTAGTCAAACTGATCCTCAACGGTACCAAGACGGCCACCTGCGCCAATCTTGACGGCGAAGGCATCCCGCTGGCCGGTGATGTGTTTGTGGTGGTTGATGGTAAAGGCAACCCGGTGTGTGCGGTAGAGCTGACGTCGGTCGAAATGAAAACCTACGATCAGGTTGATGAAGCCCATGCTTTTGCTGAAGGTGAGGGTGACCGTTCCCTGGCCTACTGGCGCAAAGAGCTGCAAAGCTTCTTCGAAGAATATGAGCTGTTCTCACCGGATATGACGCTGGTGCTGATGAATTTCAAAGTGGCAGAGACTTTCTGATTTGAGCTCCTCGGTCCCTTACGTCTGTCAATGGGCGACGCCCGAACTGGCGGCGGCGCTGATTGCCGGTCGAGCGACGCTGGCCGATGATGCCAACTGGGCGCTCAGTGGCGCACGCGATCGGGCGGAATATATCGAGTGGGCCAATCACGTCTGTGGCATGGCCTGCCTGAAAATGGTGCTGACCCATCGCGACGGGGATGCGCCGCCACTACTGGAACTGGCACGCCGCAGTTTGCCGTACGGTGCTTACGTGCGGGAAGGTGAACGTATCAAAGGGCTGATTTACGCGCCATTTGTCGACTATGTGCGTGAGCAGTTTGCGCTGGAGGCCGAGGTGCGGGTCGGTGTTGAGGTAGAAACGTTGCCGCAGTTACTGGCGCAGCGGCGTTATTTTATCGCTTCGGTACATCCCGGCATTCGCCGGCCCGAGCAGACGCCACCGCAGCGGGGTGGCCATCTGGTGTTGGTTACCGCGGCTGAGGGGAAGGGTGTGACCTTCCATAATCCTTCCGGTGACAGCCCGGCTACGCGCCAACAGGTGACTTTACCGCTGAGCCATTTTGGTCGTTTCTTCGCCGGCCGTGGTATTGCTATCAGATAAAAAAAACGCGCCGTGCTCCTGTTGGGACACCGCGCGTTCTTCAGTTTGTCATCGTTCATTCCAATCGCATCACCCAGGCATCGCTTTGCCGATCGTAATGTTGCTTATACAGCAGCGATTGCTTGCCATCGAGTATCGCCGGGATGCTGGTGTGCTCATCCCAACCGTCCAACTGCATGCACAGATCGGGATCCGACTTGCAAGGGATCGCCAGCGTACTGGCCTGCTCGGGCGAGGAGGACAAATGCGCATCGTCGACCTCGAAACTGCCTATTTTTACCACGGTTTTGCCCATTGGAACTCCTTGCTTGATCTGCTGGTATGAGGTGTGACCAGTTGAGGCCGTCATCATCAGCATAGTCAAATGAGCAAAAAATGCCACATAAAAAATACAAGCTGGCAACATTGGCAATCCGTGGCTAGCGGCCGGGCTTAATACTCCACCACAAAACTGATGTTGTCCTGATAGGTTCCTACCGGTACTTCGGTTTGCGCCGGGTTGATTCGCGCCAGGTAAGGAATGCTTTGTGCCAAGCCGGTACCCGCCCCGGCTTGCTTGTTGGTGCTGTTCCATACCGTGGAGCTGTTGGGCAGGTAAATTTGGTATTGCATATAGTTGCTGGTGCCGCTTTTCATGCGTCGCCAGCCGGTCACCGGGTTATTTCCGTCGGTAAAGTAGGTGTTGTAGCCCTCGGTTTTGGTGCAGGTGAGGGTGATGCTCTGGTTCACCGGGTTAAACTGCCCGACCAGCGCCATGCTGCCAAAGTTGACGTTTTGCGCGGTGCCGAACAGGCAGTCTTTGGTGAGCGTCAGGCTAATGGTTACGGTACTGGGCTTATTGGTGCCATCCCACCAAATACACAACCCAATCAGACCCAGGCCGCAAATATGGTAGTTCCAGACCAGATTGACGGTATCGGTATAGGTGCCGGAACGGACGTTAGCCCCGGCGGTGGTCTTGATATACAACGGAAAGTTGACGTTTGGGGAGATAAGGATCAGCGTCAACAGGTTCAATGAACTGTAATCGATGGTTTGCCCGACGCTATAGGGATATTGGTAATTCGCATCGGGGTAAATCAGGTAGGGAATGGTATCGCCGGAACCGTCGGCATTGGCCAGCGCCATATTGTGCGTGGTGGAGTTAATCTTTACCGTCACGGTATTTTGCGTCAGCAATGACAGGCCAAGGCCGCTGCAGTTGAGTCCGGCAGTGCCCTGCGCGCTGAGCGAGCCATTGTAAACCGCGAAAGTACTGCTGCCTGGCAAGGTGACGCTGCCGTTGGCGGTGGTGCAGTCGGCCAGCGCCTGTCGGCCGATGAGCAGCAGCAGCGCCAGTAATAACGCTTTGGATCCACTAATCATATTTTTCTCCATCATGAATTACTGGCAAACAATGGGGCCGATGCTTTGGATCCCCTGGGTTTTGGTCAGGCTAAATTGCGCCTGACAGGGGGCGCTGCCGTCGGCCGGAATGACGCTCAGGCGGTTTTGCCGTTGCACCGGATCCACATAAACCATGCCATCCCAACCGACGTAGCTTTGCTGCTTGCTACCGATAACCGCGACTTCGCTGCCGTTGGCCAGCGGTTTCCCCTGTGCGTCGACCAGTTTGATGTCGGCGGCGGAGATTTGCTGGACAGGGAAATCGACCAGGAAGCCGCTGTGATCGCGGATCGCCACGGTTTTCTCCACGCTGGGAACCGCCACGTCCGCCGGCAGATTGAGCGGATCGATTTGGAATTTGGCGTGGTAATAGGAGGTGACGGTCGGCACCAGCAGATAGCCTTTGGCGTTGGTCACGCCGATTAACTGATTCTCATAGCGTACCGGAATGTCCGGATAGCCGTCGGTAGAGATCAATGCAAAAGCATCGTTGATGGTGTTGGTGGCGTACAGATCGCCTTGCATCGCCACCAGCGAACCACTCACTTCGCCCCAGCGGGTGTAATCATCGCTATTGCCGTACATCCCGCCGCGGGCTTCGAGCAGGCGGGTGCGCCAGGTGATATCGGCCTGGGTGTAGCTTTCGCTGCTTTGCCCATCGGCATAGGCCAGGTTCCAGCCCAAACCGCCGTCGGTCGGCGCGGCGCGGCTGTAGCTGACGCGTTGGTTCCAGCGGTTTTCATTGTCACGAGAGGCGCTGACGCTGGCGGTACCCCAACTGTCGAAGGGGATAGACAGTTGCAGCTGGGCGCTGTAGCCGCTGCTGCCGATTTCGCGGTTCACTGACGCATACAGGCTGGTATTGCGCCACAGTGAAATGCTGTAAGAGAAGTTAACCAGGCGAGTGCGCAGGCCAATGGCATCGCGTACATCGAAATAGCCGGCCCCGATGCTACCGAATCGGTTCAGACCAATACTGCCGGTCAGTTGATCGGTACGGCGGCTCAGGCGATAGTCACTTTTATACACCGAAATATCGCCAAAGCCCGCACTGCGCAGAATGCGCTGGGCATTCAGGCTGTAATAGCGATTGCTGTAGGTGTAGCCGATGCTGCTCTGATCGCCATGGTCGGTGCTGTACTGATAGACCGGCTGGGTGTCGGGCTGAGGGATGGGTTGACCGGTCAGCGGATCGTAGTAGTTGCGCTGCTGCGAAGGTTGATAATCGTTAAAGGCATTTTCGCCGGCCTGACTGTAGCTGTAAGAGGCATTGAATACCCCCCACTGACCAACACGAATATTGGCCCCTGCGCCGCCCACCGCCAACTCTGCGGCTCCTTCGGCTCGACCTTCCAGGGTTAACCAGTCCGTGACACCGTAACGCCCGCTGCCGCTGGCCACCCACTGTCCATAATCGGCTGAATTAATACCATAATTGCGCCGTAACGCGCCGCTGGACAGGCTGAAATCGCTCATGCCGGCCTGCAACAGATTACTGGCGACATAAAACGGCACCACGGTACTGACCTGGCGGCCCAGCGCGTCGGTAGTCACCACCGTGGCCTGCCCGGCGCCGTTAATGTAGGGCACGGTATTGAGGGTGAAAGGGCCAGGGTTAACGCTGGTGCTGCTGTTTTTATAGCTGTTGATATACAGATCGACGCTGCTGGGCAACGCCGCCTGGCCGGAAAACTGCGGCAGCGGATAGGTGATCAGATCCGGGCGCGAGGCAAAGTTACGTGCCAGCTGGACGCCGCCGATACGCACCGAGCTGCTCCAGGTCAGAGCGCCGGTGGCGAGATCGCCGGCGGTATAGCTGAGCAGGCGTTCATCATCGTTATAGCGCCACTGGCTGTCGTAGCGGATATAGCGGTTGCCCTGGTCACTGTTGTTGGCACCGTCGTTAAAGCTGCCGCGGAAAATACCGGTGTTGGACACCACGCCAAAGCCGTCGAACAGCCGCTGTTCACTCCAGGCGGAAAGATAGCCCGGCTGGCCGTTGGCGCTGCTTTGGCTGGCATAAATATCATAATTGAACAGCAGACCGAGGCTGCTTTGTGCCGGCAGGCGATCCAGCGGGTTTTGAGCGTTGAATTTCTGATTGGGTAACCAGTCGTTGGGGACGTTGATCATCAACTGCTGGGTATCGCCACTGTAGGTGACGTCTACTTTCTCCAATTGGTCGACCGCAATTTCTTTCGCCTGTTTATCCGCCACTGGCAGGCCTGCATCGAGCAACTGCTGCGGCGTAAGGTAATAGTGGCCGCCTCGGTAGTTGACCGGTACCACTTTTCCGGTTTGACGCCCATTGACCACCGGCTCCAGATACAAGGTGGTGTCCGGCATGCTGATGGCGCTGGGCGGGGGCGGTAAATCATCGGCGCAGGCGTACGGTGACCACGGTGTGGCCACTGCGCAGAGTACGGCGAAGGCTAACGGTTTGAGCCCGAACCCGTTACGCCTGGGTGACGCTATCCTGGTTAACGGCACCTGACACTCAGTAAGCAGGCAGGGTTATTGGCTGTTTATTGTCGTTGACCGTGGCTTGCAGTTGACCGCTGCTGAAGCTGCCAGAGGCCGGTATGGCAAAGCGCATCTGCGAGCCGGGTAATACGTAACCCATCAGGCCGGCATTGAGCGTCTTCCCCTGCATCGTCACTTTGGAGATGCGCGCGTGCACCGTGCCCTGGTTGCGTACCTCCAGCCAGCGCTGGCTGCTTTGCTGCAACAGCCGGTAGCTGAGTTGCGGTTGACTGGCGGTGGCATAATCGCGCGGTTTCTCTGAATCCTGCTTGGTCCAGACGCCCTTGCCGCTGACAAACAGCGGTACCGAATAGCGCATCTGGAATTTCAATCCCATTTGTGCGCCATCTGGTGCGGATGGGTTGCCTGAATCTTTCACCGGGACTTCATCAATCAGAATACGGTAGGCACGCTCCTGGCCGGCAGGCGGCGGGGTTTGCTTAACCAGCCGGATCAGTTGGCGTTTGCCTGGGGCAATAGAGGCTACCGGCGGGCTGGCGATCACTTCGCTCTGGTTGCTGTAATCGTCTTTGCCGGCGGTTTGTTTCCAACCGAGTACGCGAACTTGCATATAGACCGGTTTAGTATCGCGGTTTTCCAGCCACAGCGCCGTTGCAGGCTGTTGATCTTCAATGACTGGGTCAATGGGCCAAATCAGGATTGAGGCGGCGGCCAGCGCCTGTTGTTGGCCGACAGTCAGCAGTGCTGCCGTCAATGGCAGTCGGAAGGGTATACGCATGGCTAAATCCTTATTTCAAAATACTAATAAGTGACCGTCAGTAAGACCGTATCGCTGTAAGTGCCACTGGTGGGCAGGGTACTGGTCGAGAACAAACGGGCATAAACTTTTATTTCCTGGGTGCTGCCGGTGGCAGCAACGATCTCAGTGCTGCCGCCGTTGGTGCCATCGCCCCAAATGGTAGAATAGTTACTGTCCTGATAGAGTTGATAAATCAGGGTTTCTGGGGTCAGAGTGTTTTTTAATTTGCGTCCGGCGGAGATGGAGCCGGTGACGTTGTTGCCGATGCCAAGCGCCAGTGTGACGCTCAGGCCAGGATTACAGCGAAACAGCACGGAACCGGCCCCGGAGCTGGAAACGATGCTGATATTGCTGGCTAACGAAGAGACCTGACCAAAGCTGAGGTTACCGAAAGTGGTGACGTCGCTGCTGCCGCTACCCAGGATGCAGCCTTTAACCACCGTCGCATTGACGGTCATTGCCTGGGTCTTTTGCTGATCGTTGACGCCGGTGTCGCCCAGTACTGGCGGCGTTATCATCCAGAGCAGTAAACCACTGCTTAAAATACGCATTGCCATTACCAATTGATGGTGACCTGCACGGTATCGGTGTAGCTGCCGATCGGCGGGGTGGATTGCACCGGGATCATGCCGTACACCGGTAACCAGTTGTCCTGACCGTTGGCGGTTTGCGACACCCCGGTCAGGTTATCCCAGATGATGCTGTGCGAACTGTTGGTATACAGGTTGTAGTTCACCTGCTGGCCGGCGGCGCTTTTCAGATAGCGGGCAGCGGTGTTGCCGCTTTGCCCCCCGTTAAGCAGGACATTGTAGCTGGTGCCATTGTTGCATTTGACGCGAATGGCTCCGGCGTTTTGCTGACCCGCTACGCTGACACTGGTGGTGAGGAAATAGACCGTACCGAAGTCCAGTGAGCCGAAACTGACATTGCCACCCGAACTGCTGCCGGCTTCACATGCCTTCAACAAGGTGGCGCTGACGCCAATAGTGGCGGTTTTGCTATCGGCATTCGCCGCCAGGCTTAACGCCAGCAATCCACAGCCCAAAACAACCTGCCGCACTGTTACCAGGTTACCGTCATGGTCACCGTATCGTTGTAGGTATCAGGATCGGGCGTGGTGGCTGCCGCCGGGACACGGGCATAGACAATCAACGGAACCGCTGCGCCAGTACCGGTGCCGGTCAGGGCGTTGGCACCGCTGGACCAGGCGGTAGCGCGGGCCTGATCCTGGTAGAGGTTGTACTTGATCAAGGCACCCGCCGTGCTGGCCATTTGGCGCTGGTTACCGGCACCTACATGCAAACCGTTGTTTAATGCCACGGTGTAGGCGGTCCCTGTGGTGCAGGTCAGCGACAAAGTCCCCGCACCGCCGGAACCGGTTGCGCTGGCGTCGATAATGTTGGACAGGGAAGAATAGGTACCGAAGTCGATAGAGCCAAAGTCGTTGGCGCTCCCCGCGCTGTTACCGCCGCCGACCACGCAACCTGCGCCAATGGTTAAGGTTACCCCGAGGTTACCCTGAATAGTGCCAGCTGCGTTGGCTGCACCACTCGCGCACAGCAAGGTGGCTGCCGAGGTCAATGCCATCAGAATTTTTTTCATGTCTTTTTCCTTGCCGTGTTAAAGGTGAGCCCCAAAAAACGCCATCCGGAAATGGATAAACGCATTAATGTATTTACAGTTTAATTAATAGAGTAAGAACCCGGAATTGTCTTGGTGAGAGGATGAAAATTTTCTTTATTTTGAAAGGCGTCGTTATCTTCTCAATGGAAAGGGCGAGAATACCCAGAGGGGAAAATGATTAGAATAATAATATTCTCCTGTCGGAATATTATTAGCGGTATTAACTGGCCGGAGTTTTCCGGCCAGTGACAGGGGATTATTGATGGAAATCCAACACGCCGTCACGAACCAGTTCGCGCGGCAGGTTGTTTTTGATCCGGCTGCCGATGCGTTTGGCGATACCCAGCGGCTGTTGCTGGTAGGTGACAATACATTCATCGGTCTGCGGCGGTGGCTCCGGGTAGAGGTCACGGCCGTGGAACCACTCCTGCGCCAGCGTGGCGTCCAGTTCAAAACGCTGTTTGCCGTCGGCAACCGCCAGTGCGATAACCGCTTCATGCTGCCAGCGGTAGCCTTTGGTGAAACGCTCGGCCAGTTTCAGCCCGATACGCGAGAAGCGAATTTTATTAACCAGTGCTTCCAGTTCGGCAGGGAACAGCCAGATTTCTTTATCGCGAGCCCACAGACGGCTGGTTTTATCCCAGGCTAATCCGGAGGCCGCTGCGGCCTGAGCGATCTCGGCCGAATCCTTAGCGGAAAGCGGAGTGAACGGGAATTTGCCCAGCTTATAGCTTGGCTTTGCCAGCGGGGGGACGGAGTGGTGCTTACGCAACCGCGCCACGAAGAAGCCTTCGCTGTCGTAGATTTGTGGGAACACGTGCAGAAAACCTTCGGCGGTTAACGCCTGCTTAGCACCGGGGAACAAGTCACCCAGCGGTTCAATGCTGACCGCATCGCCGTAGGTTGCCAGCAGCCCGTTGACGATCTGCTGATTTTCCTGCGCGTTGAGCGTGCAGGTGGAGTAAACCATCACGCCGCCGGGCGCCAGAGCATGGAAGGCACTGTCGATCAGTTCACGCTGGGTGTCGGCAATGGCGGTCACGCTTTCCGGTGACCAGTTACTCATGGCGTCCGGATCCTTACGCACCACACCTTCGCCAGAGCAGGGCGCATCGAGCAAGATGGCGTCGAAGCTTTCCGGCAACGCAGCGCCGAACACCCGGCCGTCGAAGTGGGTCAGGGCCACATTCTTCACGCCACAGCGGCTAATGTTGGCGTGCAATACCTTGACCCGGCTGGCGGAGTATTCATTGGCGACAATGCCGCCCTGATTGTTCATCAGCGCCGCAATCTGGGTGGTTTTGGATCCGGGTGCGGCCGCTACGTCCAGTACCCGGCTTGGTGCTTCGGCTCCGGCGAACAGCGCACTGACCGGCAGCATTGAGCTGGCCTCCTGAATGTAAAACAGGCCGCTCAGGTGTTCAGCAGCGCTGCCCAGCCGCAGTTCTTCGTCCCCGCGTTCGATCCAAAAACCTTCCGCGCACCAGGGGATGGGCTCCAGACGCCAGTCATAATCCTGCACCAGCGTCAGAAAGTCGGTGACGCTGATTTTTAGCGTATTAACTCGCAGGCTGCGGCGCAGCGGGCGCTGGCAGGCGGCAATGAAATCGTCCATCGACAGGTCGGCGGGCATGATGGCGCGCGTCGCCTCGAGAAAGGCGGGCGGCAAAAAAACGCAGGCGGGTTTGGCCACGGGGTGAGCTCTCTGGCAGCTATCAAAATAAGGGCGGGAGTTTACCACAAACCGAAAAAAGTAGGGGCCCGGCATTGCCGAGCCCCTGAGAGGGTGAGGAATT
The DNA here is from genome assembly GCF_024809935.1 of Serratia sp. BIGb0163. Taxonomy (NCBI): domain Bacteria; kingdom Pseudomonadati; phylum Pseudomonadota; class Gammaproteobacteria; order Enterobacterales; family Yersiniaceae; genus Serratia; species Serratia sp. BIGb0163. Next base: position 962,324 of record NZ_JANUDZ010000001.1, read on the forward strand.
TACTCTTTAGGGATGGCGGTGCCCCATTCACGCCAGTCTTTTGGCTCTTCCGCATTCAGCATAAAGTGCTTGTGCGGCGTTGACTTCGGCGCCAGCGGAATACTCGGCGGAGTGGCGAAAGCAATGCCGCCGCGAATAAACTGCTGGAAGGTCCCACTCTTGATCACGCCGCCGGTCAGGCCGAACTGCAGGTTGTAGCCGGAAGCCAGCCAGAACACGCTGTTGTTACGCACCAGATACTGGTACTTCTTGCTGATACGCAGCGCGACGTGAATGCGATCGGACATGGCGCCCAGATAGAAGCCTGTCACGGTACCCACTTCGACCCCACGGAACAGTACCGGAGTCCCAATCTGCAACGAGCCGGTTTCGGCGGCGTCGAGGATCACGCTCAGGCCGTCCTGGTAGCGCGAGTCGGTGATCGTAGCCTCTTGCAGTTCAAAGCTGCGTAGCTCGCGCCCACGGCCTGGCTCCACGTTAATATAGGGCTGCAACAGGGTGTCGAGGTTGCTGACCCCGGCGGCGGAAATCTCCGGTGATACTATGGAGAACCGGCTGCCAAGACGGGCGAAGGTCTGCACGTATTCCGGGTACAGTACGGCCTTGACCAGGACTTCATTACGCTCTGGCGCCAATTTTAGCGAATCTACCTGGCCGATATCGATACCGAGATAACGCAGTGGCATGCCTGCCGACACTTTACTGGCGTCGTAAGTTTTCAGGGTTATCTGGCTGCCTACCGCGCGGGCGGCGGTTTCTGTGGCGTACAGCATGCGTTTGGCGCCTTTGCTCAGCGTCACGCCCTGCAAATTATCGAAACTGATAGCCCCTTTCAGCGCCCGGTTGAGCGGTGAAGCCTGCACCGTCAGACCACTGCCGTTCAATTGCACCTTGGCTCCGCCTTCGGCCCAGAAAATGCTTTCACTGGTCAGCAGCTTGCGGTATTCCGGGCTGATATAAACATCAACTTCGAACTCGTTGGCCTTTGGACGCACGTTAACAATCTCGCCCACCTGGAATTTACGGTACAGCACCACCGATCCGGCCTGTACGTCCGGCAGGCTGACGGCGGTCAACGTCAGGGTTGGCGTAGGGCTGTTGCCGATAATACCGGCCTCGGCCTTTTCACTATTGCCATACAGCGGATACTGCCCGACAGGCTCGCCCTTGCTGCCGGGGATGATGCGTACGCCGCCGTCCAGCCACTCTTGCGCGCTGGCCCCCAGCACTTCCATGCCGTCCAGGCCTAGTTTGACGTCGACGCGGCTGTTGACCACGAACTTGCTGTCTTTGTGCAGCAGGCGGCGATATTGGGCATCGATGGCGGCGGTAAATACCACGCCGTTGTCCGTCAGGGCACGACTCATCACCTGACCGACCTTAACGCCGTGCACCACCAGCGGCTGGCCGACGTCAATGCCGTAGCTCTGTGGCGCGTTCAGCGTTACGGTCAGCACGCCCGGCTGTTGCAGCAGGGTTTCGCTGCTGTCCAGCACGTTGAAATGCTGTTGCGGTTCACCCTCGCCCGGTACCAGTTCCAGCGTATTGCCGGTCAGCAACTGGCTGAGTTTGGCGTCGTTAAGGCTCAGGCGTGGGCTGCGCATTACAATCCGCGTGCCGCTGCGCATTAAATCCACCACCGACGGATCGATGGTCAACTCACCGGTGACCTTACTGTCCTGTTGCAGTGTTAGCTTGGTCAGGGTACCTACCTGTAATCCCTGATAAATCAGCGGCGTGCGGTTCTCACTCAGGTTATTGCCGCTCGGCAGATCAAGCGTAATATTCACGCCGCGCTGGCTGTGTGCCAGGTCCGGATACAGGGTATAGCTTTGATCGGCCTTGGCCTGCTGACCATCTAGCGGTGAGTCAAAGGCAATGGCACCGTTGACCAGCGCGGCCAGGCTTTCCATCTGCACCGAAGCACCCGCCAGGCTGAAATCACCCTTGAAGCCCGAGACGTTCCAAAAACGGCTGCTGCCCTTCACCAGATTGGCAAAGCGGCGGTCGATCAGCACGTCGATAGTGACGCCCTTATTGCCTTCGGCGATGGTGTAGTCATAGACCTTACCAACGGGGATCTTGCGGTAATACACCAGCGAACCGGTGTTGAGCGAGCCGAGATCGTCAGCGTGCAGATGAATCATCAGCTCACCGGTGTTCAGCCGATACTTGGGCTGGGTATCGAGCGCGGTGAAGTGGGTCTGAGGTTTCCCAGTGCCCGGCATCATGCCGATATAGTTGCCGCCCACCAGGGCATCCAGGCCAGACACGCCCGCCAGTGAGGCTTTGGGCGTGACCAGCCAAAACTGGGTGCCGTCGCGCAGGGAGTCTTCCAGGTCACTCTTGATGCTGGCTTCGACCACAATGCTGCGCAGATCCTTGCTCAGGCTGATGCTCTGTACGGTGCCTACTTCCACCCCCTGATAACGTACCGGAGTACGCCCGGCGACAATGCCCGCCGCGGACTGGAAATCAATGGTCACCGTGGTGCCGCGTTCCTGGAAATTGTTATAGACCAGCCACCCCGCGATCAGCAGGGCAATAAACGGCAGTAACCAGAATGGCGAAATACGGCGCTTGTTTTTGACCCGCGCTTCAGTCGGTGTATTCGGCGTTTCCTGTTGCATGTGCATCCCAAATCAATCGGCTATCCAGCCACTCTACGGCAAGAATAGTTAAAATAACCGCAGACCCAAAATAAAAGGCTGCCGGCCCCATAGTAAAAGATAACAATTGGTCGCGATTCACCAGCGACATCATTAAAGCAATAACAAACAGATCGAGCATCGACCAACGGCCGATCCAGGTGACCAGACGCAGCAGGCGAATACGGGTTCTCAGGCTGTGCGAGGTCTTGAAATGAATACTCAGCAGCAAGGTGATCAGCACGATGACCTTGGTAAAGGGCACCAATACGCTGGCAATGAACACGATGGCGGCGATCGGTACATTGCCGGAGGTCGCCAGTGAGACCACTCCGGAGAAGATGGTGTCTTCCATTCGTGCGCCATTGGCGTAAATGATGGAGATCGGCATCAGGTTGGCCGGGATCAGTAAAATCATCGCTGCAATCAGCGCCGCCCAGGTTTTTTGCAGGCTGTAGGGCTGCCGATGGCACATCGGAATGTGGCATCGTGGACAGCGACCACGCTGGTCTGGGTAACCGGTGAAATGGCAGGACAGGCAGATATGCAGCGCCGTTGGCAGGCCTTTCGGCTGTTCCTGCGGATAATAGCGTTCCCACAGCTGTTCCAGATTGACGTGGATCAGCGTCAGGATGCTGAGCAGGGTGAGCGCCAGGTAAGCGATCAGCGCACTGCCGGCCTGGATATCGGCGTATTCTTTCACTTTGATTGTCGCCACCGCCATGCCGATCAGGTAAATATCGAGCATCACCCACTCTTTCAAGCGATCGAGCATCAGCAGCACCGGGCGTAGGTTCATGCCCAGTGCGTGGCCGAAACGCAGGTAAAGCAGCGACAGCGCCAGCGTCAGCGGGGCGCCAATAGTGCAAAACGCCACCATGCTGGCGGTGAGAGGATCCCCCTGGTGGCTCATCTGCCAGATGCCTTCCAGCAGGCTGGCGTCAATGCGCACCCCCAGCAGGCGGATGCTGATCAGCGGCTGGCTGAAAGCAAAGGGCATCAACAGCAGCATGGTGACCGCCATGGCGGTCAGTCGGGTCATCGACCAGTCACGGCCACTGACCACCTTGGCATCGCAGCGCGGGCAGTAAGCCGCCTGTTTGCCGCTCAGTGGCGGCAATACAAACAGCAGGTCGCATTCGCAACAGCGCTGGTGGCGTGCTTTGGATAGCGGGCCGGTGATCGCGTGTATTTTCATCATGACAAAAAACTGCCCCAGAGCTCGCCGTATCGATTAGCGTAGCTGAAAAATAAATCTGTCCGTGCCTTATAGGGCCAAGCACCGGGCGGCAAAACAGGGTTTCTGAGCGGCAAACATACCCTGCCCGGTAGGGTTTTGTGAAGCAACAGATGATTAACCTTGTGGCTATACGCATTTAATGCTTATTTTATAGGGCTTAAGACTTGGGCTAGTGGCCTTCTTCACTGTATTAATGGTTAACACATGACAAAAGAACAATTCTACGCGGAATTAAAACGTGATTTGTGCGCGCTGCTCGACGGGGAAACCAACTTTATCGCCGCGTTGTCCAACGCCAGTGCGCTGATCAATGAGCGCCTTGACGACGTTAACTGGGCCGGATTTTACCTGATGGATGGCACCCAACTGGTGCTGGGCCCGTTCCAGGGAAAAATCGCCTGTGTGCGCATTCCGGTTGGCAAAGGAGTATGCGGCAGCGCCGTGGCGGAAAATCGCGTGCAGCGCGTTGGCGATGTCCATGAGTTCCCTGGTCATATCGCCTGCGACGCGGCCAGTAATGCAGAAATTGTGCTGCCGCTCAACGTTGGCGGTCAGATTATCGGCGTTCTCGATATCGACAGCACAGTTTATCAACGTTTCGACGAACAGGACGAAAGGGGCCTGGAAGCAGTGGTGGCGGGGCTTTGCGCGCAGCTGGAACAGTGTGATAGTGCGAAATATGTCACTGTAACGGCAAGTTGATCTACGGTTAACGTGGCATTTACCGATGGCGTCATTATAATGACGCCTGTTCATGCCTGCGCTGGTTGGCAAACCCGTTGTAATCAGGAAATTTCATGGAAAATCAACCTAAGTTGAACTCTAGTAAAGAAGTCATTGCTTTTCTTGCCGAGCGTTTTCCGCTCTGCTTTAGCGCCGAGGGCGAAGCTCGCCCGTTGAAAATCGGTATTTTTCAGGATCTGGTCGAGCGTGTTCAGGGGGAAGAAAACCTAAGCAAAACGCAATTGCGTTCTGCACTGCGCCTGTACACCTCAAGCTGGCGTTACCTGTACGGCGTCAAAGTTGGCGCACAGCGCGTTGATTTGGACGGCAACCCGTGCGGTGAGCTGGAACAGCAGCATGTCGATCATGCCCGTCAACAGCTTGAAGAAGCCAAAGCGCGAGTTCAGGCACAGCGTGCCGAGCAAAACGCCAAAAAACGTGAAGCTGCCGGTGAATCAGCCGCTGCGGAACCTCGTCGTCCACGTCCAGCCGGTAAAAAACCTGCTGCACGTCGCGAAGGCGGAGCCGCTCCGGAGAACCGCAAGCCGCGCCCACAAACTCGCCCACAGCCCGCTCGCCAACCTCGTGAAGTCAAAGAGGAAAGCCAGCAGCGTCGTGTGCCAGTCACGGATATCTCTAAACTGCAAATTGGCCAGGAAATCAAAGTCAGAGCAGGCCAGAGTGCGATGGATGCAACCGTACTTGAAATCGCCAAAGATGGCGTACGTGTGCAGCTCTCTTCCGGTCTGGCGATGATTGTGCGCGCAGAACACTTGCAGTTCTGATACGGAGGCCAACCAAGGCATGAACAAATTTGTCAGATTAACAGCAGTCGCGGGTCTGTTGTGGGCGGGTGTCAGTTACGGAGCGGAACCAGCCAACATCCGCATCGATCAACTGCCTCAGCTGCAGCAGGAACCGCAACATGCCACTGTGAGTGAGCGCGTAACTTCGCGCTTCACTCGCTCTCATTACCGTCAGTTTAGCCTCGACGCGGACTTTTCAGGCAAGATCTTCGATCGTTACCTGAATATGCTGGACTACAGCCATAACGTGCTGCTGGCCTCCGACGTAGCGCAATTCGCCAACAAGCGCAATCAGCTGGGCGAAGAACTGAAAAGCGGTAAGCTCGATACGCCATACGCGCTGTACAATCTGGCGCAGAAACGCCGTTTTGAGCGTTACACCTATGCATTGTCGCTGCTGGAAAAGCCAATGAGCTTCACCGGCAACGACACTATTGATCTCGACCGCAGCAAAGCGCCGTGGCCGAAAGACAAGGCCGAACTGGACGCGCTGTGGAATGCGAAAGTCAAATATGACGAGCTGAACCTCAAGCTGACCGGCAAGACCGACAAGGAAATTCGTGAAACGCTGACCAAGCGCTATCAGTTTGCCATCAAGCGCCTGACGCAAAGCAACAGCGAAGACGTTTTCCAGCTGGCGATGAATGCCTTTGCGCATGAAATCGACCCGCATACCAATTATCTCTCCCCACGCAATACCGAACAGTTCAATACCGAGATGAGCCTGTCGCTGGAAGGTATCGGTGCGGTGTTGCAGATGGATGACGATTACACCCTGATCAACTCCATGGTGCCAGGTGGCCCGGCGGCGAAGAGCAAAGCGATCACCGTGGGTGACCGTATTGTCGGCGTTGGCCAGGCGGGCAAGCCTGTGGTCGATGTGATCGGCTGGCGTCTGGACGACGTGGTTTCCCTGATTAAAGGGCCGAAGGGCAGCAAGGTGCGCCTGGAGATCCTGCCGGCCGGCAAGGGCACTAAAACCCGAGTGGTCACCTTGACCCGTGAGCGTATCCGTCTGGAAGACCGCGCGGTGAAAATGACCATCAAGACCGTCGGCAAAGAGAAAGTCGCGGTGATGGACATTCCGGGCTTCTACGTAGGCCTGACCGATGACGTGAAAGTTCAGTTGCAGAAGATGGCCAAGCAGAACGTCAAGAGTCTGATCATCGACCTGCGCACTAACGGCGGCGGCGCACTGACCGAAGCGGTTTCGCTGTCCGGTCTGTTCATTCCGAGCGGCCCGGTAGTGCAGGTACGTGACAACAACGGTAAAGTGCGTGAAGACGCGGACACCGACGGCGTGACCTATTACAAGGGGCCGCTGGTGGTACTGGTTGACCGTTTCAGCGCCTCGGCTTCGGAGATCTTCGCCGCGGCAATGCAGGACTATGGTCGCGCGCTGATCGTCGGTGAACCGACCTTCGGGAAAGGCACCGTGCAGCAGTATCGCTCGCTGAACCGCATTTACGATCAGATGCTGCGTCCGGAGTGGCCGGCGTTGGGGTCGGTGCAATACACCATACAGAAGTTCTACCGCGTTAACGGCGGCAGTACCCAACGTAAGGGGGTTACCCCGGATATCCTGATGCCAAGCGGCATTGATCCGGCGGAAACCGGTGAAGCGTTTGAAGATAACGCTATGCCGTGGGACAGCATCAATGCGGCGACCTACACCAAAACCGGTGACATGAAGCCGTTTGAGCCTGAACTGCTGAAGGATCATGAGCAGCGTATCGCCAAGGATCCTGAGTTCCAGTACATCGCGCAGGATATCGCTCATTACAAGGCGCTGAAGGACAAGCGTAACATCGTCTCACTCAATCTGGTTCAGCGCGAGAAAGAGAACCACGATGATGACGCTACCCGTCTGCAACGTGTTAATGATCGCCTGCAGCGCGCCGGTAAAAAGCCGCTGAAGGCCCTGGAAGATTTGCCGAAGGATTACCAGGAACCTGACCCATATCTGGATGAAACCGTGCACATCGCATTGGATCTGGCGCACCTTGATCCGGCGCAGCCGGCGGCGGCGAAATAACGCAGCCGAGTCTCAGTAAATGAAAAGCGCACCTTCGGGTGCGTTTTTTAATGGGCGCTCCTGGCGGTATTGAATAACCCACATCGTTAATTTTACGCAAAAAAATTCCCACCGTTTTGCGCAACAATCGTTTACAATTTGAAAAGTATTGCTTGAGCGCCGTTTTTGTAAAGTTTCGTATTTTTAGTAGGTTAATGGCGTGCAACTCTTGAAACTGTGACGAATGCCCATACCATCTAGGGTATCCGAGGCAGCGTTTTGTTAACATTTATGAGGAAGTAAACATTTTATGATGCGTATAGCTCTGTTCCTGCTCACCAACCTGGCGGTGATGTTGGTTTTCGGGCTGGTGCTCAGCCTGACAGGAATCCAATCCAGTAGCGTTCAGGGCCTGATGATCATGGCCGGTCTGTTCGGCTTCGGCGGTTCGTTTGTTTCACTGCTGATGTCCAAATGGATGGCGCTGCGCTCCGTCGGCGGGGAAGTGATTGAACAACCGCGTAACGAGACCGAAAACTGGCTGCTGGAAACGGTACGCCGTCAGTCGCAGCAGGCAGGCATTGCCATGCCGCAGGTGGCTATTTATCACGCACCAGACATTAACGCCTTCGCCACCGGTGCGCGCCGTAATGCGTCTCTGGTCGCCGTCAGCACCGGCCTGCTGCAAAGCATGAGCCGTGATGAAGCGGAAGCGGTTATTGCCCACGAAATCAGCCACGTTGCCAATGGCGACATGGTCACCATGACGCTGATCCAGGGCATCGTGAACACCTTCGTGATCTTCATCTCACGACTGATCGCACAGGCCGCCGCCGGCTTCCTGGGCAACCGTGACGGCGAAGGGGAAGGCAACGGCAACCCGATGATCTACTTCGGCGTGTCGATGGTTCTGGAGCTGGTATTCGGCATCCTGGCCAGCATTATCACCATGTGGTTCTCGCGTCATCGTGAGTTCTACGCCGATGCAGGTTCCGCCAAACTGGTGGGCCGCGAGAAGATGATCGCGGCGCTGCAACGGCTGAAAACCAGTTATGAACCGCAGGAAGCGGGCAACATGATGGCGTTCTGCATCAACGGCAAATCCAAGTCGTTCAGCGAACTGTTCATGTCGCACCCGCCACTCGATAAACGTATCGAAGCGCTGCGTTCAGGTCAGTACCTGAAGTAACCTTCAGAAAGTAAAAAACCCCGGTTTCCGGGGTTTTTTTATGTCCGCTATTTGGCTTGCTGACTGCTTGGCTCCGCTTGCGCACGTGGTTGGGTAATGCGCAAGCTGCTGACCGCTGCCGCCAGGGTGGCGAAGGTACCGGCCAGAATCAATGAGGCATGAGTGCCGGAGGTGGGGAACAGGTTGAACATTAACGCCACCAGCGCGGCTCCCGAGGTCTGACCCAACAGCCGGGCGGTGCCCAGCATGCCGCTGGCACCTCCGCTGCGGTTGCGCGGGGCGGCGGAAATAATAGTGTGGTTATTCGGTGACTGAAACAGCCCAAAACCGGCACCGCACAGCACCATACGCCAGATGATATCCAGGTCTGAAGGGTTTTGCGGCAGCAGCGCCAACAAAAACAGGCCCAGTGCAAACACCGCCAGACCGATACAGCCTAACAATCCGGCATGAATGCGCTCCACCAGTCGTCCTGCAAGCGGTGCCATGACGATTATCGCCAAAGGCCAGGGCGTCAGCAGCAACCCGGTGGCGACCTCATCACGTCCCAGCGTGCTTTGCAGGAAGAACGGCAATGAGACCATCGCCAGCATCTGCGCGGTGAACGAACAGATCGAGGTGCCCATCGACAGGGCGAAAATCGGGATGCGCAGCAGGTCGACCGGCAGCAGTGGGAACTCCTGACGCAGTTGGCGACGAACAAAGAAGAGGCCAATCACCAGCAGCGCGGCGATTTCGCTGAAAATCAGCGTCAGGCTCTGGCCCTGGGCAAAGCCGCTGATGGCGGTGATCAGCAGCCCAAAGGTCAGGGCATTCATCACCGCACTGGTCGGATCAAAGCGCTGATTAGTACTTTTTTGGCTATTGCCGGGCAGGTACTTCATCCCCAGCAGTAACGCGACGATACCAATCGGCAGGTTAATCGCGAACAGCCATTGCCAGGAGGCCACCGACAGGATCGCCGCCGCCACCGTAGGCCCGGCGGCCGAGGAGAAGGCGACAATCAGCGAGTTGATGCCCATACCGCGCCCGAGAAACCGCTGCGGATAGATAATGCGGATCAACGCCGTGTTGACGCTCATGATGGCGGCGGCACCAAAGCCCTGCAGCACGCGGGCAATGGTCAGCGTCGTCAGCGAGTCTGACAGGGCGCAGAACAGCGAAGTAATGCTGAACACCAACAGGCCTGCCTGATAGATGCGACGATAGCCAATCAGGTCGCCGAGCGAGGCCAACGACAGTAGTGAAATGGTGATCGCCAACTGGTAGGCGTTAACCACCCAGATGGAGCTGGCCGGGCTGGCATTCAGATCGCGCGCGATGGTCGGTAGTGCCACGTTGGCAATCGCGCCATCGAGCACCGAAACGGTGATGCCCAGGGCAATGGCGAGGATAGCCCCGTAGCGTTGTGGGACGGGGAGGCCATCAGTACAAGAACGCATGTTGCTCTCGAAGGTATTAATCCGGGGGAGTATTACCATGCTAATCATATTCGTCTGTGATTGCACCCGCAGTTTCCTGCGCAATTGTAATAACCTATCACTGCAGAGTGCCGAAGCCCCTCTGGCATTTGTCCCCGGGGCAGATTGCGTGCTCTCTGGGGTACCGCGTATACTGAAACCCTTGTTCAAATTTCTTAAAACAGAAAATGCCGGATAGGATATTGACTATGGTTAACGCAGACTCAGATAAACAACCGGATGCAGTTTCATCCGTACTGAAGGTATTCGGTATCTTGCAGGCGCTGGGTGAGGAACGCGAGATCGGCATTACTGAGCTTTCCCAGCGGGTGATGATGTCCAAGAGCACCGTCTACCGTTTTCTGCAGACCATGAAGTCATTGGGCTATGTTTCGCAGGAGGGTGAGTCGGAAAAATACGCGCTCACGCTCAAGCTGTTTGAACTGGGGGCCAAGTCACTGCAAAGCGTCGATCTGATCCGCAGCGCCGATATCCAGATGCGCGAACTGTCGAGCCACACCCGCGAAGCTATTCACCTCGGGGCGCTGGATGAGGACAGTATTGTCTATATCCATAAAATCGATGCCATGTATAACCTGCGTATGTATTCGCGTATTGGTCGTCGCAACCCGCTGCACAGTACGGCGATCGGTAAAGTGCTGTTAGCCTGGCGCGACCGGGCTGAAGTGGCGCAAATCCTGTCAAAAATTGAGTTTACCCGCAGCACCCCGAACACCCTGACCGATGCCGCGGCCTTGATGTCGCAACTGGAGCAGGTGCGTGAGCAGGGGGTGGGTGAAGATATCGAAGAGCAGGAAGAAGGGTTGCGCTGCATTGCGGTGCCGGTGTTTGACCGTTTTGGCGTGGTAACCGCCGGTCTGAGTATCTCGTTCCCGTCCATTCGTTACTCGGAAGATGCCAAAGCCGATTACGTCAAACGTCTGCATACCGCCGCCCGCAACATTTCCGAGCAAATGGGTTATCACCACTACCCATTCTGATCCCGCGGGTTCGAATAATTCATGGCGTTGCCAGTTATGGGCAGCGCTTTTTTTATTTTAGATTTAGCGGTTTTTCAGACGTAAAAAAACCGGGGCCTGCTTCAGCCCCGGTTTTTTAATGCCGCCGAAATTTACTGGTGAGCCAGTTCCACTTCGTCTTCGCTGTCCATAATGGACTTGTCGGTTTGCTTCATCAACTGACTGGTGATGGTACCGGCAGCCATAGAGCCGTTGACGTTCAGTGCGGTACGGCCCATGTCGATCAGCGGTTCAACCGAGATCAGCAGCGCAACCAGCGTAACTGGCAGGCCCATCGCCGGTAGCACGATCAGCGCGGCGAAAGTCGCACCGCCACCGACACCGGCAACGCCGGCGGAGCTGATGGTGACGATACCGACCAGGGTGGCGATCCACACCGGGTCCAGCGGATTAATACCGACGGTTGGGGCTACCATTACCGCCAGCATGGCCGGGTAGAGACCGGCACAGCCGTTCTGGCCGATAGTGGCACCAAACGAGGCCGAGAAGCTGGCAATGGATTCCGGTACGCCCAAACGACGGGTCTGCGCTTCCACGTTCAGTGGAATGCTGGCGGCGCTGGAGCGGCTGGTAAAGGCGAAGGTGATCACCGGCCATACTTTGCGGAAGAACTTCAACGGGTTAACGCCGGTGAAGGCCAGCAGGGCGGCGTGCACGGCAAACATGATCGCCAGACCCAGATAGGAGGCGACGACGAAGCTACCCAGTTTGATGATGTCGTGGACGTTAGAGCCGGCGACCACGTTGGTCATCAGTGCCAGTACGCCGTACGGAGTCAGTTTCATCACCAGACGCACCAGCTTCATTACCCAGGCCTGCAGGGTATCGATCGCCACCAACACGCGTTCGCCTTTAGGCTTGTCGTCTTTCAGCAACTGCAGCGACGCCACGCCGAGGAAGGTCGCGAAGATCACCACGCTGATGATTGAGGTCGGGCTGGCCCCGGTCAGATCGGCAAACGGGTTTTTAGGAATGAAGGACAGCACCATCTGCGGTACGGTCAGGTCGGCCAGTTTACCGACGTAGTTGCTTTGGATCGCTGACAGACGCGCGCTTTCTTGCGCCCCTTGCACCAGACCCTCGGCGGTCAGACCAAACAGGTTGGTCACCAGCACGCCCACTAGCGCCGAAATCAGCGTGGTGAACAGCAGGGTGCCGATAGTCAGGAAGCTGATTTTCCCCAGAGAAGAGGCGTTGTGCAGCTTGGCGACCGCGCTCAGAATTGAGGCGAACACCAGCGGCATCACAATCATTTGCAGCAGTTGCACATAGCCGTTACCGACAATGTTGAACCAGCTGATGGATTCTTTCAGTACCGGGTTGTCCGAGCCGTACACCAGTTGCAGCGCCAGACCGAACACCACGCCCATGACCAGGCCGACCAGTACTTTTTTCGCCAGGCTCCATTGCTTATGACGGCTTTGCGCCAACAGCAAAAGGAGGGCGACAAAAATCACCACGTTAATAACCAGCGGAAGATTCATCCCCAATGTCTCCAATTATTTTTTCTTATATAAAAATGGCTATGCACCAAGGCGTAGCGATACTAAATATCGTAACAGTTTGCGTAACGGCTCACTTATATCCAAATGGAATTTGATATAACTTTGTTGACTGATTTGTTTAATTAATAGTCTTTGCGAATATTAAATGGCCGTTTTTTTGTGATCACAGTCTGATATTTTTTATTTGTTCAAAATAGGACTGCACCGGAAGGGTGCAACCGCCTTGCCAGTAGATCGCAAAAGCCACCAGACACAGGCACAGAGCGCGCTCGAGTTGGTTGCCTTTCTGAGAATTTAGCAGCGGCAGGCGAAAACGCCAGCGACAGGGCCAAAGCAAGGGCACGCCGGCGGGGGTGAGCATATCTGCCAACAGGTGGCTGAAGTAACCGATAATCATCGCATGCAGGACATCCGGCGGGATCGGCCAACTGCGTGGCACGTCAAGCTGGAACAGTGCCATGCCACCGGCGATCGCCAGCAGGCTATGAGTAAAACCACGATGGCCGAAGGCGCGTGAAATAGGAATGGCGATCCAGCGCAGGCGCTGGCCTAACACCGATTTGGGGTGATCGATATCAGGCAGCAACGAAGTCAGCAGAGCGGCGGGGATAATATGCCACCAGTCGCCGGTAGCAAGCGATGGTGTCACCTCAGCCTTCTTGGCGAAAATCGCGCAAGCGACAGAGAAAATAAGATGTCCTTCCGCGGTCATACTGCAATTCCGGCTGATAAACTGTTAATTTATCCAGTATATGGGAAAATTCCCAGTAGTGGAAGCAGTTACCCTGTAACCAATTGTTTATTTTATACGGTTTTACAACGGCTTGTTTGGTCAGTGTTAAAGGGGGATGCATTTTTTTATCTGGTAAGGCTGATGGAGGAAGAAAGCTCCGGACGACAGGATCAGGTTGCGTGGCAGTGACAGCCTGTGCCGATCGCCCGGCGCTTTCTTATTGCCCTAGCATAGAGAGAGCGGCAGGCTAACTCAATATAAATGAAATAGCGTTTTATTTATTTTATGACGTAATGCGCTATTTTGAAATTAAGCGGTGATGGGGCTTAAAGGGGATGAGTAACGGCACCGGGAGCAGACCGATGCCGTGAAGATTAGGCCAGGTGATCAGGTGTCAGCTGTTCCAGCGTTTCGAGCTTATGGTCGGCCAATGCCCAGCGCGCATCGTTGCGATACTCGTGCGCCGGGATAACGATCGAACGCATTCTGGCGGCTTTGGTGGCAATCATGCCGTTGAATGAATCTTCCAAAGTGATACAGCGCAGTGGATCACTGCCGAGACGTTCGGCGGCAATCAGATACACTTCGGGGTGCGGCTTGCTGTAAGGCAGATATTCGGCGGAAACCAATTGGTCAAAGTAGCCTTCAAGGTCAAACATCTGCAGAACCTGTTGCTGCATGTGCAGCGGCGAAGCTGAGGCCAGGCCGATATTCAGATCCAGACTGCGGCACAGCTCCAGCGCCTGCTGCACGCCCGGCAACAGCGGCTGTTTTTCACGTACCAGTTCTATGGCGCGTTCGATGATCCGCGCTGAGACTTCTTCCTGCGAAACCCCTTGCCACGGCATGGCCTGGTACCACATTTTCACCACCAGATCGATGCGCAGACCCAGGGTGTCCGGTAGCTTGTGGCGGTCAGACAAATCCAGCCCCAGTGCGCCAAAGATATCCAGTTCCGCCTGTAACCACAGGGGTTCTGAATCGATCAATAAACCATCCATATCAAAAATAGCGGTTTCAATGCGTTGCGAATAGGCCATTAGCGGTTAACTCCTTGCCGGCGCCGGTGAATGTGGCCAACACTTTATCATCGCTGACGGTGAGACTAAAACTTTTGCCTGCCGGGCTGAGCCCGGCCAAAGCGCAGGATACGCCACACTTCCCGCAATTTTAACCACCAACGCTGATGTTGGCGCTCGGTGACCTGCTGTAGCATGCGCGCATAGTCCAGCACCAATCCTGGCGTCCAGGTCATGCTTTCGCCACGGCTGCGCAGCACCGCCAGCATCCACAGGTTGGGATCGAGCACCAGCAACAGAAAACGGCGCCACAGATGCTTATCGCCCAGTACGCCCTCCAGCGCGCTGTCGAGTGCCCGAATCACCGTGGTGGAACAGTTGCGACGGGTCAGGTTATAGGTGGTGTCCTGCTGATAGTGCTGCCAGAAAGTGCGCAGCGCCGCGGGGTTATAGCGGTGAAACTGGATTTTTTTGTCCGGTGGGCACCAGGCAGCCACCTCTTGTTGCAGGCCCGGCAGAAAACGGCCGTCGACGTTGTTTTGCTCGCCGGAATGCAGCAACTGGCGAAAATCCTGTGCGGAGTGGCTGATATCGTTAAGCGGATAGTGGCTAATATACAGATCCGGATCGAGCGCCAGAGCGGCATGACCGGTGGAAATATTACCGCCGCCGTCTACCGCAGCGATGTAGCGGTCGACGATGTAACGTCGGCGCGCGTCCTTTGCCGAACCTATTGGCGTCCAGACGTAAACGCTGAGCGGGGTGATATCATGCGTCCATTGTGGTTCGGGCTGACCCTGATCCTGATTCTGATTCAGCGAAAAGCTTTCCAGTCGCCGTGCAATACGCAGCAGCGCCCAACCGGAAAGCAGGATCATTACGCCGAGGCAAAAGGGTACCGTCATCCGGTGCGGCACCGGCCAGCCGACGAAAATCATCAGCGACAGCAGAATTTCGCCGCTGCCGGCCAGCGCTACCGGTTTCCATCGGCTGTGCTGGATCACCGTGGAGGAGGCGATACGTACCGCACCGTCAAGCAACAGTGCGCTGCCAAACACCAGCGTGGCGACGATGTTATCGTCTGCGGGCACGTCCAGTATCAAAAAGGCCATAAACAAGAAGCTCAGCCCTTTCAGCAGCACCGGTCGGCTGGCGGCAGAGCCAATCACCAACGCGGCGGATATCGCCACCAGCCCCTCCAGCGCCAGTATTACCGCCAAGGCATCTAACGCCAGCACCGAACGACCATCTTGCAACACATCAAACAGCATTAGCACGCCCACGCAGATCCACAACCAGCCGAACAGCATCAGCAGGCGGCGCTGGCCGTGCAGCGCCTGTGCGCCCAGCAATAAGATAATCAGCCGAATCATGGCGGCTCCTGTTTAAACGGATTGATTTAACTATATAACTATTTAATGGTAACGCGCGGTCATCGTTAAGCTGTTGATTTCGGATAATCCCGGCTACGCTTGTAGCACAGTAACGGTGAAGAAAACGGTGGGCGAGTTTCAGTAACTACAGGTAGACTTAGCCAATTACGGTTACGTCGCTTACAAGGGGAACACATGACGTATCAACAGGCTGGGCGCATCGCCATTATCAAACGTATTCTTGGCTGGGTGGTTTTTATCCCTGCGTTACTGTCGACGCTGATCTCAATGTTGATGTTTGTTTATCAGCACAGCGAAAAGACTAAAGGCATCAATGCGGTAATGCTGGATTTTGTCCACGTGATGGTCGATATGGTGCGCTTCAATACGCCGTTCCTGAATATCTTCTGGTATAACTCGCCGGTTCCTGACGTAGAAAAAAGCCTGTTCAGCGGCGCTAATTTCATGTTTATCGTGATTTATATTCTGATTTTCGTCGGGCTGGCTTTGCAGGCTTCAGGTGCGCGCATGTCGCGTCAGGTGAAGTTTATTCGCGAAGGCCTGGAAGACCAGATGATCCTCGAACAGGCCAAGGGCAGCGAGGGGCACACCCGCGCGCAGTTGGAAGAACGTATCACGTTGCCGCACCACACCATTTTGCTGCAATACTTCCCGCTGTACATTTTGCCGGTGGTGATTGCGGTGATCGCCTGGTTTGTCATCAAACTGCTCGGCCAACTGGCCGGCGCGGCTTAAGGTGAGATGAAGTTGAGGCGCTGGGTTCAGCGCCTCGATCTTATTGCGGTTAGGAATGCAGCAGGGCTTCCACCGCGCGCTGGGCCTTGACCAGATGCTGACCGCCAAACAGATTGCTGCGGTTGAGCAGGTAATACAGCTGATACAGCGGCTGACGTTCGATAAATCCATTCTCCAAAGGCCAGACGCTCTGGTAGCCGTCATAAATCTGCGGCGGCAACTCCGGATACAGTGGCAGCATCGCCAAATCACACTCTCTGTCTCCCCAATAGCAGGCCGGATCAAACAGCAAGGGGCCGTTGGCGGTTAAAGCGCAGTTGGCCGGCCATAAATCGCCATGCAGCAGTGAAGGCTGCGGCTGATGGTGCTGCAGGCGCAGGTACACCGCGTCAACAATCTCATCAATATCCCCGAAGGTCATGCCTTTCTCTGCCGCCATCTGCAACTGCCAGCCAATGCGCTGCTCGGCAAAAAATTCAGACCAGCGGCGCTGCCAGGCGTTGGGTTGCGGAGTGGTGGACAAATCGTTGTCGAAATCGAGGCCGAACTGCGGCTGTTCGCTCCATTGGTGCAGATGAGCCAGTTGTTGGCCAAAACAGTAGGCGCCGTGGGCATCAAAGGGTTTCAGGGGTTGGTATTCCAGCAGCAGGAAGCTGTAGTCGCGATCGCTGCCGACGCCGTACACCTGCGGCACTCGCACCGTTTTACTGCGGGCAAGTAACTCCAACTGGTCGGCCTCGGCGGTAAAGATCGGCAACAGTTCCCGGGCATCGCATTTGACAAACACCTGGTGCTCACCGTAATTCACACGCCATGCCGGGTGAATATCGCCCCCGGGCAGTTCGGTTCTTTCGCGGATTTCTGCGCTGCCAAGATGTTCACTTAACAGACGGCTAACGGCTTGCCACATGGTACACCCCCTCTGTGTTGCCTGCGAATTCATTAGGTTAGCGTCTTTAGCCTGAAGAAAACACGACCTGGCGCACAGCTGGCACCAACAATTGGCGATTTTCTCGCCACCCGCGTTTGCTCAAAGTATATACGCTATTGATTAATTTAAGTACGGCGCATGTTGCAACTTGCCGGCGGGAGGGCGATGTTTATCAGGCCAGCTGCGGCTGAGACAAGGGGGGTTTTTATTGATGTCTTTTACTATCAATGAGATGAGAAATTAATGGAGCAAAACCAGCAGTGGCAACGCGGTGAATACCGAATCAACAGTGATAAAAGTGAATTAAATATCGTCTTTACCCACGCTTTTTTGACCACCTCGACCTGGGCGAGTGGCATTTCGCTGGCGACGGTGCAGTTGTCCATCGACAATAGCCTGTGTTTTGGTTTGTATCATCAGCAACAACAGATTGGCTTTGCCCGTCTGGTTACGGATTACGCCACTTTTGGCTACCTGTGTGATGTGTTTGTCTCGCCGGATTACCAGGGGCAAGGGCTGGCGCGTTGGCTGATGGATTGCACGTTGGAACACCCTGTGCTGCAACGGCTGCGGCGGATAATGTTGGTGACCGGCACTGCGCCGTGGCTGTATCAGAAAGTGGGTTATGAAGCGGTGAATCGTGAGGATTTTGTCTGGCACATTGTCCGGCCGGATATCTACCAGCAGCAGTAACATCAGGCGGCGGTGCTATTGGGCACCGCCGCCTGTTTCAGGACTTGGCGTTGAGCAAATCGTTATCGTGACGTTGTAACGGCCTGAACTTGCTGTAGAGCAGGGCGACCACAAACAGCATCGCCTGTACGATCACAATGCAGGGGCCGGTAGCGCCGTCGATGTGGAAGCTGATCAAGGTGCCGAGCACGCAGGAGAACACCGAAACCACCGTGGCGACCATCAACATGCGATCAAAGCTGCGGCACAGCATAAAGGCAATAATCCCTGGAGCGATCAGCATCGCAATTACCAGAATCACCCCCACCGCCTGCAGCGAAGCGACAATGGTCAGCGCCAGCAGGCACAGTAACCCGTAGTGCAACAGCTTCACCGGCAGACCAATCACCCTGGCATGGTTGGGATCGAAACAGTAGAGCATCAGATCTTTGCGCTTTAGCAGCACCACCAACAGGGTAATACCGGCCATCAACAGCGTCTGTTTCAGTTCGGCATCGGTAATGCCCAGCATATTGCCGAACAGAATGTGGCTCAGATGCTGATCGGTATCGACGCGTGAAAACAACACCAGCCCGAAGGCGAACATGCCAGAGAACACGATGCCCATCACCGTATCCTCTTTCACCCGGCTGTTTTCTTTCAGGTATCCGGTGGCGACCGCGCAGAAAATACCGGAGAAAAAAGCGCCGATCACCACCGGGATACCGAGCACGAACGCCAGCACGATGCCGGGCAGCACCGCATGCGAAATGGCATCGCCCATCAGCGACCAGCCCTTGAGCACCAGATAACAGGACAGTACCGCACAGACTACGCCAGTGACGATAGCGGCCAGGATCGCCCGTTGCATAAACGGATAGGCGAACGGTTCGCTGAGCAGTTGATACAGAGTTTCCATCAGTGGCCTCCGGTCTGTTCACGCGCTACGCGGCGTTTGGATGCCAGCAGACCGTGTTTCGGGGCGAAGAAAAAGGCGGCCAGGAACACCAGCGTCTGCAGGGTCACGATCACCCCACCGGTCGCGCCGTCGAGGAAGAAGCTCAGGTAGGCCCCGAAGCTGCTGGTTAATGCGCCGATCACGATGGCAATGATCACCAACCGACTGAAACGGTCGGTCAGCAGATAGGCGGTTGCCCCCGGCGTGATAACCATGGCGATCACCAAAATCGCACCGACGGTTTGTAATGCCGCCACGGTGCAGGCGCTGAGCAGGGTGAAGAACAGGATCTTCAGCCGCAGCGGCGACAGGCCAATCGACACCGCGTGGTTTTCGTCAAAGAACACCGCCAGCAGATCTTTCCACACCAGGCACAGGATCAGCAGCGATACGCCGATGATAATCTCGACCTGCAACACGTCTTCGTCGGCGATGCCGAGAATATTGCCGAAGATAATCGACTGCACGTTAACCGAGGTTGGGTTAAGCGAAACGATCAGCAGGCCGACGGCGAAGAAGGTGGAAAAGATAAAGCCGATAATTGCGTCTTCACGCAGGCGAGTGACGTGGCGCACCAGCGTCATGGCCAGCGCGGCCAGCATGCCGGTGAAGAAGGCACCCGCGGCGTAGGGCAGGCCCAGCGCATAGGCACCCGCGACCCCAGGCACCACCGAGTGCGACAACGCGTCGCCCATCAGCGACCAGCCTTTCAGCATCAGGTAAGCCGACAGGAACGCACAGGCGGCGCCGACGATGGCGCTGACCCAGATGGCCTTGACCATGTAGTTGTAACTGAAGGGTTGCAGCAGAAGTTCCAGCATCAGGGTTGTTTCTCCTTTGGCTGGCTTTGCGCAGGCGGGTCACTCTTGGTATGGCCGTAGAACACCGCCGGGCGCTCGTCATCGGTCAACACCGTCAGGGTGCGCGGATCGTTGTCGTCGTGCAGATCCGGGCCGGACAGGTTGATATGGCGCAGTACGCCGCCGAAGGCCTGTTCCAGGTTGCTCTGGGTAAAGGTGGTTTCGGTCGGCCCCGCGGCCAGCACCGTGCGGTTAATCAGGATCACCCGATCGCAAAACTCCGGCACGCTGCCCAGGTTATGGGTGGAAACCAGGATCAGGTGGCCTTCATCGCGCAACGCGCGCAGTAGATCAATAATGGCATTCTCGGTTTTGACGTCGACGCCGGTAAAGGGCTCGTCCAGCAGCAGCACCGTGCCTTGCTGAGCCAGCGCTCGCGCCAGAAAGACGCGTTTTTTTTGCCCGCCGGAAAGCTCACCGATCTGGCGAGAACGCAGTTCGCTCAGGCCAACGCGCTCCAGCGCCTTATCGACCCGCAACCGGTCTTCCTTGGAAGGAATACGCAGGAAATTCATCTTGCCGTAGCGGCCCATCATCACCACATCTTCCACCAACACCGGGAAATTCCAGTCAACCTCTTCGGTTTGCGGGACATAGGCAATCACGTTTTTCTTCAGCGCCTGCGCGACCGGCTGTTCGTTGAGCTGTACGCGGCCGCTGGTGGGCCTGACCAGCCCCATAATGCTTTTGAACAGGGTCGACTTACCGCTGCCGTTGACGCCAACCAGCGCGCAGATGGCACCGCCACTCAGGGTGAAACTGGCGTTGTGGATCGCGGTATGGCCGTTGTTGTAAGTGACGGTAACGTCGTCCACGCTCAATTCAGGGCGGACAAAAACCTCGGTGGTCATTGATCAAATCCTTTGGCAATGGTTTGTACGGTGACATTGAGCAGGTCAATATAAGTCGGCACCGGGCCACCCTGAGCAGACAGTGAATCGACATAGAGTACGCCGCCGTATTTTGCACCGGTCTCTTTGGCGACCTGTTTGGCAGGTTTGTCGGAAATGGTGCTTTCGCTGAATACCACCGGGATGTGGTTGGCGCGCACGGCGTCGATCACCCGGCGAACCTGCTGCGGCGAGCCTTGCTCATCGGCGTTGATTGGCCACAGATACACTTCTTTCAACTGATAGTCTTTTGCCAGATAGCTGAAGGCACCTTCACTGGTCACCAACCAACGCTGGGCTGCCGGGATGCGTGCCAGACGTTCGCGCAGCGGTGCGTCCAACGCGGCAATTTTGGCGGCATAGGCCTTGGCATTGCGGTTATAGGTTTCTGCGTTGGCCGGGTCGTGCTGCACCAGCGCCTTACGAATATTCTCGATATACACCAGCGCGTTGCTGGCGGACATCCAGGCGTGCGGATTCGGGTTGCCGTTATACGGCCCTTCGCGGATCGGCAGCGGGGTGATGCCTTCGGTGACGACCGCAGCCGGCACCTGTTTGATGTTCTCGAAGAAGCGCTGGAACCAGCGTTCCAGATTCATGCCGTTCCACAGGATCAGGTCGGCATGCTGCGCCTTGACGATATCGCGCGGCGTCGGCTGATAATCATGGATTTCTGCGCCCGGTTTGGTGATCGACTCTACCACGGCGGCGTCACCGGCCACGTTCTGGGCGATATCCTGAATAATGGTAAAGGTGGTTACCACGCGCAGTTTTTTTTCTGCCAATGCGGCCTGGCTGGCGAGGCCGGCAGTCAGTAACAGGCACAGCAGGGCGACAGGGCGGAAAAAGCCGCAGGGCTTAATAATGGATAGGCGGGGAAAAGCGCGTTGTTTCATAAACATGGTGACATCTCCTGGCTCAAATGAAAATGATTATCAATATCAACTAGAGCAAAGTCAAGCGTCACCTGCCGGCTGACTGCCGGTTATTTACTCAATGGAAAAAATAATACCACCCGGTGAGTTATAGCATTTTATGTATCAGTATGTAACCGCTTAGCGTAATCGTCGTAGGTGACAATATCGACCTCAGGAGTCTTACCCAACGCGACCTGCCCAAGCTTCTGTGCCAGTAGCTGGACATCCTGTTGATCCAGTGGGGTTATCAGCGCAAAACTGTTGCTGCCCAGTTCGTGCGGAACGCCGTTTTCGTCTGCCACCGACGTGACAAATCCCTGAAGGGTTAATTGTCCTGTCAGCTTGGCCAAATCAGCTAATCCTTCTTCCTGATAGCGAAAAGTCACCACAAAACACGTTGTTGCAGATTGACTCATAAATCACCTCTTGGTATACGAGTAGCTTGAGATTAGACCAAAAAAAGCGTACAGGCGTCCTTACAAGTTGTATATGCTACGCAACTCATTGAAAGGAGTGAGGGATTCTGTGAAAACAAAAATAGGTTGCCTGACGGCAATTTTGCTTTTGTCGGGTTGTGCCAAAGACCCGCAAACAGCAACCAATATTTCAGGCAGTGGCACATCGCGTGGCGGTTGGTTAAAGACCCCCCCGCAGGCTCCGGTTAACCGTACAGGGACACCGATAGCCTATAACGATTACATTCGTCAGGCCGCTAACAGCTATGGCGTTGACGAAACGCTGATTAAAGCGATTATTCAGGTGGAATCCGGGTTTAACCCGAATGCAGTCAGCACCTCGAACGCCGTGGGATTAATGCAGCTGAAACCTTCAACCGCCGGGCGTGACGCCTATCGTCTGAAAGGAAGAAGCGGGCAGCCAAGCTCGCGTGAGTTGAAGGATCCGGCGGTTAATATTGATCTGGGAACGGCCTATATCAATATTCTTCAAAGCCAGCAGCTAGCCGGGATCAACGATCCACAGACGTTACGTTACGCCACCATTGTTTCTTATGTGAATGGAGCGGGCGCCATGCTACGGACCTTCTCATCGGACAAGCGCGTAGCGGTGAATCGTATCAATCAGATGAGCCCGGATGAGTTCTATCAGCATATCCAGAAAAAGCATCCGGCCCCGCAGGCGCCGCGCTATTTATGGAAGGTGACCACCGCCTACCAGGCAATGTCACCCTAGTTCAGATTTCTTTGCTAAACCGGCCTCTTAATGGGGCCGGTTTTTTATTGGCGCGAGGTAAAATCGCGATGCACTTCTCATTTTTCGTTATTTCCCATCCTGTTACCTAAAAAACCGCACGAATAGTTAATTTTACATTAACCCGCAAATCTTTACGTTCATTCAATAAGTTACCGGTAACATCGTGGCATTTGGTCACATTTTGGGCTTCAATAAATATACAAATAAGTAACAATTTATGTTTAAAACCCGCATCGACCGCAAGGTTGAGGTTAAATAGTTGTGATTATCTTTGGATGGAATGTGATATGTCGGACGATAAAACTAACAATTCACGGCGCGATTTCCTGTTGAAATCGATGACTTTAATCCCCGCAGCGGTGATTGGCGGCAGTGGCGTTAGCGCGCTGACAGCCTCAATACCGGCGGTCGCGGCAACAGACACCCCAAAACCAAGCGACTACCAGCCTACCTTCTTTACCCCGGAAGAGTGGGCCTTCGTCAAAGCGGCTGTGGCACGCCTGATCCCGGCCGACGATCGTGGCCCAGGCGCGCTGGAAGCCGGCGTGCCGGAGTTTATCGATCGTCAGATGAATACTCCGTACGCGACCGGGTCCATCTGGTATATGCAGGGGCCGTTTAACCCGGATGTCCCGAAGGAAATGGGTTACCAACTGCCGCTGGTGCCGAAACAGATCTACAACCTGGGTATCGCCGATGCCGATGCCTACTGCAAGAAAACCGCCGGTAAACCTTTTGCCGAGCTGGACGTCGCACAGCAGGACGCGCTGTTGCAGAAATTTGAGTCCGGCGAAGCGGAATTCGCGCAGTTGCCTGCCAAGCTGTTCTTCTCCTACCTGCTGCAAAACACCCGCGAAGGTTTCTTCAGCGACCCGATCCATGGCGGTAATAAAGACATGGTCGGCTGGAAGCTGATTAATTTTCCGGGCGCACGCGCCGACTTTATGGACTGGGTTGAGCGAGGGGAACGTTATCCCTTACCCCCGGTATCAATTCGTGGGGAGAGGGGGTAACAATGGCAACGGTAATGAAAAAAGTAGACGCGGTGATCGTCGGCTTCGGCTGGGTGGGCGCTATTATGGCCAAAGAATTGACCGAGGCCGGGCTGAACGTGGTGGCGCTGGAACGCGGCCCGATGCGCGATACCTATCCGGACGGCTCCTACCCGCAGGTGATCGACGAACTGACCTATAACATTCGCCGCAAACTGTTCCAGGATTTGTCAAAAAGCACCGTGACCATTCGTCATAATACCAGCCAAACGGCGGTGCCTTACCGTCAGTTGGCGGCGTTCTTGCCGGGTACCGGCGTGGGTGGTGCAGGCCTGCACTGGTCTGGCGTGCATTTCCGGGTCGATCCGATTGAATTGCGCATGCGCAGTCACTACGAAGAACGTTACGGCAAGAGTTTCATCCCGAAAGACATGACCATTCAGGATTTCGGTGTCAGCTACGCCGAGCTGGAGCCGTTCTTCGACAAAGCGGAGAAAGTGTTCGGCACTTCCGGCACCGCCTGGACCATCAAAGGCCAGAAAGTGGGCCAAAAGGGCGGTAACCCGTTTGCCGGTGACCGTTCCGATGACTTCCCGTTGCCGGCGCAGAAAAATACTTTCTCCGCCCAGATGTTCGAGAAAGCCGCGCGAGACGTGGGATACCATCCTTATAACCTGCCTTCTGCCAACACCTCTGATTCCTATACCAACCCGTATGGCGCGCAGATGGGGCCGTGCAACTTCTGCGGTTTCTGTAGCGGTTACGCCTGCTATATGTATTCCAAAGCCTCGCCGAACGTCAATATTCTGCCGGCATTGCGCATGGAAAAACGCTTCGAGCTGCGCACCAACGCCAACGTGTTGAAAGTGAACCTGACCGCCGACAAGTCTCGTGCGACCGGTGTGAATTACATTGATGCGCAGGGCCGTGAAGTCGAACAGCCGGCCGAACTGGTGATCCTGGGCGCGTTCCAGTTCCACAATGTTCACCTGATGCTGCTGTCCGGCATCGGCAAACCTTACGATCCGGTGACCGGCGAAGGGGTGGTTGGGCGTAACTTCGCCTATCAGAACATGACCACCATCAAGGCGTTCTTCGACAAGGACGTGTTCACTAACCCGTTCATCGGCGCCGGCGGTAACGGTGTGGGTGTGGACGACTTCAACGCCGACAACTTTGACCATGCCGAGGCAGGCTTTGTTGGCGGTTCGCCGTTCTGGGTCAACCAGGCGGGCACCAAACCGATCTCCGGCTTGCCAACCCCTCCGGGTACCCCGACCTGGGGCAGTAAGTGGAAAGCGGCGGTGGCAGATGCCTATACCCATCATGTCTCGATGGATGCCCACGGCGCGCACCAGTCTTATCGCAGCAACTATCTGGATCTCGATCCTACCTATAAGAACGTGTTCGGCCAGCCGCTGCTGCGCATGACGTTCGACTGGCAGGAAAACGACGTCAAGATGTCGCAATTTATGTACGAGAAAATGGCGCCGATCGCCAAGGCCATGAACCCGAAACTGATCTCCGGCAGCCCAAAAAATGCCGACAGCCATTTCGATACCACCAGCTACCAAACCACCCATATGAACGGCGGTGCGGTGATGGGCGAAGATCCGAACACCAGCGCGGTGAACCGCTATCTGCAGAGCTGGGACGTGCATAACGTATTCTCGATCGGCGCGTCGGCCTTCCCGCAGGGGCTGGGTTACAACCCGACCGGCACCGTGGCCGCGTTGGCTTACTGGTCTGCACGCGCTATTCGCGAGCAGTATCTGAAAAACCCAGGCCCTTTGGTGCAGGCATAAGGACGGCGACTGATGAAAGCATTTGTTCCCGCACTGGTTCTCAGTGCACTGAGTTTCTCCGTCTGGGCGCAGGACGCCACGGTCAGCAGCGAGTTGATCAAACGCGGCGAGTATCTGGCGCGTGCCGGTGACTGTGTGGCCTGCCATACCAACGGCAAAAGCGGTAAAGAGTTTGCCGGTGGTCTGGCGATGGAAACGCCGATCGGCACCATTTACTCCACCAATATCTCGCCGGACAAGAAAACCGGCATCGGTGATTACAGCTTCGAAGACTTCGACAACGCGGTACGCAAGGGCGTCGCCAAAAACGGCAGCACCCTGTACCCGGCGATGCCGTATCCGTCGTTTGCGCTGGTGAAAGAGGACGACATGCGTGCCATGTATGCCTACTTCATGCACGGCGTACCGGCGGTAGAGCAGGCCAACAAGGATTCCGACATCCCCTGGCCGCTGTCAATGCGCTGGCCGCTGAGCATCTGGCGCGGCATGTTTGCGCCATCACCGGCGGACTTTGTGGCGGACACCAAGGCCGATCCGGTGATTGAACGGGGCCGCTATCTGGTGGAAGGGTTGGGCCACTGTGGTGCCTGCCATACGCCACGTAGCATTACCATGCAGGAAAAAGCGCTGAGCAATAACGACGGCGACAACTACCTGTCCGGCAGCAATGCGCCGATCGACGGTTGGGTGGCATCCAGCCTGCGCGGTGACAACAAGGATGGGCTGGGAACCTGGAGCGAGGCCGAACTGACCGAGTTCCTGAAAACCGGGCGTAACGATAAGTCCATCGTGTTTGGCGGCATGAGCGACGTGGTTGAGCATAGCCTGCAGTATCTCAGCGATGAGGATCTGACGGCAATTTCGCGCTACCTGAAAACGCTGCCGCCGAAAGACGGCAAACAACAGGCCGCACCGGTAGAGGACAGCGTAGCCAAGGATCTGTGGCGCGGTGACGACAGCAAGCCCGGAGCGGCGCTGTACGTCGATAACTGTGCTGCCTGCCACCGTACCGATGGCGTGGGCTACAAGCGTGCCTTCCCGGCGCTGAAGGGCAACCCGGTGGTGCAGACCGAAGATGCGACCTCATTGATCCACATCGTGCTGACCGGTAACACCACGCCGGCGGTGAAGGGAGCGGTATCCAACATCACCATGCCACCGTTTGGCTGGCGCCTGAACGATCAGCAGGTAGCGGAAGTGGTTAACTTCATTCGCTCAAGCTGGGGTAACAGCGCCAAGCCGGTCAGCGCCTCAGACGTGGCCAGCGTGCGTAAAGACCAGAAGGACATGGGCAGCGCCGCGGTGCCGGAACATCCGGACGCCAACAAGTAAGTCATCCTCCCAGGGCCTCATTCGAGGCCCTGGTTTTTTGTGCTTCTCAGCCGATTTTCACAGCGATTATTGTTCGCGAAACAGCCACTCAACCAGTGAAAGATAGACCTGGGCAACGTTTTTAATTATCCTTTGCCGTCCTTTTACCAGGCATAAGAATGAAATTCTGAGTTAAATAACTGATTATTATTAAAAATTCGCGGAGAAGGATATCCCGTTAGGCGCAATCGTTGTCGCTGCAGATTAAGGTAAGCTTTCCTATGAGTACGATTTCTCCCGATTCAGGCACGCTGGCTTCCGCCCAGCCGGGCAAATGGAACAAGACGGACACCGTCTGGATGTTTGGTCTCTACGCCACTGCGGTGGGGGCAGGTACGTTGTTTCTGCCGATCAATGCCGGCTTAAACGGCCCACTGGTGCTGTTGCTGATGGCCGTGTTTGCCTTCCCTCTGACTTATTTACCGCATCGCGCACTGAGCCGCTTTGTGCTTTCCGGCTCCAGCCGTGACGGCAATATCCATGATGTGGTGGTTGAGCACTTTGGCGTGCTGGCCGGTAAAATCATCATGGTGCTGTACCTGATGGCGTTCTTCCCGATCGTGCTGGTGTACAGCATTTCGATCACCAACGCGCTGGACAGTTTCCTGACTCATCAGTTTCACCTGACGCCGCTACCGCGTATCTGGCTGAGCCTGGCGGTGGTAGTGGTGCTGAACCTGGTGCTGCTGCGCGGTAAAGACGCCATTGTTTCGGCGATGGGTATGCTGGTATTCCCGTTGCTGGTATTTTTGATGGGTATTTCGCTGTACCTGATGCCGACCTGGCAAACCGCCAACTTTGTCAGTGGCCTGGCCAACACTCAGTTCAGTAGCCCGGACCTGTGGCATTCGTTGTGGCTGGCGGTGCCGGTGATGGTGTTTTCCTTTAGCCATGCGCCGATTATTTCGTCCTTCGCTTCGACCCAAAAGAGCCTGTATGGCGAACTGGCTGAACGCCGCTGCGCGCGAATTATGCGCTACAGCTACGTGCTGATCTGCGTCACCGTATTGTTCTTTGTTTTCAGCTGCGTGCTGAGCCTGTCCCACGAGGATATGCAGCAGGCGAAAGATCAAAACATTACCGTGCTGACCACGCTGGCGAACAAATTTTCCAACCCGTTGATCGCTTATTTGGGGCCGATGATGGCGATGCTGGCAATGGCCAAGTCCTATCTGGGCACCTCATTGGGGGTGACCGAAGGAGCGACCAGCCTGATTGACGGCCTGACGCGCGCGGTCGGCAAACCGCTAAGCTCACGTATTACACACCGTATTTCTGCCGTGTTGCTGTTCCTGCTGACCTGGGCGGCGACGGTCTGGAACCCGAGTGCGTTGCATATTATTGAAACCATCAGCGGCCCGCTGATCGCGGCAATCCTGTTTATTTTGCCGATGTATGCGGTGCGTAGGGTACCCGCCATGCGTCGTTACCGCGCGCTGAGCAATGTATTTGTGCTGGTGATGGGGCTGATTGCGCTGTCGGCGCTGATTTACGGCCTGATTTAACCTGACTGGTGCGCCGGTTCCGGCGCACCACCTTGTTGCTGTTCACATCTCTTTTCAATTAACCGAAAACACGCCCGGCGTTCTCTTTGATAATGGGAGCAATTCTCATTATTATTTCTGGATTAATTTCCCACGCTAAGGAGTGTTACGTGTACCGTCGAATAACCTTGCTGGCTTTCGCCTGCGCCTTTTCTACACAGGTGATGGCGACCACTTATCCGCTCACCCTAACCGATACCTCTGGTCAAACCCTGACGATTAAACAAGAGCCGAAACGCATTGTGGTGCAGGATGGGCGCGATATTCTGACGTTGGCCTTGCTGGACCGTGCCGATCCCTTTACCCGGCTGGTGGCGTGGAACAACCTGCTGAAGAAGAGCGATGGTGAAACCTGGAAAATTCTGCAAAGCAAGTGGCCAGAAGCCAAAAACGTTATCGATATGGGGTTTAGCGACAAGGGCGAGATTAACCTGGAGAGCGTTATTGCCAAACACCCTGACCTGATGGTGGCGCAGCTACGCTCTAAACCTTCTCTGAGCCAGACTGGCGTACTCGACAAGCTGCAAGCGCTGAATATCCCGGTGTTGTTTATCGATACCATGCTGAAACCGGTGGAGAACACCCCGAAAAGCATTACCTTGCTGGGGGAAACGCTAAACCGTGAAAGTGAAGCGAAACAGTACACGGACTTTTATCAGCAGCACTATCAGAGCATCCTCGATAAGACCAAAACGGTAGAACCCAAGCCGCTGGTGTTTATTGAAGCCAAAGCCGGCCTGAACGGGCTGGAATCCTGCTGTTTCACCCATGCACACGTCGGCTGGGGTGGGATGATTGAAGCGGTAGGCGCACGCAACGTGGGTTCTGCACTGCTACCGGGCGCGACCGGCGACGTATCGCTTGAGAAAGTGATCAGCATGAAGCCGGATGCGTATATTGTCTCCGGTTCCCAGTGGGCCAGTAAAACCAACGCCGCGGTGCCTTTTGGCTATGGTGTGACACAACAGCAGGTAGATGCTGCATTTAACCGGATGAAACAGCGCCCAGGTTTTGCCCAGCTTTCGGCGGTGAAAGACGGTCGCTTCTACGGCATCTATCACAATTTCTATAACCACCCGTACAATATCGTTGGGCTGGAGTATTTGGCGAAGTTTATCTATCCGAACCAGTTCAAGGATTTGGATCCGGCGAAAACCTACAGCGAGATCCTCAGTCGTTTTACCGAAGTGCCGGAAGGCAAGGGCATTTTAGGCGCGCAGGCGCCAACAGGTAAGTAACTGAAGCGGGCGCATGTTGCGCCCGTATTCATGGGTCAGGCAACGGCTGGGGTATAGGTGGAGATGATCTCCAATATGCCGTTGATAATAAATTGCACGCCCATACACACCAGCAGGAAACCCATCAGGCGTGAGATCGCCTCAATGCCACTTTGACCCACCAGCCTCATAATGGCGCCAGAGCTGCGCAGGCAAGCCCATAAAATCAGCGCTACCGACAGGAAGATGGCCACTGGCGCAACCAGCAGCACCCAGTGTGCAAATCCCAGGGTGTTCTCTTTGACGCTCGATGCCGAGCTGATGATCATCGCAATGGTACCCGGCCCGGCGGTGCTGGGCATCGCCAGTGGCACAAAGGCGATATTGGCCGAGGTTTTTTTGCGCAGCTCTTTGCTTTTGCTCTCAACCTCTGGAGCTTCGTCCGCACTTTGCTGCGGGAACAGCATGCGAAAGCCAATAAACGCCACAATCAGCCCGCCGGCGATCCGCAAACCGGGAATAGAGATGCCAAAGGTGTTCATGACCAACTGGCCGGCATAGAACGCCACCGTCATGATAAAGAACACATAGACCGATGCCATCAGCGATTGCTGGTTGCGCTCTTCGCGCGTCATATTGCCCGAAAGACCGAGCAACAGCGCGACCGTGGTGAGTGGGTTGGCCAGGGGCAGCAGTAGCACCAAACCCAGTCCAATGGCCTGGAATAACTGCAGAATACTCGTCATGGGTCAGACTTCCTGTTTTCAGTGAATGTTGTGACGCAGCATAAAGTCATACCCTAACTTGCCGCACGCTCAACGGCAACGCCAGGGAAGCGAGCTGTAAATATAGAGGAATGGTATTTGCAGCTCATTATCCCTGAGTGCTGGAGGGGGTCAGCTCGGGCAGCACGTCAGTGTTGGCATCATCGTCATTCACACAATCGCTGGTTATCTCCTGCGTATCTTCACACTCGATGGGCGGTTCGTTTACCGCAATGGCTCTTGGGCGGCGGTCTGCCCCCAGGTGTAACAATGCAAAAATAGCCACCAGCACGATGCAGACGCCAACGAGTAACTTCAATAACCGATTCATGATGCGGGATGCTGTCTCAACTCTGCCGTTAGTGGCATCAGAATAGCGGGAGCGGATGAGGTGCGCCATAGCTGAAATACCTCGATGCTCTTTTTATCTTGTTCCGACACGGTGATTTCCTGCACTTTCATAGGGTGTTTTGTGGTTTTTTTTGTTTTTTATGGCACTTTTACCGCAAATTTTCCCCGAGTTGCTTCTATTTCGCATTAATTGCCACGATCCCCAGGTACAGACAAATACCATAGGCGCGCTTTAAATAATAACGAGAGTGACTATGAAACATAATCTGCAAATTTTACTGGGAAAAGCAAGCCACTTTCTGCTTTGCAGCCTGCTACTGGCTGGCTTGGTGGGCCTGATTTTTATCGACGTGCATTGGTTGCATAATTTTGTTTATGAAACCTCGTTAACTGAAATAGCTCAGGAGTTGATTCTTGCCGCCATAGCATCCTGTTTTTTCATTGTGGCATACAGGGATGCTGTTTATCGGCCAGCATGGATGTTGGTCGGGGGGTTCTTTCTGTGCATGTTGATTCGAGAGATGGATTTTGCCTTTGATATGCTTTGGCATGGCTCTTGGATCTGGTTTGCTGTGGTGGTTGCACTGATTTGTTTGGGGTATGCATCACGTCATATCGCAGCCACATTGCAGGGGCTGGCGCATTTTGTGACGCACCCGAGCTACGGCATGATGTGTGCCGGTCTGCTGTGTATCTTGGTGTTTTCACGGCTGTTCGGCATAAGTTTACTGTGGCAGACATTGATGCTCGATGGTTACAACCGGGTGGTGAAGAATATGGTAGAAGAGGGCTGTGAAGTCCTGGGGTATTCCCTGTGCCTGATTGCCACCCTGAGTTACCTGAAAGGCTATTTATCGTCGCGTAATGTGGCAATTCGCTGATTGGATCTGAATTGCAGTTTATTTATCCGGAACAATTTTAGTGATAGTATCCACTTAGCCAATTTGGCTGTGAAGGTATGCTTTCCATTCTGTGTACCAGGTTAGGTATCAATCTGGCAATTGTGGGCGAGATCTGAAACCTAACTGACTAAATCCCAACCCAATTTTCGTACTGCATGTGATCTGTCGTGTAAGCAATGCCCGGCAGTTCACGTGATTCCACCCCGTTTCATTTTCCCCTCTTAATACACTGTGGTGCTTGAAAAAGCCCTTGGCTAGTGATTCAATCCGTTTCATACGATTTCAGTCCAAGCCACTTAAATTGTGTACATATCTGTGTACATAATTGGAGATGTACACAGTGCTCACCGATGCAAAACTCCGTAAGCTCAATGGAAAACCAATCCCCAAACTGATCGAGATGCCAGACGGCGGAGGGCTATCAATCCGTGTGACACCGCTCGGGCTGATCGTCTTTCAATACCGCTACCGGTACACGGGTAAAGCACGGCGCATGACCCTGGGCAGTTACGATGATATTTCTCTCAAAGAAGCGCGTGATATGGTTCAAGAGGCCAAGCGAGCCCTTGCCGAAGGCAAAGACCCCATCACTGTAAAAGCGATGACTCTGGAAGCGATTGCAGGATCTGCTTCGGTAAAAGACTGCCTATCTCATTGGATATCCAGCGCACAGGCGCAGCGTCTTGTAAAACTCCAGTATTGGGAAAGAGCATTTGACCGCCATATAACCCCATACGTCGGCGATATGATTGTTGATGAAATGCAGATATCTCATTGGCAGCCAGTTTTTAAAAGAATGAGAACTAGCGGCGCAGAGACGTTTGCGGGGATCATGTTGTCGAAGTTAAAGCAGGTTTTCTCGTATTGCCTTCGCACAGAGAAGATACACCTCAATCCGATCTCCGCGCTTCGAATAAGTGACGTCGGCAAGCCTGTTGGCGTGGTTAAACGGTATTTTAGTGATGATGAGATAGGGGCTTTCTGGCTGGCACTGGAAGGTTCCCGCATTGTCCTTCAGAACAAGATTTTCATAAAATTGTTACTGTTGACTGGATGTCGAGGTGTTGAGCTAAGGAAGGCAAAGAAAGGGGAGTTTGACGTAAAAAATAGAACGTGGCGCGTTCCCGCTGAAAACTCAAAAACACGCCAGCCGTTTGTAAGAGGGCTTTCTGAGGATGCTGCAAAACTCATTGAAGAGGCCATGTCGCTCTACCCGAACATATCTCAATTGTTCCCGCCAGCCATTGTGCAAGGTGATCGCCCAATGTCAGCAGGTGTTTTATTGAACATGGCGGAACAGCTCAGGAATGAGATGGGGGTTCATGACTGGGCGATGCACGACTTACGCCGCACAGCGAAGACGAAAATGAGCGAGTTAGGAATTGAGCCCCATGTGTCTGAGAAGGTTCTGGGGCATAAACTCGGTGGCGTATTGGCGGTATATGACCAGCACTCATATCTCAAAGAGCAACAAAATGCCCTGGACATATGGGCTTCTCATGTGGCGTCCTGCGTTTCATCAATGAGGCCCTGAGCACGGAAAAATCTTATCACGTCGCAATATCTATATTGTTCACCGCCGTGGATAGGGTTTGTCCCTGGGGCTGGTTTGGGGAATGGCGTACCAGCTCTTTCCCATTGTTTTTTTCTGCGCCAAAAGGTGGTTCTTGATATGCCGCCAAGTTGTTGTTGGACACTTTCTCTGGTGATAAGCACCGGCTGAAGTGTTACTGATTTTTTTTCCATGGTTACCTCTGTTATTTCCCTTCCCGCACCCGATGAACCTCACAGTTAAGCCGCAACCATGCCGGTGGATGCTTAGGCCAATAGGGAGCGATTTTCACTGCGTGTTTGTCGAGTAGCTGTCGAAAGGTGAATTTGTTGGTGGGGGAGTCGAAATCTTTTAGAAGCTCTCGGGCTGTACTACGGAGAAGGTTTTTCTGAATGCTGCCGGTATCAGCGACAGGATGCATTTTATCTACCCCAGTTCCGCGATGCCGCGTTGACACAAAAATCGATGCGGGTTTGTACCCATGTAACATCGACTGCCCGAGCCACTTCGAATGCTTTAAGCCAAATACTGGCCGCGTCGGAATAATGGGCACGGCGTTCCGCCTCAGCGGCCTGGTGCGCTAAGTTTTTATATCCAAATGTCATGATGATGCTCCGGTATTAGTAGGCGCGCTGGTGGGTTACTGGGGCGAGCAGCTTGTTGAATTGCTGGACGAGCAGCATTTGGCGTACCACTTCTGGCGGTTCGCTGCG
This sequence comes from Serratia sp. BIGb0163, assembly GCF_024809935.1. Classification (NCBI taxonomy): domain Bacteria; kingdom Pseudomonadati; phylum Pseudomonadota; class Gammaproteobacteria; order Enterobacterales; family Yersiniaceae; genus Serratia; species Serratia sp. BIGb0163. The sequence goes on from NZ_JANUDZ010000001.1 coordinate 996,481, forward strand.
TAGATAGCTATCAGTGATTTTCTGCTGAACACCCTTTGGTTTTGCTCTTGCGTAGTCACCAAATCGCTGGTCGACACTGACCACTTTGATTGATTTCTCTCCTTTCCCAACATGAGCCCATTCGCATTTCACAAGGCATGAGTTAACCATTGCGGCACGTAACGTGCGGGTACGCTTCACATCAATATTTTCTCCAGGGAAAACAGCATTAAGATGTGTGCGAAGTTCGCTGCAGGTATAACTGCCACCGTCTTTAACCAGGTGTTTTAGTAACTCACAATTGGTCATATTCAGATCCTTATCTGGTTGTTGTAGCGCTCATGGGACATGACCTCCCATGAATGGCCGTTGTCTTTTGAAAGCAAACGCCAGCAGCGGGCCACTGGCAGCGTTAAATGATTGTGTTGATAGGTTCGCGCGGGCGTCTTTTTGCCAGCCTTATAGGCGCATAGAACCCCCTCAGCTTTGATGCTGATTCGTTGTGGAACTCGAGGTTTCATTGTGTCCGGCGGGGAAGTGTTATTTTGTGGTTGGGGCCCAGCAGATTTTTTTGATGTCTGGGCGGCGAACGCGCTCAACGGCCTTTTCCTTCTCCAGCCTGATCAGCCGTCTGCGTATGGCTATGCCAGTCATGCCGCTGTAACCGGCACAGCGGAGGAGGGTTGCGACAGAATCAGGCGTAGAACCGGCGATACTGAGGCGTGAGATGATTTCGTTATCATCGGGCATTAAGAACAATGTTTATCCTCCCAGAAATGCCAAAAAAAACCTCGCTGTAGCGAGGTTATTAAGCATTCATTGGATGCTGTTATGAATTTACATTCCACACACCATTATGCCGTGATATCCTAAGAATTGACTGAATAATGTGGCTTGCAGCGCCAAAGTTATCAACTTGGTATGCCATGTTATAAAGCCACTTAGGACCGTGGAATAAATTATTTCTTAATCTGAATGCTATAAACAAGCAAGCAGTAAGCTTTGCTTCTACGGATGGAGATGCAGAGTTTATGATTTTGTTCACTACATTTCCCAGTTCTCCTCCCCGGTTTCCGCATAGAGTTTGATACTTGCCTTTTCCGTGATTGGCATCTGAATACCTGTTCTCAAAGTAGCCGTAGGAACTATCCAAATCAGCTACATCAACTAGCCCACTCGCAATGAAGTCAGTGGCATATTGTCCACTTTTACCTTGTGAACCTTCGCAATTAAGTAATTTTGCCTCAAAAAGTGAGAACAGCAGCGTGAATTGATGAATAGCTTCAAAGGTAGTTGGAGAAATATGATTTCCATCCTTCATAATTTCATTGAATTCAATTTCTGCTGGAAATAATGGGCGGGACATCTCTAAACTTCCTATGTTGTGAAAAATAGACGGAGAGTGTACTACTTCTCTAGCTCCCGCGCTGCTTCAAACAGGCCGGTGCATCTAAGCTTGCTCATAATGCTTTCTCCCGTTCTTTAGCCAGCAATGCCTTAATGTTTTTAGCATTGCGACGCTGGTGGCGCGTTGGCTTGAATTGGTCAATGCAGACGACACGCCAGCAAGACCAGTGATCTGATAGGATAGACAAATGGCTCGCTGCATGGTGTTGCTTTCGAAACTGGCAGTGGATGACTTCTGTAGAACGGCAGACATTGAGCGGGCCAGGTGTAGATGTGGCGGTAGTGGAAAGGTATATGACATAGCGGCCACAAAGGCAGGAGGAAAGGCCGTAGAAAAAACCTGTAGTAGATGCCACGGAACAGGATTGAAGCCAACCACGACAGCCCCGGCTTACAAAGTGGTGAAGGGATTAATACCTGGCCTGAGCCAGCCGACATGGAACAGAAACTGGCAGCGCTTCTATCAGATGCTGATCAGTAAGTGTTACCAGGACGCTGAAGCCGCAGAGAGAGTACTTAGTAGAGTGACTTCAAATTGACGTGATTGTGTAATATGGCTACAAATTTATAAATTTTATCAACCAAGTCTTGCATTATTGAGTGATTTTGGCTAGATTCTCTCTTAATGATGGGATTTCAATGCCTGCGGGCTGACAAATCACCACTGCCTTATTAAAATAACCCGCCTCCGTGCGGGTTTTTCTGTTTTTAAAGCAACGAAATTGCACCACCGACGATTGATGTAACTAACGGATGTTCAGCAAGTTTCGCTAGTAGGTTTTTTGCTTCTTTCTTCTCTTCGTCACTTGCTTGTGAGTTGTTAATAATATTATTGATTGTTTCAATACTATTTGTGATCTCTTGGCGATTGTTGTTACCAATCTGGACATTGCCACCATGGATATTAATATTTTGAGTTGATTGGGCTGGCATGGTTTTGGCTGATCCAACCTTTAACTGAAAATGGGGCCCAAAGCCACCTATCTTAGTATCATAAAAGTTAACTTTGTTAATTATTTTATGTTCTTCCTTTCCACTTGGAAGGGTTCTAATGACGGTATCTCCATCGTCAATATCTGCCATTTTGTCGTTGATGATGACAGTATCACCTGCAAATTTTGCCTTGTATGGCCCTTTCCTTTCATTGTTTGTTTTCAGGATAAAAGCATTTTCATTTGCTGTAAGTAGACTCATGATATTTCCTTTTTAGATTGCACAATTGCCGTATATAACACGGATAGCATAATTCAAATCAAAGGTCGTGATTGTGCGGCCCACCCAAATTTTAGCGCCCAATGCCTCACTCAATGACGTATGTCGCCATGCATTCGCGGTGCTAATTTCCTTTCTTCACCCGATGACCCGGCAATGCTCCGACAGTAGGAGGTATGCATGTGTTGTGTAAGAAATAGCACTTCCCTGACCGTTGTTGATGAACTTCATTCTTGTTGTATGGTTTAGTTGTCGTCAGATATGGTTGGCGAAAACTAATAATTTACAAGGAGATATGATCATGCAAGCTGCAGAAATTCATTACTTAGACAACGGTTTCACTTTCAACATTCCTCCAGCTCCATACCGTCGCCGCATCTGTGTGCCGCTTCTGATGGCTATCGCGCCTGGTGGTAAATCAAAAGCGAAGCATATGTTGGTATTCAAAGGTTCTTGGGTCACTGAGGCAAAAGCAGAGGGGGTTATTGTTTTCCCTGCGGGTACTCCCGTACCAGCTTCCGCCTGTAATTCTTGGAACACATACATCGAACCTAACCAGTCAGTATCAATTCAAGCGGTAGGTGAAAGCTCTGATGGTGGATATGTACTGCCAAGTATTACCGTGATGATTGGTCAGGATTAACCTGAAGTTAGCACCAACAAATTTTAATTGTTCTAAAGCCTCGGTATGTCCGGGGCTTCTTGCATTTCAGCCCCAGCCAACATCCGACACACACCTGGCACACCCCGTATCGCCGACTCGTTTACGGCTGGTGGCTGATCCCTATCCATAACCCGAAACCGGGAAAGAGCCCCGGAAGGGGGAGGTATGAAAATGCCCCATAATGACAATGCCTTCCTTGGCTGGTTGGCAAATCTTTATTCGACTAACGCCAACTGGATAAATGGCATGGTGATTACATCAGCCTTGGCATTTGGTCGTGTCCTTTTCTACGGCGGCAAGATCCGCACGGCCTTGGTGGATGCATTACTCACTGGCTTGATTGCAGTCACTACGGTCCCAGTCCTTTCACCGCTATTGGTTCGGTCCATTGAGATGCTGCCGGGCATGGGTGACGTGCTATCCAAAACCGAGACGATGAAAATCGAACTGTTTGTGTTCTCGGTACTGGGGGTTATCGGTGCCAGGGTAATCCGAGAGGCTGCGATTTCACTATTGCAGCGTATCAGCGGCCTGAATAGGAAAGGTGTAAGCAATGCGGATAAGTAATAAGGGCCGTGGATTCATCAAGGGGTTTGAAGAACTTCGCCTGGTGGCGTATCCAGACCCCGGCACTGGCGGCAAGCCATGGACGATTGGCTGGGGACACACCAAGGGCGTGAAGCAGGGTGAACGCATCACGCAGGAGCAGGCAGAGCAATTCCTCTCTGATGACTTGGCCGTGTTTGAGTTGACGGTAAACAGCGCCATTATGCGCCCAATGACGCAGAACCAGTTTGACGCGATGGTGTCGCTGGCATTCAACATCGGCGGCTCTGCGTTTGCAGGCTCAACGCTGGTGAAGAAATTCAACACCGGTGATGCAAAAGGCGCTGCAGATGAGTTTTCCAAATGGAAAAACTCTGGTGGCAAGGTTATGCCTGGGTTGGTGAAGCGTCGCGCGGCAGAACGCGAGATGTTTTTGTCATGAACACCTCATTCAGTTTTCGCACGATGGCGATCGGCTTACTGCTGGTGGTTTTGATCGTTGTTGGAAAGCTGGCTTTTTACTTCCACGGTAATGCAGTAAAGGCGAGCGAGAAGGTCAAACAGCAGGAAACAACGCTGGCGCAGCAGTCAGGACTAATCTCAATCCTGCAAGAACAAGACCGAAAGAACAGAGCCTTATCAGCTGAGCAACTACTGCGAGAACAGCAATTGCGCCAGTGGGGGGAACGTTACCAGAGGGAGTTACGTGAAGCACTTAAAAACGACAAATGTGGTATTAGTCTTATGCCTCGCGCTGTTATCGACCTCTTGCAGCAAAATGTCGTCGACGCAGCCTCAGAAAATAGTTCTGCTTCCCCCTGAGTCAGTTTTTCTCCCCTGTGATACACCAGAGCTAAAAGGGGATACTTGGGGAGACTTATTAAGCTACTCCATATCACTAAAATTGGCTTTGTTAGTATGCTCAGAGCGAGTTGAAGGCCTTGATAAATGGAGGAAAGAAATCAGTAGGATATAACTTTAAAATTATTTAGGTTTATACTAAAATCATTACTTTATTATGATTCTTTGAGATTAAAAATGAGTGATGAATTATCGAGTGTAAAAGCAGCTTTTATTGAAAGGTTTAAAAGCCCGTTGCTTGGTTGTTTTTTAATATCATGGTTTTTTTGGAATTGGGATAGAGTTTTATTTGTCGCCTTCAGCGACAAGTCAATTGAGCAAAAAATAAAAACCATTACAAATGAGGATGGGCTTTTTTTTCATTCCATATGCTACCCTGCACTTTCAGGAATTATTTTAGTTATATGCATTCCAATATTAAATCCTTTGATTGGTGTTTTTATTGATTGGGTTAATAGAATTTCATTCATTCTTTCTGGAATGATGAGTGAGTGGCAGGATGAGAAAAAAATTATACTTGCCGAAAGAAAACGAATGAAGGAACTTGCGTCAAACGAAATAATAAATAAGGAAGCCGAAGAGTCTCAAAGAAGAATTTATTCAGAACAGCAAAAAACAGCAGAATCAAAATATTCCGTAGAAAAATTAAAATTTCAATATGAAGATGTTATAAAAAACATAGAAGACTCAAAAATTGAACTTGAAAGTCTGTTGAAGCAAAAGGAAAGGTTGCAGGAAGATATAAAGGTTTTCACAAAAAAACTTGATTTACAGAGAAGTGGTGAGTCAAAGGATTCTGGTGAATATATTAGCTGGGTTGAATTAATTAGTATTGTAAAAGGTTACATTTCAAGAGTAGAGCCTGGCGGAAGAGTTATGGAAGCTAGCGAATGGGCTGGCAGAACGATAAAATTCTCAAACTTAGTTAAAGCAATGAATCAAGTTGTGAATGCTGATTATGGACAAGAGTCAAGTGAGCTTTTCGAAGACCAAGTAAAAAAGATACAGAGCTACGATTAAATAAGTTCGCTAGGGCAATGGACAATATTCACTGATTCAGCCTCATTATTTTTTCATTTTTGAGGATTATATGGCTAAAGAATCTCAAGGGATTACTCATGAGGGGCGACCATTCCCGCCCCTGCAGTTCATAGAGTCACATCAGTTAATGCCATACATCGGCCTTGTTCCAGCAAACGAAGTTAAAGAGTGGCTACTAAGCCAAATCCTGAGCGACACCGGCAGCCTGCACAATCCTGACCACTCTCACCTGTTGGATGCAGATATTCAGTTTATGTGGGCATCGTCTGCATTTGAGAAAAAAGGGCGGTACGTGCTCGGGCAGGCCGAAGAGGTATTTACTCAGGCTGCGAGCTGGACTGCGGCAGGGATTGTTCTTACAGGGAATGATAGTGCTGCGCCAGATGGGAATGTTACAGCAACAAAATTAATTGAAGCCAGTGACTCAACGGCAGCAGCACGCACCCTGGAAGCTATTACAACGCTAGCAGCAACAATAAATCAACCTTACACCTTTAGCATCTGGGCAAAAGCCAATACAGGGAAAGTGCTACAAATTGCTGCTCAGGGGGCTGTAGCCACAACTCAGTTCGTAAACTTCGACTTGGGCAATGGGAAGATCGGGAAATCATCACCGCAGGTTTTGCAGGCAACTATGGAGCAATTTGCAAAAGGATGGTACCGCTGTGCGATTACCATTACTCCTAATGCTGCTGTGTCGCCACGCTTTACGCTGGCTTTAACAAATAACGACAGCAGTGCCCCAGCTTTACCACAATATGTTCCTGCGTCACCGGGTTCGGTGTGGGTCTGGGGGGCTCAGGCAGAGCGACGTGATGGTGCCTCTTCCTACATCCCGACATCGGGCTCTGAAGCGCAGCGTGCGGCTGACATATGCACAACTCCAACCACCGCAGATTTTGTTGTTGCGTCTGGTGGTACCGTCCTCATGACATGCATTCACCCCCATAGTATTCAATCCATCAGCGGCGCATATAATGCGCTGGCTTGTGCCGCTGTTCTTGATAATTCTGTTGCTGGGGCGCACCTCAGATTAGCGTATCGCCAGATAACGAATAACAACGGCCAGGCTCAGTGGGCAACATTTGATGCTGGCGGGGTCTCACAATCACTTGAGATTTACAGCCTGTCGCCTGTAAGGGATTCTGAGCAATCAGCGATTTTTTCTTTTGACACTCCAAGCCTTAACCTAAAATCATTTGATGGGTTCAACTGGTATTCCAGATCCGTTACCTCGCTTCCTCCCGCGCTGAATAGACTGGCAATTGGCCGATCATACATTGGCCCAGAGAACTGGTTTAACGGCCATATCAAGAAAGTAGTGTATTGGCCTACTGCATTGAGCGCTGAAGAAATGGAGAGAGCCATTTCCTACTTGTAACTATCTAAAGCTGCGGCGGTAATAATTGTACCCACACCGCCGCAACTTAATGGAACAAATTTACAGCTTAAGCAATCTCACTGGTTTTTACAGTTCTTGATTTTATTAATTTTTTCCCTAGAACAATTCCTTTCTCTTCAACATATTTAAACAATAGTGTTGATAAAGCATACGTTACAGGAAGTACAGTTGCTGTTACGATTAAAAAACGCAACGCCGACGGAAGATCGACAAACCACGAAAACTGAACAAGAATACCGATGGTTGGTATTACTATCATCAAATGCAATAAATACACTGAGTACGACACTTCACCAAGGAAGCGACTTAATCGAGTGGAAAGGAATGATTTTCCCAAAATTGCGAATCGGTTCACAATTGAATTTTCACCATGCTTTATTAGCAATGCTGCTAATCCGATGATAAGAAATACTTCAATGACGACTAATCCGCGAGATATAAAGTAACCCATAAACCAAGAAAATAATGGCGCTAACATTGCTATAATAATATAATGTTTTTTGTTTTCAGATACTGATTTATAAATTAACATTCCCGCCAGGAACATTGGAAGCTTAAAGATAATCATGGATGGTCGTGGGAATGCTGAAAAATACTCAGGCGCCATGTATGCCACGGTTACACAAGAAGCCATTAGTATCACGGATGAGCGAATATAACCAAACTTCATTATCAATAGCATGAGGAATGGGAATATTGCGTAATATTGCATTTCCAGACCGATACTCCAATCAGGAATTGCTGTTCTTGCTGAAAAATATGGCAAAAATCCAAACATGAAAGAAATATGTGTCAGCAAATTACTAAATGACGTATCACCATATTTGTCTGTATCAGCCTGAGCATCTATCCACACAGAAGATATTAGTTCTCTGTAGTAACCAAATGTATCACCAAAGAAAACGGCGACAATAAGTAGAATGTAAAAAAGAGGGGCTATACGGAAGAAACGCCTCAACCAGAATGAAGTGATAGTTTTCGGCGAATCCCAGGGCTCAAAATGCTGACGTTCGGTGTAATTCTTCGCCATCAGGTAACCGGAAAGCAAGATGAAAACATCAACACCAATGCTAGGCGTTCGTAGGATCGGCATGTTGAAGTTCGTCAAGTTACATATGTGACCGAGAACAACCCATAACGAAGCATAGCCGCGCAAACCATCAAGTTCTGGAGCCCAATTTTTTGGTTGAGACATCTGTTTACCCAGAGGTGTAAGATTGAAAATGTTGCCAATCATAACAAAATGGTAAATGTAATGTAATGTAGATGTTTATTAGTATGGGTGATTGTGTGAGTTTTGTTTGTTTTTTTATATAAATCAGATGAATACCCATCGTCACTTTAGGATTTTCTTCATGATATGTATGGTGAGCATGCGGCTTCATAGCCGCGAGTTCAGCAGCTATGCGGGGGCTATGTGAATAGTGATATAAATCTTAACTTGCGAATTGCATGTGAATATGACTAGTGTTGTCCATAGCTCTTTAAGAAGTCTAGGAGTATGCCCTTCCATACTTCGTACCCCTTATCGGTAAGGTGTGTACCGTCATAAGTATATTCGCTCTTTAGTAAGCCATTTTCTGATAGCTTAGTATTTAAATCTAGAAATGTCGTTCCTGATTTAATTGAATAACTTTTCAGTAAGTTATTAATGGTGTTTATTGATGGGTTTTTTCCAGCTTTGCTTTCACCAGACAAAATTGTAGATTGAATTACAACATTAATTCCATCAGCCTTCAGTCTGTTTGAAATTGAGATGATGTTTCTAGCAACATCTCTAGGGGTGATATTTCTTGAAATATCATTAGTTCCGGCCATTATGAATACTGTTTTGGCTCCTGTTCTTTCAATATCTACAGTCCTGTCAAGCATTCCTGAAGTATCATCGCCACTAATTCCTCTATTCCCTATTGAGTAGCCAGGTAGTAAGTCATTCCATTTGCCACTTTTGGTTATACTGTCGCCAAACATTATATATTTGAAGTGACCAGGATGTTGAGAGTACATTTCTTTTAATTTTAAATATTCAGGACTGCTTTTTACCGAAGCATCTGCTTTACAGTAATTAAATAGTGATAGCGTAATTATTGATGCTACCATTACCAGTTTTACATTAAATTTTAACATATTTGATTTCATAACAAGCTCTTTCATTATGATAGTTCTAGACATCTGAGCATATTCAAAAAAAACTTAGCGAGCAAGTATTCGCTTAGGTAGCGCAGCGAGAATAAATTTTATCTTTGAGTTAAAGGTTAGCCAAGGTGGTGGGGTATGGAGTGATGGTCACTGAGGTGGGATAAACTTGGGACAGGGATGTTTTAGGATGATGGGGCATGCTTGGGGCAAAAAATTACCGCAATACGATACAACTACGCTGAATGCAGTGGATCGGCTTGCGGTAATGGATACTGGTGATGCGTCTAGAAGTTCATCTGTTCATAGTGTTACACTCATCTTTCCGTTATGGCGTAACAACATAGTACTTTTTAAATTGTGTACATATGAGTGTACATATCTGGCAGGGTAAAGCTGGATAGCGTCGGTAACTTCATGTAGTTAAACGTTATTGTATTTCTTCATGTGATCTGTCGTGAGGGTCACCACTGTAGATAAGGAATTATTAATGCCTGTTATTACTCTTCCTGACGGCAGTCAGCGTCATTTCGATCACCCTGTTTCCCCCCTCGATGTTGCCCTTGATATCGGCCCTGGCCTGGCGAAAGCCTGTATTGCCGGCCGTGTAAACGGTGAACTGGTTGATGCCGGCGATCTGATCGAATCAGATGCGCAACTGGCGATCATCACCATCAAGGACGCCGAAGGCCTGGAAATCATGCGCCACTCCTGTGCGCACCTGCTGGGTCATGCGATCAAACAACTGTGGCCAGACACCAAAATGGCGATCGGTCCAGTGATCGACAATGGTTTCTATTATGACGTTGATATTGACCGTACCCTGACACAGGAAGACCTGGATCTGCTGGAAAAGCGGATGCATGAGTTGGCCGACAAAGATTATGACGTCATCAAGAAAAAGGTTAGCTGGCAAGAAGCTCGCGATACCTTTGCTGCGCGTGGTGAAGACTACAAAGTGGCGATTCTGGATGAGAACATCAGCCATGACGACCGTCCTGGCCTGTATCACCATGAAGAATATGTCGATATGTGCCGTGGCCCGCACGTACCGAACATGCGTTTCTGTCATCATTTCAAACTGCAGAAAACATCGGGCGCTTACTGGCGTGGCGACAGCAAAAATAAAATGCTGCAACGCATCTACGGTACTGCCTGGGCAGACAAGAAACAGCTGAATGCCTACCTGCAGCGTCTGGAAGAAGCCGCCAAGCGTGACCACCGCAAGATCGGCAAGCAGCTCGACCTGTACCATATGCAGGAAGAAGCGCCGGGCATGGTGTTCTGGCACAACGATGGCTGGACTATTTTCCGCGAGCTGGAAGCCTTTGTGCGCATGAAGCTCAAGGAATACCAGTATCAGGAAGTGAAAGGGCCATTTATGATGGACCGTGTGCTGTGGGAAAAAACCGGCCACTGGGAAAACTATAAAGACGCCATGTTCACCACCTCGTCGGAAAACCGCGAGTATTGCATCAAGCCGATGAACTGCCCGGGTCACGTGCAGATATTCAATCAGGGCCTGAAGTCTTACCGCGATTTGCCGCTGCGTATGGGCGAATTCGGCAGTTGCCATCGTAACGAGCCTTCGGGTTCTCTGCATGGCCTGATGCGCGTGCGTGGTTTCACCCAGGATGACGCCCATATCTTCTGTACTGAAGAGCAGGTGCGTGCCGAAGTGAACGAATGCATCAGAATGGTCTATGATGTGTACGGCACCTTTGGCTTCGACAAGATTGCGGTAAAACTTTCTACCCGTCCTGAGAAGCGCATTGGTACTGACGATATGTGGACCCGTGCGGAAGAGGATCTGGCCGCTGCGCTGACTGAAAACGGGATTCCGTTTGAATATCAGCCGGGTGAGGGTGCCTTCTACGGACCAAAAATTGAATTTACTCTGCATGATTGTTTGGATCGTGCATGGCAATGTGGTACCGTGCAGCTCGATTTCTTCTTACCGGGCCGTTTAGGCGCATCGTATGTTGGCGAAAACAACGATCGCGTGGTCCCGGTAATGATTCACCGTGCTATTTTGGGCTCCATGGAGCGTTTCATCGGTATCCTTACCGAAGAATACGCAGGGTTCTACCCAACCTGGATTGCTCCGGTACAGGTGGTGGTGATGAATATCACCGACAGCCAGTCTGATTATGTCCAGCAATTGACCAAAAAATTGCAGGACGCAGGTATTCGCGTTAAAGCGGACTTGAGAAATGAGAAGATTGGCTTTAAAATTCGCGAACATACTTTACGACGGGTTCCTTACATGTTGGTGTGCGGTGATAAAGAGGTCGAATCAGGCAAAGTTGCCGTTCGTACCCGCCGTGGCAAAGACCTGGGAAGCCTGGACGTAAATGAAGTCGTAGACAAGCTGCTAAAAGAGATTCGCAGCCGTAGTCTTCATCAACTGGAGGAATAAAGTATTAAAGGCGGAAAACGAGTTCAACCGGCGCGTCCTAATCGCATTAACAGAGAAATTCGCGCGCAAGAAGTTCGCCTAACCGGCGTCGATGGCGAGCAGATTGGTATTGTCAGTCTGAATGAAGCTCTTGAAAAAGCTGAGGAAGCGGGCGTTGATTTAGTAGAAATCAGCCCAAATGCCGAACCGCCAGTTTGTCGAATCATGGATTACGGCAAATTCCTCTACGAGAAGAGCAAGTCGACAAAAGAACAGAAGAAGAAGCAAAAAGTTATTCAGGTCAAGGAAATCAAATTCCGTCCTGGTACCGATGATGGCGACTATCAGGTAAAACTACGCAACCTGATTCGCTTTCTTGAAGATGGCGATAAAGCCAAAATCACCCTGCGTTTCCGTGGGCGTGAGATGGCGCACCAACAGATCGGCATGGAAGTGCTTAACCGCGTCCGTAAAGACCTGTGTGAAGATTCTGATTTGGCCATTGTCGAATCCTTCCCTACGAGGATCGAAGGCCGTCAGATGATCATGGTGCTCGCACCGAAGAAGAGGCAGTAAGGCCTCCAAGTAATAAAACTCACGCAGCGCTTGCGTTGTGTGGGTTTTATTCGCCTAACTGATTCGTTGTTTAACAATGCGAAGTGGATTTAATTAAAATGCCAAAGATTAAAACTGTACGTGGTGCAGCCAAACGCTTCAAAAAAACCGGCAGCGGTGGTTTTAAGCGTAAGCATGCTAACCTGCGTCATATTCTGACCAAAAAAGCAACCAAGCGTAAACGTCACCTGCGTCCGAAAGGCATGGTGTCTAAAAACGATATGGTCCTGGTTGTTGCGTGCCTGCCGTACGCATAAGCCATTTTTTTTGAATCTAGAATAAGACTTTAGGAGAGAGCATATGGCTCGCGTAAAACGTGGTGTAATTGCACGCGCACGTCACAAGAAAATTTTAAAACAAGCGAAAGGTTACTACGGTGCCCGTTCGCGCGTTTATCGTGTTGCCTTCCAGGCAGTAATCAAAGCAGGTCAGTATGCTTACCGTGACCGTCGTCAACGTAAGCGTCAGTTCCGTCAGCTGTGGATTGCACGTATCAACGCAGCTGCTCGTGTGAACGGCCTGTCTTACAGCAAATTCATTAACGGCTTGAAAAAAGCTTCTATTGAAATTGACCGTAAGATCCTGGCTGACATCGCAGTCTTCGACAAAGTGGCCTTTGGCGCACTGGTCGAGAAAGCGAAAGCAGCACTGGCGTAAGTCAGTTATTAAAGAGGGGGCTTGCTCCCTCTTTAATCTTTGTTTTTCAGCTACAAATACTGGCTTTTATTGACCGCCGCCGTATCGCTGGTGGGCAATCATCGACAAGGTAACGCAATCATGAACTCTGTTATTTTTCGTTTCTTTTTTTACTTTAGCGCCTGATTTCAGGAGGCTTTGCGCGTAAGAGAAGAAACGAAAAGTAGCGCCTAAGCCTCCCCTGTGGAGGCTTTTTTGTTTTTGGCCATCTCAAGTCATTGCCGGGCTATAACTTAAAATGCTTTGGAGTTGAGCCAAAGGCGTGTTCGAATAATAGATAACAATTACTTAGAGCCATATCGGCCAGAGGAAGAGGAAAGCAATGCCACATCTCGCAGAGCTGGTTGCCAATGCCAAGGCAGCCGTAGAAGATGCCCAGGATGTTGCCGCGTTAGATTTGGTACGCGTCGAATATTTAGGCAAGAAAGGCCATTTTACCTTACAGATGCAATCGCTGCGTGACGTGCCGGCAGAAGATCGCCCGGCGGCCGGAGCGGTGATCAACCAGGCAAAGCAGGCGGTACAGGAAGCGCTGAACGCGCGTAAGAATGCGCTGGAATCTGCTGCGTTGAATGAGCGTCTGGCGGCAGAAACCATCGACGTTTCTTTGCCGGGCCGTCGTATGGAAAACGGTGGGCTGCATCCGGTAACCCGCACCATCGACCGAATTGAAGCCTTCTTCGGCGAACTGGGCTTCTCCGTAGAGACCGGGCCTGAGATTGAAGACGACTATCATAACTTCGACGCGCTGAATATTCCGGGTCACCACCCGGCGCGTGCCGATCACGATACCTTCTGGTTCGATGCTACGCGTTTACTGCGTACCCAAACTTCTGGCGTGCAGATCCGCACCATGAAGGAGCAGCAGCCGCCAATCCGCATTATTGCGCCGGGTCGTGTTTACCGTAATGACTACGATCAGACGCATACTCCGATGTTCCATCAGATGGAAGGCCTGATTGTCGACAAGGACATCAGCTTCACCAACCTGAAGGGCACGCTGCATGATTTCCTGAATAACTTCTTTGAAGAAGATTTGCAGGTTCGTTTCCGTCCTTCTTATTTCCCGTTTACCGAACCTTCCGCTGAAGTGGATGTGATGGGCAAAAACGGCAAGTGGCTGGAAGTTCTGGGCTGCGGCATGGTTCACCCGAACGTGCTGCGCAACGTGGGTATCGATCCGGAAGTTTACTCCGGCTTCGCTTTCGGTATGGGTATGGAGCGTCTGACGATGCTGCGTTACGGCGTTACCGACCTGCGTGCGTTCTTCGAAAACGATCTGCGCTTCCTCAAACAGTTTAAGTAAGGCGGGAATATTACATGAAATTCAGTGAACTCTGGTTGCGCGAGTGGGTAAACCCGGCCATCAGCAGCGAAGCATTATCCGATCAAATTACCATGGCCGGCCTGGAAGTGGACGGCGTGGAGCCGGTAGCCGGTGCCTTTAATGGCGTCGTCGTGGGCCATGTGGTTGAGAGCGGTCAGCATCCGAACGCCGACAAACTGCGCGTGACCAAGATCAACGTGGGCGGCGATCGCTTACTGGATATCGTCTGTGGTGCACCAAACTGCCGTACAGGTCTGAAAGTGGCCGTTGCTACCGTGGGCGCGGTGCTGCCGGGCGATTTCAAAATCAAAGCCGCCAAACTGCGCGGTGAGCCTTCGGAAGGGATGCTGTGCTCGTTCTCCGAGCTGGGTATTACTGACGATCACGACGGTATCATTGAGTTGCCGGAAGACGCACCGATTGGCACCGATATCCGTGAATATCTGAAGCTGGATGACAACGCGATCGAAATCAGCGTAACGCCGAACCGCGCCGATTGCCTGGGCATTATTGGCGTGGCGCGTGACGTTGGGGTGCTGAACCAGGTTGCCCTGACCGAACCGGACATGAGCCCGGTTGCTGCCACCATTAACGATACGCTGCCGATCCGCGTAGATGCGCCACAGGCGTGTCCGCGTTACCTTGGCCGCGTAGTAAAAGGCATCGACGTCAAGGCTGCCAGCCCGTTGTGGATGCGTGAGAAGCTGCGTCGCTGCGGCATTCGTTCTATAGATGCGGTGGTGGACGTTACCAACTACGTGCTGTTGGAACTGGGGCAGCCAATGCATGCCTTCGACCTGAGCCGCATCGAAGGCGGTATCGTGGTGCGTATGGCCAACGTTGGGGAGCCTCTGACGTTGCTGGACGGTACCGAAGCCAAACTGAATGCCGATACCTTAGTGATTGCCGATCACCAGAAAGCTCTGGCGATGGGCGGCATCTTCGGTGGTGAACACTCAGGGGTGAATGAATCCACCCAGGACGTGCTGCTGGAATGTGCGTTCTTCAACCCGCTGGCCATTACCGGCCGCGCACGTCGTCAGGGGCTGCACACTGATGCTTCTCATCGTTACGAGCGCGGTGTTGATCCGGCGCTGCAGTACAAAGCGATGGAGCGTGCGACTCGCCTGTTGATTGATATCTGTGGCGGCCAGGCCGGCCCGGTTATCGATGTGACCACCGAAAGTGAATTGCCGAAGCGCGCTACCATTACCTTACGTCGTGAAAAGCTGGATCGCCTGATTGGCCATGTGGTGCCAAGCGAGCAGGTCAGTGACATTTTGCGTCGTCTGGGTTGCCAGGTGACCGAGCAGGGCGATAACTGGCTGGCGGTTGCGCCGAGCTGGCGTTTCGATATGGAAATCGAAGAAGACCTGGTGGAAGAAGTGGCGCGTGTTTACGGCTACAACAACATTCCTGACGTGCCGGTCCGCGCTGACCTGATCATGACCAAGCATCGCGAAGCAGATCTGACACTGAAGCGCGTGAAGACCATGCTGGTCGATCACGGTTACCAGGAAGCGATCACCTACAGTTTCGTTGATCCTAAAGTACAGGCCTTGCTGCACCCGGGCGAAGAAGTGCTGATCCTGCCAAGCCCAATCTCGGTAGAGATGTCCGCCATGCGTTTGTCGCTGTGGACCGGCTTGTTGTCTGCGGTGGTTTATAACCAGAATCGCCAGCAGACGCGTCTGCGCCTGTTTGAAAGCGGCCTGCGCTTTGTCCCTGATACTGCGGCAAATCTGGGTATCCGTCAGGACGTCATGCTGGCAGGGGTGATTGCGGGCCATACGCATGAAGAACATTGGGATCTGGCGCGTAAGCCAGTCGACTTCTATGATTTAAAAGGGGATCTGGAGTCTGTCCTGGAGCTGACCGGTAAATTATCCGAAATTCAGTTCAAGGCAGAGGCTAATCCGGCCCTGCACCCAGGGCAGAGCGCAGCGATTTATTTCCAGGGTGAACGTGTAGGTTTCATCGGTGTGGTTCATCCGGAACTTGAACGTAAACTGGATCTTAACGGCCGCACAGTGGTGTTTGAACTGGAGTGGGACAAGGTCGCAAGCCGCGCCGTACCTCAGGCGCGGGAGATTTCTCGCTTCCCGGCAAACCGCCGTGATATCGCCGTTGTGGTGGCTGAAAACGTCCCCGCAGAAGATATTTTGGCAGAGTGTAAGAAAGTTGGCGCAAATCAGGTAGTTGGCGTAAACTTGTTTGATGTGTACCGTGGCAAGGGCGTGGCAGAGGGTTATAAGAGCCTGGCTATCAGTCTGGTATTGCAGGATACCGCTCGTACACTGGAAGAAGAGGAGATAGCCGTTACCGTTGCAAAATGTGTAGAGGCTCTAAAACAGCGATTCCAAGCATCCTTGAGGGATTGAACCTATGGCGCTTACTAAAGCTGAAATGTCAGAACACCTGTTTGAAAAGCTTGGGCTTAGCAAACGGGATGCCAAAGACCTGGTAGAACTGTTTTTCGAAGAGGTTCGTCGTGCTCTTGAAAACGGTGAGCAGGTTAAACTGTCAGGTTTTGGCAATTTTGATTTGCGTGACAAGAACCAACGTCCGGGGCGTAACCCGAAGACCGGCGAAGACATTCCGATTACGGCGCGTCGCGTGGTCACTTTCCGTCCAGGGCAAAAACTGAAAAGTCGGGTAGAGAACGCAAGCCCGAAAGAGTAAGTTGCGTGAAACCAAAAAAGGCCGCTTTTGCGGCCTTTTTCTTTTTTAGCGGAAATTTTCGGTTTATTCTTAGACTATATAAAATAAATACGCCTACCCAATAAAATTGACACCGGCCCTTCACATTTAAATAATTTATTTATTACGGATTATTCTTATATGTATTTTACATTCTGATTGAGTGGAAATAAAGCAGGGGCCGAAGCCCCTGGAGATTAATAGTGATTGTAGTCGTGCCCCGGTCCGCTACCGCCACGATGACCCCCACCGTGAGGCCCGAAGCAGCAGGCGCTTAGCGCCGTGCTCAGTACTACAGTGCTTATAAATAGCGTGCGGCATTCGGTTTTTTAGCTATTCGTTAAAGGTTGTTAGCGACTGTTTTATTCAAAAAAATAAAAAGTATGGAATGTGTAAGGGAGATGAAAACGATCCGAAAATAGGCGTTGGTGAGATAGGCGCAGAATAAGCACACTGATATAACCCACTCAGCAAGAAAATAAAGTCGGAGCGTACAATGAAAAAGATCCTGTTGCTGGTGTGTTTACCGCTGTTGCTGCCGGTGGCTGCGCAGGCGGATGTCTCTATCGATATCAACGTGCCGGGAGTGGCGGTGCATCTGGGGGATCAGGACCGTCGGGGTTACTATTGGGATGGTTATGACTGGCGTCCGCCGCAGTGGTGGCATGAGCACCAGGGGCGTGGCATGGGGGAGCGCAACAATCGGGGTATGTATTGGGATGGTGGCCGCTGGCAATCCTCGCCGCCGCGTGGTTACGATCATCGTGGCCCTGACCGGGGCGGTAACCCGTTCCACGGTGAACGCGATAATCGTAACGACGGCGACCACCGTGACAATGGCAACCATCATGATAACGGCGGTCGTGACAATGACCGTGGTAATGACAATGACCGTGGTAAGGACAATGGCCATGGCAAACCTTACCCGCAAAACGATAACGACCCGCGTCGCTGATTGATTCAACGGCGGCTGATTTTGCCATCACCTACGGGTGACCGGCAGGATTAGCTGCTGTTTTCCTGTGATTCTCCTGATGCAATGCTTTCCCTTCGGGCACTAACCCCCTAATATTTGACCCAGACGTCAATTATTCGGCCGCCTTGGCGGCCAGCAGGGAATCGCCACGCCTATGCCAGCCAGCCAGACCTTTACCTTATTGCTGCACAAACAGCGCCATCGCGATAAACGCCATCTGTTGTTGTTAACGCTGGGCGTTGCCGTGGCCTTTGTTTTCAGCCTCAGTGCGGGCGACGTTTGGCTTTGGCCCTCACAGTGGTCGGGTGAGGCCGCGCAGCTGTTTGTCTGGCAACTACGCCTGCCGCGCGCGCTGGCAGTGATGTTGGTAGGGGCCAGCCTGGCGGTGGCCGGGGCGGTAATGCAGTCGCTGTTTGAAAATCCGCTGGCTGAGCCGGGTTTGCTGGGCGTCGCCAACGGCGCGGGGGTGGCACTGGTGCTAACGGTGCTGCTGGGCAACGGCCTGCTGCCGGTAGCATTTATGAGCCTGAGCGCCATTGCCGGCGCGCTGGTCATGACCTTCCTGCTGCTGAGCTTTGCCCGTCGCAAACGTCTGACCAATGCGCGTCTACTGCTGGTGGGTGTTGCCTTGGGCATTGTGTGTAGCGCGGTGATGACCTGGGCGGTGTATTTTAGTTCCAGTCTGGACCTGCGCCAACTGATGTATTGGATGATGGGCGGTTTTGGCGGTGTAGACTGGCGGCAGAAATGGCTGGTGCTGGCATTGTTACCGGTGCTGCTTTGGCTGTGTTGCCAGGGCAAGGCGCTAAACTTTATGGCGCTGGGTGAAGTACAGGCGCGTCAGCTCGGGCTTTCCCTGCATCTGTGGCGTAATCTACTGGTGCTGGCCATCGGCTGGCTGGTGGGCGTCAGTGTGGCTTTGGCCGGGGTGATTGGTTTTGTCGGACTGGTCATACCGCACATGCTGCGTCTCAGTGGCCTGACCAATCAGCGATATTTATTGCCGGGCTGCGCACTGGCTGGCGCCGGTGTGTTGCTGGCGGCCGATGTGGTGGCGCGTATTACGCTACTGTCGGCTGAATTACCCATCGGCGTGGTAACCGCCACGCTGGGGGCACCGCTATTTATCTGGCTACTGACCCGGGTAAAAAGCTTAAGGTAGTTTCTCTGTTCACCTGCAAGTAAAACAAGAGGATAAGCTCCATGACTCAAGCGATTTATGACATTCCGTTGAACACTATCGAGAATCAATCCACCACGCTGGGCAAATATAAAGGCAGCGTGTTGCTGGTGGTCAATGTGGCTTCGGAATGCGGCCTGACCAAGCAATATGCCGGGCTGGAAGCCCTGTACGAAACCTACCGTGACCAGGGTTTTGAGGTATTGGGCTTCCCATCCAACGAGTTCCTCGGGCAGGAGCCTGGCAGCAACGAAGAGATCCTGGCGTTTTGCCGTGGCACCTTTGGCGTTGAGTTCCCGATGTTTGCCAAGCTTGAAGTGAACAGCGAAAACCGTCATCCGCTGTACCAGGCGCTGATTGCCGCCGAACCGCAAGCCGTGACGCCGCAGGACAGTGGATTCCTGGAGCGCATGAGCAGTAAAGGCCGGGCACCAAAGCAAACCGGTGACATTCTGTGGAATTTTGAGAAATTCCTGATCGGGCGTGATGGCAATGTGATCCAACGTTTCTCTCCGGATATGACACCGGAAGATCCTGCGTTGGTGGCCGCCGTCAAACAGGCGTTGGCCAAGTAATATAAAGAAGGAGCGATAATTCATAATGCTGCAACTCAGTCAGGTTGGGGTAGAAGGGCGTCTGGCCCCATTTTCAGCACAGGTCGATGCTGGGTTGCAGTTTCACCTTATTGGTCCGAACGGTGCCGGCAAAAGTACACTGCTGGCGTGTTTGGCAGGCATGCTGCCTGGCACGGGCGAGATCCGGCTGGCAGACCAGCCGCTGGCGAGTTATCAGGGCAATGAACTGGCTCTGCGCCGTGCTTATTTAAGCCAGCAACAGCCGCCAGTGGCGCTGATGCCGGTATTCCAGTATCTGGAACTGCACCGGCCTGCAGGTAGCACGGAACAGGCGCTGGAGAGCACTATTGTTTATCTGTGCCAGCGTTTTAAACTGATGGACAAGCTGCCGCGCATGCTGACTCAGTTGTCCGGCGGTGAATGGCAGCGGGTGCGGCTGGCCGCGGTATTACTGCAGGTTTGGCCGACGGTCAATCCTTACAGCCAACTATTGCTACTGGATGAACCGACCAATAGCCTGGACGTGGCGCAAAAAGTAGCGCTGGATCGGTTACTGCGTGAGTTTTGTCAGAGTGGACGTAGCGCGTTGGTTTGCGCGCACGACCTTAATCATACCTTGCAGCAGGCCGATCGGGTCTGGTTGCTGCATGCCGGGCGCCTTGTCGCACAGGGAACCACGCGGGAAGTGATGGAGCCGGTATTGCTTTCACAGATCTATGACGTGGATTTTCACCTGCAGGCAGTCGGCGATCAACGCTGGATTATGACCAGGACGGCATAATGCGTTAGCGCATTGAAAATGCGACTTAAACGAAAAATAAACGGACCTGATATAAATAGCCGGATAACGACCGGCTTTATTTCCCCTTGCTTCCCAAAAATACCTCATCAATCTTGAAAGCCGTCGCTGAAGTGCTACGATGATTAAGTTCAAACAGAATAATTATATAATTACATATAACTATAACTAATTGATTTTGAAATCAATTAAATTTAATGATGATGGCCCCCGCAGATCAGATAGTTAGCTGATAATAAATCGCATCTTAAGGTTTAGTTAAGCTTGCGGCCGTACATTGGCAGTTAATCCATCAGGAACGATTCTCTCTGGCGTTTAATATTCGTTAAATAAAAGAGATCTACAGTGTCATTAAAGCAATTTGATACGTTTGGGGTTAACTATGGATCAATTTTTACCTTTCTCACGCCCGGCGATTGGCGATGAAGAGATCGCGGCGGTAGAAAAGGTATTGCGCTCAGGCTGGATCACCACCGGGCCGCAAAATCAGCAGTTGGAAAGTGAGTTCTGTGCCACCTTCGGCTGTAAACACGCCATCGCCGTCTGTTCCGCTACTGCAGGTATGCATATCACCCTGATGGCGTTGAACATTGGCCCGGGTGACGAAGTTATCACCCCGTCCCAGACCTGGGTTTCTACCCTCAACATGATTGAATTGCTCGGTGCGACGCCGGTGATGATTGACGTTGACCGCGATACGCTGATGGTCAGCGCCAGTGATGTTGAAGCCGCCATTACGACGAAAACCAAAGCCATTGTCCCGGTGCACTACGCCGGCGCACCGTTGCAGATGGATGCACTGCGTGAGGTGGCTAAACGCCATAATCTCCCCCTGATTGAAGACGCCGCTCATGCGGTGGGCGCCCGTTACAACGGTGAGTGGGTGGGCGCTCGCGGCACGGCGATTTTCTCATTTCATGCGATAAAAAACCTGACCTGTGCCGAAGGCGGCCTGATCGCCACCGACGACGACCAACTGGCAGATCGCCTGCGCTGTCTGAAGTTCCACGGCCTGGCCGTTGATGCTTTTGATCGCCAGCAGTTGGGGCGCAAACCCCAGGCCGAAGTGGTCGAGCCTGGTTACAAATACAATCTTTCCGATATCCACGCGGCTATCGCCGTGGTGCAGTTGGCCCGCTTGCCGCAGCTTAATGCTCGCCGCAAGGCGCTGGCGCAACGTTACCTCACCGCTCTGGAAGGTTCGCCTTTCCTGCCGTTGGGATTACCTGATTATCCGCATGACCATGCCTGGCATCTGTTTATGGTGCGCGTTGACGCTGAACGCTGCGGTATCGATCGCGACCAGTTGATGGAACGCCTGAAAGAAGTGGGTATCGGTACCGGCCTGCATTTCCGTGCCGCCCATACCCAGAAGTTTTATCGTGATCGCTATCCGCAGCTTTCCTTGCCCAATACCGAATGGAACTCGGCACGTCTGTGCACCTTGCCGCTATTCCCTGATATGACCGACGCCGATGTTGATCGCGTGGTTAAAGCCTTGTCTTCTGTTGTGGAGTCGTTACGTGTCTCGCGTTGAACCGATAAAAAAAGTTTCGGTGGTGATCCCGGTCTATAACGAGCAGGAAAGTTTGCCTGCCTTGCTCGAACGTACCACCGCCGCCTGTAAACAACTGACCCAACCTTATGAAATTATCCTGGTCGATGACGGCAGCAGCGACAATTCTGCCGATATGCTGACCGCCGCGGCCGAACAGCCGGGCAGCTGCGTGATTGCCGTGTTGCTTAACCGTAACTATGGGCAGCATTCGGCGATCATGGCCGGTTTCAATCAGGTAAGTGGCGATCTGGTGATTACGCTGGATGCCGATTTGCAAAACCCGCCGGAAGAGATCCCGCGTCTGGTGAAAGTGGCGGAAGAAGGTTACGACGTGGTGGGAACCGTGCGTGCCAACCGTCAGGACTCCTGGTTCCGCAAAAGCGCTTCGCGCATCATCAATATGATGATCCAACGTGCCACCGGTAAATCGATGGGGGATTACGGCTGCATGCTGCGCGCCTATCGCCGCCATATTATCGAGGCGATGTTGAACTGCCACGAGCGCAGTACCTTTATCCCCATTCTGGCGAATACCTTTGCCCGCCGCACCACTGAAATTGAAGTGCTGCATGCGGAGCGCGAGTTTGGTGATTCCAAATACAGCCTGATGAAGCTGATTAACCTGATGTATGACCTGATCACCTGCCTGACCACGACGCCGCTGCGTTTGCTCAGCGTGGTGGGCAGTGTGGTGGCTCTGTCAGGTTTTTTGCTGGCGGTGCTGTTGATCGCTTTGCGTTTGATTATGGGACCTGAATGGTCGGGCGGCGGGGTGTTCACCCTGTTTGCCGTGCTGTTTACCTTTATCGGCGCCCAATTTGTCGGCATGGGCCTGTTGGGAGAGTACATCGGTCGCATCTATACCGACGTTCGTGCTCGTCCCCGTTATTTTGTTCAGAAAGTGGTCGGTGAACAGCCGAACCACAATACTCAGGAAGAAGAATAATGAAAGCTATCGTATTTGCTTACCATGATATTGGCTGCGCTGGTCTGAAAGCGCTGACTGACGCGGGCTATGATATTCAGGCGGTATTCACCCATACCGACGATCCTGGTGAGAACAACTTTTTCTCCTCCGTTGCCCGTGTGGGTGCCGAATTGGAGTTGCCGGTTTATGCGCCGGAAGACGTTAACCATCCACTGTGGATCGAACGTATCCGCGAGATGCAGCCTGACATTATTTTCTCATTCTATTACCGCAATATGCTGAGCGAAGAGCTGCTGTCACTGGCGCCAAAAGGCGGCTTCAATCTGCATGGCTCACTGCTGCCGCATTACCGTGGTCGCGCACCGGTAAACTGGGCGCTGGTAAATGGGGAAACCGAAACCGGAGCCACGCTGCACAAAATGGTTAAGCGTCCGGATGCCGGTGATATTGTTGGCCAGCACAAAGTGGCGATTGCCGCTAACGATACCGCGCTGACCCTGCACAAAAAAGTGCTGGAAGCGGCACAGGCGCTGCTGAAAGAGCAACTGCCGAAGCTGAAAAACGGGACGGCCTCATTCACCAGGCAAAATGAAGCTGAAGCCAGCTATTTTGGTCGTCGCACCGCGGCAGATGGTGAAATTCTGTGGCATAAATCAGCGCAGGAAATTAACAACCTGGTCCGTGCCGTGACCGAACCTTACCCTGGTGCTTTCAGCTACCTTGGCCAGCGTAAACTGATTGTCTGGCGTGCCCGCGTGCTGGATACCCGGCATGACAAGCAACCGGGTACCGTGCTCAGTACCTCTCCTCTGATCATTGCCTGCGGTGAAGGTGCGCTGGAAATTGTGGCCGGCCAAAACGATGTCGGTTTGTACGTGCAAGGCAGCCGTCTGGCGCAGGAAATGGGGATCGCCACCGACGTGCGCCTGGCCGCCAAGCCAAACGCAGTGATGAATCGCAGAACCCGCGTGCTGATCCTCGGCGTTAACGGCTTTATCGGTAACCACCTGACCGAACGCCTGCTGCGTGATGACCGCTATGATATCTACGGTCTGGATATCGGTTCTGACGCCATCAGCCGTTTCCTGGGTAACCCGCGTTTCCACTTTGTGGAAGGGGATATCAGCATCCACTCCGAGTGGATCGAGTACCACATCAAGAAATGTGACGTGATCCTGCCGCTGGTGGCGATTGCCACACCGATTGAATACACCCGCAACCCACTGCGCGTATTCGAGCTGGATTTCGAAGAAAACCTGAAAATCGTCCGCGACTGCGTGAAATACAACAAGCGCATTATCTTCCCGTCCACCTCCGAGGTGTACGGCATGTGTGACGACAAGGAATTCGACGAAGACCACTCACGCCTGATTGTCGGCCCGATCAACAAGCAACGCTGGATTTACTCGGTATCCAAGCAGTTGCTGGATCGAGTGATCTGGGCCTACGGTGCCAAAGAAGGCTTGAAGTTCACGCTGTTCCGTCCGTTTAACTGGATGGGCCCGCGTCTGGATAACCTGGATGCCGCACGTATCGGCTCTTCTCGCGCCATTACCCAGCTGATCCTCAACCTGGTGGAAGGCTCGCCAATTAAATTGATGGACGGCGGGGCGCAAAAACGTTGCTTCACCGACATCAATGACGGTATCGAAGCGCTGTTCCGCATTATCGAAAACCGTGATGGCCTGTGCGATGGCCAGATCGTCAACATCGGTAACCCGACCAATGAAGCCAGTATCCGCGAGTTGGCAGAAATGCTGCTCGAAAGCTTCAACAACCATCCGCTGCGTGACCGTTTCCCACCCTTTGCCGGCTTCAAGGACGTTGAAAGCAGCAGCTATTACGGTAAAGGCTATCAGGACGTTGAGCACCGCACGCCGAGCATCAAGAATGCCCGCCGCTTGCTGGATTGGCAGCCAACCATCGCCATGCAGCAAACCGTCGCTGATACGTTGGATTACTTCCTGCGTACGACCGTTCAGGAAGGTGACGGTGCATGAAGAAAGTCGGTCTGCGAGTTGACGTAGATACCTTCAGCGGCACCCGAGAGGGGGTGCCGCAGTTGCTGGAGCTGTTCGACAAGTACAATATTCAGGCCAGTTTCTTCTTCAGCGTTGGACCGGACAATATGGGGCGCCATTTGTGGCGCCTTTTGCGTCCGAAATTCCTGTGGAAAATGCTGCGCTCCAATGCCGCGTCACTGTACGGCTGGGATATTTTGCTGGCAGGCACGGCCTGGCCGGGGCGTAATATTGCCCGTGCCCTGGGGCCGTTGATGAAACTGACTGCCCAGGCTGGGCATGAAGTGGGGCTGCACGCCTGGGATCACCAGGGTTGGCAGGCCAAGGTTGGCCGTTGGTCAGAAGCGCAACTGATGCAGCAGGTTCAGCTCGGTGTGGATGCGCTGGCCAACAGTACCGGTCAGCCTGTCAAATGTTCGGCGGTTGCCGGTTGGCGTGCCGATACGCGGGTGCTGGAAGTGAAGCAGCGTTTTGGTTTTCACTACAACAGCGACTGTCGTGGCACCCATCCTTTCCGTCCGGTGTTAAGCGATGGTCGGTTGGGAACCGTACAAATCCCGGTCACGTTGCCCACCTTTGATGAGGTGATTGGCAGCGAAGTGAGTATGAATGATTTCAACGATTACATTCTGCGGGCGATTGAAAACGATCGCGGTGTGCCGGTGTATACCATTCATACCGAAGTGGAGGGCATGTCACAGGCCGCAATGTTTGAGCAGTTACTGCAGCGGGCGCAACGGCAGGGCATAGAATTCTGTCCGTTAAGCGCACTGTTGCCTCAAGATTTGGCGTCATTGCCATTGGGCCGCGTTGAGCGCGCTCCTTTCCCTGGTCGCGAAGGTTGGCTGGGTTGTCAAACCGATGTGAAGGACGATTCATGAAGGCGCTAAAAGGATCATGGGCTATTTTGTTGGCCATTTTTTTTGCACTGGTTTACCTGATTCCGCTCAACGGCCGCCTGCTATGGCAACCGGATGAAACCCGCTACGCCGAGATTAGCCGCGAAATGCTGCAACGCGGCGACTGGGTAGTGCCACATTTGCTTGGCCTGCGTTATTTTGAAAAACCGGTGGCCGGCTACTGGTTCAATAACATCAGCCAATGGTTGTTTGGCGATACCAACTTTGCGGTGCGCTTCGGTTCGGTATTCAGTACCGGCATGACGGCGCTGCTGGTATTCGCACTGGCAATGCTGATGTGGCGCAATGCGCGCCGTGCCAGCCTGGCGACGTTGATTTTCCTGTCGATGGTTCTGGTATTCAGCATCGGTACCTACAGCGTGTTGGACCCGATGATTTCCTTGTGGCTGGCCGCCGCGATGGTCAGTTATTATCTGACGCTGAAAGCGACCACGGCCAAAGGCAAGCTGGGCGGCTACGTGCTGTTGGGGCTGGCCTGCGGCATGGGCTTTATGACCAAGGGCTTCCTGGCACTGGCGGTGCCGGTGATCGCGGTGATCCCGATTGTCATTCAACAACGGCGAATTAAAGACCTGCTGATCTACGGCCCAGTGGCTATCGTGGTGGCTGTGCTGCTGAGCTTGCCTTGGGCGCTGGCCATCGCACAGCGTGAGCCAGATTTCTGGAACTACTTCTTCTGGGTGGAGCATATTCAACGTTTTGCCGAGGACAATGCGCAACATAAAGCCCCGTTCTGGTATTACGTCCCGGTTTTGATGGCGGCGGTGTTGCCCTGGTTGGCACTGCTGCCGGGCTCCTTGCTCAAGGGCTGGCGGGAACGGGTTCAGCGTCCGGAACTGTTCTTCCTGCTTAGCTGGGTAATGATGCCGTTGATCTTCTTCAGCATCGCCAAGGGCAAGCTGCCGACCTATATTTTACCGTGCATGGCACCCCTGGCATTGCTGATGGCAGCCTATGCCGAAGACTGCGTGGCGGCATTGCGCAGCAAGGTATTCAAGGTTAACGCCGTATTAAACGGATTGTTTGGCTTAATCTGCATCCTGGCGCTGGTGGTTCTGGGCTCCGGACTGTTACCCAAAGTGCATTTGTTTACCGCGCAAGAGTGGCCGAAGATTGTTATCGGCATTATCGCCTTTGCCGGTTGGTTGTTGTTTGCCGTAGTGTCGGTGCGTAATAATGCGCAACGCTGGAGCTGGGCAGCGGCTTGCCCATTGTTGCTGTGTTTGTTGATTGGTTACGCCATTCCGCAGCAGGTGACCGACTCCAAGCTGCCGCAAAACTTTATCCGGGTGAATATGGCTGAGTTAGGCCATAGCCGCTACGTGCTGACCGACAGCGTTGGCGTAGCGGCTGGGTTGGCCTGGGAGTTGAAGCGCAGCGACGTATTGATGTTTAACCAGAAGGGGGAGGTGTCCTACGGTTTGGAGTATCCGGATGCCCGCAGCCATCTCATCAGCGACAGCGATTTCCCGCAGTGGCTGGCACAGGCGCGCAAACAGGGCGATGTCTCACTGGTGTTGCAGTTGTCGCGTGGAGAAAGCATTGATCAGCAAAAGCTGCCGAAAGCAGATAAGGTTGAGGTGATGAATCGTCTGGCGTTGTTCTGGTACCAACAGCAGCCATGATAGTCGGCTATTTGTTGGTGGTCGTGGTCAGTCTGCTCACCTGTGGTGGGCAGCTGTGCCAGAAACAGGCCGCTCTGAGCTGGCAGTTACCTCCCGAAGTCAGGCGGGGGGTAACGCTGCGCTGGTTGGCGCTGGCCGTTTTGCTGTTGGGGCTGGGCATGGCGGTGTGGCTTAATGTGTTGCAACGTTTGCCGCTCAGCCTGGCATATCCGACGCTCAGCCTGAATTTTGTTCTGGTGACGCTGGCCGCCCGCTGGCTGTTTAATGAGCCGACTACCGCACGCCATTGGTACGGAGTGGCATCAATCATGCTGGGGATCCTGCTGATGAGTATCAATCCATGAGAGGTTATGCCTGGGGCGCGGCCAGCGTGCTGTTAGTCACGCTGGCACAGTTGCTGATGAAGTGGGGCATGGCGCAGATCCCCCTGATGTCATTTGCCGATGTCACCCTGAACCTGTTTATGCAGTATTGGTTGCCGTTAATGGTGGTCAGCGGCGGTATTTTTGGCTATGCGCTGTCAATGCTGTGTTGGTTCTTCGCGCTGCACCATTTGCCACTCAATCGTGCTTACCCGCTGTTGAGTGTAAGTTATGCGCTGGTCTATCTGGCCGCGGTGATCCTGCCCTGGTTTAATGAATCCGCCACGCTGCTGAAAACCTTGGGCACGCTGTTTATCCTGTTTGGCGTGTGGCTGATTAACAGTCAGGCCAAGGTAAAAACGCCCCAATAGCGCGAAAACCGGCGTCAATTCGATTATCTCCTTCACCATGCTTGCCTTTTTCCCCTACAGGGGGATAAATTAGCCCAAAATAGCGCTTTCCTTAGCTGGTGTCGGCTTTGCCTCGCAGGCGGTATGCTTTAGCGGGAGGCATAAAGCGGCAATCTGTTCAATGAAGGGATATTATGCGGATGCGTATTTGGTTTTTATTAGCCAGTTTAATTCTTGCCGGTTGTAGCAGCCATGCGCCGCCACCGAGCGGCAGATTGGCCGATTCGATTGTGGTTGTCGCTCAGTTAAACGAACAGCTGCGTCAATGGTACGGTGCCCCTTATCGCTATGGCGGGTTAGACCGCGGTGGCGTCGACTGCTCCGGGTTTGTTTATCGCACCTTCAGCGATCGTTTCGATATGCAATTACCACGCTCTACTGAAGAGCAAACCTCGCTGGGAACCAAAGTCTCGCGCGATGAGCTGATGCCCGGCGATCTGGTGTTTTTCAAAACCGGTGGCGGTGAGAATGGTTTGCACGTTGGCATTTATGACACCAACGATCAGTTTATCCATGCCTCGACCAGCCGCGGCGTGATACGTTCCTCGCTGAACAACGTGTACTGGAAGAAGGTCTACTGGCAGGCGCGTCGCATTTAGCTCTAACCTCTTGATTTGGTGTATCATGGCGGTATCACATTGTTAACGGTGGCCGCCATGAGTAACTTACGCCTGTTGATTTCCGATTCCTACGATCCCTGGTTCAATCTGGCAGTGGAAGAGTGCATCTTCCGCGAAATGACTACGCAGAAAATTCTGTTCCTGTGGCGCAATGCCGAAACCGTGGTCATTGGTCAGTCACAAAACCCCTGGAAAGAGTGCAACACCCGCCGCATGGAGCAGGACGGTATTCGTCTGGCACGCCGCAGCAGCGGCGGTGGTGCGGTATTCCACGATTTGGGCAATAGCTGTTTTACCTTTATGGCAGGCAAACCCGGTTACGATAAAACCGTCTCCACCGGCATTATTCTGCAAGCTCTGGCTCAGTTGGGCATTGCGGCCACCGCATCGGGACGCAATGATCTGGTGATTGATACCGCAGAGGGCGTGCGTAAAATCTCCGGCTCGGCCTACCGGGAAACTCAGGATCGCGGGTTCCACCATGGCACCTTGTTGCTGAACGCGGATCTCAATCGCCTGGCCGACTACCTTAATCCGGACCCTAAAAAATTGCAGGCCAAGGGCATCACCTCGGTACGTTCTCGCGTTGCCAATCTGGCGGAGTTTAAAGCCGATATCAGCCACCAGCAGGTGTGCGACGCAATAACTCAGGCGTTCTTTGAGCATTATGGTGAGACTGCGAAAGCAGAAATCATTTCGCCTGACGTTTATCCCGATTTGCCGGATTTTGCCGCACAGTTTGCCAAACAAAGCAGTTGGGAATGGAATTTCGGCAAGGCGCCGGCATTCAGTCACCTGCTGAATGAACGGTTTGTCTGGGGTGGGGTAGATATCTTCTTTGACGTGGAAAAAGGCGCCATTTGCCGGGCGCAGATTTTTACCGACAGTCTCAGCCCGGCACCGTTGCAACGGCTGGCCGAGATGCTGGTGGGCTGCACCTATCGCAGCGAGGCGTTGGCGAATTGCTGCGATGCTTTGATTGTGCAGTACCCAGAGCAGGCCGCAGAATTAACCGAGCTGCGACAATGGTTGCTTGAAACGATCAAATAACGTTCGGATCCTGAATGCTCCGGGATGAGGCAACTCATCCCTTTTTTACGCCGCGAGTTTGCCTCTCTTTCATGCCGTAATCTTTTTTTGCACAAAAATGCAGTAAAAACACTCAGGTAGCATATTTTACCCGAAAATCAAGGTGGGCATTTTTTTGCCGATTCAATGCAAGGAATAACGCCAGGAATTGATGCGTTATTAAATTTAATCAGTTAAGCTCACTACGTTGTACATAGGCCAGAGATACTGATTTGATATTTAACGCGGAATAGGAATTTCTTTAATTAAAACAATGTCGATAAGTCAAATTTTCAGAATTATCTTATCACATAAGCCAAATACTTCTCAAATTCATGCCGTGGGTCACGGTTGTTGCCTTAAGCCAAATTGTTTTCATATCCGCGTTATGCCCCCCTAATATAGCTTTAATCTATCAATAAAATGATAAATTATGACTGGCCGTATTGATATTTCCGATTAATCTCACAGGGATTGATCGATAAAATATATTGATATACGATGAGATGTTCGCCATTCAGCCTATGGCATTGAAATGAAAATCCAACTCGAAGCTGACTTTATTAGTAGCTATGTTTTTCAACCTGTTTACTCAATGGAGGGCAGGCTGTTGGCGGTGGAAATCTTGAACCGTTTTAATAGCCTGGACGGTGATTTGGCGATGCCGGCTGACATTGGGATTAATTTATTGTCCACCGAGCAAAGGATTGAGTTATTTAATGAACAATTGAGTTTGGCGGAGCAGAATGCCGCCTGGTTTGTCGAAAACGATGTATTGTTGACGCTTGACGTCGAAGAAATCCTGGTCGATTTGATTCTTGCTGACGATCAATTGTGCGAACGGATCAGACAATGGTCATTTATCGCCTTTGAAATCAGCGAGGGTTTTCCGAATCTTTCGGCGGGGAAAAACAATGAAAAAATTCGTCGGCTTAGTGAGAAATTCTCACTGTGGTTGGACGACTTTGGTTCTGGTCAGGCAACTCTGACCGCATTGTATGATGGTCTATTCGACTACGTGAAAATCGATAAGCGATTTTACTGGCAGCTGTTTACCCACCAGGGTTATGACGTGGTCATTGATTCGCTATTAAAGAATATCAATCTGCTGTGCAAGGGAGTCATCGTCGAAGGAATAGAGAGGGAGGAGTATTTTAATAAGCTCAGACACGCCGGTGTTTTTGGCCTGCAAGGTTTTTTATGGCCCAGCGTTGGTGTGGATAATTTGGCGGCGTTACGGGTAACGCCCGATGAGTTCAAAAACAATAATTGAGAGTACTACACACACAATGGTTCCAATAATGGTCGGGATGAAGTTGGCTGCTATCCCGGTACTGTTATTCATTATCATTCTCTCGCTGATAAAGTATTTTATTCATCAGCGCAAAAAGGCTTTTAAGCCGTATCGGTATACATAAAAGCCAATCCCCTCGCATCTGTCCTGGTATCAGGCAGATGCGTTCTCCCTGCATTTCTTCCGTGTTAATCCCCACGCCCAGGCTCTACACTAGGTGGAACGGAGGGCCTATGCCGCAGTTTGAAAATGCTTACCAACAACAATTAGCCGGTTTTTATACCGAATTGAACCCCACGCCGTTAACGGGGACTCGCCTGCTGTATCACAGCGAGCCACTGGCGCGTGAGCTGGGGCTGGACGAAAGCTGGTTTACCCAGGATAAAACCCCTATTTGGGCGGGAGAAACGCTGCTGCCGGGTATGCGGCCGCTGGCACAGGTGTACAGCGGACATCAGTTCGGCGTCTGGGCCGGGCAATTGGGTGATGGTCGCGGCATTTTGCTGGGTGAACAGCGGCTGGCGGATGGTCGCAGCATGGACTGGCATCTGAAAGGGGCCGGGCTGACGCCGTATTCACGTATGGGCGACGGCCGTGCGGTGCTGCGCTCGGTGATCCGTGAGTTCCTGGCTTCCGAGGCGTTGCATCATCTGGGCATTCCAACCACGCGTGCGTTGACCATTGTGACCAGCGATCAGCCCGTCTATCGCGAACAGGCTGAACGTGGGGCGATGCTGCTACGCGTAGCGGAAAGCCACGTGCGTTTCGGCCATTTCGAACATTTTTATTACCGTAAGCAGCCGGAGCAGGTGCAGCAGTTGGCTGATTTTGTGATTGCCCGCCACTGGCCGCAGTTTAAAGATCAGAGCGATGGCTATCTGCTGTGGTTTACCGATGTGGTCGAACGCACCGCCCGGCTCATCGCCCATTGGCAAACCGTCGGCTTTGCTCACGGCGTGATGAACACCGATAACATGTCGATTTTGGGTATCACCATCGACTATGGTCCCTACGGCTTCCTTGACGATTATAAGCCCGACTATATCTGTAACCATTCCGATCATCAGGGGCGTTATGCCTATGATAACCAACCGGCGGTGGCGCTGTGGAATCTTCACCGCCTGGCACAAACCTTGTCCGGGCTGATGAGCACCGAGCAGTTGCAAAATGCGCTGGCGGCCTATGAACCGGCCCTGATGCGTGCCTATGGGGAGCAGATGAGAGCCAAGCTCGGCTTTTTCACCCAGTCGCAGCAGGATAATGATTTGCTGACCGGGTTGCTGAGTCTGATGGCGCAAGAGGGCCGGGACTATAGTCGGACATTCCGCTTGCTAAGCCAGACGGAGCAGCAGCAGGCGCAGTCGCCACTGCGAGATGAATTTATCGATCGCGCCGCATTCGATGGCTGGTATCAGCAGTACCGCCAGCGCCTGCAGCAAGAACAGATAAGTGACGCGCAGCGCCAGCAGGCGATGAAGGCAGTGAATCCGAAGCTAATCCTGCGCAACTATCTGGCGCAACAGGCGATAGAAAGCGCCGAACAAGATGATGTCAGTAAGCTGGCGCGGCTGCATCAGGCGTTACTGGCGCCATTCGCGGATAACCCAGAGTATGACGATCTCGCCGCGTTGCCGCCGGATTGGGGCAAACATCTGGAAATTTCTTGTTCTAGCTGATTGACGAAGAAAGATGACGGGCGCGGTACAGCGCGCCCGGTAAAGAAACTACTGACGCAAATAGACCTGTGGCAACGCCACTTCCGGGTGATGAACCACGCCCAGATCTGCCTGATACCAACGGGTGAGGATCTCTGCCTGCAACACTTCCTGCGGCGTGCCCGTCGCGACCAATTGCCCCTGATGCATCAATAAAATACGATCCGCATACAATGCCGCGAGATTGAGATCGTGCAATACGCAGCACACTGCAATCGGCTGTTGCCGCGTCAGCGTGCGCAGCAGCCTGAGCGTATGTTGCTGGTGGTAGAGATCCAGCGCCGAGGTCGGTTCGTCCAGAAACAGCCAGGCCGGCGTTGGCTGCGGTTGCCAAAGCTGCGCCAGCACGCGGGCGAGTTGCACTCGTTGCTGTTCACCGCCGGAGAGCTGGCGATAATCGCGCTGGGCCAATTCGAGACAGTCGGTTTGCGCCATTACCTGTTGTACCGCCCGTTGTGCGTCGCGTTTGCCGTGGGGTGCACGGCCCATACTGACCACTTCCTCTACGGTAAAGGGGAAGGCCAGATCGCTATGTTGACGCATTACCGCGCGCACTTTCGCCAACTGCTGTGGTTGCCACTGTTCCAGCGGTCGCCCGAGCAACTGACATTCGCCACAGCCTGGGGCCAGATAACCGGTTAACAGGCGCAGTAACGTCGACTTACCCGCGCCGTTCGGCCCGATAATTGCCACCATTTCGCCGCTATTGATACTCAGTGAGACATCGTTGATCAGCCGCCGTGAACCCAGGCTGTAACGTAACTGCTGCGCCGTCAGGCTTGCTGTGTTATCCACCCACGCGCTCCCGCTGGCGCATCACCAGCCATAAGAAATAAGGCCCGCCGATCAGGCTGGTCATCAAACCGACCGGCATTTCTGCCGGAGCCACCAGCGTGCGTGCCAGCGTATCGCTGACCAACAGCAGGCAGGCTCCCCCCAGTGCAGAACAGGGCAGCAGCCAGCGGTGGTCGCCGCCGAGGCGCATGCGCACCAGATGCGGCACCACCAGACCGATAAAACCAATCACGCCACTCATCGCTACCGCTGCGCCTATCAGTAATGCGCTCAACAACAGCAGCTGTAACTTGGCACGCTGAACATTCACACCGAGGTAATGCGCCTCCTCATCTCCCAGTTGCAGCAGATTCAGGCGGCGCGCCTGTAAGAGTGTCAGCAGGATGGTCGGCAGGATCAGCGAGGCGGAAACGGCCAGGGTGGGCCATTGTGACTGGCTCAGGCTGCCCATCATCCACAGTGAAAACTGGCGCAGTTGCTGGTCATTACTGAGGTAAGACAGCACGCCAATCGCTGCCATGCACAGGGCGTTAATGGCGATACCCGCCAGCAACAGGCGCGACAGGCTGCCGTGGCCGCTGCGGCTGATGCCGTAAATCAACAGCGATACCAGCATGCTGCCGAGAAATGCCGCCAGCATGTGGCCATACAGGGCAATCACCGGCGGCAGGGCCAGCGGCATAACGATAATCAGCGCGACAAACAGCGCGCCGCCGCTACTGATCCCCAACAGGCTGGGATCGGCCAAGGGGTTACGGAACAACCCCTGCATTACGGCACCGGACACCGCCAACGCGCAACCTATCACTACCGCCAGCAGCACGCGCGGCAAACGGATATTCAGCCAGATATGCCAGGAGGTGTCGCTGAACGGCTGTTGCCACAGGGTGCGGAATGACAGCGTCAGCGCCCCCATATTGGCCGCGCCCAAAGCCAATAGTGCCAACAGTACCAGCAGGCTGGTCATCGCCAGGCGGGGAGAGGTACGGCAGCGCATTACTTTTGCTCCGCCGCATGACGCAGCTTGGCCAGCGCGGCGGGCGTTTCCAGCCCGAAGCCCAGCAGCGCCATATCGTCAACCACCAGTACGCGATGCTGCTTGCCCGCCGGGGTGAGTGCCATGCCAGGCAATTTCCACAGCTCCTGTTCGCCGCCGAGCGTTTTTACGCCGTCGGTGGTGACCAGCAGCAAATCTGGCGCGCTGGCTATCACGCCTTCCTGCGAAAGCGGGCGATAGCGGCTGAATCCTTGCATGGCGTTTTTCAGACCCGCAGCGGTGATGACCGCGTCGGCGGCCGTGTGTTGTCCGGCGGCCATGGGCGTAATACCACCGTGGCTCATGACGAACAACACTCTGACCGGCAACGCATCGGTTTTCACCGCCGCCAATTGCTGCTGGTAACGGGTGCTCAACTGCTTGCCCTGCTCGGTGCGCTGAAGCGCACTGGCGATCACAGCGATTTTTTCCGGCACGCTTTGCAAGGTGGTATCGCCGGGAATGCGCACCACTTTAACGCCACTCTCTTCCAGCTGTTTGAGCACCAGCGCCGGCTCGGCCAATTCGGTGGTCAGCACCAGCGTGGGTTTCAGCGCCAAAATACCTTCGGCATTAAGCTGGCGCATGTAACCGACGTCCGGCAGTTTTTTAACGGTTTCCGGCTGCAGGCTGGTGCTGTCTCTCGCTATCACTTCATCGCCCGCGCCCAGGGCGAAGGCAATTTCGGTGACGTCACCGCCTATCGAGACAATACGTTCCGCCGCCGCAGCGGTGAACGGCAACGCCAGCGCAATGCACAGCGCCAGACGACGGGTCAATGAAGGTTTCATGCGGCAACGTCCTTGGGTTCAAGCGCGGCAACCTGCTCACGCCACTGAGTTTGCTCCGGCTGGCCTTCGGTACGCTGGCCGTAAAGTTGAGCTATCTGCGTGCCGTCGGCGGCAAACAGTTCCAGACTGGTGACGAAGCCGTCTTTGGTGGGCTTGCGGGTGATCCAGCTTTCGGCGATCGCATCTTCGATCAGGTGCAGGGTGAAGCGGCGATTGAACACGTTAATCCAGCCTTCCTGCGGCATCAGGCGTTCAATCTGACCGGTAAAGATCTGCACGCAGCCACGGTTGCCGACAAAAATCATGATTTCGTTTTGCAGGCCCATCGCGGTGTTAAGCAATTGGCTCAGGGCGCTGTTATCGACCCGATAGGCCAAATCGTTACCGACGGCGCTGAAGGCTTGCTGGCGGGTCAGTTTGTTGCGGCTCAACAACTGGAAGAACTGGTGAACGTCGGTCATTGCACGCCATTCCTGGTCAATTTTGTCAGCATCAGGCGAGGCGTTACTGACCGCGGCGTCTGCCGGTTGCAGTTCCAGCGTCGGGTTTTCCGCATTCAGGTGGCGTTCAACCAGCGCCATCCAGGCTGGGAGATCGGTTTCATCGGTGGTGTAAACCTTATGCAGTGCGTCGCCCTGATGATCGAAGAACTGAATGCTGTGGCGTACACCGCGCTTGTTGGTTTCGCTCATGGCGAAAGCGCTGGCCCACTGGTTGAGGAACAGACGCAGATCCAGCTCACGCGGATTGAGGATCAACCCGGCATGACCGTTCAGGTGCTGGTTGCGATAACGACCCATTTGCTCATGCACCGCGTAGCTATTACGGGTAATGGATTTGGTGACGCCTACCTGTTCGAGTTCGGTCAGCAGGGTACGGGCATCGGCCTGCAGACGACGAGTGTCCTGACCGACGCGGGCGTGGGTCAGCTCCGCTTCGCTGACGCCAAGAATTTCAGCCAGGTCACGCGCATATTTGCCTGGGTTATCAATTTTTGCCTGCTGGTAGCGTGCATATAGGGTATTGCTCATTGCGGGTTCTCCTGTGTGTGAATCAAGCGGCGGGCAATCTTCATGCCCGCCGGATTTAAAACGTTACCACTGATAGCTGACCAGCAGTTTGGCATTACGCCCGTCCTGCGGTATGCCCTGTGGCGAGTAATATTCTTTATCAAAGGCGTTGCCCAGCACCACCGTGGTGGTCACGCCCTGCAGGCGTTCGCGGCCTTTATAGCTCAGGTAAAAATCGTTGACGCCGTAGCCGCCTTGTTCTGCGGTGCCGGTTTCTACGCGGGTGGCTCGTTGGGCCACAGTGGCCACCCAGCCGGTGGACAGGCCGGTTTCACCCAGTGGAATATCCAGCGTGCTGGTTACCGTGTCCGGATTGATGCTGTTTAGCCATTCGCCGCTGCTTTCGTTCTTGCCACGAGTGCGGTTGTACGCCAGGTCCCAGCCAAAAATGGCGGTTTTATAGCTCAGCGTTGCGTCCCAGCCCCAAATTTTTGCACGGTCGATATTGGTCGAGAAAGTGGTGCAGCTGATGCAATAAGGGCCACGAGGGCCACGACCCAGCTCCATGGTGACATCCGTGGTGATGTAGTCGCGGGCTTTGGTATCAAAGTAGCTGGCTTTGAATTGCAGGCTGTCATCAGCCAGTAGCAAATCGTCAAAGCGTAGCCCGAAACCGTATTCCTGGGTGGCATTGGTTTCCGGCTTCAGGTTCGGGTTAGGCACCCAGTTGTTGGTAATGGTGGTCGGCCCCATGGGGATAGAGAAGTGCTTGGAATCGTTGTACATCTCTCCCATGGTCGGGGCGCGGAAAGCCTGCGAATAAGAACCGAACAGCATTAGCCAGTCGGTTGGCGTCACTGTGACGGCACCGCGCGATGACCACTTGTCGGCGTCAACATCGGCGTAACCGTCGCTGGAACCCTTGTAGTTATCGTAACGCGTCCCGGCAAGCAGGGTGACCGGCAGGTCGCGCAGGGTAATTTCGTCCTGCAACCAGCCGGAAGCAAAGTTGATCTTCGCCTGTGGGAAGCTTTCTGTCGCGCCACCCGGTGTTTGCTCCTGCTTGTAAGCCTCGCTGCCGTAGGTCAATAAGTGAGAGGCGAAGGTATCGGCAAACAAACGGCTGCGGTTTTCGAGTTTGGCACCGCGAGTGGTTTGCTTGCGCGCTTCATCTTCACTGCCGTTGGTGTGGGCGTTGATCTCCACTTCGGAGTAATAGATTTTGGCTTCGGCGTCGAGCCAATCCTGACCCACAGGTTTCAGTTTGTAGCCAAGCTGGCCGTCGCGTTGAATAGTCGAGCGGTCGGTCATCAGGTTACCGCTGCTGCTGGCCGATTCCTGCGGGTTTTTCGGCTCTTGCGCCCGGTTGTTGTAGTAGCGCAGGTCGCCGCTCAATGACTGATTCTCATCGAGTGTCCAGGTTCCCTTGGCCAGCAGATTGCTGATGGTTTCATCATTGGGTGCATCGAAGCCGTTGCCCTGACGCAGATTGCCGACGTCGCGGGTGCCAAATGACAGCAGGCCGTCGAGATTGTCGGTTCTGCCGTAGGTGCTGGCCCCCATGCCGAGGCTGTGGTCGCCGCTGCCGGCGGTGCCATACACCCGGTAGCCACTATTATGGCCGGGTAACAGCAGATCGGCGGCATCTACGGTTTCATAAGCAATTACGCCGCCCAGTGCGCCGCTGCCATACAGCAGGGCGGAAGGGCCGCGTACAACTTCGATGCGTTTCACCAGTGCCGGATCGAGGAAGGTGGCGCCAAGGTGGCCGGTATCGGTGCCCTGACGGATGCCATCCACCAGCGTCAGCACGCCATTTTTACCATAGCCACGCATGAAAACGTCCTGGCCATTACTGCGACCGGTGCCATTGACGGTAATGCCCGGCACACGGCGCAGCATATCGCCGGCACTGGTGGCGGTTTGGCTTTGCGGCGTATCGGCCTCGATCACCGTGACCATCATCGGCGCTTCAAAACTGCTGCGCGCATTGCCGGTGGCGGCTACCGTCATGGTTTCGTCGCTGGCTTTGTCCTTTTTAACCGGTGCCATCGCCGAGGAAGAAGAAGGGGTTTCGCTGGTTTGTGCAAAAGTCACCGTCGGCAGAGTACAGGCAATCGCCAGACTCAATGCGGATAAACGCAGCCGGGTGGAATAGATCAGAGGCATGTCGCAACTCTCCGTATGTTTTAAACATATCAATAGATTTGCTGGCTGCCTGGATCAAAAAGGATCTGGGTGGCTGGCGTTAAGGGATGGGAATTATTTGGTCAGGATCAATTTCCCGGCTTTGGTCTGTCGTAACTGATAGCGCTGGCCCTGATGGATGATGATCGCCACGCCATCGGCATCGAGCAGTTGCGCACTGTCGTAGCAAGGCGGCGTGGCCAGGCCACTTTCAGCGGTGTGAGCAGCCTGGGCAGGCGTGTTGTGGTGGTGATTATCCATCGTCATGTGTTTATAAAACAGACCGTTAAATAGTAATTAATATCAAAGTGAGAATCATTATCATGTGAACGAAAGGTTACATCAAGGAAAATTTTCTTACCAATGGAAGCTTTTTGCAGGAAGGGGATGTGGCACGGGCCGAGATGGCTCAGCCCGTAAAATTCAGGGTTATTTCAGCAGGGTTTCAATGCGGTCAAACAGGCGTTCGGGTTTGGTGATCGGCGCGTAGCGTTTCACCCGCTGGCCGTCAGCGGTCAGCAGGAACTTGGTGAAGTTCCATTTAATGCGTTGAGTGCCCAGCACGCCCGGTGCCAGGCGCTTTAACTCGTTGAACAACGGATGCGCGCCTGGGCCATTAACTTCAACCTTGCTGAATAGCGGGAAGCTGACGCCATAGTTCAGCGTGCAAAAGTTGGCAATCTCCAGCGGATCGCCGGGTTCCTGCGCGCCGAACTGATTGCAGGGAAAGCCCAGCACCATCAGGCCGCGTTCGCGATAGTACTGCCACAGGTTTTCCAGCCCGTGATATTGAGGAGTAAATCCGCATTTGCTGGCGGTGTTGACCACCAGATAAGCCCGGGCGGGGAAATCGCCCAGGGTTTTGTGTTCCCCTTGCAGTGTGACGCAGGGGATGGATAACAGTGAGTGGATCATGCCGGACTCCAAATCCTTTTCAGGGGGGATACAAGAATTGTTACCAGTATAGATGAGCAGGGCACAGACAGAAAAACCGGGGCGGGCGCCCCGGCGCTGGGATCAGAAGCGGGTGTCTACCGCATCGGCCAGCATGGCCAGCAGCTGTTCGCTGTCGGACCAGCTCAGGCAAGGGTCGGTGATCGATTGCCCATAGGTCAGCGGCTGACCGGCAATGATTTTCTGGGTGCCTTCCACCAGGAAGCTTTCTGCCATTACGCCGGCAACGGCGACGGAACCGGCGCGGATCTGCTGGCAGACGTTTTCGGCCACTTCCAGTTGGCGACGATGCAATTTCTGGCAGTTGCCGTGGCTGAAGTCGATCACCAGTTGCTCCGGCAAATCGAATTCGCGCAGGCTGTCGCAGGCGGCGACCACATCGGTTGCGTGGTAGTTCGGCGTCTTGCCGCCACGCATGATGATATGGCCATAAGGATTGCCGCTGGTCTGATAGATAGTCATCTGGCCGTGCTTGTCCGGTGACAGGAACATATGGCCGGCGCGGGCCGCACGAATGGCGTCAATCGCGATACGGGTGTTGCCGTCGGTGCCGTTTTTAAAGCCCACCGGGCAGGACAGTGCCGAAGCCATTTCACGGTGGATCTGGCTTTCGGTGGTCCGTGCGCCAATCGCGCCCCAACTGATCAAATCAGCAATGTATTGGCCGACCACCATGTCCAGGAACTCGGTGGCGGTTGGCAGGCCGAGCTGGTTCACTTCCAGCAGCAGCCTACGCGCCATTTCGATCCCGCGATTGACCTGGAAGGTGCCATCCAGCGCCGGATCGGAGATCAGGCCTTTCCAGCCCACCACGGTGCGCGGTTTTTCAAAATAGGTGCGCATCACGATTTCGAGGCGATCCTGATAACGGATGCGCAGCGCATTCAACCGGCCGGCATAATCGATGGCGGCGTCAAGATCGTGAATAGAGCAGGGGCCGATCACCACCAGCAGGCGACGATCTTCGCCGGTCAGGATTTTTTCAATTCGCTGCCGTGAGGCCGTCACGTTGTCCGCGATTTCCGCCGAGATTGGCAACTTCTCCGCCAGCTCTTGCGGCGTGACGAGGCTGTCGATGCGCGCGGTCCGCAGTTCATCTGTTTTGTGCATGATTTTCTCTAAAGACTGTTCTTCGCTGCGGCAGGAGTGCCGGGAAGTGATGGCGATCACAATAACGTAAAAACCGATGAATTCAACCGGAGAAACTGTGTTCTGTTGATCAAAATCGCTAAAAAAAGCACAAAAAACGTGGCCGGTGGGGAAATAAACAACACGCGGCAGGAGACAGGCCCGCCGCGTTAAGGCTAGAACATGCGGCGGCTCATGCCCAGAATATCCAAGATTTTGGTCGAGATCTCTTCCACCGAATAATTGGTGGTGTTCAGATAACGGATCTGGTTTTTACGGAACAGCGCTTCCACTTCCGCCAGCTCCATCCGGCACTGGCGAATGGAAGCATAACGGCTGTTTTCACGCCGTTCTTCACGGATGGCGGCTAACCGCTCCGGATCGATCGTCAGGCCGAAAAGCTTGTGCTGAAACGGCTTCAGCGCGGCGGGGAGGTGCAAGTTGTCCATATCGTCGGCGGTAAACGGATAGTTGGCCGCGCGGATACCGAACTGCATGGCCAGATACAGGCTGGTGGGAGTCTTACCGCAGCGCGAAACGCCGAGCAAGATCACCTGCGCCTGATCGAGATTACGCAGCGAAATGCCGTCATCATGGGCTAACGTGTAGTCAATAGCCGCGATACGGGCGTCATATTTTCCGAGGTTGCTGGCGGTCAACCCGTGGGTGCGGTTAGGCACCGGGGTAGGTTCTACCTCCAGTTCCCCCTGCAACGGGCCAACCAGCGCCTGCACGATGTCCTGGCAGAAACCTTCGCTCTGGGTAATGACTTTGCGAACTTCCGGCGAAATGATTGAGTAAAACACTAACGGGCGCACGCCGGTATCACGATAGATATCGTTAATTTGCTGGCAAACCCCACGGGCCCGCGCTTCGGTTTCCACAAAGGGCAGCGTAAAGGTGGTGGCCTTGACCGGAAATTGCGACAACACCGCGTGGCCCAAAACCTCTGCGGTGATCGCCGTACCGTCCGAAATATAAAAAACGCTTCTTTCCACCCGGGGCTCCTTAGCTGAAATAGTGACGTCATTATCACGTCTGCTGGCCCTTATCATGGGCTGCAGATGATTCAACGGTAAAGGGGCGGGCAAAAAAATTGTGATAATGCGGGCAGAGTCGATGAATAAACAGGTCGGTCAGGGAATAAACGCTGGCGATAGAAATACTGGGATAAAACACTATTTCAAATTTTATGAAAAGCGGGCGTTTATTTCCCGTGAGGAATTATTAGTCATGATGACGCAATTTTCACCAAAGACTGCGTAAATAACAGGGTTTTTAAAACTGAAGTTTAAAAAATACTTAATTTGTTGAGATTTAAGCTATTAGTGCGACAGGGAACGGTTCCAGGCCGGTTTTGCGTTTCAGGAAGTTTTCCTAAAATCCACTTTCTTCACCGGGTTGATCGATTCACCTTTCCATTTCCTATGGATCATTGTGCTAGTCTGACTCGGCACCGTTTTAGCGGCGCTGAGAAAGCAAGCGAATTAAATCCGTCTATACCCTACTGATAGCAATAAGGATTGTCTCGATGTCCAACAATGGCCCAGACTTGCGTAATGTGCTTTGGTACAACCAGCTCGGCATGCACGACGTTGACCGTGTCGGCGGCAAAAATGCCTCCCTCGGTGAAATGATCACCAATCTTTCCGATTTGGGCGTTGCCGTGCCAAACGGTTTTGCCACCACCGCGCAGGCGTTTAACGATTTCCTCGAGCAAAGCGGTGTTAACCAGCGCATCTATCAGTTACTGGATCAAACTGACGTTGACGATATTGCTCAATTGACCAAGGCGGGCGCACAAATCCGTCAATGGATTATCGACACGCCGTTCCATGCGGAATTCGAGCGTGAGATTAACCTGGCTTACCAGCAACTGGCCGACGGCGAGCCGGAAGCGTCATTTGCCGTGCGTTCTTCCGCTACCGCAGAGGACATGCCGGATGCCTCTTTCGCCGGCCAGCAGGAAACCTTCCTCAACGTGCAGGGAATTGACGCCGTCATGGTGGCGATTAAGCACGTTTTCGCCTCCCTGTTTAACGACCGCG
Source organism: Serratia sp. BIGb0163 (assembly GCF_024809935.1). Lineage (NCBI taxonomy): Bacteria > Pseudomonadati > Pseudomonadota > Gammaproteobacteria > Enterobacterales > Yersiniaceae > Serratia > Serratia sp. BIGb0163. The sequence continues at coordinate 1,039,465 of NZ_JANUDZ010000001.1, forward strand.
CCATTTCCTACCGGGTGCATCAGGGTTATGACCACCGCGGCGTGGCCTTGTCGGCCGGCGTACAGCGCATGGTGCGTTCTGACCTGGCATCTTCCGGCGTCATGTTCACCATCGATACCGAATCCGGTTTTGATCAGGTGGTGTTTATCACCTCTGCCTTCGGCCTGGGCGAAATGGTGGTGCAGGGCGCAGTCAACCCGGACGAGTTTTATGTGCACAAACCAACGTTGCTGAGAGGCAACCCGGCTATCGTGCGCCGCAACCTCGGCTCGAAGAAAATCCGCATGGTGTATGCGCCATCGCAGGATCACGGCAAGCAGGTACAAATTGAAGACGTGCCAGAGCAGCAACGCAATCGTTTCTCTCTGACCGACGAAGAAGTTCAGGGGCTGGCACATCAGGCACTGCTGATCGAAAAACACTACGGCCGCCCGATGGACATCGAGTGGGCCAAAGACGGCCATACCGGCAAATTGCTGATCGTGCAGGCCCGTCCGGAAACCGTGCGTTCGAACGAGCAAACGATGGAGCGTTACCAGCTTAACGCGACCAGCCCGGTGCTGGTGGAAGGGCGCGCTATCGGCCACCGCATTGGCGCAGGTCCGGTGAAGGTCATCCATAACATCAGTGAGATGGACCGCATTGAGCCAGGCGACGTGCTGGTGACTGACATGACCGACCCGGATTGGGAACCGATCATGAAGAAAGCCGCCGCCATCGTCACCAACCGTGGCGGCCGTACCTGCCACGCGGCGATCATTGCGCGTGAACTGGGCATTCCGGCGGTGGTTGGCTGCGGCAACGCGACCGATCTGCTCAAAGAAGGTCAACAGGTCACCGTTTCTTGTGCAGAAGGTGATACCGGCTTCGTCTACAGCGATATCCTCGATTTTAACGTGCAGAGTTCCGAAGTGACCGAACTGCCGGATCTGCCGTTAAAAATCATGATGAACGTCGGCAACCCGGACCGCGCCTTTGACTTCGCGCGTTTGCCGAATGAAGGTGTGGGTCTGGCCCGTCTGGAATTTATCATCAACCGTATGATTGGCGTGCATCCGAAGGCGTTGCTGGAGTTTGACCAGCAGACTCCGGAGCTGCAGGCGGAAATCAGGACGCTGATGCAGGGCTACGACCATCCGGCCGAGTTCTATGTTGGTCGTTTGACGGAAGGGATCGCCACGCTGGGCGCCGCGTTCTGGCCGAAGCGAGTGATCGTGCGCCTGTCCGACTTCAAATCCAATGAGTATGCCAACCTGGTCGGCGGCGAGAAGTATGAACCGCATGAAGAAAACCCAATGTTGGGCTTCCGCGGTGCCGGTCGTTACGTGTCCGACAATTTCCGTGACTGTTTCGCGATGGAATGTGACGCGGTAAAACGCGTTCGTAACGAAATGGGCCTGACCAACGTTGAGATCATGGTGCCGTTTGTTCGCACGGTGGAGCAGGCGGAAGCGGTGGTGGCCGAATTGGCACGTCAGGGCCTGAAGCGCGGTGAGAACGGCCTGAAAGTGATCATGATGTGCGAGATCCCATCCAATGCGCTGTTGGCAGATCAGTTCCTGCAGCACTTTGATGGCTTCTCCATTGGCTCCAACGATATGACTCAGTTAACTCTGGGGCTGGATCGTGACTCGGGCGTGGTCTCTGAGCTGTTTGACGAGCGTAACGAAGCGGTGAAAATTCTGCTGTCGATGGCGATTCAGGCGGCCAAGCGTCAGGGTAAATACGTCGGTATTTGCGGCCAGGGTCCGTCTGACCATGAAGACTTTGCCGAATGGTTGATGGATCAGGGTATTGACAGTCTGTCGCTCAATCCGGATACCGTGGTGCAAACCTGGGTTAATCTGTCGAAGAGAACATAATTTTCGCGATACGGGATAATTATTAAGGCGAAAGCCGTAACTCAGGTTACGGCTTTTTTATTTCTGAATGTAAATAAAAAGGCGCAGTGAACAAAGGCGGTCAAAAAAAGAATAAAAAAAAGCCCATCATAGGAGACGGGCAAAGACTACACACAGCAATTCACATGTATGGCATTACATTGTTTGGAAATCTTGCTTTAAATCAGGTATTTGAAGCAATATATGGCAATAATACTAGGTATTTAAGCGTCATTAGTCATTAAGAATCGTCTTAATCAACCAGCGTATTGGAATTTATTTTTGCTAGCGGCTATTTTTACCTCAGTGATAAAAAGATGCATTTATTCGGTATGTTTAAATAATGTTCATCAGGTGAAAAACGGCGGCGCATTTTATTATTGCGGATGTTCTAATTCTGGAAGCAAGCGAGGGGAAAGGGGAGTTCTGCCCGGTGACCCGGGCAGAAACGGGGTTACATCTGTTCCAGATCTTTGGCAACTTCTTCCAGGTCGGCAGTCGGTTCTGGCGCTTCATTCATCCAGGCAGTGAGCAAACGGTAAGACACCGCCAACACCACCGGGCCGATAAACAGGCCAATCATGCCGAAAGCCAGTAAGCCGCCGATCACACCGGACAGGATCAGGATCATCGGCAGATCGGCACCCATGCGGATTAGCACTGGCCGCAGCACGTTATCGAGCGTGGCGACCACGCAACTCCATACCAACAGCACGGTGCCCCAGGTGGTATCGCCACTCCAGTACAACCAGATGATTGCCGGTACCAGCACCAGTAATGGCCCCAACTGTGCCACGCAGCAGATAAAGATCAATACCGTCAGCAGGGTAGCGGCAGGTATGCCGGTCACCGCCAGGCCAATACCGCCCAGTACCGACTGCACCAGCGCCGTTACCACCACGCCCAGCGCTACCGCGCGGATAGCCTGACCACCCAGCACCACGGCGGCGTCGCCTCTTTCCGCACCCAAACGTGTTGCGAAGTGGCGAATGCCCAGAGCCACTTGCTCGCCGCGTGCATACAGCAACACGCTAAACAGCAGCATCAATGTGCAATGCAACAGCAGGCGGCCAATATGCGCGGCCTGTGCCACGAACCAGGTGGCGGTCTGGCCGAAGTAAGGTTGCACCTTCGCCACCAACGCACTGCCACCGGCGTTCACCAGGGTGTGGTAACTGTGATAGACCTTATCGCCGATCATCGGGATCGATTGCAGCCAGGCCAGATCGGGAATATGCAGTTTGCCCGGCGTGCTGGCCCAGGCCACGATTGGCGCGCTGTTGTCCACCACGCTACTGACCAGCAGAGAGATTGGCAGGATAAACAGCAGGATCAGCAGTATCGTCATCACCAGCACCGCCAGTGAACGCCGTCCCCAAAGTATTTTTTGCAGCTTAATCAGCAGTGGCCAGGTGGCTATGACCACCATGCCGGCCCAGGCAAAACCGAGAATAAAAGGTTGAATGACCCAAAAACAGGCGACGATCATTATGGCGATAAACAGCACGCCAAAAATAATCCGTGGCAAATCATAGCGGGATTTCGGGATTGTCATGAATGGGTTCTCATTCTGGTCAGTTAACTCCTTGGGATCGTTTAATCATGGTGCACGTTGATGAAAAACGACAGCACGGCGCACCTTTTGTTGCGAGCGATTCTTCGGCAGGACAATTGCAATAATCTGCATGCCTTCACTAAACGAGTATGTTAGTTTTTATCTCTAATAAAAAACAGGGTGGGTCTGAATAAAGGCCTGATTCAGCGTGCATAATCACGCATAAAAATTAGACAGACAGGGTCAAAAACCGAATGATCCCACAGATTTCTCAGGCGCCCGGCCTCGTTCAACGGGTGCTCGATTTTTTGGAAGCGTTGAAGCAAAACGGGTTTAACGGCGATATCGCTACCAGTTATGCCGATCGGCTAACGATGGCGACCGATAACAGTATCTATCAGTTGCTGCCTGACGCGGTAGTGTTTCCCCGTTCTACTGCGGATGTGGCACTTATTGCCCGTCTGGCGACCGAAGAGCGCTTCACCGCGCTGACCTTCAGCCCACGCGGTGGTGGGACAGGGACCAACGGGCAGTCGCTCAACAGCGGTATCGTGGTGGATATGTCGCGCCATATGAACCGCATTCTTGAAATCAACGTCGAGCAGGGCTGGGTCAAGGTAGAGGCCGGGGTTATCAAGGATCAGCTCAACCAATACCTGCGGCCGTTCGGTTATTTCTTCTCACCGGAGCTTTCCACCAGTAACCGCGCTACGCTCGGCGGCATGATTAACACTGACGCCTCCGGTCAGGGATCGCTGGTCTACGGAAAAACTTCCGACCACGTATTGGGCTTGCGGGCGGTGCTGCTGGGTGGCGATATGATTGACACCCGAGCCATGCCGACGCCGTTGGCGGAAACGATTGCCAACGAAGATACGGTTGAAGGCCGCATTTATAACCAGGTGCTCAACAGTTGCCGCGACCAACGCGGGTTGATCCTGGAAAAATTCCCCAAGCTTAACCGCTTCCTGACCGGTTACGATCTGCGCCATGTGTTCAGCGATGACCTGCAAACCTTCGATCTGACACGCATTTTGACCGGTGCCGAAGGAACGCTGGCGTTTATCACCGAGGCGCGGCTGGATATTACGCCGCTGCCGAAAGTGCGCCGGTTGGTGAATGTTAAATACGACTCCTTTGATTCCGCACTGCGCAACGCGCCTTTTATGGTGGAAGCCAAAGCGCTGTCGGTCGAGACTATCGACTCCAAGGTCTTGAACCTGGCGCGCGAAGATATTGTCTGGCATTCGGTCAATGAACTGATCACCAACGTGCCGGATAAAGAGATGCTAGGTCTGAACATCGTGGAGTTTGCCGGCGATGACAAGGCACTGATCGACCAGCAAATGGAGGCTTTGTGCCTGCGGCTGGACGAGCTAATCACCGAGCGACAGGGCGGAGTGATTGGCTATCAAATCTGTGGCGATCTGGACGGCATCGAGCGCATTTACAACATGCGTAAAAAGGCGGTCGGGCTATTGGGCAATGCCAAAGGGCGTGCCAAGCCGATCCCGTTTGCCGAGGATACCTGTGTGCCACCGCAGCATCTGGCCGACTACATCGTTGAATTCCGTCAGTTGCTCGATAGTCATAACCTCAGCTACGGCATGTTTGGCCATGTGGATGCCGGTGTGTTGCACGTGCGCCCGGCTCTCGACATGTGCGACCCGCAGCAGGAAGTGCTGATGAAGCAGCTTTCCGACCAGGTAGTGGCGTTGACCGCCAAGTATGGCGGCTTGCTGTGGGGGGAGCATGGCAAAGGTTTCCGCGCCGAATACAGCCCGGCGTTCTTTGGCGACGAGCTGTATCTGGAACTGCGCCGTATCAAGGCCGCTTTCGACCCGGACAACCGGCTCAACCCCGGCAAAATCTGTTCGCCGTCAGGCGTCGATGCGCCGATGATGAAAGTGGACGCCGCCAAACGCGGTACCCTCGATCGTCGCATTCCGGTCGAGGTTCGCACCTCGTTCCGTGGCGCCATGGAGTGTAACGGCAACGGTTTGTGTTTCAATTTTGACGTTCGCAGCCCAATGTGCCCGTCGATGAAAATTACCGGCAACCGCATTCACTCGCCAAAAGGGCGGGCGGCGCTGGTGCGTGAATGGCTGCGTTTGCTGTCCGAACAGGGTGTCGATCCGCTGGAACTGGAAAAGCAACTGCCGAAGCAGCGCGTTAGCTTCAGAGCCCTGATCGAGAAAACCCGCAACAGTTGGTACGCCAGCAAAGGAGAGTACGATTTCTCGCACGAGGTGAAAGAGGCGATGTCCGGCTGTCTGGCCTGTAAGGCCTGCTCCACTCAGTGCCCGATTAAAATTGACGTGCCCGGCTTCCGTTCACGTTTCCTGCAGCTTTATCACACCCGTTATCTGCGACCGGCGCGTGACTATATGGTCGCCGGGGTCGAGAGTTACACCCCGCTGATGGCGAAAGCGCCAAAAGTGTTCAACTTCTTCTTCAGGCAGCCGTGGGTGCGTGAGTTGAGCCGCAACACTATTGGCATGGTTGATTTGCCGCTGCTTTCCAGCCCGACGCTGCGCCAGCAGCTCTCCGGCCACGGCGCACTCACCATGACGCTGGAACAGCTTGAAGCGCTGAACCCGCAACAACGCGAACAGCACGTATTGATCGTGCAGGATCCGTTTACCAGTTATTACGATGCCAAGGTGGTCGCCGATTTTGTGCGGCTGGTGGAGAAGTTGGGCTATCGGCCGGTGCTGTTGCCGTTCTCACCTAACGGCAAGGCGCAGCATATCAAAGGCTTCCTGACGCGCTTTGCCCGCACCGCGCGCAAGACCGCCGATTTTCTCAACCGGGTGGCGAAGCTAGGCATGCCGCTGGTGGGGGTCGATCCGGCGCTGGTGCTGTGTTATCGCGACGAATATAACGAGATCCTCGGGGAAACTCGGGGTGACTTCCAGGTGCAATTGGTGCATGAATGGCTGCAACAGTTGCTGGCCGAGCGAGCGGAACAGCCGGCGACCGGTGAAGCCTGGTATCTGTTCGGCCACTGCACCGAGACCACGGCATTGCCGACCAGTAGCCAACACTGGGCGTCAATTTTTGCACGCTTTGGCGCCAGGCTGGAAAATGTCAGCGTCGGCTGTTGTGGCATGGCGGGTACCTACGGGCATGAAGTGAAGAACCTGCAGAATTCACTCGGCATTTATGAGCTATCATGGCACCAGGCGCTGCAACGTTTGCCACGGCAGCGTTGCCTGGCGACCGGCTATTCCTGCCGCAGCCAGGTCAAACGCATTGAGGGTAACGCAGTACGACACCCATTACAGGCACTTCTGGAGATGATTGAGTGAAACTGTGGAAAAGAGAAACGACGCTGGAACAATTAAACCATGCCGGTGAAGGCTGCATGGTCAGCCATGTCGGCATCCGGTTTACCCGGCTGGAGGACGACTACCTCGAGGCCACCATGCCGGTAGATCAGCGCACCCGGCAGCCGTTTGGCCTGTTGCACGGCGGGGCATCGGTGGTGCTGGCAGAGTCGATGGGGTCGATGGCCGGTTACCTGTGCTGCGAAGGTGAGCAGAAGGTGGTGGGGTTGGAAATCAACGCCAACCATTTGCGGGCCGCATTTGAAGGCGAAGTCCGCGGCGTGTGCCGTGCGCTGCACGTTGGCCGTCGTCATCAGGTGTGGCAGATAGAAATCTTCGATTCGCGCGATCGCCTGTGCTGCACCTCGCGCCTGACTACCGCAGTTATAGATTAAGCGTTTTACCCCGCAGGCAGCCCTGTCTGCGGGTGTTTCTTCGTTCGGCCGGTTTACAACTGAAAGGGGACCCGCTTGACGAAGTCCTTCTGGAAGGCGTTGGCCTTCTCCCAGGTACCTTCCATCGCATATTTCTGGCAGATCAGGGTCAGGGTATGACGGGCAAAATGATAGCTCTGCACCCGGAATAGCTGACAGCGCTGCGGATTATTGATTTCCACGATCAGCCGATTATGCAGTTTGCTCAACGCATGCAGGTAGCTTTCGTCATCGCCATTTTCCAGACACAGATTCGCCATGTTCAGACTGACGTTGTTGTAGCGTTTCAGGTGGTTGATGTTGCACTCAGGCCGTCGAAGTGACGCCTCCGCCATATAGAAATCAACCGTGGCGTCGCGCACGCTGAATTTGTAGTCATCAATTTTGCCCAACAGCCACGCATTCATCGAGATATTCATTTGCTCACGCCCAATGTGAATTGAATGATAATCATTATCATATTTATTGGCGCGTTGCCGATCAATCATTCTGTTGAAATATTTATCATCGACAGGGGATGCATAGAGGCAGTGGCGACCCAATATAGCCAGTAACGACTAAACTTTAATCAGAGGTGGCCGCCTCGTCGGCTCGGCCGGCTGAGTGGGAATGGCGTAAAATGCGCCTTATTGTCGATAAACGCATTTTTAAGACAGACAAAATTCAGAAATAGGTATTTTCTATGAATGTTTAAATCGACATAAAAAGCCCGGCCCTGTAAAGCGTTCGAGCCAATGGGCAAGTGCAATGGTGATACAGGATGTGCAGTAAATTCATAAGGATAAAATGATTCCATTTCTGACCGGCAGCGCCTGGCGCGCTGACTGTCCCGCGCACTTGCCGCATGCCGAAGCGAAAATCCAGGCTTTTAGCGGATACCCCTGTAAAACAAACGGTTGAAGTGATAATCGTTATCACTAACATAGTAGCAACCCAGATTGGCTGTGGTAAAACACGAGTGTGAGGTAGGCCATATGCAAACGGAAAATGTCGGCACCTTTTCTCTGGACGAAAATGTCTGGCAAGGCATTTTGCTCAGTGACAATGCCGTACAACAAATTACAAAACTAATGCAGCAGGACTCGCAGGTGAAGGGGCTGCAACTCGGAGTGAAGCAGTCAGGCTGCGCCGGGTTTGCCTATGTGCTGGATCTCACCCGTGCTCCTGCTGACGACGACCTGCTGTTTGAGCGCGATGGCGCCAGGCTGTATGTGCCGTTGAAAGCCATGCCGTTTATCGATGGCACCACGGTGGATTTTGTCCGTGAAGGGCTGAATCAGATATTCAAATTTAATAACCCTAAAGCTCAGCATGCCTGCGGTTGCGGCGAGAGTTTTGGCGTTTGAGCGATGCAATCAACATGACACGAAGCAATGTAGAAATGCCTAATGAAGTGCAGGCTTGGGTCAGCGAAGGTCGCTACAAAGAAGGTTTTTTTACCCAGTTGGCCACCGATGAATTGGCGATGGGCATCAACGAAGACGTGGTGCGCGCTATCTCGGCCAAACGTAACGAACCTGAGTGGATGCTGGAGTTCCGCCTGGAAGCCTACCGTGCCTGGCTGCAAATGGAAGAGCCACACTGGCTGAAGGCGAACTACGAGCGCCTGAACTATCAGGATTACAGCTATTACTCGGCGCCGTCCTGCGGCAGCTGTGATGACGCCTGCGGCTCGCAGCCTGGCGCAGAACAGCAACCCGGCGCACCGACGGACAACAATTATCTGACCAGCGAGGTTGAACTGGCGTTTAACCAGCTCGGTGTTCCGGTGCGTGAAGGCAGCGAAGTGGCAGTGGACGCTATCTTCGACTCGGTCTCGGTTTCGACCACCTACCGTGAAAAGTTGGCGGAGAGCGGGGTGATTTTTTGCTCGTTCGGCGAAGCCATCCATGAATATCCGGATCTGGTGCGCAAATACCTGGGTCGCGTAGTGCCGTCCAACGATAACTTCTTCGCCGCCTTGAATGCGGCGGTGGCCTCCGACGGCACCTTCGTTTACGTGCCGAAGGGCGTGCGCTGTCCGATGGAACTGTCGACCTATTTCCGCATCAACGCCGCCAAAACCGGCCAGTTCGAGCGCACCATCCTGATCGCCGATGAAGGCAGCTATGTCAGCTATATCGAAGGCTGTTCGGCCCCGGTGCGTGACAGCTACCAGCTGCACGCGGCGGTGGTGGAGGTGATCCTGCACAAAGACGCCGAAGTGAAATATTCGACGGTGCAGAACTGGTTCTCCGGCGGTGACAGCAAGGGCGGTATCCTCAACTTCGTCACCAAGCGTGCGCTGTGCGAAGGCGCGGGTTCGAAAATGTCGTGGACCCAGTCGGAAACCGGCTCGGCAATCACCTGGAAATACCCGAGCGTGATCCTGCAGGGCGACAATTCTATCGGTGAATTCTTCTCGGTGGCGCTGACCAGCGGCCATCAGCAGGCGGACACCGGTACCAAGATGATCCACATCGGCAAGAACACCCGTTCGACCATTATCGCCAAAGGCATCTCCGCCGGGCACAGCGAGAATACCTACCGCGGGCTGGTGAAGATCCTGCCGGGTGCGGAAAACGCGCGTAACTTTACCCAGTGTGACTCGATGCTGATCGGGCCGGATAGCGGCGCTCATACCTTCCCGTATGTTGAAGCTCGCAACAACAGTGCGCAGCTGGAACACGAGGCGACGACCTCAAAAATTGGTGATGACCAGCTGTTCTATTGTCTGCAGCGTGGCATCAGCGAAGACAATGCCATTTCGATGATCGTCAACGGGTTCTGTAAGGACGTGTTCTCTGAGCTGCCGCTGGAGTTCGCCGTTGAGGCACAGAAGCTATTGGCCATCAGCCTGGAACACAGCGTGGGCTAATCGCCGGATTTACAGCGCGAAAGCGCGACCTAAGGACACTGCATGTTAAGTATCAAGAATTTAAAAGTCAGCGCGGAAGGCAACGAGATCCTCAAGGGCCTGGATCTGGAAATCAAACCGGGCGAAGTGCATGCCATCATGGGGCCGAACGGCTCGGGCAAAAGCACGCTTTCTGCGACCCTGGCCGGGCGCGAAGAGTACGAAGTGACCGCGGGCGAAGTGACCTTCAAAGGCAAGGATCTGCTTGAACTGGCACCGGAAGACCGTGCGGGTGAAGGGGTGTTTCTGGCGTTCCAGTATCCGGTGGAGATCCCCGGCGTCAGCAACCATTTCTTCCTGCAGACCTCGGTTAATGCGGTGCGTAAATATCGCGATCAGGAGCCGCTCGATCGCTTCGATTTCGCTGATTTTATCGAAGAAAAAATTGAGCTGTTGAATATGCCGCCCGATCTGCTGACCCGTTCAGTTAACGTTGGCTTCTCCGGCGGCGAGAAAAAGCGTAATGACATCCTGCAGATGGCCGCGCTGGAACCGGACCTGTGCATTCTGGATGAAACCGACTCCGGTTTGGATATTGATGCGCTGAAAATTGTTGCCAACGGCGTTAACTCACTGCGGGACGGCAAGCGCTCGTTCATTATCGTCACGCACTACCAGCGCATTCTGGACTACATCAAACCGGATTACGTTCATGTTCTTTCTCAGGGGCGCATCGTCAAATCCGGCGATTTCACCCTGGTGAAACAGTTGGAGGAGCAGGGCTATGGCTGGCTTACCGACGAGCAATAATTCGCGCGCGCTGCAGCAACTCTACAGTCTGTTTGAAGCCCGCGGCGGCGAGCATTCCGCCCATGCGCTGGCACACTGGCAACAGGCCTTGCGCCTGGGCTGGCCGACCCGCAAGCATGAAAACTGGAAATACACCCCGCTTGAAGGTTTGCTGGAGCAACAGTTTCTGGAGCCGCCACTCGAGCCGGTCACTGCCGCTCAGCGCGATGCACTGGCGCTGGATATCGACGCTTACCGCCTGGTGTTTATCGACGGGCGTTTCAGCGCGGCATTGAGTGACAGCGAGCTGGGCGATTACCAGTTTGACGTGGCCCCCTACGGGACGCTACAGGCCTTGCCGGAGCCGATCCAGGCCGAAATATTCCTGCATCTGACCGAAAGTCTGGCGCAGGAAACCAGTATTATCCGCGTGGCGGCCGGCAAAATTGCAGAGCGGCCGTTGTATCTGCTGCATATCAGCAGTGGACGTGGCGCTGAAGGCGAAGTGAATACCGTCCATCACCGCCATCATCTTGAGATTGCGCGTAATGCGCAGGCTGAGGTGATCGAACATTACGTCAGCCTTAACGACGCCGCGCATTTCACCGGCGCACGCCTTACCGCCAATGTGGGTGACAATGCTCAACTGCAGCACTGCAAACTGGCATTTGAAAGCCGGCCGAGCTACCACTTCGCCCATAACGATCTGGTGATTGGCCGCGATGCGCGGGTGAAGAGTGACAGTTTCCTGCTCGGGGCGGGGCTGACGCGGCATAACACCAGCGCACAGCTGAATGGTGAAGGTTCCAACCTGACGATCAACAGCCTGGTGCTGCCGGTCGGTAAAGAGGTTTGCGATACCCGTACTTACCTGGAGCACAACAAGGGTTACTGCGAGAGCCGCCAACTGCACAAAGTGGTGGTCAGCGATCGCGCCAAAGCGGTGTTTAACGGCATGATCAAAGTGGCCAAACATGCGATTAAAACCGATGGCCAGATGACCAACCACAATCTGCTGCTGGGCAAGGTGGCGGAGGTAGATACCAAGCCGCAACTGGAAATCTACGCTGACGATGTGAAGTGCAGTCACGGTGCTACCGTTGGGCGTATCGATGAAGAGCAACTGTTTTATCTGCAATCGCGCGGTATCGACAAGCATGCGGCGCAGCAGATGATCATCTTTGCCTTTGCCGCGGAGCTGACCGAGGGGATTGGCAACGACACCATCCGTGAATCGGTGTTGGCGCGCATTGCACAGCGCCTGCCGGGGCCGGGGGAGGCAGCATGAGTTTTCCTATTGAACGGGTACGCAGTGAATTTCCGCTGTTGGCACGAGAAGTCAATGGCCAGCCGCTGGCTTACCTCGACAGCGCCGCCAGCGCGCAGAAACCGCAGGCAGTTATCGATCGCGAGCTGGATTTTTACCGTCATGGCTACGCGGCGGTACACCGGGGCATCCACACGTTAAGCGCCGAAGCGACGCAGGAAATGGAAGCGGTGCGTGAAAAGGTGGCGGCGTTTATCAATGCCGGTTCGGCGGAAGAGATAATCTTCGTCAAGGGCACTACCGAAGGCATCAATCTGGTAGCCAACAGTTTTGGCCGCCACTTTTTGCAGCCCGGTGACAGCATTATCATCACCGAGATGGAGCACCACGCCAACATCGTACCCTGGCAGATGCTGGCACAGGAACGCGGATTAAATCTGCGTGTCTGGCCGCTACAGCCAGATGGCACCCTGGATTTGGCCCGGTTGCCGGGCTTGATCGACGCGTCAACCAAACTATTGGCGCTAACCCAGGTGTCCAACGTGTTGGGCACGGTGAACCCGGTGCAGGAAATTACGGCCCAGGCAAAAGCGGCGGGCCTGAAGGTACTGATTGACGGTGCGCAGGCAGTGATGCACCAGCGGGTGGATGTTCAGGCGTTGGATTGCGATTTCTACGTGTTCTCCGGGCATAAGCTGTATGGGCCTTCCGGCATCGGTATTCTTTACGGTCGTCAGGCACTGTTGCAGCAAATGCCACCCTGGGAAGGGGGCGGGTCGATGATCCAACAGGTCAGCCTGACGGCAGGAACCACCTACGCCGAGCCACCGTGGCGCTTTGAGGCCGGTTCACCCAACACCGCCGGCATGATGGGATTAGGTGCGGCAATTGACTATGTGAATACTCTGGGGCTGGAGGCGATTGGTGACTACGAGCAGTCGCTGATGCATTACGCGCTGGAGGCTCTGCAACAGGTACCCCGGCTTAAAATCTACGGCCCGGCGGAGCGTGCCGGAGTGATCGCCTTTAACCTGGGTGAGCACCACGCCTATGACGTCGGCAGCTTCCTGGATCAGTACGGCATTGCCATTCGTACCGGCCACCATTGCGCGATGCCGCTAATGGCGTTCTATAATGTGCCGAGCATGTGCCGCGCTTCGTTGGCGTTATATAATACGCGCGATGAAGTAGACCGGCTGGTGGCCGGATTGCAGCGTATCCAGAAACTGCTGGGATAGGACAAACCGGGGCTTTATCCCTCCGGGTGAATAAATATCGGTAGTCCGTGACATGGGGTCGGCATGCCGCCCCCTGAATGATTGAAAGGATCCTCATGGCGAATTTGCCGGACAAAGATAAGTTAGTGCGTAATTTCTCCCGCTGCCTGAATTGGGAAGATAAGTACCTGTATGTCATTGAGCTGGGTGCCAAGCTGCCGGCGCTTGACGATACTGAACGTCAGGCGGGCAATCTGATTTCCGGCTGTCAGAGCCAGGTATGGATTGTGATGCAGCTTGATGATCAAGGGCGTGTTGAATTCCATGGTGACAGTGATGCGGCCATCGTCAAAGGGCTGCTGGCCGTGGTGTTTATCCTCTATCACCAAATGACGCCGCAGCAGATCGTCGAGCTGGATGTTCGTCCCTTCTTCGCCGAATTGGCGTTGAGTCAGCACCTGACGCCTTCACGCTCGCAAGGGTTAGAGGCGATGATCCGCGCTATCCGCAGTCAGGCTGCCAAATTCTGACATAGCGGTGAGACTCATTGATACGTTACTGGTTTTTCCTATGTCAATGAGTCTTTACAAACCCTCAACACTCTGTTCGTTCGCCTCGCAAATCAGTGACATATCAGCAGCTTACCCCTTGACGTTGCATTGACAAATCCATAAAGCGATTACGTTATAACATGTTGATTTTTAGAGGACTTATTGCCTTTAACTGCAGCATTGCTAGTATTAATCAGGTCTTGTCTGATTTACCCGCCGCCAAGTGCCCGTTAGCCTTGTGGCCGAACCGTAATAAGCATAATAGGGATGATAATGAAACGTGCGTTGAGTTTAATGGGCATGCTATTTGCCACCGTACTGACTGGCACCCAGGCCGCCAGTGCGAGCGAATACCCGCTGCCGCCGCCGGACAGCCGTCTGATTGGCGAGAACACCACCTATACCGTACCGAACGATGGCCGCCCGCTGGAGGCGATTGCCGCCGATTATAAAATTGGTTTGCTGGGCATGCTGGAGGCCAATCCGGGCACCGACCCCTTCCTGCCCAAGCCTGGCTCGGTATTAACTATCCCGACCCAGATGCTGTTGCCGGATACCAAGCGTGAGGGGATCGTGGTCAACCTGGCCGAACTGCGTCTGTATTACTACCCGAAAGGCGAAAACAAAGTGATTGTTTATCCGATCGGTATCGGCCAAACGGGGATGCACACGCCGCTGCAGGTGACCTCTGTCAGCCAAAAAATCCCGAACCCGACCTGGACGCCGACGGCCAATATCCGTAAACGCTACCTGGAAAAAGGCGTGAAGCTGCCGGGGGTGGTACCGGCCGGGCCTGAAAACCCAATGGGCCTGTTCGCTATGCGTCTGGCCATGGGACACGGTGAATACCTGATCCACGGCACCAACGCCAACTTTGGTATCGGCATGCGCGTCAGCTCCGGCTGTATCCGCCTGCGCCCAACGGATATTGAAGCGTTGTTTAATATGGTTCCGCGCGGCACACGCGTGCAGGTCATCAACGATCCGGTGAAAATCTCCGTTGAACCGGACGGTAAGCGCTACGTAGAAGTGCATCAGCCACTGTCGAGAGTTGAGAGTGACGATCCGCAGACCATGCCGATCACGTTGTCGAAAACCGAGAAAGCTTTTGTCGGGGATGCGCAGACCGATAAGGCCGTGTTCGACAGCGCGGTTGTACGCCGCTCTGGCATGCCGGTACTGGTTAACCTGGGCCAGAACCCATCTGAAGTCAGTTTAGCGCCTGTAGCCTCACAGGAAGCGAATAAAGGCCTATTTAAGAGCGCACCCATCAGTTCGGTGAATTAAAACGCGGTCTTAATGGATAATCCTGAGGGGTTCAGCGTGCTGAGCCCTTTTTTTCGCCTGGCGGCAGGGGGAAGCAGGGGGGAGCTACAGATAAAAAAAACGGCGCACATTGTGCGCCGTTTTCAATAACCGAAGCTATCTTACTTTTTGTAAGCGTGTGCTTGGTTGTCCAGACGCTGGTTAGCACGTGCTGCGTCGTCTTTAGCTGCTTGAACGTCAGAACGGATTGCGTTCACGTCGTTGCTCAGCTGGTCAACTTTAGCGTTCAGAGTCTGAACGTCAGAAGACAGTTGATCGATTTTAGCATTGCTTGAACAGCCAGCCAGCATAGTGGAAGCCAGGATTACCGCGCCCAGTACCAGTTTAGTACGATTCATTATAACACCCTCTAGATTGAGTTAATCTCCATGTAGCGTTACAAGTATTACACAAACTTTTTTCGAAAGAGAATAATTTTTTTGGATTGGAGTGCTTTATTTTGATCGTTCGCTCAAACTTGCATCTTCTTTTGAAAAAAAGTTAAAAAATGTAGGGAAAACAGCTGGATTCCATGGGACAACTCCGATTTATAATTAGCTAAATAATGAGCAATCCGCGGTTGCGTTTTTGAGAAAACGGTTTACCAGTGTTAAAAAAAACGCCGCAAAGCGGCGTTTTTGTCAAAATAATTATGTCACGTTTTATATTAGAGTACGTGCACCGAGGCAGTATTGGTAGTGCCGCTTGGTACCAGTGCACCAGAAACCATCACTACAACGTCGCCTTTTTGAGCCAAACCGCTGGCCAATGCCGCTTCTTTACCGATGCGATAGAAGTCGTCGGTAGAGGCAATTTCCTTGACCATCTGTGGGATCACGCCCTTGGTCAGAATAAGCTGATGAGCGGTAGTTTCGTTGGTGGTCAGCGCCAGGATCACAGCGTTAGGGAAGTATTTACGCACGGATTTGGCTGACTTGCCGCCGCTGGTGGCAACCACGATCAGTGGTGCATCCAGTTTCTCTGCGGTTTCAACAGCACCACGGCATACGGCTTCGGTGATGCGCAGCTTGCGGTTGTCATGCAGGCTGTCGATACGGCTTGGCATCACGCGGTCGGTGCGCTCACAGATGGTCGCCATGATGGTAACGGCTTCCAGTGGGTACTTGCCCTTGGCGCTCTCACCAGACAGCATCACGGCGTCGGTACCGTCCAAAATGGCGTTAGCTACGTCGCCGGCTTCTGCACGGGTAGGGCGTGGGTTCTTGATCATGGAATCGAGCATTTGGGTGGCGGTGATCACCACTTTGCGTGCACGGTTACATTTTTCGATCATCATCTTCTGAGCGAAGATAACTTCTTCTACCGGGATTTCAACGCCCAGATCGCCACGAGCAACCATGATGCCGTCAGAAGCTTCGAGGATTTCGTCGAAGTTGTTCAGGCCTTCCTGGTTTTCGATTTTGGAGATGATTTGGATCTGCGAGCCGCCGTGCGCTTTCAGGTGCTCACGAATTTCCAGCACGTCAGAACGCTTGCGGATGAAGGAAGCGGCAACGAAGTCCACGCCCTGTTCGCAGCCGAAAATCAGGTCACGTTTGTCTTTTTCGGCCAGTGCAGGCAGTTGGATGGAAACGCCCGGCAGGTTAACGCCTTTGTTTTCGCCCAGGTCGCCGCTGTTCAGCACCTTACAGATCACTTCGCTTTCGGTCACGTTGGTGACTTCCATGCCGATCAAGCCGTCATCCACCAATACGGTGTTGCCGATTTTCAGGTCAGCGCTAAAGCCGGCGTAGGTTACCGCAACGCGTTCGTTGTTGCCGATAACGCTCTGATCGGTGGTGAAAGTGAAGGTCTGACCGGCAACCAGCGCCGCGTCTTTACCGCCTTCCAGTTTCATGGTGCGAATTTCCGGGCCTTTGGTATCCAACAGGATGCCGGCGTTCTGACCGGTTTTCGCCATCACGGCACGCATGTTCTTGATGCGGTTGCCGTGCTCTTCATAATCGCCGTGGGAGAAGTTAAGGCGCATTACGTTCATGCCTGCATTCAGCAGGTTGGTCAGCATTTCTTCCGATTCGGTTTTTGGACCGATGGTACAAACAATTTTGGTCTTTTTCATGACGGAGTTTTCTACAAGTTGTGATGGATAATAAAACGAATAAAACCAGCGGTCAGGCCACTGATAAGGGATTTGAGTCGTGCCTGGTGGTGCAAAACACAGTTAAGGATAGGTGACCAGAGTCGAAATGGGGCGGAAAAATTCAGCCCGCGCCGGGATGCGGGGATGCTGCGCAACGTGATGAGATGAAAATGTGTTGTTATTGCGTTTTCGCAGATCAAGGGCTGAAACCATTCAACTGAAAGACGTTGCGCATTATAAAGGCTAAGCGGCGGGAAACAAAATAAAAAACCGATGCAAAACCTCGGTTCCGTCAAATCAGCAGTAAATATGGCGCAAATGCAAACCCTTAGCCGGTGTTTGTTGCGCAAATAACCACTTCATTGGTGAGACTATTGTCGATCAGCCTGTGGTAATGATTTCCCACAGGGTACCTGCAGTCAGACAGAAACAGCCGCTGGCGGTGTTGGCAGGAATAACGATGCTTTCCCCGGCTACCACCACCTGAATGTCATTGCCCAGAGTGAATTCAAACTCACCGGAAACCACCTGCGTTTGCAAAGAGAAATCGCGCTTTTGCAACTGGCCAAAGGTACCGGCGTCGAATTTCACTTCGGTGGCACGGGCGCCGTTGCTCATGATGCCTTGCCGGCGGATGAGGCCGTTGTCGAGTTTCTCGAACGGGGTCTGGGCAGTAAATGTCAGCATGGATTCGGTCCTGATAAGGTATTCGCCTTGATGATACCTGATACGGCTTGCGGTGACAGGAGCAAAGCTACGGGATCGTACTGGCGAGTTAACGGTAAAGGGAGCGCGAGTCGATAGGGTGAAACTGAGGAAACAATGATTTGGTGCGTCCGAGTGGACTCGAACCACCGACCCCCACCATGTCAAGGTGGTGCTCTAACCAACTGAGCTACGGACGCACTGCACTGCTTTTAGATATTTGGTGCGTCCGAGTGGACTCGAACCACCGACCCCCACCATGTCAAGGTGGTGCTCTAACCAACTGAGCTACGGACGCACTGTACTGCTTTTAGGAATTTGGTGCGTCCGAGTGGACTCGAACCACCGACCCCCACCATGTCAAGGTGGTGCTCTAACCAACTGAGCTACGGACGCATCTTTTCCTGTCTGTCATGGCTGACAGCGGGGACGAATATTAACGAGCAACCTGCGTGCTGGCAAGGAGAAAAACGTAATTTTATCCGGTATTTCACGCGATTGCTGCGCTTGTGTGCAGTGCGGTGGTTTTTTCTGCAAACAATGGTGCGTAAGCTGTCGACCGGTTTAACTTACCGGCCGACAGCGACGCTTAGCGGGTGGAACGCTGCAGGATCAGCGCCGCCGGTTGTTTTTGCAGCCAGCGCATGCGCATGGCCATCATGATGGCGGCGAAGGTCAGGCCAATGATAAAGCCAATCCAGAATCCGCTTGGCCCCATTGCCGGTACCAGAATATCGGTCAGCGCCAGCACATAACCGCTCGGCAGCCCCAGGATCCAATAGGCGATAAAGGTGATGAAGAAGATTGAACGGGTATCTTTATAACCACGCAGAACGCCGCTGCCAATCACCTGAATGGAATCGGAGATCTGGTAAATCGCCGCCAGCAGCATCAGCTGCGAGGCCATGGCAACTACCGCCGGGCTGTCGTTGTACAGCAGGGCGATTGGCTCGCGGAAGGTGGCGGTGAACAACGCGGTGCAGCAGGCCATCAGAATACCGACGCCGATAGCCGAATAAGCGGCAACCCGCGCGCCTTCGACCGAGCCTTCGCCCAACCTATAGCCGACGCGGATAGTCGCGCTGACGCCCAGTGACAATGGCAACACAAACATCAGTGCGCTGAAGTTAAGTGCAATCTGGTGCCCGGCCACGGAAACAATGCCCAGTGGCGAAACCAGCAGGGCGACGACGGCGAACAGCGTGACTTCAAAGAACAGCGCCAGTGCCACCGGCAGGCCAATGCCGAACAGGCGTTTCATCGCCGCCCAGTCCGGCCGCATGCTGCTGCCTTCCTGTGGCAGAATGTCACGCTGTGATGGGGCATGTTTCACGTACCAGCGCATCGCCAGGAACATAAACCAGTAGACGCTGCCGGTTGCCACGCCGCAACCGACGCCGCCCAGTTCCGGCATGCCGAATTTACCGTAGATGAAAATATAGTTAATCGGGATATTCACCAGCAGGCCGAGAAAACCAATCACCATACCCGGTTTGGTTTTCGACAGGCCTTCGCATTGGCCACGCAGCACCTGGAAGAACAGATAACCCGGCGCGCCCCACATAATGGCATGCAGATAGCCTACCGCTTTATCCGCCAACTGCGGGTCGATGTTGTGCATCATGTCGATGACAAACTTGCTGTTATACAGCACGATAATCACCAGCAGTGAGACGGCGGCCGCCAGCCAAAAGCCCTGACGGACCTGATGAGCGATGCGATCGCGTCGGCCGGCGCCGTTCAGCTGTGCAATCACCGGCGTTAGCGCCAGCAGCAGGCCGTGGCCGAACAGGATAGCCGGTAGCCAGATTGAGGTACCAACGGCAACCGCTGCCATATCTGTGGCGCTGTAGGCACCGGCCATAATGGTATCAACCACACCCATTGCGGTTTGTGATATTTGCGCGATGATCACCGGGATTGCGAGGGCCAATAAGCTACGCGCTTCAATTAAGTACTTCTGCACGCATACACCTTTTCTATTTATTTATGATGGAGGGAAGGGTCGTCGTGAAAGGACAACAATTAAAAATAGCGGAATTTTCTCAAAAAGATTGTACCCGCTCGGCGTGGTTAAGCAAATGCTGTGATGAAATAGTTATTAAATGCGCAGCCGCAGATTTTTTGTCGCCTCGGGTTTGGTTTTCCTCGTCAACTGGGGCAAACTGCCCCAAGCGCTTTAAACATTTTTAGAAAGAAGAGGCCCACATGTTCACCGGTATCGTACAAGGCACCGCGCCGCTGGTCGCCATTGATGAAAAATCCAACTTCCGTACTCATGTCATCGAGATGCCCACTGAACTGCTGCCCGGGCTGGAGCTTGGCGCGTCGGTATCTCATAACGGTTGCTGTCTGACCGTCACGGCGGTAGAGGGCAACCGCGTCAGTTTTGATTTGATCAAAGAAACGCTGCGCCTGACCAACCTCGGTGAGCTGGCATTGGGTGACGTGGTCAACATCGAAAGAGCGGCCAAATTTAATGATGAAATTGGCGGTCACCTGATGTCCGGCCATATTATCTGCACGGCAGAGGTGGCCAAGATTTATACCTCTGAGAATAATCGTCAGGTGTGGTTGCGCATGCCGGATGCGGAACTGATGAAATACGTTCTGCACAAAGGTTTCATTGGCATCGATGGTATTAGTCTGACTATCGGTGAGGTAGTCAATAACCGTTTTTGCGTACATCTGATCCCGGAAACCCTGGAGCGCACCACGCTGGGTAAAAAACGTCTGGGTGATAAGGTGAATATTGAGATCGATCCACAAACGCAGGCGGTGGTTGATACTGTCGAGCGGGTGTTGGCGAGCCGTGAAGCGGCAATGGCGGCGGCGAGTGCGCTGGCGCAGAAGATCTGACGAACGACAAACCAGAGAGGAGCAATCGCGTGAAGTTTTATGGGAAAACGTTGATGTTAACGGCGCTGCTGGCGCTGAGTGCTTGTAGCAGCTCGCCTGAGCAGGGCGCGGCCAATACCGCAGTGGATACAGAGAATGATACCTGTGGCGCGGCGCAATATCAGAGCTATGTCGGTAAACCGATGTCAGCGCTGGAAGGCGTGCAGATTGAGTCGCAAGTGCGCGCTATTCCGTATAACTCTGCGGTCACGATGGACTTTAACCTGCGTCGCCTGAACTTCCTCGGTGACAGCGATGATAAGATCATCCGCGTGTATTGCGGCTGATATACCCGCGTTGGTCAATACATAAAAAGAACCCCGGTCAGTGCAAGCTAGCCGGGGTTCTTTTATTGCGTGGAGTCGCGATTATCGCGTTACGCGAATACCACCCTCAACCCCTTTCGGGCTGAATACCACTTGCCATAGTTGAATATCACGTGCGCGAAAGGCGCCGGCGCAGGCGTTTAGATAATAGCTGAACATGCGTTCGAAACGATCGGAATAACGCTGGGCAAGCTGTGGCCACGCCTGTTTGAAGCGTTCGTACCAGGCCATTAGGGTGCGATCATAATCGGCGCCAATATTATGCCAATCTTCCATCACGAAATGCCCCTCACTGGCCTGGGCAATATGCGAGACCGACGGCAGGCAGCCATTCGGGAAGATATATTTGTTGATCCACGGGTCAACATTCATATCTGTCCGATTCGAGCCAATGGTGTGCAGCAGGAACAGACCGTCCGGTTTTAAATTACGTTCCACCACTTTAAAGTAGGTGTGGTAATTTTTCGGACCGACGTGCTCGAACATGCCGACTGAAACAATACGGTCAAACTGCAGGTGTAAATCGCGGTAGTCTTGCAAGCGGATTTCGACATCCAGCCCGGCACAGTGCTCCTGCGCCAGTTTTTGCTGTTCGGCGGAAATGGTCACGCCCACCACCGAAACACCATAATTTTTTGCCGCATAGGCGGAAAGTCCGCCCCAGCCGCAGCCAATATCCAGCAGATTCATACCCGGCTGCAGTTGCAGCTTTTCGCAAATCATCCGCAGCTTGGCTTCTTGCGCTTCTTCCAGCGTAGTGGCTTCTTTCCAGTAGGCGCAGGAATATTGCATATGCGGATCGAGCATCTGCGTAAACAGATCGTTCCCCAGATCGTAATGTTCTTTACCGACTATCCAGGCGCGTTTCTTCGATTGCAAATTGGTGAGTCGCGCGGCGGCAATACGCAAAGTATCTTTAAGATGGTGGGGGAGTTTCTTTTCCAGACCGGCACGGACCACGTGTTGAAAAAATATATCCAGCCGTTCACATTCCCACCAGCCGTCCATATAACTTTCACCCAGGCCCAGAGAGCCTTCTTGCAGCACGCGTTTAAAAAAATTGGGGTTTTTAACCTGAATATCGAATGGGCGTGAGCCGTTTATTTCAATACCGGCCATGCTGAGCATTTCATGAGCGATACGGTACCATGGGTTGTCCTGGATGCTCACATCTTCTATACACGATGAACTCATAGCTTCTCCATCACCTTCTTCTGACTTATGACCCGCCAAAAAATAGCTTAGACAAATTCTGCGGGTGCATACGTTTACCTACGGTAAAAAGCCCCGTGGCGTCTGATATCCGACTATGAACAGAGGAAAATTTTAAGAAGGTTCCTGCGCAAGAAACGCTGGAAAGACAATCCTTAAAAAAGTGTGACGCCATACGCGTACACAACAGCAATTTGTGATAAAGAAATTATAAAAGTGTTATTTTAAAAGGTCGTTTTGAGTATAGGCTTGCCGAGGCGCTTACTCAACTGTAAATCGCACTCGGCAAAAATATTCTTTAAGTGATTATTAATACATATAATTATGACGCAGAGTTAGCATGTTCCTGTCGCGTCGCCTGCTGTTCATCCATCACTTTTCCCCGTTGCAGCATATAGCCCAATGCGGCTAATACTACCGTAGAAACCATCACCGTCACCGTTGCCAACAGCGGCTGTTCGATAAAGGCCGATACCAGCATGCTGGCGACAAAACACAGGCCCAACTGCAGGGTGTTTTGCAGCGCTGCGGCTTTGCCTGTGCCTTCCGGGAACGGGGTTAACGCATTCGCCACTACGATTGGGTAGCTGGCACCGTTGACCAGCGCCATCACGCAGAACGGGATCAGCAGCGTGGTGAGCGTTGGCTCGGTCAGCGTGGCAACCAGATATAACGCCACCATGCTGATGCCATAAGCTACCAGCAGCCACGGCAGTAAGGTGTTGCCATTAATGCGATTTAACGCGGTGCGGCAGCCATAACCCCCTAACAGGAAGGCCAGGGTCTGCGGCACATAGCTCAGGCCGATATCATTTGGGCTGTACCCCATATCGCCAAGAATAAAGGGTGAACCGGTCAGCCAGGCGAAGAAGCCGGCTGAGCAGGCGGCAAAGATGGTAACGCTGCCGCTGAACACCGGGGATTTAAGCAGTTGCCAGAAGGTCAGGCTGTTTTTCTTTTCTGCGGAAGGCAAGGGTTTGGCGTTTTCTTTCAACAGCAGAGTCGGCAGCAGGAGAATGATGGTAATGCCCAGCAGCACGGCAAAAATGGCACGCCAACCCATGTGGTTCAACAGCCAGGCTCCGACCAACGGCGCCAGCGCTGGTGAAAGTGCCACCAACGGCATAATGGTAGCGAAGACCCGGTTGGCCTTGCCTTCACGGTAGCGGTCAATCACCAGTGCCTGCCAGGTAACGGCGGCGGAACAGACGCCAATGGCCTGGATGAAACGCAGTGACCACAGTTGAACAGCATTTTGTACCCACAGCATGCCAAGGCAACCCAGGGCAAACAGCGCCAGGCCAATCAGCAACACCGGTTTACGGCCGAGGCGGTCGGAAAGTGGCCCCCAGAGCAATTGAGCAAAGGCGAAGCCGGCCAGGAAGATACTCAGGCTGGCGCTGATCGCCCCGGCGGAAATTTGCAGGTCTTGCTGCATTATGCCAAAGGCGGGCAGGTACATGTCGGTGGCCAGGTAACCTAGCATACTCAGGCCGGCAAGATAGAACATAAAACCAAAGGAATTTCGCATGGTATTTCTCATTAATATTTTATTGTCGCAGGTTTTTAGCGCCGGCAAGTGTATCCGGCTGGATCTCTGCTTGTGAAACGGTAATATTTGCGAGGTGCTGTTAAAAAAATTGAAGGCAAGGTTATGTGGTCTGAATATTCTCTCGATGTGGTAGATGCGGTCGCCCGCACCGGCAGCTTCAGCGCAGCGGCGCATGAGCTGCACCGAGTGCCCTCGGCGGTCAGTTATACCGTGCGGCAATTGGAACAATGGCTGGCGGTTCCGCTGTTTGAACGGCGTCATCGTGACGTGGAACTGACCCCGGCCGGCGTGGTGTTTGTGCAGGAGGCACGCAGTGTCATCAAAAAAATGCTCGACACCCGCCGCCAGTGTCAGCAGGTGGCTAACGGTTGGCGTGGCCAACTGAAAATTGCGGTAGACATCATTGTTAAACCCCAGCGCTGCCGCCAACTGGTTCTGGACTTCTATCGCCATTTCCCCGACGTAGAACTGATGGTTCAACCTGAGGTGTTTAACGGCGTCTGGGATGCGCTGGTGGACGGGCGTGCTGATATGGCGATTGGGGCGACGCGTGCGGTGCCGGTCGGCGGCGGGTTTGCCTTTCGCGATATGGGCGACATGCGCTGGCTGTGCGTGGTCAGTCCGCAGCATCAGCTGGCGATGATGGATGGCCTGTTGAATGATGAGCAACTGCGGCCTTTCCCGTCGCTGTGTCTGGAAGATACCTCGCGCAACCTGCCCAAGCGGGTCACCTGGACACTGGACAACCAACGGCGGCTGGTGGTGCCGGACTGGGCCTCGGCGCTGGATTGTCTGTGTGCCGGCCTGTGCGTTGGCATGATGCCGGCGCATCAGGCCTTGCCATTGGTGCAGCGTGGGGAACTGGTAGCGTTGCAGCTGCAGCAGCCGTTTCCGGCCAGCCCCTGTTGTCTGACCTGGCAGCAGAATACGCCATCACCGGCGATGGCCTGGCTGTTGGATTACCTGGGGGACAGTGAAACGCTGAATCAGGAATGGCTAAGCGAAGTGGTGCCGGAAACCACAGCGGCCTCCGGCATTAGCAATTAGCGGCGGTAATCGATGAATGGGCCGTCAGCGACCGAACGACGCTCAATCAGTTTCGGATGCACTTCAATCACCTGCGACTCTTCACGCTTGCTGATAATACGGTCCAGCAACATGGTGAACGCCATTTCACCCAAACGCTCTTTGGGTTGATGAATGGTGGTCAGTGCCGGGGTGAAATAGCGGGCGTTACGCACGTTATCGTAGCCAATCACCGAAATGTCTTGTGGCACCCGCAGCCCAAGTTCGTCGGCGGCGCAGATCGCGCCCATCGCCATGATGTCGCCGCCGCAGAATACCGCGGTCGGGCGATGTTTTTGCGACAGGATCTGGTGCATGGCCTTGTAGCCGGATTCCGGCTCAAAGTCACCCTGAACAATCCACTCGTCACGTACTTCAATATTGGCTTCTTCCATGGCTTTTAAAAAGCCCTGATGGCGGCCGCCACCGGTATTGCGCGACAGTTGGCCTGGAATGGCTCCGATATCGCGGTGACCGCGTTCAATCAGATACCGCCCGGCCAGATAGCCGCCTGCGAAGGCGTTATCAATGATGCTATCGGTAAAATCACCGCGGGCCGCGCCCCAGTCCATCACGACCATTGGGATGTTGCGGTAGTCTTCCAGCATGCCGAGCAATTGGTCTGGATATTCCGAACACATCACCAGCAGACCATCAACACGCTTTTGCGCCAGCATCGCCAGATAGGCCCGCTGTTTGTCCAGATTGTTGTGCGAGTTACACAAAATCAGCGTATAGCCTTTGCTGTAGCAGCTGTTTTCTACCGCCTCGATCACTTCGGCAAAGTAGGGGGCTTCGCTGGAGGTGGCCAGCAGGCCAATCGATTTGGTGTGATTGACCTTCAGGCTGCGCGCTACGGCGCTGGGTGAGTAATGCAGCTCTTTAATCGCAGCGCCAACGGCCGCTTTTGTCTCTTCGGCGACGAAACGAGTCTTATTGATGACGTGCGAAACGGTGGTGGTGGAAACGCCAGCGCGTTTGGCCACATCTTTAATCGTTGCCATGTAAAGAATGACTCCTGAACTCACATGTTGCAGTATGTAAGTGTGATGTTAATCGTTTGCCTGCGTAGATCCTTCTCCAAAGAAGCGAAAACTGAGTTTTTAGTGTGTTGAAGTCGTCAGCGCTTGGTCAGGAGGGGCATTTTGCCGGTACACAGTTGTGAACTGCGAATTTTGTCCCATATTGAGCCAAAGTGGAAGAGGTAATCGGTATAATAAACCGGGAAATGATAACAAGATTTTATTGTTCAACTGTGTGAAAATGGTTTGACGCATTAATTGTGTGCCTTTTACCCTTGGGAAACCCAATCTGAAAAGGAGTTGTAATGGATACCGATCTGAAAATGTCACTGTTCACCACCGTTTGTGCGCTGGCCGTGATTATTGCTTTCAGCTTCACCGCTGCTTTGAACTGATCCCCTCAAGTAAAACAGGCGCAGCCCGCTGCGCCTGATTGTTTTTCCCCGCGTTACGCCAGGTTCTTTTCCACAAATGCCCAGTTAACCAGTGCCCAGAAGTTTTCCAGGTAGGCAGGTCGTGCGTTGCGGTAATCGATGTAATAGGCGTGTTCCCAAACGTCGACGGTCAGCAGCGGTTTATCATCACCGGTCAGCGGTGTCGCTGCGTTCGAGGTGTTAACAATCGCCAGCGAACCCTCCGGTTTCTTCACCAGCCAGGTCCAGCCTGCGCCAAAGTTTTTCACTGCGGCGTCGCTGAATTGCTGTTTAAATTCGGCGAAAGAACCAAATGCCTGATTAATCGCCACGGCCAGTTTACCTTCAGGCTCACCGCCGCCCTGTGGCGACAGACAGTGCCAATAGAAAGTGTGGTTCCATACCTGGGCCGCATTGTTGAAGATGGCGCCGTCAGAGGCCTTAACGATCTCTTCGAGGGACAACCCTTCAAACTTGCTGCCTTTCAGCAGATTGTTCAGGTTAACCACATAGGCGTTGTGATGCTTGCCATAATGGTATTCCAGAGTTTCTGCGGAAATGTGCGGTTCGAGGGCGTTTTTTTCATAAGGTAATGCAGGAAGTTCGAACGACATTGCTTTCTCCTTGTACAGTGCCAGTCCACCGTCGTAACAACGGGTATTAGATTGGCCTGTTTTTATTGTGGGTATTTAGCTTAGCAATTTTCGCGATGAATTACAGGGGGAACGGGCAAGGGATTGGCTATGACTACGAGGTTTGGGGAAACGATCAGGGGAGAGCGGCTGACAGTGCCAGCCGCAAGGGAGCTTATCGAATGGTTTTTGGCGTGACTACCCGGCGTGCGCCGATGTAGTGGTTTTGCCAGTAGTCGTTATCGAGCTGGCTGATGCGGATTTCTTCACCGGTACGCGGGGACTGAATGAATTTGCCGTTACCCAAATAAACCCCAACATGGTCGGCCACGCCGCGGTTGTTAATGCGGAAGAATACCAGATCGCCGCTTTCTAGCTCACTCTTCTTGATCGGCGCTGCGTCACGCAGGTGATACATCTCGTTGGCGGTACGTGGCATTTTAATTTTAACGATGTCTTTATAGGCGTAATAAATCAGACCGCTACAGTCAAAGCCGGTTCTTGGCGAGGAGCCACCCCAGCGATAAGGTTTACCCATTTGATCCATCAGCTTGGCCATCGCGGTTTGCTTGGCATGCTGGTAGCGTTTTTTGTGCGCAGGGCTAAGCTTCAGTGGTTTTTCGTCAGCCACCAATTTGGCGGTTGCCATACCGGTTTCACGATGGCGCCCATAGCCTTTTTTATAGCCCTTCTTCGGCGGGGTCACTTTAATTTTGGCTATTTTATGAGTTTTGTTTTTCGATTTTGTGCTAACGATCTTTTTAGCGGTTTTTTCTGTTTTGGCTTTGGAGACCTTGGCGGTTTTCTGCGGAGTAGTGACTTTTACTTTTTTGCTGCTGGCCTTAACCGCTTTCTTTTTCTTGCGGTCATCCGGCCGGGCTTCGTTTACGTGGCTCTTGCGCTGCTCAGCGGCAACACGTGCCTGTGGCGCTGCATGCGCCAGATTAAAGAATAGCTGTGTAAACAACAGCACAAAAAGCGTAAGAATTAAACGCATGTCGACGTTACCAACCTTGGCCCCGGAACAGATATCGAATGAGTGACAGTATTCCCGAATTTCGCCATATAAAACAGCGAAGAACTCATAAATGATAATCCATATTGTGAGAAAACGTTAATAGCATTTTTTTTGCCGAAAAATCAAACTGTTGATGTATAAAAAACCAACAATGACCGCCAGGGAATTTATTAAGGTACACTTTTTGACAGGAAATATATTAGTGAAATGGCCGGATTAAAAATGTTATTCTGAGCATATGTTTTGACCGGAAAGGCCCTGCCGGTGAGACGCGACTGACAACGGGGGAATGCCCTTGCAAAAGATGGCGTTTTCTTGCAACTGTTCCAGCCGCTACAATAGCCAGTGTGATGCATGTTGTAGCCATGAGATTTGGCTTGAGGAAGCAATATAATGACGACGACGATTGAAAAAATTCAGCACCAGATCACTGAGAACCCAATTCTGCTGTACATGAAAGGTTCACCGAAATTGCCAAACTGCGGTTTCTCGGCGCAAGCCGTGCAGGCACTGTCTGCCTGTGGCGAACGCTTTGCTTACGTTGATATTCTGCAGAACCCGGACATCCGTTCCGAGTTGCCGAAATACGCCAACTGGCCGACCTTCCCGCAGCTGTGGGTAGACGGTGAGCTGGTCGGCGGCTGTGATATCATCATGGAAATGTATCAGCGCGGCGAATTGCAGCAGCTGATCAAAGAAACGGCAGAGAAGTACAAACAGCAGGAAGACCAGCAGCCATAATCGGCTCGGTTTTATTGTTGAAAGTCATCGGGCGGTGCCAGCTAATACTGGGCCGCCCGATTTTTTTCTTAGTCGGTATTCGTGACCGCCAGCGGCCAACCGCCAAGGCGTTTCCAGCGGTTAACCAGCTCGCAGAACAGCTGAGCGGTTTGCTCGGTGTCATACAGCGCTGAATGGGCCTGGGCACTATCGAAGGGAATATCGGCGGCAATGCAGGCTTTGGCCAGTACCGTTTGTCCCAACACCAGTCCGCTTAACGCCGCGGTGTCAAAGGTGGCGAAAGGATGGAAAGGATTGCGTTTCAGGCTGGCACGCTCGGCGGCAGCCATCAGGAAACTGTGATCAAAATTGGCGTTATGCGCCACAATTATCGCCCGGTTACAGCCGCGATCCTTAATGCCCTTGCGCACCGCTTTAAAAATAGCGTGCAGTGCATCGTATTCACTGACCGCACCGCGCAGGGGATTACTCGGATCTATGCCGTTAAAAGCCAGCGCTTCGGGTTGAAGGTTGGCACCTTCAAAAGGCTCCACGTGAAAATGCAGGGTTTCGTCCTGCTGCAACCAGCCGTCTTCATCCATTTTTAACGTAACGGCGGCAATCTCCAGCAGCGCGTCAGTTTTGGCATTAAATCCGGCAGTTTCTATATCTATTACTACGGGGTAAAACCCACGAAAACGGCCACTCAGGGCGTTAAGATCACTTTTTTCGGCCATCAGTTTCTTATCTTCATCGAATGCAGCGCTCATTATGGCAAATTTTGCGCCCGGTTGCAGGCGGTAATCACGCGGGAAAAACAAGGGCGCAGTAAGCGCCCCTGGTTGACCTTAGTTGCCGAGGCCGTGGCCGGCGTGTTTGTTTTCGATCAGTTCGATTTTATAACCGTCCGGATCTTCAACAAAGGCGATAACCGTGGTGCCGCCCTTGACCGGGCCGGCTTCGCGAGTGACCTTGCCGCCGGCATTACGAATGCTGTCACAGGTTGCGGCGACATCATCCACACCCAGTGCCAGGTGGCCGAATGCAGTGCCCATTTCGTAGCTGTCGGTGCCCCAGTTATAGGTCAGTTCAATCACCGCACCTTCGCTTTCATCGGTATAGCCTACAAACGCCAGTGAGTACTTGTATTCCGGGTTCTCGCTGGTACGCAGCAAGCGCATGCCTAATACCTTGGTATAGAAGTCGATGGAGCGTTGCAGGTCACCGACGCGGATCATGGTATGGAGTAAGCGCATAATTCCTCTGATTGGATGTGCCGTTGCCAATGGCGGATGGATTGAAGCAAATCCAGTATAGCGTTGCCGCATAAGGGATTTCAATGTATGCCACGGCAGGGAGCATTACTACATCAGTGACGTTGTCACTCATCAGTTCGGCAGGGTAACACAACCGCACACTTTGTCGCCGTGTGGCGGGTGGAAATAGGTACTATAACCACTGCAAGGGATGGCGCGTCACGATAATGTTGTTGCGTCCGGATTGGGCGGGATTAATTTATAAATTTGGATCTGGTTAATATGACTTTTTTCAGTACGAGAACATCGCGTTTGCCGAAGGAGCCGATCAATGGATGAAATGCTAATTCTGGTGGATGCTGATGATAATGCCATTGGCTCCCAAAGCAAAACGCGGGTACACCAACAGGGGTTACTGCACCGGGCATTTTCAATTTTTATCTTTGATAGCCAGGGCCGCCTGCTGTTGCAACAGCGGGCATTCAGTAAGTATCACTCGGCCGGGCTATGGACCAACAGTTGCTGTGGCCACCCGCGCTGGGGTGAGTCAACGCTGGCCGCGGCTCAGCGCCGCCTGCAGGAAGAGATGGGGTTCAGCACTGAGCTACAACAAGTTTCCAGTTTTACCTATCAGGCTGCGGTACCCGGCGATTTAATTGAGCACGAATTCGATCATATCTACGTCGGGTTATTTGACGGCAAACCGCAGGGGGCGCCTGAAGAGGCCCATAGTTGGTCGTGGACTGATATTCAGCAATTAACGGATGAAACAACGCGCAATCCTGAAAAGTTTACCGTTTGGTTTCTGACAATAATGAAGGATCTTGGCGCCAATGAAATGGAACGTTGGGCAAGGTTGGCTGCGAGTTAACTGACAGGTTTCCCGCTAAATGGCAAAAAGCCCGCCGGCATTGGCATACCGGCGGGCTTTGCTGTTTTACTTACAGCGTTGGGTAGTCGGTGTAGCCTTCAGCACCACCACCGTAGAATGTTTCCGGTTTAGGTTCGTTCAGCTCAGCGCTCTGCTTAAAGCGCTCAACCAGGTCCGGGTTGGCGATATAACTACGGCCAAAGGCCACGGCGTCGATAAAGCCTTTATTGATCAGCTCTTCTGCTTTCTCGGCGGTATAGGCACCGGCACCGACAATCACCCCTTTAAAGTGGGCGCGTACCGAGTCACGGAAGGCATCGGAGTAAGGCTTGCCACCGGCCCAGTCGGGTTCGGAAATATGCAGGAAAGCGATGTTACGCTTGTTCAGCTCTTCAATCAGATACAGCGCCGCGTCTTCCTGATCTTCACCATTATCCAGGCCGTTGAACGGGCCCAGCGGTGAAATACGGATACCGACGTGTTCTGAACCCCATTCAGCGATGCTGGCGTCAACCACTTCCAGTGTCAGGCGAGTGCGGTTTTCGATGCTGCCGCCGTACTGATCGGTACGTTGGTTAGATGCCGGAGCCATAAACTGGTGCAGCAGATAGCCGTGCGCCGCATGCAGTTCGATAAAGTCGAAACCGGCCTCACGAGCGTTGGCAGTCGCCTGGCGGAAATCGTTAATGATGCCTGGGATCTCTTCAGTTTCCAGGGCGCGTGGGGTAGAGGTTGGTACTCGTACCCAGGCCCCGGTTTCGTCACGCACGGTAGTACGGGTGTCGGCATTGATCGCAGAAGGGGCAACCGGAGCCTGTTGGCCTGGCTGCAGGCTGTTATGGGAAATACGGCCTACGTGCCACAGCTGAACGGCGATATGGCCGTTTTTGTCATGCACCGCCTGAGTGATCTTTTTCCACGCGGCGATCTGCTCTGGGGTATGCAGCCCCGGTGCGCCGGCATAGCCTTTCGCCTGGAAAGAAATCTGGGTGGCTTCTGTGACAATCAGACCCGCGCTGGCGCGTTGGGCATAATATTCCCCCATCAGCGGTGTCGGGATATCACCAGGCTCAATGCTACGCAGGCGCGTCAGCGGGGCCATAAACACGCGGTTCGGCAGGGTTACAGCGCCAACCTTCAGCGGGGAGAACAATTTTTCAATCTTCATAGTGCATCCTATATTAATAGACCGGTCGACTAGTAACGAATGTAAAACCGCCCAATGCGGCAATTCATGATAAATCAGGTTTTTTTAGCGCTGCGCCGGACGCAACAACAGTTCAATACTTTCCAGCGCGCTGGTCAGCGGGGCGACCGAGTGGCGGATTTTGGCGCGTAAAGAGGCGCCAAGCCACAGGGAGTACAGCGTTTCCGCCGTGGCCGCCGGGCTCATGGCCAGCGACAATGAACCTTCGCGGATCCCGCGTTCGATCGTATCCTGCAGGTGACCAATCACCCGGGCACTGCCGGTTTCCAGCGCATGACGCATGGGTTCCGACAGGTCGCTCACCTCGGCAGACAATTTCACCGCCAGGCAGGCGTTATGGCATTCGCTGCGGCAGTGGTAGCTGATCGCCTGAGCGTAATAGCTCAACAATTGGTGGCGTGCATCACCTTTATCGTCGGCAAACAGCTGCTGCATTGCCGCATCATAGTGTTCGAAATAGCGCTGCAGCATCGCTTCGCCAAACACTTCCTTCGACCGGAAGTAGTGGTAGAACGAGCCTTTTGGCACGCCCGCCGTGCTCAGCAGTTCGCTCAGTCCCATGCCGGTAAAACCGAGGCGCAGGCTGAGGGTCTCGCCGGTAGCGAGCAAATGTTCACGGGTATCTGTAGGGCAGTGCGCATGTTTTGTCATAATGGGTGTCAGCATAATAGACCGATTGGTCTAGGTCAATACAATAAAAAAACCGGCATAAAAATGCCGGTTACGATGAGTGATACTTTGCCTGAATAAAGTGCGGAAGTTAAGCCCTTAGGCGGCTCCCCGGCAGCGTTGCAGAATATCGAGCTGCGGTTGATATTCACGGGTTTGCACGTTCAGCATGCCGAGCATGGTGTGGAACAGGTTGTCCTGCGAGATATCATCCTTTTCTGCCATGGTACTCAGGCACTGGCGATCAACCTTGAAGTTGCGCTCATAGTCCGCAGACATCCACATCAGGAAGGGGACATGGGTCTGCTGGCTTGGCGCAAACACATAAGGGGTGCCGTGCAGATACATGCCGTTTTCGCCCAGCGATTCACCGTGGTCAGAGAGATACACCAGCGCGGTGTTGAACTTGTCACTATGCTGTTGCAATAGCTTGATGGTGTCGTCCAGCATGGCGTCGGTATACAGCAGCGAGTTGTCATAGGTATTCACCAACTGCTCGTGGCTGCAATCCTGGATCTGATTACTGTTGCAGGTGGGTGAGAACTTCTGGAACTCTGGCGTACTGCGACGGAAATAGGCCGGCCCGTGGCTGCCCATCTGGTGCAGCACTATCACGCCGTCGTCTTTCAGGCTGTTGATGTAGTCGTTAAGTTTATACAGCAGCACGTTATCCATGCAGACTTCACCGTCGCAATCCTGCGGCAGTTTTAGCTTGGTCATGTCAACGTGGGGCACGCGATCGCAGGCACCTTTGCATCCGCCGTCGTTTTCACGCCACAACACATTGACACCGGCATGCGCCAGTACGTCAAGCATGCCCTCCTGATGGGTAGCCTGGGTGGCGTCATAATCCTTGCGTGGCATGTTGGAGAACATGCAAGGCACGGAGATCGCGGTTTCGGTGCCGCAGGAACTGGCGTTTTTAAAATACACCACGTTGTCCTGCTTCAGACGCGGATTGGTTTCACGCTCATAGCCGCCCAATGAGAAGTTCTCGGCACGCGCCGTTTCCCCGACCACCAGGATCACCAGGGTTTTCTTTTGCTGTGCGGTGATTACTGGCCCTTTACGTGCATCTTCACCGATTTTCACCAGCGGCAAATTGCGGGTGAAGTAACGTTGCTGGGTAAATTTGATGGTGCCGGAAACGAAGTTCGACGGCGTCAGCATTTTCACCACGCTTTTGTTATTGCGGATCAGCGAGGCGTAATCCTTATAAAACAGGGCGGCGATAATCAGGATCACCACTACCGAGAGCATCACATTAGCGGCACGCAACCCGACCATGTACCACCATGGGCGAGTTTTACGGATTTCGATAAAGCAAACCAATACCGCAGGCAGAATACCCAGCAGGAACAGCCACAGACCCATGCGCGGTGTCAACAGCGCCGTTGCTTCCTGGGGATTGGTTTCGAAGGCGTTCTGCATCATATTGCCGTCGATCACCACGCCGTAACTGAACATAAAGTAGTTGGCGGCCGCGCTGCCGAGCAGGAAGAAAATCATCAGTGGCTTGCGTAAGAACGGCACGGTCAGCACGCTGAAGATAATATTCAGCGCACAGAAAATCACCACCGGCATGGTGGCGGCGAAAATCACGCTGTGGAGGTTATCGAAGGTGATATACGACCAGGCCTTATGAAGGAATAACGCATTCTGGAACAGAGTGAAGAATAAGGCACTGGCGAGGATAAAACCCAGGCTGTTGCACTGTAAGCGTTGACGTAACGACATTGCCAAATCTGAATCCTGATATTGTGTAATGCGCTGAAATTTACAGGATGAAACTTAAGAAAACCTTAGAGATTCAGTTTGGTGGCAGAGTTGTTTAATTTTGGTTTAGCTTGAAAGACGCCAGACCGGGCGGTCTGGCGCGGGGGATTAAGGCGAGAATGATTAATAGGCGGCGGTAAATTGCGCTTTAATAAACTGCGGTTTTTCGATCTCATCGATAATCGCTACCGACAGGTCTTCCACGGAGATACCCGCCGGGGCCTGGCCGTTCATCAGCAGTTTGGTGGTGCCCAGACGGAACTGACCGGTACGCTTGCCGGGCTCCAGCAGTGCCGCCGGAGACAAATAGGTCCA
Source organism: Serratia sp. BIGb0163 (assembly GCF_024809935.1). Classification (NCBI taxonomy): domain Bacteria; kingdom Pseudomonadati; phylum Pseudomonadota; class Gammaproteobacteria; order Enterobacterales; family Yersiniaceae; genus Serratia; species Serratia sp. BIGb0163. Next base: position 1,074,386 of record NZ_JANUDZ010000001.1, read on the forward strand.
GTCCAGTTGAGAGTCATTGCGCAATTTATTGCGTAAATCACGTACGGCCTGAGCGCCCGGACGGATATTTTCCGGGAACTGCGGAGTATCGACCAGTTCAACGCCCGGAGCCACTTCCAGGCTGCCGGCACCGCCAACCACCAACAGGCGTTTGACGCCGGATTTTTTCACCGCGTCCAGGATCTGTTGGGAGCCCCTGGTGGTTTTCTCGTACAGATCTTCTTCCGCCCAACCCGGATTAAAGGCGCTGATCACCGCGTCCTGACCGGTTAGCTGTTTTGCCAGCCATTCGGTGTCGGCGACGTCGCCCAAAGCGATGGTCAGGTTTGCGTTGTCAGGCAAATCTTTTTGCTGACGTGCAATCGCCGTGACCTGCAAACCGCGGTTCAGCGCTTCATCCACCACGCGGCGGCCAACAAAACCTGTTGCTCCAATAATGGCTACTTTCATCTGTTTGCTCCTGTCGTGTATCAGCTCAGATTCACCTGAGCGCGTATCTACAATGTAGTACTTAACAATAGAGTTGATTAGTGCCATATTCATGCTTTCTTGAGTAAGTAAAACTTCATAATCGTGGATAAACTGAATCGAATGGCGGTTTTCGCTACCGTGGTGGCGGAAGGATCCTTTGCCGGCGCGGCCCGGCGGCTGGGCATGACGCCATCGGCGGTCAGCCAGCATATGCGTTCGTTGGAAAAAGCGCTCGGTGTGCCGTTGTTACATCGTTCTACACGACGGTTGGCGCTGACCGAGGCAGGGGCGGCATTTCACCCCGGCTGCGAGGCAATGCTGTTTCAGGCGCAGCAGGCTGAACAACGGCTGGCCGAGTTGCGTGACACTCTGGTGGGGGAGCTGCGTATCGCTACGACCATTGGCATCGGCGGCCGTCCGCTCGCAGAGGCGCTGGCACCGCTGCTGCAGGCACACCCCAAACTGACTCTGCGGGTGTTGGCGGACGATCGAATCGTCGACATGATCGAACAACGGATCGACATTGCACTGCGGGTCAATCGTCAACTGGCCGATGCCAATATGATTGCTCACCCACTGGCCGAATGGCCAATGGTGCTGTGTGCCGCTCCGCGCTACCTTAGCCAGTACGGGGTGCCGGAAGCGCCGCAGGACCTGGTGCAGCATCGCTGGATCTCGGGCGCTTTCAGCGGGGCGCATCTGGATTTGCATCATCAGGGCGGTCAGCAGCTAAAATTACGTCTGGCGGAAGGGCAGATCGTCAGCGATAGCATGACCGTGATGCGCGGCTTCACTCGCAGCGGCCTGGGGATTTCGATTCAACCGCTGTATGAAATAGAGGATGAATTGCAGCGCGGTGAACTGATCCAACTGATGCCTGAATGGCGACCGGCCCCGCTGCGGCTGCACGCGCTGACGCTAGAACGGGCAATGCCGGAGAAAAATCGTCAGGCGCTGCGTTATTTACGCGACTATTTTCACCGACATGCCGAAAAGTCACTTGCCAGCGGCGCCGATGGCGTCTTCAATTAGCAAGAGAACGCAGGAGGACGTGTGGCGCAGCAGCTCGAGTTTTTTGATATCCCCAGCCCGTGTCGCGGCATTTGTCAGGCCGACGATCGCGGCTTTTGCCGTGGTTGCCTGCGCAGCCGCGAGGAACGCTTTGGCTGGATGCAAATGAGCGATGCACAAAAACGCGACGTGCTGCGTCTGTGCCACCAACGCTTGCTGCGCCTGCAGCGAGCCAGTAAACAGCCGGATGAGCCCTTGCCGGAACAACCGTCGTTGTTCTAAGTCATTTCTGATCTGCCGCACGTAAGCGCGGCTTTCCGCTTCCCACCGTGTTATCCGCTTGTGTATGCTGGCATTAAACAATGTCATGAGGTTTCAACAATGGTAAACCGTGTACAGCTCGCGCCGCAGGGGCCTGAATTTTCCCGCATGATTTGCGGATACTGGCGTTTGATGGAGTGGGGCATGTCACCACAGCAGTTGCTGACGTTTATTGAGCAGCATATTGAGCTGGGTGTCACTACCGCTGACCATGCGGACATTTACGGCGGCTATGCCTGCGAACAAGCCTTTGGTGAAGCGATGCGCCTGAAGCCTTCACTGCGCCAGTCGATGGAACTGGTGTCCAAATGCGGTATCGCCACCACCGCCAAACCGGGTAACCCGATTGGCCACTACATTACTGACCGTGAGCATATCGTTGACAGTGCGGAACGCTCACTGGAGCATCTGCATACCGATTACCTCGATCTGCTGCTGATCCACCGTCCGGATCCGTTAATGGATGCCGATGAGGTGGCCGAAGCCTTTGTGGCGCTGCATAAAAGCGGCAAGGTACGCCATTTCGGCGTATCCAACTTCACCACGACGCAGTTCACGCTGTTGCAGTCGCGTCTGCCGTTCTCACTGGTGACCAATCAACTGGAGATTTCGCCGATCCATCAGCCGGCTATTCTGGATGGCACGCTGGATCAGTGCCAGCAATTGCGCATCAAGCCGATGGCCTGGTCTTGTTTGGGCGGCGGCCGTCTGTTCAGCGACGCCGAATTCCAGCCACTGCGCGATGAGCTGCAGGCGGTGGCGCTGGAGATTGGCGCCGAGTCTATCGAACAGGTGGTGTACGCCTGGGTGATGCGTTTGCCGTCGTCTCCTCTGCCGATTATTGGCTCCGGCAAGATTGAGCGCGTGCGTTCGGCGCTGCAGGCGCAGCAGTTGACGTTGAGTCGTCAGCAGTGGTTCCGTATTCGCAAGGCGGCCCTGGGTTACGACGTACCTTAAATCACTATAATCATAAGAAGCCGGGCAGCGGTGACTGCCCGGTTTTACTTTTTGATTCCTCAGGGCTCAGGCCAGCACCACCTGGCCGTCCGACAGGCTGTTAAGCCCCAGTCCGACCAGCGTGACCGTATTGCCGCCAAAGTTAAACACCAGATTGTCGTTCACTTCAGAAACGAAATCTCGGAAGTTGCCGCCTTCGCTACTGCCATCGGTCCCCATAAAGACCAGTTTGTCCTGCGCCTGATAGCCGTAAATCTGGTCCTGACCAAAGTCGCCACTGAACAGGAAGGTGTTGCTGCCGCCCTGACTGTGTATGACGTCGTTACCGGCGCCGCCGACGAAGGTTAAATTGCCGCCGGCATGGCCAAGCAGGGTGTCGTTGCCATCGTCGCCGAACAGCCATTTATCATTGGCACGCGCCTGCAGGTTGTCATCGCCCGCGCCGCCGTTGAGCGACGAAACATAGGCTTTTAGCCCTTCGCTCGATTTTAATCCGGCGCTGGTAACCTGATGATCCAGCTCTTTGCTGAAGATTATCCAGGAGGTTTCTTTAGTGCGCAGTGTGCCAATATCCTCGGCCAGAGTGATGCCGCCTTTGGCGTCACGCAGGTAGAGCGTATTGCCGTCGTAGGCGACCTCGCTATTTTTCAATGCTTGCTGCAGATCCAGGGTGTTATTGCCTTCGCCGCCGGAAATTATATTGAAACCACCGTTGTCGCGGAAAGTGTCATTACCGGCACGCCCCTCAAGATAATCGTTGCCGGTGCCGCCCTTGATTAAATCATTGCTGTCACTGCCGACAATAAAGGTCGGGCCGCTGTGTTTTTCGGCATTGCGATTGAGATCTTCAACCCAGGTAGTACCGCGGGTGACATCCGAGAGGTTGGAGACAATCACCGTCGAGTCTTTGCCGGTCAGCGAATAAAACTCTGAATTCAGCACCCGCATCAAGCCGTCCTGATAAAAGAATGGCAGATGGGATAGCCAAGTTGGAATATTCAGGATTGAGAAGGGCAGAATATTCCAGGCGGCAGAGGCGTAGTGATCGTTGAAATTAACGATATTATTGGTGGCGGACTCCTGCGGCGCATCATGCACGCCAAAAGTTGCCGGGGTTAACGTGGTGCCGTCCAGCGCACGAAATACCGGGTCATTTTCATAGCCGATATTAATCACCTTGCCGCCGGTCTCGTATTGTGTGGGTGAGGCGAAAGCCACATAGCTTGATTGCGCATAGAAGCCGCCCCAATTGTCGTCGCTGAGCGCCGCCATGCTGTTCACCGCCATCCCGCCCAGGCTGTGGCCGCTGATGGTCACATCATCGCCGCTCAGCCCGTGCGCCTGGGCAAATTTGGCGACATCCCCCAGCAGGGTACCAAAGGCCTTCAGGCTGTAATTATCGGCATAACCGGCAGGGCCAAAACCGGCCAGCAGGTCATTAATCAAATCTCCAATGCTATCGGTAATCAGGGATTCGCGTGGGCCGCTGGTGCCACGAAAAGCAATACCAATGGAGGTGAGATTACCTTCGCTGTCATATTTACCCAATACTTCAGCCTGGGCGGTGGTATAACCCAGCGTTTCACCGTAATAGGTACCACGCGCGTCGGTTTTACCGCTATAACCCAATTGGTCGGCCCCTATCAATGACCAACCGGCGTTATTTACCGCCGCCAGCGCCGCCTTTTCCGAGTCGGGGTTCCAGGGAATGCCGGGTAACCCACCCTGTGATTGCGTGCTACCAATTAACGCCGTCACCAGCGTGAAGGGCAAGCCCAGCCCAAAACCGGTATTGTGGTAGCCCTCATCGAAGCCGTTATCGATATTGTGATAGGCATAGGTGGAAATCGCCAGGGCGTCAGTGAATAACGCCTTGGATTTTGCCTCGTCGAGCTCTTGATAATTAAAGATTCCCATATCAGTTCCTTATGAATTAGCTGCAGTGCCGGGGTGATCTTTGAATAGCTATTGCAGCTTGTGCTGGTAGAGAGGATATACCGAACGACAGCTGGTCAGAGGACCGATGTCGGTAGAATTATTATTAGTATGAATTATTAATAATGCGAATTTGATCGGCAAAATTGTGCGCATTTTGAGCGTCGGCGTCACATATTCTCGTATACTCAATACTCACAGGAAATCCAAGGAGATTGATTAATGAAACATTATTGGTATGCGGCCTTCGGCCTGATGGCCTGCGGAGTCGCCCAGGCGGCGACGACGGATGTTGACATGAATCTGGTGACCGGACAGGGAGTTGGCCAGGAGATTGGCAAAGTGACGATCAGTGAAACGCCCTACGGTCTGCTGTTTACCCCACAGCTCAAAGCGTTACCGGCCGGGATACATGGCTTCCACGTTCATGAGAACGGCAGTTGCGAGCCGGGGATGAAAGAGGGCAAGGCGGTTGCGGCGTTGGCCGCGGGCGGACATTTTGATCCGCAAAAAACCGGTAAACACCTTGGCCCCTATGCCGACGGCCATTTGGGGGATCTGCCGGCGATTTACGTGACCAACGACGGCATGGCCAAGGATCCGGTATTGGCGCCGCGGCTGAAAAAAATCAGTGAAATAACCGGCAAGGCGCTGATGGTGCACGCCGGGGGCGATAACCACGCCGATAGCCCGAAACCGCTGGGGGGCGGAGGGGAGCGTTTCGCCTGCGGCGTCATTAAGTGATAAAGACGCTTAGCTCGCGGTTGCCGCGGTACTGTCAGGCGGGGTGATGGCCTGCTGCAACTGTTGCAACGAACAATAAAGCCGCCAAATTAATCCGGCAAGATCGCGCGCCGCCTGTTCCGGGTGGTGCGCCAACGCATTGCTCATGCGCTGCAGCTCCTGCAGGCTGGCGTCCAGCGAACGGTGCTGTACGCCTTTCTCCGTCATAATGCCCCGCAAACAGTGAATGCAGACGTCGCGCACCGCCGAGAGCGGATCGGACCGGGTCTGCCAGTCGCGCAGTTGCCAAACGATATGGCTGCAGTTGAGCAGCACCACGCCCCAGCGCAATAACCAACTGCGTGCCTCTTGATCCTGGCTTTGATTCAATTGGCTGATGCGGTGATAAATCAGCGATTCAAACTGGCTCTCGCTCTGCTGCGGTTTTTTACTCAGTTGATCGATAAAGTCTCGCCGTAGGGCGCGGATAATGCGCCTACTTTTGCGTTTGTCTGAGCTCGGCCGCAAGATCTGGAACGCCATGCCGGCTAATAGCACGCCAACAATTTTGCCGATGCTGTCATTGATAAACGACTGATAATCGTAGCTTGGCGGATTGGTGACGGACAAAAACGAGCCCATAAACACGATCAGTTGCCCCCAGAGTGCAGCATAGGAGGGATTCTGCAGCTTGAGCATCTGCATGGTGACCAGCACCGGGAACAGGAAGGCGCAGAACAGCCACAAATCATCTATCTGAATCATCAGGCCAAACTTCACCAAAAAACAGACGATCGAAAGCAGCGTTACCGCTTTGAGCAGGGTAGTGATGCTGTTGATCGGCGAAGGTGTGGAGGAATAGAGCACGCAGCTGATGGCGACCAGCGTCAGTGCCGAACTGCCGGCGTCCCACTGGGTGTTAATCCAGTAAGCACAGCCGAGGATAATGCACAGAAAAGTGCGCAGGCCGTTATAGGCGGCCTCGTAACTGTCGGTATGACGAGCCAGAGAAGTCACACGTGGCGGCTGTATCTCGCTGACCGGGGTGGCGTTCTCCAACCGTTGCAACCATCGGCTGCAGTTAAGGTACAACCAACAGAAATGGCGTAGGCGTAGCCAAAAGGCGCGGTGGCGGTAATCGGCAGGATCCTGCGGCGCTATCTGCTGCAGGATGCGGGCCAGCCGGTATTTATCGGTATCGGGATTGCGTAGCTCGTTTAGCAACTGATCCAAAACGGTCGCCAGGTTGGCCGGGCGATCCGGCCAGTTCAGCAGCATGCGCCGCAGGCTGGAGATCACGCTGGTAATGCGCAGTTGTTGATGCAGCATATAGTTGAGCAGGTTATTTTGCCGACGCAGCCGGTAGTGGCTCCAGAAGGCCTGAATACGCAGCAGGTTCATGGTCAGGATCTGGCCGATGACCCCTTCATGTGACGTGCGCATCTGTACGGTGATCTCGGGTTGCCACAGCATTGCGGCGTGCTCCAGCAACCGCAGGTGCATGCGCCGCAGAGAGGTCAACAGTGCTTCACCGTCCGAAGTGCTGGGCAGGATCATCATCATCAGGCCGCCGCACAGAATACCGGTAATCACCTCGCAAACGCGCGCCTGGGCGATATCAAAGATTTGCTGGGTGTCGGTTACGTTGACCGTACTAAAGGCAATGATGGCGGCGGTATAGCCCGCCAATGCAAAGGCGTAGGAGACGTTGTTTTGATAATGATTGGAGATGTAAGTGCACAGGCCGATCCAGGCGGCAATGAACAGCGTGAACAGCCAGGGATCGTTCAGGCAATGACCGGCGATGGCCATTGACGCGGCAGCACCGACCAGACTGCCGAAAACTCGCCCGATGCTTTTACTGATCACGCCACCGACGGTGGGGAAACTGACCACCGCCGCTGAGGTGAGTGCCCAGTAAGGCTCGTCAAGATTGAGGACGAACGCTACCCATAACGAAAGGCACATCGCCAGTGAATTGCGCAGCGCATAACGCCATTGCCCAGCGCTGGCTTTCCCCCAGGGGGTACGGTTCCATTCCAAAAAAGGCAGGTTCACTGGTAAGCCTTACTGATGAATGGAGATGGTGCAGGTGGTGCCGGCGACCAAGGGTAAATCAGCAGGCACATCCAGCAGTTTTATCCGCACCGGTACGCGCTGTGCCAGCCGTACCCAAGGCACGTTGGGCTTCACGTCCATTAATAAATCACTGCTGCTTTCAACGCTCTGATCGTAAATGGCGCGGCCAATGCTTTCTACTTCGCCCCGGAGCTGAGTGTTGCCATTATATAAAACGATATCCGCTTTATTGCCTTCTTTTATATGCTTTAGCTTGGTTTCTTCAAAATAGCCGAGGACATAAAAAGAATGTACGTCGACCAGTGCGACCAGCGGAGTCCCGGCACTGGCATAGTTTCCGACCCGGGCTTGTAAATTGGTGATATAGCCATCGGTAGGGGCATAAATTTTAGTTTTACTTAAATTCCATTTGGCCTGTTCCAGATTGGCCTGAGCGGCTTTATAGGCCGCTTTCATTGCCTGGGCTGCTAAATTTGACTCATCCATATCTTCTGCAGAAATAACATTTTTTGGCAGGCTGCGACGGCGAGCCGCTTCATGGTCGGTTTTGGCCATATCGGACCGTGCTTTTGCCAGTGCGGCCTCAGCATTGTCGAGCGCAATCTGGTATGGCACGGGGTCGATCGCAAAAATCAGACTTCCCGCAGGTATGAACTGATTGTCATGAACGGTTATTTTCTCTAATCTTCCAGAAACTTCTGGTGTGATATTGACGAGTTCGGCGCGTACCTTTCCATCACGGGTCCACGGGGATTGCATATAATAATTCCACAACCACCAGCCGGCACAGATGGCAATGGCACAGACGATTACCGTAGAAAAATATTTTAATGTTTTATGTGTCATCGGTTACCAACTTGCTAAAAGCCACAGGGCGCCGCTGACGGCAATGACGAAAATAGACAAATCCATCAGCATGGGATGCCAAATTTCGCCGGAATAAATCCAGTCTCGCAACAGGTGGTGTACCAGTAGCCATAAAACCAGGCCAAGCAACACAGCCTTAAATATGGGTGGAAAATAAAGCGAGGCGCCCAGCACCAAATCGGGTAGCGGGGACGAGGCATGGAGCCATGAAGTATTCACATTAACAATCCCGATGAGTGAATATGTTGAGTCTTTGCATAGAGAATAAACAATAACTGGCCAAAATGGTGGCTAATTCCACAATATACATTATATACATTTGTGTTTTTAATGTTAGTTACTCAAAATAGTCTAAACTCTGGGAGGGTATGTTAGCATGCTAATTATAAGGAGGGGTAAGTGGAGTCAACATTAGGTTCCGATTTAGCACGATTAGTTCGTGTTTGGCGCGCGCTGATCGATCATCGGCTCAAGCCGCTGGCGCTGACGCAAACACATTGGGTAACCCTGCACAGTATCAATCGTTTACCGCCGGAGCAGTCGCAAATCCAGCTGGCCAAGGCGATCGGCATTGAGCAACCGTCATTGGTTCGTACTCTGGACCAGTTAGAAGAAAAGGGGCTGATTACTCGCCACACCTGCGCCAACGACCGGCGTGCGAAGCGTATCAAGCTGACTGAAGCTGCCGATCCCATTATCAGGGAGGTGGACAGCGTGATCAGTTCGACGCGTGGTGAAATTTTGAGTGGGATTACCACTGACGAAGTGCAATTGTTGGTAGGTTTGATTGGCAAGTTGGAACAAAACATTACTGAACTGCAAAATAAACAATAAGAACTTCTTCTTTATACGATTAGATTTCACAGCATCGGAAATGAAACCGGAGGCCTAAAGCCTCCGGTTTTACCCGCTAGGTTCAGCTTACAGTGGGGACACGGTGATGGTGTCGCCAGTGCGAGCCATACGAACGCGTTGCCCTGGGCTGAACTTGGTGTCGCCCGCCTTCTGAACCACCACGATATTCTCTTTCTGGTCGGTCTTGATTTCCAGCTCATAGCCTGAAGTACGACCGGCAGCTTCACCGATGCTGTTACCTGCTACGCCACCTGCTACAGCGCCGGCTGCCGTCGCCAGGCTACGGCCTGTGCCGCCGCCAACGGTGTTACCGAGGAAACCACCCAGCACGGCACCGCCGATGGCACCAATGGTGTTCGATGTTTCACTACCCTGGATCTTGACCGGGCGCACAGAAACCAGCGTGCCGTAAGTCACGGTTTGCACCTGTTTGGCCTGCGAAGCGGAATAAACGTCGCCGGACATAGAATCATTGGCGCACCCTGCCAGCGTAACTGCGGCGATGGCAACGACGAGAAGACGCTTGATCATATAAAACTCCTGTTGGTAGTAGTCCATAACCTGGGAAACCTTACCAGGCCAGATTCATAAAAATGATAGACAAAGTATGGCTTAAACGCACGCATATCACCATAACCCGCTACTGCACGCAGCTTAGCTTTGTTCTGTTCAACCAATAATAAACGGTGGTTTAGCTTTATAACAGCGTTGGAAGAAATTCCATTGCGTGTTGAAGCGCTGTTTAGCCGTACTTATCAATATTCGGCATGGGTTAAAAACAGGCGCATCGCTCACAGAGGTGAAAAAATACAACATATTTCATGGCGTTAATGTGGCAATTCTGGTTTATTTGTCAGGTCAAAATTTTGCTTCCCCGTAAAGGGTAAAGGATGTCGCTATGAAGTCAGGCCGCTATATAGGTGTTATGTCTGGCACCAGTCTGGATGGGGTCGATGTGGTGCTTGCTGCGATTGACGGACGTATGGTGGCGCAACAGGCCAGTTACAGCCATCCGATGCCGCTCCAACTGAAGCAGGATATTCTCGGAATGTGCCAGGGCCAGCAGACCACGCTTTCTGCGGTTGGACGGCTGGATGCGCAGCTTGGCACGCTGTTTGGCGAGGCGGTACTGGGCTTGCTGAAGCAAACCGGTGTGGCTGCGCACGACATTACCGCCATTGGTTGTCATGGCCAGACGGTTTGGCATGAACCCGAAGGGGATGCGCGTTTTTCTATGCAGTTGGGCGACAATAATCGCATTGCCGCACTGACCAATATCACCACCGTTGGCGATTTTCGCCGACGTGATATGGCCTACGGCGGTCAGGGAGCTCCGTTGGTACCGGCTTTCCATCAGGCACTGCTGTCGCACCCGGTAGAGCGCCGCATGGTGCTGAATATCGGCGGCATAGCCAATCTGTCGATGCTGTTGCCGGGGGCTGCGGTGCGTGGCTTTGATACCGGGCCGGGCAATATGCTGATGGATGCCTGGATATGGCGTCATCAATCACAGCCTTACGATAAGGATGGTGGCTGGGCGATGGCGGGGCGCGTTTGCTTGCCGCTGTTGCAACAGATGCTGGCCGATCCTTACTTCTCGCTACCGGCACCGAAAAGCACCGGGCGTGAATATTTCAACGCGGCCTGGCTGGAGCGTCAGCTCGCGGGTCTGGCGGCAGTCAGCCCGGTTGATGTGCAAACCACGTTGACGGAACTGACGGCGGTCACCATTTGCGAACAGGTTCAGTTGGCGGGCGGCTGTGAACGTCTGCTGGTTTGCGGCGGTGGGGCACGGAATATGTTGCTGATGGCACGAATGTCTGCGTTGTTGCCAGGAACCGAGGTGTGCCTGACGGATGATTTCGGCATTAGCGGCGACGATATGGAGGCGCTGGCCTTCGCCTGGTTGGCGTTTCGCACCCTGTCCGGGCAGCCCGGCAATCTGCCTTCGGTGACCGGTGCCAGTTGTGAAACCCTGCTGGGTGGGATTTATCCGGTTTTGCCTTTGGGGGGCCGTTAGCTCTGTTAGGATAGAAATCGATGGATTTCCCTAAGGAGCAACAGCATGAAAAAAATCATTATTGCCGCCGGCACATTGGTGCTGGCCGGCTGCAGCTATGTTCTGCCGCAAAACAGCCAAACCTTGCATTACCAGTGCGGCACCACGCCGTTGACGGTGTCACTGGACGGTAAGGAAAGCACCGTCAGCCTGCTGATGGACGGTGAGCAACTGAAGCTGAAACAGGTACTGGCCATGTCCGGTGCAAAATACAGCGATGATAAGTACACCTTTTGGTCGAAGGGCCAAAACGCCTATCTTGAGCGTAATGGCAAAGTGATTATGAGCGACTGTACGCTGACGAATTGATCCGGTCGTTGCGGCGTCAGAGCGATTGAGATCCTGACGCCGCAGGCGCAGAATAGAATCACGATTTTTCAGTTGGTTGATAACCGAATGATTGAAAATAATGAATTTGATGTTGCGGACCTGCGCCGCGAATATACCCGTGGCGGCCTGCGCCGTAACGATCTGACCACCAATCCCCTGGAACTGTTCGAACATTGGCTGAAACAGGCCTGTGACGCCCGCCTGGCGGATCCGACCGCCATGTGTGTGGCGACGGTGGATGAAAACGGCCAACCTTACCAGCGCATTGTGTTGCTAAAGCATTTTGATGACAAAGGGCTGGTGTTCTACACCAATCTGGGCAGCCGCAAGGCGCAGCAACTGGCGAATAACCCGCACATCAGCCTGTTGTTCCCGTGGCACATGCTTGATCGTCAGGTCATTTTCCTGGGTAAAGCGGAGCGCCTGTCCACGTTCGAAGTCATGAAATACTTTGCCAGCCGGCCGAAGGACAGTCAGATCGGCGCCTGGGTCTCGCAGCAGTCATCGCGTATTTCAGCGCGCGGCGTGCTGGAGAGCAAATTCCTCGAACTGAAGCAAAAATTCCAACAGGGCGAAGTGCCATTGCCGAGTTTCTGGGGGGGATTCCGGGTTAATTTCGACTCCGTCGAGTTTTGGCAGGGCGGAGCCAACCGTCTGCATGACCGTTTCCTGTATCAACGGGACGGGAATGACTGGAAAATTGACCGACTGGCACCCTGATCGGTGAAAATCCCCCTTAAGCGCTGGCACTGATGTCGCCGGCGCTTTATTCTATGCGTTATTCTGAATTTAATATTTCGCCAGTGGGCGAAAGGTCGTGTACCGACAAAGGTGCATTCGTTTATACATGGAGTCATTGATGGCAAGCAGCAACTTGATTAAACAACTGCAAGAGCGGGGCCTCGTTGCCCAGGTTACGGATGAAGAAGCGTTAGCAGAGCGACTGGCGCAAGGGCCAATTGCACTGTATTGCGGTTTCGATCCGACCGCTGACAGCTTGCATTTGGGCCATCTGGTTCCTCTGTTGTGCCTGAAGCGCTTCCAGCTCGCAGGCCACAAGCCGGTAGCCTTGGTTGGCGGTGCCACCGGCCTTATCGGTGACCCGAGCTTCAAGGCGGCTGAGCGCAAGCTCAATACCACCGAAACGGTGAATGAGTGGGTGGATAAAATCCGTAAACAGGTTTCTCCGTTCCTCGATTTCGACTGCGGTAGCAACAGCGCAATTGCCGCCAACAACTACGATTGGTTCGGCGGCATGAACGTGCTGACCTTCCTGCGTGACATCGGCAAGCATTTCTCCGTCAACCAGATGATCAACAAGGAAGCGGTGAAGCAGCGTCTGAACCGTGACGACTCGGGTATTTCTTTCACCGAGTTCTCCTATAACCTGTTGCAGGGCTTCGACTTCTCCGAGCTGTACAACCGTCATCAGGTTGAACTGCAGATCGGCGGTTCCGACCAGTGGGGCAATATCACCTCCGGTATCGACCTGACCCGTCGCATGCACCAGCAACAGGTATTCGGCCTGACCGTGCCCTTGATCACCAAGGCTGACGGCACCAAATTCGGCAAGACCGAAGGTGGCGCAGTCTGGCTGGCACCAGAAAAAACCAGCCCGTACAAGTTCTACCAGTTCTGGATCAACACCGCCGATGCCGACGTGTACCGCTTCCTGAAGTTCTTCACCTTTATGGATCTGGCCGAGATCAACGCGCTGGAAGAAGAAGACAAAAACAGCGGTAAAGCGCCACGCGCCCAGTATGTTCTGGCAGAAGAAGTGACCGGTATGGTACACGGTGCTGAAGGTCTGGCTGCGGCCAAGCGTATCACCCAGAGCCTGTTCTCTGGCGCGCTGCACGAGATGACCGAAGCGGACTTCGCCCAGTTGGCACAGGACGGCATGCCGACCATCAAGCTCGATGGCGACGCCGATCTGCAGCAGGCGTTGGTTAACGCTGAACTGGTGCCTTCACGCGGCCAGGCGCGCACCATGATCGGTTCCAATGCGGTGACCATCAACGGTGAGAAGCAGTCCAACGCCGAATACAACTTCAGCGATGCCGATCGTCTGTTCGGTCGCTACACGCTGCTGCGCCGCGGCAAAAAACATTACTGCCTGGTTGATTGGCAGTAAACAAAGTTGCAGCAAAGGGGCCCTCAGCGGCCCCTTTATTTTTAAGGCCTCAGAGCAGGTTTTTGATGAAAAACATTCTTTCTATTCAATCCCATGTGGTGTTTGGCCATGCAGGCAACAGCGCGGCAGAGTTTCCGATGCGCCGCATGGGCGTTAACGTCTGGTCGCTGAACACCGTGCAATTTTCCAATCATACTCAGTACGGCAAGTGGACCGGTTGCGTGATGCCGGCCAGCCATCTGACCGAGATTGCCCAGGGTATTGCGGATATAGATCAACTCAAGCACTGCGATGCGGTGCTGAGCGGTTATATCGGTTCGCCGGAGCAGGGTAACCATATTCTTGAGATTGTGCGTCAGGTTAAGCAGGCCAATCCGAACGCCTGGTACTTCTGCGATCCGGTGATGGGTCATCCGGAAAAAGGTTGCATCGTGGCACCGGGCGTGGCGGAGTTTCATTGTCAGCAGGCGTTGCCGTGCAGTGACATGATTGCGCCCAATCTGCTGGAGCTGGAGTTGCTGAGCCAGCGTACTGTGACCAACGTGGAACAGGCGGTAAGCGCCGCACGCGAACTGATTGCCAAAGGGCCGAAGCTGGTGCTGGTCAAGCATCTGAGCCGCGCCGGTTATAATATCGACTGTTTCGAAATGCTGCTGGTCACGGCTAGTCAGGCCTGGCACATCAGCCGTCCGCTGGTAGACTTCGGCGAGCGTCAACCGGTGGGCGTAGGCGATCTGACCAGTGGTCTGTTGCTGGTTAATTTGCTCAAGGGTGAGGCGTTGGACAAAGCACTCGAGCACGTCACGGCGGCGGTGTATGAAGTGATGCTGACGACCCAGGCAATGGGTGAGTATGAGTTGCAGGTGGTGGCGGCTCAGGAGCGTATTGTGCAGCCGGCCTGCGAGTTTAAAGCGGTAATGCTGTAACGCTGCCGGCAGAGCGCCCCGGCGTATTCTCGCCGCCGGGGCGTGGGTATTATTTCAAGCCTTCCGCATTCAACGTTGCGTCCACCGCAGGTCGCGCGGCCACGCGATCAAAATAGGCCGAAAGCTGACTGCGCTTTTTGATATCAAACTGCAGGGCGATGGCCCAGCGCAGAATGGTGAACAAATAGGCATCAGCCACGCTGAACTTGTTGCCCAACAGGAAATGCTGCTTCGCCAGCACCGAATCCAGATAGTCGAACTGCTTGTCCAGTTTTTCCCGCGCGATGGTTTTGTATTCTTCAGGCGTTTTCGGGTTAAACAGCGGGCTGAACCCCTTGTGCAACTCAGTGGCAATATAGTTCAGCCATTCAATGGCATGATAACGCGACAGCGTACCCGCTGCGGGGATCAGAGCGCGATCCGGCACGCGATCCGCCAGATATTGCACAATTGCCACGCCTTCGGTCAGCAGGCTGCCATCATCCAGCAGCAGCGCCGGGACCTGTCCTTTCGGGTTGATGGTCAGATAGTCCGCACCGCTTTCGGTCTTTTTCAGCGCCAGATCGACCTTTTCTGCGGTGAAGTCCAGGCCTGCTTCGCGCAATACAATATGGGGGGACAGAGAACAGGCGCCGGCTTTATAGAACAGTTTCATCGAAAGCTCCTTGATAATGATGAGTGACAGGCATGCTTAACCTCTGATCCTAGTCCTATAACGTCAAAATTACAGCGCCTTAATCGACAAATTTAACTTATCAGTGCGGCTTGCGGTTGCAACTGCGCCAGGGTAGCGGCAATTTGCTGCTGCAACGCTTGCGGCACGGCTTGCATTGGTGAACGCAGTTCATTGCGGATCAGCCCTTGCTGCGCCAGTGCGGCTTTTACCGGCGCCGGGTTAGGGAAGCTGAACATCTGGTGGATCATCGGCAGCAGGGCATAGAAATTGGCGCGGGCGGCAATCAAATCGCCTTCTGCGACCTGTTGCACCAGTTGTACAAAGCGCTCTGGATGAATGTGCGCGGAAGCCGAGATTGCACCGGTGCCACCCAGGCACAGCGTAGTCAGGATCAGGTTATCCTCACCGGTCAGCACGTCGATTTCACCGTCATTAATCAGCGCCATCATGGTGTCAGGATTACCGCTGCATTCCTTAATCGCTTTTACCCGTGGATGACGTGCGATCTGACGCAGGGTGGCCAGTTCAATCGTAATACCGGTGCGTTGCGGAATGTTATACAGGATCACCGGCACGCTTGAGGCGTCGGCAAGCTGGGTAAAGTAGTCCACCAGGCCGCATTGCGATGGGCGAATATAATAGGGGGCCGGGATCAATACGCCGGCAATATCACGCAGCTGGATGGCCTGCTGCATTTGCAAAGTGTCGACCATGTTATTACCGGACAGGCCCATCACCACCTGATGAGCCGGAGTGACGGCCAGCACTGCGTCGAGCACCGCCAATTGTTCGTCCTGGCTTAACGCGGCCGCCTCACCGGTAGTGCCGCAGACCACCAGTCCATCGACGCCGGAGGCAATAAGATGCTGAGCCAGCCGTTGGGTGGCCGGCAGGTCGACTGCATGATGATTAAATGGGGTAACCAGCGCCACCCAAATACCGGAAAATGAGGCCATAATAAGTTCCTTCAGTACGAGCAATAAGAAGCCAGATAAGAAAACAAGCGAGGGACGATGCGCTGATAATGAATATTCTGCATGAGGCTGTCAATTTACAACCGCTTGATAACAGGGTTAATCATGATTAAGCGGCACGGATGAGTTTGGCTAATAAAAAGGAGGAAATAAAAAACCCCGCCTTGGCAGGGTTTTCGAGGGGGATTAACGCGGACGGCGAGTGCTGTTGATAGAGGCTGTCCAGTTGAAAGTTTCGCCAGTGGGTTGAATACGGTTGGCTTTACGCTCGGCGCGGGTAGCTTTTTCAATTTTCGCGCGGGCGGCGGTAATTCGCGCCACCACTTCGTCCTTGATCTTGTTATTTTCGGCGTTGGTTAATGCTCTGCCGAGGTTTTTACGTGCCTTGTCCAGCTCGGTTTTTACTTCACGTTGTTCGCTTTCCGTCATGTCTTTCAGCGTCAGTTTTTTCATCGTTATAGCCTGGTCAGTGAAGATGGCAGCCAGTGTACAGCAATTAGAGGCCCGAAGATGCCGATGCCGTAACGGAAATGCCGGGTAGGGTGAAGCAACCTGTCACATTTCTTCCTGCAACTCGCTGAGAAAACGCCGCATGCGGTCTGTGCGCTCCCGCGCCATTTTCTTGCCGGTAGCGGTTTGGAAGCCTTCCTGCAGCTTGAACAGTTTGGTTTCGAAGTGATCCAGACAAAAACGCTTATCGTCATATTGGCGTTGCTGCGCCAGCGGATCGGCAGCGTCGTACAGCGCGCTGCGCATGCGCCCGCCAATATAGAAACAGCGCGCCACGCCAATCATGCCGATGGCGTCCAGGCGGTCAGCGTCCTGAAGAATTTTGGCCTCCAGCGTTTCCGGGGTAATGGCGGCGGAGAAACTGTGAGCCTCGATAGCATGGGCGGTTTTGGCGATGTCCTGCGGCTCCCAGCCCAGTTGCGTCAACGTCAGGGTGGCTTTTTCCGCCGCCAGGCGTGAAGCCAGGTGGCGCTGTGGCGAGTTTTTTTCCACCGCCACGCAGTCATGCAACAGTACGGCCGCACAGAGAATGCGACGGTCACCGCCTTCTTGCTGACTGATACTGCGAGTATTTTTCCACACCCGGTGTAAATGAGCCACGTCATGTGAGCCATCATCGGAATCGAGTGTCAGGGGCAACAGGGCCTGGGCCAATTCCTGATGCGGTGAAAACGGCTGCAACAATGCTTGCGCCAGGGTTGAAAAATGCACGCTATGCTCCTTATGGGTGGAAACCTAAAATCATAACAGCCGTCGATGAGGCCGTTATGACGGCGCGGTAAAAAGATTGTTTACTGTACTGCAATAGACTATTGCCATAATCACGGTTTTTGTGCCGGAATAAGCAACTTACAATAGCCTTGTTCCGGTCATTCCCGCTTGGTGTAAGCCTGTGTCTGCGGGGTGTGACCGGAATATCCTGCTAATGCTATCGGAGAAACCCCATGCCAACGAATCTTGAAATTGTACGCGCTACCTATGAAGGCGGCAGTGCCGAAGAGAATGGTCGTAACCTGTTGGCGGCACTAGCGCCCGACGCGGAGTGGACCGAAGCCGCAGGCTTTCCTTATGCCGGCACCTACATTGGCCCGCAGGCGATCTTCAAAAATGTTCATCAACGTCTGGGAACGGAATGGCAGGGCTACCGCGCCGATGTCGACCATTTTTATGATGCCGGTGAAAACGTGATTGCCCAGGGCTTCTACCATGGCACCTATGGCGCGACCGGCAAATCATTTACCGCATCCTTTGCGCATATTTATCAGCTGCGCGCCGGGAAAATCATCAAGTTTGTGCAAATTGTTGACAGTGCAAAAGTGCTGGAGGCCATGCAGGGCTAAAGGCCGCTGTGTTTGCCAAATTTGCGATCGTACTCCCGTCGGTATCCGCGCGCCTTGTTGCGATCGCGGATCCACAAATAGCCGCATACCAGCGCGACGGCGCCTGAAAAGGTAATGTTGCGCATATCCCGGTCATAAAAATACACCAGCACTGCGTCCGTCGCGGCGATAAAGGCAATCCATTTATACATATGGGATTGCCGTCGCGTGGCGGCGTTGAGGCGCTTTAACTGTCTGGCTTCGTGCATAACCGGCTTTTGCTGCATAACGTCTCGTCGGTAATAAATTTCTTAGTGGTAAATTAGCAGAAGTTTCCCGAAGGTGGAAAAGACAAACGTGCGCCGGGTCGGTTTTCATCGGGGGCTGTAGCCCCAATCTCATAATGCCACTACGGCCTCGATCTCCACGCTGACCAGCGGTGAGAACAGTGCGCTGACCGCAACCAGCGAACAGGCCGGCAGCGCCCCATCAAAATAATCAAACAGTACCGGCCGCAGGGCCGGCAGATCGCCGATATCGGTTAAGAAGACCGTGATTTTAATCAGCGCTTTTAGATTCGTTCCCTCGTCGGCGGTGATGGTCGCCAACTGCTCCAGAATGGCCTGCGTCTGTTGTTGCGTGGTTTGCCCTTGCGCTTCGGTGGCAAATGCCGTCAGGCCGGAAATGTACAGCGTATTGCCATGGCACACAGCATGGACATAGGGCCCGCCCGGCGTCGGTAATTGCGGATAATTAATGCGCTTCAATGATGTCATGGTAAAAACCCCGAGAGATTAATTAAAAAAATATACAAACTTGGTTAGGATAGTGAGACGAACATCGGAAGTACGCAGAGATTTATTGTTTTTTAATAATATCACTAACATTTATTTATAACTGTGAAGGACCTTTCAAGGTAATGAATCAGGCCTTAATTCCCTATATGCAACGCTGGCAGTTGCAGCCCGACGGTCAGGCATTTGAAACTCACAGCAGCCTGCTGATGCCGGTACGCTATCAGGGGGCCGCCGCCATGTTGAAAATTGCCCGTGAACAGGAAGAGAAGTTCGGCGGGTTATTGATGTGCTGGTGGCAGGGCGATGGTGCTGCTCGAGTGCTGGCCTGGCATGACGACGGCATTTTGCTGGAGCGTGCGCAAGGCCGCCTCTCGCTGGCGCAGATGGTACGTGATGGCGAAGATCGACAGGCCACGGCGATTTTGTGCCAGGTGGTTGCCCGCCTGCATGCGCCGCGTGCCGAGCCTTTGCCGGAGCTTATTCCCCTGGACCAGTGGTTCAACTCACTGTGGCCGGCGGCGCAGGCGCATGGCGGCATGTTGCGTCTTAGTGCCAGCGTGGCGGCTGAGTTACTGACCAGCCCGCGCGAACAGACGGTGCTGCACGGCGATATTCATCATGATAACGTGCTGGACTTCGCTGAGCGCGGTTGGTTGGCGATCGATCCTAAACGTTTGTATGGCGAGCGTGCTTTCGATTACGCCAATATCTTCTGCAATCCCAACTACGGTATCGCCACCGATCCCGACATTTTTCTTTGTCGGGTCGAGCAGGTCTGCCGGTTGGCCGGACTGGATCGCCAGCGGCTGCTGCGGTGGATCCTCGCCTGGGCCGGATTGTCCGCGGCCTGGTTTATGGAAGACGGCGAGGCGGCGGATATCGATTTTCGCGTCGCAGAACAGGCCGCCCGTGCGTTGGGGCTTTCGCTCCCGGAAGGGGACTCAGGGTTCATCTTGCCAGTAATCGAGCGAGGCTGAGGGGCGTTGCACATAGCGCACCGCTTTACCTTCACGCAGCGCCGTCGCCTGGAACTTGCCTGAGTCCGGATACTCCACCAGTTCGGGCTGTTCGCGGGTACTGATGGAAAGATATTTCAACGGCGCTTGCGACGTATTGATGATCTGATGCGGATATTCCGGCCCCGGTGGGATAAAAATCACGTCACCGCTTTTGATCGGCAGTTGTTCTCCGGCAACCCGCAAGGTACCGGTTCCCTCCAGCACGATAAACATTTCTTCCTGCGCATAGTGGAAGTGATAAGGGCAGGAACGCATGCCCGGTGCCACTACGTCGATAGAGGCACCCAGCTTACCGGCGGCGGTGCCGGTACCCAAACGCGCACCAAGGCTGTCGTACAGTGGCGGGCGTGCGTCGTGCGTTTTTTCAACCTGTTCGAAATTACGGATCAAACGCTGAGCTAACAGCGTGGCTTGTTCATTCATAGGTTATCTCGTGACAATGTAACTTAATCAATGACGCGTCCCGACCATTATCGATTTGCATGTTCCTGCTGGCCATACCAGCCCGGTCGGCGTTTCGGCTGTGGCCAGAACAGTGCGGCCTGGCCTCCGTCTGGGATCTGCCACACCTCGCAGTCATAAATGGTGAAGGTGTCGCCGAATTTATCGACCCGCAGCCCGCGATATCCCTGTGCAATACCTTGCTCAGTGACCTTGTCCAGCAATTGCTGACGCTCCGCGCGGTCTGCCGGAGAAGCGCTTAACCGGGAAGGCAGCGCGATAAACTCATCAAAGGAATAGCCAAAGCATTGTTGTGCGCAGTGATTGGCATAAATAAACACCGGATCGCCGCCGCCGGTGTGGGCCAGCAGGCTGTAGGGAGCCTGTTGATGCAGCCAGGCCAAGCGTTCGCCGACTGCGGCCTGCGGGCCGGGCAATCCGTCACCTGTCCAGTGGCGGTATGCGGCGTCTATCCGTTGAATCAGGTCAATCTGCGCTGAAGATGGCATAGAAACTCCCTTAACGATCCCTGGAGGGCAACATTCGTCCCTCTCTCAGTTAAGCAGAAGATCGCCAAAGGGGGGAGAAATTGCCGGGTGGGATCGATTTATAGCCCGACTTGCTGGTTAGTCCCCTGAACGGCTGGCGCGTTGCGGTAACGACAGGATGATATGGGCGATTGCGCCGCCAATAATCCCCCAAAATGCCGAGCCGACGCCGAGCAGCGTCACGCCGGATGCAGTGATCAAAAAGGCGATCAGCGCGGCGTCGCGTTGCTTTTCATCCTGCAGCGCGCGTTGCAAACTGCCGGCGATGGTGCCCAGCAGGGCCAGCCCGGCAATGGTGTGGATCAGGGCCACGGGCAATGCGCTGAACAACATACTGATAACGCCGCCAAACAGGCCGGCCAACAGATAAAACACCCCGGCGGCGACGGCAGCCATATAGCGGCGCTGTGGATTGGGGTGTACGTCTGGCCCCATACAAATGGCGGCAGTAATGGCGGCAATACACACCGAGAATCCACCAAAGGGGGCCAGCAGCAGCGCGGTCAACGCGGTCCAGCTAATCAGTGGCGAAGTGGGCACGCTGTAGCCGGCCGCCTTTAGCGTGGCAATACCGGGGGCATTTTGTGACGCCATGGTGACCACGAAGAACGGCACGCCAATCCCCAGCAGTGTCGACCAGCTAAAATGCGGCGTAATGAATTCCGGCATGGCGAATGCCAGCGGTTGTGGTGAAAGATGAATGTTGCCCTGCAGCGCCGCAATCGCCAGCCCGGTCAGCAGCGTCAGTACAATGGCATAACGCGGCAGATAACGCCGCGTCACCAGATACACCAGTCCCATTCCGGCGCTGAGTGCGAAATTGACCTGTAGCGAGGCAAACGCATCCAGGCCAAAACGCAGCAAAATCCCCGCCAACATCGCCGCCGAAATATCCTGCGGAATATAATCCATCAGCCGGGCGAACAGCCCGGTTACGCCGCACAGCAGGATCAGCCCTGAGGCAAAGATAAATACGCCAATCGCTTCGTTAATCGGCGTGCCGGGCAGGCTGGTGACCAGCAGCGCTGCGCCGGGGGTTGACCAGGCGGTCAGGATCGGCGTGCGGTAATACAGCGAAAGCCCGAGCGAGGTAATGCCCATCCCCAGCCCCAACATGCTCAGCCAGCCGCCGATCTGCAAGGGGGTAGCACCGGCAGCGGCAGCCGCCTGGAAGATAATGGCCGCCGAACTGGTGTAGCCGACCAATACCGCAACAAACCCGGCCATAACGGCAGGCAGAGACAGATGACGCAGAGAGATGGCAGGGCGCATGGTTCACTCCGGTAAAGGTTGTGCGTTATAACGCACGATAAGCGGCGAGCATAGCACCGTGCGTTATAGCGCACAAGTGGCTATAATCAGCCGCAATATCAGGGGAGAAAAACATGCAGGAACTGTCTGGCCATTTGGCCCAAACGCTTCGTTCTCTACGCAGCCAGCGCGGCTGGAGTCTGGCGCAGGCGGCTGAAAGCACCGGCGTCAGCAAGGCGATGCTGGGGCAGATCGAACGGGGGGAATCGAGCCCGACGGTGGCAACCTTATGGAAAATCGCCACCGGCTTTAACGTGGCCTTTTCCGCCTTTTTGGAGATTTCGCCGCTGCAACAGCAAGCCACGTTACATCGCTACGGCGATGCTCCGGTGTTCAATCAAGGCAACGCCGATATGCGGGTAGTGCCGCTGTTTCCATTCGACAGGCAACTGGGTTTTGACATGTTCGTTATCGATCTGGCGCCAGGCGCGCTCAGCGAATCTTCGGCCCACGAGGCCGGAGTAATTGAGCACGTGATTGTCATCAGCGGTGAACTGGAACTGGCGGTTGACGGCCAATGGCATCACTTGACCTGCGGTGAGGCGATGCGTTTTCAGGCCGACAGGCCACATGCCTATCGCAATGACAGTCAACAGACGGTGCGCATTCACGATCTTATCCATTATCCTAAATTTTGACTCAACGGCATGGGCGCAGGCTTTGACTCGGCTTCGCCAAACGCCTACTTTGTTGAAAATGATTCTTATTAACCGTCAAAGGGAGCTTGAGTTTGCCTATTACCCACCGCAACCGACGCCAGTTTCTTAAACTCGGCGCACAAACCGCAGGAGCCGTATTCGCGATGACTTCATTACCGAGCAGTATCCGCCTGGCGATGGCGGCAGAAAATGGCGCCAGCTCCACCGATGAATTTTTATGGCTGGAACAGCTGCAGGGCAAGGCCGTACAGGCGTGGATTAAACAGGAAAACCAGCGTACCACCGCGCGTTTCGCCCAGGGCGAAGGCTTCCAACGGGTGGAAAAACAGGTGCTGGATATTCTCAATAAAGAGAGCCAAATTCCGTGGGTCGCCAAGCGCGGCGATTACTATTACAACTTCTGGCAGGATCAAACCAATCCGCGTGGCTTATGGCGACGCACTACGCTGCAAGAGTATCGCAAGGCCAAGCCAGCCTGGGAAACGGTGTTGGATATCGATGCGTTAGGCAAGGCCGAGGGCAAAGACTGGGTATTCCACGGCTCGCAGTCGTTAGCGCCGGAGTATCGCTATTGCCTGCTGGAACTGTCGCCGGACGGCGGTGACGCCACCGAAATTCGTGAGTTTGATCTGGTCAACAAAGAGTTTGTCAAAGACGGCTTTGTGCTGCCGGTAGCGAAAAGCCAGGCCTCGTGGATTGATAAAGACACGCTGTTTATCGCCACTGATTTCGGCGCAGGATCAATGACTCAGTCCGGCTATGCGCGTATTGCCAAACGCTGGCGGCGGGGTACGCCACTGAGCGCCGCCCAGACCTTGTATGAAGCGCAACCGCAGGATATGACGGTGTTCGCTTATCACGACCAGACGCCGGGGTTTGAACGCAACTACGTGGGCCGCAGTCTGGACTTCTACCGCCGTGATACCTATCTGCTTAATCAGCAGGATCAACAGGTCAAAATCGACATTCCCGCCGACGCCGAATTCAGCACGCACCGCGAGTGGATATTGATTAAACCGAGCAGCGACTGGGAAGTGGGCGGAGCGCGCTATCCTTCGGGTTCGCTGTTGGCGGCCCATTTTGATGATTATCTGGCGGGCAAACGTGAGCTAACGGTGTTATTTGCCCCGACCGCGCAGGCGGCGCTGAGCGGTTACAGTGGTACTCGCGACCACCTGATCCTCAGCATCATGGACAACGTGGTCAACCGGTTGGAAGTCCTGACACCGCAGGGCAAAACCTGGCAGCGCAAGCCGCTGGGCAAGCCAGGGGCGATCAGCACTATTTCCGCCGGTGGGGTCGATGACGAAACCAACGACTATTTCCTGACGATCAGCGGATTCCTACAACCGACTTCGCTGTATCTGGGCAATCTCGACGGCGGTGAGGCGGAACTGCTCAAGCAGGGGCCACAGGACTTTGATGCCAGCGGTTATCAGGTCAGCCAGCATTTCACCGAGTCTAAAGACGGCACGCGCGTGCCGTATTTCCAAATTTCAGCCAAGGGCATCAAGCTTGATGGCAGTAACCCAACCTTGCTGTATGGCTATGGCGGGTTCGAAGTGTCGCTCTTGCCGGGCTACATGGGAGCTAAGGCCCCGGCCTGGCTGGAACGCGGTGGGGTGTACGTGGTGGCGAATATTCGTGGCGGTGGCGAGTATGGCCCGGCCTGGCATCAGGCGGCGTTAAAGCAAAACCGGCATCGCGCCTATGAGGACTTTGCCGCCGTGGCTGAAGATTTGATCGCACGAAAAGTGACATCGTCACAACATCTGGGCGCACGGGGTGGCAGTAACGGTGGATTGCTGGTGGGCAATATGCTGACGCTGTACCCGCAACTTTTCGGCTGCATCGTCTGTGAAGTGCCGTTGCTGGATATGCAGCGCTATACCCAGCTTTCCGCCGGTGCCTCCTGGATTGCCGAATATGGCGACCCGAGCAAGGCGGAAGAATGGGCCTACATCAAAACCTTCTCGCCGTATCACAATATCAAAGCCGGAGTGTCCTACCCGCCGGTGCTGTTTTACACCGCCACCAGTGACGATCGGGTCAACCCGTCGCACGCCCGTAAAATGGCGGCACGCATGCAGCAGATGGGGTATCCGCAGGCCTATTTCTATGAGAATACCGAAGGCGGGCACAGTGCCGCGGCGGACAAGAAACAGGCCGCATTCCACGGTGCACTGGTCAGTGAGTTTATGTGGGACAATTTGAGCGCAAAATCCACAGCCTGATGACATAAAAAAGCCGGGGCAAATTAATGCCCCGGCTTTCTTTTACCTGTCTGAATCCGTTGTCAGCAATCAGTTGGTGATAGCGGCCGCCTGAGCTTTCTTCTCGGTATCTTCTGCGGTGTCCAGCGTCATGCGATGCAGCTTCGGCGCGGTCAGCATCATCAGGATGGCGATCACGGCGGTAGCGATACCGATTTGCATAAACACGTGGCTGTAGATAGCCAGTGAAGCGTGCGCATCGTTGACGTCGCCAGGCACGGCGGTCAGACCTGCCACTTTACCGGCAATCAGCGCGGCGGCGGCGGTGGTCAGGAACCAGGAACCCATGATAAAGCCCATCAGACGTTGTGGTACCAACTGCGCGACCATCGCCAGGCCCAGGCCGGAGATCATCAGTTCGCCGATACTCTGCAGCGCATAGCTCAGGATCAGCCAGTTCACCGAAACGATACCCTGTTCATTGGCGAAGCTGGCGCCCCACGGCAACACCAGGAAGGCGCCGGAGCACAGGATCATACCGAAGGCGAACTTGTGCGGCATCGGCAGACGGTCGCCCATCTTGTTATACAGCGCCGCCAGAATCGGGCTGGCCAGCATGATCCAGAACGGGTTCAGTGCCTGATACTGTTCGGGTTCAAACGCCAGACCGAGAATGTTGTGCTCAACGTTGTGGATGGCGAAGAAGTTCAACGAGGTTGGCATCTGGCTGTACAGTACGAAGAACACGACGGCTTCCAGCATCAACAGGAAGGCAACGATCATCTTGCGACGTGCCGCGCCGTGCAGCGCAAAGGTTTCTTTGGCGAACACAATCACGATACCGATGGAAACAATCGCCAGCGCCCAGCGAGCGATGATCTGGTTATGCAGCAGCCAGCTTGAAAGTGCGACCAGCGCCACCACGCCCACCAGCACCATCAGCAGTTTTTTAACCTGCAGCGGTTTAAAGTCAGGCTTGGAACCGTGTTGTTTCACCCACTTGTGACACACCATAAAGTTGACCAGGGTGATCAGCATGCCGACGACGCTCAGAGAGAACGCGACGCTCCAGCCATATTTGGCCGCCAACCACGGCGTGGCCAGCATGGACAGGAAAGAACCGATATTGACGGACATATAGTACATGGTGAATGCACCGTCCAAACGCGGATCGTCTTTCTCGTAGCAGGTTGACAGCAGGGAGGACGGGTTAGCCTTGAACAGGCCACTGCCCACGGCGATGGTCGCCATACCCAGGTATACCCAGAAGATCTCATGGCCGGAGTAAGCCACCATGGCATAGCCGACGGCCAGCACCAGCGCACCCAGCACGATCACGCGCTTGGAGCCCAGTACTTTATCCCCAAGCCAGCCACCGATGGCAACGAAGCCATAGACCAGCGCGCTGAAGGAGGAGAACAGGGTGATCGAGTCGGCTTCGCTCAGGCCCAGCATCTTGACCAGATAAACCGCCATGATGCCTTGCAGACCGTAATAACCAAAACGTTCCCAGAGCTCAATAGAGAAGATCAGGTAAAACGCCTTGGGCTGTTTGAAGGCATTGAGACTAACGCTTTCAGGGTGTTCGCTGTTGTTGTTTGCTGTTGACACTGGTACCTCTGATTTTTCACTGCCCCGACTCAGAAAGACGGGAAATTGCAAAAGGTGATGCAGGACTGCATCCTTCTGCGTTGTTATAGGATGGGATGACGGCGGTTAATGTTCACTATCTTTGTCAACGAGGCAATACGTTTGTCATATCCTGTTACATATAACGCTCGCGAAGTGAAACGACCATGTTGCAAATGTTATGCAGCATTAACTTTCAACTTTATTTACTTTGCCGAGTTTTTGTTTTGATTAAAAGCTATACGGAATTCAAACAGGGATATATTCTGCTGCATCGGCTTTTTATGGTTCATATCAATAGGTGGGGTGAATAATCCATTGGAATGTTGTGCATATGGCGGGTTTTGTAAAATTATAGAAATTTGAGAAAACAGGGCTGGCGGTTGTGACGACAATGTGATCGTCAAAACGTGAGACTTGCCGCAATATTTGACTAATTTTCCGCTTGAAAATAAGCGGGAAGTGAGTTTTTCACTAAAATCCGTGAGAACACCAAGGTTACTGCTGCTTGATATCACATTTCCGATAAAAAATAGGTCAGTGGCGGGGCTGAGAGAGGGGCGCCAGGTTGCGCCCATGGCAATCAGGCGTCGGGATAAACTTTCTCTTTAAACTCGCACAGGTCTTCAATCATGCAGGAGCCGCAGCGGGGTTTTCGTGCGATGCAGGTATAGCGCCCGTGCAGGATAAACCAGTGGTGGCAATCAACCTTGAATTCGGCCGGTACGACCTTCAGCAGCTTCTCTTCAACCAGATCGACATTTTTGCCCGGCGCGAAATTAGTGCGGTTACAAACGCGGAAGATATGGGTATCGACGGCAATGGTCGGCCAGCCAAAGGCGGTATTAAGCACCACGTTGGCGGTCTTGCGACCGACGCCGGGCAAGGCCTCCAGCGCCGCACGGTCTTCCGGCACCTCACCTGCGTGCAACTCCAGCAGCATGCGGCAGGTTTTGATCACGTTTTCGGCCTTGCTGTTAAACAGGCCGATGGTCTTGATGTAGCCTTTAACGCCGTCGACGCCCAGAGCCAGCATGGCGGCCGGCGTGTTGGCCACCGGATAAAGCTTGGCGGTGGCCTTGTTGACGCTGACGTCGGTCGCCTGAGCGGACAGCAGCACGGCAATCAGCAGCTCAAACGGCGTGGTGTACACCAGCTCGGTGGTCGGATGCGGATCGTTGTCGCGTAGTCGGGTAAGAATTTCCAGCCGTTTCTGCTTATTCATTACGCTTTTTCTGCCTGTCCTTGTCCCTGCGCCGGTTCGGCCAATAATGCCTTGGCCGTGCGCGCCTTCATTTTTTCGTCAATCAGGTATTTTACCGCCAACAACAGGCCCAGACCAATGAAGGCCCCCGGCGGCAGCATCGCCAGCAGGAACGGGCTGTCGAAGTGAACCACCTCAATCCGCAGTACCTTGGCCCAACTGCCCAGCAGCATATCGGCACCGTCGAACAGGGTACCGTTACCCAGCAGCTCACGCATCGCACCCAGCGTCACCATCACGCCGGTAGCCCCCAGGCCAATCGCCAGGCCGTCCAGTGCGGACAGACCGACCGGTTTTTTTGAGGCTACCGCTTCGGCGCGGCCAACCACGATACAGTTGGTGACGATCAGCGGGATAAATATCCCCAACGACTGATAAAGGCCGAAGGCATAGGCGTTGATCAGCATTTGCACAATGCTCACCGCCGCAGCGATGATCATTACGTAAATCGGGATACGGACTTCATTCGGCACCCAGCGGCGTACTGCGGATATCGAGGTGTTGGTCAGTATCAACACCAGCGTGGTCGCCAGCCCCAGCCCGAGGGCGTTGGTGACGGTAGAGGTCACGGCCAGCAGCGGGCACATCCCCAACAATTGCACCAGCGCGGAGTTGTTCTTCCATGTCCCCTGGACAATCAGATCTTTGGCTTCACTCATTCGCTGGCTCCACAGGCAGGTAAGCTATCAAGTTTAGGCGGCAGCGTTTCCATATACAACGCCGTGCGTCGAACGGCATTGACCACCGCACGCGGCGTGATGGTGGCGCCGGTGAACTGATCGAACATACCGCCGTCTTTCTTCACCGCCCAATGTTTATCGTCCGGGCCATCAATTTTTTTACCGCTGAAAAACGAGATCCAGTTCGATATACGCAGTTCGATTTTATCGCCGAGGCCAGGGGTTTCATGGTGTGCCACCACCCGGGTACCCAGCACGGTACCGTTGAAATCGGCGCCGACCAGCAATTGAATGGCGCCGGAATAACCGTCCGGCGCGGTGGTTTCCAGTGCAGCGGCGGTGGGTTGGCCATTTTTACGCGCCAGATACAGGCGATGTGGCGCATCGTTGCCCAACGCCGGGTTGCTGACCAGGAAACACTCGGTCTGCATATTGTTGTCGTAAT
Source organism: Serratia sp. BIGb0163 (assembly GCF_024809935.1). Lineage (NCBI taxonomy): Bacteria > Pseudomonadati > Pseudomonadota > Gammaproteobacteria > Enterobacterales > Yersiniaceae > Serratia > Serratia sp. BIGb0163. Next base: position 1,103,539 of record NZ_JANUDZ010000001.1, read on the forward strand.
GTTCTGGCGGCACCACCTGATCAAGCAGCGCCTTTTGCTGCAGTGCGGCCTGGTGGGCGATGGTGTTCTGCGTCAGGCTGTGGACCACCGCAGTCAGGCCGGTGGTCACAGCGGCAAACACCGCCAATGTGGTGCCATGCTTTCTCATTGAATTTAGCATCATGGCTCCTTAGCGGTGACCGTACACGCGCGGCTGCGTGTAGTGGTCGATCAGTGGGACGGTAATGTTGGCCAGCAACACCGCAAAGGCTACGCCGTCCGGATAACCGCCGTAAACGCGAATCAGCCACACCAGCACGCCCACCAATGCGCCGTAAATCAGGCGGCCTTTCGGCGTGGTGGAGGCACTGACCGGGTCGGTAGCAATAAAGAATGCGCCCAGCATGCTGGCACCGGAGAACAGGTGGATCAGCGGCGAGGCCTGCTGCGCCGGGTCAAGCCACCAGGCCAAACCGGAACACAGGGCGATGGCCGCCAGCATGCTGAAGGGGATCTGCCAGTGGATCAGACGACGACCCAGCATAAACAGGCCACCGGCCAGGAAACCGAGATTAACCCATTGCCAGCCGATACCGGCCAATGCGCCACCGAACAGCGGCTGTTGCAGCACCTGCTCAACGCTATGACCGCTGCGCAGGCCGGTTTTGAAACCGTCGAACGGGGTGGCCTGGCTGATGCCGTCAATACCCATTTGCAGTTCATGGATGGTGGCGCCCTGCGTTGTGTGGCCGCTGAAAATAGCCAACAGGGTATCCTGGAACGACAGCGCGGTAGCCCGCAGTTCATCCGGCGGTAACCAACTGGTCATCTGAACCGGGAAGGCGATCAGCAACACCACATAACCGACCATGGCCGGATTGAACGGATTCTGCCCGAGGCCGCCATACAGCTGTTTGGCAATAACGATGGCGAAGAAGGTGCCGATGACAATCATCCACCAGGGGGCCAGTGGCGGCAGACTGATGCCCAGCAACAGGGCGGTCAGCAGGGCCGAGTTATCCGCCAGCCGGGTGCGCACCGGCAATTTGCGCAGAGAAAGGATGATCCCTTCCGCCAGCAGGGCGACGATCATCGCCAGTGCGGTCTGGACCAGCGTGCCATAGCCAAAAAACCATACCTGCGCAGCGATACCGGGAATGCAGGCCAACATCACCCACAGCATGATACGGCTGGTGCTTTGCTGGTTATGGGTGAAGGGGGAACTGGCGATGTGCAAGCCTTTGCTGGCTGTGGGTTGTACCGGCCTGAACTTCATAGAGAACTACACCTATCTTTGCCGGACATCGGCAGGTTCAACGCGCCTCTCAGCGGAGACGCAGGAAAAATTATAGCGCTGCATTCTACCTGAATCACCCGGAGGGTAATACGTCTTAATTGTAGGGCTATTAGCCTTTTAGCACTGGATGTAATCCTAAATTTCTCCGACCTATGGCGCGATCGGATTTTTGTTGGTTATATAATCGGGCTAGATTGGTAGTGCAAGATCGAAACTGCCGGTATTTATGGCCGGCAGCAGGCAATAACCTCTGGATTGATATGGTTTTTTTTGGTTCGTTTTTTCGCACAAAATAACAACTTTTACATAATCTATGTGGGTTATTATCCCGAGTATTATTGAGTTAGTGAATGTAAATTAATGACAAATGAAGATGTATTTTTTATTGAAGAGTTAATTGAGTGGGTTGAGATACATCTGGAGAAACGGCCAAACCTGGACGAAGTCGCGCGCATTTCCGGCTATTCCAAATGGCACCTGCAACGCAAGTTCAAACGCATCACCGGCATTCAACTCGCCACCTATATCCGTTCACGCATTCTGACGCGCGCTGCGGTGGCGTTACGCATTACCCACCGTTCCATCATCGATATATCAGACGAACTGGGCTTCGACTCGCAGCAAACCTTTACCCGTATGTTCAAACAGCGCTTCGAAACCACCCCCAATCGTTACCGCTCGATGGAACATTGGGACGTGAAGAACCTGATGCCGCGTTTTAGTTTCGACGCCGATTTTGCGGCCGATTTTTACCCTGAGGTGAAGCGCCTGACGCTGCCGAACATGCAACTGGTGGGGTTCTCGCGGCAGTTGGATTTCTCTTCGGAAACGGAGATCGAACATTCGTCCTGTATGGCGATGAAGGACGAGATTTTTACCGACTTCTTCCGTGGTCTGAGTGTGGACTGCCATCGGGTGTACAGCATCCATTCCGTCCGCAGCACGGATGACAGCCAATATTCGGCTACCCACATCATGGCGGTGGATCCTGAGAACAAACAGGATATTTTGTCGGGCCACCATATCGACACCATCCCTATTGTCGGGCGCGAATATATCTCTATCAACCATCAGGGAAGCGCCATGGAGTGTACAAAATTTTTCGCTTATCTGATTACCCACGTGATGCCAGGGTTGCGCCATGAGGTGAAGGGGAGCGTGGAGATGGAGATTATTCAAACTAAGGCGAGGAGTCTGGATTCCAAGATGCGCCAGATTGACGTTGATTATACCTATCTGATTTCTATCGATTAAAAAGTGCCTTGCGCCCTGCAAGGCACCTCTCACCGTCACTCTTTATCCGTATCCGCCGTGGTCAGACTTTGCGCCGCTCTTTTAGCTTTGGCGCGGGCAATGGCTGCCGCGACCGCGGCCTTGCGTGGATCTTCTTCCGTCACCACTGCGGGTGATTCGGCAGGAGTTTCCACCGCTGTGGCCTGCTGCGCCGCTTTCTTGGCCTTAACTCGCGCCAGCGCAGCGGCAACCGCGGCCTTGCGTGGATCTTCTTCCGTCACCACAGCGGGTGATTCGGCAGGAGTTTCCACCGCTGTGGCCTGCTGCGCCGCTTTCTTGGCTTTGGCGCGGGCAATGGCTGCCGCGACCGCGGCCTTGCGCGGGTCTTCTTCCGTCACCACTGCGGGTGATTCGGCTGGAGTTTCCACCGCTGTCGTCTGCTGTGCCGCTTTCTTGGCTTTGACTCGCGCCAGTGCAGCGGCAACCGCGGCCTTGCGCGGATCTTCTTCCGTCACTGCCGCCGGTGCCTCTGTCGGGGGTTCATCCACCGTCGTCTGCTGTGCCGCTTTCTTGGCCTTAACTCGCGCCAGCGCAGCGGCAACCGCGGCCTTGCGTGGATCTTCATCTTCGCTAGCCGATGTTGCTACCGGTGCTATAGCAGTTTCCTGCTGGGCACGTCGTTCACGAGCCTGCGCTTTACGGGCTTCGCGGGCCGCGATCATCTCGCTGTTGTCCGGTGCGTCGCCGCTGATGGTGCCGGTCGCCGGTACAGCATTTTTACTGCGAACTCGCGCCAGGGCCGCCTGAACCGCATCCTGGTCGCCATCGGTCAGTTTGACTGCCGCTTTCTTATGGCGCTCTTCACGCGCCAGTTTTTCACGTTCCAGTCGCGCCAACTTGGCTTCGTAACGCGCCTTGGCTTCAGCCGTGCGTGCCGCTTCCAGATCGATGGCCTTGATCTCGGCCTTTTCCTGGCGGTAGTACTGCACCAGCGGGATATTGCTCGGGCAGACAAAGGCGCAGGCACCACATTCAATGCAATCGAACAGATTATGATTGCGGGCCTTTTCGTGTTCTTCGCCGCGGCTGAACCAGTAAAGTTGCTGCGGTAACAGGCCCGCCGGGCAGGCATCAACGCACAGGCCACAGCGAATACAGGACTGTTCCTGTTCTTGTGGTGCCATTTCGCTGACCGAGGGGGCCAGAATACAGTTGCTTATCTTAACGATGGGGACGTGGAGCGCGGGCAGGGTAAAGCCCATCAGCGGGCCGCCCATCACTACCATTTGCTGAGCCTGAGGCTGGAAACCGGCAAATTTCAACAGGTGTTGTACCGGTGTGCCTATGCGCGCCCACAGGTTGCCCGGCAGGCTTAGAGCTTCACCGGTCAGAGTCACCACGCGTTCGATCAGCGGCTCGCCGTCGACAATCGCACGTTTAATGGCAAAGGCAGTACCGACGTTTTGCATCAGCACGCCAATAGCGGAAGAGTGCTTGCCGTGCGGCACTTCCTTGCCAATCAGGATCTTGGTGAGCTGTTTGGCGCCGCCAGAAGGGTATTTGGTCGGGATCACCCGCAGGGCAATACCTGGCTGACCGCGCAGCGCCAGTTTCAACGCGGCGATCGCTTCGGGCTTATTGTCCTCGATGCCAATCAGCGTGACTTTAGGTTGCAGCAGGTGGCGCAGGATCTGCGTGCCTTCAATCACCTGATCGGCATGTTCCTGCATCAAGCGGTCATCGGCAGTGATATAGGGCTCGCACTCGGCGGCGTTGAGGATCAGGGTTTCCACCCCGTTCATGCCGCCCTGCAGCTTGCTGGCGGTCGGGAAACCGGCGCCGCCCAGCCCGGCGATGCCGGCCTGATGAATACGTTGGATCAACTCGCTGGCGGTCAGTTGACGGTAGTCGGCTACCGGCGCACGCTCGCACCAGCGGTCTTCGCCGTCAGGTTGAATAATCACGCACAGTTCTGCCAGCCCGGAAGGGTGAGCGGTGATATGCGGTGTGATGGCGCTGATGGTGCCGGAGGTCGGTGCGTGCACCGGTACGGTACGGCCCCGGCCGACGGTCAGCGGCTGGCCTTTCAGCACGGCGTCGCCGACCTTGACGCACAGTTCACCTTCCGGCCCCAGATGCTGTTGCAACGGGATAATAAACTTATCCGGCAGCGGGGCGGTACGCAGCGGGACACCGCTGGACTGGGTCTTCATTTCCGGCGGATGGATCCCGCCGTCGAAATCCCAAATCCGGTCTTTTTTGAAGGCGGCGAACAGATTAAGCATGTTGCTCCACGTGGATCACTTGCACCGGGATCGTCTTCATGTCCCACTTCCAGTTGGCGGTAGTGGTGGCGACCGGTCTCATTTCAATACAGTCGGTAGGGCACGGCGCAACGCACAGGTCGCAGCCGGTACAAAGATCGGTAATGACGGTATGCATGGCGCGGGTAGCGCCGACGATGGCGTCCACCGGACAGGCCTGAATGCACTTGGTGCAGCCGATGCAGTTGGCTTCGTCAATGTAGGCCACCTGGCGCACAGGTTCGGCGGCGGCTTCGCTACCGAGCGGCTGTGGTTCGACGTTGAGCAATTCTGCCAGCTTCAGCATCACCTGCTCGCCACCCGGAGCGCATTTGTTAATCATCTCACCGTTGGCGACGGCTTCGGCATAAGGACGGCAACCGGGGTAACCGCACTGGCCGCACTGGCTCTGTGGCAGGATCTCGTCGACCTGTTCGGCTACCGGATCTTCTTCCACTTCAAAGCGGCGCGCGGCATAGCCCAGCACCAGACCGAACAGCAGGCCAAGGGCGCTTAACGCAGCAATCGCAATCCATAACGCGGTCATTAGAATTTCACCAGCCCGGTAAAGCCCATAAAGGCCAGCGACATCAGCCCGGCGGTGATCAGTGCGATGGAAGAGCCCCGGAAGGGCGCAGGCACATCGGCTACCGCCAGACGTTCACGGATGGCGGCAAACAGCACCATCACCAATGAGAAGCCCGCGGCGGCGCTGAAGCCGTATACCGCAGACTGCAGGAAATTGTAGCCGAGGTTGACGTTGAGCAGTGCGACGCCGAGCACCGCACAGTTGGTGGTGATCAGCGGCAGGAAAATACCCAGCAGGCGATACAGGGCCGGGCTGGTTTTGCGTACCACCATCTCGGTAAATTGCACCACCACGGCGATCACTAAAATAAATGACAGCGTGCGCAGATACACCAGATCCAACGGAACCAGAATAAAGGTGTTAATCACCCAGGCGCTGACCGAGGCCAACGTCATAACAAAAGTGGTGGCCATCCCCATGCCAATGGCGCTTTCCAGCTTTTTGGAAACGCCGAGGAATGGGCACAGGCCAAGAAACTTCACCAGGACGAAGTTATTCACCAGTACGGTGCCGACAAACAGGAGCAGGTATTCGGTCATTGCGATGCCTAAAAAAATAAAAGCCGCCTATTATCGGGAATTGGCGGCCTGACCACAACATAGGGATAGCAGGGTTATTACCCTTTTTGCCACTTTTTGCCCATTTTTGTTGAATATTTACACAACCAAGCCCTATGAATTTCAAATCGCAGCTAGGCGCCCAGCTCGCTCATCCCCAGGCGCTTACTTAAGTAAGTAACTGGGGTGAGCGAGTGCAGGTAACAACGCTGCGGTTTGAAAGGCGACGGGCCATATTTATGTACAACGTTGTTCAGTTCTCGGTAAAGGTGCCTTTGACTCGCTTGGAACGCTTCATATAAGGCACCAGCAACGCGGCCATCAACAGTGGCCAACCCAGACTGCGTACCGCCAATTCATCCGGCACCGGCGCAAAGGCAAAGGCTTTCACCGCCAGCAAAACGGTAATCAGCAGCCACAGCAGGAACAATTTGGGGAACCGCTGCGAACGGTGGCAGAACAGCCACAGCAGCCACAGGGTAAAGCACCACATCGCCAGAGTGGTCAGCACCGAGAAATACCACTGCATGCTAAACGCCTGGGCGTTGGTGAGCAGATATTCGCGCGATTCCGGCACGAAAATCGCCATGCCATACAGGAGCAGCATCAGACTGGCGCTAAGCAGGGTGACAATCAGATAGGCCATCGGGGCCAGCAACCAACCGCCGATACGGGTGTAATCAGCTTGAGACATAAACGGCTTCCTGGGTAAGACATGATCCAATGTGACAGCCGCATAGCTTAGCGGGTAATGCGGGCTTCGTCATCAATATCAAGCGGATGGTCGGGAGCAAGGCGGCGTGGCAGCACGTTTGGCTACCGGCAGGCGATTTTGCCACCGGTAGCCGGGCGATTAACGGCGGTTAAGTTGATAGTAGGCTTCGTTCCAGCGCAGCTCGTTTTTGAATGCCGGCAGGGTGGTGTCCTGGTCAATCAGCAAGAACTCAATGTTATGCATTTCGGCATACAGCCGCAGCATATCGGCGTCCAGCGCCTGGGAGAACACCGTGTGGTGGGCGCCGCCCGCCAGGATCCAGGCTTCGGCGGCGGTCGCCAGCGTGGGTTGGGCCCGCCAGATGGCGCGCGCCACCGGCAGCTTGGGCAGCGGGTGTGGTTGTTCCACGGTGTCCACCTGATTGACCAGCAGGCGGAAGCGATCGCCCATGTCGATCAGGCTGGCATTGACTGCCGGGCCAGCCGGAGTAGAGAAAATCAGCCGCGCCGGATCTGCCTTGCCACCAATACCGAGCGGCTGGATATCCAACAGCGGTTTAGGCTCCTTGGCGATCGACGGGCAGACCTCCAGCATATGCGAGCCGACCACCAGATCGTTGCCCGGCTGGAAGTGATAGGTGTAATCCTCCATAAACGAGGTGCCGCCGTGTAACCCATCGGCCATCACTTTCAGGATGCGCAGCAGCGCGGCGGTTTTCCAGTCGCCTTCGCCGCCAAAGCCGTAGCCTTGTTGCATCAGGCGTTGTACCGCCAACCCCGGCAGCTGTTTCATGCCGTGCAAGTCTTCAAAGTTGGTGGTGAAAGCCTGGAAGTTGCCCTGTTCGAGGAAGCGTTTCATGCCCAGCTCGATACGTGCCGCGTCAGTCAGGTTTTCGCGTTTTGCGCCGTTGATTTTGGCCGCATCGCTTAGCACATAGCTGGCCTCATACTCTTCAATCAGCGTATCTACATCGCCACGGCTGACTTCGTTAATGACGCTGACCAAATCGCCAATACCATAGGCATTGACCGAGTAACCAAACTGGATCTGCGCACCGACCTTGTCGCCATCGGTCACCGCCACTTCGCGCATGTTGTCGCCAAAACGGGCCACTTTCAGCTGCTGGCCGGCCTGTTTGGCGCTGGCGACACGCATCCACTGGCCAATGCGCCGGTGTGCCTCGGGATCCTGCCAGTGACCGGCAATCACGCTGTGCTGCTGGCGCATACGGGCGCCGATAAAGCCGAACTCACGGCCGCCGTGGGCGGTTTGGTTGAGGTTCATAAAGTCCATATCCATACTGTCCCAGGGCACCTGGGCGTTGAACTGGGTATGGAACTGCAACAGCGGCTTATGCAGCACGGACAGACCGGCGATCCACATTTTGGCCGGTGAGAAGGTGTGTAGCCAGGCCAGGATGCCAATACACTGCGGTTGATAGTTGGCGTCACGACACAGGGCGGTGATTTCATCCGGCGTGGTGACCAGCGGTTTTAGCACCAGTTTTACCGGTAGGCCGGCTTCGCGGTTGAGACTGTCCACCACCTGTTCGGCGTGTGCCTTGACCTGTTGCAGGGTTTGCGGGCCGTACAGATGTTGGCTGCCAATGGCGAACCAGACTTCGCGCTGCTTGAATGCATTCATTAAAAAAGACTCCTCTGTATTGTATAGGCTTAATTTGCTGAACCGGAGGTCGGGGCGTAGCGCGGCTCGGCGGCCTGGCACCATTGTTGATAGCGTTGATAAAGTTGTTGGTAGCGAGCGACGCGCTGCGGATCGGGCTGCAGGGTACGTTCGATGCCGCAGGCCATCTGGCGCTGGGCTTCCGGCACGCTGATGAAACGGCCGGCGGCCACGGCGGCGAAGATGGCAGCACCCAGCGCGCAGCACTGATCGGAGGCCACAATTTGCAGCGGTCGGTTCATCACGTCGGCGCAGGCCTGCATAATCGCCGGAGATTTACGCGCAATGCCGCCCAGCGCCAGCACGTTATCGACCGGAATATCCTGCTGTTCAAAGCATTCCATAATGGCGCGGGCGCCAAAGGCGGTGGCGGCGATAAAGCCGCCGAACAGCGTCGGAGCATCGGTGCCGAGGTTCAGATCGGCTATTACGCCTTTCAGCCGCTGGTTGGCGTAGGGGGTTCGGCGGCCGTTAAACCAGTCCAGCACCACCGGCAAATGATCCAGTGACGGGTTTTCCACCCAGGCATCGGTCAGTGCCGCCAGCAGACCGGCTTCAATCTTTTGTAGCTGCGGTTGCAGTTCAGGCTGGTTTTTTGCCGCTGCATGTAACGGCCAGCTCAGCAGGCGGCTGAACCAGGCATACATATCGCCGAAGGCCGACTGCCCGGCCTCCATGCCAATCATTCCCGGCACTACGCTGCCGTCGACCTGACCGCAAATCCCCTCGATGGCGCGGCCGTCGACTCGCTGACGATCGGCGATCAGAATGTCGCAGGTGGAGGTGCCGATCACCTTCACCAGGGTATAAGGCTGGGCACCGGCACCGACGGCCCCCATATGGCAGTCGAAGGCCCCGCCGGACAGCACCACCGTGGTGGGTAGCCCGAGGCGTGCCGCCCATTCGGCGCTCAGGGTACCTACCGGCAGGTCGGCGGTATGGCAGTCTTCAAACAGCGGCCAGGGCAGGTGTTCAACCAGCAGAGGATCGAGCGCGGCAAAAAAGGCTTGGGGCGGCAGGCCACCCCAGTCCGGGTGCCACAGCGTTTTGTGACCGACGCTACAGCGCCCGCGTTTTAACTGATGTGGCGCGGTGGTAGCGGACAACAGCGCCGGTACCCAGTCGCACAGTTCAACCCAGGAGGAGGCGGCCTGGCGTACTTCGGCGTCCTGGCGCGTGACATGCAGGATCTTGGCCCAAAACCACTCAGAGGAATAAACGCCGCCGATATAGCGGGAATAATCGGGAAACTCACCGCTGCGGCACAGCCGGTTGATGGCGTCAGCCTCTTCAATGGCGGTGTGGTCTTTCCACAAAACAAACATGGCGTTGGGGTTATCGGCAAATTCCGGACGCAGTGCCAGCACCTGCCCCTGACTGTCGATCGGCGCCGGTGTAGAACCGGTGGAGTCAACGCCAATGCCAATCACCTGCAGCCGCTGTTGCGGGGGCATGCGCTGCACCAGAGTGACGATCGCCTGTTCCATGGCTTCTATATAGTCGAGCGGATGGTGGCGAAAACGGTTTTCCGCCGCGTTACAGAATTCGCCGCGCTGCCAGCGGGGGTAATAAACCACTTCGGTATCGAGTTCCGCGCCGTTATGGCAGTCGACCGCCAGCACCCGCACCGAGTCGCTGCCGAAGTCCAATCCCAGGGCAATAGCACCTGCCGTCATGATGTTGACTCCTGATGTGTTAATACGCTGTGACAACCATAGGAGCCGAAGCGCTGGGCAGGTGAGGAGCCGTTAGCTGGAAGTATGCACTTTTCTGCTTCCCGCAGTGGTTTTGTGACGGCTGTCATAAGTTATCGCTTGGCGGAATTCGCTAAATATATGCACATATCTGCTGTATTCCACGGATGTGATAGCGCTCTACATTTCAGTAACAAATACCCGCTAAAACTTAAGCCGTCTTACTCTTGTTGTGGGTGAATGTCGCGAGATAAGCGACGCGCCGACAGCAGACACCCTAATGATAACGTTTTCACGGCGAGCGGCTTTCGTCGCCACAGAAAACAAAATAGCGGAGAGCATCATGCATAAATTCACTAAGGCGCTGGTGACACTGAGTCTGGCGGCCGTTATGTCACATTCAGCTATCGCCGAGACCATTAAGCTGGGCTTTTTGGTCAAGCAGCCGGAGGAACCCTGGTTCCAGACCGAATGGAAGTTTGCCGACAAGGCCGGTAAGGATCTTGGTTTTGAAGTGATAAAAATCGCCGTGCCGGACGGGGAGAAAACCCTCAATGCCATCGACAGCCTGGCGGCCAGCGGGGCCAAGGGCTTTGTTATCTGTACGCCAGATCCGAAACTCGGCTCGGCGATTGTCGCCAAGGCACGCAGTTACAACCTGAAAGTGATTGCGGTGGATGACCAGTTTGTCACCGCCAAGGGCAAACCTATGGACAGCGTGCCGTTAGTGATGATGGCCGCCACCAAAATCGGTGAGCGTCAGGGGCAGGAATTGTGGAAAGAGCAGAATAAGCGCGGTTGGAAATTAGCGGACACCGCGGTAATGGCGATCACCGCCGATGAGCTGGACACCGCACGTCGTCGCACCGGTGGTTCGATAGACGCGCTGAAGGCGGCTGGCTTCCCGGAGAAACAAATTTATCGCGTGCCGACCAAATCCAACGATATCCCTGGGGCGTTTGACGCCGCCAACTCAATGCTGGTGCAGCATCCTGAAGTGAAAAACTGGCTGATTGTCGGCATGAACGACAACACCGTGCTGGGCGGCGTGCGCGCCACCGAAGGCCAGGGTTTCAAAGCGCCGAACGTGATCGGCATCGGCATCAACGGCGTGGATGCGGTCAGCGAGCTGTCCAAGGCACAGGCCACCGGTTTCTACGGTTCGCTGCTGCCAAGCCCGGATATCCATGGTTACAAGAGTATCCAGATGCTGCATGACTGGGTCGAAAAGGGCGTAGAGCCGCAAAAGTTCACCGAAGTGACCGACGTGGTGCTGATCACCCGCGACAACTTTAAAACCGAACTGCAGAAAAAAGGCCTGATGTAATAAGCGAGCCGCCCACGGCACTCTGTCGGGCGGCATTTTTGACTGCAGGAGGAGCACACCATGACCGCCGCATTGCCGTATTTGGCGTTTAAAGGCATAGGTAAAACCTTCCCGGGCGTGAAGGCGCTGGATGACATCAGCTTTAGCTGCCAGGCCGGGCAGATCCACGCGCTGATGGGGGAAAACGGCGCCGGGAAATCCACGCTGCTGAAAATTCTCAGTGGCAATTACGCGCCAACCCAGGGGGAAATTCAGCTGCAGGGACGGTCGGTGCAGTTTGCCAACACCACCGATGCGTTGAATGCCGGGGTGGCGATTATCTATCAGGAACTGCATCTGGTGCCGGAAATGACGGTGGCGGAGAACATTTATCTTGGCCAACTACCGACCAAACGCGGGCTGGTGGATAGAAAACTGCTGCGCTATGAATCCCGCTTGCAACTGGAACACCTGGGCCTGGATATTGATCCGGATACGCCGCTGAAATACCTGTCGATCGGCCAGTGGCAAATGGTGGAAATCGCCAAGGCGCTGGCGCGCAACGCCAAGGTGATCGCCTTTGACGAACCCACCAGTTCACTGTCCGCCAGAGAGATTGAGCAACTGTTCCGGGTGATCCGGGAATTACGTGCCGAAGGGCGGGTGATCCTGTATGTCTCGCACCGTATGGAAGAAATATTTGCCCTCAGCGACGCCATTACCGTGTTTAAAGATGGCCGCTACGTGCGCACCTTTGACGATATGCAGCAGGTGGATAACGCGCAGTTGGTGCAGGCGATGGTCGGGCGCGATCTGGGTGACGTCTATGGCTACCAGCCACGTGAGCTGGGGCCGGTGCGTCTGGAGCTCAAGGGGCTGAAAGCACCGGGCGTCAAAACGGCGATCGATCTTAGCGTGCGGGCCGGAGAGATCGTCGGGCTGTTCGGCCTGGTGGGAGCCGGGCGCAGTGAACTGATGAAGGGGGTTTTTGGCGCCACACGGGTCAGTGCCGGTCAATTGATGCTGGATGGACAGGCGATCGCCATTCGTTCACCGATTGACGCGATCCGCGCCGGTATCATGCTGTGCCCGGAGGATCGCAAGGCGGACGGCATCATCCCGGTGCACTCGGTGCGTGACAACATCAACATCAGCGCAAGGCGCAACAGCCTGCGCGCCGGTTGCCTGATTAATAAAGGGTGGGAGGCCAGCAATGCCGATCATCATATTCGTGCATTGAATATCAAAACGCCTGGCCCTGAGCAGTTGATTATGAATTTGTCCGGCGGCAATCAGCAGAAGGCCATTCTGGGCCGCTGGCTGTCGGAAGAGATGAAAGTGATCTTGCTCGATGAACCAACACGCGGCATCGACGTCGGTGCCAAGCATGAAATTTATCACGTCATTTACCAACTGGCGCAGCGCGGCATTGCGGTGCTGTTCGCCTCCAGTGACCTGCCAGAGGTGCTGGGGCTGGCTGACCGTATCCTGGTGATGCGTGAAGGCGCACTGTCCGGCGAATTACGGCATGACGAGGCCAGTGAGGAAAAAGCCCTCAGCCTGGCGATGCTGCGCACCCCCGATATAGCCCCAGATGCCGCTGCGGCGGTGGCCTGATTGTGAAGGAGAAAGAGATGTCGACCATAACGACCCATTCTGTGAAAAAACGCAACGGCCTGGGGCTGGCGCGAATTTGGGACAGCTACGGCATGCTGGTGGTGTTTGCGGTGCTGTTTTTAGCCTGCGCGCTGTTTGTGCCCAACTTTGGTTCCTTTATCAATATGAAAGGGCTGGGGCTGGCGATTTCGATGTCCGGCATGGTGGCCTGCGGCATGCTGTTCTGCCTGGCCTCCGGTGACTTTGACCTGTCGGTCGCTTCGGTGATTGCCTGCGCCGGGGTGACCACCGCGGTGGTGATCAACATGACCGAAAGCCTGTGGATCGGCGTGGCCGCCGGTCTGTTACTGGGCATGGTCTCCGGGTTGATTAACGGTTTCGTTATCGCCCGGCTGAAAATCAACGCGCTGATCACCACCCTGGCCACCATGCAGATTTTCCGCGGGCTGGCCTACATTATCTCCGACGGTAAAGCGGTGGGCATTGAGGATGAACGCTTCTTCGCCCTGGGTTACGCCAACTGGCTGGGCCTGCCTGCGCCGATCTGGATCACCGTCGCCTGTCTGATCCTGTTTGGCTTCCTGCTCAACAAGACCACCTTTGGCCGCAATACGCTGGCGATTGGCGGTAACGAAGAGGCCGCGCGGCTGGCCGGGGTGCCGGTGGTACGCACCAAAATCGTGATCTTTATGCTGTCCGGGCTGGTGTCCGCCGCCGCCGGTATCATTCTGGCTTCGCGCATGACCAGTGGCCAGCCGATGACCTCAATTGGCTATGAGCTGATCGTGATCTCCGCCTGCGTGCTGGGTGGTGTGTCACTGAAAGGCGGCATCGGTAAAATTTCCTACGTTATCGCCGGCATTCTGATCCTGGGCACGGTGGAAAACGCCATGAACCTGCTGAATATCTCGCCGTTCTCGCAGTATGTGGTGCGCGGCGTGATCCTGCTGGCGGCGGTGATTTTCGACCGTTACAAACAGCAGGCTAAACGCAGCGTTTAAATTGCCAACCCTGTTCACAGTTCTGTTATCGGCCCGGGCAGTTATCCACCGGGCCGCTAAGCTAGGATTGATATCTAAGCTATAAGATTGCCGGGAGGACCGATGTATCATCGCATGGCACAGGAACCGCAGCCGAACCCGCTGTTGCCGGGTTACACCTTTAACGCTTATCTGGTGGCGGGGCTGACGCCGATCATGGCGGACGGTCCGCTGGATTTCTTTATCGACCGCCCCGGCGGCATGAAGGGCTATATTCTCAACCTGACCATCAAGGGCCAGGGCAAGGTGTTTGACGGCGAAGATACCCTTTACTGCAATCCTGGCGATCTGCTGCTGTTTCCGCCTAAAGCGGCGCATTACTACGGCCGTTCGCCGGACAGCGACTGCTGGTATCACCGCTGGGTGTATTTCCGTCCGCGCGCCTACTGGGCCGACTGGCTGGAATGGCACAGCAAAACGCATGAAGTGGGGCGCCTGACCTTGCCGAACAATAACCTGTTACTGGAGTTCGATCGGCTGTTCGCCAATATCGAACAGACTCAGCGTTCCGGTCGCCGCTTTGCCGAAGAGCTGGGGATGAACCTGCTGGAGCGTCTGCTGTTGCGCGCGATGGAGGAGGACCCGCTCAGCCCGCAGAAAATTATGGATCCGCGAGTCATTGAGGCCTGCCAGTTTATCACCGGCAACCTGGCCGGCGAGCTGCGGATTGACGAGGTGGCGCGCCATGTCTGTTTGTCACCATCGCGGTTGGCGCATTTGTTCCGCGAGCAGGTGGGCATCAATATTCTGCGCTGGCGCGAAGATCAGCGGGTGATCCGCGCCAAGCTGCTGTTGCAGACTACGCAGGAGTCGATCGCCACCATAGGTCGGGTGGTGGGTTATGACGATCAGCTGTACTTTTCCCGGGTATTTCGCAAGCGGGTGGGCGTTAGCCCGAGCGATTTCCGCCGCCGCAGCCTGGAGATAAACTACCCGGCCAGAAATCAACGTGAACAGCCTTATGTGGCGGCCTCAAGTTAACATTAAATTTACTTCTTGTTCCCGCCTGCATCATGGTGTCAAATCTGATGGGTCTATTGCGAGCCAGTAAGAGGAAACACCATGGCAGAAAAACTTCGGGTTGGGCTGGTCGGTTACGGCTATGCCAGCAAAACCTTTCATGCGCCACTGATCGTTGGCACTCCCGGCGTAGAGTTGGCCGCCGTTTCCAGCAGCGATGCCGGGAAAGTGCACGCAGACTGGCCGTCGATGACGGTAGTCAGCGATCCGCAGGCGCTGTTTAACGACCCTTCTATCGATCTGATCGTCATTCCTACCCCCAACGATACCCACTTCCCGCTGGCACAGCAGGCCATGGCCGCCGGTAAACATGTGGTGGTGGATAAACCGTTTACCGTGACGTTGTCACAGGCTCAGGCGTTAAAACAACAGGCGGAGCAGAGCGGCCGGCTGTTGTCGGTATTCCACAACCGCCGCTGGGACAGTGATTTTCTGACGCTTAAGACGCTGCTGAAAGAAGGCGCGCTCGGCGAGGTGGTTTATTTCGAATCTCATTTCGATCGCTTCCGGCCAGAAGTGCGTCAGCGCTGGCGTGAGTTAGGCGGCGCAGGTAGCGGCATTTGGTACGATTTGGGGCCGCATCTGATCGATCAGGCGCTGCAACTGTTCGGCAAGCCGGAAACGCTGTTTGTTGATTTGGCCGAACTGCGTCCAGGCGCGCAGTCGGTGGACTATTTCCACGCGGTGCTTAACTACGGCAAACGTCGGGTGGTCCTGCACGCTACGATGCTGGCGGCGGCGGAATCCGCCCGTTATATCGTGCATGGCACCCAGGGCAGCTTTATCAAATTTGGCCTGGATCCGCAGGAAGACCGGCTAAAAGCAGGTGAGCGTCTACCGCAGGCGGACTGGGGTTATGATATGCGCGACGGTGTAGTGACGTTGTCACGTGATGGCGTGCTGGCGGAAAAACCGCTGCTGAGTATTCCGGGCAACTACCCAGCCTATTACGCGGCTGTGCGTGATGCGATTAACGGTGTGGGTGAAAACCCGGTACCGGCCGCCGATGCCATCCAGGTGATGGAACTGATCGAACTGGGCCTGGAATCGGCAAAACAGCAAAGAGCGCTGCCGGTAGCCTAACCGTCGTGCTTTCCTATCCGGGTTCGGCTGACCGAACCCGCCTTACTCCTCGAAGGATCCGGTTCCATGTCCTGGTTGCAACGTCTGCGCATTGATAAATTTTTGCTGGTTTTGATTCTGGTGGTGATCGTCGCCTCGGTTTTCCCCTGCGAAGGGATATGGAAAACCTTCTTTGATCGTCTGACCACCGCCGCCATCGCGCTGCTGTTTTTTATGCATGGCGCCAAGCTGTCGCGTGAGGCGATTATCGCCGGCATGGGCCACTGGAAGCTGCATCTGGTGGTGTTCCTCAGTACCTTTGCGCTGTTCCCACTGCTGGGGCTGGCGATGAATTTGATGGTGCCGGGGCTGATGACGCCGACGGTCTATATGGGCTTCCTTTACCTGTGTGCGCTGCCGGCCACGGTGCAGTCGGCCATCGCCTTCACTTCGGCGGCGGGCGGTAACGTGGCGGCGGCGGTATGCAGCGCTTCGGCATCCAGCATCCTCGGCGTTTTCCTCTCGCCGCTGCTGGTGGGCGCACTGATGCACACCCAGGGCGGTGATACTGACGTATTACACGCCATCGGTTCGATCATTTTGAAACTGATGGTGCCGTTTGTGGTGGGCCATCTGGCACGGCCGCTGATCGGCAAATGGGTCGATCGCCACCGCAAGCTGATTAATCTCACTGACCGGTCATCGATTTTGCTGGTGGTGTATACCGCCTTTAGCGCCGCGGTGGTAGAGGGCATTTGGCACAAGATTGACGGCTGGTCGTTGCTGACCATCCTGGTGATGTCTTTGGTACTGCTGACGGTGGTACTGATTATTAACACCTATGCCGCGCGTTGGCTGGGATTCAACACCGCCGACGAGATAACCATAGTGTTCTGCGGTTCGAAAAAGAGCCTGGCGAACGGTATCCCGATGGCTAACGTGCTGTTCCCGGCGGCGGCAGTGGGTGCGATGGTGTTGCCGCTGATGATTTTCCATCAGGTGCAATTGATGGTGTGTGCCGTACTGGCCCAGCGCTATGCGCGCAAAACCGCCAAACAGCGCGCAGAGGTGCAGACAGCCAAGTAAAAAATGGGCGCGAAATCGCGTAATAAGAATCTACGTCGTGGCTTAAGTGGGCGTCCCCCTCTCCATGGGGAGAGGGCCGGGGTGAGGGGCTTTGCATCAATTCTGCATGCATCCCCTCACCCTAACCCTCTCCCAAAGGAGAGGGAACAATATCGCTTCAACTGGTAAGTATTACGCGTAAGAGCGCCCGTTATTCCATTCAATCAGCCGCGGACTTTATCGCGCAGCGCCTGCTTTTCCTGCTCGCTAAGGAATGCCATTTTCAGGCCGTTTTCCTGAGCGGTGCGGATCTCCGCCGGCGTCAGCCCGGCCTGTGGTGCCGCTACCAGGTATTCGTGCTCAATTTCTATGCCCTGAACCGCCGGATCGTCGGTGTTGATCGACGCCATGACGCCGTGACGCAGGAACTTCGCCAGCGGATGCTGCGCCAGAGAAGGCACGGTGCTGGTCTGAATGTTGGAGGTCAGGCAAGACTCGATACCAATGCCGTGTTCCGCCAGGAAGTCCATCAATGCCGGATCTTCAACGGCTTTCACCCCGTGGCCGATGCGCTCTGCGCCCAACTCACGGATCGCCTGCCAGATGCTTTCCGGGCCGGCGGCTTCACCGGCGTGCACGGTGATACGCAACCCGGCGTCACGGGCGCGGTTAAAGTGGTTGAGGAACAGGCCACCTGGGAAGCCGAGTTCGTCACCGGCCAGATCCAGCGCGGTAATACCGTCACGGTGTGCCAGCAGACCTTCCAGCTCTTGCAAGCAGGCGGCCTCGCCGAAGGTACGGCTCATGATGCCGATCAGGCGCACATCAATGCCCAAATCGCGGGAGCCGGAACGAATGCCATCAATCACCGCCTCTACCACCCCAGCTACCGGTAACTGGTGCTTCATCGCCATGTAATACGGCGAGAACCGCAGTTCGGCGTAGTGCAGACCGGCGTTAGCGGCGTCCTCAACGTTTTCGTAAGCGACCCGGCGGCAGGCTTCCAAATCCCCCAGCACCGCCACTCCCCAGTCGAGCTTTTGCAAAAAGCTGACCAGATCCGGTTCGGCATGGGTGATTTGCACGTGCGGACGCAGGGCTTCCAGTTCGTCGGCTGGCAGGGCAAGGTTAAACTGACGGCCCAGGTCGAGGATGGTTTGCGCACGAATGTTACCGTCGAGGTGACGGTGGATGTCGGTCAGCGGAAGGCGGGAGTCAATCATGATGTGCACTCGTTATTTTGTTGTAGGTAAAGTGCAGATCAGTATAAAAACAAAATGATGAAAATTGCCATGTCGTTGCATAAAAAAGCGACTTCAATCACATTAATTGCGACTGGTGCCGCACTTTCAGGCGAAGGCGGGAGAAAAATCGCCCCCGCGACCCGGCAGGTAAACTGTGGGTTGACCCCATCAGCCGACCCTCAGTTTAGTGATATTTTCATCGTTGTTATCGGCTACGCCATGCAGCGCCAGCCAATGCGTAATTTTGCCGATCTCCAGCGGTAGCGCTTGATCAACACGGATCACCGGACCGATAGCCATCGGCATGGCACGCTCGGCCAGCGCCCGCAGCTCAGGCAAATATTCTGCGCCGGGGTGGCCTGCCGATCGCTGGCCGAGGCGGGCAGCATAGCGTTCGGCCGCCAACTCCGCGGAGATCTGATTCCACACTTCCAAAACCTGAGTCACGCCCGCTTCGCGCAGGTATTTGCGCAGCAACTCTCTGGGTTGAAAGCCATACCAGGCGTCAATCACATAGATACAGCGCTGCGGTGCCTGCGCCACCATAGACCAAATGGCCTGATAGGCGGCGTAACCTAGCCGACGGTTAAGCTCACGATCCACGTTGTCCAGCTGCGCCATAAAGGGTTCCTTGATGCCGTCTAGGCTCAAATAAGGCAGGCTAAAGTGCTGCGCCAGCGCACGGGCGAGGGTGCTCTTGCCAGAAGCCGGAATGCCATTGACCAAAATAACGGTTTTGTCGCTGCTGTCAGTTAGCGCAGTCATAAGATTTCTACCACCTCTTGCCAGAGTTTGGCGGCGCGCAGTTTATCGAGCCGCTGTTTGTTGTCCAGTAACTCGACAATCGCCCGGATGCCTTCTTCAATATGCCGGTTGCTGTCCGTTGCGCCGAACAGGATGACAATATCGGCCTTTTCACTGTCCTGAAAGGCGATGGCCTGGTCCAGCAGCACCATGCTGAAACAATCTTTGATCACGCCACATTCCGGCCGGGCATGGGGGATGGCAATCCCCTCATCAAACACATAATAAGCGCCATGGGCCAGCGTATTACTGATCACCGCCTGGTGATAGGAAGGGTGAATATAGCCGTTCTCGACCAAAGGCTGTGCCGCCAACTCAATCACCTTTTTCCAGTCCGTTTCCTGCACGCCGACCTGTATTGCTCCGGCCTCGATCAACAGTTGTTTAATGGTCATCATGTTCCCTCAAAGAGACTTCCTGATAATATTGCGCAGCTCGTCCATTTTGATAAAAACCACATCGATTTCCTGGCGGTGATTTTTATTTTTGGCATAAATCTTTAATGCCCGATTATAGGTCAGCATTAATTTTTTATGAATTTCGCCGTTTGCCGGCGCGGCGGCCAATTGCTGCTCCAATAATGTTATTTCTGCTGATATATCATTGGCTTCAGCATCGTTTTGCGCATCAGGTGCGGCCTTTTTATTTCGCTGTAATTTCATAAAATTAAGCATAGTATTCTCCAGCCCCGACGGGCGCCGGGGCACCAGGGTTGTAGGGTTATATTAAAAAGAAAACGGGGCAGTGATTATCTAAACAGGCCGATCTTTTCCGTTAATACCTGGGTGACGGCATTATTGGCCGGGATCAGGAATTTGCGCACGCTGTCATTCACCTTGCCCTTTTCGAATGTTTGCATGCAGCGTCCGACCCATTGCACGTTCATTTCTGTGCCCACATTGACCTTTTCAATACCGCCTGCCACTGCTCGTCGCATGTCCTCATCGCTGACTCCGGTGCCGCCGTGCAGGACCAGTGGGGTACCGGTGGCCGCGGTGATTTCCGCCAGCCGCTGATGCTGGATATGTGCCTTACCGGTGTACATGCCGTGAACGGTGCCGACCGAGACGGCCAACATGTCGACCCCGGTTTCATCGACAAAGCGTTTGGCGTCATCCACCGTGGTAAAGGTGATATCTTCTTCCGCCACCGCCTTGCCGTCCTCCGAACCGCCGATAGCGCCCAATTCGGCCTCAACCGAAACGTTGCGCTGGCGTGCAATGTCGATCACCTTGCGGGTATTGGCGATGTTTTCGTCCATTTCCAGGTGAGAACCGTCGTACATCACCGAACTGAAACCGGCGTCGATCGCGGTCACGATGGAGGCGATATCCGAGCAGTGATCCAGATGCAGGCAGGTGGGCACATCTTCACTCTCTGCCAGTGAGCGTACCGAATCAACCAGCAGTTTGTAGCCCAGATACTCGGCGGTGCCGGTTGAAATCTGGATCATCAGCGGGCTGTGGGTGTCCCTGGCCGCTTTGAAAAAGGCCGGCAGCATCTCCAGACAGTGGAGGTTGAATGAACCTATTGCCTTGAAATCACGGGCTTTGGCTACGGACAACAGCTCGTTGAAGTTATAGAGTTTCATGGACTTTTTCCTCATGGTGCTTGGTTGATTTACCGTTAACAAACCACGCAATCAGCGTGACGAAGATGATGAACAGAGCGATGAACAGCCAGTTACCCTGGAAGGCATGCCCCATCACCAGGCCGCTACTGATGACGTCGGAGTCGCTGAAGGTCACGCCGACAAAGCCGTAGCTTTCCAGCATTGGCACCAGAATGGCGGGCAGGAAGGTGATAAACAGGCCGTGGACCACGCCGCCGATCATGGCGCCGCGTCGGCCGCCAAGCGCATTGCCGAAGATGCCAGCGGTGCCCCCGGCGAAGAAGTTGGTCAGCAGGCCGGGCAGGATCATCGCCAGCCCGAACATCGGGAAAACGATCATGCCGATGATGGAACCCAGGGTGGTAGCCAGGAAGCCAACGATCACCGCGTTAGGGGCGTAGGGGAAGAGTACCGGGCAGTCCAGTGCCGGTTTGGCGTCCGGTACGATGCGCATGGCGATGCCGCGAAAGGCCGGGACCAACTCATTGAGCAGCAGACGCACGCCGCTGTAGAGGATAAATACCCCGGCAACAAACTGGATGGCCTGCATAAAGGAGTACATCAGATAATTCATGCCGCCGGCATACTGGGCGATGTATTGCGGGCCGGCGGCCAGTGCGGGGATCAGATACATCGGGATCATCACCACCGCCATCGACAGGTAGGTGTCCTGCAGGAACTTGAAGTTGTCGGGCAGCTCCAGATCTTCGGTTGAGCGGGATCCTTTACCGACCACTTTGGCGACCGCCGCCTGCACCAGATAGCCGATGGTGCAGAAATGCCCCAAAGCGACATCATCCGAACCGGTAATCTTGCGCACCACCGGCTGTGCCAAGGCCGGCATTAGCACCGCCATTACGCCGCCAAATATGCCGCCGGTCAGGATCAGCGGCAGGCCGGTTAGCCCCGCTTTATAGCCGATCACCGCCCCTATGGTGGCCATCCACAGCAAGGCTTGCCCGGTCAGGAAGATGTATTTGAACGGGGTGATACGCGCAATAATGATATTCACCGCGAATATCACCATCAGCGTCATCGCCACTTCCGAGCCGAGTTCGCGGTTGGCCAGGCCGGCAATGGCGGCGACGTCGGTGATGTAGCCGGTCATGCCGAAGCCGTGGGTGAAGATGCTGTTCAAATAGGTCAGGGCGCCGACAATAATGTTGATGCCCGCCATCATGATCAGAAAACCCAACAGGGTTTTAAAGGTGCCCTCGGCCACTTTTCCGGTGGATTTTTTCTGCAGTATCAGCCCCAGCATGGCAATAAAGGCGATCAGGATCGAAGCCTGACCGAGCAGGTCCTTGACGATAAAGTCAATCAGGCTATTCATGGTGGGCTTCCTTCATATCGCGCTCTTTCAAAAAGGCCACAATCTTTTGCTCAATTTCCGCCTTATCGGTGAGCCGGTGGAGAATAATCACCCGTTTCTTTTCTTCTTCGCTGGCGTCGGCATTTAAAATGTCGGCGAAGGTTTTTTGGGTCAGAATAATGTCTGATTTAAAGGCGCTGGCCTCAGAGATAGTGGTGTGATCAATATCTGCCTCAATCTCTAATTTTTTCAGCACCGCTCTTGCGCTCATTTCGATGGCAAAGCTGGAGCCGAGGCCACAGCCACATACGCACAGTATTTTAAGCATGAGTCTCTCCTCAGATTATATTTAATTGCCTGGCGAGTTTATAATGGTGTCCTTCGGTATCAACCAAACGTTTTTGCATGCTGATTAAATCAATAGGGATGGGTTGGTTAGCGGAATTAATAATGACCGCCTTGTTTTTCATGCCAGAGTGAATACAGCGAACCACTTCGCTGGCCATAATAGTGCCCTGATAAATCTCTTCACAGGTGGGATCGCCATTGCGCAGGCCATACCCCATAATGGTTTTACGGATGCGCACACCAATTTTTGGCTCGAGCTGTTTAATCATTGTGTCGATGGCACCCTGAAAACCCGGTGAATATTCTTTGGTATAGCCTTCTGAACATAAAATAATAACGCTATTTTGTTGTTCCAGTCGCTGGCTTATTTTATCTGCCAGTTGGCTTAAGGCATGTTGGCATTCCGGGATCAGGGCAAAGTCTGCATTGGATTTGATCGCCGCCTGCAGCGTTAGTTCCCCGCAGTAACCGCCAAGCAGTTCAATCATAAACACCCGCCCGGGCAGGGAGCGCCCGGTGTTACGCAGTTTGGAAACCTCTTTGATCACCTGTTCGCAGGCGGTGGAAAAACCAATGCTGTAAAGGCTGCCAAAAACATCATTGTCGATGGTCATGCCTACGCCAAAACAGTTAACGCCAAATTCACTGAGGGTATTTAAAAACTGCAGCGAACCGTCGCCACCGGCCATAATAAGCACGTCAATGTGCAAAGCCTTAAGCTGTTTGCTGATGGTTTCATATTCACTGGCGACCAGTTTTTTGGCCGTGCGGCCGGAAGACATTATTGGCATTGGTGAAATAGCGTAATCAACCAGGTCACGATGACTGATAGCTTGATGATGATTAGCCAATAATCCGGGTATTCCGCCGTTAAACAGAATGATATCTGCCTGCGTCAGTCTCGCGACCTGGAATATAAAGTTATTGATACCGGTGACGTCGCCGCCGCTTATTACCACACCGATTTTCATATGCCTGCTCCCAATCTGTTCCGTGGAGCTCATTGTCATTTTTGGCATCGCTAAAATTTGCAGGCGATATCACAAAACAATCACAAATATTTTCGTGAATGACCTTGACATGCTGATGATGGGTGAGGTTTTTGAGAGGGAGATCTCGTTTTTATTTGGGGGCTATAACCGGGATTTAAACACTATTTATTAATAATCATCACGTTACATTTGAGTTGTTATGAAATTATTTGCCAAGGGGAAAGTGACTCGCCGGGAGAAAATAAGTTTAATGAAGTGTGATTGTTCTCGCATTTTTATCCGACGTGCGGAGATTAACCATAATAAATACGCGGAAGTTTTAATAGCCACGTATTTATTAGGTCATTTAATTGTGCAGGCCACTCAGGCTTTGATTACCGTCAACCCGGCCTGTTCCAGCGGGGCAATCAGCGTGGCGTCGGTCGAACGTTCGACAATAATGCTCTGTGCCAGACTGAGATCGCCAATCGCATACTGTGAGGCGGCATTCAGCTTGGCGGCAGAGGCCAACACTACGGTTTCGGCTGCGCGCGCTGCCAGAGCGCGTTTGATATAGGCCTCTTCGAGATCGCCGGTGCTCAGGCCGGCGGTCGGGTGTACGCCGGTCACGCCCATAAAGTAGAGATCGGCGCGAATGTGCGACATTGCCTCAACCGCCGCCGCGCCCACGCTGACGATCGAATGTTTGTACAACCGCCCACCAATCAGGATCACCTCAACTTTGGGGTGATCAACCAGGCCGACCGCCACGCTGGGGCTGTGGGTGACGATGGTGGCTTCCAGCGTGGGTGGCAGGTGTTTCACCAACTCGGCGGAGGTGGTACCGCCATCAATAATCACCACCTGGCCGGGGGCGATCATGGCCGCCGCGGCTTTGGCAATCGCCCGCTTGGCGGTGGATTCCTGGCCGTTTCTCTCGGCAAAGGTGGCAATCGCCGGGGAGACCGGCAGCGCACCGCCGTGTACCCGTTGCAACAGTCCTTCGCTGTCTAGCTCACGCAAGTCACGCCGCAGAGTATCCTCGGATAACCCGAACATCTCACTGAGCTGTTTGGCCACAACCTGTCCGTCCTCGGCCAGTTTTTCCAGAATGATTTTTTTACGTTGGCTGGTGAGCATGGTGTTTTCCCGTTAAATTTTCTCTGCACGAAATACCTTGATCATACACGAAACTGCACGATAGTATCAATTTCCTTTCCTGACCCTGGAGTTGATCAACATGATAACCACCAAAGAACGGGTTCGCATTGTCGAAACCCGGGTGTTGTCCGATGACTGGTATCTGCTGAAAAAAACCACCTTTGATTTTTTACGCCGCGATGGTGTATGGCAGCGACAAAGTCGCGAAACCTACGATCGCGGTGACGGCGCGACCATTTTGCTGTTTAACCGGCAGGCGCAGACGGTAGTGCTGACGCGTCAGTTTCGCTTCCCGGTGTTCGTCAACGGCCACGACGGCATGCTGATCGAGGCTGCCGCCGGTCTGTTGGACAACGCTTCGCCGGAGGAACGTATTCGCGCCGAGGCGCAGGAAGAAACCGGCTATATCGTGCAAAACGTGCAAAAGGTATTTGAAGCCTATATGAGCCCAGGCTCCGTCACCGAGAAGTTGCATTTCTTTGTCGGTGAATACCATGCCGCCGACCGGGTCAGTGATGGCGGCGGGGTGGAAGCGGAAGGCGAAGACCTGGAGGTGATTGAACTGCCGCTGGCAGAGGCCTTGAGCGCTATTGCGCAGGGGTCCATCGTCGATGCCAAAACCATCATGCTGTTGCAGTTTGTCGCCCTGAATCACACCCTGAGGAATGTGTTATGAAAGCTCAACTGATTTTGATTGCCGGCCCTTATCGGAGCGGCACCGATGGCGACGCGCAGCGGATTGCCGCTAATTTACAGCGGTTGGAGCAGGCGGCGCTGGAGGTCTACCAGCGCGGTCATGTCCCGGTAATTGGCGAATGGCTGGCGTTACCACTGGCGGCGGCGGCCGGTTCAACCCAACATGGCGACGCCATTTGCGAGGAGTATCTCTACCCGGTGGCTCATCGGCTGATTACTCAGTGCCAGGCAGTCTATCGTATTGAGGGGGCGTCGGCGGGGGCAGATAATGACGTGCGGCTGGCCAATGAGCGAGGATTAGGCGTTTATTACCGTCTGGACGATATTCCGCAGGTGGCGTTGTAAGCATCTGGAAAGGCAGGCTTTCGCCTGCCTCTGTGGATTAAACCTCGTCCAACACAAATTTCAGTCCGTTAATCAGCTTGTCCATACCGGCCTCTACCTTGCTGCGCGGACAACCGACGTTCAGCCGCAGGAAGCCACGGCCTTCTTCGCCGTAGGTGAACCCCGGCATAATGGCGACCTTCTCACGCTCGATCAGCACCTGCTGTAACTGTTGGTCGTCAATGCCCAACGGGCGCAGATCGATCCAGGCCAGATAGGTCGATTGCGGCGGTTGCCAGGCCAGTTGCGGGAACGCCTGATGGAGCCTTTCGGCGACGTAGGTCAGGTTGTCCTGCAGGTAATCGCGCAGCGCGTCCAGCCAGGGTTCGCCGTGGCGATAAGCGGCAATATGCGCCACTACCGCCAACACCGCCGGGGAAGACAGCCCGTCGCGGGCCTTGAGTTGCTGGTTGTAGGCGTCGCGCGCGGCATCATCGCTGATAAAGCCGTAGGCCCCGGTCAGCGCCGGGATATTGAAGGTTTTGGAGCCGGAGGTCAGCAGTGCCCAGGGCGTGCTGGCAACCTGACTCCACGGCGTATGGCGTTGCTCGCCCCACACCATATCCATATGGATCTCATCGCTGATCACCCGCACCTCATGGCGTTCACACAGCTCGGCCATTTGCTGCAGTTCCTCGGTGCGCCACACCTTACCGGTCGGGTTATGCGGGCTGCACAGCAGCAGAATTTTGGTTTGCGGCCGTGCCAGCAACGCTTCCAGGTGGGCCATATCACACTGCCAGTCGTTGCCGTCTTTGTGCAACGGGCAGGCCAGCAGTTGGCGCTGATTACCGAGGATCACCTTATAAAACGCGTCATAGGCCGGGGTGTGGGTGACGACGTATTCCCCCGGTGCCGACCACAGGCGGATTAACTGCGCCACCATGTAGATCACCGACGGGCCATACACCGCCATCTGGGTGTCGATGGGCGTATTGAAGCGCTGCTGATACCAGTGGCGCACCGCGCCGAGGAAATCTTCATGCTGCCAGCGACTGTAGCCCAGCACGCCATGCTGCAGGCGCTGTTGCAGCGCCTCGAGAATGCAGGGGGCGGTGGCGAAATCCATATCGGAGATGGTGAACGGCAGCAGGTCATCGCTGCCAAAGCGGTCAGCGATATAATCCCATTGCGTGCACCAGGTACCGTGGCGATCGACCGGGGTGGAAAAATCAAACATTTGACGCTCCCTGCAGGGCCGCAGCAGGAGGCGCTGCCGCTATCAGTGAGTCTAATTCATCTTTCACCGATTGCACCTGCGGGCCGATCACCACCTGCAAATTGTGCTCGTTGAGATGCACCACGCCGATGGCGCGATTGGCCTTCAGCGCGGCGTCATCCACCTTGCTCATGTCGTCGACCGACAGGCGCAGACGGGTAATGCAGTTATCCAGCGAAACAATATTCTCACTGCCGCCCAGCGCCGCCAAAATGGCCGGTACGTTATAGCCGGATTTGCCGACCGGGCCTGCAGATGCGCTCTGGCTGGCGGTGGTTTCGCTCTCGCGACCCGGCGTTTTGATATTAAAGCGCTGAATGGAGAAACGGAAAATGGCGTAGTAGGCAGCGAACCAAATGGCCGCGACGACGGGCACCAGATACCACTTGGTGGCGGTGCCATGCAGAATGCCGAACACCACGAAGTCGATGATATTACCGTCGGTATTGCCGATGGTCACGCCCAGCAGCGCCATCACGGTGAAGCCCAGCCCGGTCAGGACGGCGTGAATGAGGTAGAGGAAAGGCGCGACAAACAGGAACAGGAACTCGATCGGTTCGGTGGTGCCACCGACCACGCAGGCCACTACGCCGGAGATCAGCAGGCCCTTAATCTTATGGCGGTTTTCCGGCTTGGCGCAGTGGTACATCGCCAGCGCCGCACCCGGCAGACCGCCGAGGAAGGCCGGCATCTTGCCCTGGGACAGGAAGCGGGTGGCGCTTTCAGCAAAGCCGGTGGTGGTCGGGCAAGAGAGTTGCGCCTGGAAAATGGTCAGCGCGCCGCTCACGCTATGGCCGCAGACGTCCAGCGTGCCGCCCGCTTCGGTAAAGCGGATCAGCGCCACCAGAATATGTTGCAGGCCGAACGGTAACAGCAGACGTTCACCGGTGCCAAACAGCATCGGGCCAAAGGCACCGGCGCTGTTGATCACCCAGCCCAGACCGGTAATGCCGGCGGCGAACCACGGCCAGATCAGCGGGATCACCAAACCACACAGACCCAGTACCAGGGTAGTGACGATCGGCACAAAACGGGTGCCGCCGAAAAATGCCAGCGCATCCGGCAGGCGAATGTTGTGGAAACGCTCATGCAATTGATAAACGATAATCCCGACGATCACCGCACCCAGAATGCCGGTATCAATCGACTGGATCCCGAGAATGTTTTGGATGTTGTTGGCTTTCAGCACCAGCGGATCGGTGGTGGGTAAAATGCCGGTGGTGGTCAGATAGAAGTTGGTGGCCAGATTCAGCACCGCGAAGCCGACAAAGCCGGAGAACGCGGCGACCCCTTTGTTTTCACGCGCCATGCCCAACGGAATGGCGATGGCGAACATCACCGGCAGGAAGCTAAAGGCAAAGGAGCCGATCTTGCTCATCCAGGTGAACAGCAACTGGAAAGCAGGGTGGCCGATAAACGGCAGCAGGGTAATGACATCGCGGCTGCTTAGCGAACTGCCGATGCCCAGCATGATGCCGCAGAACGACAGCAAGGCGACGGGCAGCATGAATGTTTTGCCCAGGCTCTGGAAAAACTCCCAGAGCGTGATTTTTTGTTTTTTAGGTGCTGGCATAACCGGCGGCTCCTGGCGAAAAAACGTGCGAAAGTGGTGTGTACCCCTGTTAGGTAAAAATAAGATAAAACGTTTTACCTAGCAAAAATGCGCCGCTAATCACAATTCCAGCGTGCACTTTACGGCGACAATGGCAAGACCAGTAAAACGTTTTACTGACCAAACAGATTCGGTATACCATTTGCCTTACCAGGCAGAATGCCCAGGATCGGGCTTGCAGAGGTCATGACCATCAAAAAGATTACCATCACCGATGTTGCACAGCAGGCCGGCGTCTCGGTCACTACCGTTTCGCTGGTGCTGAGCGGCAAAGGGCGTATCTCGCCCACCACCGTGGCGCGGGTGAATCAGGCGATCGAGCGCTTGGGCTACGTGCGCAACCGTCAGGCGGCGACGCTACGTGGTGGCGAGTCGGGGGTGATTGGACTGATCCTGCGTGATATCTGCGAGCCGTTTTATGCAGAAATGACCGCGGGCCTGAGCGAGGTGCTGGAGGCGCACGGCAAAGTGCTGTTTCTGACTCAAAGCGGTCGTGACGGCAAGGGGCTGATGCGCTGTTTTGATACTTTGCTCGAGCACGGCATTGACGGCATGGTGCTGGCGGGCGGCGTACGCTCGGCTGAGGGCCTGAAGG
The DNA here is from genome assembly GCF_024809935.1 of Serratia sp. BIGb0163. Taxonomy (NCBI): domain Bacteria; kingdom Pseudomonadati; phylum Pseudomonadota; class Gammaproteobacteria; order Enterobacterales; family Yersiniaceae; genus Serratia; species Serratia sp. BIGb0163. The sequence goes on from NZ_JANUDZ010000001.1 coordinate 1,132,657, forward strand.
AAAAGGCTGCGGAGCAGGGCGTGCCGCTGGTGTGCGCTGCGCGCTCTAATGGGCTGGAAGGGGTCGACGTGGTGCGGCCGGACAATATGCAGGCGGCTAAAATGGCCACCGAATTTCTGATCAAACGCGGTCACAGCCAAATTGCCTATCTGGGTGGGCAAGGCAGTTCGTTAACCCGCGCCGAACGGCTGGGGGGCTTTTGTGCCACGCTGGTTCAGTATGGCCTGCCTTTCCGCTCCGACTGGATTGTCGAATGTGACTGCCATCAACGGGCCGCGGCGGAGGCGGCGGAAAACCTGCTACGGCAACATCCCAATATCAGCGCGCTGGTTTGCCACAAGGCGTCGGTGGCGCTGGGGGCCTATTTTGGCATTGTGCGTAGTGGGCGCAGCATCGGTTCTGAGGGTGTGGATACCTATTACGGCCAGCAGGTGGCGCTGATTGGTTTCGGCGACGTGCCTGAGGCCGAACTGACCGAACCGCCGCTGACGCTGGTCTCCAGTTCCGCGCGGGAAGTGGGGCGCAGCGCCGCCTCACGCCTGCTGCAACGGATTGCCGACGCCGACTTAGCGCCGCAAAACGTGATCCTGCCGCCCTTGTTGATCAAGCGCGGCTCGGCCTGACCTCATTGTTGTTCATCCGTGACCTGTTGCTGGATCCAACTGACAAACACTTTCATTGCCGGGGTCATATCGCGTGATTTCAGGTGGGTCAGCCAGTAGCCGCCTAGATCCGCTTCGGCGCTGAAAGGGCGCTGTAACAGACCTTCGCGCAGCTCCCGAGCAAACATGCGCGCCGGGGCCAGCGCTACACCACCGCTGTGGATCGCCCCTTCCACCATAAGCCGGGAAGAGTCGAACACCGGGCCGTTAATCCGCCACGGCGTGACCTGTGCGGCGGTAAACCAGCGTTCCCATTCGTCCTTGCGGTAGCTGCGCATCAGCCGCTCGTGTTGCAAATCCTGCGGACTGTGGAGGCGGGCGGCAACCTCCGGCGGGCACAGCACCGTCAGCGGGGCATCAAACAATTTGAGGTTGTGGGTCGCCGGCCAACGGCCTTCGCCAAAACGGATAGCGAAGTCCATCCCGTCGGCGGACAAATTAACCAGGTTATTGTTGGTTAACACCCGCAGGTCGATAAACGGATGCGACTCTCTGAACGCCGCCAGACGGGGCATCAGCCAGCCGACGGCAAAGGTACCGACCACGGCTACCGTCAGCACCTCATGGAAATGCCCGCCTTCAAACTGTTGCAACACCGATTCAATACGGTCGAAAGCGTCGGTCAATATCGGCAACAGCGCCTGTCCTTCTTCGGTCAAATCCAACCCACGCGGCAGACGACGGAACAGCTGAATACCCAGTTGCTGTTCCAGCATACGCACCTGCTGGCTGACGGCAGCCTGGGTGACGCTCAGTTCCAGCCCGGCGCGGGTAAAGTTCAGGTGACGGGCGGAGGATTCAAACGCCCGCAGGGCATTGAGGGGAAGTCGGTTACGCATAAAGTTAGCCATAAGTTTTTCTTTATTCTGGCTGAAATTCTTATCGCTTGTCAACCCAGGGATAAACCCTGATATTTAGCCTGCTGGTGCGGAATTAACGCAGTCAGAAAAGGAATAACACCATCATCCAAGGATATCTTCGCGTCGACAGGCAATAAAATCTTTTGCCATCGGCCGATACCCTGCAACTCAAGAGCTTTCACATGACCAAAATAAATCGCCTGGCGGCCGCGTTGTTGGCCGCAATGATCCTGCCGGCAGGCCATGCTGCCGACAAAGCCGAGATTGACGCCATTATTCAGCCGCTGATGCAAAAATATGGCGTGCCGGGCATGGCCATCGCCGTGTCGGTGGACGGGAAACAGCAGTTTTATGATTATGGTGTGGCGTCCAAACAGACCGGCAAGCCGATCACCAACCAGACCCTGTTTGAAGTGGGCTCATTGAGCAAAACCTTCACCGCCACGCTGGCGGCCTATGCGCAAAATGAGGGCAAACTGTCGTTCGCCGAACCGGCCAGCCATTACCTGCCTGAGCTGCGTGGCAGCGCCTTTGACCGTGTCAGCCTGCTGAACCTGGCGACACACACCTCCGGCTTGCCGCTGTTTGTCCCGGACGAAGTGACCAATGACGCGCAATTGATGACGTATTACAAAAACTGGCAGCCACCACATGCCGTGGGGAGTTATCGGGTTTATTCCAACCTGGGTATTGGCATGCTGGGGATGATCACCGCCAAAAGCCTGAACCAGCCCTTTGCGCAGGCGATGGAAAAACAGCTGCTGCCGGCTTTGGGCATGAACCACAGCTACGTTAATGTTCCGGCTGCGCAGATGGATAATTACGCGCAGGGCTACAATAAGAAAGACCAACCGGTGCGAGTCACCCCCGGCCCGTTGGACGCAGAATCCTACGGCATCAAATCCAATGCCGAGGATCTGATCCGTTACCTTGAAGCCAACATGCAGGTGGCCAAGGTGGGGGATAAGTGGCGCAAGGCACTGGCAGCTACCCATACCGGTTATTACCGGGCCGGGGTGTTCACCCAGGATCTGATGTGGGAAAGCTACGCTTATCCGGAAAAGTTGACGACGCTGACGGAAGGCAACAACGCCGGGATGATCATGAACGGCACTCCGGCTACCGCGATAACGCCGCCGAAGCAGGATCAGGGCGCTGCCTGGTACAATAAAACCGGATCGACCGGTGGCTTCTCCACCTACGCGGTATTCATCCCATCGAAGAAAATTGCCGTGGTGATGCTGGCCAACAAATGGTTCCCGAACGACGATCGGGTTGCGGCCACCTACCAGTTGATACAGGCGCTGGATAAACGTTAATTAATGGCCTCTCAGGACGCTGTAATGGCGTCCTGAGACGATGACTGGTGCGCCCGCTTTTCCCGCATAAAATCAACAAATACCCGCAGCTTGAGCGGCATATGCCGACTGGCCGGAAAGTAGATGAAAAACCCGGGGAAGTCGCTGCCATAATCGGCCAGTATTTCCACCAGTTGTCCACTGTTTAGTTCGCGTTGCACCGTGCCGCTAAAGCGCTGGGTAATGCCTAATCCCGCCAACGCGGCGTCTTTAATCAGGCGATCTTCATTAAATATCTGGCTGCCGCCGAACTCCAGCATTAATAGCTCTTCATCCTGCCTGAAATACCATGGCTCAAACTTACCGCTGACGGGGAAACGGTAGCGCAGGCAGTTGTGCTCGTACAGTGCCTGCGGCGTCAGTGGTGTGCCGTACTTTGCCAGATAGCCGGGCGTGGCGATAATCATCCGCCGTTGGCCGTTGTCGATCGGCACTGCAATCATGTCTTTTGGCAGCATGGCGTGCATGCGGATACCGGCATCGAAACTGTCCAACACCAAATCGGAAAAGTGGTCGTCGGTAAACAGTTCAAGCTGCACCTCGGGGTAAAGCGCCTGAAACTCCGCCAGATGAGGCATCACCAACAGCGAGGCGGCCAACTGCGGCAGGGTAATGCGCAGCAGGCCGGAAGGGTGACCGTGCAGGGCGCGAACGTCGTCTGCGGCCCCCTCTATTTGGCCCATCGCCGGCGCCACCCGTTGGTAAAAAAGGTGGCCCTCATCGCTTAGCCGCACCGACCGACTGGTGCGGTTGAACAGCCGTACGCCAAGCCGGGTTTCCAACGCCTGAATATTTTGCGACACCGCGGGTGGGGTGACGCCCAATTGACTGGCCGCCTGGGTAAAGCTGCCCAGCCGGGCAACGGCTTCGAAAAACGGCAGTAACTGCAACAGTGAACTCATCTATCAGTAATCCCTGCTTAATGATTCATTAAGTAATTGGGTGTTTAAATTTATAATAATCGTTTTAGACTGATTTTATTATCCCTTAGAGAGCAACAAAACATGTCGGAACTGAATCAGTCATTAATAAAAAGAGTACAGGCGGTTAGCCAGAAAGCGATAGCCGAACAGCGCATCGTCGGCAGCGTGGTGCTGGTGGCGCAGCACGGCAAGGTCATTTACGCCGAGGCCAGCGGTTACGCCGACCGAGAACAACAGAAGTTGATGCGTCGTGAAACACAGTTCCGACTGTCGTCGGTGTCCAAGCCCTATATCACACTGGCGGCGATGCGCATGGTCGAACAGCACAAGCTGGGGCTGGATGACGCGGTCAGCCGCTGGCTGCCCTGGTTCACTCCGTCGTTGGCCGATGGCCGTCAGCCAGAAATTAAAATCCGCCACTTGCTCAGCCACAGCGCCGGACTGGGCTATCGTTTTAATCAGCCCGTTGATGGGCCGTATCAACGGTTGGGTATTCAAGATGGACTGGCGTTGTCGTCGCTGACGCTGGAGCAGAATTTACGTCTGTTGGCGCAGGCAGATCTGTTGGCGGAACCCGGCAGCGAATTTCATTATTCTCTGGCGATCGACGTGCTGGGAGCGGTGCTGGAGCAGGTGGCGGGCAAGCCGTTGCCGCAGGTGTTCGAACACTGGGTCGCGCAGCCGTTGGGATTGGGCAATACCGGTTTCTACACCAGTGACGCCGACAACCTGGCGACCGCGTATCACGATACCGCCACCAGGCCGGAACCTTTACTGGATGGCATGCTGCTGACACTGCCGGAGGAGTTCGGCTTTGATATCGAAATGTCGCCGTCACGAGCGCTTGATCCGTCGGCTTTTGCCTCTGGCGGGGCGGGTATGGTCGGTGATGCTGACGACGTGCTGCGCATGGTGGAGACGTTACGCAGCGGCGGTGAGGGCATTTTACAGCCGGCCAGCGTGGAGCTGATGCGCCAGCCGCATGTCGGGGCCGAGGCTGAGGTTCAGGGGCCGGGCTGGGGCTTTGGTTTTGGTGGGGCGGTGCTGGTGGATGCCCAGTTGGCGGCGACGCCACAGCACAACGGCACCCTGCAGTGGGGTGGCGTTTATGGACACAGTTGGTTTTACGATCCGCAGGCGGCATTGAGCGTGGTGGCGCTGACCAACACGGCGTTTGAAGGCATGAGCGGGATGTATCCTCAGCAGATACGCGATGCGGTGTACGGCGATTAAGGATAAAACAGGGGCCCGAGCAAGCGGGCCCCGAGGGGAAATATTACTGGGCGGGTGCCGGAGCAGGGACTGCGTCCGGAGCCGGAGTTTCGACCGGGCCAGGTGCACCCAACAGGCCAAAGGTGCCGATGAACTCTTGCAGCGACATTTTGTTGCCGTTCAGATCAACCTGGTTGTCGGCGTAATGGAAGCTGCTGCCGATCACCCCGTCTTTCAGCGTGGTCAATTTGAACATCTGACCCATGGCCGCCAGACCCTGCACCTGTTGCTGCGCCAGTTTCTGCGCCTCTTCGGCGCTATAGCCTTGCAGTAACGCGGTTTGCGAAGTGGTTTCGGTCGCCATCGCCACTGGAATGCTCAGATTAGCGTCCAGTTTTTTCACTGAACGGGCAATCAGCTGATCCGGTGATTCTGCCGGGGAACCGGCTTGCGCAGGATCGGTCAGGTCCAGATTCAGGGTAAAGGTACTTTCGCCCTTGCTGTTTTTCCAGCTTAGTGGAGCAATGCTGATGCTTGGGTTGCCCTTCAACAGCAGCGGCAGGTTCTGCAGCAGGATATCGGTGGTTTGTTGCTGATAGGCAACCGGATCCATGGTCTGCGCCTGTTGCAGCATCTGCATGGCCTGTTGGTTGTAACGGTCGGCAAACTCTTTCAGCGATTTGGCATCCAGTTTGTCGATTTTCAGCGATAGCTTGCCGGAGCCAAAGTCGCTGTTCTGGATCTTCAGCGCGTCCATGGTGTAATCAATCTGGCCGTTCAGGTTAGTGTCTTTCTCCCCGAATTGGCTTGCCAGCTTGAAGCCGTCCAGCGTCAGGGTCTCTTTACCGTCAACGGCAACCTTGACCTGTTTCAACTCCATGTTCTGGTTGCCCAGGCTGAGATCGAACTGCCCGGCGTGGGTCTGGCTTTTCAGCGAGAAGCCCTGCAGCTGAACCTGCTCGGTCTGACCAAACTGGTTCGGGCCGCTGATCACCGCGTTGTCGCTGTTGGCGTCCAGAGTGATGGCTTTCATATCGCGGGACACGTCGGCATTGATGGTCGCACCGCTAAACTTCAGCGAGGACTTGTCTTTCTGGTATTCCAGCGGGATCACGTCAATGGCAGACGAGGTATCACCACTGTAGGAGATACGGGAATCGGCGGTGAACAGCGATTTGCCCTTGGTGATTTCAAACAGGCCCTTGGTCGCCGGGGTATTTTCCAGTTCGGTATGCACCGACGCCATGCTTGGCAGCAGGTTGAATTTTTTCAACTGGGCAAACGGGAAGGGGCCATGGTCGATGGTTTCCATAAACGCCACTTCGTCACCGGCTTTCAGCGGAGCATCGTCGGTGGTGACGCTGCCGTCGGCACGCAGTACATAGCGAATTTTACTGCTGAAAATACCGCGTTGGTAATTTTCATAACCCAGTTTGACACCGGCTTTCGGCAGGTAGGCTTTCAGCTGGCTGTTGGCGTTATCAACCACTTCACCCATCCGTTGTTCGATCAGTTTGCCGGTGTACCAGGAAGCCCCGGTCCATGCTGCGCCAAGAACCACAATGACGCTAACAGCGACTAACGATTTTTTCATAGTTCTGTTCATCCTTATAAAGCCATCTGTTGCAAACAGATGGATGGGCAAATTTGGGCCAATAAAAAACGCCGGCAGGCGTTTACCCGCAGGCGTTTAATTGTGAAGGTAAGCCACTCTTTCAGCAACCAATTTGCGGAAATTTACCGAGTGTTTACGGCAACAGGTTATAAACGCGGGCGATTCGGCCGCTGCCACTGACGTTGACCGGCGATTCGAACGCGCCGATAAAGCAGGATTCACCCGGCTTGAGCACCAGTTGCTGATCCTGTTTGGTTAAGACCGCTTCACCTTCAACGCAGAACACAATGGCCGCGCTATTTTGCGCCAGCGCCTGTGGGGCGGCGGAAAGGTCATGCAGTGAGAAGGCGAAGTCTTCAACCGGGATCGGGAAGAACAGTTCGTCACCGCGCTTTTGCGGCTGGGTCAGCAGGCCGGATGCCGGCTGTGGACGGAACTGCAGGTTGGCTAACAGTTCTGGAATATCGATGAATTTAGGTGTCAGACCGGCACGCAGCACGTTGTCCGAGTTAGCCATTACTTCCAGCGCTACACCCTTCAGATAGGCATGCGGCGTTTCGGCATACAGGAACATCGCTTCACCCGGTTGGAGCTGTACCACGTTCAGCAGCAGCGGCGAGAACAGGCCGCTGTCGTCCGGATAAAAACCGGCGATAAAGCGAATCGTGTCCCAGGTTTCACCCTGTTGGTTATTCAGTGCGGCCTTCAGCACGCCCAGCGCCAGCGATTTTTGTTCGCCGCTCATCGCCAGCAGGCTGGCAAACAGGGACGACAGATGGCTGACATCCGGCTGTTGCAGGAAGGCGGCGATATCATGATGGGCTCCGGCGATCGGCTGCAGCAGGGAAACAATGTCGGACAGTTCGCGGAAGCCATTCATCGCCAGGAAAGGCGTCAGGGCGAACACCAGCTCCGGCTTGTGGTTAGGATCTTTATAGTTGCGTTCAGCCGCGTCCAGGGGAATACCGGCGGCGTTTTCTTTGGCAAAACCGGTTTCTGCGGCCGATTTGCTTGGGTGCACCTGAATAGACAGCGGCTGGTCGGCACACAGCACCTTGAACAGGAATGGCAACTCACCAAAGCGGCGGGCAACGTCGGCACCCAGTTGTTTGGGCTGATCTTCATCAATCACGTCGCGCAACGAGCGCAAATTACCGTCGGCACCGGCCACACGGGAGCTGCTTTTCGGATGAGCGCCCATCCACAGCTCCGCCATCGGCTGCCCTTGTGGGTTGGCGATGCCATAAAGCCGGGTTAACGCGTCGTGGCTGCCCCATGCATAGTTTTGCACTGCGTTGGTCATTTTTTGCATCTTGATAAACATCCTTTGCGTTCGCCGCCAGGGGCGGTAGTAGCTGACTGTTAAAAACCTTGTGCGCCTTATCCTACACGCGAACTGTGGCGTGGAAGCGGGGCGCGATCAAACAAGTGGCCCAAGGCCGGCAAAGTATAACGTGATAGCAACCGCCGTCACAATTGCGCCTTCGGTGACTACGGAGTAAATAGAGTTTAAAAAAACGCCAATGAATTTGCCGTTGAATATATCTTCTGGCAGAAAGTGAAGGTCTGAATATTTTGGCCCATATCACTGCTGCATATTTCAAACTGTGTTTTTTGCATTGAATTATTACCGGCTGAATATCTTTCTCATCATAATTATTCCGTTTCTATTGGCAACCACACGGCTAGCTAAATTTAATAGGCAGTGCCGCTATACAGTGCTCGCCTATAACCCCATTTAATTATTATTAATACTGAGGCGATGATGAAAAAAATGTTACTGGCCCTGTTGCTCTGTACTTCCGGGGCCAATGCGGCCGTGGTGGTCACTCATGCCTATGGGTATGGGATTGCCCGGCCGGTGGTGGTAGCGCCAAGACCGGTGATCGTAGCGCCACGTCCGGTGGTGGTCGTACCGCGGCCTGTGGTAGTCACGCCGGTGCCAGTCGTGGTGTCTGCTGCGCCGGTGGTGGCAACACCGGTTGCTCACCCGGTTGCCGCTGCTGTCGGTGCAGTGGGGGCGGGGGTCTATCGCCATAATGAACGTCAGGACGCCTATGATGAAATCAATCATCTGCAGGACCAGAGAATTAATGCCTATAATCAACATCACCATTAATCTTCTGACTGGAAATAAATAATCAGAGCGCCAGACGGCGCTTTTTTATTACCTATGTTCATCTTGCGGAGCGAGAAAATTCACCAGCCAATAATGGCCGTACAATAAACGGGACATATGGAGAAAAAATGCTGTGAGCCAACTCTCTTAATGCGAATAGTTATTATGTCACTATACTGGTTGGGGTGTGCCGGCGGGCATGAGCGCGTTGGCGTAATCGTACATTTTTAGGAATTGTACTAAGGAGATCGTGATGGCTGCCGTTCGTATTGAAAAAGACTCTATGGGCCCGATTGAAGTGCCGGCCGATCGGCTATGGGGGGCGCAAACTCAGCGTTCTCTGGAGCACTTCCGTATTTCTTCTGAAAAGATGCCGACCGCCTTGATCCATGCGCTGGCGTTGACCAAACGCGCGGCGGCCAGCGTGAATATGGACCTGGGTTTACTGCCTGCCGAGCGTGCCAATGCCATTATCAGCGCCGCCGATGAAGTGCTGGCGGATCAACATGCCAATGAATTCCCCTTGTCGATTTGGCAAACCGGCTCCGGCACCCAGACCAACATGAATATGAATGAGGTGTTGGCCAACCGTGCCAGTGAGCTGTTGGGCGGGGTCCGTGGCGAAGAGCGTCGAGTGCATCCGAACGACGACGTCAACAAGAGCCAGAGTTCCAATGATGTGTTCCCAACCGCGATGCACGTGGCCGCGGTGATCGCGGTGCGTGAGCACCTGATCCCCGAACTGAAAGTGCTGCATAAAACCCTGAGCGACAAGGCAGAGGCCTACCGCGATATCGTCAAAATTGGCCGTACCCATTTGCAGGATGCGACCCCGCTGACCCTCGGCCAGGAGATTTCCGGCTGGGCAGCCATGCTGGCGCATAATCTGCAGCACATTGAAGCCAGTATCCCGCATATCAGTGAGCTGGCGTTGGGCGGTACCGCCGTGGGTACCGGTTTGAATACCCATCCGGAATACGCGGTTCGCGTTGCCAAGGCGCTGGCTGACCTGACCGGGCAGCCGTTCGTTACCGCACCCAACAAATTTGAAGCGCTGGCCACCTGCGATGCGTTGGTGCACGGCCACGGCGCACTGAAAGGGCTGGCGGCTTCGCTGATGAAAATTGCCAACGATGTACGCTGGTTATCCTCCGGCCCGCGTTGCGGCATCGGGGAAATTTCGATTCCGGAAAACGAACCGGGCAGTTCCATCATGCCGGGCAAGGTCAACCCAACCCAGTGCGAAGCGATGACCATGCTGTGCGCACAGGTGCTGGGCAACGACGTAGCGGTGAATATCGGCGGTGCTTCCGGCAACTTTGAGTTAAACGTGTTCCGACCTATGGTGATCCACAACTATTTGCAATCCATTCGCCTGCTGGCCGACGGTATGCAGGGCTTTAATGAGCACTGTGCGGTGGGTATCGAACCTAACCGTGACCGCATCAGCCAGTTGCTGAATGAGTCACTGATGCTGGTGACCGCGCTCAATACCCATATTGGTTATGACAAAGCGGCAGAAATCGCCAAGAAAGCGCACAAGGAAGGCCTGACGCTGAAAGCCTCGGCGCTGAAGCTGGGCTACCTGACCGAAGAGGAATTCGACCTGTGGGTGCGCCCGGAAGATATGGTCGGCAGCATGAAGAAGTAATCGATAGCACCAGTGGCAAAGGGCTTACTTGAGGTAAGCCTTTTTTATTGAGAGAAATGCCTGGAGCCGGATGGTCATCGTCTGCGAGTGTGCAGCGTCAGCGATCGGGAACGTCGGTATATAAATGCAGTCGTTTGACCAGCAGCCGCAGAGGTTTGGCATCGGGTTTGTATTTATGTTTGACCGCCGCGGCGTCGTAATTGAACAATTCGCCAATTTTTGGCACCTGAGCACCGTTTTCAACCTGGCACAGGGCAATCAGCGGCAGCGGGCAGGGGTGCTGCACCTGTTTTTGCTGCGGCTGATACCACACCCGGGCGATGGGTTGCACTTTTACCGGCCGTTTGATTTTTAGCACCGTCTGCTGCGGCAGGCGACTGACATCGTCGATCTCACGGCTCACCAGTTCGGCCCATTGTTCGCGATTATGGGGCGGCACCGCGCGTCCGGCTTTCAGGCTTTTTTCCAATTGAGCCAGAATATCGTCGCGTTTCACGTTCTTGATAATATGCTTGTTGGCCCAGCCAAAACGCACCGAATCCGGATTGGTTAAAAGGGTGAGGCTACGATAGGCGCTAAGGGTGATTAAGCCATGCAGGTGAGTGTGGACAAAGTCAAAGCGTTGCTCCGGTGCCAGGCCGGAGTCGACGGTGATGATCTGTTCCAGTTCGGCCTTCAGCCGGTTAATCAGGGCAATTCGCTGTTGCAGCGCCAGGTATTCCGGTTGCTCCACCGCCAGGCAAATGACACCGGGCAGGCGCACTGCCGCTTTGCTACTGATGTTGTGCTTGTTGTGATGGATAAACAGCCGCTGATAGTGCTCCAGCGCCAAATCGCGTGCGGCCAGGCCAACATGCTGTTCGACGGCAATCTGCGCCACCGCGTCATGTTCCTTGCCTTTCTCTATTTCGGGCAGGCTAAACACCCGCCCAGCCAGCAAGCGCAATGGCAGGATCTGCTGGTGGAGGCCCGTTAGTGCCTGTTCCAGTTCGCTGAAACAAGCATTCATCCTACCTATTAAACCGTATTTATCCATCATGCACTCCCATTTTAGTTACAACATACAATAAGAGAGTAGCAAACGAAAGGGCAACATCGGCAGCAGTGTGAGCAGGGGTACCGAGTAGTCCAGCCTGCTAGCGGTTTTAAGGGGGTTACCGCCTGCACGAGAGGCAGGCGGTAAGGCAGGGGTTAAACGCGGGCCGCTTCCGGCAGTTTCTTCAGGTAATGCACGACCAACAGGGCCAACAACAGCATCACGCTGATAAAGGCCACCACGCCATTCCAGCCGAAACTGTGCCAGAACACGCCGCCGAGGGTACCGGCGACGCTGGAACCCACGTAATAACAGAACAGGTAAAGTGAAGATGCCTGGCCCTTGGCGCGGCGCGCGCGGCGACCAATCCAACTGCTGGCAACCGAATGGGCAGCAAAGAAACCGGCGGTGAACAGCATCATGCCGATGAAAATAACCGCTACCGGAGCCAGCGCGGTAATCAGGATCCCGATCAGCATAATCAGGGTCGACACCAACAGCACCGGCCCACGGCCAAAACGGGAGGTCATGGCTCCGGCCTTCGGCGAACTGTAGGAACCGGTCAGATACACCACCGACAACAAACCCACTATCGCCTGGCTGAGGTGATAAGGATCCGCCAGCAGGCGATAGCCAATATAGTTGAACATGGTGACAAAACTGCCCATCAGCAGAAAACCTTCGGCAAACAGCAGTGGTAAGCCTTTGTCATGCCAATGCAGGCGGAAGTTAATAAGCAGGGTGCGCGGGCGCAGCGAACTGGCCCGAAAATGTTTTGATTCGGGCAAAATACGCCAAAACATGCAGGCCGCGGCCAGCGCGAACAGGCCGATCACCGCCAGCGATACCCGCCAGGAGAAGAAGTCGGTCAGTACCCCCGTCACCAGGCGGCCGCTCATGCCGCCGATGGAGTTACCGCTGATATACAGTCCCATCGAAAAAGCGACAAAGCTGGGATGGATCTCTTCGCTCAGGTAGGTCATGCCAACGGCGGCGACACCACTAAGTGAAAGGCCTATCAGCGCGCGCATCAGCAGAATGCCATGCCAACTGGTCATAAAGGCGCAAATCAGGGTGCAAATAGCCGCCAGTAGCAGCGCCACCACCATCACTGATTTACGGCCGATGGCGTCGGACAGCGGGCCGGTAAACATCAGGCCGATCGCCAATAGCCCGGTGGAAACCGACAGCGACAGGCTGCTTTCCGCCGGGGAGATGCCAAAGTCCTGAGACAGAACCGGCAGGATCGGCTGCACGCAATACAGCAAGGCGAAAGTGGCCAGACCGGCGGAAAACAACGCCAAAGTAACGCGCATAAACTGCGGCGTTCCGCGTTCGATGTAGGGAAGTTTGTTAAGGGTGGAGCGTCGGGTTTTTGGCGCAGTAGCCGCATCGTCGTTGGCGGCCAGCGTCGACGGCATACCGGCCGCAGAACGCACAGGGGTTGTCACAGTTTTTCCTTACCGAACTAGGGTATATATCAACACATTATGAGTTAACAAAATCATAGGGAGGGGCCAGTTTTTTGTCTAATATATTAATAATTAAAATTGAGACGTTTAAAGTATGAATATCGAATTGAGGCATCTGCGTTATTTTGTCGCCGTGGCGGAAGAGTTGCATTTTGGTCGGGCCGCAGAACGTCTGCGTATCTCTCAGCCGCCGCTTAGCCAGCAAATCCAGGCGCTGGAGGAAATGGTCGGCGCACGCCTGCTGGCGCGCAACAACCGCAATGTCAGCCTGACGCAGGCGGGAGACATGTTTCTGAAAGAGGCCTATCAGGTGCTTGATCAGGTGAGTCGCGCTGCCGAGAAAGCGGCGCGGTTGGAACGTGGCGAACTGGGTGAATTGACCATAGGTTTCACCTCTTCGGCCCCCTTTATCAGCGTGGTATCGCGCAGCCTGCGAGCTTTTCGTCAGCAGCACTCACAGGTGCATATCAAGATGCGCGAAGTGAACACCAAGCAGCAGATCGAACCCTTACTTAATGGCGAGCTGGATCTGGGCGTGATGCGCAACACGCGCTTACCGGACGTATTAAAGCATCAGCTTTTACTGTGTGAACCCTTGGTGGCGGTGGTACCGGAAGGGCATCCGTTAACCCATGTGGCACCCGGTACGCTGCGCTTCCAACATCTGGCGGAAGAACCCTTTGTCTTTTTCTCGCGTGAAGTAGGAACCGCGCTGCATGACGAGATCTTGTCGCTGCTGGCCAAAGCGGGTATCACCCCTTATATCACCCAGGAAGTTGGTGAGGCGATGACCATTATCGGCCTGGTCTCCTCCGGCTTGGGCATCTCGATTCTGCCGGCGTCTTTCGCGCGGGTTAAAATCGACGGCGTGCAATATTTACCGCTGGCGGAGCCTGAGGCGATGACCGAGGTTTGGTTGGTACATCATCGCCAACGCCCTCTGACGGCAGCGGCCAAATCCCTGATGGCGTTACTGTTGCCCTGAAAGCCAACTGGGCAAATAAAACGCATTCCGCAGGGAAAGTGGGGTGAATTTGTGCAGCAAATCACATAACGAATCAAATAGTTGACGCTGTATTACAAAAGCCCCACCATAGCCGATAGTCTTTATTTAGAAGCGCGAAAAATAGTAGGAGCAGGTTTGTGATTGCTGTTGGGCAGCCTGGGCATATCGATCAAATCAAGCAAACAAACGCAGGGGCAGTTTATCGGCTAATCGATCAACTGGGCCCAATTTCGCGCATCGAACTGTCAAAACGGGCGCAGCTCGCCCCCGCCAGCATCACCAAGATCGTACGCGAACTGCTGGAAGCCCATCTGGTTAAAGAAACCGAGTTCCAGGAAGTTGGCAGCCGTGGCCGTCCGGCGGTTGGGCTGGTGCTGGACACCGAAGCCTGGCACTACCTTTCTGCACGCATCAGCCGTGGCACCATTACGCTGGCGCTGCGCGATATCAGCAGCAAACTGGTGGTGGAAGAGTTGTTGCCACTGGCCGCTGAACATCCCGATCCATTGTTAAAACGCATTCTTGCTGAAGTCGACCAGTTCTTTATCCGCCATCAAAGCAAGCTTGAACGCCTGACGGCGATCGCCATTACGCTGCCGGGCATGGTTGACGCGATTTCCGGCGTGGTACACCGCATGCCGTTTTACGATGTCGAGGATATGCCGTTAGGCCCGGCGCTGGAAACGCGTACCGGTCTGCCGGTTTACCTGCAGCACGACATCAGCGCCTGGACCATGGCCGAAGCCTTATACGGTGCATCGCGCGGCAGCCAAAACGTGATTCAGGTGGTGATCGACCACAACGTTGGCGCTGGGGTGATCACCGGTGGCAGGGTGCTGCACGCCGGTAGCCGTAGCGTGGTGGAGATTGGCCATACTCAGGTCGATCCTTACGGCAAACGTTGTTACTGCGGCAATCACGGTTGCCTGGAAACTGTCGCCAGCATCGAGAATATGCTGGAAATTGCCCGTTCGCGCCTCGGCACATCAATGAGTTCCAGTCTGCACGGTGCACCGCTGACGGTCGAGTCGCTGTGTGATGCGGCGCTGGCGGGTGACCAGTTGGCGAAAGACATTATCCTTGGGGTAGGCCACAGCGTGGGCCGCATTCTGGCGATCATGGTTAATCTGTTCAATCCGGAAAAAATCCTGGTCGGTTCCCCGCTGAACCGGGCAGCAGAAATTCTGCATCCGGCCATTGCCTCCTGTATACGTCAGCAGTCGCTGCCGGCCTACAGTGAGCAGGTTCAGGTGGAGTCCACTCAGTTCTTCAATAAAGGCACCATGCCCGGCGCGGCACTGGTGAAAGAAGCGCTATACAACGGTTCGCTGCTGGTGCAGTTGCTGCAAGGCTAATACCAATCAGCAATTCTTATCGTTTAACGACAAAAGGTTGAGCTACCTCAAGCCCCGTCTCCCCGGCATCCTCTAGACTTTTCCCGTTCGTCGCTTTCGCCACATTCTTGGCGACTTTTTGGTTAACGGTGCATCTCGGGGCAATTAAGTCATGTTAACGCGTTTATTTGTTACAGGTACGGATACCGATGTCGGTAAAACCGTGGTTTCCCGCGCTTTATTACAGGCGCTTGCTGCGCAGGGCCGTTCTGTGGCCGGCTATAAACCTGTCGCTGCGCGCTGTCAGGAAACCAGCGAAGGTCTTCGCAATAAAGACGCTTTGGTTTTGCAGGCATCTTCGACCATGCCGCTGTCGTATCAGGAAATTAATCCCATTACCTGTCTGGAAGAAGTCTTTCACGCGCAACCTACCAAGGAAACCAACTACGGTGTGATGAGCAGTGGGCTGCAACATTTGTCCACCAAAGCCGATACCGTGGTGGTGGAAGGGAGCGGCGGTTGGCGCGTGTTGATGAACGATATGCGGCCTTACGCCGAATGGGTCATTCAGGAACAACTGCCGGTGGTTTTGGTGGTGGGGATCAAACTGGGCTGTGTCAGCCACGCTTTATTAACGGCGCAGGCGATCATTAATGACGGCTTGCCGCTGCTGGGCTGGGTCGCGAACCGCATCAATCCGGGGCTGGCACATTACGCCGAAACTATCGATGCGATGCAGCAACGCATTCCTGCGCCGCTGCTGGGTGAAATACCTTATCTGCCACGCGCCGAACAGCGGGAACTGGCACGTTATCTGGATATCTCTCCACTGCTAAACCGTTAGGCGTTGTGATAGACCGACACCGAACGTAAACCGCGTGAGACGGTGGTGGCGATCACACAGGCCAACAGGATCCCCGGTAGCAGGGTATATTCACCGGTCATTTCGAACACCATCAGCGCAGCCATAATCGGCGCGTGGGTGGTGGCCGCCAAAAGCGTAGCCATGCCGGTTAACGCCATCAGAATCGGTACCGCACTCCCCAACTCCGGCCAGATGGCGCAGAGTTGCCCAACTAACGAACCGAGCGCCGCTCCGACAAACAGCGTGGGTGTGAACACACCTCCAGGCGCACCGGATCCGCTGCTGGCGAGCACCGCCAGCAACTTGCAGATCAGAATGGCGCCTACCAGCAATACGCCGGGCGGCGCACTGAGCAGCGCCTGCACCACACTGTAGCCATTGCCCCATACCTCAGGAAACAGCAGCGACAGCAGCCCGACAATCAACCCCCCTAACGCCAATTGCAGCGGTGGTTTTAGCCGTAGCGAACGGAATGCGCGACCGGAAGAAGACATTGCCCACAGGAACAACGGGCCGCAGACCCCGGCCAAAACGCCGAGCAGTGCCATCAACAGATATTGCACCGGCCAGGGGGCGGGCAGCGGCTCTACCAGATACAGCGGCGCCTGACCGCCGTTGAGCAGGTTGGTCACCAGCAGGGCGCTGACGGCGGCAATCACCACCGGACCCAGTGAGGCCAGCATCAGTGTGCCAAACAGAATTTCGGCGATAAACAGACTGCCGGCCAGTGGAGCGTGATAAGCGCTGGCCATACCGGCTGCGGCACCGCAGGCCACCCACAGTTTCCACTCTTTCTCATGGGTGAAGCGCTGGGCAAAGACGGAACCTACCAATGCCGCCAGCAGGATCATCGCGCCTTCGCGGCCGATAGCGCTGCCGCTGGAGACCACCAGCAGTGAGGCCAGGCATTTCACCAGGCTGGCGCTGACGTCCAGGCGGCCATCACCGGTTTCGATCGCCTCCATATAATCAGTGGGAGCAACCTGCCGCTGGTGCTGATAGCGCTGATAAATCCACAATAGCAGGCCTGCCGCCAGCCCACCCAGCGCCGGGGTTAACGCTCTGCGCCAGCCGGGCAATGCGGCCGCCGCGGCCACCAGGCTGCCGTCTTCATGATCGAGCAATAACCATTCCAGCCCGAGCATCGCACGGTGAAACAGCCAAACCACCAACGCAGCGGCAATACCAAGAAAGATGGCGATAAACAGGCGGCGCAGCAGGGCGCGATAGTGGTGCAGGTGGACCAATCGTTTCATGCGTCAGTAAAATCGTGAGAAAAATGAAAGGGTCGCTGAGCATTGTGCTTGCCACCCCGGCCGAAGACCAGAGAATCTTTACAAATCCGCAGACAGGCTCGCGGTTTATTCGTTACGACGAGCCACGAGATGGCTTTGTGTTACGATGTCACTTTCTGTTCAAATGGTGCGTTTATAATCAGTAAAAACAGGGAAATAGACACCGGTAACGGCAACCTTTAATCCGGCTGGTATAATTGGATGAAAATAAGAATCCACGGTTTGTAATAACGCCATGACAAATAACGATGCATCAGCCCCGATCGCTCATCGCCCCTTAATCCTGATTGCCTGCATGTTGGCGATGTTTATGTCGGCCATAGAAGCGACCATTGTCGCCACGGCGATGCCAACCATTATCGGCGATCTCGGTGGTTTTTCCCTGTTAGGCTGGGTATTCGCGGTCTATCTATTGGCGCAGGCCATCACTATTCCCATATATGGTCGGCTGGCGGACCTGCTGGGGCGCAAGCGGGTATTTTTCTTTGGTGCATCGCTGTTTTTACTGGGTTCGGTGCTGTGCGGTTTCTCGCCGAACATGTACTGGCTGATCGGTTTTCGTCTGCTGCAGGGGTTGGGGGCCGGGGCGATTATGCCAACCGCGACCACCATTATTGGTGATATCTACAGCCCTACCGAGCGGCCCAAGGTGATGGGCTATATTTCCAGCGTTTGGGGGGTGTCGGCGATTATTGGACCCTTGCTGGGGGCGTTTATCGTCCAGCATTTGCCCTGGGCGTTGGTGTTCTGGGTCAACTTGCCGATCGGTCTGTTGGCGATGTTTTTCCTGGCTCGTTATCTGCCTTCCCGTCAGCAGGTGCGCGAACACGCGTTGGATCTGGCGGGGACCGCCTGGCTGACGTTGTTTGTTACCGCGCTGCTGCTTTCACTGCTGCAGGCAGAAAATCTCGGTTGGTGGGTGCTGCCGTTGTTGGCGTTGGCGGTCGTCTCGCTAATGTTGCTGATCCGCCAGGAACGACGAGCGCCGGAGCCACTGTTTCCGTTGGCGTTATGGCAAAGCCGGGTGATCGTGGCCGGCAATATTGGCGGCCTGGTGATTGGCGCGGCGATGATGGGCATCAGCGCCTTTCTGCCGACCTTTATTCAGGGCGTGATGGGCGGAACGCCCCTGGAGGCCGGTACCACGCTGGCGCTGATGTCGATTGGCTGGCCGCTGGCCAGTACCTTCAGCGGTCGACTGATGCTGATGACTTCTTATCGCACCACGGCGCTATTGGGAGCGTTGTTATTACTGGCCGGCGGCCTGATTCTGTTGTTGCTGCAGCCGACCGGCGGCTTATTGTGGGGCCGGGTGGCGGCGTTTATGGTCGGTGCCGGAATGGGGTTGTGCAACACCACGTTTCTGGTTTCGGTGCAGAACGCGGCTCACCACAGCATCCGCGGCATTGCCACCGCCTGCACGGTGTTTACCCGGATGATGGGGTCGGCCATTGGTACCGCCATTTTGGGCGCAACGCTGAACATCAACTTGCAGTTTCGTTTGCCGCAAACGACCGATCCGGTACAACAACTGATGGAACCGGCTGCGCGTAGCGCGATGACGCCAGAAATACTGGCGGAGATGACGCAGCAGGTTGCCGCTTCGTTGCATTGGGTATTTTTGGTTTCGGCACTGTTGTCATTGCTGGCACTGGCGGCGGCGATGCTGATCCCGGCGCGGCACAGGCCACAGGGTGAGGGGGAAGAGGCGGAACAGGCTTAAATAAAAAGGAAAGGGCGCACCGAGCGCCCTGAGCGGAAACTATTGCGAGGTTTTGGTATCCTGACTGGTGCCGGTCTGAGCCGCGTCACCATTGTCATCGCCGTTGTCCAGGCGAGTATAAACAATCTTCTGCGTGTCATTTTCGCAGTGGCCAACTACCAGACCACCGGCCTGTTGGGCCTGATCGTTCGGCACGATATCCAGTTTGAAACCAGACTCAGGCACGCCGTTTTTGACGATTTTCTGCGAAATGTCTGCCTTCACGCTTTCGCATGAGGCCAGGGCGGCCAATGGCGCAGCGGCCATCAGCAGTACACCCAGAATAAGCGCTTTTTTCATCCATTCGTCCTTATTTGAAAATGGGCTTACTTTGTCAGGATAGCGGCTACGGTGGCGAAGAGTAACGGCCACCGTCTTGCTGCGACCAGATTAAGGATTAATCTGACGACCGGTCTGGCGATCCAGACATTTACGGGTGTTTGGTTCCCAGTAAGCATTGACGTTCAGGCTATCATCGCAGCGCTCTTCGCTGTCAATCGCCTTGTCTACCTTGTCGAACTCTTTCTCCACGCGGGTGTTAACCTTATTGCGCAGGGATTTGGTATCGTTAAACTGCTGTTTGCTCTGACGGGCCGCTTCGGTACTCATGGCACCGCTGTTGCTGCCATCGACGGTAACGCAGGTGCTGCCCTGAGTGCAGCTGGCGGCCAGCGCCGGAGCCTGCCAGGCCCCCATCAGCATCAGCATCAGCATGGCGACCGGCAGCATCCCGCGCAGCAGTCGTTGAGTCGAAAGTGTTTTCATCGTTTCATCCTTATGAGTTAGTGTTGCCTGATAACGGCAACACTGGCTTTACCGCGCCCGCAGGCGTGTTGATAAATATACCATCGCGCTGTCGGACTGCACCAGTCAAGCACGGCCTTGTTTAGTTTACAGAGAGAAAGTTTCCCTGATGTTAAAGACCACCCTGTTATTTTTCGCCACCGCACTGGCCGAGATCATCGGCTGTTTCTTGCCCTATTTGTGGCTGAAAAAAAGCGCCAGTGCCTGGTTACTGTTGCCGGCAGCGGCCAGTCTGATGCTGTTTGTCTGGTTGTTGACGCTGCACCCGGCAGCCAGTGGGCGGGTCTACGCGGCCTATGGCGGGGTCTATGTGGCGACGGCGTTATTGTGGTTGCGGGTGGTAGACGGAGTGAAACTATCAGCGCTGGACTGGTTGGGAGCCGGCGTGGCCCTGGCCGGCATGTTGATTATCGTTTCCGGCTGGCGCGCGGCCTGAGAAACGACGGCAGGGACAGGCCCTGCCGCTCAGGATTAAGACTCGCGGTGGATGTTCAACCCGGCAAAGGATTGGCTGACCGGCATGATTTCCAGAGAGTTAATGTTGACGTGGGCCGGCAGGGTCGCGACCCAGAACACCGACTCGGCGATATCCTCCGGCGTCAGCGCATTGGCACCGTCGTAGACCTTATCCACCTTGCCGTCGTCGCCTTTGAAGCGCACGTTGGAAAATTCGGTGCCGCCTACCAGGCCCGGCTCAATATCGGTCACACGGATGCGGGTACCGTGCAGATCGGCACGCAGACCGAGGCTGAACTGTTTGACGAAGGCCTTGGTTGCGCCATAAACGTTGCCACCGGCATACGGCCAGTTGGCTGCGACCGAGCCGATGTTGATTATGTGGCCAATGTTGCGTTCGACCATGTCCGGCAGCAGGGCGCGGGTCATATTCACCAGGCCTTTGGTGTTGGTGTCGATCATGGTTTCCCAGTCGTCGGCGTTGGCCTTGTGCGCCGGCTCCAGACCCAGCGCCAGCCCGGCATTATTGACCAGTATATCAATGTGGCGCAGCGCTGCCGGCAGCTCATCAATCACCTGCTGAATGGCCGCGCGATTACGCACGTCGAGGCGGACGATATGCAGTGCTTCACCCAGCTCGTCCTTCAACTCTTCCAGACGTTCGATACGACGGCCAGAGGCAATCACCTGATGACCTTCGCGGATAAAACGCCGTGTAATGGCCTCACCAAATCCGGATGTGGCACCCGTAACAAAAATGATCATGTTGCTGTTCCTCAACTGTTTTTACCCTACATGCTACTAGCATTAGCATAATCCCACTTTAAGTGGCAGTGGTTATCGGCTTCCACACTGAAAAACCGCCATCGCTGCTGCCAGACGGGCGGTTTTTTCAACAGTTAACATAGGTGATGACGAACTGTGGGCCGGTCGATCCGGCCCTGGGGATAGCAGTTAAAGCTGCGGGGGTATGTGATAGACCACGCAGTCGTATTTGGTGTTTTCACGTCGGCCGGCCACTACGCCGCCCAGAGATTCGGCGATACGTCGGCTTGGCGTATTCTGTTCGGCCACCGGGTAGATAAAGTGGCGCGGATGGTAACGCTCGCTTGCCCACACCGCCATGGCGTGCACGATTTCGCGCCCATAGCCATTGCCGTGCAGGTTCTCTTTCACCCAGATGCCCAGTTCAGGCGTGGTGTTGTACAGATCGTGCACGCCGCCCATGCCGACAAACTGTTTGGTGTCGCGCAGGCGGGCGATGTAAATCATTTCCTCGCCTTCGCGGATCAGCGGCAGCCAGGTTTGCCAAACGTTGGCAAAGGCTTCCGGCGACTCCTCGGGCTCAAAGTTCATAAAGCGCGTCAAGGTAGGGGTGATCGCCTGGTAAACATCGTCGGCGTCTGCTGCGGTAAAAGGGGCAATCAACAACCGGTCGGTGTTCACGCGGCACTGAGAAAGGTCACTGTGAATCATTATTATTACCTCGCTTTTCAGGCCAAAACGGCAAAAATCCGCACCGGTGAAACGGGGCGGATCATCGATATTACGTTGATTGGCGGCAGATGCGACTTATTTTTGCAATCGTTGCGGGGAGTTTGGCACCGTGGCGGCCGGTTTTCTCTGGCGAACCTCGCTGCCGGCGTTGGCGTTCAGGGTAAAGCAGTCAACCACGGCCAACAGGGCAATCACGCCGATGACCACAAATGCCCACTGAAAATCGACCAGGGGGATGCGCTCGCCCGATTGCGGCATCAGCATCTCTGCCAGCCGCAGGGCCAGTGCGCCGATGGCGATACCGAGCCCGCTGCCCATTTGCTGCGACACATTGAACAGCGTGTTGGCACCATTCATCTGTGGCTGCGGTACTTCGGAAAACGCCAGCGTATTGAGCGCGGTGAACTGCATGGATCGCGTCAGCCCGCTGACGAACAGCAGCGCCAGAATCAGCCAGGTCGGGGTCTGTGGCGTCAACAGCGCGCAGGCGAATATAGTGGCTGCGTTCAACAAACCATTGACCACCAGCGTGGTGCGAAAGCGAAAACGGTACAGCACCGCCGAGGTAAACGGCTTCATCACCAGATTCCCGGCAAAAACCGCCAGTACCAGCAGCCCGGCGTCGAAGGCGTTCAGGCCAAAACCGATCTGGAACAGCAGCGGCAGCAGGAAGGGCACGGCGCCAATGGCGATGCGGAACAGCGTGCCACCCCAAATGGTGACGGCGTAACTTTTTATTCGCATCGCCCAAAGATTGATCAGCGGGTGCTCGGTGCGTTTGGCGTGACGAACCGCCAGTGTGCCTAATGCCAGGCTGCCGAGAATACACAGTGCAGGCACCAGCCAGGACAGTTGCGGGTGGTTGATCAAATCCAGACCGAACATCAGGCCGAAGCAGGCGATGCCGGTCAATACGAAGCCGAGTGCGTCAAAAGGCACTCCTTTCTGCGACGCTTCCTGCGGGATCAGCCGCCAGGCCAACCACAGCGCGACGATACCCAGCGGCACGTTAAGAATAAAGATCCAGTGCCACGAGGCATAGGTGGTAATAAAACCGCCGACCGGCGGGCCGAGGATTGGGGCTACCAGACCCGGCCAGGTAATGGTGGCAATGGCCTTGATCAGATCCGGTTTGGCAGTGTTACGTAGCACCACCAGGCGACCCACCGGCACCATCAGCGCCCCCCCGAAGCCTTGCAGAATCCGGGCGGCGGTGAAGGTGGGCAGGTTAACGCTGGCGGCGCACAGCACCGATGCCAGGGTAAAAATCAGCACCGCGGCGGCAAAGATATTGCGGGCGCCGAAGCGGTTGGCAATCCAGCCACTGGCAGGAATAAACACCGTCAGCGTCAGAATATAAGCCGAGATACCAATGTTCATGTCCACCGGCCTTACGCCGAAGGCCGCCGCCATCTGCGGCATGGCGGTGACAATCACCGTGGCGTCGAGGTTTTCCATAAAGAAGGCACCCGCCACCAGCAGCGGCAGCGCGCTGGCGCGTGAAAAAAAACTCATGGCTGAGTGCGCCGGGCGGAGTAAAAACAGCATGCAGGCATGACAGAAACCTCGTTTCAAAAATGTTAACGCTGGCAGAGTTTTGGAGCATAGCGCATCACACAGAGGTTAAAAAGAGGTTAAGCAGGTGATAATTAGCGGGCGCAGCAATAGCGCCCGCAACGTTGTTGGCCGGTTTGGTCTTCGCGCATTATCAGCGACTCAATTTTCACTCAAGCGTTGCCCCGTCGCGGCGTCGAACAGGTGGATCGCCTCGGTATTGGGCATCACCCACAGCGGCTGACCGCTTTCGGCATTAACCCGCCCGCTGAGCTGGACATGCAGCCGATAACCGCCCCAGGTAAGGTGCAGCAGGCTGACATCGCCGGTGATCTCCATCAGGCGCAAGGTGGCGGCAGGCTGCTGGCTGGTTTCCACTAAACGGAAATCATGCGGACGTAGCCCGAGGATCACCTGGCTGCCGGGCGTCGCCAAGCGCCACTTGGCCGGCAGCGGTAGCCACAATTCACCGCAGGCCACACCGGGCAGATTGTCACGCGGCGTGACGATGCCTGCCAACAAATTCATTGGCGGTGAGCCGATAAAACGCGCCACAAAGGTGTTGGCGGGCGCATCGTAGATCTCCAGCGGCTTGCCTTGCTGCACGATATTGCCGTCTTTCATCACCACGATTTGGTCAGCCAGCGTCATCGCTTCGATCTGGTCGTGGGTGACATACACCGTGGTGGTCTTGAACTGCTGATGCAGTGATTTAATCTCGGCGCGCAGCTCCATCCGCAACTGGGCGTCGAGGTTGGACAGCGGTTCATCGAATAAAAAGACCTTCGGGTTACGCACCATGGCACGGCCCATCGCCACTCGCTGGCGTTGGCCACCGGACAGTTCTTTCGGATAACGCTGCAACAGATGGTCGATCGCCAAAATGCGCGCGGCCTGTTGGACCTTGGCCTGTTGTTCGCTTTTGGCGACTTTCATCACCTGCATGTGAAATGCCATGTTTTCTGCCACCGTCAGATGTGGGTAGAGCGCATAACTTTGGAACACCATGGCAATATCGCGATCGGCCGGATCCAGATCGTTAATCTTTTGCTTATCCAGCAGGATCGCCCCCTCGGTCAGCGTGTCCAGCCCGGCCAGCAGCCGCAGCAGGGTGGACTTGCCGCAGCCGGACGGGCCAACCAGCACGGTAAAGCTGCCGTCGGGGATGGTCAGATCCAACGGATTCAGCACCCGCTGCTTGCCATAGTATTTGGCGACTTTTACCAGTTCGACACTTGCCATCAGACCATTTCTCCGGCGCAGGTTTTCAGCGTGTTCCAGTCCAGATACTGGCGTGGCGAACTGCTGATGGCGTGGCTGGCGGCGCGAATGCCCCAGCGCAACGCTACCGCAGCCGAATGGCCGTGCAGGCAAGCGCTCAGGAAACCGGCGTTAAAACTGTCGCCGGCACCTATGGTATCGACCACCTTGATCGGATGTGCCGCCGCCTGCAACTGCCGTTCGCCGCACCACAGGCGTGCACCGTCCGGGCCGCATTTCACCACGCAGGCGGCGTCGGCCGGCTGTTGGCGGTTCAGCGTCCGGGCGGCGGTGTACAAATCTTCATGACCTGCCATGCCGCAGGTTTCCACTTCATTGAGCAACAGGATGTCACAGAACGGCAGCCAGTCGGCGATCTGCCCCCGCAGCGTATCGCTCCAGCCCTGCGGTGGCCAACCGGTATCAACCGCGATGCGATAGCCGCGCTGGCGCAGGGTTTGCAGCAGCGCCGGGTATTCCGCCAACAGGGTGGTACACAGGAAGGTGCCGCACAGCAAAATGGTGTCGCCATTACCGGCAAACAGCGGGATCTGATGCAATACGTCGTCCTGACTCAGGCGAGTGATATGGCCCTGATTGCTGAAAAAGGTGCGCTCGTTGTCGGGGTGGGTGACACCGAAGGTCAGCGAAGTTTCGCAACTGTAGGTCGGCCAGTACAGCGAACTTTCCGGGAACAGTTGCGCCAGCCAGGGGCTGAAATAGTCGTTGCCCTGATTGGCCACCAGTCGGTAAGGGGTTTCCAGCGCCGCCAGCGCCAGTGCGCAGTTACCGGCCGAACCGCCGGGGCGCAGTTCGCTGTGATCCAGCATCGCCTCGGTGCCTTTTTGCGGCCACTGCTGCAAGGTGCTCATGATCACATCGACGTTGATATTGCCCACCACGTACAGCGTGGGCCGGGTATTGGTGCTCATCATATTAATTTCCCTGAGTAAATTAGCCTTTGCTGCCACCGCTGGTTAAGCCGCTAACCAGCGTTTTTTGCAGCCAGATGGCAATAAAAAGAGGTGGAATGGCGGCCAGAATGCCGACGGCGGCGATCAACCCGTCATCGGTGGCGCGCCCGGCGGTGAAACCGGCGATGGTCACCGGCAGCGTCTGCGCCTGAATATTGCTGGTGAACAGCAGCGCGTAGAAAAATTCGTCCCAGGCCAGCAGCCAGCCAAACAGTGCAGAAGCGCCCAGTGCCGGTTTGGCCAAGGGCAGGGTAATGCGCAGCAGCACCTGCCACTGACGCAGTCCGTCCAGCCGTGCGGCCTGTTCAATGTCTATCGGCAGGGCGTCGAACTGGTTTTTCAGCATCCAGGTGAGGAACGGCAGGATCAGCGAGCAGTAGACCAGTACCAGACCGATATGGGTGTTCAGCAGCGCCAACTGCTGCAAAATAAAGTACAGCGGCAGCACAAAGGCCACCGGTGGCACCATATAAATGGCCAGGCTGGCGAACAGCCAACCGTCGCGTCCCGGATAACGCGAGAAGCTGAACGCCGCCGGGATCGCCAGCAACAGCGAAATCAGCGTAGCGCCGCAGGCCACCAGCAGGCTGTTGAACAGCGCGTGCAGGAACAGGGTACCCAGCTGGCCGGGCTGTAATGAAAGCAGGCTGCCGTAGCGCGAAAAATCCCAGTGGCGCGGCAGCCATTCCAGCGGTATGCGGGTCAGATCGGCCGAGGAACTGACGCTCATCAGAAACAGCCACAGCATCGGCGCCAGGATCGACAACGCCAGCAGCAATGCGGCAGCGTAGCGCAATACCAGGCGGATTTTACGCTTCATCGGCGAGGCTCCTTCTGCGTTGGCGGAACAGCATCAGCATGTACAACGCGATCAGCAGGCCGCATAGCAAGGTCATCAATACCGCGTAGGCTGCGCCGCTGCCGGCCCGCAGATAGCTGAACGACTCCTGGTAAACGAAGAAGCTGAGGGTCTTGGTGCTGTCCATGGGGCCGCCGCGCGTCATCACGTAAATGATGTCGAACACCTTGAAGGCATCAATGGTACGCAGCACCAACGCCACCGCCAGCGGGGCCAGAATGGCGGGCAGGGTGATGGCCCGGAAGCGCCGCCAGGCAGAGGCTCCGTCCAGCCGCGCCGCTTCGTACAAATCGTCCGGGATCGATTGCAACGCCGCCAGCGTCAGCAGGGTAATCAGCGGGTAGTTCTTCCAAATATCCGCCAGCATCACCGCGTTGAGCGCCGACGCCGGATCACCCAGCCAGCTGCGGTAGTGATCAATCACCCCGAGTTGGGTTAACAGCGCGTTGATGCTACCGTAATCCGGGTTGAAATTCAGCCGCCACATGGTGGCATTGACGATGGTCGGTAGCGCCCAGGGCAAAATAACCAGCACCCGCAGAACATTACGGCCGTGGAATTTTTGGTTGAGCAGCAGCGCCACCAGCACGCCGATCGCCCCTTCGAACGCCACCGAAACCAGGGTGAAATAGAGCGTGCGCCCCAGTGCGGCCTGGAAGTCCGGGTCGGTCAGAGCGTAGAAAAAGTTATCGGTACCGACCCAGGCCGGGGTTACGCCGTCGCCCACCAGCGCCGCATCGGTGAAGCTCAGCCACAGGGTGCGTGCCAGCGGCCAGGCGGTTAACAGCAGCATCATCAGCAGCATGGGTGCCAGCAGCACCCATGCCTGACGCCGCTCACGTTGAGGTAAAGTGAGCATCGTCATTGCTTAACGCAGCCGCGCAGCGCTTTGGGTGGCCGCATCCAGCCCGGCCTGCGGCGTTACCTTGCCCTGCAAAATTTGCTGCAAATCCTGTTGCAGGCCGTTGGACAAACGAGAGTAATCGGCGGTTTCAGGGCGCGACAGCATCACGTTCAACGACTGTTTGGCGGCGGCGATTAACGGCTCCTGACCCTTCTGCACCGCCGGATCGTCGTAAGACGACTTCCAGATCGGCAGGCTCAGTTTGGCGTATTTGTCCTGCACCGGCTGTGAGGTCATGTAGCTGATGTATTGCCAGGCCTGATCGGGGTGGGCGCTGGCCTTGGCGATGCCCAGTCCCATCGAACCGTTAACCGCAGAGACCTGACCCGCCACCGATCCCGGAGCCGGCACGATGCCGACGTCACCGGCCACTTTGCTTTGCTTGGGATCGTTGGCCATGTTGTACATGTAGGTCCAGTTAAGGGCGAAGGCCGCGTCACCGTTGGAAAACGCTTTGCGCACGTCCTCTTCCAGATATTCGCGGGAGTTCGGATTGGTCAGCCCCTTGTCCAGCGACGCTTTCATATAGTCGACGGCCTGCAGTGAACCTGGGCTGGAGAAGGTGATTTTCCCCTGCTGGATAAACTGCCCCTTATAGGCAGACACCAGGGTGGTGTAATCGCAAACCAGTGCCTCGGCCTGTGACCAGCTCCATACCAGCGGGTATTTGACCACGTTTTTTTGCTTCAGGATCTCTGCCTGCTGCGCCAGTTCCTGCCAGGTCTTCGGCGGGGCGGCAATCCCGGCCTTGGCCAGCATGGCCTTGTTGTAATACAGGTATTTGGTGTCGAGGATCCACGGCATGCCCCAGCGCTTGTCCTTATAGGTGACGGTGGTCATGGCACCGGCAAAGATTTTGGCGCTGTCGTCGGCGCTGATGCGCGAGGTCACGTCCTGCAGCAGGCCAAACTTGGTGAATTCTGCCGGCCAGATGGCGTCGAACAGCACCACATCGTAGCCGTTGCTGCCGGCACCGCGCGCCGCGACGATTTTATCGTGCAGCGCCTCGTAAGGAACGAACTCCAGGTTAACGGTGATGTCCGGGTGCTGCTTGCTAAAATCGGCGGTCATGGCACGGATATCATTTTCGCTGTACGCCGCCTGGGTCATAAACAACGCGTTAATTTGCGTCGGGGCGGCATAGGCAGATGACAGGCTAAGCGCCAGGAGCGACAGGGTACAGACTGCCGTAGCGGCAAGGGTATGGCTTTTCATTGTGCGTTCTCCGGTGTTAAAAAGATTCTTAAATCAATTTGATTGCTTTATTGGAGGGCACCATACTGCAAAGACGATTTCCCTTTCTGCATAGGCAGTTATGACGACTTCCGGCACTAACCTTGAACATGCTCGTGCACACAACCGGCGCGTAGTGATAGAGGCTATCCGTCTGCACGGTGAACTGACCCGTGCCGAAATTGCCCGGCTGACCTCACTGACGCCGCAAACCGTTTCAAACATTGCAACAGAACTGGAACAGGCCGGTATTCTCTCCTCGCACCTGCCGCGTCGTGCCGGCGGTCGAGGTCAACCGGCCACGCCGTTGACCCTGAATCCAGATAGCGCGTATTCCATCGGTATCCATCTGGATCACCAGTCACTGCTGATCATCGTGGTTGATCTCTCAGGCAGCGTTCGTTTCCACCGGCTGATTATGGTGCAAAAGCCGCAACCTGCTGCCACCTTGAAACTGATTTGTGATGTACTGCAAGAAATGCGCCAGCAGCCGGATCTGAGCTGGAGAAAAATGCTGGGCATCGGCGTAGTGATGCCGGGGCCGTTTGGCGTGGAAGGGATCTCGTCGGTCGGGCCGACCACGCTTAACGGTTGGAAAAATATCGATGTGGTGGCTGAGCTTAACGCGCAAAGTGGCCTGCCGGTGACGCTGGAGAACGATGCTACCGTGGCCGCTATCGGCGAGCGTTTGCACGGTGTTGCCAGGCAGCTTAATTCCTTTATTTATTTGTATCTCGGGACCGGACTTGGGGCAGGGATTTTTACCGATGGCCGAATTTATACCGGCCATGCGCACAATGCTGGTGAAGTCGGCCACATGATTGTGCAACCGGGCGGGCGGGCCTGCTACTGCGGCAACCAGGGGTGTCTGGAGCGTTATGTCTCGTTGCAGGCGGCTTATGAGAGCTGCGGGCTGGATCCGATGCGCGCCATGCCGCAAGACCTGCTGACGCTACCGCAGCCGCAGATCGACGCCTGGCTGGATACGGCGGTGCCGGCGTTACGCCAGGCGATCAATATTATTGAGTGTATGTTTGACGCCGAAGCGGTGATTATTGGCGGGTTGATGCCGGAAAGTATCGTAGAACAGTTGATCAAGCGCCTGGCGCCGCTGCACCGGTCGGTGCGCAGCAAATATCTCGACGGTCTGCGGGTTCGATTGGGGACTACCGGTGCGGATACCGCCGCATTAGGCGCGGCTGCGTTACCGCTGTTTGATGAATTTAACCCGCGTTATGAAGTGTTATTGAAGTCATAAATATCATTCCCCCGATTTGTATTCTTGCCCGTTATTGGTGCAGGCTCACCATTAACTCAATATAAGCAAACGGTTGCTATTTAAGGGCAACCGTTTGCTTATTTTCTGCTTATTTTTATCGATTCGGATTATTGTGAGGTGAGTTTTTATCTTTTTGTTTTTAAATGAAAATTATCAATAAAAAACCAACTGGCACGCTGCTTGCTATCCTTAAATCAACACCTGCGAACGATAAAAGACCAGCATGGCTCCCCGGGCTGAATTAACTCAGCCGGGGGCTGTGCGCTGGCCGGTAGAGAAGGAAAGCAAAATGAGCCTGTCATTCACCACGGCGATCCGTGGCAATTTTTTCGATATTGCTGCCTGTGTCGATCAACCGCAGCAGTTGGATCAGCAATTGCGACATATTCCTGACGGATTGCTGCTGCTCGATGAAGGGCACATTGTCTGGTTTGGCCCCTGGCAGCAAGGGGAACTGCTGTTGCCGCCGGGGTTTGAGGTCACTCATTATCAGGACAAACTGATAGTGCCGGGCTTTATCGATACCCATATTCACTACCCGCAAACCGAAATGATCGGTGCCTATGGCGAGCAGCTGTTGGTGTGGCTAAAAAACTATACCTTCCCGACGGAAAGCCAATTCTGCTGCGAGCAGCACTCCGGCAAGATGTCGGCGTTCTTTTTACAGCAACTGTTAAGCAACGGCACCACCACGGCGCTGGTGTTCGGCACCGTGCATCCGCAGTCGATTGAAGCGCTGTTCAGTCAGGCGGCGGCGCTGAATATGCGGCTGATCGCCGGTAAGGTGATGATGGATCGCCATGCGCCTGAGGAACTGCTGGAAACCCCGGAGCAGAGCTACCGCCAGACCCGCGAACTGATTGAGCGCTGGCACGGCAAGCAACGGCTGAGCTATGCCATCACGCCGCGTTTTGCGCCCACCAGCACCCCGGCGCTGTTGGCTCAGGTACAAAGGTTGCGTGAAGAGTTTCCGGATGCCTATCTGCACACTCACCTGAGCGAGAACCTGGAAGAAGTCGCCTGGGTGAAAGAACTGTTCCCGGACAGCCGCAGTTATCTGGATGTCTATCATCAGTATGGGTTGACCGGAGAGAGAAGCGTGTTTGCCCATTGCCTGCATCTGGAAGAGCAAGAGTGGGATTGCCTGTGTCACACCGGTTCGGCCATCGCCTTTTGCCCAACCTCCAATTTGTTCCTCGGCAGCGGCTTGTTCAACCTGCAAAAGGCCTGGCAGAAACAGGTCAGGCTGGGTATTGGCACCGACGTCGGTGCCGGTACCACCTTCAATATGCTGCAAACGCTGGGCGAAGCTTACAAGGTCGCTCAACTGCAGCGCTACCAGCTCTCGGCCCGCGAAGCCTTCTACCACGCCACATTGGGTGGGGCGCGGGCGCTGTCGCTGGATGACAAAATCGGTAATTTCTCGGTCGGCAAAGAGGCTGATTTTGTAGTGCTGGATCCGGCGGTATCAGCGCTGCAAAAACTGCGCCATGAAAACAGCCGTGAGCTGGCGGAGCAACTGTTTGTGTTGATGACGCTGGGCGATGACCGCAACGTTTACCGAACCTACGTCGACGGTAAAGTGGTGTACCGACCGGCTACGCAGCAGGAGGCGGCATGATCCAGTTTCTGCTTAATCAAACGCTGAAAAATGAAAGCGCGATCGACCCCAATACCACGGTGCTTAATTATCTGCGCCGCGATCTCGGCCGCTGTGGCACCAAAGAAGGCTGCGCTTCCGGTGACTGTGGCGCCTGCACCGTGGTGCTGGCGGAGCCGGACGGCGAAGGGTTGCGCTATCGCAGCGTTAACGCCTGCCTGACGTTTGTCAGTGCGCTGCATGGCAAGCAGTTGATCACCGTAGAGGACCTGAAACAGCAGGGCCAATTGCACAGCGTGCAGCAGGCGATGGTCGACTGCCATGGATCGCAGTGCGGTTTTTGCACTCCGGGCTTCGTGATGTCGATGTTCTGTCTGCAAAAAAACGGTGAAGCCTATCATCGTGAACAGGCGCAGCAGGCACTGGCCGGTAATCTGTGCCGCTGTACCGGCTACCGGCCGATTTTGGCGGCGGCGCAGCAGGCGTGCGACAGCAAAACGCCAGACAACTTCGACCGTCATCAACAGCAAACCTTGCAACAACTGCGGACTATCCCGGCGGCGACGCCGCTGGAGGCTGCGGGGAAACGCTGTCTGCTGCCGCAAAGCCTTGATGAACTGGCGACGCTGTATCTACAGCATCCGCAGGCCAAACTGTTGGCCGGTGGCACCGATCTGGCTTTGGAAGTCACCCAGCGGCATCAGGATTTACCCTTGATGATCGCCATTGGCCAGATTGAGGCGTTAAAACAGATTCGTCGGCACAACGATCGTCTGATTATTGGTGCCGGGGCGGCGTTGAGTGACCTTTACCCGCTGTTGGCCGATTACCACCCGGCCTTTGGCGAACTGTTGGCGCGTTTTGCTTCGCAGCAGATCCGCAACCAGGGCACGCTGGGGGGCAATATCGCCAACGCTTCGCCGATTGGCGACGCAGCGCCGCTGCTGCTGGCGCTGGATGCGCGCCTGATGTTGCGCTGTGGCACCGTGCGGCGTGAACTACCGCTGAACGACTTCTTCCTGGGCTATCGCCAGACCGCGCTGCAGCCGGGGGAGTTTATTGAAAGCATCGTGCTGCCGGGCCAGGCTCCGGTAGATTTCCGCGCCTGGAAAGTCTCCAAGCGGCTGGAGGATGATATTTCGGCGGTGTGCGGGGCCTTCAACCTGACGATTGAACAGGGGATTATCCGCGATGCCCGGCTGGCCTTTGGTGGCATGGCCGCGACGCCGAAACGCGCCATATTGTGCGAACGGCAACTGGTGGGGCAGCCGTGGCGGCGGGCTACCCTGGAGCTTGCGGTTCAGGCGCTGGCGCAGGACTTCACCCCGCTGAGCGATTTTCGTGCCAGCAGCGCTTATCGCCTGTTGGTGGCGCAGAATCTGTTGCGTCGCTATTTCATTGCGCTGACTGAGCCACAGCTGGCGATCGAGGTGACGGCTTATGAGTAATAGCAAACGCACCGAATATACCCAGCAGCAGTTGGCCGAACGTTTCCGTCAGCCGCTGACCAGCGGCGTGGGGCGCAGTCGCAAACACGAGAGCGCCGACAAACACGTCAGCGGTGAAGCGCAATACATTGACGACCGGCTGGAGTTTCCCAACCAGTTGCATCTGGCGGCAAAACTGAGTGAGAAAGCGCATGCGCGCATCGTAAAACTGGATCTGTCCGCCTGTTACGATTTTCCTGGTGTGGTACGGGTGATCACCTGGCAGGACGTACCGGGCGAACTGGATATTGCTCCGTTAACCTACGGCGATCCGCTGCTGGCGAAGGACGTGGTCGAATACGTCGGGCAGGTGATTGCGGTGGTGGCGGCGGAGGATCCGGAGATCGCCTGGCGGGCCGCGCAGGCCGTCAAAGTGAGCTATCAGGAGCTGCCTGCGCAGCTGGACGTCACCCAATCGTTGCAGGAAGGCTTCTTGGTGCAGGAAGCTCACCACCATCGACGCGGCGATGCGGATGGCGCACTGGCGCAGGCGTTGCATCGCATTCAGGGCGAGCTGCACGTCGGTGGCCAGGAACATTTTTATCTGGAGACCCAGATTGCCTCGGTGCTGCCGGCCGAAGACGGCGGCATGCTGGTGTATTCATCGACCCAGAACCCCACCGAAATCCAAAAGTTGGTGGCCTCGGTGCTTAATTTACCGATGCACAAGGTGACTATCGACACGCGGCGCATGGGCGGCGGCTTTGGCGGCAAAGAGACTCAGGCCGCCGGCCCGGCGTGCCTGTGTGCGGTGGTGGCACACCTTACCGGGCGGCCGGTCAAAATGCGGTTGAACCGCCGCGACGACATGCTGATCACCGGCAAACGCCACCCGTTTTATATTCAGTATGACGTCGGTTTTGACGACAGCGGTCTGTTGAATGGGGTGAAAATCAGCCTGGCCGGTAACTGCGGCTACTCGCTCGATCTTTCCGGTTCTATCGTCGATCGCGCCATGTTCCATGCTGATAACGCCTATTTCCTGCAGGATGTGCTGATAACCGGCCACCGCTGTAAAACCCATATCGCCTCCAATACGGCCTATCGTGGCTTTGGCGGGCCACAGGGCATGATGGCGATCGAGCAGATCATGGACCACATCGCGCGCTATCTGGCGCTCGATCCGCTGGCGGTGCGTAAAACCAATTACTACGGTAAAGATCAGCGCAACATCACCCATTACCATCAGCCGGTGGAACAGAATCTGCTGCAAGAGATCACCGCCGAACTGGAGCGCAGTGCGGATTATCAGGCGCGGCGTCAGGCTATCCGGCAGTTCAACGCACAAAACCCAATCCTGAAGAAGGGGCTGGCGCTGACGCCGGTCAAATTCGGTATCTCCTTTACCGCCGGCTTCCTCAATCAGGCGGGGGCGCTGGTACTGATTTACACCGACGGCAGCATTCAACTCAACCACGGCGGTACCGAGATGGGCCAGGGGTTGAACACCAAGGTGGCGCAGATTGTCGCCGAAGTATTTCAGGTGGAAATAGAGCGTATCCAGATCACCGCCACCGATACCGGTAAAGTGCCGAACACCTCGCCGACGGCGGCATCCTCCGGCACCGACCTGAACGGCAAGGCGGCGGAGAATGCGGCTTTGACCATCAAACAGCGATTGACTGACATGCTGGCCAGGCAGCATCAGGTTAGCGCTGAGCAGATCCTCTTCAACAATGGGCAGGTCAGGGTGGGTGAACGCTATTTCAGCTTCGAACAGGTGGTAGAACAGGCCTATTTCAATCAAATCTCACTTGCCAGTACCGGTTACTACCGCACACCGAAGATCTTTTACGATCGCGACAAGGCCAGCGGCCATCCTTTCTATTACTTTGCCTACGGCGCGGCTTGCGCAGAGGTGTTAATTGATACGCTGACCGGCGAATACAAACTGCTGCGCGCCGACATTCTGCACGACGTGGGCGACTCGCTGAACCCGGCAATCGACATCGGTCAGGTGGAGGGCGGTTTTGTGCAGGGCATGGGCTGGCTGACCAGCGAGGAGTTGGTGTGGGACCAACAGGGCAGGCTGCTGACTAACGGCCCGGCCAGCTACAAAATACCGGCGATTGGTGACGTTCCTGCGGATCTGCGCGTTACGCTGCTGGAGAACCGCAAAAACCCCGAGGACACGGTATTTCATTCCAAAGCGGTGGGCGAGCCACCGTTTATGTTGGGCATCTCGGTCTGGTGTGCCATCAAGGATGCGGTGGCCAGTCTGGCGGACTACCGTCTGCAGCCCAATATTGACGCACCGGCCACGCCGGAGCGGGTGCTGTGGGGAGTACAGCAGATGCTTTCAAGTGACATTGTCACTAAATTGGCACGGGAGAACGGCGATGGATGAGTGGATTGAGGCACTGGCCGATCTGCGACGGCGCGGAGAACCTTGCGTACTGGTGACGCTGGTGGATGAGCTGGGCTCCACGCCGCGTAATCGTGGCACCAAAATGTTGGTGACGGCCGAACGGGCGGTTAACACCATTGGCGGCGGGCACCTGGAGTTCCAGGCGTTGGCGATTGCCCGCGAGATGCTACAACAAGAGGCGGCCACGCTGCGGCTGGAACGCTTTCCGCTGGCAGCACGGCTGGGACAGTGCTGTGGCGGTACTACCAGCGTGCTGTTTGAACCCTTGATCCCGCCACGCCCGCAAATTGCGCTGTTTGGCGCCGGACATGTGGGCCGCGCACTGGTCAATATCCTCGCTACGCTGCCATGCCGGGTACGCTGGGTTGATGGCCGGACGGCGGAGTTCCCGGCGCTGCTCCCGGCTGGGGTGCAACAAAACGTCTGCGAAGAACCGTTGGAGATCGTCGACGCCATGCCGCCGGGCAGCTATTTCATCGTTATGACCCACGACCACGCGTTGGATCTGGCGCTGGCGGAGCGGATTTTACGCCGTGGCGATGCCGGTTACTTCGGCCTGATCGGCTCGCTGACCAAGCGCAAACGCTTCGAATATAAACTCGGTCAGCGTGGCATCAGCGAAGCGGCAATCGCCGGCATGCGCTGCCCGCTGGGGCTGCCGGACGTTAAAGGCAAACTGCCGGCCGAGATTGCAGTGGCGGTGGCCGCAGAGATCATTGCCTGCTACGGCCAGCGCTAACCTGGCCACTGCGGGTTATTTTTGAAGGATCACCACTTTTTGGTCGATGGCACCAAACACGGAGTGTCCATCAGCATCGAATACCTCGATCCGCACCTGGTCACCCTGTGCCAAATAGGGCTGCCGCTGACTTTCATCTACACCACTCAGCGCCTGTCGCACCCGGGCTTCGGTAATGCAGGCGCTGCCGGATGCCGGATCGGCATTGCTGATGGTGCCTGCACCCACGATGCTGCCGGCCGCCAAAGCGCGGGTGCAGGCCAGGTGTGCAATAAGCTGCCCGAAATTAAACGCCGTATCATCACCGGCGTCCGGAGCGCCAAACCATTTTCCATTTAGACTGACGCGCACCGGCAAATGTAACATTGCGTCCCGCCAGTTCGCGCCGAGCGCCGCGGGCGTCACGGCAACCGGGGCAAAGCTGGTTGCGGGCTTGCTCTGGTAGAAACCGAAGCCCCGCGCCACTTCGTCGGGTATCAGACCGCGGAGAGAGACGTCATTGAGCAACACCACTAGCGCGATACACTCCAGCGCCTGCTCGGGCGTCACCCCGAGTGGGACGTCAGTGGTGATTACGGCGATCTCTGCTTCAAAATCAATATCCAGCTCATCATCAGTGGCTTCGATCGGTGCGGTTGCCTTTAACATCACGTCCGAACCGCCCTGATAAACCAGCGGCTTCTCTTCATATTGCGGAGGGATAGGTTCATTCCGCCATTGATACATCAGTTTGGCGTGGTGGCGATAAACGGAACCATCGACCCACTGATAGGCTCGGGGCAGCGGTGCCAGGCAGCTTGAGGCATTGAAAAGGTCACTGCCGTCCCAGCCGTTCTCTGCCAGTTGCATCAGCTGCGGTGCTATAGCCGACCAGTTATCTAACGCTTCCTGCAGGGTGCGGGCAATAGCGGGCACGGCAATGCAACGCGAAAGATCGGGAGAGACCAGTACCAATTCGCCATCCCGACGGCCGTTTTCTCGTGTGGCCAAACGTAATTGCGGAGCCAGAGTGGCGTTCATGATTTCCCCTCAGCCAGAGCCTGACGTCGTGCCTGCTCTCGGGTCCAGGTTGCCAATTTCTGATGCGCCGAGTGGGCAAAGGCTTCCACTGTTTCGGCCGCCGCCACTTCGGTGGTCAACTCCAGACGAAACCCGTTCGGATCGAAGAAGTAAATGGATTCAATATAGCCGTCGTGATCGGTAACCCCAATTACTTCAATGCCCTGCGCGAGGAGTCGTTGATGCATGCTGTCCAGATCGGCCCGGTTATCCACTTTCAAGGCAATATGGTTAACCCATTCCGGGGTATTTGGGCTGGGTTGCGCCGCTATCCCGTCTCCCAAATCGAAGAAGGCGATATGCGAATTATCTTTCATGCGGAAAAAGATATGTACATACGGGCAGTACTCACCGGTGCTGGGGACATGATCGTTTTTAATCACATGGACCAGCGGTAAGCCGAGAATATCTTCATAGAAATGACGGGTTTCCTCTGCGTCCCGGCAACGCCAGGCAAAATGGTGCAGCCGACGGATCGGCCTGGCATGGTCGTCGGTTTTAACCGCCGTTTCTTTAGACGATGGAAGATCGGTATGCATGATGTAAACCTCCAGCAGAGTCACTGTTACTTAGTTTGTTTGCGCAAGAAACGCTCGATGGCACCCGCCAGATAAAGCGGGATTTCCTGCATTGGGTAGTGTCCACAGCCTTCGAGCAGTTCCATCTCCACATTGACGAACCACTTCAAACAGGTGTTATCCATCATCGGCAGCGTCTGTGCCGGATCGTGCTGGCCGATCAGCAACAGTAGGGGAACCGTGCAGCCGTAAGTTTCGATGGAACAATCCTCCAGCGCCCAGCTACGGAGGTAGGCTTCGAATACCGGTGGGGCACAGGCCGCACGCGACTGTTGAACGGTATCGCTGACCCAGCGGCGTGGCAGCCGGTGATGAGTGGAAAAATCAATCAGAGAGTGGCGGCAGGTATCATCCTCGACCGCCTGCTCGAAGATGCGCCAAACCTGCTGTTCTACGTCCAGCCCGCTGGCAGGAACGGGCGTCAGGCCCACCGCACTGCGTACTCGTTCAGAGTGTCGAGCGGCAATGATCTGCGCAATTTTCCCCCCCATGGAATGCCCAACCACGTCGAAGCGCTGCCAACCTAGGCTATCCATCAGGTTGACCACGTCAGCGACCATTTCATTAGTGGTGTAGCTGCCGGCTATGCCGCGTGATTGCCCGTAGCCACGAAAATCCACGAACACATAAGTGAAGGCCTCGGTGTCCAGATAGGGGAACATCGGCTGATAGACGCTATGGTCACCAAACCAACCCGGCAGCATCACCACGCATCGGGTGCCCTGACCGATAACCCTGGCGCTCAGTAGGGGATGTTCATGCGTGGTCCTGTTTTGCTGATGATGCGAATGTCCCCCCAAAATCTGTTCATTAGGTTGAGGTGTTGTAGCCATGAAATATCCATCTCCTGATTTAAATAGCCGCAGGTCTAAGCTGGTGCGGATTAGGTCATGTGCATGATGCGTTTTAAGAATTAGTTGAGGGTGGATTTGATATTGGTAAGCGGTTAGGTCGGGTTATTTCGATGAATAATTAGTCGGTTGAATAAGGCTAATGCGCCGCTAATAAAGCGTCTATAGGTGAGTTTGGGATGAACCGTTATATAAAACCGGACAATCAACGGCCTGTTGTCGAGGCTGGAGAGCTTCTAATCACTTGTTTTTGCTCAATCTGCCAACTGCGCCTAAGCTAGGATGTGACTCAAGGGGAGATGAGCTCTCCGCGACATTATTCTGTGGACATGGAGGAGTTTCGATTTGATGCGTTTATCGACATTGGTGCTGGCGATCGGCATGGCGCTGGGCACGCAGGCACAGGCAGCAGAAACCAACCCGCACGCGGATCATAGCGCGTTGCCAAGTGGCCAGGCGAAGGAGGCTAACGTGACCGGTGAAGCCAACCAACACGACAACAAAAAGAACCAAAACCCGTTCTTCTATCAAAGCCGTCTGCCATTCCAGGCGCCGCCGTTCAATCTGATCAAAGAAAGTGATTATGCCCCGGCAATTGATGCGGGCATCAAGCAGAAGCTGGAAGAGATTG
The DNA here is from genome assembly GCF_024809935.1 of Serratia sp. BIGb0163. Taxonomy (NCBI): domain Bacteria; kingdom Pseudomonadati; phylum Pseudomonadota; class Gammaproteobacteria; order Enterobacterales; family Yersiniaceae; genus Serratia; species Serratia sp. BIGb0163. The sequence goes on from NZ_JANUDZ010000001.1 coordinate 1,171,960, forward strand.
AGAAGATTGCCAACAACCCGGCCAAGCCTGATTTTAAAAATACCCTTGTGGCAATGGAACAAAGCGGCGCGTTGCTGTCGCGAGTGATGAACGTCTTTGGCGCCATGACCTCGGCCAACACCAGCGACGGGTTGCAAAAACTCGATGAGCAAAGCTCGCCGAAGCTGGCGGCGCTGGATGACGCCATTATGCTAAACAGCAAGCTGTTTGCCCGTATCAAGGCCGTTTATCAACAGCGCGATGAGCTAAAACTGGATGCGGAATCGCGTCGGCTGGTAGAAGTGACCTACAAGAACTTTGAGCTGGCCGGGGCCAATCTGTCCGACGCCGATAAAACCAAACTTAAGGCGCTGAACCAGGAAGCGGCCACGCTGAGCACTCAGTTCTCCAACAAACTGCTGGCGGCGACCAAAGATGGCGCATTGGCGATCGCTGACAAAGGCAAGCTGGACGGCCTGTCGGAAAGCGAACTGGCGGCGGCGGCCCAGGCGGCCGGCGAACGCAAGCTGGATAAACAGTGGCTGCTGGTGTTGCAAAACACCACCCAACAGCCGGAATTGCAGAGCCTGAAAAACCGCGAGACCCGCAAGGCACTGTTTGATGCTTCGTGGAACCGTGCGGAAAAGGGCGACGCTAACGACACCCGTCAGACCATTGCTCGTCTGGCTAAAGTGCGTGCCGAGCAGGCCAAACTGCTGGGCTTCCCGAATTACGCGGCCTGGAAGCTGCAAAACCAGATGGCCAAAACCCCGGATGCGGCGCTGAGCTTTATGCGTGATATCGTCCCGGCGGCCACCGCCCGCGCCGAACGTGAAGCCAAAGATATTCAGGCGGTCATCGACCAGCAGAAAGGCAATTTCAAGGTCGAAGCCTGGGACTGGCAGTTTTACGCTGAACAGGTGCGCAAAGCCAAATATGACCTGGATGAGTCGCAGATCAAACCTTACTTCGAACTGGATAACGTGCTGAACAACGGCGTGTTCTATGCCGCCAACCTGCTGTACGGCATCAGTTTCAAAGAGCGCAAGGACATCCCGGTTTATCAGCCGGACGTGCGGGTTTATGAGGTGTTCGATAAAGACGGCAAATCATTGGCGCTGTTCTATACCGACTTCTTTAAGCGCGACAACAAGGGCGGTGGCGCCTGGATGAGCAATTTTGTCGAACAATCGAAGCTGAAAGGCACCAAACCGGTGATTTACAACGTCGCCAACTTCACCAAACCGGCACCGGGCCAGCCTGCGTTGTTGTCGTACGATGACGTGATCACCATGTTCCACGAATTTGGTCATGCGCTGCACGGCATGTTCGCCGATCAGGAATATCCAAGCCTGTCCGGCACCAACACCGCTCGTGACTTCGTTGAGTTCCCATCGCAGTTTAACGAGCACTGGGCCAGCGATCCGAAAGTCTTTGCCCACTTCGCCAAGCATTACAAAACCGGTGAAGCCATGCCGCAGGAACTGGTCGACAAAATCAAAAAGGCCGACAAGTTCAACAAAGGCTATGACATGACCGAGCTGCTTTCTGCGGCACTGCTGGACATGCACTGGCATATGTTGAGCGCCGATCAGCCGCAGCAGGACGTGGACAAGTTCGAGGCGGAATCGCTGATGAAAGACAAAATCGATCTTAGCTATGTGCCGCCGCGCTATCGCTCCAGTTACTTCAAGCACATTTGGGGTAACGGCTATGCTGCCGGTTATTACGCCTATCTGTGGACAGAAATGCTGGCGGATGATGCCTTCCAGTGGTTCACCGAACATGGCGGCCTGACGGCAGAGAACGGCCAGCGTTTCCGCAATATGATCCTGTCGCGCGGTAACAGCCAGGATCTGGAAAAACTGTACATCGACTGGCGCGGCAAAGAGCCAAGCATTGAGCCGATGCTGATCAACCGTGGCCTGAAAGACGAATAACAGGTCATGGCATTAGCCTGGTGAGTAGTGATAAGAGGGCGTAAGAAATTACGCCCTCTTTATTTGTTATAAGCAGTTTGGTTGAGATTAAGGAGTGAAGCAGGGGTGCGGAAACTCGCGCCCCCTGGTCTCAGCGGTTAACCACCTTGGCCGGCAGAGCGACCACCAGTAACGAACTTAACAGCAGGCAACCGGCGAACGCCCAGAGTGCGCCACCGCTTTTGCCGGTCAGATCCAGCGCCAGCCCCATCAGCGAATTACTCACCAACCCGGCAATATTGGCTAACGAGCAGGCCAGCGCGAAGCCGGTTGCCGCCGCGGTACCGCGCAGGAAGGTGGCGGGCAGGCTGAAGAACACCGGCACTGCACCGATGATCGCCGCTTGGGCCACAGAGAACAGCAACACCGTGGCGATCACGCTATGAGTGAAGAAGGTGCTGCCGGCCATCGCCATCGCGCCGATAATAAACGGCACAATGATATGCCAGCGCCGCTCACGCATACGATCCGAACTGGTGCCGATCACCAGCATCCCCAGCAGGGCGGCGACGCTCGGTAGCGCGGTCAGCATGCCGATGGTGGTAATGTCGGTCACCCCGGCGGTTTTGATAAAGGTCGGCATCCAGAACCCCATCGCATAGGCACTCAGCAGGATCGAAAAATCAATGCCGCCGAGCATCCAGACCTTGAGATTAAAGAAGCCATCGCGGAAGCTGTGTTTACTGTGACTGGCCTCGGCGTCATCCTGCGCCAGGTCGTCGGCAATTTGTTGTTTCTCTTCATCGGATAACCATTTGGCCTGCCGGAAATGGTTCGGTAACACCCAGAACGTCAATATACCCAACAGCACGCTGGGGATGCCCTCCAGCAGGAACAGCCATTGCCAGCCGTGCAGCCCGTAGCGCATATCAAAATGCCCCATGATCCAGCCGGAAATTGGGCCACCGAGCACGCTCGACAGCGGCAGTCCGATCATGAATAACGCAATAATGCGGCCGCGACGGTAAGTCGGGAACCACAGCGTCAGGTAATACAGCACGCCGGGCAGAAAACCGGCCTCCGCCACGCCGAGCAGAAAGCGGATGACATAAAACTGATTGGGGGTGGTAACGAACATGGTGCAGGCGGAAAGCAGGCCCCAGGTGATCATGATGCGGGCAATCCACACCTTGGCGCCGACCCGTTGCAGGATCAGGTTGCTCGGCACCTCAAACAGGATATAGCCGACAAAAAACAGCCCGGCGCCCAGGCCGAAGGCCGCTTCGCTCAGTTGCAGTTGATCGGCCATCTGCAGCTTGGCCAGCCCGACATTGATGCGGTCGAGGTAGGCGGCCAAATAGCACAGACAGAGGAACGGGATCAGCTTCCAGGTGATTTTGCGGTACAGAAGCGATTCTGCGCCCGCTTTCCCGGCTAACGGGGTTTCAACAATGGCCATGATGATGTCTCCAGGTGGTGCATAGTGGCCTCCGGAGGAGGAGCGTTGTGTGTTTGCTTTCGAGGCGCTTATCGCGCCTTCTTGATTTTTCAGCACTCCGTGCAGGTGAAACTCTCGATTACAACCGTTTCAGATAAGCGATAGCCTCCTGTTTGGCCACCACGTCACCGTATTTACTGTCGATGTCGAACAGGTTGGCCTCGTGCGGGCCAGGGTGGCGATCGCCGACACATTCACGTACCACGATGGTGCGAAACCCGTGTTGCACCGCGTCTACCGCGCTGGCACGGATACAACCGCTGGTGGAACAGCCGGCCAGCAACAGGGTATCGACGCCGAGCGCCACCAACATCGGAGCCAATGAAGTGCCGAAAAAGGCGCTGGCGTACTGCTTGGTCAGCACTACCTCCGTGGCCAGCGGGGCCATCTGCGGGCAGAACGCCGCCAGCGGATTACCTTCCACCATGTCCTTCATAACCGGTGCTTTTTTCACCCAGACCCCACCATCGGCAAAATGCCCTGCATGATAGCGGATATTGGTGTGGATCACCGGAACTCCTGCCTGGCGTGCGGCTGCCAGCAGCGCGACGCATTCCTCGACCGCGCTGACCACGCCGGGGGCGAACAGAGGCGCACCCTCGGTGGTGTAGCCCTGCATAAAATCGATCACCAGCAGGGCCGGACGCTGGCCGAAACCGATGCGGTTGCCCCAAACGCCCTGGTAGTTATCGGTAAGTGAATTATCGGCTGCCATTTTGCCTCCTTAATAAGCGCCGGAAAGCAGGGACCCGGCACCGGGAACGATAGGTTCCAGCTCCAGTGCAGTCAGCATGGCGTAGGTGGTGGCGATGGCGGCGGTCAGCACCGGCTTGCCGGTTTGCGCCTCCACCGTAGCGACCGCCGGCAAGGACGGCATTTGTACGCAGGCGGACAGCACAATAGCGTCGACGCCGCTGAGATCCATCTCGGCGACAATGCCCGGCAGATTGGCCGGATCATGACGACCTACCGCCAGATTGTCGGCGATCTCCAGCGCGCGCCAGACCTTGACCTCGATGCCTTCGTGCTCGATATAGTCCACCACCATTTGGGTCAGTGGCTTCATGTAGGGGGCCACCAGCGCAATGCGTTTGGCACCCAGCACCTTCAGGCCGTTGACCAACGCACCGGCACTGCTGATCACCGGGGCTGCGGCGTTGTTGTCCTGGGTGACCTGCGCCAGCCTGGCCTGGGATTCACGGTGATAGCCCAGGCCCATCGACATAATTGCCACCAGGCAGGCATAGCCCAGTACGTCAACCTGCGCGTCGGAAAGCTCCAGTGCGCAGCGGTCTGATTCGGCGTCCATCGCCGCCAGCTCCGCCTTGCTGACGTGCTTCATGCGCATGCGGCTGGAGTGAAAGGTAAAGCGTTCCGGACGGATCAACTGGCGTGCGGTCAGCATCGCCGGGATTTCGGTTTCCATCGTGGTGTTGGAACTGGGCACTATCTGGCCGATACGGTAATTTTTAGTCATGACAAAGGCTCCTTGATTAATCCAGAAAATCGCCCAGGGCGCGGAAGAAACCGTCGAAGTCGTCCCACGGGATCATATGGCCGGCTTTCTCGACGTGAACCAACGTGATTTCCGGCTGCAACTGACGGATCTCCACCTCATCTTCCGGCTGGATCACGCCACCCAGGCCTGCCACCATCAGCAAGGTTGGCATGCGCAGCGCGGGATAATCGCGATGGCTATCGACCTGATGAAAATCTTCATAGGCGCGCTGGATCGCCGGTTCATAGCAGGTGTGCAGCCATTCGGCACGCAGTTGGCGCTGTTGTTCGCTCCAGCTCGGGCAGTAGGCACGCATCTGCTCGGCGTCCATTCCTACCAGCGACTGACGAATCGAATCCACGTACCAGGGCCATTTGCCTGGGTATTCACGGCGGCCGGGGCCGGAAACCGGCGGATCAACCAATACCAATCGCCGTACGCCATCCGGCTGAAGTGCTGCGGCGCGCAGGGCAAAGCGCGCGCCCATTGAATGGCCAAGCAGGGCGTAGTTTTCCAGTTTTAATGCGGCGGCGAAGGCGTTGACGTCCTCGGCGCAGGTTTCAGCGTCGTAGGCCAGATCCGGGCCGCTGGCGGACAGGCCGCGACCACGAACGTCCAGCACGTAGGTGTCGTAGCGCTCGGCCAGTCGTTCGGCAACGAAGCCCCAGGTGATCGCCGGGCTGGTGATTCCGGGGATCAGGATCAGTACCGGCCCCTGGCCGCCATAGCGCAGGTAATGCTGGCGGATGCCGTTGGCCTGCACGTTGGCGCCATACAGAAAATGGCTCATGCGGCGTTCTCCGATTTCAGCGCCTGTGCGTACAGGTCATAACCGTAGACCCAGGCCGGATCTTCCTGAGTGCGCAGGAAGGTGTTGGCATTGGAGACGGCCTGCACGCGAGAGGCGCGTTCCTTACGGTTGGCTTCATACAGTTGGAAAGCGGTGCGGTAGTCGCTCAGGCCGGTTTCCTGCAGACAGCGCGCCAGCATAGCGGCGTCTTCGATCGCCATCGCCGCGCCTTGCGCCATGTGCGGTTTCATTGGGTGGCAGGCATCGCCGAGCAGCACCATGCGACCTTCGCTCCACAGCGGCAGGGGCTTACGGTTCAACAGTGGCCATTTGGTGACCTGTTCGCTGGATTCGATCAGCGCTTGCACAATCGGGTGATAACCGGCGAAGGTCTCGTACATTTCCTCGCGGCTGCTGTCGATAAAGCTGCCCTGGAAATCCCATGCCGGGTGCGGCACACCGCTGACGTAGTAATATTCGTCGCGTTTTTGGGTGGTGTAATAGACCATCAGGTGACGATCTGCCGACCACCACTTCACACAGTCTTCAAAGCTCAGATTGTATTTGGCCAGCTTCTCACCGCGGATCAACGCGCGGTGGGCAACCCAGCCGCTGTAGGTTGGCGCTTCTGCCCCCAGCAGATGTTCGCGAATACGTGAGTTGATACCATCGGCACCAATCACGATATCGGCGCTGGCCTGGGTGCCATCGGCAAAGTTCAGCACCACCTGGTTGTCACGTTCCTCAATTTTGCTCAGACACTTGCCAAAATGCACGCTGCCCGGTTGCAGGGCCGCCATCTGCAACGCCTGTAAATCGCCCCGGTGCACCGTCACATAAGCCGCGCCGTACTCTTTACGGGCAAAGGCCCCCAGTTCAATACGCGACAAATAGTCACCGCTTTCGGCGTCGCGGCTGAACCAGAAATCCGGATGCGAGGCCATTTGTTCCAGCGGTTGCTCGATGCCGAGACGGCGGAAAATCTTCAGTACGTTTGGCCCCATATGGATGCCGGCCCCCAGGCGGGAAAACACTGGGCTCTGTTCGTACAGGTCGACGATAAAGCCGGCTTTTTGCAGCAGACCGGCGGCGGCAGCGCCACCCAGACCGGCACCGACCACGGCAATGCGTTGTTGTTTGCTCATCATTTTTCCCCTGACTGTTGGTTTTTTACCTGGCATCTGCAGTGATGCAGGATGATCGATTTATAGTGTATGCGCTAAATAACGCAAAGTTGCACAAGTGTTAATTTAGATCTGGCTCACGCTAATTGACCGGCCATTACTGTTAAACTCATGTTAACAGCAGGATGTGCAGGGCTTTAAATAGGGTTTTCTTATGGCTGGAAACGGGGGCTTGCTTCCCGATTGATTTTGGTCTAGATGTTTAAAAGAGTGTGATCACTTTAATTTGCGCAAAATAACCTCATCGATGCTGGCTGCGTCGACCAACCCTTAGCGAGACAGGAGATACACCATGGCGGTCAATGATAGTCAGTTGGTACAACTGTTCGAGCAGGTGCTTACGCTGTCGAAGGTTGATGCTTCGCAAAGCGTGGCAATCCTGAAAAGTCACTATTCCGATGCGCGTACGGTGCGCGCCGCCACCGATGCGGCACTGCGCCTGGGGGCCAGGGTTTACGCGGTAGAACTGCCGTCGTTCAACCATCCGCGCGCCATGGGCAATGACATGACGGCTTACTGTGGCGATACGGCGCTGACCGGTAACCACGCGGCACAACGTGCGCTGGAGGCGGCCGATCTGATTGTCGACACCATGATGTTGCTGCATTCGCCGGAACAGGAGCAGATCCTGAAAACCGGCACGCGCATTCTGCTGGCGGTCGAGCCGCCGGAGGTGTTGGCACGCATGTTGCCTAATATTGAGGATAAAGCGCGGGTGCTGGCCGCCGCCGAGGTGCTGGAGCGTGCCAGTTTGATGCAGGTGAAGTCTGCCGCCGGCAGTGACTTCCGTGCGCCATTGGGGCAATACCCCACGGTGACCGAATATGGCTATGCCGACGAACCGGGGCGCTGGGATCACTGGCCGAGCGGTTTCCTGTTCACCTGGCCGAATGAAGAACAGGCAGAAGGGGTTTTGGTGCTGGAGGTGGGCGATATCCTGTTGCCGTTTAAAAGTTACGCGCGCGAACGCATAACGCTTGAGATCGACAAAGGCTTTGTGACGCGCATTCACGGCGGCTTCGAGGCGGAGTATCTGCGGGAGTACATGAAGTATTTCAACGATCCGGAGGTGTACGGCATTTCGCATATCGGCTGGGGCCTGCAGCCGCGTGCGCAGTGGACGGCGATGGGGCTGCACGATAAAAACGATGGTATGTGTATGGATGCACGTGCTTTCTACGGCAATTTCCTGTTCTCCACCGGGCCGAATACCGAAGTCGGCGGTACGCGCAAAACCCCGTGCCATATGGATATCGCGCTACGTCATTGCGACATCAGTCTGGATGGCAAGACGGTGGTGGCGGATGGTGAAGTGGTGGCACCGGCTGCATCGCGGGTCAGCCAGAGTTAACTTGCTGCCAAAAGCAGGGGTTTGTACTATTCTCGGTGGTTTCCATTGATGGTGAGAGTAACGCAATGACGCCCCCCGAATACCCGGCTGCAGAGAGCGGCAAGACTGAAAATTATCATTTTACCGAACAGGTCGGGCACCTGCTGCGTAAGGTTTATCAGCGCCATGTGGCAATTTTCCAGCAAAACGTTGGGGATTCGCAACTGACCGCCGTGCAGTTTATTACCCTGTGCGCGGTGCGTGACATGGGCCCGAGTTCGTTGACCGAGCTGGTACAGGTGACGGCGGTCGATCAGGCCACCATTCGCGGCATTATCGAGCGGCTCAAAGCGCGCGAGCTGATTACCGTGATGCCGGATCCTGTCGATCGGCGCAAAGTGGTGGTCGGGCTGACCGACGCCGGTGCCGTACTGCTGGCGGGAACGCTGCCGCATGCGGCGACGATCACAGAATTAACTTTCGGTACGTTGAATCCGGCCGAACGTATAGCACTGATGTTCCTGCTCAATAAAATGCTGGAAGACCAGCCGCCCGGCTGATTCGCCACCCGCAACTGCGGTTGTCTGGTGAGTGCGGTGGGCCGACACAATAACCAGAGCGCAGGCGGAGACGCAACAATGGCGATAGCTGAAGTGCAATTGCCCAGGGAAGGCGCGGTAAAAACACTGACGGAGCATCCGCTGATGCTGTCAGTCAACGGCGAAAATATTCATACCCGGGTAATGGCGGACACTCCTCTGCTATTGGTGTTACGTAACGATCTGGCGCTCAACGGCCCTAAATACGGCTGTGGCCTGGGTGAGTGCGGAGCCTGTACCGTGTTGGTCGACGGCATTGCCGCACGTTCTTGTGTGATCCCGGCGCTGGGTATGACCGGCCGCGCGGTGACCACGCTTGAAGGTTTGGGCGATCGCGACCGTCTGCACCCGGTGCAACGTGCCTTTATCGAAGAACAGGCCGCGCAGTGCGGTTACTGCCTCAATGGCATGATCATGACCACCAAAGCCCTGTTGGATCGCAATCCGTCGCCCAGCGACCGCGAAATCCGCCAGGCGCTGTCCGGCAACCTGTGCCGCTGCGGCACCCATATCGAAATCCTGCGTGCGGTTCAGCGCGCCATCATTCTCTGCCGCAGTGAGGAAACCTCGCCCCATGACTGACGCCCATTCCTCAGTACCGAGCCAGGCTGAATTATTGCAGCGTCATGGCGCCTTGCTGGTTATCGATCAGATCCAACCGCCGCCGGGGCTGGTGCCTAAAGGCCAGACGCCGAACCTGAAACCCAAAGAGCAGGGGCTGTTTATTGCCATTTGCGACAGCGGTGAGGTCTACGCCTTCAACGGCCATGTCGATCTCGGCACCGGTGTGCGCACCGCGCTGGGGCAAATCGTCGCCGAAGAACTCTACCTGCGTATGGAGCAGGTACGCATGGTGCTGGGCGATACCGAAAGCACACCGAATCAGGGCGCGACTATCGCCAGCGCTACGCTGCAAATTTCTGCCGTGCCGCTGCGCAATGCCGCCGCCGAGGCACGTCGCTGGCTGCTGCAACAGGCGGCGCAGCGTTTTAGCGTTGCGGTTGAGCAACTGACGTTGAATGACGGCCTGATTACCAGCCCACAAGGGCCGGCGGTGAGCTACGGCGAACTGGTCACCGGTGTGCATGTAGAACTACCTGTCTCCGGCGATGCGCCGCTCAAGCCGCAGGGCGAATACCGGTTGGTCGGCACCAGCACTGCACGCGTTGATATCCCGGCCAAGGCCACCGGCGAGTCCACCTATGTGCACGACATGCGGCTGCCGAACATGCTGCATGGCCGGGTGGTGCGGCCGCCGTATGCCGGCTATGACAGCGGTGAGTTTGTCGGAACCAGCCTGCTGACGGTGGACGAGCAGTCCATTGCCCATATTCCCGGCATCGTCAAACTGGTGGTGATCGGGGATTTTATCGGCATCGTCGCCGAGCGCGAAGAACAGGCGATCAAGGCAGCAGAGGCGTTGCAGGTCAGCTGGAAGGACTGGCGGCGTAACCTGCCGCAGATGACCGACGTGGCGCAGGCGCTGCGTGATAACCCGCATTCGACACGGGTGGTGCATGACACCGGCAATGTGGATGCGGCATTGGCCGCCGCCGATCGTCGCTTTACCCGCAGTTACCTGTGGCCGTATCAACTGCATGCTTCGATCGGCCCCTCCTGCGCATTGGCGGACTACCAGCCGCAGCAGTTACGGGTGTGGTCAGGTAGCCAGAACCCGCACCTGTTGCGTGCCGATCTCGCCTGGCTGCTGGAATACCCGGAACAGCAGATCGACATTATCCGCATGGAGGCGGCGGGCTGCTATGGCCGCAACTGTGCCGATGATGTCTGCGCCGATGCGGCGTTATTGTCGCGTGCGGTAGGGCGTCCGGTACGGGTGCAGCTCACCCGCGAGCAGGAACACCTGTGGGAACCCAAGGGCACGGCACAGTTGATGGAGGTTGACGGTGGGCTGGACGCCGCCGGTCACCCGGTGGCCTACGATTTTCGTACTTATTACCCGTCCAATGGCGCCCCCACGCTGGCGTTGTTGCTGACCGGAATGGTTGAACCGGTACCGGTGGCCTATGAGATGGGGGACCGCACCTCGGTGCCGCCATATGAATACCCGGAACTGCGCGTCAGCATTGAGGACATGGCACCCATCGTTCGAGCCTCCTGGATGCGCGGCGTGTCGGCACTGCCGAATACCTTCGCGCACGAGTCCTATATTGATGAGCTGGCCATGGCGGCCGGTGTGGATCCACTGGAATATCGGCTGCGTTATATCAAGGATCAACGTGCCACTGAACTGATGCTCAGCACCGCCGAGCGCGCTGGCTGGACGCCACACACCGAACCGATGCAAACCCCGGCGGAAGATGGTGTGTTGCGCGGACGTGGTTTTGCCTATGCGCGCTATATTCACAGCAAATTCCCCGGCTTTGGTGCCGCCTGGGCTGCCTGGGTCGCCGATGTGGCGATCGACAAGGCCAGTGGCGAAGTCGCGGTCACACGTATTGTGGTTGGGCATGACGCGGGCATGATGGTCAACCCGGACGGCGTGCGTCACCAGATCCACGGCAATGTGATCCAGTCGACCAGCCGGGTGCTGAAAGAGCGGGTGACCTTCGAAGAATCGACTATTTCCAGCAAGGAATGGGGGGCTTACCCGATCCTGACCTTCCCGGAGGTACCGGAGGTGGACGTAGTGATGATGCCACGGCCTTACGATCCGCCGCTGGGGGCCGGGGAGTCTGCTTCGGTGCCCAGTGCCGCGGCCATTGCCAACGCGGTGTTTGACGCCACCGGCATTCGTTTCCGCGAGTTGCCGATCACTTCCGACCGACTGCGCGAGGCGCTGAACGGCCCGGATAGCGCCCGACAGGAAGCTGCGCCAGCGGCTAAACCCAGGCGCAGTAAATGGTGGTTTGGCGGTGCGGCCGGTATTTTCGGTGCGCTGTTGGGCGTAGCGGCTACGGCACTGCCGTGGCGTGCCGAGATTGCCCCGGTGGCAACCCCAGGTTCGGGTACCTGGTCGGCAGCGACCCTGGAGCGCGGTCGTCAACTGGCCGCCGTCGGGGATTGCGCGGTGTGCCATACCGCTTCGGAAGGGGCAACCAACGCCGGGGGGCTGGCAATGGAGACTCCGTTTGGCACCCTGTACAGCACCAATATCACGCCAGATGTGGAGACCGGTATCGGCAACTGGTCGTTTGGCGCTTTTGACCGGGCGATGCGTCAGGGCATCAGCCGCGACGGGCGTAATCTGTACCCGGCTTTTCCTTATACTTCGTTCAGCAAAATGACCGACGGTGATATGCAGGCGCTGTATGCCTATATGATGTCGCAGCCGGCGGTCGCGCAGAACAATCCGGCTAACCAGATGCGTTTTCCGTTCAATATCCGCCCATTGATGGCCGGTTGGAATGCACTGTTTCTGCGTCAGGGCGAGTTTCAGCCGGACCCTGCGCAAACCGCCCAGTGGAACCGGGGCTCTTATCTGGTCAATGGGTTGGGGCACTGTGCGGCCTGCCATTCGCCGCGTAATCTGATGGGGGCGGAAAAGGGGGGCAGCAGCTTCCTGGCCGGGGCGATGGTGGACGGCTGGGAGGCACCGGCGCTGAACCAACTGGCCACGGCGGAGAAACCCTGGGATGAAGAACAGCTGTTCCAGTACCTGAGCAGCGGTCATTCCGCCGAGCACGGCGTCGCGGCCGGGCCAATGGGGCCGGTGGTCAGCGAACTGGCGACGTTGCCGGAGTCTGACGTGCGGGCGATGGCCAACTATCTGATATCCCTGAGCAGTCCGGCTCAATTAAATGTAGAGCCGCAGGTCAAACTGGCCACCCGTCTGCAACCCGCTCTGGGGCAACAGGCCGGTGAACGCCTGTTTCAGGGGGCCTGTCAGGCCTGCCACAGTGCCGCTGCCGGTGGGCCACAGCTGTTTGGCGTCAGTCCGGATCTGGCCAATAACACCAATATTTTCAGTGAGCGACCGGATAACCTGATCAAGGTGATCCTGCAGGGGATTGCCAAACCGGCCACCGCCGATCTGGGTTTTATGCCGGGCTTTAAGGACAGTTTCTCCGATCGGCAGGTGGCAGATCTGGTGAACTACCTGCGCCAGCGTTATGCCGGTGACAAATCGGCCTGGCGCAATGTGGAAGCGCAGGTGGCCAGACTGCGTGCCAATCCGGGAAGCCATTAATCTCCACACTAAGGGCGTAATGCCGGTCAGTTAAGCAAAGTTCTGAATAAGCATGTACGACGTTGTTTAAGTGGGCGTCCCCCTCTCCCGAGGGAGAGGGCCGGGGTGAGGGGCTTTTGCTCCGGCGTTTATTTAATGGTTTATTGGCCTTGTGAATTGAATATCAAATTTGGCGGTGCTTAAAATATGAATAAACGAAGTGGGGTGATAAAATATCGCAACCTTGCTAACTGTGTAATTAAGTGCCTCGTATAAGATATTCGCTTTAGTTGAGTTTATTATATTGGTGAAAATGGTTTTATATATTGACACGATGCTGGATGGTGTTTATATCTATGTCTGCCTTGCGTTTTTCGAATATGTAGTTTTAATATGAGTGGTGTGAATTTTATTTGGTATGAGTATTCTATATAACATGTTGGTATAATTACATATTAATGTTGAATGAGTGCCTTTTGTGAAGACGTTTTGGTCGGATTTTATTATGGTCACTCTTGCCGTTGGGCTATCCCATAATCTGTTTTTTAATGTGGGGCTTAGCCAATACAGTGGTCTGTTAAAAATCAATATCCCTTGTGAAGTGGCTAAGTGGATGATTTATTTTTTCGTGCTGTTAGGGACAATGACTTTTATGAAGTTAATATATACCTCGGCGCGAAGATTGGTCCGTAAATGGAAGCGTCGCGGTCAGTAAGATGATTATCGACCTATAATGCCGATAAAGGTATAACCCCCAATGACAGGACGTCCTCCCCAGCTTTACCGCGAGGGTTATTTTGCCGCTCAGGCCACCAGAGCCGAGGGGGAAGTGATTATCCCCGCCAGCCTCAGTTTAACCGTCTATGCCTGGGTCAGCGTCCTGCTGGTGCTGGCCATCTTGCTATTCCTAATGTTGGGCGAATATACCCGCAAAGCGCGGCTGGAAGGGGTGGTGATGCCGTCCAGCGGGTTGATCAAGGTGGTAGCCCGCAGCGCCGGGCAGGTCACCGAGCGGCTGGTGGCGGAAGGGGCAGCGGTCAAGGCCGGTCAGGCGCTGTATCGGCTCAGCGGCGAATATTTCAATGGGCAGGGCGTCGGTACGCTGGCGTCGGTTTCTGATTCATTAAATCGTCAATATCGCATGCTGGAGCATCAGCGCGCTCAAGAACTGGCAACCCGCGTTCTGCAGCAAACCGGCGTACGGCAACGCATCGCGCAGCTCAATCAGGAACTGTCCAGCGCAGACGCGGCAATGCTGCTGGTTCAGCAACAGGCGAAACTTTCACATTCGTTGATGGAGCGCTACCGCAAACTGATCGCCAAAGGCTATGTCTCCGAGCTGGAGTTTCAGCAGCAGCGAATGACGCTGTCGACGGCGCAGGAAAAGGTTGAACTCCAGCGGCAGGCGCAGCTGCGGCTAAAACGCGAGCTTGCCGCGGCGGCCTCAGAGCTTCGGACCCTGGAACAACAACAGCAAGGGCGCGACGCCGAGCTTGAACGTCAGTTACAGGGCATTAAACAGCAGGAGATCGAACTGGGCGCCCAGCGCGATCATACGCTGACCGCCCCGGTGGATGGGCATATCGCCGTGGTACTGGCGCGGGCCGGTCAGACGGTAAAACAAAGCGATCCTTTACTGATGATGGTCGCTGATGATGCACAGTTACAGGTCGAATTGTTTGCCCCAAGCAAAGCGGTGGGGTTTATCAAGCCCCAGCAGCGAGTGGGGCTGCGCTTTGCCTCGTTCCCCTATGAAAAATTTGGCGTGCAGTATGGCGTCACCCGCGCCATAACCGACACCAGCCTCAGCGCCAGCGAGGCGCTGCTGCAAAACCCGATGGTGTGGAAGGAAAACGAAGGGCATTACCGCGTCATCGTAGCCTTGGATAAAACCACCATTACGGCCTATGGCCGACAGGAGCCGTTGCGCGTAGGCATGACCGTGTCTGCGGATGTGGAGCTGGACAGCCGCCGCCTGTACGAGTGGCTGCTGGAACCGTTATGGAGTCTGCAAGGAAGGATCTGAACATGGACGTTACCGAAGTGATTAACTGGGGATGGCGCAAGCGCCTGCCGTTGATTCGCCAAACGGAATCGGCGGAGTGCGGCGTGGCCTGTCTGGCGATGATTGCCGGCTGGCATGGATACCGGGTTGATCTGCCCACGTTGCGAGCACGATTTAACGTTTCGCAGCTCGGCATGACATTTTCGCAGTTGATGAGCTGTGCCGAACAGTTGCACTTAAGTGGTCGCGCCGTGCAGTTGGAGCTTGAAGAGTTGCACCTGCTGGCGGTGCCCTGCATTTTGTACTGGGACATGAATCACTTTACGGTACTCAAACGGGTGCGAGGGCAGAGGCTGGAATTGCACGATCCGGCTCGTGGTGCGGTAACCATGAGCCTGCGGGAAGCGAATCGTCACTTTACCGGCGTCGCCATGGAACTGACGCCCACTCACCAGTTTGCGGTCAAAGATCAGCGAAAAAAGATCCGCCTGTTCGATCTTATTGGCAAGACTCAGGGCCTGAAATCGGCGCTGGGCAGGATATTCTGTTTCGCCCTGGCGCTCGAAGTCTTTGCGCTGATTGGCCCGCTGATCAACCAACTGGTGATTGACGAGGTTTTGGTGGCGCTGGACGCCAGCCTGCTGACGCTGATCGTCATCGCCATGTTGCTGATGGCCGCGACCCAAACGCTACTGGAACTGGCCCGACAGTGGGCGACCCTCACCATGGCGGTCAACTTCAACATGCAGTGGACGGCGAACGTATTTCACCACCTGCTGCGGCTGCCGATTAGCTGGTTTGAGGCGCGCAATATGGGGGATATCAGCGCCAAATTCGATGCCGTCGACACCATTCAGGACACGCTGACCACCACGTTGCTCGAAGCCTTTCTGGATGTGTTACTGGTGGTGGGCACGCTGACCATGATGTTTTTCTACAGTGCCAAATTAACCCTGGTCGCGTTGGCCGCCGCTCTGGTTTATGGCCTGCTGCGGCTGTTTTGGTTCAGTACTCTGCGTAAAGCGGCAGATGATAGCTGGGTCGCCGGTACCCAGGAATCCAGCCACTTTCTGGAGAGCCTGCGCGGGGTGCTGAGCCTGCGGGTCAATGGGGCGCTGACGCCGCGCGAATCGGTCTGGCGTAATCTGAATGTTGCCCGGCGCAATGCTCAACTGCACGAAAGCAAACTGATGATGGTATACGGCATTATGCAGACCGTCATCGGCAGCGTGGTGGGGGCGGCGGTGCTGTGGCTGGGGGCCAGCGCGGTGCTGGCCGGTCAGTTTTCGGTGGGTATGCTGGTGGCTTATATGTCCTTTCAGGGGCGTTTTTCGTCCAGCATCAATGGGTTGATCGACAAACTGGTCGCGTACCGCATGCTGGATGTCTATAACCAACGGCTGGCGGATATAGTGCTCGCGGTGCGTGAAGATGCGGCATCACAGGCGGCAGGTGGTGCCAATGGGTCTTCAGCGGCCCGCGTCTGGCCGAGCGATCGCCCTGCGTTGAGCCTGGAGCAGGTCAGTTTTAAATACGCCGGAACCGAACGTGAGATCCTCTCGCAGGTCTCGTTGCAAATCATGCCCGGTGAGGTGCTGGCGCTGGTCGGTGCCTCTGGTTGCGGCAAGACCACGCTGGCCAAGCTGGTACTGGGGCTGTATCCGCCGACCGCCGGGGTGATCCGCACGTTGGGTATCGAGCACCGGCAGGGGGATTATCAACAGGTTCGCCAGCATATCGGTGTGGTGTTGCAGGAGGACCAACTGTTTCGCGGCTCCATTGCCGAAAACATGACGTTTTTCTCCCCCCGGGTTGATCAGCAAAAGCTTGGCGAATGTGCTCGTCTGGCGCAGTTGGAACAGGACATCGAAAAACTGCCGATGGGGTACCAGACGTTAATCGGCGAAATGGGGGGAACCCTGTCCGCCGGGCAAAAACAGCGCTTACTGTTGGCGCGGGCGTTGTACAAGCAGCCACAGTTGCTGATCCTCGATGAAGCCACCAGCCATTTGGACGTTAATAACGAAACGCTGATTGGCCAGACCTTACGCCAGCTTGGGTTACCCATTTTACTGATCGCCCACCGGCCGGAAACCATCGCCACGGCGGACCGGGTGATCGAACTGGCGGCGGGGCGCATCCGCATTTTGAGCGTTTGACGGTAAAGCCTTGCCTTGCCGCAGAGGAAGGGCTGAGTCAGGCCAGCGGTCCGCCCATAATGGTTTCTTGCATACCAGAGAGAATGCGCTCGCCGGTTTCGCTTTTCAGTTCTTCGTACCAGCCATGGGTGATCGCCATCTCTTTACCGTGGGTAACATCACAGCGCTTGCGCGCCTTCAGCACCAGGTCCTTCACCCGGTGGCTGCGTTTTTCCTGATAGCGCAACAGCGCGTCTTCAATGCCGAGCGAGTTGGTTTGTAAGGCAATTGCCAGCACCACCGCGTCCTCCATCGCCGCACAGCCGCCCTGGCCGATATCCGGCGTGGTGCTGTGCCCGGCGTCGCCCAGTAATGCCACGCGCCCGCGCACCAGCCGTTCGAAAGGTTCGATATCATGGATCTCAATGCGGTTGATGGTATCGGGGTCGAGCGCGGTAATCAGTTTCTGCACCGGTTCGGCCCAGCCGGCAAAGTAACGCTGCAGATCGGCGCGCGCCGTGCTGCGGTCTTCCGCCAGCCCGGTGGGCAGAGGAACGTCGAAGAAATAGTAGAAGCGGTTGTCGGAGACGGGCATCAATGACACCCGCTTGCCTTCACCCACAAAGGTGGTCCACTGGTCGGCGGGGGCGATGGACTCATCAATGGCTACCAGCCCGTTCCAGTTAACGTAACCGGCATAGCGACGATCCACCCCGTGGCCCAGCACATAAGGGCGAATGGCGGAATGAGTGCCGTCGGCGGCGATCAGAAAATCACCGCTGGCCTGGCTGCCGTCTTCAAACCAGGCGGTCACGCCCTGCGAAGTTTCTTCAATGCCGCTGACGCGTTTGCCGAAATGCACCCGATCGCGGCCGTAGGTGTCCAGCAACATCGCCTGTAGCTCGGCTCGGGCCACCGGGTACGGCCGTTCGCCGACGCTGGCGATCAGCGGATCCAGGCTAAAGCGTGTCAGGGTCTGGCCGTGCAGGTATTCCTGATAGGCCATGTAGTGCATCGGGCCGCCGAGCGCGCGCAGCGGTTCTTTCATCCCCAGATAATTAAGGCATTTTACGCCGTTGGGCCAGATGGAAATGGCGGCCCCGACCGGTTTGATTGCTTTGACCGCTTCAAAAACCTCGGTGTCGATACCGACACGCTGTAATGCGATGGCGGTACACAGGCCGCCAATGCCGCCACCAATGACAATTGCTTTCATCTGCTTCTCCCTCATAGCCATGATCGGGATAAGCAATTTCCATACCAGTCCGCAAACCGAGCGCTGGCGCGCTATCGGGCAGTTGCTTGATGCAATTTGGTGCAATCCATGGGTCGTGACGGGGCATCCTTAGCTGTTCCAGGCATGCAATTGCGCATAGCACAAATCCACAATAGAAAACCCCGCCTGAATGCCAGACAGACAAAATAATAGGCTACGCTAACTATTAGCCCGTCGCGCTGGTGTATGCAGACGGCGCGCATAAAAAGAATGATTTCGCCGCATTGATTAAGGTTGATCGGCATTTTGGAGCGATGAGCAATGAATCTACCCGAAGTCCCGCTTACCCGGCGGCGTTTTATCGTCGGCGCCAGTGCGCTGGTGATCGGTGCCTATCTGCCGTCTACCGGTGCGCAGGCCCGAGCCAACTCCGCCACGGCGCCTGAAAACAATCCTCATGCAGCCAATGCCTTCGTGCAGATTGATCAGGAAGGCATTGTCACCGTTATCAGTAAACATACCGAGGTAGGCCAGGGGGTGTATACCGGCATGGCGACATTGGTCGCCGAAGAGCTGGACGCCGATTGGTCGCAGGTGCGGGTGGTTGCCGCGCCGGTTGATACCAACGTCTATAAAAATCTGTCGTTCGGTTTCCAGGGCACCGGTGGCTCCAGTTCGGTGGCCAATGCCTATGAGCAGATGCGTCGCATGGGGGCCATGGCGCGTGCAATGCTGGTGCAGGCCGCCGCGCAAAGTTGGAAAACCTCCGCGCAGGAAATTACCGTGCAGGCGGGCAAGATCCGCCATGCCGCCAGTGGGCGTGAAGCGGGCTTCGGCGAGTTTGCCGTATTGGCCAGCCAGTTACCGCCACCCGACCCCGCGACTCTGACACTGAAAGATCCCGCCAATTTTACGTTGATCGGCAAGGCCAGCGGCCTGCACCGGGTGGATTCGCTGGCCAAAACCAACGGTTCGGCGCAATTCACTCAGGACATTCATGAGCCGGATATGTTGACCGTGACCATCAAAAAGCCACCGCGTTTCGGCGGCAAGGTGGCCTCATTTGACGCCAGTCGGGCGCTGGCGGTAGCGGGCGTCGTGGCGGTGAAGCAGACCGATACCGGCGTGGCGGTATACGCCAAAAATACCTGGGCGGCGATCCAGGGGCGTGAAAAATTGCAGGTGGAGTGGGACGACTCGCAGGCCGAGCGGCGCAACACCGAGCAGATTTTCGCCGAGTTCCGTCAGGTGGCGCAAAAGCCCGGTGCGGTGGCGAAAAGTCACGGCCAGCCGGACGAGGTTTTTGATAAAGCAGACAAAGTGATCGAAGCGGAATACACCTTCCCGTATGTGGCCCATGCGCCGATGGAGCCGCTGGACGGCTATCTGTTCTGGGACGGCGAAAGCGTCAAGGCGCGTTATGGCTGCCAGATCCAAACCCTCGATCACCAGCAACTGTGCGATCTGTTCCAATTGCCGCCGGAGAAGGTAGAAATTGAAACCATTTTAGCCGGCGGCAGCTTTGGTCGCCGTATCGATCTGGGCAACCCGAAGCTGGGGCCGGATCTGGCCGCAGACATGGCGGCGGCCGCCAAGGCGATTGGCCCTGGGCACGGGGTGAAGGTGGTGTGGACGCGTGAAGACGACATCCGCAACGGCTGGTATCGCCCGATGATCCTGCACCGGCTGCGCGGGGCGATCCGCGGCGGCAAGGTGGTGGGCTGGAGCGATACCGTCGTCGGCCATTCCTGGACGCTCAACAGTGCGATGACGGCACTGGTGGTTAACGGTGTCGATCAGATGATGATCGAAGGTGCCAGCGAAGTTCCTTATACCTTCGAGAGTTTCCGCTGCGACGCCCATATCGTGCCGGGCAAGGTACCTACCACTTCACTGAGGTCGGTGGCCAGTACCCATACCGGCCACGCGGTGGAAAGCTTTATCGACCAACTGTTGCAGGAAACCGGGCAGGATCCGGTAGAGGGGCGATTGGCACTGATGGGGGATGCGCCGCGTGAGGCTGGCGTATTACGGGCGGTGGCGAAAGCCGCTAACTGGCAGGGCGCGAAGGTGGTGGATGGCCGGGCGCGGGGGGTTGGCGTCGCCAAGGCGTTTAATACCCGGGTGGCGCAGATTGCCGAGGTATCGATCGGCGAAGGCGGCATTCCACGGGTGCACAAGGTGTGGTGTGCGGTGGACTGCGGCGTCGCGGTCAATCCGGATGTGATCCGCGCGCAGATTGAAGGCGGCATCGGCTACGGTCTGAGCATCGCACTGTACGGCAATATTACGCTAAAAGACGGGGTGGTTGAGCAGTCCAACTTCAACAATTTCCGCCCGCTGCGTATCGATGAAATGCCGGAAATAGAGGTGATTATCGTGCCTTCCAGCGAGGCCCCGACCGGCGTGGGTGAACTGGGTGTGCCGACCATTGCCCCGGCGGTCGGGAATGCTCTGGCGCTGCTCGGGCGGCCCCGCAGTTCACTGAGCCTGCCTTTACACCGTCCCAACAGTGACGCCAGCGTCTGACAAGGAGAACAGCATGATAACTTTAACCGTGAACGACCAACCGCTGACGTTTGATGGCGACCCGCATATGCCGCTGCTGTGGTTCCTGCGTGATGAAGCCGGGCTGACCGGCACCAAATTTGGCTGCGGTATCGCGATGTGCGGCGCTTGTACCGTTCATCTGGACGGCGTGCCGGTACGTTCTTGCATGACGCCGGTCTCTGCCGCCGAGGGCAAGAAAATTACCACCATCGAAGCGATCGGCGAGACGCCGACGGGCAAAGCGGTGCAGGCGGCCTGGGTCAATCTGGACGTGGTGCAATGCGGCTACTGTCAGTCCGGCCAGATCATGAGCGCCAGCGCACTGCTCGCCCAGAGCAAGAACCCGAGCGATGCAGATATTGACGCGGCGATGAGTGGCAACGTTTGCCGCTGCGCTACCTACGTGCGCATTCGCGCCGCCATTCACCAGGCCGCCAAGGCGTTGGATTAAGGGAGAAACCCATGAGCAACGCCCTGAGATGGCTGTTATGGCTGATTGTCGCAATAGTGGTGCTAGCGGGAGGTTACGCGCTTTATACCCTGTTACGTCCGGTCGGCCCGGAGCCTGCTGCTCCTATCGCCGGGGCCCCGGCGAGCATTAGCGATAAGCTGGCCCGCGGTGAATATCTGGCACGTGCCGCCGACTGCGTGGCCTGCCACACGGCGCCTGGCGGCAAACCGTTCGCCGGCGGTTTTGCCTTTAAACTGCCATTCGGCACCATTTATGGCACCAACATTACCGCCGACCCGGAAACCGGGATCGGTGGCTGGAGTGACGATCAGTTTGTGAGTGCGGTGCGTGAAGGCGTCGGTCCACAGGGGAATCTGTATCCGGCAATGCCTTATACTTCCTACACTGGGTTAAGCCGTGACGACGTACTGGCAATCAAAGCCTACCTGTTCAGCCTGCCGCCGGTGAAGCAGGCGAATCCGGAAAACGGTCTGTCGTTCCCGTTCAACCAGCGCTGGGGCATGAAGTTCTGGAATTTGGCGTTCTTCAACGAAAAACGCTTCGAGCCGAACCTCAATCAGGATGAGCAATGGAATCGCGGGGCCTATTTGGCGACGGCTCTGGGCCACTGCAGCGAATGCCATACCCCGCGCAATCTGGGTTTTGGCATTAATCAGAGCAAAAACCTCAGCGGTGAGGTGATCCAGGGCTGGTTCGCCGGCAATATTACCCCGGATCGGCAGACCGGTATTGGCGCCTGGAGCGAACAGCAACTGTCGCAATATCTGGCCACCGGCCATGCGGAAGGGCGCAGCAGTGCTTCCGGCCCGATGGCGGAAGCGGTGGAAAACAGCCTGCAGTACCTGACGCCGGAGGACAACCAGGCCCTGGTGAAATATCTGCGCAATATCGAGCCGATCGCCACCGACAGTGCCAGCGCGGTGAATCTGCAGCCGAAGGGCGCGACCTCTTCCAGCGCGGTATTACCGGGTGGGCAGGAAGATTCACTGGGCCGCAGGCTGTTCGCCGGGGACTGTAGCGGTTGTCACCAGTGGAACGGTACCGGTCGCCAGAGCAAATATGCTTCGTTGGTTGGCAGCACCGCGGTTAACGATCCGCAGGGCCGTAGCGTGGTGCAGGCGATCCTCAAAGGTACGCGCATCAGCATTGGTGAGCAGCACGAGTTTATGCCGGACTTTGGTAGCCAATACTCGGACGAAGAAGTGGCTGCGGTAGCCAACTACGTGGTGGGCCAGTTTGGTGAAAAACAAGGCAAGGTGACCGCCAAACAGGTGGCGGAGCAGCGTAAGCAGTAACCCTTGGCGAGGGGGTTAACGCCCCCTCGCTACCCATCAGCTTTTACGGCGGGACATTACCAGTTTGTCCCTGGGGCGATCTTGCCAGTCGGCAATCTGATTATTGAAGTTATCTGCCAGCAGATAGGCCGGGGTTTTCGCCAACCAGTCAGACAGCGAAATATCCTGATAAATACCGTTATCCAGTACGATTAGCACTTTGAGATCCTCATCGCCCATATTCTCAATGTAATGACCAAAACCCTGCGGGACATAACCGACGTCTGTCGGGGCATATTCTGCGGTCTGCGCATGGCCGTGTGAACTGAATACCGTCATGCGACCCTTGCCGGAAATATAGTATTGCCACTCATTGGCGTTGGGATGCCAGTGCAATTCCCGCACCGCACCGGGTTTAACGATTTCGATAATTCCGGTCATGGTAGTTGAAATGGGAAATTCTTTTGACGATACCAAATGAACGCTGCCTGCATCATTTTCAAAAAAAGGTTTTTGCTTCATTAATTCATAACGGTGGGCCAACGGAGAGTTATTCAAACCGCCGTCGTTGCTGGGCAGGGGAAGATCTGGGGGAACCGCACCGCCGACAATATAGGCCTCACCCTGTTTGGCTTTGGAAAATACCGCTGCCGGCATATTGACGCTTTTTTCCAACACCTCTTTGGGCATGTGTGCCACCCAGTCGGTAATGCTGAAAGTACCAAACTCGGAAAAATGACCGTTATCAAAGGTCAAAACAAAGTGCGCGCCGTCCGCCAGCGCCTGGATCGAGTGCCCGTAACCTTTGGGAAAATACCAAACATCCCCTGCGCCGAAGTCCGCCACTTCACACTTGCCCTCCGGGTCGATGATGGTGATGCGGGCATGGCCTTCCAGCATAAACGCCCATTCGGCGGCAATGGCGTGCCAGTGCAGTTCGCGGACACCGCCCGGCTCCAGCGTCATATCTACCCCGGCAACGCCTTCAGAAATCGGGAATTGTTCGACGGTGGCCTCTCTGGCCCACCCGCTGGGCAGGCTGCGTTTTTTGCTGTTGGCAAAGACATATTTATAAAGGTCTTGTGCCTCTGCGGCGGGTTGGAAAGTACTGGGCGGGACAATATTACGATGTTCGTCGGCGCTGGCGGATTTAATCATACCGCCCATTACGCTGGCTGCTGCTGCGCTGACCGCAGAGGCTTTTAATATATCACGACGCGATAACATATGACTTTCTCCAATATATAGAATACCTGCCAAAATATCGGCAGGATTTATCTGTTGGTTTTATTGGCTGCAGGTGTGTTATTGCCGCATTAAAATGCTCTGCGACGGTTAAATCATAGTGGCTTAGGCCGTATTCACCGCAAATAATTTATTTGTTTGTGTTACCAATTGAGAGAGGCTGTAATTATTGTATTTACTATTAATAATAATGCATCGGTATCAATTTAATTGTGTTTTTTGTTCAATAAATAATAAACAGAGTTAATTTATTTAGGCGGGCATTTTTTTGTCAGTGTTATTTTAATCGGTTAATTCAACCAATGCGCTAAAGTGGGGCGTGGTGGGCAACATTGCAGTGCATTTTCGAAAATTAGTGATGTTAATCACAAAGCTTAACGCAGGCTATTGCCGAAAAATCACAACTATGACGATACTTTCGCCGCGATCTTAGCGATCGCCAGACATTTTTATTACGGCGTGTTACTGCTCAGGCAGGCAAGACCAAAATAGGAATGCACCTCTCATTGCGATGAGGCGCATTTTGATTTTGGTCTTTTTTTTTGTTTTTTTACGGGGAAACTTTATGGATTACAAACAGCTGGGCCTGGAAATACTGGCGCGGGTAGGGGGTAAAGGCAACGTCAGCAAACTGACGCACTGCGCTACTCGTCTGCGCATGGAGTTTAACGATGACAGCCTGGTAGAGGCGAAAGCGATTGAGGCCTTGCCGGGGGTAATCAGCGTGGTGGAGCGCGGCGGCCAGTTCCAGATCGTGGTCGGCAACAACGTGCAGCAAACTTTCCGCACCCTACAAAAAGAAATCGGCGCTCTCGAGGGGCGACAGAGCGATAAGAAATCACAGGCTCGCGGCGGAGTGGTTTCACAGATTATCAGCGTGATCTCTACCACCTTTACCCCGGTGATCCCGGCGATCACCGGCGCGGGGATGATTAAGGCGCTGCTGGCGATCCTCAAACTGACCGGGACGATAGACGCCGCCAGCCCGACCTATCATTTGCTGGACACCATTGCCGATGCGGCTTTCTTCTTCCTGCCGGTGTTGCTGGCCTATGGCGCGGCAATCAAGTTCGAGTGTAACCCGATACTGGCCATGACCATCGCCGGGGTGTTGTTGCACCCCAATCTGGCGCAGATGCTGGCGGCGGGAGCTCCGATTGATTTTATCGGCATTCCGGTGCGAATGGCCGACTATGCCGGTTCGGTGCTGCCGATTATTTTCACCGTCTGGCTGATGTCTTATATCGAGCGCTTTGCCGAAAAAGTTTCGCCGACGATGATCAAGTTCTTCACCAAGCCGATGATTATTCTGTTGGTCACCGCGCCACTGGCATTGGTGGTGGTAGGCCCGTTCGGCATTTTCCTTAACGATCTGGTTGCCGCCGGCGCAGCGATCGTCGACGGTAAGGCCAGTTGGCTGATCCCGATGCTGATGGGCGGGCTGCAACCCTTCCTGGTGATCACCGGCACCGCCTGGGCGATGACGCCGATCGCGACCGGTCAGTTGAGCAAAAACGGGTTCGAAATGATTAACGGGCCGGGCATGCTGGCCTCCAATATTGCGCAGGGCGCGGCCACCCTGTGCGTGGCCTTCCGTACCAAAAACAAAAACCTGCGCCAACTGGCGTCCTCTGCCGGTTTCACCGCGCTGCTGGGTATCACCGAGCCTTCGCTGTACGGCGTGACGCTTAAGCTGCGCAGACCGCTGATTGCCGCGATGATCGGCGGTGGCTGTGCCGGTGTTTATGCCGGGCTGAGCGGGCTGGTGCGCTATGCCTTTGTCTCCCCGGGGTTGGCAGCACTACCGGCGTTTATCGGTGAAAATCCGATGAATATCGTCCATGCGCTGGTCACCTGCGCCATTGCTATCGTAGTGACCTTTGCGCTGACCTGGATCCTCGGTTTTGAAGATCCGGTCGAAGAACAGGAGACGGCGGTGACGGCCTCTCACCGCGACGCTGAACAGCAGATTTTCAGCCCGCTGTCCGGCCAACTGGTAGCGCTGGATCAGGTGAACGACGATGTCTTTTCCCAGGGGTTATTGGGCCAGGGCGTAGCGATACGGCCGCAGGAAGGGCTGCTGCGTGCGCCGCTGGACGGTGAGGTGGTGACCTTCCTGCCTTCAATGCACGCGGTGGGTATCAAGGGGGATAATGGCGTTGAACTGCTGGTGCACATCGGTATCGACACGGTTAATTTGGCCGGGCAGCATTTTAGCTCCAACCTGAAAATTGGCGACCGGGTCAAGATGGGGGATGAACTGGTGCGTTTTGATCTGGCGGCGATTGCTGCGCTGGGTTACGACCTCACCACGCCGGTACTGGTGGTCAACAGCGAAGATTTCCCACAGTTGAGTTGCCGTCAGCCGGGTCGGATCGGCTTTGGCGAACCCATCATCAGCCTGAATAATGCGCAGCAGGAGCCGGCATGATTTATCAACGACTGAACGATTTCCCCAAAGATTTTCTGTGGGGGGCTTCTACCTCCGCCTATCAGGTAGAAGGGGCCTGGGACGAAGATGGCAAAAGCCCGTCGATTGTAGATATGCTCGATCATCCGCCAGGCACCGCCGACTTTAAGGTGGCCAGCGATCACTATCATCGCTTTCGCGAGGACGTGAAACTGTTTGCCGAGTTGGGGCTGAAGGCCTATCGCTTTTCCATTGCCTGGACGCGGGTGCTGCCCAATGGCACTGGCGAGGTCAACGCTGCCGGGCTGAATTTCTACCGCCAGTTGATTGATGAACTGCTGAGCCATGGCATCGAGCCGGTGGTGACGCTGTATCATTTCGATCTGCCCTATGTGCTTGAGCAGCAGGGGGGCTGGTCTAATCGCGCCACCATCGATGCCTTTGTCGATTATGCCGGGGTGCTGTTCGACGCCTTTGGCGACCGGGTGAAGTACTGGCTGACTATCAACGAACAAAACACCATGATCCTGCACCCAGGGGCGATTGGCACGCCAAAGGGCGGCGTACTGCCGTCTAAACGGGTGTTGTATCAGCAAAGCCACCATATGCTGGTGGCCCAGGCGCGGGTGATGGCGCTGTGTCACCAGCGCTGCCCAGGCGGGAAGATTGGCCCGGCGATTAACACCACCTCGATGTATCAGGAAACCTGCCATCCGCTGGATGCTATCGCCGCCCATAACTGGGAGACGCTGCGTTGCTGGAGTTTCCTCGATGTGGCGGTGCATGGCCGCTATAACCCACTGGCCTGGCGTTATTTGCTGGACCGCGAACTGGCTCCGCAGATGGAGCCGGGCGATGCGGCGCTGTTGCTGCAGGGCAAACCGGACTATGTGGCGATAAACTACTATTCTACCGCCACCATTGCCGCCAGCCGTGGCGACGCCTCCGACATCAGCGCACGCGCTGGCGATCAGCAAATCATGCTGGGGGAATCAGGAGTTTACCGTGCAGCGGAGAATCCGTTCGTCGGTAAAACCCGCTACGGCTGGGTGATCGACCCGGTCGGATTACGGCTAACGTTGCGTAAAACCGCTGAACGCTACCATTTGCCAATATTAATTACTGAAAACGGCATCGGTGCTCCGGATGAGTTACAGGCCGATGGTACAATTAACGACGATTACCGCATTGAGTTTATGCGTCAGCATGTCGAACAGATGCAGTTGGCGATTAACGACGGGGTAGAACTGATCGGCTATTGTCCGTGGGCGGCGATAGACGTGGTCAGCACTCATCAGGGCTATGCCAAGCGTTACGGGTTTGTCTATGTCAACCGGGGTGAGCAGGATCTGAAAGATCTGCGGAGAATTAAAAAGCGCAGTTTTGACTGGTATCAACGGCTGATTGCCTCAGATGGCCGGCAACGCTAAAAATAAAGGGTGATGGCCGCGACGATGAAAGTCATTAAGGTACTCAATAATAGCCTGGTGCTATCGACTGACGGCGATAACAATGAAGTTATCGTGATGGGCAAGGGTATTGGCTTTAACAGCAAGGTGGGTGACGTTCTCGACCCGGCCACGATAGAGAAAGTGTATGTGGTGCAAAACAGCCAAAAGGGCCGTGATTACCTGCGGCTGATAGAAACCACGCCGGAAGAGCACATTGAGATCGTGCAGATGATCCTTGCCGAGGCTAACCGCCAGCTCAATGGGCGGATTAACGAGCAGATTTTCTTCACGTTGGCGGACCATATCAGCTTCGCCATTGAGCGCTACCACAAAGGGATTGCTATCCAGAACCGGCTGCTGTTTGAGGTGAAGCGCTTTTATCCGCAGGAATTCGCGGTGGCCACGCAGGCGCTGGCGCACATCAACCGGCGGTTGAACATCAGCCTGCCGGAAGAAGAGGCGGGCAACATCGCTTTCCATCTGGTTAATGGCCAGACCGATGTGCAAAACATGGAGCACACGCTGCTGGCGGTGAAAATGTTGAAAGATATTTTCAATATCATCAAATACCATTTTCGCATCAATATCGACACCGATTCGCTCAATTACTCGCGTTTTCTGGTGCATATGCAGTTTTTTATTCAGCGTATGGTCGAGGGGCAACAGATGACGTCGAAAGACGATTTTATCTTTGCTCAGGTAACCAAAGAGTATCCGCACGCCTACCGTGGTGCGCTGCTGATCCGCGACTACGTGAAAAATCTGCTGCAGATGGAAATGTCGAACGATGAGCTGCTGTATCTGGTGATCCACCTGACGCGCATCGCCGACAAGGAAGATTAGCCGGGTGGCTGCTCGCTGACCGCTTCGGTCACCAAATCGCGAAAACGCGTGATGATGGCCGATGTTCGGTTGTTGCGCAGCGCCAGATAAAGCGGCGCACTGAGCTGGGCCCGATCGTCAATCGTCCGGTAGACAATGCCGTCGCCCCCCAAACGTCGCATCGAGGCAGGCACGATGGATAGCCCCAAACCGGCACCGACCAAACTGAGGGTCGCGGGCAGGCGCGGGGCCTCCTGAATCACGCGCGGGCTGAACCCGGCGCGGTGGCAGGCCGCCAGAATGGCGTCGTACAAACCCTGACCCGCAGGCCGACGATAAAGAATAAAGGCTTCTTGGGTTAATGCCTCCAGCGGCAAGGGGTGCTCACTGTTGACGGCCAGCGGGTGGCCGACAGGCAGGGCGACCAGCATAGGTTCGCGCAGCACCGGTTCAATCGTCAACCCTGGAATGCCGCCCACCGGCGAGCGCACAAAGGCCACGTCAAGGCGTTCATCCACCAGTGCCTCCAATAGCTCACCGCTGCCGGCCTCTTCCAACTGGGTGGTAATGCCCGGCAGGATCTCCCGGTAGCGGCGCAGCAGATTGGGCACAAACGGGTGCAGAGCGGCCGAACTGGTGAAGCCGATGGCGATATGCCCTTGTTCACCCCGTGCGGCACGGTGCACCGCCTCGGTCAGTTGCTCTGCCCGTGCCAACAGGGCACGAGCTTCATTGAACAGCACATTGCCGGCTTCGGTGACGCGCACGCCACGTGGCAGGCGTTGCAACAGCTTTACCCCCAGCTCATCTTCCAGCCCTTGCAACAGGCGGGTTAACGGCGGCTGCTGAATAAACAGCCGTTCGGCGGCGCGGGTAATATTGCCTTCTTCCACCACGGTAACGAACGCCCGCAGGCGACGGAGTTCAATCATAGACATACCTTGAAGGTATCCTTGTTGCTTATGAAATGCATTAGACAGCATGACATGGCGGCGCGCATCATACCAGCCATCATAAGAAGCAATCTGGAAGCGGCAATGTCTGAATCTGATGCAGTAAAAAACAGCCAACTAGCGGCCCCTCCGGGCAACAGTGAGCTATTTTTGGGCTTTCTGATGCTGGGGCTGATTGGTTTTGGCGGCGTGCTGCCGCTGGCACGTAACATGCTGGTGGAAGACCGGCGCTGGTTGAGCGGTGAACAGTTCACCGAACTGCTGGGGTTGTGTCAGTTTTTGCCCGGCGGCAACGTGATCAACCTTTCCGTGGCGGTGGGTATGGAGTTTCGTGGGGTACGCGGTGCCTTGTGCGCGCTGCTGGGGCTGATCAGCGCGCCAACGGCGATTGTGGTCGGGTTGGGCATGGTCTACGCCCGTTTCCAGAACGATGCCCATGTGCAACACGTGTTTGCCGGCTTAGCCGCTGCGGCGGCCGGTTTGCTGTTGTCCACCGGGATAAAAATGCTGTTACCGCTGCGCGGTAAATGGCTGGCACTGGCGATTGTAGCGCTCAGCCTGATTACCATTGCCTGGCTGCGTTTGCCGTTATTACCGACCATGCTGGTGCTGGCACCGCTGAGCATTCTGCTGCTGTGGTGGAGGGATCCATCATGATCGCTATCTTGATCTCACTGGCATTGATTTTCACCGAATTGTCGCTGCTGGCGTTCGGTGGCGGCATGACCATTTTGCCGGAAATGCAGCGCCAGGTGGTGGAGGTTCATCAATGGATGAGCGCGCAGGAGTTCAGTGCGCTGTTTGCCATGGCGCAGGCCGCACCGGGGCCGAATATGATGATCGTGCCGCTGATTGGCTGGCACGTGGCCGGCTGGGCCGGGCTGTTGGTCTCTTCGGTTGCCAAGTTCGGCCCGTCGTCGATCGTCACCCTGCTGGTGATGGGGGCCTGGCGACGCTTCAAGGATAAACCCTGGCGGCGCAGAGTGCAGAGTGGCCTGGTGCCGGTTACCGTCGGTTTAGTGGCGGCGAGTGGGGTGCTGATTGCCGAGGCTTCCGCGCCAAGCTGGCCGCTGGCGGCGATTATTCTGCTGGCCACGGTCGTGAGCATGAGCAAGCGTATTCATCCGCTGTGGGTTTTGGCGGGCGGTGCGTTAATGGGATTGTTGGTGGCGTGACGACAGGTTTTTTACGCTGCCGTCACGCCAGAAAAGACGGTTATTGGCGTGGCGTCAGCGTAAAGCGCGGCTTGCCGTGATGATTTATCACTTCGTAGCGTTTGGGGGCCGTCAACGCCAGAAACGCCACCATGCTGCCGTCGGCGTTGGTTAACGTCATACCGTCCGGCGTTGGGCGCCAGGCGACAGGCAGTTCGGCGAGGGCCAGCGGCTGCAGACATTGTGCAGAGGCGGTAAAACGGTAGGCGTTGGTGCCTTCGATCAATTCATCGCTTAACTCAACTTCGCAGGCGGCGGCTTTGCCTTCGGCATCGTTCAACTGCCAGTGCCCTTTCAGCGCAGAGGGGGCCAGCAGGGGCAGTGAACTGGCAAAGGTAGTGCTGCTTAACATAAGGCTCATAACAACTCCTGTCAGGGCAACGCGCCGTAATGCGCGTATAGAGAGAAATCTCGGCATCGGCCACTCCTTACTGAAATCCGTTAATACCATAGCACGATCCCAGGTTCCGGGTGAGTGAAGGGTAAGAGGTTTTAATTTCCTGTCCTGTATCGAATCGTTATGGTTGCAAGGCTTTAATCAACGCCTGATTAAACTGTGCGGGTTCTTCCATTTGCGGCGCATGGCCCAGCCCCGGAAACTCGATCAGGCGGGCGTGCGGGATCAGTTTTGCCACCTGTTTGCCCAACACATTGTAATGCCCCAGTTTGGCTTTGACCGCCGGTGGGGCAATGTCGCTGCCGATGGCGGTGGTGTCGGCGGTACCAATCATCAGCGTGGTTGGCGTTTGCAGATCCTTAAATTCGTAGTACACCGGCTGGGTAAAAATCATGTCGTAAATCAGCGCCGAGTTCCAGGCCACCAGGCGATGCCCCGGCCCGTTGTTCAGCCCGGCGAGCATATCGACCCAGCGGTCATACTCTGGTTTCCAGCGGCCGACGTAGTAGGTATTCAACTCATATTGCCTGATACCTGCCGCGGAAGTTTTCAGCTCACGCTCGAACCATTGATCGACGCTGCGCCAGGGAACACCCTTGGCCTTCCAGTCTTCCAACCCAATCGGGTTCACCATCACCAGTCGCTCAACCGCCTGCGGATACATCAGGCTGTAACGCGTCGCCAGCATGCCGCCGGTGGAGTGACCAACGATCACCGCTTTACTGATTTTCAGGTTATTGAGCAACGCGTGGGTGTTCTGTGCCAACTGTTGGAAGCTGTATTGGTAATGTTGCGGTTTGGTCGAACTGCAAAAGCCAATTTGGTCCGGTGCGATCACCCGGTAACCGGCTTTGCTCAGCGCTTTGATAGTGTCTTGCCAGGTGGCGGCGCAGAAGTTCTTACCGTGCATCAGCACCGCAGTGTGACCGTTGGCTTCACCTTCTGGCGGCACGTCCATATACCCCATGCTTAACTGCTGCCCCTGAGAGGTGAAGCTAAACTGCTGCAGGGGGTAAGGGTAGTGAAAACCCTGCAGCTCTTGGCCGTATTTTGGCGATTCGGTCGCTGCTGTGGCGGTAAAAGCGGTGAGGGCGACGGATAACAGCCAACGACGGGGAAATCTCAGCATCCTGATGTCCTTATGAAAAATCGACAAGAGTCTGAGTATAGCCCTAATGGTTGAGTTTTCAGGGCGACGACGCCGCTTGTGCCTTGGGTGACATGCCGAGCGGGTTTTCGTTGAAGCTGATGCAGATCGGATTATCTGCGGTTGGAGCGACGAATGGCGCATTGCCAGACGTGACATCGGCCAGTGCGCTGCGGTTCAGCCCTGCCAGCGCAACGGCGATGCGTTTTTAAATCTCTTTATTAATAATATCGGCGACGCGCAGCGCAATCGCATACCCGGTCAGGGTTGGGTTAACCACGGTGGAACTGGGGTGTACGCTGGTGCTGGTGATAAAGAGGTTGGCATGATCAAAAGAGCGACACTCGTGGTTGACCACGGAGTCCCGTGGGTCACTCCCCATAATGGTGGTGCCCATGATATGGGAACTTGGTACCCAAGCCTGAATATCATTCAGCACTTCGGTCGCACCGAACAGACTCCTGAATTGGTCATAGTCTTTATAGAGCAAAGCCATGGCGTTCATGGTGTATTCATGGGCAATGTCATAGTTGATGCGTGGCGTAGGAAGACCCAGTGCATCGCGCTTATTGCTCAGGGTGACCCTGTTGGTCGGATCGGGCAATACCTCGACGTAAGATGCAATCTTCAGGTAGCGCGCGGAATTGTGGCGGATCAAACGATCAAGCTCCGGGCCTACAATACCTTGACTCAGCAACCGGCGGGTAATCAGTTCATTAGGAACGGTATTATCCAGGAAGTGGCGAATAGCCGCATGCTGGTGCCGCAGCGGCGTGTCGCGCCAGGTGTTGATGCTTCCTTGTTGAGTCGGACCACGTCCCGCCCAAACGGGATCTTTCGCCAGCATAGAGATAGACCGCCCGGTGTGCCCCATCATGTTACGACCTACCTGATCGGATGAATTACCGATGTCCGACATCAGCATCAGTTTCGGCGTTTCTACCCCATGTGCTGCCAATACGAAGTAACGTGCAGTAAGGCGTGTGCTTTCACCCTGCGGATTTTTATAGTGGATAGCGACAATCTTGTTATCCGGTCCTTTTTCAATGCGGTAAGCCACTGCATTGACTAACAGTTTAGCGCCATTCTGTTCGGCCCATACAACAGGTTTATCGCCGGAGAACTGTGCACCAATTGGGCAGATAGGCGCACAGTTATTATTGCCCGCGCAGATCGGTCGCCCTTGATAGGGGCGCGTCGCGCGTGCATTAGGTTCATCAACAAAGTGGTGATTGACTGTTGATACCTTTTCGGCCACTTGCTGAGTCAAATAGCTCCAGGGCTGCATTGCCATGGGATAAGGTTTAGAGCGCGGGGGATAAGGTTGTTGCCCCAGACCTCGCTGATCGTCGGTGTTTGAACCACTCACGCCAATCTCTTCTTCGGCCTGTTGGTACCAGGGTTCCAGCATATCGTAGTCAAGCGGCCAGTCACGGCCATGGCCGTACAGCGTCTTTAATTTGAAGTCGCTGGGCAGATTTCGCCAGGTTGCACCGCCCCAGTGCCAGGTGGTTCCACCGACCAAACGCAAGAAAGCAGGCTTTTGGGTGATATTGCCGACGCTCTCGATATAGTCGTCAGAATATTTACCCGAAGCGGATTTTGGCGCCCAGGGTACGTCAGGGTAAGGACCGTTATAGTCCGATTTATTGCCATATTGGCGAAATGCTTCAAGGATTTCCGAACGCTTAACGCGAGGGCCAGCCTCTAAAATGGTGACTGTTCGTCCCTGTTTGGCAAGGCTGTTGGCGACGGCTCCGCCCAGAATACCGGCACCCACAACGAGAATGTCGCAATCATATTCAATGGCCATAGTTTGCTCACTATAAATTTTTAATTGTCTAAATTTGGCGTAGCCACCCAGTAATTAGGCTGGGCGCGGATATAAGTAGGGATCACGGTGACATCAATGGTCTTTTGGAACATCAATGCCTTTTCATAACTCACCACTACCGCCTGGCGACCGCGCCCCACATTGCCGGTATAAAAACTTTCTATAATAAGCAACGCCAGTTTTCGGTTTTCATCCTCGGAGGAAAGGGCAGAAATGAAGGATTGAACGTCTTGCGCGCCGCTGATAGACAGCGCTTTTTCCAGGGTGTTGAGGCGGTGATTAAACTGCTCCGTATGGGAGACCAGGGCCGAATACATAGCGGCGGAAAATGCGGGTTCGAGTGTCGGCCTGTTGGTCAGCAACTGGGCCAGTTTCAAAAAGGCATCCACACCAGGTCTATCACCCACCAACTTGAGCGGGGCTGAAACGACATTGATAGACAGCAAGGTGGCGCCCACGATAGCGCTGCTTTTCAGCAGGCGACGTCGGGATAAGCCATAGCTCGATTTATTTTTCATATACGACGTCCTAATTGCTGGAATCACGGAGCTTTTTAACCTGATCGGCGTCCACGGTGAGCTTGTGCCCCGCAAAACTTTCCACCAGGTATTCAGCCAGTTGTGCCACTTGCTCATTGCTTAATTGGTCGGCAAACGCGGGCATGAAGTAGTGTTCCTTGCCATTGTTCACCTCGGCACCTTGTAAGATGACTTTGATCAGATTGTTGGTGTCCATGGCACCGACAACACTGTTGCCAACCATTGAAGGGTAATAGCCGTCCGTTGTTCCGCTGCCTGTTTTGCCATGGCAACTGGCACAGTTGTTTAGGTAAACGTTGGCTCCGGTGGGATCGTTATTTTCTATTGGCTGAATCTTTGATGAGCGAGGTCGCGTTTGGTTATCACCTACGGACGGTATATCTCTTAAATACAAAGCGATAGCCTGTAGGTCCGCATCGTCCATTTTGCTAAAACTATGGGTGACCGCTTCAGCCATTGAACCGGCAGCCTGAGCTTTAAACGGCACATTGCCGGTTTTAAGATATTGCACGATTTCCGGCTGTGACCAGCTACCGATTCCCGAGGCCGTGTTGCTGGTGATGTTAAAAGCTTCCCAGCCGCCAATCTTCGCACCGGCCAGGAAACCTTTCTGGCTTTCGTCATAGGCTTTTTCCTGCATGCCTAGCCCGCGGGGGGTATGACAGGAGCCGCAGTGCGCCGCGCCCTGTACCAAATAAGCGCCACGGTTCCACTCTGGGCTCCGGTCAGATTTGTATTGATAAGCGCCTTTTTCCAGGAACAGGGTATTCCATGCGATCAGCGGCCAGCGCATAGTGAGTGGCCACGGGAAGTCGGGCTCCTTATTTTCTTGATTAACAGGTTCAACGCCATGCATAAAATAGGCATAAAGGCTGGCAATATCATCATCAGTCAGCTTGGTATAAGACGGGAATGGCATTGCCGGATAAAGATTCGAGCCGTCGCGCCTGATACCTTCACGCAACACTTTCTTGAAGTCGTCCAGTGAATATTCGCCAATGCCGTAGGTTTTATCTGGCGTGATGTTGGTAGAATAGATATTTCCCATCGGCAGAGGCATGGCTAAGCCGCCACTGAAAGGTTTGCCTCCGGATGCCGTGTGACAGGCTACACAGTCAGAGGCGATAGCTAAATAGCGGCCTTTTATCAGCCTGAGATCCTTACCTGCATCGACAACTTCAGCGTAACTCAGAGAAGTAGATAAAGAGATTGCCGTGACGATAAAACCGGCGAGGATCTTTATCATTAAATGAGGGTTCTTATTGCTCATCTTTGTTTTCCAAACCAATTGGTTAATAAAATACAAAAAATTACCATAATACTGTAACGGTTTAGTATTAAATGTATTGATTTGATGACATGAATGTCAATGCTGATCTCAGGCTTTCAGCATTAATTGTTAATTTTTATTGGTTATAATAAAGAGGGGGATTCACTTGTGATCGTTTAGAACAGGATAAAACGCCTTCCAGAAGGCGTTATTTACTTATTTTACACCGCCCGGCGTCGCCATAACCCAGTGAACCGGCCCGGTTTGGCGAACATCACCAGATTACCCAGCAGGATCAGGCACAGGCCAATCACCGCATTCAGGTGCCACTGGTAGCCTTCATAAATTGTCGAAATGCTCAGTGCCACCAGGGGGAACAGCAGGGTGCTGTAGGCTGCGGCACCGGCACCGATACGGCCCAGCAGGCTGAAATAGGCGGCAAAGGCAATCACTGAACCGAAAATCGCCAGGTACAGCAGTGAGCCGATATAGCGGGTGCTGAACTCAATCTGGAATGACGCACCCTGGGCCAGGGCGATCAGCGCCATCAGGATAGCGCCATAGCTCATGGCATAGGTATTGGTAGACAGAATATCCAGCCCGCGCCGCTGGTGGCGGGAACTGATCATATTGCCCAAAGAGAAACCGTAGGTACCCAGTGCGCTCAGCCCAATGCCTTTCAACAGCTCCGGCGCCATTTGGGTGGCGACCAGATCTTGCCAGAACAGGGCGACGATCCCGGTGATACCCAGCACCGCCGCCGGCAGCAGGTTCGGGCTGGGACGTTGCCGGAAGAAAATCAACCCGTTGACCGCGTTGAACAGCACTGCCATTGAGAAAATCACCGATTCCAGTCCACTGCTGATATAGGCCGCCGCATGGTAGAAGCAGTAAAAGTTGAACCCGAACACACAGCAGCCTTGCAGGATACAAAACAGATGGTCACGCAGCGTAATGCGGCGCAGGCGGCGCGCCAGTAGCAAAATAACCAACATTATCAGCGCGGCGACCACAAAGCGGTAACTGATGGACACGGGAATAGCCACCGGGCCTTCCTGCTGCAGGGTAATCGCAATCCAGGTGGTGCCCCAAATCAGCACCACGGCAAGGTACAGCAGCGTATTCATAATAGACTCCAGCAAAATAGACCGGCTCAGTATCCGTCGTTGCCTGTCGGCGTGCTTTCAGCGCTTTGCGTACAATTGCATATTCTTGCGCTTTTTTTGGCAAAAGCGCGGGCTGACGGCTGGTGTGGCGCTGCGCCACTCTCTACACTGGGTGGATGGGTGAAAAAGGGGACGGCGATGTCCGGCTACAAGGCGTTTGAAACACTGCGGGAACATAAAGCGCGGTTGCACAACAGCGTGCAGCTGGGTTCTGGCGTGGAACTGGCCGCCTGGTCCAACTGCAATGACCGTATTACCCAGGAAAGCGCCGATCACCATACTCTGAGTCTGTATATTGCCGACGGTTATGAGTGCTATCAAAAAGTGCCCGGTGGCTGGAAGAACGGCGGCGGGCCGGATCGCTTCTGCATTATGCCGCGTCAGTATGAATCTACCTGGGACGTGCGCAGCGATTTGTCTTTCGTGCACCTTTACTGCACCGACCAGCATTTGCGTCAGGTGGCAGAGCAAACCTGGGATCGCAGCCCGGCGGCGATCAATCTCGAACCCTACGCTTTTGGCGAGGATCCGCAGATCACACTGCTGTATCGCCAGTTTTTACTCAACTGCGACTGGCATGAGCGCGCCAATCAACTGGCACTCAGCAGCGCCACAACCCTGCTGATGTCGCACCTGCTCCAGCGTTACAGCCAATTGCAATGGGCGTTACCGCAGGTGCGCGGCGGTCTGGCTCCGGCGGTCGCCAAACGGGTGAAAGGGTATATTGAGCAGCATCTCGACCAGCCGTTGTTGCTGGCAGACCTGGCGGCACAGGCAGGGCTGAGTGAGTTCCATTTTGCCCGGATGTTCAAACATGACACGGGCCTGGCACCACACCAGTTTGTGATGCGCGCGCGGCTGCAGCAGGCAGAAAAACTGCTGCGCCACAGCCTGCTGCCACTGACGCAAATTGCGCTGGAGTGCGGTTTTAGTTCCTCCAGCCATTTCAGCAACCGCTTCAAGGCGGCCTATGGATTTTCCCCAACGCAAATGCGTCAGGGGCGTTGATAACCAACAGGAGAGAACATGGAACAGCAGTTCGCAGGACTGGGCGTGTTGTTTATCGCCGGATTTGGGCCGATTACCCAGCATACGGAACAAAGCAAGGCGTTCTACGCTGACGCGCTGGGGCTGCCGCTGAAGCCCATGGACGGCAATGCCGATTATTTGCTGACCGAACATGGCGCACTGGAGGGGGTTAAACACTTCGCCCTGTGGCCGTTGGCGCAGGCCGCACAGTCCTGCTTCGGCAGCGATCAATGGCCGGCCGATTTGCCGGTGCCGCAGGCCTGGATGGAATTTGACGTTGCCGATATGGCACTGGCAACTCAGGGGTTGATCGATCGCGGTTATCGTCTGTTGATCGCCAACCGCGAAGAACCCTGGGGCCAGAGCGTCACCCGGTTGCTCAGCCCGGAAGGGCTGTTGATCGGCGTGACCTTTACCCCCTGGCTGCGTGATTAACCGTTAATCAACGCTCTCCCTCTTGCCCGGAGGGAGAGGACTTCGCTTCGACCTTGTTAAACTGGCTGCGCAGCTGCAGGCAGTTAATCAGCACCAGCACCGCCGTGACCACAAACACCCAGCGGAAGCCCATCAGCGCCGAAACGCCAGAGCCTATTAGCGGCCCCACCACATTACCGAGATACATAAACGACTGGTTATAGCCGAAGATGCGTCCGGTGACCTGATCGGAAGAGTACTTCAGCAGCAGCGTCTGCACCGCAGGCATCAAGGCACCATCGGCAAACCCCAACAGAAAACGCAGGATCCCCAACTGGAGCGGCGTTTCCACCCAGGCCATGATGGCAAATAGCACCGTAGTCAATCCTAATGCGGCCAACAAAATGCGTGCGGTGCCGATACGGTCGCCAAGTCGGCCGAGACGCGGGGCAGACATTAATGCGGCAACGCCAGGAACGGCGGCGATCATGCCGCTAATAAAGGCCAGATTGCCACTATCACCGGACAAATCCTTGATAAACAGCGTCAGTATCGGACTGATCGATGAGTTGGCCAATTGGATCATCAGAGTGCTGACAAACAAGGTCACAATCAGCGCCGGATAGGGCAGCGACTGGAATACCGCTTTGCCGCTTAATCGATCGGCTTTTTTTACCTCGATATGGCGTTCTTTTATCAGGAACAGGGTAATCAGGAAACTGACAAACATCAGCACGGCGGTGACGAAGAACACCACGCGTAGCCCCAGATGGTCGGCCATCAGGCCACCCAACAGTGGGCCAACGATCACCCCGGTCACCGGGCCAGTAGACAAAGTGCCCAAAGCCCAGCCGCTTTTGTCACGCGGTACCTGCGACGCAACCAGCGCCATGGCATTGGGGATATAGCCGGAGGTCAGCCCCATCAGTGCGCGCAGTGCAAACAGCTGATAAACGTTGGTGACCATACCCTGCAGCGCAATCACGACGGCCATTCCCAACGAAGCACGCAGCAGCATGAGCTTGCGGCCCTTGCGGTCTGCCAGGCTGCCCCACAGCGGTGATACCAGCGCCGAAACCAAAAAGGTGCCGCTGAACACCAGTCCGGACCAGATACTCAGCGACTGGTGGCCACTGACGCCGAGCTGTTCGACGTACAGCGGTAGAAAAGGCAGGATTTGGCTCATCGCCAGCCCGGTAAAGAAACAGCCGAGCCAGACTGAGATCAGATTGAGTTTCCACGCTTCCATCAGCTTGTCGTACCACTTTGAATTGGGAGGAATTTATTGAGCAGAGTAATAATAACACCGGTTATCAGGTGTTGCTGGGCGAAATCGGTGAGCAAACGTAAAAGGTGCCGGGCGGTGGGGGCGTTTACTGCTGGTTATCCTGCTCCACTGCGTCATACAGCCGTTGCAGGATGTCCGGGAAGGCGGACTGTACGCGGTTCCAGCTAGGCACAAAGGGTTTGTCACCGGGATTTTCGCTAAAGGCGTGGCCCGCCTGAGAAATGACTCGGGAGAACAGTTCGACCGCCGATTCTTCGCTGTGACGATCGAAACCCAGGCCGTTCATTTTGGCGTCGTGCTCGAAGGCGTCGATCATATCCAATGCGGTGCGGTAATAAGTGGCGCGCAGCACGCGGAAAGAATCACTGGTGATCGGCACCCCCTGGATCGCCAGCTTGCGATACAACGCCTTGGTAATGTCGCTCGCCATACGTTGCAGGCCGGTGTTCGGATCATCCTCCGACATTGGCTGATGCTTGTGGTCGTAATGGTCGGCGATATCGACCTGACAAATTCGGTTGGTGGCGGTGTTCCGGTGGATTTCCGACAGTACGCCAATCTCCAGTCCCCAATCGCTGGGAATCCGCAAGTCATTGAGGATATGGGTGCGCATGGCGAACTCACCGGAGAGCGGGTAGCGGTAGCTGCGCAGATAGTCGAGAAAATCCGAGTTGCCATAGACCTTTTGCAGTGATTTCAATAGCGGAAACACCAGCAACCGACCCACGCGGCCATTCAGCTTGCCGCCAGCCACCCGGGCGTAATAGCCCTTGCAGAAGTCGTAATGAAACTGCGGGTTGGCCACCGGGTACAGCAGACGCGCCAGCATGCGACGATTATAGGTGACAATGTCACAGTCGTGCAGCGCCACACAGCTGCTGCGGCGCGATGCCAGGGTATAACCGACGCAGAACCATACGTTGCGGCCTTTGCCCGGCTCGTTGGGTGCCAGTCCTTCGGCGCTGAGCTGTTCGGCAATCGCCGTCAGGCGCGGCCCATCATTCCACAAAATCCGGTGGCGCTGTGGCAGGCGCGAGAAGAAGGTTTTGGCGTGCAGAAATTGCTGATGGTTGGCGCGATCCAGGCCAATCACGATTTCCTCCAGATAGGGCACCTGTGCCAGCGTATCGACGATCTTGTCCAGCGCGGGGCCCTCCAGCTCGGAATAGAGTGAAGGCAAAATCAACCCCATGGTGTTGCGGCCGGAGAACACTTGCAGCTCATATTCCAGCTCGGCCAAGTCACGTTGGGCCAGATTGTGGAAGTTGGTGATGATGCCGTCCTGGTAAAATTCACTCATGTTGAGATCTCCTGTTAAGCAGAAAATGATCCAATCCTTCGCACCAGCCCTGTGGGCCTTGCTGTTGCGTGCGGTACAGCCGGCCGGAGAAATCGTTCGGTAAAGTAAGCGGCTGGGCCTGCTGGCCACGGATCAATACCGCCAGATTGCTGGCGTGCAGCAGGGAGAGGTCATTGGGGCCATCGCCCAGACTGAGGGTGGTTAAAGGCTGACGCCGGGTTAATTGATAACGCGCGGCCAGCCAGCGGGCGGCATTGCCCTTGCTGACCTCTCGGCTCATCAGGTGATAAAAGCGTCCCCCCTGAGTCAGATGCAGGTCGTGTTGCGCCAGCAGGGTGCGAAAGTGTTCAAGTTGGCGATCGGTGCCTGCCCAACGAAGCGGTTCAGAACCGGCACGTTGCCGTGCCTGGCGGGCTTGGGGCAGGGTTAAGCCAGTCCAGTTTGCCACCGTCGCGGCATCCACATCGGCAAATCCCTGGAAGGCGAAACCGGTCTGGTGGCGCAATGCCCGCAAGGTTGCCGTCAGGCTGTGGTAATCGGCCCCCAGGGTTTTCGCCGGGTAGTCGGGTTGGTCGTGCCATCCCTCGGGAAAAACAATCTGCGCGCCGTTTTCGGCAATAAAGGGCCAGTGGCTCAGCCCCAGTTGCTGTTGCAACGTGCAGACCTCGGCGGCGGTTTTAC
Source organism: Serratia sp. BIGb0163 (assembly GCF_024809935.1). Taxonomy (NCBI): domain Bacteria; kingdom Pseudomonadati; phylum Pseudomonadota; class Gammaproteobacteria; order Enterobacterales; family Yersiniaceae; genus Serratia; species Serratia sp. BIGb0163. The sequence continues at coordinate 1,213,701 of NZ_JANUDZ010000001.1, forward strand.
TGGTGGTGATGATCAGCGGCGTCTGGGCCTGTGCCAGACGATCCAGCCAGGGCTGCGCCGCGTGCCAGCGGTAGCTGTGGTGATCCAGCAGTGAACCGTCCAGATCGGTAAAAATCAACAGGTCGGGACTCAGTTTCAGCATTTCATCTCCATTCTATCGTGCACAATTCGCTGATAAATAGGCGGATTACTTTGTTTTAACGCGGGAGACCGAGAGGGAGATTTATCGCCGCACGCACCTCAAAACTGTGATGCAAATCACAATTAACCTTAACGGGTTATCGGCGGGGGCGCAAGTTTTGGCCAACGCGGGTGACAGGGAACCTTTGCTTTTGCGCGGCAAAATGAGGAAGTATCAGGGAGCCCTGCGGGCTTAGGGGGCTATCAGTCGATTAAATAATATTTGCTGAATATCCTGCTTTTGTGCAAGAAAAGCGTGCACGGTAATGAGTGAATCTTCGAGCGAATAGATGACGCGATAGCCATTTACCGTATTACATTCACGGTATTTATCGCAGCCAATCTTTAAAAGTTCAGGGCATATCTGACAACCGGTTGAGAACTGACTTACCCTTGCTTCAAACGCGGTGATGATCTCGCCCACGACAGGCATCGGAGGGACATTATTGGCTTTAAGATGACGGATAATCTCGACCAGGGTGCTTTTTGCCGTTGCGGTATACTCAATATCAAGCTGTTCCTTCATGCGACATCTCCTTTTTACCGCATTAGTTATCTATATCAGCCAGTAACTGGTCGCGGGTATAAACTTTCCCTTCTTTTTTGTCTTTTTCAGACAGCGTTAGCAATTTAAGCAAGGCAATAGCGTCATCCCGTTGCTTGCGCTCTTCATAAGACTCGATCACATAAGCCGGTGTGCCATTTTGCGTAACCAAAATAGGTTCAGACAAATCGAGCGCGGCGGCGTGTTTCTTTACATAGCTAATGGTTTCAACTTTCATACTGCTCTCCTCGCTGAACGAATGTGTCAAATTTAGTCCATATTAAGACCATAAGCAATGTGCCAGACACAACCGAATTTGCTACTTTGTGACAGGGCGATTTTCGCCGCTAAATGAATCAGGAGGTAAAGGTGCCCCAGGAAAAACCGAGCATTATTCTGCGCCCAATGATCGACACGGATCTTACGGCCGCGTTCGAACTGTCGCAGCAGATACAGTGGCCCCACCGGCTGGAGGATTGGCAGCAGGCGTGGTCGTTGGGTGCCGGTGTGATAGCCGAGGCCGAAGGGCAGGTGGTGGGCTGTGCGCTGCGCTGGCTGTGGGGTGAACAGCGTGCCACGCTGGGGTTGGTGATTGTTGCCGAGCAGCAGCGCGGGCAAGGTATCGCCAGGGCTATGTTGCAGCGGCTGATGGCACCATTGACGCCTTATCAGATTCATTTGGTAGCGACTGAACAGGGAAAACCGCTGTATCGGCAATTGGGGTTTATCGAACAAGGGACGTTGGCGCAGCATCAATGCCGGGAGTTGCCAATGCGCAATGCCCAGCCTTTACCGGAAGGTTTACTCCTGCGCCCGGCATTAGCATCGGATATTGCCTTACTGAGTGAGCTGGATTTTGCCGCCAGTGGCCTGCGACGTCAGCCATTGTTGGCGGAGATACTGGCAAGCGCCGAGCAGGCGCTGGTGCTGGAACGCCACGGGATGGCCGTCGGTTTTGCTTTGCGCCGTCGTTTTGGCCATGGCAGCATGATCGGCCCGGTGGTGGCGCCTGAACTTGCCGACGCGGTTATCCTGATTGATGCCTTATGCCACCCCTGCAGCGGCCAGTTCGTGCGGGTAGATACGCCGCTGGCCACCGGCCTTGGCGAATGGCTGAACCAGCGCGGCCTGCCTTGCGTGGATACGCCCACCATCATGGTTCGTGGTACACCTCATAGACCGGATTGCCATCTTGCACAGATTTTTGCACTGGTTTCGCAAGCCTGGTCATAAAATTGAAATTAAGGGTTCACGGCGGTGCATTGCCAGATGCATTGCCCAATTGTTGTGCAATAGTTATCAACTGATGACTATGTTGTAACCGCAGGCGCTACCGCTTCTGCAGCGCCATACGCCGCCATGCGATAATTTTCCCCCAGCAGTTCGCCATTGGCACGGGCCATGCATTGTCATCATCAGTCTTTGTTACCTGAGTAACAGAGGGTGGCGTAATGACAACTCAACAACAACGGGCGAACTATGGCTGAGCATCCAGATGTGATCGCACAAATAGAAGCGTCATTTGCGGTACAGACCCCGACCGGGAAACGTATCGCCGGATATCTGCTGGCCAACTTGGCGCAGGTACCGTTTGAAACGGCAGACAGCATCGCCCGCAGCACCGCCACCAGTGGCATCTCTGTGGGACGGTACCTGCGTAGTCTGGGTTACCGCAATCTTGACGATTTGAAACGCACGCTGCGTGAACAGGGGACGGCGCTGTATCAGCCCTGGGGCGTGACCGACCGTCTGGGCGCTTATCGCCAACGTCGCGAACAGCCACAGCCGCAAAAACTGCGCCAGTCGTTAACGCTGGAGCTGGAGGCTGTCGAGCATGTTTACCAATTGGCCGGCGGTGATGCCTTTGCCCAGGTCAGCCGACAGTTGGCGCAGGCGGAAGCGGTGTTCGTGGTCGGTATTCAATCCACGCGCGGTATCGCCAACGCCTTCTACAGCCATCTGGAATATCTGCGGCCCAAAGTCTATTACGCCGACGGACTGTCCGGCACCTATGTGGAATCACTCAATTCGGAATTCAGCGCGCCTTATCTGGTGCTGACCGACACCCGCGCCTATTCCACTATCGCCCAAAAATACTGTCAGGCCGCCTGTGCGCGCGGGCTGCGGCTGGCGCTGATCACCGATATTTACTGCCCGTGGGCAAGGGATTACCCGATTGATCTGCTGCAGGTGAAAACCGACACCGGCCAGTTTTGGGACTCATTGGCACCGCTGAGCTGTCTGTTCAATCTGCTGCTGTCTTCGGTGCTGGAACAGGGCGGCGCGGCGGTGGAGCAACGGCTGGCCAATAACCGCAGCCTGCAAAAAGAGCTGGGGCAATTTGAATCTTAATCACTATTTAATCACTATGGGAAAACGCAATGAGTGACAATGTAACGTTAGTCGATTTGACCGAAGCCTTTCCCGAGCTGCCTATCGACTTGAAATACGCCAGCGCCGACAACCTGACCGGCCGGGCGATTTATCTTGAGAGCCGCTGCCTGCTGCATCCCGACGCGGTGCAGGGATTAGGGCGCTGTTTGCTGGCGGCGCGGTTGGCCGGTTTTTCCCTGCTGGTGTTCGACGCTTATCGGCCACAGCAGGCGCAGGCATTGTTGTGGCAGGCGTGTCCGGATCCGCAATATGTCACCAGCACGCTAACCGGTTCGCACCACAGCCGGGGCGTGGCGATTGACGTGACGCTGCTGGATGCCGCCGGTGTGGCGCTGGACATGGGCACCGCTTTTGATGAGATGAGCGAAAGATCCCACCCGTTTTACCCTGATTTCCCTCCGGAGGTGCAGCGCAACCGGCTGCTGCTGAATGCGGTGATGGCCGCCGGAGGTTTTCGCGCTATCGCCAGCGAATGGTGGCATTTTGAGCTGCCCAACGCGGGCGAGTATCCGCTTTTGGCCGATCGCTTCGGCTGTTTTTCTTACGATTAAAACAACACACATTCAACGCATCAGGAGCTTTGTTTATGAATCAGATCAAATACGCCGCTCTGGCGGCTGCAGTGACGTTGGGCATGGCGGTAATGGGTCAGGCGCAGGCCGCTGTACCCAAAGACATGCTGGTGATTGGCAAGGCGGCCGACCCGCAAACGCTGGATCCGGCGGTGACCATAGATAACAACGACTGGACGGTGACCTATCCGGCCTACCAACGACTGGTACAGTACAAAACCGAGGGCGGCAAAGGCTCGACTCAGGTGGAGGGCGAGCTGGCAGAAAGCTGGACGGCTTCTGACGATCAGCTGGTGTGGACCTTTAAACTCAAACCCGGCAACAAGTTTGATGATGGTTCGGACGTTAATGCCGAGGCGGTGAAGTGGTCGTTCGAACGCCTGATGAAAATTGGTCAGGGGCCTTCCGAAGCTTTCCCGAAAGACTTGCAGGTGACGGCGGTGGATCCGCTAACCGTGCGGTTCACTCTGAAAACCCCGTTCGCACCGTTCCTGTACACCCTGGCCAACGACGGGGCCGGTATTGTTAACCCGGCCATCGCCAAGGCTAATCCGGCGGACGAAGGTAAAGCCTGGCTGGCGAACCACAGCGCCGGTTCCGGCCCGTACAAATTGGACCGTTGGCAAAAAGGCCAGCAGCTGGTGCTGGTACCGAATCCGCATTACAGCGGCGCCAAACCGGCCTTTAAGCGAGTAACGGTGAAAATCATCGGCGAAAGCGCCACCCGTCGTTTACAACTGACCCGTGGTGACCTGGATATTGCCGAATCCTTGCCGATCGACCAGCTTACGGCGTTGAAGAGCGAAAACAAGGTGGCGGTCAATGAGTATCCGTCGCTGCGTGTGACCTACTTATATCTCAACAACGGCAAAGCGCCGCTGAATCAGGTTGATCTGCGCCGCGCCATTTCCTACGCGGTGGATTACCAGGGCATGGTGAAGGGCATTCTCGGCGGTAACGGCAAACAGATGCGTGGCCCGATCCCGGAAGGCATGTGGGGATACGACGCCACCGCGCAGCAATATAGCCAGAATGCGGACAAGGCCAAAGCAGCACTGGCGGCGGTGAAGGACAAACCGGCTTCGCTCAATTTCCTGTATTCGGTAAGCGACCCCAACTGGGAGGCGATAGCGCTGTCGGTACAGGCCAGCCTGGCGACGGTGGGCATCAACGTCAAACTTGAGAAACTGGCCAACGCCACCATGCGTGACCGTATCGGCCAGGGTAACTACGACATCGCCATCGGCAACTGGAGCCCGGACTTCGCCGACCCCTACATGTTCATGAACTACTGGTTCGAATCCGACAAGAAAGGACTACCGGGCAACCGTTCGTTCTACAGCGATCCGCAGGTGGACGCGCTGCTGAAGAAAGCGGTAGCGGTGTCCGATCAGCAGGTGCGTACTGCCGATTACCAGGCGGCGCAGAAAATTGTCATCGACCAGGCGGCCTATGTTTATCTGTTCCAGAAAAACTATCAGGTGGCGATGAACAAAGAGGTGAAGGGCTTTGTATATAACCCGATGCTGGAGCAGGTGTTCAACGTTGGGCAGATGAGCAAGTAAGTTGTTTGGCTATTTCAGACATCTAACAAAGCCGGTTATTAGGGAGAGCGTGCCGATGGGGTCGTAGCAGCTTTAGCTGCCGGAGTGCCCCACGGTGCGCTAGGCCCGAGTATCTCAGGTTTGAATACAACATAGCTGTCTAACTCGGGTAGCCGTTTGGCTGCCCCTGCACCATGGGAAATCGCTATGAACGTTTGGAGCCTTATCCGTCAGCGTTGCTGGGGGTTGGTGCTGGTGATGTTCGGGGTGTGCGTTATCACCTTTACCATTTCTCACCTGATCCCCGGCGATCCGGCGCGGCTGCTGGCCGGTGACCGCGCCAGCGAAGAAATTGTCCAGCATATTCGCCAGCAACTGGGGTTGGATCAGCCGTTATATGTGCAATTTGGCCGCTATGTGCTGGATCTGTTGCATGGCGATCTGGGAACTTCCATTCGCACCGGGCGACCGGTACTGGAAGATCTGCGAGCCTTCTTTCCCGCCACGCTGGAACTGGCTTTTTGCGCCTTGTTGCTGGCAATCGCGCTGGGTGTGCCGCTCGGCGTGGTATCGGCGGTTTATCGCAATAAATGGCCCGATCATCTGGTGCGGTTACTGTCGGTGACCGGTATCTCCACCCCGGCATTCTGGCTGGGGCTGGGCGTCATTATCCTTTTTTACGGCCAACTCAATCTGTTACCCGGCGGCGGCAGGCTGGACGACTGGCTGGATCCACCGACCCATATCACCGGCTTCTACCTGCTCGATTCCCTGCTGACCGGCAATGGCGAAGCCTTCTGGAACAGCCTGCAGCACCTGATTTTGCCGGCGCTGACCCTGGCCTTTGTTCACCTCGGGGTGGTGGCGCGGCAAATTCGATCGGCGATGCTGGAACAGTTGGGAGAAGACTACATCCGCACTGCGCGCGCCAACGGCCTTTCGCATTGGCGCGTGGTGCTCGGGCATGCGCTGCCCAACGCCCTGATCCCTTCAGTGACGGTGTTGGGGCTGGCGCTGGGGGATTTACTGTATGGCGCGGTACTGACCGAAACGGTATTCGCCTGGCCGGGTATGGGCGCCTATGTGGTGGACTCCATTCAGGCACTGGACTTCCCGGCGGTAATGGGGTTTGCCGTGGTGGTGTCCTTCGCCTACGTGATGGTGAATTTGATCGTCGATCTGCTTTATCTGTGGATCGACCCGCGAATGGGGCGCGAGGGATAATGACAATGACTCAAATCGAACAACCGCCTGCGGCGCAACCGGCCTTGCGTTTTGTCAGCCTGCGCCGTGCCTGGTACCGCGTGCGACGTAGCCCGCTGACGTTGCTGGGGGCCGCTATCATGATTGCCGTACTGTTCCTGATGCTGTTCTCGCCGTGGCTGGTACCGCACAACCCGGATGCGATTGATCTTACCGCACGCCTGCTGCCGCCTTCGGCAGAACACTGGTTCGGTACTGATGAAGTAGGCCGCGATCTGTTCAGCCGGGTACTGGTCGGCAGCCGTCAGTCGGTGGCCGCCGGGCTGGCGGTGGTGGTGCTGGCGGGGGGCATTGGCTCGCTGCTTGGCTGCTTCTCCGGCGTGATGGGCGGCACGGTGGATGCGCTGATTATGCGCTGCATGGATATTATGCTGTCGGTGCCTTCGCTGGTGCTGACCATGGCGCTGGCGGCGGCGCTCGGCCCCAGCCTGTTCAATGCCATGTTGGCTATCGCGGTGGTGCGCATTCCGTTTTATGTACGGCTGGCCCGTGGCCAAACCTTAACGTTACGCCATCAGGCTTATATGCAGGCAGCACGGACCTTTGGTGCCTCGCGTTGGCATCTGATCGGTTGGCATGTACTGCGTAACGTAATGCCGCCGTTGGTGGTGCAGGCGTCGCTGGATATTGGCACGGCGATCCTGATGGCGGCCACGCTGGGCTTTATCGGCCTGGGCGCTCAGCAGCCGACCGCCGAGTGGGGAGCGATGGTGGCCAACGGGCGCAACTATGTGCTCGACCAGTGGTGGTATTCGGCCTTTCCCGGTACGGCGATCCTGATCACCGCCACCGGCTTTAATCTGTTCGGCGACGGTCTGCGCGACCTGCTGGATCCTAAAACCCGGGGGCGCTGATGAGTGAAGTTACCGTTTTATCTATCGAAGAGCTGCAACTGGAATTCCCGGTCTACGGCGGCAGCGTCAAGGCTCTTAACCGCGTTTCGCTGCAGGTTAAGGCCGGCGAGATTGTCGGCGTGGTGGGTGAGTCCGGTTCCGGCAAGTCGGTGACGGCGATGATGACCCTGCGGCTGCTGGCGGAGGACGGCTACAGCGTGACCGGCGGCGCCTTGCAGATGCTGGGCACCGACGTACTCAATGCCAGTGAGCGGCAAATGCGTCAGCTGCGCGGCGCGCGGGTATCGATGATTTTCCAGGAACCGATGAGCGCACTGAATCCGACGCGCAAGATTGGTCGCCAGATGTGTGAAGTGATCCGTCTGCATCAGCGGCTCTCGGCTCGGGCGGCGCGTGACAAGGCGATTCAACTGTTGCAGGAGATGCAAATTGCCGACGCGGAACGCGTGATGGAACGTTATCCGTTCGAGCTGTCCGGCGGTATGCGTCAGCGGGTGTTGATCGCCATGGCATTCTCCTGCGAGCCGGAGCTGATTATCGCCGATGAACCGACCACCGCGCTGGACGTAACGGTGCAGCGCCAGGTGCTGAGGTTGTTGCAGCAAAAAGCGCGTGCCAGCGGCACGGCGGTGCTGTTTATCACCCATGATATGGCGGTGGTATCGCAGCTTTGCGACCGGGTGTATGTGATGTATGCCGGGCACGTGATTGAAAGTGGTACTACAGAGCGGGTGATTGAACACCCAAGCCACCCGTATTCCATTGGGCTGTTACTGGCGGCACCGGAACGCGCCGAGCCGCGCAGCCTGCTGCGGGCCATTCCCGGCACGGTGCCTAATCTCAGTGCGCTGCCGCCGGGCTGCGCCTTCAGCAACCGTTGCAGCCACGCCGACGGCCAGTGCCAACAAACACCGCCGCTAATGCCCTTAGCCGCAGAACCGGCCCAGCGGGTGGCCTGCTGGCATCCGCAGTCTATTGATTTGGAGGTGCGAAATGAACCTTGAAGCGCTGCTGGAACTGCGCGACGTGCGGCTACGCTTTCCCGCCAGTTATAACTGGCGTGGCAAGCCGCGTGAGTATGTCCACGCGCTCAACGGGTTGGATCTCAACATTATGCGCGGGGAAACCCTGGGTATCGTTGGCGAATCCGGCTGCGGCAAGAGTACGCTGGCGCAGTTGCTGATGGGACTGTTGAAACCGAGTAGCGGTGAGCTGCTGCGGGCGCGCAACGATGGATCCTGGTTTGGCAGCGGTATGCAGATGGTGTTTCAGGATCCGCAGTCGTCGCTCGATCCCCGCCTGCCGGTATGGCGCATTATTACTGAACCGGTGTACGTGCAGCAGCATACCAGCGTGGCGCAGCGACGGGCACAGGCGGCGGAACTGGCGCAACAGGTCGGTCTGCGGCCGGAGGCGATTGACCGCTTGCCACACGAGTTTTCCGGCGGACAGCGGCAGCGTATCTCCATTGCTCGTGCGCTATCTTCGCAACCGGATATCATCGTGCTCGATGAACCTACCTCGGCGCTGGATATTTCGGTGCAGGCGCAGATCCTCAATTTATTGGTGGAATTGCAGCGCCAACGCAATCTGACCTATGTGCTGATTTCGCATAACGTCTCGGTGATTCAGCATATGAGTGACCGTGTCGCCGTGATGTATCTGGGGCAAATTGTGGAACTGGGCCCGACCGCGCAGGTACTGCGCCAGCCGCAGCATCCCTATACGCGATTGCTGCTGGACTCGGTGCCTCGCGCAGGGCGCTCATTGACCGACAGCACGATTGAAGATCGCAAGGGCGAACTGCCGGGCAACCGCCAGTTGCCGCAGGGGTGTTTCTTCCGCGAACGTTGCCCTTATGCCGGAGAAGGCTGCCAACTGCCGCAAAACTTGCGGGTTAATCTGGGTGGCTCAGCGGTGCGTTGCCATAAGGTGGCATAGCGGCCACGTTGCTCAGCGGATAATGCCGCGCGTCGAGCGCGTGAAGAAATCGAGGAACAGGCTCAGCAGCGGGTATTCCACGCTGAGGTGAGTCACTTCCTGCCGAACCTCCTCCAGCGGCATCGCCCGGTGGTAGAGCATGTCATACAGCGAGTGAATCACCCGTTGCTGTTGCGGGTCGGCGGCCAGAAAAGCAGGTGCAGCCAGATTCAGACCATCAGGTTTGGCGCGATGACCGCCAGCCTGCACAAAGGGAGGCAGGTCCTGCACCAGAAGGGTGGCGTCGGCTAATCGCGCATGGGCACCGATAATGCAAAACTGATGTACCGCGCACCGAACGCCGACCCAGACGGCATCGCCTAATTCAACATGACCCGCCAGGCCGCTGTGATCGCCAAGGTAAGCGCCGTCACCGATGATGCAGTCATGGGCAACATGCACATTGTCGCGCAGGTCGTTGTCATGACCGATGACGGTGCGTTGGCAGCCTTGCAGCGTACCGCGATGCAGGGTGGCGTATTTGCCGATGCGATTGCGATCGCCGATGGTCAGCGTGGTCGGCTCACCGGCATATTTCAGATCCTGACTGGCTTCGCCGATCGAGGAAAACTGACCGATAACATTGTCGCGGCCGATGCGCGTTAGGCCATTAATCACCGTGTGCGAGGCGATAGTGGTGCCTTCACCTATCTCAACCCCGGCGGAAATGAAGCAAAAAGGGCCGATACTCACGCGGGCACCGATAATCACGCCTGGCTCAATCACGCTGTTGTCGGCAATACGGGCAGAAGCAGAAATCATGACGCATCCTGATGGCGGCGCATGGCTATCCATCAGCCAGGCCAGTCATCGGTTAAGTATTAAGCCGGATTCTGGATTAATTAAGGGGGGAACAGGAAAGGTGAGCAGGAAGTTTGCCTTCCCGTCAGTGTGACAAGGTTGTCTGGGGCCAGCATAAGCCGGTATGCGTTTCAGACGGCTACTTTATATTTTATTTATTTTATGAACCTTTGGGTAATAACGGGATGTTACCACCGACGCTCAAACGCAATATAGAGGACAGGCAAAACGCGTCACGCCTTGCCTCTCCATTCTGGCTCAGGGCAGTGGCCAGTCGGTGGGGGTGTTGCTGACGACTTCGACATACATATCCCAGGCGTGGGACCAGAACTGCGTAAAGCCTTCCTGGCTGAAACTGATGCCCATCAGGCCCATGACGAACCAGCAGGTGGTGAACAGCCCCAGGCTGCTGAACATAAATGCCATGCCGTTGCGGCTGGTCTTGCGGCAAACGACGTTTAGCTGGCTGGACATAAACATCATAACGGCGCTCAGTAACTCCCAGCGCATCATGATAAAACCTGTGGCAATGGCACTCATCGAACATGGTCCTTGGAAAAAGCCGCAGTCGGCGGGGGGCCGTGCGGGCAAAAATGAATTAGTGTGATCTGCGTCACATTGTAGCCCGGCATAAATCACGGCTCAATCCCTGAGCGGCAGAAAAATCGGCATTTGGTAACATTCCAACATGCTGAAACATTTATGCCATTTCATTAGCAACCTTTTAATGGGGAGCCCTTGCCAATAACGCTATGCTTGCCGACTTTTCACTGCCCTGATTTATCTTGGGAAATTGTGACGTCTGACAGGTAACTCGCCACGCATGGCCCTATTAAAAGATAAAATTCGTGACCATTCCGCAGAGGAAATGCTGTTTATTCGCCGTGCCGGCGTGGCAATGGTGCTGGTCGTTGCCTGTTTTGGCGTGCTGGTCGCCAACCTGTATCGATTACAGGTCAAACAGCATGGGTTCTACCAAACTCGCTCCAATCAGAACGACATTAAAATGGTGCCCATTGCCCCGAGTCGTGGGCTGATCTTCGACCGCAATGGCACCCCGCTGGTACGTAACATCACGCTGTACCAAATCCAGATCATTCCCAGCAAAATCGAAAACATGACCGCGTTGCTGCAAGAGCTGACGCCGATTGTCGATCTGACCCCGGAAGATATCACCGCCTTTCGCGATGATATGCACCATAACGGTCGCTACAAGCCGGTGACGCTGAAAAGCGGGCTGACCGAGACCGAGGTGGCGCGCTTTGCGGTCAATCAGTACCGCTTTGATGGGGTAACCATCGATACCTACCAGCAACGGGAATATCCGTACGGTGCCGAACTGGCTCATGTGGTGGGCTACGTATCGAAAATCAACGATAGTGACTTGAAGCGGCTGGATAAAGCCGGTCTGAGTGAGAACTATGCCGCCGACCACAATATCGGCAAGCAGGGCATTGAGGCTTATTACGAGTCTGAACTGCACGGCACCACCGGCTATCAGGAAGTGGAGGTGGATAACCACGGCCGCGTGATACGCCTGCTGAAAGAACAACCGCCACAGGCGGGCAAAAACATTTACCTGACGCTCGATCTGCCACTGCAGCAATATATCGAATCGGTGCTCAAAGGGCAGCGAGCGGCGGTGGTGGTTGAAGACCCGCGTGACGGCGGCATTCTGGCGATGGTTTCCAGCCCCAGCTACGATCCCAATCCTTTCGTGAAAGGCATCAGTTACTCCGCCTATAAATCTCTGTTGGCCAACCCCGATTTGCCGCTGATAAACCGCGTAACCCAGGGACTGTACCCACCGGCATCCACAGTGAAACCCTTCATGGCGACCTCTGCACTGTTTGCCGGGGTGATTACCCCCAATACCACCTTCTTTGGCGCACCGACCTGGACGTTGCCAGGTACCCAACGCCGTTATCGCGACTGGCTTAAAACCGGTCATGGGATGCTGAACGTGACCAAGGCGATTGAAGAGTCCGCCGATACCTTCTTCTATCAGGTGGCCTATGAAATGGGCATTGACCGCATTCATAGCTGGCTGAGCAAGTTTGGTTACGGCCAGGCTACCGGAATTGACCTTAACGAAGAATATCGCGGTGTCTTGCCAAGCCGCGAATGGAAGCAGCGGGTGCATAAAAAAACCTGGTACCAGGGGGACACTATCTCGGTGGGCATCGGCCAGGGCTATTGGGTCGCCACGCCAATCCAGATGGTGAAGGCACTCACCACGCTTATCAATAACGGCAAGGTGAAGACGCCTCATCTGTTGTATTCCATGCGTCAGGGTAACCAGGTCACGCGCTATTTGCCGCCGAAGCAGGCCGCGCAGATTGGCGATGCCAAATCGCCGTATTGGGGCATTGTGCGCAACGGCATGTATGGCATGGCCAACCTGCCAAACGGAACCGGCTACAAGCTGTTCCACACCGCGCCGTACCAAATTGCCGCCAAGTCCGGGACTTCGCAGGTGTTTGGGCTGAAAGAAAATCAGACCTATAACGCCAAAATGATCCCGGTGCGGCTGCGTGACCATATCTTCTATACGCTGTTTGCCCCCTATAAAAATCCACGGGTGGCGATGGCGCTGATTCTGGAAAACGGCGGTGGCGACGGTGTTGTGGCAGGGCCGACCGCGCGGGCGATCCTCGACCACATATTTGACCCGGCCAACGCCCCGCAGCCTGAACAAGGGCAGGAAGTTAAACCGGAGTTAAACGACAGCGCGGATGTGCAACAGTAAACGCGTTTGTTTTTACTTTCTTACAAACTGCAATCTTCTAAAGATTTTCGTCAGGTTAGACTGAAATCATTACATAACCTTAATAAAAACGCAGGGTTAACAGTGGCGCCATTAATAAAAAAAAGCGGTAAAAATTATTCAACCCTTCGCTTTGGCTGGATTTGCGCCGGGATACTGGTTTGCTTTTTCCTGCTGGCGTTTCGAGTGGGCTATTTACAACTGTTGGAGCATCAACAACTGACTGACCAGGCGGATCAGCGTTCGATCCGCACCCAGGTGTTGCCGACCAACCGGGGGATGATCACCGATCGCAATGGTGAAGCGCTGGCCGTGAGCGTGTCTTCACGCGATATCGTGCTGGATCCCAAACATATTCTCGATAGCCATACCGACCTCACCAATGAACGTTGGCAGAGCCTGGCCAACGTGCTGAAAATGCCGCTGACTGAGGTGCAAAAGCAGATCCAGACCAACGCCCATAAGCGTTTTGTCTATCTGGCCCGTAAGGTTGAAGATGATAATGCCAGCTATATCAGCAAGCTGCATTTGACCGGCGTCAGCACCGAGCAGGACTTCAGCCGCTTTTATCCGATGAGCCAGGATGCCGCCGGGCTGATCGGTATTGTCGGACAGGATAATCAGGGGCTGGAAGGCATCGAGCTGGGCTTTAACCACCTGCTGCAAGGCAAGAACGGATTGCGCGTATACCAGAAGGATGGCAGCGGGGCGGTGATTGGCGTGATCAAGAACGTCGATCCTGTGCCGCCGCCGAACGTCACGCTGAGCATCGACAAATTTATCCAGTACGTGCTGTATGCACAGATCCGCGACGGCGTGGTCGCCAACCAGGCAGACTCCGGTTGTGCCGTGCTGGTGAAGGTGAACACCGGCGAGGTGCTGGGCATGGCCAGCTACCCGTCATTTAACCCAAACAACTATGCGGATACGCCGTCAAAAGATATTCGCAACGTATGCAGCAGCGACAGTTTCGAACCAGGCTCCACGGTAAAACCCGTGGTGGTGATGGTTGGGCTGGAGCACCACTTAATCAGGCCGGATACCGTGCTGGATACCACGCCTTACCGGGTCAATGGTCATTTAATCAAGGACGTGGGCCACTGGTCGAAACTGACCATTACCGGGGTACTGCAAAAATCCAGTGACATCGCCGTTTCACATATCGCGCTGGCACTGCCTGCCACCGTGTTGCCGGCCGTTTACAAAAGCTTTGGCCTGGGGCTGCCGACTGACCTGGGGATTGGTAACGAGAGCAGCGGCTACCTGCCGCAACACCGTGAGCGCTGGGCGGATATCGAACGGGCGACCTTCTCCTTCGGCTATGGCCTGCGGGTAACGCCGCTACAGATGGCGCGTGAATATGCGACCATCGGTTCCTACGGCGTTTATCGCCCATTGTCGATAACTAAAGTCACGCCACCGGTAATGGGGCAGCGCATCCTGCCGGAGGATACGGTAAAAACCGTGGTGCATATGATGGAAAGCGATGCTTTACCGGGTGGCAGCGGGCTCAGCGCCGCAGTGCCGGGGTATCGGTTGGCGATTAAAACCGGTACCGCAGAGAAGATGGGGCCTAATGGCAAATACGACGGCGGTTACATCAACTACACCGCCGGTGTCGCCCCGGCCAGCGATCCGCAGGTAGCGCTGGTGGTAATGGTTAACAACCCGAAAGCCGGCAAACACTTCGGTGGTTCGGTAGCCGGCCCGGTGTTTGGCAAAATCATGGCTCAGGTTCTGGAACATATGAATATCCTGCCTGACGCCCAACCGTTGAATGTGGTGTCTCAGGTTAAGGGCTAACACCATCTTTCCCCCTCGCTGGAGGGGGAAACGGATCAGAAGTAATAGCCGATGTTCAGGTTAGTGCGGAAATACCATTTATTGCTGCCGGAAGACTGAGTACTGGTCCAGCCGGTGGCGTTTTCGGCACCGCCCCAGGGATTGGCGTTTTGCGCCCAGGTCAGATCAACCCACACCATCAACGGCAGGGCAAAGATCTGCACCCCAAGGGTATTCATTTTAGAATCAGAACCGCCGTCCTTATCCTTCCACAGCACGCTGTAGTCGTTATAAAAACGCAGTTTTTTCACCGGCCCCCAGGGCACCTCGACATCACGCGCCAGGTTGATTGACGCCGTGGTGGCCTGCGCCGGAATTAAATAGGCAGGCGTCAGGCCGTTACCCCCCATTAAGATTACCGAGTTGTTGGCTCCCTCAGGTCCCTTGGCGTCATAAGAATAACGGATTACTTGTGACGACAGATGCCACGGATCGTAGTTCACCAAAGCATGCAGACCTGTCGCCCAGTAGGTGCCATTATCCCCAGTGTCATGATTATAGAGCCGGGAAACCGCCAGCGAAGCGCCGAGTTCGTTGTTCCAGTCACCCTGATGGAATTCACGCGCCAGGCGCAGGTTCACCTGGTCGCGCTTCTCGTTAGCTTGCAAATGTTGCGAACCGTAGTTGGTATTTTTCAGATCGTCGAAATTGCCCACTTCCGGTGCATAGCGCACGCCTGCCGGCATCATGCGGGGGAAATAGGCGGCATCCAGCGCCCAGCCCTGGTCATGGAATTGGTATTTTGCGCCCAACCCGTTATTGACCCCGAAACCGAGATAAAACGGGATGCCGTAGGACCAGCCGAACTGGGGATAAGGCTGCAAACCAAAGGGTTTGAAAGGTGCGCCCAGCTGCAGGTCAGAATTCCCGCTCAGGTGATAGCCGACATAGGCACGGTCGATGGCGTATTTTCGGCGATCCTGAAACCAAAAGCCGGAATCAAAGAAGGCGTCATTATAATTGCCACTGGCATCGATGCGAAAGGTATCAAAACGCAAGTGGGGTGGGTTGCGGTAATTACTGCTGCCCCAGTCTTCATAACGATAGTTGGCGCGTAATGCACCACCGATATCAATGTTTTTATTATTTTCCTCATTTTGCCAATGCAGATGCGGGAATGCCGGACTACTCTTTTTTGCCTCAGGTTTCGTGGCAGGCTTCTCACTGACGGGGGTGAGGGTGTTAGCGTAACTCATTGGTGAAAATAGTAAAAATGCGATAAAGGCTTTGCGCATGACTTTCCCCTGATGAAAGCTGACGTTTTAAAAAACGAGCCTATTCCGCCATGAAATAATGGAATTTCTCGCTGAGTTTTATATATGAGACAAGTTTTAGTTAAGTGTTTATTATTTTAAGTTTGGTAAAGTTTCAAATACGAAACTTTGTTTCAAATTTTATTTGAAAACTATAATCCTGAGGTTGTGTAAGTCAAGAAATAAAAATGGCCGAGTCAGAACAGCAGTAACATCCGTCGTGGCGTCGTTGAAAAGCGAGAGTGGGTGGCGGTAGTGCCAGTGTTTCTATTATAAGTGGGTTTTATTTTATTGGGATGAAATGACGTGGGGATATTAAGTTTTTAGCTCAGATGATAAAAGTAATAGAAAGGTGTGAATTTCAGATCGGTTATTTTAAATAGATAATAACCGATCTGAGACTGATATTTTTTGCCGCTGGGATCAACGACTGGTTTGGTGACCGATGATGCCGCCCAACGCTGCGCCGCCCAAGGTCCCCAGCGTGCTACCGTCGGTCAATACCGCACCACCCAATGCACCGACGCCGGCACCGATAGCGGTGTTGCGATCGCGGTGAGACATATTCCCACATGCAGTTACTGAAAGAGTTGCCATAACAACAACCATCACACCTGCGGCACGTTTAAAGTTCATAAGAGTTTCCTGGTAAATTGCCTAATTAACCGACAAAGAAAGCACAGGTTAATCGGTCGGTAAAAGTTGAGATGAATGTATTCCTGCGCAGGAAATTAGAATAGGTAAATATTCTTAATTTTGAGCGGCCAGATTTTAACTCGTTGCAGTCATACGCTGGTTTGTTGATTAAATCGCCAGTTTGTACGGCGACTGGAACGGTCATCATGCGGAACCGTGAAAAATCCGAAGGTTCATCCGCACATTATGGTTTCCGGTCAGGGGACATTGGGTGAGGTGCTGGTGCAAAGCAGCAAGATGTTGCGGATGGACACCGCGGTGCAACATGTATCCAACACATTTACACATGACTGATAAACATGGATGTAAATATAAAACAGAATCGTGTTACTTATACGTAGGGTATTTCATCTGGTTGGACTGGAGATGAAATACCATACCGGTTTCTACAGTGAAGTTAAAAACCAAATAAACCCCATAACCGCCAACCAAAATAACCCACTGATTATAAATACGCCATGCCAGGCATAATTTTCCATCCATTGAATGGCCGTTTTTTTCATTTTTACCGGTGACGTCGATGCCCGATGATTGACGGTCATGGATGTCAGTTTGGTGATTATCCCTGGCTTAGGCTTTTGCTGGCGATTGTGGCGGCTAACGACTTGTATTCTATTCATATTTGCGAAAGGAATTTTGATCGCTGAAGCCCCTAAACGTTTCTTTTCTTTTAATTTCATTAGTCTCTCCCTGAAACAAAAATTTAACAACCTGAGGTTTTATATCTGAATTTAATAATGCTTGCTGAGGTGGCGATAAGCTACTTCTATTATTTTTGCATAATCTGGACGGCATCAACTACTTCATTCTTGCTGTTGATTTCTAATAATTGCTTTTTGTGGCAATTAAAAATATGTATTCCCATCAAAAACAATTGGATGGAGAGAGAAGGCCTCCGGTTAAATAAAATTAAATTTTGAATAAATACAATGCTAATCGTATTTGTTGAGATGCTGATGGATAACGCTGAGGATTGAGTTAACCCAAGTTGCCGGACATACCCTTGTTCGGCAGCATTGAAGATGCCCCTACGGGAAAGGCAAGTGCCCGGTGGTCGTGTTCTGGCCTCCGGAAGAGAGCATTTTTTTGTATTGCGGTAATGCAACTGTGTCAGTTACATTAGCCAAATGGTGGTGTGATCTGTATCACAGATTGGAACCGACCAAAAAAATAACCTCAAGATAAATAAGGGGAAACCTCGGGTTCAGAAGAGGGTTCTCTGTTTAAAACCAGGAAACGACGATGTTAGAAATGATTGAGAGTTTGGCAACCGTGGTGATCCTGGTGCCGGTAATGATAGCCGTACTGCTTGGCTCGATTTATGGTCTGGGTGAGCTGTGTAATCTTTTCTCTGCCATTGGCCGAAAAAAAGACTGAATTTAATGATCGGGGGCGCAATGCCCCCGATGCAGTTTTAGAGTACCGTTGCCAGGAAGTCCCGCGTTCTTTGGTGCTGTGGTGCATCCAGCACCTGCTGTGCCGTCCCCGTTTCCACCACTTTCCCTTGATCCATAAAGATGATTTGATCCGCCACTTCGCGCGCAAAGCCGATTTCGTGCGTCACTACCACCATGGTCATGCCGGAATGTGTCAGACCTTTCATCACCTGCAACACTTCACCCACCAACTCGGGATCGAGCGCAGAGGTTGGCTCATCGAATAACAGTACCTCCGGGTTCATCGCCAGCGCGCGGGCAATCGCTACCCGCTGTTGCTGACCGCCAGAAAGCTCGCGTGGCCAGGCGTGAATGCGATGTTCCAGCCCGACGCGGGTCAGCAATGCTTTTGCGCGCTCCAGCACCACGGTTTTCTTTTCCTTTTTAACCAGGAGCGGGGCTTCCGTCACGTTTTCCAGCACCGTGCGGTGGGGGAACAGGTTGAACTGCTGGAACACCATGCCGATGCTTTTACGCTGTTCGGCGACTTCACGCTCCTTCAGTTCATACAGGTGATTGCCTTTCTGGCGATAGCCGATGAGCTGTTCGCCTACGCGAATGGTGCCGCCATCGAGTTTTTCCAGGTGGTTGATGCAGCGCAGCAAGGTCGATTTGCCCGAGCCGGAAGGGCCAAGGATCACCGTGACCGAGCCGGCCGGGATCTGCAGGCTGATATTTTTCAACACTTCGGTGCCGGAGAAGGACTTGCGAACCTGATTAATGTGAATGGCAGCGCTCATGATTCAGCTCCCTGTGACTGGCCAACCGACGCCTTGCGGCGGCGAAACAGCCAGTTGCTGTGGCTGGCCTGGCTGCCTCGACCAAAGTAGCGTTCAACGTAGTGCTGGCCGATCGACAAAATTGAAGTCATCACCAGATACCACAGCGTGGCCACCAGCAGCAGCGGAATGACTTCGTAGGTGCGCTGGTAGATGATCTGCGCCGAATACAATACGTCCTGCAGGGCGATCACCGACACTACCGCGGTAGTTTTAAGCTGCCCGATCACCTCATTACCGGCCGGTGGCAAAATAGTGCGCATTGCCTGCGGCAAAACCACCCGCCACAGGATTTGCCCACGGCGATAACCCAGTGCCTTGGCGGCTTCCAACTGACCGCTGCCGACGCTTTGGATACCGGCACGAACAATCTCTGCCGCGTAAGCCGATTGATGCATTACCAGGGCGATCACCGCCGCGCTGAAGGTGCTGATAATGGTATTGGTTGGTGCGCTGGCAACTTCCCCAAGGAATGGGATCCACAGGCTGATGCGCGGATAGAGCGCGGCGATGTTGTACCACAGGAAAAGCTGCACCAGCATCGGTACCGCGCGGAAGAACCAGGTATAGAACCAGCTCACCGCCACCAGCACCGGATTAGCAGACAGGCGCATCAGTGCCAGCAGCACGCCGCCGGCGAAGCCGAAGATCACTGAAATCACCGTCAGCTTCAGCGTCATGATCACGCCGTTGATAATCGACTCTTCGGTGAAGTTTTCCGCCACCACGGCCCATTCGAAACGCGGGTTATGCAGCATCGAATGGGCGATAATGCCAACGATCAGCAGCACCAGCAGTGCGCTGAACCAGCGGCCGTAATGCCGATGACCGACAATGCGCAGCTCGGCATCGTCGGTAGGGTATTGCCCACTCATTTTGCGATCTCTTCATTAATACCGGCGGTTTTCACCGCGCCAAAACCGATATCCCAGCCGTCGAGGATTTTCTGATAGCTGCCATCGGCAATCAGCGAGTTCAGCGCCGCCTGTACCGGTTTCACCAGCTCTGAGCCTTTCGGCAAGGCGATGGCCACCGTAGTGCCTTCAATGTTGATATCACCGGCCAGCGCCAGTGGCTTAACGTGGGTCGCCTGGTAACGCAAGCCTTCATAAGGGCCGAAGAACATCGGCACCCGGCCGCTGATCACCGCCTGAACCCCGGCCGGGCGGTCTGGGAAAATCGGAATGGTAATGGCCGGTTTGCCGCCGCTGACGCATTGTTCGCTGGCCTGCTGCAAACGGGTGATTTGCGAAGTGCCTGCACCCGCACCGACGGTTTGGCCACAAAGCTGCGCCAGATCGGTATATGGCCCCAGTGCCGCATCTTTACGGGCAATCAGTGCCAGTTTGGAGGCGTTGTAATAGCCGACAAAATCAACCTGTTGGAAGCGTTTTTTGTTGGCATCGATATTGGCCAGCGCCACGTCATAGCGGCCGGATTTCAGGCCGGGAATGATATTGTCGAAACCGCCGGTATCTTTCCAGTGAATGGCGACGCCCAGACGATCGGCAATCGCGCTCATCACATCAATTTCACGACCGGCCAGCGTTTTGTTATCCGCTTCATAGAAGGTGGTGGGTGGGGTATTCGGGTTGGTACCCGCCACAATGTAACCGGCCTTTTTGATGGCTTCAGGCAGGCTGTCGTGCAGCGCCGGATCGGCACTGGCTTTCACGGCAGCACGGAAGGGCACATCGCCTTCGGCGGCGAAACCGCTGGCCAACGGTGCCAGTGTAGCGGAGGCCAACAGCAGGGACAGAGCGGTGCGTTTAATGGTGATTTTCATGATGTTCCCCTGCGAATTAAGCCGATTTAACGTTGGCGAAGTTGATTGCCGGTTGCGGCAGGCCCAGGTTTTCACGCAGGGTTGAGTATTGATACTCCTCGCGGAACAGACCGCGACGGCGCAACTCCGGGATCACCAGTTCGACGAACAGTTCCAATTGGTTCGGCAGCACCGCAGGCATAATGTTAAAGCCGTCGGCGCCTTGCTGTTCCAGCCACAGTTGGAAGTCATCGGCGATCTCTTCGGCGGTGCCCACCACCACGCGATGTCCGCGAGAACCGGCGGCCACGGCAGCCAGTTCACGCAGCGTCAGGTTTTCACGCGCTGCCAGATCGGTCAGCAGTTTCACCCGGCTTTGGCCGCCTTCGGTCGCGCCAACGTCC
The DNA here is from genome assembly GCF_024809935.1 of Serratia sp. BIGb0163. Lineage (NCBI taxonomy): Bacteria > Pseudomonadati > Pseudomonadota > Gammaproteobacteria > Enterobacterales > Yersiniaceae > Serratia > Serratia sp. BIGb0163. The sequence continues at coordinate 1,234,775 of NZ_JANUDZ010000001.1, forward strand.
GGTACCGGGCCGTCAAGCGGCAAGCCGCTCAAATCGAAGCCAAAACGGGCAGAAAGTTGTTCGATGCCGTTATCGATATCTACCAACTGATTGAGTTGATACCAGGTTTCCTGCGCTTCGGCCTTGGTACGGCCGATGATCGGCATCACGCCCGGCAGGATCAGCAAGTGATCCGGGTTGCGACCGGCATCGGCGACAAATTTCTTCTGGCTGCGGTAGAAAGCCTGGCCTTCTTCCAGCGTGGCGGCGGCGGTAAACACCACCTCGGCGGTTTCTGCCGCCAACTGCTGCCCGGCCGGTGAGGAACCGGCTTCGATAATCACCGGGCGGCCCTGCGGAGAGCGTGAAATATTCAGCGGCCCCTGTACCGAGAAATGTTTGCCCTTGTGGTTGGCGGCATGAATTTTCTCGTCAATGGCGTACACACCGTTTTCTTTGTCACGCACGATGGCATCTTCTTCCCAGCCGTCCCACAGTTTGTAGCTGGCCTCCAGGAACTCGCGTGCCACTTCATAGCGCTCGGCGTGTGAGGGCAGATCGTCACGGCTGAAGTTGCGAGCGGCATCGCTGGAGAATGACGTCACCACGTTCCAGGCGGCACGGCCGTGGCTGATATGGTCGATGGAGGCCATGGCGCGTGCCAGATGGAAGGGTTGATCGAAGGTGGTGGAGGCGGTAGCCGCCAGCCCGATATGACGGGTATTCACCGCCAGCGCAGCCAACAGTGTCAGCGGCTCCAGGCGCGACATCGTAGAGGGCAAACGGTGTACGCTGGTTGCCAGCGCATCGCCGACGAAGAACATGTCAAAGGTGCCTTCTTCGGCCTTTTGAGCGATCCAGGTGAACCAGTCAATGTCCGTAGGAGAACCACTGGCACCGGCGGCACGCCAGCCGCCGACGTGGTGGCCCAGCGCCTGAACAAACAGGCCGAGACGTAATTGACGCGATGGTGTTGAAGGTGAAGTACTCATAATTATTCCTATATTTATTATTGATTTAATAATTTGATTAAACGTAGCAGCGCCTCGGGCTGCGCTAAGGCGCAGTCGCCGATCACGCGGTCACTGTCCAAATGCGGCAACAGTTGCAGAATGCTGCGCAGCTTGGCGTTGACGTCGGTTTGGCGGGCGGCAGTTTGCTTTCTGGTGACAATGTCACTTAACTGGCGGCCGTCATGCAGGGTTAAGGTCACGCGGTGGAAGCGTAATTCTGCATCCAGTTCATCCGGTGGAGCCGTCAGGTCGGCGTGGCGCTCAACCCGCGCCGCCAGAGCAGCAATCAGCGGATCAACCGGGTTTTCGCCGTAGTGCATCAGCGGCACGCTACCGCTGTACAGCGCATCGGCGATGACATACTCCAGGCTGAAACGTGCTTCGACCCCGTTTGACGGGCGACGAATATAGGGCGCGGTATCGGCGCCAGGCGGAAAACTGACCTGAATGTGGCGGATTGCCGCAGGGATATCAGCGGCGGTAATGCCTTGTTCGAGCAGGCGCTCACGCAGGATGAATGCCGCTTCGGCGGCGCTGTGGGTACCGCCGCAGGTCGGGTAGCGTTTAAACTCCAGGCCCGGTTGCAGAATGCGCCAGGGGACGCCCCAGTCGGCGGTCAGCAGTTCCGGCCGCTGCCGTCCGTCACCGTGCGAGTGCAACAGGCTGTCTATCACGCCTTCCGACTGACCGATAAAACCCGCCTGAGCCAGCAACACCGCATGTACCGCCGCGCGTGCCGCCAGTCCCGCATGCAGCGGTTTGGCGGCCGAACCAAACTGGCTGCGCAACCCGGCGGCCTGGGTGGCGGCCAGCCCGAGTGCGATCTGGGTCTGTTGTGGTGTCAGTTGTAAATAACGCGCCGCAGCCGCACTGGCCGCCATCGCTCCCAGGGTGGCGGTGCTGTGAAAACCCAACTGATAATGCTGGGTTCCCGCAGCCAGCCCCAGTCGCCCGGCGGCTTCAACGCCGACGGCATAGGCACTCAGCAGCGCATTAACGTCCGGGGTATCGCCGGTCAGCGCTAACAGCGCAGACAGCACCACCGTGGTCGGGTGACCGCGTAGCGCGGGGTGATAATCATCAAAATCCAGCGAGTGGCTGACATAGCCAAAATACAGCGCGCGGTTCTCTGGCCCGACAGGTGGGAATACCGTTTTCACCGCCGCCAGCCCACTGTCGGTGATTGCGCCCTGGGCAATAGGCAATGCGCAGGCGAAATAATCCATCACCCCAACACGGGCGGCCAGCAGGGCGGAGGCTTCGGGCCGGCTATCCAGCACCAGTCGGGCAAATTGAGCGGTTATGAGCGATGACAAGATATAAAACCTGATTTTTTATGCGGTTATGCATGGAGCTGCAATTCAGACTTCATTGTGTGGCGATTTTGCCGGGGCCGAAAGAACGAACGGGACTTTCATATTTCCAAATGGAATATGAAAGGGAGCAGGTAGCCCAGAGAGAGCGAAGCAATACGGAGTTGCCTTCGCCTTAGTCAATTTTGTGCATAGCAAAGGCGCAATTGATCTTAATAAAATGACCTTGGCAGAATAGCCGGGCGCTATTCTGCCGTTTGGGCGGCGTTACATAATCATCGCCATGACGCGTTTGAACATGGCACTGTCAGAATTAGCCAACTCGTTCACCAGGGTGAAATGGTTGCAGTGTCGGTCTTCCAGCAGCGTGACATTAAGCCCTTTTTCACGACAGGCGGCGTAATAAGCCAGCGTCTGGTTTTTAAAGCCCTGGGTTTCTTTGGCTCCTACGTCGAGCAGGATCTGTGGCGCATTGGCCTTTTCCGGCAGCATAAACAGCGGGCTGAGCGTTGCCGCCTGTTCTGACGTCAGACGCATCCAGTCATTCACGTAGATATCACACAGCGGGCGAATATCGTACAAGCCACTTAGCGCCAGCGCCCCTTTAATCACATTGACCGGCACCTGATAAAGATGCTGCCAGTCATCGGCGATCAGCATGCCGCTCAGGTGGCCGCCCGCCGAGCTGCCACTGACAAAAATACGCTCGGGATCGATGCCATATTGGCCGGCATGGTGATAAAGCCAGGCTATCGCGCTGCGCACCTCACGAACGATTTCCGCCAGTGTGGCTTCCGGCTGCAGGGTATATTCCAGCGTGGCCACCGCTACGCCGTGGCGGGTGAAGCTGGCGGCCATCGAGCAGGCTTCTTCCTTGCGTTGGGAGTGCCAATATCCACCGTGAATAAAGACCAACAGTGGCGCAGGCTGGTTGGCGGCCGGGAACAGATCCAGACGTTCGGCAATGCCCATGCCGTAGTGGATGTCATAAATCCCCGGCGTTTGCGCCTTGGCCTGGGTAGCCAGCGTCGCGTATTGCGTCATGCAGGCGTCAAAATCCTCTACCGAGTTGCGGGCATTGTATTGCACCGCGCGTACTGACAGATCATCAAACAGCAGGTCCATGTTCATATTGTCTCCTTGAGGGTATTGCCCATCATCTGCCTGATCCGGTTTTGAGGTTTGCTCCTTAATGCTGCCCAGTACAAACAGTGATATGGCGTAGCATGCACTAATAAACTGCATATGCTGCGCCTTCCGCCAGGTTATTGGCTGGCATAGGCTACTGACAGGTTCTTTCAGGAGTCAGACTATGAAGCCAATTACTCAGCATACCGCCCCCAGCCCCCATATCGGTGGGATCCTCGCCAGCCTTTCCTTGTCCATGCTGGTTTCCTCACTGGGTGCCAGTATCGCCAACATCGGTTTGCCCTCGCTGGCGCTGGCGTTTAACACCTCGTTTCAGGCGGTGCAGTGGGTAATGATCGTCTATCTGCTGAGCATTACCACCTCCATCATCGCGGTCGGGCGTCTGGGCGACCGCATTGGCCGACGTCGCCTGTTGCTGCTGGGGATTGGCCTGTTCAGCGTCGCTTCCGCACTCTGTGCCATGGCACCTGATATCTGGCTGCTGCTCTCCGCCCGTATTGCACAAGGGCTGGGAGCGGCAGTGATGATGGCGATGACCATGGCGCTGGTCGGTGAGACGTTGGGGAAAGAAAATACCGGCCGTGCCATGGGGCTGCTTGGCAGCATGTCGGCGATTGGCACCGCGCTGGGCCCTTCGCTTGGTGGCGCATTGATTTTTGGCTTTGGCTGGCGTGCGGTGTTTTTGGTTACCTTTCCGCTGGGCCTGATGGCCTTGCTGCTGGCTTACCGTTATCTGCCGCACGGTCGGCCGCAACCGCAATCGGAGAGCGGCAGGTTTGATTTACCCGGCACTTTGCTGCTTGGTGTGACACTGGCCTGCTATGCACTGTCGATGACGCTGGGGCATGGTGATTTCGGTGCCATCAATTTGCTGTTGTTGCTGTGCGCGGGGCTGGGGATCGGACTGTTTGTGCGGCTGGAAAATACCACGGCATCGCCTTTGATACAGCCGGCACTGTTCCGCCAGCCAGGGCTGAGCAGTGGGTTAATGATGAGCGCACTGGTGATGACGGTGATGATGACGTCGCTGGTAGTGGGGCCGTTTTACCTGACGCGCGGTTTGGGCTTGACGGTGGGACAGGCCGGGTTGGCGATGTCAGCCGGGCCGCTGGTGGCCGCTTTGTTCGGTGTGCCTGCCGGCCGACTGGTTGATCGCCTGGGAGCGGCAAGAACAACTGCCGTGGGGCTGGCGATCATGGTCGTCGGCGCGGGAGTAATGTCGATGATGTCAATCAGGCAGGGTGTTTTCGGCTACGTGGCCCCTCTTTGCCTGATTACCCTGGGTTACTCGCTATTTCAGGTGGCCAATAACACGGCATTGATGAAGCATGCGGCCCCTGAGCAGCGCGGAGTGATCTCCAGCATGATCAATCTCTCACGCAATCTGGGTTTGATCACCGGTGCCTCTGCCATGGGCGCGTTGTTTATGCTGGCGGCGAACGCCGACGATATCAAATTGGCGACCGCCGAGGCGATATCCAATGGCATGCGAGTGACCTATCTGGCGGCTGGCGTATTGGTGGCCATTGCACTGGTAATGACCATCAGGAGCCGTGCCGCCATTAAACGGGACGCTGATTACAGCAGGTCACCCCGGTAGGCGATATGGATTTTGTTGCCGTCGGGATCACGGAGGTAGGCACCAAAATAACCTTTGCCGTAATGAGCGCGTTCGCCGGCTTCACCTTCCGAAGTCCCGCCCGCCGCGATGCCGGCGGAATAGGCTTCACGCACCTGTTGTTCATTTTGGGCGGTAAACGCCACCATGCTACCGTTGCCGGCACTGGCCGGCTGTCGGTTGTACGGCTGGTAGGCATAAAAGCGCGGCAATGCCTGTTCAGGCATCACCCAGCAACGTGCGGCGGGGCCGCCATCTGGCGTGACCGGGCGTTGTTTTAACCCTAGCGGCAACAAAATGGCATCGTAAAATGTGGCGGCTTTATCCAGATCGCTGACGCCTACGGTGATATGACTAAACATGTTGCCCCTTATGTTGATCCTGTTTGACGTCCAATCATCTTATGCCAATCGGCGCAAAATGATCGTTACAACGCTGAATATTCAACCCAAATATTCGATAATCGACAAACCGCCGTTGTAATCCGTGCTGTAGATAATCCCTTGTGCGTCGACAAACACGTCGCAGGACTGGATCACCCGTGGTCGGTCAGGGCGTTTATCCATCATCCTTTCCGGTGCAGCGGGCACCAACGCGCCGGTTTCTTTTGGCTGATACGGGTTGCTGATGTCGTAGGCGCGGACTCCGGCATTTTGGTAGGTGGCGAAAATGAGCGTTGAGCTGACAAAGCTGCCGGGGCGATTCTCATGCAGATTATGCGGGCCGAAGTGCGCGCCTTTACTGACATAGTCGCGTTCATCCGGTTGCGGAAAAGTGGCGATGCTCACCGGGTTGGCCGGTTGGCGAATATCAAACAGCCAAATCAGCTTTTCGCCGTCCTGCTGATTGTCGAGTACCGCCTCATCCAGCACCACCAGCAGATCCCGATCCGGCAGCGGTAGTGCGGTGTGGGTGCCGCCGCCAAACGGCGGACTCCAGTTGCGATGGGCAATTAACTGCGGTTGGCTGCGATCGTTAATATCCAACAGGGTTAACCCACCGTCGCGCCAACTGGCATAGGCGGTGTCGCCGCTGATAATGGCATGGTGCAGGGCGTAGCGTTTGCCTTCCGGCCAGTTGGGCGTTTCACCCCCGGCGCTGTGCATGCCTGGCAGCCACCAGCGTCCGGCGATCTGCGGGTTACGTGGATCGGCCAAATCGACGGTCAGAAAAATGTAATCGCTGTAGCCGTCAATCAGGGCGGAAACATAGGCCCAGCGGCCACCGACATACCAGATGCGGTGGACACCGATCCCCTCCAGCGCCAAAAAACCGATCTCTTGCGGCTGGTCCGGCGTTGAAATATCGAAAATGCGCACTCCGGCACTCCAGCCGCGGGCATCATTGCCTGACACCGTCTGGCTGATGGCTCGGGTGTAGTAGACCTTTTCATCGGCAAAACGGGTGTCGGCAAACAGATCGCGGGCGTTGATCACCAGCAACAAATCATCATGCGCCTGCAAATGTACGTTCCAGGTGCCCGGTGGCGCGGGGAAAAAACCGGCAGCGCGCGGATTTTTCACGTCACGCACGTCGATAATAGAAAACCCCTGCGAAACCATATGCCCGATATAGGCATAGCCTCGGTGAACCATAACCTGCACACCGTCAGGCTTACCGCCCTGATCGCTGTGACCGATCAGCCGCATGTTGCGGCTGTATTCGGGGTGGGGAAGCGCTGGCGATGCCATTATCATCGCTCCTTATTTTTTAGCCTGTTGCGCTTCAAGCGTGGCGAACCACGGCGCAATAAAATCGTCCGATTTGCCCCAGCCAGGAATGACTTTTACCAAAGAAGCGACATTGGTGGCCTCCGGGTGGCTGAGCAACAGGTCTTGCGGGATGGCGGCGGCTTTAAATTCATAGGTTGCCGGGGTTTTCTCACCGGCAATCTTATTGGCGACCAAACGCAGGTTAACGGCGCCAATCAGCTTGGGATCTACGGCCACACTGAGTTTCCAGGCGCTGCCCTTGGCACGCATTAGCGCCAAATCCTGGTTAGAGATATCAATGCTGTAGAGTTTGATTTCGGTGCGGCCATTTTCCTGCAGGGCTTTATAAGCCCCCTGGCTGAAGGCATCCCAGGTTCCCCAGATAGCGTCGATTTTACCCTTTGGATATTTGGCCAGAATAGCGCCGATCTTGTTGGCCGTGTCGCCTTGTACGTCGGAGGATACCGCGCCGATTGACTCCAGCTCTTTGATGCCAGGCTGATCTTTCAGCAGTTTCTGATACTGCGCCTGGCGCCGCTCCATCGGTGGGAAACCCGCCACCCATAGCTTGACGATATTGGCTTTGCCGTCGAAGTCTTTCACCAGTTGGCCGAATGAAAGATCGGTCAACGAAGCATCATCCTGTTGGCTGACGGTAACGCCTGGGATCTCGCCCTGTACTGCGGTATCAAAGGCCGCAACCGCAATGCCGTTGTCGGCAATGCGTTTCAGCAGGGCGGTGGAATAGGGATCGCGCCCCTGAGACAGGATAATGCCGTCGTACTTCTGGCTGATCGCCTGATTAACGAAATCCTGGAACTTGGCGTCGTCACCGTTGGTCAGGAAGGTATTGACCTGGAAACCCAATTTGCGGCCTTCCTGCACCGCCCCGGAGACAAACTGCGTGGTATTGTCGTCTGAACCCAGATTGCGGATCACCGCGATGCGGATTGGCCCCTGATGATTGGCGATCGCCGCCGGGACGGGTGCGGTTGTTGAGGCGGAGAACGCGGGAAACACGGCGAACAGGCTTAACGCCAGTAATGAGGTGTTGAACAGTTTCATTAAGTTTTACCCTGCATGGTTAAGCATCATTAAAAAACGGGAGGACAATTCATCGTCACCATTGGGATGGTTGTTTATTCAAAGAATGAATTGAAGCCGTCAGTTTCCACGTGGGCTGAACGGATGACAATGAACGAAAAATCATAAGCTAATGCTAAAGAGTATTAGGCAACGCTAAACTCGCCTTTATGATGGCAAGATCAGACAAAATAAGGACTTGAACATGAGTGATAGCCACATTCGCGTGGTCGCCGGCCCCGCCAACTATTTTGCTTACCCCGGGGCCATTGACCAACTGACGCAATTTTATTCCCCGCAACAGCTGAACAACGCGCTGTGGTTGTATGGCGAACGTGCGCTGGCCGCGGCCAAACCCTGGCTGCCGGCGGTGTTTGATGCTGCCGATGCCCGTCGGGTGTTGTTTAACAGTCACTGCAGTGAAAGCACGGTACAAGACATTGTGCGTCAGGCGGGAACAGACCGGCAGGTGGTGATTGGCGTTGGCGGCGGTGCGGTACTGGACACTGCCAAGGTGGTGGCGCGTCGGCTGGGGCTGCCGTTGGTGGCGATCCCGACCATTGCCGCGACCTGTGCCGCCTGGACGCCGCTTTCGGTCTGGTATAACGATCAGGGGCAGGCCCTGCGCTATGAGATCTTCGACGATGCCAATCATCTGGTGTTGGTGGAGCCGGAAATTATCCTGCGTGCGCCAAAAGAGTATTTGCTGGCCGGTATCGGCGACACCCTGGCGAAATGGTATGAAGCCGTGGTACTCAGTCCACAACCGGAACGTTTGCCGCTCACCGTCCAGCTGGGTCTTAATACCGCGCTGACGCTGCGCGATGTATTGCTCAACGAAAGCGAAGCGGCGCTAAAAGCCCAGGCAGAAGGGCAATCGAGTCAGGCTTTCCTTAATGTGCTGGAGGCGATTATTGCCGGCGGCGGTTTGGTGGGCGGACTGGGCGATCGTTATACCCGCATCGCCGCGGCGCATTCGGTGCATAACGGCCTGACCGCATTGCCGCAGACCGATGCCTTCCTGCATGGCACCAAAGTCGCGTATGGCATTTTGGTGCAAAGCGCGTTGTTGGGGCAGACGGAAACCGTGGCGCAGTTGAAAGCACTTTATCACCGTCTGGTTTTGCCGGTGAGTCTGGCTGCCCTGCAGGTGGATATTCACGATGAGGAGCAAATCAAACGGTTGATTGAGCGTACCCTGCAAGCGGGAGAGTCGATTCATCTGCTGCCGCTGGCGCTTAACGAAACCACATTGCGCTCGGCCCTGGGCTATGTGGAGTCGCAGACGGCGTAACTGACAACGGCTGGGGAACCCTGTTTCCCCTTGCCCGGGGGATTAGGTTGGCCTGTTATTACGCAGCCAGGCAACGGTATCCTGAAGCGTTTGTTCCAGTGGTCGGAATGTCAGCCCCAGGTCACGTTCACTTTTGGCGTGATTGAAATGAGAACGGTTGGCCTCTTTTACCATCAGACGCACCGTGGCCAGGCTGAGCAACACCGGTTTGCCACTGAGGCGGGCGTAGGCCTCCTGTAGCGTCGCCAACAGGTAGAGAAATGGCAGTGGCAACGTGCGGGTGGGAGTTTTGACACCGGCAATATCCCCCAGCATGGGGACCAACTGGTGCATGGTCATGTGTTGTCCTGCGGCCAAATAACGTTCACCTCCTTGGCCTCGCTCTGCCGCCAGTATCATGGCTATTGCCACATCTCGTGCATCAACCACAGAAAAACTGCCGGTCACCAGTCCCGGTAATTTCCCCTGCATCACGTCATTGGCCAACTGACCGGAAGAGGTGGGGCCAAGATCGCCCGGCCCCCACATCCAGCCCGGCAAGATCAGGCTGCCGTTCATTTCCGGATGCTGCCGCAGGAATTCCAAAACCACGTCATCCGCCAGTATTTTACTGCGGTAGTAATCATCGGCGTCTTCGGGCCGCCGTAAACAGGTTTCATCGATCGACTGGCCCGGTTCGCCGTTGAGCACGGCGATAGATGAGGTATGGATAAAACGACGTAACCCTGCATGGTAAGCCTGTTCCAGCAGATGTCTGGTACCCTCGACGTTGATGGCTTTCAGCTTCGGCCAATGGCTACCGCCTTTGTAATTATCACGGAAGTAGGCCGCGGTATGGAACAAGATGTCGCAGCCTTGCAGGTGTTCAGCGAAGGCGGCGACGTCAGTCATATCGCCTGCGATTAATTCAACGCCTTCAATCTCCCCGAACTGCTGGCGACCTTTTTCCATGGAACGAACCAGAGCTTTGACCCTGGCACCCCGAGAGATCAACTCACGCACCAGATTATTACCGAGCAAACCGGTCGCGCCGGTGACAAATGCCGTTTCTATTTTCATCATGATTAAAATCTTAAGTGAATTTCAAAGTTCAAGTGATATCCAAATCTAGTGGTAGAGGTTTAAAATATCAAGTGATATCTTGAATGCTTATAGAGTAGTGACAATCCGCGTAAAGTTGATACAGATGAAAACGATCAAAAAACGATTAACCCGTGAGGAGAGCCAACATCAGACCAGAGAACGGCTGATTGAAACCGCTCGCCAATTATTTATTGTCGGCGGTTATGGCGGCACTTCGATCCGTGATATTGCCAGCGAGGCTGGCTATTCACAGGGGGCGTTCTATTCCAATTTCGCCTCCAAGGAGGATCTGCTGTTGCAACTGTTGCAGCGGCATATGGAAACCGAGGCGGCACAGCTCACCCGCCTGACCCAGAGTGATATGGGCAGTCCGGAGCAGGTCGTTGCGGCGCTGGAGGCCTGGTCGGCGACCCTGAATCTGGAGGTGGACTGGTGCATGTTGTCGATAGAGCTGCAACTGCATGCGCAGCGCAGCCCGGCCTTCGCCATCGAGTATCAAAGGGTCTGGGATACCCATCAGGCAAAAATTGGCGTGGTGATAGCCTCGCTGTTTCAGCAGTTGGGTAAGACGCCGCCCGCGGAACCCCATGAGCTGGCGGCGGCATTCATGGCGATGGCGCACGGGTTGGCTTTGCAACGTACCCATGGGGGGGCTGATCCCTCGGGCCGGTTGATTATGTTGTTTTTGCGCAGTCTGCTGTGGATGCCAACAGCAGACTGACCGCTCTTCACGGCACGTAAATGATCTCAAAGCTGGAGGTTTTATCGTAGTAGGGCGTCATGCCGCCATCGACGTAGAAAACCTGCAGGTCGTAATGATAAATCAGCTTTTTATCCGGGTTGAGGATCAGATCCAATGCCGAGACCTTGACCGTGACGTCATGATTAGGGTGCTCCCTGTTCAACTCAACGGTTTGGTTATCGATATTCACCAAAATGCGTTTGATAGGCCGCGGCCCAGAGGGATCGTAAGCTCCGCTGTCGCTTCTGAATTCAATGGTTTTGTAGATGTCGACCGGGGCCGTCTGTTTGATAAAGTCACGTACCTTACTCTGATATTTGGCATCCAGCGCCAGTATCACCGGCAGGTTATCCGGGTTAAAACCGATAAACTGCACCGCCAAATAGCCTTTCAGCAACAGGTTTTGCGGCGAACGATCGAATAACGCGTCCCAGATCAACGCGAACTGCTGGGCGGGCAGCGTGAATGAATCGACAATGCCGCTTTGCAGGTTGATCAGCGCATTTTTCTCCTCGGTTTTGCCTTCGGGCAACGCCAACTGCAACACCAGTGAGTCTGCATTGGCGAAGGGCGCCAGCCGGGCGTCCGGCTGCATTTGTGAAAACTGTGCTGTGGCATCGGCAATGCGGCCCTGATTGACCTTGGGCGACAGGAAGTAGTCAAAGGTCACTTTGATATCCCCCAACGAGGTAGCGTGATCGTCGGCGGAGAAGGATATCGACAGCATTGGCTTGCCATCGGTATCCGTGCCCAGCAGGAAGGTATCCGGCAGGTAATAAAGGTAATTCTTGCGCACGTAGTCCTGATAGTAGTTATACCAGAGTTGCTGGTACTGCAATGGCGTGAGGATCAGCTGCAGGCGCGGCGGTGGCGGCACAATGCCCTGATAAATATACGGATAATAGTTTTCGGCAAAGTAGAATACTTTTGGGTCGGTGACGGTGTTGGTGAGGCCATGCTCGGTTTTGACTGCTACCACCAGCGTGGTTTGCGCATCGTAATCCGACAAGGCCTGCAGCAAGGCATCGCGTTGCTCCAGCTTGTACAGATCCAGCTGTGCCTGATAGCGATTTTCCTGCGGTGTCAGCAATACCTGGTCAAAAATCATCTCTTCGACGCTGCCAAAGCGGGTGTAGCTCAGCACCACATAGGGAATCTGCGGGATAGAGTGATTCAGGGCAAAGTCCAGTTGCATGCGCCAACTGGTGCCGTCGGTGCTGGTGGCAATCTGGTAGCGGGTTTCCCCTGAAACGATCTCGGTGCAGACCTCCGCGGTCAGGTCATCCTCTCGCATTGGCGCTGCCGCCCGGTAGCGTAGCTGTTTACCCTCAACGTCAGGAAATTGCTCACGGGCATTGAGCAGAATAATTTGGTTCAGTGTCACCAGGTCATTGAGAAAGGTATTCATGGCTATCCTCAGTGCGTTCGGTTTGGGCCAGAGTTCTGAATTGGTTCAGGCAGGAGGAGGTCCAGAGAAAGCGCCCGTCGTGCCGACGGTACAGCGGGCTTTCCAACTGGCCGGCGGGCCACTGCCAGTGGGCCAATGCGTCAATCAGCGGCGTGAGTTGCGGGATCCCCGCCAGCCTGGCGTACTCCAGGGCAATGCGCCATTCGTTGGGGTGAGCGTAATAGGGCGTTAGCGAACTGAGCCGATCGTAACGGTGGTCACTCCACTGCAGCGCCTGATTCAGCATCTGAATAATGCGTCGGTAAGCCGGTAACACGGCGTCGCTGCCGCTCACCAGGGCGTGGAGCAGGATCAGCGCGTTGGTGTTCACGCAGCAATCCAGTTGGCGAATGTCATTGTCATCTTTCATCCAGGTGTGAAAACTTTGGCACTCCGCCCACTGATGCTGCTCGGCGGCCTGACGGGGATCGACCCGGCGTAGCTGATAGCCGTTCATGTGCGAAATCGTCTCCCCGACCTGTGACAGTGAAATGCGCCCAAACTTGTACAGCAATTCGGTGATAATCGCGGTGTCGTCAATGTCGGCGCAGATACTCTGGTTCGCCATCCATTGCGGATGGGCAGTACGCGGCCAAAAGCTGAAATGGCACGGGCGGGTTTCACAGGCGATTAAAAAATCGAGCGCTTTCTCGATATAAGGCTCGGTCTGCGGGGTGTGATCCAGGGTGCGTAGCACCTGCGCGGTCACAAAGGCGTTTTCATCCAGATGCCAGCGTCCGTCCGGGGTTCTGACATGGGCGGCAAAGGCTCCGCTGGCACACTGTTGACTCAGTAATGCGCTTAAACTGGCACCCTCATTATTATTGCTGGCGGATGAAATCGGTTGCTGCGGCTGCACTTCGAAGTGGGTATTTTGCGGGCTGAAAGTACAGCTGATGGCATGACGGCCCTGCATATCCACCGAAAAACCCACCACGTTGAATTGCAGGGGAACCTGCGCGGTCATGACGCCTTGCAACAAGGGCATGGCTTGGCCACTTTGCGTCAACAAGGCTTGTACCGCGGGGAACACCCGCAGGTTATCACCAAAGAAACTGGCCGCCATGGAAAACAGCGTGAAGCTTTCCAGTTCACCTCCGGGGCCATAGACCAGGCTAAAACCGTAGGTGGTGGGTGGAAAACCTTCGCGACTCAGAGTTTGTTGCCGGGCGCGCTCCAGCAGGGGTGCCAACGCCGGAAATAGCCCTTCACAGTCAAAAAAGGCCATGACTGCCGCAATATCAGCCTCAGTGATTAGCGCACTGTGCCACTGAAAGTAATATTCACGCGGCGAGTCGACCTGTTGTGGGTAATAACCCAGCATCAGTAGTGACAAACCGGCCTGCTGGCAGGCCGCGGCAGGGTAATCAGGCCAGACCACCTCCACCGCACCGTCGGGCGGTACCTCGGAGTAGACCTTGGTTTTAACCGTCTCCGGGCTATATTTGCGTCCCAGCCAGGAGCCAAACCGCAGGGGGTGGACCGCCTGCATCTGGCTGACGCTGGCCAAACAGGCCTCTGCATCGTCCTGCGCGGGTGAATCCGTGATCTGTTGGTAGTGCCGATAAAAAGCCTCAATCCCACGATTTTCGGCATAGCGTGGCAAAAAAGGGTCCAGCGTGCAGGAAAGTGCCTGCGGTTTTGACGATGAGACGGTGAACTCCAGTGGACAGCCGTTATACCCCAACAGGCTGGTATTAAAGGCCGCGGACAAGCAGCCTGAAGCCTGGCGTGCCTGGCTAAAACGGGTGATTTCGGGCACCAGTGAGCGGCGTAAATAGGGCGCCTCCTGACACAGGGCGCTTACCAGGGCGTTCCATGCCGCTGGTAATATCGTATTGCGTTCGGCCATCGTCAATAACCTATGCCACGGCAGGAATAACAATGGCCGGCGGATTCTCGCTGCCATCATGCGTGACGCTGTCACCACCGACCAGCAGATAAGTGATTTTGTAATCGACCGTCCAGGGCTGCTCGGTCAGACAGCGATACTTAAAGGTCTGTTCCTCGGTTTTATCCGGATTAAACGAGTATTTCTTGATTTTTCGGCTCTTTTTGTCGTCCAGGTAGGTCAGTTCGACGATCACCTGATTGTAATTCTCCCAGGAGAATTTTCGGTCGAGGAAGATGGAGATCTCGTTGAAGGTCAGCACCGCGCCGGGATCCAAATTCAGCAGGGTCGAAGCCGAGACCGACCGCGGCTGGTAGCTGCTGCTGCCTTCCCAGCCGGTGGTGGCGGCAGACTTGAAGGCATACTCGCTGTGGATCACAAAGCGTTCATTGATATCCGGGCTGCGGGAGATGACCTTGCCCCATTTCTCATCATCAGCCGTGAACGCCTCGGTCGGCGTATAAATCTGTTTGTTATATTCGATTTTGAAGGTAGCGGCCTTAATGCCGTATTCGGCAAAACCGTCCGGCCCCAGCACGGTAAAGTCGATTTTCTGGAAGAAGGGATCGTTAACGTTAACTTCAATAAAATAAGGCGGCTCTTTTTTGGCACGCAGAATGTCGCTGCCGATAAAGTTTTGCGGCACCGCCGACTGACTGAGGGCTTTTGATGAGGTGTAGTTGAAGTTCAGGCTTTTGGTTTCTTCGATGCGCACCAGTTTTATTTCCAGCGAGGCGCTGGGGAACAGCCCGCCTTTGCCGCCTTCTTCGCCGTCTTCTTTGCCACTGGCGAGCAGAGATTCCAGGATGGAGTCGCTGGCTGATTTGGCCTGGGTATTGCTGTCATCATTGGGTTTGAGCGATGCGGTGAAGAAGCTTTTCAGGATCTCCTCTTTGACAAACTGCAGCGCCCATTCTTTCTCTTTGGCTTCCTCCTCGCTCGGCATGCTCTCGGTGACCTTGATGATCAACTTCTGATCCTGCTGCAGTTTTTTGATTACGCTGTCAAAGCCCAGCCAAAAACTGGCCGGGGTTTCCACCGGGATCGGGATATTGGCGCCAAATTTAACATCGAACTCTTTGTAGATGCTTTCAAACTTGGCCTCGACTTCAACTTTTAACGCCGGGGTGATACCGGTAAAGCTGAGGTTATAGGCCACGGCCGCCGGTGCCTGCGCCTGGTTAAAGGCCGCCTCCAGGATCACCGCCTGCTGTGGCGTCAGTTTGGCGCTGAAAATGGCGCTATTGTTGCCAAACAGGCTGGGGCACTGCGCGCTGATCAACTCACCGTTGGCATTGCTGCCGACGTCAAGCACGAAGAAATTTACCGTACCTTTGTCATACGGCACCTGAGCCTTGCGGGCGGTTTTCGGGTCAACTTTGAGTTTACGCAGGTATTCGTTAAATGCGGCGTCCAGCTCGGCAGCATCGATCGAGGTATTGACCTCGAAGTTGATGTAACCCCCTTGCTGACCGCTGCCGTCGCCGGTGTATTTGATCAATGAAAAAACGGGTTTCCCGTCTTTTTCTGCGATATGGATATCACCGGGCAAATACCAGAACTGCCTGTCATCGGAGTCGTCGGCAAAGAAGGTGATGTTGTTGATTGTGGCAGTTCTTGCTCTGAGTAATAACATGATGGTTCCTTAAATGAGGTTGGCGATATCGATATCGTCTTGAACGGTTGCGGTTTGGACGTAATCGGGCTTATCCCCGCCTTGGTCCGGTTGGTAGGTAAACCAAATCTCCAGATCGACACTACGTCGTTCGGGGTCGATTTGGTCGGCACTAAAACGCTGAGGGGCGGCATCGGCTGCGGTAAACTGAAAAATTTGCTGCAGAGGTGGGGCGTCATCGCCGGGCAAATAGGCATAATTGGCAGAAACCAGCACCGACGCCACCTGTTGCCAGTCCATGTTGGCGGCAATCATCAACACCCGCTGGTGATACAGGCTGGAGACCAGGTACACATCCTGGCTGGTCGGCTCGTTTAACAGCACAGAGATATGGGGCGAGTTAACGGCGCTGCTGTATTCCTTGGTGACGTCAAACAAATACTGATCCGGGTTGGGCAGCATCACCGGGTAGCTGTCCTGCTGCGTTGTCTGGCTAATCTGAAAGCTTTTCGTCAGGCTGGCTACCGGCTGCCCAATATGGCGGCAGCGCAGGGTGACCAACACCGACTGGTACCAACGCCAGTCGAACAGGCTGGCGGCCTCAATGACAAAATCGTAGCGGCCGTAGACCGACTCAATATCCAGATAAACATCGTTCAGTTCGGTTTGCATTACGCTGGAACTGACCGATCTCACGCCGCCCACGGCCTGATTGAGATAGACGGTGAAGCTGTATTCGACCGGCCACAGCATTTTGCCGGTTTCAGGATCGGTAATACTCGGTGACCTGAATAACTTCGGCCCGATATCGCCCAGGCGAAAGGTGTATTGCTTGCTGTCCGAGCCATAGCGCAGGCGCACCATGACCAATTGGACGTTAACGTCCAGCTCGTCTGACAGCAGGCTGACCCGAACTTCACGGTGAGCGAAAAAGTCATCCTGCAGGTCACTTTGGCTGATCACCCGGTCGGCCTGATAGTCGGTGCCGGCGACCAGTTCGGCAAACAGTGCCTGCGGATAAAGCGAACGTTTGACCACCGTGGTTTCGCTCAGCTTGCCGCTTAAACGCCGCTGATCAATATCTTCTACCGACAGTCTTTGCAGATAAAAACCGGCCCTGGGCTTGTCTTGCTGCGGCACTTCGGCAAACACCGGGGTAAAGAACTCGCCGGTCAGGATCTGCGTCAACTCGGCCACCGCCTGCTTGAAGTGCCCATCGGGGTCGGTGTCCCTGACTTTGATAGTCACCACTTTCTTGCTGATTAATTGCGATGAGGTTTCCTCGATATCGACGGAAAAAATCAGCAGATTGAAACCGACCGACTGTTGCAGAAATTGATAAACCTGATCCCAACGGGCTTCCAGCTCAAAGGTGGCTGGCGGCAACTGCAGCAGATAGTCAATTTTGTAGCTGATGGTGATGGGCGCAGTGGCGGGGGTCGCCATCAGGCTGGCCAGCAGAGCGATATCCGCGTCAGCCGGTAATTTGGCCAACAGATAACAGTTTTGTTGGTCGCTCAGTGAGGTCTTGCTGGTTTGGCCATCGATAAAGCCGGGAATGTTCAGCGTGGCGCTGCAAGCGATCGCCTGCATGGGTAATAACACCGCGTCGCGCGGCATGTCGGGGCTGGCCGCTGCCGCCACCCGTGCCGCCTCGGGGCTGCTGGTTAACTGGGTTTGCAACGACAGCATGGCATAGTAAACCGTGGCCGGTTGGCTGCTGTTCCTGAATATCTGTAGCTGGACTGCCGGTTGGTCACCGTTAATAACGCTAATGCCCGGCGCGGCCGCGCAATAATAATAAATGGGCCTGTCCGGGTCGGCCCGGATAAAACAGATGTTTTGCACTACGACCTGAGTGTTCATAGCGACCATCCCATTTGATGAAGGTGATCCAGGGCAAAGAAGCTTTGCCCTGGGGGGCTCAACGCATCAGAAAGTCACCACCACAATGGTGCTGGTTCCTGTCACTTCCTTCTCAACGGTTTTTTCCTGGTTATCTTCGCCGTAATACACCGTAGCGATGTAATGGATCTCCACCTTGTTGTCTTTTTCAGCCTGCATCAGATTGAAGGTCAGATACTGGGTGAGGGATTTAGAATCAAACTCGGTCAGGGCAAGGGATTGGGATTGCGTAAAGTCCCATTTCGGGTAATACACCACCATTTCATAGGTGATCAGCGTGATCTCCTTCTGGCTTGGCTTGAAGATAATGGTGTACTTCTGCGCTTTCGGCAGGGCATTGGCGACCAGGATCTGGTGGCCACGGATCAGCCCATAACCCGGTAGCTGCGGGCTGGTCTCAACGCCGTCGGGGATGTAGGTCAGGCTGTCACCATCCAGGGCATAGTAATCGGTGGAGAAATAAATCGGCTTATCCACATCAACACCAATCGGGTAAATAAAGGGGTGAGGAGGCGTCGACTCACTGACTACCTGGCTGTCGGTTTTGATTTTGACGCCCTTATCCGGATCGGAATATTGCGTTTTGATCACCACCTGGCTGAAGACTTTCCATCCCATAGGATCGAGCAGCGTGGAAATGTCGGCATAAACGATGCCGCATTCGGCCACGTTGATGGAGATAACCAAATCCTGATCGCTCTGAAGTTCGCCAGAGTGATAGGGCTTGGCCTGCATACCGGTGAAATTGACGGTGTAGGAGTATTTAAATGCCCGTCCCAGCTCGGGGTTGATAAACCATTTGCCGGTTTTCTTCGGTTCGCTGTCGCCAGGGGAAAACTGCAGAGTGCTCTGATTGTCTTTGTCGTAGATGGCGGTCACCACGATATTGGCCACGTTGTACTTCGCCAGATCCTGAGTGACAAAAAACTCGGGCTGAATGTACTGATAGAAAGGATCGTTGAGATCGTACTCTTTAAAGTAATCTTTCAGATTCTCTTCGCCGACGATGGATTGGATAGACGGCAACTGGGTCTGAGGGGCGATGGAGAAAGAGACTACCGAGTTCTCCTCATAGACGCGGGTAAAACTTTTGGTTTCGCTGAGGCTGGATTTGAATTTATCAAAGCCGTCGGCGTCGTTAAGCAATTCGAGGCTCATGTCCAGCCCGGTTTGGCTACTCAAAATCTGCTCTACCTGTTTTTGCCCCCAGGCGGTTAGCCCCTCTTTCCATTTGAGGTATTGGTCCTCGGTCATGCCCATTTCTTCGTAAGAGAGCCCGGTCTGAACATCGACCTTGATCGCGCCTTTTTCGATATATTCGCGTTCAATCTTTTTCTCATCGGCCGACCAGGTGTGGTAGGTGATGTTTTGTGTCACCGATTTGGTGATTTCACTGTCGTAGCTGACCGTAACTTTGGCCGCCGGCAGAGAAGCATCCAGACTGAAATCGAAGCGAATGCCTACGCTGGAGTTGGTATCGGTGCCTTTCAAAACCTGTTCGAACAGGGTGGCGCCTTCGCCTGTGAGTGAAAGGCTGAAAACGGTGTTGTTATCCCCCAGGCCTGATGGCGACACCGTGGTGGGGATTTGGCGATAGAATTTCTCGTTGCTGTCCAGAATCAATGACGCATGTGCCGAGGTGAGTCTTGGGACTTCCAGCTTGATTTCTATTGGCGTCAATTCAGGCACGAATTGGTCATTGCCTTGGTTGCTGTCATATAACGCGACAAATCTGGCAGCCTGATCGTCATTTAAACCGGTATTGCGCAACGCGGTATCCATGGCTGTTTTTTTGGTCGCATTTTCAGGGTCGGCCACCGAGGCCTGCTCGGCTTGAACATACTTGACGATCAGGGTGGATTTGGCGATCAGCGGATCTTTAAGCTTGCCGAGCAACTCGATGCTGATCTTTTTCTTCATCTCCGAATCAGGCTGCGGCAGCATCACGGTAAATTGCGCATAGCCGCCCTGGGTGTCTTCACTACGATACTTGTAGAACATGAAATAGGGGCTTTTGGTATCCCTGGCGACAAACACCGGGATCTCCGGCACCACATAGTAAATATTCTTATCAATGCTGTCGCCATAACAGGTAAAGGCATATTCCTTAATACCCAGATACTTATCCGTGGCGATCTTGACCGATTGCTGCAAAGCGGTGGTTAACATAGGGCGTTCCTCTTGTTTATGTCACTTGTTGTATTGCAGTTTGACGGGGCTGGCGCTGGCCTGTAGTGGGCCAGAGTCGTAGGTTTTGGGGAATATCGAGTCGAGTTTGCCTTGCCATTGGTAGTCAACGCGGCCGTTTAACCCGCTGGCATGGGCATTAATCCACCAGTTGGCCTGCCACTGCTGGGCGGTAAACGAAAAGCTGAAGTTTTGTTTTTTTGCCTGACCTGCCGGCTGATAAGTGGCGGTGCCGCTAATTGACTTAAATTTTGCCTTCAGTTGTTCGGCCTCGAACAGCAGGCTATAGAAACCCAGGTCTTGCGGGGTGAGCGCCAGGGTGTCTTGCCAGCCGTGTTGGCTTTCATAGCTGGTGTAATCGGAAAACGTCACTTTGAGGGTGATAACGCTGACCTCCTCTGTGGTTTTCAAGGTGACCGGGGGGAAGCTGGGCCATTGCATCGGCGTTTGCGACTGGGCATAACGCAGCTCGATCGACATGATGTTAAAACTCTTGGGGTTGAACCCCAGACTCACCACGCATTCGCGGTGTTTTATCGGCTTATCCGGCCGGGTAGGTTCGGGCAACGGCGTCGGCGTAAAAGTGATAATGCCGTCGGCGGGCAGTTGGCCAAGCAAGGCGGCAATATCCTGCTGCTGGACCAGCAAATAGCGTTGCGGCACGCTATTGCTGTAGCTGACGTCGTAGCTGATCTTGCTGGGGATCTCATCGATGGAATGGATGTTACGCAGCGTATTACTGACCAGTAGCGCTGCGGTATTCACCAGTGCGTTTCTGACCAGGTCGCGGGTCTGTTGCGAAGGATCGTTATCGAACTGTTCCAGCAGGGTTATGACCCCGGCGTCGATCTGCTGATTAAGCAAAACGGCGATAACTTCCGGTTGCCGCGCCTGTTGGTTAAAGGCCAGGGTTAAAAAAGCCACCCAGTCGGTTTCCAACCTGGCTGCAACGCGGCTGCTAACGCTAAACCGGCTGTGGGTCACCAGATAAACCTGGCTCTTTGCTCCGCGAATGGCGTTGTCCAGCAGACCGGCTTCGGCATGGGTCAGCGGCATTTTTGACTGTTCGAATTCGACGTTATAACTGCCGGACTCCGGCTGGTGGACAAAGCGCAGAAACAGCGACTGGCGAATGTCGCCCTGTTGCAGCGCTATTTTTCCCGGCGCCGGGATGAAATGCTGGCGGATATAGGCTTCAATCGCCGCGGTATCCACCGGCAGATTGGGCGCGATAAAGGTCGCCAGACCGCCACCGGGGCTGGTCAGCAAATGCAGCGCGCTGACCTTACCGTCCAGCACCACCTGCGGAGTAAAACTGCCGTAGGTGTAGCACTCCGACGGTTGCGTCTGGTCGTGGAAAGCGAAGGCTCGACCAAGCAGGAAAAAGTTCTGTAGCGTTTGTTGAGGGTTCAAATCTTCAGCGTTCATTTTTCACCTTTGATATCAATCGTTTGATCGCCGGTCACATATGCCGACCATTGGCCCGAAGGGGTCTGGTAGCGGAATCCGCAGGCAAAGATAGAAGTGACAGTCCACGAGTAATCGAAACTGTTTTGTTGGTGGGTGAAGGTATGCTCCGTAGTGCGGTCGGTGTTCTGGGGTTGAAAGAGCACCGTGGCTTTGAGCATTTCAGTGGGCAGAATGACGGTGATCCGCGCTCGCTGTGAGCCAAACTGCGGGAAGCTGTAAGCCCCGATGGTGGTGGGCTGGGTAATCGGCATCGGCAGCGGCACGACGCCGCTGCCGGCAAGCTGATAGGCGGTTGCTTCGGCATAGGTTTCATCACCGAGGATCGGGCAACTGAAGTAGGGTGCGGCGGCGGTTAAGGCCAAATCCTGCTGCCAGCCGGCAGAATGATAAAGCCCGCCAATTCGGCTTTCCCGGGCAAAACCCGGATCAATATTGATGGTCAGGAACTGGCAGGGTAACGCGGCGTAATCGAGCACCAGAGCCTGTTGTTCGCACGATTGTCGTTCACCGTACAGGATGCGCCAGCCACCCTCCTGCGGATAATTAACCCGTATTTGGTAGAAGAAGGGTTCGGTCTCCAGTGAGCTGGTATAAAAACGGAAGGTCAACCGGCTCTGGTCGGGGCGCAGCAACTGAGTTTGGCTTTGTTCCAACGGGTAAATATCTCCCGCCGGCACGATAAGCTGGATATCGATAGAAACATTGCTTTTCAACCCCAGCGGGAAGGCGTAGAAAACGTCTGTCTCCCGTTCACCCTGTGGAATTGGCGGGGCGGTAGTGCGGTGAATAATGCTGTCGGGCGAGACCCTGGCGATTTGCTGTGCGGCGGCAAAAGGATCCAGAATAAAGCACAGCGGGCGCTGGCTCAGCACCACCGAGTCGAGTTTAAAGATCACCCGGCCGCCTTGCGCCGGTACCCGCAGGGCGATCATCGCCGTATTGCTGGAGGCGGGGCCTGCGTAGGGCGAACCCAGCGAATTATAGAGCCGATCGAGCAATGTCTGGCTGAAAAGCAGAGTCTCCTCGGGATGATTCTCCGGCAAGGGGGGACTGATTTGCAGCGGCAGCCGCGCGAGATTTTGATAGATATATTGCGTCAGCAGGTCATAGTCAAACGCTACCCGGTCATCGTCAACCAGATGCGTGCCTTTGGCCCCGTCGGCCAGCACCAGCATCAGCGCGCGGGGATCAAACTCGACGGAATACGCCATGCGCGGCGATACCCCCTCAACAAAGCCGTCCAGCCGGGCATTAAAGCCGATGGTATCGTCGAGCAGGGTTTTCTCAATCAGTTGGGTGCTGGCCGAGTTCAGCAAAATAATAAACTGGATACACTGAGCCGAATACCAGGTGGCGTCATAGCTTTGTCCGCGCAGGTCACTGTGATACTCAATAGGGACGTCAAACCCCAGGCTGCCTGGTAATACGGGTAACACCTTCACCGCTTTATCTGGGTGTTGCTGCTTGAAATTCACCAGGCTTTGGCCTGCGGCATACTGCAGTTCGGTAGTGAAATTCAGCCAGCCGTAAATGCTGTCGGTGCTGGGGCTGCGAACAATATCCAGCGAGAAAGCCAGTGGTTCCGCGACCAGAATGCTGACGGAGTCCGGGTATAAGAAATAGCTATCATTCTGTTGATAGGTAGCGATAAACCTAAGCCGATCGCTAATGATAATCTGCTGAAAATCCGGGTAGCCCTGATACATGAGTTATTTACCCGCCGCGTTGAGATGGTTTTGATAATCCTGATGCCATTCTTTTGGCAGTTTGCTCAGGATATTCACCGGACGCTGGTAATATTCGTCCTCATAGATACGCTGCATCTGGAGGTCACCGACCAATATACCGTTGGCATACAGGGTGTTGTCATCGTACAGACCTTTATCAACGGGCGCTTCAGCCGTCAGCTGCAGGTTATATACCTTCAGTTCTCCTTGCTGTTGCTCAATGCTTATAATTTCGCACTCACCCTCCAGGGTGATTAATTTAGAGGTGTGATTCAATTCGCGAGCAATCACTACACCGGCTGAGGTAATAAAAGGGTGGCCAAGGCTGCTGGTGATGGTTCTTATTTTACCCTTGCTGTTCTGGGTGGTTATTTCGATGAAATTGCGCTCCAGACCATTAGTGATAGCTTCAATTCTGAGCGGGATATTGTTTCTCGATAATACGTATTCGCCGATAGCCAGGTCGGAAATTGATTTTTCACCACCGTCCTGCATCAGAATTCTTGTGTTTTCAGCCAGGCAGCCATAAACAATACGCATGGGTTTTAATAGCTCAGTATTTAAGAAGCGCTGGTCTGGCTCAAGGCTTTTAGGTGCGTTGGTGATAAAGGTTGCAATGCTTTTTCCATCGACATTGAGAATGACTTTGAATACATAATAAATCCACTCGCCGGAGTCAAAGTCAACCTGATTGAACCTGAGCCAGTCCAGATCCCAGGAGATATTGTCACCAATGATTCGGGTGTTGGCCGAGTTGAAAATATTGTAGTTACCGAAAGGGGTGACAGGATCGCCGCCGGCACGAGTCCGTATCAAATAAATGGTATTGCTGGCTTTAACAGGCTGACCACCGTTGAGCTCAATTTGCCCCAGGTAGGTAATATTGCCTTTAATAGGCACCCTGACCGAACCGTCATAATTATTACGGTAGTCACAGTCGGCCTCATCGCGGGTCAGGCAGATCTTGATTTCATTTGGATTAATAAGACTCCGCGGTGACTCATTATAGATATTTTTTGGATAACTCTGGCTGGTAATGATCTCTGCCCCGTACACCGTCTGGTTACCGATAGTCTGTGCAAAGGTATAAATCACCGTGACCGGATAATCTGCAGCAATCTGGCTACCCGGATAAACCCCATCGGCACTCAGGGCGCAGTCTGCGGCGTAGACATAGGCCTGGTTGTAGTTAACCGGCCCTACATTGGCGGCTTCGCCGTCAAACAGCCCAAGGGTCTGCGTTACGTTTGTCGCCGAGACAGGCAGGGAACCTATGGCATTGGCACGATAATTTCGACCGTCGGTAGAGTCCAGCCGGACAATGCTGTATACCGGTTGAGCAGAGCCATTACCGGCATCGCTCAACCGGCCGGCACTGAGTTTAAGCCGTTTTGCCTGTTGCCAGCATTGAGTAAACTGCGGAGTATTACCCGGGGTAAGACCGGCAAGTTTTAATTGAATATCGTAAAAACTGACCAGCAAGGGATCGCCGGGTTCAATAATAAACAGGCCGGCATTGCTATATTTGCTGATGACATTTTTAACAATAGTCTTCTCATCTGACGTATAACCTTGAGTGATCATAATATCAGTACCCAATAAGTTTCAGACATAAACGTGCGCAAGCGATGGTGGCAATGAACCAAACCATAGCTAATTAAGCGGTTAATGATTTATTTACAGGTTTCTTTGCAATAAGCGTAAATGGCGCTCAGGGTATCCGAACCGAGATATTCTTCGAATTGAGTATCGGTAGGTTCTATATGGGGATCCAACGTCATGGCATACAGTTCTTGAGCAAACATATCTTTAGTGGCAGAAGGTTTGTTTTTAAAATAGGCTTTTAGTTTTCCTTTGCTAACTTTGCGTATCCAGGCGAATTCGCCACCAAGCTTCACTGTTCCGTTGAAGGTAAATACCTTGCTGGTATAGAAAGTAATATCATTGGGGAAAACTTTATAGCGAACGACTTGTTCAACTTCGATATTGTGCAGGGTCTCTTCCCAGGTTTCTCTTTTAATTACGTTTAAGGCAAAGTTCTTGCCATCGACCGGGCCGTCTTTTGCATCAGCAGTTCCGCCAAATAACATCGGACAACCTCTGGCAAAACCTTCATTTTTCAAACCTAATAGAATAAAGTCATCATTCCCAACAGCAGCCGGATTGCTGTCAAGAATGACGTATTTTTTAATGGGCATGATCTGATCCTTATACATTTGTGAGTATAAAAATAGAATTTACTTTTCGGGTCGGGAGCGATGAATTACTCAACTTCAACAATAGCAATGGCGACTAAAAAATCAACTGACACTTAAAAATAAATGAAGTATTTTTTTGTTGCGATCGAGATAATCAAGCAAATCACGGCGTTAACAAAACCATGGAAAAATTATTTAAAGAATCAAATAAACAACAGCCAATTGTATTTATTTTGTTAATGGAACTTATAAAACAAAACAAATCAATGAATTGCACATAGAGGTTATGTGGGTTGGGAAGGTATTGTTAAAATAGGTCATATCATTAGCTGTGAAATTAGTTTACCAGTAGGAATTTCTTTAATCATAAAGGTTGTGAATAACTAATTAAACAGTTGAAATAGTCATCATAATAGTTAGGTAATGATATTTATACCTTGCTAATGATATGAAGGGGCGCTGATTTGCCAAAGTGCTCGCAAGATGGGCGCCGGTGAACACTCCAGAATCGTTGCCATCAGATATCACTCATGCCTGGCATTACTGTAGCGATGACAGATGGCGCGAGTCTTGCGCCATCTGACTTCAGGCATTATCCACACGCGGATTGGAATGCGTCGGCTGGCTCGGATATTCCACCTGGTGTTTGTGCAGATAGTCACGTATCAGCTGGCGGATCACCTGGGAGGGGGTGACGTCCTGTTGCAAACACAGCTCTTCCAACGCTTTTTTCTTGTCAGGATCAATGAGTACGGTCAGGCGCGCCGTTTTCTTTTCCATGATGGTGACTCCAGAGAATAATAATCAAATGATAATAGTGAAATGACCATGCCGACTTAGCTAAAGTGCAAGCGTTCAATCTTGCGTGACAGGTAGCCGAGGTCACAGTTAAAACTCGGCCCGACTTCGGCACTAAGGCGACGCAGCAGATTTAGCGGCGTCTCGATTTCAGCTAATGCGGCATAGATAATCACGTTGCCGCTGGGGGCAACACAATACAACACGCTGTTAAACACCCGGTGCAAACTGTGGTACAGCAGTGAATCTTCATCGGGCACTTCATGGTAGTTCAGCACCAACCAACCTTGTGGTGAAAGCCGTCCGGCACACCGCTGAAGAAAGCTTTGCGTACCCTGTTGCGGATCCATGCTGAAGGCGCTGTAGAGATCGGAAAAAATCAGATCATACTGCCGGGTTATGGGGGCACGTAAAAAGTCGCCCGCGTCAGCAACGCGCAAGATAACCGTCTCGTCGCTGGGCAAGGTGAAATAACTTTGCGCAACAGAGACCACCGCTTCGCGCAGTTCCACCACTTCCAGCAGCATATTGGGGTCATAGGCATGTAATGCCCGTACCAGACCGCCGCCGCCCAATCCCAGGATCAGCACCGCCGAAGGTGGTTGCCAGGCCACGGCCATCAGCATGGTTTTGATGTAGTTGTGAACCGGAACCTGTGGCGCATCGATGCACATTTTGCTTTGTTCGCAAATACCGTCAAAACGCAGGGTTCGGTAGCCCTTGTGGTCAGAGACAATAATTTCACCGCAGTGGTCTTGCTCGCGAGCAATCACCTGACCGCGAGGAGAAAAATCCAGGCTATTGAGCAATTTATCAACCATAGACATAGTTATTTCTTTAAGCCTCCATCAAAAACGGCGGTTCTACTTACGAGCGCACATAAACTCGGCGGTACAGATGCGGCGGCCATTTACCGTAGCACGACCGGTAAAGCGGGCAAGGCCGGAGCGCTGTCGGACAAAGGCGACATCCATGCGAAGCTGATCGCCAGGCCGGGCCGAGCGATAGAAGCGAGCGTGATGAATGGCGGCAAAATAGTAATGTTCGCCGGGTAATAGCGGGCTGAGAAAGTAATGCGCCAACAAGCCGGTGGTTTGTGCCAGTGCCTCCACCATTAATATGCCGGGAAACACCGTGGTCTGGTGGTGGCCAGTCCAGAAGGTCGGTTCGTTGGCAGTGATATTTTTGATGGCACTTAAGCGGCCTTCGGCAACGGAGGTGCCGTCAGGCAGAATGCGGTCAACCAGCAGACAGGGGAAGCGGTGCGGCAGGATAGATTGAACATCCTGAAACTGTAGTGGTTTACCATTGAGCGGCATGATTGATTAGGGTCCTGTCAGCGGGACAAAGCTCAGCTTGTGCCGGCATCTGTGCCTGTCGAAGTGTAATAACATTATAATGTTATTATCATTGGATGCACCAAGTGAAATTGAGCAGATGAGTGGATAAAAATCAAATGGTGACGGTGTCACTAAAAGGAGAGGTTTAAAATGCGACTCAATTCATTGATTAATAGCAGGTTTAAACAGGGGAGTGGTTAGCCGTCAGCAGAGGGTGACGGCTAACGGAGGATCATTTTTTATCGCGCGTCAGTTTATCGAGGTAGCCCATCACAAAGGCGGAAAGCACAAAGGTGAGGTGGATGATCACATACCACATCAGCTTATTGTCCGGCACGTTTTTGGCATCCATAAACACCCGCAGCAGATGGATGGAAGAGATGGCGACAATTGACGCGGCCACTTTGCTCTTCAACGATGTGGAGTCCATTTTGCCCAACCAGCTCAACTTTTCTTTGTCGTCGCTGATATCCAGTTGCGAAACAAAGTTCTCGTAGCCAGAGAACATCACCATTACCAGAAGTCCGCCTACCAGCGCCATATCGATCAACGACAGCAGCGTCAGAACCAAATCCGCCTCGGCTATGGCGAAAATGTTCGGCAGAACATGGATGATCTCCTGGAAGAATTTTATCGACAGCGCCAGCAAGGCCAGCGACAGGCCGAAGTAAACCGGGGCAAGTAGCCAGCGAGAGGCGTACATGGCATTTTCTAGAAAGCGTTCCATAGTCAACTGAGTTCGTTACAAAAAGTGGGCCACAGTATAGCGCAACAGGCCCGGCAAATGGCAAGCGGACTTGGCTCGATTGAGGGGAGCAGCCCTGGATTATCACTGGTCGGTGTCATTGGGTTATTCACCCTGATAATTAGATATTTGAAAGATGATTACTCCGCCATAAATTATTTTGTCAAAATATATTGAGGTATCTGAAAATCATACTAGCATTTAAATGCTGCGATATGATGTTGCGGTAATTCTATATATCGAAATTTTATTTCTATATAACGGAAATGAATTAACCTACTGGAGATGGATATGGACAATTCCCTAAATGGAAAGACCAGCGGTTGGGATGATGTTAATGATTTGCTGAATTATCATAATAGAGGAAATGGTTTAACCCTCAATAATAAGCCTTCTTTTGGTGTGGAAGAGGCTGGCAAGCAAATAGCGCGTAGTGAGCAGACCTGGAATGGCATTCATGTGACCGGCAAAGGTGCCACCGTCACTTATTCGTTCCCTGACTGGGATTATAATCAGAGTAATTTAAACTTCCGATTTGGATCCAATAATCAAGATACCGGCCTTAGCGCCTTTACCGCAGAGCAAAAGGCCCAGGCCAAGCTTTCGCTGCAATCCTGGGCTGATGTAGCTAACCTTACGTTTGTTGAAGTTGCCCCGGATCAAAAGTCCAATATTACCTTCGGAAATTATGAGGGTTCCGGCCAGGCTTATGCAATTAAGCCATTCAGCGGGGCGGGTAACGACTATCGAGGGCATAATACCGATGGTCAAAGCTGGTTCAACATCAATTACGATTACGCGGATCCCCGGGATGGGGTTTACGCCAATCTGCACCCGGAGTTGGGTAACTATGGCCGTTTGAGCATCACCCATGAACTGGGGCATACGTTGGGACTGGATCATCCAGGAAAATATAATGCCGATGCAAACAATCCACCCAACTACAGCATGGCGAATTACGCCGAGGATACGCGCCAATTCAGCGTAATGAGCTATTGGGATGAGTCCCTTACCGGTGGTGATAACGGCGGTCATTTCGCCGCCGCGCCGCTGGTTGACGATATTGCCGCTATTCAATATCTCTATGGCGCCAATACCACTACGCGCACCGGGGATACGGTGTACGGGTTCAATTCTAATACCGGAAGGGATTTCTACACGCTGACGGACAGTAACCAGAAGCTGGTGTTCTCTGTCTGGGATGCCGGCGGCAATGATACGCTTGATTTCTCGGGCTATACGCAAAACCAACGCATCAATCTGACGGAAGGCTCTTTCTCTGACGTCGGCGGGTTGAAGGGCAACGTTTCCATCGCCGTTGGTGCTGTGATTGAAAATGCCATTGGTGGTTCAGGTAATGATGTGATTGTCGGCAATGATGCGGCCAATATTATCCATGGTGGTGCGGGTAATGACGTTATCTACGGTGGCGGCGGGCAGGATCAGTTATTCGGTGGCAGCGGTAAAGATATCTTTGTTTTCTCTGCGGTGAGTGATTCGTCGTTCAAATCACCGGATAAAATCCTGGACTTTGAAACCGGCATCGACAAAATCGATCTGTCCTTCTTTAATCATGGCGACAATGGCGCAGGCTTTATTCATTTCGTCGACTCGTTTAGCGGGCAGGCGGGGGAGGCATTGCTAACCTATGACTCACAAAGTAATTTAAGTGAGTTGGCGCTAAATATAAATGGCCAGGCGGCTCCGGATTTCCTGGTTAATATTGTCGGGCAAGCAAATACTGCCACTGACTTTATTGTTTAAATCAGTCACGGTGGGTTATACCCACCGTTTTTAACGCTCTTTTATTATTCTGTACCACCTTGGTAAGTACAGAGGTAAACAAAGTCACCGCCTGCTCCAGCATTAAGGTCACCGCTAATTTGTTTATATCCATATGGGGTTGGGACGTACTCATTTTTTCCATATACAGCGGTGATTTTATTAATTACATCGGACGACGTTGGTTCTCCCTTTTTGTATGAAAGGTAGACAAATTCCCCGCCAGCACCGCTATTCAAATCAACATCAATTTTTATATATCCAGGCGCTGGCATCTGGCTACCATAGAGCACTTGGATATCAACAATCGGCTGTTTGCCATTTACTGGCGTGAACTGCGCTTCATGATAGCAAAGATAGACATATTTACCCCCAGCATCAGAATTAAGATCAATCGGAACTTTAGTGTATCCGACTGGAGCAGGGATATCTGAGTTGTCACCCAGGACAAATGTCAGCTCGTCGATGTAGTTTGCTCTGAGACTGGCAACGGCCATCTGCGATTTTGACCATGTATTATCGTAATATTTTTTTAATGCATCGGCTTTTGTCTTGTCTTCACACAATAGCCATACAGGCATTAACGAGGTTTGGTCTATGAACTTGGTCAACACCGGCATACTGGAAATAGACTGTATCCAATTTTTTAAATTATCGTCACTACTACCTTGCGAGTTATTTTTAAAAACAAGCGCCCCTAAAGAAGGGCTACCGCCTAGAATATCATATGTGTAACTACCGCTTTCGCTGAAACTATCGAAGGCTTCTGAATACTTAAGTTTGTCTTCGACGCTAAGTTGTGATGTTAGTTGTTCGTATTTAGCCTGAACAATCGTACTCATCTCAAATTTTTGGGTAAGTGTTAACTTGTTTGCTGAGGCGGATACGT
The DNA here is from genome assembly GCF_024809935.1 of Serratia sp. BIGb0163. NCBI lineage: Bacteria > Pseudomonadati > Pseudomonadota > Gammaproteobacteria > Enterobacterales > Yersiniaceae > Serratia > Serratia sp. BIGb0163. Next base: position 1,265,755 of record NZ_JANUDZ010000001.1, read on the forward strand.
GAGCTTTCCCGCCCATAACACCACTCATTAGAACATGGCTGCCATAAACGTTGAATACAGTGGCTATTGAATCTTTACTTTCTGGATTTATTGCATTAATCAGTTTTATAAAATCATCTGAAACATAGTTTTGCAACCTTGCAATATCGGCTGGGATACTAATTGACCACAAATCAAATGACTGCTGACATCGACTAAACTCATTTTCTGACTTTCTCAATGAACTGTCGCTAAATTCATTTGTGGCTGAGGCACTAAAAAAGCCATAGTTACCACTTACTTTAATACTGTTAGCCAATTCAGTTAAATAACTTTGGAGCGATTTCCCCGTTACCGATGCGTAAGACTGGTTACTGAGCCATACCGCCTGAAGCACATCAGGTAATTGATATTGCTGGCCGTTCATAGTAATTTCGTGAAACTGAGATTTTGACCAGTCGAGAATAGGATGCAGGACAGCAGAAGCATCTGCATAGGCTAAAAATGGATTGTAGCCACAACCAATAATACCTACACCGGGTAAAGTATCGCTCGGGAGAGGGACAGCATTAACACGAGTAAAAGATGAGCTAAACAAACCTTCAACCTTGGATGATTCAATTTTCATTTTAAATCCTCTTAATGCTTGGTTAAACTCATGAAAAATCTAATTTAAAATTATTTTCGTTGAAAAGTTAACGTTATATTTCACCTCCGGGTTTATTTGTGAAAATTAAAAATATATAGGATGGTAACTTCATCTTCCTTTGATTTTTAATTTATACGGTGGTGTATTTAAGGTGGTAAATTCAAAGGCATGCCACACGTTTGGCACAACCAATAATTGGTTGCTTCAATTAATTAATCTATTTTCAACAAACGAAGGGATGATTTATTTTCGAATGTGTTTTGTGTGACATCTAATTAATAGCAAAGGCTAGGCTTTTCACAATATTATTTTAAGATCGTTAAGATCGAATTCCCTGATGATATATATATATGCGCGGATTATAACGAATTATGGCTGATGAATAATATACCTTCTGATAGCGTCATAGCTCCCGCCGCAGGCGGTTATGCCTTAACTTTTAACCCCTTTATTATCCAGCGTGCCGTAAAACCCCGTCCTTTTGGGGGGCAGTTCATTTAGGACGGGGAGGATGTCAATCTGGCTTGATTCTATTGCCTGCCTGGTCGGTTACCTTTTCACCGTCTTCTTTGGTGAATGCGGTTTGTTGCGGATCTGGAAGGATCTCCAACACCACTTCGGAAGGACGACACAATCGGGTTCCCATGGGGGTGACGACGATGGGGCGGTTGATCAGGATCGGATACTGAAGCATAAATTCAATCAGCTGCTCGTCAGTCAATACTCCATTATCCAGGCCAAGCTGCTCATAGGGTTCAACGTTTTTGCGCAGCAACGCACGGACGCTAATTCCCATATCCGCAATAAGGTGAACCAGTTCATCATGCGATGGTGGTGTGTCGAGATAATAAATAATCGTCGGTTCGTTACCGCTGTTGCGGATCATCTCCAGCGTGTTACGTGAGGTGCCGCAGGCCGGGTTGTGATAGATGACAATGTTGCTCATATCAGTATCTCATTAGAAAGTAACGGAGAGCCGCAACGCCAGCGCGGCCAGAGTGACAAACAGAACGGGCAGGGTCATGACGATGCCGGTACGGAAGTAATATCCCCAGGTGATCGTCATATTTTTTTGTGAAAGCACATGGAGCCACAGCAGTGTGGCGAGGCTGCCAATAGGCGTGATTTTTGGACCTAAATCGCAGCCTATGATGTTGGCATAAACCATCGCCTCTTTGATGACACCGGAGGCCGTGCTGCCGTCAATCGACAATGCGCCAATCAGTACGGTAGGCATATTATTCATGACCGACGACAGCAATGCCGTCAGGAAGCCGGTGCCCAATGTTGCAGCCCATAGTCCTTTATCTGCCAGTATATTGAGAACACCGGAAAGGTAATCTGTCAGCCCAGCATTCCGCAGTCCGTAGACCACCAGGTACATCCCCAGCGAGAAGACAACGATCTGCCAGGGTGCCCCTCGCAACACTTTCCCGGTATTAATGGCATGGCCTCTTTTTGCTACGGCAAACAGGACGACAGCGCCAGCTGCGGCAATGGCACTGACGGGGAGCCCTAACGGTTCAAGAACGAAAAAACCCACCAGCAGCAGCACAAGGACGATCCAGCCGGCTTTAAACGTTGCCGGATCTTTAATGGCGCTGGCAGGTGTTTTCAATAGCGCTACGTCGTAGGTCGCCGGGATATCCTTGCGGAAAAACAGGTGCAGCATGACCAGCGTAGCGGCAATAGCGGCAATATCTACGGGGATCATCACCGATGCGTATTGCGTAAAACCGAGCTGGAAAAAGTCAGCAGAGACAATATTCACCAGGTTTGAAACGATTAGCGGCAAACTGGCCGTATCCGCGATAAATCCGGCTGCCATCACGAAGGCCAGCGTTGTTCCTTGGCTGAAACCCAGCGCGAGCAACATGGCAATGACGATTGGCGTCAGGATAAGCGCTGCGCCATCGTTGGCGAACAAGGCGGCGACCGTCGCACCCAGCAATATAATCCAGGTGAAAAGCAAACGTCCTCGTCCATGGCCCCAGCGGGAAACATGCAATGCGGCCCATTCAAAGAAGCCCGACTCGTCGAGCAGCAGGCTGATGATGATCACCGCGATAAAGGTTGCCGTGGCATTCCAGACGATATTCCAGACGACAGGAATGTCATCAAGGTGGATAACACCACAGACCAATGCCAGCACGGCACCTATACTCGCACTCCAGCCAATGCTGAGACCTCTGGGCTGCCAGATGACCAGAATCAGCGTCAGTAAAAAGAGACTCCCTGCCAGTAACATATCAGACTCCGTTATATATGATTAAAGCAATGTGTTTCCTATGGCTTAACAGGAGGATGTCGCTGATTTTGCCAGCCATCCGCGAACATCTTCACGCAGGCACTGCCAGGATGCCGTGATGGTCTCTGCCGCCCAGGCAGGGATATGTGGCGAGAGTCGATAGTGGATCCATTTCCCCTCACGGCGATCAATGACCAGCCCTGCATTGCGTAGTATCGCCATGTGGCGGGATATTTTAGGCTGTGACTCCGAAGTGGCCCCGCAGATATCACAAACGCATAACTCCCCCGACTCTCTGAGAAGCATAATGATGGCCAGTCGAGTTTCATCCGACAAAATTTTGAAAAGCTGAACGGGTTGTAGCATTTTGGACCTCAATGCGCTTAAATTTCACATATGTTAATTCATATATGTTGGCATTTGAATCACCATGTGCAAAATGAGGAAAAAAAGTGGAGAAATTTCCAGCCCTGAACGCTGAGTGCTTTGATAATAAAATTGCCGAGCGTCTGCCTCTGCAAGAGCCACCGCGTATCCTGATCCTGTATGGTTCGGTAAGAGAACGCTCATACAGCCGCTTTGCTGCTGAGGAAGCGGGTCGCCTGCTGAGCGCGTTGGGGGCTGAAGTCAAAACCTTTAATCCATCGGGTCTGCCGCTGCCTGACGATGCGCCAGAAACGCATCCGAAAGTCGCTGAGCTGCGCGAACTGGTCAGATGGTGTGATGGTATGGTCTGGAGTTCTCCAGAGAGACATGGTGCGATGAGTTCAGTGATGAAGGCCCAAATTGACTGGATCCCGTTAAGCGAAGGCGCTGTTCGCCCATCCCAGGGGAAAACATTGGCAGTGATGCAGGTCTGTGGTGGTTCGCAGTCATTCAACGCCGTGAATCAGATGCGCATTCTTGGCCGATGGATGCGGATGTTCACTATTCCCAACCAATCCTCAGTGGCGAAAGCCTGGCAGGAGTTTGATGATAACGGGCGGATGAAACCCTCTTCCTGGTACGATCGCATCGTCGATGTCACTGAGGAGTTGTTCAAAATAACCCTGCTGCTGAAGGGGCAGGCTGACTATCTTGCAGACAGATACAGTGAGCGGAAGGAAAGCCATCAGGAGTTGTCCGCACGCGTTAATCAGACAAAAATATAACCGGGTCTGATGCCTGAGCGTAAAACGGCCTATCTCCAGAGCACTCAGGGGCGCAAAAGCGTCAAATCGATCTGCCACTTATTGATTTTGTTGTACAGCGTGGTGCGCGACAGCCCTAGCATCTGGGCGGCCTGCCTCAAATTGCCGCCGTTGGTTTCAATGACCTGAATGATATGTATGCGCTCATGGTCTTCCATCCGGCTGGAGGGGAGCGGGGCCGGTTCAGGCGCAATGCGGCGGATATCCTCGGGCAGGTCGCCTAGATCAATCAGTAATCCTTCACACAGGTTTACCATCCGCTCCACCAGGTTTTCCAGTTCGCGCACGTTGCCCGGCCAATGCCAGGCGTTGAGGCAGGCCATCGCCGTTGGCGAAACCTGCGGTGGGACTTTTTTCATCCGCGCACTAAGCTTGTGAATAAAGCCGTTGACCAGACCGGCGATGTCGTCCCGGCGTTCACGCAGCGGCGGAACCGGGATCGAGAGCACGTTCAAACGGTAATAGAGATCGCGACGAAACGCGCCTGTCTCCACCGCCTGCACCAGGTCGCAATGGGTGGCGGCAATGATGCGCACATTCACTTTTACCGGCTGCGCCGCACCAATGCGCAACACTTCACTTTCCTGCAGTACGCGCAGCAGGCTGGTTTGGGCTTCCAGCGGCATTTCACCAATTTCATCCAGCAGTAGGGTGCCCCCGTCCGCCAGTTCGAACTTGCCGGCGGCTCCCCCTCGGCGCGAACCGGTAAAGGCACCGTCCACATAACCAAACAGCTCGCTCTGCACCAAATCACGCGGTAAGGCACCGCAGTTGACGGCGACAAAGGGTTCGTTACAACGTCCACCAGCATTGTGGATTGCCTGGGCGAACAGCTCCTTGCCGGTGCCGCTTTCGCCGGTCAACAGTACCGTGCTGTCACTGCGACTGCAGGTGCGCGCCTGCATGATCGCCTCGCGCATACGGCTGGAGTGGCCATATATCATCTCAAAGGTATAGCTGGCGCTAACCCCCATGACGCGGCGGGTAATGGCACGGATGCGCTGATTCTCACGCACTGAAAGCACCCGACCGTCATCCGGCGCAGGCATCAATGAAATGACGCAGGAGAGGGCCGGTTTACCGGCTGGCATAAACACCATTTCACGATCGTTACAAAATGGCATGGTCAGCAGCGAGCCGGACTGCGGGCGCAGTAGCTCATCGATTGATTTGTTGCCCGGCTCCAGACCGTCAAAAATCTGGCGCGCATAGCGATTAACGGTTTTCAGGCGACCCTGGCGATCGCAAACCATCACGCCTTCATTCAGGGTTTCCAGAATGGACTGCTGTTCTGCCAGGAGTTGCTGCAGCTTGAGCTGTTGACCGACGGCCTCCGCCGCTGCCTGCACGGTGCCCAGCGTGTGGGCATTGAAATTATCCGGCGTAGCGGTGAGGGTCAGCACGCCAATCATCACTCCCTCGGCGTTACGTACCGGTGCGGCGGCACACTGGCGATGACGCTGGCGCAGCCCCATCTTCCAGTTTTCGCCGCTTAACACATACACCAGTCGCTGTTCCAGCAGGCAGCGTGCGGTGCAATTGGTGCCCTGAACCTCTTCACGCAGAATACTGCCGACCGGCGTCATGTCCGCACCGCAGTAGTGAAGGGTAACGCCGTGGGCATCGGTCAGATTGATATGGCCGTCGGGATTATAGGCCAACAGATTTTCCATGATGCTGCGTGCCACGCTAATCAGCCCGGCGTTGTGCAACAGGATGGCCTGTAGTTGTTCTGCCGGCGGTGCGTGATAGACAAACTCATCAGGATCAATACCGTACTCACGCGAGCGCCGCCAGGATTGCAGGATTGACTTGCGTATCCAGCCCGGCTGACTCCCTTCGTTAAATGCCTGCCAGCCTTGCCAAAACAGGCTGTCCCATTCACCGGCCTCCGGCCCTTCCGGCAGGCTGAAGATCGGATCGCTCTCATCTTTGATTGGCAGCAGGTCTGCGGCGGTAGGCATCGGCAACTCCACTTTGGAATGTAATGTCCATTTTATTGGCATGTGAAATTTACATGTCAACTTAGTTGTCACTTTGTTATGGCTATCTGTGCAACGCCTCACAAATTCCCCGCGTTTTAAGCTGGCATCCCCTTTGCAATACCCTCAGTGAAATTGTTGCCCGCAAGGGCGTTACCCACATGAGGAATCACGATGAGCCATTTACCCCAAACCCTGCGTGTTGGTCTGATTGGTGCCGGACGAATGGGCAGTTTCCATGCAGAGTCTCTGGCGCGGCGTGTGCCGGGCGCGGTACTGGCCGCGGTGGCCGATCCGTTACCAGGGGCCGCGCAGCGGCTGGCGGAACGTCTGGGCGTCAAGGCCCATAGCGATCTGCAGGCGATGCTGGATGACCCGGCCATTGATGCCGTAGTCATCGCTTCTCCGGCGCGCACCCATGCGCAGTGGGTGATAGCGGCAGCCAGGGCGGGTAAACACGTCTTCTGTGAAAAACCGATGGCCGTCACGCTGGAGGAGGCAGACTGCGCCATCGCCGCCGCCAATCAGGCGGGTGTGGTGCTACAGGTGGGGTTTAACCGCCGTTTTGTCAGCGGTTTCGCAGCGGCCATTGCCGCCGTCAAGTCGGGCGAAAATGGCACCACCCAGTTGTCCCGCTCGGTCACCCGCGACCCGCAGTTGCGCGATCCGGCGCCGATCCCGGCGTGGACCATCTTTCTGGAAACCCTGATCCATGATTTTGACACCTTGCTGCACTTCAACCCCGGAGCCAGGCCGGTAGAGATTTACGCCCTGGCGGATGCGCTGGTGCGTCCGGACTTCAAGGACAAGGGGTTGCTGGACACCGCAGTAGTCACTATTCGCTTTGATAACGGCGCTATCGCGACGGCCGAGGCTAATTTCCAGGCGGTCTACGGCTATGACGTACGCGGTGAAGTGTTTGGCAGTAAAGGCATGTTGCAGGCGGGCAATATCAATTTGAATAACTGCGTGCGTTATCACGCCGGGGGCATCGCCATCGAGACTTCGCGCCAGGATACCGATCTGCTGCATGACGCCTATGTGGCGGAGCTGACCGAATTCGCCCAATGCATTCAGCAAGGACAAAAGCCTCGGGCGACGGGGCAGGATGCGCGCAATGCCCTGGAAATCGCACTGGCCTGTATTTCGTCGGTACAGCAGGGCAAACCGATCAGGTTGGGGGAACAATAATGGCGAGTTTTCAACTGTCCGTTTGCGCCGAAATGGTGTTTCTCGACCTGCCGTTTGCAGAACGTGTAGCGCGTATTGATGCGCTGGGTTTCGGCGTCGAAATCTGGAACTGGGCCAATAAAGACCTTGATGCTTTGGTGGCTACCGGAGCGTGCTTGACTTCGATGACCGGCTATCTCAGCGGCAATCTGACCGACGAAGAGGAAATCGCTCAACTGTTGCAAAGCGCCGAGCAGTCGCTGGCGGTGGCGCAACGCTTGAACTGCCCGAGCCTGAATCTGCACGGTACCGGCCTGGACTCGCAAGGGCTGCCGGTGAAACCGGTGGCGGTGGTGACGGGCGCAATGTGGCTGAAGGCGGCCAATACGCTGACCCGGCTGGCAGAAATGGCAGAGCGCGTGGGGAAGGTTTTCACGCTGGAAAACCTCAACCTGCCGCTAGATCACCCGGGTACGCCTTTTGCCAAAGCCGACGACACTTTGGCTTTGGTGGAGGCGGTTAATCGACCGGGGTTGAAGATGAACCTCGATCTTTACCATGCGCAAATTGGCGAGGGCAACCTGATTGAGTTGATGCGCCGCTGCGGCCCGGCAATCGGTGAAATTCAGGTGGCGGACGTGCCGGGGCGAAAACAACCCGGTACCGGCGAAATCAACTACCGCGCCATTGCCCGCGCGTTGGATGAAATGGACTATCAGGGGGTGGTGGCGATGGAAGGCTGGGCATCCGGTGACAGCACCGAGGCGCTGCACCAGTTCCGCGACCATTTCACCCTATAAACCACAACAAACCGGGTATTGGCCTGTTGCCCGGAATAATTAGTGATGCCTTGATTTTAATAATAAATAAACCTCAACCTACGGGATGTCATCATGAAAACCAAAACCTTGTTGTTGATACTGCTGAGCCTGGTCATGGCCTTCAGCGCCCAGGCGAAAACCTATAAGGTCGGCGTAGCGCTGGCCAATTTCGATCTTAACTTTGTCTCTATTTTGCGCTCGCAGATGGTCAGTGAGCTAAAGCTGTTGAATATGGACGGGCAGTTTGTCGATGCCAAAGGGGACGTAGCGCTGCAGGTGCAGCAGGTGGATGACTTTATCAACCTTGGGGTGGACGCGATTATCCTCAATCCGGTTGATACCCAGGGCGTGAAGCCGATGATGGATGCGGCCGAACGCGCCAACATTCCACTGATTTTCGTCAACCGCAAGCCAGAGGTGAAACTGGGCAAAGCAATGGCCTATGTTGGCTCTGACTCGGCGGCGGGCGGTGAAATGCAGATGGAAGCCCTGGCGAAACAGATGAACTATCGCGGCAACGTGGCGATCCTGATGGGAGCGCTGTCCAACGAAGAGGCGCGCGAACGCACGCGTGCGGTGGAAGCGGTGATCGCCAAGTATAAAGACATGAAGGTGCTGGAGAAACAGACCGCCAAATGGCAGCGCAATGAGGCGGTGGATGTGGTGTCCGGTTGGTTGTTGAACGGCCGCCCGATTGACGCCATCGCCGCCAACAATGACGAAATGGCGATTGGTGCCATCATGGCGTTGAACCAGGCCAAAAATAAAAACATTCTGGTGGCGGGAATTGACGGCACGCCGGACGGTCAGCAGTTTGTCAAAAATGGCGGTATGACCCTGACCATCTTCCAGGACGCCAAGGGGCAGGCCACCGGGGCGGTGCTGGTGACCAAAGCGCTGCTGGAAAAGCAAAAAACCGAGCCGTACAACTGGGTGCCTTATAAAGTTATCACCCGGGATAATCTGGCCGAGTTTATGGCGGCTAACTCGAAATAAGCGAAGAAATCCTGGCGGCCGGTAGAGTGAATAAGCGTTGCTTTCTCATTTATCGGCCGTTACGTCATTGTCAAAATAATGCCCCGTCATCTTTCCGCGTGAACTTGATTGATAATTATTTTCTTTTGCATCTTATCAATGACCTAAACGACTGCTTTAATAATGGACTGAATTCAGGTTCGTGGTTGACGGAGTAACACGATGTTCTCACGCTTTTCAACGTTAAGCCGCATCCCTAAGGGGGTTTGGGTACTGGGTGGCGTCAGTTTGTTAATGGATATCTCTTCGGAAATGATCCACAGTTTGCTGCCTTTGTTTATGGTGACCACCCTGGGGGTCAGTGTGGTGGTGATTGGCTTGATTGAAGGGCTGGCCGAAGCCACCGCGCTAATCATCAAGGTATTTTCTGGCGTACTCAGTGACTATCTCGGCAAGCGGAAAGGGCTGGCGCTGTTAGGGTATGGGTTGGGTGCCGTCAGCAAGCCTTTATTTGCTGTTGCCGGTTCATCCGGCGTCATTCTTGGTGCCCGTCTGTTAGACCGAGTGGGCAAGGGGATCCGTGGTGCGCCCCGCGATGCTCTGGTGGCTGATGTTACCCCTGCGGAGATCCGTGGTGCCGCTTTTGGGTTACGGCAATCGCTGGATACCATAGGGGCTTTCTTGGGGCCGCTATTGGCCGTCGGGTTAATGTTGCTGTGGCACGATGATTTCAGGGCCATTTTTTGGATAGCGGTGATCCCGGGAGTCTTAGCCATCGCGCTGTTGTTTTTTGGCCTTCAGGAGCCTAAATCACCGATTGAACATAAACGCACCAATCCTATTAAGCGTGAAAACCTGCGGCGGCTGGGGCAAGCCTATTGGTGGGTGGTCGGTCTGGGGGCGGTATTTACGCTGGCCCGATTCAGTGAAGCATTTCTGGTATTGCGTGCGCAGCAAATGGATATTCCACTGGCCTTAATCCCTCTGGTGATGGTGGCGATGAATGTACTCTATGCGTTATCCGCCTATCCCTTTGGCAAACTTTCTGATCGTATGAGCCACAGCAACATGCTGCAAGCCGGTTTAGTGGTGTTGATTGTGGCGGATATCGTATTGGCCGTCAGTCACCATTGGATAGGTCTCCTGATCGGTGTGGCGTTGTGGGGTGTGCATATGGGGATGACTCAGGGCCTGCTGGCCGCCATGATCGCTAATACTGCCCCAGCCGACCTGCGCGGAACAGCTTACGGGATGTTCAACCTGATGAGTGGAGTGGCGCTGCTGTTGGCGAGTCTGGGGGCGGGTGTACTGTGGCAAACCTGGGGCGCAGCCTCGACCTTTTACTTCGGTGCCGCCATCTGTGTGATCACCCTGGTGGGCATGCGTCTGGCTCCTGTGGTGTACAAGAGCGCCTGACAGCAGAATAGGTCGTCGCTGAGATAATAAACAGCGCAAATGTAGAGTGCCGGTGAGTGGATTCAGCCTGATTGGTACGGGTATCTGTTTGATAATCGAAGCAACAGTGACCGTCCTTTTCAACCGAGAGAATCGCCCATGCACTTTACTCAAGCCATTGCCAGACTCCCTGCCGATAGCTGCGCCAGCGGCCAGACCACCGCCCAATTGGGGGCGCCGGATATTGCCGTCACCGGCCACCAGTTTTTGGCCTATGTGGACACCTTGCTCCGCCTGGGGCTAAAAGTGACAGTGTTACCGGCTGCCCCGGCATTTCCTGACGCCCACTTTGTTGAAGACACCGCGGTGGTGATGCCGGAGCTGGCGGTGATCACCCATCCGGGCGCGCCAAGCCGCCAGGGCGAAGTCGCCACCATTGCACCGCTGTTCGAAGGAGAACGCCCGGTCGTGCGAATGAGCCAACGCGGCCATCTTGATGGTGGGGATGTGCTGTTGGTCGACCGCCAGTTTTTTGTCGGCCTGACGTCTCGCACCGATGAGGCCGGTATCGGCGAATTTGCCGCGGCGGTAGAACCCTACGGCTACCGGGTCACGGCCATTGAAGTGAGCGCCGGGCTGCACCTGAAATCAATCGTCAATTACGTGGGTCGCAATACCCTGTTGCTGACGGAAGACTACCAGCACCATGCTGCCTTTAGCGGTTTTAACAGCATCGTCATTCCGGAAGCGGAGTCCTACGCCGGTAATACGCTGTGGATCAACGATACGCTGATCACCCCACAGGGTTACCCGCAAACGCTGGCGCAAATCGAAAAATTAGGCATGCCGATCGTTCAGCTCGACACCAGCGAATTTAAAAAAATGGACGGCGGCCTGACCTGCCTGTCACTGCGTTTCTGACACTTTCTTTTACCGGGGATCTCAGCCATGAAAAAAACATTAGCAGTTTTACTGACCAGTCTGGCATTAAGCGGCCCTGCGGCGGCTCAGACCTTCGACACCATCAGTTTTGGCGTGGACGGCGGTTATCCACCGTTTGACGTGCTGGCACCCAGCGGTGAGATCACCGGTTTTGATATCGATATCGCCAACGCGCTGTGCACCCAGCTGCATGCCAAATGCGTGTTCGTCAAACAGCCGTTCGAAAGCATGATTGCCGCGCTTAACGCCCATAAATTCGATGCCATTATTGCGTCGTTAACCATTACCGATGAACGCAAGAAAGAGGTGGATTTTACCGACCGCTATTACCGCAGTTCTGCCCAGTTGGTGGCACGTAAGGGCAGCGCGTTACTGCCGGACGTTGCCAGCCTGAAAGGCAAAACCGTTGGCGTGCAAACCGGCTCGATCCATGAGGCCTATGCCAAACAGCACTGGGGCGGGAAAGGGGTGAAAATTGTCTCTTACGCCAACCAGGATAATGTTTATCTGGATCTGATGTCCGGGCGCATTAACGCGTCACTGCAGGACAACACTCAGGCCGCCAGCAGCTTTATCGATACCCCACGCGGCCAGAAGTTTGCCTTCGCCGGACCGGTGATTGAAGACAGCAGTATCTCCTCTGACGTTGGCATTGCGGTGGGTAAAGACAATCCGGCGCTGCGCGATGCGCTTAACGGGGCCATCAAGGCGATCCGTGCCGACGGGACTTATGAAGCCATCCAGAAAAAATATTTTAGCTTCGACATATATGGCAACTAAACCGGCTCGGATCCAGTCATCCAGGGGAGGCCGGGAATGGTCATAGAGTATTTGCCGTTGCTGGCTCATGGCGCGTTGCTGTCACTGTGCGTGATGCTGGTTTCACTGGCGGTGGCGTTGACGCTCGGCATGATCAATGCGCTGATTAAACTCTTTGGTCCGCGCTGGTTGCGCTGGGTATCGACGGGTTACACCACGCTGGTGCGCGGCATTCCCGAGTTGGTGATCATGCTGTTGCTGTTCTTTGGCGGCGAAATGCTGGTCAACGGCTTGCTTGGCCTGGTGGGATTGGGGCCGCTGCGCTTTAACACTTTCATCTCCGGGGTGCTGGCGATTGGTTTTGTGTTTGGTGCTTACTACACCGAAACCTTTCGCGGGGCGTTTCTCACCGTGGAGCGCGGTCAGCTCGAGGCGGCAATGGCCTACGGCATGCGGCCGGGCCAGGTGTTTCGCCGGGTGCTGCTGCCGCAGATGCTGAGCTTCGCCATTCCCGGTATCAACAACAACTGGCTGGGGCTGATGAAAGCCTCGGCGCTGGTGTCGATCCTCGGTCTGGAGGACATGGTCTGGCTGGCAGAGCAGGCCGGGCGAGCCACGCAAAAACCTTTCCTGTTTTATTTCCTGGTGGCGCTGATTTATATGGTGATTACCGCCGTCTCCAGTTGGGGTTTTAGCCGATTGGCGCGGCGTTACGCGTTGGCTTCCTCACATTCGGCAGGAGCACGCTGATGAATCTGCAAAATATGCTGGATGCGGCACCGAGCTTTCTGTGGAGCGACGGTTCCGACGTCACCGGGCTGGCGATGACCGCCAAACTGTTCTTGTTATCGGTGGTGCCAGGGTTACTGCTGGCAGCGCTGATGGCGATCGGCCAGGTATACGGCCCGCGACCGCTGTCGTGGCTGATACGCAGCGTGACTTACTTTTTCCGCAGCACGCCGCTCTACCTGCAATTAATGCTGATTTACTACGGCCTGTCACAGTTTGACGTGGTGCAATTGGGCTGGCAGAACGACCAGCCTTTCTGGCTGCTGTTTCGCGACGCCACTTTCTGCGCCACGCTGGCGTTGGTACTCAATACCAGCGCTTACGTTGCCCAACTGTTGGCAGGCATGATGGAAACCTTCCCGCGTCAGGAGTGGATTGCCGGCGAGGCCTATGGCATGAGCCAGTGGCAGATTATCCGCCGCCTGGTGCTGCCGGCAACGCTGCGGCGTGGCATTCCGGCGCTGAATAACGAGATGGTCTTCCTGCTGCATGCCACCTCGCTGGCCAGTACCGTCACGCTGCTGGATATTACCGGCGTGGCACGCGCATTTTATGCCGCCACCTATTCACCCTTTATTCCGTTCCTGATGGCGGCGGCACTGTATTTGCTGTGCACTTTCCTGCTGATCTTCATGTTTTCACGGGCAGAGCGTCGCTGGCTGGCGTTTATCCGCCGCGACTGATGCAGTTCAGGAGCGTTTGATCGACTGCAGCTCGGTCAGGGTGACGATTTTATCCACCCGAAATTTTTTGCTGGTCAGCCAGGTATCGGCCAGCAGCCGGTAGTTTTCCATGCTGCGGCAGCCAATGCGCACCAGAAAATCGAAGTTGCCGCTGACCAGCCAGCAGTCCAGCACCTCTGGGGTATTACGCATTTCCTGCTCGAAGGCCGGTTGGGAGTGGCCGTGATCGGCCAATGCGATCTGCGCCTGGATCACAAACGCATGTTCGGGTTCCGGCAGTTCGATTATGGCGCTGTAGCCACGAATAATTCCGTCGCGCTCCAGCCCACGAACCCGCTCCAGGCAAGGGCGGGCAGTCAGATTGACCTGTTCGGACAGTTTCTGAAACGAAATGCGGCCATCCCGGCACAGTATTTCAAGGATTTTTTTGTCAATGCGATCAAGCCGGGCTTTCTTTTCCACAGATAGGGCGTCCAATGAAAACTAATCATCATAAGTTACCTGAACATGCTCTGGGTGGGCAGCGCCAATTCACCAGTTTTCATTTCGGCCAGCCGGGTAAAGGCGAAAAAATTTACCTGCAGGCCGGTCTGCATGCCGATGAACTGCCCGGCATGCTGGTGCTGCACTATCTTAAAAGATTGCTCAGCCAGGCGGAACGGCGGGGTGAACTGCAAAGTGAAATAATTCTTGTCCCGGTAGCCAACCCGCCGGGGCTGGCGCAGGTGCTGCTCAATGCGGGTGTAGGGCGCTTTGATCTGGTCAGTGGCCGCAATTTTAACCGTGATTTCCCTGATTTAGCCCGTTTGTTACGGCAGCAGGATTTCAGTACCACAGAACCCCTGCATCAGCAGGTGCGCATCGCAATGCGCAATGTTTTACAGGCGGTGCCAGACACCAGCGAAGTCACGGCGCTGCGCAGGCAACTGTTGCTATTGGCCTGTGATGCGGATGTGGTGCTGGATCTGCACTGCGACGACCGGGCGATCCTGCACATGTACGCCGACCCGGCCTGGGGCGAACAGGCAGAAACATTGGCTCGTTTTATGGGCATGGGGGCGGTGCTGCTTTCGCAAGACAGCGGCGGCGGTTCCTTTGATGAAGCCTGCGGCCTGCCTTGGCACCGGCTGGCCGCAGAGCATCCCGCCCTGGATGGGATGCCACCGAGTTGCATGGCGGTTACGCTGGAGTTACGCGGTCAGCGGGATATTAGCCACGAGCTGGCCAGCGGCGATGCCGAGCGCCTCTATCGATACTTGCAACACCGCGGTGCCGTTGCCGGTGCTTCCTCGGTGATACCGCAGCTTGAGGTCGCCATGTTGCCATTTGCCGCTGGGGAGATTGTTACCGCGCCCGCCAGCGGTATTCTGTTGTTACTCCGCCAGCCGGGGGAGTGGGTAGAAGCGGATGAGGCGGTAGCTGAAATTATCGACCCGATCACCGATACGATAACAGCGGTGCGCGCTAAAGCGGGTGGACTGATTTATGCCAGCCGCCAGACGCCTTTTGTCACCCTGGGGGCCGAAGTGATGAAGATTGCCGGTAAGACTCCCTACGCAGGCGGCGGTGGGCTGGCGTCCTGATGTGGGTTTTCTTTGTCGCAACCGTAGTGGTCAGGACAAAATACGAAATTATTGTTAAAAATAATTAATGTATATGAAACTTTAGTGTCATGTGAATAGATTAAAAAAGTTAAACAGATATGGAGTGCGACGCTAAGGGCAGACATTTATGGAAAACTATTTATTACAAGGGAATGTGGTCAAACTAATGCCATTGGAATTTCCCAAGCATGAAGAAATAGCAGGAGATATATGGGCTATTTTAAATCGTAGCTTATCTATTTTACAAGATTGTATATCTTCAGAATGCAATTATGATTATTTTATTAGTAATATTATAATGTCTGTTGAAAATAAAAGCATTTCCATCTTGCAACACCGACTCAGTCCGTATGTTGATAATGTTATGTTTGCTAACGAGAACAAAAATAGTGATAAAGATTTTATGGTATTTTGTGCTTTAGAACTCAGTTTGTCTAGTATTTTAAATAGTGATAATAATTTCTTTTATTTTATTTTCTCGGCGGGAAAGGAATTTAATGCCAAGAATAAAATTCGTGATGTTAATGTAAGAACTGTTCCTGAAGCAGATGGCGGATATACGGAGTTTCTGGATTTCCAGCACCTACCTGATCAACTTGGTAAGTTAAGACTATTCATTTTAAACAATCATAAAAAAAATCCTTTATTGTGCGCAATTGTTGCGTCAGCTTTCTTGATGCATATTCATCCACTTTATGACGGGAATGGTCGTGTAGCTAGAGTGTTATTTAACCTGATTTTAGGGAGGGGAAAAAGTAATTATATTCCAATGACAGAACTGTGCCATGTTGCAAGAAGTGGATATGTTTTAAGTTTGCGAGAAGCGTTTTTATTTTCAGAATGGGAACCAATTATTGTATTCTATTGCAAGTGCATCGAGATTGTTCACTTGAAGCATATAAACTGATCTCTCTAGTGTGTAATTGTAAAATTACATACTAAACAGATTCATTTAATTGCTTAAAGGAGCTTGTATGTTAACTGAAAAAGATCTTTTACTGATTAAAACAACAACCATGACTGATACTCAGGTAGACAAAATAGATCCGACGTTAGGTTATAAACGATTTATCAAAATTTAATGTTTAAAAACATAACGGGGGCCCCCGTTATGTTTTCATAATAAGTGACACAAGGAACTTGGATGAGAAATTTTTGGTTTATACTAAGGTACTTTAAAAATACTTCAGGCTCGTCAGCTAAGGCCAAGTTCTTTGTCATTATTACCATTTCGTTTTTATCTACCGTTTTGATTTCTCTGCAGCCGGTTATCATGGCGCGAATGATTGGCGTAATTGAAGCTAAACTTACTGACTTTCAGGCAGTTGTTTACCTGCTTGCAGTTAGTTATATTGTTATAATGAGTCTCAGAAAACTATCTTCGGCGTTGAATTTCATATTGGTCACCTCTTTGAGAAACAACCTTGTCATCAGTATGACCAATCATTATTTAAAAAGTCTTTTCTATAGTGAAGAAGCCATAAAAAACAATGAGAATACTGGTGATATCACTCAACGACTGAATCAGGCCATCGATGAACTCACCATTTTATTAAGAAACGTATCGCATAATTTTATTCCACCGTTATTACAGTTGATTTTTAGCGTCACCTTCATAGTTCTATCTGGTGATTATATTGTCGCTGTGTTTTTTACCCTATATTTCATCTTGTATTTTTTTATTAAAAGTATATTTAACCCTGGGATAGTTGGTTTATATAATGACTTTTACAACACGTCGGTAAAGAAATACAGTTTAATCACAGATAGCGTTAAGAATATGAGGGCCGCAAAGGTATGTAATTCCTATGACTATCTGTTTTCCCGATATGAGAATCTCCTTAATAAGATTGAACGAAAACATGAGAGTTTACTAAAGGCCGACATGCGGTTTTTAATGGTTGAATCAGTGTGCAATATTATATTCTTTGGTGTATCATTTCTCTATTCATTGTATCAGGTTAGCCGTGGAGATATAAGTATTGGACACTTTGTGATGATTTCTTCTTATATACTAATGCTATCATCCCCTTTGGAAAGTATTGGCTCAATGTATACGGCATTACAAAAGTCCACGGCATCACTCTATATATTCATTGACAACTTGTCTGACATGACCGCAGTACAGGAGAGTGATTCCGATCTGATTACTCCGGTTGAGTTCGTAAAAATTAGAGGTCTGCATTTTTCTTATGAAAAAACAGCTATCCCCGTGATTAATGACTTTAACCTGAAAATCCCCAAAGGGCATTTCATCACATTGACAGGCAGCAGCGGTTCAGGAAAGAGTACGCTGGCTAAACTATTGGCTGGTGAGCTAAAACCCGAAAGCGGTGACATTCTATTAAACGAAAAAAACATTAGCGAATTGTCATCCAGTCAGCGGGCTGACGCAATTTTTCACCTGTCGCAGAACGATTATGTTTTTATGGATACGCTAAGGTTTAACTTGAAAATTGCCTGCCCGCAAGCTACGGATGAGCAATTGGTCATGGCTATTAAATTAGCCAGGCTTGATGATCTGGCCGTCGACAATACTCAAGATTTACTGGATATGAAAATCGGAGATAATGGTATGACGCTTTCTGGCGGCCAGCGTCAACGGTTGTCTCTGGCGCGCTTATTTCTTCGCAACCCCTGCGTCATTATTCTTGATGAAGTGACATCAGCTCTTGATGTCATCAATGAGAGGGGGGTGATAAAAAACATTAGGTTGCATTATCCAGATGCAGTGGTACTTAACATAAGTCATCGAAGCTCCACCTTTAACTTCTCGGATGAAATCATCGTCATGGACAACGGCCGTATCATTGACCGAGGTGACTTTACCTCGTTAAAAAATAGAAATGCTTATATACAATCGATCCTACGGCAGGAGGCGTTAAGGGAAGCGGGGTGATAAACGAAGGATCGCGATACCCCAGCGGTCTGAATTACCCCATAGCAGCACTATAAAATCACCTTCTTTTACTTCAAAACTGGCGTGTTCTGTACACCCTGGCTGGCGTGTATTTATCAGGTATGAATAATTAATGACAGTTGTGTGTCGTACCTGACGAATGTCCCTACGGGAAAGATGGCTTGCCGACCGCCGTCCATGTTAAATTTGACCTTTGCCACTCCGTAGCCCCTGATGACAAAGAGAATTTCATATGGAACAACGGCTACCCGTGCCAAAGAAGTCAGGGTCTATGCGCACAGCCAAACCACGCCGCCCGCACGGACGATGGGTCTACTATATTCTGCACGAAGATATTCTGTGGCCTTGCCCGGTCAAGTGGGAGTGGGAGAGCAGTTACCACGCCTGGTTGCCGTTTTACTACTCGCCCACCCTGGAATTTGTTGCCGGCAACCCCGCCAAGGCAACAAAAATCACTAAAACCAAGCGTTAATCATTATTTCGGCTGAAGAATTTTGTTTAACTATTTCGCAAGAAATAATTATTAACTTTCTGTTTTTAAAGTAAACGCCAGACTTCTTGCCCTCAGGGGGTACAGTAACTACATTAACAGCTGTACTTCAACTCACCTGAGGAGAGACATCCTATGAAAGCTGCCGTAGTCACTAAAAACCACAGTGTAGATATTCAGGAAAAGCAGCTTCGCCCACTGAAATATGGCGAAGCGGCACTCAAGATGGAGTGTTGTGGGGTCTGTCACACCGATCTTCACGTCAAAAACGGCGATTTTGGCGAAGTCCCCGGTATCACCCTGGGTCATGAAGGGGTCGGGGTGGTCACTGCCGTCGGCGAGGGCGTAACCTCGTTAAAAGTCGGGGACCGTGCCAGCGTCGCCTGGTTCTATCAGGGCTGTGGCCATTGCGAATATTGCGTCAACGGTAACGAAACCCTGTGCCGTTCGGTTAAAAATGCCGGTTTCAGCGTGGACGGCGGCATGGCGGAAGAGTGCATCGTGGTGGCGGACTATGCGGTCAAGGTGCCTGACGGCCTGGACTCGTTTGCTGCCAGCAGCATCACCTGCGCCGGGGTCACCACCTATAAGGCGGTTAAAATTTCCGACATCAAACCGGGGCAATGGATCGCGATTTATGGCCTGGGCGGATTGGGCAATCTGGCGTTGCAGTACGCCAAGAACGTGTTCAATGCCAAAGTGATCGCCATTGACGTTAATCAGGGCCAGTTGGATTTCGCCAAAGAAATTGGGGCGGATCTGGTTATCAACTCTAAAACTGAAAACGCCGAAGAAATTATTCAGCAAAAAGTCGGTGGCGCACATGCCGCCGTGGTTACCGCCGTGGCGCGTTCGGCCTTTAACTCTGCGGTGAATGCCGTGCGTGCCGGGGGCAAGGTCGTGGCCGTGGGCCTGCCGCCAGAAAGTATGGACCTGAGCATTCCGCGTTTGGTACTGGACGGGATCCAGGTGGTGGGGTCGCTGGTCGGGACCCGGGAAGATCTGAAAGAAGCCTTCCAGTTTGCCGCCGAAGGCAAAGTGACGCCGAAAGTCACCAAAAGGCCGCTGGGTGACATCAACGCCATCTTTGAAGAGATGAAATCCGGCACCATTCGTGGCCGTATGGTTATCGATCTTTCCGCCTCTTAATCCTGCTCTGTTGAGGTGACTTATTCCCTCTTCCAATGAAGAGGGAATATCGGGTTAACCCGCCGACGTCTTAAAAACCTGCCCCCAGTTGGCCAACAGCGTCTGCGCCTGTCCGGGCGTTGACCTGAACAAGTCTACCGCACTGCATAACCTCAGTTTCTCCATCAGCCGCTGCTTTTGCAGGCTGATGGTTTTGATGCTTTTATGCTGCTCGCGGGCAATCGCGCCCACCGTTTTACCCTGCAGCAGGCCCGCCAGCACCCGATGCTCCCGCGGTGAGAGCGACTGCATTTGCTGAGGGGAGGCCTGCGGCAAGGGCGGACTCAGCAGGGCGGCCAGCGCGTACAGCATGGCGTTGTTGTTCAGGCCCAGTTTTTCCATCGCCCGTTGTTTGTGGTTGCTGACGGTGCGGATATTGCGGTTACGCCGTTGGGCAATGGTAGTCAGGTCCTGCCCGTTGAGCAGGGCCTGCAGCACCATACGCTCGTTCGGCGTTAATTTCTCTGCCAGATGCGGGGGCAACAATATGGTCATCATGGGACTCTCCTGTCCGATTAAACGCCTTTCCGGCGAACTGTCCTTGCCCGGTGGGCGAGGGTGATTAATCCAGCAGTACAAACGACAATGCACCCCGGCTGTCGGTCTGAGCGCTGACCCGGCTATCTTGTTCGGTCAGCAGAGGGGTGAGCGATATTTGCAGGCTTAAGCTGCGGCCGATCTCAGCCCGCCCCGGCTCCCCGGCGGTCAGCACCGCATTGGTTGGCATCATGGCGGGCAGCGTCACGGTGGTTTCCGCTTCTCCTGCAGGACTCAGCGTTAAATTTGCCGGATGACCGTCTATTTGCGCGCTATCCAGCCGGACCTGGAGATAACCGCGATCACCGTAGCGCAGCCGACCATTCGGGCCAGTTTCCCCTTGTAACTTCAGGCGTAGCGTCTGGCGGTACGGGCAGGCTACCCTGATGGTTACCGGGCGCTCCCCGGGTGATAACAACGCCGTACCCGGCGTAGTCCGCAGTTGCCAGCGGGTCTGCCGGCCATAATCAATCTGGTCGGTGCTGGCCGATACGCTGCAGCGGCTTTCCGCTGGATGCGGGATGAGTTGCGCAGGTTCCAGCTCGGCACTTTGCGCCGTCAGGCTGGCCAGCAGCCCCGCCAGCGCCATGAATCTTTTCATTTCACACTCCTTGTTCAGCGGCAAACTGCCGCGCTGGTTTCATATAAACCGCTGCTGTCAGCCTGTTCCGGCAGAGAGAGCGTCAGCGAACACAGTGGCCGTCCGGCATTCTGCACCTCCAGTTGCATTCCCGGTGCCGCGTCCGGCAGGAATACCGCCCCGGCCGAACCGACCACGGTGACAAATTGCCCCTCGGTATTGAAAACGGCCGCGCCGTGGGGCAATGGAGCGCCCTGGGCATCCTGAACGTTGACCAGGACCCGGCGGGTACGCACCACGTCAAAATCCATCCGTCCCACCGCGCCGCGCGCCAGTTCCGTCTCCAGCCAGGCGTTGCTGATATCCACATTTTTCGGCAGGCTGCGCGTGTCGACCTGAACGGTTGAGCGGTGATAGCCACTCAACGACGGCAATACCGCGTAACCCCGGGCATCGGTCCAGGTCGGGCCTGCCGGTGTTTCCAGCCGGATCCCGCCTTCCTGACCGACCCGGGCAATGGCAAAAGTGTCCCCGACGGAGTACGGCGTGAGCGTGACCCCGCCGCCGTGTGCCACCACGCCGCCGGATGCCCGGACATTCCAACTGGTGTAGTCGTTCGAGTCACGGGTCAGGCTGCCGCTGAGCTGGCTGACCGGCGTGACCCAGTCCAGGGTGCCGGTACCGCTGGTTCGGCTGCTGCCGGTATCATGTTCGGTAGATAAGCTCCAGCCCCGGTCCTGGCTGCTGCGGTCGCTGTAGCGCACCCCGGCACGGCTGTTGTGACGGGCCGTATTGATATAACTGCTGAGGCTGCGTGCGCCGAACGGGATACTGACGGTCAGGTAGGCGCGATCCTCATTGCCGTTGTCGCCGCTACCGGTATTGCGTTCCAGGCTTAGTCCGACATAGGCCTGAGCAATCTGAGCGCTCCAGCCGGCGCGCAAGTAGCGGGTGTCGTCGCCGCCAAAGGTGGTGCCCTGCGCCCAGGAGAGGGCGAAATTACCGACTGACGGCATTCCCCAACTGATACCCGCACCGTACTGGCTGCGGGAACGACCCTGACTATCTTGAGTGTCCCGCTGCAAGGCATCGCTCAATTCCCGGTATTGACGGGTCTGTTGACGGCTGTTGAGGCTGACCCCCAGCCGTTCCGTCAGCGGATAACCGAGCGAAACCGAAACCAGCGTACCGGTGTTGTTATGGCGCTCATCCTGCGCCACGGTGCTCTGCAATGAGAGTTGACCCGCGCCGGGAAGCTGGTTGTCCACTGCTGCTGCCACCGCCCGGTACGGCACCGAAACCAGCAGGCCGGTGTTAAGCGTGGTGCGCGGCGTCAGTGCCCAGCCGCTGGCAAGGGTGCCCAGCCAGGGCGCTTCGCTGCTGCCCTGTTGATCCATCTTGCCCACGCCGACGGACAGACCGGGTGCGACGCTGTTGCCGTTGAGCAGCAGTGCGCTGGCCGGGACGGTAAACTGGCGTTTTTCGCCGTTGCTGCCGCTCAGGCTGACCGCCAGATCGCTACGGGTATTGAGCAGCGAGAACCCTTGCAGGCGGAATGGCCCGGCGGGGACGGTGGTGCTGTAAAGCAGCACGCCGGACTGGCGGACTTCCACCACCGACTGAGTGTCGGCAATCCCTTCCACCAGACCGGCTCCGCCCGAATTGCCGGTCAGGGCGGTTTCCGGAAACAGCTGGGCACCAATCACCTGCCCGGTACCGAACAGCGAGTTGCCCAGGCTAATTTGCCCGGTCTGAAACACCTTCTTAATACCGGCAAAGCTGCGCTGGGCATAGGCAGCCTGATGTTGCAGGCTATCTTCGCCATCAAAGCGCGAGAGGGTCTGGCGGCTACGCACGATCCAGTCCCCGGCGTTGAACCCGGCCTCACTGTCCAGTTGGACAAAACTGACCCCACCGCTATTCCCGGCGCTGTCCATGTATTGCGCATCGTAGTTGAACAGGCCCGCGATGCCGCCGTGCTGCCAATTGCCCTCGGCCGAACCAGGGGCGGAAACCGCCTGTGCGGGCACCACCAGATCTGCCCGACGTTCAGCGGGGTCCAGATGCAGTTCGGTTTGTGGCCAGGCGCTGCGCAGGTCAAAACAGGCTTCCCGGCCGGTAAAGCCCGGCGGCGTCTCCAGACCGGCCTGTTTTTGGAAGGCGGCGTCGGCACAAAGTTGCCCCTGCTCGTTAAAGCGCGCGGTGATGCGCCCCCGGCCGCGTCCGTTAACGTTCAGCATCAGCGCATTTTCGCCGGGTAAAAAGCGCGGCCCGTGGCGGAAACTGTCCGCCACGACGCGGTCGATTCCCCGGGACTGCAGCATGACCGGGTCAAACAGGGTTTCTTCCGGCCGAGAAGGGGAACCCTCTGCGTTGGCCGGCGACACCAGGAACAGAGGTGCCAGGGCCACTTTTATCGCCATCGCCTGCCAACGTAGCGGGCGAGTGGGGGGAAAGCAGAATAGACTCCTCACGGTTATTCCCCTCACGGCAATGGTGTCAGGGGCGCATCATAATGGGCGACGCTGAACCCCCAGGTGGTGGCCGGGGCAATGCGCACCTGCGTCTCCGTACCCAGCGGTTTAGTCCCGTTTTGGGTCAGGGTGAGCGCCTGCCCCGGCAGGACATAGCTGTGCGGCAGTGTCCAGACGCCGTTGCCCGGCAGGGTCTGAACCCCTTCTCCCAGGCGCACCACATAGGGCGAGGGATTGCTCACTTTCAGGGTGTTGCCGGTGCGCTGCCAGACCAGCCGTTTCCAGGGGGCGAGATCGCGCGCCAGACCGGCCGGGCGAATAATCAGCGGCAGGTTTTGGCGCACCGTCATGCGGACTTCACTTTTATCTTTTTGCTGGGGCGGTACCCCTTCGAAGATCACCCGCATCAGGCGCTCGGTGCTTAACGGCGTTTTGTCGGTCAGCAAGAAGCGCACGCTCTGGCTCTTGCCGGGTTCAACCCGGGCGGCCGGTGGGGTGACGGTCAGTAACGGCGCCTTGTCCTGAGGCAGGGGCACCAGGGTGGTCAGCAGCAGCACCGGGTAGGGATCGGTGTTTTGGACATTGATGGTGCCTTCGCCGTCGGCGGCTTCGACAATCACCACCGAGCTGTCCGGCACCACGCCGCTGGCCTGAGCCAGGGCAGAAAACAGGCACAGGGCCAGCGCCCCATAACGCACAAAAGGAATGTGTGGCATAAATGGACTCTTTCTTGGACCGGTCAGGTAACCCTCGGCCTGACCGGTAGGGCTGTGGTTGGGTAGGCCCCGTCAATGACGGGGCTTCAGGCCGGGTTACAGATAGATCAGTTCAAGGGTGGTCAGGCCGTCCAGTTTGATCGGTTTGGTGATATCCAGTTCTGAGGTCTTGTTGATGTAGGCCTGGACATCTAGCTTGGCTGCCATGTTCTTGAATGTTACTGGTATCAAAGTGCCGGCGGCTGCCCAAGAGAATTGGCGTCCTGGTGCGGTGTTATATATCTCCCCCGCTATTGATTTTATCCACGCAGTACTTCCCGCATTAGTCCATTCAATAGCGTCAACAGCGACGCCGTCAGCGGTTATGCGGTTTATTGCGATCCCATAAGCGCCAATTTTGGCCCCACCATCTAAGCCCAGGCCAACTACCCCATCATTCTCTTTGATAAAACCAGGGAATGGTACAGGTGTGATTGAAACCCCTGTGACAGCGTTGTATTCACCTGGACCTGAGCCTATACGACCATTGATTGCTTGAAGTGCTACCTTAGTTCGACCATCACAGGTAATGGAGAAATCCAGCGATTTTAGCGGCAGCACGGTGTAATCGTCCGCCTTCAGGGTATCGGCCTTGATGGTGCCGTAGTCAACGGTGCCGCCGCCGCTCAGGGTTGGAATACAGGCCACCGGTGTAATAGTTCCGATAACCTTGAGGTCTACGCTGTCGGCAGCGAAGGCGGATGAGGCGCAGAAAACGGCACCAGCGGCCAAAAGGGTGGCAAGTAGAGTTTTTTTCATTGATATATTCCTTTCAATATGTGTTCCACACATGGATGTCCATTAACCCTTTGAAAAGGTTGTTCCTTTTGGTTTGGCTCGGTGGGTTTCCCGTTGAAGCAAAGGTAACATTTTGAGCCAAAGTGTTACTTTTTACATATTGTTCTAAAAGACAGACTAAGTAGAGGTGTTTTCAGGATATAACACCATGGACGGTGTTTTTAATGAGTCTATATCTGGGTAAATAGTAACCATCGAGCGTGGCGGGTAAAAAACAAACAGGGCAGTGAGCGAAACCGGGTTTTTATCAGGAAAGGAACGGGTAAACGGAGTGGGATATATCTTACTGATAATGTGATGTTTATTCGGGGGATGAAAAAAATACGACGGCGGTATTGACTTCTTTTCGGGTAATTCTTAGTTTATGTGTCAGTTTGGCTCAAAGTGTTACATTTTTTCGGCGTTTTTCCTCCCATAAGTCCCTGAATCGTCCGGCATTGGCGGCGGTGTACAGCACCGTGTGTTGAATGTTGCGATGCCCCAGATAATCCTGAATCACCCGCGTATCTGCGCCGTTATCCGCCAGCGCATAGCCACAGGCATGACGCAACATGTGCGGGTGCGCCTCGACCTCCAGCCCGGCCCGACGGCCATACTCACGCAACATACGAAAGATACGCTGACGCGACAGGCGATAACCCTTTTGTGACAGAAACAGCCAGTCCTGGTCGTCCAGGTTGCGGCAGGATTGGCGTTTTTCCAGCCAGCGCTGCAACAGGCGTTTCTCGGTGGTTTCCAGCGGGTGGGTGGTGGACAGGCCGTTTTTAAGACGGCTGATGTAAAGGCAGCCGTCGTCCATGTCGAGGTCGGCGAGGCGCAAGCCGGTGAGTTCGCTGACGCGACAGCCATGAATGAAACCCATCCAGATCAGGCAGGTGTCACGCTCGGGCGCCCGGCCGGCGGCGGCTTGCAGCAGCAGACGCCCGACTTCACCCCGGGTGAGGTGTTTGCGGTGCTGTGGTAATTTTATCAAAGTATTTTCCTCGAAAAGAAACGGCCGGCGGGTGCCGACCGTGGTCTGTCACAGACAGAGTGGGAGGAGTATAGCCTAACGTTACCCCGGCAACGGGGAATTGGCGTTCACGGCAAGCGCTTAAAACAGCCCAAGCGGTTTGGCATCGTAACTGACCAACAGGTTTTTCACCTGCTGGTAATGTGACAACGCCACTTTGTGGGTTTCGCGACCGACGCCGGAATTTTTATAACCACCGAAGGCGGCATGCGCCGGGTAGAGGTGATAACAGTTGGTCCAAACGCGTCCGGCCTTGATGGCGCGCCCCATGCGATAAGCGCGGTTAACGTCGCGGGTCCACAGGCCGGCACCCAGCCCGAATTCGCTGTCGTTGGCCAATGCCAGGGCTTCGGCTTCATCTTTGAAGGTGGTGACGCCAATCACCGGCCCGAAGATCTCTTCGCGGAAGAAACGCATGCTGTTGTTACCGGTGATCAGCGTGGGCTGCAGATAAAAACCGCTCTGCAACTGCTGCTCATGACTGGCGCGCTCGCCGCCAGCAATGATTTTGCCACCCTCGTTTTTGGCGATCTCGATATAAGACAGGATCTTGTCGAACTGCTGCTGGGACGCCTGCGCACCGATCATGGTGTCGGTATCAAAGGGGTCGCCCTGGCGAATGGTGGTGATACGCGCCAGCACTTTTTCCATAAATTGCGGGTAGATAGACTCCTGGATCAGGGCGCGTGAAGGGCAGGTACAGACTTCACCCTGGTTGAAGAAGCCGAGGATCAGCCCTTCAACCGCCTTGTCGATAAACTCCGGTTCGGCCTGCATGATGTCTTCAAAGAAAATATTCGGTGATTTGCCGCCCAGCTCCACGGTGCTCGGGATGATATTCTCCGCCGCGCAGGCCAGGATATGTCGGCCGACCGGGGTGGAGCCGGTGAAGGCGATTTTATCGATGCGCTTGCTGGTCGCCAGTGCCTCTCCGGCTTCTTTACCAAAGCCCTGAACCACATTGAGTACTCCGGGTGGCAGCAGGTCGCCAATCATTTCCAGCAACACGCAGATGCTGAGCGGCGTTTGCTCGGCCGGTTTGAGCACCACGCAGTTACCGGCAGCCAGCGCCGGAGCCAGTTTCCAGGCCGCCATCAACAGCGGGAAGTTCCAGGGGATAATCTGCCCAACCACGCCCAGCGGCTCGTAAATATGGTAGGCGACGGTGTTCTGGTCGATCTCTGCGGCGGTGCCTTCCTGTGCGCGCAGGCAACCGGCGAAGTAGCGGAAATGGTCAATCGCCAGTGGGATATCCGCGTTCAGCGTTTCGCGGATCGGCTTACCGTTGTCCCAGCTTTCGGTCAGCGCCAGCAGCTCCAGTTTTGACTCCATACGATCGGCGATCGCCAGCAATACGTTGGAACGCTCCTGTACGCTGGCCTTTCCCCAGGTTTCGGCTGCGGCATGGGCGGCATCCAGCGCCAGTTCGATATCTTTCGCGTCGGAGCGCGGAAACTCGGCGACAGTCTGACCGGTCATTGGGGAGGTATCGGTGAAGTAGTTGCCTGAAACGGGTTCGACAAATTTGCCGCCAATATAGTTGCCATAACGTTGTTTGAAAGAAACCAGCGAACCAGGTAAACCGGGATGAACGTATTTCATGTAAACACCTCTCAGGGGAACAGACTGTGTAGGGTTGTGCCCGACTGCGTGGCACCATCACAGTAACCCTAAGCATTGCCTGTGCCACATTGCGTCAGCGCCAGGCTTATAAAAATACAAAATGTTTAATATCAAGTTATTAAAGAATAAAAATGCCTGTCGATGGCAATAAAACCCCTGGCTTATTATTCATTTCTATTATTTTTTGTGTCCCATGTCGCAACGCATGCGACACATTCGTGATACAAAAATGCAACACTTTATTGACGGGAGTCGGGCATGTTGCAGAAAGACCAGACCGGGTTTGTCTCTGATAGCGATAACCTGTCTCTCCCTGGCCCCTTGTCAGAATCATGGCTGCGCAGTCGGCATTACGGCCTTGATCGGACCGACGATCTTGTCCCTTTTGTTCGGCCTGCGTTGCTCAATGAAGTCCGTGGGCAAAACGGTTGGGTGGCGCAACTGGCGCGGCCGTTGATCGAACGCCTGGGCGGCGAAATTAACCGGCAACCCTCAATAGTGGTGGTCTCCGATGCCAAGGGACTGGTGCTGGAAACCTGTGGCAATAGCCATTTTTTGCGTAAGGCGTCGCGTATCTCGCTGGCCCCGGGCAATTTATGGGGTGAACAGGCGCGTGGGACTAATGCCATCGGCACTGCGCTGGCATTGGGCGGTTTGTGTGAAGTTAATGGCGATGAGCACTTTCTCAATCAAAATGCCGGGCTTTACTGCTCAGCCGCGCCGATTTACCGGCCAGACGGCCTGATTGCCGGGGTACTGGACATCTCGACGCCCGCGCAACGGCCTTTTGGTGATGCGCGTTCATTGATCCTGCAGGCTGTCAGGCACATAGAACACCAGTGGGTGATGGGCTGCGTGACGTCTCAGCACTGGACGTTACGCCTGCACAGCGATGCGCGGGTGCTCGGCAGCGCCCATGAACTGATACTGGTGTTTCGCGACGAGATTCTCACCGCCGCCAACCGGCTGGCAATGCAGGAATTTAATCTCTCCGCCGCTTCTTTTGGCACCCTTGACTTCGCCACGCTGTTCCCGGAAATGCAGCGTCAGACGCTGAACGCGCCACGCCAAACGCTGGCGGTCAATAATCGCCACTATTATTCGCTGTTGCAGATGCCGGAACGGCATTCGCAGGTCGTCCGGCCTCGGGAATTGCCCTTTGATCGGGACGGTGCCGACAGACAAAAAGCATTACGTATTTTGAATGCCGGGCTGGCGCTGTGCATCAGTGGCGAAACCGGCTGTGGCAAAGAGTATTTTAGCCAACGGCTGTTCGAGGAAAGTCATCGGCGGCAGGGCAATTTTGTGGCGATCAACTGTGCTGCGCTGCCGGAAAACCTGATCGAATCAGAACTTTTTGGCTATGCGCCCGGTGCCTTTACCGGCGCTAATCCGAAAGGCTACCTCGGAAAAATCAGAGAGGCCGACGGTGGCGTACTGTTTCTGGATGAAATCGGCGATATGCCATTGAGTTTACAGACCCGGCTGCTGCGGGTGCTGCAGGAAAAAACGGTCACACCGCTCGGCAGCCGTCTCAGCTATGCCGTCGACTTTTCGCTTATTTGCGCGACCCATCAGGATTTGGCGCAGCAGGTGGCGGCGGGGGCGTTCCGTGAAGATTTGATGTACCGGATTCAGGAATTCAACCTGCGTATTTTACCGCTGCGCCAACGGGCGCACGTCGATCGTTTTATCCTTAATCTGTGGCGTGAATTGGGTGCGGAGTCTCGGAGTATCCGGCTGGCGCCGGAGACCGTCGCGGTGCTGGCTCGCTATCCGTGGCCCGGTAACGTTCGGCAGTTGTTGAGTACGTTGAAGGTGCTGTTGGCCCTGGCGGATGATGGCGAGCTGATTACGCCTGACGCACTCCCCGAGCAGTTTGGCGTCTTACCGCTGCCCGCTGATCCCCACGCCGCACCGCAGGAGATGCTGGACGCTATCCGAAGCGCTAATGGCAATATCAGCCTGGCGGCGAAACGGCTGGGTGTTTCACGCAGCACGCTTTATCGCAAGATGGAGAAAAGCCGTGGGCGGGCAGTAGAATGACCGCCCAATCGACAAGGCCCCTTTCAGGGCCAAGGCCGGAGGGTTAGTTGTCGCCCAGCCCCTGTGGATTAATTTCAGAATGTTCGATTTTCTCGTCGCTTTCCGCCCAACGATCCAACACTTTCAGGTAGCTACCGTTGGCGATAGCGCTATTAAGCGAAGCCTGCACCGCATCCACCAGGCCATTGCCTTTTTTCACCGTGACGGCAATGTTGGCGCTGCGTGGCCAGCCGCCCGGCACGATACCGACCAACGTGGTTTTACCGTTCAATTTTGCCTGGTATGCACCGGCGACGTTCGGCCCAAAGGTTGCGTCAGCCCGGCCGGACTGAATCGCCAGCGTGGCGGCCGCCTTGTCGGTCACGTAGATCGGCTGAAGGGCGGGTAGCCCCTTGGCCTGATTTTCTTTGTCCCAGGCCAGCAACACCGCCTCCTGATTGGTGCCGGAATCGACGATAATCTTCTTGCCGGCGATATCCGGTGCCGATTTTATCGAGGTGATTTTACTGCCGGTCTTAACGTAGAACCCCAGCGTATCCTGGCGATAAGTGGCGAAGTCGAACTTGGTCTTACGCTCTCGGGTCACGGTAATGTTATAAATCGCCGCGTCGTATTTGCCGGAAGTGACGCCCAGCGGCCAGTCTTCCCACGAGGTGGGTACCAGCTTGAGTTTCAGCCCCAGGCCATCGGCCACCAAGCGGGCAATATCCGACTCACTGCCGATCACCGTTTTATTGTCACGGGCGTACAGCCCAAACGGCGGGCCGCTGCCCAGTATCGACACGGCTACGGTCAATGTGCCCGGTTCGACAAATTTGAATCCGGCCGGGATTTTGGCGGCCGCTTCAGGGCTTTTTTGCGTATTGATCGGTGTTTCGTTGGCAACCAGGTCAATGCCCGGCGCGGCATGGGCCAGGGCGGAAAGGCTCAGGAGTGCCGCCGCTGCGGTGAGTTTTGCGCTATACATCATTATTATTACCTGCATTATTATGTGGTTGAGGCGGTCAACTCACTATCCTTTATGCCGCTAAATCTGTGAACGAACAAAATTGGCTAACTAATTTTAAAAATGGGGTGGTTGCGCGGCAGGCGGGAACGGGACCCGCCGACCGCGAACAATCAGCGCTGTTTGGCTTCGACCTTCATGGGCGCCTGGAAGCCTTTGAGCCGCAGCGCGTTGCCGAGCACAAAGACGCTGGAGAGCGCCATCGCCGCCGCGGCGAAGATCGGTGAAAGCAATGTGCCGTTCAGCGGGTAGAGCGCGCCGGCCGCGACCGGGATCAGCACCGCGTTGTAAGCGAAGGCCCAGAACAGGTTCTGCTTGATGTTGCGGATCGTCGCCTGGCTGAGGGCGATGGCATTAGGTACGCCACGCAGGTCGCCCGACATCAACACCACGTCGGCCGCCTCAATGGCCACATCGGTTCCTGTGCCGATGGCCAGGCCAACGTCGGCTTCGGCAAGTGCCGGTGCGTCGTTGATGCCATCACCCACAAAGGCCACCCGGGCACCGCCGCTGCGGAATTTCTTCAGCGCCGCAACCTTACCGTCGGGCAGAACCTCGGCTGCGACTTCATCAATACCAAGCTGTTTGGCGATCGCCGCAGCGGTGGCCGCGTTGTCACCGGTGATCATCGCCACCTTAAGGCCAAGCGCATGCAGCGCCTTGATTGCCTCCGGGGTGCTTTCCTTGATCGGGTCAGCGACCGCGATCACCGCCGCCAGACGGCCATCGATGGCCGCATAAAGTGGGCTTTTACCCTGTTCACCGAGGCGCTGGGCAGCCTGCTGGAATTGACTCACATCGAGGCCGAGCTGGGTCATAAAGCGGTCCGCACCCACGGCGACGGTGCGCCCAGCGACGCCGGCAGAGACGCCGAAGCCCGGTGTGGCATCAAAGCTTTCTATCGCGGCGAGCGTCATGTTCCGCTGCCTGGCCGCCGCCACAATCGCTTCGGCGATCGGGTGTTCGGAGCGAGTTTCCACTGCCGCCACCAGAGCCAGAACCTCATCGTATTCAAAGCCTTCGGCGGGCACCAGGTCAGTCAGTTCAGGGCGACCTTTGGTCAGGGTGCCCGTCTTGTCGAGCGCAATCACGCTGACATCACGCAGCGCCTGTAAGGCCTCGCCCTTTCGGAACAACACGCCAAGCTCGGCGGCGCGGCCGGTTCCGACCATAATTGAGGTTGGCGTAGCCAGCCCCATGGCACAAGGGCAGGCGATAATCAGCACCGCCACCGCATTAATCAGCGCAAAAGTCAGTGCCGGGGACGGGCCGAATACCAGCCAAACCAGGAAAGTCAGCGCGGCGGCGGCCATCACTGCCGGCACGAACCACATGGTGACCTTGTCGACCAGCGCCTGGATCGGCAGTTTGGAGCCCTGAGCTTCCTCGACCAGACGAATGATCTGCGCAAGCACCGTATTGGCACCGATTTTGGTGACGCGGAAACTGAAAGCCCCGGTTTTGTTGATGGTGCCACCGACAACAGCGGCACCCACGCCTTTTTGTACTGGCACCGGCTCGCCGGTGATCATGCTTTCGTCTACGTAAGAGGTTCCTTCGACGACTTCGCCGTCAACCGGCACTTTTTCGCCTGGACGAACCAGCACGATGTCACCGGGGGCCACCTGATCGAGCGGGATTTCGACGGTTTCGCCATTGCGCTCGACGCGTGCAGTCTTGGCCTGCAGGCCGACCAGCCGCTTGATGGCCTGTGAGGTACGCCCCTTGGCGCGAGCCTCTAAAGTCCGGCCAAGCAGGATCAGGGTGACGATGACCGCAGCGGCTTCGTAATAGACGTTGGCGGTACCCTGCGGCAGCACCTCGGGAATGAAAGTCGTCACCACCGAATAGCCATACGCCGCCACCGTGCCGACCGACACCAGCGAGTTCATGTCGGGAGCGCCGCGCAATAGCGCCGGGATCCCTTTGCGGAAGAAACGCAGCCCCGGCCCAAACAGCACCAGGGTGGTGAGAACAAATTGCAGATACCAGCTGGTTTGTTCACCCAGCACGCCCAGCACCCAGTGATGCACGGCGGGGATCAGGTGCGACCCCATTTCGAGAATAAACACCGGCAGGGTGAGGATGGCGGCAATCAGCAACGAGCGCCGTAATCCCCGGGCCTCATGCTCACGTCGCTCGGTATCCTGATCCTCTGTGCTGACGGTGGCGGTGGACAGGCGTCGTGGTCGGTAGCCTGCTTTTTCAACCGCGGCCTCAAGGTCTGTTATAGAGACGACACCGGCAAGATGACGCACCCACGCACGCTCGGTCGCCAGATTGACATTGGCCTCGAGCACGCCGGGTATTTGGTTCAGTGCCTTTTCTACCCGGCCGACGCAGGACGCGCAGGTCATTTCCTCTATCGCCAGCTCGGTAGTTTCCTCACGCACGCTATATCCGGCGTTCTCAATGGCATGGACTGCTGCCTGCGGGTCAGCCGTGCCGCTGAAGGTGAGATCGGCGCGTTCGGTGGCCAGATTGACCGAAGCGCTATCCACGCCGGGTACCGCCTTCAGCGCACGTTCGACACGGCCTACACAAGAGGCGCAGGTCATGCCTTCGACCGGCAGGCTCAGTCGGGCGACCGGGGCCATCGCCGGGGTGGAGTCGGGTTTGAGAGAAACGGAAGTCATTGAACTGTCCCTTATAGTGTCTGTTGGTGGAGAGCTTAAAGCTTCCCACCACGGGAAGGTCAAGCGGTTATTTTGGGGGCGGGTCTCTTTAACAACATACTGAGCGCACGGGGTGCCTCAACGGCCTGGCTAAACAGAAAACCCTGGCCCAAATGATAGCCGGAGTTGCACAGCGTTTGCCGCTGCTGTTCGGTTTCAATCCCTTCGGCAATGATATCGATGGATAATTTTTGTCCCAAAATGCCCATGCTTTCCACAATGCCTAGAATAGCCGTCTCGTTATTCATACGGCGGATAAAGTCGCGATCCAGTTTTATGCAGTCCAGTGGGTAGTTCATCAGGTGGGTAAAGGAAGAGTGCCCGGTGCCAAAATCATCAAGCGCAATCCGTATCCCCATTTCCTTGAGCATTTGCAAAGCCCGCAGCACATATTTCGAGCCATGCTTATTAAAGGCATGTTCGGTCACTTCCAGCTCAATCAGATGGTGAGGGATATTAAACATCTGCAAGCGCTGAAGGAATGTTTCGGCGTAGCTATCACGTAAAAATTCGATAGGGGAAGCGTTCAGCGACACTGGCAAAACTTCGGCACCAGAAGCAAGCCAGGCCGAGATATCGGCAAACACTTTCATCTGCATGGTTTCGCCGATTTTGGTTGCCAGTTCGTAATCGTTAAACGCTTCGCAGACGCTATCCGGCGTCTGGATGCCATTTTGCGGGCAATACCAGCGCAGCAGGGCCTCAAAGCCGACAATGGCACCGGTTGCCAGATTGACCTTGGGCTGATAGCTGGGGCGGATCTGGTTGTTACGCACAATTTGACGTGCGTGATTAAGCTGTGTCGCACGTTCCCTGGCCTTATCCATCATCTGCGGATTAAACATATAAACGCCGCCACGGCCGCCGTCCTTAAGCTCGTACAGAGCGGTATCGGCACATTTCATCAATTCTGACGCATCACGGGCATCCTGCGGGTAGAGGGCTCCACCAATGCTCATGCCGCAATGAAGTGCTTTACCGCCATGGGTAATTGGCGTTTCAAGCTGCAGCAGAAAGTTATTGGCGATTTTGAAGATATCCTGTTCGTTTTCGACGTCGCTGATCACTACCGCAAACTCATCGCCACCCAATCGGGAAACAAATGAGTTAGCGTTCAAATCGGCCTTGAGCCGCCGGGCCAATACACGCAACAGATGATCGCCGGCATCGTGCCCCAGGGTGTCGTTGACCAACTTAAAGTGATCGAGATCCAGCAAAATCAGCCCAAGCGATTTATTATTGGCCCGCGAGCGTTTCATTTCCTGTTTTAATCTTTTCTTGAATAATCGCCGGTTGGGCAAACCGGTCAGTTCGTCATATTCACTGGCGATCAGTAAGCGTTTTTCCGCTATCCGTTGAGAGCTGACATCGCGCGAAACGCACAATATATTTTGTATCCGGGCGTCCTTGTCGAACACCGGGCTAAGGATATTATCCCAATGCTGCAGTCTGCCATCCGGGGTGGCGCTAAGGCCGGCGAATCTGGCATTTTTCCCGCTCAGCACCTTGCGGAGCGCTTTTTGGCCACGCTGGCGAACTTCTGGCTGCAGCAGACCCAACCAGGGCATGCCAAACTGTTGCTGGTTCTCATCTACACCCAAAGCGATGCTGCCCGCTTTGTTCATATGCAGCAATGAACCATCATTATTAATCACTTTGATACAGTCGACACTGGCATCAAGCATATTTTTCTGCGCCGCCAGTTTTTCGGCAATGATTTGTTTTTCCAGCATTTGATGATGGATATCGGTACAGCTGAGAAACCAATGGTTATGCGCGGTATTCGGGGCTTTTTTTACACCGAACGACAGCAGAAACCAATGATACTCACCGCTGCAATGGCGCAGACGGGCTTGTTTAACGAAAGAAGTTGCGGTGGTCATTGCTTGCTGACACAACGAATCAACCAGGGCATAGTCATCCGGGTGCAAGGCCTTCAACCAGCCGGTATTCCGGTTATCATATGAAGACAGGCCGGAATACTCACACCACAATTTATTGAAATGTCCCCCGAGGCTATTACCTACGCCAATGAGATTCGGCAAACCGTCAAATATTTCATTAGCTATATCAAAAGGATGGTTGCCATCATTGCACTCGGGTAAAACACTCATTTGTCATTTCCTCTGAAAACCGCCGGACATTCATGCCAAAAAATATTTTGCCAGCGGCAATCATTATATAACCTGGCCTGCGCAATAAAAAACACCAGAGAGAATGAGATATAATCCCGGGTAACACATTAAGAATACTCTTGTATTGATGTTTTTTAACTCATCCGGTTTTCTCCGGCGGTTCTCACTGTTAAATATCATTAAACCGTTATGCCGACAGATATAAAAAAGCCCCCGTGATTAAGCGGGGGCTGGTTAATTATAGCTTATGGGAAAATTTATTTATCAAGCGCATAGGCAATCACGTAGTCACCACGGTCTGGCGACTGACGCGCGCCACCGGCGGAGATCACTACGTACTGTTTGCCGGTGACCGGTGAAATATAGCTCATTGGCGTGCCGCCGCTGCCAACAGGCAAGCGTGCTTTCCAGACTTCTTCACCGGTGGAAGAGTCAAATGCTCGCAGGTAGTAATCCTGAGTGCCGGCAATGAACACCAGGCCGCCCTGAGTCGCCAGCGTCCCGCCCAGCGTTGGCATGCCCACCGGCATAGGTGCGCGCATTTTGATGCCGAATGGCCCGGTATCCTGCACCGTACCGGCAGGGACTTGCCACACCACTTTCTGCGTTTTCAGATCGATAGCGGACAGGGTGCCGAAAGGCGGTTTCTGGCATGGAATGCCCAGCGGTGACATAAAGCGGTTCTTGTTCACGCCGTAAGGGGTACCTTTCAGCGGTACGGCACCCATCCCGGCGTTGACCGACTCACCGCCGTTGCTGGCCGGTGCATTGGCATCGGTTTTCTGCGGGATCATCTGTACCCACAGGCCCAGACGCATATCATTGGCAAAGATATAGTGGTTGTTTGGATCGGTCGACAGGCCGCCCCAGTTCATGCCACCCAGCGAGCCGGGGAAGCTGAGCGAGATATCCGTGTCTGGAGCGGTGAACAGCCCGTCATAACGCATCGATTTAAAGCTGATGCGGCACATCAGTTGATCGAACGGCGTTGCCCCCCACATGTCGGATTCGGTGAGTTTTTGATTGCCGATCTGCGGCATGCCGACAGAGAAGGGTTGAGTGGCCGAATATTGCTCGCCTGGGATGGAGCGGGTTTTCACCGGCAGCTCTTTAACTTCGGTCAAAGGTTTACCGGTATGGCGATCCAGCACGAAGAGCTGCCCGGTTTTGGCACCAATCACCAGCGCCGGTTTGCTGGTGCCATCCTTCATTGGGAAATCGATCAGGCTTGGCTGCATGGGCAGATCGAAGTCCCACAGGTCGTTATGAACGGTTTGATAAACCCATTTTTCTTTACCGGTGGTGGCATCCAGCGCCAGGATAGAGGCGCCGTATTTGTGATCCAGTGCGTTGCGGTTAGCGCCCCACAGGTCAACCGAAGAGCTGCCCATGGGCAGGAACACGGTGTTCATTGCCGGGTCATAGGACATTGGCGCCCAGGAGTTCGGCGTACTGCGCACGAAGGTCTGGCCCGGTTTCAATGCCGAATTCGGATCTTGATTACCCGGGTCGAACGCCCAGCGCATTTCGCCGGTGATCACGTCAAAACCACGCAGTACGCCACCGGGCATATCGGTTTGCACGTTATCGGCCACGCGGCCGCCGACCACGATGGTGGTGCCGGCCAGTGTAGGGGCCGAGGTCAGTTGGTATTTGGGATCTGCAGCATCACCCAAACCGGCCTTAAGATCGACCACACCCTGGTTGCCAAAGTTCTGACAGAACTCGCCGTTATCGGCGTTGATCGCCACCAGGCGCGCGTCGATGGTGTTCATCAGAATACGGCGCTGGCAACTGTCACCGGCCGCCAAAGTAGCAGGTATGGCCGGCGTTGAACCCGGTACCGTCGGTGCCGGTAGTGGCTTGGTGACATCAAAATAGGCCAGGCCGCGACAACGGTTCCAGACCTGAGATTTTGCGTTGATCTCACGCTGCCAAATTTCTTTGCCGCTGTCGGCATCGACGGCGATGACATTGTTATGCGGCGTACACAGGAAGACGCGGTTGCCGATTTGCAGCGGCGTTTGCTGATCTTCCGCACCGTTGCCGTCCGGGCTTAGTGGAGTATCGCCAGTGTGGAAGGTCCAGGCGACTTTCAGCTCTTTAACATTGTCGCGGGTGATTTGATCCAACGCTACAAAGCGGCTGCCGCCTGGGGTGTTGCCGTAGTTGTCCCAGTCTTTCTGCTGTTTGGCTTTATCCACCGGGATCAACGGCAAGGGTTTTCCGCTGAAAGCAACGGTAGGGTGCGGCTGGAACATCTGCACAAAGGTGCCAACCATGCCAACCGCCAGTACCGCGCTGAGCAGGTAGGACAGCTTCGCCAGCGGCGCCTTGCCTTCCGATTTACGCAGCGTTGGCCAGCCAAGCAAGGCCAGTAGCATCAAACCGGTAGGGACCATTAAGCGCGAAACCAGTGGCCAGAAATCGAAACCGGCATCGTACACCGACCAAATCAGCGTGCCGATAAACACCAGCAGGAACAGCCCCACCGCGGAAGATTTACGGCGGAAGAATTGCACTGCGGCAAGCAGGGTGACGATACCGGCAACCAGGAAGTAACAGCTGCCCCCCAGCGAGACTAATTTACCGCCGGCAATGGCAAAGAATAAGCCGACCAGGGTCAGGATTATCCCCAATAAACAACACCATAGTTTAAGTTTTATACCCGGACGGGTATTTGATTCAGGCATGGCTGACAGACTCCAAGATAATGTTTTTCTTCATGTTTACCTCGAGTGATCGCGGTCTTGCTGTTCCCTGGCAGGATAAAGGTGCAGAGCGTAAATCAAACGATGGGATTTCGCTATTGTACCATTTGATTCGTTATGAGGTTAAGGATATGTTGCTTGTTGCGGTAAATATTAGCCCGAATTGCAACAAATGCAGCGGGGAACTCTGTGAGCTACACGGTGGGAGCCTGGTAGCCGAAGTCCATCCCGAGGGTGGGATGCTGTTCAAGCTTCGCCTGCCGATCAAAAAACACGCGTTTATTTAGTTTCTTAAATTTACCGCTGATGGTTTAGGTATATAACTAGGTCGTGAGCAAGTTACAGACTTAATTCTGCTTTATCTGACCGAGGTGGTGATGTGAGGTTGTTGAAAATAGCTTTTGTTGTCGGCATGTTTTCCCCCTGTGCGGCTTTTGCCAGTGAGGGGCCAGCTCAGGTTAAGCCGATAAATTGGCAATCCTGTGATAATGGCCAATTTAATCCATGGTTCGACGGACAAGAAATTCCCGAACGTCTGCAGTGCGGTTATCTGGAAGCCCCGTTGTCCTATGCTGGCGATGAAGAGAATGAAACCGTCAAAATAGCGGTCACGCGTTTACCCGCGACCGGCGAAAAACAGGGCAGCCTGCTGTCTATTACCGGTGGCCCGGGAATGGCGGGGATAGTAGTTCCTTTCGAAGCGGACACGTTAAATGAAAATTTCGATATTATTGGCTATGACCCACGCGGTGTAGGGCAGTCCCGGCCAAAAATATCCTGCCCAGCAAAGCCGGATAATGATACCGATGCTGAACCTGATACTCTGACGCTTGAGCAACAAAATGCCGATTGGGTAAAAGGCTGTATTACTAACACCGGACTTAATGTATTAAAACATCTGGGTACCGATGAAGCGGTCAATGATGTGGATAGGCTTCGGGCGGTGCTGGGGGAAGACAAACTGAGTATTATCGGCTTATCCTACGGTACCCAGGTGGCGCAAATATATGCAGAACGCTTCCCGGATAAAGTGCAAGCCATGGTATTGGACGGCGTCGTCGACATCACGGAGGATGCTTACACCAGTGATTACAAACAGGCCCTGTCGTTCCAAAGAACCTTTGAGCAGTTTGCGCTCTATTGTGAGCAAAAAAACCAATGTCAGTTAAATAAAGCCAATGCCACGGAGATCTATCACGGGTTACTTAAAAAGGTGGATGAACTGGCGCTGACTGATAAAAACGGCGAGGAGATCAACGCGGATAATATCGTTCGCGTTACCACCAGCACCCTGTATTCATCCGAGGATTGGCCTGCGTTGGCAAAACTGTTGCGCTCTATCGATAGCGACAAATTCGACTTCAAAACGCTGGCATCATTGGATAATACCCTGAGTACGGAGGCGGTCCCCCAGCCAAGAGCCGCCCGCATGCCTGGTAATAACAGGGAATCGGACGATAAAAGCCAGGCAGATCAAGAAGCTGACAATTTAACGGTCATTTCCTGTGCGGACTCCGCCAATCCGGGGGGCGATCTGGAAAAGAGCCGGTTAAAAGAGCAAAAATTGCAGGAGGCTTCGGCATTCAGTAACTATCCCGGCAAGCAAGAATGGCCACGTAATATTTGCGATACCTGGCCCTTTAAAGGAAAGCTACAGCCGCATACGCCGGTAGCCTCATCCAAACTGCCGCCATTATTATTTGTCGCACAGCGTTTTGACCCGGCTACCCCTTATGAGGGAGCCAAAAAGATAGCAAAAGATTTTAATGCTCCGATCATTAGGGTAGAAGGGGACGGACATACCCTCGCACTTACCGGACTGAATCAATGTGTTGATGATGAGGTTATTGATTACTTTATTAACCCTGAGAAAATCAGGGCAAATAAAAGCTGCTAGTGTTTATGAACAGCTAATATACAAAACCCAGGTTGTATTTGGTGTTATTGATATCTCTGGCCCGTTAATCGGGCCTTTTCGGTTTATTTAGTTACATAAGGTTAAATGTTTTAATTTGTTACGTTATTATTAGTATTCCGCTATGCAGTGCTTCGGTTGATTGGGCGTCATCGTTTTAATGTACTGCATAGTGGGCACTATTAAATCTGGCTTTATTCTTAAGTAATAAATCAATAATCCCCCCCGGCCCCGATGAATAATTTTCAGTACAACTCAATCATTTATCGTCGCGAAACGCTGTTTAACCACGCCTAACACCCATTGTCGCAGCCAACGATGGGCTGGATCGGCTTCTAAACGCGGATGCCACATTTGTGAAACGGTAATGCCCTGTGTTTTTACCGGCAGTTCAAACGCATAAAGTGTGGTGCCAACCGGTTGGTTGATCAGGAAAGAGGCGGGGACCAATGCCACTAAATCAGAGGCCTGAGCCACCGCCAGCGCGGCGGGAAAACTCGGGACTACGGCGGCCACCTTGCGTTCCAGTCCTAATTCGGCCAACGCCTGGTCTACTGGCCCGGTTAATAGCCCACGGCGCGAGGCAACCACATGACCACAGGCGGCATACTGTTGGGCAGTAATTTCGGTCTGCTGCTCAAACGGATGGCCTTTGCGGACTACCGCGACAAATCGGTCACGGAACAGGGTCTGTAATCGAATCTCCGGCCCCATTTCCCCCAGCACGCCAATCTCAAGATCGACCAATCCTTCGCGCAAATGGGTGGAGCTTTTCTCTGGCTTGGGGGCAAAACACAGGCGTACCAAAGGGGCTTCCTTTGCGGCTGCTGCGATCAGCACGGCGCCAAAGGCTTCGACAAAACCCTCGTTGGCGCGCAGGGTAAAGGTGCGTTCCAGAGTAGCTAAATTCAGTTCTGACACCGAGGGGCGCAATACCGAACGGGCTTCAAACACGGCGTTTTGCGTCCGCTCGCGTATCTCTTCGGCATAGGGCGTCAACACCATTTTGCGACCAGCGCGCACCAATAAGGGATCGCCGGTGACCGCTCGCAGGCGGCTAAGCGTGCGGCTCATCGCAGAGGCGCTTAATTTAAGACGGCGGGCAGCACCCGCGACGCTGCCCAGGGAAAGCAGGGCATCGAGAGAAATCAGTAAATTAAGATCGGGATCTGTCATGTCGGGCATCCTGAGCAGGCAATAACGGAAGGCGTCTGGTGCAAAAAAGCCGATAACCCGTAAAGGCTATCGGCTTTTGGCTGCCGGTCAGGGCAGGTGGATTAGGCGGCAGGCAACTGCTGCGCGGTTTTTTCCACCAGTGCCAGCAGGACTTTGATATCGTCCAGGCTGACCGTTGGGTTTAACAACGTCATTTTCAGGCTGGTTACGCCATTAAATTCGGTCACCCCAACGTTGGCACGTCCTGACTCCAGCAATGCATCACCAATTCGCTGGTTCAGCAGTGCTACTGCGGCATCGCTGCTGGCGGCTAATGACTGCGGACGGTAGCGGAACAGCACACTGGCCAACTGCGGTTGCATCACCAGTTCCAGCGCCGGTTGGTCGCCGATATAGTGAGCAACCTGTTGCGCCAGCGTCACGCCGTGATCGATGATCGCAGCATATTGCTGTTGCCCTAATGCCTCCAGCCCCATCCACAGTTTTAACGCATCAAAACGGCGGGTGGTCTGCAAGGATTTGGACACCAGGTTAGGCACGCCCTGAGCTTCGTCGAATTCGGAGTTCAGGTAAGCCGCCTGATAGCGCATCAGCTCATAGTGACGAGCTTCTTTCAGCAAGAAGGCACCGCAACTGATGGTCTGGAAGAA
This sequence comes from Serratia sp. BIGb0163, assembly GCF_024809935.1. Classification (NCBI taxonomy): domain Bacteria; kingdom Pseudomonadati; phylum Pseudomonadota; class Gammaproteobacteria; order Enterobacterales; family Yersiniaceae; genus Serratia; species Serratia sp. BIGb0163. The sequence continues at coordinate 1,307,632 of NZ_JANUDZ010000001.1, forward strand.
CTGTTTATGGAAGTCCAGGGTAATGGAATCCACTAATTCAATGCCGTCCAGATAGTCACGGTACTTCTCGGAAAGCAGCAACGCGCCACCCCATGCCGCATCAACATGCACCCAGATCTGGTGTTCTGCCGCCAACTGCGCAATCGCACGCAGCGGGTCGATAGCTCCGGCATCGGTGGTGCCAGCGGTGGCGACGATCGCCAGGATCTGTTCGCCATTGGCCTGGGCTTGCGCCAGTTTTTCGGCCAGGTCGTTCACATCCATTCGTGCGAATTGATCGGTTTTCACCAGCGTCACGGATTGATAACCCAGGCCGAGCAACGCCATGTTCTTTTGCACCGAGAAATGGGCATTCTCAGAACATAAGACTTTAATCTTGCGCAGGTTACCGACCAGGCCATCCTGTTGCACAGAGTGGCCCTGTTTGGCGAAGAAGGCATCGCGTGCCAGCATCAGGCCCATCAGATTGCTCTGGGTACCGCCGCTGGTGAACACGCCCGCATCGCCAGGCTGATAACCGACCTGGGTACGCAACCACTCGATCAGCTTCATCTCGATGATGGTGGCTGACGGGCTTTGATCCCAGGAGTCCATGCTCTGGTTGGTGGCGTTGATCAGCACTTCCGCGGCCTGGCTAATCACCAGGCTTGGGCAATGCAAATGCGCGACGCACTGTGGGTGATGTACCGACAGGCTGTCTTTTAAAAAGTACTCAATCGCGCGTTCGATCGCCGCCTGGTTGCCCAGGCCCTGCGGATTAAAATCAAGCGTAATGCGTTCACGCAATTCGGCAACGGTTTTCCCCTGATACATCTCGGGTTGTTGCAGCCACTGCACTACCGCCTGGCTGCTTTGCTCGATCGCTTGCTGGTAGGCTTCGGTGCTTTGCGCCGAAGCGGCCAGAATCGGGTTTAACCGGGACATCGAATTCACTCCATACCTACAGGCTTGACGCCGGCGGCTAACAGGGCCTGTTCAAATTTATCCAGGAAAATGCCCAGTTCGTCGTTGGTGATCAACAGCGAAGGCAGCAGACGCAGTACGTTGCCGTTACGGCCGCCACGCTCCAGGATCAACCCGGCTTCGAAACATTTCTTCTGCAGCAGGGCAGACAATTGCGGGTCCGCCGGGTAACAACCCATATGATCCTGGGCTTCACCTGGTTTAACGATTTCCATGCCGATCATCAAGCCCAGGCCGCGCACGTGGCCAATGGCCGGATAACGTTTTTGCAGCTCGGCCAGTTTGGCTTTCAGCCATTCGCCTTGTGCGGCGACCTTACCGGCCACGTTGTGGTCTTTAAGATGCTGCAGGGTAGTCAGGCCGGTGGCCATCGCCAGTTGGTTACCGCGGAAGGTGCCGGTATGGTGGCCAGGTTCCCAGGCGTCAAATTCTTTCTTGATACCCAGAACGGCCAACGGCAAGCCGCCGCCCACCGCTTTGGACATCACGATGATGTCCGGCTCAATACCGGCGTGTTCGAAGGCGAACAGTTTACCCGTACGGGCAAAGCCGGCTTGAACTTCGTCGATAATCAGCAGAATGCCGTGTTCCTGAGTGACCTTGCGAATGCGCTGCAACCATTCGACCGGCGCCGGGTTGACGCCGCCTTCACCCTGAACCGCTTCCAGGATGACTGCCGCAGGTTTGCGCACGCCGCTTTCGACGTCATTAATCAGGTTTTCAAAATAGTAAGTCAGTGCCTTAACGCCAGCTTCGCCGCCGATACCCAGCGGGCAGCGGTACTCATGCGGGTAAGGCATAAACTGGACTTCCGGCATCATGCCGTTAATCGCTTCTTTCGGTGACAGGTTGCCTGTAACTGCCAGCGCGCCATGGGTCATGCCATGATAGCCGCCGGAGAAGCTGATCACGCCAGAACGGCCGGTGTGCTTTTTCGCCAGTTTCAGAGCGGCTTCAACCGCGTCTGCGCCCGAAGGGCCACAGAACTGCAGGCAGTATTCCTGGCCCTGTCCTGGCAATAAAGAGAGCAAATAAGCTGAGAACTGATCTTTCAACGGCGTTGTAAGATCGAGGGTATGTAACGGCAAGCCGCTGGTAATGACATTTTGGATGCTTTGGAGGATGTCAGGATGGTTATGACCCAGAGCCAGCGTACCCGCACCAGCCAGGCAATCAAGATATTGATTATTCTCAACATCGGTGATCCACACGCCTTGGGCTTTCGCAATTGCCAACGGCAATTTACGGGGGTAACTCCTGACATTCGATTCAAATTCGGCTTGTCTCGCCAAATATGTTTCGTTGTTTACATTTTCTAAATTCACACCGAAATTATCAATACGGACTTTATCCGTCATCATATCTCTCCTACAACTGGGGGTATCAGTAACGCCCTAGTTGAATTATTAAAATGAATAAGTAACTACCGTGAAAAAACGCGCCCAATATATGGCTTTTTACCCCCCGGCTCAATAGTTATTTAGCCGCATGAAATTTAATGTTTTTTCTATTAAAAACAATAAATTGCTGGTTTATTGGCCAATAATCCTGCCGTATGGCCGTGACAGGGGAGTTGACAAGGCACGTAATGCTACCGCAATAAAAGTAGGGGTACTGGCCCAATGCATTTATTTTGCTGACAATTTTCTGATTGTCGTCGGATTGACGTCTGGGTGTTTTTTAAGCAATAACTTATTATAAATAAATCGTTGCTTAGAAATTAACCGACTTAAGGCTGGTATACCCGGAGGGAAAGCAGGGTCTATGGTCGTTGAACTTAAAATCGAGGGTTTTATTGACGTTTAGTCGGCATGATTAATTCCTCCCAAGGGTCAGTAAAACCAGCAGAACCGTCTAAGCTGAATGAAATAAGTCATTTACGGTGCGGTGTTAAGCCATTAAAGGTAACGGCTAGCCATGCAGGTTGTGAATCAGCATCGCCCAGAAAGGATAAGCCGGAGCAACCTATGTACGAACCCTGTTTTCCAGAAAATGAAACCGAACGGCTGTCGGTTCTGCATTCACTCAACGTACTGGACACGAATTCGGTAGAGAAATTAGATCGGGTCACGCGCCTGGCCGCCAAATATTTTGGCGTCAGTATTGCCCTGATTTCCTTGATCGATCGTGAGCGCCAATGGTTCCTTTCTCGCTCGGGTTTGGAGGCACGGGAATCGCCACGCAATATTTCGTTTTGCGGACACGCCATTTTGCAACGTGATGCGTTGGTGGTGCCCGATACCGCGGCCGATCCACGTTTCTTCGACAACCCCTTGGTCACCGGCGGGCCCAAAATCGGTTTTTATGCCGGGCAACCCTTGTTGTCTCTGGATGGTCTGCCGTTGGGCACCCTGTGCATTATCGACGGTCACCCACAGGCGTTCTCTTCAGAGATGGTGCATGATTTACGCGATTTTGCCGCCGTTATCGAAGAGTATTTGCACAGTATTGAGCGTGATATTTATACCGAGGCTCTGAAATCAAACCTGCAACGTAGCGAAGCCTTATTTGAACAGACCTTTTCACAAGCGGCAGTGGGCATGGCCCTGGTCTCATTAGAGGGATATTGGCTGCGGGTGAATCCGCGGCTCTGTGAAATGTTGCAGTACTCTGAACGGGCACTGCTGGAGCGTACCTTCCAGGACATCACCTATCGCGAAGACCTGCACAACGACCTCGGGCTGCTGCACCAGTTATTGGCCAATGAAATAGACACCTATTCGATGGAAAAGCGCTATATCCGCGCTGATGGCTCAAGGATTTGGGTTCAGCTTACCGTGTCGCTTAATCGCTTGCCCAATGGTGAGCCTCATCATTTTATCTCGGTTATTGTCGATATCAGCGAGCGCAAAGCGGCAGAGGCCGACCTCTACACTCTGCAACATGAGCTCGAAGACAGGGTAGTGACACGTACCCGTGAGTTGAATTTTGCCGTTAATAAACTCAATCACGAGATTGCCAATCGGGCACTCACCGAGCTGCAACTGAGTAGTGAAAAAGAACGCCTGCGGGCCATTACCGATAATATGCCGGCCTTGATCAGTCAGATCGACGCCAATGAGCGTTATCTGTTTGCCAACAGCGCTTACAAAAGCTGGTTCGGTCTGGATGAATCTCACCTCAGCGCGATGACCGTACAGGCATTTATGGGCGACGAGGCTTATGCCTCAGCCAAGCCGATGATCGAGCGGGCGTTAAAGGGGGAAACCGTCAGTTTTGAGAACGAACTGCAAACGCGCCAGGGGACAGCGATCATTCATAACACCCTGGTACCCAGCGAAACCCGGGGCTTTTATATTCTTTCCATGGATATTACCGAGCTTAAACGTTTGCAGCGGCGGTTAGAGTACGACGTTTCTCATGACATGCTGACCGGGTTAACCAATCGGCGAGCTTTCTTGCTCCGGTTAGGCGCGACGCTGCAGGCTTGTTGCCCACAGCAGCAGATGGCGTTGCTGTTTATCGATCTTGATGGTTTCAAAACGCTTAACGACAGTTTTGGCCATGATTTCGGCGATCTTATCCTGAAAACCTTCGCCGAATTGCTCAGTGTCTGTGCCGGGCCTCATCACAGCGTTTCGCGCCTCGCCGGCGATGAGTTTACTGTCATTCTCTGGCCTTTGGCGCATCCGCAGCTGCAGGTCAGCGCGTTTTGCGAGAGCGTGTTGGCCAGGTTGGCGGCAACGGAACGGGTCGGTAATCAAAACGTGAGACTTTCTGCCAGTATCGGTGCAGCCATTACTTCTGGCGACGATATGAGCGCCGAAGCCCTGCTGACCAAAGCGGACGATGCCATGTATCAGGCCAAATCCGCCGGCAAAGGGACCTATGCCATCCGTTAATGCGAGCCTGCGCTGGGCAGCCCAACCAAGGAGAGCTGGGCTGCCGTTAAAGGCAATCAAAGTGCCAAGCCGTCTTCAAAGCAATTCAGTGATAATAACCTCGACCACATTGGGCAGGTTCACGGGTTTTACTGAAAAAAGCGAATTAAAGACGTCGGCATTGCCGCCTTTGGTCTCTGCGTATTGATGCCAACGTTGATTTAAAACAGCGTGTTCAAATGAGGTGACGATGCGTACGGTGTGGTTAAGGTAGGTCTGAATAACATAAGAGGTGTCTGAAGAGAAATAAATGCAGCATGCGTGAGTGTAATTCCAGTCATTGTAGTTGAGCAGTATATTAACCAGATCGCCATTCTTATATTTTTTAAGTTCGTCTCCGGTCAGGTTATTGACGTTGATTCTGTACATTTTATCCGTGTCTTTTCCTCCGGCCTTTTCATAAACGGCTCCTGCAAAAGGGACGCAACCAATTGACCCGTCAGTAGTTTTATCAGAGTTTAAATTAGCGATTCTTATTGCGGAGTGAAGTTCTTCTAACGCCGCATTGATGGCATTAGTCATCTGTGTTTTATCAATGGACATAATATCACCTGTATTAATGAGTTAGGATCGGATATTGCCTGTAGCTCGGACGTGGCGAGTAACATGCGAATGCTGTTTTAAACTGGAATAATAATGGCTAACAAAGATGGCGACTAACTTTAGTTTTATTTAGTCGCTAGTGAATTGCAACAGTAATAAACATAGTCTGAATCTCAATGGTACGTCATTTTTTCTTAAGTGTTTTTTATTGTAATTTTTGGTTATTTAAATAACTCATTGTTATTGGTTGATAAAGATAATATGCGTGGCAGGTTGATTAATATCCTGGGTTATAATATTAACTGAAAGGATTTAATAACCAATGCAGTGTTTTTTACTGGCAGCCTCGGTGGCTGCCGGTAAGGGGACTAGAGGGTCAGCGAGTCATAGTTTTTGCGGCGGTAATTCAGCGCGGACAACGCCCACAGCACCACAAATAATGCGATAGCGGCGTAACCCACGCTACCCATATGGTCATTGAGGACTTCAACACCGCGCCACAGCCCGCCTTGTAACCCAAGTTTGTCGACCAACAACCCCAAACCTTCCAGGCCACCGATCACCAGAGCAATAGCCACGCTGGTGGCGGTAATGGTCATGTTGTAATACAGCTTGCGGATCGGTTTATTGAAGGCCCAGCCATAAGCGCCGACCATCACAAAATTATCCAGCGAGTCAATCAACGCCATGCCGCTGGCGAACAGCAACGGGAACAACATAATCGACCAGACCGACAGGCCGGAAGTGGCACCGGCTGCGGAGATGCCCAACAGGCCGACTTCGGTGGCGGTGTCAAAACCCAGGCCAAATAAAAAGCCGACCAGATACATATGCCAGCTTTTATTCACCAGATTAAAAGCGAAGCGATACAGACGTGTCATCACGCCGCCGCTCCCGTTAACCAGCAGGGCGACATCTTGTTCCACCAGTTTTTCCCCGCGTTTCACCTGGCGGAAAATTCGGTAAACATCACGGAAAATCAGCCAGTTCAACAGCGCCATGGCCAACAGGAACAGCGAGGAGATCAGCGTGCCCAGTGTCGCGCCGTACTGATGCAGCCAGCCAATACGATCGCCAAATGCCAATGAAGTGGCGGCAATGGCGATGCAGGCCAGGATCACAATGCTGGAGTGGCCCAAAGAGAAGAATGCGCCGACGGAAACCGGGCGCTGGCCTTGCTGCATCAGTTTGCGGGTGACGTTATCAATAGCGGCGATATGATCGGCATCTACCGCATGACGCAGCCCGTAGCCATAAGCCAGCAAAGCGGCAGCGATTAACGCCGGGTAGTGATGGAATGCGGCAAAAGCCGCTCCCCAGGCCAACAGGTTTAGCGCCACCAGCGCCAGTAATAGCCAAAAGGCGCGGGTATGGGTGTGGAAAAACTCGCGGTTTACCATGTCAGGTCCTGTCAAAGGTGGAAGAAGAAGCCGGAGAGTGTTGGGCGCAAGCGACCAGCGCCTGGCCCAGCGCCAGCCCGCCATCACCTGCAGGCAGTTGCTGTGGCAGCAGTATCTGCAAAGGGGCCAGATGGTGCTGCAGGCGTTGACGCAGCAGGCGGTTATGCAGCACGCCGCCGCTCAACGCCACATGGCCAATGCCATACTGCAGGGCAAAATGCTTGGCCAGACTGGCAAAACCCTGCGCCAGCGCATCGTGAAAGGCCCAGGCCTGTTGCGAGGCAGGCGCTTGCCAGGCCAGCCAGCGTTGCCAGAACGCGGCAAGATCAAATTGCTCGCCTGTCAGTGACAATGTCACCGGGTGTGGGCAAGGCCCACTTTGGTGCGCCAGCGCCTCAAACCGGCTGGCTGCTTCGCCTTCCCAACTTTGTTGTGTCGGAGCACAGCCCAGGGTGGCGGCGGCAGCATCAAACAAGCGGCCACAGGAGGAGGCCAGCGGGGCATTAATACCGGCCTTAATCGCTTGCAGCAGCGGTCGCCATGGGGAAGCCAACAGCCGTTCGGCCTGAGGGTAGCTTTGCCAGTCCGGTACGAAGCGCGCGAAGTGCGCCAACTGATTGCGCCAGGGTTGCTGAGCCGCAAGATCGCCACCGGGCAGCGCCACCGCGGGCAATCCCCCCAGATGACGACAGCGGCGGTAATCAACCAGCAGACACTCGCCGCCCCACAGGGCGCCGCCCTGACCATAACCGAGACCATCCAGCGCCAGGCCAATCACGGCACCGCCTTCCAGTGGCCAACGGTGCTCGGCCAGACAAGCGGCCAGATGCGCATGATGATGCAGCACCGGGGTCACCGGCAGTGACTGCCGGGCCGCCCATTGGTGGCTGACATAACCGGGATGGGCATCGCTGGCCAGCCGCTGCGGCTGGCAATGGTATAACCCGGTAAAGTGCCTGATGGCCTGTTGCCACTGTTGCTGAATATCCTCTTGCTCCAAATCGCCAAAGTGCGGGCCGAGCAGGGCCTGATTTCCCTGAACCAGGCAAAAGGTATTTTTGCGATCGCCGCCCACCGCCAGCAGGGCCTGCTGAGCAGGGAAACCGGGCGGCAGCGGCAGGGCGTCGGGAACGAACCCGCGCGCCCGGCGCAGCATTTCATGGCCTTTGGGGAGCAAACGCACCAGTGAGTCGTCAGCGCGTTGCAGGATCTCGCGATCGTGCATCAGCCACAGATCGGCAATGCCGACCAAATCAGCCAATGCCTGCTCATTGGTTAACGCCGGAGCACGGCCAGCGGCATTGCCTGAGGTCATCACCAGGGGACGCTGTATCGCCTGCATCAATAAATGTTGAATCGGGTTGGCGGGTAACATCAGGCCGACTTCATCCAACCCCGGAGCCACGGCGGCAGACAGCGGCGAGTAAGGGGATTGGGGGACCAGCACCACAGGCGCGGCGGGTGAAGTTAACAATGCCTGTAATTGCGCCAGGCTAACGCCACTTACGCAGCGTACCAGCCAGCCGGCATCCGGCAGCATCACCGCCAGTGGTTTGCCCGGCCGCCGTTTACGCAGGCGCAGCCGTTCGACGGCCTGAGTGTTGGTGGCGTCGCAGGCCAGATGAAAACCGCCCAGGCCTTTGATCGCCACAATCTGCCCGGCAGCCAACGCAGCAACGGCCTGTTGCAACGCTTCATCCCCCAGATGCTGCGACTGCCCTGGCGCCAGACAGCTAAACAGCTGTGGGCCGCAATCACTGCAGGCCACCGGTTGGGCATGAAAACGTCGGTCCTGCGCAGAATGATATTCCCAGGCGCAGTGCGGACAGAGGGTGAAGGGCGCCATGCTGGTTGCCGGGCGATCGTATGGCATGGCGCGAATAATGGTAAAGCGCGGGCCGCAATGGGTGCAGTTGATAAAGGGATAACGGTAACGCCGATCCTGCGGATCGTTCATTTCCCGCAAACACTGTGGGCAGGTCGCGGCATCCGGCACGATCTGGGTTGCCATGGCGCCACTTTGGCTGGGGCGGATACTGAAATCGGTGGGGGCTTGCAACCAGGTAAACGAACGCTGCTGAATGCGGTCGATTTGTGCCAACGGTGGCGCCTGGTGATGTAATACGTGCAGGAGTATCTCAAGATCGACAGGTTGCACCAGGCGAATTTCCACCCCGGCGCTGTCGTTCCAGACTTCACCACGCAGGTTGAGCTGTTCGGCCAGTTGCCAGACAAAAGGCCGGAAGCCGACGCCCTGTACCTTGCCGCTGATGCGCAGCAGTAATCCTGAATGGGACACTTTTTATTACTCTCTGTGGTTTTTGTAGGGGCGCTGTATGCTGCGCCCGGGTGAATCGGGGCGAATTCCTTCGCCCCTCTACAAAGTGACAGTGCAACTTTACATCACATCTTCTGCTGCGCGACGCAGGCGGGCCTTCATATCGCTGTAGCTCTGTTGCGCGTAGTTTTCCGCCCAGTGCTGATCGCTAATTGCCGCCAGTTTTACCGCGCAGTATTTGGTTTCCGGCGTTTTGGAGATCGGGTCCAAATTCTCCTGGGTCAGCTCGTTACAGGCACCGATCCACCACTGGTAGGTCATATACACCGCGCCCAGGTTAATACGCTCGTTATAGTTGGCACGGCTGATCACCTTGCCACGGCGCGAACTGACCCACACCAGTTGCTGATCGGCAATACCCAGCGCTTCGGCGTCCTGCGGATTGATCTGCACAAAGCCGGGTTCATCCGCCAGGGTTTGCAGCGCGGCACAGTTGCCGGTCATCGAGCGGCAGGAGTAGTGGCCGACTTCACGCACGGTACAGAGCACCAGCGGATAATATGCATCCGGCACTTCCGCCGGAGCACGCCAGGTGGTGGCGAACAGCTGGCCTTTACCGGTCGGGGTGGTGAACTGGTTGCCCTGATACAGGTAAGGGGTGCCCTGACTTTCCAGCGTGGTACAAGGCCATTGCACATGGCCCAGCTCACCCATTTTTTCGTAGGTGGCCCCATAAAACAGCGGGCAAAGCTCACGCATTTCATCCCAGATTTGCTGGTTATCGTCGTAATGCATCGGATAGCCCATCTCGGTGGCCAGCAGGCTGATGATCTCCCAGTCGCGTTTGACGTTGTACTGCGGTTCAATGGCCTTCTCGAAACGCTGGAACCCGCGATCGGCGCAGGAGAACACGCCGCCATGCTCACCCCAGGAGGTGGCTGGCAGGATCACATCGGCCTGTTCAGCGGTTTTGGTCATAAAGATGTCTTGCACTACCACAAACTCCAGCGCTTCGAACGCGCCGCGCACCAGGCTCAGATCGGCTTCGGTCTGTAACGGATCTTCCCCCATGATGTAGTAGGCCTTCACTTTGCCTTCGTGCACCAAATGCGGGATCTCGGTGATGCGGTAACCGACTTCCGGGTCCATCCTGGCGGCGTCAATGCCCCAGGCGGCGGCGAACTTGGCGCGTACCGCGGCGTCGGTGACCGCCTGATAACCTGGGAACTCATTGGGCAGCACGCCCATGTCGCAGGCACCCTGAACGTTGTTCTGCCCACGCACCGGGCCAACCCCCACGTTGGGCCGGCCCAGATTACCGGTCAGCAAGGCCAGACTGGCGAGCCCTTTGACCACGTCGACCGCCTGACCGAACTGGGTGACTCCCATGCCCCACATGATGGTGGCGGAAGGGGCACTGGCGTAGGTGCGCATCGCCTGGCGAATTTGCTGGGCGCTGACGCCGGTCAGCTGTTCTACCGCTTCCGGTGCGTAATCCGCTAACTGCTGGCGGTAAGCCTCGAAACCTTCGGTGTATTTCGCCACGTAGTCGCGGTCATACAGATTTTCTTCAATCAGCGTATAGGCGAAGGCATTCACCAGCGCCATATTACAGCCGTTTTTGATCTGCAAATGCTGGTCGGCAATGCGCGCGGTTTCGATACGGCGTGGGTCGCAGACGATAATTTGCGCGCCTTTCTCTTTGGCCTTCAGCACCCGGCGAGCCACGATAGGATGCGAATCGGCACAGTTGTAACCGATGACCAGCAGGCATTTGGAGTTTTCGATATCGCCAATCGAGTTGCTCATCGCGCCGTTGCCCAGCGTGGCTTGCAAACCCGCTACCGACGGGCCATGACAGACGCGGGCGCAGCAGTCGACGTTGTTGGTGCCGACGACCGCACGGGCAAACTTCTGCATCACGTAGTTGGTTTCATTGCCGGTACCGCGTGAAGAGCCGGTGTGCATGATGGCGCTGGCGCCGTGCTTATCCTTGATCTGCTGTAGCCGCTGCGCGGTGTAGCTAATGGCCTCATCCCAACTGACGGCCTCAAACTTGCCGCCTTTTTCACGGCGGATCAGCGGCTGGCTCAGACGTGGGGTCAGCAGTTTGGTGTCGTTGAGAAAGTCCCAGCCGTAATAGCCTTTCAGGCATAGTTCGCCCTGATTGGTCACGCCGTCAGCCGCCTCGGCGCGGATGATTTTGCCGTTGTCGACCACCAGTTTCATTTTGCAGCCTGCACCGCAGTATGGGCAGACGGTTGTGATTTTTTTCATCGGTTCAGTTCCTAAAACAGTGACGACAGGGTGTCGAGCGCGGCGCGACGGCGTTTCTCGGCGTTCATTTCTTGCAGCATGTTGCGATCCACACAGTGCAACGCATTGGTCGGGCAGGTTTGCATACAGGCCGGGCCGCTATCACGACCGATGCACAGGTCGCATTTATGGGCTTCGGCTTTCTCGGTGGTGGCACTCATCACGGCGCCGTTCTGGCGGACAACCGGGCGGGTGACCACTTCCATCGCGCCGTAAGGACAGGCCACCACGCAGGTTTTGCAGCCGATGCAGCGCTCCTGCATCACCAGCACCATGCCGTTGGTTCGGCTAATCGCCCCATTGGGGCAAACGTTGGAGCAAGGCGCGTCCTCACACTGGCGGCACAGTACGGCAGTGCTGACGTTAACGCCTTTGATCACATGCAGCCGTGGGGCGAAGCTGGCGGCGTTGAGCGCTGAAATATCCTGGTTTTCGCTGTGTGCCATCACGCAGGCAATTTCACAGGTACGGCAGCCGATGCATTTCTTGGGATCGGCGATGATAAACCGGTTCATCAATAACTCCTGAGTTACCCTTCATCCGGGTATGACTATGGATAGGTTGTGCCTTGGGTTAGGCATAAAGCGTGCCAACCCTGAAAATCGAATAAAAGCAGAGGGTTAGCCTGATGCTGACGAAGTGACCGACGGCATCTCGACACAAATGACGATGCGGCGTCAGACATTCGTCACCACCAGTGGCGGGTAACCGCCATTTATTGGCCAGTCATGTAGCCGTTGGTGCAGGGTGGTCACCGCACGGCGTACCGCGGCGCCGATCGGGTAGTAAAACGCCACCACCTCAGGCTGAATGCCGATAAAGGTGATTTCCGGCACCGTTTCGCGCAGTTGATCGATCAAGAAATTCAGCGGCAGGTTATGGGTGGTCATGATGAACATGTCGGCAATGTCTTTTTCATCAATCACCCGGGTTTCTCCCGCAGCCAGTCCCATGTCGGTGGCATCGACAATCACCAGCCGCGCAGGGCGCAGTTCGCGGATATGCCCAATGTCATTTTCCGGTGCGGCTCCGCCGTCGATCACCGTCCAGCCGGCGGGGGGATTGCCGGCACAGAGCTCTGCCAGTAGCGGGCCGGCGCCGTCATCGCCCATCATGCAGTTGCCTACACACAATAAAACGTCAGTCATCATGCCTCCGGACCATCAGGTAGATGGCGGGTTCGTTTTCAATCGACTGCAGCAGGGCGATCAACTGTTGGCTCCAGTCTTGCTGTTGGGGGTTCATTTGCGGGGCGGCAGCGCTTAACGCGGTGGCCAGCAGGTGGGTATGGCTACTGTCGATACAGATTTCACCGAAGCGATCGACCCCTTCCAGCTTGCGCCGGGCGGTGCTGGCCGCGGGCAGTTGTTGTACCCAGGCGCGGAAACCGGCCAGCGGACAGCTGAGTTTGGCTTCCAGACAGTCGATGACGCCAAGATGGTGGCCAATCGCCAGGCTGTAATAGATCACCTCCTGGGCTTTCGGCGGGGCCTTTTTCTCTTGCACGAATTTGCGGCTCAGGGAGTAGAACACCACCTGGGCATGGGAGTGGCTCATAGTCGCAGTTCCCCTCGCAGTACCCGTTGATAGATCCCCAGCAGGTTGCCGACAATCTCGCTTAAACGCATATCGTCCTGCTGTTGCAGGTAGGCGCTAATGCGCTGTTCGACCGGCAATGGGCTGTCTGCGGCCAACAGTTGCATAAACTGGTCGGCGATCTGGCGGCCATAGCGATAACCGGCCATCCGCCGGGCTTCGCGATCCAGCAGCACCCGCAGCGGCTGAGGTAATGCCGGGTGCAACAGGCGGGTGGCCTCGCCCTGGGTTTCGTCATGCTGACGGCCTTTGATTTTCTGATCCAACAGGCCGAGTGCCATGGCAAAGCCATAAATGGTGGCGGCCGGCGTCGGGGGGCAGCCGGGGATATAGACATCAACCGGTACGATGCGATCGGTGCCGCCCCATACGCAGTAGAGATCGTGGAAAATGCCACCACTGTTGCCACAGGCACCGTAAGAGATGCTGATTTTCGGATCGGGCGAAGCCTGCCAGGCGCGGATCGCCGGGATGCGCATGGCACGGGTGACCGCCCCGGTAAACAGCAAAATATCGGCATGGCGGGGTGAAGGAACCACTTTGATACCGAAGCGTTCGGCGTCGAACAACGGGGAAATGGCAGCGAAAATCTCAATTTCGCAGCCATTGCACCCGCCGCAGTCCACGCGATAAACATAGGCCGAGCGGCGGATATCCTGCAGTAAGGTGGTTTTCAGCTTGGCGATACTTTCGTCGAGGGTGATCGGCACCGGCAGGCCATTTTCGTCGCGTGGGCCAATCAGTGGCGGATTCATGAGATGATCTCCCGGGTCAAATGGCGGCCAACGTCAATGCGATCGGCCTGAGTCAGGTTTTGCTGTTGTTTGCACGCCGGGCAGGTTTCAAACTGCGTGCGGCGCGTGGCGGTTTCTGTACTGCTTAGCCCGAGCAGCGCCATGGCATAGTCAATTTCCTTCTGCGACGCATAGGCTTTGCCGCATTGACGGCAATGGCAGATGGCAAAGTCGGCTTGCTCGTATAAGTCTTCTTTACGCCACACTGCCAGCTCGAACTGCTGTGAAAGCCGGATGGCGGCGGTAGGGCAAACTTCTTCACAGCGGGCGCAGAAGATGCAGCGCCCGAGAAACAGCTGCCAGCGCACCGTGCCGCGGGCCAGATCGGTGGTCATACTCAACGCATTGGATGGGCAAGCGTTGGCGCAGGCCCCGCAGGCAATACATTGCTGTGGGTTGTATTCGGGCTTGCCACGAAAGTTCGGGTCAATGACCAACGGCTGGCTCGGATAGGCGACGGTGGCCGGGCCGGTTTTCAGCACTTTTTTAATCAGTTTCAGCATGATGGGCTCCGGTTAGAACGGTTTGTTTTTCCGTTCGATGCCATAACGCTCGATTTCTTTGTACGGCACTATGATGGACTGGCGCTTGCGCACGTCGACGATGGTCATGCGATCGGTACAGGAATAGCAGGGATCCAGGCTGCCGATGATCAGCGGGGCGTCGGAAACCGTGTTGCCGCGCAGCATGTAACGCAGGGTTGGCCAATTGGCGTAGGTCGCGGCACGGCAGCGCCAACGGAACAGTTTTTGGTTGTCGCCGGTCATGCTCCAGTGAATATCGTCACCGCGCGGGGCTTCGGCAAAGCCCAGGGCAAAACGGTGCGGAATATAGGTGAAACCGTCCACCGCCAGCGGCCCGCTCGGCAGGCTTTGCAGGCCGAACTCGATGATGCCGAGCGAGTTGAACACTTCATGAATGCGCACCTTAAGGCGGGAATAGACGTCGCAGCCGTCCTCTACGCACAGTTCCACCGGCAGTTTGGCGTAACCGGCAAAGGGATGGTCGATACGGGTATCACGGCGGTGGCCGCTGCCGCGGATCATCGGGCCGACGTTGCTGTAGTCGCGAGCCACCTGCGGATCGAGCCGGCCAACCCCGACGCTGCGCTGTTCGGTATTCGGCGTGCTGAGCAAGATATCGACCAGATCCACCAACTCACTGCGCATTTGCGCCGCCAGCCGCAGGGTTTGCAGCATGTCGTCTTTCAGTATGTCGCGACGGATGCCGCCAATCAGGTTCAAACCATAGGTTTTGCGTGCACCGGTCAGGATCTCCGCCATCTTCATCGACTGTTCGCGCACCCGGAAGAACTGCATAAAACCGGAGTCGAAACCGACGAAATGGCAGGCCAGCCCCAGATTCAGCAGATGACTGTGCAGGCGTTCCACTTCCAGCAGCACTGAGCGGATCATCTGGGCGCGTTCCGGCACCTGGATGCCCATCGCGTTCTCCACCGAACTGGTGTAGGCCACGCTGTGGGTAAAACCGCAAATGCCGCACACCCGGTCCGACAGGAAGGTCACTTCGTTGTAACCCATGCGGGTTTCGGCCAGTTTCTCCATGCCACGGTGCACATAGAACAGCCGGTAGTCGGCATCAATGATGTCTTCGCCGTCGACGAACAGGCGGAAATGCCCGGGTTCATCCGAGGTGATATGCAGCGGGCCGATCGGCACCACGTTGGCTTTACTGCCGGCCAGGCTCTGGAACGGATAGGTTTCCACATCGGTGGTGGGCGCGGGCCGTTGACGATAATCCATGGCGTCTTTGCGCAACGGGTGGAGATCGTCCGGCCAGTCGTCCGGCAGCACCAACCGGCGTTCATCCGGCAAACCGATCGGGCGCAGGCCATACATGTCGCGCACTTCGCGTTCACCCCAGACAGCAGCAGGCACCCGTGGCGTAACGGAAGGGAACTCCAGCGTTTGGGCGTCAACCTCGGCCCGTACCGTGATCCAGCATTTGGTGCCTTGCTCCATCGACAGCACGTAATACAGCGCGTAATTGCCACACAGCGTGCGTTCGTCGTTACCAAACAGCACCGACAACCAGCCGCCCTGTTGGTAATACAGCCATTCCACCACTTCCGGCAGCGCGTTGAGTTTGACGGTCACCGTCAGTTGGTCGGCCGTTTGCCATTCTGCCGCCAGCATGGCAGCGGGGAATTGTTGCTGCAACGCCGCCAGATAGTGCTGGCCTTGATGTTCGTTAGTCATTATTGATTGCCTTAATCATTGTTCAGCCGACGACCAGCCAGGAAACCAGCGCCAGAAAAGCCAGCCCAAAACCGGCCCAGGTGGTACGGCCCGTCTTGAGGAAGCGCAAACGTGCCACGCTATTTTCGAGAACCGCGATCAGCACCACCGCACACAACAGCTTGAACAGCGCCAGCACCAGTCCAGTCAACAGCTGCGGGGCAGTGAGCTGTGCCGCCTGGCCCCAGGGCAGGAACACGCCGAGGAACAGTTGCAGCACCACCAGTTGCTTGAGGCTGATGCCCCATTTGATAATGCCTAGCTCGACGCCGGAATATTCCGTCAGCGGGCCTTCCTGCAGCTCTTGTTCGGCTTCTGCCATGTCGAACGGCAGCTTGCCCATTTCGATATAGGTGGCGAACGCGCAGGCCAAACCGGCCAACAGCAGTGGCAACCAGGCGTGATGCGGCAACCCCAGCAGGCTTTGCACCATGGCGCTCAGTTGAGTAGAACCGGCGACCAGCGCCGTCACCCACAGACCCAGCAACAGGATCGGTTCGACCAGAATGCCTAACACTGCCTCACGGCTGGCACCGATAGCGGTGAAGGGGCTACCGGTATCCAGCCCGGCAATGGCAAACACAAAGCGCACCACGGCGAACAGATAGATCAGGGTGATCACATCACCGATGGCAGGCAGCGGTGAGGCGGTAGTCAGCATCGGTAGTGCACAGGCGATGGCCAGCAAGGTGCCGGTCAGTAAGTAAGGCATAGCGCGAAAAGCCAGACCGGAAGCCCCCGGCGCCACGCTTTGGCGTTTAAGCAGTTTGGCTATATCACGGTATTCCTGTAATACGCCGGGGCCGCGTCGGGTATGAATGCGGGCACGCAACACCCGGCTGATGCCGGCAAACAGCGGGGCAACAGCCAGTAACAGCAGGGCCTGCAGCAAACCGAGTAACACATAGGGATAGGTCATCGTTATCTCCTCAGGCAAAAGCCACGACCAGCAGCACCGCCAACTCTACGGCGGCCAGACCGCGGCAGAAGGCAACGAATGCGTTACGGTGTAACCGGTCACCGAAGGATCCCGGTAGCCAGCGGCGCAGTTGATACAGTGGGGCAAACATCACTCGCAACGGCTGAGCAAAACCGGTGGCGGTGATCACCATCGCGTCTTCATGGCCGTAACCACAGGCCCAGGCGCTGCCTTGTACCCGCCGAGGTTGCCGACGCGTCTGGTAACGCGCCGCGATCAACAACGGCAGTAACGGCATCGCCAGCAATAAAATGGCGATCAGCGGGGTGGAAACCAGCGTATCGGACAAGGAGAGCGCCTGTTCGGACGTCAGGCCGATCAGGTGGGCAAACAGTGGAATGATCCAGGGCGCACCCAGACCGCAAACCAGACACAACACGGCCGGCAGCGCATGGCTTAGCGTCAGCCAAACATTGGCCTGAACCGCGTTTGCTGCAGCGTCGCAGCGCGGAGCGCCCAGAAAAGCCACGCCAAACACTTTGCTGACGCACATCACCGCCAGCGCACCGGTCAGGGCTAATGCCACCGCCAGCAGCGGGCCAAACAGATGGCCAATAAAACCGGGTGCCGCGCTGAAGTGGAACAGTCCCTGGTAGATCAACCATTCACTGGCAAAACCGTTCAACGGCGGTAATGCGGCCATCGCCACCAGGCCAATCAGCAGAGAAACGGCGGTCCAGGGCATCAGCCGCGCCAAACCGCCCATTTTCTCCATGTCTTTCAGCCCGGTCTGTTGTTCAATGGCGCCGGCTGCCAGCAGCAATGCGCTTTTAAACAGGCTGTGGTTCAGCAGGTGGAACAGGCCACCAATCAGGGCAAAGGCGGTCAATAACGGCTGTTGCAGCGCCGTACCGACCATCGCGCCCCCGATGCCCAGCAGGATAATGCCGATGTTCTCCAGCGTGTGGTAAGCCAGCAAGCGGCGCAGATCGTGCTCCATCAGCGCATACAGCCCGCCGAAGAAAGCCGTACCGGCAGCCAACAGCAAGACCAGTAATCCCCACCACAGCGGCGGCGTACCCAGCAGATCCAGCCCTATTTTCAGTATGCCCAGCAGGCCGACCTTCATCAGCGCGCTGGAAAACAACATGGCGGCGGAGGCGGGCGCACTGCTGTGGGATTGCGGCACCCAGGCATGTAACGGCATCAGCCCGGCAAAAATGCCAAACCCGGCCAATGCCAGCAGGAATACCGCATTACGCAATGCATCCGGCAGTGGCGTAGCGCGGATCACGCTGAATTGCAGGCTGTGGCTATGGCAATAGATCAGCGCGAAGGCGACCACCAACAACAGGGTGCCTGAGCGCATCAGCAAGAACTGGCTATGTCCGGCACGCAGGCTTTTAGCGCTTGGGGCATGGACAATCAGGAAATAGCCGCAAAGCGCCGCCAACTCCAGCAGCAACAGCAAGGCCAGGGCATTATCGGCCATCACCGCAGCGCTTAAGGCCGCCAGCATCAGGTTGCTTAAGCCAACCAATCGGCCGCGAGCGCGCGGGTTCAGCCTGGATAAGCTGCCGGCGTGATACAGCGCGGCAAAGACCCCGCACAGAGCCATCACCAGCAGTAACAGGGCGTTAAGGCCACTGATTTCCACCGCGTAATGCAGCCACGGCAAACGGGCGCTGTGCAGTGGGGCAAACAGCATTTGTACCGCTGACAACAGCGAGGTGACGGCACAGAGCAAGGTAACGCCGCTCAGCAAAGTGCTGACACGCGACCAGGGGGCCAGTAACCAGCCCAACAGGGCGCAGAGTAAATACCCGACCAGGGCCGAAGTCAGCAGTAACAACGGGTCGGGCAACAGGGCATATATCATCAATTTGGCTCCTTGTGGGATCCAGGGACGGCCGCAAACGGCAACTCGGCGCTGAGCGCCTGCATCGCATTGCGCCTTTTCTGTTCGCTGGCGTTGCGCACGTCTCGGTCGGTCACCAGCCGGATCGCCTGGGTCGGACAGGTGCGGATACAGGCGGGTCCTTCGGGGCTGAAGTCACAGAGATCGCACTTCACCGCCACGGCACGGACACCGGGCACACAATCGAGGAAGGGGCTGATTGGGCGTGGTGCTTTGGGCGCAGGCAATGCCAGCGAGGTGTTGCAGTCCGCAGGGATCGCCAGTGGGGTGCTGCCGCCGAAACCAATGGCACCAAACGGGCAGGCAATGCCGCACAGCTTGCAACTGATGCACAGGCTTTCGTTCAGTACGATGGCGTCATCCTGATGGCGGATAGCGTTGACCGGACATACCTGCGCGCAGGGGGCATCTTCACACTGGTGGCACATCGCCGGTGCAGAGTCGCGAGCGTTGCGAATCACCTGCAGGCGGGGTAATGACTGCAATCCATATTGCCGATGTTCCGCAGAACAACTGGCCATACAGGTATTGCAGCCAATACACAATTTAGGGTCCGCAATAATAAAGCGGTTCATGCACACTCCTTGCTTCGTCATTTATGACGAAATCGTCAGTAAAAAATGACGCTTCGACAGTTTCCTGTCGGTGATTAACGCCTGCGATCAGACGGGTAAGGTTATTTTTTTCAGAGCGTCTTGAATGGCGTGACCATCATGCAAGGAATCAAACAGGCATTGATAAATAACGGCGATCTTATCCAGGTAGTGTTCAAATACCGCCTGCATGTCGCGGTTGTTTATTACTTCGTCGATATTGCCGTTTTCATCCAGCGTGGCATGGGCGAAAGGGGCAAAGTTTTCCGGCTCGTGGGCCGTGGCCAGATTAATCCGGTAGCAAATATCCCGGCTGTAAAACCCTTCGCTCAACTGGATGCTGACCGTAAAGTGGTTAAACAGCACAAAGCGCAGGTCGTTTTCCTGCCCGTAGGTAAACTGATGATTAATCTTCTTTTTGGTGGTGGTGACCGCTTTGACCAGAGTGCTGTGGTAGGTCTGCCATTGTGCCATCAGACGATTGCTTTTGTTGGCGATGTAATCGGCCTGACTGGTTACTTCACTGATTGTACTCATGGTCCTCACTCGAAATTGATAGTCGTTGTCGAAATAGCTCCGGGTCAGCGAGTTAAAGCATAAAGCGTGCCAAATTCCGGTAAATTACATTATTTCCTTTTAATTCAACCATCAGAGTGAAATTAATCCGTCAATCCGTTAGGGAATAACTGATTTAATGACTGACGATGACAGTCGGTTCGACAAATATGTCATTGGCGGCTTGGCATCATATTTGCAACGTGAAGGGAATAACGCGTTTATCGCCATTAACGGAGGCCGGATGCACGAAATAACCTTATGCCAACATGCGATGGAAATAATGCAGCAACAGGCTCGCCAAAATAATGCGCAAAGGATCACCGCGGTATGGTTCGAGATTGGCGCATTTTCCTGTGTTGAAGCGGAGTCGCTGCGGTTTTGTTTTGACATGGTGTGCCGCGACACGCTGGCCGAAGGCTGCGAACTGCATCTGGCGGAACAGAAAGCGCTGTGTTGGTGCCATGACTGCCAGAGCGATGTCGAGCTGCTGGTACCGCAGGTGCTGGTCTGTCCGCACTGTACCGGACGAAATCTGCGGGTACAGGCCGATGACGGCTTGCAAATAAAACGCCTGGAAATTGAATAACAGAGGGGAATGAATATGTGCAGTACCTGCGGTTGTGCCCAGGGTGAATTAACCATTGAAGGGGATGTGAAGGTGCCATTCCGTCCGCAACGCAATGTGCAGGGCGATCTGCATTACGGTTTGGGGCTGGCAGGCACCCATGCACCGGGTATCAGCCAGCGCCGGATGCTGGAAATTGAAACCCGGGTGCTGGATAAGAACGATCGTCTGGCGGAGGGTAATCGCCAGTATTTCGCCGACCAACATATTCTGGCGCTGAATCTGGTTTCCAGCCCCGGCTCCGGCAAAACCACGCTGCTGACAGAAACGCTGCTGCGGCTGCGGGGTCAGCACCCGTGCGCGGTGGTGGAAGGCGATCAGCAAACCACCAATGACGCGGAACGTATCCGCGCCACCGGTGTGCCGGCGATTCAGGTCAATACCGGTAAAGGCTGCCATCTGGATGCGCAAATGGTTCACGAGGCCGCCCGGCGTCTGGAACTCAAACCCCACAGCCTGTTGTTTATCGAGAACGTCGGCAATCTGGTTTGCCCGGCCAGCTTTGATCTCGGGGAGCGCCACAAGGTAGCGGTGCTGTCGGTTACCGAAGGGGAAGACAAGCCGCTTAAGTACCCACATATGTTTGCCGCCGCACGGGTGATGCTGCTGAACAAGATCGATCTGCTGCCGTATTTGAACTTCGACCTGGCAGCCTGTATCGACAATGCCCGCAAAGTGAACCCGACGATTGAGGTGATTACCCTTTCGGCGACCAGCGGTGAAGGTATGGATCAGTGGCTGGCCTGGCTGGAGACACAGTTATGTGCATAGGCGTTCCAGGGCAGATCGTGGCGCTGGATGAAAAGCAGCCTCAGCATGCCTGGGCCGAAGTCTGTGGTGTGCAGCGGGAAGTGAATATTGCGCTGGTGCGTCAGGAGGGTGAACCCAGAGAAGCGATGATCGGCTGCTGGGTGCTGATCCACGTCGGCTTCGCCATGAGTCGGCTCGACAGGCAGGAGGCCGAGGAGATGCTTTCGGCACTGCAGGCGATGGGGGAAGTGGAGCAGGACGTGGCGCTGTTTTTGGCGGGGGAAGGCAACCATGCATTACGTTGATGAGTTCCGCGATCCGAAGCGGGTAAAAACCCTGTTGCAGCATATTCGGCAGCGAGCCGCACAGTTGCCGTTTAGCGCTGAGCGGCCGTTGCAAATTATGGAAGTATGCGGTGGTCATACCCATGCCATTTTCCGCTTTGGCCTGGATAAACTGCTGCCGCCACAGATTGAATTTATTCATGGACCGGGCTGCCCGGTTTGTGTGTTGCCCATGGGGCGTATAGATGCCTGCTGTGAAATAGCCGCTCACCCGGAGGTGATTTTTTGCACCTTCGGCGACGCGTTGCGGGTACCGGGCAAACAAGGCTCTTTACTGCAGGCCCGTGAGCGCGGCGCCGATGTGCGGGTGGTTTATTCGCCGTTGGATGCTCTGATGCTGGCGCGTCAACACCCGCAGCGGCAGCTGGTGTTCTTTGCCCTGGGGTTTGAAACCACCATGCCGGTCACGGCGATCACCCTGCAGCAGGCCCGGCTGGAAGGGTTGAATAACTTCAGCGTGTTTTGCCAGCACATCAGCCTGATCCCCACCTTGCGCAGCCTGTTGCAACAGCCGGATGTCCGCATCGACGGCTTTCTGGCGCCCGGCCACGTCAGTATGGTGATTGGTACCGCGCCGTATCACTTTATCAGTCGGCAATACCATAAACCGCTGGTGGTGACCGGCTTTGAACCGCTGGATATCCTGCAAGGGGTGATGATGCTGGTTGAGCAGTTTGTGGGGCAGCAGAGCCAAACCGAGAACCAATACCGCCGGGTGGTACCTGAACAGGGCAATCTGCTGGCACAGCAGGCGATGAGCGAAGTCTTTGTGCTGGGCGGCGGCAGCGAATGGCGCGGCCTTGGCACCATTGCTGATTCGGGCATTGCCTTAACCCCGGCCTATAGCACCTTTGATGCGGAACGACGTTTCCGTCCGCAACACCGGCAGGTGGCTGACGATCCTCGTGCCCGCTGTGGAGAGGTGCTGACCGGGCGTTGCAAACCGCGTGACTGCCCGCTGTTTGGTGGTGACTGTACACCGCAAAATGCTTTTGGCGCGTTGATGGTGTCTTCGGAAGGTGCCTGCGCCGCCTGGTACCAATACCGTCGTGAAACAGAGGAAACCCCGGCATGAATAACGTGATTACTATGGCGCACGGCAGCGGCGGCAGCGCGATGCAGCAACTGCTGGATGAGATTTTCTTGCCGGCCTTTGCCAATCCGCTGCTGGATCAACGTGAAGATCAGGCCCGGTTGGATTTGGCCGAATTAACGCAGCAGGGCGATCGGCTGGCGTTTACTACCGACAGCTACGTGATTGATCCGATTTTCTTCCCGGGCGGTGATATTGGCAAACTGGCGGTCTGCGGGACGGCTAACGATCTGGCGGTCAGCGGCGCGTTACCGCGCTATCTTTCCTGCGGGTTTATCCTCGAAGAAGGTTTGCCGCTGGTTGATTTACAACGGCTGGTGGCTTCGATGGCGGCCACTGCGCAGCAGGCCGGTATCCGCATTGTGACCGGGGATACCAAGGTGGTGCAGCGCGGCGCGGCCGACAAAGTGTTTATCAACACCGCCGGTATTGGGGTGATCCCGCCGGACCTGGATTGGGCAGCGCAAAATATCCGCGCCGGTGACGCGGTGATTGTCAGCGGTACGCTCGGCGATCACGGGGCGACGATCCTCAACCTGCGGGAAAAGCTGGGCATGTCGCTGGATGTGATCAGCGATTGCGCGGTGTTGGCTCCGTTAATCACGCCATTGCGTGCCATTAACGGCGTGCGAGCCATGCGCGATGCTACCCGTGGTGGAGTTAATGCCATTTTGCATGAGTTTGCTCGTGCGGCGGGCGTGGGGATTGAAGTTGAAGAGAACCTGTTACCGATAGCACCGGCAGTGCGAGGGATTTGCGAGTTGCTGGGGCTGGATGCCATCAACTTTGCCAACGAGGGCAAGCTGGTGGTGGTGGCCGCGCCGGAAGCCGAACAGGCGGTACTGGCTGCGTTACAGGCGCATCCGCTGGGCAAGGCCGCGGCATTGATTGGCCGGGTGACTGCCGGACGACAAGTGAGGCTGCAGGGCGCTTATGGCATCAGCCGCCTGCTGGATTTGCCGCATGCCGAGCCTTTGCCGCGCATTTGTTGATCCTGTCGGGGGAGAACCTTGTCGCCCAGCGTTACACTTTGTGACGTGACTCACTAAAATCATCATCGCGACTCAGGCAAGTGATAAACAATGTCGAATGCTCAATTAGAAAAACAAGAATTACTGGAAACGACCCGCACGCTGCTCAGTCAGCACAGCTTCGCCGATTTGTTACGGCAACTGCGCCAGGTGCTGCAACGTCAGCAACTGGCAGACCATGTGACGCTGGTGCTGTTTGATTTGCACAGTGAGCGGGTCAGCTTTCATGGGCTGGATGCGCAGCGGCAGCCGGTCATCTATCAGGATGAGACTTTGCTGGCCAATGGGCCGGTGAGCCGGCTGCGACAAAGCCCGTTGCCGCAGCGCTGGCAGAGTGAGGATCTGCATACGCGTTACCCGCAAATCAACGCCCTGGCACTGTATCTGCCGTTTAACCAATATTGCCTGATGCCGCTACACGCAGGCGGTAGCCTGATCGGCGGTTGTGAACTGTTACGCAGTAGTTCGCAACCCTTCAGTGATGCCAGTCTGGTGCAGTTGCAGACCCTGATGGAATTGGTTGCGCTGGCGGTGGAACAGATCAGGTTGCGTGAGCAGGCGGAAAACCGCCAACGTCAGTTATGCCATGAGCGTGACGATTACCGCGTTTTGGTCGATGTCACCAACGCAGTGTTATCGAAACTCGATCTGGATGATTTGATTGGCGAAATATCTACCGAGATCCACCGTTTTTTCAAGATCGATGCCATCAGCATGGTGCTATGCGTCGATAAAACCGATCGGGTGACCATCTATTCCACCCACTATTTGCAAGACGACGTGGTTGAACGTCAGCAGTACAGCGTGGCACTGGCCGGTACCTTATCCGAACAGGTGATGCAGAGCGGGGAAATGCTGCTACTCAATCTGAAGCATTCCGATCGTCTGGCCGCTTATGAACGCCAACTGTTCGATCTCTGGCAGGATCAAATCCAAACGCTGTGCCTCTTGCCGCTGGTGTTTGGCAACAAGACCCTGGGCGTATTGAAGCTGGCGCAATGTCAGCCGGACAACTTCAACGCCGCCAATCTGCGGGTGTTGCAACAGATCGCCGAGCGTATCGCCATCGCGGTGGACAACGCGTTGGCCTACCAGGAAATCAGCCGCCTCAAAGAGAGCCTGGTGCATGAAAACCTCTATCTGACCGAGCAAATCAACGGCAACAACCCGGACTTTGGTGAGATTGTCGGGCGCAGCGTGGTGATGTCTGCGGTGCTCAAACAGGTTGAAATGGTAGCGAAAAGCGACTGTTCGGTGCTGATCCTCGGTGAAACCGGCACCGGTAAAGAGTTGATTGCCCGCGCTATTCACAACCTGAGCGAGCGACGTGACCAGCGCATGGTGAAAATGAACTGTGCGGTGATGCCGACCGGGCTGTTGGAAAGCGATCTGTTTGGTCATGAAAAAGGCTCTTTCACCGGCGCAACCAACCAGCGGATGGGGCGCTTTGAACTGGCGGATAAAGGAACGCTGTTTCTGGATGAAGTGGGTGAAATCCCGGTGGAACTGCAGCCTAAACTGCTACGAGTGCTGCAGGAAAGGGAGTTTGAACGGGTAGGCGGCAACAAGGTGATTTCGGTGGATGTGCGCCTGATTGCCGCCACCAATCGCGATCTGCAGCAAATGGTGGCCGACCGAGAGTTTCGCAGTGACCTTTTTTACCGGCTGAACGTGTTCCCGATCGTCATCCCACCATTGCGTGAACGGCCGGAAGATATCCCGCAATTGGTGAAGTTTCTCACCTACAAAATCGCGCGTCGGATGAAGCGCACCATCGACAGCATTCCGGCGGAGACGCTGCGCCTGCTGAGTCAAATGCCCTGGCCGGGCAATGTACGCGAGCTGGAGAATGTCATCGAACGGGCAGTATTGCTGACCCGTGGCACGGTACTTAACCTGGAGTTGCCGGAGCTGCGCTATCCGGTGCCGTCGATGGCCTTACCCTTGCCCTCGGCAGAGCCTGTCCAGGCGGGTGAGGACGATCGCGAGCGGATTATCCGCGTATTGAAAGAAACCAACGGTGTGGTTGCCGGTCCACGTGGCGCCGCACAGCGTCTGGGTATCAAGCGCACTACGCTGCTTTCACGCATGAAAAAGTGGGGGATTGCGGTCAGGTAATTGGCATCAGAGAATTAAAAGGCCCGAGTCCGGTGGTGTATCCGGCTCGGGCCTGGCGGGTCACTTAATTTGAATTAAGTTATCGCGTTATCCATCTCCAGCGGTTTTTGCTTGCTCAACAGATGCAGCAGTAAAGACACCCGCCGCTCTGTCCGCTCCGGCGTGTCCGGCGGCAAGTTATAACGCAGGGTATAGCGCTCGTTTTTTTCATTGTAGAAATCGATGGTAAGCACCGGTACTGAAGCCCCCACGACTTTACGATAATTTAATGAGATAGATGACAGCTCTCGCTTTATGGAAACGTCCATCTTCATTCGCTCACAACAAGAGTACGACGCGTTGACAGCGCAATACGCCCGATAGCAAAACTAAGGCCAGCCCCCAACAGCAGCATCAGCAAGGAGCCCCAGGCGGCACGGGATACCTGTTTGGCCGCAACGTCAGCCGCTTCACGCGCTTTCTGTTCGGCCTGAGCCTTAAGTTGTTCGACTTTTTGCACCGCCTGCTGATAAGCCTGGGCGTAATTGTCGACAATTTGGCTCGCCTCTGCGTGGCTCTTGCCGGTACGTGCGGCGACGATGTTCACCAGCGCGTCTTTATCCGCCGCGTTCAGGGTAGGTTCACCGGATTGCTTAACGCGCTCGAACCATTGCTTAAGCTCCGCTGCCGCCTGTGCCGGGTCGCTAGCCGCATCGGTCGCCGACTGCTTGCCATCCGCACCGGCCTGCTCGGTTTTTTGTTGCAGTTTGGACGGGTCTAATTCAGCCTTGCCGGTTTGCTTGAGCGTGGTAGCCAACTGATTTTGCAGGTCATCCCAATCCAGACTGATGCCTTTTTTATCAAGTTGCTGTTTTACGCTGTCACCAATGCCCGGCGCTGCCGCCGCCACACCGTTACCCGCCAGAGATAACCCCTTGCCAACCGCACTGCCGGCCAGACCGACCACGCCGCTCGCCAATGAAATAACCAGCCAGGTGGCCAGCAAGGTTGTGACCGCCCAGCTCAACAGGCCATGCAAGCCACCGCGGTTGGGGGCCGTTCGGCCGGCGACAAAGGCACCGGCGGCCAGGGAGAGCAAGGTGGTGACGAACAGCCAGATGCCGGTCCCCACGCCGAAGCCACTCAGGGGATTGCCTGCGTGCAACGGATCCACGGCCGATGCGCCGACAGCAGTACCCAGTACACTCAATATCAGATAGGTCACCAGCGCCATGGCACTCCCGGCCAATATTGAGCCCCATGAAACGTTAAACGCCAGGCGATTGGATTCATAGACAGTGGTCATTGTTATTCCTTATATTTACTGGACAAGTGGTTGTACGCGCAGCACTCCGCTGCACCGACAGAATCAGTCTGCCGCTGTGCACCACTGAACGTCCCGGTTCATTTGCACCCATGGAGCTAGTGCATTCACACCCCGCGAATGAACTACTTAAGCACTATGCTAGTGGGGAAGTCGTGTCATTGTCAGGCGCCCCGATCGCCGCCCGGTGGCCTGAGACCTTTTGTCTTATGGAGAAATAATGAGCCAGTCCGTTCTTGCCAGCGAAACCAACCGTAGCCAACTACAACAGATCATCTCGGGACTGACCGAAGGGGTGATCCTGACTGAAGTCGACCGGACCATTCTGTGGGCCAATGAGGCCGCACTGAGCATGCATGGGTTGACCAAGCTGAGTGAGTTGGGTGCCAATGCCCAGGAGTATGAAGAGCGTTTTGCCTTGCGTTATCGCAACAATCATCCTTTGAGTTCAGAGCAATATCCGCTTAACCGGGTGGCTGCTGGCGAGGAGTTCAACGACGTGCTGGTCGAGGTACGGCCCGTTGGCGAGCCGGATTTTCTCTGGGTTCACCGTTTACGCAGCCTGACGATCACTGACGCCAAAGGGCAGCCCGAGCTGCTGGTATTGATCCTGAGTGACGCCACTGAGTGGGCCAGCGCCGAAGAGCGCTTTGAAAAAACCTTTAATGCCAATCCGGCGCCTGCGGTGATCTGTAGCCTGAGCGACCTGCGTTACATCAAGGTTAACCAGGGGTTCCTCGATATGACCGGCTATAGCCGCGATCAGGTTATGGGTAACTCGGTCTACGCGCTGGATGTGCTGGAGCAAGCGGAACATAAGGATCTGGCGGTGCAGCGCTTGAGCGAAGGGGCAACCATTCCGCAGATGCAGGCCGAGTTAAAACTGCCGGCCGGAGGAACCAAACTGGTGATCGTCGCCGGTCAGCCGCTGGATATTAATGAAGTCGATTGCATGCTGTTCACCTTCACTGACCTTGAGCCCCGCCGTAAGGCCGAGTCGGCGCTGCGCGAGAGTGAAGAGCGGTTCGCCAAGTCCTTTCGTTTGAGCCCGGTTCCCACGCTGGTGTGCACGGCGGACAAGCAGCAGGTGCTGGATATTAACGAAGCCTTTATGAAGACCACCGGTTACCTCGCTAAGGAGCTGATTGGCAAGAGGGTCGAGGATATCAATGTCATCGACGGGCAGGGGGAATGTCGGCGCTTGTTTACCTCACTGGGAAAAACCGGCAACGTAGAAAGTCAGGACCTTAAACTCCGCAAGAAGGGCAATGAAGTGCTCGACTGCGTGGTATCTGCTGATGCCGTGAGTATTCATGACGTCCCCTGTTACCTGTTGGTCATGATGGACATTACCGAGCGCAAACGTTCGGAACTGGAGTTGGTTTCCGCCATCGAGGAAGTGATGCAGGACGCTTCCTGGTTCAGTCAGACGCTGCTCGAGAAACTGGCCAATGTGAAAAGTATCAATAAGCCCAATCTGTCCGGATTTTCCTTCACCGATCTTACCGCCCGTGAGCGCGATGTGTTGGGGTTAATCTGCGAGGGCCTTCCAGACAAGAAAATCGCCACGCGACTCAATCTTGCCCCCAATACCGTGCGCAATCATGTGGCGATGGTTTACTCCAAACTCGACGTACACAGCCGTAGCGAAGCCATTGTCTGGGCCAGAGAGCGGGGGTTGTTTGCCGGTGAGCGGCAGTCTAAAAAGGGATGATAGGGTACGAATGTACTGGATATCGCCCGTATTTTGCGGGCATTTTTGCTATTACCGCCAATCAATTTGTTACTCAATGTCAATGGCATCCGCAGGGATATACTTGGCTATGCGGCGTCTTCGACGCTAAGATAAATACCCTTGATTACTCACCCATTAGGGGAGATTTTCGTGAGCCAAGAATCATCTTCACCACTGTCGTTGGCGCAACGCGCGCTGGAGACCGAACCCCAATACATTGATGCACCCATGACGGCCGCAGCCGCCTTTCTTATCCTCAAGATCAACGACGATAGTGCATCTCTCGCCACCGCCCGAGCCGTGATCGCCAGTACCGAAGATCTAATTAAAAATGTCCAGATACGATCCATCGATGTCAGCTTCACCTGCAACGTCGGTATTTCACATCGCGTCTGGGAGAGCCTTAGCGGAAAACCCGCGCCCAAAGAGCTGACGCCGTTTAAGGAAATAAAAGGCGCCAAGCATACGGCCGTGGCCACCTCCGGCGATTTGCTGTACCACGTGCGCGCAGGTGCGACAGATTTAATCATTGAGTTCGAGAAAATCCTGCTGGAAGCCTTTGGCGATTCGATCACTGTTGTCGATGAAGTTGCGGGATTCCGTTATTTCGACGGGCGCGACCTGCTGGAGTTTGTCGATGGTACCGCGAACCCGGTGGGTCTGGCTTTACCACAGGCGACAATCGTTGGTGATGAGGATCCTGACTATGCGGGTGGCAGCTATGTGGTGATACAAAAATACTTGCACAATATGGCCGCCTGGCGTGCACAGAAGGTGGAAACTCAGGAAGCCATTATCGGGCGCACCAAGTTTGATAACGTCGAGTTACCGGATGCGACAGAGGGACAAAAATCACATAAGACTCTGTGTACTATTGAGGACGAGCAGGGTGAACACGACATTTTACGAGATAATATGCCCTTTGCCTCACCGGGCCGTGGTGAATACGGCACCTATTTTATCGGCTATTCACGCCATCTCTGGGTGATTGAGAAGATGCTTGAGCGTATGTTCATTGGCAATCCAGCCCCTCTGCATGACCGGATCCTTGATTTCTCCACGGCCGTAGCCGGCGTTAACTTCTTTGTCCCTGCACGGAAGTTCTTGAGCGATCTGGCTGATTGAGTTCGCAAAAGTGAGTTTTTGCGTATGAGGCATACGTCCTATATATTTATTAACAGGCCCATAGGCCGTTAGGGAATTGTGATACTTGATCCAACTAATCACCGATTACTAGGAAGCTATCATGCATAAAAGAACACTGGCGACACTGCACTACGAGAAAATGCCTTACGATGGAGTGTATTACCATATCTTGAAACGTGAGGCGCAGGGGCACACGGCGCTGTTGAAACTTGATGCTGGCAGCCACCAGTCAGCCAGAATGCATCCGGGCTGGGTCAAACTGATGGTCCTGTCGGGTGAGCTGAAAATTGGCGATCAGACTCTACAGGCTCATGAGATGTTGATGATCCCGGCCAAAACCGCCTACACGGTGGATGCCATCACTGAAGTATTCTGCCTGGCCATCTCTGAACTGGACGGAGTGGAACTGGCCCGCTAGAGAAGGTTCACGGCATATTGTTCCGGCGGGCGTCTGAGATATGCTCCCCGGAACACCCCCCTGGTTTTTCCCGACGAACATCTGAGGAAATAACTGGCAGGGGACCTGTTATTTATATCCAATTTATTAAAAAATATATTTACAATACATTAAATAAGGCTTACGCACCTTTAATGTAAATTTGTTTAAATATCCGCGCTTGAAAATAATTTGTTGAAAGCTATTTTTCTCATGAAGAATTATATTGCACTCAATATATTACCAATTCCAGAAAAACAAACATTAATTTAACTGTTAACACTATAACCACCCCCTCAGGTGAATGGTGTGTAAAATAACTACAAATTTCAAACTTTTACCAACGGGTCATTATGAAAATTCCATTTAAACTTTTTACCTTTTTTGTAGCCAGCATTATCTCATTGAACTGTGGGCTAGCAATGGCTCAAAGTAACGTTGAACGTAAGGAAACAATGAAAGATAGCCCATTGAATCAATTATCCATTACTTCACAAACAGCGAAAAAGATGGCCTTGGCTGCTGAAGATGCAGCACGAAAGGAAAATTTTTCGATAGTTGTAAGTATTGTGGATAATAATGGAAATCTCAAATATTTCAATAGAATGGATGAGACCAGCGTTGGCAGTATTGAAGTCTCACAACTGAAAGCTTTAACCTCTGCTAAATTCCCAGTTTCTTCTAAGGTGCTTGCTGAGCGAAGCGCTAAACTACCTGGAAATCCCTACTCATCCATTCCTGGAATGTTATTATTAGAAGGTGGTTTGCCTATATTCAACAAGGCGGGAAAACATATTGGGGGCATAGGCATCAGTGGCGCTACTCCTGAATTGGACGCCAAGTTTGCTCAGGCCGGCGTTGATAGCTTCGCTGAATAAATACTTCCAGGCTGTAAGGATCCATTCTTCATTCCAGCACAATGCCGCTATAGAGTTGAATGGACCGATCCCAACGGGCCGACGATTTGGTTGGCCGTTCATTACGCTGAGCAATAAATCGCTACCGGGCGATAAATCAGAAGCGTTAACGCCAAATTTCATGGTGCGTTTTGAAGGATTCTGCAGGGGCCAATGCTGCCAATTTTTTTCAGATTTCACGTAGCGCGATCAAAAAAGGAGGGCGTTTTGACCGATTCGACACAGCTATTGGCATTAATCCAATCCCTGGAAGTTAAGCTGCATTTGCCGGTAACGAGAAACAACGTCGCTGTGGTCAGCGAGTTGCTGCATGACGATTTTGAAGAGATTGGGCGTTCAGGGCATTACTATGACAAACAGCAAACCCTGGCGGCACTTCAAATCGAAAGTGGTCAGACACCGATTTTTTCCGAAGGCTTTAAGCTGGCCATCATTACCGAAGGTGCGGTGTTGCTGACGTACCGTAGTTTTCAACAGGGTGACGATGGTGGCGTTACTCGATGTACATTGCGATCGTCGATCTGGTTGTTATCTGCAAATGACAATGGCGGTCAATGGCAGATGCGTTTTCATCAGGGCACACCGACTAATTGTTGACACAGGTGATGTTGAGCCACAAACCAACAATCACCAATGAACAGACAAGAACCGGTAAAGAGAAAGGCGAGGTGAGTTATGGACAGGATAGACAGTCCGGTGCGTGGCCATAAATGCAATTTAACATAATATACATTATGCGCACCATGGTAACTGTACGTAGAATCTGAGCTTCTGGCTTTTATCATGGCCTTATCAAGATATCTCTAAGTTGGTTGGCCGCCAGCCCACCGGATGAATTTCTACGGCTAAATCGACTCGAGTATCTCAACTATGTTTTCTGGATAGACAATCTCATCCGTTGTTCTTAACTCTTCGACACTCCACCAGTGATACTCGCTGATGACACGCTTTTCTTCACCGCTCCAACGGTCAGTGTTGATCTCGCGATATCTCACTCGCACAACGTAAAACTTTTCCTGCGCTTCAACCATCTCGCCATTCGGCAACATCATCTCAAAGTTTCTTTGCGCCACACACTGGCCAACTTCATTGCACACAATGCCCGTTTCTTCCTGTAGCTCTCTAACAGCCGCTTGTTTATAGGACTCACCTTGTTCAACACCGCCGCCTGGTGTTGCCCAATATGATTGTCCCGACAACGCGCCAGAGCTGTGCGTGAATTTAAACAACAAAACCTGTCCTGAAGGTTCAGTAATCAACAGCCTGGATGCTGGTCGCGTTCGCACTTTATTTCCTTCCCTATATGAGAAACTGAGATCTGAAGCCCTGGCCATTATCATGGGAAAAGCTCCCTTTGCTATCAAGTCCAAAATACCTCTGCACGATTGGGCTATTCTATGGGATAGTCAGCCCAGTTTGTATACAGGGAACTCAGGATGTGTACCACAGAGAAACATATAATTGTTATCGGCGCGGGAATTATGGGGGCATCAATAGCCTATCATTTGGCAAGCCGCGGGATAAAAGTGACGGTCATTGATAAAAACCAACCTTCTTCTGGCGCTACCGGCAGCTCTTTTGGCTGGATCCACACGACAGTAAGTGATGATGCACCTGATGCTTTTCTTCGCCGCGCATCGGTGGCCGATTGGCAGCGACTGGAAAAAGAAATCCCGGAGCTTTGGGTGAATTGGACTGGTGCACTAAGTTATGACGATGAATCGCTGGAAAGTCAGCCCAATGAAAACCTGCTTCAACAACCCGAGATATCCAGGCTTGAACCCGCGTTTAACAACCCGCCACGGCGTGCATATTATGCGGTTTATGATGGTGCTGTCGACCCCATCGATGCCACGCACACCCTGCTGGAAAAGGCTTGTAGCTTGGGCGCTACGCTGAAAATTCAAACGCCGGTCATCGGTTTTCTCCAAAATGGCAACCATGTTACCGGCATCCAAACCCCGGAGGGCGTATTAAATGCGGATGCGGTTATCCTGGCCTGCGGAACAGGTATAACTCCCCTACTTGCTACCATTGGGATCCCGTTGCCGATCCTGGCGTCACCAGCAATTCTGTTACGGTTCGGCACCGAAAAGCATTTAATTAACACCCTGATTTCAGGTCATGATGTAGAAGCCCGGCATGCCCGTAACGGTGATATTTTGGCTGCGGAAGACTTTCCGCTATCGGGCAATACCGATAATGTCGCCGCTGAGACCCTGGCAGCGATGAAATCAGGATTGAACGGCGCAGCTTCGCTGCACTTACTGAGCCAATCGGTGGGACAGCGCCCAGTGCCGGAAGATGGATGTCCGGTCATCGGATTTGTCGGCGAGAGGCCTGGAGTTTATGTTGCCGTCATGCATCCGGCGGTTACCTGTGCGGCTACCCTGGGCAGAATGGTCAGTGAAGAGCTGATCAGCGGTAATAACCCGGAAATACCTGCAATTTATCGTCCTCGCCGCATCACTTCTGACCCAAAACAATCTTAATAACGGCAATCGTCGCAGGACTTCACCTGGCGACGATTACCGATGAAGATACTCAAATAATGTATGAAAGCAGGAAGGTCATGCCCAGCGCCAATACCGAAGCGATAAAGGTGGCCGTAGTGTAATACTTGAAGGTTTCATTCAGCGTCGCTCCACAATATTGCTTCACCAACCAGAACAGTGAATCCGTCACTATGGTGCAGCCAATAGCACCAGAACCGATGGCAATGGTCACGATCTCTGGGCTGACATTGGGATAAAGCGACAACATCGGCGCAACTATCGCCGTAGCGCCCATCATGGCTACGGTGGCGGAACCCACGGCAGCATGCAGAATAAGCGCGACCAGCCAGGCTAACAGAATAGGATGCATATGCAGGTTTGACAGCATCAGCGCCAGGGTATCGGCCAGGCCACTGGTCTTCAAAATACTGTTAAATGCTCCGCCGGCACCGATGATCAACAAGATATTGGCAATGGAGGAGAAACCGGACTCAGTATGGCTCAACAGCGCGCTCATCCCCATATGACGACGAATACCGAGAACGTAGTAAGCCACAAACACAGCAATAAACATGGCAATGATCGGGTTACCGATAAACTCCATAGCGGCAAATAAGCGCCCTTCTTTATTCAGATTCAGCTCAGCGACCGTTTTGACCAGCATCAGCACTATGGGCAGTAAAACCGTAAACAGCGTTGCTCCCAGTGATGGCAGTGAATGTTCTTCTCGCACGGCCAGATTGGAGAACTCAGGCGGTACCGCTTTAAACGGCAAGCGTTTACCCAGCAATTTCAGGAACAGTGGACCACCTACCAGTGACGCCGTCAGCCCGACGAACAGGCCATAAACAATCACCGTGCCCACATCGGCTCCCAGCTTGTTGGTTACAAATAACGCTGCGGGATGAGGGGGAACCACACAGTGCACCGCCATCAATGCGGTACACAAAGGAATGGCCAGCTTGAGTAATGAAGTCCCGGTTTTTCTGGCGATGGAGAAAGCCAATGGGATCAACAGAACTACGCCCACTTCAACAAACAGCGTGATACCGCAAACCAAGCCGACCAGCACCATAATCACGTCGACAGACAACCAGCGGCAGCGTTGCAACGCAATACCAATGCGCTCTGCCGCGCCGGAGACCTCCATCATTTTCCCCAGAATGGTCCCCAGCCCAATGATCGCTGCCAAAAAACCTAGCGTACTGCCGATGCCGTTTTCGATGGCATTGACCATATCAATCGGGCCCATCCCCATCATGCTGCCGACAAAGAAGCTTGCTAACAGTAACGCCAAAAAAGGGTGAAACTTAAACTTCACGATGGTCAAAATGATGATCGCGATACTGGCGATCAGCGTGCCGGCAACCCAAACTTGCGAATCCATAGCCCATACCCCCGTCATAAACTGACTGTCATTGGACAGGAAAACGACGATCGGTGACAAACGATAAAAATCCGCTTTCACATGAGTGAAACAGAATCAAACGAGTGACTTACGCCAAAAAATGGTGCAGTTTAGCGACATGGGTCAACTTTACTCACCAAGCTGGTGTGTAAATCGCAGATATTTTTAAATTTTCTGGGGGGATTATGACGGTAAATCTAACGGGGCCACATCGCTCACTGAATGGTTGGCAGTTATCGCGGTTATTTACCTTTGAAGTGGCTGCGCGGCATGAGTCTTTCGCCATGGCGGCCGATGAGCTTTCTGTCAGCCCCAGCGCCGTCAGCCATAATATTAACCAGCTTGAAGCCAATCTGGGTATCCAGCTGTTTGTCCGCTCTCACCGTAAGGTGGAACTCACAACCGAAGGCAAACGGGTTTTTTGGGCGCTAAAATCTTCACTTGGCACCCTGAATCAGGAGATTCTGGATATCAAGAATCAGGCGCTATCAGGTTCATTAACAATTTACTCCCGCCCCTCCATTGCTCAGTGCTGGATCGTGCCGGCGTTGGCGGATTTCTCACGCCGATACCCCGCCATTAATCTGACCATTCTGACCGGCAATGAATATGTGAACTTCCAACGCGCCGGCATTGATCTGGCGGTTTACTTTGACGCCACCCCGTCATCGCAGCTTCATTATCAATACCTGATGGATGAAGCGATCATCCCGGTATGTAGCCCGGAGTACGCCAGTCAATTTGAGCTGGCCAACTTTCCCGGCAACCTCTCCCACTGCACCCTGCTCCACGATCGACAAGCCTGGAGCTATGATTCCGGTACCGATGAGTGGCACAGTTGGGCTCAGCATTTCGGTGTCAATCTGGATACCTCTCCGGGTATAGGTTTTGATCGTTCCGATCTGGCCGTTACGGCAGCCATCAATCATGTTGGCGTGGCTATGGGCCGCAAACGGTTGATCCACAAACGGCTTAACTCTGGTGAACTGGTGGCACCATTCCCGAAAATGGAGCTGAAATGTGACCAGCACTACTATGTATCGACACTTTCCGACCGCCAGTGGCCGAAGATTGACGCCTTCATTGCTTGGTTAAAAGCCCTGGGGGAACAACCGGCGTAAGCACCGATTCCCCAGAGAAATGCGCATTGAGATTGTCGAGTACCAACTGCACCGTTGCCGCTATCGCCTCCGGGGAACGCCCGGCGATATGCGGCGTTAGAATCACATTGGCAAGTTGGATTAATTCCGGGGGTACTGCGGGTTCCCCTTCTACCACATCCAGGGCCGCACCGGCGATGAGATGATGCTCCAGAGCATCGATAAGTGCCAGCGTATCCACCACGCTGCCTCGCGCGATATTGATCAGAAACCCATTTGGGCCAAGGGTAGTCAGTACCTCCGCATCCACGATATGGCGGGTTGCTATGCCGCCTGGAGTGGCTATCACCATAAAGTCCGCCCATTCGGCCAGGGCGGCGGCCGTAGGAATATAAAGATAAGGCGTATCGGCACGCGGCATGCGGTTGTGATAAGCCACCGACATGCCAAAACCCATCTCCCCACGGCGGGCAATCTGCATACCGATATTCCCGAGGCCGAGAATGCCCAATTTCTTACCGGAGACCATCGGCCGAACTTGCCGTGCCTGCTGCCATTCCCCTCGGCGCACTGCCGTATCGGCCTGTGGGATCCCGCGGGCAATAGCCATCAACAGTGCAATGGCGTGATCGGCCACCGAAGCATCATTGGTGCCTGGGCCATGAGTCACAATGATGCCACGGGCCTGAGCCGCAACAATATCGACATTTTCATAACCGGCACCTTGGGCGCAGATAATCTCCAACCCCGGCAATATGGCGATTTCGTCGGCGTGAAGTCCGGTTGAACCGTTGGTGAGTACGGCTTTTACTTTGACGATGTCGTCTGGCCTTTGCGCCGTCCAGACCGCTATCGATGTAGTGATGTGTACGCAAAACCCCGCCAGCTCGAAGTGCTGCCAATATTCAGGTGCCAGCTCGATAATGATCAACAAATGAGGATTCATGGGTAACACTCCATAAGGTGGCCATGATCAGCATAGCGCAACCCTCTCAGTGTCTCAGGGCGGAAAATGCGGATGTTCGAAGGTAATGTTGTGCGCTGATTTTTAGCCTGTCCATGATATTTACGCTGTAATATTCAGCAGTCCGGATATAACACTACCTTTACTGCCGGTATTATTTTCCGTCAGAACCAAGATATATCTCAATGGTTAAATTGGTTGAGAATGTGAGACAAACGGCAATTCACTTTATCAATAGGCTAACCTCGGATAAAATGTTTTAACATTTGCCAGATAAAACAGTACAATTCCGTCCGTTAATTTCGCACTATTTTTAGGATATATGTGTCGTTAATTAGGACTGCCACATCGCGAAGCCGTCTCCCCGCCTGTCTGGGGATTTTTGCGATACTGATGTTGTTCATTGCCCCGGTGATCTCCCGATCGCTGGAGCATGCGCGCGTCGGGCAGTCTGAAACCGCCAGTATGGCAGACTGCGGTATGGATATGTCGGCACATATGCATCATCCGCCACCGTCAGCACCGAGCGGTAAGGCCAGCCAACCCGGTATGCCAATGGGCATGCAGACCGGCAGCCACAATATGGCGATGATGATGGATGACAGCGCCTGCGGTTACTGTGTGCTGCTGATCCATGTGCCGCTGTTGGATCTGTCCTATTCGCCGTTGTTCTGGTCTGGTTCGTTGCTGTCCCGTGCTCCACCAGCGCATTATATCTTCCCGTTATTCGTCCATCTGACCTACTCCGAGTCACAACCTCGCGCACCACCAGCATCACTTCCTCTGATTTAAAAGTTAATAGACTGCAGCCAAATTATTCCTGTTGAGATAATTCAATCAGGAGGTTGACGCACGCCTGTCAAATTTACTGCTGCAGATCATTATTTATCGCAACTCGACTGGCGTTATTAATCCGTCATGGCGAGAACGACCCTCTATTTACGGCGGCATGATGCTCCGGGCATCACTGCGTCTAAATAATAACCGGTCGTGATGTGAAAATACGTTTAGCGTCAAAATTTGCATTAAGGAACGATGATGTTCGGTAAAACCAAAAATTATAAAAAACACCCTCTGTCACTGCATATTACTGCGGCGATGCCCTTGTTTGCTCTGGTGGCCTTTAACGGCCATGCCGCAGAACAGCATCAGCATGATGTTGCCGTCAAAACCAATGACGGTGACGTCATTACCGTGACTGCGCCACTCTATTCACCGATGACCATAGTGACGTCCCCTAAAACACCGCGTCAGCCGGTGCCGGCCAGCGATGGTTCTGATTATCTGAAAACCATTCCAGGCTTCTCGCAAATCCGTAACGGCGGCACCAATGGCGATCCGGTGTTTCGCGGCATGTTTGGCTCACGACTGAAAATTCTGACCGACGGCGGCGAAATGTTGGGTGCCTGTCCGGCAAGGATGGACGCCCCTACTTCCTATATCTCGCCGGAAAGTTATGATCTGCTGACCATCACCAAAGGCCCGCAGACGGTGCTCTGGGGGCCAGGTTCCTCAGCGGGAACGGTACGTTTCGAACGTGAGCGTCCGCGCTTTGAACAGCCCGGCATCAAGGGCAATGCCAGCGTATTGGCCGGTTCTAACGGTCGCTGGGATGAAAATATCGATGCCAGTCTGGGGGGCGAACAAGGCTATTTACGCCTGATGGGCAACAAATCGCGCTCCAACGACTATAAGGATGGCAATGGCGACCGCGTACCATCACGCTGGGATAAATGGAATGGTGATTTGGCGCTGGGCTGGACGCCAGACAGCGATACTCTGTTGGAAGTGACCATGGGCCGGGGTAATGGTGAGGCACGTTATGCCGGGCGCAGCATGGACGGTTCACAGTTCAAGCGTGAAAGTCTGGGCATGCGGTTTGAAAAATCCAACATTGGTGAGGTGCTGGATAAACTTGAAGCTCAGGTTTATTACAACTACGCCAACCATATTATGGATAACGTCACCCTTCGCTCCCCCGGTCAGGGTGGCATGGCGATGGGGCATATGGGCATGGGTCATATGAATATGGGGATGACGATGCAACTGGATCGCCGCACCGTCGGCGGGCGCGTCATGGGTACCTGGCTATGGCAAGATTTCAAGTTGGAAAGCGGTATGGATACGCAAACCAACACTCACCGCAATAGACAGGGTGACGGCTGGCAGAAAGATGCGCAATTTCATAACTACGGTGCTTTTGGCGAGCTGACCTGGACCGCGACCGAACAAAGCAAGGTGATCAGCGGTGCGCGCCTCGATCGCAGCCTGGTGGATAACTATCAATCGGCTAATGAGCGTGAACGTTCCGATACCCTGCCTAGCGGTTTTACGCGCATTGAGCATACGCTTGCCGGCATGCCGCTGATGGTTTACGCCGGGATTGGCTATACCGAACGCTTCCCTGACTACTGGGAACTGTTCTCCCCGACTTTGGGGCCGAACGGCAGTAAAAGCCCGTTTGATAGCGTGAAAAGTGAAAAGACCACGCAAATAGATATCGGCGCTCAATACACCGATAAACGCTTTAACAGCTGGGTGTCCGCGTACCTGGGTCATGTGAATGACTTTATCCTGTTCAAATACGATCCACACCATGCTCGTATCAGTCAGGCCGATAACGTGAACGCCACGATTATGGGCGGTGAAATGGGCATGGGTTACCAACTTACCGAGCACTGGAAAACCGATGCCAGCCTGGCCTATGCCTGGGGTAAAAATACCACTGACCACCAGCCACTGCCGCAAATACCGCCGCTGGAAGCACGCTTAGGTTTAACCTACGAACGTGGCGACTGGAGCAGCACCGGCCTTTGGCGTCTGGTCAGTAGCCAGCACCGTGTGGCGATCAATCAGGGTAACGTGGTGGGTAAAGACTTTGCCGACAGTCCGGGCTTTGGCGTGCTTTCCGCCAATGTGGCCTACAAGGTCACTCCGCAGGTCAAACTCAGCACCGGCCTGGATAACATCTTCAACAAAACCTACAGCGAGCATCTCAATCTGGCTGGCAACAGCACCTTCGGTTATTCATCGAATACTTCGGTAAATGAGCCAGGGCGCACCCTCTGGGCCAAGGTCAACGTCACCTTCTAACTAAACGGAGCCGGGTGGTGATTATCATCGCCCGGCAAAGATTTTTGCCCAAGTGACTTGGGCGGGTCTGCATTTTCACCCTACCCGAAGCGCTTCAACAACCAATGAGAACGCTGGGGAAGGCTGTTTACGACTGGGATAATACAAGTAGTAGCCAGGAAACGGCTTACACCATGGCTCCAGTACGCGAATCAGACGCCCGTCTTCAATATGCTTTCCAAATTCTTCTTCTGGCAAAAATGCAATCCCCAGCCCTGCAAGCGCGGCATCAACAATATGTACAGAAGTATTGAA
This sequence comes from Serratia sp. BIGb0163, assembly GCF_024809935.1. Lineage (NCBI taxonomy): Bacteria > Pseudomonadati > Pseudomonadota > Gammaproteobacteria > Enterobacterales > Yersiniaceae > Serratia > Serratia sp. BIGb0163. The sequence goes on from NZ_JANUDZ010000001.1 coordinate 1,348,501, forward strand.
AATGAGTTGTCCGCTGACGCGCACATTAAGATCCCCACCATCCTGATCAAAATCCCAGACATACAGCCCGCCAGACCTGACCATTCGCTGATTTATGCACAGGTGTTGCGTCAATTCGTGGGGGGTATTGGGGATCGGGTAACGTGAAAAGTAGTCCGGTGCTGCCACTGCAGCCATGCGTAATTTGGGGCCAATCGGAACGGCTATCATGTCTTTATCAATGGTGTCACCCAGCCGAACGCCCGCATCAAAACGGTCTGCCACAATGTCGCGGAAACCATGATTGGCGTCGAATTCGATATTTATGTCCGGGTACTCTCGCAACAGGGGCGCCAGTTTTGGCAACAGCGTGCTGTGTAAAACGTCTGGCCCGCAGGTGATGCGGACCCTACCCGCCGGCTTATCGCGCAGCTCCGTCAGCATATCCAGCTCGGCTTCAATCTCATCGATACGATTGCCTATAGCCAGTAACAATCGTTCTCCAGCGGAAGTCGGTGACACACTACGGGTGGTACGCGTCAGCAGGCGAATTTGCATCCGTTCTTCAAGTGCGGAAATTGCCTGGCTCAGAGCCGGTTGAGTGACGCCCAATTGTGCCGCCGCGCGGGTAAAGCTGCTTTCACGTGCGACCGTAACAAAATAAAGCAGGTCATTCAGGTTGCGTTTCATCTGGTCTAGCCACCCTATTAATAAGCATTGGTTATAAAGTCATTAAGTATTCATTAGCTAGTTATTTTGCACCCTGCATGTAAAATTTTCAGCAAGAGTTTCTTAAGCGATGGCGGATAAATGCCGTTGCCATTTCATCTTTCATTCACCTTTTCTGACGTTATTCCTGCCAATAGCGTACGGCCCCGGCTTGCCTAAACACAGGCGGGGATTATTCGGAGTCAGCAGTTTATGCCCAGATCGTCGAGTGACACACCACTTCACAATGAGCGCGCGTACTGGAGCGGCGTATTCGCCATGACATTGTGCGTCTTCACCTTAATTGCTTCGGAATTTATGCCAGTCAGCCTACTGACACCAATATCCGCGGACCTGGCCGTGAGTGAGGGACTGGTTGGTCAGGGGATCGCTATTTCCGGACTTTTTGCCGTATTGACGAGTCTCTCCATTTCTACGCTGGCTGGGGCTGCGAATCGCAAAATCTTGCTGTTGGGTATGACGGCTTTGATGGCGCTTTCCGGAGCCATCATAGCGTTAGCGCCCAGCTATTTTATTTACATGGCTGGCCGAGCCCTGATTGGAATTGCTATTGGTGGCTTCTGGTCACTATCGGCTGCCACGGCTATTCGCCTGGTTCCGCAACATCGGGTACCTCGCGCACTGGCTATTTTTAATGGGGGCAACGCGCTGGCCACTGTTATAGCCGCTCCATTGGGGAGTTATCTGGGTTCTGTCATCGGCTGGCGTGGCGCATTCTTTTGCATTGTGCCGGTCGCGGTAATTGCTTTTATTTGGCAGTTGTTCAGCTTGCCGGCCATGACTACGGATAAAGACGCCAAGCGTAGCGGCACTGTATTTCGCCTTTTTGCCAATCCGTTGGTGACCCTTGGCCTTGCCGCCTGTGGATTGTTCTTTATGGGCCAGTTTTCTTTGTTTACCTATTTGCGTCCGTTTCTTGAAACGGTAACACGGGTGGATATCACCACGCTGTCGCTCATTTTGCTGACCATCGGGGTTGCGGGCTTTATCGGTACTTTGCTGATTGGCATTTTCTTGAAATCCACCTTCTATCTGACGTTGATCGCCATCCCATTGCTGATGGCTGCCATAGCCGGAGCGCTGATCGCTTTTGGCCACAGCGTCTGGATTGTCACACTGCTGCTGGGTTTATGGGGGTTGTTCGCTACGGCTGCTCCGACCGGTTGGTGGACCTGGATCGCCAGAACATTGCCTGATGATGCGGAAGCCGGCGGTGGGTTGATGGTTGCCATAGTGCAGCTGTCAATCGCACTGGGATCCACCCTCGGTGGTTTCGCATTTGATCATAGCGGTTATCAAAGCACTTTCACCATCAGCATCGTTTTATTAGTGATCGCGGCTGCCCTGACTTTATGGACGTCACGTAAAGATCTCTACCAAACCAATTGAGGATTATTCAGTGAGAACATTAACCATGTTATTGGGGCTGTTAATCAGCTCGTTTGCTGCCACAGGAGCCGATATGTCTAACGGAGCAGATAACTTTTACCAAAGCAATAAAGTCACCCAACAAAAGGTGACCTTTAAAAACCAGTACCAGATGAATGTGGTCGGCAACCTGTTTATGCCGAAAGGAATGGAGCAGAACGCTAAAAACCCGGCTATCGTTGTTGGTCATCCTATGGGGGCGGTAAAAGAACAAAGTTCAAACTTATATGCTCAGAAACTGGCGGAACAAGGGTTTGTGACGCTGGCAATTGATCTGTCCTTCTGGGGTGAGAGCGATGGCAAACCCGGTCATCTGATTTCTCCGGAAATTTACGCGGATGACTTTAGTGCTGCCGTCGATTATCTGAGTACTCAGCCTTACGTGGATGCGGAGAAAATTGGCGTGTTGGGTATCTGCGGTAGCGGGAGCTTTGTCATCAGTGCGGCCAAAATTGACCCGAGAATGAAAGCCATTGCCACTGTCAGCATGTATGACATGGGGTCTGTTTTCCGTAATGGTCTTCATCATTCGGTTACGTCAGAACAGCGTAAAGCCTTGATTAAATCGGCTACCGAACAGCGCTTTGTTGAGTCTAAAGGCGGTGATATCGCCTATATCCCAGGGACCGTGAACCAACTGGATGATTCAACATCTGCGATTCAGAGAGAATTCTTCGATTTTTACCGTACATCGCGTGGCGGCTACACGCCAAAAGGCGAGCAAGAAGAACTGACGACCAAACCCATGTTGAGCAGCATTGGGAAGTTTATGAACTTCTACCCGTTCAATGATATTGAAACGATCTCGCCACGCCCGATGCTGTTCATCACCGGCAGTCAGGCGCATTCGAAAGAATTTAGCGAAGATGCTTACCAAGGTGCCGGACAACCGAAAGAGTTGTACATCGTCCCAGGCGCAGGCCATGTCGATCTGTACGACCGTACCGACCTGATCCCTTTTGCCAAGCTGACGTCGTTCTTTAAAACCAACCTGAAATAACCTTTTATGCCGCATCCTCAGGGATGTGGCTAATTTTGCCCCCTGGCAAAGCCCCTTTTGAGCCTGTTCTCACTCCCTAAGTATTATTGCTTCCCCACCCCAAACTCGCTAAGATCGCTTAAAATATATTTAAAAAAATAAACAAAATGAATAAACCTATTTTAAACGATGCACCGCGTTTCCTCGATTTGCCTGCCGGCTACTTTGGTATGGTATTGGGTATCATTGGCTCGGGTTTTGGTTGGCGTTATGCCGCCACTATCCTGCCCGTCTCCTCAATGATTGGCGAGGCGCTGATCGTCATCGCCATCGGCATTTGGTTTTTGCTGGCCTGCGCATTTTTATACCGCCTACTGCGTTTTCCCCACAGCGTGAAAGCAGAAATAGAGCATCCACTGATGAGCAGTTATGTCAGTTTGCTCCCGGCCACCACCATCCTGGTCGCCATTGGTGTGGTGCCCTGGTGGCGTTCACTGGCCGTTGCGATATTCACCCTGGGGGCCGTGGCACAACTGAGCTATGCCGCCTGGCAAAGTGCCGGTTTGTGGCGCGGGGCTCATCCTGCTGAAGCCACCACGCCCGGGCTCTATTTGCCAACGGTCGCCAACAACTTTATCAGCTGCATGGCCTGCGGTGCATTAGGTTATCAGGATCTGGGCCTGCTGTTTCTGGGGGCGGGGATCCTTTCCTGGCTGAGTCTGGAGCCGTCCATTTTGCAGCGGTTGCGTAGCCAGGGTGAAATGCCAACACCGGTTCGTCTTTCCCTCGGGATCCAGTTGGCCCCGGCTCTGGTGGCCTGCAGCGCCTGGCTGGCGATTAATGGGGGGGAAGCGGACGTACTGGCCAAAATGCTTTTCGGCTACGGCCTGCTGCAACTGTTGTTTATCGTGCGTCTGCTTCCCTGGTATCTGAAAGGTCCCTTCAATGTCTCGTTCTGGAGCTTCTCATTCGGACTTTCTGCCCTGGCGACCACCGCGCTGCATCTGGGGCATGCAAGCCAGGAGGGAATATTGTCTGCGCTTGCATTACCTCTTTTTGTCTTCAGCAACGTGCTGATTGGCCTGCTGTTTGTGCGTACGCTGATGTTGTTGCTTCAGGGTAAATTACTGAAATACAGCAGGCATCCCTGAACTTCAGCCAACCGAGGCAACAATATGCTCACGTAGCCATTGATGTGCCGGATCACGATGGGAACGCTCATGCCACAACATGGTCATTTCGAACCCAGGCACTTGAAGCGGCGGTTCAACCACCTGCAGCGCATTGTTGTTACGTACCAGCCGCGATGGCAACATCGCCACCAGATCTGAATTTGCCAGCACCGACATCACAAACAGAAAATGTGGTACGGAAAGCACCACTCGCCGGGTTAAACCGGCTTCTGCCAGTACCTTGTCGGTGATGCCGAAAAACCCTCCGCCGTCCGGTGATACCATCACATGTTCCAACTCGCAAAACTGGGCCAGCGACGGCGGGTTTTGCAAGCCAGGGTGCCCCGCACGCCCGACCAGCACATAGCGTTCACTAAACAAAATGCGCTGACGCAAGTTGGGCGGTGAACCTTCGCGAGTATGAAAGGCCAGGTCTATCTCGCCCTGCTCGGCCTGTTTGGCAATGCGTGAGGGCACGGTTTCTATCACTGCCAGGCGGCTGTGCGGTGCCGCAGCCCGCAACCCCATCAGCGCCGGTTGAACGATGGTCGACTCACCGTAGTCGAATGCCGCCACACGCCAGGTATTATCGGCCACTCTGGGATCAAAAGGTTCTGATGGTGATACCGCAAGCTCCAACGCCTCGAGTGCCAGCCGCAGTGGTTCACGTAATTCGTCACCACGCGCAGTCGGTCGCATCCCGCGTGGTCCCGGCATCAACAAAGGGTCGTGAAAGATGTCCCTGAGTTTGGCAAGATGCACACTGACCGCAGGCTGCGACAGGTTTAATCGCTGTGCCGTCCGGGTCACATTGTGCTCGGCCAGCAAGGTGTCCAACGTCACCAACAAATTGAGATCCAGGCGCCTGATATTATTCATGGTAATACCTGTAATATTAGAAATTCATTTCTAGTATACCTGATAAGCGCCTACCCTGACTTCCATCAACTAATGGAGGTCACGCTATGAATGTTTTACTGGTCTATGCTCACCCTGAACCGCAGTCTTTAAATGGCTCCCTTAAGGATTTATCGGTCCAACGTTTGAAAGCTGCCGGGCACCAGATACAGGTTTCCGATCTGTATGCCATGCAATGGAAAGCCACGCTCGATGCCAATGACAGCAGGGTTCCCCCGCTAGGTTCGCGCTTTGATCCCTCACTCGATTCCCAGCATGCCTTTACCAACGGGTTACAGAGCCAGGACATTGAGCTGGAGCAGGAAAAACTACGCTGGGCGGATACGGTCATTTTGCAGTTTCCCCTGTGGTGGTTTTCGATGCCGGCAATCCTTAAAGGCTGGGTTGAACGCGTCTATGCCTACGGATTTGCCTATGGTGTCGGGGAACACTCTGACTCACGCTGGGGTGATCGTTATGGCGAAGGCACCCTGGCGGGGAAACGGGCAATGCTGATTGTTACCACCGGTGGTTGGGAATCTCATTACGCTGCGCGCGGTATCAATGGCCCGATCGATGACATCCTGTTCCCTATCCAGCATGGCATCCTGCATTACCCCGGTTTCGAGGTGCTACCCCCCTTTGTCATCTATCGTACCGGCCGAATGGATGAAACACGTTTTACCGAGATCGGTAACGCCCTGGGGCAACGGCTGGACGACCTGGCGCATACCGCACCGATCCCCTTCCGCCGACAAAATGCGGGCGAATACGAGATCCCGGCATTAACCCTGAAACCCGATATTGCCCCCGGCCGGGGTGGTTTTGGTGCACATATAGAATAACGATAAGGCCCGGTTTACCGGGCCAGTTGCAAGATTACTTCTCTAGCGGATACTCGCCCAGTCACCAGAAACCTCGGAGGTAACCCCCATATTATTGGATTTCATAATCTGTGCGTGTTCCGCCTCTACTTTCTTCGGCCCTCAGTCGGGCTTGATGAGTATCTCGAAACCAAATACGTCAACCTCGGGCAACTTGAGGGCGAATAAATAGCTGTTCGGTCATCAATTGACCCCATTGTGTGCCCGGCTGCTCTTCTGCCAGCGTAAAACCGACGCTTTCATACAGATGCCGGGCCGCATCCAGCCCTTTGAAGGTCCACAAATGGGTTTCATCAAAGCCGTGTTCATCACAAAAACTGACCGCCCGGTTCAGCAGTTGGCGGCCTACGCCGCTGCCGCGCAGGCAGTCATCAATAATAAAGGTGCGCAAATGGGCACGATTTTCACCCAAGGACTCCCCATCGATTGAAACCGAACCGACAATGCGGCCGTCGCTCAATGCAGACCAGGTCTGGTTTAGCGGATGCGACAGCCGCCCGGCCAGATCGGCAAGCGCTGCGCCGACGGCAGCTTCAAAAAAGGCACCAAACCCCACCGCGCGCGAATAATATTGCATGTGCATTTCCAGCGTTCTGCCGGTAAATCCAGGCAGATAACCGCTGACAATATCGATTGCTGGCGCCGAGAACGACGCTTCTCCCAAACGGTGTGCGCGTAACGCCGCAGCATAATTCTGCAGGCCCTCGGCAATGCCGGCGCTGGCGCCAGGCGGCAGTTTATCCAGCGCATTAAGAACCTGATGCTCGGCAAAACGGTTAATCCCAGCCAGAGTCTGTCGTCCTTTATCCGTTAACCGCAGGATTTTTTCCCTGGCATCGCGCTCACTGGGAAAAGTCACTAGTTCTCCGGTTTTGATCAGTTTGTTAAGCATGCGGCTAACGCTGGATTTTTCCAGGTTGAGCACGCTGCAAAGCTCCGCCGCGGTATCGACATGGCGATCGCCGATTTCAATCAACGCATGTACCGCCGACGGCGGTAAATCTGTGCCGGCAAGGGTATTGCCCATAAAGCCCAGCTCACGTACCAGATGGCGTGACGCATCCCGGATCGGTTGTAAATACCGGCTCGGTTGGGGGGTTGGCATGATGGCGACTCCGATATAGTTGTACTAAGCAACTATATCGGAACCATTCAGAAATTCAAACTGGGGTTTATAACAGTATTGAGCTGTTCTGGCATTTTTTACTCACCGAACCTACTCAGCCTCTTGACCAGCCTGGTAATACACATAGCCTTCCCGGGCCAGGCTATTTTTGATTCTGAAGCGCCAAACTAACGCCAGGGCGATAAACCACAGCGGCATACTGCACAGCGCTATCAGCGTATCCCGGTCAAATACCATCAGCACCAGCGTGAAAGCGAAAAACGCCAACGTCAGCCAGGTCATGATCACCCCTCCCGGCATCTTGAAGGTAGAACGCTTATGCAATTCGGGCCGTTGCTTACGATAAACCAGATAGGCCACCAGGATCATGCCCCAGCTATAAACCACCAGTATCGCCGCCACGGTAGAAACTATGGTAAACAGCGTCATCACGTTCGGCATCAGGATCAACAGCATGGTGCCCACCACCATACAGAAGCAGGAGAACATCAGGCTGCGGATTGGAATAGCGGTGGTACGTGACAGTATTTTGAACTGCCCGTGCGCGTGTTTCTCCATCGACAGGCCATACAGCATGCGGGTGCTGGAATAAACCCCGCTGTTGGCTGAGGACATGGCCGAGGTCAAGGCGACAAAGTTAATCACCGCGGCTGCCGCAGGCAAACCGGCCTGGTCGAACAGCATAACGAACGGGCTGCTGTCCGGCGAAACGTGGCTCCATGAGGTCACGGCGATAATCGCCAGCATCGAAAACACATAGAAAATGATGATGCGTACCGGGATCACGTTGATCGCTTTGGGCAGTACTTTCTGCGGATTTTTGGTCTCGGCCGACATGGTGCCCAGCAGCTCAATGCCGGTACAGGAGAATATGGCAATCTGGAAGCCGGCAAAAAAGCCGAATATGCCGTGTGGCATAAAGATATTAGGGTCGGTGATATTACTCACCGAGGCTTTAACCCCATCCGGCGAGGTCCAGCCAATAAATACCATCCAGGCACCGGTCAGGATCAGCGCGATAATGGCAATCACTTTAATGATGGCAAACCAAAACTCGGCTTCACCAAACATCTTCACCGACAGCATATTGAACAGGCACAGCAGCCCCAGGGTCAGCAAGGCCGGCAGCCAGGGCGAAACTTCCGGGTACCAGTACTGCACGTAACCCCCGCAGACCACCACATCGGCAATGCAGGTCACCACCCAACTAAGCCAGTAAGACCAACCGAGAAAAAAACTGGCTTTGGGCCCCAGGTATTCAGAGACGAAATCGGCAAATGAGCGATAGTCGAGCTTGGTCAGCAATAATTCGCCCATCGCCCGCATCACCATAAACATAAAGAAACCGACAATGACGTAGGTCAAAACAATGGAAGTGCCGGAAAGCGCGATGGTTTTGCCCGAGCCCATAAACAACCCGGTGCCAATGGCACCGCCGATGGAAATAAGCTGAATATGGCGTTCGCTCAGACCTCGTTGCAATGTTTGGGCGCAGTCGTGCCCCTCGGTTGAAAGGGTATTCAACCGATGTTGCTTACTTTTTGTCATGGTGTTACCTGTCCGTCATTAAGGCGATTAAGCAGCTTTTACCGCTGCAGCAGGAGTGAAACGCCGTTGGCGTTCTACCGGCAAAAAAGAAATTCAGGCCAAACGCTGCCTGCCCTTTTGTTAAAGGGAAGTAAATATCTGTACGACTCAGAAAACGACTGTTCGAACCGAGTGCCAGCTCACATTTAGCATGCGAAGCATGAGCATGGAGGATAAATGGCTTTATATCAGTGGGTTATTATCATTCCCGTTCAAGAAAAACATGCGACCAACACAGATTTAACATGAATTTAACTCTGGCGTCAGGAAACGGCATTGTCAACACGACACTTAAATAAAATGAAACTTTTTGATCACATTCAAGGTTCTGAAAAATAGATAAAAACGCGTTTTATGCACTTTTTATGCATAAAGTATGCGTGGTCAGCTAACCCCTCCTGAAAAAGTAATTAACTATTCATTTTTGCGTCGAAAAACCCGCTGGAAACCGCCCCGCAGCCCATCAAGGGGGGGCTAACAAGCGACACTTTTAATGGTAAATTTGGCGTCGCAAAAGTGTTATGCACTTGGTAAACCACGGTTAAACAAAATAAACACCTCTATATAAAAAAGGTTGGTTATGGAAAAGCTATCCTACGCTTCAGAAAGCAGCACAACGGCCTGGGCCACCTATCTGCAACAAATCGACCGCGTTGCACCTTACCTGGGTGATCTGTCGCGTTGGGTTGATACCCTGCGTCACCCGAAGCGTGCGCTGATCGTTGATATCCCACTGCAGATGGACGACGGTTCAATCCGCCATTTCGAAGGCTTCCGCGTTCAGCACAACCTGTCGCGCGGCCCGGGTAAAGGCGGCATCCGTTATCACCCGGACGTTGATCTCGATGAAGTCATGGCGCTGTCAGCCTGGATGACCATCAAATGTGCGGCAGTCAACCTGCCCTACGGTGGCGCCAAGGGGGGGATCCGCGTCGATCCTTTCAAACTGTCTGAAGGCGAGCTGGAAAGATTGACCCGTCGCTACACCAGCGAAATCGGTTTTATCATCGGGCCACAGAAAGATATCCCGGCACCGGACGTCGGCACCAACTCCAAAGTCATGGCCTGGATGATGGATACCTACTCCATGAACCACGGCACTACCATCACCGGCGTGGTTACCGGCAAACCTATTCACCTGGGCGGCTCTCTGGGTCGTGAGAAAGCCACCGGTCGCGGTGTATTCGTTACCGGCTGTGAAGTGGCGAAACGTCTGGGCGTGCAAATCGAAGGTGCCAAGGTTGCGGTTCAGGGCTTTGGTAACGTGGGCAGCGAAGCCGCCCGCCTGTTTGTTGGTATCGGCGCGCGTGTAGTGGTGATTCAGGACCACTCCGCTACCCTGTTCAGCGCCAACGGCATCGATTTGACTGCACTGACCGAATGGCAGGCCAAGAACAAGCAAATCGCCGGCTTCCCTGGCGCCAGCGAAATCGAAAGCGAAGCTTTCTGGTCCGTAGACATGGATATCCTGATCCCAGCCGCACTGGAAGGTCAGATTACCCGTCAACGTGCAGAAATCCTCAGCGCCAAACTGGTTCTGGAAGGCGCTAACGGCCCAACCTACCCAGATGCGGACGACGTGCTGCGTTCACGCAACATCACCGTGGTACCTGACGTTATCTGTAACGCCGGCGGCGTAACGGTCAGCTACTTCGAATGGGTGCAGGACATGGCCAGCTACTTCTGGAGCGAAAGCGAAATCAACGAGCGTATGGACAAGATCATGACCGACGCCATGATTCACGTTTGGAACAAGTCCGAAGAGAAAGAGTGCAGCCTGCGCACAGCGGCTTATATCGTCGCCTGTGAGCGTATCCTGACCGCACGTAAAGAGCGTGGCATTTACCCAGGTTAATGCGTTATCTCTCCCGGCTTGCTCTGCAGGCCGGGATTATTTCAAAGCGATCCCCTTCAACGCAGCAATCGTTTCATCACCTTGCCGGTACTGGTCATCGGTAACCGTTCGACAAACTCAACGACGCGTGGGTATTTAAACGCCGCCAGCCGTTCTTTGGTCCAGGTGATCAGCTGTTCTTCACTCACCGCTTCGTCCAAATCCTTCAGCACCACCACCGCTTTAATCTCTTCGCCGAGTGACGGATGTGGTACGCCAATCACGGCTACCAATGACACGGCCGGATGGCGGATCATCAGTTCTTCGACTTCTCGCGGGTAGACGTTAAATCCGCCGCGAATAATCACATCTTTCGACCGGTCGACGATAAAATAGAAGCCATCGGCATCACGGCGTGCCAGGTCACCGGTTCTGAACCAGCCCTTTTCCAGCACCTCGGCCGTGGCTTCCGGGCGGTTAAGGTAGCCCTTCATCACGTTGTGGCCACGCACTGCAATCTCGCCAACCTGATCTATCTCCGTCAATGTTTTGCCGGTGACATCAACCAGACGAACTTCAATCCCCCAAATCGGCTGGCCAATAGAACCCACTTTATTGATCCGCCCCGGATGGTTAAAGGTCGCCACCGGGCTGGTTTCCGATAAGCCATAGCCTTCCAGAATATTCACCCCGAAACGCTGGGCAAAATCTTCAATAATTTGCACCGGCAAACTGGCACCGCCGGAGACAGCCATGCGCAGGTTTTTACGTAACAGGGCAAGATCCGCCGTATCATCCAGCGCGTTCAGTAATGCCCAGTACATGGTGGGGACACCGGCAAAAAAGGTGATGGCGTGCTTTTGCATCAGCGCAATGGCCTGCTTCGCATCGAAACGCGGCACCATGACCAACGTCGCCGCCAGGGCAAAACCGGCGTTCATCTGCACGGTGGAACCAAAGGTATGGAATAGCGGCAACGTCACCAAATGGCGATCGGGATTTTCTAACGAACTATTGAACAACTGTACCGAACCCAGCGCATTCAGCACCAGATTGGAATGGGTCAGCTCCGCCCCCTTGGCACGGCCGGTGGTGCCGCTGGTGTAGAGGATCACGGCGGTGTCGGATTCCACCGTGCTGACGCTGTCAAAATCGGTGGACTGGATGCCGATCGCCTGACTGAAACGGTCACCCGCCAGCGGAAGGCTATCGCCGATAATAATAAAGTCACGGCAATGTTCTGCGGTTTCAAACGCGCGTCGAGCTTCTTCCCCCAACGTTAATCCATTGCCGCCCTCAAAGCAGAAGAACATTACCGCCTGGCAATCCTGCAGGTAATATTCAAACTCCCCCGCTTTTAACAAGGTGTTCAAAGGGACGACCACCGCACCGGCTTTGAGGATGCCATAGTAAATAGCGGGAAACTCCCAACTGTTCGGGCAAGCCAGCGCCACCCTTTCACCGGGCTGCACTCCCCGGGCAATCAGCAAATTAGCGATCTGATTGGCCCTTTGATTCAACGTGGCGTAGCTAAACTGAATATCCTCCTGCACCAACGCCAGACGATCCGGAAACGAACGCGCACTCTCTTCAAGCAATGTAGCCAAATTTAGCATGAGGTTTTCTCGAAAGCAGAGACCGGGCATGCCCGGTGAGTCATCGACTGAGATACTGCGCGACCTCGCTGAGGTTGCTCTCCCTGAACAGCCTGCGGCGAAAAAAAACCACGGCAGTAATCAGTATAGACGAGGTCATACCAGTGTAAAGGTTCGCGCTCCGCTGCCTGATAGGCTATATGTTAGGGATCATTTCCCCTCCCGGAGAGCCCCTGATGAGCAAGAAAAAGATCCTGATGCTGGTTGGCGATTACGCCGAAGATTATGAAACCATGGTGCCGTTTCAAGCGTTACAAATGATAGGTCATCAGGTGGATGCCGTGTGCCCCGATAAGGCCATAGGCGACTACATCATGACGGCGATCCATGATTTTGACGGTGCGCAAACCTACAGTGAGAAACCGGGTCATCGTTTCACCCTGAACGCCGATTTTTCGGCAGCCAGAGAAGCAGACTACGACGCCCTGTTGATCCCCGGCGGCCGAGCGCCAGAGTATCTGCGACTGAACCCGCAGGTCATCAAGCTGGTGCAGGCCTTTGACGCCGCACGCAAGCCCATTGCCGCCGTTTGCCATGGTCCGCAGCTGCTGGCCGCCGCCGGCGTGTTGAAAGGCAGAACCTGTAGCGCCTACCCGGCCTGCGCGCCAGAAGTGCAGTTGGCTGGCGGACACTTTGCCGACATCGGCATCGATCAGGCCCATGTTGATGGCAACCTGGTGACTGCCCCGGCCTGGCCGGCACATCCACAATGGTTGGCGAAATTTGCCGAACTGCTGGCGGAATAACGCAATGAAAAGGCCCGCAATCCAGCGCGGGCCAATATTTTACTTTGACTGTTCGTGGGTTAATTATTCCGCCAACAATTCGGGGTTATTTTAATTGCTCAATCAGAAAGTGAATGTCATAGAGCCAACGTTTTGCCCGGGCGGATCGCACCAGCATATAAACATACAAGGGGCGGATCCTTTCCATCTCTAGATCCCAATGATTACCACGTCGGGATGATGAGGAAAATAATGACACTGATTTAGACTCCTGACGAAAATACAGCTCATGGTTGTAATTACTGCTGTCTATTCGGAAGGCGTCGAAGTAACCATGCATCAGCGTCTCCGACATAGGTAAAGACAGGTTTAGCTCTTTGTTTATTTCGGTATTGAGAGTCACTTCTATGCCCCTTTTGAGCAGGCCCGGCGTGTTATAACGGTCGACCACTGAAATCACCTGCTGCTGAATATCACTTTCCATTTCAACCTCAAACTATTTGGCCGCGAGAATGATGCGATAATATTCAGACCTTTCTTAAGGTAGCGAGTTCTGCATGACAAAGTGATTTTCCTTTTCTTTACACTTTCACCACAGAGTGAATATAAAAATACGCAGAATGTTGTCGGCATCCTGCGTATTAGCATGGTTGTTTACAGTAAATCTTATTGGGTCAGGGAGACATTATTGGCAATAACGCCATCGCCCTGCTTCTCTGCGCTAATACCCCCGCCCAGCACTTTATACAGCGTGATCAGGTTTTGGTATTCGGTTTGCTGAGTGGTAATCAACGACTGACGAGCGCTATACAAGGTACGCTGCGCGTCAAGCATCGTCAGATAGGTATCCACCCCGTGGCGATAACGCAGCTCTGCCAGGCGATAATATTCCTGTGAAGCCGCCACATAGCCGGTTTGTGCCGCTAACTGTTCCTGAATAGTGCCCTTACGCGCCAGGGCATCGGCAGTTTCCTGGAATGCCGTCTGCACCGCTTTCTCGTAGGTGGCAACGTACAGGTCTTTCTGCGCCCTGGTGTAATTCAACTGGGCGGTGTTATAGCCGCCGGTGAAAATCGGCAGGCTGATACTCGGTGAAAATGACCAGACGCCAGCCCCCTTGCTGAACAGTGATGACAATTCACCGCTGCCTATACCGCCACTGGCCGTCAGACTGATAGACGGGAAAAACGCCGCGCGAGCGGAACCGATATTGGCGTTAGCCGCCTTCAGGTTATGCTCAGCCTCCAGCACGTCCGGACGGTTCAGCAGCACCTGGGATGACAGATTCGCCGGAATATCTTTCATTATGCCGGACAATGCTGCGATATCCGTCGGCAACAGATTCTCAGGTACACTTTGCCCCACCACCAGATCCAGCGCATTTTTCGCCTGTGCGGCGCTGGTGGTGTAGCTGGCCACGTCCGAGCGAGCCTGCTGATACACCGTGTCCGCCGTAGCAACATCAACCATCGACAGAATGCCGTTTTGCTGGTTTTTGCGCGTCACGGCCAGTGACAATTTGGCGCTTTCCATAGTGCCCCTGGCCGCATTCAGGTTGCTGCGTTCGGCGGCCACGTTCACCCAGTCGGTGACGATATCGGCGATCAACGTCAGGCGAGTGCTTTTGGCCGCCTCCGACTCCGCCAGATAGGTTTCAAAGGTCGAACGTGACAGGCTACGGTTCTTGCCGAACAAATCCAGCTCAAATGCACTGGTGCCGGCCGTGGCTTCGTAGCTCTGGCTAATCGCGGTGGCGTTACCGTTACCGGTTAGTGCCCGCCCACGGCTGCCGTCCACACCGGCGTTAATGGTCGGGAACAAATCGGAGCGCTGCTCGCCGTAAAGCGCCCGCGCCGATTCAATATTGGCAATGGCTTCACGCAGATCTCGACTGCTGCTCAGCCCCATCTCTACCACCTGTCGCAGTTTGGCGTCGACCACATAATCACGCCACGGAATATCCGGGTAGCTCAGTGATAATTTACCGGAAGGCGCAGTATAAGCCGCCCCCTGTGGCATGGTGGTCGGTACCGGTGCCGCTGGGCGCTGGTAGTTCGGATCCAGCGAGATACACCCCGCCAGTAACAGCGGAAATGTCAGAGTGATTAAACGTTGCAACACATTATTCTCCTGCCTGTGGCGCAGTATTTTCTAACGGTTTGGCGACGACGGTTTTGCGTGAAAACATCCGGCGCACCAAGACGTAGAACAAGGGAACGAAGAAGATCGCCAGTATCGTTGCCGTGATGGTGCCGCCAATGATCCCGGTACCGATAGCGATGCGGCTGTTGGCCCCGGCACCGCTGGACACCGCCAGCGGTAACACGCCGGCGCTAAACGCCAGGGAGGTCATCAGAATCGGGCGCAGACGCATACGGGATGCCTCGACCGCCGCGGCGATCAAGGTTTCGCCCCGCAGGTATTTCTCTTCGGCGAATTCGACGATCAAAATGGCGTTCTTGGCCGACAGACCAATGATGGTCAACAGCGCCACCTGGAAGTAAATATCGTTTTCCAGCCCACGCAGGGTGATCGCCAACAGCGACCCGACCACGCCCATCGGCACCACCATCATGACGGCAAACGGAATTGACCAACTTTCGTACAACGCCGCCAGGCACAGGAACACCACCACCAGTGAAATGGCATACAGGGACCCAGCCTGTCCGCTGGTCAAGCGTTCCTGATAAGACAGACCGCTCCAGGAAAAGCTGCTGGCGGAAGAGAACTGCGCCGCCAGCTTTGCCATCTCATCCATCGCCGTACCGGAACTGGTCCCGGGCGCGCCTTCACCGGTGATCTCAAACGACGACAGACCGTTGTAGCGCGACAGGTTTTCCGGCCCGTAAATCCAGTGGGAAGAGGCAAAGGCCGAGAACGGCGTCATGCTGGTGGTACCGCTGCTGGAAGTCCCACGGACAAACCATTTGTCGAGATCTTCCGGTTTTGAACGGTACTCGACGTCACCCTGCATATAGACTTTTTTCACCCGGTTGCGGTCGATAAAGTCGTTGATATAGGTGCTGCCGAAGGCGCTGGTAAGCGTGCTGCTGACGTCGCTATTACTCAGCCCCAACGCCTGCAATTTGTCATTATCGATCTCCACCTGCAGCTGTGGGGTATCCGGCAGAGTGTTGGCGCGAACCGCGCTCAGGCTGGGATTTTTCGCCGCCGCCGCAATTATCTGGTCACGCATCACCTGCAGCTCTGCACGGGTCGTTGCGCCTTTGGCCTGCAATTCGAAGGTGAAACCGTCAGACTGGCCAAAACCGTCAATCGCCGGAGGGCTCATCGAGAACACCTGGGCATCGCGGATCTTGGCGAAGTGCGCCATCGCACGCTTGGCAATCGCATCAGCGGTATTGGCACTGCCGGAGCGTAAACTCCAGTCTTTCAGGCTGACGAAGGCCATACCGGCGTTTTGGCCACTGCCGCTGAAACCAAAGCCGTTAATGGTGAAAATGGTACTGACGTTGGCCTTCTCATCGTTGAGGAAATAATCTTTTACTTCGTCACTGACCGCCGAGGTACGGGCATTGGTGGCACCGGCAGGCAGCGTATACTGCACCATCACCACCCCCTGATCTTCATTGGGCAAGAAGCCTGTCGGCAGGCGCATATACATCACGGCGGCGGCTATCAACAACAGGCCATACAGCAACAGATAGCGCATTGGGCTGTGGATCACCCTGCCGACCTTATCGGCATATTTCTCCTGCAGGCGGTTATAGCCGCGGTTAAATTTGCCCAGCAGGCCCTTGTTGGTCAGTTCCTCATGCGCAGGTTTCAGCAAGGTGGCGCACAGTGCCGGAGCCAGGGTCAACGCCAGGATCACCGACAACACCATAGAAGCCACAATAGTCACCGAGAACTGGCGGTAGATCACCCCGGTGGAACCGCCGAAAAACGCCATCGGCAGGAAGACCGCCGACAGCACCATGGCAATGCCAACCAGCGCGCCGGTGATCTCCTTCATCGATTTTTCGGTTGCCTCGCGCGGCGGCAGTTTCTCTTCCCGCATCACGCGTTCGACGTTCTCCACCACCACGATGGCGTCATCCACCAAGAGTCCGATAGCCAGCACCATGCCAAACAGCGTCAGGGTGTTGATTGAATAGCCGAAGGCGGCGAGTACACCGAAGGTGCCCAACAGCACCACCGGCACGGTAATGGTCGGGATCAGCGTGGTACGCAAGTTCTGCAGGAAGACAAACATCACGATCACCACCAACACCACCGCCTCGATCAGGGTTTTCACCACTTCTTCGATCGAGATATTAATAAAGTCGGTGCTGTCTTTCGGATAGGCCACCTTGTAGCCATGCGGCATTGAGGTTTGGTATTCCGCCACCTTGGCCTTGACCAGTTTGGCGGTATTGAGCGCATTGGCCCCGGCGGCCAGTTTGACGGCAATCCCCGAGGCCGGGTGGCCATTCAAGCGGGCGCTGGAGGAGTAATCCTCGTTGCCCAGTTCAACCCGTGCCACATCGCCCAGGCGCACCAACGCCCCGCTGCTGTCGCTTTTCAGGATAATATTGCGGAACTGCTCCGGCGTTTGCAGCCGCGACTGCGCCTTCACCGTGGCGGTCAGTTGCTGATCGGCACCGGAAGGTAAATCGCCGACCTTACCGGCAGAAACCTGGGTGTTTTGCGCCTCAATCGCCGTTTCCACATCGGACGGCATCAGTGAAAAAGACGCCAGTTTGGTCGGGTTAAGCCAGATGCGCATCGCGTATTCAGACCCGAATATCTGCACATCACCGACGCCGTCTATGCGCGACAGCGGATCCTGAATGTTGCTCACCAGATAGTCGGAAATATCCGCCATGCTGGCCTTGTCGGTTTCATCATACAGCCCGACGATCAGCAAAAAACTGCTCTGGGATTTCTTGACCGTGACCCCTTGAGCGGTCACCTCTGCCGGCAGACGACTTTCCGCCTGCTGTACCTTGTTTTGCACCTGCACCTGAGCGATATCCGGATCCGTGCCCTGATCAAAGGTCACGTTAATGCTCACCGAACCGTCGGAGCTGCTGGTAGCAGAAAAATAAAGCAGTCCGTCCAGGCCGGTAAGCTGCTGCTCAATCACCTGGGTAACGCTGTTTTCCAGAGTTTCCGCATCGGCCCCCGGGTAGGTGGCGGAAATGGAAATCTGCGGTGGGGAGACGTCCGGATATTGCGAGATGGGGAGCGAATTGATCGACATCAGGCCACACAGCATGATGATGATCGCAATCACCCAGGCAAACACCGGCCGCCGAATAAAGAACTGCGCCATGGTTATTGATCCCCGCCGTTAGTCGCAGCCTTATTCGCCTGCTGTTGCACTTCAACGGCCTTGACCTCAACGCCGACGGCCACCTTACTGGTGCCTTCGACAATCAGTCGGTCGCCTGCATTCAGCCCTTTGCTGACCAGCCAACTGCTGCCGATCACCTGTCCGGTGGTGACGGTGCGTTGTTCCACTTTGTTTTGCGCGTTAACCACCAACGCGGTCGCCTCGCCCCTGGCATTGCGGGTAATGCCCTGTTGCGGTGCCAAAATGCCTTTGGGATCGACCCCGTTGTCCAGGGTGGCATGGACATACATGCCCGGTAGCAATTCGTGCTCGGGGTTAGGGAACACGGCACGCAGCGTGACAGAGCCGGTAGATTCATCCACCGACACTTCGGTCAGTTCCAGCTTGCCGGGGTGGGTATAGGGCGTGCCGTCTTCGAGTTTGATCGCTACCGGCGTGACATCGTCACGTTGTAGTGAAGCCTGCTGCTTGCGCAATTTGAGCAGTTGACTGCTGGACTGGGTGAGATCGACATAGACAGGATCGAGCGCGCGAATGGTTGCCAGTGCATCGGTTTGGCTGGCGGTCACCAGCGCACCCGGCGTGACCGAAGAAATACCAATACGGCCGGAAATCGGTGCGCGTACCTGGGTATAGGCAAGATTGATTTTGGTGGTTTCCAGCGCCGCCTGATATTGCGCGACGGCGGCTACGGCCTCCAGATAGGTTGCCATCGCATCATCCGCATCCTGTTTGGAGACGCCATTCTCCTTCACCAGTGCGGCATAGCGCTGCGCCTTCAAGCGGCTGGACTTCACCGTAGCTTGGGCACTTTTCAACTGCGCGGCGGCCTGATCGTAACTGGCCTGGTAGGTCGCGGGATCGATTTGATACAGCACCTGTCCGGCTTTGACCTCCGCCCCTTCGGTAAACAGGCGTGCCTTGATAATGCCTTCCACCTGCGGACGAACATCCGAGGTCATGGTGGCATTGACCCGGCCCGTCAGGTCACTGCTCAGCGTGACCGGCTGGCTGCGCAACGTTGCCACGCCAACCTCCGGCGAACCACCGGCTCCGGGCGGCATACTGCCGCTCTGACCATCACAGGCAGACAACCACAGCGACAGGCTGACCAGTAAAACCTTGTTCCTTTGCATCGACTTTTCATCCTATTGAGAACGCTTATTCTCAATATATAGAAAGCGACGTTTTTAGTCTGACAGGGTTCCGTAAGGATTCAGTAAAAGTGCACTACAGAGCGAGTGGTAAGCCGGTACGCACGCATTTCACGCACCGGCTCAGGGTTTATTTCTTGCGCAGAGGCACGTCTTTCAACAGCCAGGTCAAGGCAAAGGCCAGCGCCATTACTCCCGCCGCAATCTGGTACACCGAGTGGATCGCACCGCCGAAGGCCTGCAGGTAGTCATTTTGCAGTTGCACCGGCAAATGGTGCACGGCATCAGCCCCCAGTGAACGCGGCAGCTCTGCGCCCTCCGGCAGCAAAGTGGCCAGGCGGCTGTGCAGCACATTGGTGAAAATTGCGCCAAACACCGCCACGCCGATAGAGCCGCCAATAGAGCGGAACAGCGTGGCGCTGGAGGTCGCTACCCCCATATGCTTTGGCTCTACGCTGTTTTGCGCCGCCAGGATCATCACCTGCATCACCATACCCAGCCCCAACCCCAGCAGGCTGATGTAGAGGTACAGCAAATGCACCGGGGTCGAATTCTTCAACGTCCCCAGCAACACCATGCCTGCCAAGGCACACAGAGTGCCGATAATCGGGAAAATGCGGTATTTGCCGCGCTTGCTGATCAACCGACCGCTGATGATCGAACTGAGCATAATCCCACCCATCAGCGGCAGCAGCTGCATCCCGGCCTGGGTAGGCGTGGAATCCTTCACTACCTGTAGATACAGCGGCAGGAAAGTCACCGATCCAAACAGTGACATACCAACGATAAAACCTATCAACGCGCAGAGCACAAAGGTGCGATTACGGAACAGGTCGAGCGGAATAATCGGCTCGCTCGCCAGCCGCTCTTCGTAGATAAACCCGCCTATCGACACCAGGCCAAAGGCCAGAATGCACCACAGTTGACCGTCCGACCAGGCCATCACCGTACCGCCCTGGCTGGTAAACAGGATGATGCAGGTCAGTGCCGCCGCGAGATAACTGGCCCCGAGAAAATCAATCTCATGTTTAACCCGATTGACCTTCGACTGGAATACCGCGCCAATCACCAACAGCGCGAAAATCCCCAGCGGCAGGTTGATATAGAAAATCCAGCGCCAGGAGAAATGCTGCACCAGCAACCCGCCGATCAGCGGGCCGACCACCGTCGCCAGACCAAATACCCCGCCAAACAACCCTTGATAGCGTCCACGATCGGCCGGTGGGATCACATCGCCGACCACCGCCATGGTCACCACCAACAAACCCCCGCCGCCCAGCCCTTGCAGCGCACGCATCAGGATAAGTTCCGTCATATTCTGTGCCAACCCACACAGCACCGAACCGAGCAGGAACACCACAATGGCGATCTGCAACACTATCTTGCGACCAAACAGATCGCCAAACTTGCCATACAGCGGCACCACGATGGTGGATGCCAACAGATAGGCGGTCACCACCCACGACAGGTTCTCCAGGCCACCAAATTCGCCGACGATGGTCGGTAATGCGGTAGACACAATGGTCTGATCGAGTGCTGCCAGCAGCATAACCAGCAGCAGCGCGGAGAACAGCAAGCGGATCGAGGGTGCTTGTTCAGACGCCCTGCCGCTTTCTTCGTTGCCTGCTACGTTATCAATACCCATTTAGCCGAGCCTGCTTGTAATTAATTAATCGAGTAATTAATATATGGGTTATTCTTTTCTCCGGTCAATGGATCTCACCGCGATGACAGCACAAAACGTTCAAAAAGCACGCCGCCCCGGTCGCCCCAGCGGCAGCGCCAATGGCGCAGAAAAGCGCGAACATTTGCTCGACACGGCGCTAAATATGTTTGCCCGTCAGGGCATTGCCGAAACTTCACTCAACGCCATCGCCCGTGAGGCCGGCGTGACGCCAGCCATGCTGCACTACTACTTTCACAACCGTGAACAGCTGCTGGATGTGTTGATCGACGAACGTTTTATGCCGGTGAGGCTCGCTGCCAGCAGCGTTTTTGACGCCAATACCGACGATCCGGTGGCCGCATTTACCCAATTGGCGCAGCGGTTTATTGATATCTCCAGCGAGCACCCGTGGTTTCCCCCGCTGTGGCTGCGTGAGGTGATGAGTGATAACGGCGTATTGAAGCAGCGCATGAACGAGCGTTTTGGCGACACCCAGCGCAAAGGTGCGCTGCAATCGATCATCCGTTGGCAGGCGGAAGGTAAACTGCATGCCGGACTGGAACCCTCTTTGCTGTTTATCACCCTGTTTGGCATGACGCTGTTGCCGTTGGCCACCGCGCCCAAATGGCACCGTGATGACAGCAACCCACTAAGCGCCGATATTATCGCCCGTCACGCCATTACGCTGTTGACCCACGGTCTGGGGCCACAAGTGTGATTGCAGGGCCAAGCCGGCCCTGCACGGTTACCCGACTTAAACCGCCGGCAGTTGATGGGTCACGCAGTGAATGCCCCCGCCGCCTGCGGCAATGGCGTCAATATTCAACTGCACGACTTCACGATCGGGATAAAGCCCGGTTAAGAGTCGCAACGCTTCACCATCTGCTTCCGGATCACCAAATTCGGGAGCGATAACCGCGCCGTTGATCACAAAGTAATTGATATATCCCGCCGCAAAGTCCGGATTACCCTTGCTGAAACGGCTACGGCGCGGTTCCATCGGCGGCGACATGGTATGTATCTGCAACTTGCGGCCATCGGCATCGGTCGCCTGTTTGAGGATCGCCAAATGCGCCTGGGTCACTTTATGGTCGTAAGAGTCGGGATCGGTATCCAGATTGGCCACCACGACTCCCGGACTGGCAAAACGGGCGTAGAAATCGACGTGGGCGTCGGTGATGTCTTTGCCTTTAATCCCCGGCAGCCAGATGATTTTGCGCAGCCCGAGCATCTCTTTCAACTCTTGCTCCACCCGATCACGGCTCCAGCCTGGGTTACGGTTCTTGTTGACCCAACTGCTCTCGGTCATGATACCGGTGCCGTGGCCATCCACTTCGATGCCGCCGCCTTCCCCCACCAGTCCGCTGCGCCATATGTTGGCCACACCGTAATGGCGGGCTTCAAACGCCGCCAAACGCGCATCGTAGCGGTGCTGCTGTTTGTTGCCCCAGCCGTTAAAGTTAAAGTCCACCGCCCCCAGTTTGCCCGCCTGATTAACGACAAAATTGGCGCCAATGTCACGCATCCAGATATCATCAAGCTCGGTGACAATAAAGGTCACATTGTGGCTGCCGCATTTTTCTTCCGCCAGCCGACGCTCACTCTCACGGCAAAATACGGTTAGCGGTTGATATTGAGCGATCGCCCGAGCGATGCGCCCCAAAGCATCCTGCACACCCGCAGTGTAATCAGCCCAAATAGCCCGCTGCGCACCGAAGGCGATAAAAGCGCATTGCTGCTCCTCACCTTCATCCGGCATACGCCAGCCTTCTGCTCGCACGGCTGGCGCGGCATTGGCATGTAACGTCAGCCCCATGGATGCCGTCAGGCTCATGCCGGCAATCAGGGATGCCTGCTTAATAAATTCACGACGCGTTGACATGCTTAGCTCCTGTATTGCCGTCATTTAAATAAGATATTCTGTTCAGTGAAAGACGGCGTGATTTCGATGTAATACATGTTAAAGCTTCCAACGCTGCCATAACAAAGGATACATTTAGCAGACACCTGATTAGATAGGCTTATCAATAATGCTAAAGCACTGGCCCCCGATGAACGCGTTACGTGGTTTTGAAGCCGCTGCCCGCCTGGGCAGTTTCCACCAGGCCGCCGATGAGCTGCACCTCACCCAGTCGGCGATCAGTCAGCAAATACGCAGCCTGGAAGCCTATCTGGAACAACCGTTGTTTTTCCGCAGCGGCCGCAGCGTCAGCCTGACCGACGCCGGGCACGATCTCTACAGCACCGCCCAGGTGATGCTGCAACAACTGGCAGTCGGCATCCGCCGTCTGGATCAATACCGCAAACCTAACCAACTGATCGTCAATACCACTCCGGCGTTTGCCCGTCACTGGCTGGTGCCGAACCTGAAAAGCTTTCATCGGCAGCACCCGGATATCGACCTTTGGCTGTTCACCACCTTCACCCCACCGGATATGGCGACGGAAACCGTCGATCTGGCGATCCGTGACGATCTCAGCGCACAAGCCGAATGCAGCCTCCGGGTATTACATCAGGACCGACTCTATCCGGCTGGCCATCCTGACGTACTGAAACTGGAGGCTGAGCAACGAACCACCCTGCACGGCGAACGTGAGATGGACTGGAGCCATTGGGCCGTTCAGGGCGGCGTCAATGTCGGGCAAAGCAGTCACGGGCTGAATTTTTCAGATCCTGGCCTGTTACTGGATGCCGCCTGCGATGGCCTGGGGATCGCGCTGGTCAGCCAATTGCTGGCCCGACAGGCGCAGGCAAAAGGCGTGTTGCAACCCCTGACGGAACAAAGCGTACGCGGACCCCACTGGGCCTGGCTTGTCCACCGCGACAGCGAACAGAGTCCGCATACCCGGCAGTTTTGTGAGTGGTTGCTAACTCAGTTGCCGTCCACCGTTTAACGCTCCAGTTCACGGATCCATGCAGCGGATAAAGCATGGCGGATTGAGCGATGCTACCTTCAATCAGGCGCCCGAAAACCTGCACAGAATGGCGCTAAGTAATTGTTGAGATTGAAGTCACCTGCCATCGTTCAATTCGAAAAGGAACCGCTATGCATTCTGGCTTATTGAAAACCTTAGCACTCAGCGTGGCACTCGCCACTCTTAGCCCCTCGGTGTTGGCCGCAAATCTGAATGCCGGCGCCGTAGCGGCACCGGATCAATACGGTGCCAAAGTGGCCGCACAAATTTTGCAGGCCGGGGGTAACGCGGTCGATGCGGCAGTCGCCACCGCTTTTACCCTGGCCGTGACCTACCCGGAAGCCGGTAACATTGGCGGCGGCGGCTTTATGACGCTGTACGTCGACGGCAAACCCTATTTCCTCGACTACCGTGAAATCGCCCCCAAAGCCGCTACCAAAACCATGTACCTGAACGAAAAAGGTGAAGTGATTGAAAACCTCAGTTTGGTGGGGACCAAGGCCGCCGGAGTGCCCGGCACGGTGCTGGGGTTGTGGGAGGCACATAAACGCTTTGGTAAATTACCCTGGGCGGAGCTGTTGACCCCGGCCATCGGCTACGCGCAGCAAGGTTTTAAGGTCGCCGATCAGCAATATCAGTACCGTGAAGACGCCAACAAGCTGTTCGCCGGAAAAACCAACTTTGGCGATTACTTTGGCAGTATGAAACCCGGCGCTGTGTTTAAACAACCGGAGCTGGCCAAAACGCTGGAGCGCATCGCCAATAAAGGCGCCGAAGACTTCTATCAGGGGGAAACGGCCAAACTGCTGGTGGCCCAGATGCAGCACGATGGCGGCCTGATTACCCAGGCCGATCTGACTGACTACCGGGTGAAATGGCGTGAACCGATGCAAATCTCCTGGCGCGGCAATACCCTTTACACCGCCCCGCTGCCCAGCTCTGGCGGCATTGCGCTGGCGCAGTTGCTGGGGATCAAAGAAGATCGTGCCGCCGACTTCAAAGGCGTAGAACTTAACTCCGCACGTTATATTCACCTGCTGTCGGAAATAGAGAAACGCGTGTTTGCCGATCGCGCTGATTACCTCGGCGACCCGGACTTTGCCAAGGTGCCGGTAGCTCAACTGGTCGCGCCGGACTACCTGCAAAAACGCGCAGCGGAGATCAACCCCACCGCCATTTCGCCAACCGAAAAAGTGCGTCCTGGCCTAGAACCGCACCAGACTACCCATTTCTCGATTGTTGACGCCCAGGGCAATGCGGTCAGCAACACCTATACGCTGAACTGGGACTTTGGCAGCGGCGTGGTGGTGAAAGGGGCCGGCTTCCTGCTGAATGACGAGATGGATGACTTCAGCGCCAAACCGGGCGTAGCCAACGCTTTTGGCGTGGTCGGCAGCGATGCCAATGCCATTGAACCGGGTAAACGCATGCTTTCATCCATGAGCCCGACCATTATCACCCGTGACGGTAACGTCAGCCTGGTGATTGGTACCCCCGGCGGCTCGCGCATTTTCACCTCGATTTTCCAGGTGATCAACAACATCTATGATTACCAACTGCCATTGGACAAAGCCGTGGCCGCCCAACGCGTTCATCACCAACTTCTCCCTAAAGACACCATCTTCTTCGACAGCTTTGCCCCATTGACCGGCAAAGTAGCGGAACAACTTAAAGCCATGGGCTATAAGTTGGAAGATCAGGGCTGGTATATGGGGGATATTCAGGCGATCCGCGTCAACGGCGATACGCCAGAGACGGCGTCCGACCCTCGTGGCCGCGGCGTGGGATTGGTGGTGAAAAAGTAACGATAAAAACCGGGCGGCTTCGCAGTAAGCCCGCCCGGTTGGCTTTATTACCTCGCAGCCGTAGCCGCTTTAACGGCCCCTTGAGTCAATTCACCATAAACCACCTGCCCACGGAAACCGCGACGTACCTGCTGGAACAGCTCGCGGAATGCCGGGTAATCCTGCGGCTGACAGAGTGCATCCTTGCCGCGAACGGCATTCATCTGCAACCGATGGTTAACCACCACCTGCCGTCCCTCCAGCTGCCATGTCACCCGGTATTCACCGGCGGCATTATTGAACTGCTGGTTCTTTGGAACCGCAATGATCGGCACGCCGGTGGGCAAACTCAGACGATAGGTCTCATCATAGCGTTGTGCGGTGCAATAGAACGGCGTTTCGTTGGTCGGTGCCGACGTCGTCGAGTAAAGCGTACGGAAAGATTTCCCACCGGGCGGCGTTGGCACCATCATCCCGCCGACCACGCCAAAATCGACATAGTCCTCGGCCTTGAAACGATAGCTGTAACCAAACTGCTTTTTGAGATCGAATGGATCGCCATGCAATGCAATTTCCCCACGGCCATCAATACCGGAAGACGCCATAATGGTTTCTTCCACCCGTGCCTGGTTTTGCTGGTTAAGTTGGGAAAAATAGCCCCTCAGGTCAATCTCATCCACCTCACCCAGTTTGCGCTCCGTCTGCCCACGCATATTGCCCGCTTTATCGAAGACAAAGTCCACGCTGAGTGACGTGTTATTACGCAGTTCATCATTGTCTGGGGTGCGTGCCAATTTCGCTTCGCGCGTGATCAATACCGGCGCCCCGAGATCGGCCCCCGGCAGTTGACCAAAACGAGCCCAGGGATTGGTGGAATCCAGATACAGATTGAATTCCGGCACGTAGGTAATCGCGTGGTTGAAGCGCCCCAACAGCGGCACCGTTGGCAAAGTTGGCCCTTCATCCATGCCGATCAGCACCGGTGAACTGACGATGCCCTTGGCGGCCAACAACGCCTCCAGCAGCACCACGTGATCCTTGCAGTCCCCGTAATGGTTATCAAGGATACTCTGCGCCGAATTGGGCTCCAGCCCACCGTTGCCCAAATACACGGCAACGTAGCGAATATTCTGTGCCACCCAGCGGTAGATCGCCGCCGTCTGTTCACGACGATCGCTGATACCGCTGGTGATTTTGTCCGCCAGGGCTTGCACTGCCGGGGTGACTTTCGCCGCCTGGCTGGCTTTCAACTGGTAGGCTTTGGCCAACTGCGGCCATTCGCGGTAGGTGCTGGCCATGATGGTTGGGCTGAACGTCCAACTGTTCGCTGACCAGTTCTGGGCCTTTAGCGGATCGCTGCGCTGATAACGCCAGCGCCAGTGTGCCTGGCCATTGCTAACCTGTGGTGCATTGCCACCTTCCACGCCACGGGTAAACACATGCATCGGCAAGTCTGCCGGCGCGAGCAGGTTAACTTCCGCGTCATCAAATTGATCGAATACGCTGAAGGTTTCCCACAGGCCAAAGTAATCAGGGAAATACGGCGTGTTTTGCGTGCGGCGCAGTTCATACACCACGCGCGAACCCGGTGCCAGGTTGGAGAAGACGATAACCCGCACCTTGCGATCGGCGTACAAGGGCGCCGAGGCGCTGGAATAACTTTCCTGGGTATAGATGCGATCGGGCGCCACATCATGGCGCTGGCCATCGGCGGTCAGCGTATAGGCAGAGAGCACCTCCAGCGTTTCCATTTTCTCGCTGTAACTCAGGCGGATTTGGCTG
Source organism: Serratia sp. BIGb0163 (assembly GCF_024809935.1). Taxonomy (NCBI): domain Bacteria; kingdom Pseudomonadati; phylum Pseudomonadota; class Gammaproteobacteria; order Enterobacterales; family Yersiniaceae; genus Serratia; species Serratia sp. BIGb0163. The sequence goes on from NZ_JANUDZ010000001.1 coordinate 1,376,096, forward strand.
AATTTTTCGACCGCGGCTTTGGTTTTGAGCAGGACTTCGTAGCTCTCGGTTTTCACATTGCTGGCATTGGCTCGCACTTGATAATCGGCGCGGTAACGCACAAAGCTAAAATCATTACGGGCAGCGTTTTCCTGTGCGGTAGCCGTCGGGGCCTCTGCAGCCAGCAGCGTTGCCGGTTGCGCCGCAGTCAGACCGGCAAGCAAAAGTATCGAGGGAACAACAATTTTCATCTTCAGTCCTTGAAGGTTGTTAAACCATGACGGTGGCCTTAATCAGGCGCGGCACAATAGTATAAATGAGAAGCGTTTTCAATAAAATACCGATTCGCCTGACAGGATCCGAGGTATCATTCGGGGCAGCAAGTTTCAAAGTACAAAGGCCACGTTTTAAAAGGAAGGCTATTTATGGAAAATATCATTATCGAAAAAGCGAAAAAAACCGATGCGGCAGAAATTGTAAGGCTCATCTCCCTGGCAGATAAAGATGCCGTATTGGCTCTTTCCGGTAAGGATGATATTAACGATGCCCTCCATCAGTATGAAATCAATTTCAGTCGTGAAGATATCTACTTCAGTTACAGAAACATCTTTGTCGCCAGAAGCCACAGCGGGATCCTGGGTTGTATCCTCTACTTTCGCGGTGAAGATGAATCCGGTTTTCAGTCCATCACCGAACATCTGCCCGATATGGAAAATGAGTCTGAACCGGATGAAATCTATATTGATTCTCTGGCGGTGTTACCGGAATGCCGGGGCAAGGGCATAGCCAAACGTTTGGTTAATCAGGTGACGCTTGAGGCCAAAAAACAGGGTTTCCAAAAGGTCGGCTTACTGGCCGACAAGAGTAAACCCTATCTGGGCAAAATGTATCAAACGCTGGGGTTCAACGTGACGGCGGAGGTCAATCTGCTCAACGACCATTATCAAAAGATGACCTTTTACACAGAACCCCTGCCTGAGTGACCCAATGGGACTAGCCTTGCTCTATCAGCATTACCGCCGTGGTATCCGCTGCCAGGGCTTCGAAAACGTGCTCCCGATCGGCGGAGTAGCTGATGTAATCCCCCGGACTCAACTCCACCGCCTGGTCCTTCGGCCCGACTAGCGCCCTGCCACTACTGATAATCACGTGCTCAATGGTGCCCGGCATATGCGGGCGCGAAATGCGTGCCTCGCCCGGTTGCACGCTCAGGCGGTAAATATCGCGCTGCGCGCCCGGCGGACAGGTCGCCAACAAGGTCGCGGCGTAATTGGCCTGCTCGGAAACGGTGGTCACCCCTTCATTGGAGCGGATCACCTGCACGTGCTGACGCGGCTGGGATATTAACCGGCTGACCGGCACATCCAGCGCCATCGCCAACGCCCACAGCGTTTCCAGACTGGGGTTACCGTTGCCGGTTTCCAGCTGTGAAAGCGTCGATTTTGCTATACCCGCCCGCCGGGCCAACTCGGTAACCGACAGCCCCAGCCGCTCGCGTTCGCGGCGAATAGCGCTAGAAAGCAGGCCAATAGGAGTGAGGTTACTGTCGGTATTAACGCTCATTGTTCACCATATCATCCATTTGTTCGACTTGACGAACGATTGCGAGCTGTTCATCATAATGTTCAGTTGTTCATTTTAATGGTAACTGCCGATGTCGGCAAGCACTGAGCGCAAACGGGGAGAAGGTGAATGAAGGTGAAAACCAGCGGCGTATGGCAGATGACGCTCGCCATGATGATTTCCGGCACCGTAGGCTGGCCGGTGGTGATGCTGGGGCAACCGGCTACCACGGTGGTCTTCTGGCGTTGTGCTTTTGGCGCGCTGGCGATGCTGGTTGCCTGCGCCCTGCTCGGCCTGCTGAAAAAGGGCCGGTTAACCCGGCGACAGGCCGCAATAGCGGTACTGGGTGGGATCGCGCTGGTGTTGAACTGGACGCTGTTATTTGCTGCCTATTCCTACGCCTCTATTGCCGTGGCAACGGTCACTTACCACGTGCAACCCTTTATGTTGGTCGGGCTGGGGCTGTTGTTTTTTGGTGAAAAACTGACCGCAAACAAAATCGGCTGGCTGCTGCTGGCCTTTGGCGGCATGTTGCTGATTATTACCGGAAAACATGAAGGCGCTGCTTCCGGATCCCATTACTTTACCGGTGTGATGCTGGCGCTGGGTGCGGCTTTTATGTATGCGGTCGCGGCAGCGATTGTCAAACAGTTGAAAGGGGTGCCACCGCATCTGATCGTGTTGATTCAGCTCACCGTTGGCGTGGTGCTGTTGGCTCCCTTCGCCGGGCTGGACGCTCTGCCATCAACGGCAAATGCCTGGCTGCTGCTGGCAACCCTTGGCCTGGTGCATACCGGGTTGATGTCTTCGCTGTTGTACAGCGCGATCCAGAAAATCCCGACCAGCCTGGTGGGTGCCTTGTCGTTTATCTATCCGTTGGTGGCGATTATCGTCGACTGGGCGGTGTTCGGCCACCGCCTGAGCCTGATGCAACTGTTGGGCGCTGCGGCCATCTTGCTGGCGGCGGCGGGGATGAATTTTGGTTGGCGGCTGTTGCGGGCGAAGAAAAAGCCCTGTCTGGCGGACGAGAGCCAAACGCCTTAAAACCCGTTTTTATCACCGATACACGTCAGGCAGGGTTATCCCAAAAATATCAAAAGCTCAGCAAAATAAGGTATTCGCCCCGTTTAGAAATAGCTGTTATTTATTGAGACAGACATGGCGGAGGAACAAACGATGACGCTTTATTTGTGGAATAACCGACTGAAACAGCGCGTCCGTTTCAGCTACTGGAATGAGCTGTGCGTGACTCAGTGACTGCTCCCCGCCGTAAACGGCGAGGCTTCCCACTTCTCAGGCCGCAACCGTCGATATGACAGATTTACGCTGGCCTCCATGGGCAGAAACGACGAGTCCCGCCGCCTGTAAATCCGTTATACCCTTGTGCTGGATGTTGATGGCCGCGTTAATATCGCGGTCATGCTCAACACCACACGCCGGGCATGGCCAGATACGTTTATTCAGCGGCATTTCCGTCATTTTATAACCGCAGCAATGGCAGGTTTTAGAGCTGGCAAACCATTGATCAATTTTCACCAGGTGTTTGCCGGACTGCTCCGCTTTGTATTCCAGTTTCATCACGAACCCAGACCACGACGCATCCGCAATGTGCCGCGCCAGCTTGTGATTTTTCATCATGTTTGCTGCTTTCAGTGTCTCAACAATGACCGCTTGGTTTTCGTCAACCAGTGTCCGAGACAATTTATGCTGGAAGTCAGCACGGGCATTCGCCACATGCTCGTGGCATTTCGCTACCTGTAAACGCGCTTTTGCCCGGTTTACACTGCCTTTTATCTTTCGTGACAGCGCTTTATGTTTACGCCGCAGATTACGGCTGGCACGTACCAGATGTCGTGGGTTGGCTATTTAGTGGCTCTTTTCATCATGGACGCTCACCGATAATCAGCTTGTACTGTATGACCTTAGGAAGCCTTTGACCAGAAAATGTGCATCACTATAAGTTGACCGGTTATCTTCACCGTTGCCATTGGGTCAGCAAATGCGTTGTCCATTCTGGACGAGTTTTTATCTCACCGCAGCGCAACAATCGAAACACTGAAAACCTATGTACCATCGCGAAAATACCTGATTAGCTCCCCTTATATCCCCGCCCGAGGGGGCGAGAGTTTACGGGGCAAATGCTAAATTGGGGGCCTGCAATGGCCCCCGCCAATTTAACGAACCTATCTATTTACCAAACCTATCTATCTTCAGTCTCACTGCGTAAGCGGCTGACTTGCGCCTGCAGGTCAGGCCACGGCGCTTTCCCGGCGTAACTTTGCCGCAGGAAATCAAGCAACGCCGCAATCTGTCCATCGTTCAGGTTATGACGGAATGCCGGCATATATCCCAGATTGATATTGGCCGGCCGCTGGATACCGTCCAGCACCACCCTAATCGCATTGTCTGGTGTATCGGCAAACAGATTGGTATTCAGCGCCAGTGAAGGCCTGACACCGGCCATTTGCGCCCCCTTCTCCTGAGCATGGCAAGCCATGCAGGCCCCGGAGAAAATACGCGCCCCTTCGGTGGTTAACGGCTCCGTTTTTAACTCTGCCCAGTCGTTCAGCCGTTGAGCCTCTGCGACTCTGGGCTGCTGCGGATGGTAGCTGCGAAGATAGGTAGCGATGGCCTGCAGGTCCTGCTCCGGCAGGCGTGAAAGCCCCTCTTCGATTACCGGTGCCATCGGCCCTGCCGCTACGCCGTGATTTGCTGAATACCCGCTGCGCATAAAGCTGAGGAGATCCTGCCGGGTCCAATCCAGCGGTGCCACCGAACTGCCGGTAAGCGACGGCGCCGTCTAGGCCTCCGCCACGCCGCCGGTCAAGTGCGCACTGCCGCCTTTTTCACCAAACATCAGATTGCGGGGTGAATGACAGGCGCTGCAATGACCCAGCCCCTCGGTAAGATAGGCTCCCCGGTTCCATTCGGTGCTTTGGTCGGGGTCTGCCTTCATCGCGCCCGGCGTCAGGAATAGCCAGTTCCAGGTGACTATGCCCTGGCGAATGTTAAACGGAAAACTCAGTGCGGTAACGGGTGGCTGGTAGTTCACCGCCGGTTGTGACATCAGATAGGCGTATAACGCCTGCAGATCTTCGTCACTGGTGCGGGTAAAGGCGGTATAGGGGAAAGCAGGATAGAGATAGCGCCCCTGGCGATCGACCCCATGACGCATTGCCCGTTCAAAGGCAGCATACGACCATTTGCCAATGCCGGTTTCGTTATCCGGAGTGATGTTGGTGGTGTAGATGGTGCCGAATGGGATCTCCATCGCCAGTCCGCCGGTATTGCGTTTACCGCCCGGCCGGGTATGGCAAACCGAACAGTCGCCGAGATCGGCCAGCATTTTGCCACGGGCAATCTGTTGCTGACTAAAAACCTGGGGCTCGTTCACATCACGAGGCGCAATTTCCGGCTGCCAGCTGATAATAGCACCGGTGACTGCTACGGCGATGACGGCCAGGCTGCCCCATCCAGCGGCTTTCTTTAATTTGCTCATAATGACTTATCCCTGGTTGCTGCGTTGGCGGAAGCCTGCTGTTTTAACGCTTTCAGCACCTGCTCGGGAGTAAACGGCACTTCCCTCAGACGCACCCCCAGCGCATCAAATAACGCATTGGCGATGGCGGCCGCACTCGGCACCGAAGCCGACTCTCCCGCGCCCATCGGCGGCTCATCTGGATAGTCCAGCAGTTGAACATCCACCTGCGGCAACTCGTCAAAACGCAGGATCGGGTAGCCGCCCCAGTCCAGCGACGTCACCGCCGAAGCGTCAAAGGTGACAAACTCTTTCAGCACCCGGCTGGCGGACTGAAGAATATTGCCATGCACCTGATGGCGCACTCCGGCCGGGTTGATGATGCGTCCGCAGTCATGGGCAACAAAGATTTTATCGAGCTTGATCTGGCCGCTGTGGCGATTGACGCGAAGGTCACACACCCAGGCAGCCCAGGCGGCGCCGAAACCGGGGAATTTGCTGTGGAAGTAACGCGCATAGGCAAAGCCACGTCCCGTGACCCACGCTTGCGTATCCGGTGCCGGGTTGCGATGCGACGGCCCCTGCTGCCAGTTAGCCTGTTTCTTCAGCGCATTGATCAACGCGACCGCACGCGGGTCTTTCAGATATTGCAGGCGGAAAGCGATCGGATCCTGCCCGGCATGCCATGCCAGTTCATCAATCCACGACTCATGGGCGAACACGTTGGGCAGCGCCGACACCCCGCGCATCCAGGAAGCCCGAACGATTGGCGCAGCGTCCTGGCAAATTACTCGCATGTTCGGATATTCATACTGCGGAATGGCGGTTCTGTCGCCCATCTGCTGTACGTCGGCCCGATTGGCCACCTTGCCGGTCAACACCAGTGACAATGTCACGGCATTATTGGAAGGATAACTGGTTTTCAACTCATAGGCCGCCACCTGCCGGTGCTGATCCAGCCCACCGCGCACCCGGATCAACTGCCCGGTGCCCTTGGGCTCCCAGCCAGACTCTTGCTCGCGCATCAACTGCACCCTGACCGGTTTGCCGGTCGCCTGTGATAACAACGCGGCATCTGCCGATACGTCATCGGCGCAGTTGCGGCCATAGCAACCTGAGGCCTCCATACGGTTGATGTGCACCTGCTCCGGCAGCCGGTCGAGCAAATGGGCAATGTCTTTACGCAGATCGTGAGGGTTTTGCGTCCCGGACCAAATTTCTGCATGCTCACTGCTGACGTCGGCCACCGCACAGGAAGGCCCGATGGAAGCATGCTGATGATAGGGCCAGACGTAATCGGCATTCACCTCGGTATGTAACGACCCCAGCGCGGCATCGACCCCCGCATCATCACGCAGTACGCGGTCGGTTTTCGGGTTAGCCACCAACGCCGCATGCAGCCCATCCGCCGAGAGATCCGGTAGCCCGGACCACGGGCGCCACACGGTTTTCAATTGGCGCATGGCTGCGATCGCCTGCTCTTCACGCTCGGCGACGATGCCGATAAAATCGTTAATCACCACCAGCTTTACGATACCTGGCAAATGAGCAATGGAAGCTCTGTCCACCGACAGCAGCCCACTGCCCAGCGGGGCACTGCTGTCAGCCCCGATATAAGGCGGCCGCACCACTCTGCCGTGCAGCATGCCCGGCAGGCGAAGATCGTGCACATAGGTCAGTTGGCCGGTGACCTTGGCCGGGATATCCACCCGTGGCACCGCCTTGCCAACGTAACGACTCTCCGTCACGCTCTTCAACATGACCGTTTTATCCAGTGCCACCTGTAAGTTTTGCCCGCTGGCCAGATCGCCATAACTCAGGCTGACATGGGGTTTATCCGCTGCAAATACCCGGCCATTTTCTGCACGCAGCCTGTCCAGCGGCAACGCGAAAGCGCGAGCGGCCAGCCCCAACAGCAATTGCCGCACCTGTGCCGCCGCCTGACGCAGCGGTATTGAAGTCACCTGAATGGTGGCACTGGCGATGGTCGGCCCCTGATCCGGCGTGCGCTGGGTATCCCCCAGAATGACCGTCACCTGATCAAAAGGGACGCAGATTTCATCGGCAACAATTTGCGCCAATGCCGTGCGAATGCCGGTACCGAGATCCACATGGCCGTTAAAGGCGGTGACCCGGCCGTCGGCGGTCAGACCGATAAAACTGTCCACGCGATCCAGCGGCAGGTTGCCCAGGGTGGCAGGCTCGGCGGCAAGGGTATTAAGCGAAACCGGCAACAGGCTGCTGACCATCACCACGCCACCGGCCTGTAACAGGCGGCGGCGGGTTATTTCCAGGCGGCTCATGCCTGCCCCCTTTCAGCCAACAGCTGCCGGGCTTTGGCGGCGGCGCGCAGGATTTCGATATGGGTGCCGCAACGACACAGGTTATAGGCCAGTTCGTTTTTGATTTGTTGCTCATCGGCCTGTGGGTTGCGCTCAAACAGAGCGACCAGCGTCATGATCATGCCGTTGGTGCAATAACCGCACTGTGCGGCCTGCTCATCGATAAAACCCTGTTGCACCGGATGCAATTGCCCCGCTTCACCGAGGCCTTCCAGCGTGGTAATGGATTTATTGAGCGCACCGCTCAGAGGAATGGAACAAGAACGAGCAGCAACGCCATCGACCAGCACCGTACAGGCACCGCACTCCCCCAAACCACAGCCGTATTTGGGGCCGTTTAGGCCAAGATCGTTGCGTAACACGTAGAGTAAAGGCGTCTCGGGCGAGACGTCGTCAAGCGCGACCATCCGGCCGTTTATTTTGATTTCCATGGTGAAATATATCCTTAACTAAACGGATTTCTCCGTAATATCACTGCGGTGAATGATTCACAGCCTGCTAATTATAATCATTAGAACACTTAGTGATGTTAAGGGTATGTAGCGTGAATTGCTTTACCGAAAAGTGGGTATTTATTATGAATTTCCGTACTTTTAAGTCCGACAGGCAGAAAAAAACCGGCGCAGAAGGATCCACGCCGGGTCGAACATCAGCAGACGCCGTTAGCGCTCAGACTGCCGAGAAAGCCCATGATTAGGGAGAGCGCCCCTCGGTGCGCCAGGCCCGGGTCTCTCGGAATCAAAGGCAGCCTTGTCATTAGCCTCGGGGAACTGTTAGCGCCCTTTGGCCAGCTTGTGCAAGGTCGCTGCCAGCAGATCCACTTCTTCGTAAGTATTGTAAAACGCCAGTGAAGGCCGCACCGTGGCCTCTACGCCAAAGCGCCGCAGGATCGGCTGCGCACAGTGATGACCGGAGCGCACCGCAATGCCTTCATGGTTTAGCGCATTCCCCACCTCCTCGGTACGATAACCGCTCAGCACGAACGACAGCACGCTGGCCTTATTGGCTGCGGTGCCAATCAGACGCAGGCCGGGAATACGAACCAACCGATCGGTGGCATACTGCAGTAACTCATGCTCGTAACGATTGATATTGTCCAGCCCCAGACGTTCGACATAGTCCAGCGCCGCCCCCAGCCCTACCGCATCGGCGATGTTGCCGGTTCCCGCCTCAAACCGAGCCGGTGCCGGCTGATACAGCGTTTTTTCAAAGGTGACGTCGGCAATCATATTACCGCCCCCCTGCCACGGTGGCAGAGTGTCCAGCAGCTCTGCCTTACCGTACACCGCACCAATACCCGTTGGGCCAAACACCTTGTGGCCTGAGAACACGTAAAAATCCGCGTCCAGCGCCTGCACATTGACCTTCAGGTGCGAGACCGCCTGCGCCCCATCGACCAGCACCCGCGCGCCAACCTGATGCGCCAACGCAATCACCTCCTCCACCGGGGTCACCGTGCCCAACGCGTTGGACACCTGGGTAATGGAAACCAGACGGGTACGCGATGACAACAGTTTGCGGTATTCTGCCAACAGAATTTGCCCACTATCGTCCACCGGGATCACCCGAATTTTCGCGCCCACGCTGGCGGCGAGCTGCTGCCAGGGCACGATGTTGGCGTGGTGTTCCAACTGGGAAACCACGATCTCATCGCCTTCGCCAATGTGCTGACGACCAAAGGTATTGGCAATCAGATTGATGGCCTCCGTCGCGCCACGGGTAAAGATGACTTCCGCCGCCGACTTGGCCCCGAGAAAGCGGGCTACGCTGTTTCTGGCCCCCTCATAGGCATCAGTAGCCCTGGCAGCCAGTTCATGCGCCGCACGGTGGATATTCGAGTTCTCATGCGCATAAAAATACGCCAGCCGATCGATCACCACCTGCGGCTTATGAGTTGTCGCCGCGTTATCCAGCCACACCAGGGGTTTGCCATTGACCCGCTCCGCAAGGATGGGGAAATCGCGACGTACGGCGTGGACATCAAAACTGCTGCGCGGTTGCTGTTGCGGCGTTGCTTCACGCCCGGGCCGCCCCTGTTCCAGAAAATAGTAGTTTCCGCTGGCATTATCCTGCGCAACACCATGAACGGGTAGCGGGACAGCCGGAAACAGCGAACCAATCACCGCCTCCAGCCCGCCATTGATCGCCCCCGCAAAGGGTTGATCGCTAAGCGAGTCCTGACCGGTGAGCGCCTGGTTCGCCAGGCTGTCTAACCCCGCCTCCGACGGCTGACGCTGGTTTTCTTTCAAAAAATAGAAGCCGGCGCTCGCCACCGGCCCCTGCGGTTGAGGCAGTGTGGGCGGTGCCAGAAAAGCCTGCCGCTGCACGCCCTGCTGGCGACCAGACAACGTTGGCGCTTCAGGCACCTCGGTGGCCAGTGTCGGCTCCAGCGCCGGAGCATAGGACTGTGGCAGTACCGTCGCAGCCTGTTCACCCTCGGCAGCGTGCGGCAACGTCGCGCCAATCTCGCGTCCAGGCAAGGCACTGAAGATCTGATTGGCCAAATTGGCCAAGGCGTTAACGTCCGGCAAACCGGCTGGAGGCTGCGCCTGGTGGGGCAATGAACTACTTGTAACTGTCTGGATAGTCATGATATTTGCTCACATCAACATCGTCTAAAACGGCAACGGCATCTTCGGTCAGAACTGCCAATGAGCAATAAAGTGAGATCAGGTAGGAGGCGATCGCATTGCGGTTAATCCCCATAAAGCGCACCGACAGCCCCGGACTCTGTTCACCGGCGACGCCCGGCTGATACAGACCGATCACACCCTGGCGTTTTTCGCCGGTACGCAACAGGATAATCTTGGTTTTACCCTCGTCATCGATCGGTAACTTATCGGATGGGATCAGCGGCAGACCGCGCCAGGTGAGGAACTGCGAACCAAACAGGCTGACGGTCGGTGGTGGCACGCCACGGCGAGTGCACTCACGGCCAAAGGCTGCAATGGCCAGAGGATGGGCCAGGAAGAAACCCGGTTCCTTCCACACTTTGGTGATCAATTCGTCCAGATCGTCGGGCGTCGGCGCGCCGGTCAGGGTAGAAATACGTTGCGACTCATCAACGCTGGCCAACAACCCGTACTCAGGGTTATTGATCAGCTCATTCTCCTGGCGCTCTTTAATGGTTTCAATCGTCAGACGCAGCTGTTCGCGAATTTGATCGTGCGGGCTGCTGTATAAATCGGATACCCGGGTATGAACATCCAGAATGGTGGTCACGGCATTAAGAAAATACTCGCGCGGCGCCTCTTCGTAATCAACATAGGTTTGCGGTAATAATCCTTCATCTCGCTGCGAGCAGGCAACCTGCACATTGAGCGGATTTTTTACCTTGTTAAGCCGGAATATACCCGCTTCTACCGGCGTCCATTGCAGCAGATGCACCAGCCAGCGCGGCGTCAGGATAGATAATTGCGGGGCGGTTTTTGTTGCGTTGGCCAATTGCCGCGCAGCATTATCCCCTAATGCAAGCCGGGCTTCATTTTGTTGTGACATCGGGTGATTCTCCTGAAAAAATAGGTGGCGAATAAATAATGGCGAATAAATAATTAAGAACTGCCAATCAAATAGCGCGTTAATATCATTAAATAGCAACAAACCTACTATTAGCGAATAGCGTCACCCCCTGTGGAATAATTAATAATACCGAACCATTAGCATCAAATCCCGGAACCAAACTCCTGGCTGTCACTCTGGATATTGGCCTGGCGGATATTGCTGCCGGGTTTTACGCTGCGCGTCAGCCACACATTGCCGCCAATAGAAGAACCTTTGCCGATGGTGATCCGGCCCAACAAGGTGGCCCCGGCATAGATAACCACATCGTCCTCGATAATCGGGTGGCGTGGTTGCCCTTTCTGCAAGATGCCAGACTCTTCGGTCACAAACCGCTTGGCACCCAGCGTCACTGCCTGATAGAGCCGCACTCGCTTGCCGATAACGGCGGTTTCGCCAATCACCACGCCGGTACCGTGGTCAATAAAGAATCCGTCGTCAATTTGCGCGCCGGGATGAATATCGATACCGGTTTCACCATGCGCCTTCTCCGCGATAATCCGTGCCAACAGCGGCACGCCCACCTGATAGAAATAGTGTGCCAACCGATGATGGATAATGGCGTTAACGCCGGGGAAACACAGTAAAACCTCGTCAACGCTGCGTGCCGAAGGGTCGCCATGGTAGGCCGCCAGAACGTCGCTATCCAGACGACTGCGGATTGTCGGCAGCACGCTGGCGAACTGGCGAACCAGCGCCACCGCTTTCAGATTGATGGCTTCGTCGTCGCCGGGCGTCGCGGCCTGCTCGTCCGAACGGCTGAAACTCAGGGCCAGACGCACCTGAGCCAATAAGGCATTCAGTACCGCATCCAGCGTATGGCCGACATAGTAATCTTCGCTTTCATGCCGTAAATCGTCCGGCCCCAGCCGCATCGGGAAGAGTATGGCCCGCAGGGATTCGGCAATCTGGTTGACGACCGCTCTGGAAGGCAGTTCCTTGTGCCCGGAGCGAGAAGACTGGCCACTGCGCTCACGCCAGAGTAGCCGCGTGGTGCGCAATTCGTTCACAATGTCGGCCAGTTGCCAGTGGGCCTGTTCTTTTATCTGGAACAAGTTAGTCATATTTTCCCTTATTACATCGCTTCAAATGGCCGAAATTCCTGCTGGCAAACCTGCTTCAGGGGTGCCGATTATCGTCGGTAAACCACGGCAAATGGCGTGCTGCCTCAACCCCGCCCAGCACGCCATAGACCTGGGGGTAACCGGCCTTAAGGGCGGCAAGTCGGGCATCCGTGGAACGTTTACCGGTTTGGCACAGCAAAATGATCGGCTGCTGTTTATCGACAACCTTGCTTAACTCAATGAAAAAACGGGGATTGCGGATTTTATTCGACCCGGTTAACCAGGGAACCTGCGAGGAAGGCTCAACGTAACCGAAGGTCTTGCGCTCTTCCGGGGTGCGAATATCCACCAACACTGCCGCTCCAAGCTTCACTAATTGCCAGCTCGCCTCCGGCGTCAGATCGCGTTCGAAAATCGGGGTGTTTGGCGTGCTTTGATGATCAGGGTACGGGCTATCAACATTGATCTTGGGATGGTTCTTAACCTGTTGTGCAGTCGCGTAATTTAATGTTACGGGCATATTAACCTCCGGCGTTTTCTCTATTTTTCAATCAGCTTATTCCCTTTGATTAATTCCAATCTATTACCCTTTTTAGAGCAGGAATAAATAACTTTTAATTAGGGTTTATAGTAAAAACATCTAGCCGGACTTAGCTAAAATACGGCTAATGAAAATCATTATGCGACTATCGGAAATAACCTTATTTTGGCGTTACTGCCGACATGTTACGGATTGCTGTTACCACTTTTTCTCCGTCGATCACATTCCGGGTAACACCCTTTTTTAACATCCTTCAGCGTGATATCTGTCGCAAAACCGCCTGCGGAAAACCGCTTTGATAGCCATAACGTATCAACGCTATTTTTAAACAGGTGAAACCATGACGACTCATACGCCCAATGAACTGCTGTTAATCGCTCCCGTGATGGAAAACCTGCTTGCCCGTCTTGAGGCAACCTTTGTGGTGCACCGGCTGTATGAGCAGGCGGACCCGGTCAATTTTCTGGCGACCCGCGGCGAAGCCATCCGCGCGGTCGTCACCCGTGGCGATATCGGTGTCACCACGCCGGTGCTCGAGCAGCTACCGCAACTGGGGCTGATTGCAGTGTTCGGCGTCGGTACCGACGCCATTGACCTGAACTACACCCGTCAGCGCGACATCGCGGTAACCATCACCTCCGGCGCGTTGACCGAAGACGTGGCGGATATGGCGCTAGGGTTGCTGTTGGCCACCGCCCGTCAGTTATGCCACAACGACCGTTTTGTCCGTGACGGGCACTGGCTGCAAAAGGCCCCGGGCTTGTCGGTGCAGGTCAGCGGTAAACGACTGGGGATTTTTGGTATGGGCAACATCGGCCGCGCCATCGCCCAGCGCGCCGCCGGTTTCAACATGCGTATCCAATATGCCAGCCATCGGCAGGACACCACGCTGCCCTATGCTTATTACCCGGACTTGCTGGCGCTGGCGCGGGAAAGCGATTTTCTGGTGATCGCCATCTCCGGTGGCAAGGACAGCGCAGGCCTGGTGGACAAAACCGTATTTGATGCGTTGCCGGCGCATGCGCTGGTGATCAACATTGCCCGTGGCAGCATCGTCAACGAAAAGGACCTGATCGCCGCGTTGCAAAACGGTGACATTGCCGGTGCCGGGCTGGATGTTTATGCCCACGAGCCACAGGTGCCTGCCGAGCTGATCGCCATGGATAATGTCGTGTTGCAGCCGCATATTGCCAGTGCCACGCAGGAAACCCGGCAAAAAATGAGCGACATCGTATTTACCAACGTTGAAGCCTTTTTCAACCAAGCACCGTTACCCCACGCCATTGAATAATTAAGCCGTTTCTTTCGAATTTATTATCGCCGTACCACAGAACCTCTTTATTGAATTGAGAGGTTCTCCCTGCGCCTTATAAAGAGAGATCGCCATGGATAATAAAATACCCAACACCCGCTGGCTGCGGGTTATTGCCCCGATCCTGATCGCCTGCATTATTTCCTTTATGGACCGGGTCAATATCAGTTTTGCCCTGCCCGGCGGGATGGAAAGTGATTTGGGCATCACCAGCCAGATGGCCGGTTTGGCCAGCGGCATCTTCTTTATCGGTTATCTGTTTTTGCAGGTTCCCGGCGGGCGCATTGCGGTTAACGGTAGCGGCAAACGTTTTATTGCCTGGTCACTGTGCGCCTGGGCGGTGGTTTCGGTGGCTACCGGTTTTGTTACTAACCACTATCAATTGCTGATCTTGCGCTTTGTGTTGGGTATTTCCGAAGGGGGTATGTTGCCGGTGGTGCTGACCATGATCAGCAACTGGTTCCCGGAAAAAGAACTGGGTCGCGCCAACGCCTTCGTGATGATGTTCGCCCCGCTGGGTGGCATGCTGACCGCCCCCATTTCTGGTGCCATCATCAACCAGCTCGACTGGCGCTGGCTGTTTATCCTTGAAGGTTTGCTGTCACTGGTGGTGCTGGCCGTCTGGTGGCTGTTGATCAGCGATCGGCCGCAGGAGGCGCGCTGGCTGCCGGCCCGTGAGCGCGAATATCTGATCACCGAGCTGACGCGCGAACGTCAGGCCCGCAGCAGAACCCAGCCGGTCAGTAACGCACCTTTGAGAGACGTGTTCCGTAACAAAGGGTTGATGAAGCTGGTCCTGCTGAACTTTTTCTACCAGACCGGTGACTATGGTTACACCCTGTGGTTGCCGACCATTCTGAAAAACCTGACCGGTGGCAATATGGCCTCGGTGGGTTTCCTGGCCATTTTGCCGTTCGTCGCCACCCTGCTGGGGATTTATCTGATTTCGGTGTTGACCGATAAAACCGGCAAGCGCCGCCTGTGGGTAATGGTTTCCCTGTTCTGCTTCGCCGCTGCGCTGTTGGCCTCGGTGGTGCTGCGCCATAACGTGGTGGCGGCCTATATCGCATTAGTGGTGTGCGGCTTCTTCCTGAAGGCGGCAACCAGCCCGTTCTGGTCGATGCCAGGGCGTATCGCTTCGGCGGAGGTGGCCGGTGGCGCGCGCGGTGTGATTAACGGTCTGGGCAATCTGGGTGGTTTCTGCGGGCCTTATCTGGTCGGTGTGATGATCTACCTGTACGGTCAAAACGTCGCGGTTTGCGCGTTGGCGGTATCGCTGATCATCGCCGGTATTATCGCCTGGCGCTTGCCGAAAGAATGTGACCTGACCAGCAGCGAGCCGGCGCATGACCCACTGTTGGATAAGGCCAAACGCGCCTGAATAACAACGAAAACCATGAGCGGGCAGCGGCAAAATTTGTTATGTTAGCCCGCTCTGATTAAGGTCTGTTGTTACTCGCCGGATAGGTCTATGTTTACCCATAAAGCCATTGCCGAACTCAATACGCTGGAGTTGATGATTTATAACTACGTCATCAAAAACAAAAACGCGGTGATGTATATGACCATCCGCGAGCTGGCCGAGGCCGCCGGGGTGTCCACCACCACCGTGCTGCGTTTTTGCAAGAAAATGGGCTGCGCGGGTTATTCCGAATTCCGTATTCGCTTTAAGTTATATCTTGAGCAAAACGAAGCGCCGCCGGTAGACTTTGGCACCAGCGAAATAATCAGTTTCTTTAAGAGCATTAACAACGACGAATTTAATCAGCTGATTGACCAGGCGGTGCAACATATTGCCGCCGCCGAACGCATTATTTTCGTCGGGGTAAGTACCTCGGGGGCATTGGGTAAATATGGCGCTCGTTTCTTTTCCAACGTGGGGAAATTCAGCACCCATATTGATGACCCTTATTATCCGGTCAATAGCGACATGTATAAAAGTGCGGTAGCGATTATGCTTTCCGTCTCTGGTGAAACCGAAGAGATCCTGCGCCTGGCCAGCCAGTTCAGCCTGCACCACTGCAAAATCGTCAGCATCACCAACAACGAAACCTCGTCGCTGGCACGTATGGCGGACTTCAACCTCTCCTATCACGTTCCCCAACAGCTGATCGCTGGGCAACATAACATCACCACCCAGATCCCGGTCATTTACATTATCGAAACCATCGGCAAGCGGTTGGGCCATATTAACGCCGCAAAATAAAACAGCCTGTTTTTTTAATGTGACAAGTTACCCGAACGCTATTTTGTTATATCGTGACATTCTATTCCAGCTTGCTAGTATCTTCTCATTACCTTTCATTAATAAGCGAATGAGAAACCAACGATGAAACAGCAACAGTTACCGAAAGATTTTCTGTGGGGTGGCGCGGTCGCCGCACACCAGGTTGAAGGTGGTTGGGATCAGGGCGGTAAAGGCCCAAGCATTGCTGACGTACTGTCAGGTGGCGCGCACGGCGTGGATCGCGTAATGACCGATGGCGTACTGGAAGGTTATCGTTATCCTAACCATGAGGCAGTGGATTTCTACGGCCGCTACAAGCAGGATATCGCGCTATTCGCCGAGATGGGTTTCAAATGCTTCCGCACCTCAATCGCCTGGACGCGTATTTTCCCCAAGGGTGACGAACTGGAGCCGAACGAAGCCGGTCTGCAATTCTATGACGATCTGTTTGATGAGCTGCTCAAATACAATATCCAGCCGGTGATCACCCTGTCCCACTTTGAAATGCCCTATCATCTGGTCAAAGAGTATGGCGGCTGGAAAAACCGTCAGGTGGTCGATTTCTTCGTGCGTTTCAGTGAAGTGGTACTGCGCCGTTATCAGCACAAAGTCAAATACTGGATGACCTTTAACGAGATCAACAACCAGAGCAACTACCAGTATCCGCTGTTCGGCTACTGCTGCTCCGGCGTGGTCTACAGTGAAGAACAAAACCCGGAACAAACGCTGTATCAGGTGTTGCACCATCAGTTCGTTGCCAGCGCCCAGGTGGTGAAACTGGGCCACCAGATTAACCCTGACTTCAAAATCGGCTGTATGCTGGCCTGCGTGCCCTTCTACCCGTTCTCCTGCAAGCCGGATGACGTGATGTACAGCGTCGAAGCCATGCACCAGCGTTATTTGTTCACCGACGTTCAGGTGCGCGGTTACTATCCGTCGTACCTGCTGCGTGACTGGCAGCGCAAAGGTTTCCAGATAGAAATGCAGCCACAGGACGAGCAAACCCTGCGTGAAGGCTGCGCGGATTACATCGGTTTCAGCTACTACATGAGCAACGCCCTGCAGGCTGATGCGGTCAGCAGCAGCGACCCGATGTTCGGTTTCCCCGGCAATGTGCCTAACCCGCATGTTAAAGCCTCCGACTGGGGCTGGCAGATTGACCCGGTTGGCCTGCGTTATTCGTTGAACGTGCTCTACGAGCGCTATCAGAAGCCGCTGTTTATCGTTGAAAATGGCTTTGGTGCCTTCGACAAGGTCGAGGCCGACGGTCAAATCAACGATGACTACCGCATCGATTATCTGAGTGCGCATATCGACCAGATGAAAAAAGCGGTGATCGAAGACGGCGTGGATCTGATTGGATACACCCCGTGGGGCTGTATCGACTGCGTTTCCTTCACCACCGGTGAATACGGCAAGCGCTACGGCTTTATCTACGTCGACAAACACGACGACGGCACCGGCACGCTGGAGCGATCGCGCAAGAAGAGCTTCGACTGGTACCGCCGCGTGATCGCCAGCAACGGCGAACAGCTTTAGTCATATCTATTTTCTTAAGGGCGGCGTTGCCGCCCTTAAACCTACTTCTCTATAGGCTTTTCTATAGAGAAAGCATAAAATGGAAAAAACGATAAAGCCATCAAGCTTATTAATTTAAACCAGAAATGATTTTCACTAAGATTCTCCGCCCCTATTTAAAAAACTCGATAAGCGATATAACTTAACAAATTTATTTTTATTAGGAAAACTTCTCAACTATAACCTGCGTTAAAAATGCAGGAATTAGAGAGTATAAAGTATTTAATTTATACAATCTCTTCTTTAGAAGAAAGAAAACTCCATACCAAGAAATGTAAATCATGATGTATATGAAAATATTCAAACCTGTCACCTCATTAATGACATCGAGTACATTTTTGCTTCATTAAATTATTCCACGAGGATGGGTCATCCACTGACCTCTGCAAAGCTTCTTTATACTTGCCACCGGTTAACCCTGATATTTTTTGAAAATGCGTATCCCCCCAATTAGGGTCATTCAATATTTTATTTAAATCACTCTGTGAAGGAACTGAATCGAGTGCAGGATTGATTTTATTTTTTTCCATTACCTAAATATTCTCCTGCCAAGCCGCCAAAGAGTAACCCTCGGGCTTCAGTTAGCAAAAAATTGTTGATAATGATTATCGTTCTCTTTGTGGCGATATTGCCATACGTAAGTAAAATGTCAACAAGTGAAACGAAATATTTCATCAATTTCTATGTCGGTTTAGGAAGAGATACTGCAGGTTTATAATCGGTTGATTTTTATCAGCAATGTAGACCTGTAGTGATTCATTTCCTACGCATATGAAAAATTTTCACACCTGAGCGATACTTATGACTGTTCCAATTTGAGGAGGTAGTGATCACATAAATATTCATATGTCAGTGAATTATAATGATATTTTGTCTTACATCATTGGTCCGCAAATCTGTAATGGCTTTGTTACGTGATCGCCATTCTTTCCTCACGAACATAACCCCAGGTTATGCAAAACACCGCTAAATTTCACTTTCTTGTAACACCCTGGCTTGCGAGACTCGGGATAGGGAAAGCTGTTCTCCCCTTCGTGCTGACATTAAACCAAAACAGATCAGCCCTCTGCACCCTGCCTACGCCATGAGGATTTCCGCATGAGCCAGATAGATGAACTCTACCAACGTAACTACGATCGCCATCCGCCGGTGCTGGCACCGGAATATAAAACCAGCGTGCTGCGCTCACCTAAAAATGCGCTGATATCCCTGCAAAACTCACTGTCCGAGATCACCGGGCCGGTATTTGGCCAACACGAACTCGGCGCACTGGATAACGACCTGATCCTCAACTACGCCAAACAAGGCTTGCCGATCGGCGAGCGGATTATCGTGCACGGCTACGTTCGTGATGAAAACGGCTTGCCGATGCGCAATGCGCTGGTCGAGGTATGGCAAGCCAATGCCGGTGGGCGTTACCGCCATAAGAAGGATCAGTATCTGGCACCGATAGATCCCAATTTTGGCGGCTGCGGCCGGGTATTAACCGATGAAAACGGCTATTACTTTTTCCGCACCATCAAACCCGGCCCTTATCCCTGGCGCAACCGGGTCAATGACTGGCGCCCTGCGCATATTCACTTCTCGCTTTCCGGCAGCGCTTTCGCCCAACGGCTGATCACTCAAATGTACTTTGAGGGCGACCCGTTGATTGCCAGTTGCCCCATCGTGCGCGCCATCAAAAATGACGATGCGGTGCGCTCACTGATTGCCGGACTGGACAAAACCGCCGCGGTACAGTTGGACAGCCTGGCCTATCGTTTCGATCTGGTGTTACGCGGCCACCGCGCCACCTTGTTTGAAAACCGTCTGCAGGGGAAAGCATGATGCCGCAAAACTACCTTCTGGAAACTCCGTCGCAAACCGCCGGGCCTTATGTGCACATAGGCCTCGCTCCTCTGGCCGCGGGTTTTGAGATTTTTGAGAATAACTTCGGCCAGGTACTGACCCAGCCGGAAACTCAGGGCCAACGCATTACCCTGGAAGGCCGAGTGTTTGACGGCAGCGGCAGCCTTATCCGCGATGTGTTGTTGGAAGTCTGGCAGGCCAATAGTCACGGCCGCTATAACCACCCCGGCGACCAGCAACAAAACAAACCGCTGGATGCCGCGTTTCGGGGCTGGGGGCGCAGCTGCAGCGATTTTGAAACCGGTCTCTACCGCTTTGAAACCATCAAGCCGGGTGCCGTCTGTGGCCGGGACGGCCGGATGATGGCACCGCACATTAACCTGTGGATCGTCGCGCGCGGTATCAATATTGGCCTGCACACCCGGCTGTATTTTGCCGATGAGGATGCCGCTAATCAGCAGGATCCGGTACTGAACCTGATCGAGCTCGAGGTACGGCGAAAAACGCTGATTGCCCAGCCAGAACGCCGGGGTGAAGAGTTGGTCTATCGTTTTGATATCGTGATCCAGGGCGAAGGCGAAACGGTGTTCTTCGACCTGTAAACGCCGCCAGTCTGCGGCCGCAAAAAATCGTACGTCAGTGCAAAAATGCGGCCGCCGTCACTTGTTAGCGATGGGAAAAACTCCCTACACTGGGGGATGAAAAAAGCAAATTTATTCATCCAACGCATGCGTTTACGCCACATCAACGGCTTTGTTGCCGTGGCGCAGGAACGCTCGCTGAGCCGCGCAGCCGATAAGCTGAACCTGAGCCAACCCGCACTTTCAAAGACGCTGAGCGAACTGGAAGCGCTAACTGGCAACCGCCTGCTGGTGCGTAACCGCCAGGGAACCCTGCTGACCGAACAGGGGGAGCAGTTCCTCGGCTATGCCACGCGGGTGCTGGAGGCGCTGACCGCCGCCGGGCACGCGCTTGACCGGCTCGACGATGCACCTGCGCGGGTATTACGTATCGGTGCGCTACCGACCACCGCACTGGGCATGCTGCCGCAGTCCATCGGCCAGTATCAGCAGGCCCACCCACATTCACGCATTCAGGTGATTACCGGCAAAAATGCCGAGTTGCTGGCACAGCTCAAAGCGGGTGAGATTGACGTGGCGATTGGCCGCATGGCCGATCCGGAAATGATGAGCGGGCTGGCTTTCGAGCTGTTGCTGTTGGAGTCACTGCTGATGGTGACGCGTCCGGGGCACCCGCTGTTAAGCGAGACCATCACTCTGGAGCGCGCGCTGCATTATCCTGCCATTATCTCGCCGAAGGGCACGGTGCCGCGCCACAACACCGAGAGTCTGCTTTCAACCCAGGGCTTCAGTCTGCCCGGCCAATACATAGAAACGCTGTCCGCTTCGCTGGCCCGTCAGATGACGCTGCAATTTGACTATCTGTGGTTTGTGCCTTCCAGCGCGGTGAAAGCCGATATTGCCGCCGGTCAGTTGATCCCGCTGCCGCTGCCGACTCAGGGGATGGAAGAAGCGGTAGGCATTCTGACCCGTAACGACGGTGAATTAAGCGAGGCCGTACTGGCATTTATCTCCACCGTGCGTGGTATCACTGGCGCGGTGCGTTCCGCTTAGTCGGCCTCTCGGTCCTGTTCGGCAAACACTTCTGCCGCCAGATGAAACGCCGAGTTGGCCGCCGGCAGGCCGCAGTACAGCGCACTTTGCATCAGCACTTCTTTAATCTCCTCGCGAGTCACTCCATTGTTCACCGCCGCTTTCAGGTGCATGCGCAGTTCGGCTTCGCGATTAAGGGCGATCAGCATCGCTATGGTGATCAGGCTGCGGGTATGACGAGCCAGCCCCGGTCGGGTCCAGATCTCCCCCCAGGCATAGCGACTGATAAAATCCTGGAACTCTTCATTTAACGGGGTGAGCTGGCTGAGGGTACGATCCACATGTGCATCCCCCAGTACCGCTCTGCGCACCTCAATACCCTGCTGATAACGTTGTTGATCATTCATGTTTATTTGCTCCTGAAGTTGCGGCCTGTCCCAGCACCCGCTGAGTAAAGACTTTTGCACTACCGAGGTACTGCTGGGGATCCAACAGCTCGGCCAGCCGCTGGGCAGATAAATGCGCCATGACGACCGGGTCGTCCAGTAACACCTCTAGCAGCGTGAGCTGCTGTGCCAGCGCCAGATGACACTGTTTTTCGATGTGTTGGTGCGCTTGCTGGCGGCCCATGACGTCACCCAATGCCATGGTGACCGCCTCGGCCATGATCAGGCCGTGGGTTAACTTCAGGTTATGTTCCATCTGTTGCGGAAACACCTGCAGCCCGTCAATCAGGTCCCCGGCGGTGTGCAGCGCCCCCGCCGTTAACATCACCAACTCCGGCAGGCTTTCCCATTCGGCGTGCCAACCGCCCAGGCCGCGTTCATGCTCCTGCACCATGGCGGCATATAACCCGCCAACCAGCGCAGGTACCCGATTGGCCGCGGCGAGGATCACCGCGCAGGCCACCGGATTCCGCTTGTGCGGCATGGTCGAAGAGCCGCCGCGCCCAGCCGCCACCGGTTCAGCAACTTCCGCTACTTCGGTCTGTGTCAGTAACGAAATATCACGCGCCAGTTTGCCCAGCGAGCCACATAACCCAGCATACCAACCGGCAATCTCCAACAGGCGATCGCGTTGACTGTGCCAGGGAGTATTTGCGGCGGTCAGTTGTAGCCCGCTGGCTAACTCCGTCACCAGGAGACTTCCCTGCTCACCCAAAGAAGCCAGGGTGCCAGCGGCGCCCCCCAATTGCAGTGCCAACACGCGAGGCCGCATTTCATCCAGCCGCTGTCGATAGCGCAACAAGGCATCCAGCGTGCCCGCCAGCTTTAACCCCAACGTGGTGGGTAAAGCGTGTTGCATCCAGGTGCGGCCGACCAGCACGCAATCCTGATGGCGAGTCATTTGTGATACCAACGCCGCAATCAGCCGGTTCAAATCGCTGCGCGTCAGTTCGATGGCTTGCCGCAGTTGCAGTATCAACCCGGTATCAATGGCGTCCTGGCTGGTTGCCCCCCAGTGAACGAAACGTGCAGCTTCGGCATTTTGCTGTGCAACCTGGCGGGTTAATTGCTTAACCAACGGGATCGCCAGATTGCCTGCCTGCGCGGCCGTCTGTGCCAGATCGGCCGCATCGAATAAATGGCTGTGGCAAGCCTCGCTAATGTGCTGCGCAGCTTCGACAGGAATAATGCCCAACCCGGCCTGTGCATTGGCCAGCGCTGCTTCGAAATCCAGCATTCCCTGCAACGTAGCGGTATCGCTAAAGCAAGGGGTCACCGCCGAAGACCGCAGCAGCGGCGTCAGTAACTCCATAGTTCCTCCAGGCAAAAAGGCGAGTATCCGATGATGGCGCGGCGCGGTCAGCAGCGTCAAGACCGCTAAACGAGACGCTGGGCGATTATCGGTACATTGAGCGAATTTATTGGTTTTTGTGATATTTGTCGGGTCACATCATCTGAAACGGTGAGCCGACGTAGTTTTCTGCCAGCACCGTCATGGCGCTGCGCGACTTCACGGTGTATTGCAGCTCCGATAATTGTAAGCGTTGCTGGAACGCACTGTCGTCACTGCGGGTGTGCAACATGTTGGTCATCCACCAGGAGAAATGTTCCGCACGCCAGACGCGTTGCAAAGCATCGTCGCTGTAGCTGTCCAGCCGCCGCCAGCTTTTGTGGCGATAGAACGTCTCCAGTGCCTGCGATAGCAGACAAACGTCCGCCATCGCCAGATTCAGCCCCTTGGCCCCGGTCGGCGGTACAATATGCGCCGAGTCCCCCGCCAACAGCAGGCGTTTACACCGCATCGGCTCGGTGACGAAGCTGCGCATGCCGACCACGTTTTTCTGGAATATACGGCCCTTTTTCAGCGACCAGCCATCGTGATTCTCCAGCCGGCTCTCCAGTTCGTTCCAGATGCGATCGTCCGACCATTGCTCAACGTTTTCCGTCGGGTCGCACTGGAAATACATCCGCTGAACGCCAGGCGAACGGGTGCTGATCAGCGCGAATCCTCGTGAATGTCGGGCATAGATTAGCTCATCGCTGGACGGAGGGGCCTCCACCAGAATACCGAACCAGCCGAAGGGATAAATCCGGGTATAGTCCTGTCGTAGTCCGCCGGGCATCGCGGCCCGGCTAATGCCGTGAAAACCGTCGCAGCCAATGACAAAATCACAGTCAATTCGCCGTTGCTCGCCCTGATGCCGGTAATGCACCTGTGGCCGCTCGCTGTCCAGCGCCTTGAGTTCCACCTGTTCCACTTCAAAATGGAGCTGTCCGTTTGCCGCCTGCCGCGCAGCAATCAAATCTTTCAACACTTCATGCTGGGCGTAGACGGTGATTGCCCGATCGGTCAGTTCGGTCAGATCGATCCGGTGCTGTTGACCGCCAAATGCCAGCCGGATGCCATGGTGCTGCGCCCCTTCTGCGCGCATACGCTCACCCAGCCCGGTTTGATTGAGTAAATCAACCGTTCCCTGCTCCAGCACTCCGGCGCGAATAGTGGATTCCACCGCCTGCTGGCCGCGAGTTTCCAATACCACTGACTCAATGCCCTGCAAATGCAGCAGATGCGACAACATCAATCCGGCCGGGCCGGCACCAATAATTGCTATTTGTGTACGCATGGTTATCTCCTTATAAAGCCTTATTGAGCGAGCCGGCCAATGCCGTTGCCCTGGTAGCAAAATGTTTGACTATCAGCGCCAGTGCCGCCACCAGCGCCGGGATCGCCAGCAGGGTGAAAATGGTGCTGAATGACAGCTGCATTTGCATCAGCACCCCGCCGCTCATCGCGCCAAGAATGCCACCGAAACGCCCCAGCCCCAGCATCCAGGCGACACCGGTCGCCCGTCCCTGCGTCGGGTAAAAACCGGCGGCCAGCGCCGGCATTGAGGACTGTGCGCCGTTCATGCAGGTACCGGCGATAAACACCGTCACCGCCATCAGTATGGGATCGGTATAAACGTAGCCAATGGCGCAGACAAACAGCGCGGTCAACAGATAGCCCACCGCCACCACCTTGTGCGGATTCATTCGATCCATCAGCCAACCGATGATCAGCACGCCAATGCCACCGCCCAAAGGAAACAGCGCAGTAATCAATGATGCCTGGCGAATGGACGCGCCGGTTTCACGGATCAGCAGCGGTAACCAACTGGTCAGCAGATAGAAGATCATCAGGCCCATAAAGTAGGTCAGGCACAGCATCAGGGTGCCCAACAGATAGCGTGGAGAGAAAATCACTCCCAGTGCCGATT
Source organism: Serratia sp. BIGb0163 (assembly GCF_024809935.1). Lineage (NCBI taxonomy): Bacteria > Pseudomonadati > Pseudomonadota > Gammaproteobacteria > Enterobacterales > Yersiniaceae > Serratia > Serratia sp. BIGb0163. Next base: position 1,400,902 of record NZ_JANUDZ010000001.1, read on the forward strand.
TGGCTTTCACCTGGCCCTCTTCAACCAGGCTAAAGCGCGGCAGTTCGGTTAAATTAAGCGGTGCAATGCGCTTAAGCACCGCGGCAATACGCTGTGCCGGATAGCCACGCACCACCATAAAACGGGCGGACTCCGGCAGCGCGACAATCAGCACCACCGCCAACAGCAGCGGCATCACACCGCCCAGCACCATCACGCTCTGCCAACCGAAGTGCGGGATCAGCCAGGCGGAAACGAAACCGCCCATCGATGACCCGAGCGGAAAGCCGCAGAACATCAGGTTGACCAGCAGCGCACGCTTGCGTTCCGGCGCATATTCCGACATCAGGGTGGCTGCGTTCGGCATTGCCGCACCCAGTCCCAGCCCGGTTAAAAAGCGCAATAATGTCAGCATTGGCAAGGTGGTGGCGAACGCCGTCAACAGGCTGAAACCGCCGAACAGCACCAGCGACAGCACCAACACCTTCTTGCGACCGATGCGATCCGCCAACGGCCCGGCGGTGAGCGCCCCCACAGCTAGCCCCACCAACGCCGCGCTCATCACCGGCCCCAGCGAGGTTTTCTCTATTCCCCAATCCTGTACCAACGAGGTGGCGATAAAACCGATGATCGCAGTGTCGAAACCGTCCAGCGCCACGGTTAAAAAACACAGTATCAAGATCATCCATTGGTAGCGGGAGAACGGGTTGTTATTAATAAATGATTGAATTTCTATGGTATTTGACTGGGACATAGTGCGCTTCCTGGGTTGGCCAGGCTAAATAGCCCCGGCGGTAACGGCCAGGCCTATCCCTGGCAAAGTCGCATTTGTGCGATTATCGAAACTTGGTTCGTTAATCGCCTTCCCATAAAAGCATCGCCAACAATAAGTTTCAATATTGTTAAATTAATTAGCGTGCGATAACCGAACGAGAAAAGGACTGTTTTACAGGAAGAGTATTATTATCAATTGGATGCCATGTTTTTACGGAAAAATATGGCGTATGGGTTCTGTGAGCCAATTAACATTGATGAAACCATTCCTGATCCTGTTCCATGGCTATTTACTCAGCCGTTGTCTGGCTTTGGGATTCAGTCTGCTTCGACCGGCAGTTTTAATTGCACGTCGCAAAAACCGAGCTTGATTGAGCGACTTGAAAGCACAAGCGTCTGGGCTAAGCTGAAATTGAAGAGCACAAAATAATAAAAATAAATTACTGACTGGGCAGGTAACCATGAGCAAGAAAGTGAATGGCGTTGTTTGCTGTCTGTTATTTCTGATTTCTTCCCTGTGTTTTGGCGCTGAACCGCGCCAACTCGCCACCGAACAAGAAAAAGCCCGCATACGTAGCCACATTCAGGATGTGTTCAATGAATTTAACGTCCAGATTATGTCGCCTAACTTCGTGCTTCAGCCCGAAAATGCGGTGATGGTCAGTCAGGATCACTGGTACACCGCGCCGGCCGTGCAACCGGATAAACCCTCATGACAAAATTGAGTGCCCTGCTGGTTCCTTGCCTGACGTGGAGAATCAAATAATGACAATACCGTGGCATTGCCAAAATAGCGGCAATCATCTCCCGCTCCAGTACGCAAAACGAATGATTCTCCCCCTGTTGCTGTGGTCGGGTGCCGCCTTTGGTGCGGCAACCCATGCCCCGGCTCAAAGCGACAGCACCTTTCCTATCTGGGGGGATGAGGCCCGCGCACGCGGCTATAGCATTCCGCTGCCGTTTGGCGTCAATCTCAGTTACATGAATATACGTCAGAATATTGATGTCGATAGCATTACGTTTTCCGGTCTGAAACTCGGCGATCACCCGATCCCCAGCGATCTGTTCAATATTGATGTCGGGAAGACACGCCAGCGCAGCAAAAGCGAGAACCTTCGGCTGGATATGTGGGTCTTCCCCTTTTTAAACATTTATGGATTGGTCGGGCACACCAGAGGGTCATCTTTATCCCAGGTTTCTGTCGATGCCGATCCGTCGAAATACACCGGTATCGATCGTATCATCGCCTCTGCGGTCCATCGCCTTAATCAAAATGGCGATCTGCAGGACATTGATTTTGCTCTCGACTTTAAAGGTACCACCTGGGGCACCGGGTTTACCCTGGCAGGGGGCTACGAGAAATGGTTTGCACTGGTTGACACCAATTATACCCGCACGGAGTTTGACATTCTGGATGGCAAAATTTCAGCCATTACGGTTTCACCACGCGTGGGCTATCGCTTTGATATGCCTGCTATCTCTGGCCCTTCTCACCTGAGCTTGTGGATTGGCAGCATGTATCAGGATGTGGACCAGGAGTTTAAAGGCAATATTTCAGATCTGCATATGCCGGCAGAACTTCAGCCATTGATTGACGCCGTGAATAAGGACAACGCCGGGCGCTTTGATGTCAAACAGCATCTCTCCTCGCCGTGGAATACGCTGATTGGGGCGCAGTACGAACTCACACAGAACTTCAACGTCCTGGCCGAGGTCGGTTTCAATGAGCGAAACAATTTTTTCCTGGCGGGTGAATATCGATTCTAATGAAGATACCCGTGCGGTTCCTGAGTGGACTACTGAGCCTGTTGGTTGCCCCTATTCATGCGGAGCTGCTTACGCGTGAATCCATTGATGCGTTTCTCGGCACCATGGGGGCCGACGACCAATACAACCAGGCTAAAGGCGTGAACTGGACGGTGTTACCCGGCCCTTTTTATACCCCTGAGTTAAAACTGGGCTTGGGGGCAGCAGCGGCCGGGCTTTATCGGGTCGATCCACACGATCAGGTCACGCAAAACTCATCTATCTCATTTACCGGTTTTGTCAGCACCAGTGGCGCCCTGGGGTTGGGTCTGAATAATTACACGTTCTTTAGCGATGATCAGTGGCGTCTCTTTGTGGTAGGTTCGGTTGCCAAGATCCCGACGGAATTCTGGGGCGTGGGCTACGATGCGGCGCAGGGCTCGAGCCAGAAATATACTCAGGATTCGTTTAGCGTTCATCCGCAGGTTTTTTATCGGCTGGTCGATAATCTTTATGCTGGTGTGGGCTGGGATTTTTCCACGCTGAATGCCAAAGTTGATGATCCGCAGCCTGGCGATACCTTCTCTCGCTATACGGACTCCACAACGCCGCTGAGTTCTGGCGCCACTTTCGCCCTCAATTACGACACCCGCGACGCCATCACGCAGCCGAAAAAAGGGCAGTATGCCAGTGCCAGCTACAGCCTGTTTGATCCATCGCTGGGTTCGGATACCCATTTCACCGCCCTGCAGTTGCAATACAATTACTATTTTCCGCTTAACGACAATGACGTGCTGGCATTCGATGCCTGGGGACGTTTTGCCCGCGGAGATGTGCCATGGGATCGCCTTTCACAGGCCGGTGATGACCGCCGATTACGCGGTTATTATCAGGGGCGATACCGTGACAAAGATGTCGTGAGCAGCCAAATCGAATACCGCAAAAAATTAAACTGGCGGCACGGCTACGTACTCTGGCTAGGCGCCGGCTCGCTGGGTGGCAGCCTGGATAAAATGGGACAACACCCTATTCTGCCGACCCTGGGTGCGGGTTATCGTTTTGAAATAAAACCTAATATGAATCTGCGACTCGATCTCGGCGTGGGACGTGAGAGCGCAGGATTTTATTTTCAGGTCGCGGAGGCCTTTTAATGCGTGTTTTTTTTCTCGCTCTGTCGTTGGCTGTCGCCAGTTTGGCACAGGCGCAACCGGGCAAGACCGACGTTTTACCCTTTGAGCAGGCAAGACGCATTTGGCCCGTCGCGCAAAACCTTTCGCCACCGGAATCACTTCGTCCTTGCTGTGCATTTGGCTATAACCTACAGGTGCGCGCGGCCGGTATCCCGATTCCCGTTTATCAAATTGGCAACCTGCTCTCACTCAGTACGCTAGGCCACCATCACTACAATGACAGTGCGCTGGGCGCGGTGAAAAATATCGTTGGTCTGAGCGACGAAGCCAACGGGCTTATCTATACGCGACGCGGCGGGTTTATTGATATCGCCCATGTTCGCGATACCGCCGATAACACCTTTTATCTGTTCACTCGTCTGTATCCGAAACTGGGCCGCGAATGGCGCCTGTTTTACAGTGAGGAATTAGGGCTCAGACGCGCTCAGTTTTACGCGTTTACTCCTCCGGCATCGATGACCGACAGATATAATCTGGCGGCCTGGCTGGCCGGGCATGTGGCGTTTCAACTGGCACAGTGGCATGAAATCGCCCAGTGGTACGGCTTCCAGTCTGTCGCCGGATTTTCTGAGGAAATTTCTGCTTTTTCACCGGAAGACCTTTACGCAAATTTGCTGGGAGCGAGGCTGGCGGTAAACGTGATTTTGCAGGGGCATGCCGGCTCTGTGGAGAACTATAATCTGGCGATGGATAAGGCGCTTTCACAAGCTTTAATCGGCCTTGAGGCAGTCAATGAGGCTGAAACAGAACGCCAATTCCGTGAAGTCGATGGCGATTGGTGGAACAGCAAACGCCGGGTGCCCGATAAATTTTTAGTCCTGAAACGGAATTACTCGCTTGGCGAAAACCGAATTCCTACCGCAGTGCCTTTCGAAAAGGCACCGCCGTATCGCTTGACCATGCCGGTGAAAATAGCCGGGTTCACCTTAAGCCATCTGGGCGAACTGCAAATTCATAAAGGCAGCGATATGCGCCGCCTGCCGGTGCCCAAAACATTCTATCGTCCGGCACAGTTTTCCTCACTGGCAGAGCAGGCGCGGCAGGCCGATCAAATCCAATTGCAACGGCTCAATCAGTGAGATCAAAGGCCTTTAGCGGTTTCCCGGCTGACCAACTGCGCCTGACGGTTATACCCTCTGGCACCTTTGATAAAGATGGCACAGGCGGTGATCAACGCCGGAATGGCGATAATGGCAAAAATGCGGTCGAACCCCCAGCCTGATGCCAGCATTTCCGCACCGGCAAAGGCGCTCAGGATGGCACCAATACGCCCAACGCCGTGCATCCAGCTAGACCCGGTGGCGCGCGCCTCAGTTGGGTAATAATGCGCCGATAGCGCGTTCATGCCGGTATTGGCACCGTTCAGGCAAAAACCACAGGCCAGTGCCAACACACCGAGCATCAGGCTGCTGTGTGACGCCAGGCCAATCGACAATGTCAGCCCCGCCCCCAGCAGGTAAATCATGCCCAGCGCCCGGTGTGGATCCACCCTATCCATCAGCCAGCCGGCAAACAGCGAGCCTAAGGTACCGCCGGCCTGGTACAGCGCGGTAATCACCGCCGCCTGCGCCACGCTCATGCCGATGCCTTTTACCAGCGTCGGTAACCAACTGCCCAGCAGATAAACCAGAAACAGCGCCATGAAATAACCCAGCCACAGCATCAGGCTGCCAAGGCGGTACTGCCGCGAGATCACAATCTGCATGGCTCCCTTGCCAGGTGCCACCAGTGGCGGCAGCGTATAACGGGTTTCGGCATTGGTACTGCCCGGCGCCAGTTTTTCCACAATTTTGCCAATGCGTTGATTACTGGCTCGCCGGGTAACCAAAAACCTCACCGACTCAGGCAGCCTGGCTATCAACAGCGGAACGCTCAGCAGCGGCAATATGCCACCGAGCAACAGCAGCGCATGCCACCCCATTTGTGGAATGACCCATGACGCCGCGAACCCGCCCAGCGCGGCACCGAAGGTAAAACCGCAAAATACCACGGTGATAATGAAGGAACGTTTCTTTTCCGGCGCATATTCGGAGATTAAAGTGCCGACGTTCGGCATTGCCGCCCCCAGCCCCAACCCGGTCATAAAACGGAAAAATATCATTTGATCGATATTGTGCGAAAACGCAGTGACCAGCGTCCAGAGGCCAAAAAAGAACACGCTGTTGATAATGATCACTTTACGCCCCAGCCAGTCGGCCAGCGGGCCGGCCAGCAGCGCACCGATCGTCAGGCCAACCAGCGCGGCGCTAATCACCATGCCAAGTTGCTGATTGCTGACGCCCCACTGGCTTTTCAGCTCAGGAGCAATAAACCCCATCAGGGTAATATCGAAGCCATCCAGCGCAATAACGATAAAACCCAGCAGAATAATCAGTTTTTGATAGCCGCATATCGGACGATCGTTGATCAGCGTTCGAACATCAATTTCGTTTGAAGCCACAATTTTTCCTTGGTACAGACGCCAATAAATGCAAATGTTCGATAATCGAACCGAGATTAAAGATTCTGGCGTCTACTGTAAGAACTCCCGTGCGGCTCGGCAACGGAGATTATTGATAAGCTGGCGCTCATTGAACCCAATGGTACGTTCGCTCACCATCAAAAAAACCACGGCAGCTTTCACCGACAAGACAATACGCTGGGATTGAGCCATAAATGCCCTTTGCTGACCGGAAATACACCCTGGGCACGCGGAAAATAATGTTGTCAAATTGTGAGAGGGATCTTCCCAACCCTGCGGTTATCGTCGCCAGGGTTTACGTGTGAGCAATATGACGTCGTTCACAAAAGCGCAGCGGCAGCGGATTGTATTACCGGGTCACCCCAGTTACTCTTAACCGGTGTTCCTCCAAGATAAGTGACTGATGTTTTGAACAATGATGATCTCCCCGCGACTAAACGCAAAAACGACCCTGTCGGGCTGAAACAGCGTATTTTCGCTGCGGCGCTGGCCGAGTTCGCCGAGGCCGGTCTGAAAGGTGCCCGCATGGAAAACATTGCCGAGCACGCGGCCACCACCAAACGCATGGTGGTTTATCATTTCAAGACCAAGGAATCACTGTACCTGGAGGTGCTGGAACACGTGTATCAGCATATTCGCGCACATGAAACCGGGCTGGACCTGCAAGCATTAGCCCCGGTAGCAGCCATGACTCGTTTGGTCGAAGAAAGCTTTAATTACCATGCTGAACACCCCGATTTTATCCGGGTGATCTGTATGGAAAACATGATGCGCGGCCAGTATATACGCCAGTCTTCACGTATTAAGGCGTTAAATCAAAGTGCATTGACCCTGCTGGAAGATATCTTGCAGCGCGGCAAGCAAGAAAAACTGTTCACGCCGGACGCCAGCGCAGCCGACGTGCATCGCTTGATCAGCAGCCTTTGTTTCCACTACGTTGCCAACCAGTACACCTTTAATGCCCTGTTTGAAAGCCATCAACCGCCGGAAGATCAGGTTCGTCATATCCGTCAGTTGGCCGTAGTGGCCACCCTGCGCTATCTGGCGCTGTAAGCACTGCTCCCTGGGAGATTGTGATGACCAAAATCACCGACGGCGAAGAAATCACCGCGCCTGATAGTTTAGTGTCCGCCGCCAGCGGCGATCCCTTTAAGGGCGACCCCAATTTTATGGCCTCGCTGGCCCGCGGCCTTGAGGTGATCCAGGCTTTTACTCCGCAGCGTCGCCTGATGTCGATTTCACAAATCAGCCAGAAAACCGGCATTCCACGCGCTGCGGTGCGTCGTTGCCTGTATACCCTGAACAAGCTGGGGTTTGTTTACGCGCAGGACGGCAAAAACTTTGAGCTGCGCCCACGGATCCTGACGCTGGCCCATGCCTATCTCGGTGCCACGCCGCTGGCGAAAGCCACCCAGCCGGTGCTGAAACACATCAGCCAGTTGTTGAATGAGTCCTGTTCTATCGCCACGCTGGACGGCGACAATATTTTGTATATCGCCCGTGCCTCTGCCGAACGCATCATGACCATAGATCTGAACATCGGCAGCCGCCTGCCGGCCTTCGCCACCTCGATGGGCCGGGTGCTGTTGAGCCATTTGCCGATTGATAAGCGTGAGGATTACCTGCAACGCATCACCCTGACGCGCTACACGCAATACACCCTGAGTTCGATTGATAAACTGCGTGAAGAACTGGATAAGGTTCGCGCTCAGGGTTACGCGATTAACGATCAGGAGTTGGAAATCGGTCTGCGATCCATCGCGGTACCGATTACCTCGGTCAACGGCGGCGTCACTGCCGCGTTAAACGTTGGGGTGCAGGCCGGCCATGTCCCGCTGAGCGAACTGACCGAACGTATCCTGCCGATCCTGCTCGAAGGCTCACAGGAACTTTCGCTACTAAACCACTAAATCGACTGGCGTGCGTTGGCCAGGTACTTGGCCATTTCCGCCTCAGGCACCATGCCGCCACCGGTCGCCCACACCAGGTGGGTGGCATTTTTCATTTGTTGCTCATTCAAACCCTGAGCCGCCAACCACTCAGTGTCAGCCGTCACGCGCCACGGCCCCGGCATCCCCGCCAATGCTGAAGGTTCGAGCTGAATATGCTCATGACTGTCCAATAACCCCAGCAGTGCAAACATCTCGCGGTCGCTGAGGGTGTAGAAGCCGGAGAGCAGGCGCTCCATAGCCCGGCCGACAAAGCCGGATGCGCGCCCTACCGCCAGCCCGTCCGCCGCGGTCTGGTTATCAATGCCCAGATCCTGTACCGCGATACCATCGTGCAGGCCGGTATGCACACCAAGCAACATGCAAGGTGAATGCGTCGGTTCGGCAAAAGTGCAGTGTACATGGTCGCCAAAGGCCAGTTTCAGCCCAAAGGCCACCCCGCCTGGCCCGCCGCCAACGCCGCAAGGCAAATAAACAAACAATGGGTGCTGAGCATCAACCTGGACGCCACTTTCGGCAAACTGACGTTTCAGACGGCCACCGGCCACGGCATAGCCCAGAAACAGCGTCTGTGAATTCTCGTCATCGATAAAGAAACAGCGCGGATCGCTCGCCGCCTGCAAACGGCCCTGTTCAACGGCAACGCCATAATCCTGTTCGTACTCCACCACGTTGACGCCATTGTCACGCAGCTTCTGTTTTTTCCATTCGCGAGCGTCCGCCGACATATGCACGCTCACGCTAAACCCCAGCCGGGCGCTGATAATACCGATCGACATGCCCAGATTACCGGTCGAGCCGACGGCAATGCGGTAACCGCCAAAGAATTCGCGAAATTCCGCCGAGAACAGCTTGGCGTAGTCGTCCGTCAGTTGCAGCAGCCCCGCTGCCAGCGCCAGTTTTTCCGCATGCGCCAGCACCTCGTAGATACCGCCGCGCGCCTTGATCGAACCGGAAATTGGCAGATGGCTGTCCTTTTTCAACAGCAACCGGCCGGCTAGCGACAAGCCATAACGTTGATCGAGCGCAGTTTGCATTGCAGGAAGCGCCACCACTTCGGATTCAATCACGCCATTTGCGGCTCGGGTTTCCGGGAAGGCGGCACTCAGATAAGGGGCGAAACGCGCCAGACGTTGTTCTGCGTCGGCCACGTCTGCGGCATCCAGCCCAACGAACGGCAACCCGGCCTGCAAAGTGGTCGCTCGTGGGTTGAACCAGGTTACCGGGTTTAGTTCGATCAGTTCCTGCACCAGCGGGAATTGCTTAACCAGCTGCTGAATCTGTGTCTTTTCCATGGTTGTTCTCTGCGCTGCATAAGGTTAGCTCTAGGGTGCAGCGATTTCCCCAGGCTGACAAATGATAAAATTTGAGCCTTGCGTGAGCAGAATTGATGCAAAAAGATGATGCTCGTCAATTTATCAGCCGTACTGACGGTTTGAGTGATGCTGAATCACCTTAAATACCCCGTAACTCTGGATGCTACGGGGCATCAACCCGCGTAATCTTATCCGCGCGCCGCCGCCTCCAATCCGGCGATATCCAGTTTGACCATCTGCAGCATCGCTTCGGTGACCCTGCGTACCTTCGCACTGTCGGAGTCACTCATCAGTTCGGCCAACCGCTTGGGAACTATCTGCCAGCTCAGCCCCCAGCGATCGCGCAGCCAACCGCACTGCTCAACCTTGCCACCGTCACTCAGCGCTTGCCAAAGTCGATCGACTTCTGCCTGATCGGCACATTCGACCATAATGGAAAAACTGTGATTGAAAGCATCCAACGGGCCGGCCTCAATTGCTGCATAGCGCTGATCGCCAAGGATAAAAGACGCCAGTTTTACGCTGCCGGCCGGGCCGCTGGGAGTATCGGCCGGCAAGGTAGATTGCCAGGTCAGGGAAGAGCCGGGGATCAAAGCGATATAGCAACGCAGCGCCGCTTCCATATCCTTCTCAAACCACAGGTGTTGGGTAATTTTCACGATACCCCCTCCGCTACTGGTCCAGGATAGGTTCGAAGCCGCCGAAGATCATACGTTTACCGTCAAACGGCATTTGATCGCCGAGCGCTTTCATGCGCGGATCGGCCATCATCTTCTGGTTGGCGTCATCGCGAACCTCTTTTGACGGATATTCGATCCAACTGAACACCACCACTTCGTCGGCCTCGGCCTTAACCGCACCACGAAAGTCAGTGAGTTTTCCGTCGGGAACATCATTGCCCCAGCATTCGACGACCCGCGTAGCCCCAAACTCTTTAAACAGCGGTGCAGCCGCGGCGGCCAGTTTTTGATACGCCTCCTTATTGGCGGCCGGCACCGCCACTACAAAACCATCAACATATTTCATCGGAGTGTCCTCTTGTCGATTAGACAGTCGGGATGGCGCTGGCGGAACTGCCTGCGCCCTCTTCCATTTTAGACCCCATTAGCGGGGTCAACCATGACGAGGGCGGCCGGGCTTTAGATCTCGGTGGAATGGTGCGGCAGGAGTTCTGGCGTGGCGACCCGATTGCGGCCGCTATTTTTGGCTTTATAGACCGCCAGATCGGCGATTTTCAGCAGGTTGTCCAGATTTTGTCCTGAACCGCCGATGCAGGTGACCATACCGATGCTGACGGTGATCTGTAAAGCAGCGCCTGCGGGCATGTTGATGGATTCAATTTCAACTCGGTGACGCAGACGTTCGGCCAGCGATAGCGCATCCTGCTGTTGCGCAATGGGTGCGACGATCGCAAATTCCTCACCCCCCATGCGGCCAAACAAATCGTTATCGCGCAGATCGCCAGTAATGGCGCGGGTAAAGGACAGCAGCGCCGCATCGCCGCCGGCGTGCCCAAAGCGGTCATTGATCGATTTAAAGTAGTCGATATCCAGCATCATGATGCAGATCCGCTCGCCCTTTTGGCTGACCAGCCGCGTTCCGCGCTGCATAAAAGCGCTGCGGGTCAATACATGGGTCAGAGCATCATGATTCGCCACGTGCTCAAGCCTTTGCAGCAGCGCATTGCGAGCAAAATTCATGCTGGCCACGGCAATAGGTCCCAGCGCCAGTAACGCCACGCCAAGTCGCATCGACACCGTGTTTTGCAGCATTTTCATATCAAGGTTAGTGGTAATCAGGCCCAGATCTATCGCCAGGTGGCACCACAACACATAAACCAATACCGCGATCATTGTGCTGAACAGCGAGAACGACATCGCCAACCATAGCAGGATCGGCATCGGGAAAATCACCGCTCCGGGGCCACCAATCAGGATGCTACCGAAGCAGGCCAACAGCAGCAGAAGTAACACCGCGATTTTTCTGACGGTATTGGGCCACTGGCTGCGCAGGGCCACGGCCTGGAAAATGCTGCGCAGATAACCTTTCCAGTCCCGCGGAAAAGCCAGAATAAACGGCATCAGCGTGATGTAGTTGGTAAATTCCGAAGACAGCCACAACGCCAATGAAGGCAGATACTGGCGGCCAAACAGCAACACCGAAGCCCCGGCACCAAGTAACGCCGTAGCTGTCGCGCTCGCCAGACAGATAGCGAACAGATAAATGCTCGATGAGGTGCGTTCCAGGGTTCTGACCTGCGGCGATAAACGCATAAACAGATAAAACCCGACCGCCACGCCGGCAATATTGGCACCATTGAGCAATATGGCTTTGCCCAGCGGGCTGCCGGTGATCAGATCCGCCGCCAAATAGCCTGACATCGCCATCAACCAGCCAACAGGACTGCCCATGGCCGGGTAGCGTACCAGCACGGCCAAAAGTACCGCATTGGTTGGCCAAAATAGCGCTAACAGACCGATGGGACGACTTTCAATACCCAAAATGCAGGTGCAGAACACCAGCAAAAAGACGATTAGCGCGAGGCGCAATTTAGTGGCGTCGGGTAACTCAGTGGTGTGCATCTTGCTTCCAGAAGCTTGCGAAGAATACGGATAAAATTCGACCTGCATGATGGCGGCCATTAGCCTGCTCACCCTGTCTGGCAATGCCTGTTTGGTGAACAGCCAGACTGACATTATTGCCAGTTTTCGCGGGTCTGGCATCCGTTTATTGAAAATATAAAAATAGTATTATGTTTCAAACCATAGCGGCAGACGTCCAGCGCATTCACACCGGTTTGAACGGGTAAGGAGGAGGCCGCAGGCGAAAACTTCTTACAGATAAAAGCGCCCTGCGGCGTTAACAGGGCATCGGATGTTAACTGGCATACCTTACTACTGCGCCGGCAGCAGTCAGTGTTGAGGTTATTTCAACCGGAGCATCTTCCCGAGCAAGATATCGGTTGATTCGAGCATGTCCGTATCAATACCTGCGGAGGGCGTAAAGGTCAATTCGCCAAAAATGGGTTTGCCGTTGGCAATGTAGAAATCGACACGGACAAACTCAAAGGGCGCAGATAATTTTCTGGCGTACTCGAATAGCTCGTCATATCCCGCGGGTTTAACAAAGGCATCTATCTCCTGCTGACTAAGCGCCAGGCAATCCTGGCTGTAGCAAAGAAACTTGAAGTCTTTGTCAAAAAAGTAATATTTCGGCATGCCGGTTTCTCTGCCAACACAAAGTAATGTGCAGTAAGGAACACCATGGAAACAGTATATTTTATAATCATCAGGGCCATGACCACTGGATGACTCTATAAATTTCTCACCGATTATCTTTTTATTGATTTGCTTATAGTTCAGCTCTGCATAGACCTTCCAGTAGTCCTCTTTCATCCAGTTATCAATGGTTTTCGCGGCCCTGGTAACGTCCAGCGACTTTTTATCCTGACAGATCAGGTTGTAACCAGAACCATGATTGCCCTTAATCACAAACTTATCAGGCAAGGAATCCCAAGGGATCTCATCGACTGAATCGCAAACGAAGTAAAGCTCATTGAGAATTTCTTCACACCCTTTCGCCTTCAAATACTCCCTGACTGCGTATTTATCCGCACATTGCGTAACCAGTGCATTGTTGCTGTAATCGTTAAGTTTTAGATAGTTTATCTTTTCGTTCCAGGTCACAGGCGGGTTAAGATTTAACCTCTTCCCGAATGCTTTTTTATATATTAATTTGGTTTTAAAAGTCGGTGTGAATGTAGCCAATTGGTTCATGATAAATTTATTAATATTCTTTTTCATACAACCTGTCTCATAACTTGAACAAAGTATTAAAACGGCTCCTGGAAGGAACCAAAGGAGATTTGTTGCTATTGGCTGTTATTGCTCACTACGCCATTGAATCATCGCCGGCGCGGTACTCAGATCAAATTTATTCTCGCCCAGCACCCGATTGAGGATACGGGCCGATCGCCAGGCCACCAGACTGAGCTGAGGATCGGCAATCCCGTGGTGGTCCATGCTGGCATTGACGGCAAACAAAGCATTCTCATGCTCCCCCTCACGCTCCAGAGTAAAATCAGAGGCAATACGATATTGCCCATCGGCATCGGTTAACATCCGGTCCGCCAGGGAGGCAAGAAAAGCCGGTTGAGCCTGTTCATAACCGGTAGCAAAGATAACCACATCGGCATCCAGGGTCTCGCGCCCCAGGTCAAGATGATGCTGCGTCTCCAACCGATAAAAATTATCCTGGGCATTAAGGGCCGTCACTGAGCGGCTGGGTAGCAGGCGTACCCAGCGTTTTTCTTGCAGAACATCGAAACGGTGATACATGGCGCGATAAATAGCTAAGAGAGACTCGCTGGTGATGCCATCGGAGGTCATTTTTTGTTCACGCAGCATCTGCTGTTTGGCGGTGTTGCTGAGCGTGTAGAAGTCGTCGACATAATCGGGCGTAAAATACTCATTAGCAAAGGCCGCTTCATCAAGAGCGTTGTAGTTGTTACGCCGGGAGATCCAACTCAGTTGCTCTGGCTGGCCCCACTCGCCCTGAAAAATATTAAGGAACAGATCGGCTCCGCTTTGCCCCCCGCCCACAATGGCCACGCGTTTCCCGCTAAGGTTTGGCTGGCGAAACATCATTTCGCTGGCGTGAAAACATTGAGCATTTTGTTCGGTCACGCAGTCCGGCAGTTTGACTTTCTTGCCAATGCCCACGCAGACATGTTTAGCGTAAAACACCTGATTCTGGGTGGTGACAACATACTGCCGCTGTTGGCTATCAAACTCCACGCGCTGAACGTCCTGGTTGAAAACCAGCGAATCCAGCCCCGTGGCAGCCCAGTTGAGATAATCGGCAAACTCTTCACGTGACACCGTGCGTTGTTCTGTTGTCAGGAAACGGTAGAACTTTTTCCTTTTCACCAGATAGTTGAGGAAGCTAAAAGGGTTGGTTGGCGAGACGGCGGTCACCAAATCCTTCAAAAAACTGGTCTGCATACTGCATTCCGCCAGGATCATGCCTGGATGCCATGAAAACTGCGATTTGCGCTCGAGGAATTTGCAATTAAAACCTTCGATTTCGCTGCCAAGGGCAGCAATACTGAGGTTGGACGGACCGATGCCAATACCGATAAAGTCCAAACACGGGTTCATTAGTGTGCTCCTGAGTGAATAAATAGACTGGCCGAGAAATTTATCCGGTTGTAAAAAGAACAATTAAATAATAATCACAGCATGATATTATTATTGCCATCCTGACAATTGAAGACAAATTAACCCTGCGCCATTAGTGTTATCGCGGAGTCATGAAAAAGGTGTGCTTTTGAAAGAATTTCGAGGAAATGAAATTCAATGGGACAACAGAGGAATTCATAACATATCCCTATGTTAGTTTGCATATTCCACATGGCATCATCCTTAATTAGACACAGCCTGTTCAGAGTAGCGCTAAAGTTGCACGTTGACATGTGAAAAAAAATAACATTAGGGCTAACACATGAGTTGTTAATGTGAAATTAAAAGTGAAATCGTAAAAAATCATAAAATTTCACCTTGGTTTAGGCAGTGTTTCGGCTAGGGCACAGCCCGTGAAATGCTCCCTGCGCAAAAGGGAAAAGATAGAATGCATTAAATATCAATGAGTTGACAATTGAAGTGACTATGAAAGGAGGAATCAAACAAAAGTCTGTAAGGTTTCTGGTGATTTAAGTCATCCCATACGCCTTAAAGTGGGTCAAACGGTATTTTGCCATTCTTCTGGGAAGTCATTGACAGGGAAAGTTAGCGATTTAAAATAACTTCCCCATAGAAATTAATTTAGGGCCTGGCTCAATCTATTGCCGTATTTCCCCTATTGATAGATTCGTGCCTCATAAGGACGAAGTATTTGTCGTTCACCCTGGTGGGAATAATTACTCAACAACAATGATCTTTTTCCCAATGGCAAGAGTTGAGAGTCAATTTGTTGTGTTTCACCACTCAGGTTGCACAATACCCACCCTTGCCGTTGATCCAGGTTACGGCTGTAAGCGTAAATATGGGGATGCGCCGCCAGTTGTAATTGGTAGCGGCCATAGACCCACATCGGATCCTGCTTGCGTAGGCGGATCAAGGCCCGGTAAAAACTCAGCACCGAATCCGGCTCGTTACGCTGACGCGCCACGTTAATCTGTTCAAAGTTGGCATTCAACGAGAACCACGGCGTAACGGTACTGAAGCCAGCATGAGGCCCGTCGTCCCACTGCATTGGGGTTCGTGAATTATCGCGCCCACTACGACCGAGAAACGCCAGGATCTGAGCTTCATCCATGCCCTGCTCCTGCAGTTTGGCAAAGCGGTTTCTGGCGGCAATATCGTTAAAATCCGCCAGACTCGTGAAGCGGGTATTGGTCATCCCCAGTTCCTGGCCCTGATAAATAAACGGTGTTCCCTGCATCAGGAAATACATGGCGGCGATGGCGGTAGCACTTTCACGCCAATACTGCCTGTCGTCACCCCATTTAGAGACCACGCGCGGAATATCATGATTTTCGACGTACAACGCGTTCCAGCCTTTCCCTTCCAGCAATGTCTGCCAGCGGGTAAAGATATCTTTCAGACCCATTACATCGAGCCCAGCGTCCGGTGACTGCTGATGGCTGGTTTCCCACAGTTTGACGTGTTCAAACTGGAAGATCATATTCAGGCGGCCGTGCTGTTCCCCCACCCAGTCCTCGCCCTGCTGTGCCGAGGCCCCGTTCATTTCGCCCACCGTCATGATGTCGTAGCGGTTAAATACCTGCTCGCACAGGTCATCGACATAGTCCAGCAGGCCGTCGTAGTTAAGATGCCGTTCGAACGACGGCACGTAACGCAGTCCCTGCGGGTTGGGCATATCGGTCAGCCCCGGCTGTTTTTTCATATGGCAGATAGCGTCGATGCGGAAGCCGTCAATGCCCTTGTCCAGCCACCAGCGCATCATGTCATACAGCGCCGCACGCACCTGTGGGTTTTCCCAATTCAGATCCGGTTGACGTTCAGAGAACAGGTGCAGAAAGTATTGTTCGCTGCCGGGGTCATATTTCCAGGCGGAACCGTTGAAAATGCTTTCCCAGTTGTTGGGTTCCGCGCCGTTTTTGCCGTCTCGCCAGATATACCAGTCGCGTTTGGCACTCGATTGAGATGACCGGGATTCAATAAACCACGGATGCTCATCCGAAGTGTGGTTGACCACCAAATCCAGTATCAAACGCATGCCGCGGGCATGCACTTCGGCCAACAAACGGTCAAAGTCCGCCATGGTGCCGAACTCCGTCATAATGGCCTGATAATCACTGATATCGTAACCATTATCATCGTTCGGCGAGCGATACATCGGGCAGATCCAAATCACGTCAATGCCCAGCCACTGCAAATAGTCCAGCTTGTCGGTGATGCCATTCAGATCGCCAATGCCATCGCCGTTAGAATCCATAAAGCTGCGCGGATAGATCTGATAAACCACCGCCTGTTTCCACCAACGCACGGTTTGCCCACTGCTCATGTCCCGACTTCCTTTAATTGATTAATGCGCCTGTTCCGACGCCAGTATGCGCTGGAACGCCTGGCCCTGAGAGTCAAACAAATAACAGCACTCCACCGGCAGACGCACACCCACCGTATCACCGGCCTGAATGGTCGAACGCTCGGGGTTACGCAGTACCCAGGGCTCGCAAGCGTTGCCATTATCCAGATAGAGATAGGTTTCATTGCCCATATGTTCAACGAACATCACCTCCCCCTGAAACTCGCACTGGGCCAGTTCACCGCCGCGAATATGCTCCGGTCGAATGCCGACGTTAACGCTCTGGCCTTCCGCCCCGGCTGGCGTGGCGATCGGCAGTACCAGCGCCTTGCCGTTGTCCAGTTCCACCACGCTTTGGCGTTCACCGGCACGCCGTAAAATTGCCGGGATCAGGTTCATTTTTGGCGAGCCAATAAACTGCGCGACAAATTCATTGGCCGGCTGGTCATACAGTTCCAGCGGCGTCCCCACCTGTTCAACCTGCCCCTGGTTGAGCACCACAATGCGGTCGGCCAGCGTCATGGCTTCCACCTGATCGTGGGTGACATAAATAATGGTCGACTTCAGCCGCTTATGCAGCGATGCCACCTCCATACGCATCTGCACCCGCAACGACGCGTCGAGGTTGGAAAGTGGTTCATCGAACAGAAACAGCTTGGGTTCGCGCACGATGGCGCGGCCAATCGCCACCCGTTGCCGCTGACCACCGGAAAGATCCTTCGGCCGACGTTCCAGCAATGGCTCAAGCTGCAAGATACGCGCACTCTCACGTACCCGATTGTCGATTTCCGCCGCCGAATGCCCTGCCAACTCCAGCGCAAACGCCATGTTTTTATACACGCTCATGTGCGGGTAAAGTGCGTAAGACTGGAATACCATGCCGATGCCACGTTCGGCGGGCGTATCGTCATTGACATAGTTGCCATCGATATACATGCCACCGCTGCTGATCTCCTCCAGCCCGGCAATCATCCGCAACAGGGTAGATTTGCCACAGCCGGAAGGCCCGACGATCACCACAAACTCTCCGCTATTGATCTGCAGATCCAGCGATTTGATCACCTCGGCGTTCGCCCCGTAGCGTTTTTGCAGTTTTTCCAGCGTTAATTGCGCCATATTCCTCCCGTTCTCACACCCAATTGGCATTTGGCGGGACGCCGACCAGCGCCCCGCCATCCGGTTTATTTAAGGTAATCGAGCCACGGCCCCTGGCGTGAAATCATCACGTCCACCAGTTCGGGGATCGCCCGGCACTTGTCGTTGACCGAATCGACCAACAGCGCCTGGATCACCAGGTCACGCGAGCCTTCAATGACCGCGTCGGCGGTCAGATCGTGAATGGCAATCTGATTGCTGAGCAAGCCACCGATGCCGGCCGGCATATTGACCTTGATGCCATGCACGCCCTTGCGATCGATAATGGCCGGCACTTCAACCGCAATAAACTCCGGCAATTGTTTGATAAACCCCAGGTTAGGGATATTGACCGCCGACTCTTCATAGCCGGAATCGGTCAGGATCCCTTCCATGATCGGCACCACGCGCTCTTTCAGCTTCAGTTCTATTTTCGGCTGCACATGGCCGAGGTAATTGCGATAGAAGGTGTAGAAATCGAGGATGCCGCGATGATCGCTGACCTCACTGGCCCAGCGGATGTATTCGCCAAAATGACTGTCGCCGGTGATCGGCAAGTGGTGGAATTTTTCCAGAATTTCTTTAAACAGCGTGCGGTCGGCCCAGGGATAGGCACTGTCTTTGCCGCCCAGCGCATCGCGCTCGGTGCTGCCCTCGGTCTGCACCAGTTTGCCGTGGGTACGGGTGTAAGCCAGAATGTCGCTGTAGCCCGGCAGGCGGGAAAAATAATCCGGTGCCTTGGCACGCACATCGGCATAAGCGTCCTTACCGCTGTCTTTGTAGCTGGCTTCCAGCAGTACGCTAAAGTGGTTAAGCCCGGCGGCCCGCAGGTTGAGGTTTTCAAACGAAGTGCCGAGCATTTCCGGCAGATAGCGCTCCAGCGAGGCAATTTCGTGGCACATGCCGACAAAATTGAGCTGCGGGAAGCGACGATGCACGGTGGTGCAGATACGGCTCATCGGGTTGGAATAGTTAAATATCCAGGCATTTGGGCAGATGTCGGCGACGTCGGCGCAGATGTCGAGGATCGGCGGAATAATCCGCAGCGAGTGGAACAGCCCGCCGGGACCGCCGTTTTCGCCATACACCTGCCCAATGCCGTATTGCTGCGGGATTTGCCAGTCCAGATCCCACAGCGCAAAGCGGTCGCCCACCTCAATGGAGATAATCACAAACTCCGCCCCGCGCAGCGCGGTTTTACGATCGGTGGTGGCACTGACGGTAAAGGGTAAATCTTCCGCCGCCAAAAATTCCCTGGCGGTTTTCTCGGTCACCGCCAGAGCGGCCGGGTTGATGTCATGCAGCACAATTTCGCTGCCGTACAACGTTTTGCTCTGGAAGATATCCCCCAGCGTGCCGTAGCCGAATTGCGCGCTGCCCGCACCCACTAAAACGATTTTTGTAGCCATTGGTTTGCTCCTGCTTAGGGTTAATCGAAAATCAGCCTTTTACTGCGCCGTTGGTTAATCCGCTGACGATACGGCGCTGGAAAATCAGAACCAGTGCGATGATCGGCAGTGTGACGATGACCGAGGCCGCCATGATGGCGCCCCAGGGAAGTTCGAACTGAGAGGCGCCCTGCAGCATGCCAATCGCTACCGGCACGGTGCGTTTGCCGCTGGAGATGACAAAGGTCAGCGCGAACATGAATTCATTCCAGGCACCAATAAATGCCAGCAGCCCGGTAGTCACCAGCGACGGGCCCATAATCGGCGCAAAAATACGGCTGATGATGGTCCAGGTACCGGCACCGTCGACGATCGCCGCCTCCTCCAGTTCCGCCGGGATCGCCTTCATAAAGGTGGTCAACACCCAGACGGTAAACGGCAGTGAAAAGGTGGTATAGGACAGCACCAGCGCGCCCAGAGAGTCATACAGCCCCATAAAGCGCACCAGTTCGAACATGCCGGACAGCACTGCCACCTGCGGGAACATCGACACGCAAAGAATGGTGAACAGCAGATACTTGCGGCCGCGAAAACGGATACGCGCCAGGGCAAATGCGGCGGTAATTGATACCAGCAAGCAGATGCCCACCGTTAACGTCGCCACGGCGATGGAATTGAGCAGGCTGCGGGCGATGCCGTTTTCCAGCAACGCCGTCAGGTAATTGCCCCAGTGCAGGTTGCTCGGCAGATAGGCGACCTGGAACAAATCCTGCCCCGAACGCAATGAGGTGATCAGCGCGTAATAGAACGGAAACAGGCAAATCAGGCTGGCCAACGCGGCAGCGGCAAATATCAGCGCCTTGTGGCCGTACTTTTGCTGTTGGCGACTCAGTTTCATGCGCGTTTCTCCTTATCATTCAGGCGACCCAGCGTGAGAAAACAGGCGGCGATACCTGCCACCATCATAAACACCAGCACCGAAGCAGCCGAGCCAGAGCCCATTTCCTGATAGCTGACCATGCGGTCGCGGGCATAACCGGATACCGACACCGTAGCCTCGCTATTCGAGGTCAGCACATAAATCAGATCAAACACCCGCAATGCATCCATCACCCGGAAAATCAGCGCAACAATCATCGCCGGCATAATCAGCGGCAAGGTAATACGGCGAAAGCGCTGCCAGGCGTTGGCACCATCGACCCGCGCGGCCTCATACAAATCGCCGGGAATCAATTGCAGCGCAGCCAGCAACATCAAGGCCATAAACGGCGTGGTTTTCCAGACGTCGGCAATCACCACTGCCCACATCGACAGCCCCGGTTCCGCCACCCAGGCCAAAGGCGTGGCGATGACGCCGCTTTTGAGCAGCAGGTCGTTGACCACTCCATACTGGTCATGAAACATCCAGCCCCACATTTTGGCGGAAACAATGGTCGGGATAGCCCAGGGCACCAGAATGGCGGTGCGGACCAGCCCCTGCCCACGGAATTTCTGATTCATCAGCAACGCCAGCAGCATGCCGAACACCAATTCCAGAGAGACCGAAAGCAGGCTAAAACGCAGCGTATTGCCCACCGCCAGCCACCACAGCGGATCCGCCAGCACGCCGTAATGGTGGCCGTCCGTAGTCAGGTCAAGGTAGTTGGCGAAACCGACAAAACGATAGTCGTCCGGCGCGTCCAGCATGGCGTCGGTGAAGCTGTAAAACAGGGTGCGCAGCAGTGGCCAACCCGCCACCGCCGCCAGCAACAGCATGGCCGGTGCCACCAGCAGCCAGGCGATGCGGCTGCGACGCTGTTGGTGATTAAGCTTGCTGCGCCTGACCGCCCGCGCTTGGGCAGGGGCTGGCGTGGCCGTCAGGGATAAAGCGTGAGTATCGCGTTTCATGCATCAGACTCCGGCGGTTAATGGATAGTTACCCTGCTTTCAACGCCATCCTCTGGCTTTAATCCGTTCCAGTCTTTGCTGTAGATCCGCCACTGCCGTGACACCGTCACTATCACCGCGCAGCACGTTAAAGGTGGCGTTGTAGATAGCCCGGGAGACCTGCGCATACTGCCTTTTGGTTTGGGTTGCCGGGCGCGGCATCGCCTGGGCGAAAATGCCCTTGAAGTCCGCCAGATAAGGCGCCTGTGCCAGTACCTGCGGATCGTCGTATAGCGCCGTGCGGGAAGGTGCCTGGCCCAGCAGCGCCAGCGCCCTTTTTTGCGATTCGGCATCGCTGACGATTTTCAGCAGCGCGATGGCCGCCTGAGGGTTTTTGGTATAACCGTTGATCGCCCACTGCCAACCGCCCAATGCACTGACTGAACGGCCATCGGCGCCTTTCGGCAGCGGCATCACGCCCACCTTGCCGCGGATCGCACTGCTGTTGTCCTGTGCCAGCACGTAGGCGTATGGCCAGTTGCGCATAAACATGGCATCGCCGTTCTGGAATACCGCCCGCGACTCCTCCTCCATGTAGCCAAGCGTTCCTCTGGGGGTAATCTTGCCGATCCAGCCAGCGGCCATATCCAGCGCCTGCGCCGCCTGTGAGTTGTTGATGGTGATATTGCCTTCGGCGTTGATAAAACTGCCGCCGTTCTGTGAAGCCACCCATTCGAGTGCGTTGCAGGTCAGCCCTTCATAAGATTTTCCCTGGAATACCAACCCCCAGAAGTTCTTATGACCGGCGGCACGTTCACCCTGCTGAATGCGGGTGGCGATGCGGGTCAGATCGGCCCAGGTTACCGGCGGCTGTTCGCCGTATTTTTCCAGCAGATCCTTACGGTAGTAGAGCGCGCCGCTGTCCAGATAGGCCGGTACCGCTTTGACCCGGCCGTTGACCACGTTGTTTTGCCAGGCGGCAGGGAAAAAATCCGGTTGGATGTCGCTCACGCTGTCGGTCAAATCCAGCAGGTGCTTGTTCAGTACGCCGATCCACACGGTATCGGCCTGGAACAGATCGATGGCGCTGGCGTCTTTGGCCGCAAACAGTTGCTGGAATAGCGACAGTTTTTCATCAGAAGCAGGAGGCAGATCGATAAACTCCAGGCTATGGCCAGTCTGGGCCTCGAAGCGCTGCTTGATCTCATTGCAGTACTGGCGCCCCTCTTTGCTGGGTGCGCACTGCATGCGCAGCGTGTCGGCCTGCGCCTGACCCGCTGACAACGCCAGTGCGGCAGCAACCATACTCGGTATCAATCTTCTCATTGCATCCTCTGGGGTGGCGGCTGGGAATACCGGCATGGGAGCAAGCTATCGAAGGCGGGTCATTGGCGGAAATCGTTTTTCATCGCTACGATATAGAAACTTTCTATACCACCAGTGGAAAATATGATCGTGGACAAAATTCTGCGGCAGTTTATCGAAGTAGCGATGTTCAAAAATGTGAGTCATGCAGCAAACAAGCTTTGCCTGAGCCAGCCAACGCTGACCCACAACATGAAGAAACTGGAA
Organism: Serratia sp. BIGb0163; assembly: GCF_024809935.1. Taxonomy (NCBI): domain Bacteria; kingdom Pseudomonadati; phylum Pseudomonadota; class Gammaproteobacteria; order Enterobacterales; family Yersiniaceae; genus Serratia; species Serratia sp. BIGb0163. The sequence continues at coordinate 1,423,825 of NZ_JANUDZ010000001.1, forward strand.
GAAAATCTGGGGGTGCAACTGCTGGAACGTACCTCAACCGGAGTGAAAACCACTGAATACGGTGACCTGCTGCTGGAGCAGGCACAGATGATGCAGCGAATTTACGACAATACGCTGATCAAACTGGCATTTATCAAGGCGCGTCAGGAGCAGAGCTTGCGCATGGGCACCGGTCATGCCTGGTGGTATATGTTTGTGCGCGACAGTTTCAACGCCTACCGCAAGCTGCACCCGTCGGTGAATATCCATATCGATCTGGGTAACCATCTGCGCCTGATGGATTTACTGTTGGGCGGCGATATCGATTTGTTTATCGGTCATGAAATTCAGGGGTTGAACCCCAAGGCAGGCATCAGTTTTCTGCCGCTGTTCGGCACCAGCGACACCATGTTCGTGCGGCGCGGGCATCCATTACTGGGCCAACCGGTAGCGCCGGACGCATTACTGGACTATCCCTGTGTCGAACTGACGCCGGATGAAAGCCGTTATCATCATATGGTGGAGGATATGCAGCCGAAAAAGCTGGCGCGCAACCGCCTGCACCTGGCGGAACGGGTGATCTGTTCGACCAACTCGATGATGTCGGCAGTGGATATGATCAACGATTCCGACGCGGTGCTGCTGGCCTATCCTGCCTGCATGGCGGGCTATTTTGCCGATTACGGGATCGAGCCATTGCAACTGACTCAGCCTGGCCAACGCTGTACCGTCGGCATTTATCTGATGCGCGAAAAAGCGGATGCCCCTCATCTGGTGCAGATGCAAAGGTTAATGCAGCAGCACCTGGAGCCGATCCGCCCTCTGTTGTAATTGTCATCCAGTCGATAACGCATCATTGGGCGGCCCCGGGGCCTTTCTGGGCATATACTTAACAGAGTGTTCAGGATGGAGGTAACTGCGATGAAAACAATGATCCCTGTGCTGTTGATGCTGATGCTTTCCGGCTGTATGGGCAGAGGCGGCCCACAGGATGTCCCGCCACCGCCCGTACATAACGATCCACAAACCTGTAATAACACGTCCGCCAGTGCCAACAGCGATTGCTCGCAGTCCGTGGTACCGGCGATGCACTGAGTTTGCTCTGCACCTCAGTATCGTTAATTTATGCACTTCCGTGAACGCCCCCTCTCCCAAGGGAGAGGGTATTATTACGAAGATTGTTCTTCGTCGTTGGCCAGGTTTTTCGCCTGTTGCTTCATAAACACCACTTCCTGCGGGCTGGACATATTGACCCGCTCCGCGCGCAGCAGTTTGAGGATATTGAACAGCAGTTCGCTTTTGGTGGCACCCACCATCCGTGGGCTGGCTACATAACCGGTCACGCTAAGAATAATGCCGTCCGGGCCAAGCTGACTAAAACGAACATAAGGCGCAGGCGTTTCCTGAATGGCTTCATACTCCTGGTAAGCACTCAGCAAGATATTACGTACCTGCTCCGGATCGATATCCGTCGGGAAGGTCAGCGCGATGGTCACCACGCCCTGCGCATTGCCCATGGTGGCATTACGCACGTTTTGCGAAATTAGCTGCGAGTTGGGTACGATCATGGTCGAACGGTCACTGAGTTGGATCTCGGTGGCGCGCACGTTAATACGACGCACATCCCCTTCTACACCGCCAATACCGATCATATCGCCCACTTTTACCGGCCGTTCGGTCAGCAGGATCAGGCCGGAAATGAAGTTCTTCACTATCTCCTGCAGACCAAAACCGATACCCACCGACAACGCACTGACGATCCACGCCAGATTGTTCCACTGGATGCCCAGCGCCGCCAGGGTGATCAGGATCAGCAGCACGTAACCCACATTGCTGAACAGCGTGACCAGTGATGCACGAATACCGATGTCTGAAATGGTTTTCGGCAACAGTTCCTGGCTGAGCCAGCGCTGGGTCACCCGCAGAATATAGATACCGATCGCCAGACAAATAACCGCGTTAATCAGGTTGCCCGGCACAATATTCAGCCGTTGCAGCCCTTCGCCGCTCAGAATGGCAATGATCTTGTCCAGCAACGAGTTGGGCGTGGTGGTGCCGAACGAGCCGTTAAACAGCGAGACAATCATTAATAACAACAGAGAACACTTGGCAATGGCGGTGAAGATAATCGCCATTTGCTCCAGATGACGGTCTTTGAAGTTGAAGGACTTTTTAAGCATCTTGCCGCTGGCGGTCTGCGAAGAAAATATCGCACCGCACAGATCGGTGGCGAACATCAGCAGAAAATAAAACGCCATCAGTACCAGGGCGACCCAGATCACCTGATAGGTCAGGAATCGGGCGAAGGCGATATACCCCACCAACAGTGAAAACAGGATTATCACCGAACACACCAGGGTACTCATGTGCAGCAAGCCACTGAGAGTAGAGCGCTTCTCTACGTGCTCACCCTGCTGCTCCAGTTGGCGGCGAATGCGCTGGGAGCGCAACGGCATCGCCAACAGCACCATACCGATTAATCCGGCAACCAGACCGTTGCCGAAAATGGTGGTGCCCAGACTGGCACTCACCACGTTGTTGATAAGCTCAATTGAGCCAAATGCCAAGGCTAACCCGGCCAGCAGCGGCGAGAAATAGCGTAAACCGGCGGCCACCGCGTCATCCATGGCACCCAGACGCCATGACGGGCGGTTAAGAGACAGCGTCGCCCGGCCCAGACCGGCAATCAGTGCGCAGAAGATCCCCAACCGATAAAAGCCTTCGGCAAAATCTTCCAGCATTCCCGGCAACGGCTGCACGCGGGTAAAAGTGAGATACAGCAGATTCAGCGCAATACTGGTGGTGATAACCGTAACGGTGACGGTCATTATCGCCATAAAGCTGCGGCGTAAACGGCCATCCGGCAGAAAACGAATACTCACCCAGGCCAGAAAACGCTCGGAAAAATAACGCCCCCATGACCAGATAATCACCGCCAATACCAAAAAAGTGAGAGTGCCATAGCGCCACTCTTCCTGCCAGCTGGTGTCCCAGGCCTGTTTCATGGCCGTATTAAACTCGTCCAGGCGCTGCATGTCACTGGCGGCAGGTTGCACCACCGGCGACCAAAACTTGCTGCCCAGCACGCTACCGGTATTCAATGCCAATTGGGTTTTGAACGCCACCCGACGCAAATCACTGATTTGCTGGCCCAGATCAATCGCACCGGCCCGCATGGCCTGTGCGCGTTTCACCGCATCATCCAGTTGTTTTTTACTGTTATTCAATGTATTACGCTGCTGCACCACGGCGGCAGTTTCGGCCATCGAACCGGCGGCCGGCTGCGGGCCTAGCACATCAAGTTGCCCCTGCAGTTTCTCCTGCGCCGGTTGTAGATCGGTTGCCAGTTTATCCAACCCGGCGGCCAGATCGTCGGTAGCCAGCTTCAGCTTGCTGAGTTGGTTATCGTTGTCGGCCTTGGAGACCTGCTGTTTGATACTGTCCAACTGCTTTTGGTAGTTCTTCAGCGCAACCGCAGGGTCTACCGGGGCTTCAACAACAGGAACATCATCATCCTGTGCGGCGACGCTGGTCAGCGGCGCCAACTGCAAGCCAAGCAGCAGGAACAGGAAAAGAATAATTTGACGGGGCTTTAACATAAATTCGGTGCTCAGCATTTGCATGATAGACAGACGAAACAAGCGGGCCGGTATTCACCGACCCGTTTGGCTAATCATAAACTGTGATTATGATAACTGCTTAATCTGCGCTTAAATATCAGTATTACTCCCATTCAGCACGATTATCCGCACCGCCGCCTCTGTCTGCATAATCCCGCCAGAGTTTTCCGCTTACGGCACTGATAACTAGAGTAATTCACAGTGGCGTAAGCGGACAAAGCGCCCTATACTCAGCTCACTCATTAACCAACGAAATAAAAGGAGGATTACTATGCCGATGTGTGAATTGTTTTTTTACTCACACTTCTATAGTAATCGCTGCTGCTCAAGCATTACCGGTATCGTGCTGCGATAACCCAGGCTTGAGCGAAGCTGATTAAAATCTGAAGTTCCTTCCCTCCGGCTTACCGGGTTGTCGTCAGCGATGTTTGACGATAGGCATCTGCATGCCTGTAACTCTTGAGTAAGCAATGACCACATTACTATCTGCACAATCTGTCGGTTACGACAATAATTTCGGTCCTCTGCTGGTTGAGGTTTCCTTCAGCCTGAAAAAAGGCGATCGCATCGGTTTAATCGGCCACAACGGCTGTGGCAAAAGCACCCTGCTTAAAATCCTCAGCGGCGATCTGCCTGCCGGTACCGGCAGCGTCACCCCTTCCCACCAGTGTCTGATGGCGCGGGTAGAACAGCATCTGCCTGAAGCCCTGCACGACTGTACCCTGCTGGATGCGGTACTGGCCCGGCTGCCTGAAAATCAGCGCATCAGTGAAAGTTGGCAGGCTGAGGTTCTTCTGACCAGCCTGGGTTTTGCGCCACCGTCATGGACGCTGACCGCCGGTACCCTGAGTGGCGGCCAGCACACGCGTCTGCTGCTGGCACGAGCATTAATCCGCCAACCGGACTTGCTACTGCTCGATGAACCCAGCAACCATCTGGATCTTCCTACTTTGCTGTGGCTGGAGCGGTTCCTGCAAAGCTGGTCCGGCAGTTTTGTGCTGGTGTCTCACGATCGCTATCTGCTGGATCAGGTCACTAACTGCACCTGGATTTTGCGCGACAAGACCCTGCAATTCTTCCGCTTACCCTGCACTGCTGCGCGCAAGGCGCTGGAGGAACAGGATGCGGCGGATGCCCATCGCCGTCAGGCCGAGCAAAAAGAGATCGACCGGGTGGCGAAAAGCGCCCATCGGCTGGCCATTTGGGGCAAGGTTTACGACAACGAAGATCTGGCCCGCAAGGCCAAGCAAATGGAGAAACGCGTTGACCGGCTGAAAGAGGAGCAAACCACGCTGAGCGCGGGCAGCCAATGGCGGCTCAGGCTGAAGGGAGAGGCGCTGGATGCCGATCGCCTGCTGGCCCTGCCACCAATGGAGGTTCGCCCGGCAATCGACGCGCCGGTGCTGTTTCGCCTCGACCCATTGCGGGTCAAAAGCGGTGACCGCATCGCCATCGTCGGACGCAATGGCTGTGGGAAATCTTCTCTGCTGCATCATCTGTGGCGTGAGTATCAGGATACGACCCTGCGGGAAACGGTTTTCCATCCCCGGGTTCGCATCGGGTATTACGATCAAAGCCTGCAGCAACTGCACGATGATGACACGCTGAGTGAAGCATTAACCCACTTTGCGGCGTTGACCGAAGATCAGCGCAAGATGGCGTTGATTGGTGCCGGTTTCCCCTATCTGCGTCATCAACAACGCATCAGTACCCTGAGCGGTGGCGAGCGTTCACGCCTGCTGTTTGTCGGCCTGACGCTGGCCAACCATTCGCTGTTGTTGCTCGATGAACCCACCAACCATCTGGATATGGAAGGCAAGGAGGAGCTGGCGGAGACTTTGCGCCAGTTTGACGGCGCAGTCATATTGGTCACTCATGACCGAATGCTAATCGAAAATAGCTGCAACCGTTTCTGGTTGATTGACCATCAGCGGCTGGAAGAGTGGCAGGATCTGGAGCCGGTTTACGCCCGGCTGGCAGAAGAACGTGACACCGTCACTATGACTATCCCAAACCAGGATGCCGTCAATCATCCGTTGCAGCACGATGACGAGGAACGGCTGTTGGCCGCGCTGTTTGAACTGGAAAGCAAACTGCAGGAGGATTTGGCGCGCAAGCCAAAACATCAAAAAACGCACTTGCAGCAACAATGGCGCAGTGAGATTTCCACCCTCACCGCACGACTGAATCTGGAGTAACCTTTACAGGCCGCCCACGGGCGGCCTTTCCACAAGGCTCCGCTGCCGGACTCAGACGACCGATTTGGGCTTGATCGGCTCCACATGCCCTACCGCCCGCGAGATACTCGGGTAAAGCGCACGTAACTGGCGCTCTATGCTGTCTACCGCCGCATGCGCCGACGCGATAGAAGCCGCCGGGGAAACCCGACAATGGAAATTGACGATAATGCCGCCAGCGGTTTTACGTGCGCGGATGTTATGAACGTCCTGCACCATCTCGCCTTTTTCCACCGTGGTTTCCAATATCTGGCGAATGCTCGCCAGTTGCTCCGGCGCTACATCTTCGCTGGCGATCCAGTGATTCGTCTGGGGTTCCAGATGAGTTTCGATCTCCGTATCTTCACCAATCGCCTGCCGTAACAGCGTTTCAATCTCACTGGCAATTTCATGCGCCTGCGCCACGTTGGCACTGGCCGGCACGGCCAGATCCATGCTGATCGACATACGTTCCGGCAGTTGCTGCAACGCCAGATTTTGTACTACTGCGCCGTGGTTGGCGGCGATCACCCGGATACGCGTCGCCATGTCTTCGTCACTGCGGGTTTGTGGATTAGCTATAACCGTGGCTTCGGCATGGGCATACTGCTGCTCCAGCCGTTCGGCAATTGATTGCTTCAACGCGTTGATGCGTTCCAGCGGTAAAGTGCGACAGACAGCGACGGTAACCTCAATAAACAAGATGGCACCGGCGTTGCGAATGCGAATATTTTCCGTGGCCAGGATCGCCGGGAAGGACTCCAGCAAAGCACCGATCTCCTCCTTGGCACCGGCCGGTGCCGTGTCCATCAGCGAATCAAACGAGCGTTTACCCAATTTCACCGCTGCCACTACGATAAAACAAGCGACGATTAGCGCGGCGATGGCATCTGCGCGGGTGAAGCCCAGCATCACAAAGACCATACCTAACAGCACCACGGCGGAGGCAAGCATATCGGAGAAGAAATGCAGTGCGTCGGCTTCCAGCGCCGCACTGTCGGTCGCCTTCGCCACGCGATTGAGCGCCCTGACGCGGAAAAAGTCGACCACAATCGAGATCAACAGCACGGCAATCACCACCGGAGCAGCGACAATTTCATGGGCCTCACCCAACAGGCTTTTGCCGGCCTCATAAACAATCCACCCCGCCGCGCCCAACAGCAGCAGCACTTCAAACAACGCCGCCAGGTTTTCGACTTTGCCATGACCAAAATGGTGATCATCATCAGCCGGTTTGTCGCTGATACGCACCGCCAGCCAGGTAATGCTGGTGGCGATAAAATCGGTGAAAGAGTGGATCCCTTCGGAAATAAGACCAATACTGCCGGTAAAAATACCGGCAATAAATTTACCGGTTGCCAATAGCCCACTGGCTATCATGGAATTTCTGGCAACGGATTGTTTTTCATTTTGCATATTACGGCTCACATTCAAATGGGCAATTCATTTTTTTATTTTAGTAGAGCATTGCCAGACAAAGGCAACCAGCAGCATAGTACCCGAGAATGTCAGTATTAAACTAGACAGGAATTCTGATTTTCCGGTTGAATAAAAATAAATCTCATTCACACCAACAGAGATCATCAAAATGGCATAAAGTAAGCCAAGAATAAGAAGGATCATGGTGGTTATACTCCCAAAGTCCCCATTGGGCGGTCAGAGTTTAATCGCATCCTCCCCGTAGTAAATAAAACCTTCAGGGAGGATGCATCCAGGCGGATCTTTAGCGTTCATTAATCATCCCATTTAGTGCTCATATAGGCGGCTAACAGGCCCAGTGAGCTGATAATGCTCAGGAATCCTACAAAAATTGTCATATTTCCCATTATCTTGTCCTCGGTTAACTATTATCGATAGATGCCCCTTTAATTAAAAATCGGGGATTGTCATTACTCATGAGTATTTACGTTCCTCCTTTTCGGCAAGATAAAATACCCGCCCCGGCTACGACACGGAGCGGAGGTTGGTTTAAATCTCCAGAATATACTGGGCGATTTTAAAGTAAATAATCAGGCCGGTGCCATCAATAAAGGTGGCGATAAAGGGCGCCGACACCACCGCCGGGTCAATCCCCAGCCGCTTGAGCAGCATTGGGATAATCGAGGAGACAATGGCGCTCCAGACGGTGATCGCCACCAGCGACAGGCTGACCACCATCGTCACGTCCATACCCACCCCCATGATCCAGGCGCGCGCCCAGGCGGCTATACCAATGGTGGCAGCTATCAGCAGCGAAGTAGACACCTCTTTGCGGATCACTGCGCCCAGGTTACGCAAGCTGACTTCGCCAAGCGCCATGGCACGAACCAGAGTGGAGGTGATTTGGGTGCCGCTGTTGCCGCCGGTCCCGATCAGTAACGGGATGAAGAACGCCAGCGCAATCGCTGCTTCCAACTGTTCTTCAAATGCCTTGAGCACATTCCCGGTGTAGGCTTCCGCGACAAACAACATCAGTAACCAGACCGAACGCTTGCGCCATAACGCCCAGGGGCTGGTTTCCAGATAAGGTTTATCCAGCGGCAGGCTGGCGCCCTGGCGCTGTGCATCCTCGGTGTTTTCGTCTTCAATCAGTCGGGCAATTTCTTTTTCACCCAACACACCCACCAGGGTTTTATTGACCACCACCGGCACCACGTCCAGCCCGCCCTTACCCAATAAATGCGCGACATCATTACGATCGTCATCGGGTGAAACCTGAAAATAGCTGTGGTTGATCATGACCCCAACGGCTTTATCGTTATCTTCACATTGCAGTAATTTTTTAACCGAAAGTGTACCGCGCAAATGATAATCGTCGGCGGTAACAAACAGTTGAGTCGGAATTTCGTCGGTTTTAAGTTGCGAAAGAAAATATTCCTTTGCCTTATTGACCGTCATATTACCTGGGATGGTAATGAAATCGGCGTTCATATAGCCCGCCACCGAAGACTCATCAAGAGTTTCAGTTGTGGCCAGCGCCGGGGATAGTGTGTTGTGATGTGACTTCATTATGTTAGTCCCTATTTCTGTTTGAACTTCAACAGCGAATCGCATAGGGGCGTTAACCACAGAGGGAGTGCAGAAAGCCTATCTCCGCGTCCAGGTTTTAGCACTATACAACGTATCTGATGTATTCATCAGAAGTTACCTTGGGCTGAACCTTAATCCGATAAAGCCTGTCTTAACCTTGGGCATCTCTCGATGTCGTCAGATCAGTAACCTGTGTTTGTATAGGAGCCTCGCCAAACGAGATACTGCATATAAACTACGGGAGGCAGTATAGGCGCGTTTTTTTATTTTCGGGTGAAAAACTGGCTGACCGTTTATGAAACATTTAGAAAAATAGATTAACAGCGGACCAGATTCATCCCAATCCGCATTATTAAATCGTCAATGCGCGATGATATACACATTTTTATCGTACAGCGGCCCCTGCCGGGTAAAGTCGATGCCCTTTACATAGGGTTTGACCAGCGTAGCGTTCGCTTCGTAATAAACCGGAGCCACCGGGGTATCTTTCGTCAGCAGATCTTCGGCCTGTTGGAAATACTGTTGTACCTGCTGCGGTGTCTGGGCCGCAGTGGCCTGATGCAATAAGCGATCGTAATTTTGATTGGCGTATTTGGCCGAGTTCTCACTGCTGGTGGAGCGGAAAACGTTCAGGAAAGTCGAGGGATCGTTGTAGTCCGCCAGCCAGCGGCTGAAAGCCACGCTGTACTGCCCGTTATTGATATTGTCCAGCACCACCTTGCGCTCCTGATTCTGCAGGCTGACGTCCACACCCAGGTTCTTTTTCCACATGGCGCTGGCGGCGATCACAATCTTCTTAATGGTCGCGTCATTGCTGTACAGCAGGGTAAAGCGTAAAGGACGTTCCGCCGTAAACCCGGCCTCGGCCAGCAGTTTTTTCGCCTGCGTGATGCGTTGTTCTTGTAACCATCCCGCCGCCTCACCGGCCTGCAGTTTAAAGCCACCGGCACCGGTTGGGGTAAAAGTCCAGGCCGGTTGCTGACCGTAGCCCAGCACTTTAGTGGCAATAACCGTTTTATCCAGCGCCAGATTTAATGCCTGACGCACCCGCACATCGTTAAACGGGGCCTGGCGGTTGTTAAAGGCAAAGTAACTGGTCGACAACAGCGGGTAAGTGATTAATTGCTCATCACCCAGGCTATTTTTTAACTGTTGGTACAGTTCCGGTGGCGCACTGTAACCCAGCTCAATCTCTCCGGCCCGGAAGCGCGCCACCTCCGGGAACCCCTGCAGCGGCAGGAAAGTCACTTTGTTGAGCACCGTATGGGCGTTATCCCAATACTGGGTATTGCGCACCACCACCACCTTTTCATTGACCACCCACTGCGCCAGTCGGAATGCCCCATTACCGACAAAGTTCTGCGGCTGCGTCCAGTTTTTACCGTACTTCTCCACCACTTTCGGGTTGACCGGCAGCACCGGGAAATGGACCAACTGTTTGAGCAGATAAGAGTTAGGCTCGGCCAAGGTCACCTGTAGGGTATGTGCATCCAGCGCTTTCACGCCCAGTTCTGTCGGTGGTTTACTGCCGGCATTAATTTCCGCCGCATTTAGCACGTAGGCGGATGCCAGATAACTGCCGTAGGGAGAAGCGGTTTTTGGGTCAGTCAGGCGTCTCCAGCTAAAGACAAAGTCCCCGGCAGTCACCGGATCGCCGTTGGACCACCTGGCGTCCGGGCGCAGATGGAAGGTCCAGACATTGCCCTGATGCTCCCATTTTGTCGCCAACGCGGGGATCACTTCGCCATTTTTACCCACCCGCAATAACCCTTCAAACAGGTCATTGAAGATATAAAACTCTACGTTGCTTTCCGCCAGATTCGGATCCAGCGTTGCAGGCTCATAGCCATTGGCCCGTACCAGCTCCTGCGTCGCCGCCAGTGACGTTCCTGCCGGTACCTCGGCGGCGTTAACCCCTACTCCCGCCTGAAAAGACAAGATGATTAGACCAGCCAATCCTTTAAGTTTGAATGAATACTTCACGTCGTTATCCCTTGTTGGTGTTTTGTCGACGTATATATACATTGAAGCAGTTGAATAACTTAAATGATTAAACGCTATGACTCATAACCAAAACAGCACTCGGCAAACAACGTGAATTTCTTTCATATTCAATCAAATAGCTACCCACCATGCCTGGGTAATATTCTAAAAGCTTAATTTTTCCTTAAGACGAGATAATTATTGAGCTAAAACTAAAAATAAATTAATACGAATCGTTTTCACTATCATTATTAATGTTCTTATATACAATCAGGGCTCCCAACGTCCGTTTGGCATAATTAGCATTTCCTCTCTGCACTCTCTAAATAAGGATGACTGTATGAAGCTGCATTTCACTTCTCTCGGCCCGATTGCCCTGTTGGCATCGTCCATGATGCTGGCCTTCTCGGCTAATGCGGCATCCCAGGATGAAGGCATTGTTGTTTATAACGCCCAACACGAAAACCTGGTGAAGTCCTGGGTGGACGGTTTTACCAAAGACACCGGCATTAAAGTGACCCTGCGTAACGGCGGCGACAGCGAGTTGGGCAACCAACTGGTGCAAGAAGGCAGCGCATCCCCTGCCGACGTGTTTTTAACGGAAAATTCCCCGTCGATGGTACTGGTGGATAACGCCAAGCTGTTTGCCCCGCTGGATGCCGCGACGCTGGCCCAGGTTGAACCACAGTACCGTCCGCAACACGGCCGCTGGATTGGCATTGCCGCCCGCTCAACGGTGTTCGTCTATAACCCGGCGAAACTGACCGAGGCACAGTTGCCCAAGTCACTGCTGGATCTGGCCAAGCCAGAATGGAAAGGCCGCTGGGCCGCCTCACCTTCAGGGGCTGATTTCCAGGCCATTGTCAGCGCACTGCTGGAGCTGAAAGGCGAAAAAGCCACGCTGGAATGGCTGAAAGCGATGAAAACCAACTTCACCGCTTATAAAGGCAACAGTACCGTCATGAAAGCGGTCAATGCCGGCCAAATCGACAGCGGCGTGATCTACCATTATTATCCGTTCGTCGACGGCGCCAAGACCGGCGAGAACAGTAAAAATATCAAACTGTATTACTTCAAACATCAGGATCCGGGCGCTTTCGTCAGCATCTCCGGCGGTGGCGTGCTGGCTTCCAGCAAACACCAAAAACAGGCGCAAGAATTCGTTAAGTGGATCACCGGTAAAAACGGCCAGGAGATCCTGCGTACCAATAACGCCTTCGAATATGCCGTTGGCGTCAACGCGGCTTCTAATCCGAAACTGGTACCGCTGAAAGAACTGGATGCGCCAAAAGTTGACGCTTCTGCATTGAACGGTAAAAAAGTGGTCGAACTGATGACTCAAGCCGGGCTGATGTAAGCCGGTTGATTAGTACAGAGAGTTTTTAGCCCTATGTCGAATACAGGTCTCAACGCCGCCGGCTCAAAGCCACGGTATACTTCCGCCCGCCGCCATCAGCGGCCCGGGTTGTTTATCGTGGCGGTCGCCATTTTACTCTCCCTGCTGGCGCTATTGCCGCTGGGGTTTGTCATTAGCGTGGCGTTTGAAACCGGTTGGCCAACGGTAAAAGCTCTGGTATTGCGCCCCCGGGTGGCCGAACTGCTGCTCAACACGCTGCTGTTGGTGGTGTTCACGCTGCCGATTTGCGCCATTCTGGGGGTAGCGCTGGCCTGGCTAACCGAACGCACTACGCTGCCGGGCCGTCGCATTTGGTCGTTATTGGCCACCGCGCCGCTGGCGGTGCCGGCATTCATACAGAGCTACGCCTGGATCAGTCTGGTGCCTTCGATGCATGGGTTGGGAGCCGGGGTATTTATTTCGGTCATCGCCTACTTCCCCTTTATTTATCTGCCAACCGCTGCGGTATTACGCCGCTTGGATCCCGGAATTGAAGACGTCGCCACTTCGCTCGGTACGCGCCCGCTGGCGGTGTTTTTCCGCGTGGTGCTGCCACAGCTAAAACTGGCAGTTTGGGGTGGCTCGCTGCTGATCGCGCTGCATCTGCTGGCCGAGTACGGCCTGTATGCGATGATCCGCTTTGACACCTTCACTACCGCTATTTTCGACCAGTTCCAATCGACCTTTAACGGCCCGGCGGCCAATATGCTGGCTGGGGTGCTGGTGCTGTGCTGCCTGGGATTATTAATGCTGGAAGCCGTCAGCCGTGGGCGAGCGCGTTATGCCCGCGTCGGTTCCGGCAGTGCACGCAGTCAAACGGCTTATCGCCTTGGGCCCATCACCACCCTGTTCTGCCTGCTGCTGCCCCTGAGCCTCACCACGTTGGCGCTGGGCGTGCCTTTTATCACCTTGGCCCGTTGGTTGACCTTGGGAGGCGTTGAGGTGTGGCGCAACAGCGAATTGCTGCCTGCCTTGCTGCAAACATTGTCACTGGCCGCCAGTGGCGCGCTGCTGATCACGCTGTGCGCTATCCCTATGGCCTGGCTGTCGGTGCGCTACCCGGCACGGCTGTATCGGGTATTGGAAGGCTGTAATTACATCACCAGTTCACTGCCCGGCATTGTGGTGGCACTGGCGCTGGTGACCATCACCATTCACAGTTTTCGACCGATTTATCAGACTGAAATCACCCTGCTGCTGGCCTACCTGCTGATGTTTATGCCACGGGCGCTGATCAACCTGCGCGCGGGGATTGCCCAGGCACCGGTCGAGTTAGAAAACGTGGCCCGTAGTCTCGGCCGTTCGCCAGCGGCAGCATTATGGAGCACCACGCTGCGTCTGGCGGCCCCCGGAGCCGCCGCCGGTGCCGCATTGGTGTTTTTGGCTATCACCAATGAGCTGACCGCCACGCTGCTGCTGGCCCCCAACGGCACCCGCACGCTGGCCACCGGCTTCTGGGCGCTGACCAGCGAGATAGACTATGTGGCGGCCGCACCCTACGCCCTGATTATGGTGGTGTTGTCATTGCCACTGACCTGGCTTCTTTATTCTCAATCCAAACGTACGGCGGGATTATGAGCACGCTTGAACTGCAAGGCATCGGTAAATCCTATAACTCGGTCAAGGTGCTCGAGCATGTTGATTTAAACGTGGCACAGGGCAGCCGTACGGCGATTGTCGGCCCTTCCGGCTCGGGGAAAACCACCCTGTTGCGTATTATCGCCGGTTTTGAAATACCGGACAGCGGCCAGGTGTTACTGCAAGGGCAAGCGATGGCCAACGGCAGCGGCTGGGTGCCGGCTCACCTGCGTGGCATTGGTTTTGTCCCCCAGGACGGCGCGTTATTTCCGCACTTTACCGTAGCCGGCAATATTGGTTTCGGCCTGAAGGGCAGCAAGCGCGACAAGCAACTGCGGATTGATGCACTGATGGAGATGGTAGCGCTGGATCGTCGGCTGGGGGCGCTGTGGCCGCATGAGCTTTCCGGTGGTCAGCAACAACGGGTGGCGCTGGCCCGTGCGCTGTCTCAGCAACCCAGGTTGATGTTGTTGGACGAACCTTTCTCCGCGCTGGATACCGGCCTGCGCGCCGCGACCCGCAAAGCGGTGGCGGAACTGCTGGCCGAAGCCAAAGTCGCGTCGATTCTGGTGACCCACGATCAAACCGAAGCCTTGTCGTTTGCCGATCAGGTGGCGGTAATGCGCAATGGCCGATTGGCGCAGGTCGGGCCGCCACAAGATCTTTACTTAAGGCCGGTGGACGAACCGACCGCCACCTTTTTAGGTGAAACGCTGGTACTTTCCGCTGAGCTGGAGCAAGGCTGGGCGGATTGCGCATTAGGGCGGATTGCCGTTGACGATCGTCAGCGCCGCGGCCCCGCTCGCATCATGCTCCGTCCTGAGCAGGTTCAGATTAGCCAGTCCGAGCCACAGCAACAGAGCCAGGCGGTGGTAACCGGTATTGATTTTGCCGGTTTTGTCTCGACCTTAAACCTGCACATGACCGGCAGTAATATCGCGATCGAGATTAAAACCATCAGCCGCGAAGGTCTCCGTGCCGGTTCTCACGTCAATCTGAACATCATCGGCCAGGCGCATATCTTTGCCGAGTAGCCCATCAAGGGGGCTTACCGCCCCTTTGAGCCTTAGTCTTGTGCCAACGCTCGAACGAAAAAACCTATCGCAGCCATCGAATACCAAAACCCCCTTCATCAACTACGATTAGTCTGTGACCGGTGTAAACATTCACCCGTCCGGAGATAACCCACAGAGGATTATCATAATTATTCATACTGCTTAAAGCCGCCCTTCTTTGATGCGGCTAAGAAAGGTTAATTATGGCACGTACTACCCCCCTTGAGCGCTACCGCAATATCGGCATCTCAGCGCACATCGATGCCGGCAAAACCACCACCACCGAGCGGATTCTGTTTTACACCGGGGTCAGTCACAAGCTGGGCGAAGTGCACGACGGCGCCGCCACCATGGACTGGATGGCACAGGAGCAGGAACGCGGCATCACCATTACTTCGGCGGCGACTACCTGTTTCTGGAACGGCATGCAGCATAATTATCCGCAGCACCGCATCAATATTATCGACACCCCAGGACACGTGGATTTCACCATTGAGGTCGAGCGCTCCATGCGGGTATTGGACGGCGCGGTAATGGTCTATGACTCGGTCGGCGGCGTACAGCCGCAATCTGAGACCGTCTGGCGTCAGGCTAATAAATACAAGGTTCCGCGTCTGGCGTTCGTCAATAAAATGGACCGAGTGGGTGCCGACTTCTTCCGCGTGCGCAAAATGATGATCGAACGGCTGAAAGCCAACCCGGTGCCGATCGTCATCCCGATTGGTGCCGAAGACCATTTCACCGGCGTGGTGGATTTGGTGCGCATGAAAGCCATCCTGTGGGACGAGGCTACGCAAGGCATGAGCTTCAGTTTTGAAGAGATCCCGGCCGAATTGCGCGACTCCGCGCAGGAATGGCGAGATAAAATGATCGAAGCCGCCGCCGAAGGCTCGGAAGAGCTGATGGACAAATACCTCAATCAGGTGCCATTGAGCGAAGAAGAGATCGTCCGTGGTCTGCGTCTGCGCACCGTGGCCGGCGAAATTCAGCCGATGCTGTGTGGCTCGGCCTTCCGTAACAAGGGCGTGCAGCGCATGTTGGATGCGGTGATTGAACTGATGCCTTCACCGCTGGATGTTCCACCGATGGAAGGCCATGACGAGCGAGACAATATTGTCATTCGCCGGGCCGCCGATGACGAAAAGTTCTCGGCGCTGGCCTTCAAGCTGATGACCGACCCTTTCGTCGGCCAACTGACCTTCGTGCGGGTCTATTCCGGCGTGCTGACCAAAGGCAGCAGCGTCTATAACCCGGTGAAAGACAAGAAAGAACGCATTGGCCGCATCGTACAAATGCACGCCAATGACCGTAAAGATGTCGAAGAACTGCATGCCGGGGATATCGCCGCCTGCGTAGGGCTAAAAGACGTCACTACCGGCGACACGCTGTGTGACCCTAACGCCATTATCACACTGGAAAAAATGGTGTTCCCTGAACCGGTGATCGCCCAGGCGATTGAGCCTAAAACCAAGGCCGATCAGGAAAGAATGGGGATTGCCCTGCAGCGCCTCTCTTCTGAGGATCCGTCGTTCCGCGTTCGCACAGACGAGGATTCCGGCCAGACCATTATTTACGGCATGGGCGAACTGCACCTGGAAATCATCGTCGATCGTATGCGGCGTGAGTTTGGCGTGGCGACCACCACCGGCAAACCGCAGGTGTCTTACCGCGAAACCATCCGCAAGCGCGTGGCCGACGTGGAAGGCAAGTTCGTGCGCCAATCCGGGGGTAAAGGCCAGTACGGCCACGTGGTGTTTACCGTGGAACCCAATGAGCCTGGCAAGGGCTTTGAGTTTTTAGATGAGATCAAGGGCGGCGTGATCCCGGGCGAGTTTATCCCGGCGGTGAAAAAAGGCGTGCTGGAGGCGCTGAATACCGGCGTACTGGCCGGTTATCCGGTGGTGGATGTCAAGGTTCACCTGACCTTCGGCTCCTACCACGACGTCGACTCTTCGGAACAGGCTTTCCGCATGGCGGCGATCTTCGGCTTTAAAGAAGCCTGTCGCCAGGCCGACCCTGCTCTCCTCGAGCCGATCATGTCGGTAGAAGTGGAAACACCCGAGGATTACGCCGGTAGCATCATGGGCGACCTGTCATCGCGGCGCGGTCTGGTGCAAGGTATGGAAGACATTCCCGGCGGCGGCGGTAAGGAGATCCACGCCAAAGTGCCGTTATCCGAAATGTTCGGCTATTCAACCACACTGCGTTCCATGTCACAGGGCCGCGCCACCTATACCATGGAATTTAGCCACTACGCAGAAGCACCGCGCAACGTGGCCGAAGAGATCATTCATCACCGGAAATCCTGAGTTGACTGCCTGCCGCCCCCAGCGGCAGGCTTCACTCTTTTGTGGCCAGGGGCACCACCACCGGCTGCGGTTTGATCCGCATCGCATAAATCACGCCGATAATCAGGCAGCTAATCCCGCCCAGCGTCAACAGCGGCGGCCAGGCCTGACGCAGCATAAAGGTGTAAGCCAGTCCGGCCAGTATTTCGAAGACGATCAGCGGCCCCACCAATACCGTCGGCAAGCGTTGACTCGCCTCATTCCAGCACAGGGCGCCAATCCACGAGCACAGCATGCCAATGGCGATCATCAAGGGAATAAACACTTCCGGCCTTGGCCCAAACGGCAGCGCAAACGTCGGCTGGGTTAAAGCCAATTGCCCGCAAACCAACAGATAGCCCACCAACGCCAGCGGTAAAGTGACCAGCCCTTGCGCGGTCGCCCAGGTAGCAGGCCTTTGGTGCGGGTTTTCCCGTAGCCAGCGGGCATTGCGCAGCGGGAACCAGGTCCAGCAAGCCACCGCCAGCAGTGCCAGCCCAAGCCCACTGGTGTAACGCCAGACATCAATTGGTGCCGTATTCCCCCGCAACTCGGCAACGTTAACCAGCGCCAGTCCGCAGGCGATCAATACCAACGCCGGTGTCAGTTTACGCCACGAAAGCCGCCCGTCATGCCGGCTGTAAAACAGGTTGGCGGTCACCGAGATCACCACCGGCAGCGTGCCGATAATCATGGTGGAAACGGGCGCTCCGGTGCGCTGAATGGCGCTGGCCAGGCACAGGTAATACAGCAGGTTGCCGATCGCCGTCAGTTTCAGCGCCTCCAACCAATCGTTACGATGTAACTTTTTCAACCGCTGACGATCAAACCACGCCAGCGGCAAAGCGATCAACCCAAAGGCAAGATAACGCCCGGTAGACTGCAACGCCGCCGGATATTCAGGGATCATAACCGGACCGACAAAAATCAGCCCCCACATCAGCCCGGCAGCCAGGGCAAATAACACGCCAACAAACATAATGACTCCATCAACGACCAGGCGCAGCAGGCTGGCCCCATGAATTAAATTTGGCGCCAGCCTAACCTACTCGTGCAGAGGAATATTGTAGCAAATTGCTGTTTTAGCCGGTCTGGTAAAGACTTCGCAAATCGAACTGAATGTTTGCGGGTCGCATCTCATCATGGGGCGCGGTGACTTTATTGCCATGCGGCAACAGCAAATGTCCCCTCTGGTTTAACCGGTAAATATTTTTCGTAGTAATCCAGATAGTTCTTTACCGGGTCAACATCTTTAAACTGTTCTGGGTAAAGTGATTTGGCAATAAACTGAATCATGGCGAAGTCGGAAAGCGTTCTTGATGCGCCCTGGTACACGCCGAATAATTGCTTGTTTTTTATCGCCGGCAATGAGTTCCAGCCATTACGAGTGGAAAAAGCTATAAGCTGTTGAACAGCCGTGCTTTTATCAACTCCCACCCCCATTGATAGCGCTGACGAAACCTTATTATTTTCTCTGCCGGAGATGAAAATAGCATCAGGCTTGGCAAACAGAAGCTGTTCTGGGTTAATCACACCCCACCACTCAAAAAAGGGCTCGGCAATATTGTCTGCTCCGGCAAGCTTCAGCATCGCACCCCACATGTTCTTACCGTAGGTGAATGAATAATCGGCAGGCCCTTTATTCCCAAACTCAATATAAACCTTGGGTTTCTTTAATCCTGACGCATTGACTCTACGCTGCACGTCAGCAATGTTATTAGCGTAAAGTTCTGATAATTCCTGAGCGCGTTTTTCTTGCCCGGTGAGTATGCCGAATATTTTTGTAGAGCTGACATGTCTTTCGACAGTTTGCGCATTGTAGTCTACCACGACCACTGGGATTTTTAATTCTTCCAGGCGTGAGACCTCATGTTTCAAAGCAACATATTGCCATTCAGCCAAAATAATGACGTCCGGCTTCAAAGATATTATATTTTCAAGCGAGATATTATGGAGATCCACCTCGCCAATATCAGCGATACGAGCCAGTGATGGCTGGTGTTTAACATACATATTCCAATTTGCCGGAACCTTTCCCCGCCAGGCCTCACGAGAAATGCCGATGACATGCTCGTATGCCGCTTCCCCACCCACGGCCATGTAGTCTTCAAAGTAAAAACCTAAAACCGCCCTTTTTACCGGGGTATCAAGCGTAATCTTCCGCCCCAGAACATCGGTTAATGTGGTCGTGGCCGCACTGGTGATGCCAGGCATAATTAAAAAAATGGCGAACAGCATAAAGGTTCTAAAATTTCGAGCGCCCATAAAATGGAGGTCCTCAGGAGTGGGGTTGTTCTTAATTATTGTTTGTTTCTTTTGGGTCAAAAATACGCAAATGATAATAATTTTTATTAAGATTTATATCAACTGCAATCGTAACACCCGTTTTCACCGGGCCGTAACCTGTTTTTGATAACGCACCGGCGTGACACCGTAACGGTTAGCGAAAGCGCGGGTCAAATGCGCCTGATCGGTTAACCCCGCCGCCACCGCCACCTGTGCCGCAGGCATACCGCGCCCCAACATCTGCTTGGCCTGCGACAGGCGGATCGCCATCAGCATCTGCTGGGGGGAAGCATGGTATTGGGCTTTGAACTTACGCAGAAAGTGATAAGGACTGAGGGAAACCAGTGCCGCCAGTTGATCGAGAGTAATTACGGCAGAGAAGTTATCCTGCAGGTAACTTTTGACGATATCAAAACGGTGCGCCGCTTCGGCCTTTAACGGGCGAGCCACTTGAATATGCGGGCGGAAAATGTCGACCACCTGCGCCAGCAAGTGGTCAATGGTCAGCGGATCGCTGGCCTGCCACAGTGCGGCCAACGTGGCAGACAATTGCTGTGCCGCCTGCAAGTCCTGGCGCACCGCATCGGTGAACCAGAATCCCTGTTCACCAGACAGCAACTCCAGCGTATCCGGTTCCAGATAAAGCATGCGGTAGTTCCAGCCACCTGGGGTTTCTGCTTCACCGGTATGCAGCTCATCCGGGTTCATCAACACCAGTGAACCCGGCGCAGCCCGGTGCTGCGCGCCACGATAGCGGAAACGCTCGGCACCAAAATCGACGGTACCGATGGCAAAAGCATTATGGGTGTGCGGCTCAAAGGCATAGCGCTCAATATGGGCGTGATAAAGCTCTACGCCCGGCACCTGCACTAACTGCCGGAACTGCGCACTGTCTTTTTCAAAGGGAAACTGCTCTGGAACACCCTGCACCATACCACCCTGCTTCAATGTCATTGCTGGCTGTATGATAGTCAAAGCGGTGTGGTTTGAGTAGTGGCGCACGCGGTGCGCTGGACGCTGCGGTTCATTCCGCGTAGGGTATTTTATCCGGTGCTCAACGCCTGCCTGCCAGCGTCGACACCTTGATTATCCCGCCGCAGAGTGGGAAACCTGTCTTTAACCCACTGAAAGTAAGAGGCAACAATGTATCCAGATACTCAACTCTATATCGACGGACAATGGCGCAACGCAGTCGCCGGTAAAACCACGCCGGTCACCAACCCCGCTACCGATGAAGTGATTGGCAGCGTGGCGCACGCTACCACAGCCGATCTCGATCTGGCGCTGGCCGCAACCGAGCGCGGTTTTAAAATCTGGCGCGAAACCTCCGCTTACCAGCGGGCCAATCTGATGCGTAAAGCCGCTGCTTTGTTTCGTGAGCGTGCAGATAAAATTGCCGCAATCATGAGCCAGGAACAAGGTAAACCTGTGGCGCAGGCCAAGGTGGAAATTCTTAACTCGGCGGACGTGATTGACTGGTTTGCCGGCGAAGCCAGCCGCACCTACGGCCAGGTAATCCCGTCCCGCAGCCAGGACGTTCAGCAGCAAACCCTGAAACTGCCGGTGGGACCGGTTGCCGCGTTTACCCCGTGGAACTTCCCGATTAACCAGATTGTACGCAAACTGTCTGCCGCGTTGGCCGCAGGTTGTTCCATCATCATTAAAGGCCCGGAAGAAACCCCGGCGTCCCCGGCGGAACTGATCAGAGCCTTTGCCGATGCGGGCATTCCGGCCGGTGTGATCGCACTGGTGTACGGCACCCCGGCAGAAATCTCCGAGTACCTGATCCCGCATCCGACCATTCGCAAAATCTCGTTCACCGGTTCAACCCGCGTGGGCAAGCATTTGGCGGCGCTGGCCGGTCAGCATATGAAAAAAGCCACCATGGAGCTGGGCGGTCATGCACCGGTACTGATTTTTGACGATGCCGATTTGGATGCGGCCGCCAAAGAGCTGGCGCTGGCCAAGTTCCGCAACGCCGGTCAGGTGTGCATCGCCCCAACCCGCTTCCTGATCCAGCAAGGCGTTTATGAAGCCTTTATCGAGAAGTTCACCGCTGCGGTGCGCGAAATCAAAATGGGCAATGGCTTGCAGGACGGTGTGACTATGGGCCCGATGGTGCTGCAACGCAGCGTGGACGCCATTGAGGCCTTCGTGAAGGATGCCGTCGCCGAGGGTGCCAAAACCACTACCGGCGGCAAGCGCGTGGCCGGCCCCGGCAACTTCTTCGAACCGACGGTATTGCGCGACGTGCCACTGAGTGCGCGAGCGATGTCTGAAGAACCCTTTGGCCCGGTCGCCCTGCTGCGCCCGTTCGCCAGCTACGAGGAAGCCATCGCCGAAGCCAATCGCCTGCCTTACGGTCTGGCGGCCTATGCCTACAGCCGGAGTATCGCTACGGTAACGGCGTTAGGCCGGGATGTGGAAAGCGGCATGCTCAGCATCAACCATATCGGTTTCGGCCTGCCGGAAACGCCGTTTGGCGGGGTTAAAGACTCTGGCCACGGTACCGAAGGCGGCAGCGAAGCGATTGAATCCTATCTGGAAACCCGCTTTGTCACCGTTGCCGGGCGCTAATTAACAGTCCCTCTCCCCCGGGAGAGGGAGACTCTCACCCAGATAACAGCCTGGGCTTTACTTCGAACCAACCTTATCGAATAACACTCGCGCTGCCGGGGTCAAACCCAGCATATGAATGCAGGCATGTACCATGCCCGGCAACCGTTCACAGCGCACCGCGACCCCATCTTCACGCAACCGCTGGGCATAATGCTCGGCCTCATCGCGCAACGGATCGTACTCACAACTCAGAATGGTCGCCGGTGGCAACTGCCGCAACGTCGCGGCATGCAGCGGTTCTGCGTAAGGGTCATGCCCCTGGGCGTCGTCACCCAGATACTGCCCCCAGCAAAACTCCATGACCTCCCTGGTCAGGTAGTAACCCTGCGCATAAGCCTGGTAACTCGCCGTATCCATAGCGCGACTCAGCGCCGGATACAGCAACAGTTGATGTTCAATCCGTGGGCCATTCCGGTCGCGGGCCAACAGCGCCACGGCGGCGGCCAGATTGCCACCGGCGCTGTCGCCGCCAACCGCAAGGCGCGTAACGTCAACGCCCCACTCATCGGCCCGTTCAACCACGCCGCACAGTGCCTGATACAGATCTTCCAGCGGCCGCGGATACGGATGTTCCGGGGCCAGACGATAATCAACCGACAAGATCACCCGCCCGGTGGCATTGGCCAGCGCCTGGCAAGGCTGGTCGTACAGCGCCAGCGACCCCAAACACCAACCGCCGCCGTGGGCGTACAGCATCGCGGGCAGAGGTTCACCCTGCGTCACGCCCAGCGGCGCATAAGCGCGAACGGCGATCTCATGGCCATCGTCAGCGGTCACACTTCCATCACGGACGCCACCACTGGCTTCTGCTTCCCCCTGCAACGCCAACAACCCGGCCTGCGCGGCAGCACGCATTTCACTCAGGGATTCAGGCGCGGCGGCATCTGTCGTTTCCGCCAGAAAACGGGCAATCTGTGAGTCAAGCGGCATCGGCCAGGCTCCCTGACAAGAATGGCACTACCAGAGCGATAAACGCCTCATGGCACTCTTCGGTGATGAAATGACCGCAGCCGGCCACGGTTTCGCCGCGCAGGTTAACGGCGTTGCCCTGCAACGTGACATAGGGCGCATCGCCGGTGGCGTGCTCGGCACCAATGGTCATCACCGGCATGCAGAGCGGTGTCTGGGCCCGACGCTGGTTTTGCCGGATGGTTTCCGGAATGGCGCGATAATAATCAAAACCGGCTCGCAGGCTGCCCGGTGCCGAATAGGCGGCGATGTAGGTTTCCGCCGCTACCCGATCGCGGCGATAAGACCAGCGGTTAAAGATATAGCTCAGATACTCCCGCTCACGACCCAGCGTCAAGGCTTCAGGCAAATCCGCCAGTTGGTTGAACATGAAGTGCCACAGGAAAATGTTTTGTTCTGCCGGTACAAAAATCGGTGGCGCGGGTGCCAACCCTGGGATCACCGCCTCCGTCAGTACCAGCCCCGTCACCGCCTGCGGGAAATCGCTCGCCATGGCATAACCCACCCACATGCCAATATCATGACCGACCAGTTGATAGCGCGGATGCCCCAGTTGCAGCATGGTCTGGTGCAAGGTAGCGGCCACGCTGCCGGTATCATAGCCGCCGCTCGGCTTGTCCGAATCGCCAATGCCCGGCGGATCTACCGCTATCGCCTTAAAGCCTGCCGCCGCCAGGGCCTGCATCACATGACGCCAGGTGTACCAGGTTTGCGGCCACCCCGGGATCAGCAGTACCGGCTGCCCTTCGCCAAGCGTCACGCAGTGAATTCGGTTGCCGTTTACCCGCGTATAGACGTGTTCTGGTTCAGGTCCATTCAACATGGACCCGTTATTTTGCAGTGTCATCGGTGTTCTCCGTGGTGGAATTGTGTGGCTCAGCGCAGGCCAAGCAAGGTATTGATTTGCTGTTGGTCAACCGGCGCACCAGCAAAGTCATCAAACACCTTGTCTGTGACGTTGATGATGTGGTCACGAATAAAGGCCGCGCCTTCGCGTGCGCCATCCTGCGGGTGTTTCAGGCAGCATTCCCACTCCAGCGTCGCCCAACCGGCGTAGCCATGCTGGGTCAGCCGCGAGAAAATGCCTTTGAAATCCACCTGGCCGTCACCCAATGAGCGGAAACGTCCGGCACGATCGGTCCATGACTGATAGCCGCCGTAAATGCCCTGCCGTCCGGTCGGGTTGAACTCGGCGTCCTTGACGTGGAACATGCGGATAAAGTCCTTGTAAATATCGATGTAATCCAGATAGTTCAGCTGTTGCAGCACGAAGTGGCTCGGGTCGAACAGGATCTGGCAGCGCGGATGTGCCCCAACGCGCTGATGGAACATTTCAAAGGTCACGCCGTCGTGCAGATCTTCGCTCGGGTGGATTTCATAACACAGGTTCACCCCCTGCTCGTCGCAGGCGTTGAGCACCGGCAACCAGCGTTTGGCCAGTTCATCGAACGCCGTTTCGATCAGCCCCGCCGGACGCTGCGGGAACGGGAACAAATACGGCCAGGCCAGGGAACCGGAGAAGGTGCCCATCTCACTGAGTCCCAACCTCGCAGAGGCTTTGGCCGCCAACAGCAACTGCCGGTGCGCCCACTCGCCACGAGCCTGCGGGTTGCCATGCAGTTCCGCTGGCGCAAAACTGTCGCACAATGCGTCATAGGCCGGATGCACTGCCATCAACTGACCAAAAATATGGGTAGTGAGTTCACTGACCACCAGGCCATGGTCAGCCAACATGCCGACCAGCTCATCACAATAGGTTTGGCTTTCTGCGGCGGTGGCCAAATCAAACAGGCGGCTATCCCATGCCGGGATTTGCAAAGCTTTAAAGCCGGTTTGCGCCGCCCACTGGGCGATAGTCGGCAGGCTGTTAAAGGGGGCGGCATCGTCACTGAACTGTGCCAGATGCAGGCTTGGACCTTTCAAGGTTTTCATTCTAAACTCCAATTGGTTGTCGATTGACAAACAATAGGCTTAAATCAATTCCTCAGCAAGTGAATTTTAAAAAATCGTTGGTATTACAGTGGATTTAAGCGATCCTGTTGCGCAGAGCAACAGGTAAACAGGAACAGAGGAATGGCAGGCAGACCGCGCGAATTCGACCGTGAACAGGCGTTATTGAAGGCCCGGGATCTCTTCTGGCGTCAGGGGTATGAAGGCACCTCCATGTCGGATTTGGTCGCCGAGTTGGGCATTGCCTCTGCGCGTATTTATAAAGCGTTCGGTTCGAAAGAATTGCTGTTCCGCGAAGCCATTGCCAGCTACGAAAACCATGAAGGTGGCTTTGCCGATCGCGCTTTCAGCGAAGAAAGCAGCGTGCGTGTGGCGATAAAACGCCTGCTGGACGACGCGGTAGCGCTCTACAGCCGCACTGACCTGCCGCAAGGTTGCATGGTGGTGTCTTCCGCCGCCAGCGTCAGTGACGAAAACAGCGGTATCAAAGACTGGCTGGCGGAGCATCGTTTGCAACGCACCCAGGGCATGATTGACCGGCTGCAAACCGCCGTTGCGACGGGGGAACTGCCACCAGAAACCGATGCTGACGCTCTTGGCGACTATTTTGCCGCCTTCCTGCACGGTTTGTCGGTGCAGGCTCGCGATGGCGTCAGCCGGGCAAGATTAGAGGCAGCGGTCAAGATTGCGCTTTCGGCGCTGGATTGATCACTCCGGTAAATCAACTATCACCAGGGTGCCGTGGCTGCCCGCCAGCACCCGATGCGGCACGCCGGCAGCGGCCTGATACAGTTGCCCGGCGTTGATCGTAATTTCCTCGCCCTTCACTTCCAGCCGCAGTTGCCCGGCGATCACCAGTAATCCTTCGTGATAGTCATGAACTTCATCGTCAATGGTGCGCGGATCCATCCGCAATACTTTGATATTGGCCGGGCCGACATGGCCCAATACGCTGGAACGCCACGCTTCCGGTAAATCGCTGGCCAGCGCAGCAAGATCGAATAATGACATAGGGGCTTCGTCCGTTAGCAGCACCATCGCTGCCACGGCAATTTACCCTCTCACTCGCCGGTGGCTAAATACCCATTGCTTTTAACCTATAGCCAACGGTTCACACCGGCACCCGCCGGCTGATTTCGACTACCTGGTCGCTCGGCAAATAATAGTAATCCGTCACGTGCATGCCGTTACGCACCATCAGCGCAAAAATGTTGCGTTGCCAGGCCGGTAAACGGTCATTGGCCTCGCGGCGCACCACGGTTTCAAGCCCCAGATAATAGGTGGCATCGTCAAAATTCAGCCCGGTTTTCTGTGCCTCCGCATGGTGTAACAGACGAGGAATATTGGGTCGCTCCATAAAGCCATAGCTCGCCACGCCACACCAAAATCCCGGTGACTGTTGCCGCATCACCAGCCGTTCGGCATTCGCCACCCGGGGTTCGTTAACGATCGTGATATGCAGCGACAGCACATTGGCATGCAGCGAACCGTTGCGTTTGACATGCCATTTCATCACCGGCGGCGTGCCGCTCAGGGTGCGGGTAAGAAAGATTGCCGTGCCCGGCACCCTGGGGATACTCTGCTCCTCAAGATGAACCAGAAAATCTGCCAGCGGCAGACTCTTTTCCCCCAACGTACGGGAAGCCGCGATCACCCCGCGATGCCAGATTAACATCACGCCATACACCAGAGTCGCCAGCAGCAGCGGGACGTACCCGCCCTCCAACACCTTGCTGAGGTTAGCCAGCAGGAAGCTGAGATCGACGATAAAGAAGCTGCCGGCCACCAACAGGCTGGCGATCGCTCCCCAACGCCACACCTCGCGCATGGCCACAAACAGCAGTCCGGTAGTCATGATCATGGTGAGCGATACGGCGATACCGTAGGCGGCGGCCAAATTATCGGATGACTTGAAGAACACGGTCAAAAATACCGTCGCCGCCATCAGCAGCCAGTTAATGGCGCTGATGTAAATTTGCCCATAACTTTCTTCGGTGGTCTGTTTGACCCGCAATCGCGGCAGCCAGCCAAGCTGGATCGCCTGGCGGGTCATGGAAAACGCCCCGCTGATGATCGCCTGACTGGCGATAATGGTGGCCAGGGTCGCCAAAATCACCAGCGGAATTTGCAGTATCGGCGGACACAGGCGGAAAAAGATATTCTGGGTGACGTCCGCACCGGAGAGGATCAGCGCGGCCTGCCCGGCATAGTTCAGTAACAGGCTGGGGAACACAATGCCAAACCAGGCGAGCCAGATCGGTTTTTTGCCAAAGTGCCCCATATCGGCGTATAGCGCTTCCGCACCGGTAACACAGAGGAAAACGCCGCCCAGCACCAGGAAACTGGTCAGCCCATTGGAAAACAGAAAATCAATGCCATACAGCGGGTTTAACGCCATCAGCACCGCCGGATGCTGGATAATTCCCCAAATGCCCAGCGCGGCAATGGAAAAGAACCACAGCGCCATAATCGGCCCGAAAACTTTGCCGATGCGCGCGGTGCCCAAGGGTTGAATGGCGAACAGGCTGACCAGGATCACCACCGCCGCCGGCAGGATATAGGGTTGAGACTCGGGCAGGACAATATTCAGCCCTTCCAGCGCCGACAATACCGAAATCGCCGGGGTGATCGCGCCATCGCCGTAGATCAGCGCGGCACCAAACAGGCCGGCAAACACCACCATCGGTCGGATCTTTTTCTTACTGACCAACAATGACATCAGCGCCATGATGCCACCTTCGCCACGGTTATCGATACGCATGGCAAACATGGCGTATTTCAGTGAGGTGACAATCACCAGCGTCCAGAAAATCAGCGACAGCAGACCAAGGATCACCGGTGGCGACGGCGCATCACCGGAGAGAAACAGCACGGTTTTCAGGGTATACAGCGGGCTGGTGCCGATATCGCCGAACACCCCCCCCAATGCGCCGCCGGCCAGCAGTGGCAGGCTCATTTTAGGCGTTTCCGGTTCATTCTCTGTGGTCATCAAGCGCTCCTGAATAAGCCATCGCGATATATTCAGGATAGACAGTTCAGGCAGTTAGCACGTGACCTTATTCAACCTTCGGCCTCTTTGAGCAACCAGCGTTGCAGGTTCAGCCCTTCCGGCGACAGTTCGGTGTTCTGCCTTACGCACAGGTAGTAATCTCGGCCGTCATCAATTGCCAGGTCAAACAGCTTAACCAGTTCGCCGCTGCTGAGGTAAGGCGCGATCAACGGCTCACGCATCAGGGCGCAGCCCAAACCCGCCTGCACCGCCGCCAGCGTCAGCAAGCCATCTTCAAACATCGGGCCGGTACTGCGTAGCGGCCGACGGACTCCGGCCAACTGAAACCATTGCATCCAGGTGGTGCGTTCTTCGTCATGCAGCAGCGGCAGTGGTGAAAGTTGATCCGGCGTGTCCAACAGTCCATGCACCTTGATAAACCCCCGACTGCATACCGGCACCATTTTGCCGGACATCAATTTTTCACTGCGATAACCGCTCCATTGCCCGGTGCCAAAACGAATCGAGATATCGGCAGCGTCACTGAGGTAATTACGGTGGTTGGCGTACACCACATTGATGTCGATATCAGGGTTTTCGCGCAGAAACCCATGCAAACGCGGAATAAACCAGCCCATGCCGAACAGCGGGATCAGGCTGATGGTGACCTGCCGGGAAGCCGATTGCTCACGCACCTGCTCGGTCGCCTGGCGTAATACGTTAAACGCCGAGCGAATAGAGCGGTAATAATCCCGCCCTTCGTTGCGCAGGATCAGGTTACGCCCCTGCCGCTCGGTCAGCGGCATTTGCAGAAAGGCCTCCAGCGTTTTGAGTTGGTGACTGACTGCCGAAGGGGATATCGCAAGTTCTTTCGCCGCGGCGGTGATGCTACCCAGGCGGGCGATAGCCTCAAACGCCCGCACCGCGCGCAGCGGCGGATCGTTAGGCAACGCTGTGACGCATTGTTCTGTTTATTTCATATGTTGACTATTTCGGTTAAACATCGTCGGCGGTTTAAAATTAATATACAAATAAATCAATAAATTAAAAACACACATTTTCTGTATAAGAAATTATATTTCCGTATTTTACAATTTTCGCTAACTCTCTACTCTGAGCTTCCTGAATCATAATTTTTCGGGACTCCCCCTATGGATACGCTGGTACAGCAGACCGTCAACGGACTGATGCTCGGCAGCATTTATGCGTTGATCGCCCTGGGTTACACCATGGTGTACGGCATTCTGCGCATTATCAATTTTGCCCACGGCGATGTGTTGATGGTTGGTGCACTGAGCGCCCTGTCTACCCTGGGCGTGTTGCAGCATCATTTCCCTGGCCTGTCACCTTACGTCATGCTGTTGCTGGCGGCGCTGGTTGCCATGGCGGTCTGCGCGTTGGTGTCGATGAGCATTGAACGGCTGGCCTACCGTCGCCTGCGTAATGCTCCGCGTCTGGCTCCGCTGATCAGCGGGATTGGCGTATCGCTACTGCTGCAAACGCTGGCGATGCTGATCTGGTCGCGCAATCCGTTAATGTTCCCGCAACTGCTGCCCATGTCACCTATTGCCCTGACCCAGGGTAGCGCTGAACACGCACCAGCGGTGATCACCGGTACCGGAATCGCCACGCTGGGGGTCGCAGTACTGGTGATGCTCGGGTTGCTGCTGCTGGTCGAGCACTCGCGCTTTGGCCGCGCCATGCGCGCCACGGCGGAAAACCCGCAGGTCGCCAGCCTGATGGGCATCGATCCCAACCGCATCATCATTCTGACTTTCGCCCTCGGCGGCGCGCTGGCAGCCATAGCGGGCATCATGATGGCCAGCAATTATGGTAACGCCGGTTTCTCCATGGGCTTCCTGCCAGGCATCAAGGCCTTTACTGCCGCCGTACTGGGCGGTATCGGCAACCTGCGCGGTGCCATGCTCGGCGGATTATTGCTGGGGCTGTTCGAGTCACTGGGCACCGGTTATCTCGGCGAACTGACCGGCGGCACCTTCGGCAGCAACTATCAGGACGTTTTCGCCTTCCTGATCTTGATTGCCGTACTGGTATTGCGCCCATCCGGGCTGTTGGGCGAACGCGTCGCCACCCGCGCCTGAGGACACGAGATGACTATTCTGACCGCTACTCTACACACCGCTTCCCCTCATCGCGCCAGACTTGGTGTGGTTCTGTTTTTTCTCGGTCTGCTGCTGGCCCCCTGGGTGGCCGGATCCGTCGGCGGTAACTATTGGGTGCGGGTGATCGACTTCGCACTGCTGTATCTGATGCTGGCGCTGGGTCTGAACATCGTGGTCGGCCTCACCGGCCTGCTGGACATGGGGTTTATCGCTTTTTACGCCGTCGGCGCCTACCTGACCGCACTGCTCTCGTCACCGCACCTTACTCAACAATTTCCGCTGCTGTTGCAGTGGTTCCCTGAGGGGCTGCATCTGTCGATTCTGCTGTTGATCCCACTGGCAGCGGTGCTGGCAGCGCTGTGCGGCATTCTGCTGGGAGCACCTACGCTGCGGTTGCGTGGCGACTATCTGGCGATCGTCACGCTGGGTTTCGGTGAGATAGTGCGTATTTTGATGCGTAATCTGGACCGGCCACTCAATATCACCAATGGCCCTAAAGGGATTTCCGCTATCGATCCGGTCACGCTGTTCGGCCTGAAATTTTCCGGTATGCACTCGTGGTTTGGCATCCGTTTTTCATCGCTGTATCTCTATTATTACCTGTTCGCTGCTCTGCTGTTGCTGATCCTGTTTGTCTGCCTGCGCCTGCAGCATTCGCGGGTTGGCCGCGCCTGGACCGCCATTCGCGAAGATGAAGACGCGGCGCGGGCGATGGGCATCAACACACGCAACTTCAAGCTGCTGGCTTTCGCCATCGGAGCCACTTTTGGCGGTGTCGCCGGCGCACTGTTTGCGGCGTTTCAGGGCTTTGTCTCACCGGAATCCTTCACTCTGCAAGAGTCGATCGCCGTATTGGCAATGGTGGTGTTGGGCGGCATGGGCCACATCCCCGGCGTGATCCTCGGCGCATTACTGCTGGCCGCCCTGCCAGAGCTGCTGCGCAGCACCATGGGCACTCTGCAACAGGCGCTATTCGGCCAGGTGTGGATAGATCCAGAGATTATTCGCCAACTATTCTACGGGCTGGCCCTGATTCTGGTGATGCTGTATCGCCCTGCGGGCCTGTGGCCGGCACGCCATCAACCGGGAGCCGCTTCATGACGCCACTTCTCACACTCAGTCACGTCAGTAAGCGCTTTGGCGGGCTGACCGCGGTGGATGACGTAAGCATCAGCATTCACCAGGGCGAAATTTACGGGTTGATCGGGCCGAACGGTGCAGGAAAAACCACCTGTTTCAACCTGATCACTGGCCTGTACCGGGCCGACAGCGGCGAGTTTCGTCTGCAGGATCGCCGCTACAAGCCGCAGGCCATCGACAAGGTGGCACAGGCCGGTATCGCCCGCACCTTCCAAAACCTGCGCTTGTTCAATGAAATGAGCGTTCTGGAGAACGTGATGGTCGGTTGCCATCTGCGCACCCGCAACGGCCTGTGGGCGGCGATCTCACGCCATCGGCGTGCCCGAGAGGAAGAACAAGCCACACGAGAGAAATCCCACGCACTGCTGGAGTACGTCGGCATCAGCCAGTTTGCCCACTATCGCGCCGGCGACCTTTCCTATGGTCACCAGCGGCGGTTGGAAATCGCCCGGGCGCTGGCGACCGAGCCGAAATTACTGGCGCTGGATGAACCGGCAGCCGGTATGAACGCCGCCGAAAAAGTGGCGCTGCGCGAGCTACTGCAACGTATCCGCGAAAGCGGCAAAACCCTGTTGTTGATCGAGCACGACGTCAAACTGGTGATGGGATTGTGCGACCGTCTGACGGTACTTGATTACGGCCGAGTGATCGCCGAAGGCGAACCGGCACAGGTGCGACGTGAACCGGCGGTGATCCGCGCTTATCTGGGGGGAGCTGCCGATGTCTGAACCCTTATTGATGGTCAAACAGTTAAAAGTGTCTTACGGCGGCATTCATGCCGTGAAAGGCATCGATTTTACAGTGAACAGCGGCGAACAGGTGACTTTGATCGGTGCTAACGGTGCAGGTAAAACCTCCAGCCTGCGCGCGCTGACCGGCCTGCAACCCTTCGAAGGGGAAATCCTGTTCGACGGCCGTTCCATTCGCGGTATGCCACCTCATCGCTTATTGCAACAGGGCCTGGTGATGGTCCCGGAAGGACGCGGTATTTTCGCCCGCATGACGGTGCTGGAAAACCTGCAGCTTGGTACCTATTCGCGCCGTGACAAACCGGCGGTGCGACAAGATCTGGAACAGGTTTGCTCTATTTTCCCGCGGTTGCGTGAACGGCTGCAACAGCAGGCCGGGCTGCTTTCCGGCGGTGAGCAGCAGATGGTGGCCATTGGCCGGGCGTTACTCAGCCGTCCGCGCCTGTTGGTGCTCGATGAGCCCTCTATGGGGTTGGCGCCGATCGTGGTTGAAGCCATTTTTGAGGTTATCAAAAGCCTTTCTCGTGACGGTGTCACGCTGCTTTTGGTGGAACAAAATGCCCGACTGGCACTGGCATCTACGGATCGCGCCTATGTGCTGGACAGCGGCAGCCTGAGCCACTGTGGTCGCTCTGCCGACCTGCTGGACGATGAAAAAATCAAACAAGCCTATCTGGGCGAATAACCGCTTTTACTTTTAACCACACCGGGAGTTTTACATGAGCAAGATAACTCGCTTCAAGCCGTTGGCGCTGGCCGCCACCGTTTTGGTCAGCCTGGGCGCGACATCGCCGGTTCAGGCCGATGAAACTATTTTGATCGGGCTGGCAGGCCCGCTGACCGGCCCTTCCGCCCGTATCGGCAAAGATTTGGAAAATGGCGCGCAGTTGGCCATCGCCGATGCCAACGCCCAGAAACCGACGCTGAAAGGCAAGCCGGTCACCTTTAAACTGCTGTCCGAGGACGATCAGTCAGACCCACGCACCGCCGTTGCGGTAGCCCAACGCCTGGTGGACGAAGGCGTCGCCGGCGTGGTCGGCCATTGGAACACCGGCACCAGCATCCCGGCGGCACGCATTTACCACGACGCCGGTATTGCTCAGGTCGCACCGGTCGCCACTGGCCACGGCTATACTCAGCAAGGGTTCGATACCAGCTTCCGCGTAATGGGCCACGACGATGACGGCGGTCATTATGCCGGCGACTATGCGGTGAAGGTGCTGAAGGCCAAGCGTATTGCGGTAATCGACGATCGCACCGCGTTCGGCCAGGGGCTGGCAGATGAGTTTATCAAGTCGTTGGCGGCTCAGGGCCTGCAACCGGTCGCGCGGGAGTATGTCGACGACAAGACCGTTGATTTCAGTGCGGTACTGACCACCGTGCGCAGCAAGAACGCCGATTTGATCTTCTTCGGCGGCGTCGACTCGCAGGCCGCCCCGCTGGCCCGTCGCATCAAACAGTTGGGGATGAACACCCAACTGATGGGCGCAGGTGGCTTTGTCAGCCAGACTTTCCTGACGCTGGCACAGAAAGAAGGTGAAGGCGTGGTAGCACTGGAGCCGGGCCTGCCGCTGGAACAGATGCCAGGCGGCAAAGCCTTTGAGCAGGCCTACCGTGACCGCTACAAAACCCATATCGAACTGCATGCGCCGTTCGCCTACGACGCTACGCGGGTATTGATTGCCGCCATCGAGCAGGCGGGGTCCGCCGATCCGGCCGATTATCTGCCGAAGCTGCGCGCCATCCATTATCAGGGCGTCACGGGCACTATTGTGTTCGATGCACAGGGCAATCTGCAGCAGCCGAGTTTCACTCTTTACCGGGTGGTTGATGGCAAATGGCAGCCGCAAAGCGTACTGGGCGGCGCAAAAGCACAATAACAATCCGCAAGGCAGTGAGGAGCAAGGCAATGAGCGAGGCAAAAAACGAATTGGGCATTCTGGCCCGACGCCGGATAGAGGCGGAAATCATCAAGCCAATCTACCAAATCCTGGTGCGTGAGATCGGTAAAGAGCGAGCGCAGGCGGTGATTGGTGAAGCCATCGAAAACGCGGCCATCGAGGCCGGTAAAAACTTTGCCGCGCAGGAGCCGAATGGCGCTGATTTGCAGAGTTTCGCCGCCTTGCAGTACCTGTGGGAAAAAGACGATGCGCTGCAGGTGAAGGTGATCCACCAGGATGAGCAGCATTTCGACTATAACGTCACCCGCTGCCGTTATGCCGAAATGTACCACCAGATGGGGCTGGGGGAAATCGGCCACCTGTTGTCCTGCGCCCGCGACAGTCAGTTTATCGTCGGCTATGCGCCGGATGTCGAACTGCAGCGTACCCAGACCATTATGTCCGGCGCGTCCTGCTGCGATTTCCGCTACACCGCCAAAGCGCCGGGAGAGAAAAAATGACGCATCAGGTGAATGGCGAACGCCTGTGGCAAAGCCTGCTCGACATGGCGCAATTCGGCGCCATCCCGAAAGACGGCGTCACCCGCCTGGCGCTCAGCGAAGAGGACCGTCAGGCTCGCGACCAATTGCGTGACTGGGCGCTGGCAGCCGGTTGCAGTGTACGGGTCGACCGCATGGGTAATATGTTCTTGCGCCGTGAAGGCACCCGCCCAGAGTTGGCGCCGGTGATCACCGGTTCCCACGTTGACTCCCAGCCCAACGGCGGCCGTTTCGACGGTATTTATGGCGTGTTGGCCGGTCTGGAAGCGATCCGTACCCTTAACGATCGCCAGATTGCCACCGAGCGAGCGCTGGAAGTGGTCAACTGGACCAACGAAGAAGGCGCTCGTTTCGCCCCGGCAATGATTGCCTCCGGGGTGTTTGCCGGGGTGTTCGATCTGGAATACGGCCTGTCACGCAGCGATGCACAAGGCACCAGTATCGGTGAGGCGTTGCAGCAGATTGGCTACGCCGGTGAACACACCGTGGGCGACATGCCGATCCACGCCGCCTTTGAGCTGCATATTGAGCAAGGCCCTATCCTCGAAGCGGAAAACATTGAGATTGGCGTAGTAACCACAGCGCAAGGTCAACGCTGGTATGAGCTGGAAATCATCGGTTTTAGCGCCCATGCCGGTACCACGCCGATGGATCGCCGCCGTGATGCCCTGCTTGGTTTCGCCACCCTGGTTACGGCAGTCAACAACATCGGCAAGCATTTCATGCCAGACGCGCGCGCCACGGTGGGGATGGCACAAATCACTCCCAATTCACGCAACGTGGTGCCTGGCAAGGTGTTCTTCAGCGTTGAGTTTCGTCACCCGCAAGAGGCAGTGCTGGAACAGATGGAACAACAGCTGCTGGCTGCGGTGGCCGAGGTCGGCAACCAGGGGCTGAGCGCCAGTGCCGAGCGTATCTTCCAGTATCAACCGATACGTTTTGATCAAGGCTGTATCGACAGCGTCCGCCAGGCGGCACAGGCGCTGGGATATTCACACCGCGATATGGTTTCCGGTGCCGGTCACGACGCCTGCTACCTGAGTCGGGTGGCCCCCACGGCGATGATTTTCATTCCCTGCGTGGACGGTATCAGCCACAACGAACTGGAAAACATCTCGCCTGCGTGGGCGACCGCCGGTGCCAACGTGTTGCTTAACGCGCTGCTGGCACAAACCCGCGCCTGATCCCGCTGCCCCGGTTAATCGGCCGGGGCCTGGAAAAAAATATTCAACAAACTGGTTGAATATTAGCCCACCTGTTCTATATTCAACCATATGGTTAAATTATCTTCCTCACAGCTGGACGCCATTTTTCGTGCACTTTCCGACCCAACGCGGCGCGCGATACTGCGTGCGTTGGCCGGCGGTGAGCACAGCATTGGTGAACTGGCCGCGCCGCTGCAAATGTCGTTTGCCGGCGCATCCAAGCATATCAAGGCGCTGGAGCTTGCTGGGCTGGTGCAGCGAACCGTGCAGGGAAGAAACCATATCTGCCGGCTTGAACCCGAGCCAATGGCGCAGGCCATGCAATGGCTGAAAACCTACGAGCATTTCTGGACAGAGCGGCTGGACGCGCTGGAAATAGCGCTGCTGCAGCCCGAACCGAATCCTCCCAAGGAGTGAACTATGAACGACTACGGCATGATTATTGAAACCGGCACGCTGCGCATTCAGCGGCTGCTGCCCGGCCCGATCGAACGGGTCTGGGCCTATCTGACGGAATCCGACAAACGCGCCACCTGGCTGGCCGCCGGCGATATGAAGCTGGAAAACGGTGCCCAGGTTGAGCTGGTGTTCCGCAATTCCGACTTGACCGGTGAGCATGAACAAACGCCGGCCAAATATAAAAACCTCGGTTGCAGCGTCAGCAACGTCGGCCATATCACCTGCCTGTTCCCGCCGCGGCTGCTGAGCTTTACCTGGGCGGAACAGGGGCAGAACCGCCCTTCCGAAGTGACCTTCGAATTGACCGAACAGGGTAACGCGGTGCTGTTGACGGTGACCCATCGTCGCCTGGCTAACCGTGACGAAATGCTCAGCGTGGCCGGCGGCTGGCACACTCATCTGGATATTCTGGTCGACCGTCTGCACGACCGGCAACCTCAGCCCTTCTGGAGTACCCACGCCAGGCTGGAAGAAGAGTACCGGGCCAGACTCTGATCAGCCTTCATCCCGGCGTCTGAAGGCCAGATAGCCGGTCACCAGCGTAAAGCCGCCGACCAGCAACACCAACAGGATAAAACCGTGGTGATTGCTGGCCAGCGGGATCCCGCCCACATTCATACCGAAGAAACCGGCAACGATATTGATCGGCAGCGCCAATACGGTGATCACCGTCAGGGTGTACAGCGTGCGGTTGTTCTGCTCCATCTGCTTGGCGCCAATCTCCTCTTGCAACAGACGAATTCGCTCGGTCAGACTGGCAAGGTCGTTCAATACCACGGTGAACTCTTCGGTGAACTGGCGTAAATCCTGCACCACGTCGCGGCTCAGCCAGGTCGGCGGCCGATTCAGTAAACGAAACAGCGCCGCCGGCTCCGGTGCCAAAAGCCGCTGAAATCGCAGCAGCATGCGACGCATGCGCCCCAGTTCGGTGCGGTTACGCTTCACATGATTGCTCAACAGGCGATCTTCAATGGTGTCGACATACTGGTTGGCCTGACGGACCACCTGCTCCAGCACCTCTTCCTGTTCTTCCAGCAGGTGCGCCAACAGCTCGGTAGAGGATGCCAGTTGCAGCGGCCCCAGACGGCCCAGCAACCGCTCAATCAAACGCAGCGGTTTGTGCCTTGCCGTGACCACCAGCCCGCTACGGCAGTACAGCCACAGCGTGGCAATCTCTGGATTGTTCTCTTTGGGGTGAAAAATGACGTCGTTGAGCACCGCGAACAGATCATCGCCCTGGCGCTCAATGCGGGTGGTATGGGAACCGTGACGAATTTCGTCAAAGAAAAAATCGGAAATGGCAAAGTGGTTTTTTAGCCATTTTTCTGCGGCCGCATGGTTCAGGTTGAGATGTAGCCAGATAAATCCCTCCCCCGGCAATAACGCCTGCCAGGCCTGGCAAGCCTGCTGCGAAGACACCGGCTGCGGCGGCTCTGCCGTGCGGAACACGTGTCCGTAAATCAGCCCGGTAACCTCATCATCAAAATCAAGTTTGTGCAATTTTCCCGCAACCGTTTGAGCCATAAACCTTTATCCTGAATAACCGCACTGATTAATTAATTGGCTTTCGCCTTTATATCAATCTTTAAATGACAACGTTAATTATTTTCACTTTTCCCGATGATTAATATTAGCGTCATAAAAAAGTCACATTATTTCCCAATACTTTGATGGCAGCACTGTACAACATCGTCAGTATTCTAATGAAGTCTATCGGGAAGGTCCTTTATGAGCGATAACAGCGCCGTTCAGGCAGGTGCGCCAACCGCGTCCAGCCTGCCAAAAATCTACCAAAAGAACAGTCGACTCACTGTTCTTTTTTTTGTTTTTTTATTAGTGCTGGGGATAGCTTTTGCCGGGGTGAATTTATTTAACGACGTTAGCGATGCCGGTGCGGTATATACCAGCTACCTGCCGTTCCTTTTATTGGGGTTAGCGTTGCTGATTGCGCTGGGCTTTGAATTTGTTAATGGTTTTCATGATACCGCCAATGCGGTGGCCACCGTTATTTATACCCATTCATTGTCGCCCATGGTAGCCGTGGTTTGGTCAGGGTTCTTTAACTTTCTCGGCGTGTTGCTTTCCAGCGGAGTGGTGGCGTTCGGCATCATTTCGCTGTTGCCGGTTGAGTTGATCTTGCAGGCCGGTACCGGCAATGGCTTTGCCATGGTTTACGCCCTGCTGTTCTCGGCGATTATCTGGAACCTCGGCACCTGGTGGCTCGGGCTGCCGGCCTCCTCGTCTCATACCCTGATTGGCTCGATTATCGGCGTTGGGGTAGCCAATGCGCTAATCCATGGCCGCACCGGCACCAGCGGTGTTGACTGGGGCCAGGCGATTAAGGTGGGCTATGCCTTGTTGCTTTCCCCGGTGATCGGTTTTGTGTTTGCCGCCCTGCTGCTGCTGGCGCTGAAAGTCTTCGTCAAAAATCGTCAGTTGTACACCGCCCCCAAGAATGATTCGCCGCCGCCGCTGTGGATCCGCGGTTTGCTGATCCTCACCTGTACCGGGGTTTCCTTTGCCCATGGCTCCAACGACGGGCAAAAAGGCATGGGCCTGATCATGCTGATCCTGGTCGGGACCATGCCGATTGCCTACGCGCTGAACCGCTCCATGCCGCCCGAGCAAATCCCCCGCGTGGCGGCACTGGCGGATGTCACCAAAAACCAACTGCTGCACCAGTTCCCGGCGGTCAGCCAGACTCCGCCGCGCGACGTGCTGACCGGCTATGTGCGTACCAGTGAACTGACCGCAGAAGTGGTCCCAGCGCTGGCGCAGTTGACCGGGGCCATTGGCGATCAAATTCGTCAGTACGGCTCGGTCGACAAAATCCCTGCGCAGGCGGTTTCCAACACCCGTAACGATATGTATCTGGCATCGGAGGTGATTAAACACCTTAAGTCGGAAAAACAGCTGCAATTATCCGCTGACTCGCAGCGCAATCTGGATGCCCTGAAAAGCGATCTGGACAGCGCCACCCGCTTTATCCCGTTCTGGGTCAAGGTGGTGGTAGCTATTGCTCTGGGGTTGGGCACCATGGTCGGCTGGCGGCGCATTGTGGTCACCGTTGGTGAGAAAATCGGCAAAAGTCATCTGACCTATGCCCAGGGGGCCAGTGCCGAACTGGTGGCGATGACCACTATCGGCGCGGCGGACATTTTTGGTTTACCGGTCTCCACGACCCACGTTCTGTCATCCGGCATCGCCGGTACCATGGCGGCCAACCGCTCCGGCCTGCAAATGTCCACCCTGCGCAATCTGCTGATGGCCTGGGTGTTGACGCTGCCGGCCTCGGTGCTGCTTTCTGCCGGGCTGTACTGGATTTTCACCCATTTCTAAAACCGGGCTAACACGGAGAATTAATTATGGCCATGCATGAATTTGACCGCGACGAAAGCTTCAACCAACGCCTGCTGCAGGAGTTTTACGACAGTTACGACGAAGAGCTGGAGATGGAACTGGACGACCTGCGCTTTGACGATAGCGAAGTGGACAGTGACCAGAAGAAAGCCTGGCGCAAACAATATTTTCGCGAATTGCTGCGCCTGCAGGGGGAACTGGTCAAACTGCAGGACTGGGTGATGCGCACCGGCCACCGGCTGGTGATCATTTTTGAAGGCCGCGACGCCGCCGGCAAAGGCGGCGTGATCAAACGTATCACTCAACGCCTGAACCCTCGCACCTGTCGCGTGGCCGCGCTGCCTGCGCCGAACGACCGCGAACGTACCCAGTGGTATTTCCAACGTTTTATCGCCCATCTGCCGGCAGCGGGCGAAATGGTGCTGTTCGATCGCAGCTGGTACAACCGCGCCGGAGTAGAGAAAGTAATGGGCTTTTGCAACGACGAGGAATATGAAGAGTTTTTCCGTAGCGTGCCAGAGTTCGAGAAAATGCTGACGCGCAGCGGCATACAGATCGTCAAATACTGGTTTTCTATCACTGACGATGAGCAGGAACTGCGCTTTCTCAGCCGCATCCACGATCCGTTAAAGCAGTGGAAGCTTAGCCCGATGGATTTGGAGAGCCGCCGCCGTTGGGAAGACTACACCGAGGCCAAAGAGGTCATGTTAGCGCGCACTAACATTCCTGAGGCGCCATGGTGGGTGGTTCAGGGCGTCGACAAGAAAAAGGCGCGCCTGAACTGTATTCGCCATCTGCTTGAGCAACTGCCATACGAAGTGGCGGAAGGCAATGTCATCACCCTGCCGCCGCGTAAACGCAGCCCGGATTACAACCGCCACCCGGTGCCCGACAATATGGTGGTGCCTGAAGTGTATTGATTTATCCAGGGAGGTGATAAAACGCCTCCCTGATCCCTGTCGGATTCTCATCCCGTTACAACGCCACCCTATTTTCTCCACATTTGCTGTGCAGACTCTTGGCAATATTCATTCACCTGTCAGGATCATAGTCACGTCTGCCATGTCTTTATTTAATTCCCTCATCCGTTTTCCCGCACGCCGCTTCGGCGCCATTTTGGTTCTCACACTGCTGTTCATTCTGCCCGCAGCACAAGCCGCTGCGCCGCTGGCGCTGTACTCAAAATCGGTATTGGTGGTCAATCAACGTACCGGGAAAATCCTGTATCAGAAACAAGCCAACCGGGTGCAGCCTATCGCCTCGCTAACCAAGTTGATGACTGCCATGGTCACGCTGGACAGCAAGCGTCCACTGGGCAACAGGATGATGGTCACCGCTGCCGACCGTGATTTGTTGAAGAAAACCCACTCGCGCCTGACGATCGGCTCTACCCTCAGCCGCCGTGACATGTTGCATATCGCGCTGATGTCGTCGGAAAATCGCGCCGCTTCGGCGCTGAGTCGCAACTATCCCGGGGGGCGCAAAGCCTTCGTGGCGAAAATGAATCAAAAAGCGCGCACCATTGGCATGAAACACGCCCGCTTCTACGATCCTACCGGGCTTACACCGCGCAATGTCGCCAGTGCCAATGACCTGCTGAAAATGGTTAATCACGCCTACCGTTATCAGACCATTCGCCGTTTCAGTACCGACAAACAGCAAATCGTGCGTCCTGGCCGCGGTCAATTGGTCTACCGCAGCTCCAATGGACTGATCAACAATCCCGCCTGGAAAATCCAGTTGCAAAAGACCGGTTTCACCGACGAAGCCGGACACTGTCTGGTGATGCGTACCCTGATTAAAGGGCAGCCGGTGGTGATCATCCTGCTCGGCTCGAAGCAGCGCTATGGCCACTATAAAGACGCCATTCGCCTGAAAGCCTGGCTGGAATCCTGATCTGTTTCAGGCGCGTTAATCACGCGCCTCTTTACCGTTCTGCGCATATCCAAATCCGTTTTTTATCAATGGAATATCCTATCTCCAATCAATATTTAGCCTGTGGGGCCGGGCATGCTATTTGTCATCAATAATTGATGATAAAGGAGCAGGAAAATGGCTTATGCCCTGAGCGTGTTGGAAAAAAGTCCGATTGCCGAAGGAGAGAGCGCCGCCCAGGCGCTGACACGCACGCTGCATTTGGCGCAGCAGGCGGAAATCTGGGGCTACCGTCGTTTTTGGCTGGCCGAGCATCACAATACCGCGCAGCTCGCTTGCCCTTCCCCCGAAGTGCTGATCGCCTATTTACTCGGGCAAACCTCCCGCATCCGCATTGGCTCCGGCGGGGTCATGCTGCAACATTACAGCGCCTATAAGGTGGCGGAAAACTTCAATCTGCTGGCGACACTGGCACCGGGACGGGTCGATCTGGGGGTGGGCAAAGCGCCCGGCGGGCTGCCGCTCTCTACCCAGGCGCTGCAGGCCGCCCACGATCAACAGAATAAACCGGACTTTCCGCAGCAGCTTGCCCAGCTCAACGCCTACCTCAATGATGACGCGCAACCCGGTCTGAGTGCCACTCCGCAACCGTCACAGCCCGCACAACGCTTCCTGCTGGGAGCCAGCAAAGAAAGTGCCCAACTGGCTGCAGAACACGGCTGGGCCTTTGTCTTTGCGGCGCAGCTCAATGGTAACCCGGACGATATCCAGCGCGCACTGGCTCATTACGCCGAGCAAAGTGGCGGACGCAAAGCCCTGCTGGCCGTCGCGGTGATCGTTGCCGACACGGCCGATCAGGCCCAGGCGTTGGCCGCCGGGATCCAGCAATACCGGGTACATGTGACCGGCGGACAAAGCGTGACGGTCGGCAGCCTTGAGCAGGCAGAGAGTTATGTTCAGCAGGCCGGAGCTACCGATTACCGTATTGAGCCGCGCGAAAGCCACATTCTGCTCGGCACTGCCCGGCAGGTACGCAGTCAGTTAAATCAATTACAGCAGCAATATGGCGTGGAAGAGTTTGTGATAGACACGCCGATCAGCGAGCCTGTCGCCCGTTTGACCTCTTTGCAACTGTTGGCGCAGGCCTGAGCCTGGCCAATCAGTTCACCACGGCACCAGCGCCGATGGCCACAGCCAGATCCTGAGCCAGTTCCTCTAACT
The DNA here is from genome assembly GCF_024809935.1 of Serratia sp. BIGb0163. Classification (NCBI taxonomy): domain Bacteria; kingdom Pseudomonadati; phylum Pseudomonadota; class Gammaproteobacteria; order Enterobacterales; family Yersiniaceae; genus Serratia; species Serratia sp. BIGb0163. The sequence continues at coordinate 1,466,373 of NZ_JANUDZ010000001.1, forward strand.
GCTCCGGAAACAGGTTGGCCAGGCTGACACGGATCGCCGGGCCGCTTTTCAGACGGAAGGGTTCACCACCCTGCACCAACCAGCCGCGCTGTGCCATGATTTGGCTGGCGGCGGCTTCTGAACGCACCGGCAGCCAGATATGTACCCCTTCACCCGGAGCTAACCGCGAGCCGGTCAATTCTTGCAACCGCTCCGTCAACGCGTCTCGTCGTTGCTGGTAAGCCTGCTGCGCCCGCACCAGCAAGCCATCACGCTGCGCCTGCACCCATAATTTGGCGGCAATTTGCTGCAGAATATGGCTGACCCAGCGTTCGCGTATGTATTGATCCGCACGCATTGCCTGCAACAGTTGCGGCTTGCCGCAGGCCAGCGCTATACGCAGATCCGGACTGAGAAACTTGCTCAGTGACAGCACATACAAACCCTTGTCTGCCGTAAACGGCAAATTCAGTGGCTGTTGCGATAGCGGCCCCCAGAAATCATCGACAATCGCCAGACAACCCGGATTTTGGGCCAGGAACTCACGCCAGTCATTGGCACGTGTAGCGCTAAGCGACATACCGGTTGGGTTCTGTGCGCGTGGCGTCAGGATCACTGCACACCCCTGCGTACCCGCGTCCTTTTCCGGCAGACGGCAACCCTGTTCATCCACCAGCAACGGCAAGGGTTTGAGACGCAGATGCCGCAGCAGTGTCAATAACGGTGGCCAACAGGGATCTTCCACCCACACCGAAGCCCCCGGTGCCGCATGGCTGCGCAGTGCCTTTTCGATGGCATCCAGCGCCCCGGAAAACACCGCCGTCTCACCCAGTTCCGCCCCCTGTTGGCTCAACCAGCCAGCGGCAAGCTGACATAGCGCCGGTAAATCACCGCTGATGTCATAGCCACTCTGCTGTGGGAAGACGTCGGCCGCACTCAGCGACAGTGCCGGTAGCAAGGTGCCATCCAGATTGCCGCTGGCCAAATCACGCATGCCTTCGGGTACCTGCCGAACACTGTGCACCGCCATCAGCGGTTGCTCCAGTACCTGAGTACCGGCACGCCCGCGGGTGGCGACCAACCCGGCATCGCGCAGCTTGCCATAGGCGCTGGCAACGGTATTGGGGTTAACTCCCAGTTCGCCGGCCAGTTGACGCACCGGCGGCAACAGGTCACCCGGCTGTAAATCCCCCTGCTTGATCTGCGTGCTGATCTGTTCAGCAATCTGGACAGCGCTGCCGCCTTTTGCATACAATGAACCCATACATAAAGCCTTTTTGTATTAGTTCAAAACAGATTACCTGTTTGGAACGTAAAAGTTAAGGGGTAAAGATGGAAAAACATTACGTACTCGATATTCAACACGATGGCAAAGCTTTCGCCCGTTTGCAGATGTTCACCCCCTGGGCCAGCGACCAACTGCAGCAGGCCCAGGCGCTGTTTCCTACGGAGCAGGGCTACCGGTTGCATATCAGCCAGGTCAAAGAGCGTCGGATAGTTTATCAAAGCGGCATTGGCGGTATCACCATCCTGGGCGATACGCTGGAACTGGAACCTTATCCCCTTGGCACGGAGGTGCAGCCATGAAGAAAGTTGTCGCTATCAGACATGTGAATTTTGAAAACCTCGGTATTCTGGGCTCACTGCTTTCACTACGGGGCTATCAGATTGATTATTACGATGCGGGCCGTGACGATATACGCGCCATCAATAATGAGGAGACCGACCTGTTGGTGGTGCTTGGCGGCCCGATCAGCGCGGCGCAGCATTTTGCCGGTCAGCAGCATTATGCGTTTCTCAACGATGAATTAGCACTGGTAACACAGCGGCTGCAGCAAAAACGGCCTACGCTGGGCGTCTGTCTTGGCGCACAGGTGATGGCTCAGGCCCTGGGGGCCGACGTGGTTTCGCTCGGCGTGAAAGAGATCGGCTTCGAACCGTTAACATTGGCAGAGCATCAAGACTCAGTGTTGGCGCCCTTGGGAACAACACCCGTGCTGCATTGGCACGGCGATATGTTTATGATCCCGGAGGGCGCGACCTGCCTGGCCGGTACCGAAGTTTGTCCTAATCAGGCATTTGAGTATCAGGATTTCGCCCTTGGGCTACAGTTCCATCTGGAAGCCGATCATCAGGATCTGGAACGCTGGTTGGTGGGCCATGCCTGTGAGCTTGAACTGGCCGGTATTCTGCCACAGCGTTTGCGCCAACAGGCCGCTCGCTACGGTACAGAATTAGAACAGCGCGCCCGTCAGGTATTTACGCGGTGGCTGGATAAAGTCGAACCAAGGATGTTATAGATGCAACAGGTTTCTCAATTACAACCGCCGCAGATTGATGTGATCAGTATTCAATCGCAGGTCGTGTATGGCAGCGTCGGCAACGGTATCGCCTATCGCACCTTGCTGAAAAAAGGGCTGGAAGCGTTACAGGTACCCAGCGTGCTGTTCGGCTGCCCGCCCTATTATGGCGCGCCCAGCGGTGGCGTAATTCCGGCCGAGTGGTTCAGCGGCTTTCTCGAGGATTTACTGACCCGCGGCGTAATTAAACGCACCAGGGCGGTGATCGTCGGTTATCTGGGCGACGTTGGCCAATGTCATTTTCTACACACCTGGCTACAGCGCGTGCGCGCTATCAATCCGCAGATAAAAATTTATATTGACCCGGTGATGGGCGATTACGGTGAAGGCGTTTACGTGGATGAGCGTATCGTCAGTTGCTATCGCTCGCCGTTCCTGCAACTGGCTAATGGCCTCACCCCCAACGGTTTCGAACTGGAGCAGCTTTGCGGGCATCCGTTAACCAGCCGAGAGCAAACGCAGCATGCCGCACAGGCGTTATTGAATGACACTACCGAGTGGGTACTGGTGACCAGTGCGCCAGGCGTGGCGGAAAATGACGATCAGATTGGCTTACTGTTGGTCAGCCACGACGAGGTGCAAAGCTATACCCATCCCAAGATTCAGTCGAAGGTAAAGGGCACCGGTGACATGTTCACCGCGTTGCTGGTCAGCCATTTGTTGAACGGGAAAAATCTCAATAGTGCAGTCCTGACCGCCAGCAGTGAGGTCTGCGATGTGCTGACTGAAGCGGCGCATTTCGGTTTGGAGGAAATCGGCAGCCTGCGTGCCTTGAAATAGAATAGAACGGAGTGACGGGGCAGCCTGCTGCCCCGCTGATTTCCTATTTAGCGTTTTTTCTTTTTATTGAAATCCAATTCGAAAGCAAACACTGCGCTCTGAATTTTTCTTTCCATTGCCAGGCCCAGCTTCATAAAACGGCACGACAGGCGCGAGAAGTGCACCATGTTGTCGTCGTCATCGAGTTCGTGATCTTCATTGATCACCACCAGTTCCATATTGACCTTGAAACTGCCGTAGCTGCCGAGATCCAACAAAGCCTTTTTAAACTGAAAACCGGGCTGGAGGTTTTCCGGCAATGGGCCATCAACTCGCAAACCAACGCCACCGGCAGACAGGTCGTGGATCCTCAACTGGTACTCGCTGCCATCGGCGTATTCGCCGCTGCAGAGAAATTCACGCCAGTGGGGAGTGGTGACGCGAAACTGACGACGGCGCTGGATGTAGATCAGTTCTTTCGGCAATCGGGTTGAACAGGCGTTAACCCCTTGATGGTCGGTGAACTCGGCCTGTCCCACGGAAAATTCGATCTTCGCGTCATGGCTTTCAATCACAATGGTGCATTCACCGTCGACCTTGTTGTCCACCTCATCGCCGCTAAACACAATATTATCCGGCCCGACGCTCAACAGCAGGCTTTGAAACTGCTGCCGATCATTGACGACCTTCAGTGGCGTGCGCTGTTTACAAATTTCACGCAGTATCGCCAGTACTTCGAATCGCTCCTGCTTGATAAACAATCCGTTATCATTCTGCTCCACTCGTCGCTCCTGACTCTTCCCAATGACGCTTTACACGTTCCTTACAGTTATCATCACTGGGAATATTCCTAAAGTCAAATTTGCCAGCGATGCCAGGCCTGTGGCAGCAGTCTGGCGAAGCGTTCAGCCCAGGCTTGCTGACCCTGTTGGTCGGCGATTAAATCCTGGCGGATCTCAATGCCAACGTAGGGAAGCTCCCGTCGCTCGGCGTGCACCGGCAGGGTGTAATCCGTTGCATCGGTCATGGCATACGGCTCGTTAACGCCGACCTGCAAATCCCCTTCCTCCCGCAGCAGCTCTGCCAGCAGCAACGCGAACTCCGGCTGGCGGTTAAACAGCAGCCCCACCTGCCACGGCCGCTCGTTGCCTTTGAATACCGGCGTGAAGCTGTGCATGGCGATAACCGCCGTCGGCAGCCCGTTGCGCTGGCGTTCATCCAGATGGTCGGTTATCGCCTGATGATAAGGCCTGAAAATGGCATGCTCGCGAGCCTGCGCATGTCTGGCATCAATATCGACATTCCCGGGTATCGGCGTCAATTCTGACAGTGACGGGATCGAGCTATTGATGCCGGGCGTACGGTTACAGTCAATCACCAAACGGGAGTAACGCTGATGGATCAACGTAGTGTCCAACTGACGGCTGAGATGACGCGAAACGTTTAATGCGCCAATGTCCCAACCGATATGACGGTCGATTTCACCGGGTGGCAGACCCAGATCGCCCAACTGCTGCGGTATCGCCTGGCCAGCGTGATCGCAGAGTAATAGAAAAGGCGCGACGCCCCTGGGCGTTTCAATCGCCACGGCGGCGGGGTCTTCAGCGGATAACAAAGATGAGACGAACGACTGTGGCATGAAAAACTCCGGTGGCGGAACAAAGCCTATCTTAGGCTATACCCCACCACCGTTGCCAAGCTTCGGGTTAGATCAAAAAAGCATGAAGCGCATGCCAATTACTCTATACAGGTGTCCTGTGGCTGATGCACCGCAATATAACGCTGGAACCGCGCCGGTTTAAGCCGGGTAAGGTCGACCAGTACCAGGCCATCAATGCAGTTGTTGAAGGCCGGATCGGTGCCGAAATCAATAAACTGCACCCCGCCGGGTTCACACAGCTCGGTATATTGTTTATACAGCGTAGGTATCGAACAGCCGATGTTGCTCAACAGGCTTTTCAGCCGCACCAGATCTTCCTGATAGTTATCGCCGGCAAACTGTGCCAATACCTGCGGCAACGAAGCAGGATAAGGCTGGCGAGACTGCGCCAGGGCATGATTAGGTGAGAAGTACAGTCGGTAGAAGGCAATCAACAGGTCACGCGCCGTCACCGGCATGCCGCCGGAAATGGAAACCGGGCCAAACAGATAGCGGTACTGCGGATATTTTGCCAGGTAAGCGCCAATCCCCAGCCACAGGTAATCCAGACCGCGTTTGCCCCAATAGGCAGGCTGAATAAAGCTGCGGCCCAGTTCGATGCCCTGCGCCAGGATCGGTGCCATCTCGCGGTCATAATGGAACAGACTGTTGCTATAGATACTTTCCAGCCCTTTGCGCTCCAACTGCTCGGCAGTAGGAATAAAGCGGTAGGCACCCACAATCTCCAGTTCGTCGGCATCCCACAGCACCAGGTGATAATAGTCGTCGTCATAGCTGTCCAAATCACGACGGCGACCGGAACCTTCGCCCACCGCGCGGAAAGCAATCTCACGCAGCCGACCGAGCTCACGCAGGATAGGCGCACGCGCCTCACCCTGACGGCGATACAGGAAGATAATCTTCCCGTCCGGCGTCACCCCAAGACGCTCACAGTTTGCCAGTGCCTTCTTCAGCTCCAACCGATCCTCTGGCAAGGCGATGGGTGACTCACTGGCAAACAATCCTTCTTTGCCCTGGCCCAGACGGTAGACATGACGGCGGAAACGCTCGGCCAAATCTTTGGCGCTGGTGTGGCCATCATGCCAGTTGCTAAACGGAATACGGCCACCTACGCGAATTTTGATGCGTCCGCCCTGCTGCTGGAACATTTCACGTACCAGTAAGAGTGTGGACAGAGGTCGGTAAACCAGCGAGGTGAAATAGAACAGGTTGCTGTTACGCGCGCTGATGTGGATCGGCACAATCGGCGCTCGCGCCTTGGCCGCCAGCCGCAGGAAGCCGGTATGCCAGTGGCCGTCACGAATGCCTTTCGGGCTCATGCGCGACACTTCTCCGGCAGGAAACAGGATCAGGGCGCCCTGCTTATCCAACTGGGCCTGCATGCCTTCAATTTGCTTGCGATTGGTTTTGTTGCCGACGTTGTCCACCGGCACAAACAGGTTGCGCAGCGGTTCTATGTAGGTCAACAGTTGGCTGGCGACCACTTTGACATCCGGGCGCACTGCCGCCACGGCACGCAGCAGCACCAGTCCATCCAGCGAGCCAATCGGGTGGTTGGCTACCAGCACCACCGGTCCCTGGCTCGGAATATTTTCCAGGTCACCATCGACCAACTCACAGCTGAGGTTGAAGTAGTCCACCACCTGCTCTATCAAATCCAGCCCCTTCAGGTGTGGATAGTCGGCGGCAAACTGTTTGAATTCTTTTTCGAAGAGTAAAGTTCTCAGCAGGCTACGCTGCCAGGCAGGGGTCTTGCGGTGTGGAAATGCATCATGCAACAGAGAGTCCAAGCTAAACATCGCGTTATCTCCTGGCTTAGTCGCTGCAAACTTAAGCCAGCGCTATGACCCTAACATGTCAGAAACATGACAGAAAAATGAAATCCCTCAACTATCAGGTATAGCAAATTATTGAAAATTTGGTGGCGAAGAGAAGCCTGTCGCCACCAAAGCCGCATTTTATGCCATCGAAATTAAGGTTTCGATGCGCTGATTTACCACCTCCCGCAGCCGCAACAGCGGCGCCGCCTGATGTGGATAACGTTTAAAAGTGATGTCCATCCCCAACTGTTGTTCAATCAAAGCCTGCACCGTCGCGCGGTCCGTCAGGCTTTCCAGCAGCTGTAAGGCTCGCATGTCCTGCAAGCCCTGGTGCAGTACCCGCAATCGCAGGGACTCCACCGGCGTCAGTTTCTCACCGGGATAGACCACGAAGGCATCGCCGGAGGGAAAGGCATTGCGGCAATCCGTCACCGCGTAGGGGTTGAGTTGCTCCCGCGAATGACCACTGTTATAGAAGTTGAAGCCCCAATGCAAAAAGCCGGTGATGTTGTAGCGGTAGAGCTGGATCCCCAAAATGCGGTTACGTGCCGAAGGCTGGGCAAAGAAGCGGTTGGCCACCTCGGTTTTTTGTACGCAGCAGTAATAGGCCCACAGGCCTGGCACCCGATTCTCAATAAATGGCTCAATATGATCGGTGGCAGCCACCGGCGTTTCCACCAACCCCTGTTGGTAAAAGGCATAATCAGATAGCGCATCAAAAGTATGAAAACCGGCCAGCAGTGGGCGCAAGGTAGCGCTGGCACGCTGGTAAACGTCGATATTGTCCAGCGTCGGCTCGTCAGAAATATGAAACCACACCCGCTGTTGCAACTGCCGCTCGCGGAACCAGTCGGTCAGCGCCGGCAGCAGAGCCTGTAGAAACTGTTGATACTCTTCGGCGTGGGCGTCGGTATGCCATCCGAACAGCGGACTCAGCGTGCCGTCTATCTCCACCATGATTTTCGGCGCGTGTGCCGCCCCCCACTGAGTAAACAGCGGCGCAATTTCAAAGTGCTCAATGCCCTCTTCCTGCGCCATTGCCACCCATTGCGCCAAACGTTGGAAATCAAAGCGGTAGCCCTGCGCAGAGCGCTGTACGCCCACCAGTTGTACGGTGGTACGCTCGCCACCGATGGCGGTATCCAGCGGCGGCGTGAAGATCGGCGTCAACAGCATGTTTACCCCACTGTTAACCGCGGTACGGACAAAGTTGCGTACCGCCAGCCAGTACTCCCGGCTGAACACCGGCAACTGGTAATAATCCGCCAGGCAATCGGAGTGCAGCCATTCGGTGTGCAGCAGGGTTTGCGGTGGCAGCGCGGCCGGGACGATATGTAGCGTCAATGCAGCACTGGCCAGCACTTGCTCGCTGGCCACGTCAAACAAGGTCAGCGTCAGTGGGTAGTCCCCGCCCGCTACTGGCGTTGCCGGTGGGGTTAAGGTCAACCACAGGCTGCCGTAATAATTGCAGGCGGCAAAGAAACGTCGATCGACCAAGGGCATCAGCGGATCGGGAAATAACCCCGGTTCGGTACGCAGATAGTTCTCATCGGTCTCGGCATAACAGGGAAAGTGGCTGGGCACCGATTGCACCTGACGCACGCTGATATACTCCGCCAATGGCCCCTCAATACGATAGCCTAATTCACGACGCGTTTCGTTTCCTGCCCGTTGCAGGCAATAAACGGCCTGCCAGGAAACAGTTTCATTATTAAGACCGCTGAGTTTATTTATCTGCATAATCTGCGGCGAATTATGGCTGTGGAATATCTTTTCCAGGCAATGGGTAAAGGTCAATGAAAGGCGCATAACGGTGAGCTCTCTTTTATTGGGAAATACCGACGAGTGATTTTCAGGCTAAACCCTTTTATCGCTGTAAACAATAGAGCCCATTCAAAAATCGACAACACGCCGTCGCAGCGGCTGCCCTATACGATTTTTTTGTTTATTTGCATCACAAAAATGAAAGATAACCCGGCATGCACAATAAAAATATTTTTAATCCCCATTATGGTGCAAGGGTTATCATTTATTCCTATGACCCCAGTGGCCCGGAATTACTGCCTGGCAGGGCCGAAACCGGCTCAAGAGGTTAACAGATTGTGAACAAGTAACGCTTTCGGTTTAAGCTTCAATCCTTTCGATTTTAACAACAACGAAACATTCATGCCCCTTTTTTGGGCAGATCGGGGCGTATTGACACATTGAAAGTTAAGGGATAGAAAGAATTCACGTTACGAAAATATTTATTCGTCGTTCACCGAGGGGAAAGCAATGTCACCGATAAAAAATACCGGCCGTCTTCTGGCGCACTCTGCCATTGCGGTTGCATTATTATTGCCGACCATGTTATATGCCGCCGATCAAATAACCCTGCGTTACGCCGTGTGGGACAGAAATCAATTACCTGCCGAGCAGGAGATTGCCAAAAAATTTGAAAAAGAAAACCCTAACATTAAAATCTCCATAGAATTAACGCCGTCGGCACAATACTTCGTTAAATTGGATTCCGCCGCCGCAGGGGGTGTCGCGCCAGATATATTCTGGATAAACATGCCTTATTTCGTTCAATACGCCAAAAATGGCATTATGCAACCCTTAACGCCGTATATTACCGGCAGCGGCGTGCAATTAAATAATATCGTCGCCAGTTCGGTTAAAGCCTATCAGTATGATGGGCAGCAAATGGCCATCCCCCGCGACGTTGACTCAATCGCCGTGTGGTACAACAAAAAATTGTTCGACCAGGCCGGCGTCAGCTACCCGACCAACGACTGGAGCTGGGATGACCTGAAAAACAAAGCCACCGCGCTGAAAACCGGCTTGAAGGGCAGTGCCTTCCCGCTGGTGATGGATCTGAGCATTGACGGGCAGGACAGCTATATGAACCTGCTGTTCCAAAACGGCAACCACATAGTCCCGAAAGACGGTCAACCCACCGACATCGCTAACGATAAATCCATCTGGGTCTATCAACAGCTGCAATCCATGATGAAAGATGGCTTGATGCCCAGCGCCCAACAGATGAGCGAAGTCAAAACCGAAAACATCTTCCAGTCCAACCGTGCGGCGATGGTGTATGCCGGCTCATGGCTGGCCGCCCCGTTCGCCAACAATCCGCTGATCAACGACCATATTGGCGTGGTCATGATGCCGAAAATCGAGCGCCAGTCCGGCGTGGCGCACAGCCTGGCATTTGCCATGTCCGCCAACAGCGCCCACAAGCAGGAAGCCTGGAAATACATCGAATTTATGAGCTCCGAAGCCTCACAGACCGAGTTGGCAAAAGCGGTGATCCCGGCCAACAAACTGGCGGCCAAGGCCTGGGCGGCGGAGATCAAAAAAGTCGATGTCACGCCTTATATTGACACTCTCAACGTGACCGAAGCCTACCCCACAGCCGGTACCAATACGCCGAAATGGCAAAACATGTGGATTGCCAGCCTGAAGAAAATCTTTATGGGCGCGGATGCCAAAGCCGAGATGGACAAATCGGTCAAGAAGATCGAACGCGTAATGGAGCAGTAATCACCCCGAGCCGGTAGCGCCTGCCCGAAGGCGCACCGGCTGCGGAATACCGCAAAGCAGTTACAGGTGAGGAAAGGCAACATGTCGCTGGCAGAAAGCTACGGTGCCCTAAAACAACAAAAAAGTACCCCACGACCCGCACTCAGCCGCCTGGAGCGTGCCGAGCGTTTCTGGGGCTGGGTGATGATCTTGCCGTTGCTGATTGGTTTGACGGTGTTTTACCTGGTCCCCTTTTTACAGAACATCTTTTACAGTTTTACCGACCTCAACCAATTTATGCGCTGGAGCACCCTCAGCGTCGATAACTACGTCAATCTGTTTGAAGACGACGACTTTTACACCGCCGCCGGCAATACGCTGTTCTATGTGGTGGTGTGTGTCCCCGTCAGCCTGAGCCTGTCGCTGCTACTGGCGATTGGCCTGAACCAGAACATTCGCGGCAAGGCGCTGCTACGCACCCTGCTGTTCTTGCCGGCGGTCACCATGCCTGCCGCCGTGGCGATGGTCTGGCAATGGCTGTTCAACAAGGATTTCGGTTTGATCAACCAGGCGATTGGCCTGCTGGGGATTTCGCCGGTGGCCTGGCTGTCCGACCCGGACGTGGTGCGCATCAGCGTTTCCATCATCATTATCTGGTCGTCGCTGGCGCTGAAAATCATCATTTTGCTGGCCGGGTTACAAAGCATTCCACGTCAACTGTATGAGGCCGCCGATATTGACGGTATCAGCACCCTGCGCCGCTTCTTTTGCATCACCCTGCCGATGATGGTGCCAACGCTGTTCTTCGTTTCGGTGATGAGCTTTATCGAGATCCTGCAAATATTCGACGTGGTGTTCCTGATGTTCGACCGCGCGTTGGTGGAAAGCGACGTGATGACCGTCACCAACCTGTTTTACAAGTATGCCTTTTACCTGCAGGAGAAAGGTTACGCCTCCGCCATCACCGTGGTGCTGTTCGCCGTCACCCTGCTGATCACCCTGATTCAAATGATGATTGGCAAACGCCTGAAAGTCAGCTGAGGAGCCACGACGATGAGCATAAGTAAAAGAACGCTGGTGTATCTGTTTATGGTGTTGGCGGCGCTGGCCTCGGTGGTGCCTTTTATCTGGATGCTGGTGACTTCGCTGAAAACCCAGGCCGAGAGCATTCAGATCCCGCTGACGCTGTTACCGGCACACCCCAGCCTGCAGGCCTACGGCAAGGTGATGCGTGAAATTCCGTTCACCGACTTCTATGTGAACTCGCTGCTGGCGACCTTTTTCACCGTCACACTGCAGATGGTGATCGCCACCATGGCTGCCTACGGTTTCTCTCGCCTGCACTTTCGCGGCCGTGATGCGGTGTTCCTGGTGTGTATTTCGATCCTGATGGTGCCTGGTCAGGCCTTTTTGATCCCGCAGTTTTTGGTGGTGCAGAAACTGGGGTTGGTGAACAGCATCACCGGGCTGGTTTTGCCGGGTATTTTCAGTATTTACGCCACCTTCCTGCTGCGCCAGTTCTTCCTGGCGGTGCCGAAAGAGATGGAAGAAGCGGCGCTGATCGACGGCTACAGCTACTTCGCTATCTTCTGGCGCATCATGCTGCCGCTGATCCGTCCCGGCATTATCGCCTGCATCATCATCAACGGCCTGTGGAGCTGGAACAACCTGATGTGGCCGCTGATCGTCAACACCACCACCGAAAAACTGACGCTGCCGGTCGGGCTGGCATCGCTGTCGAGCCGTGCCGGAGTGGAATACCCGCTGCTGATGGCCGGTGCACTGATGGCGGTGATCCCGATGCTGATGCTGTTCATTCTTTTCCAACGCTACTTCATCCAGGGCATCGCCAGCGCTGGGGTAAAAGGCTAACCGCGTACACAAGGTAAATAATATGGCCGGTATACAGTTAAACAGTGTGAAGAAGGTTTATCCCAACGGGTTCAAAGCATTGCACGGGATCGATCTGGATATTAAAGACGGCGAGTTTATGGTGTTTGTCGGGCCATCCGGTTGCGCGAAATCCACCCTGCTGCGAATGATTGCCGGGCTGGAGAGCGTCAGTGAAGGCCAGATATTGATCCACGACCGCTGCGTCAACGACACCATGCCGAAAGATCGCGGCATCGCCATGGTGTTCCAGAACTATGCGCTGTATCCGCACATGACGGTCTACAAAAACATGGCGTTTGGCCTGATCGGCAAGGAAAGCAAAGCCGAAATTGACCGCCGGGTGCGGGACGCGGCCGAAAAACTGGAAATCACCAATCTGCTGCAACGCAAACCGGGCCAGTTATCCGGCGGCCAGTGCCAGCGTGTAGCGGTCGGCCGTGCCATTGTGCGCAAGCCCAAGGTATTTCTGTTCGATGAACCGCTGTCCAACCTTGATGCCAAGCTGCGGGTCTCGATGCGCGTTCAACTGATCGAACTGCACAATCAACTCAAGCAGGAGGGTGCTGCCGCCACCATGGTGTATGTCACCCACGACCAGGTGGAGGCAATGACCATGGGTGACCGCATTTGCGTGCTGAACCGGGGGGCCATTATGCAGGTGGATAAACCGATCAATCTCTACCACCAACCGGCCAACCGCTTTGTCGCCGAGTTTATCGGCAGCCCGTCGATGAACCTGCACGATATGGCAATTACCCGCAGCGCTCAGGGTATCGGGCTGCGCATTGGTGACGAATATCCCCTCGAACTGCCGGCGACGCTGCAAGGACAGTTGGAAAATTACCCGCACCCTCGCGTGTGCCTTGGCATTCGCCCGGAGTCGCTGCGGCTGTGTGCGCCCGGCAGCAGTAATTGCTTCCCGGCGAAGATTGTCACTATCGAACGCATGGGCAATGAAGAGTTGCTGCACTGCGAACTGGCCGGACTGCGCTTTGTGCTGCGCATGGCGTCGCAGCCTGACTGGGAGCCACACCTGGGGGAACAGATCCACCTGGCTTTCGACCTGTCCCGCGCGCACCTGTTTGACGAAATCAGCGGCCAAAACCTCAAATAATTAGATCGGAGAATGTGCAATGTCGTCAGCTCAACAAAATGGTTTTGCCGGCCGCCCGGTTCGGGTACTGGTGATTGGTGCCGGGGCGCGTGGAGAAATTTACTCGCGCTACGCGTTGGCTCACCCGGATTTAATGCAGGTGGTGGCAGTGGCCGAGCCACGTGACGTCTACCGTCAGCAATTTGTCGAACAGCACGCTATCGCGGCGGACAAGGTGTTCACCGACTGGCGGCAGGCCGCCGACGCCGGCAAATTGGCCGATGCGGTGCTGATCTGCACTCAGGATACCCTGCACCTCGAACCGGCACTGGCCTTCGCCAAACAGGGTTATGCCATGCTGCTGGAGAAACCGCTGTCGCCGGACGCCAGCGAATGCCGCACCATCGTCGAGGAAGTGGTGCGCCAGAAGCTGATTTTCTCCGTCGGCCATGTGCTGCGCTATACGCGCTACACCCAAAAACTGAAGCAACTGCTGCGCGATAACGTGATTGGCGACATCGTCAGCCTGCAACATCTGGAGCCGGTGGGCTACTGGCACCAGGCGCACTCCTTCGTGCGTGGCAACTGGCGTAACGACGGTGAAGCCGCCTTTATGCTGCTGCAGAAGTCCTGCCACGACATTGACTGGATCCGCTACATCATGGAATTGCCCTGCGAGCAGATCAGTTCATTCGGCGGCCTGCGCCATTTTCGCCAGGAAAACCAACCGGCCGGGGCAGCAGATAATTGCCTGGACTGCGCGGTGGAAGCCAGTTGCCCCTACTCCGCCAAACGCATCTACCTGGGTGACGACCACAAGGCGACGCCGGGTTTCCTGCGGGTGTTGACCCCAGAAGTCAGCCAGCCGCATTTGCAGGCGGCGCTGCGCGACGGTCAATATGGCCGCTGCGTCTATCGCTGCGACAATAACGTGGTCGACCATCAGGTGGTCAACATGCAATTTGCCGGTGGCCGCACCGCCTCCTTCACCATGACCGCCTTTACCCGGCTGGAAGATCGCCAGACCCGTATTTTCGGCAGCCATGGCTGTCTCGAGGGAGACGGACGCTACATCCGCATTACCTCATTCGTCGACGACAGTGAAAAGGTCTACGACGTCGATGAGGCCGAAGATCTGCACGCCATGTCCGGCCACGGCGGTGGCGATTACTACCTGATGCAGCATTTTATCGACGCCATTCGCACCAACGATCCTTCACAGGTGCTGTCCGGCCCGGCAGAAACGCTGGAAAGCCACCTGATGGTGTTTGCGGCGGAACGTGCACGCCGTGAATCTGCAGTGATCACCCTGAGTGGAGCCTGAAAACGTGGAAATATCACAGATGCGCTACGGTTTCGATATCGGCGGCACCAAGATCGAGATGGCGGCCTACGACCGGCAGCTCAGACAGGTACTGTGCCAGCGAGTCACGACTCCCACCGGTAATTATCGCGAGTTCTTGTCCTGCATCCATCAATTGGTCGACAGTGCCGACAGCCAACTGCACACCCAGGGCAGTATCGGCATCGGTTTACCGGGCGTGACCGACCCGCGCAGCCGCCGACAGTTGGCGGTTAACGTCCCCTGCCTGACCGGCCACTGTCTGGCAGACGATTTGGCACAAGAGTTGGCGCGGCCGGTTGAGATTGAAAACGACTGCCGCTGCTTCGCCCTTTCCGAAGCCAGCACGCCGCAAACCGAGCATCTGGCGCTGGTGTTCGGCGCCATTATCGGTACCGGGGCCGGCGGCGGCCTGGTGATGAACAAGCAGTTGCATAAAGGCCGCAATGGGCTGGCAGGCGAATGGGGCCACACGCCGATCTCCGCCCAGTTGGCGCAGCGCTACGATTTACCGCTGTTTACCTGCAACTGTGGGCTGACCGGCTGCTTCGAACGTTACGTTTCCGGCAGCGGTCTGCTGGCGCTGAGCCGTCATTTCGGCCACCCGGCCGACCACGTACCGGCGTTGATCGCCAGTTATCGACAGGGCGACCCGTTGGCTCGGCGACTGATGGCAATGTACGTCGACATTCTGGCCAGTGCGCTGGCTGGCCTGCAACTGTTGTTGGATGTAGATGCTTTTGTGCTGGGTGGCGGCCTGTCCAACGTCGGCGAGCTGTATTCACTGCTGCCCCCGGCCATGAGCCATTGGCTGTTGCCCGGTACCGAACCGGCGGCAATCTACCCGCCGGTGCACGGCGACAGCAGCGGTGTACGAGGAGCCGCGTTATTACGCCAAAGCTGGCAATAAAAAATAGTGAAAAGACCGCCAGGAAAAAATCAGTGCCGCAGCTTTCATCCTGCTTTTGGCAAATTAACCCAGGCGGCAAGTTGCCGCCTGATAAATAACGGATTACGGCTTTTCACTTTATTTCCAGGCAGCTTTCGGTTGAGGGCCAATCGAAAGGCTTTTTAAATATAAGCAACTGATACATATGGTTTTTTATAAAATAACCGATTGCATTTCACTGTTTCGTTTGCTGTAATTCGCCACGAACAACTGAAAGCACTCCTGCCAGATTAACTGCGACGCATTGCGCCGCGGCCGGGTATGGCTACAGCTAAATCAGGAGTCACGCGTTAATGATCAATACCCTAAAACGACGGGAATTAATTATCGACCAGCTTTGTCGCGAAGGCTCAGTGCGCGTCGAGCAACTCAGCGCCCAGTTTTCGGTTTCCAGCGTCACTATCCGTAGCGACCTGCGCCAACTGGAAAAAAGCGGCTGTGCGGTCCGTGCCTATGGCGGCGCAATGCTCAATAAGCAGTTCGCCTTCGATCGTCCGCTACAGGACAAGGGGCGCCTCAATCGCGACGTGAAATACGCCATTGCCTGCGCGGCGGCGGAACTGGTCAACGACGGCGATGCCATCATTCTCGACTCCGGTTCGACCACCAGCCAAATGGCGCAGCAGCTGGTCGGTAAAAAGGATCTGGTGGTGATGACCAATGCGCTGAATATCGCTTTCGAACTGGCCAACAACGAACAGGTTGACCTGATGGTGGTAGGCGGCAGCGTACGACGCAAATCCTGGTCTTTGTATGGCCCGGCCGCCGAGCAACACATGCGTCAGTTCCGTTTCGACAAGCTGTTTCTCGGCGTCGACGGCTTCGACCTGATTAGCGGCATCACCACGCCGGATCCCGGTGAAGCGCAACTCAACCGCGCCATGTGCGACGTAGCGCGTGAAGTGATCGCCGTAGCGGACGCCAGCAAGTTCGGCCGCACCAGCTTTTGCATGATCCGTGAAATCGGCCAAATCCAGCGTTTGGTCACCGACAGCCGCATCCCGGAAAGCTACCTGCATGCGCTGAACCATTTAGGGGTCGACGTGATTATCGCCGACCGTTAACCGAGGTTTTTAAGGAGTTTCAACATGAACGGTTATTTTGCTTACGATGCGGGCTGGCTGGAACAACGACATGCGCTGCATACCGCACGTGAGATCTGGCAGCAGCCGGACTTATGGGCCGCCCTGCACCAACAGTTACAGCAGCAACAAACGCTGTGGCAGCCTTTCCTTGCCCCGCTGCTGGCTAACCCGCGCCTGCAGATTGTTCTGTGCGGCGCAGGTAGCTCAGCCTTCGCCGGTCGGGCATTGGCACCCTGGCTGCGCGAGAAAACCGGTCGCGACGTGGTGGCCTACGGCACCACCGATATTGTCGCCAACCCGCACCAATATCTAGACCTGACCCGCCCTACGCTGCTGGTGTCTTTCGCTCGCTCCGGCAACAGCCCGGAAAGCGTGGCAACGGTGGAGCTGGCCGATCAACTGCTGCCGGAAAGCTATCACCTGATGCTGGTATGCAATCCGGACAGCCAGTTGGCGCAATATGCCCATCAACGCGATAACGTCTGTTCGCTGGTGATGCCACAGGGTTCCAACGATCAAAGCTTTGCCATGACCTCCAGCTTCAGCTGCATGATGCTGTCCGCCGCGCTGTTGCTCGGCCCCTATTCCCTTGCCGAGGCCCAGCGGCCTCTGACGGCCATGGTGGAGCGCTGCCGCGAACTGCGTGAAACCCTGCAACCGCAGGTGAAGGCGTTGGCTGCCAGCGGTTTCCGGCGTTATATCACGCTGGGCGGCAGCTGTTTCACCGGGCTGGCGGAAGAGGCTTCGCTGAAGATGCTGGAGCTGACGGCCGGGCAGATTGTCACCCGCTACGACTCGCCGCTCGGCCTGCGCCATGGCCCGAAGTTTATGGTCGACAACCAAACCCTGGTCCTGCTGATGTTCTCCAGCGGCGACTATGCCCGCCAGTACGATCGCGATCTGTGGAACGAGCTGCAACGCGACGGCCTGGCAATGCAGATGGTCGGCCTGACCGGCAATACTCAGGCGCTTTGTGAACAAATGCTGAACCTGCACCACGCCGAAGATGACGTCTGGTTGCTGTTCCCTTATCTGTTATTCACCCAGATGCTGGCCTTTGAAAGTTCGCTGGCACTTGGCCTGACGCCGGATAACCCATGCCCGACCGGAGAAGTTAACCGGGTGGTTAAAGGCGTTACTATTTACCGTTACCCGTCATCTGTGGCGTAAGGAATCTCTATGTACCTGATATCCAACCGCGAAATGCTGCTAAAAGCGCAGCGCCAGGGTTATGCCGTGCCGGCGTTCAACGTGCATAATCTTGAAACCGTGCAGGTGGTGGCGGAAACCGCTGCCGAACTGCGCTCACCGGTGATCATGGCCGGTACGCCCGGCACCTTCAGCTATGCCGGCACCGACTATTTGATCGGCATCTGTCAGGCCGCCGCTCATCGTTACGATCTGCCGTTGGCGCTGCATCTGGACCACCACGAAGAAATGGATGACATCGAATATAAGGTCAAAAGCGGTATCCGTTCGGTAATGATCGACGGCTCACACCTGCCATTCGCACAGAATATTGCCAAGGTGGCCGAAGCCGTGGCGCTGTGCCACCGCTACGGAGCCAGCGTGGAGGCTGAACTGGGACGACTCGGTGGGCAGGAGGACGACCTGATTGTCGATTCGACCGACAGTTTCTTTACCGACCCGGCCGCCGCGCGCGAATTTGTCACCGCGACCGGCATCGATTCGCTGGCGGTGGCGATTGGCTCCGCCCATGGCCTGTACCACGGCGAACCTAAACTGGATTTTGATCGTCTGGCGCTGATCCGCGAACAGGTCGATATCCCGCTGGTGCTGCACGGGGCCTCCGGCATTCCTGAAGCCATGGTGAAACGCGCCATTTCACTGGGCGTCTGCAAGGTCAACGTGGCGACCGAACTCAAAATTGCCTTTGCCGATGCGGTGAAGAGCTATTTCTCCCAGCACCCGGACGCCAACGACCCGCGCAAGTATATCGTGCCTGGCAAACTGGCGATGAAGGAGGTGGTGGCCGAGAAAATCCGCATCTGCGGCAGCAGCGGCATGCTGTAACTCAGCATAAATCACCACAGCTGGCCGCCGCTTAAGATTCAATGGCGGCCAAAATCCATTTTTTTACCGTGACAGAGTTCACAGCCCACCCGCTACATCCGCCTGCAAATCATTAAGCCGTCTTCAGCATGATCTAAATCATGGTTTTTCCCGCCCCCCTCCCTATTATCAAATCTATTGGCACTAAAAATTAAGAATAGTATATAAACCATTCAAAACGGAGATTGGTGGAATTTGGATCAGGATGACATTCAACATACCCGTTTAATGTTTATTTAATTGGAGTCAATTATTTTTCATTTCATTTTAAAAAGGAATTAATAATGAACTATTCTCGCATAGCTTTGGTACTCCTGGCCCTTCTTCCAGCGACCTTGCAGGCAGCACAGGGCTACAACAGCCGCGTGGCTTCTGGCACCATCCGTTTTACCGGCGAAATCACAGCGCCAGCCTGCACTATCAAACATCTGAATGAAGGGATCGTTTCTAATTGCTCTGGTATAACTCTAGCCAATGGCAAGAGTCCTGGCATTAGCTCATTAAACAACATGTCGCCTGAACTGGTTTCCAACGTGACAACCGAAACCATTAATAATAACCAAAAACTAAAGAACATCATAATCAGCTATAAATAACCTGCGTTACTTTATTAATAACTCAGGTTACTTTTATTAATCACCTGCGAAACTTTTTTAGTATTAATTTTGACTCAATTAAATAAACTTATTGAAGATTTGTAAATTTATTTTATACATTTGAGGCATAAAGCGACACACCATATTCATGCTCACAGTATGGGCAACCCAAGGTTGCCCATCTTCATGTCCGGAATCCGCCATCGCTCCCCCGCATTTCGTGCAATAATCCCCTCATCAAACGAGAGGAGAGTTCACATGCAGACCTTTTTTATTGACCGTATGGCGACGCCGGTAGGCGAACTGGTGCTGATTGCCGATGAGCAGGACCGCTTGCGCGCCATCGACTGGACTGAGCATGAAGTACGCCTGATGAAGCTGCTGAATACTCATTACCGAGCCGATCGTTTTCAACTGATAGACAAACGCAACCCCGGCGGCCTGACCGAAGCGATGCAACGCTATTTTTCGGGTGAATTGGATGTCATTGATCAGTTGCCGGTAATGACCGCCGGTACCGAATTCCAGCGCAGCGTCTGGCAGCAACTGCGCCAAATCCCCTGCGGGGAAATCATTACCTATGGCGAACTGGCGAAACGCATAGGTCGCCCGACCGCTTCACGCGCAGTCGGTATGGCTAACGGCTCCAACCCCATCAGCATCGTGGTGCCCTGCCACCGGGTGATTGGCTCGCAAGGCGCCTTGACCGGCTATGCCGGTGGCGTTCAGCGCAAGCAGTGGCTGCTCAAGCACGAAGGCTATTTGCAAAACGATCTGCTTTAATCCCACCGCAGCCGATACATCGCAAGATACCCCGGCTGCGGTAAGCGTTACGTATTGATGTAAGTAGCAAAGAAATCAAAACATTTCAGGCCACTACAGGATATTCGGCGGCATGTTTGCACAAAATTCGCACAGAATGCCCCCGTTGTTATTAATGCTACCCTTATCACCTGCCGGAAAAGATGTTAAAATTGACGCATATCAATTATTGAATGAGCGTAATCTATGATCCCGGAAAAACGCGTGATTCGTCGTATCCAGTCTGGTGGTTGTGCGATCCATTGTCAGGATTGCAGTATCAGCCAACTGTGTATTCCTTTTACTCTTAATGCCCATGAGCTGGACCAGCTCGACAACATTATCGAAAGGAAGAAGCCTATCCAGAAGGGCCAGACCTTGTTCAAGGCCGGCGATGAACTGAAATCGCTGTACGCTATCCGCTCCGGGACCATCAAAAGTTATACCATTACCGAGCAAGGCGATGAGCAGATCACCGGTTTCCACCTGGCGGGCGATCTGGTTGGTTTTGACGCCATTGGCGGCCTGAAGCACCCAAGCTTCGCTCAGGCGCTGGAAACGTCCATGGTGTGTGAGATCCCGTTCGAAACCCTGGATGACCTGTCCGGTAAAATGCCGAATCTGCGTCAGCAGATCATGCGCCTGATGAGCGGCGAGATTAAAGGCGATCAGGACATGATCCTGCTGTTGTCGAAGAAAAATGCCGAAGAGCGCCTGGCCGCATTCGTCTATAACCTGTCGCGCCGCTTTGCAGAACGCGGTTTCTCACCGCGTGAGTTCCGTCTGACCATGACCCGTGGCGACATCGGCAACTACCTTGGTCTGACGGTAGAAACCATCAGCCGTCTGCTGGGCCGCTTCCAGAAAAGCGAAATCCTCAGCGTTAAAGGTAAATATATCACCATCGAAAACGTCGACGCCCTGTCGGTGCTGGCCGGTACGCCACGCATTAACGTGACCGTAAACGCCTGATCCCAAGCTGGGTTAGTAATTCAACAGAATTATTGACCCAGCCTATCTCTGCTGCTGTTCTGTTTTTCAATGTTGGGTTACTCTGTAAATTGACAGACTGTTGATTTTCAGCTGTAAGGAGGCCCTATGGCGAAGTATCAGAATCTTCTGGTGGCTATTGACCCCAACCAGGATGACCAGCCGGCGCTGCGCCGGGCGGTGTACCTGATTAAACGAAATGGCGGGCGCATTAAGGCCTTCCTGCCTATTTACGACTTCTCTTACGAGATGACGACCTTGCTCTCACCGGACGAAAGGACGGCGATGCGACAAGGTGTTATCAGCCAACGTGCCGCATGGATTAACGAGCAATGCCGTTTTTACCTCGACGAAGGCGTTCCTATTGAAATCAAAGTGGTCTGGCATAACCGCCCTTATGAAGCGATTATTCAGGAAGTGATCGCCAGCAAGCACGATCTGCTGTTAAAAATGGCGCATCAGCACGACCGCCTCGAATCCGTTATTTTCACCCCCACCGACTGGCATCTGTTACGAAAATGCCCTTGCCCGGTGTGGATGGTCAAGGACCAACCCTGGCAGGAAGGCAGCAAAGCAGTGGTGGCGGTCAATCTGGCCAGTGAAGAACCCTACCATGACCCATTGAACATCAAGCTGGTACAGGAAACCGTTGAACTGGCGCAAAACGTCAACCAAACCGAAGTTCACCTGGTCGGCGCCTACCCCGTTACCCCCATCAATATTGCTATCGAACTCCCGGACTTTGACCCCAGCGTCTACAACGACGCCATTCGCGGGCAGCACCTGATCGCCATGAAGGCGTTAAGGCAAAAATTCGGCATTAAAGAAGAGTTTACCCACGTTGAAAAAGGCCTGCCGGAAGAGGTGATCCCCGATTTGGCCGAGCACTTGCAGGCGGGTGTGGTGGTATTGGGTACCCTGGGGCGCACCGGCATTTCGGCGGCGTTTATCGGTAACACGGCAGAACATGTGATCGACCATCTGAAATGTGACCTGCTGGTGATTAAGCCGGAAAACTTCAATTGCCCGATCGAAGTCGATGAGGACGATGAGCACGACGACGAGGATTGATGTTTGACGCATAAAGAAACGGGCCGAAAAGGCCCGTTTTTATTTGTTTGCGTTACGCCTGCAGCGCACGCAGTATCGCTTCCACACTCTCTTTGGCATCGCCAAACAGCATCTGGGTGTTCTCTTTAAAGAACAGCGGGTTCTGCACGCCGGCATAGCCGGTGTTCATCGAACGCTTAAAGGCAATCACGTTCTGCGCTTTCCACACTTCCAGCACTGGCATACCGGCGATTGGACTGCGTGGATCTTCCAGTGCGGCCGGGTTCACCGTGTCGTTGGCGCCGATCACCAGCACGGTGTCGGTATCAGCGAAATCGTCATTGATTTCATCCATCTCCAGCACCACGTCATATGGCACCTTGGCTTCGGCCAACAGCACGTTCATGTGGCCCGGTAAACGCCCGGCAACCGGATGAATACCGAAACGCACCTTGATACCACGAGCGCGCAGTTTCTCGGTGATTTCTGCCACCGGGTACTGCGCCTGCGCTACCGCCATGCCGTAGCCTGGGGTGATGATTACCGACGTGGAGTTTTTCAACTGCTCGGCAACTTCTTCCGCGGTGGTTTCGCGATACTCGCCCATTTCTTCCGCATTACCGGTCGAAGATCCATCGGTACCGAAGCCTCCGGCGATCACGCTGATAAACGAACGGTTCATCGCCTTACACATGATGTAAGACAGGATGGCCCCCGAAGAACCCACCAACGCACCGGTCACGATCAGCAAATCGTTGCTCAGCATGAAACCCGCCGCCGCCGCCGCCCAACCCGAATAGGAGTTGAGCATCGACACCACGACCGGCATGTCGGCACCGCCGATGGAAGCCACCAGATGCCAGCCAAACGCCAGCGCGATAGCGGTCATCAGCACCAGCGCCACCGCTTGCCAACCCACGCTGTCGGCACGAACAAACACCACCAACAGGACGAAGGAAACCACCAGTGCCGCCAGGTTCATTTTGTGTCGGTTTGGCAACGCCAGCGGTTTGGAAGAGATGATGCCACGCAGTTTGCCGAACGCGACAATAGAACCGGTGAAAGTAACCGCACCGATAAAGATGCCGAGGAACACTTCGGTCAGATGGATATTCTCCATCACCGGCTCCATCGCCACGCCGTGATCCAGGTAGCTGTTCAAGCCCACCAGAACCGCCGCCAGCCCCACAAAACTGTGCAGTACCGCAACCAGCTCTGGCATTTCGGTCATTTCGACCTTTTTCGCCAGATAAACCCCGATGGACCCCCCGATAATCATCGCGATGATGATCCAGCCCACGTTGCCGGAATCCGGCCCGAGGATGGTGGCGATCAGCGCAATCGCCATCCCGGCGATGCCAAACAGGTTGCCCCGCTTGGACGTTTCATGGCGCGACAGGCCGGCCAGACTACAGATAAACAGGATAGCGGCAACAATGTATGCAGCTGTAACTAATCCTCCAGACATATGCTACCCCTTAGTTCTTGCGGAACATCTTCAGCATGCGCTGAGTGACGGTGAATCCACCAAAAATGTTGATGCTGGCGATCAGCACGGCGATAAAGGAGAGGAAACTCACCCAGCCGCCATGGCCAATCTGCAATAGCGCACCGACCACGATAATCCCTGAGATCGCATTGGTGACCGACATCAACGGGGTGTGCAATGCATGGCTGACGTTCCAAACCACGTAGTAACCCACCACGCAGGCCAGCGCAAACACGGTAAAGTGAGACAGGAACTCTTTTGGTGCGGCGTTGGCCAGCCAGCCAAACAGGATGATGGCCAGCGCCATCAGGCCATATTTCAACCATGGCGAAACCGGTTTTGCCGCCGGTTTGGCGACCGGTGCCGCTGCCGGTGCCTGTTTAGGCTGGGCAGAAACCTGGATTGGCGGTGCCGGCCAGGTGACTTCGCCACTGCGCACCACGGTAACGCCGCGGATCACGGTATCTTCAAAATCAACGTCAATTTCGCCGTTTTTCTCTTTCGACAGCAATTTCAGCAGGTTAACCAGGTTGGTGCCGTAAAGCTGTGAGGATTGAGTCGGCAGGCGGCTTGGCAAATCGGTATAGCCAATGATTTTCACGCCGTTGTCGCTCACGGTCACGCGATCGGCCACGGTCAGTTCACAGTTGCCACCGTTTTGCGCCGCCAGATCGACGATCACGCTACCCGGTTTCATCGAAGCCACCATCTCTTTGGTGATAAGCTTCGGTGCGGGTTTGCCCGGGATCAACGCGGTGGTGACAATAATGTCGACCTCGGCCGCCTGGGCGGCGAACAGCGCCATCTCGGCCTTGATAAAGGCTTCGGACATCACTTTGGCATAGCCATCGCCGCTGCCCGCTTCTTCCTCAAAATCCAGCTCGAGGAATTCAGCGCCCATGCTCTGCACCTGCTCTTTGACTTCCGGGCGGGTGTCGAAGGCGCGAACAATCGCCCCCAGGCTGCCTGCGGCGCCGATGGCAGCCAGGCCCGCTACGCCGGCACCGATAATCATTACCTTGGCGGGTGGAACCTTGCCGGCAGCGGTGATTTGCCCGGTGAAGAAGCGGCCAAACTCATGCGCGGCCTCAACAATCGCACGGTAACCGGCGATGTTGGCCATTGAGCTCAGTGCGTCCATGGATTGTGCGCGTGAGATACGCGGTACAGAATCCATCGCCATCGCAGTGACGTTGCGAGCGGCCAGCTGCGCGATCAGCTCCGGGTTTTGCGCCGGCCAGATAAAGCTGACCAGGGTGCTGCCCTCGCGCATTAACGCAATCTCGTCCTCAAGCGGTGCGTTAACTTTCAAAATCAGATCTGACTGCCAGACATCAGCGGTGTCAGTGATTGTTGCCCCAGCGGCTTCATAAGCGCTATCGTCAAAACTTGCCAGTTTACCCGCCCCGCTTTCAATCGCGACGGTAAAGCCCAGCTTCAGCAGTTGTTCCACCGTTTTCGGCGTTGCTGCGACCCGGGCTTCATTGGCCAACCGTTCTCTTGGTACACCAATACGCATAATGTTCCCTTCTCACCTGTCTATGATGATGTTTATTATCTTCCTACCCATAGCGATGGCCCCGGCCGACAGGTTTTTATTAGCCTTGTCGGCAACGAATTAAGGCGCCATCTATAACCTACTGAAAATATGATCGATGATCCATAATTGCTTACGCATTCATGTCTGTTTTTACATAAAAACTCAGGCAGTGACATGATAAATCGCAAATTAAAGTTAAAAACCCCGGTGGAATGCCGTTTTTGCGGCCATATTGTGGCTGGCGGAGGTTGGCGATTTTCCAGTAATACATGGCCAAGGCGCATAAAAGTTATAAATTTGTGAATAATTAACACTTATGACATCAAAGGCTTTATTATTGAAACTTATGGCGATTCTGCGCAATATATCGGGCACAATCCTTCTGGGGGTTTGTCTCACGGGATGACATAAAATGCTGAGACACTGGTCGAGATTACATGTAATAATCGGCGGCTGAATTACACCTAAACAGTTCAGCACGTTATAAACGTTAATGCGCTAGGCGAAAGGATTTTTTATGAAGCTGAAGAACACGATCATCGCATCAGCCTTGTTATCACTCACAGCGCTGTCTGCTCAGGCGGCACAAGAGTTAACTCCTGAAAAAGCAGCGGCGCTGAAGCCGTTTGATCGCATCACGATTACCGGCCGCTTTAATGCCATCAATGAAGCCGCTGATGCCATATCCCGCCGTGCAGATAAACTGGGTGCAGACTCCTTCTACATTCAGGACAGCAACAACAGCAACAATGGCGGCAACTGGCGCGTCACCGCAGATCTTTATCATAAAGATGCGCCGGAAGTGAGCAAAGACCCCAAATACCGCGTGATTAACGGTGTTACCGAACTGCCGAAAGAACAAGCCTTCCTGTTGGAGCCGTACGACACGGTGAGCGTCAGCGGTTTCTACCGCAGCCAGCCGGACATCAACGATGCCATCACCAAAGAAGCGAAAAAGAAAGGCGCAGCCTCCTTCTTTATCGTGCGTCAGGTAGATGCCAACCAGGGCGGCAACCAGTTCATTACCGCTTATATCTATAAGGCCGATGCCCCTAAACGTACCGTTCAGAGCCCGGATGCCATTCCGGCTGATTCTGAAGCCGGTAAGGCCGCGCTGGCTGCCGGTGGCGCTGCTGCTGCCAAGGTTGAAATTCCGGGTGTTGCCTCTTCCGGCTCACCAAGTCGCGACGTAGGCCGTTTCTTCGAAACCCAGTCGTCTACCGGCAAACGTTATACTGTCACTTTACCGAACGGTACCAAGATTCAGGAAGTGAACAACGTGACTGCCGCGCAGATGGTGCCGTTTGATTCCGTGACCTTCACTGGTCACTTCAACAGCATGACTGACGTTTCTAGCGAAGTTGCCAAACGTGCGGCCGAGAAAGGCGCCAAGTACTATCATGTGACCCGCCAGTGGCAGAACAAGAGCGGCGGTAACCTGACCGTCAGCGCCGACCTGTTCAAATAAGTTTCACTTTGCGGTTTACCATCGGGCAGCCATTGAGCTGCCCGTTTTTTTGTCGCTGATACCGCCCTGCCAGTTGAATAGTTTTTTGTAAATCACGCATACTTAATCATTGCATCCACACGCATCCAGCCGTAGAATTTGCGCCAATTTTTAGGGCTATTGTCTACTCGTTCAGTAATTGTCATTACGTTGTTACTGCCAAGCAGTTCCCTTCCAGTTGTTTATTCTGCGCTCAGGATCCGTCATTGGAAAAAAAACTAGGTCTTACCGCGTTAACCGCATTGGTGCTGAGCTCAATGCTGGGCGCCGGGGTTTTCAGCCTGCCACAAAACATGGCGCAGGTTGCCAGCCCGGCGGCCCTGTTATTGGGTTGGGCAATCACCGGCGTCGGCATCCTGTTTCTGGCTTTTGCCATGCTGTTGCTAACCCGCCTGCGTCCCGATCTGGACGGTGGCATCTTTACCTATGCGAAAGAAGGCTTTGGCGAGCTGGTGGGCTTTTGTTCCGCCTGGGGTTACTGGTTGTGCGCAGTGATCGCCAATGTCTCTTATCTGGTTATCGTGTTCGCCGCACTGAGTTTATTCACCGATCGCGGCGGAAACGTCATTCTGGGCGATGGCAATACCTGGCAGGCACTACTGGCAGA
This sequence comes from Serratia sp. BIGb0163, assembly GCF_024809935.1. Taxonomy (NCBI): domain Bacteria; kingdom Pseudomonadati; phylum Pseudomonadota; class Gammaproteobacteria; order Enterobacterales; family Yersiniaceae; genus Serratia; species Serratia sp. BIGb0163. The sequence goes on from NZ_JANUDZ010000001.1 coordinate 1,493,473, forward strand.
GTCAGTATTGCTGTGGATCGTCCATGCGCTGGTGTTGCGCGGCGTGCAAACTGCAGCCAGCATCAATCTGGTGGCGACCCTGGCCAAGCTGTTGCCGCTGGGGATGTTTGCGGTATTGGCGGCAATGGCGTTCAACATGGACGTCTTTACGCTGGATTTCCACGGCGTCGCTCTCGGTAAACCGGTGTGGGAACAGGTAAAAAACACCATGCTGATTACCCTGTGGGTATTTATCGGTGTGGAAGGCGCAGTCGTGGTTTCAGCGCGGGCGCGTCATAAAAAGGATGTCGGCCGTGCAACCATGCTGGCAGTGATCTCCGCACTGGCGGTTTACCTGCTGGTGACTTTGTTGTCCCTGGGTGTGGTGCCGCGCAGCGAATTGGCCGAAATGCGCAATCCTTCCATGGCGGTGCTGATGGTCGATCTAATTGGCCCCTGGGGTGACGTGATTATCGCGGCCGGGCTGATTGTTTCGGTTTGCGGGGCCTATCTGAGCTGGACGATTATGGCCGCCGAAGTCCCGCTGCTGGCGGCACAACACGGCGCTTTCCCAAAGATTTTCCGCAAGCAGAACAAGAATCATGCGCCTTCAGCTTCACTGTGGCTGACCAATATTGCCGTGCAGTTCGCACTGGTGCTGATCTGGCTGACCGGCAGCAATTATAATTCTCTGCTGACTATCGCCTCGGAAATGATCCTGGTGCCTTATTTCCTGGTCGGTGCCTTCCTGTTTAAGGTGGCGATCCGTCGTCAGGACAAACGGCTGATGTTCGCCGCCACAGGTGCCTGCCTGTACGGCATTTGGCTGCTCTACGCTTCCGGGTTAATGCATTTGCTGATGTCGGTGTTGCTGTATGCACCGGGGCTGCTGGTGTTTATTTATGCCCGAAGCGGACATAACGACGTCAAGCTGCTGAATCAGCTGGAGAAAGGCAGTATTTTTCTGTTGCTGGTGGCCACGGTGCCGGCCGGCTGGTTTATGCTGCAGTAGGTGAAGAATGGCCGGGTGGGATCACCCGGTCAGTTACTTTGATATGTACGCAGGCTGATGGTCATGCGTTCCCCAACCTGAGAGATAATCACTCCCTCAACGCACTCTTGTTGAATGGTCGCCAACTGCTGCGTGTCCAGAGCGTAAGGCAGCTTAATGTCGAATACCGCCAGCCCCTGTTGCTGTGCCAGGTCGATCAGGCGCACGATGTTGGTTTCGTCGCTGACCTGGGTAGAAACCACCTGCAGCGCCAACGCTTTCAATTGCTCTTTCCGCGTTTGCGAAGCGGAAGCCTGAGATTTCAATACCATGCCAAAAAATGGCATCACGCCATAAATTGCATCAACAAAGCGCCAGTGCTTCTTGCACGATGCGGACAGAAAATCCATGTAATCAAAACAGACTTTCTCACTGCGGGCGACGGGTGCAAGGTGACTGCTGTTCATCCCTTCCTCTCATTGCCGGGTGTATTACATCCTGAAATGGATAATCGATGCGAAGCTTTAACGAATTTCCGCCGTATAATGGCATAATTCCCCTATTGTTTGCCAGTCTGTCCAGGAGCTTTAATCAATGGAACTTCACAACTCAGCCCCGGTGCTGATTACGGGCGGCGCACGCCGGATTGGACTGGCATTGGCCAGGTCATTCTTGCAACGTGATATTCCCGTGATCATTGCCTATCGCAGCGACTACCCGGCGCTGGGCGAACTGAAAAGACTGGGGGCAACCTGCATTCAGGGCGATTTCTCAACGCACGACGGTATCTATCGTTTCGCCGAGCAGGTTCGCCAGGCAGCGCCCAAACTGCGCGCGGTGATCCACAACGCCAGCGCCTGGCAGGCCGAATCACCGGAAGTACCACCGGAGCAAGTGATGGCGGCCATGTTGCAAATTCACGTTTATACGCCTTATCTGCTCAATCAACTGCTGGAATCTTGTCTGTTGGGCCAGGGGCAAGCCGGTGCGGATATCATCCATCTGACCGACTATGTGGTGGAGAAAGGCAGCGACAAGCACATTGCCTATGCCGCCAGTAAGGCCGCGCTGGACAATATGACCCGCTCTTTTGCCCGCAAGCTGGCACCCGAAGTTAAAGTCAATGCCATCGCCCCGGCGCTGATTATTTTCAATCCAGGCGACGACGAGCATTATCGGCAACAGGCGCTGGCAAAATCACTGATGAAAATCGCCCCAGGCGAGAGCGAAGTGGTCAATCTGGTGAACTATCTGCTGGACAGCCGCTATGTCACCGGCCGTACCCACGGTGTCGACGGCGGACGCCCGCTGCGCTAACGCATGATCTGCATGGCGTATCGCGGAGCCCCGCGTTATGCTGAATTTCGTTATTCTGATAAAACCGCTGAATATGCATAAAATTGTTTTTGTGGAAGACGATCCCGAAGTCGGCAAACTGATTGCCGCCTATCTGGGCAAGCACGACATTGAAGTGTTGATTGAGCCACGCGGCGACAGTGCACAGGCCCGCATCGAGCTGGAGCAACCTGATTTGGTGCTGCTGGATATTATGTTGCCCGGCAAGGATGGTATGACGCTGTGCCGTGATTTGCGCCCAACCTTCCCCGGCCCGATCGTGCTGCTCACCTCACTCGACAGCGATATGAACCATATTCTTTCGCTGGAAATGGGCGCTAACGATTACATCCTGAAGACCACGCCGCCAGCGGTGTTACTGGCGCGACTGCGTTTGCACCTGCGTCAGCATGGCAGCCAGCCAAAGGAAGAGTCAACACAACCGCTCACTCAACACAACGCCCTGCACTTTGGCCTGTTATGCATCGACCCGGTTAACCGACAGGTGACGTTGGGTGAAGAGGTCATCACCCTTTCCACCTCAGATTTTGATCTGCTGTGGGAACTGGCCACCCACGCCGGCCAAATAATGGATCGCGAAGCCCTGCTGCAGAACCTGCGTGGCGTGAGTTATGACGGTCTGGATCGCAGTATAGACGTGGCGATTTCCCGCCTGCGCCGCAAGCTGTACGACAATGCCCTGGAACCCTTCCGCGTCAAAACCGTGCGTAATAAAGGTTACCTGTTCGCTCCGAATGCCTGGGAGTTCGTGCAGCAATGAGAAAGCTCTTTGTGCAGTTCTTCCTGCTGCTTTTCGTGTGTTTCCTGGTGATGGCGATGCTGGTGGGTCTGGTGTACAAAGTCACCGCCGAACGCGCCGGCCGCCAGTCGATGGACGATCTGATGAAAAGCTCGCTGTACCTGATGCGCAGCGAACTGCGGGAAATTCCGCTGAAAGACTGGAACAAGACCATCGCCACGCTGGACTTGAATCTGTCGTTTAAGCTGCACATCGAGCCGCTGGGCAAACAGGACCTGAGCGAAGATTTGAAAAAACGGCTGCGTCTGGGGGAGATTATCGCCCTCGACGATCAATACACCTTTATGCAGCGTATCCCGCGCAGTCACTACGTGCTGGTGGTCGGGCCGATCCCTTATCTGTTCTATCTGCATCAAATGCGGCTGCTGGATTTGGCGCTGCTGGTGTTTATCGGCATGTCGCTGGCGCTGCCGGTGTTTCTGTGGATGCGTCCGCACTGGCAGGACTTGCTGAAGCTCGAAAACGCGGCTCAGCGCCTCGGTGCCGGGCATCTGGATGAGCGCACCCATTTCGACCCTACCTCCAGCCTGAATCGGCTCGGGGTGGCCTTTAACCAGATGGCGGATAACGTCAATACGCTGATCGCCAGCAAGAAACAGCTGATAGACGGTATCGCCCATGAACTGCGCACTCCGCTGGTACGGCTGCGTTACCGCCTGGCGATGAGCGATAACCTTTCCGAGAGTGAACAGCAGGCGCTGAACCGCGATATCGGTCAGTTGGAGTCACTGATCGACGAACTGCTGACCTATGCACGATTGGACCGTCCGCAGGTCGCACTCAATATAGAACCGCTGGATTTACCCAAATGGCTGGAGGACAAGGCTGACGACCTGCGCCTGATCCACCCGGAACGTGAAATCGAATTGAACATCCCGCACGTCGGTGATTTTGGCGGCGTCGATTTACGGCTAATGGAGCGGGTGCTGGATAATCTGGTGAACAATGCGCTGCGTTATAGTGAGCAACGCTTGCGCATCGGCCTGTGGTTTGACGGCGACAACGCCTGCCTGCAGGTAGAAGACGATGGGCCAGGTATTCCGCCGGAAGAACGTGAGCGGGTATTCGAGCCCTTTGTACGTCTCGATCCCAGCCGCGATCGCGCTACCGGCGGCTGTGGCCTGGGTTTGGCGATTGTTCATTCGATTGCCGTGGCCTACCAGGGCCAGGTCTACGTTGACGCCAGCTCTCTCGGTGGTGCCAGCTTCCGCTTCTGTTGGCCGCTAAAGCCCACTTTCAATTTAAAAGCAGACCCGGTGTAACCCCGTTTACGTAGCAGCATAAAAACGCGAAACAGTGATCCGGTTTACAAAAAATGGAGCTAAACGATGACATCTGCACATTCCCCTTCTTCTTACGACGAGCTGCGTGCCATTTTCACCCGCCTGTCACGCTTCGGCCATCTCTCCGCCATTGCCGGCTGGGATATGCAAACCATGATGCCACCGGGCGGCAGCAAAGCGCGTTCCGAGGCACTGGCTGAGCTAAGCGTATTGCAACACCAGATTTTAACGTCGGATAAAACCGGTCGTCTGTTTGAACGCGCACAACAAGAAACGCTGGACGACATTGACCAGGCGAATTTGCTGGAGATGCGCCGCCAGTATGACAATGCGGTGCTGGTGCCGGAATCGTTGGTCGAGGCTAAATCCCTGGCCGGTGCACGTTGTGAACATGCCTGGCGTTCCCAACGCCCAGCCGACGACTGGGAAGGTTTCGCGGAAAATCTGCGCGAAGTGGTTAAACTGAGCCGCCAGGAAGCGCAGATCCGTGCCGAAGCGGCAGGTAGCAGTCGTTATGATGCCCTGCTGAACCTTTATGAACCGGGAATGCGCAGCAGCGATATTGATCGCATTTTTGGCGATTTGAAAACCTGGCTGCCCGACCTGCTGCAGAAGGTAGTGGCTAAACAGGCCCAGGAACCTTGTCTGGTTCCGCAGGGGCCGTTCAATGTGGAAACTCAACGGCAACTGAGCCTGAGCGTGATGAAGCTGCTCGGCTTTAACTTCGACGGCGGTCGCGTGGACGTCAGTGCTCACCCATTCTGCGGCGGCGTACCGGAAGATGTTCGTATTACCACCCGCTACAACGACAAAGAATTTCTGACCGCATTGCTCGGCATCGTGCATGAAACCGGCCATGCTCGTTACGAACAAAATCTGCCACGCGAATGGCTGGGCCAGCCGGTAGCCCAGGCTCGTTCAACCGCTATCCATGAGTCGCAGAGTCTGCTGTTTGAAATGCAACTGGCGCGCGGCAGCGATTTCCTGAAGATCCTGCGTCCACTGGTGGTCAAACAATTCGGCGAGCAACCGGCATTGGAAGAAGGTAACTTCATCCGACTAAATCAGCGAGTGAAACCAGGCCTGATCCGCGTAGACGCTGACGAAGTCAGCTACCCGGCGCACGTGATCCTGCGCTATGAAATCGAGAAGGCTCTGGTCGAAGGCGAGATTGAGGTAGAAGATATCCCGGCGCTGTGGGGCGAGAAAATGCACGGTTACCTTGGCCTCGATACTATCGGCAACTACCGTAACGGTTGTATGCAGGATATTCACTGGACCGATGGTGCCTTCGGTTACTTCCCGACTTACACCCTGGGTGCCATGTATGCCGCGCAACTGTTCCACAGCGTCCGCAAAGCGCTGCCAACGCTGGACAGTGACATTGCCGAAGGCAACCTGAATCCGCTGTTCCAATGGCTGAAGCAGAATATCTGGCGTCACGGCAGCCGTTTCCCTACCAATACCCTGATCGCCAATGCGACCGGCGAGGCCCTGAACCCAGACTATTTCCGTAAGCATTTGGAAAGTCGTTACCTGTAAGATCCCCAGGCACGGCTAATCCCGTGCCTTTTTCCCCCTGCTTTGCCGCCGCTATTCCATAGCGCACCCCCTCCACCCAAGACGCCCAGGCTGCAGAGTACCGGTTGGCCACTCCCTACATGTATGTTGTAACTAAAGTGAGATTTAAACTTCGATGGATCCGCTTCGTTAACCGGCCAGTGCTCGCGATGTACATTAGGTTACACGCCGAAACCAATCACTCACGGAAAGCATCGGGCCGTTTGCCTACTATCTTATCACCGGCCCCGCAGTGGGCTTGATACATGATGAGTAACTTGAGGAATCAACGATGAAAAAAGTATTAGCTCTGGTTGTTGCCGCTGCAATGGGTCTGTCTTCTGTTGCCTTCGCTGCTGACGCTGCCACTACCACCACTACCGCACCTGCGGCGACGGCTACCACCACCGCGGCTGCACCAGCCAAGACCACTCACGTGAAAAAACATCACGCGAAGAAAGCCCCAGCTCAAAAAGCTCAGGCGGCTAAAAAGCACCACAAAGCCACCGCTAAAAAAGCGCCGGCTCAGAAAGCCCAGGCAGCTAAAAAACACCACAAAACAGCCAGCCATAAAAAAGCGGCGTAACAGCAATTAATGTGAGGCTCCCCTCACCAGTTCAGGCTTGAGTTGTCCAACACCCGGTTCGCCGGGTGTTTTTTCATCGGGGGTTCTCATCATGCTGCGTCGCTACCTATTTGAAATCATTTTGACCACGCTGATCCTCTGTGGACTGATCGCCGCCTTTTTTTATCTGTAGCCACACCGTCCTCTGGATAATAAATTATTGAAAAATCAATCACTGCCCATCCACACGGCGACTAATTCAGTCTATAGTTACCATTCAGTGTGTTTATGGATGATCCGTATTTTCCAGGCAAGAAACCTATGCGCATAACCGTTTTGCTGTTGCTGTGCTCATTCCCGCTCGCACTCTCCCTCTCAGCACGGGCTGACAGCCCATCCGACGTGTCGGCAGCTGAGCAAACCCGCCTGTTTTTTGGCAAGGATGAACGAATAAAAGTAACGGAAACCGACGGTTGGCCGTGGCAGGCCATTGGGCAAGTGGAAACCGCCAGCGGTAACCTGTGCACCGCCACGCTGATCTCTCCGCATCTGGCGCTCACCGCAGGCCACTGCGTGCTGGCACCACCGGGTCAACTGGATAAAGCCATTGCGCTGCGTTTTGTTGCCGGTAATAAGACCTGGAAATACCAGACCGACAATATTGAGACGCTGGTGGATCGTAAACTGGGGAAAAAACTCAAGCCTGACGGCGATGGCTGGATTGTACCGCCAGCGGCAGCGGCCTATGACTTTGCCCTGATCCGTCTGAAGGATAAAAAAACCTTGCCGATTAAGCCGCTGCCGTTGTGGCAAGGCGACAGCAAGGCACTGACCCAGGCAATGAAACAAGCCAAACGGCTGATTACCCAGGCGGGATACCCGGAAGATCATCTGGACGATCTCTACAGCCACCAGAACTGTAAAGTGACCGGCTGGGCGCAACAAGGCGTCCTGTCGCACCAGTGCGATACCCTGCCCGGCGATAGCGGTTCGCCGTTACTGCTGAAAACTGCCGACGGTTGGCGGCTTATTGCCATTCAAAGCTCCGCACCGGCAGCCAAAGACCGTTACCGCGCCGATAACCGCGCGCTGGCTGTGACCGGTATCCGCGATGCGCTGGACGCGCTGGCGGCGGGGAAATAAAACCCGGGGGCAACTTATTGCCCCCGATTATTTACACTGAAAGCTGCTCGATAGTCTGCAGGATGCGCTTGTCCGAGATCGGATAAGGCGTGCCCAGTTGCTGAGCGAACAGGCTGACGCGCAGCTCTTCAATCATCCAGCGCACCTCTTTCACCTCGTCATCCTGCTGGCGTTTCGGCGGCAGTTTGTTCAGCCATTGCTGCCAGGCCTGCTGCACCTGTTCCACCCGTAGCATTTGCGCGCGGTCGCGGTGCGGATCGATAGCCAGTTTCTCCAACCGACGTTCAATCGCCTGCAGATAACGTAGCGTATCCGGCAGGCGCTTCCAGCCGTTGTTGGTGACGAACCCACGATAAACCAGAGCGCCGAGCTGAGTTTTGATATCTGACAGTGCCAGCGCCAACGAGATATCAACCCGGCCTTTCAAGCGCTTGTTGATGTTAAACACCGCCGTCAGGATTTGTTCGACCTGTTTGGCTACGCCCACCACCGTTTCATTCAGTTCGCCGCGCACCAGTTCCTGCAGACGGGCAAAGTTTTCTTCCTGCCACACCGGCCCGCCGTGTTCTGCGATCAGTTTATCGATGCCGCACGAAATGCAATCGTCGATCAGATCCAGCACCCTGCCGTAGGGGTTGAAATACAGCCCCAGTTTGGCCTTGTTCGGCAGTTTTTCATGCAGATATTTGATAGGTGAAGGAATATTCAACAACAGCAGACGACGCGTGCCCTGCCACATCGCCTGTCGCTGCTCCTGCTCGCTGTCGAACAGGCGGATCGCCACGCTGTCTTTTTCGTCCACCAGCGCCGGGTAAGCCTTCATTGAGTAGCCACCGCGCTTCTGCTCATAAAACTCCGGCAGTTTACCGAAGCTCCAGATATGCAGATTGCTTTGTTCCAGCCCATCGTCCGCCACCGCCGACAGCGTTTCCTGCACCTTGTCCTTCAGCTTGAGCTTCAATGCCGTCAGATCTTTGCCTTCAAGCAGGGTTTTGTGTTTTTCACCCACCACCCGGAATGTCATCTTGAGGTGATCGGGCACCTGATCCCATTGCCAGTCTTCACGTGACACCGTCACACCAGTCATGCGACGCAGCTCGCGCTCCAGTGAATCCAGCAGCGGCATCTCCAGCGGCGTCGCCCGCCCCAGGAAAGCTTCGGCGTAGTTCGGTGCCGGCACAAAGTTGCGGCGTACCGGCTTCGGCAAGGACTTGATCAAGGCAATGATCAGTTCCCGACGAATGCCCGGGATCTGCCATTCAAAGCCCTGCTGCTCAACCTGATTAAGGATAGGCAGCGGAATGTGTACCGTCACGCCATCGGCGTCGGTGCCCGGTTCAAACTGGTAGGTCAGGCGCAGCTTGAGGTTGCCCTGGTACCAGGTGTTTGGGTAGTCCAGCGCACTGACCTGATTGGCACCGTCTTTGATCAGCATTTCTTTTTCAAAGCTGAGCAGGTCTGAATTTTGCTTACCGGCGTTTTTCCACCAGTTATCGAAATGGCGTCCGGACACCACATCGTTCGGAATGCGCTGATCGTAAAAAGCAAACAGGGTTTCGTCGTCCACCAGAATGTCACGGCGACGCGATTTATGTTCCAGCTCTTCCACTTCGGCACGCAGTTTCAGGTTAGCGGCAAAGAACGCATGTCGCGTCTGCCAGTCACCTTCCACCAACGCATGGCGGATAAACAGCTCACGGCACAGCAGCGGATCAATGGTGCTGTAATTGACCGAGCGCGCGGCAACGATCGGCAACCCGAACAGCGTTACCTTTTCGCTGGCCATCACCGCCCCCTGGGATTTGGACCAGTGGGGTTCGCTGTAGCTGTGCTTCACCAGATGCTGAGCCAGCGGTTCTATCCATTCCGGCTCGATACGAGCGGCAATACGCCCCCACAGGCGGCTGGTTTCCACCAGTTCGGCCACCATGGTCCACTTCGGCGGCTTCTTGAACAGGCCGGAACCCGGGAAGATGGAGAAACGCGCATTGCGAGCACCGGTGAACTCCTGCTTGTCGACATCTTTCTGACCGATGTGCGACAGCAAGCCGGTCAGCAGTGCGGTATGCACGCTGCGGTAATCGGAAGGTTCGCTGTTAACCGGCAGCCCCAGCTCTTTCACCACCTGGCGCAGTTGGGTGTAAATATCCTGCCATTCGCGCACCCGCAGGTAGTTCAGGAAATCATTGCGACACAGCCGACGGAACTGGCTGGAGGAATGTTCTTTTTGCTGCTCTTTCAGCCAGTCCCACAGGTTCACGTAGGCCAGGAAGTCCGAGTCTTTATCCGCGAAGCGACGGTGCTTTTCATCCGACGCCTGCTGTTTGTCCATTGGCCGTTCACGCGGATCCTGAATCGACAACGCCGCGGTGATAATCATCACCTCGCGCACGCTACCGCTCTTCTGCGCTTCCAGCACCATACGCGCCAGGCGTGGGTCGATCGGCAACTGTGCCAATTGACGGCCCTGCGCGGTGAGCTGGTAGTGGCCATTGTCTGCCGTTTTAATCGCCCCCAATTCTTCCAGCAGACGCACGCCATCCAGAATATTGCGTTTGTCCGGCGCTTCCACGAACGGGAATGCGGCGATGTCGCCCAGCCCGAGCGAGGTCATCTGCAAAATCACCGACGCCAGATTGGTGCGCAGGATCTCCGGATCGGTAAACTCCGGTCGCGACAGGAAATCCTGTTCCGCATACAGGCGAATACAAATACCGTCCGACACACGGCCGCAGCGGCCCTTACGCTGGTTGGCCGAGGCCTGCGACACCGGCTCGATCGGCAGTCGCTGTACCTTGGTACGGAAGCTGTAGCGGCTGATACGTGCCGTCCCCGGATCAATCACATACTTGATGCCCGGTACGGTTAATGAGGTTTCCGCCACGTTGGTGGCCAGCACAATGCGCCGCCCGTGGTGTGACTGGAATACCCGGTTCTGTTCGCTGTTGGACAGTCGGGCATACAGCGGCAAGACTTCGGTATGTGGCAGATTGAGGCGATTCAATGCGTCAGCGGTATCACGGATTTCGCGCTCACCGCTCATAAAGATCAGGATATCCCCCGGCCCTTCGCGGCCAAGTTCGTCCACCGCATCGAAAATCGCCTGCAGTTGATCGCGGTCGGTATCGTCGGCGTCGTCCACCACCGGGCGGTAACGGACTTCCACCGGATAAGTCCGGCCGGAAACTTCAATAATCGGCGCGTTGTTGAAGTGACGTGAAAACCGCTGCGGATCTATGGTTGCCGAGGTGATGATGACTTTCAGATCCGGGCGCTTCGGTAGCAGTTCGCGCAGGTAGCCGAGGATAAAATCGATGTTCAGGCTGCGTTCATGCGCCTCATCGATAATCAGCGTGTCGTACTGCATCAACAGCCGATCCTGCTGGATTTCCGCCAGCAGGATGCCGTCGGTCATCAGCTTGACCAGGGTATTTTCCCCGACCTGATCGTTAAAACGTACCTTATAACCGACGCTGCCGCCCAATGGGGTTTCCAGTTCGTCGGCAATGCGGTTGGCCACGGTGCGCGCGGCCAGGCGTCGAGGCTGGGTGTGGCCGATCAGCCCTTTGACCCCGCGCCCCAATTCCAGGCAGATCTTCGGCAACTGGGTGGTTTTCCCCGAGCCGGTTTCACCGGCAACAATCACCACCTGATGGTCACGGATCGCCTGCAGAATATCCTGCTTTTTCTGGCTGACCGGCAGGTTTTCCGGATAGGTTATTTTCGGGCAGGTCGCAGCGCGGGATTGCACCTTACGCAACGCCAGCGCCATGTCACTTTCGATTTCAACGGCAGCCGCCAATTGAGCATCGGGATTTTTGATTTTTCGTGCGCCCTGCAGCCGACGTTGCAGGCGCTGTTGATCACGGAGCATCAGCTCGCCCAGTTGGGCAGACAATGCCGCGAGCGGAGATTTCACGTTCGGTATTCCTTGTTTCATCGCTGCTGTATCAAGCGTTAGCAACGGTTTGGTAATGGGTTAGCCCGTTTTTAGCTTTGGACGCGAAGAATATCACAAGCCGCTTTTTCCCCATAATCCCGCCGCTTAAGGCCCAAAAGGTTATTCAATAAAATCGAACAAAGGTCTCGAAATATTGCGCTATCACTGCTGGAAAAATGTGAATAGAGTGTACTGCATGCAAGGGACGCACCGTCCTGATGTCACTGTCTTAACCTAAGGAATTACCGATGAGCAAAGTATTGGTTCTTAAATCAAGCATCCTGGCAGGTTACTCTCAGTCTAACCAACTGGCCGATTTCTTCGTTGAGCAATGGGCAAGCGCTCATGGCAACGACACTATCACCGTACGTGACCTGGCTGCACAGCCAATCCCGGTACTGGACGGTGAGCTGGTGGGTGCACTGCGCCCTTCCGATACGCCGCTGACCCCACGTCAGACCGAAGCGCTGGCCTTGTCCGACGAACTGATCGCTGAACTGCAGGCCAATGACACCATCGTTATGGCGGCACCGATGTACAACTTCAACATCCCGACCCAGTTGAAAAACTATTTCGACCTGATTGCCCGTGCCGGCGTCACCTTCCGTTACACCGAAAACGGCCCTGAAGGCCTGGTGAAAGGCAAACGCGCCATCATCCTGACCAGCCGCGGCGGCATTCATAAAGGCACCCCGACTGACCTGGTAGAACCTTACCTGCGTCTGTTCCTGGGCTTTATCGGCATCACCGACGTTGAGTTCGTGTTTGCGGAAGGCATCGCTTACGGCCCGGACGTCGCGACCAAAGCACAGGCCGACGCCAAGGCCGTGCTGACTCAGGTGGTTGCCGCCTGATGTCCCTCGCTGGGGCGTAATGCTTGTAAGTTAAGGTGTATTGTTCCCTCTCCTTTGGGAGAGGGTTAGGGTGAGGGGATACATACCAACACGAAAGCCCCTCACCCCGGCCCTCTCCCTCGGGAGAGGGGGACGCCCACTTAAACAACGTCGTACATTCTTATTCAGAACTTTGCTTAACTGACCGGCATTACACCTGACGGCGCGTTTTTTTATTTCTTCAGCCACTGCCCGTTAATACCGCGCACGTATTCCCCTGCCGGGGCTCGCGTTACCAACTTCTGCCCCGCCATGCGCGCCACATCGTCGATGGCAATATGATTGCTGTCCGCCACTTGCTGGTATTTTTCGGTGCGCCCGGCATTAATGTTTTTCACCAACGTCAGCGTTTCGGCGTCCTGCTTCACCGGCGCGATATAACCGCTGAGCGTTTCCCCTACGCGCCCCTGCTGTTTGGCCTCATCGAGCGTCAGCGCCATCGCCATGCTGCTGAACATCCAGGCGGCGGCCATCAAGCCTAAATAACGTTTTTTCATATTGGCTCCTAGAAAAGGCCGCTTTGGGTTTTCAGCAGATTATCAACGTCCTTATCTACCTTGATGTGGATCTCATGCTCGATCTTCACGTTCATGTTGATGGTGATCGGATCTTTAGGCGTCGCGACCTCGATGCGCGGCACGCAGCCGCTCAGCAAAAACGTGCCCAGCACGGCGACCAGCAATGGCCCGCTGATGATTTTCATGGTTGTTCCCCAGGTTTTGAGAGGGCCTGTTCCAGCCACTCCTGTAAATTGTCGCCAAAGCGCAGACTGCGCCACAGCTGAAACACGTTTTCCTGATGGCTATAGTTCAGGATAACTTCTCGTTTGGCACTTTTTTGCGGATTAACCCCGTCAATGCGCGCCTTCAGCGTCAGCTCACCGAGGTTGTCGAGATCAACCCTGGCTTTCGAGCGGTTAATCTCCATATAGCGCAGCCAGTCGATCGCCGCGCCGGTCGCCAGATTATTGCTGCCGATGGCATCGGCCATATCCTTGTCCAGCCGCAGCGTCAGCATGCCCGAGTTGGCGATCCAACCGTTGCGTACCAGCCATTTGGGATGATTGAGATACAGCGGCAGTTCGCCGTCCACCCGCCCGGACATGGCAAACTGTTTTGGCTTCAGCGCGGTAAACAAGGCGCTGAGATCAACTTTATCCAGTTTCAATACGGCAGCGTCATGCTGCGGCATCCGCAGCGCCGACAGGCTGATATGACCGTTTAATGCATCCATTCCAACGTTGCTCAGCGTCAGCGGTGTCTGTTCGCTGTACGGGTAGGTCCCCTGCAGATCGGCGGTAATATTCTGCATTTCAAACAGGTTGCTGAATGACCTGATGCGTAACATCACTGGCTTTTTGGCCCCCAACTGCCAGAGATGGTTTTTCAGTCGGTAGGACATCACAAAGTCCAGGCCGCTCATCTCGCCGTCTTTCAGCCACATGCCGCCGTTTTTCACCACCCAGTGGCCACCGGCCTCAAAGCCCTGTACCCGGGCCGCAGAGAAGGCCGACTGGGCATAAAACTCGCCGTCGCGCAGTTTGATATTCAGATCGGGTGAGATCAAGGGTTGGAACACTTCCAGCGACTGTTTTGGCCACCAGCCCTCTCCGCGCAAACGCTCACCGTCCCAGCGGCCTCGCAGTGCTATCGGCCCAATCTGTTCCGCCTGCAGTTTGCCCTGTAGCTGGAAACTGTCCGGCGCCTTGCCCTTGAGCTGCAGCGCCAGCACCGGGGCCGGCAGGTAACCCCCGTTGGTGAAGCTAACCTTGCCGGAAACCAGCTGCAGTTCGCCATTGAATGCCGGGGCCTGCTGGTCACGCTGCCAACGCAGCGGTTGGCTAAGACTGAGACGCGGTGCGTCTACCGTCACCATGCTGTATTTCAATTGATCAAAACCGGTAGAAAGGCGATCGAGCACCAAAGTGCTGTCCTGCCAACTGCCGCTGCCGGCGACGTCCCAGGCAGCCTGTAGCGGCGGCAACTGGCCGTTACCCCAATAGCGCCATTGCCAGTTACCGTGATCCGGCCAAAAATCCTGGGCCTTGCCGTCCAGATGCAGTTTAAAACGGCCCCAATAGCTGTCGCTGGCATTGATGATCGCCTGCAGGCGGCCGGTGATGCCGCCCGCGGTGACCTTCACGCCGGCCAGCGGCAACCGCGCCTCTTCCAGTTTCATTTCCGGTGTGGCGTTGCCCCACAAACGCAGCAGAGCCCCTGACTGCAACACCAGCGTCGGGTTAAGAATAGTGCCGCTGATGATACCGGGGATGGAAGCGGTCATGGAAAAATCGGCCATATTCGCCTGACCGGTCAGTTGGAAGCGTAAGTCGCTGTCGATTAGCCCGACCTTACCCGGCCCCAGCGTCAACACCGCGTTGCCCTTGCCGTTATGGCCGTCGGTGATCACATTTAAACGGGCGCTGATCTGGGCTTCATCAAAGCCTTTGCTCCAGTCATGCAGCGCGATGCTCAAGCCGCCGTTAAGCGGTTGCTGACTGTACGGCCAGCGCCACTCGCCCTGCTTGATACTCACCTGCTGCGGGTTGATCTCCCACGGCAAGGTGGCCAAGGGTTTATCTGCCCCCTTTTCTGTCAGCGTCATCACCCCCTGCTGCTGTTGCCAGCGCATATCCAGCAGCAAAGGCTTTTCCAGATAAGCGGTCTGCAGTTCGCCCTGCAGTGCGCCTTGCGTCGGCATGCTGTCCAAATCCAGCGGAATGCTGATTTTTCCGGTCAGATGCAGCGGCTGTGGGCTGTTGGGTGCGGTGAGCGTCAGGCTGTTCAGCGTCAGTTGTTGATGTTGATCCAGCAGCGCGTCAACGCTGATGTTGGGGCCTTGATATTGCAGGCTCTGGCCTTCTGGCGTGGTGTGTATCTGCAGTTTACCGGCATAGAATTGCCACGGCAGCACCGAGAGATCCTTAATGATGATATCCAGCAGCGGCAGTTGTTTTTGCAGTTGGTCAAGCGCCAAGGGGGCGCTATTGGCATCACCGGCAGGCAATTTTGATAGGCAGGCCGTATCGACATGCAGCTTGTCGCCGATCAGTTGCCAACGCCCTTGCTGATAAGCCAATCGGGTTGGGCCGGCGCTGGCAAGCAGGCAGTCTTGCGCTAAAAAGCGGGCGCCATCCAACTGCAAGGCGCCCTGGTGCCACTGTAGTTTGCCCTGCAAAACCAACTGGCTGCCCTGCGGTAACCAGTGCGAGAGCACACGCGGCAGCCAGCGCGGCAGAGTTTGCCACAGCGCCACCAGCAGGATCAGCACACTCACCACAATCCCTATGAATACTTTCAATCGCTTAGTCATTAAATGATTGTTTCATTCCTGAGTTAGGCGCCCTTTGCCCGGGCCAAAGACCGTTTAGGTTTAGGCTAAGTCTATGCCTGAATTGGCAATAATGATGGCATGAATTTGACATAGGGTGAAGCTGAGACCGAAGAAGATACCTTGTACCGGGGCTTTTATAGCCATTGCTACGGATGCTGTAAGTTTTAGTTACATATTCATCACATGAATATGACCTATTTCAGACTTTTGTTATTGTCGTTACATTTGATCATTAATAGTCTTGCAAGCATTCTAACAAAAGTCAGCTGCTAGCTAACTATACTGAGAAGCCATTCCCCACCCCCCGTGGGGATTTTTTTTGGCTCAGGCGAAAGAGCCTTGCGCCGCACATCGCCTTGCCAATCCCCCCACCACGAATATCCGCCATACTCCAGCGTCGCCAGCTACCCTTAATTGATACCGCCCCAGGCGATGGTAGTTACCCCTTTTTAACGTTACCGAAGCCGGCTAACCAATTGTAGAATTTACTAAAATCTGTTAAATTGATCACAAAAATGACGCTGGAGAAACCACGATGAAAATGGCGATATACAGCACTAAACAGTATGACCGTAAATATCTCGAACTGGTGAATCAGCAGTTTGGCTACGAGCTGGAGTTTTTCGATTTCCTGCTCAGTAAAAGAACCGCCAAAAACGCCGCCGGTTGCAAAGCCATCTGTATCTTCGTTAACGACGACGGCAGCCGTGAAGTCCTTGAAGAACTGGCGGCACTGGGGGTGGAAATCCTGGCCCTGCGCTGCGCCGGTTTCAATAACGTGGATCTGGACGCCGCCAAAGAATTGGGCATCAAAGTGGTACGCGTACCGGCCTATTCGCCGGAAGCGGTCGCTGAACACGCCGTGGGGATGATGATGTGCCTGAATCGTCGTATTCATCGCGCTTATCAGCGTACCCGCGATGCCAACTTCTCGCTCGAGGGGTTGATTGGCTTCAATATGCATAACCGCACCGCCGGGGTGATTGGCACCGGTAAAATTGGCATCGCCACCATGCGGATCCTGAAAGGGTTTGGCATGAAACTATTGGCTTATGATCCCTACCCAAGCGAACAAGCGCTGGAGATGGGTGCCGAATATGTCGATCTGAAAACGCTGTACGCACAGTCCGACGTGATCACCCTGCACTGCCCGTTGACGCCGGAAAACCACCATCTGCTGGACAGTGATGCTTTCAGCCTGATGAAAAACGGCGTGATGATTATCAACACCAGCCGTGGCGCACTGATTGACTCCTCGGCGGCGATTGATGCCTTGAAACAGCAGAAAATCGGCGCACTGGGAATGGATGTGTATGAGAATGAACGCGATTTGTTCTTTGAAGACAAATCCAATGACGTGATCCAGGACGATATTTTCCGCCGCCTGTCAGCCTGCCACAACGTGCTGTTTACCGGCCATCAGGCTTTCCTGACCGAAGAGGCGCTGACCAGCATCTCGGAAACCACGCTGAAAAACATTCACCAATTGGAACAGGGCGAGAACTGCCCGAATCAGCTCAATGCCTGATATTTTTAACAAGGAAAGTCGATGAAAAAGTCTATCTCAGTGGCGTTAACGGCGCTGCTGTTAGCGGGGTGTGGTATGAGCCAGAACGGTAAAACGGTGACAGAAAGCGATCTGTTGCATCACAATTTTGCGCTGCAAAGCGTCGATGGCGTGGCAGTAAAGTCACGCCCCGGCAACAGACCCAATCTTGAGTTCGGTGAGAAAATGCACGTTTCCGGCGCCATGTGTAACCACTTCTTTGGTGGCGGCCAATTGCAAGACGGCGTGTTGACGGTGCCTGGGCTGGCTTCAACCCGCATGGCCTGCTCAGACCCGCAACTCAACCAGTGGGATTGGTTGATTGGCGACGTGCTGGGCAAAGGGGCAAAAGTCACCCTCAGCGCTCAGAAATTGACACTGAGCGGCAGCGGCCACGTCCTGGTCTATACCCAGCGAGACTGGGTGCAGTAATCCCTGTTCACCAGGCCCAGGTGGCCTGGTGTTCTTTCCGGTTTAACCGGCGGTTGAACAGGCTCCCTGACCCAGCGTCCATTCTTCGCATTGCTTACCATTCGGCATCTGGCACATTCTTACCGCCTCGCCGTTTAAATTGTGCGTCACGGTAGTGGTACCGCCCACGCTGGCGCAGTTCGCGCTGGTCTGTAAGGTATTGATTCTGGCGCTGTTGCCCTGCTGTACTGGCTCTTCATTTTTGCTGCTGCATGCGGCCAAAAGCAATACGGCACCGGCCAGCAACCATTTTGATGTTGTCATTATCCCACTCCTGAACCCGGAACTAAGCTGTGTAAAATCGCCATTGCCGATATACCCGTCGTCTTTCAAGCCGCAGCGTTGTTACCTGCACTCGCTCACCCCAGTTACTTACTAAAGTAAGCGCCTGGGGATGAGCGAGCTGGTCGCCTAGCTGCAACTCGAAACCCAAAGGGTATAACTCGCGTCACTTATTACGGACACGTTTCGTTATCTTTGATGCAAACCTATTTAATCTAGCCTGATATATAAATAATGAAAATATATTCCTGCAATTATTTGGCGTTTATTTGGCGTTTATTTGAACGTTGCGATCATTCTTGTCGTCACCGCGGCTTTCACGCAGCTCATGGAGCAGCCAGCGTGCGGTCTGGGCGACACGTGCGATAACAGGTTCGAAGGAGCAGATTGGGAGCAATAGACGGGCTGGGAATTGTCAGACAATAGTAAAAAAACAGCGTTGGTTTTGTTACTGGGTGAATATAACTGATTCATTATTTTCAGTTATTATTACTGAGGCGTTCAGCCAGCGTCACTGAATGTCACGCTGGCTATGTTCACCTTAAAATAACAATTAGTGCGCCGCCGTTTTCGACAGTAAATTAATCACCAGTACGCCGGCAATAATTAACCCCATCCCGAGAACTGCCGGTAAATCCAGTTTTTGCTGATAAACAAATACTGCCGCAATGGACACCAGAACAATGCCCATACCGGACCAGATAGCGTAGACAATACCCAGAGGCATGGTTTTAACCACCATCGACAGCCCCCAAAAAGCGACCGCGTAACCGACCACCACCACCAGCGATGGCCACAGGCGGGTAAAGCCTTCAGAGGCTTTCAGCATGGTAGTGGCGACCACTTCCGCCACAATCGCCATGGCTAAATACATAAATCCGCTCATCGTTTTTTCTTCCGTAAGTTCACCTGTTCGACAGTATGACGCGCTGGAAATAAATTGTCGTTAAACAACCATGACAATTCGTCTTCGCGGCGTGATTTTAATGCGGGAAATATCAATTTACAGTAACTCTGGTCGATTTTTCCACCGCCACACAAATGCGATAAAGGGCCAATATATCCCTCTGCTAGACTTTGTTAATTACTGCAAGAGGCGACTTTTGCGGCTTTTTGAGCAATGAAAGGTAAAGTCGATGATTACTACAGATGGTAATAACGCAGTCGCTTCCGTGGCCTATCGCGCCAGCGAAGTGATTGCCATCTACCCGATTACACCCAGTTCGACCATGGCGGAACAGGCCGATGCCTGGTCCGGCGACGGCCGTCAGAATATCTGGGGCGACGTACCGCGAGTGGTGGAAATGCAGTCGGAAGGCGGTGCGATCGCCACCGTGCACGGTGCATTGCAAACCGGCGCACTGTCGACCTCATTTACCTCGTCGCAGGGCCTGCTGTTGATGATCCCGACGCTGTACAAACTGGCCGGTGAACTGACGCCGTTTGTTCTGCACGTCGCCGCACGGACCATCGCTACGCACGCACTGTCGATTTTCGGCGACCATTCCGACGTGATGGCGGTACGCCAGACCGGCTGCGCCATGCTGTGCGCCAGTAACGTGCAGGAGGCGCAGGACTTTGCGTTGATTTCTCAAACGGCGAGCCTCAACAGTCGCCTGCCGTTTATTCACTTTTTTGATGGTTTCCGTACCTCGCATGAAATCAACAAGATCGTCCCGTTGAGCGACGATACCCTGCGCCAGATGCTGCCGCAGGAAGCGATTGATGCGCACCGCAGCCGCGCGCTGTCACCGGACCATCCTGTGGTGCGCGGTACCTCCGCCAACCCGGATACCTATTTCCAGTCTCGTGAGGCCACCAATCCCTGGTATAACGCGACCAGTCAGCACGTAATTGATGCGATGGACAAGTTTGCCCAGATCACCGGCCGGGCATATCAGCCTTTTGAATATTACGGTCATCCACAGGCCGAACGCGTCGTGATCCTGATGGGATCCGCTATCGGTACCTGCGAAGAGGCGATCGACGCCCTGCTGACTCGCGGCGAAAAAGTCGGCGTGCTGAAAGTCCGACTGTTCCGCCCCTTTTCCGCGCAACACCTGCTCAGCATGCTGCCGGCAAGCGCAACGAAAATCGCCGTACTGGATCGCACCAAGGAGCCAGGCGCGCTGGCAGAACCGCTGTATCTGGACGTGATGACCGCGCTGGCCGAAGCCTTCAGCCGGGGTGAACGCGCCAACATGCCGATAGTGATCGGTGGCCGTTATGGATTGTCCTCAAAAGAGTTCGGGCCAGACTGCGCGTTGGCGGTATTTAAAGAACTGACGCTGGACAAACCGCGCCCGCGTTTTACCGTCGGTATTTTTGACGATGTGACCGGCCTTTCCCTGCCGCTCAGTGAAGAAACCCTGCCGCAGCGTGCCTCACTGGAGGCGTTATTCTACGGCCTGGGCAGCGACGGGTCGGTTTCCGCCACCAAAAACAACATCAAAATCATCGGCAACAGCACGCCGCTCTATGCCCAAGGCTATTTTGTCTACGATTCGAAAAAGGCCGGTGGCCTGACGGTGTCGCATCTGCGCGTCAGTGAGCAGCCGATTAACTCGGCCTATCTGGTCAGTCGCGCTGACTTTGTCGGCTGTCACCAATTGCAGTTTATCGATACCTACCAGATGGCGGAGCGCCTGAAACCCGGCGGCATTTTCCTGCTCAATACCCCGTACGGTGCGGAAGAAGTCTGGTCGCGGCTGCCGCAGGAAGTGCAGGCGGTGCTGCAACAGCGTCAGGCGCGATTTTACATCATCAACGCCGCCAAACTGGCGCGGGAATGCCGACTTGGCGCGCGCATCAATACCGTGATGCAGATGGCGTTTTTCCACCTGACCCAGATCCTGCCGGGCGATGTGGCACTGCAGCAATTGCGCGACGCCATTGCCCGCAGCTACAGCAGCAAAGGCCAGGATATTGTTGAACGCAACTGGCAGGCGCTGGCCGCTACGCTCGATGCACTGATTGAGATCCCGCTGCAGCCGGTTAACGACAGCAGCCCAATGCGACCGCCGGTGGTTTCCGACGCCGCGCCTGACTTTGTCAAAACCGTCACCGCCGCGATGCTGGCCGGATTGGGCGATGCGCTGCCAGTGTCCGCCTTCCCGCCGGACGGCACCTGGCCAGTGGGCACCACCCAGTGGGAAAAACGCAATATCGCCGAGGCGATCCCTATCTGGCAGCCGGATCTGTGCACCCAGTGCAACCACTGCGTTGCCGCCTGTCCGCATTCCGCCATTCGCGCCAAAGTGGTTCAGCCGGAGGCCATGGAGCATGCCCCTGCCTCGCTGCAATCGCTGGACGTGAAGGCGCGAGATATGCGCGGTCAGAAATACGTGCTGCAGGTGGCGCCGGAAGACTGTACCGGTTGCAACCTGTGCGTTGAGGTGTGCCCGGCGAAAGACCGCCAGGATCCTGACATCAAGGCCATCAACATGGCGCCACGGCTGGAGCACCTGGCCGTGGAAAAAGAACACTACGACTTCTTCCTGCAACTGCCGGAGATCGACCCGGCGCAGCTCGAGCGGATCGATATTCGCACCTCGCAGCTGATTTCGCCGCTGTTCGAATACTCCGGCGCCTGTTCCGGCTGCGGCGAAACGCCGTATATCAAACTGTTGACCCAGCTTTATGGCGACCGACTGCTGATTGCCAATGCCACCGGCTGCTCATCCATTTACGGCGGCAACCTGCCCACCACGCCTTACACCACCAATGCCGAAGGGCGCGGCCCGGCCTGGGCCAACTCGCTGTTTGAGGACAACGCCGAATTCGGTCTGGGCTTCCGCCTGACTGTCGACCAGCACCGCAGCCGCGTATTGCGCCTGTTGAACACGCTGACACCACAGTTGCCGACACAATTGGTTAATGCTCTGCAGATGGAAGATATCGCACCGGAACCACGCCGCCAGCAGATTGCTGAACTGCGCGGCCTGTTGACGAAAATTGAAGGCAACGATGCACGCCAACTGGCGACCGACGCCGATTATCTGGTGGATAAGTCCATCTGGTTGATTGGCGGCGATGGCTGGGCTTACGACATCGGGTTCGGTGGGTTGGATCACGTCCTCAGCCTGACCGAGAACGTCAACGTACTGGTGCTGGATACCCAATGTTACTCCAACACCGGTGGCCAACAGTCGAAAGCTACCCCGCTGGGTGCAGTCACCAAGTTCGGTGAGCACGGCAAGCGCAAGGCGCGTAAGGATCTGGGCGTCAGCATGATGATGTACGGCCATGTGTATGTGGCGCAGATCTCGCTGGGTGCGCAGCTCAACCAGACGGTGAAAGCGATTCAGGAGGCCGAGGCCTATCCGGGCCCATCACTGATTATCGCCTACAGCCCCTGCGAAGAGCACGGTTACGATCTGGCGCTAAGTCACGACCAGATGAAACAGTTGACCGCCACCGGTTTCTGGCCGCTGTACCGCTTCGATCCACGCCGTGCCGATGAGGGCAAAGCTGCGCTGGCGCTGGACTCCCGGCCGCCAAACAGCAACCTGACCGAAACGCTGCTGAAAGAACAGCGCTTCCGCCGCCTGAACTCGCAGCAGCCGGAGGTCGCCAGCGCGCTGTATCAGGCCGCAGAGAAAGAGCTGAAGGAGAAGTACGACTTCCTCAGCCTGCTGGCCGGCAAAGGGGAAAAATCCTCCGCCGAGTAAATCATCGGGGCGCGACCGGTTCGCGCCCCGCTTCCAGCCAGCTTTGCCGCTGTGCCTCTTTCACCGCCCCCCGCACGTAGCTCGCCTTTCCCGGCTGATAAAAAACGTTTCCAGGCGTAAAAACACCGCTACATTCGGCCCTGCAAGCCACACCCTAAAAATTTTCCGAGAGGATCATCTTGCCCAACAAGGGGATAGCTGTGGATCCTCTCGCCCCTGACTTTCTTTATGGTTGTAATGGCTAAAACTCGCTTATACTGTATATAAAAACAGTATAGAGAAATGCACCATGAAACACTTTTTCCCCACGCCAACCCCAGAGAAACAGTTCATTCCGCTTTACGCCGATAACGTCCCGGCGGGCTTTCCCAGCCCGGCGCAAGACTATATACACGCGCGAATCGACCTCAACGAGTACTGCATTAGCCACCCTTCGGCGACTTACTTTCTGATCGCTTCAGGAGAAAGCATGATCGAAGCCGGGATCACCGACGGCTCCATGCTGGTGGTCGATCGCAGTATTGGCGCCTGTCACGGCGATATCGTGATCGCCAGCATCGCAGGCGAGTTCACGGTTAAGCGCCTGTGCCTGCATCCTGTCAAACAGCTTGAGCCGATGAACCCGACATTCAGGCCGATACCGCTCCCGGATGATGGTGCTGAACTGGACATTGTCGGCGTGGTGGTTTCAACCATCACCAGGCTGAAATAATGTACGCCCTGGCCGATGTAAACAACTTCTATGCAAGTTGTGAAACGCTGTGGCGTCCGGATCTGCGTGGCCGCCCGATTGTTGTTCTGTCGAACAACGACGGCTGTGTGGTGGCACAGAGCAAAGAGGCAAAGGCCCTGGGCCTGAAAACAGGCGCGCCCTATTTCAAGATAAAGCATGATTTTGAGCGTGCCGGGGGTATCGCATTCAGCAGCAACTACGAGCTGTACGCCGATATGTCGATGCGAGTGATGGCCGTGCTCGAAGAAATGGCACCGCGGACCGAAATGTACTCTATCGACGAAAGCTTTCTGGAGCTTGCCGGGATACAAAATTGTGTCGATTTGGCCACCTTTGGGCACCAGGTTCGCGCCCGCGTTTTGCGATGCACCGGCCTCACCGTCGGCGTCGGTATTGCCCAGACCAAGACGCTGGCAAAGTTGGCGAACTACGCGGCGAAAAAATGGAGTCAGACCCAAGGCGTGGTTGACCTTTCCAACCAGGAGCGGCAGCGAAAACTAATGGATAAAGTACCGGTAGCAGAAGTCTGGGGCATCGGGCGGCGCATAACCAAAGAATTGCAAAATATGGGGATCAAAAGCACACTGCAGCTGGCGGATGCAAGCACCACGATGATCCGCAAGCATTTCAGCGTGGTGGTTGAACGCACGGTGCGTGAACTGCGTGGTGAACCCTGTTTGTCACTTGAGGAGTTTGCCCCCACCAAACAGCAGATCATTTGCAGCAGATCCTTTGGCGAACGCGTCACTGAATACCAGGATATGCATCAGGCTATCTGCATGCACGCTTCCCGCGCGGCAGAAAAACTGCGTGCAGAACACCAGTATTGCCGGAATATCAATGCATGGGTTAAAACCAGCCCCTTCTCGGCCAATGAAAAGTATTACGGCAACACCGCGAGCATCAGGCTCAGTACGCCGACGCAAGATACGCGCGACATCATCGCCGCCGCAACTCGATGCCTTGATAAGATTTGGCAGCCCGGCCACCGCTATCTAAAAGCCGGCGTTATGCTGCAGGACTTTTACTCACAAGGCGTCGCTCAGTTGGACTTGTTCGATGAGTATCAGCCACGGCCTAACAGCGCACGCTTAATGGCCGCGTTGGATAAAATCAATCAGTCCGGGCATGCCGGGGTCTGGTTTGCCGGGCAAGGAAACCAACAGACATGGTCGATGAAACGTGAGTTTCTCTCTCCCGCTTACACCACGCGGGTGGCAGATTTGCCACGTGCCCGCGTGTACTGAGGCAAGCAAACCGCATTTGCTATCCGGAGCGGATGGATGAAATACCCAAGCAGCCCATAGAATGCTAAACTCGCTGCCTAAAACTTTATGCCCATAGTGCCCCCAATTGAGAACGAGCACGATTTAAATGTCAGAACAACAAACAGTTAGTCAAAAAGAGCAGTACAATCTGAACAAATTGCAAAAGCGCCTGCGTCGTAACGTGGGTCAGGCGATCGCCGATTTCAACATGATTGAGGAAGGCGACCGCATCATGGTTTGCCTGTCCGG
Source organism: Serratia sp. BIGb0163 (assembly GCF_024809935.1). Lineage (NCBI taxonomy): Bacteria > Pseudomonadati > Pseudomonadota > Gammaproteobacteria > Enterobacterales > Yersiniaceae > Serratia > Serratia sp. BIGb0163. The sequence goes on from NZ_JANUDZ010000001.1 coordinate 1,518,534, forward strand.
CGGCAAAGACAGCTACACCATGCTGGAGATTTTGCGCAACCTGCAGCAAAGCGCCCCGGTCAATTTCTCACTGGTTGCGGTCAACCTCGATCAGAAACAACCCGGTTTCCCCGAGCATATTCTGCCGGCCTATCTGGAAAGCCTGGGGGTGGAATACCAGATTGTTGAGGAAAACACCTACAGCATCGTCAAGGACAAGATCCCTGAGGGCAAAACCACCTGCTCACTGTGTTCACGCCTGCGCCGCGGCATTCTTTACCGCACCGCTACCGAGCTGGGGGCCACCAAAATTGCCCTTGGCCACCACCGCGACGATATTCTGCAGACGCTGTTCCTCAACATGTTCTACGGCGGCAAGCTGAAAGGCATGCCACCCAAGCTGATGAGCGACGATGGCAAACACGTGGTTATTCGCCCGCTGGCTTACTGCCGTGAAAAAGACATCGAGCGGTTCTCGGTCGCCAAAGGCTTCCCGATTATCCCGTGCAACCTGTGCGGCTCGCAGCCCAACCTGCAACGCCAGGTGATTGGCGACATGCTGCGCGACTGGGATAAACGTTATCCGGGCCGGCTGGAAACCATGTTCAGCGCGATGCAAAACGTAGTGCCTTCGCACCTGAGTGACTACAACCTTTTTGATTTCAAAGGGATTCACCACGGCAGCGAAGTGGTTGACGGTGGCGATCTGGCCTTTGACCGTGAAGATATTCCAATGCAGCCGATCGGCTGGCAACCGGAAGATGCGGATGATGCCGCCCCGGTACGTTTAGACGTACTCGAGATCAAGTAAGTCGTTATTCCGCCCGCACGCTGTGGGCGGAAATTTCCCTTCATCAGTTTTCGATCCCGCTCGCAATTTCAGCAGAATTCATCGGACAGTGCCGTTTTTATCCTATACTGTGTTTTTATACAGTCACTGGAGATTACCGATGAACATCACCCCCTGCTTGTCTCACGTTTCTCTCGGCAGCAATCATTTTGACGCCGCAGCCGACTTCTACGATCGAACCCTTGCCGCATTAGGTTGCCGGCGGGTGTTGGAACACCCTGGCGCCATTGGCTATGGGCGTGACTATCCGGAGTTCTGGTTGCAGGTACCGATCGACGGTAAACCGGCCACTGCCGGCAATGGCCTGCACGTGGGTTTTTTCGCCACCAGCAAACAGCAGGTCGATGATTTTTACCGCCAGGCGCTGCAGGCCGGTGCGACAGATGAAGGCGCCCCCGGTTCACGGCCACACTATGGCGAAGCCTATTACGGCTGCTTTGTTCGGGATCTGGATGGGCATAAGATCGAGGCCAGTTTCTGGGATGAGAGTGCAGCCTGACGGGCAAATTGCAGACAAAAAAATGCCGGTGATTAAACCGGCATCGTATGAATCAATGTGCTATGCAGTAATTCTAAATATAAGAAAGTAAGACAATTATGGAGCACAACGCCCATCGCTTGACGTTGCATTCACCTGCGAGATAGATCATGCCCCATTTCCCTCCGGTAAAAGTTGATATCGCTCAATGTTAACCGGGTTATCAGCGTTTTTTGGCTACAGCCAGCGGCGTCGCTTCAGCCACCAGCCCAGGCCGAACACCAATCCGGTCAGTGTCAGGCAAAACGTAGCAAAACCCAAAGGGTTGTCGCCGCCTGGAATGCCGCCCAGGTTGACGCCGAACAACCCGGTCAAAAAGGTCGTCGGCAAAAACACCATCGCCAATAATGACATGGTGTAGGTGCGGCGGTTCATGGCATCAGCCATCACGGTGGTGATTTCGTCAGAAAGGATCGCGGTACGGGCAATGCTGCCGTCCAAATCATCCAGGCCGCGCCCTAATCGATCGGCAATATCCTGCATGCGACGACGGTCGTCATCATTCATCCAGGGCAGACGATCGCTGGCCAGCCGGGAAAATACATCACGTTGCGGTGCCATATAGCGGCGCAGTACGATCAGCTGTTTGCGGATCAGCGCCAGTTGCCCGCGTTCGGGAACCTGTTGCTCCAACAGCGAATCTTCCAGATCGATGATCTTGTCATGCAGATCCTCGATAAACTCACTGGCGTGATCGGTCAGTGCATCCGAAATTTCCACCAGCCAGTTGCCGCTGTTGGTCGGCCCGATGCCGCTTTGCAGATCGTTCACTACCTGGTCGATGGAAAAAACCTTGCGATGGCGGGTGGAAACGATCAGTTTATCCGTCATGTAGACGCGAATGGTCACCAACTGATCCGGCCGTGAATTGGCGTTAAAGTTAATGCTGCGCAGTGTAATCATGGTGCCATCGCCCACCTTACTGACGCGTGGCCGCGAGCTCTCTCCTGACAGCGCCTCTCTGACCGCATCCGGCAGCAGTGGCGTGGTGGCCAGCCATTCGGCGCTGGCAGAGTGCGCATAATCGAGATGCAGCCAGCAAGGCTCATCGCAGGTAACTTTGTCATCGTAATCAATCGATGTTACACCGCCCTTGCCATCGAGCTGGTAGGCATACACTGCGTCAGGAACCTGTAACTCGCGCCCCTCAATGACTTCCATTCCTCATCCCCTCTGCTTTTCAGTTATTCCAGAGTCTAGCGTTAATGGTAAGCGGATCAAAGATGAAGCCGTGCGAATGCTGCACCTGGGAGGAGCTTATGCGCTAACATGGATAAATAACGCACAACGCGCGGCCGGGCACCTAATGAAATCCACTTCGACATTCTTGTTAGCCTCAGTTTTGGCGTTTGCTCCGGCGCCGTTTCATCCGCTGTTTGCCGCAGATAACTCACTCAACGCTATCGCGGACGCATATCGGGTCAAATTAGCTGACTCAGCGGGTGACCTGCCTTACTTCGTTGCGAAATATCATGGCCCCACACCACACAGCGCGTTAATCGTACTGCACGGACACCCCAGAGATGCAGGGAAAACGCTGGCCGCTGCCTTAACGGCGGCCCAGCGCACAGCCAAAGCCGATAACTGGCTGCTGGTTGCCCCGCTGTTTCCGGTTAGCGATGCGCAGGCCGCACACTGTCACTCCCCCGGAGTGCCAGCCGCACAGGCAGGTGACGCACTCTGGAGCTGCAGTTCCTGGATCGAAGGGGATCTGGACAATCAGGGGAGTACCAGCTCATTTGTTGCGCTGGATAGTCTGGTTGCCGAGCTGAAAATAAAATGGCCAACGGTACGGTCGGTGACCATCGCCGGCTTCTCCGCCGGGGCACAGTTTGTGCAGCACTATGTCGGGTTCGCCCATCCGCCGGCCGGCGTGAAGCTGCGTTACGTCATCGCCGACCCCGGCAGTTGGCTCTATTTCGATAGCCGAAGGCCACGACCGGTAACAAATGGTCGCCCTGCCGACTGGCGCGACTGTAACCAACAAGGCGACTGTAGCTTTGATTGGGTTGAGAACAGGAACGATGTCTGCCCGAACGTCGATCGTTGGAAATACGGCATTGAAGCGGTTCCGGCCTTTCTCGACCAAAACAGCACATCTGTGCGCCAGCGCTATGCATCGGCGGATATCACCTATCTTGAAGGCGAGAAGGATACCGGCAGCGCACCCGGCACTTTCTACAAAATACTCGATAAGTCTTGCGCAGCTCAGGCGCAAGGCCCCTACCGACTGCAGCGCGGCATCGCCTATGCCGCTTACGACCGGCGGTTTATTGCGCCGCACGCCAAACGTGATTTGCTGATCGTTCCCGACTGTGCCCACGATGTAGCCTGCGTATTTCCTTCGACGACAGGCCGTAGCGCATTGTTTGATGCCCCATAGCCCTGCCACCTAAGTAGAAACCCCGCTCTCGCGGGGTTTGATGGCAACACATGGGACTATCGCAATATATCAATGCTTCAAAATATACATCGTCTGGCTGTACGCCACGTCTTCCGGATTGGTGATCGGGTAGCCTTTCACCCAGGGTTTGATCAATCGGCCATTGGTATACTGATAAATTGGCGCGATCGGTGCCTGTTCGGCGATGATCTGCTCAAGTTTGTTGTAGTCAGTGGTCAAGGCTGCCGCACTGGTTTCCCGGCTGGCCTGCGCGAGCAGTTTGTCGTAATCCGCACTTTTGAATTTAGCGATATTTCCGCTGTGGGTTGAGCTTAACAACGACAGGAAGGTCGAGGCTTCATTGTAATCGCCGACCCAGGAAGCACGCACCACGTCGAAATTGCCGGTGTTACGGCTATCGATATAGGTTTTCCATTCCTGATTTTGCAGCTTGACGTCAATACCGAGCGTTTTCTTCCACATTGAAGCCACAGCAATCGCAATTTTCTGATGGCTTTCCGAAGTGTTGTACAACAGCGTCAGTTTCAGCGGATTGTTCGGGCCATAACCTGCCGCCTGCATCAACGCCTTGGCCTGGGCGTCCAGTTCGGCCTGTGGTTGCTGTTGCAACAGGCTCACTTCCGGCTTAAACCCGGCGGTGACATCCGGGGTGAAGTGGTAAGCCGGTTTTTCACCGGTCCCCAACACTTTTTCGGCGATAATCTTGCGATCGATAGCGTAAGACAATGCCTTGCGCACCCGCACATCGTTAGTCGGCGCACGTTGGGTATTAAAAGCATAATAATAGGTGCCGAGCTGATCCGGGGTATAGACTTGGTCCGGGATGTCTTTCAGCAGTTTTTGGTACATGTTTTTCGGGAAGGACTCGGTGATATCGATATCGCCGGCCAGATAACGCTTGGTGGCGTTGGATTCCTGGTTGATCGGCACAAAGGTCACTTTGGTCAACACCGTATGCGCATGATCCCAATAGTGATCGTTTGGCGTCAGTACCAGCTTCTCGTTAACTACCCGTTCCTGCAGTTTAAACGCGCCGTTACCGACCAGGTTGCCGACCTTGGTCCAGTCGTTGCCAAATTTCTCTACCACCGCCTTGTTGACCGGGAACAGGCTGAAGTTGGCCGTCAGGCTGACAAAATACGGCACCGGTTTGTTCAACTGCACTTTGAAGGTGTAATCATCCAGCGCGGTGACGCCCAGCTTATCGGCAGGCAGCTTGCCGGTAATGATCTCATCGGCGTTTTGGATGCCGGCCAACTGGGCAAACCAGGCAAAAGGTGACAAGTTCTTCGGCTCAACCAGCCGCTGCCAACTGTAAACGAAGTCTTTCGCCGTGACAGGGTCACCGTTAGACCAGCGCGCATCTTTACGCAGGGTGAAAATATAGGTTTGGTTATCGGTGGTTTGCCAGCGGGTTGCGACGCCGGGGATCACCTTGCCGTTGGCATCCTGGTTCACCAGCCCTTCAAACAGATCGCGCGCCAATTGTGCTTCCGGCAGGCCAACCGCTTTAATGGGATCGAGTGAGGCCGGCTCATCTTTGATATGGCGAACTATTCCCTGTTTCTCCGCCAGCGTAGTACCTGGGGGAACCTGAGCCGCCATGGCGCTGCTCAGCCCTGCGCCAATCGCCACGGCACACAGCGCCAAACGAAAACCCTGTTGAATTTTTTTTCTCGTCATTCTGATTTATCCCCCGTTAACCATCTGAATTTTTTATCTTATAGCACAAGATTAGTCTCACCTAGAGTTCCCGGCGGACAAGATGTAAAAACTGGGGGGCCAGGCAATAAAAATGCCCGCACGACGGTGTCGATACGGGCATTTTCTGTTAGTCGGCTTTATTAGTCGTAAAGGTGAATGCTATTGATGCGGTAGCTGAATTCTTCACCCTCTTCTTCATCAAAAATGGTGAAGAAGCCTTTCTCTGCCAATGGCTTGGCATGAATATCGGTTTTCTGCATCTGGCGTGACTCGGCATCGTCAAAACCATAGTCGAGATAGAAGCTGTTTTTCTGATAATCGACGTGCAGAGTAAACGGATAGTTGGACTCATCGCCACGCCCGTCGTCGTTCTTCACCACGCCAAACCATTCACCCTGACGGATCTGGTTTTCCTCGTCCACGCCGCACAGCAGCGTGATGGTATCCTTATCATTTTCGCTATAGCTGGCAACTATTCTGGCTACTGGCATGTTAAATCCCCTGTTTGGTTAGCTTTGCCGATAGTATAACAACAGCGAAATAGATGGCGTGGTTTTATTGGCTTCACCAATCAATGTTCAGCACGGTTTTGCCGCGTGAGCCACCGGCTTTGCTCTCCGCCAGCATTTCCGGTGCCTGTTTAATCGATACCAGACGTTCCACCGGCACCTGCAGCTCACCGCGCGCGACGCTCTGTAACAGTTGCTCCAGCTCATCCGCACTGATTTGCGCCTCAATATTGCCGCCACGCAGGCCTTGTTGCTGCATCAGCTCCGGAGCTGCCGACCAAATGGTGCTCAGCGCCACGCCGCCCTTACGCAGAATAACCAGTAAGGCGCTGAATGCTTCGGCATTGCTGACCAGATCGATCATGCCGTCAATGCCCTGCGGGTATAGTTGTTGAACCTGCTGCAGCACGGGTGCCCGGTGATGATCAATCACCTTCTCAGCCCCCAGCTCACGCAATGCGGCCTCGGCATCAGCCCCGCCGGTAGCAATTACCTTCAGCCCCTGACGTTTGGCCAGTTGAATAACGAAGCGCCCAACGCCGCCGGTTGCGCCCACCACCAGCAGAGTCGCACCCGCGCTCAGTTGCAGTTTCTCAACCAGTTTCAGCGCGGTACCGGCCGCAATCGGCATGGCCGCCGCAGTGGTCAAACTCACCTCATCAGGTACTCGCGCCAGTACCGCTTTTTGGTCAATCACCGCATATTGGGCGTAGCTACCGGCACCGACAACGCCGAACATAAACTTGCCGGCCACCCGTTCATTGACGCTGAATCCGCTGACATCATCGGCGACTGCCTCCACCACGCCCGCACCGTCGGTACCAATCACCAAAGGGAAAACGTGTGGCAATTTCTCCTGTAGCATGCCGTCGGCTATCCGCCAGTCAACCGGGTTTAGCCCGGCAGCGGCCATTTTAACCAGGATCTGGCCGGGTTGTAGTGAGGGTTTGGCGATCTCTACCTGTTCTGGCGTAGCACCGAGTTGTTTGACTGCAATGGCTTTCATGAAGAGCTCCAGTTTATCTGTTCACAATAGGAGCCAGTGTAGCGAACCCAAGATCGTCTGCCAGTCATCAATAATTGGAATCACTGTTCAGGATTTTATGACAATCAATTTTGTCACTGGGTGAGAAATTGCTCTGGGAAAGTTAAGCGAAAGCGTAATACACTGAATAAAATGATAATCACTCTCGACCTTTAAATCAGGGACTACATCATGATCCAGCATCGACCGCGCAGTGAACGTGGCCAATTGGCCGTTGCAGGAGAGAATTACGGCAGTTCGTTGTTGGGTGCACCACTGCTCTATTTCCCGGCGGCCGTCAGCGGCCCGCAAACCGGGCTGATTATTGCCGGTACCCACGGTGATGAGAGCGCCGCTATCGTTACCCTGTCCTGCGCATTACGCAGCATTGCACCAAACCAGTTGCGTCACCATGTAGTACTGGCGGTCAATCCCGACGGTTGCCAACTCGGGCTGCGCGCCAACGCTAACGGGGTTGATTTGAACCGTAACTTCCCGGCGGCCAATTGGCGATCCGGGGATACGGTTTATCGTTGGAACAGCGCGGCGGAAGCGCGGGATGTAAAACTCTCAACCGGCGGCCGCCCAGGTTCCGAACCGGAAACCCAGGGGCTCTGTCATCTGATCCATCGGTTGAAGCCGCACTGGGTGGTGTCGTTCCACGAGCCATTGGCCTGTATTGAAGATCCGGCCAGTTCACAGCTCGGCGTCTGGCTTTCGCATAAGTTTGCCCTGCCGCTGGTCACCAGCGTCGGTTACGAGACGCCGGGATCATTCGGCAGCTGGTGCGCCGATTTGTCACTGCCGTGCATTACTGCGGAATTCCCGCCGATCTCGGCCGATGCCGCCAGCGAAAACTACCTCAGCGCAATGGTAGAATTGCTGACTTACCCGGGCTAAACCGGCGATGGGGCGAGATTAATCGCCCCACATTCAAAATCCAACCCCGGTTCAACGTCATTAGCCAGCCAGGTCGGGCCGTCCAAATCGACGAATCGCGCGCCCGGTGCCAGCGGCAATGCGGCATTGATCGCCCGCGAAGTGCACAACATGCAACCGAGCATAATAGCGAACCCTTGTTGCCGCGCCTCCTGCGCCAGCGCCAGCCCTTCGGTCAGGCCGCCGGTTTTATCCAGCTTGATATTGACCATTTGATAACGGCCAACCAGCTTGGGTAAATCACCGCGGGTGTGGCAGCTTTCATCAGCGCAAATTGGCAACGGGTGGATAAAGTTTTCCAGTGCGCTGTCATCCGTTGCCGGCAGGGGTTGCTCCAGCATCGCCACGCCCAGATCCGCTAACAGTTGGCAGCGCGCCGCCAGCCCTTCCGCCTGCCAGGACTCATTGGCATCGACAATCAACGTGGCATCCGGCACCGCCGCACGGATCGCCACCAGCCGTTCGCTGATCAGATGATTGTCCAGTTTGATTTTCAGCAAGCGTGCCCCTTGCTGTTCAAGTTCGCGTGCGGCGAAGGCCATGGCCTCCGGCGAACCTATGCTGACGGTTTGCGCCATCAGAATGCGTTCTGGCTCGGCAACCGTGCTACGCTGCCAGAGGCTCTGACCGCTCAGTTGACACTCCAAATCCCACAAGGCGGAATCCACCGCATTACGCGCCGCGCCGGCCGGCATTAGCTGCTGCAATTGCTCGCGCGTCACGCCCTGTTCGACCGCCGTAGCCACTTCGGCCAGCCGTTCCATCACCGAAGCCTCACTTTCACCGTAACGCGGATAAGGTGTGCATTCACCAATCCCCCGCACGCCCTGCTGCTCAATTTCGACCACCACTACTTTGGCTTCGGTGCGGCTGCCACGGGCAATAACAAAGGCGGTATGCAACGGCCAGGCTTCTGGGTAAAAACGCATGCTTCTCATAACGGCTCCTGAACGGAAATTGCGTATAAAATCGGGCGAACGCGCGGGTGCTTTTTTGGACACACTCTAATATATACAACTATTTAGCAAACTTTATCTATCCAACCCACAATTGTTGACATAAACTGATGCCAGGGTGTGAACCTAATGTTAAAAGCGGCCAAAAAGCCATTTTATTAGGTTCATGCCCTTTGTATAAACACCTGTAAAAGGAATCAAGCTAATGACTCAGACAGTACATTTTCAAGGCAACCCGGTTAGCGTTGCAGGCCACCTGCCACAAACCGGCGAACAAGCCAAAACCTTCTCACTGGTTGCCAAAGACTTGTCGGACGTGGCGCTGAGCAGCTTCGCGGGTAAACGCAAAGTTCTGAACATTTTCCCAAGTATTGATACCGGCGTTTGCGCAACTTCGGTTCGTACATTCAACCAGTTGGCCAGCGGCTTGGATAACACCGTGGTGCTGTGCATCTCGGCCGACCTGCCGTTCGCCCAGTCACGTTTCTGCGGTGCAGAAGGCCTGAACAATGTAGTCACCCTGTCCACGCTGCGTGGCGCAGAATTCAAACAGGCTTACGGCGTTGAAATCGCTGAAGGCCCGCTGGCAGGCCTGACCGCACGTGCGGTTGTGGTATTGGATGGCCAGGACAACGTGCTGTACAGCGAGCTGGTGAATGAAATTACCACCGAGCCGAACTACGATGCGGCGCTGGCTGCATTGAAGTAATGCCAGAAGGCCGACGATTGCCGGCCTCTAAACGTTGAAACGGGCGCTTATGGCGCCCGTTTTTTTATTCTTCGTTTTCCCCGGAAGGCTTACGGCTGCTGAGCCCATATTCGCGCAACTTATTGGCGATCGCGGTATGTGAAACCCCCAGGCGTTTCGCCAGTTTTCTGGTACTCGGGTAAGTACGGTACAAACGGGTCAGCACCGAACGTTCGAAACGCTTGCTGATATCATCAAGCGAGCCGTCCATCACCTCATCGCCCAGCGACATTTCAACCTCGAACTCCGGCAGTACAATGTCCTGCGGACGAAGTTCGAAACCTTCGGTTTGCGTCAACGCCCGGTAAATGGCGTTTTTTAACTGTCGCACGTTGCCCGGCCAGCCATATTTGCTGAGGAAACTGCCCAGATCGCCCGACAGCTTCGGCCGCGCCACACCCTGCTCATCGGCAAAACGCGCCACAAACAGTTCAGTCAGCGGCATGATATCCTGTGGACGCTCACGCAACGGGGGAATGGTGATGGTCAACACGTTAAGTCGATAATAGAGATCCTCACGGAACTCACCACGCTGCACCAGTTCGGTCAGGTTTTTCTGCGTCGCGCAAATTACCCGCACATCTACATGGACTTCGTGTTCTTCACCCACGCGGCGGAAAGTGCCATCGTTAATGAAACGTAGCAGTTTGGTCTGCATGCGCGGCGACATCTCACCGATTTCATCCAGCAGCACCGAACCACCGTGCGCCTGCTCAAAGAAGCCCTTCTTGCCTTCCAGCGCATTCGGGTAAGCCCCCGGCGCATGGCCGAACAACTCGCTTTCCGCTACGTCATCCGGCAGTGCGGCGCAATTGAGCGCCAGGAACGGCTGCTTGCCACGCGGGCTGCGCAAATGGCATGCCCGGGCCAGAATATCTTTGCCGGTGCCGGTGTCGCCCACAATCAACAGTGGCGCATCCAGCATCGCCAACTTGCGCGCCTGCTCCAGCACCTGGCGCATTTTCGGACTGGCGGCAACGATATGATCAAACTCGGTATCGTCGTTCACCGACAGATTCTGTAACTGACGCCCCATACGGGCCGTGGACTTCAGCATCACTACCGCGCCAACGGCGGCATTCTGCTGGTTTTCGTCCTCCAGGTAGATTGGCGTGATATCCATCAGGAAGTCCTGACTGCGGATCACCACCCGCTCAGATTGTGGCGCCGTCTGTTCGCTCTCGAGCCAACGGTTGAAGTTATAACCGCCAATCAATGCGGTGGCCGTCTGGTTGCGAATTTTGTCTTCGCTAAGCCCGAACAGCGCCTGCGCTGCCGGATTGGCCAGTTCAACTTTGCCTTTCATATCAATCGAGAACACCGGCTCAGGCATCGACTCCAACAACGCACGCAGTGCGCGGTGTTCGCGTTCAGACGGCATGAAATTCACGGTGCGCACATCGGTCACGCCGGCAATGCGGCGGATTTCCACCATCAGCGCGCGGAAGGTGTCAAAATCCAGTTGGGAAAAATTGAGGTAAATGCGGCCGATGGGATCGATTTCGATGCCACGTAAATCTATGCTGCGCAATACCAAAAGATCGAGTAACTCTCGAGTCAGACCGATCCGGTCTTCGCAAAAAACTTCCAAACGCATCAGTATTGGCCTTATCTCTGCAGGTGCGGGGATGACTGAAGATGATGATACTCTCTCACCCCGAGCGGTAGAAGCAATCTGTCAGCAAAAGTTGACAGAACTCTGATTTATCGTTGTTGTTGATGATTTTAAACGCAAGTGAATAACACCATCGGCGTCATTTTAGCTTATCAGCAGAGAGTTATCACAACCGCCAGTAAATTTGCAGATAAATATAATGCATTTACAGGGGGATCGTCTTTCGTCAAGCGCGGGTTACGTATTGGCGTTAGCGGGGAAAATCATTGCGGTAAAAATAACCACGGCGCCTGAATAGACGCCGTGGGCAGATTATTTGGCCTTGTTGTCGCTCTTTTTCATGGTGTCTTTCAACTGGCCAATCAGTTGGCTGCGGAAATCACCCAGTTTCGGTTTTTCCCCTTCCAGCCAGGGCAACGGACGACAAAGCTCCATCGCCTTGATACCGAGCCTGGCCGTCAGCAAACCGGCACCGATGCCCTGCGCCGCTCGGGCGGACAATCGGGCGGCCAGGTCTTGCGACATCCAGTCCATTCCCACTTCGCGTACCAGCTCGGACGCACCGGCAAAGGCAATATTCAACAGCACCAGACGGAACAAGCGCAGACGGCTGAAGTAACCCAGCTCGATGCCATACAGCGCGGCGATACGGTTAATCAGCCGAATATTACGCCAGGCGATAAACGCCATATCCACCACCGCCAGCGGACTGACGGCGATCATTAAGGTGGACTCCGCCGCCGAACGGCTGATTTCACGCCGCGCCTGATTATCCAGCACCGGCTGCACCAGTTTGGCGTACAGCGCTACCACTTCGCGATCGTTCTGGGTTTCATGCAGTGAAGCCTGCCAGCGTTGCAACGCCGGATGCCCCTGATCCAGGCCGGCCTGGCGCGCCAGTTTTTCGCAAAACTCACGCCCTTTGCCCAATCCGTGGCTGTGCAACAGTTCACGTGCCACATCTCGTTCTTCTGCACGCTGGCGCAGACGGTATAGTCTGCGCCATTCGGTCACCACCGAACCTACCCCGGCGAAAACAATCAACCCACCCGCCACGCCACCGCCCATGGCGATCCAATCCTGCTGCACCCAGGCGGTATGCACCCACTGCACGCCCTGCGCCACCACGCTGACACCGAACAGCGTCAGCCCGGCGGTAACCATTTTGCGCCACAGGCTGCGTTTGGGTTTCAAGGCTGCGTTGATAATGCCTTCGGCACGCCCCTCTTCCTCTTCCTGCTGCAGCTCCGGCGCCGCCGGGAAAAAGTGCTCAGCCTGCTGTTCGTCGAAAGCAACGTTGGCACGCAGCACCGGCTCCTGCGGTGGCTCCAACGGCTGTTCGAAATCGATACGCGGTTTTATCGGCTCGCTCATCGCAATTTATCTCCCAGTAAAAACTCCATCACCGCGTCCAGGCGGATATGTGGCAACGGACTGTCCACACTCATCGCGCGTGGACGGAACTCATCAAAATGGAAGCCCTGATTCTGCCAGAACGCCGGCCCAGGCAAACGTGCCGGCACTTCGCCGGGGAACACCGTCAACGGTGCGCCGTCGTTCAGGCGATTGCCTTTCAGCGCCGGGATGCGCTGCCCCTGATGGTCAACGATGCCGCTTTCGGTCGCCTGCACCGAGGCCAGCCCGACGCAGTCCATGCTGATGCCCTCAAACGCCGCGTTCTGCCAGGCTTCCTGCACCAGCTGCTGCAACAACGACACCAAATTGGCATGCTGATCGGCGGTGATGTGATCGGCCTTGGTAGCGGCAAACATCAGTTTATCGATGGTCGGTGAAAATAAACGGCGGAACAGCGTGCGCTTGCCATAGTGGAAACTCTGCATCAGTTGGGTCAGCGCCAGCCGCATATCATTGAACGCCTGCGGGCCGCTATTGAGTGGCTGCAGGCAATCCACCAGCACAATCTGGCGATCGAAACGGACAAAATGCTCTTTATAAAAGTTTTTGACGATGGTCTGGCAGTAATAGTTGAAACGCGCACGCAGCATGCCGATGTTGCTGTGTTTATCCGCCTGCGCCAGCTTTGACTCGCCAAGGCTGTCGACGTTTGGCCACGGGAAAAACTGCAATGCCGGCGCACCGGCCAGATCGCCCGGCAACACAAAGCGGCCCGGCTGAATAAAATGCAGCCCTTCACTTTTGCAGCGCAACAGATAATCGGTATAAGCCTGGGCGATGGCCGCCAGCTTGTTTTCATCGGCGGGTGCCAGCGGATCGCAGCTTTTGCACAGTTCCAGCCAGGGCCGGGCCCATTCGGCGCGATCGCCCTGCAGCAAGCCGGCCATTTGCCGCGACCAGGCCAGATAGTCCTGTTCCAGCATCGGCAAGTCCAACAACCATTCGCCGGGATAATCGACAATCTCCAGATACAGCGTTGAAGTGTCTTTGAAATGACGCAGCAATGAATCGTTGGAGCGATAACGCAACGCCAGGCGAATTTCGCTGACGCCACGCGTCGGGGTCGGCCAGCTCGGCGGAGTGCCATAAAGCTGTGCCAGCCCTTCATCATAGGTAAAACGCTGAATACCGAGGTCGCGTTGCGGAATGCGCTTCACGCCCAGCAGGCGTTCTTCGCGCACCGGCGAGAACAGCGGCATGCGGGCACCGCTGTGAACATGCAGCAATTGATTGACGAAAGCGGTGATAAAGGCGGTTTTGCCGCTGCGGCTCAGGCCGGTCACCGCCAGACGCAGGTGGCGATCCATCCCGCGGTTGACCAGCGACGTTAACTCATTTTGCAGTCGTTTCATTTTACGTGAAATTACTTCCTTTTATCATAAAAAACAGACAATTAAACAAAAATCATCATTTTTTGGCACCTATGCTCATTATTATAGTCATAAGCGAAGCTGTTTTATGCATGGATACGTGTTTTGACATCATCACCGCCCCTTAACTTTCATTCATTGTGTGGTATATAGCCGAACGTTCTAATGTCGCATCCTATATAAAATCAAGATAGCATTATCTTTCTGGGATTAACCCCAATAATTAACCATTAATCCATGCAAGGTTTAGTGTCGAAAGTACTATTCCATGAAATTTAATGTTACCCGGAGTTCACTATGAGCGCAATTAATTTAGAACAAAATATCCCCACAGTAAGTGTTATGGGAGACTTAAGAGTCACCTCACCTGAATATGATGGACAACGTATATTTTTAACCGAATATTATGCAGGAAAAGGTAAAGGTGGTGGGATGTTTACAGGTCATCTCAACATTCCCAACGCAATAGATGATGGCGGATATTCCACTATTAAAGTCGGTCAGACAACAGCTGTGTGGCGTCGAAACGATCTGACACAACTCTCTTTATACGATGGAGGTTGTGACCCAACTCTTAACGATAACAGCACGTTTATTCAAAACATTTCATTGATACAAGGCGATCGTTCAGTAAAAATTCCAAGTGGTTACTGGAATATTGCAAAACCAATTATCTTCCCGGCCAACAGAGGGATCGCACTCTATGGCGAGAGCAGTTTTAACGGGCGAGCAGTGTTAACCTATTCAGGACCGGATTTAGCTGATATTTCAGACATTAGTGGAATAATCACCGTTACTGCTAACCAAGGTGAAATGACCTACAGCGGCATTAACTTCAGAAACTTTCAAATTCGTGGGAATCATAAATTTATTAGTGGATTAAGTATCAAGTATGCCGGTTATGTGCAAGTACAGAATGTAAGCATCCTCTACTGCAAAGGTGCCGGACTCTATCTAGATAAGGTTCAGGACAGTTACTTTAAATTCCTGGAGGTTCAGGGTTGCGGCAGAACATCAGGTGACTATGACAGTTACACTGACATCACAAATAATGGGAAAATGCTCCTTGCCCCAATTCACTTAACTTCAACCATCAAAGATGACGAATGTAATATGTTGCGCTTTGAAAACTGTCAATGGGAAGCAAACTTAATAAGCCCGACAATTTACGTTCATGGAGGGATTGGTCTTTGGTTCAGAAATTTGCATATGGAACATCGTACCGGCCCATTAAAGAAATTGATTGGCGACAATCCCAATGCCAGTTGCCTGCTGTATATGAACAACTCAGGTGAGGTTTATCTAAATGAAATTCAGGCATCGGAAGTAAAACATCTAGTTTATAGTACAGGATATGGTGTTTTATATGCTACCAACATTAACCGAGGAGGGGATGTTACACATGCAGCATCAGGCAAACAGTTCAATATTTTCATGAATGGGTGTTGGTTGCAGGACATGAATTTTTCACCCAGCGTAAAAGCCATGATCAGCAATTGCCGGTTGGCAAATCTAAAGTGGAATTACCCCTCTTATGCTGGCACTATTTCTGACACTCAATTTTCCGGCAAACTTGCTATTACTGAAGACGGCGCCAATACCCGAATCGATCTGGTCGACTGTCAGTATGGCAGCGTAAGCTGCAACACCAGTAATCTACGCTTTCTTGGCGGCCGCTGTTTGGGTGATTTTCGCTACGTATCGCGGTCTGGAGCAGGTTCAGTCATCGATGTCGATGTTGAAGGCGCCACTACAATAAGCACGAGCTACGGTAGTTCATATCAGCCAGGTAGATCCAACTATACTGTGGCTCGCGTTGCGGATGGTCCAAAAGAGCTAGGCGGTATCATGCGCCCTGTCGGCTCCGAATGGTTCAATACGACGGTAAACGGGAACCAAGAAGGTGCTATTTACAGCTGGGTGAAAACAGCGGCAGGCTGGCGACCTAATAGCCGCATCAGCCGCTTTGGTACCAATTTATCGTCAATGACATTTTCTCAGCTGCCTGCTGCGAACGTCTGCAAAGGAACCGTTATTTATTGCACCGATACTGAAGCCTCTCCTGCAGCTCAGGCCATCATCAGCGATGGCTCAGACTGGGTCTATTTGGCAGCCCCGGGGACGAAAGCGACCACCGCCAATTAGAATTTATGCCGCCCTACTGGGGCGGTATTTTTTCACCTGCGGCATAACGCCCAAATACCTTGTTCAGCCCTTTGCGGAACAGCGGTTCCAGCACCAGCGCCAGGACAAAGCGAATCGGTTTGCGGCCTACGGTGCGCAGCAGCCAGCCGGCCGCCCCTGCCGGGCCGTAATTGAGTAACGCTATGATGATGACTTTAGACAATGTCTTCAACATTGCACCTGCTCCTTGTTTAAATCCACCGGATTTAACGGCGTTTACGGCATAGGTTTTTTTCATTAGCAATGCCCTCCGGCACGGTTTGGTTCAAAAGGATGATGTCAGGTGCGATGCCTGACCTGCGCCGTGCGCAGGCCATTGCGCGCAAGGC
This sequence comes from Serratia sp. BIGb0163, assembly GCF_024809935.1. Lineage (NCBI taxonomy): Bacteria > Pseudomonadati > Pseudomonadota > Gammaproteobacteria > Enterobacterales > Yersiniaceae > Serratia > Serratia sp. BIGb0163. Next base: position 1,535,099 of record NZ_JANUDZ010000001.1, read on the forward strand.
GGGGTTATAACTTGCGGAAGCGACTCTGTACGCCGAAGGTGTCCGACGTGACATAACGCTCAACCTGTCGCAGTTGCTGTTCGCCGCTGCCCAGTTCGTACTCTAATTGGTCGAGCAACTGGCGCGGTGTTTTTTGCTGCTCGCCCTCAAAACGGCTGGCCGGTGCTTCGTCCAGCACGAATACCAGCGCGAAATAAGCGATCAGGGTGAAGAAGAACAGCCCGAAGAACATCGACAACACCACGATCACTCGGATCAGGCGTACCGGCACGTCAAAATAATGGGCCAGACCGGCGCAGACGCCCTTCAGCATGCCTTCTTCAGGAACGCGATAAAGCTTTTTACTGCCCAGAGTGTTGTTCATCAAGACTGTCTCCAGTTCGGGTGTTCTGCATCAAGGATCTCTTCCAGCGCCTGAATGCGTTCACGCATACGCTTGGCATCTTCAGCCAACTGCGCCAGTCGCTGCATCTCCTGATGGCTCAGTTGAATGCCGTTTTGTTGCCGATTGCTGTAATGCAGCCAAAGCCAAATCGGTGCGACAAACAACACAAAGATTGTCAACGGAATGGCAAGTAATAGAGCACTCATTTCTTTTCCTTCTTAATGCGTCTTGGTGGGCGGCCACACACCGTGGCCGCTGTTGCCTTACTCAGAGCGGTTCATTTTGGCTTTCAGCGCTGCCAATTGCTCACTGATGGCGTCGTCGGCTTTCAGCTCGGCAAACTCTTGATCCAGAGACTTCTTTTTACCGATGATGACGCTTTCCGCCTCGGCTTCCATATGGTCGATACGGCGTTCGAACTGCTCGAAACGAGCCATCGCCTCGTCCAGTTTGCCGCTGTCGAGCTGACGACGCACGTCACGGGAAGACGACGCCGCCTGGTGACGCAAGGTCAACGCCTGCTGGCGAGCGCGGGTTTCGGTCAGCTTGTTTTCCAGCTCGCCGATTTCGCTTTTCATACGCGCCAGCGTTTCTTCTACGGTGGATACTTCATGCGTCAGCGTGGTGATCAGGTCGGCCACTTTCTGTTTTTCGATCAGTGCCGCACGGGCCAGATCTTCTTTCTCTTTACGCAGTGCCAGTTCGGCTTTGTCCTGCCAATCGCTAAGCTGGTTTTCACCCTGCTCGATACGACGCAGTAACTGTTTTTTCTCCGCCAGCGCACGCGCTGAGGTGGAGCGAACTTCAACCAGCGTGTCTTCCATTTCCTGGATCATCAAACGCACCAGCTTTTGCGGATCTTCCGCCTTATCCAGCAGCGTATTGATGTTGGCGTTCACGATGTCGGCAAAACGAGAAAAAATACCCATAATTCACTTCCTCTTGGTTCTGATGGCGTCTGAAGCGCCGCGTTGGGTCATACAGATTTCCCTAATACCTAATCAAAACCCGTGCCAACTTTTATTTCATTGAATAATAACGATTATATATTTTTGACTCTCTGCGAGCATACTGTAGAGTGATTATTTTCACCAAACATTGGCGAATTTCATCATGAGCGAACAGTTAGAAAACCTGTTGGGCGAAGCGAATGCCTTTGTCGAAGTATTGGAGCAAGTCTCGCAACTGGCAAAGTTGAACAAACCGGTGTTGGTGATCGGTGAGCGCGGCACCGGTAAAGAACTGATTGCCAACCGGTTGCATTACCTGTCCAACCGTTGGCAGGGGCCGTTTATCTCGCTTAACTGCGCGGCCCTGAATGAAAACCTGCTGGACTCCGAGCTGTTCGGTCACGAGGCCGGGGCCTTTACCGGCGCGCAAAAGCGCCATCTGGGCCGCTTTGAACGTGCCGACGGCGGCACGCTGTTTCTCGACGAACTGGCCACCGCCCCGATGCTGGTTCAGGAAAAATTGCTGCGGGTGATTGAATACGGCCATCTGGAGCGCGTCGGCGGCAGCCAGCCGTTGCAGGTCGATGTGCGGTTGGTGTGTGCCACCAACGACGATCTGCCGGCACTGGCGGCGGCGGGTAAATTCCGCGCCGACCTGCTGGATCGGCTGGCATTCGACGTAGTGCAGTTACCGCCGCTGCGCCAGCGGCAGCAAGACATCATGTTGCTGGCCGAGCACTTTGCGATTCAGATGTGCCGTGAGCTGTCGCTGACACTGTTCCCCGGCTTTACCGAACGTGCCAGAGACACCCTGCTCGGCTATCACTGGCCGGGCAACGTGCGTGAACTTAAAAACGTGGTGGAACGTTCGATGTATCGGCACGGTACCAGTGACAGCGCGTTGGATCAGATAGTCATCAACCCCTTCGCCCAACGGGAAACTATGCCGCTGCCCATGGCGCGCGAAACGCCAACTGAGCGGCCAGTCCTGCCGCTGGATTTGAAAGCCTGGCAGTTGGCGCAGGAAAAATCGCTAATCGAAGCCGCACTTCAACAGGGAAGATTTAATCAGCGTAAGGCGGCGGAGCTGCTGGGGCTGACCTATCACCAATTACGTGGCATGTTGAAAAAGCACGCGCTGTTGCAAAATGGCGAGGCAGAAGAAGAATAACAGGCAAAAAAAAAGCCAGCACCCGAGCTGGCTTAAAAAACACTGGAAGCAATGTGAGCAATGTCGTGCCTTTCACAGCAGAGCCACAAACCGTGGCCTTCCGTGAACTGCCAGGCGATGATAATAGTTATCAGTATCACCTGTAAAGCACTTTGTTGAGAATTTTTCTCATTACCACACTGTCATTGTGCAATTACCACTCAGGAAAGGGATCGGCCATCTCATGCCAGTAGTCTACCCCGGCAGCCATTTCCTCGTCGTTCAGCAGGCAGGCATCCAGCAAACGCGTTATTTCAGCCTGCGGCAGGTTCTGCCCGATAAACACCAGTTCCTGGCGCATATCGCCAAAGGGCTCCACCCACTTCTCCATAATCTGTGCCTGGGTCTCTTCATCTTGCGGCCAGTTATCCTGCGCGATAGCGCGCCAGAAAGTCCCGGCCAATCCATAATGGGCGATGCCGCCGGCCTGGCTCCACTGCCCAGCCTGACGCGGACGCGTCGCCAACCAGTAGAACCCTTTGGAACGCAACAGTTTGCCACCGCCCCAGTCGCCGTTGATCACCCGATAGAATTTATCCGGTGCAAAAGGTCGACGCGCCCGATAAACAAAACTGCTGATGCCATAGTTCTCCGTTTCAGGCAGGTGCTCACCGCGCAGCTCCTTAAGCCAGCCGGGAGCCCGCTGCGCTTTGTCAAAGCTGAAGCTGCCGGTGTTTAATACCGCCTCCAGCGGCAGTTTGCCGGGGGAGATAGCGATGATTTTGGCATCTGGGTTCAGGCTGGCGAGCAGCGCCATCACTTCGCCCTGTTGTTCCGCGGTCAGCAAGTCGGTTTTACTCACCAGCATCACGTCGCAGAACTCAATCTGTTCGATCAACAGATCGGCCACGCTGCGCAAATCATCCTCGCCCAAACTTTGACCGGCTTCCTGCAGCGTTTGCGCCTGTTGGTACTGCTGGATGAAGTTGACTCCGTCCACCACCGTAACCAGGGTATCGAGGCGGGCGAAGTGCGACAGGCTTTCGCCCTGCTCGTCTTCAAAGGTGAAGGTTTCTGCCACCGGTAAAGGTTCGGAGATACCGCTGGACTCGATCAGCAGGTAATCAAAGCGGCCGGCCTGCGCCAGTTCGCGCACCGAAATCAGCAGGTCTTCACGCAGCGTGCAGCAGATGCAGCCATTGCTCATCTCCACCAGCTTTTCCTGTTGTCGGTCGAGCTGGACTTCGTTCTCGACCAGCGCAGCGTCGATGTTCACTTCACTCATGTCGTTAACTATCACCGCCACACGCATGCCCTGACGATTATTCAGAATATGGTTCAGCACCGTGGTTTTACCGGCGCCGAGAAAGCCGGAAAGTACGGTTACAGGTAATGGATTCATGGGGTTCCTCACTCAAAACTCATTGCGTAATGCCTGGTAGCCGCGCACCAGTTCAACGTTGGTGGCAGCCACTTCTTCAGAAAATTGCAACGCGCTGCGATCCACCTGCGGGTAAAGCGACAGATCGCTGTCGATACCGACGCGCTCGGTTGACGGGATATACAGGTTTTCCGGCAGCGTCACGCCGTCCACCACCGCGTTGTAGCGCACCACGCAGCCGGAGCCGATATGGCAGTTGAACAGCACGCTGTTAAAACCGATAAACACCCGATCTTCAATGCGGCACGGGCCGTGGACAATGGCGCGATGGGCGATAGAGCTGAAGCTGCCGATGGTGACCGCTGCGCCGCTTTTAGAGTGGATCACCACGCCGTCCTGAATATTGGAATGGGAACCGATAATGATCGGCTCCATGTCCCCGACCGCATTCAGCTCGTCCGCACGGATCACGGCATAGGGACCAACGTAGACAAAATCTTCGACAATCACCCGGCCGCAAATAATGGCGGTAGGATCGATGTAGGCTTTCGGTGAAACCTGTGGCAGATGACCACTGGGGTTCTTACGCAGCATTTCCAGCCTCCTGCCAGCTTAATTCCGCCACCGCATTGTGGGCGTGCAGACTTTCCTGATGCTCCACACGCAATGAAAAAGCACGGTGGTGGCACTGACTGCGCAGCATCCGATACAAACGGCGCGCGGCATCCTCACAGAACATCAGGTTCTGGCCATTAGCCAGGGCAAATGCCTGCTCGTCCTGACGTTTCACCAGCGTCTGCAGCGGCGTGCCCAGCGCATGCTCGATGCGATCGATTAAATTGACCACCGGCAATTCGGCTTCGCCTTCATTGAGCGTGACCGTCACCCAGGCCCAACTGCGCTGGCTATGCGGGGTGCCAGGCATGCCCTGTTCACCCAGCCAGTCAATCACCTGCTGTTGACTGACTTTGTCCGGCGACTGTTCGAAATCAAACTGAAACTGCTGTTGTGCCAGTTGGCGGCTTAGCGCTGCCGAACTCGGACAGGTGGAGGAATAGGGCACGCCCACCGTCAGCGACAGGGTTAACCCGGTGGTTAGGCTAGCGTCAATTTTCAGTGGGTAAGCTTTCCAGCCGCGATGTGCCGACAGCAGCGCCGGGCGCGACAACATCAGTTCGCCACTGATACTCAGGCTGGCACTGTCGCTGTGTTCCGGCTGTGATGCCAGAAAAGCCCGCAGCGAATCAGCAATACGTTGCGGCGTCAGTTCGCCCTGAGTCAATTCATCCAGCGTCAGGTACAGGCGCGACATATGTATTCCACGCGCGCCATGGCGACTGGCACGCAGATTGATCCCGGCATTAACTTTTGCCATCAGCGGCTTGCCCGCCAACTCCAGCGGCAGTGCGATCCCTTGCATCCCTACCCAATCGAGTCCGACATCACTCATTGCCCCCTGCCAGGCCTGTGCATCCGGCAGCGGCTGGGTTGGTGGAAGTGCAACCTTGTTCATACATCCCCTTGCGATTATTGATACATTGCCAGAGAAAGGTAACATTATTTTGTTATGTTATAACATATCAATTAAACTTTTTTTGCTCATGACGGCGAATTGTTCAATCAAGTAGCAGAAAACTCAGCCATTTTGCTCAATGGATTGGGCTGTTCGTCAGAGTGCGATACACTAAGGCTATTGCTTATTAACCCATGAAGCCTCTATGCGTGGTTTACCCCTTTGGATTTTGTCGCTGAGTTGCCTGGCGAGCACCGCCCTGGCCTCAACACCTCCTGCGCCCGCCGCGGCCCCCCCGCTGCCGGACATCCGCCAAAGCGGCTTTGTCTATTGTGTCAGCGGCATACTGAACACCTTTAACCCGCAGATGGCCAGCAGCGGCCTGACGGTCGATACCCTGTCCGCACAGCTGTACGACCGTCTGCTGGATGTTGACCCCTATACTTATCGGTTGATCCCCGAACTGGCGCAAAGCTGGGAGGTGCTGGATAACGGCGCGACCTACCGTTTCCATCTGCGAAAGGATGTGCCCTTCCAGACCACCGCCTGGTTCAAGCCGACCCGTAAACTGAACGCCGACGACGTGGTATTCAGCTTTGAGCGCGTGTTCAACCAGAAGCACCCATACCATGACGTCAACGGCGGCGAATATCCGTACTTCGACAGCCTGCAGTTTGGCGACTCGGTGCAAAGCGTGAAAAAGCTCGACGAGTACACGGTCGAGATCCGTCTGCAAGCGCCGGACGCCTCCTTCCTGTGGCATATCGCGACCCACTATGCGCCAGTGCTGTCGGCGGAATATGCTGACAACCTGACGCGTGAAGGCCGTCAGGAGATGATCGACCGTGAACCTGTCGGTAGCGGGCCCTTCCTGTTGAACGAATATCGCTCCGGGCAATACATTCGTCTGGCTCGTAACGACCTGTATTGGAAAGGTAAACCACGCATGCCGCAGGTGGTGATCGACCTGGGTGCCGGCGGCACCGGTCGGTTGTCGAAGCTGCTGACCGGCGAGTGTGATGTACTGGCCTATCCGGCCGCCAGCCAGCTTTCTATTCTGCGTGATGATCCGCGTCTGCGCCTGACGCTGCGTCCGGGGATGAATATCGCCTATCTGGCGTTCAACACCCGCAAACCGCCGCTTGACGATTTGAAGGTCCGTCAGGCAATTTCGCTGGCAATCAATAACCAGCGTCTGATGCAGTCGATTTACTACGGCACGGCGGAAACCGCCGCATCCATATTGCCGCGCGCTTCGTGGGCATACGACAATGATGCGCACGTCACCGAGTTTGACCCGGCCAAATCACGCGAAATGCTGAAACAGGCAGGCATTGAGTCGCTAAACCTGCGCTTGTGGGTGCCTACCGCGTCGCAATCCTACAACCCCAGCCCGCTGAAGACCGCCGAGCTGATCCAGGCCGATTTGGCCCAGGTGGGGATCAAAGTCACCATAGTTCCGGTTGAAGGTCGCTTCCAGGAAGCCCGGCTGATGGAGATGAATCACGACCTGACCCTGACCGGTTGGGCCACCGACAGTAACGACCCTGACAGTTTCTTCCGGCCGCTGCTGAGCTGCGCGGCAATCCGTTCACAAACCAACTATGCTCACTGGTGTGACCCGGGATTTGACGAAGTGCTGCAAAATGCCCTGCTGTCACAGCAGTTGGCGCAGCGAATCGAAAACTATCAGAAGGCGCAGAAAATTCTCGAACAACAACTGCCGGTGTTGCCGCTGGCGTCTTCATTGCGCCTGCAGGCCTATCGTTACGACATTAAGGGACTGGTTCTGAGCCCGTTCGGCAATGCGTCATTTGCCGGCGTGTTCCGTGAATCTGCCCAGGGGCCGAAAAAGTGATTATCTTTACCTTACGCCGTTGCCTGCTGCTGCTGATCACGCTGTTCTTCCTGACGCTGGTCAGCTTTAGCCTGAGCTATTTCACACCGCGCGCTCCGCTGAACGGTGCCGCCCTGCTGGATGCCTACCAGTTTTACTTTGTCAGCCTGTTGCACTGGGATTTTGGCGTTTCCAGCATTAACGGTCAGGCCATCAGCGAACAACTTCGTGAAGTGTTCCCGGCGACCATGGAGCTGTGCATTCTGGCGTTCACCATGGCGTTATTTATCGGCATTCCCCTGGGAATTATTGCCGGCGTGATGCGCGGTAAATGGCAGGACACCGCCATCAGTACCTTTGCGCTGCTCGGTTTCTCGATGCCGGTGTTCTGGCTGGCGCTGCTGCTGATGCTGTTTTTCTCGCTGCACCTCGGCTGGTTGCCGGTTTCCGGCCGTTTCGATCTGCTGTATCAGGTTAAACCGATCACCGGCTTTGCCCTGATTGACGCCTGGCTGTCCGATTCGCCCTATCGCAGCGAAATGATTGGCAGCGCACTACGCCATATGATCCTGCCGATTGCCGCGCTGGCAGTGGCACCTACCACCGAGGTGGTGCGACTGATGCGTATCAGCACCGACGACGTGCTCAACCAGAACTACATTAAGGCCGCCGCGACCCGTGGGCTTTCCCGTTTCACCATTATCCGTCGCCACGTGCTGCACAATGCACTGCCACCGATCGTGCCCAAACTGGGCCTGCAGTTCTCCACCATGCTGACGCTGGCGATGATCACCGAAGTGGTGTTCAGTTGGCCGGGCCTCGGGCGCTGGATGATTAACGCCATCCGCCAGCAGGATTACGCGGCGATCTCCGCCGGCGTGATGGTGGTCGGCACGCTGGTGATCACCATTAACGTGCTGGCCGATATCTTGGGCGCTGCCACCAATCCACTGAAACATAAGGAATGGTATGCCCTTAGATAACGTATACCGCGAAAAGAAAATGCCGAGTCCGCTGCTCTACACCTGGCGGATTTTTTACGGTGATGCGCTGGCGATGATTGGTTTCTACGGCGTGATAGCGCTGCTGCTGCTTTCCCTGTTCGGCAGCCTGCTGGCGCCTTATGCGCTCGATCAACAGTTCCTGGGCTATCAGTTGCTGCCACCCTCCTGGTCGCGTTACGGCAACGTTTCCTTCTTCCTGGGCACTGACGACCTCGGCCGCGATATTCTCAGCCGTTTGCTGGCCGGTACCGCTGCCACTTACGGCGCCGCACTGCTGGTCACCGTGGCCGCATCCGTTGTCGGGGTGATCCTCGGGGTATTTGCCGGCGTAACCCGTGGTTTTCGCTCTGCGGTGCTCAATCATATTCTCGACACCCTGCTCTCCATCCCTTCGCTGCTGCTGGCGATTGTGGTGGTGGCGTTCCTCGGGCCCAAACTCGAACACGCCATGCTGGCCGTTTGGCTGGCGTTGTTGCCACGCATGGTGCGCACTATCTACAGCGCAGTACACGACGAACTGGAAAAAGAATACGTAGTCGCGGTGCGTCTCGACGGTGCCTCTACGCTGCAGATCCTGTGGTATGCCGTGATGCCCAATATTGTGGCGGTGCTGGTGACTGAATTTACCCGAGCGCTGTCGATGGCGATCCTGGATATTGCCGCACTCGGCTTCCTCGATCTCGGTGCACAACTCCCGTCTCCGGAATGGGGAGCCATGCTCGGCGATTCGCTGGAGCTGGTGTATGTCGCCCCCTGGACGGTGATGCTGCCCGGTGCCGCGATCCTGATCAGCGTGCTGTTGGTTAACCTGTTGGGCGACGGTATGCGCCGCGCAATCAATACGGGGGTGGAATAATGCCATTACTTGATATCCGCAACCTGACGATTGAATTTATGACGGCCGAAGGGCCGGTCAAGGCGGTTGACCGCGTCAGCATGACGTTGAGCGAAGGTGAAGTCCGTGGCCTGGTGGGTGAGTCCGGCTCTGGCAAGAGCCTGATTGCCAAGGCAATTTGCGGCGTCACCAAAGACAACTGGCGCGTTACCGCCGACCGTTTCCGTTTTGACGATATCGACCTGCTGCAATTGACCCCGCGTGAACGGCGCAAACTGGTCGGGCATAACGTCTCGATGATCTTCCAGGAGCCACAGTCTTGTCTGGATCCGTCCGAAAGCATTGGCCGCCAGTTGGCGCAGGCTATCCCTGGCTGGACCTATAAGGGCCGTTGGTGGCAACGTTTTAACTGGCGCAAGCGCCGCGCGATTGAGCTACTGCACCGCGTGGGCATCAAGGATCACAAGGACATTATGGGCAGCTTCCCCTATGAGCTGACCGACGGCGAATGCCAGAAAGTGATGATCGCCATCGCCCTGGCCAATCAGCCGCGCCTGCTGATTGCCGATGAACCGACCAACGCCATGGAACCGACCACTCAGGCGCAGATTTTCCGCCTGCTGGCGCGCCTGAACCAAAACAACAACACCACCATTTTGCTGATCAGCCACGATTTGCAAATGATGAGTAAATGGGCGGATCGGGTCAACGTGCTGTACTGCGGCCAAACGGTGGAAAGCGCCCAGTGCGAAGATCTGCTGGCTGCACCGCACCATCCTTACACCCAGGCGCTGATCCGCTCAATGCCTGACTTCGGCCGCGCCTTGCCGCATAAAAGCCGGCTCAACACCCTGCCGGGAGCCATTCCGTCGCTGGAGCATTTACCTATCGGTTGCCGCCTGGGGCCGCGTTGCCCTTACGCACAGAAAAAGTGCATTGAGACACCCCGCCTGCGCCCGGTGAAAAACCACCTGTTCGCCTGCCACTTCCCGCTGAACATGGAGGAGCAATAACATGGAAACGCTGTTGGAAGTGCGCAATCTGAGCAAAACCTACCGCTACCGTACCGGGCTGTTTCGCCGCCAGCACGTTGAGGCGGTGAAATCGGTCAGTTTCACCCTGCGCGAACGGCAAACGCTGGCCATCATCGGCGAGAACGGATCCGGTAAGTCGACGCTGGCCAAGATGCTGTCCGGCATGGTGGAGCCTTCATCCGGCGAGCTGCTGATCGACGATCATCGGCTTGACTATGGTGACTATCGCTATCGTAGCCAGCGCATTCGCATGATATTTCAGGACCCGAGCACTTCGCTCAATCCTCGTCAGCGTATTGGCCAACTGCTGGATGCCCCGCTGCGGCTGAATACCGAAATGGCCGCCCCGGAGCGCGAGCAGCACATCAACCAGACGCTACGCCAGGTAGGCATGTTGCCGGACCACGCCAATTATTACCCGCACATGCTGGCCTCAGGCCAGAAACAGCGGGTGGCGCTGGCCCGGGCGCTGATCCTGCAACCCAAGGTGATCGTTGCTGATGAGGCACTGGCCTCGCTGGATATGTCGATGCGCTCGCAGATCATCAACCTGATGCTGGAGCTGCAGGAGAAACACGGCATCTCCTATATCTACGTGACCCAGCATTTGGGAATGATGAAGCATATCAGCGATCAGGTGATGGTGATGCACGAAGGGGAAATCGTCGAACGCGGGAGTACCGCAGAGGTTCTGGCTTCTCCTCTTCACGAACTGACCAAACGCCTGATCGCCAGCCACTTCGGTGAAGCCCTGACCGCGGACGCCTGGCGGCGCGACGGCGGCAGGTTCTGATCCTTCGGTCCTGAGATGCATGAGCCCCTCACCCCGGCCCTCTCCCCCTGGAGAGGGTGACGTCCGCTTAAGCCATGCCGGACAGACTTGTTGATCTACCCGGCACTGGCTTAGCCAATATCCTCAAATACAAATTACATTTTTGTTATATCTCATTATATTTTATTCCATTCAGTTATTGATTAGCACTTAACATTATTTTATCTCGTCAATCGAATCGGTGAGGATATCCCCTACGTTGAGCTTCTTAAACGACAGGATATCGCACTGATGAACAGCCCACGCCATCGCCAACTCGCGCAGTTTTTGCTCGCTTTAGCCGCAGGTTTCTCTGTTTATGGCCACGCACTGTGTTGCGACAGTCAGCGCTGATCCTGCCATTCCGTGCCCCTCTGTGGGCAGGTTGCCTTTTTATCTTGCCGCCGTTGCCTCTTGCAGCGGTGGCTGTTGTGCTTGATTAAGGACTATCCCCTATGGAACTACTACGTCGACAACATAATGCCCAGTGGTATCACGAAACCCAAAGCAGCGTGCGCGGTGACCAGCCGCTGGAACCCCAGGCGACCGGTATCCGCGATCGCTTCCTGCTGGGGCTGGGCGCTTTTGCCGACGAAGCGCTGAACACGGCACTGACCGCACGCGCGGGGGTATTTAACGCTTCGCTGGCCAGTTACCACGTACTGTTCCCGGATCGGGTCGAATTAACGCGAACAGTGACATTGTCACCTTACGACCGTCTCAGTACTGCGCTGACGGTGGCACAGGTGACCGGCGTGCAATCCCTCTGTAGCCATTACGCTGCCCGCCTCGCCCCGCTGTACAGCCCTGACGCCTCCCGAGAAAGTAACATCCGCCTGGCACAAATCACCCAATATGCCCGTCAGCTCGCCAGTCAGCCGACCCTGATTTGCCCTAAAGCCTTACAACAGCTCAGCGACGTCGGGCTCAGCCCGGCGGATATTGTGGCGTTTTCGCAGATTATCGGCTTTGTCAGCTATCAGGCGCGGGTGGTGGCCGGCGTGGCCGCATTAGCCGGGCGGCCAACTGGCGTGGTGCCCGGTTTCCCGAACATAGCGGATGCTGAAAATGTGCCCTTCACGACGGAAGAATTGACATGGCAAGCACGGCTGCCATCGGTGGTGCTGGAGGAAGCATGCGCTGAACAACTTGACGTGTTGGATCAAAGCCACCCCGACGCCCGCAGCGAGTCTTATTATCTGCTGCTGGCCCACGATGCCCCCGCGCTACGTGAGCGCAACGGCGTATTTAACAGTATCAACGCCGACGGCTATGGCCTGTCGGCGCGGCTGAAGGCACTGGCAACGCTGGCGGTTTCGCGCATTAACGGCAGTCGCTATTGTGCCTCCACCGTGGCGCAGGATATTGAGCATGACTTATTGGTCAGTGCTCTGTTCGAGAATATTGATCATGGGCTTGAGAGCACCGATAACCCGGTTTATCAGGCGGTGATCCGCGTGGCTACAGACCTGACCCGCACGCCGGAAAAGTTCACTCCACGTAGCGTGCAGCCGTTGTTTAACAGTGGGATGAATCAGGCACAGGCGCTGGACGTGATCCTTACCGGGGCACTCTACGCCTGGGAGAACCGTTTACGCCAAACCCTGGGTGACATACAGTACTTCAACGAAAGTCAGGCGGAATAGTTACCGCAGCAGCCAACCGCGCGCGGCATCAAAAAAGTGCTGCGCCAATGGCGATGCGCGCCCTGGCTCGGCGGTGACCACTGCGGCGTGACGTGACATGGCTGCGATGGTCACCGGCCTGCGTTGTAGCTCCGGCATCATGGTCGGCAACAGGTTGCCTGGCGGAAACAATCCGCAGCCCAGGCCAACAAAAATGCCCTGCAGCAATTGGAATATCGAGGTGGTTTCCATACGTACATGCAGCGTCAAACCGGCTTCACGGAAGTTTTGATCAAGGTAGCGGCGGAAATAACGCGTCGGTTCCGCCAGACACAGCGGCAGTGCCGCCACCTCCTCCAACGTCATTGGCGTATCCCCTGTCAGTTCGGGGAAGTACTCAGGGTGGAACACCAATTCAACGCCGGCGTCCGCCAATGGCTGCGACTGGAAATGCAGCTCCTGCAACGTGGAAAGTTCAAAGAAGCCGATGCCGATATCCACGGTATGCGCCGTCAACGCCTCCAGCAACTGATCGGCGCTCAACACGGACACCCGGTAGTCCAACTGTGGGAAGCGCTCGCTGACCGCCTTTAACATTTGTGCCAGCGAAATGCTGCATTGAGGAACGGCACCGATGCGCAGCGTGCCGCTAAGGCCGTGCTTAAGCGACTCGACCTCCAGCTTCAGCCCCTGATAAACCGAGACAATCTCACGCGCCCACGACAGCACTCGTTCACCCTCAGCGGTGAAGCCTTCGAAATTGTTGCCGCGATTGATCAACGAGACGCCCAGCTCTTTTTCCAGGTTTTTCAGCCGCATGGATAACGTCGGCTGGCTGACGAAGCTGACTTGCGCCGCACGGCCAAAGTGGCGTTCACGTTCGAGATTACACAGGTAGATCAGTTGCTTAATATCCATAAAACGGCTCAACAAGTCATGACTAACCTGAGTATATCATCGCTGCTGGATTTCGGGCGCGGAGCGCTGCGCCCCGAGAGTCAGATTTTCAACTTCACATAGTCCATCAGGCGCGAGAACATGCCGCCCTGATTGACCGGCTGCAACACCACCAGCGGCAAGGTTTTCAGTACTTTGCCATTGTCACTGATACGAATTTCACCGACCGACTGTCCCTGAGTCAGCGGAGCATCAAGACGCGGCGTATTGATCACATATTGCGCCTTCAGCTTATCCGCCTCGCTTTTCGGCAGGCTGAGATATTGATCCTGCCGGCTGCCCACCGCAACCTCATGGCGATCGCCGTACCACACTTTCTCCTGCCCCAGACTTTGCCCAGCGCTAAACAAATGTAGGGTAACGAAATCACGCAGCCCCCAGGTCAGCAGTTTACGCGCCTGTTCTTCGCGCCCTTTTGGACTTTTACCGCCCATCACTACGGCGATCAGTCGACGGTCACCTTCGGTGGCAGAGGCAATAATGTTAAAACCGGCGGATTCGGTATGGCCGGTTTTCAGGCCGTCCACCCGCAGGTTTTTGTCCCACAACAGCCCGTTGCGGTTCTGCTGGGTGATACCGTTCCAGGTCAGCGATTTCTCGCTGTACATATGGTATTCCGCCGGTTCGCTCATAATAATGGCGCGGGAGATCACCGCCAGATCGCCCGCCGTGGTGAATTGCCCTGGGGCATCCAGACCGTGGACGGTTTCAAAATGGGTGTTTTGCAGACCGAGCTGGGCGCTCTTCTCATTCATCAGTTTGACGAATGCGGCCTGACTGCCCGCCACGTAGTCCGCCATGGCTACGCAGGCGTCGTTACCAGAGTCAATGATAATGCCGCGGCTGAGATCGCGAACCGTGACCCTGTCACCGGGCTTCAGGAACATCAACGAAGAGCCTTTGAACACCGGATTGCCCTGCGCCCAGGCATCTTTACCCACCGTTACCACGTCATCCAGACCAATCTTGTGTTGATCGAGCGCGTGATCAATCACCAACCCGGTCATCAGTTTGGTCAGGCTGGCCGGATTACGCCTCTGATCGGCATTTTCCTGTGCCAGTACCTGGCCAGTGGTGTAATCCATCAGCACGTAAGAGGCGGCGTCTATCGCCGGCGGGGTATTAAGGGGAAAGTTGAGTGGCGCATCTGCCGCCTGTACCGCCAACGGCAGCAAAATTCCGGTGATCACCGCCAATACTGAACGCTTCAATTGCTGTTCCTCAGGCCCTGCGGGCAAAATAAAATACCAATATAATCCGAGGCATAGACTGCATTAATTGTGGCGAAAGCGGAATCATTACTCTTTTTCAGCACATGTCATTATGCAACCATTTGTTTGCCCGGGCCGATCATGCGATAAACCGGCTCTATGCCGCCATAGCCCCATTCGATTAGACGCTGAAGCCGCACCCTCCTAAACTTGTGACATAAACACTGAAAGCGCTTAAAAAAGCGTTCACTTTTTAGCTACAACCACCTGCGAAGACCAAAATGAAATTTAAACCGTCAATAAAGCCTTATACCGGCGCGGCGGGCGGCTGGGGTTCACTCGAAGCCACCACTCGCTATGTGCTCGACAGCAAACAGACGCTGAAAAATCTGCGTAACCTGATGCGCGTAAATAAGGCCCGCGGCTTCGACTGCCCGGGCTGCGCCTGGGGCGATGATAATCACAGCACTTTCAGCTTCTGCGAAAACGGCGCCAAGGCGGTCAGTTGGGAAGCCACGCGTAACGCGGTCGAACCGGAATTCTTTGCCGCTCACAGCGTCAGCACTCTGCAGCAACAAAGCGATTACTTTCTTGAGTATCAGGGCCGCCTCACCCACCCAATGCGCTATAACGCCGAAACCGACCACTATGAGCCGATCGGTTGGCCAGACGCGCTGGCGTTGATTGCCCGGCACATCAGGCAAATGGATAATCCGAACCAGATCGAGCTGTATACCTCGGGGCGCGCCAGTAACGAAGCCTCCTACCTGTATCAACTGTTTGGTCGCATGCTCGGCACCAGTAACTTTCCTGACTGCTCCAACATGTGCCACGAAGCCAGCGGCGTCGGGCTGAAACAAAGTATCGGCGTGGGTAAAGGCACCATCCGTATGGATGACTTTGAAAAGGCCGATGCCATCTTTGTATTTGGTCAGAACCCCGGCACCAACCACCCGCGCATGCTGCACAGCCTGAAAAATGCGGCCAGTCGTGGGGCGCGCATTGTCAGTTTTAACACCCTGCGCGAACGTGGGCTGGAGCGCTTTGCCGATCCGCAAAGCCCGATTCAGATGCTGACGCCCAAGTCATCACCGATCAGTTCGTCCTATTACCAACCCAACCTCGGCGGAGATATGGCCGCGGTACGCGGCATGGTGAAAGCTTTGCTTGAAGGCCACCGTCAGCACTTGGCGGCCGGTGAGCCGGGCCTGTTCGACCTGGCCTTTATTGAGCAGCACAGCGTCGGCGTGGAGAGCTATCTGGCCCAGGTGGATGCCACCTCATGGGAGCAAATCACCCAGCAGTCCGGCCTCAGCGAAGCACAACTACGCCAGGCGGCGGCCATTTATCAGGGTGCCGAGCGCGTGATCTGCACATGGGCAATGGGTGTGACCCAGCATAAACACTCGGTGCCGACGGTACGTGAAATCACCAACCTGCAACTGCTATTCGGTCAGTTAGGCAAACCAGGCGCCGGTCTGTGCCCGGTACGCGGCCACAGCAACGTGCAGGGCAACCGGACCATGGGGATCGACGAGAAGTCGCCCAAGGCGCTGCTCGACAGCCTGGAACAACATTTTAACTTCTCGCCGCGACGCGAACCGGGCCATAACACCGTAGAGGCGATTGAGGCCATGCTGCGTGGTGAAGTGAAGGTTTTGCTGGCGCTAGGCGGTAACCTGGCCGCCGCCGCGCCGGACACCGAACGCACAGCCCGCGCCCTGCGCTGCTGCGACCTGACGGTGCATATCAGTACCAAGCTTAACCGTAGCCATCTGGTCACCGGCAAGGACGCACTGATCCTGCCGACGTTGGGCCGAACCGAGCAGGACTTGCAGGCCAGCGGCCCGCAGTACATCACGGTAGAAGACTCCTTCAGCATGGTGCATGCGTCCGAAGGCGTCGGCAAGCCGCTGGCGGAAACCCAACGCTCGGAAACCGCCATTGTCTGCGGTATCGCTGATGCGGTGCTGGGCAACCAACAGCTAGACTGGCTGGAGTTGGCGGATGACTATTCATTGATCCGCAATCATATTGCCGCCACCATTCCGGGCTTCGAAGATTTTAACCATCGCTGCGATCAGCCGGGTGGTTTTTATCTGGGCAATGCCGCCGCCGAACTGCGCTTCAATACCCCGAGCGGCAAGGCGGAATTCGGAGCAGCCCCGTTGCCGGACAGCCTGTTCCCGCAGTTGGATGGTCGCCAGGCGCCCTTCACACTGCAGACCCTGCGCTCGCACGATCAGTACAACACCACTATCTACGGGCTGGATGACCGCTATCGTGGCGTGTATGGTCAACGAGAAGTGCTGTTTATTAACCCGGAAGATCTGGCCGTTCTGGATATGCAGGATGGCGAATTGGTGGAAATCGAAACCCTGTGGAATGACGGCATCACCCGCAAGGTAAGCGGTTTCAAACTGGTGAGCTACGATATCCCGCGCGGCAATCTGGCGGCTTATTATCCCGAGACCAACCCGCTGGTGCCACTGGCCAGCTTTGGTGACGGCACCGGCACGCCGACCTCCAAGTCGATACCGGTGGAAATACGCCGTTGCGCCGCGCAGCCGACGCTGCGTATCGCCTGACCTGCAGCGCCCGGTTTACGCCGGGCGCGCTAATATCTCGATCGCCAACGGGCCCGCTTTTCTCTCCGGCGACTTTTGATGACTGGATATTCTCTATAATCACGCGCTAACGCGGTAAAACCGTGACGTTAGGCTTGCCCGCAGCGGGTGATTCGCGTAAAACTGTCAGCCGCAAATCTTGCCACTCACAACCCATTCACTGGACGATATGTTTCAAGATAACCCGCTGCTGGCGCAGCTTAAACAGCAACTTCACTCTCAGACCCCGCGCGTTGAAGGCGTAGTAAAAGGGACTGAGAAAGGCTTTGGCTTTCTTGAAGTAGACGGTCAAAAAAGCTATTTCATTCCGCCACCGTACATGAAGAAAGTCATGCACGGCGACCGGGTGAGCGCGACTCTGCATACCGAGAAAGAGCGCGAAATCGCCGAGCCGGAAACTCTGATCGAGCCATTCCTGTCGCGCTTTGTTGGCCGAGTGCAAAAGCGCGATGACCGCTTGTCAATCGTGCCCGATCATCCGTTGCTGAAAGACGCGATTCAGTGTCGTCCCGTGCGTGGCCTGAACCACAATTTCCAGGCCGGTGACTGGGCGGTGGCAGAAATGTGTCGCCACCCGCTGAAAGGCGACCGCGGTTTCAATGCCGATCTGACCCAATTCATTACCGATGGTGAAGACCACCTGGCGCCATGGTGGGTCACGCTGGCCCGTCATAATCTGGAAAAAGAAGCTCCGGAGATGATCGCCATCAGCGAGCCGGATGCTTCACTGCCGCGTGAAGACCTGACTGCGCTGAATTTTGTCACCATCGACAGTGCCAGCACCGAAGATATGGACGATGCGTTGTTCGTACAGGACAACGGTGACGGCTCACTGCAATTGACCATCGCCATTGCCGATCCGACCGCCTACGTCGAGCAAGGTAGCCCATTGGATGAAATCGCCCGCAAGCGCGCCTTCACCAACTACCTGCCGGGCTTCAACATCCCTATGTTGCCACGCGATCTGTCAGACAATCTGTGTTCACTGCGTCCGAACCAACGCCGTCCGGTATTGGCCTGCCGCGTGACCATCGGTGCCGACGGCGCCCTGGCTGACGACATTCGCTTCTTCGCCGCCGAGATCGAGTCAAAAGCCAAACTGGTTTATGACGAAGTGTCCGACTGGCTGGAAGGCATTGCCGGCTGGCAACCGCCAAGTGACGACATTGCACAGCAAATCACCCTGCTCAAGCGTGTGTGCGATGTGCGTAATTCCTGGCGCCACCAGCACGCTCTGGTATTTAAGGATCGCCCTGACTACCGCTTTGTTCTGGGCGAAAAAGGCGAAGTGCTGGAGATCGTCACCGAGCAGCGCCGCACGGCCAACCGTATCGTTGAAGAGTGCATGATTGCTTCCAACGTTTGCGCCGCTATCGTGCTGCGCGACCGTCTCGGCTTCGGCATTTACAACGTGCATACCGGTTTCGATCCGCTGCTGGTTGAGCAGGCGGTTACCGTGCTGCAGGCCAACGGCGTGGAAGCCGATGCCGAGAAATTGCTGACGCTGGAAGGGTTCTGCGAACTGCGCCGTCACCTGGATTCACAGCCGACCCAGTTCCTCGACAGCCGCATCCGTCGTTCCCAGACCTATGCCGAGATCAGCACCACACCGGGCCCGCATTATGGCCTGGGGCTGGAAGCCTACGCCACCTGGACCTCACCGATCCGTAAATACGGCGATATGGTTAACCACCGTCTGCTGAAAGCCATTATCGCCGAACAGTCCGCCGAAAAACCTCAGGATGAAGTCACCGTCCAACTGGCAGAACGCCGTCGTCTGAACCGCATGGCGGAGCGCGACGTGGGTGACTGGTTGTACGCTCGCTACCTGAAAGATAAAGCCGGTACCGATGAGCGCTTCAATGCCGAGATCATCGACGTGACCCGCGGCGGCCTGCGTGTACGCCTGCTGGACAACGGCGCAGTGGCCTTTATCCCGGCTCCATTTATTCACGCGGTGCGTGATGAAATGGTCTGCAGCCAGGAGACCGGCACGGTTCAGATCAAAGGCGAAGTCGTCTATCGCCAGGGGGATAATCTGCAGGTCACCATCGCCGAAGTGCGCATGGAAACCCGCAGCGTAATCGCCAGACCGGCGGCCTAACCTCGCGAGATTAATCGCACGCCAGACAAACACCGGACGGGTTAACCTCCGGTGTTTTTTTTCGTCACTCAAGCAGCAGCGTCCCCGCTATTGCGCCACAGCCAGGTAAGCCTGGCCGCACACCCATCACATTGTTTTTACGTCATTACTCAACCTGCTTCACATTTCTCATCCGACTTGCTGTTCTTCACGCACAAAACTCCTACTTTTAATTTGTATCCATTCGCCAATAAGAGCTTCTTTTTTTATTTCTGCGCACCTAGGAGTTGTTGATCATGAAAAACGTCAAGTCCGGGATCATCTGGCTGGCGGTGGCGTTGGTGGGCGCATTTGCCTTCGCCATGCTGGCGCTAAGCCGTGGGGAGCATGTCAATGCGGTTTGGCTAGTCGTCGCGGCGGTCGCCTGCTACAGCATCGCTTACCGCTTCTACAGCCTGTTTATTGCCAAGAAAGTATTTGAGCTCGACGATCGCCGCAAGACGCCGGCAGAACGTCGCAACGACGGGCTGGACTATGTGCCCACCAACAAATGGGTGTTGTTTGGTCACCATTTTGCCGCCATCGCCGGTGCCGGGCCGTTGGTTGGCCCGATCCTGGCAGCACAAATGGGCTTTCTGCCCGGCACCATCTGGATCCTGGTTGGGGTGATGTTGGCCGGTGCCGTGCAGGACTTCCTGATCCTGTTTATCTCCACTCGCCGCGATGGCCGTTCGCTGGGTGAAATGGCCAAGCAGGAACTGGGGGCTTTCGCCGGGGTGATCACCATGCTGGGTGCGCTGGGGGTGATGATTATCATTCTGTCTGCGCTGGCGCTGGTGGTGGTAAAAGCGCTGGCCGACAGCCCATGGGGCCTGTTCACTATCGCCGCCACCATTCCTATCGCACTGTTTATGGGCGTGTATATGCGCTTTATCCGGCCGGGTAAAATCGCCGAAATTTCGGTGGTGGGTTTTGCCCTGATGCTGCTGGCGATTATTTACGGCGGTAATGTGGCGCAAGACCCCTACTGGGGCCCGTTCTTCACGCTGCACGGCACTACGCTGACCTGGGTACTGGTCGTCTACGGCTTTGTCGCCTCGGTGCTGCCGGTGTGGTTGCTGTTGGCACCGCGTGACTATCTGTCCACCTTTATGAAGATTGGCGTCATTATCGGGCTGGCGGTTGGCATTGTCTTCGCCATGCCGGAAATGAAAATGCCGGCGGTATCGCGCTTTATCGACGGTAGCGGCCCGGTGTTCGCCGGATCGCTGTTCCCGTTCCTATTTATTACCATCGCCTGCGGCTCGATTTCCGGTTTCCATGCGCTGGTGTCCAGCGGCACGACACCGAAACTGGTGGAGCGTGAAAGCCATATCCGCTTTATCGGCTACGGTGCCATGTTGATGGAGTCCTTCGTGGCCATCATGGCGCTGATCTGCGCCTCGGTCATCGATCCGGGCGTTTACTTCGCCATGAACTCACCGGCGGCGCTGATCGGCACCACGGTGGAAAATGCCTCGCAGGTGATTAACAGCTGGGGCTTTATGATCACCCCGGAAACCCTGACGATGATTGCCAAAGACGTCGGGGAGCACTCGATTCTGTCCCGTGCCGGTGGCGCACCGACCTTTGCGGTAGGTATGGCGCACATCATTACCGAGGTATTTAACAGCCGCGCGATGATGGCGTTTTGGTATCACTTCGCCATTTTGTTCGAGGCCCTGTTTATTCTGACCGCCGTCGATGCCGGCACCCGCGCCTGTCGCTTTATGGTACAGGATTTGGTTGGCGTGGCGATCCCACGGCTGGCCAACAACCGTTCGTGGTTCGGTAATCTGGCGGGGACTACGGTGGCAGTCGCAGGCTGGGGGTTCTTTGTCTATCAGGGGGTGGTCGATCCGCTCGGTGGCATCAATACCCTGTGGCCGCTGTTCGGTATCGGTAACCAGATGCTGGCGTCGATGGCGCTGATCCTCGGTACCGTGGTGCTGTTCAAAATGAAAAAACAGCGCTACGCATGGGTAACTATCCTGCCCACCGTCTGGTTGTTTATCACCTCAATGACCGCCGGCTGGCAGAAGATCTTCCATGAAAAACCGAGTATCGGCTTCCTGGCACAGGCGAAGAAATTCTCTACCGGTATTGAGCAAGGTACGTTAATCGCACCGGCCAAGACGTTAAAGGATATGGAAACCATCGTGTTCAGCAACCAGATTAACGCCGCGCTCTGTGCTTTCTTTATGCTGGTGGCGGTAACCATGCTGGTCTCCGCCTTCTTTGTGATCCGCCGTGCGTTGAACTCCAGCCAGCCTACCGCTCAGGAGTCACCGATCGTCCTGCGTGAGAATGGGTAAACCTGCGATTGGGCGCGGCATGCAGCGCCCCTGCTTCTAAACAACCGGGCACTTGGTCAGTGCCCTTTTCTTTGTTTACAACTCAGTTCAATAAATTAGTCCCAAAGGCCCCCTGCCAATCCTGTTCGAATTTCTCTACCGCCGCCTGTACCGCAGGTGCGGCAAGAAACTGTTCGGCAACGTCGACCGGCAAGGTGATGGCCTGGCAACCTGCCAGTAAACATTCCAGTGCCTGACGCGGCGTTTTAAAACTGGCGGCCAGCACTCTGGCGCCTGGTGCATGCAGCGTCAGCAACTGCTGCAGCTCCTGCACCATCTTAATGCCGTCACCGCCCTGCGCATCCAAACGGTTAATGTAAGGGGCGACATACTCTGCCCCGGCCAGCGCCGCCAGCAATCCCTGACCCGCGCCGTAGACCGCCGTCCCCAGCGTAGGGATCGACATCGCTTTGAGTTTCTTGATTGCTGCCAGCCCTTCCGCGGTCGCCGGTACCTTCACCACCAGCCCTGGCACTCGCTGATGAAGCAGCGCCGCTTCTGCCACCATAAGTTCGGCATCGTTGGCCATCACCTGAGCAAACAGCTTACCGGTGCCTCCCAGCGCATCGCGCAGCGCCGGAAGCACCTCCCAAATCGGTTTCCCCTCTTTGGCCACAATACTTGGATTAGTGGTCACACCATGCAACGGAAGGATGCGCGCCAGGCGTTTCACGGCGTTCACATCAGCGGTATCGAGATAAAGCTCCATTACGGACTCCTGAATCTTCTGTGGGCGAATTCAAACTCTGAACATAGTAGGACATGCAATAGGTTTATATTTGATCGAAATCAAATCAACTTTCATTCGAAACAACTTTAATGAAAGCAGCAAAGCAACCGAATGACAGGTGACTCGTGATTTTCAATCTGCAGCGTTATTCCACCCATGATGGCCCAGGCATTCGCAGCGTAGTGTTTCTAAAGGGATGCTCGCTTGGTTGCCTCTGGTGCCAGAACCCGGAAAGCCGGGCGCGAAAGGCAGACCTGTTGTTCGACCCACGCCTGTGTCTTGGCGGCTGCACGCTGTGTATCGAAGACAATACGCAGGCTGTCCGGCGGATAGACGATAGCCTGGTGATCCAGCGCGATTTACTCAGCCACGAAGATTATGCCGCATTGGCTGCCCGTTGCCCAACCGGCGCGCTCAGCCTGTGCGGCAGCGCGATAAATATCGACGATATCATGGCCGAGGTTCTGCGCGACAGACCCTTTTATTTGCGCACCGGCGGTGGGCTGACGCTGTCCGGCGGTGAACCCTTTATGCAACCGACCGTGGCGGCTGAACTGCTGCGCCGCAGTCGTGAGGCCGGTATTCATACCGCGGTGGAGTCTTGTCTGCATACCCCCTGGTCATACATCGCCCCGTCACTGCCCTGGCTTGACCTGATGCTGGCGGATCTGAAACACGTCGATGAACGGCGCTTCAAACAGTGGACCGGCGGCTCCGCCAAACGAGTGATGGACAATTTTCGTCGGCTGGCCGAGCGCGGTACCCAAACTATTGTGCGCGTACCACTGATCCCGGAGTTTAACGCCGATCGCCACTCTGTCCGTGCGATTGTCGATTTCGCCGCCGATGAAGCCGGCGCCAAAGAGATTCATTTTTTGCCATACCACACACTGGGCATCAACAAATACCACCTGCTCGGCGAACCCTATCACGCTGCCCGTACCCCACTGGATGCGCCCGAACTGCTGGCCTATGCCGAGCAGTACGCCAACACCAAAGGGCTGACCGCTATTTTGCGAGGATAACATCATGACCACGCTGGACCTGACCACCCTGACCGCACGCACCCTGGCCCACAAGAACGCGTTGATCCATATCGTCAAACCGCCGGTTTGCACCGAACGCGCACAACACTATACCGAAGCCTATCAGCAACACCTGGACAAACCCTTACCGGTGCGTCGGGCGCTGGCATTAGCTAATCATCTGGCCAAACGTACCCTGAGAATCGACAACGATGAGCTGATTATCGGCAACCAGGCCAGCGAATTACGCGCCGCGCCGATCTTCCCGGAATATACCGTCAGTTGGATCGAAGACGAGATTGACCAGTTGGCCGACCGTCCGGGTGCCGGTTTTTCCATCAGCGAAGAGAATAAGGCCATCCTGCACCGAATATGCCCGTGGTGGCGTGGCCAGACGGTACAAGACCGCTGCTACGGCATGTTCACCGATGAACAACGGGCGCTGCTGGCCACCGGCATCATCAAGGCCGAAGGCAATATGACTTCGGGAGATGCCCACCTGGCGGTGAATTTCCCACTGCTGTTGGAAAAAGGCCTCGACGGACTACGCGACAAGGTGGACGAGCGCCGCAGCCGCATTCACCTCACCGACTGGCAAGAGTTACAGCAGGAACAATTCCTGAAGGCTATCGACCTGACCCTGGAGGCACTGAGCGCCCATATCCTGCGCTTTGCCGAACTGGCCCGCAGCATGGCACAGGCGGAAAGCCGCCACTGGCGGAGTGAAGAGCTGCAGGCCATCGCGGAAAACTGCGAGTTGA
The DNA here is from genome assembly GCF_024809935.1 of Serratia sp. BIGb0163. Classification (NCBI taxonomy): domain Bacteria; kingdom Pseudomonadati; phylum Pseudomonadota; class Gammaproteobacteria; order Enterobacterales; family Yersiniaceae; genus Serratia; species Serratia sp. BIGb0163. The sequence goes on from NZ_JANUDZ010000001.1 coordinate 1,559,411, forward strand.
TCGCCCACCGCCCACCGCAGACCTTCTGGCAGGCGCTGCAACTGTGTTACTTCATTCAGTTAACGCTACAAATTGAATCCAACGGCCATTCGGTGTCCTTTGGCCGTCTCGACCAATATCTGTACCCCTGGTATCGCCGCGATGTCGAGCTGGAGCAGACTCTGCCACGTGAGCGTGCGATTGAAATGCTGCACAGCTGCTGGCTGAAACTTTTGGAGATCAACAAGATCCGTTCCGGCTCGCACTCCAAAGCCTCGGCAGGCAGCCCGCTGTATCAGAACGTCACTATCGGCGGACAACAGCTGGTCGATGGCTCACCCCGCGACGCGGTGAACCCTTTGTCCTATACCATTCTGGAGTCCTGCGGCCGCCTGCGTTCGACCCAACCCAACCTCAGCGTTCGTTACCATGCCGGGATGAGCAGCGACTTTCTCGATGCCTGCGTGCAGGTGATCCGCTGTGGGTTTGGCATGCCGGCCTTCAACAACGATGAGATAGTGATTCCGGAGTTTATCAAGCTGGGCGTGGAACCTCAGGATGCCTATGATTATGCGGCGATCGGCTGCATCGAAACCGCCGTCGGCGGAAAATGGGGTTATCGCTGCACCGGCATGAGTTTTATCAACTTCGCCCGAGTATTGCTGGCAGCACTGGAGCAAGGTCGTGATGCCACCTCCGGCAAGGTCTTCTTGCCCCAGGAGTTGGCGTTGTCGCGGGGCAACTTCAGCCATTTCGACCAGGTGCTGGGTGCCTGGGACAGCCAGATCCGCTACTACACCCGTAAGTCGATTGAAATTGAGTGCGTGGTCGATAGCGTGCTGGAAGAAAATGCTCATGACATCCTGTGTTCAGCGCTGGTGGACGACTGCATCGAACGCGGTAAAAGCATTAAGCAAGGCGGTGCAAAATACGACTGGGTTTCGGGCCTGCAGGTCGGTATCGCCAACCTGGGCAACAGCCTGGCGGCAGTGCGTAAACTGGTGTTCGAACAGGGTGCGATCGGCCAGCAGCAGTTGGCGGCAGCGCTGGCCAATGACTTTGACGGGCTGAGCGGCGAGCAGTTACGTCAGCGGTTGCTCAACGCCGCGCCAAAATACGGCAATGACGTGGATGAGGTCGACCAATTGCTGGTACGCGCTTATCAAAGCTACATTGACGAACTCGCGCAGTACCACAATACCCGCTTTGGTCGTGGCCCGATTGGCGGCACTTACTACGCAGGCACTTCGTCCATTTCGGCTAACGTCCCCTTTGGCGCAGCTACCCTGGCAACCCCTGATGGGCGCAAAGCGCATACGCCGCTGGCGGAAGGTGCCAGCCCGGCATCAGGTACCGACCATCTCGGGCCGACTGCCGTGTTCAATTCACTGTCCAAGTTGCCTACCGCTTCAATCCTCGGTGGCGTGCTGCTGAACCAGAAACTCAACCCGGCCACGCTGGAAAACCCGGTCGACCGTGAAAAGCTGATGTTGATGCTGCGCACCTTCTTTGAGACCTACCTGGGCTGGCACGTACAGTACAACATTGTGTCGCGGGAAACCCTGCTGGAAGCGAAGCAACATCCTGACCAGTATCGTGATTTAGTGGTTCGCGTTGCTGGATATTCCGCGTTCTTTACCGCATTATCCCCTGACGCGCAGGATGATATTATTGCGCGAACAGAACATACTATTTAAACAACAAATATTAGCGGCCGCACCTTGGTGGCCGCACATCAGGTTGATATGAATTCAAGACAACAGACAATATTGCAATTGGTTAACGATCGTCGGCGCATCAGCGTCAGCGATTTAGCTGCCGCTACCGGTGTTTCTGAGGTGACAATCCGTCAGGATTTGAACCTGCTGGAGAAACGCAGCTATTTGAAACGGGTGCATGGTTCCGCGCTGGCGCTGGAAAGTGACGACGTCGATGCACGCATGATGTCCAACTTCACCCTCAAGCAAAAGCTGGCGCAATATGCCGCGTCGCTGGTTAACGACGATGAAACCATCTTTATCGAAAGCGGCAGTGCCAACGCGCTGTTGGCTCGCTACATTGCCGAACGCAAGCGCATCACGCTGATCACCGTCAGCCACTATATCGCCAACCTGCTGAAAGCGACCGACTGCGAGGTGATCGTGCTGGGCGGCCTGTATCAGAAAAAAAGCGAAACCGTGGTCGGGCCGTTAACGCGACAATGTATTCAGCAGGTGCATTTCAGCAAGGCGTTTATCGGCATTGATGGCTACCATGCGGACACCGGCTTTACCGGTCGCGATATGATGCGCGCCGATGTGGTTAATGCCGTGCTGGCCAAGGGCGTAGAGAATATTGTCCTGACCGACTCGTCCAAGTTTGGTCAAATACAGCCCAACCCACTGACTCAGCAGGGAAAAGTGCATCGGGTGATCACCGATTCCCGGCTGTCGCTGGACTATCAGCACCAGTTAAAACGCCAGGGAATACAGTTGGATATAGTAAACGACTAGGCTCCAGGCGGGGAAATGGTGGCCGTCACACGACGGCCTACCTGAGGGTTACTGACCGTAATAGGCATTTTTACCGTGTTTACGCAGGTAATGTTTGTCCAATAGCGTCTGCTGCATGTTCGTCAGCCCCGGTGTCAGTTGGCTCGAAAAAATCCCCATGTAGGCAATCTCCTCCAGTACCACCGCATTGTGCACCGCGTTTTCCGCATCCTTTCCCCAGGTAAAGGGACCGTGCGAATGCACCAGCACCGCCGGTATCGCCGCCGGATCCAACTGGCGTTCTGCAAAGGTTTCGACGATCACCCGGCCGGTTTCCCACTCGTAGCGGCCATTGATTTCCTCATTGTGCATCTGGCGGGTACAGGGAATATCACCATAAAAATAATCGGCGTGTGTGGTGCCCCAGGCAGGAATATCCAGCCCCGCCTGCGCCCAGATGGTGGCATGCCGCGAATGAGTATGAACAATCCCCCCGGCAGCGGCAAACTCCAGGTACAACACGCGATGGGTATCGCTGTCCGATGACGGCTTTTTACTCCCTTCCACCACTTTGCCGCTTTCCAGTTCCACCACCACCATATCGTCACGGGTCATCAATGCATACTCTACCCCCGACGGCTTGATCACCATCAGTCCCTCACGGCGATCGACAGCACTGACGTTACCCCAGGTGAAAGTCACCAGATGATGGCGTGGCAAGGCCAGGTTGGCCTCTAATACCTGCTGCTTGAGTTCGTTAAGCATGTGTCTTTCCCGGTTAAGCCTGTAGGGAATATTGTCGGCAGGCGGCTCCTGAGAGGGTATGGCGTAAATCGCTAAAGACCGCGTAGCCTTCTGCTGGAAACCGAGAACTGTGGAGCACAGAGGAAATGGCCGGCCAAAAGCGGGTAAATGGACTTTAGGACTATTTACCTGTTTATCGTCAGGCAGAGGCTTATAGTGGATATTGGCAGAGAGAGCGCTTTTAGCTTTTCAATTGTTCTGCCTTTAACAAAAAATGCCATTTTTTATATCGATACGCTTTGGGAGCCAATAGCAGGCCGAATTTAGGGTTCATGCCTATACTTATAGGGCACTCCCATAAGCCAATGCTAAGGAGAAGTCACTATGATGATTATCAATAAACGTTTCGCCACCGCCGCTCTGGCGCTTACGCTGGCGTTTTCACTCAGCGCTTGTTCCAACATGTCCAAACGTGACCGTAACACCGCTATTGGTGCCGGTGCGGGGGCTGTAGGCGGCGCGGTGTTGACCGATGGTAGCGCACTGGGTACGCTCGGCGGGGCCGCCGTTGGGGGCATCATTGGTCATCAGGTCGGCAAGTAATCTGTCCGATCACTAGCCGACAGGCTGGCAAAAGCGTTTACGCTTTGACGTATTAACCATAATAAAGATTATTTCAGGTCTGTTTTACTTTTAGTCAATGGCATCATTGCCATTAACGGGTTAACGCCCGGCAGCATCACCCACTGCCATGCCGCAGCATTGCACCGCGGCATGGCAATTCCCCCAGGCGATTAACCGCCCGCCAGTTTGACCTTCATCCCTTTGGCTTCCAGCAGCTGTTTTAGCAAATCGCGCTTATCACCCTGGATCTCAATCACACCATCCTTGAGCGAGCCACCACAGCCACACTTCTTCTTCAGTTCAGCCGCCAGTTTTTCCAGTGCCGCATCATCCAGATCGACGCCCGAGATCAGGCAAACGCCCTTCCCCTTACGCCCGCTGGTCTGGCGTTGAATGCGCACGATGCCGTCACCCTTGTCACGCTGTGGCTTAACCTCTTCCGGCTTGATGCGTCCGCTGTCGGTGGAGTAAACCAGACGGCTATTATCGTCCTTCATCAGTAACTCCTCAGGCCAGTGAAGCGCGAATGGCGCTCAATGTAGCAGCAGGATCGGCAGATTGGGTGATCGGGCGTCCAATCACCATATAGTCAACACCAGCCGCCTGCGCCTGCACCGGCGTCATAATACGGCGCTGATCGCCGGCATCGCTGCCTTCCGGACGGATACCTGGTGTCACCAACTGGAACTGCTGGCCACAGGCCGCTTTCAGGCGTTCGGCCTCATGCGCAGAACAGACTACGCCGTCCAGTCCACAATCGCGGGTCAGACGTGCCAGTCGTTCCGCCTGCTCGGCCGGAGAGAGGTCGATACCGATAGCCTGCAAATCCTCCGCCTCCATGCTGGTAAGCACGGTCACGGCAATCAACAACGGCGCCTGCGCGCCATAAGGCAGCAACGCCTCTTTGGCTGCGGTCATCATCCGCGCACCGCCGCTGGCGTGAACGTTAACCATCCACACGCCTAGTTCAGCCGCCGCCGCTACCGCACGGGCGGTGGTGTTGGGAATATCGTGAAATTTCAAATCCAGGAATACATCGAAACCGCGGGCGTGCAAGTCGCGCACCAATTGTGGTCCAAACAGGGTGAACATTTCCTTGCCCACTTTTAGCCGGCAGTCCTGCGGACTGATACGATCGGCAAATGCCAATGCTGCGCCAATATCTGCGTAATCAAGCGCAACAATGATCGGAGATGATTTTAAGTCATTGTTATTAATGTTATTTTCAGACTTCATTTCTTCTACCTTCTGTAAAATGGACATAACCAGGTAACAACCCGCCAAACTGACCGCCGCATTCTACATGCCAGCCGACAGAAATCCCAGCCGCAGCGCACCCTGCGGTTAAGTAATGTTAGGCCCAGGTTCGTCATCAAGCGTCAATATAACCCCGCTGCCATTAACCCAGGCTGCGTAAAGCGCCGTAAAGATGCGTAAATTATAAATCAAATAATTTGAACAAGATGCTCAGCATTATCAGATTTTAAATCTTCCTGGATGCTTTATTATTCAACACATCGGAAGCGAACGGCTTCCAACCCAAACAAACAGACTGGAGTTTCTTATGAAAATCATCAAATATTTTGCAGCAGCCGCCGCTATCGCCATGACCTCTTTCGCTACCTTCGCAGCTGAGCCGGTAGACCTACAGCAGGCCACCAGCCTGAGCGCATCCGGCGTCGTCTCTGCAGGCCATGCCACGACGCTGAGCAGCCTGGAAGCCAAACTGGCCGCCAAAGCCGAAGCCCAGGGCGCCAGCAGCTACCGCATTATCTCTGCCGGTGGTAATAACATGCTAAGTGGCACCGCCGTCATCTACAAATAAGCACTCTGGTATAGAGCCCGGCATGCCGGGCTCTACCTCAATACTCCCGCCTTATCGTTCATTATCCCCCCGCTCAATGTTACAGAAATATTAAATTTTTATTACACACTAGACTCTCACTCCCGACTGGCTTAGCTTGAAGGCAATCTTCCCGCAGAAAGGCTTCAAAATGAGCGAGATATCTACACTAACGATTAAAATCCCTCTGGAACTCAAAGAAAAAATTCGTGCCATTGCTGCCGATAACCAACTTTCTCTGAGTGCAGAGGTCTGTCAACGTCTTGAAAATAGCTTCGACTTACCGGCCAAGGCGGACAAAACCGCTAAAAAATCGGCGGAGTTGCATCACGGTGAAATTGACAATCAGGGGATTGAAGAGGAAATCGAGCAGCCGTTGAACCAGAAAGAATTGAAGAAGTTGCGTCAACTGCTGAAAGGCGGCGTCAAAGCCGGCAAGAAAAAATAAATCGCTAACATCATAAAAAAACGGGGCTATTTTAGCCCCGTTTTTTATTGCAGCTTATTGCCCATCCAGCCCACGAATCGGTTTAACCGATGACCAGGCCCGGCATGACGGGCAATGCCAATACAGCGAGTGCGCGGTAAACCCGCATTTATGGCAGCGATAACGCGGCTTGGTACGTATTTGTTCGCCGACCATATCACGCAGCAGCAACAGGCTTTCTTTCGCACGGCCATCTTCCGCATCTGCCAGGTGATAATCCATCAGGCGATAGAATACCCGCATCGTCGGGTGACGCTGGAGCTGGCGGTTGATATACACCTGCACCACGTCACGGCCTTCATTCTGCTCAATAATTTCCGCCAGCATCAGCTCAGCGGTGGCACCGGTATTTTCTTCAACACAGCGCTTGAGGAAGTCCGCCCAATCCTGTTGCTGCTCCAGATGCTGGTAACACTCATGCAGCATCGGCAAGGTTTCGCTCACCAGCTCTTTATCCTGGTTCAACACTCGCGTGAGCGATTCAACCGCCTTGGCGTATTCACCCTGCGCCATATAAATACGCCCTACCATTATAGAAACCCGGGCGCACTGTTTATCTGCCGAGGCCGCTCTTTTCAGCAAGCCCATCGCCTTATCGAGATCGTCACTGCCCATCGCCTGCAAAGCCAGTTCGCAGTAGAAATGGGCGATCTCGATACGTTGTTTATCTTTACCCAACTTGACCAGTTTTTCCGCCACGTCGATGGCCTTTTGCCAATCGCTGGTTGCCTGGTGGATCACCAACAGTTGCTGCAACGCGGAAATGCGGAAATCTTCTTCGCCGATTAACTGGCCGAACATATCTTCGGCGCGATCGTACATGCCGGCGGCCATATAATCGCGCCCCAGCTGTTGCACGGCCAAAAGGCGTTGTTCGAAGGTCAGGGAAGCGCTTTCCATCAGCGCCTGATGGATGCGGATTGCGCGGTCTACTTCGCCACGCGAACGGAACAGGTTACCCAGCGTCAGGTGGGCCTCAACGGTGTTGCTGTCCTCTTTCAACATATCAAGGAACAGATCGACCGCTTTATCCTGCTGGTTGGAAAGCAGGAAGTTAACCCCGGCCACATACTCACGCGACAGACGGTTGGCTTCCTGTTGTTTGTCCTGTTGAGCACTTCTGCGCCCCATGTACCAGCCGTACGCGGCAGCCACGGGCAACAACAGAAACAGCAGCTCTAACATAGAAGGTTATTCCTTGCTGACAACGGACGGAGCTGCCGATTCAGCAGGTTGTTCAAGCTGCAGTTCCAGCCTTTTGATTTTGCGTTCGGCTCGCCCCAACGCAATGCGGGTACGCAGATAAAACAGGCCACAAATGACCCAGCCAAGAACAAAACCGGCGCCAAACAACGCCGCCAACAGGGTCGATACGCGGTAGTCGCCCTGCGCAACCAGATAGTTAAAACTCACAACCTGATCGTTATGCGCGCCCAACGTGACAGAAATCACGAAAATCACCAGAACCAACAAAAAAATCAGCAAATATTTCACATTCTTTCCCGCAATGCCGAGTTAATCGGATGAATTCTACCCTATAGCTTTCAAGTTGGCCGCTCTAGCGCGTCCATGCGCTCGCGGCATTTGTACATCCCTGTACAGCACAGCTAGGCGGCCAGCTCGCTCATCCCCAGGCGCTTACTCAAGTAAGTAACTGGGGTGAGCTAGTGCAGATAACAACGCTGCGACTTGAAAGATGACGGGTATATGCCAATACGTGGCTTCCCTAACCTTTAAGTTAGCATTTCCCATCGTGGCAGGGAAACCCTGCGGCACGATAAAACCACATATCTGCTGGCATATTCGACAGTAAACGACGCTCCCGAACAAATTAATGAGAAAGCTTCTCAAAATAATAGATTAATAAGGATGTGGGGGCATTAATAAGAATTACAATGACGGGAAATGTAAGCGGTTAATGCGGTGCCATGGCGACACCGCATTAAGTGACAGCGTCACCTGATTTTCTCTTCCGAGGTTCTTTCCGCAATTTCCTGCTGCTCTTGCGGCGGTGGCGTCAAAGGGCCAAACCAGCGTTGAGCCAACCAGCAAGCTATCGTCACCAACAGCCAGCTGATCAAGGTCGCCACTGCCAGATCCCGTGGCCAGTGCATGCCCAGCAGCAAACGGCTGCCCATGACACCTATTGCCCACACCATCAAGACCGCTACGGTCTTGTAGTGCCGTCGTGGCCACAACAACCCTACGCCCAGTAGCGCCCAACTGGCGGCAAACATCGTGTGGCCTGAAGGGAACGCAAAGCCGGTCTCAAACTGCCAGTGCTCACGTAGCCATACCGGTACCAGCGTTTGCTCCTGCAGTTGCTCTTTCACCAACGCGCCCCGCTCTTTGCGCTTGAGCGAGTAAAAGTGCTTTTCATCAATCTGGTGGGCCGACTCCAGCCACAACACAAATGGCCGAGGCTCCTGCACGCGATCCTTAATAAAGGACTTCACGCCCTGTCCGATCAGAATCGACGCGCTGAGCAACACCAACAACCCAATGGCCGGTCTGATACGAAAACGCAGGCACCACAGAAACCAGGCGCCAAGAATAATACTGGTAAGGATACCCCAGGGCGAAGTGACAGTTTCAGTCAGCCAGTACAGGCCTTTCAACAGCCTGCCGTCGCCACCCGGTTGCCATTGCCAGCCGGAAATCCATACCGCCAGCGGCATCAGCAACAGCACTATTGCACCTGCTGCCGTACGTTTTGCAATCTCAAACATTCCCATCGTCCTTTGCATAAGCCAATTTGCAGTGTAACAATCTTGCAATATTGATAACACTCGAAAAATTAAACAGATAAACGGACTATCGCAATAATAGTTGGCTGAAAGCGTCGGATGCTGATTTGCTGAGCACCTCAGGGCAAGAAGTTATGGCAAAATAGCCGATAATTAACGAAATGCCGATCGTCGTTGTGCATTTAATACTGGTCAGCCAACTGACCCGGAAGTAGGATGCGCAACCATGATTGAATCGGAAGTATTTGTGGAGAGCAACATGCAGCTTAAACGGGTGGCAGAGGCCAAATTGCCAACACCTTGGGGCGATTTCCTGATGGTAGGATTCGAAGAACTGGCGACCGGGCACGATCATCTGGCACTGGTGTTCGGGGATATTTCTGGCGCAACACCGGTACTCTCACGTGTACATTCTGAGTGTCTGACCGGTGATGCCTTATTCAGCCTGCGCTGCGACTGTGGTTTTCAGCTGGAAGCCGCACTGGAGCATATCGCAGAAGAAGGCCGCGGTATTCTGCTCTACCATCGCCAGGAAGGTCGTAATATCGGTTTGCTGAACAAGATCCGCGCTTATGCCCTGCAGGACAAGGGCGCTGATACGGTAGAAGCCAACCACCAGTTGGGTTTTGCTGCGGATGAACGTGATTTCACCCTGTGTGCGGACATGTTCAAACTGCTGGGCGTGGATGCGGTGCGTTTACTGACCAACAACCCGAAAAAGGTCGAGATCCTGACCGAAGCCGGTATTAACATTACCGAGCGTGTGCCACTGATCGTCGGTCGCAACCCGAAGAACGAGCGTTACCTGGCCACCAAGGCCGCAAAAATGGGCCATTTACTGGACCAAGAGTAATTTCCTCGCGGGAAAAATCAGGGCGCCATGAAAGGCGCCCTTTTTATTACAGCATTTTCCTGATCACGTAGTGCAGGATGCCGTCATTTTCATAGTAGGTCAGCTCATTGCCGGTATCGATACGGCAACGAGTATTGACCACTTCTTTGCGCCCATCGGCATAAGCGATCAGCACCGGCACCACTTGCCCTGGTTTGAGCGTTTGTAACCCGCTGACGCTGATCTGCTCATCACCACTCAGTCCCAGCGTTTTGCGCGTCACACCTGCCGGGAACTCCAGTGGCAGAATGCCCATACCAATCAGGTTGGAACGGTGAATACGCTCAAAGGACTCGGCAATCACCACGCGAACCCCCAACAGTCGTGGCCCCTTCGCAGCCCAGTCACGGCTGGAACCGGAACCGTATTCTTTACCGGCGATCACCGCCAGCGGTACCTGCTCCTGCTGATACTGCATCGCAGCATCGTAGATTGATAACTGATTCTGTGACGGGATATGGCGGGTATAACCCCCTTCAACCCCCGGTACCATTTCGTTACGGATGCGGATGTTGGCAAATGTGCCACGCATCATGACTTCATGGTTACCACGGCGCGAGCCGTAAGAGTTGAAATCCAGCGCCGCAACGCCGTGATCGCTCAGATAGCGGCCTGCCGGGCTGTCGCGTTTGATGTTCCCTGCCGGTGAGATATGGTCGGTAGTCACCGAGTCGGCCAGGATCGCCAGAATGCGGGCGTCCCTGATGTCCTGCACCGGATCCGGCTGCGCTTTCATGCTGCTGAAGAACGGCGGATGACGAATATAGGTGGAGTCCGCCTGCCATGGATAGGTCGCCGAACCGGCAACCTGAATCGACTGCCAGTTGGCGTCACCGTCAAATACCGCACCGTATTCCTTATGGAACATCTCGGTACGCACTTCCTCGACTGCCAGGGCAATGTCCTGGCTGCTCGGCCAGATATCCTTCAGATAAACCGGCTGGCCGTCACGGCCTTCACCCAGCGGCTCGTTGGTCAGATCAATCTTCATACTACCGGCCAGTGCATAGGCAACCACCAAGGGTGGCGAGGCCAGCCAGTTGGTCTTCACCAGCGGATGAATACGGCCTTCGAAGTTACGGTTACCTGACAACACCGCACCAACGGTCAGATCGCCCTCTTTAATCGCCTGCTCAATAGGCTCAGGTAACGGCCCGGAGTTACCAATACAGGTAGTACAGCCGTAACCCACCAGGTTAAACCCAAGTTCTTCCAGGTAGGACGTCAACTTGGCGCTGTCGAAATAGTCGGTCACCACTTTGGATCCCGGCGCCAATGAGGTTTTCACCCAGGGTTTGGTTCGCAGCCCCTTTTTCACCGCATTCTTCGCCAGCAAGCCGGCGGCCATCATTACGCTGGGGTTGGAAGTGTTGGTACAGGAGGTAATGGCGGCGATCACCACCGCGCCGTTATGCAGGTCGTGCTGCTGCCCATTAAGGGTGAAGGGCTTGAATTCGGATTTGCGTTGCTGGTTGCCGATCTCCAGCTCGGTAGCGGCATTGAAAGCCTTGGGCACATCTGGCAACGCCACGCGATCCTGCGGGCGCTTCGGCCCAGCCAGGCTGGCTACCACCGTCGACATATCCAGAGCCAGGGTACTGGTGAACACCGGTTCGTCGCCAGGATTGCGCCACATGCCCTGCACTTTGGCATAGGCTTCCACCAGCGCGATTTGCTCATCGCTGCGGCCACTCAGCTTCATATACCCCAGCGTCACTTCGTCCACCGGGAAGAAGCCACAGGTCGCACCAAACTCCGGTGACATGTTGGCAATGGTCGCTCGGTCAGCCAGCGGTAGATCCGCCAGGCCGTCACCGTAGAACTCAACAAACTTGCCCACCACGCCGTGTTTACGCAGCATCTGGGTGACGGTCAACACCAGGTCGGTAGCGGTAATGCCCTCGCTGAGCTTACCGGTGAGTTTAAAGCCCACCACGTCCGGGATCAGCATCGATACCGGCTGGCCAAGCATCGCCGCTTCGGCTTCAATACCGCCCACACCCCAACCAAGAATGCCCAGACCGTTGATCATGGTGGTATGGGAGTCGGTGCCCACCAGCGTGTCCGGGTAGGCAATACGCTGACCGCTTTCGTCGGTGTGCCACACCGTTTGGCCAAGATATTCCAGGTTAACCTGGTGACAGATACCGGTACCCGGCGGCACTACGCGGAAGCGGTTGAAGGCTTTCTGCCCCCAACGCAGGAAGGTATAGCGCTCGTGGTTGCGCTCCATTTCGATACGCACGTTTTCTTCAAACGCTTCGTCATCGCCGAACTCATCAACGGTGACCGAGTGGTCAATCACCAGATCGACCGGTGACAACGGATTGACCTGGTCAACATTGCCGCCCAATCGCTGCACCGCTTCACGCATAGCGGCCAAATCCACCACCGCGGGCACGCCGGTAAAGTCCTGCATCAGTACGCGAGCCGGTCGGTAGGCAATCTCGCGGTCGGCATGACCGGTCTGTAACCAGCCGACGATAGCTTTAAGGTCGTCAACCTGCACGGTGTCGCCATCCACATGGCGTAACAGGTTTTCCAACAGCACTTTCATTGATTTTGGCAACCGGTCGATATCACCCAGCTGTCTCGCGGCCAGTGGCAGACTGTAATAACGATACTCGTTATTCAGTGCAACCAGCTTATCCATACTCGTTTCACGAAGATCGGACGACATAGCTCCTCCATTTCTTATTATGCATAAAACAGGGTAATCACTGAGGTCTTACTTAAAGATAACACAAAGATGATGTAACGTTTTGATAACAACACGTTTTGATCATAACGATAGGCAGAAGTAATCGACTTAAAGAACTGCTGTTAGCTCAACAAGTTAACCGGGAGTGTTTAGTGAGTCCTGACAGGACGTGTACAAAATGTAACGCCGTTCCTCCGGAGATACTATTTCCAGGCAAAGTCATGCAACCGGTGCAAACCATGGGGATGCCCTGTCTTGCATATCGATATCTCACAACCTGGGAAGAAAAATATGGCCGATACCAAGATCAACACCCTTGCCAACGTGGAGGCATTAAGGGTTACAGAACCAGAATCAGAGGGGCAGGTAATTCTTTTACGCGGCACTGGCGATCGCGTACTTTTTTATGTTTACAAAGCAGATGACAACACACCTGATGACGGCACATTAGTAGTTGTCACCACTGCTGGCAAACGTTGGCGCCTGATTAGAGACGGCAATACGCTGCAACTTGCCTGGTTTAAGACCACCAATAATAACTGGGACAATGCAATGGATGCATTACTCAGCCATGCTTCGACTATGAGTGGGAACGTAGCCAAAATTGTGTTCCCACGTGGAACATTAAACTTTAAAAAACCGATAGTGCTGGATTACAGCAAAGACTGGTTTTTGGAAGGACAAGGCGGACATGGCGCTTCGGGTACCGTACTCGATTTTAATATTCCGCGAAGCGCCGGCTACGGCAACTATGGCGCAATTCATTGTTGGGGCGAAAACTTCGGATTCCAGCAACTCACTCTACGCAGCCTGATGGTGCAAGGGATTGGCACCAGTATTGTTGACCCCACCCAAGACGAAAAAGGCCGGGCATATTGCCACGGCGTTTATTGCCGCACCACTGCCACCCTTTGGGAGGATGTCGCTATACAAAACTTCCGAGGTTCAGCGTTGTATCTCGACAATGCCTTCGATAACAACTTCAATCGCGTTTCCGTCTTTGCCTCTGGTCGATTGAAAGACGGTTATAGCTACACCAACCTTGAAGATATCGCTAACCCGGATGCGACCGCCTACCCACCGCTACTGATCATGAGCACCCGCCCTGGCGACCAAAGCAATTTTAATCGCTTTTTTGACGGTTCTTTCGAACTGAACAATGTTACGCCATTCGTTGAGGTTCGTGGCGGCATTCAAATGCACTTTACGCGGATCCATGCTGAACGCCCTGGTGGCAGTCTGGCCGAAGGTCATTGGCCCCTAGGGACTTTTATCAAGGTCGGGGGGGAAGTGTGGTTAACCGAATGCGGCATTAGCAATTTCACGCGGGCGATTTCATATGGCCCATACGCCCAAATGGTGATCAACGGCTGTAACCGACTTTCAGGCGATATTTACCCTTACGATACCACCACCATGGGTAATGGCCGTATCAAACTCGATAACACCATCTGCAGTGGCCTGTATATATCAGGTAATATTCAGGGGGATTATCAGATCAGCAACAGCGTACTGAATTACCTGAGAACGGTGGTAATGTCGGGTTCAACTTTGGTCACCAATAGCAGGATTAATGGTGATGTCACGGTCGCAGCTGCGGCTGGCGCGCCATTGGGGTCTGCCGGCGGGCTTAAGATTAGCAATAGTCAGATTACCGGTAGCTTGATCGCAGGAGCGACAGCGCAGCGAGTCAGCGTTGCCGGGTGCCATATTTTTGGCGATCTAACGCTACCAGGCGCCAACTGCAGCGCAGTGCATAACGTGGTGATCGGGCAAGAATCCATTGCGGCCACTGGCAATAACATCAGCATCGGCAAAACGTCTCCGGCCATTATTTATGTTGATAACAGCTATGCCGAAGTCAGCGGCATCATTCAGAGGGGCACTATGATTCTAAAACGAGAGGCGTTAGCAAACCAGTCACCAGGATGGATGTGTACATTCAGTGGTGCTAACGGCTCAGGATTGAAAGTGGCGGAATTAGCCGCTCTGGGTAAAGAAGTTTGATATGCAGGCCGCCTTCACTATCCGTAGGGCGGCCTATATGTCCGGGGGAGTATGGAGATGTATCGATGTAAGCCGCATTATCAGTCTGGCGAACGCAACTTATTGAGTCGGGGCGACAATACAGAACATCAAGTCAGCCAAACCAGCTTGGGCAACACATTTCCAGATTGAGATTAATTCATCTATGGCAGGCATATGGAGCTACTATATCGATAGTGCCGATGTTTGGACAATTTAAGCTACTATCGGCAGATATTTGTTGATGATGACGGAATAATATTTTAACTCAGGAGCGAGCAGTGGCATTTTTGGGATTCGTCAGTGAACGTGAGTGTCAGCGCTGGCAAGGCGCGCCGCCCTATATTCCCGCCTTCAGCTTTCATGAAAAACATCAGTCAGCCCCCATTAATGCCACACCTGAAGCCATTATTCAGGCGGTGCTTGCGCTGGATATGGCCGAGGACCCTATCATCAGTCGGTTACTGATGCTGCGTCAGTTACCCACGAAGCTGCGCCAATGGTTCACCAACACCAAAAATACTACGCCGGCCGCTGCATTTGGTTTCGACACTTTTACCCTGCTGCATCAGAACACTAATGAAATTTCTCTTGGATTGGCCGGTCGTTTCTGGCGCCCAACCATGGGGGTGGCAAATCTGGCCAATGCAGAAGAGTTTGACCATTACAACGATCCCGATGCGGCTAAACTGGTGTTGCGCTTCAACGTCACACAGGACAATGCCGGATGGGCAATACTGAGTACGGAAACCTTCGTCTGGTGCCCTACGCCCCAGGTAAAAGCGCGTTTTGCCTGCTATTGGGGAGCCATTCGCCCGGCCAGCGGTTGGATAAGGCGCCGCACCCTGCTTGCCGTGCAGCAGAAACTGGCAATTAGAAACAGCTGACGAATAGATGCCGGTACTGGCAGCGTTCTGTGGGAGTACAAAGGGGATATCAGGGGTGAACAAACCTGAAAAGATAAAACAGGGAGGGGTCGGTTCCCCTCCTGCTATCAGCCATTAACCTGACGGCTTACTTTTCCGGCAGTTTGATGTCTTTAAACATCGCTTCAATCTCTTCGTTGGAACGCAGCGCAACTGCGCTATCGACCACGTCGCGCGTCAGATGCGGAGCGAAGCGCTGGATGAAATCGTACATATAACTGCGAAGGAAGGTGCTGCGGCGGAAACCGATTTTGGTGGTGCTATAAGTGAAGATATCACGCGCATCCACCGTCACCAGATCGGGATCCTGAACCGGATCCACAGCCATGCTGGCAATCACCCCTACACCAAGCCCCAGTCGCACGTAAGTTTTAATCACGTCGGCGTCAGTCGCGGTGAATACGATGCGTGGCGTCAGACCGGCGCGGTTAAAAGCGGTATCCAACTCGGAACGGCCAGTGAAACCGAAGGTATAGGTAACAATCGGGTAAGCCGCCAACTCTTCGATGGTGATGTGGCTTTTACCGGCTAATGGATGATCGGGTTTTACTACCACCGCGCGATTCCAGTGGTAGCACGGCAGCATGATTAAATCGTCGTAGAGGTGCAACGCTTCAGTGGCAATGGCAAAGTCTGCGGTGCCTTTGGATACGGCTTCGGCGATTTGCGTCGGCGACCCCTGATGCATATGCAGCGAAACACGCGGATAACGCTCAATGAAGCCTTTAATGACGTTAGGCAGCGCGTAACGTGCCTGGGTGTGAGTGGTGGCCACATACAGTGAACCTTTGTCCGGGTAGGTATGCTCGCCGGCGACGGCTTTGATGGCATCTACCTTGGACAGGACTTCACGGGCGATCCGGATAATTTCAAGGCCTGCCGGAGTCACCTGAGTCAGGTGCTTACCGCTACGGGCGAAAATCTGGATGCCCAGTTCATCTTCCAGCATCCGCACCTGCTTGCTGATACCGGGTTGTGAAGTGTAAAGCCCTTCTGCCGTCGAGGAGACATTCAGGTTGTGGTTAACCACTTCCACGATGTAACGAAGCTGCTGCAATTTCATATCTTATACCATCCTAGGTTAAACACTGCGTTGAGCCGCAGCCAGGTATATCGGTGTCGCCCCGGTATGCTGAAAAGTAACAAGCCATAAACACCGTGTTTCACCCAGACGCTGAAGAAACCGCCGTTGTTAATAAGCTTTAATCATAAAAAAACTTTTTATATAACCACTATATCACGCTACAGCTTCAAGTATAGATCCACGTCACACTGTGGTAACGATTATTTTGCATTGCGATCAAGGTGAAACCCAGGCCCAGGAGGAAAAAAACAGCCAAGGATAGATCCGTTAGACCTCTTTGGCCAATAAAAAACCAGCCACATGGGCTGGTTTTTAATGTTGCATTTAGGCTGCAAATTTATTTTTTGCCTTCAACCCATTTGCCATCGATGTAGAAAGCAGACCAACCAGTGGCTTTGCCGTCTTTCTCTGCGGAGACGTACTGCTGCTTGGTCTTGCGGCTGAAACGCACCAGCGTTTTGTTGCCTTCCGCATCGGCCACCGGCGCATCCGCCAGATAGCGCAGTTTTTCAGGCAGACGGTCCTTGAAGCGGGCCAACTCTTCCACCAACGGCGCACGGGTTTCGCGCGATTTAGGGAAGGTATTGGCCGCCAGGAACACACCGGCAGCGCCGTCACGCAGAACAAAGTAAGCGTCCGACTTTTCGCATGGCAGTTCCGGCAATGGAACCGGATCTTCCTTCGGCGGTGCAACATCACCATTACGCAGGATCTTACGGGTATTTTTGCAGCTCTCGTTGGTGCAACCCATGTACTTACCGAAGCGCCCCATTTTCAGGTGCATTTCAGAACCACACTTATCGCACTCAACCACAGGGCCGTCGTACCCTTTCAGGCGGAACTCACCCTCTTCAATCTCATAGCCGTCACACGCCGGGTTGTTACCGCACACGTGCAGCTTGCGCTGGTTATCGATCAGGTAGCTGTCCATCGCCGTGCCGCATTTCTGGCAGCGACGGCGGGCACGCAACGCGTTGGTTTCCGCGTCATCCCCTTCGAGAATGTTGAGCACTTCCGTTTCCGGCACCAGGTTAATGGTGGTTTTACAACGTTCCTTCGGCGGCAATGCATAGCCGGAGCAACCCAGGAAAACGCCGGTGCTGGCAGTACGGATACCCATCTTGCGACCGCAGGTTGGGCAATCGATACTGGTCATCACCATCTGATTCGGGCGCATGCCGCCTTCTTCCGGCTCTTTCTCCGCAGTTTCCAGCTGTTCGCTGAACTCGGCAAAGAACTCATCCAGCACCGCTTTCCACTCGGCCTGGTTGTTGGCTACCTGGTCAAGACCGTTTTCCATACGTGCGGTGAAGTCATAGTTCATCAGCTCGCGGAAGTTTTCTTCCAAACGGTCGGTAACGATCTCACCCATTTTCTCAGCGTAGAAACGGCGGCTTTCGACTCGCACATAACCACGATCCTGAATGGTGGAAATGATCGAAGCGTAGGTTGAAGGACGCCCAATACCCCGTTTTTCCAACTCTTTTACCAATGACGCTTCGCTATAACGCGCTGGCGGTTTGGTAAAGTGCTGGCTTGGGATCAGTTTCTGCAGTTCCAGATCGCTGCCTACTTCAACATACGGCAAGGTGCGGTCTTCATCACCCTTACGCAGAGCAGGCATTACTTTGGTCCAGCCATCGAAACGCAGCGTACGGCCTTTGGCGCGCAGCTGGTAATCAGCGGCCTTCACCGACAGCGTGGTGGAGTCGTACTGCGCCGGTGTCATCTGACAGGCCACAAACTGGCGCCAAATCAGCTGATACAGTTTTTGCGCATCCGCTTCCATATCTTTCAACTGCTCGGCCAGCACGTTGACATCCGACGGACGGATGGCTTCGTGTGCTTCCTGCGAGTTTTCTTTGCTGCTGTACTGGTTCGGCGCTTTCGGCAGGTACTTGTCGCCGAAATTGTCACCGATGTAGCCCCGCACCATCTCGAGCGCATCCTGGCTCAGGTTGGTGGAGTCGGTACGCATATAGGTGATGTGACCGGCTTCATACAGGCGCTGAGCCATCATCATGGTTTTCTTCACGCCAAAGCTCAGACGGGTACTGGCCGCCTGCTGCAACGTAGAAGTAATATAAGGTGCGCCCGGCTTGCTGCTGGTCGGCTTGTCTTCGCGATCCAGTACCGTATAACGGGCTTTTTCCAGCACGTTGAGTGCGGCGTGAGTCTGCTCACGGTTAACCGGTTTGAAGGGTTTGTCGTGGGCATGAGTCACTTCCATCTGCAGCGCGGTATCACCCTTCGCCAACAGATCGGCGTGCAACTCCCAGTATTCTTCCGGCACGAAGGCTTTGATGTCGCGCTCACGCTCCACCACCAGTCGAACCGCAACGGATTGCACTCGCCCAGCGGACAAGCCACGGGCAATTTTTTTCCATAGCAGTGGCGAGACCATGTAACCCACCACGCGGTCCATAAAGCGACGCGCCTGCTGTGCGTTGACACGGTCGATATTCAGTTCGCCGGGCTGTTTGAACGCGTTTTGGATCGCGTTCTTGGTAATTTCGTTAAACACCACGCGGCTAAAGCGTTTGTCGTCACCACCGATAACTTCCCGCAGGTGCCAGGCAATGGCTTCCCCTTCGCGGTCAAGGTCGGTTGCGAGATAAATGTGGTCGGCGTTTTCCGCTAACGACTTTAACTCGGCAACAACTTTTTCTTTACCCGGCAGGATTTCGTAATGCGCTTTCCAGCCATGGTAAGGATCGACGCCCATACGATTTACCAGCGCCGTCGTTGGATCTTTTTTAACTTTCTTCTTGGCTTTGTCTTCGGTTGAGTCAGCGCTCTTTTTGCTGGCTGAGCCACTGGTCGGCAAATCACGGATATGACCGACGCTGGACTTCACCACGTAGTCATTACCTAAATATTTATTAATAGTTTTGGCTTTTGCCGGGGACTCAACTATTACGAGAGCTTTACCCATATTTACCTTTACCTAATTTTATTTCTTCTAAAAAGAAGTCTTTTATCTCGCCTTGCCGCAGCGATTCGTATCTCTTTTTTATATTGCGGCAGTCTGGCAAGAGATCAACATGTTTTTTTCTATTGGCTGCTTAACTGCTCAACCTGAACGCAAGTTGTTGATCCTGGCCGCTATTCACCCATGCCCCAGAGGTATGGCTGTGTGAAACTCATTTATGGCGTAAACAAAACCTTCCACCCGACGCCGCAAAATCCCACACTGTACCTGATAAAAAGCGTCACGCAACCTAATTAGCACGGAAAGGCAGATTTCGCCAATCGGCAGATAGTGCTGGCCATCCAGACGGCAAATAAACCTTAGTCTGTTTGCGGATAAATGCGAACTGGCGTTAGAATATGTGCAGAATTTTTCATTGGAGTGTAATAAATGCGCGCTGAAACCTCACCTATTGCCCGTGAAGCCCTGCTGGAAGAAGCAAATAATCTAATTCGTCAGCATGATGATTATCTGCAAGGTATGGTTGCCACCGATGTTGAACAAAAAGGCAGCGTTTTAGTTTTCCGCGGCGAATTCTTTTTGGATCCGGACGGATTGCCAACAATAAAAACTACCGCAGTATTTAATATGTTTAAACACTTGGCCCACGTGTTTTCTGATAAATATCATTTAGTCGACTAAGCATTAAAAAGGGGCCCTGGCCCCTTTGATGTTTAATTCTGCGGTTTAAAGCAGTGGCTTTTCACCACGCTGCCACCAGCGTAACAGCAGACGATCGACACTTTCAGCCGCACTGCCGGTAAAACGGTCCATCATGCGTTTGCGACGTGCATAGCGCACCCCGACCACCTCGTGATTCTCCATTTCAGCGATCAGTAAATCGTCACTGGTGCCAATAGCGTCAATCAGCCCTTTCTCTTTCGCCTGAGTGCCGAACCAGTGTTCACCGGTCGCCACGCTGTCGATATCCAGCGATGGACGTTGCTGATGCACAAACTGTTTAAACAACTCATGGGTGTCGTTCAGATCTTCACGGAATTTCTCACGCCCCTGCTCGGTATTTTCACCAAACAGCGTCAGCGTGCGTTTGAACTCGCCGGCGGTGTGCAGCTCTACATCAATATCATTCTTTTTCAGCAGACGGTGGAAGTTGGGGATTTGCGCCACGACGCCGATCGAACCGATGATGGCAAAGGGGGCTGCAACAATGCGATCTGCCACGCAGGCCATCATATAGCCCCCGCTGGCCGCCACCTTGTCTACCGCGACCGTCAGGCGAATACCGCCGGTGCGTAAACGTGCCAGTTGCGATGACGCCAGACCGTAACCGTGTACCACCCCACCCGGGCTTTCCAACCGCAGCAACACTTCGTCTTGCGGCGTCGCCACCGCCAGCACCGCCGAGATTTCTTCACGCAGTGAGGTCACCTCATGGGCATCCATGCTGCCTTTGAAATCCAGCACGTACAGGCAAGGCTTGGTGGCTTCAACCGCACCGGCTTTAGCGCGTTGTTTCTTCAGTTTATCATCGGCCTTGGTCTGTTTTTTAAACTGCTTGTTCCAGGCCTTTTGTTCCGCATCACCCATGCGCGCCAGGCGCATATCACGCTGCATGTCGCGATATTGTTCACCGAGGTCAGTCAGCTGCAGTTCCCCTTTCTGGCGGTTCTTACGTTGCCCCAGGCTGACCGCCAGCAACGCCAGCGCGGCGATGGCAATCACTACCGTCGCGACTTTGGCCAAAAACAGGCCGTAAACAGATATAAACTCCACAGATTCCGCCTTTATTAACAGGTTGTTAGTACTATCTCATTCATTCTAGCCAACCGACGCAGTGGCTGTCGCGGCTAAATAAAAATTCCTTGTGCTACCTCTTTACTATGTGGGCGCATTTTGGCTTAACCAAGCCGCTGCTGTTCCGTTTTTGTTACAAAAGAATGCCGATTCTGCTGCCTAATCATTGAAAATACGATCCATTTAAGGCATATAACACGGATTATTCATCAACATGATGATCCAAATTCGCTGCGGGGCCTTGCATGCGGTCGAGCCTTAGCTCCTGTCATGGCCTCTCAACCCACCCCTCTCCCCGATGCAAGCGGGAGACCAGCCGCCAAGGCGCGAGGAATTATTGTGCATTACCAACCTAAACAAGATTTGCTGGAAAAACGTATTATTTTGGTCACCGGCGCCGGTGATGGTATCGGTCGCGAAGCGGCACTCACTTACGCAAAATTTGGTGCACAACTGGTGCTGTTAGGCCGTACCGAAAGCAAACTGCAGGCGGTGCAAGCCGAAATCGCCAGGCTCAGCAGTGCGCCAACCTACATCATCACCCTGGATCTGCTGCATACCACTCAGGAACAATGCCAACAGGTGGCCGAAGAATTGGCTACTCATGTCCCGCGCCTCGACGGCGTGCTGCATAATGCCGGGCTACTCGGCGATATCGCCCCGATGGCCGAGCTGTCGATGGAGATGTGGAACGAGGTGATGCAGGTTAATGTCAACGCGACCTTTATGCTCACCCAGGCGCTGTTGCCGCTGCTATTGAAATCTAATGCCGGATCGCTGGTCTTTACCAGCTCCAGCGTCGGCCGTAGCGGGCGGGCTAACTGGGGTGCCTATGCAGTGTCCAAGTTTGCCACCGAAGGCATGATGCAGGTGTTGGCCGATGAATATAAAAGTCGCAATCTTCGGGTAAATTGCATCAATCCTGGTGGAACACGCACTCAAATGCGCGCAACGGCTTTTCCGCATGAAGACAAAAGCAAGCTGAAAACTCCGGCTGATATTATGCCGCTTTACCTCTATCTGATGGGTGACGACAGCCGCCGTAAAACCGGCATGAGCTTCGACGCACAGCCAAACCGTAAACCCGGCGCCGCCGAATAAAAGAGGCTTTACCATGGCTGAAGACCGCCACCAACAACGTCAGCAACGCCTGAAAGAACAGGTCGATGCCCGTATCGCTGCGGCTCAGGACGCACGGGGTTTGCTGCTGGTATTCACCGGTAACGGCAAGGGCAAGACCACCGCGGCGTTTGGCACCGTTACCCGCGCCGTCGGCCACGGCATGAAAGCCGCCGTTATACAGTTCATTAAGGGTGAATGGCCGAACGGGGAAAAAAACCTGTTGCAGCAACATGGCGTTGAATTTCAGGTGATGGCTACCGGTTTTACCTGGGAAACCCAGGATAAAGCCAGCGATACCGCAGCCTGTCAGGCCGTATGGCAACACGGCAAGCGCATGCTGGCCGACAGCAGCCTGGATCTGGTGCTGCTGGACGAACTGACCTATATGGTCAGCTACGGCTATCTTGAGCTGGAGGAACTGCTGGAGGCGTTACGACAGCGCCCTGCGCACCAAACGGTGATTATCACCGGGCGGGGATGCCATCGCGATCTGTTGGAACTGGCGGATACGGTCACGGAGATGCGGCCGGTGAAACACGCGTTCGACGCGGGTATCAAGGCACAACAGGGAATTGACTGGTAACAGAAAGAAAACGCCGCAGCCCGAAGAGGGTTGCGGCGTGATGATTAACTGCGCTTGCTAGGTTTGTTGCCGGGCTTACTGCCAGGCTTGCTGCCCGCAGTGCTGCGGCGACCGCTGCCGGCAACCTGGGTATGGCGCTTGACGGCACGGCGGATCTGATTGGCTTTCACGCGGCGACGTTCGCGCTCAATCGGCATCTTGCTAACGGTTTCCGGCTTCAATTCAACCAGTTCACGCAGATAGTTAATCGCCGGCAAATCCAGTTCAGTCCAGCCGCCACGCGGCAGGCCTTTCGGCAGATCGATATCGCCGTAGCGTACGCGGATCAGGCGACTAACCTGAACGCCAACCGCTTCCCAAAGACGACGAACCTCGCGGTTACGCCCTTCGGTCAGGGTTACGTTGTACCACTGGTTAATACCTTCGCCACCCTGGAAGCTGATGGTGCGGAAAGCGGCCGGGCCGTCTTCCAATTGAACGCCCTTGCTCAGTTGCTTGATTTTATCGTCATCAATCTGACCAAATACACGCACCGCATATTCACGTTCAACTTCACGGCTCGGGTGCATCAAGCGGTTCGCCAATTCACCGTCGGTGGTGAACAGCAGCAAGCCTGAGGTATTGACGTCCAGACGCCCTACCGCCACCCAGCGTGAGCCACGCAGCTTAGGCAGGCGATCAAACACCGTCGGGCGGCCTTCAGGATCGCTACGGGTGCAGAGTTCACCTTCCGGCTTGTAATACGCCAGCACACGGCAAACTTCTTCCTCGGATTCTTTAATTGAGACAACGTGGCCATCCAAACGGATTTTCATTGAAGCGGTGACTTCAACGCGATCACCCAATTTGGCGATTTTACCGTCGACGCTGACGCGGCCGGCTTCAATAATGGTTTCGATTTCACGACGCGAGCCATGGCCGGCGCGCGCTAAAACTTTCTGTAACTTCTCGCTCATTGAGCAACCTCTAGTGTCGCCTTCACAGGCGTCGGGGGGATGACTGCCGCGGCGTCGGGCGCCGCAGCAGTAACAATACGTTTACATAGATCGAACCGCGCATTATACAGGCTTTCAATGGGGTTGAAACCCACTTTATTGCCCGGTCGATTAATTACCGAGGAAATTGACGACCTCCCGATACACCGCATCCGGCCGTTCCAGAATACCGAGATGAGTACGGGCCTGTTCCAGTCGTACAACCGAGAAAAACGGATGCTCAGCGGCAAATGTCTGTTGTTGCCGCAGGTAATCGGCGTCACGATCAAGAGAGTAAATATGCCGACAAGCCGGGGGTGAGCTTAATTCACGCAGTCGGTTAAGCGGCGAACGGTATTGCCGATAGGCTTGTTCAATCGCCACGCCGGCCGCCTGCCAGACACGAAAATCTTCCCGTGCCATTTCAACGGTCAAATGATGTTTAACCTGCGGTTGCTCAATGCCACCTTGCCAGAAGTTAAACAAAGCATCGCGCGCCGCCAGCCATTTTTCTGGCCATTGCATTTGTTGTACCGAATCGAAAAATTCCGCTTCGGGTGGTGTCATTATCCAATCGAGAAACACCATGCCTTGCGTCTGCTGTGGCAGGCTTTCGGCCAGCGCCACCGCAATCCAACTGGCGTGCGCGACAGACAGGGTCACAAATCGCTCCACCTGCAACGCCAGTAACAGTTGGCGCAGATCCGCCAGCAAATCGTCGGCGCTCAGCGACAGCCCGGCATCGCGGGCTGACAGGCCGTGGCCGCGCCAGTCGAGGCTAATCACCCGGTATTGTTGTTCCGCCAAAGCGGTGAAAGGGGCAAAAACGGTTTTCGGCTCACACCAACCGGGCAGTAATACCAGCGTCAGCGGACCTGAGCCGGAATCTTGATAATCGAGGGAAAGAGTACCATGGCGAAACGCTGTCATTTTATCTCCTGAACGTCATATTCCCCCATCGGTTAGGGGTGTTGTGCGTTAGCGGTAAAATGACAGCGTTTATCGATTTCATCGATTGGAAATGATGCTAAATAATCGGCTTCGCACCTAATGAAAAAATACGCACTAAACGAACAGTTTTAATGCCGTTCGCAAGGGTAAGCGGCGGTTAACGCCAGCATAATCACCGAAGGTGCTGAGTAGTGCAGTTGTTCCGGGTGTTCATTTAAATACTGCATGACTGCATCTGATGCCATACCAACGCTCATACCGGCATCCGGGCAAATATTGCGGTTGCCTTGCATCGAAAAGGTATCGAATACCCCAGCCACATAGCCCATAAACAACCCGCCATCGAGCGCTTCGGCAACGGTGGCTGCCCCGTCTTTATTTTTCACATAACCGCTGGTCTCAGACAGCAAGGCGCTGCCAGAATAAAAACCCGCGCTGGCCGCAGAGGAAAACAATATGGCCGCTAAAAGAGAAACACACTTAATCATCGCTACGCATCCTGCCTGATTATCAATTTTTGATGATTGTAGAATAGCGGCTTTAACGATAAATGACGTCGTTTCAGCCACTTTTCAGAAAATGAGCAAAAATTCCGGCAATAACTTAGCGGAAAGGCGCTGGGTCGCCCGCGCCCTCGCGCACCACTTCCGGCGCGGATTCGGTCAGATCGATAACTGTGGTTGGCTGCTGGCCCAGGAAACCGCCGTGGATCACCAGATCCACCTGCTTACCCAGATGATCACTGATCTCTTCCGGATCGGATTCGGCAAAATCATTGCCCGGCAGCATCAACGTGGTCGACATCATCGGCTCGTTTAAGACTTCCAGCAACGCCAACGCAATCGGGTTCGACGGCACGCGCAAACCTATGGTTTTACGTTTGTCATTCATCAAACGACGCGGCACTTCCTTGGTCGCTTTCAGAATGAAAGTGTAGTTGCCGGGTGTGTTGTTCTTGATCAGTCGGAACGCGGTATTGTCGACATAAGCGTAAGTCGACAGCTCGGACAGGTCGCGACACATCAGCGTGAAGTTATGATTGCCGTCCAATTGACGGATGCGGCAGATACGTTCCATTGCCGACTTCTCTTCCAGCTTGCAACCCAGCGCGTAACCGGAATCGGTGGGATAGACGATCACCCCGCCCTTACGCAGCACATCCACCGCCTGGTTGATCAGTCGCGGTTGCGGATTGTCTGGATGAATATAAAAAAGCTGACTCATGACTTGCTCCTAAAAATGATGCACGCGGGCGGCGTCGCCCACGTTAAATCAATCGACCTTGGCCAGTTGTGGCTGCGGCCAGTCACGCCACACGGGTTCAACACCGCCGGGTAACCACAGTTTGCGACCCAGTTCGATCCACGAACAGGGTTGATGGAAATCAGAACCCTGCGACGCCAGTAATTGATATTCCTGCGCATACTTTGCCAGTTGCGAACGCTCATGCGGCGCCTGCTGACACTGCGCAACCTCCATGGCATCACCGCCATGTTCCGCAAAGTGCGCCAACAACCGCTTCAGCCATTTGGCCGTCAGGTCATAACGACCTGGGTGAGCTATCACCGCCTGGCCACCAGATTGATGAATCACATCAATGGCTTGTTCTATTGTACACCACTGGGGCGGAACGTAACCGGTTTTGCCTTTGGCCAGGTATTTCTTGAACACCTGAGCCATATTATCGGCCATGCCGATCTGCACCAGATAACGGGCAAAGTGGCCACGGGTCACCGCACCACCGTCCGCCAGCTTTTGCGCACCTTCAAAAGCACCGTCGATACGCGCTTTAGCCAGCCGAACGCCTATTTCCTGCGCGCGCAGGTTACGGCGTTCGGTCTGTTCGGCCAACAGTTGCACCATCGCCGGGTGCTCGGTCTCTATCCCGAGACCCACGATATGAATCTCGTGATTTTCCCACAGCGTGGAGATCTCTACGCCATTAACCAATTGCAACGGCAGCGACAATTCAGCAATGCTGGCGGCCGCTGCGGCCAGGCCGGAGGTGGTGTCATGATCGGTAATCGCCAAAACGCCTACCCGCATTTCAACCGCTCGCTGCACCAACTGCGCCGGCGTCAAATAACCGTCAGAGGCGGTGGTGTGGCTGTGTAAGTCGTAGAGAGTAAAGGCGGAGGGCTGGGGGTTGCTGTCTGTCAAAAGGAATATCCGGCAATGGCTTGGGTTTCTATCATACCCGCGATCGCCCGCCGGACGGAAATCTATTCTGGGTCACGTCCCCTTCCCCTTGATGAAAATAATTCACGCCTGGCGCTAAAACATTGTGCGAAAAGAGGGTTGACTTTATTCCTGCGAACCAGTTAACTAGTACACAAGTTCAGGGCAGTTCCCTGGTTGGATGATAAACAAGAGAGCATAGAAATGAATAAGCAAACTTCTCTTCTTCGTTGGTGGCGTCACTCCCTTTTTCGGGCGGAGTAATCACGCATACCTGTCATCTGACACTGCAGATTCCCTAAGCCCGCTGGTAACGCGGGCTTTTTTATGGACAAATTTTAACTGGAACCACCAATGATGAACATCAAACCACAACTTAAATTACTGAAGGCGGAGGCCAGTTACCGGGGCGATCCGACCACCATTTTCCACCAGCTGTGCGGCGCTCGTCCGGCCACCCTGCTGTTGGAATCAGCTGAAATCAACAGCAAGCAAAACCTGCAGAGCCTGTTGGTCATTGACAGCGCTCTGCGCATCACCGCACTGGGCCGCACCGTGACGCTGCATGCGCTGACCGCCAACGGCGCGGCGATGCTGCCGCTACTGGATGAGGCCCTGCCGGCAGAAGTCCAGAACCAGGTGCGTCCTAATGGACGTGAACTGACCTTTCCGGTGATTGATGCGATTCAGGATGAAGATGCCCGCCTGCGTTCGCTGTCGGTGTTTGATGCACTGCGCACCCTGCTGACACTGGTTGACTCCCCGGCTGACGAACGTGAAGCGGTGATGCTCGGCGGACTGTTTGCCTACGATCTGGTCGCCGGGTTCGAAGACCTGCCGCCGCTGCGTCAGGAAAACCGCTGCCCGGACTTCTGCTTCTATCTGGCGGAAACTTTGTTGGTGCTGGATCATCAACGCGGCGTTGCCCGTCTGCAGGCCAGCGTTTTCACGGCCGATACGGCGGAAGAACAGCGCTTGCAACAGCGCCTGGAGCAGTTGCAGCTGCAATTGAAACAGACCCCACAGCCGATTCCGCACCAGAAGCTGGAAAACATGCAACTGAACTGTAACCAGACCGATGAAGAATACGGTGCGGTTGTCAGCGAATTGCAACAGGCCATCCGTCAGGGCGAAATCTTCCAGGTGGTACCGTCGCGCCGTTTCTCACTGCCGTGCCCGGCCCCGTTGGCCGCTTACCAGACGCTGAAGGACAACAACCCAAGCCCATACATGTTCTATATGCAGGATGACGAGTTCACTCTGTTCGGTGCTTCGCCGGAAAGCGCGCTGAAATACGACGCCGGCAACCGCCAGATAGAGATCTACCCGATTGCCGGTACCCGTCCTCGCGGCCGTCGCGCCGACGGTTCGCTGGATCTGGATCTCGACAGCCGTATCGAGCTGGAAATGCGGACCGATCATAAAGAACTGGCCGAGCATCTGATGCTGGTCGATCTGGCACGTAACGATCTGGCGCGCATCTGTCAGGCCGGTAGCCGCTATGTGGCCGACCTGACCAAAGTGGACCGCTACTCGTTCGTGATGCACCTGGTTTCCCGGGTGATCGGCACCCTGCGCGCCGACCTCGACGTGCTGCACGCTTATCAGGCCTGTATGAACATGGGCACCCTGAGCGGCGCCCCCAAAGTGCGTGCCATGCAGTTAATCGCCGCCTCTGAAGGCACCCGCCGCGGCAGCTACGGCGGTGCAGTCGGTTATTTCACCGCCACCGGCGATTTGGATACCTGTATTGTCATCCGCTCCGCGTATGTTGAAGACGGCATTGCTACCGTGCAAGCCGGTGCCGGTGTGGTGCTGGATTCTGTTCCTCAGGCGGAAGCCGATGAGACCCGTAATAAGGCACGTGCCGTGCTGCGTGCCATTGCCAGCGCGCACCAGGCCAAGGAGGTGTTCTGATGGCCGATATCTTACTGCTCGATAACGTCGATTCCTTTACCTACAACCTGGTCGATCAGCTGCGCGCCAGCGGCCATCAGGTAGTGATTTACCGTAACCAGATTTCTGCCGACGTGATTATCGAACGCCTGCAGCAGATGGAACAACCGGTGCTGATGCTGTCACCGGGTCCGGGTACCCCGTCCGAAGCCGGCTGCATGCCGGAGCTGTTACAGCGCCTGCGCGGCCAGTTACCGATTATCGGCATCTGCCTGGGACATCAGGCGATTGTCGAAGCCTACGGTGGCCACGTCGGCCAGGCCGGTGAGATCTTGCACGGCAAGGCCTCGGCCATCAGTCATGACGGCGAAGGCATGTTTGCCGGTATGGCGAACCCGCTGCCGGTAGCACGCTACCACTCACTGGTTGGCAGCAATATCCCGACCGAACTCACCGTTAACGCCCATTTTAACGAGATGGTGATGGCAGTGCGTAATGACCAGCATCGCGTATGCGGTTTCCAGTTCCATCCGGAATCGATCCTGACCACCCATGGCGCGCGTTTGCTTGAGCAGACTCTGGCCTGGGCGCTGGCGAAATAACGAGGGGAAACGACGATGCAAACTATTCTTGAAAAACTGTACCGTTCAGAGTCGATGAACCAGCAGGAAAGCCAGCAGTTATTCAGCGCCATCGTGCGCGGTGAACTGGAGCCAAGCCAACTGGCCGCCGCACTGATCAGCATGAAGATCCGCGGCGAACACCCGGAAGAGATCGCCGGTGCAGCCAAAGCGCTGCTGGCCGATGCCCTGCCGTTCCCGCGCCCGGATTACCCTTTTGCCGATATCGTCGGCACCGGGGGTGACGGCACCAACAGTATTAATATCTCCACCGCCAGCGCCTTTGTGGCGGCGGCGTGTGGCGCCAAAGTGGCCAAACACGGCAACCGTAGCGTTTCCAGCCGGTCGGGTTCATCGGATCTGCTGGCAGCATTTGGCATTCGCCTGGATTTGCCGGCAGAAGAAGCACGTAAGGCACTGGACGAACTGGGCGTATGCTTCCTGTTTGCCCCGCAGTACCACACCGGTTTCCGCCATGCGATGCCGGTACGCCAGCAGTTGAAAACTCGCACGGTGTTCAACGTGCTCGGCCCGTTGATCAACCCGGCACGTCCACCGCTGGCGCTGATTGGCGTTTACAGCCCGGAACTGGTGTTGCCGATTGCCGAAACCCTGCGCGTACTGGGTTATCAACGGGCGGCCGTGGTGCACGGCGGCGGTATGGACGAAGTGGCGATCCATGCAACGACCCACGTGGCCGAGCTGAACAACGGTGAAATTGAAAGCTATCAGTTGACGCCGCAGTCCTTCGGATTGCAAAGCTATCCGCTGGAAGCCCTGCTGGGCGGCTCGCCGGAAGAAAATCGTGACATTCTGGCAAGGTTGTTACAAGGTAAAGGTGACCCGGCGCACGCCGCTGCGGTAGCCGCTAATGTGGCGCTGCTGCTGAAGTTATTCGGGCATGAAGACCTGCGCCAAAATGCGCAGCAGGCACTGGACATGATTCACAGCGGGCAGGCTTACGAGCGTGTCACCGCACTGGCAGCAAGAGGATAAATGATGCAGGAAACCGTGCTCAACAAGATTGTTCGTGACAAAGCGCAATGGGTCGCGGCACGACAGCAACAACAGCCACTGGCCAGTTTTCAAAATGAAATCGTCCCAAGCGAACGCGGTTTTTACCACGCGTTAGAGGGAGCCAGAACGGCGTTTATTCTTGAATGTAAAAAGGCATCCCCTTCCAAAGGGTTGATCCGCGAAAACTTCGATCCGGTAGAAATAGCTTCGGTCTACAAAGATTTTGCCTCGGCAATTTCGGTGCTGACAGACGAAAAATACTTCCAGGGCAGCTTCGATTTTCTGCCGCTGGTCAGCAAAACGGTGACACAGCCGGTGCTGTGCAAAGATTTCATTATCGACCCGTATCAGATCTATCTGGCGCGTTTCTATCAGGCCGATGCCATCCTGCTGATGCTGTCGGTGGTTGACGACGAGCAATACCGCAAGTTAGCCGCAGTGGCCCATAGCCTGAACATGGGTGTACTGACCGAAGTGATCAGCGAAGAAGAGCTGCAACGGGCCATTGCTCTGGAAGCGCGCGTGGTGGGCATCAATAACCGTGACCTGCGCGACCTGAGTATCGATCTGGATCGCACCCGTCAGTTGGCGCCACGCGTGCCACACGGCGTGACGGTGATCAGCGAGTCCGGCATCAACAATTACGGCCAGATCCGCGAATTGAGCCACTTTGCCAACGGTTTCCTGATTGGCAGCGCATTAATGTCGGAAACTGACCTGCGCGCAGCCGTTCGCCGGGTGATACTGGGCGACAATAAAGTCTGCGGGCTGACCCGTCCACAGGATGCTGCCGCGGCTTATCAGGCCGGTGCCGTCTACGGGGGTTTGATTTTTGTCGGGCGCTCGCCGCGCTATGTTGATATCAATCGTGCCCGCGAAGTGATTGCCGGTGCACCGCTAAAATACGTCGGCGTGTTCTGTGACGCGCAGGTAGAGACGGTAGTACAGACCGTCGAGCGCCTGGGCCTGAAAGCGGTGCAACTGCACGGCGCTGAAGATCAAGCCTATATCACCGCCTTGCGTGCCAAACTGCCGGCCGACTGCCAAATTTGGAAAGCGCTGAGCGTAAAAGACCATTTGCCAAAGCGCGATTTGCTGCACGTTGACCGTTATCTACTGGATAACGGCGCGGGTGGTACCGGGCAGCGTTTCGACTGGTCGGTACTGCACGGCGAAAACCTGGAGAACGTGATGCTGGCCGGTGGCCTGGGCGCGGATAACTGTGTTGACGCGGCCAAACTTGGCTGTGCCGGTCTGGACTTTAACTCCGGCGTTGAGAGCCAGCCCGGCATTAAGGATCCTGCCCGCCTCGCGGCGGTGTTCCAGACCCTGCGCGCTTACTGAAGATCATTAACGGATAATAACGGGAACTATAATGACGCTGCTTAACCCCTACTTCGGCGAATTTGGTGGCCAATATGTGCCGCAGATTCTGATGCCGGCCCTAAAACAACTGGAAGAAGCCTTTGTCAGCGCTCAGCGCGACCCAGAGTTTCAGGCTGAATTTATTGACCTGCTGAAAAACTACGCCGGTCGCCCAACGGCGCTGACGCTGTGCAGAAACCTCACGGCCGGTACCAAAACCAAGCTGTACCTGAAGCGTGAAGACTTGCTGCACGGCGGCGCGCATAAAACCAACCAGGTGTTGGGTCAGGCATTGTTGGCCAAACGCATGGGTAAAACCGAAATCATCGCCGAAACCGGTGCCGGTCAGCATGGCGTTGCCTCGGCCCTAGCCTGTGCCTTGCTCGGTCTGAAATGCCGCATCTATATGGGTGCCAAAGATATTGAACGCCAGTCGCCTAACGTATTCCGCATGCGCCTGATGGGTGCGGAAGTGATCCCGGTACATAGCGGTTCTTCTACGCTGAAAGACGCCTGTAACGAAGCGCTGCGTGACTGGTCCGGCAGCTACGAAACCGCCCACTATATGTTGGGTACCGCTGCCGGCCCACACCCGTACCCTACTATCGTGCGTGAATTCCAACGCATGATCGGTGAAGAAACCAAAGCGCAGATGCTGGAACGCGAAGGCCGCCTGCCGGATGCGGTACTGGCCTGTGTGGGTGGCGGCTCCAACGCCATCGGCATGTTTGCTGACTTTATCGATGATACCAGCGTAGGGCTGATCGGCGTTGAGCCTGCCGGTCTGGGTATCGAAACCGGCCAGCACGGCGCGCCGTTGAAACACGGTCACGTTGGCATCTATTTCGGCATGAAAGCGCCGATGATGCAGACTTCCGAAGGCCAGATTGAAGAGTCCTACTCTATTTCCGCCGGGCTGGACTTCCCTTCCGTCGGGCCGCAGCACGCCTATCTGAACAGCATCGGTCGCGCCGAATATGTGTCGATTACCGATGACGAAGCGCTGGACGCATTCAAAGCGCTGTCGCGTAGCGAAGGGATTATCCCGGCGCTAGAGTCTTCCCACGCCCTGGCGCATGCGCTGAAAATGATCCGTGAAACACCGCAAAAGGAACAGATCCTGGTGGTTAACCTGTCCGGCCGCGGCGACAAAGACATATTTACCGTTCACGACATTCTGAAAGCTCGGGGAGAAATCTGATGGAACGTTACCAGCAACTGTTCGACCGCCTGGCAAGCAACAAGGAAGGCGCCTTCGTCCCGTTCGTGACCCTCGGCGATCCTAACCCGGCATTGTCATTGCAAATCATCGATACCCTGGTTGAAGCCGGTGCTGACGCGCTGGAGTTGGGCATTCCGTTCTCCGATCCGCTGGCTGACGGCCCGACCATCCAAAGTGCGGCGCTGCGCGCTTTCGCCTCTGGCGTCACGCCGACTCAGTGCTTCGAAATGCTGGCCGCTATCCGCCAGAAACACCCCAGCATGCCGATCGGCCTGCTGATGTACGCTAACCTGGTGTTCCATAAAGGCATCGATGCGTTTTATCAACGCTGCGCCGAAGTGGGCGTAGACTCGGTGCTGATCGCCGACGTGCCGTATGAAGAGTCCGCGCCTTTCCGTGCCGCCGCTATCCGCCATGGTATCGCGCCGATCTTTATCTGCCCGCCCAATGCAGACGACGATTTGCTGCGTGAAATCTCCTCACATGGCCGGGGCTACACCTACCTGCTGTCACGTGCAGGCGTAACCGGAACCGAAAGCCGCGCCCAGTTGCCACTGCATCATCTGGTGAACAAACTGCGTGAATACCATGCTGCGCCACCGCTGCAAGGCTTTGGTATCTCTGAGCCGGCCCAGGTGCGTGATGCGCTGCAGGCCGGGGCTGCCGGGGCGATATCCGGCTCGGCGATCGTCAAGATTATCGAGCAAAACCATACGCAACCGGCCGAAATGCTGGCGCGACTGGCGACCTTCGTTAGTGAAATGAAAGCCGCAACCCGGGCATAATTGGCCAGCAACGGGCGCAGAGGATCTGTGCCCGTTGTTAACATATTGTTTCTCTTCAAAGTTGTGCTATTTTTTTTACAGCCTGGATTTGAACAAACCCAATTCTTGTCTCACAATTAACCTTGCGCGTTGGGCATTTCTTTATTTGGGGGAATGCGCTATGTTTTCAGGTGAATACCCAAATGTAGTTTCAACAATAACATTGCATGGAGAGTAATTTATGAAGCTATTTAAAACCCTTTCGGTCTTATGCATGGCAGCCGTTGTGGCATTCGCAGTGAGTGCCTGCGCGCCAACAGCGAAATCTGAAGGGACTGGCGGTTATATTGACGATACGGTAGTGACGACCAAGGTGAAGTCAGCGCTGTTGGCGGATAAAACCATCAAATCTACCGAAATCAGCGTCGAGACCTTTAAAGGTCGTGTGCAACTGAGCGGCTTTGTCAGCTCAAGCGCCGATGCCAACCGTGCGGTACAGGTGACTCGTGGCGTAGCGGGTGTGAAATCCGTTGAGAACGTCATGAACATCAAGTAGTAAAAGTAAAACGGAGGCGCTGCATGCGCCTCCCTGTTTCACCCCTGTCAGAAGCGATACCCTGCCCCGAACATAAACACCCACGGATCCAAACGCGTATCAATGCTGTGATGGTTACCGTCCGCATCGTCAAAGCGAGCTTTGGTTTCGATGTTCATCCACCACACTGACATGTTCAGCATCCAGTGTTCATCCAGGTTGTAATCCAGACCCGCCTGCGCGGCTACGCCCCAGGAGTCTTTCAAACTCAGGTTGCTCAGCCCGGCACTTTTACCGTTGTCGTTGAATTTCTCATCGAAGAAGGTGGTGTAGTTAACGCCCAGCCCCAGGTACGGACGCAGTTTGTCCTGTTTGTCGCCAAAATAGTATTGCGCCATCAGGGTCGGGGGCAAATCGTGTACCGTCGCGATGTTGCCGTTCACTGCGCCACCATTCAGCCCTACCTTGTGGCGAAACGGCGTTGCGGCCAGCAGTTCGACGCCAATATTGTCCGTTACCATATAGCCAAAGGTCAGACCAAGCTGGGTATTATTGTCGGCACTGAATGAGCCTTGCCCCAGCACGTCGTCCGATCCGGCATTTGGCCGCACAGTAGCAGCGCCTGCGCGGAACAGAAAATCGCCTGCCTGATGCGCACTTGCCAACATAGGGGCCATCATCGCCGCCAATACCACCAGAGTTGTCTTTTTCATTATCCATTCCATTTGTGTGGTTATCATCCAGGGGGAATATACCTACTTACGGGTATTTATGATCCCATCGAGATCACATCTTATGTGTAAAAGTTTTAATTCCTACTAAAAACAAGGTTACCTAAGAGGCTAATAAATCAAGGATTGATCTGAATCAAAAAACGCCTTTTGTTGCAAATTATCTACATGTTCAGTTGCCCGGGCGCGGCTTGAAAGACGACGGGGAATGTCGATGAGGCTGATTGCAGAAGAAATCGTCACAGTGCACTTCGCGGGGTGCCACAGCGGCCTGGAACAGGGTACAATCGCCCACTGATTTTGATTTATCTCTGTTTCTCGATGCCAAGGAGTCTGCATGCCTATCACGGCCAACACGTTGTACCGTGACAGTTTTAATTTTTTCCGTAACCAACTGACCAGTATTCTGATGCTGGCGCTGTTGACCGCGTTCATTTCTGTGCTGCTCAATCAGGCTTTCAGCCCTGACGTCGAGCAGTTGAAGATCCTGAGCGCAACGGAAGGTGACTTTGCTGCATCCGCCGGTATGGGGATCCAGGAAATCATTCAACAAATGACGCCTGAGCAACAGATGGTGTTATTGAAGGTTTCAGCCGCCGCCACTTTTTCCGCCTTAGTGGGCAACGTGTTGCTGGTTGGCGGGATGCTGACATTGATTCGTCTGGTTTCTCAGGGGCAGCGTATCAGCGCACTGCGCGCTATCGGTGCTTCCGCGCCGGAACTGCCGCGTTTGCTGCTGCTGCTGTTTATCTGCACGCTGTTGATCCAGCTGGGCCTGACGCTGTTTGTGGTGCCGGGCGTGATCATGGCGATCGCCTTCTCGCTGGCGCCGGTGATTACGGCTACCGACAAGAAAGGCGTTTTCGCCTCGATTAAGCTGAGCTGCAAGTTGGCGTTCGCCAATGCGCGGGTGATTGTTCCGGCGATGATGTTGTGGCTGGCAGCCAAGCTGCTGGTGCTGTTTATGGTGAGCCACCTTTCGGTGTTGACCCCGAACGTCGCCAGCGTGGTGCTGACCGCCCTGAGCAACCTGGTTTCGGCCCTGTTGCTGATTTACCTGTTCCGTCTGTATATGCTGCTGCGCAGCTAATCTTGCGGTAGAAATCCAAAAGGCACGCTTCGGCGTGCCTTTTTGTTTATTGAGCCACCGTCGGTTCCGCCTGTTCCTTACTTTGGATCAACTTTAGCGCCAGGTACAAATCCGGTACCAGGATCAATTCCCGGTCGCGCCCCATCCGATTAATACGGAACCAGCGCGTCAGCTCGGTTCGGCGCCCTGCCAGCACCAGCTTCACGTTACGCTGTAACAAATCACGTTTCAATTCGTCGATGGCAGCCAGTACGCTGATATCGGCATGGGTAAAGCTGGCAACGGCGTCCACCACCACCCAACGCGGCTGGAACGGTGTGCTGTCCACCAGGTTCAGGATCCGACGTTTGAAATACGCCACGTTGAAATAGGTCAGCGGCGAGTTGAAGCGATACATCATCACACCGGGTACCGCTTTAATGCCGTTATTGTTGCCCATCGAGTGGATCATCCCTTCTTCGTTGACGCCCAACAGCTGCTCAGTCGGGCGGAACACCGTGCGCAGAAACTGCATCAGGCCCAGTAAAACCGCCAGGCCAATGCCGCTGATCACCCCGACCAGCAATACGCTAAGGAAGGTAAACATCGCCAGCCGGAAGGCCTGGGCATTGCGTCGCCGCATGATCCAGATGCCACGAATATCCAGCAGCGACCAGGCGGCGTACATCAACACCACGCCCAACCCCGCGACCGGAATAAACTGTAGCGGCGCCATCAGGAACAACAGCACGAAGGCAATCACCGCCGCCGCAATGATCGACACCAGTTGGCTCTTGCCGCCGTTGGCATCATTGACCGCGGTGCGTGAATCCGCCCCGCTGATGGCGAACCCCTGCGACAGCGCCGAGACGATATTCACCAGCCCGAGCGCACGGAATTCAGCGTCGGCGTTCACCTCGTAACCGTTTTTCGCCGCGAAGCTTCGGGCGGTCAGCATCATGCTGACAAAGCTCACGACGGCCAGGTTGAGCGCCGGGATCACCATGTCACGTAGCAAACCCGGTTGAAAATCCGGCCACTGCACTATCGGCAAGACATCACTAAAGCCGCCGACCGTTACCACGCCATGCTGCTGCAGCTTGCATGCCCAGGTAATAAACGTGACCAGAACAATGGCAAATAATGGTGCCGGCCAGTTGGGACGCCATTTTTTAAACCCGATCAGCGTAACCAAAGCCAGTAACGAGACCGCCATGGTCAGCCAATCACTGTGCATCAGGTTGCCTGGCAACGCGTAAATACGTTCGATCAGCTGCGCCGGGTGCACACCAAATCCGAACACCTTGCCAATCTGATCGACCATGATGGTAATCGCCACGCCGTTCAGCAACCCGCTGAGTATCGGCCGTGAGAGTAAATCGGCCAGTGCGCCCAGTTTGAAGCGGCTGGCCAACAGACACCAGGCACCCATCATCGCCGTCATCATAATGGTCAATTGCCAGTGGCGTTCCATATTACCCGCCGCCAACGGGGTCACAACGGCGGCAATCACTGCACAGGTCGCCGCATCCGGCCCCACAATCAGTTGGCGTGAGGAGCCGAAAAACGCGTAGGCCACCATGGGTAAAATACAGGAATATAACCCCACTATCGGGCTGACTCCGGCCAATTCGGCGTAGGCAATCGCTACCGGCAAGGCCACGGCGGCGACGGAAAGCCCGGCGCGGATGTCCGGTTTGAGCCAGCTGCGTTGATACCCTAATAAATGCGTCAAACCGGGCGTAAGCGCCTGGAGAGATTTCCACTGCATAAACTGTTTTCCGTTATAAATTATCCGGCTATTATTGCGCGTATCATGCGATGCCAATGCCGTGCTGGCAATCTGCCCGCCGCGAACTCGCGACCTCAATCGTAAGTTTATGCAAATTCCTGCTTTCATGGCGGAAATCCGGCGGCCAAACGCCGATAATCAGCAGTTGCCAGCGGTACACAGAGCCCGCCAAATCCGGTATAGTCGGCCGATAAACAGATGATGGATTGATTTATGAAGCAGTTTCTTGATTTCCTCCCGTTAATTGTCTTTTTCGCTTTTTATAAGCTCTACGATATCTATGTGGCCTCTGGCGCATTGATTGTTGCTACCGCCCTGGCGCTGGTGTTCACCTGGTTCAAATACCGCAAAATCGAGAAGATGACGCTGATCACCTTCCTGATGGTGCTGGTGTTCGGCACTTTGACGCTGGTGTTCCATAACGATTTGTTTATCAAGTGGAAAGTGACGATCATCTACACCCTGTTCGCGCTGGCGTTGCTGATCAGCCAACTGGTGCTCAAAAAACCGTTAGTGCAACGCATGCTGGGCAAAGAGCTGACGCTGCCGGATAAGGTCTGGAACAGCCTCAACCTGGCCTGGGCGGTGTTCTTCCTGGTCTGCGGCCTGGCAAACATCTACGTCGCCTTCTGGCTGCCTCAGAGCGTTTGGGTTAACTTTAAAGTGTTCGGCCTGACCGCGTTGACGCTGGTCTTTACTCTGCTCAGCGGCGTTTATATTTATCGGCACATGCCGGAAGAACAGAAAAAATAGTTACAAAATTGTTAATGCCCGTGGCCTTTGCTACGGGCAGTATAGTGAAATCCCTTCTTTGATAAGCAGACAGCTATGACTCAACAACGACCTTTACCCAGTGGCGAAATGGTGCTGCGAACGCTGGCGATGCCGGCAGATACCAACGCCAACGGCGATATTTTTGGCGGCTGGCTGATGTCGCAGATGGATATCGGCGGCGCTATTCAGGCCAAAGAAATTGCCGAAGGCCGCGTAGTCACCGTGCGTGTGGATGGCATGA
Organism: Serratia sp. BIGb0163; assembly: GCF_024809935.1. NCBI lineage: Bacteria > Pseudomonadati > Pseudomonadota > Gammaproteobacteria > Enterobacterales > Yersiniaceae > Serratia > Serratia sp. BIGb0163. The sequence goes on from NZ_JANUDZ010000001.1 coordinate 1,598,494, forward strand.
CCTTCCTGAAGCCGGTCGCGGTAGGTGACGTGGTATGTTGCTACGCGCACTGTATCCGTACCGGACGCAGCTCGATCACCATCAATATCGAAGTGTGGGTCAAGAAAGTGTCTTCCGCCCCTATCGGCCAGCGCTATCGCGCCACCGAAGCGGTGTTTACCTATGTTGCCGTAGACGATGAAGGCAATTCACGCGCCCTGCCCGATGGCAAGATGAACTTCCGCGTCGGATTCGAAGAATAAGCCTTAGCGCCAGGATTCTTTTTCAAAAAGCCCGATGTGACCCATCGGGTTTTTTTATTGATGCTGATTACCCGGTGTCGCAATACCCAGTTTCGATAACGCCTTTTGAACGTTAAAGGCCTGAATCTTGATTTTGCTTGTGTATAATCAACCGGGTACCCTCACGACCTGGGGCGCCTATGGGTATTCTGTTAAGGGATGCGCACTATCAATCCATCTTGTGACATAAAACTGAGGTTATAAGTAGAGAATGGCTACCCTTAAAGACGTTGCACTTCATGCCGGTGTCTCTGTAACGACAGTATCGAATTTTATTAATAATAAAAAAAAGCTCAAAGATGATACCCGGCATAACATTCTGGAGGCTATTCAAGCTACCGGCTACCGACACAATGCCCTGGCCGCCTCACTGAAGAAAAGCTCTGCGAGCCTGAGAAGCATTGGCATCATTTCCATCGTTGACCAAAATCCCTTTTTCTCCGAGTTATTCTTCAAGCTGGAAAATGAGTGCTTCAAGCAAGACTTTACCGTTATCTCCTGCTTCCGCCATAAAGATAAAGAGGATTTACACACCTACATTAATCTGATGTCGGGTCGCGTTGACGGAATCATCCTTATCTCGTTAAAGCGCGATAAAATCGATAACGTAATCAAACATATCCATGCGGTCCCCGTCGTTGCCATCGCTTTCGATATCGGTGATGTAATGAGCCTGTGCGGCGGTACGGAATTCAATTTACACAATGAGACCGGCGGCTACATAGCCGGCAGGTTTTTGCTGTCCAAAGGGCACAAAAAAATTGCCTGCGTTACCGGCCCAAAAGCGTTGAAAACCACGGTGAATCGCATAGCGGGTTTGAAAAAGGCACTTGCAGATTTTAATCTGCCGGAAGACTCAGTCGATTTTATCGAAGGGAATTACACCTATCAGAGTGGCGTTGATGCCATGTATCAACTATTTTCCTCCGTGGCGTTGCCAACGGCCATTATCTGTCATAACGATTTAATGGCCATTGGCGTACAAAATGCAGCGAATGAGTTAGGTTTGAAAATACCCAGAGAACTCTCGGTCATTGGCTATGATGATATAGAAATGTCCAAATTGTCTTTCCCGTCACTCACCACGGTCAGAATTCCTTTGGACGACATTGCTTACCAGGCGCTGGAAGGGTTGAGCATGAAAATGTCCACCCCAGGCAGTAAAGCAATAATATCCGCCACGCCCAGCCTGGTTGTCAGGTGCTCAGTCAGTGAACCCACCGATTTTGGCAAATGACCATCAAAAACGCGTAGTCTAAGCGGTAACCCTCTCCGCCATGGTCGCCATATAGAGATCAAGCACGCCCCGATGGTCAACCTGAACACAGACCCGTTGCTGAGGTTTGCCACTCCACTCATCGATAGGGTAAGGTTTCGCCCCTTCCTTAAGCAGGGTATGCCCGATGGCCGGCCCCACGGTAATCACCCGTACAGCACCGACTTTTACCTCAAACAACTCGGGCGCAATGGCATAGGCAATGGCCGAGGAGTCATGTACATAGAATCCATCCATGCCGATCTCCCTCTTATGAAAATCAGCGTAAAAACGCGTGATCTGGTAAATGAACTCACCGTAGCGGGCTGAATTGATGCGCAACCGCTCAATATATTCGCTGCTCATCACCGTTTGCTGAGTGACATCCAGCCCGACGACGGTAACCGGCCAGTCGGTGGTCATCACCCTATCGGCTGCATGCGGATCACCGATGATATTGGCCTCGGCAAAAGGGGTAACATTGCCCGTATGACCGTTATGGCCAAATGCCCCGCCCATAATAATCACCTCTTTAACCAGGCTGGCGATACCGGGATCCTTTTCAACCGCCAGGGCAAGATTGGTCAACCTGCCGACGGCAATCAGCGTGATTTCACCGGGATGCGCTTTTACGCTATCGATGATGTAGTCATGTGCCGCTCGCTTATCAATACCCTGGTAATCCCCCGCGGGGATATCTATATCCCCCAAACCATTTTCGCCGTGAACGAAAGTGGTCGCCTCACCCGCCGCTACCACCAAAGGCGTATCCGCGCCCACGGCGACATCAGCAGTCAGGCCAAACCGCTGCTTTATATACAGGGCGTTTCTTGTGGCATTCTCAATGGTCGCATTGCCAAAAACCGTGGTAATGCCCACCAGCTCGATCTGGTCACTGGCATGCGCCAATAGCATCGCCATAGTGTCATCAATACCGGGATCCGTATCAAAAATGACTTTTCTCTTCATAAGTATATTTCCTTTGTGGATTTGGAATTTTCAACCTTCTCAAGGATCAGGCAGGCGACAACGCAAACGCATACGGCAGTAAAACCCAGGGCGGTCATGACCATCGCACTGGCAACCCCGAACCGCGCAACCATGGCGGCAGACAAGGCCGGCGAAATGGTGCTGCCAAGGGTTCCGCACGTCAGCAAGAAGGTGACGAGCACCGCGGGTGAGTTTTTAACCTGCTGAGAGCCAACAGAAATCCCTAATTTATAGACACACGAGGTCAGGAAACCGAACCCCAGGGTGGCGGTCAAAAAGACTTTCGGGCTATGGGTCATGCTTAAGTAGAAGGTTACGACAATGGCGATGACAGAGACCGTCACCAACATGACCCTCGCGGGGATCTTATTCACTAATATGGCGGCGGCGATTAAGCCAAACACGGATGGCCCCCAATAATTTCGCACTGCCGCACCGGAATCCGTCGAAGATAAACCAAACGCCTGCTGCAGGTAGCTGGGCGACCAGGTCAGGAAAGTGCTTTGGGCGAACAGATAGATACCCAGCGCTAGCCCCATCAGAATCACTCTGGGGGTCATAATCTGTTTGAAGTTAAATCCGGAAGCGCTGGCGTTGGCTTCACCTCTCGTGTTTTCCGCCAAATCCCCTTTCGGGTATTGCAAAACAAAGGTGCTGATAAACACCAGTGCGGCAATAATGCCGACCAATCCGTAAGCATTGGTCCATTGCATGTTTGCAGCGATGATCATTGTCGCCACCGATGGAAAAATAAAACCTGAGGCGCTAAATGCACAGTCGGTGGCGATAAAAGCGGAAGCGCGTTTGTTTTCATCAAAAACTTTGGAGATCAGTACAGCGCCGCCTGACAAACCGGTACCGCAGCAGGCTCCCAAAACAAACAGATAAAACGAGACGACGAACGGATTTTTGACCTCAAGAAAGACCAATGCGGCCATAACAATCAGAAAAATTGCATAGGTGGCTCGCAAAATGTGACGGATCTCAAATCGGGAATACACCACCATCGAGATGAATGTCCCCAGGAGAGTACCGCCGGTCAGGTACGAGAACATGGCCGCGGCGTCCGTAATACTGATATCCAGGTATTGAGACATCGGACTAATGACAATGCCTATTTGAGTGAGGAGTCCGGCCATCACCATGTAGGTCATAAATGAGACTGACAGTAAACTTGCTTTGTAAGAACTCATAGCTTTCCCCGAAAAGGTTTAACGTTACACCAATTTATTTTGTTTTATGCACCTTTTTATTGAAGTGATCGGGTTCACAATTCGTTCAGAAGGCTGTTATTAATACAACAAGTGGGATGGGGATCGTATTTTTTTGAGGTAAATCCAGAGAATTAGCCCCAGGATAGGGTTTTTATTCATTAGGCCAGGGGCGAATCAACTAAAGGTTTATCGTTACACTCTTTTATTTCCAACAAAATTTCAAAGCGAAGACGATGTTTTACCGGGTCGCAGACAGCAAAAAGGGTCGCATGGCGACCCTCTTCGTTATAAAAAAACCATCTCAGTGTCAGTTCATTTCCGTGGTGCCATTAATTTTAAAGCGAATGTTTACGGTACGATCTTTCGCTTCTTTGGCTTCATAACGCCACTTGCGTAATGCCTGTTTCACCTCACGCTCAAACATATTGCGCGGCTCCGCAGACAGGATACGCACGTTACTCACACGACCATCACTGTCGATATCAAACTGCACCCGCACATTGCCTTCAATCTGCAACGCTCTGGCACGCGGTGGATAAATCGGATCGGCACGGCTGATCGGTTTCGGCCCCACATCTCGTGAATTGCCCTGAATCGGTGCTGCCGGCCCCTGCTTCACCGGGGCCTTATCGATAGGCTTGGCCGGTTGGTTATTTTCAAACGGCGACGGCTCACGCGGTTCGGCTTTCTGCGGTTCACGCTTAACCGTTTTTTCGACCTTCGGCTTCGGTTTTGGCTTCGGCTTGGGTTTTACCGACTCCGGCTTCAGTATCGCCTTCGGCGGTGGCTCTGGGAGCGGTTCCGGTTCCGGCTCGGGTTCCGGCTCTACCTGTGGCTCTGGCTCAGGTTCGGCCGGTGCAGGCGGAGGCGGCTCTGCCATCGCGGCGGTATTGATCATCATGACGCTGATCGGCGCATCTTCAGGTTTAGGCAACTCCATCACTTCCTTGACAGAAGCATAGAGCAGACCCGCCACCAGGGCGCTATGTAAGCCAACAGACAGGATAATTGGCACGGACAAACGACGATTAAGGAACATCTTTTTTAGCGGCATAATGATTCTGTTTCCTCTGGTTCGCCAAGTTTAAATGCAAATAGCAATCATATTCAATAACGAATGGCAAACTATCGCTCTAATCGTCATTATTCATCGCTAAAACCTGCAAACTCATGGGGATATTAACCTTTCATTTGCCTTTTAACTTAGGCTTTTACACGCTTCATTAACCTGATTTACCGCCGCCGAAAATAAAAAACCCGCCGTAGCGGGTCATTCGTCACCAATGCAGCGTTACTCTTCATCGCCGTAATACAGCACGCCCAGTTTGATCAGCGGCCGGCCCTGCGCCTTGCGATGCAGGTTGCTGTCACGCAGCGAATAGACGCAGCCACAGTATTCCTGCTGATAAAAGCGTTCGCGCTTGCTGATCTCAATCATCCGCGATGCACCGCCCTTTTTGCGCCAGTTGTAATCCCAATACTCCAGATCAGGGTATTTTTCCGCTGCGCGCACGCCGCAGTCGGTGATTTGCTGCATATTCTTCCAGCGTGAAATTCCCAGCGAACTGGATATGGTGTCGTAGCCATGCTCATGCGCGTACAGCGCAGTGCGTTCAAAACGCATGTCGAAACACATGGTGCAACGGATCCCGCGCTCAGGTTCGTGCTCCATTCCTTTGGCGCGAGCAAACCAATTATCGGTATCATAATCGGCGTCGATAATAGGCACGCCGTGCTGCTCGGCAAAGCGGATGTTCTCATCCTTGCGCAGCAGATATTCTTTTTGCGGATGAATGTTCGGGTTATAGAAGAAAATGGCGTATTCGATACCAGAAGCCTGAATAGCTTCCATCACCTCACCGGAACAAGGCGCACAGCAAGAGTGCAGCAGCAGTTTGCTTTTGCCTTCAGGCAAGTCGAGTTTATCTCTAACCAGTTCCGTCATTTCCTCACCTCTGAATCCTTGTCTCATTAAATCGCGCGGCCGCACTATACGAATAAAAGCTAGTCGCTTCAAGGCATAAGCGCCAGCCGCAGGCAAAATCCAACGGGCAGGCATTCCCATGTATCCCCTTTTGCGCTACTTTACATTTACCGTTCTATAGCAATGATTTTAAAGGTGAAACATGCTTTATCTGATCTACGCACAAGACGTACCCAATTCATTGGAAAATCGCCTGTCGGTACGCCCGGCCCACCTGGCACGCCTGCAGGCACTGCGTGATGAAGGCCGTCTGGTGGTGGCCGGTCCCAATCCTGCCATCGACAGCAACGACCCAGGCAGTGCCGGTTTTAGCGGTTCTACGGTGATTGCGGAATTCGCCTCACTGGCAGACGCCCAAGCCTGGGCCGAGCAGGATCCCTACGTTACCGCCGGCGTTTATGCTGACGTGACGGTAAAACCTTTTAAACAGGTGTTCTGATTTCAATTGCACCCCATTGGCCTCTGTCGCCGTGGGGTGTTTGCCGATATACGCCATGTTTAGCGTTCCATGGCACAACCGCATGCTATGGTGAATTAGCCGACGTACTCATAGACTAAAATGACTGTACACACATACAGTCATTGAAAACTATGAGGATCTAAATAATGAACACCTGCCCTAATATCGCAACATTAAGAACGACTATTCCTACCGCTGCCGGTGAGCTGATCACCGTAACCGCCTATAATGACGACTGGAGCACCAGTAATCTTCAACCTACTGGAGGCGGTGTTTTTGTCGCAAAAGCGCAATCGACACCAGCAGACGACGGTGGCATGTTTATTCGCCCTAATGCGTCGTGGGTGTGGCTGCGCGTATTAGAAGTAGCGGGCACCGTCTCGCCTTATATGTACGGCGCGAAAGGCGACGGTATTGCTGACGATACCGATGCGATCCAAAAAGCTCATGATTACGCCAGTTCGCGGGCAACCACCAGCGGTGCACGAGTGTTGAAAAACGGCAATCTTATTTTTGGAAATGGTCGTTTCAAATGTATGACAAAACTAACCTTTGATACCAAAACCGTCGATTTTGATTTTTCCGGTGCATTACTGGATTTCACAGCAATGACACCTGGCACTGCAGAACTTCACAAGGCTGCCATCGACTGGAAAAATAATGCCGGTTACGCCCAAGGTAATCTTAGTGCTAAAAATCTGCGAATGATCGGCCCTGGCGCTGACTCGTTTATTGATGGAATGGCATTCTCCACATCGCTTTCAGGCAGCTACCCACGTAACTCGCTGACGTTCACCGGCGGTGGCATCGAGGGGTTCTCCTGCGGCATAACAGGTACCACTAATTTCTATTTCCTGCGCATGTACGGTTTCACTTTCAACCATTGCGACACTTGCTATTTCTTCCCAAACAATACCTCAGACTCCGGTGAAGAGATGAACTTCCACAGCTGTGTCTTTGCGCAAAGTAACTGTGGCGTTAACTTGCAAGGGGGCTACAGCTACTTCTTCAATTGTTCCTTCGACTATATCTACGGGAAAAGTGGGCCTCAAACGTCGGCAGACAGACTGGGAAAATATATTCATATCGAAGGCGGTCAACACACTTTCCGCGATTGCCACTTTGAGGGTTACGGCCCCCAAAATTACATCGTCAACATCCCAGATGATAAAAGCTGTAAAGTTAACTTTATTGGCGGCATATTCACCTTTAAAGCTGGTGGCAGCCCATCGACCTATCCGACTACCTGTAACCCTTTCTACTTTGGCAACCTGGCACGAGTCGTGTTTGAAAAAGTCAATATTGGTCAGATGCAGCAAGGTGGCGATGCAAACGTTAGCGGCTGGATTGATGGTAACGGTTCAGTATCATTGCATGATACGCAACTGCCGATCGCCTGGCCTTATTTGTTGTCGCAAGTACGTACCGATGCAACGGTGCAGGACAACTGGCTCGATGGCTCAACCTATACCAGCGGTACCGGGAATGAGAAATGGACCGAGGAAGTTTGGATATTACCGCCAGGAGGCGTTAATACCGTACGCAAATCACGTTACGGCTGGGGAACCGCAGCCAGTACCAATTTCAGTATGATCCGACAGGCCAACTTTGTCTCCCTGGGGCGTAATGTAAGCGCCGGAGACGGTGTATTTCAGGCCGTGTTAGGAACCATAAAACTGAAAGGCTACGGCAGTGTCATTCATCACCTCCGAGCCAATACATTCGCAGGCGATGGTCAAAGCTGCCAGGTTAAAATTGTTTGGGCAAAACTGAGCGAGTTTGGTGCTCAGCAGGATGTTGAGCCAAAAATACTAATGCAACAAACCGGCCACTCATACACCTTTAATTTCAGCGGATTAGAATCCGAATTGAAAACCGTGGTCATTCCTGGACAAATGCAGGGCTATGTCACCCAGCCACCATCATTTGAACGGGCTCCAGATTGGGCGACTCATGCGTTCTTACTGGTTGATACCACAAAAATGAAAAGCAACTTCGACCTGCGCATTACGGATGTTTATATGCGTCAGGTCTAAAGAGTTCGACACTAACAACAGCCGCAGATCACTGCGGCTTTTTCATGCAAAAAAAAGCCAGCACGGAGTGGCTGGCTAAAGGGTTCTTCGAGGGAATATCTTGTCCGTTAAACTTACTCTCTTCGCTTGCCGGTCCGCCAGCTATCGCTGTGATAGGTGAACTATTTTTTCGCCAGAATCAGCGTCTGCATATCCGCGAACATGGCATCCCATTCCGGCTGGTTAATCTCCATCAGGCCAAAGAAACGCAACATAAATGCCCCTTCGGTAGCCAGAAAGGCCAACCGCGCCCGCTTGCCTTCCTCGGTGGTTAAATCCAGACCGGCGATCCGGCTGCGGTACCACTCGCGCGTACTTTCCAAATGCTCTGGCGTTTGGATCAGGGTCGCCATCAGCCCTGCGGCCTTGGCGCTGGATGCCTGATCGGAACTTTGGGTGGCCTGCATATGCGCCTGCACCGTTGTTGTGGCCGAGGGACTTTCCCCGGCAATGGCATCGAAAACCTGGTCATAGGCTTTACCCCAACGCTCGAACATCGCATCAATCAACGCGTCTTTAGTACCAAAGCAATACTGCACCCCGCCCTTGGAAATCCCCATCGCCTTGGCGACAGAATCAATGGTCAAACCGGCGGCACCCTGCCTGGCGACAATCTCCTCGGCCATATCCAGAACCTTGTCGCGATCGATGCTCCGTTGACGTCCCATTGAGAAACCCTCTTTTCAATACATACGTATGGATATATATTACGCCAGTATACCACCCGGCGCGTTCGGGTGGTGACCTTATGGCAACGCATCCGCGTCGCCTGCTTTTTTGGAATAATATTATGCACGCAAACAACCGCTGGTTGATCCTGGCAATGATCTCCAGCGCGCTATTTTTGATCATTATCGATATGACGGTGCTATACACCGCATTGCCACGGCTGACCCAGGCGCTGGATGCCAGCGCCTCACAAAAATTATGGATTGTGAATGCCTACCCGCTAGTGGTCGCCGGTTTACTGCCCGGTGCGGGCATGCTGAGCGATCGCATTGGTCATAAACGGCTGTTTATGGCCGGATTGCCGGTGTTTGCCGTCGCCTCCCTTTGTGCCGCCTTTTCTCCTTCAGCCCAATGGCTGATCGCCGCCCGCGTATTTCTTGCGGTAGGTGCGGCGATGATGATGCCGGCAACCCTGTCCATTGTCCGCCATGTGTTTACCGACGAACGTGAACGCGCCCTGGCGATTGGCATTTGGGCCGCAGTCGCGTCCGGTGGTGCCGCTATCGGCCCGGTGGTCGGTGGAGTGTTGCTGGAGTATTTCTGGTGGGGATCGGTATTTTTGATCAACGTCCCTGTCGTCATGGTGGTGCTGCCGCTGGCCTGGCGATTGATACCGCACTGCGGTGGGGAAAATAAACGCCCTTACGATATCATCGGGTCAGTGCAGATCATGGCCGGTCTGGTGGGTGGCATCTATGCCCTGAAGGAGCTGAGCAAAACAACGCCCTCCATTTCTGCGCTGGCAATCGCCGCCGCCATTGGCATTTTGTCGCTCTGGCTGTTTGTTCGTCGACAGCGTCAGGCCCGCTACCCGATGATCGACTTCTCACTATTTCAGAATCGGCTGTTTGCCGGCGGCGTCGGCGTGGCTCTGGTGTCGATGGTTGCGCTAGTCGGTGTTGAACTGGTACTGACTCAACGCCTGCAACTGGTGCTTGAGCTGAGTCCATTACAGGCCGCGCTGTTTATTCTGCCGATCCCGGTGGCCTCCGCACTGGCCGGTCCGCTGGCCGGTTTACTGTTGCCGCGTTACGGCGAGCGCAACATGATATTCGGTGGATTGTTCCTGACCGGCCTGGGCATTGCCGGGCTGGCTCTGCTTTACCAGAACAACCTGATGTCGCAGTTGGTTTGTCTGTTTATCGCCGGTTTTGGCATCGGTGGTGCCATTACCGCCGCGTCAACCGCCATCATGCTCAACGCTCCGGAAGAAAAATCCGGTATGGCTGCCTCGATCGAGGATGTGTCCTATGAGCTGGGTGGCGTGCTCGGTATTACCTTGCTGGGTGGATTGATGACCGCCATCTATAGCCACAGCCTGGTGTTACCCGACAATCTGCCGGTGGGCGATGTCGCTTACGACAGCATTGATGAAGCCCTGCGGCTGGCTGCCAATCTGGCTGTCGAACAGGCTGAACAACTGAGAAAACTGGCTCGGCTGGCTTTCGACCGAGCATTTATCGCGGTGTTGATTGCAGCAGCATTACTGATGGCGCTAAGCGCCGGCGTGGCAAAATTGGTCTTACGCAAGTAATGATACCAAGCCGCTGTTGTTGTTAACGCATTCTGCTTACACTGAATGGGCAATTTGCTTGTCGGATTTATCGTTATCGGTTTCAGCAATTGCATTGATGCTTTTGATCGTCTTTAACCCTGCGATAAATCCGGTTACTGTGTTTGTTATGGATATTGTGTAAATCATCGAATCAAATAATCAGGAGAAGATTATTATGGCAACGACGAAGAAAGCAGCGAAAAACCATATCGGCCTGGACAGTAAACAATCGGCAAAACTCTCGGAAGCGTTGAATGCGCTGTTGGCAAATTATCAGGTGCTGTATATGAACGTGCGCGGCTACCACTGGAATATTTCCGGCCCGCATTTCTTTGAACTGCACGTCAAATTTGAAGAAACCTATAACGATCTGCTGACCAAGGTTGATGAGCTGGCAGAGCGTATTCTGACTCTGGGCTCGCAGCCGCGCCATGCGTTCAGCGATTATCTGAAAACGTCTGATATCAAGGAAGACACTAATGTCACCGACGATAAAGGCACGTTGGGTGGTTTGCTGCACGGCTATTCGGTGCTGCTGCAACAGCAGCGCGAGTTGTTGACGCTGGCCGCCGATGCGGGGGATGAAGGTACGGCTTCACTGATGAGCGACTACATCAAAGAGCAGGAAAAACAGGTTTGGATGCTTAACGCCTATCTGGGGAAATAATCACAACCCAGCTAACAAAACAGTCCCCTTGGGGACTGTTTTTGTTTTACCACTCGTAGGCCACCACAAACAGCAATGAACGCCGGTGCTGGTCATCCAGGCGACGACGCACCCGAATAATATGCCGATTGCTGCAAGACTGGCGTTCCAACCAGCGATGCCTGCGGCGCTGACTCTGCCGCAGCATCCGCCAGCGGCCCACCTCATTTCTACTGCGTCTCATCGTTTTGTCACTCATTCGTCAAATGCCAACGGCGGGCATTATAGTCCTTTCATTACAGGATCCAAGCCACAGTTCAGCGTATTTTAATCCGGCTGGGCGACGCGCCTTCCGCGCCAAAATGTTTTTTTGTTTACAGCAAGTGCCTTAAGCCAATCATATTTTTGCAACATAAGCGCCGAGAAAAGGTTTCCCCTTTAGCGTTCTGTGCGTACACTCATCGTTGGTGGTTTGCGAACGGGATTTTTCGCCTTTATGACAACATTTTATACCGTAATCAGTTGGCTCATGGTGTTCGGTTACTGGCTGCTTATCGCTGGTGTAACACTGCGTATTCTGATGAAACGCCGCGCCGTACCTTCCGCTATGGCCTGGCTGCTGGTGATCTATATTCTGCCGCTGTTCGGTATTGTGGCTTATTTATCTTTTGGTGAATTACATCTGGGCAAACGCCGTGCCGAACGCGCCAAGGCCATGTGGCCTTCTACCGCACGCTGGCTGAGCGAGTTAAAAGAGAGCCAGCGCATCTTCGCCACCGATTACAGCGAGGTCGCCAGACCCCTGTTCCAACTCTGCGATCGCCGTCAGGGCATCGATGGCGTTAAGGGCAACCAACTCCAGTTACTCACCACTACCGATGCAACGCTGAAGGCGCTGATCCGTGATATTGAGCTGGCACGCCATAATATAGAGATGGTGTTTTACATTTGGCAGCCCGGCGGGTTGGTCGATCAGGTAGCCGAATCGCTGATGGCCGCTGCACGCCGTGGCGTACATTGCCGCCTGATGCTGGACTCTGCCGGTAGTTTGCAGTTCTTCCGCAGCCCCTATCCTGGCATGATGCGCAATGCCGGTATCGAGGTGGTGGAGGCGCTCAAGGTAAACCTGTTCCGCGTTTTCCTGCGCCGAATGGATTTGCGTCAGCACCGTAAAGTGGTGCTGATTGACAACTATATTGCCTACACCGGCAGTATGAACATGGTCGACCCACGCTATTTCAAACAGGATGCCGGGGTCGGTCAGTGGATCGATTTGATGGCCCGTATGGAAGGCCCGGTCGCCAGTACCATGGGCATCGTTTATGCCTGTGACTGGGAGATTGAAACCGGTAAACGGATCCTGCCGCCGCCGCCGGACGTCAATATCATGCCGTTCGAACAGGAAAGCGGCCACACTATTCAGGTTATCGCCTCTGGCCCCGGGTTCCCGGAAGAAATGATCCACCAGGCGTTGCTGACTGCGGTTTACTCAGCACGTGAACAGTTGATCATGACCACCCCCTACTTCGTACCCAGCGACGATTTACTGCATGCGATTTGCACCGCCGCCCTGCGCGGGGTTGAAGTCAGCATCATTGTCCCACGCGATAACGATTCAACGATGGTGCGTTGGGCCAGTCGCTCTTTCTTCTCCGAGCTTCTGGAGGCTGGCGTACGCATCTATCAGTTTGAAGACGGCCTGCTGCATACCAAAAGCGTACTGGTTGATGGCCAGCTCAGCCTGGTCGGCACGGTGAATCTGGATATGCGCAGCCTGTGGTTGAACTTTGAAATTACCCTGGTGATTGACGATGACGGTTTCGGTAGCGATCTGGCCTGCGTGCAGGACGACTATATTGCTCGCTCGCAGTTATTGAATGCCGCAGAGTGGCAGAAACGGCCTTTTTGGCACCGTATTGTTGAGCGCCTGTTCTACTTTTTCAGCCCGCTGTTATAAACGCCGTAACGGGCATGCTTCATACCCGTCGCCTTTCAAGTTGCAGCGTTGTTACCTGCACTCGGTTATGTGGCCCGTCCATGGGCCACCCCCCTTCGGGGCCGCTGCAAGCAGCGTTCAAATCGGCTCCCGGCAGATTTGTCACCCCCAGTTACTTATTTAAGTAAGCGCCTGAGGATGAATGAGCTGGTCGCCTAGCTGCAACTTGAAATTCATAGGGTATAATGAGGAATCATTTGTTATCGGGATTTAATTATGGATTTGAATAACCGCCTTACTGAAGACGAAACGCTGGAACAGGCTTACGACATCTTTTTGGAGTTGGCCGGCGACAATCTGGATCCGGCGGATATTCTGCTGTTCAACCTGCAGTTTGAGGAGCGCGGCGGCGCAGAACTGTATGACCCGGCGGAAGACTGGTCAGAACATGTGGACTTTGACCTGAACCCGGACTTTTTCGCCGAAGTGGTGATTGGCCTGGCGGACAGCGATGGCGAACCGATCAATGACGTGTTTGCCCGCGTGTTACTGTGCCGTGAGAAAGACCACAAGCTTTGCCACATTCTGTGGAAAGAGTAACAGCACGTACATCAATATAAACCATGCCGGTCACGTTGACCGGCATGGTTATTTACCTTTGCCGTCAGGCGACGATCACCTGGAGATTGGCCGGGAAAACCAGGTTCTTCAATTTCTTCTCCGGATCGCTGGTCACCAACCACGAAATATCTTTTAAATCTGCGACCAGGCCCGTCGCATGGTTATTCAGCTTATGTCCATCGGCGAGAACAATGGTTTTGTTGCTGTTTTTGATCATCTGACGAGCGATCGCCGCTTCGTTCAAATCCTGATCCATCACCCCGGCCTTAGGGCTCACCGCACCCGCACCGATAACCGCATAATCCGCATAGAAAGCGCTGATGCCCTGCAATGCCACCGGCCCAATGCATTCCATTTTTGACAGACCAAATTGCCCGCCGATCAAAATCAGGTCAATCGTCGTATTTTCATGAAACAGGTTGGCAATAACCGGCGAATTGGTGATAACGGTAAGCTGGTTAATGCCGGCAATCTGTTTGGCAAATTCTAAGGTTGTGGTACCAAAATCGATAAACAGTGAGTCACCGGGCTTGATCAATTCGGCAGCTTTAACGGCTATGGCCTTTTTGTCATCCTCAGCCAATCTGGCTCGCTGATTAAACTCCAGCTCAAACCCAAACTGAGCGATGACTGCCCCGCCATGGATTTTCTTGATGTGTTTGAGTTCTTCAAGCTTATTGAGATCTCTGCGGATGGTCTCCTGCGAAACATTAAAATCATCAGCCAGTTCATTGACGAAGACTTGCCCGTTAGTTTTCAACTTTTCGAGAATGATGTTTCTGCGTTCTAGTGCGTTTGAATAATCCATCTTCTAACCCATCTCGCTGCATTTAACATGATAAAAATTGTGGATTTAAGGGTTTTTCATTGCTTAGTTGGCAATTGTTCACCAACTCCAACCATGAAGCAACAGCCTATTGAACTTTCACACACAAAAACACAGCAACAACCACATCATAACCACACTGCCATCAGTAAAAACCGCGATATTGGTCACAATTAAATCGAATGTTGTGATTTTAATGTTGATTTAATGTGCTTTAATGATAATAAGTAATATAAACGGGCACAATGACAACATCTAAACCACAAATAGACCTGAGGGCTTTATGCTGAACCAACGCTATGCAGCCATTGACCAAGGAACAACCGGAACACGCGTCGTGGTGTTCGGCGAGGATGGGAAACACTTTTCCCCCGCCGCCATCGCGCATAAACAGCTAACGCCCAATCCGGGTTGGGTTGAACATGACCCGATGGAGATCCTGCGCAACATACGAACCTGTCTCAGCCAGTGTGGCGTTGTTGATGCTATGGGTTTGGCTCATCAGGGAGAGAGCGTTGTTGCCTGGGATGCGCAGAGCGGTTTACCGCTATATAACGCCATTATTTGGCAAGACCAGCGAACTGAATCCGTTCTCCGCCGGCTGCGAGCAGAAGGTGTAGAAGAAACCGTTCGAGCAAAAACCGGCTTGCCACTGGATACCTATTTCTCAGGCAGTAAGCTGGGTTGGATTATGCGCAATGTGCCCGGTGCCGACGAGCTTTCCCGCCGCGGTCAGTTACGGCTTGGCACCATGGACAGTTTTTTCATGTTCCATCTGTGCGGCACTCATGTCACGGACTACAACTCAGCCTCCAGGACTTCGCTGTTCAATATTCACACCCTGCAATGGGATGAGGAACTGTGCCGGATTTTTGGTGTTCCAATCGCCGCATTGCCAGAAATTCGGGATAATATCGGCCACTTTGGCGATGTGACTTGCTCTGGCAATACCACGCCATTGACCGCCTGCATCGTCGATCAATTCGCCGGTACCTATGGCCATGGCTGCCTGCAACCCGGCCAGATGAAAATCACTTTCGGTACTGGCGCATTTTTGCAGTCTATTACCGGTACCGTGGTGCCCGATGCGCAGGGTTCGGGTCTATTGCCGACGCTATGTTGGAAATTACCGGGTGAACCCCCGCTCTATGGCCTGGATGGCGGCGTCTATAACGCGGCATCAGCCATCAACTGGGCCAAAAAGATCGGCTTGTACAGTGATATCGAGGAGTTCTCAGACTTCCCGGATCAACCGGCTATTGCTCGTGGATTGGCATTTATCCCTGCTCTCTCCGGGTTGGGCTGCCCATATTGGGATCGCTCCGCTGCGGGTCTCTGGGCCGGGTTGTCGCTCGAAACCGAACGCAAAGATATGCTGCAATCCATTCTTGAAGGGATCGCCATGCGCTCAGCCGAGGTGATCTACGCCATGGACAAAGTTCGCCCCATTGGCGACACCATTTCTGTGGACGGTGGCCTATCGGCAAATCTCTACTTTAAACAGTTTCTGGCCAGCCTGATCCAAAAACGCATCGTCACTCCGTCAAACCGGGAAATTACCGCCCAGGGCGTCGCTTTATTGGCGCGCAAGGGGTTAGGTAATGCCCACCCCATGAACGTCAGCACACAACACGTTACTACTGAACCTGCAGAACGCGATCTGTCCCCTTATTTTGCAAAATATAAGGACATTATTTCCCGTTCCCGCAATCTGCGTAGCGAATAAATAATAAGAAAAATGGAGGCAGTTATGTCTGAGATTGGCAACATCATTATCTATATCATTATGGCCGGAACCCTGCTCGGTGCCATGGCATCGGTGATAAAACCCGAAAGCGGTTTAGGCAAGGAGTTCGTCAATGGTATCCACTCGATTGGCCCCGTATTTCTGGCACAAGCCGGTATTATGGCGGCGATCCCGATCCTCTCTTACGCCATTACCTACACCGTCGGCCCACTGTTCCAATCAATGGGATCGGATGCGTCCATTGCCGCCCTTTCCATTATCGCCGTTGATATGGGGGGCTACCAGTTGGCGGACGCCATTGCCGCAAACCGGGATCAATGGATCACCGCGATGCTGATTGGCTACACCTCGGGTGCCAGCATCGTTTATTTGATCCCGGTCGGTCTGGTGATGTTACAACCCAAAGACCACAAATATCTGGCCCTGGGCGCCATGGCAGGCTTGATCAGCATCCCGTTTGGGGTATTGATTTCATTGACGATCATCACCTTCAATAATATTCCTGTGAGGGACATAATCTCCACATCTTCACCCGCCAACCATTACCTGAGCATCGACTTTTTCAATGCCTTGCAACTGCTTTCGCCCCTGTTTGTTTTTTGTATTCTGCTGGCATTGGGGCTGAAGTACCGAACCTTGTGGATGGTTAAATGCTTCCTGTTCTTTGGCAAAATTATGGATGCCTTTATCAAGATGGTGCTGGCCGCCTGCATTATTCAGCACTTCACCGGCGTGTTTAGCAAAATCTTTGGCGGTTGGGTATTCGATCCCCTCTTCGCCGACGAAAAAGAGCTTTATCGGGCCATTGAGATTGCCGGTTATATCGGCATCATGCTGGCAGGTACCTTCCCGATTTGTTACCTGTTCCAAAAATATTGTCAGCGCCCGATGAAGTTCATTGGCCGTCAACTTCGGCTTACCGACGCTGGAGCCATTGGCATGGTCATGGTGCTGGCAAATATCATCGCCGTCTATCACCTGTTCAAAGATATGCGAGCCCGCGACAAAGTGTTATGCGTGGCTTTTGGTATCTGTGCCCAGGCCACATTAGGTGACCATTTGGCCTTTACCGCTAACTTCCAGCCGACCCTGGTCCTGCCAATTATGGTCGGAAAATTTCTTGCCGGCGCCATTGCCGTAGCCATCGCTATCTTCATTTCCGTACCGGAAGCGCAACGTATGGAAAAGCGCGATCAGGTTGAAGAGGACGCGGTACAAAACGATCGACCGGCCGTCCCTCAAACCATTTAATCCCCCTATTTTATTCCCTTGCTGTGCCTTCCCAAGGCGCAGCTTTATTTTAAGTCTATGAGGTCACCATGCGTAAGATATTCCTTGCCTGCCCCTACAGCCATGCCGATGAGAATGTAGTCCAGGAGCGTTTCCTGGCTTGTAACAAAGTCGCTGCCAACATCATCGAGGCGGGCCATGCGGTTTTCAGTCAGGTAACCATGTCGCACCCGATTAATTTGCAGTTGGCAAAGACCGATAAGGCAGAGATTGGTAAAATGTGGGCTCCCGTTGACGCCCTGTTTTTAGATTTGATGGAAGAGTTGGTTATTTTGGATCTTGCCGGCTGGGATAACAGTGCAGGCATCAAGCGAGAGATTGAGTTCTATCAATCTCGCAATCAACGAGTAAGCCTGTGGTCAGAAGTTGAGCACGAATTTAAATAACTCTCTGTAATACGACCAAAAAAATAAGCCTGCAAATTTGCAGGCTTTTCGATGGGCCGAGTAAAGAAAGCCTAGCGGGCGATAACCCTTATTTGGCTGTCCGATGTTAAGCCAGAAATATCGATATTTTTCAGAAGAATACGACGTTCAGGCAAGCAACGGTGTTTACCACGGTAAAGTTCCTTTTCACCATCACTCACGATGATTTCGCCTTTATGATAGCGGTTAACACGCACGTTCAATGTGACGCGATCCGGGGCCTCTGGCGAGACGGAGATAACATTGGGTGCAGCAATACGGAATACCTCATCCAATTGAACTGGAATATTAAAAGGCTGCGCACCTTGCCGTAGTAGCGATTGTGCAACCAACCGACCTACGCGTAACCCCTCCAGGTAACACTGATCGCCCATATCAGCGGGATGAGTCATATTGCCCACCACATAATAATCGCGGTCAGAACAACGGCCATGTTGATCGAACCATGGACGGCCACTCTCTGGCTCGTAGGCCAGGTGGCTGTTACGAATCAGCGCATACTCGCCGGTAAAACGGCCGGTAAAGATAATACTGTCGCAGGCCAGTTGCTGCGCACTGCCGTCTGCGGCGGTAAATTCGATACTTTCTACCCGTTCACGGCCATTGATCTGGGTAATATGCGCCCCCAGGTGGAGTTTCACCCCCATAAGGCGGGCATATATTGCTGCCAGACGAAACGCAGTTGGCCGGGGGTTTTCATCAATCAGCGCCAGGGCTTTAATACCCGCATTGCGTAACGTCCAGATAGTGGAAAAACTGACTAATTCAGACCCTATGATCACCGGTTGAATACCCGGCTTTAGTTTTTTCAAATAGATAAACTGCTGCAATGCCCCCGCGGTCAGCACCCCCTGCGGCCTGACGCCGCTAACCAGTCTGGCGTGGCGTGGCGTTTCGCGCACACCGGTGGCAATAATGACGCGTTTACCTACCAGGGTTTCAAGCCCCCGGTCGCTGGAGACCGTCACTTCACCACCTGGTTTGATATTCACCACCGTGGTGCCGGTTCTGATTTCACAATTTTTTTGCACCAGGCTCAATATCCGCTTGGCCCAAATATGTCCTTTCATCGGTCGGTGGAAGGTCTGCATACCGAAGGTTGGGTGGCGACAATGGCGCGGTACACCACCCGCCTCCTTTTCTCTTTCCAACAACAGAACGCGGTTTACTCCCTCGTCCCATAAAGTCCGGGCGGCGGCCAAACCGGCAGGCCCTGCGCCAATAATAATGACGTCGTATAATCGACTCATTCTACCCTCCCGACGACCAGCGTATTATCCAGACGGTCGCCCGCAATTTCGGCAACCTGATTACTACAGAAAAAACCGTTACAACGTCCCATCATGACGCGTGTGCGGCGACGCAGACCCCCGATACATTCAGGCGGTACCGCCGAGTGGAAAGCCGCCTCCAGCTCGCGTCGCGTAACCAATTCGCAATGACAAATGATGCCGCCATTGCCCGAACAGGCATAATCGCGCGGTTGGTAGTCAGACAACATCGGCATCACCGGCCACTGTACCTCGGCTGGCGGTTGGGTTGGAAACAGCTCGCTGAAATGGTTGCGGTAAAGATCTTCCACATGGGCGGCAATGCCCAACGCGGCAGTCAGCCCGGTGGACCGAATGCCACCTACGCTGACCCAATTATCCTGAGGGTAATGATAAATTCGATACTCTTTCTTTTCCGTTGCTGGGCGAAGGCCAGCATAGGTGGCGGTAACGGTATATTGGCCCAACGTCGGCAACATTTGGCTGCCTTTTTCAATCAGCCCTTTAAGCACCGCCTCATCCACATCCGCACGGTCACGATCGGTTTTTTCCTCGGCCGTGGGACCCAAAATCATATTGCCGAAGATAGTCCGACACAGCAGAACGCCTTTGGTGGTGGCTGTCGGTACCGGCAAGATAATGGCATTGATATCTGCGGCCGCCGCTTTGTCATAGACCAGAAACTGCCCTTTGCGTGGGCGGATCTCATAGTCCGGCGTACGCCACAGGCCATCGATCAAATCGCCATGGTTGCCTGCACAGTTAATCACCAGCCTGGTTCTCACACTGCCCTGACGGGTGTTTAATAACCAGCCTTGCTCATCCTGCGTCGCATTGGTCACTTCGCAATTGAAACGATATTCTCCGCCATGCATCACGCCCTGTGTGACATAAGCGAGCGGCGCGCTCCAGGGGTCGATGACATATTCGCCGGGGACAAATACGCCCCCCAGCACCCCCTCGGCCAATTTTGGCTCGCGCAGGTAAACATCAGCGGCTGAAATTTGCTCCACGTCAGTCACCCCATTTTCATGCGCTTGCTTCACAATGCCAGGCAGAGCGGCAAGCTGTTCTTCATTCCAGGCCACCACAATAGCCGTGGTCTGCAACAGCGGGAGATTCATCTTTTCCCGGATCGCCAAATATTCTTCGTAGCCAGCCTGCATGCATTGTAACTCCAGGCTTCCTGTAGGTGCATCGAAGCCCGTATGCAAAATGGCGCTGTTAGCCTTGCTGGCGCCCGACAAGATATCACCGCCCCGCTCCAGCAATAGCGTTTTCGCCCCCATAAGGGTGAAACGCCGGAAAACGGCGCACCCCACCACGCCACCACCAATAACTACCACATCAACATTTTCACTCAGCTGTGTCATACGCGTTATCTCACCACGAAACATGTGATAATAAAACCACACAAAAACGGTAATTACAACACCAAAACCACACCAAGCAACGCTAAAGAAAAAACTCAGTCAACACAAAAATGCAATTAATTTCCTTATAATCAGTGAATTGTTTTTTTAATCTAAAAACAACAGTGCTGTAGACCACTATTAAAAATGTGGTTTTGTTGGTTTTGTGATGTGGGATTATAAAAAAAGGGTTCATGATGACCATAAACCCTGAATTAGGCGACACAACGGATTGAAGTGGCCGTTTACAGCGGATCGACCTTCAGACAAGAAACCGCATGGCGGAAGCTGCCTTCCAGCAGTGGACGCGTCTTGGCGCATTCCGGCCCGGCAATCGGACAACGAGTGCGGAACACGCAGCCGGATGGCGGGTTAATTGGCGAAGGCAGTTCCCCTTCCAGCAGTTGGATCTGTTTGTCCTTTTCCTTATCCGGATCCGGGATTGGCACCGCAGACATCAGCGCTTTGGTATAAGGGTGCTGAGGATTGTGATACACCTCGTCATAGGTGCCCAGCTCCACCGCATGGCCCAAATACATCACCAGCACACGGTCAGAGATGTGTTTTACCACCGCCAGGTCATGGGCGATAAATATCAGCGACAGGCCCATTTCGCGCTGCAGTTGCTGCAACAGGTTCACCACCTGAGCCTGAATCGACACGTCCAGTGCCGAAACCGGTTCATCGCAAATCACCAGCTTCGGCTCCAGGATCAGGGCACGGGCAATGCCGATGCGCTGACACTGACCGCCAGAGAACTCATGTGGATAGCGGTTGATCAGGTTTGGCAGCAGGCCAACCTTCAGCATCATCGCCTTGACCTTGTCCTTCACTTCCTGACGCGGCATTTTTGGGTAATAGGTGCGCAGTGGCTCGGCAATGATTTCACCGATGGTCATGCGCGGGTTCAGCGAAGCCAGCGGATCCTGGAAGATCATCTGGATATCGCTACGGGTTTTACGCCAGTCAACGTCACTCATACCGAGCAAGTCTTTACCCAACCAGGCAACGCGCCCGCTGGTGGCCTTCACCAAACCGATAATGGCGCGGGCGAAGGTGGACTTACCACAACCAGACTCACCCACCACGCCCAGAGTTTCCCCTTCGAACAGGCGCAGCGTCACGCCGTCAACGGCCTTCAGGGTTTTCGGCGGCTGCCAGAACCACTGTTTGTCATCATGAATGTCGAAGTGCACTTTCAAATCGGCCACTTCAAGCAACACTTTCTTGTCGGTTACCGTACTCATACCAACGCCTCCACCGGTTTAAAGCAGGCACGCAAGCGCCCTTCACCAAACTGCTCCAATGGCGGAGCGCTCGAACATTGTGGCATCGCGTACGCACAACGCGGCTGGAACGGGCAGCCTTTCGGTAGACGCAGCAGGTTCGGCGGGTTACCTGGAATGGTCATCAGCGCCTCACCTTCGGCGTCCAGACGCGGTACCGCATTCAGCAAACCGATGGAGTAAGGATGGCTCGGATGATAGAACACGTCACGCGCGCTGCCGTATTCCATGGTCCGCCCGGCGTACATCACCAGCACTTTGTTACAGATACCGGCCACCACCCCCAGGTCGTGAGTGATCATGATGATGGCCGTATTGAACTCGCGCTTTAGCTCATTGAGCAACGTCATAATCTGCGCCTGAACCGTCACGTCCAGTGCGGTGGTCGGCTCATCGGCAATCAGCAGTTTGGGCCGGCACAGCAGCGCCATGGCAATCATTACACGCTGGCGCATACCGCCGGAAAACTCATGCGGGTACATACGCATGCGCTTACGCGCTTCCGGCATTTTAACCGCATCGAGCATGCGAACCGACTCTTCAAAGGCTTCGCTTTTGCTCATTTTCTTGTGCTGCATCAGCACTTCCATCAACTGCTCGCCAACGCGCATATAAGGGTTGAGCGAAGTCATTGGGTCCTGGAAGATCATCGAAATCTCTTCTGCCCGCAGCTTGTTGAGCTGTTTTTCCGGCAGGTTGAGGATTTCGCGGCCGTTAAATTTGGCCGAGCCGCCAATGCGGCCATTGCTGGCCAACAGCCCCATCAGTGCGAAAGCGGTCTGGGATTTACCGGAGCCAGATTCACCCACGATCCCCAGCGTTTCGCCGGCGCGCAGGTCAAAGTTAAGATCGTTAACGGCCGTCACATCACCGTCCGGAGTGCCGAAGGTCACGCGCAGATCTTTAACATCCAGTAACAGCGGTGATTTAACACCGGTACCGGTTTGCAACTGCGGATTTTCAATGGTGCTCATGATTGCACTCCTTAACGATCTTTCGGGTCGAGGGCGTCACGCAGACCATCGCCGATAAAGTTGAAACAAAACAGAGTAACAACCAGGAAACCCGCCGGGAACAGCAGCAACCACGGTGAAACTTCCATCGAGTTGGCACCATCGCTCAGCAATGCACCCCAACTGCTTAACGGCTCCTGAGTACCCAACCCCAGGAAACTGAGGAAGGATTCGAACAGGATCATGCTCGGCACCAGTAATGAAGCGTATACCACCACCACGCCGAGCACGTTCGGCACGATGTGACGCAGTACGATATTGCGGCTGGAAACCCCGCATACCAACGCCGCTTCAATGAACTCTTTGCGTTTCAGGCTCAGGGTCTGTCCACGCACAATACGCGCCATGTCCAGCCAGGACACCATGCCGATCGCCACAAAGATCAGCAGAATGTTTTGACCAAAGAAGGTCACCAGCAGGATCACGAAGAACATAAACGGGAAGGAGTTGAGGATCTCCAGCAGACGCATCATTACCGAGTCAATTTTACCGCCCAGGTAGCCGGACATTGCGCCGTAAAGGGTGCCGACAATCACCGCCACCAGCGCAGCGGAAACGCCGACCATCAACGAGATACGTCCGCCAATCGCTACACGTACCAGCAAATCACGCCCGGAGGAATCGGTCCCGAAGTAGTGCCCCGCGTCAAAGGCCGGTGCTGCCGACATCATCGCCCAATCGGTATCGTCATAGGCAAACTGTGACAGCCAGGGGGCTACAATCACAAACAGGGTAATCAGCGCCAGCACAAACAGGCTGCTGACTGCCGCACGGTTGTGCACAAAGCGGCGACGGGCATCCTGCCACAGGCTGCGCCCTTCCACTTCAAGCTTTTCGCTGAAGTTCTCCAGAGCCTCGCTGTTCTTTTTCGTCAACATCATTTGCGTGCTCCAGCTTAATAACGGATTTTTGGATCGATAACGGCGTACAGCACGTCGACGATCGCGTTAAACAAAATGGTCAGGCCACCCACCAGAATGGTCAGGCTCAATACCAAAGAATAATCGCGGTTCAGCGCACCATTAACAAACAGCTGGCCAATACCCGGCAGGCCGTAGATGGTTTCGATCACCATAGAACCGGTGATGATGCCGACAAACGCCGGGCCCATATAGGAAAGCACGGGCAATAACGCCGGTTTGAGCGCATGGCGGAAAATGATGCGACGCATCGGCAACCCTTTGGCACGGGCGGTGCGGATAAAGTTTGAGTGCAGCACTTCAATCATCGAGCCACGCGTAATACGGGCGATACTGGCGATATAAGCCAGTGACAACGCCACCATCGGCAAGATAATAAACTTCGGTGCGCCACCGTTCCAACCACCGCCTGGTAACCATTTCAGCGTGATGGCGAAAATCAACACCAGTAACGGCGCCACCACGAAACTGGGTATCACTACCCCGGTCATGGCAAAGCCCATCACCGTATAATCCCATTTGGTATTTTGATTCAGTGCAGCCACTACCCCGGCGCTAACCCCCAGCACTACCGCCAACAAGAATGCGGCAAGGCCAAGCTTGGCGGATACCGGGAATGAAGCGGCGACCAGATCGTTAACCGAGTAATCCTTGTATTTGAACGACGGGCCGAAATCGCCTTGCGACAGTTGCGCCAAATAATGGCCGTACTGCTTCCAGATCGGATCGTTCAAATGATATTTGGCCTCGATATTAGCCATGACTTCCGGTGGCAACGCGCGCTCACCGGTAAATGGGCTACCGGGAGCCAGACGCATCATAAAGAATGAGATGGTAATAAGGATAAATAGTGTCGGGATCGCTTCTAACAAGCGACGAAATATAAATTTAAGCATTGCCCTAACCCTGTGCTGCAGCCTGATAACGGCTTATTATTCTCAACATGGGCCGGCGGTTTACACCGCCGGCACTTACCGTATCAATGCTTGATGATGTACAGATTTTTGTCGTACACGTTATCAAGTGGGTCTTTACCGGTGTAACCGCCAACATAAGGTTTCACCAGACGGGCATTCACATAGTAATAAACCGGAACGATGGCCGAATCCTTATCCAGCTGCACTTCGGCTTTCTGATACAAATCAGCGCGTTCTTCTTTGGTTTTCGCCGTCAGCACGTTCGCCATCAGCTTATCGAACTCCGCGCTCTTATAGTGCGGGGTGTTACTGCTGCTGTCGGACAGCATCATGTTCAGGAACGAGCTTGGTTCGTTGTAGTCGGCACACCAGCCGGCACGCGCTACGTCATAGGTACCCTGATGACGGGTATCGAGGAAGGTTTTCCACTCCTGGTTCACCAGCTTCACGTCCACGCCCAAATTTTTCTTCCAGATGGAGGCTGCGGCGATCGCCAGTTTTTTGTGCAGATCAGAAGTGTTGTACAGCAGTGAGAAAGTCAGTGGTTTGCCCGGACCGTAACCCGCTTCAGCCAGCAGTTTTTTCGCCACTTCGTTGCGTTTTTCCTGCGTCCAGCCGAACCACTCTGGTGGCGTCAACTTGGCACCATCGGTATAAGGTGGGGTGAAGCTGTAGGCCGGCAAATCACCCTGGTTTTTCACTTTATTGGTGATGATGTCGCGATCCAGGCCCAGCTTCAGCGCTTCACGTACGCGCTGATCGGTAAATGGCGCTTTCTGGTTGTTGATCTCGTAGTAATAAGTACACAGATATGGATCGACGTGAACTTCTTTCGGGATCTCTTTTTTCAACTTTTGGAACAGTTCAATCGGCATGTTGTTATAGGTCATGTCGATTTCACCGGTGCGGTAGCGGTTTACGTCGGTGACTTCCGACGAAATTGGCAGGAACGTGACTTTATTAATGATGGTTTTCGCGTTATCCCAATATTCCGGGTTACGTTCCAGCACGATACGTTCGTTAACGACCCAGTCTTTTAACTTGTAGGCACCATTGCTGACGTAATTCGCCGGCAGAGTCCATTTCTCACCAAACTTCTCGACCGCGTCTTTAAATACTGGCTTCATCGCATAGTGAGGCGTCATTTCAACCAGGTAAGGCACCGGCTCGGTCAGGGTAACCTGGAAGGTGTGATCATCGATGGCTTTTACGCCCAGGGTAGACTTGTCTTTTTTACCGGCGATAACGTCATCAACGTTTTCTACGTGAGCATATTGCAGATAGCTGGCATATGGGGATGCAGTTTTAGGGTCCACCACGCGCTGCCAGCTATACACGAAATCTTGTGCCGTTACCGGCTTGCCATTCGACCACTTTGCGTCTTTACGCAGATGGAAGGTCCAGACTTTAAAATCTTTGTTATCCCAGCTTTCGGCCACGCCTGGAACAATGGAACCATCCGGGCCGTTGTTGGCCAGGCCTTCCATCAGATCGCGCGTAACGTTGTTTTCAGGTACGCCTTCAATTTTGTGCGGATCCAGCGACTGTACTTCCGAACCGTTGTTTTTAACTATCTCTTGCTTGTCTGCCAGTTGTACGCCCGCCGGCACAACGGCCGCAAAAGCACTTCCGGTTGCTGTGATACCCAGCGCGGCAATGATGCCGGCCGCAAGGATGGTTTTTTTCGTGATGTTGGTCATGTGTGTATACTCCAGTTTTTATTATCACAGGCTCGTCGTGGAACCTGCGTTGCCCGTGAGCGGACCTTGTTATGCCGGCGGCCGTTGAACGAATACGGCAGGCGGACTCCTTGTATTACTCACCCCTGTTGGCGTGGCGTAATACCCCTCGTTACTGCTTGATGATGTACAGGTTTTTTACATCGGTGTAATCCAGCGGGTCTTTACCGGTAAAGCCCCCCACCGACGGTCTGATCAGGCGCGCACTGACGCGGTAATACACCGGGATCAACGCCGAGTCTTTGTCCAACTGAGCCTCCGCTTGCTGATAAAGAGCAGCACGCGCAGCTTCGTCCGGCGCTTTTAGCGTGCTGGCCATCAGGGCGTCAAACGCCGGGCTCTTGTAAAAAATGGTATTGATGCTGCTATTGGAGACAACCAGATTCAGGAAAGCGCTAGGCTCGTTATAGTCTCCGCACCAGGTGGCCCGCGCCACGTCGTACTGCCCCTGATGGCGGCTTTCCAGCGAGGTTTTCCACTCCTGATTGCGCAGCTGGACATCCGCGCCGAGGTTTTTCTTCCACATGGACGCAGCAGCGATCGCCTGCTGCTTATTTTGATCTGAAGTGTTGTACAGCAATGTGAATTTCAGCGGTTTGGTCGCGCTGAAGCCTGCCTCGGCCAACAATTTCTTCGCCTCGGCATTGCGTTGCTCCTGGCTCCACCCTGCCCATTCCGGCGCCGTGAATTTGGCACCCTCGGTAAAGCTCGGAGTAAAGCTGTAGGCCGGGATCTGCCCCTGGCCCATGATCTTGTTGGCAATGATGTCGCGATCCAACGTCAGTTTCACTGCGGCTCGCACCCGGGCATCGGTAAAAGGCGCGCGCTGGTTGTTAATCTCGTAATAAAAAGTGCACAGATAAGGGTTAACGTGCAATTGCTCAGGGATCTCGCTTTTCATTTTCGCGAACAGGTTCGGCGGGATGGCGCTGTTGGTGATATCGATTTCACCGCTGCGGAAGCGGTTGACGTCACTGACCTCTGAGGATATCGGCAAGAAGGTTGCCTGGCTGATAACCGTTTTCTTGTTGTTCCAGTAGCTCGGGCTGCGTTCAAGCACAATGCGCTCATTCACCACCCAATCTTTCAAGCGATACGCGCCATTACCGACATAGTTTGCCGGCAGCGTCCACTTGTCGCCAAACTTCTCAACTACCGAACGTTTTACCGGTTTCAGCGAGGTGTGGCTCAGCATGCTGATAAAATACGGCACCGGCTCACTTAGCGTGACCTGAAAAGTTTTATCATCGATAGCTTTAATACCGAGCGTCTGCGGGCTTTGCTTGCCGGTCAGAATGGCGTCGATATTTTCAACTTTGGCGTACTGCAGGTAGCTGGCATAAGGTGAGCCAATTTTCGGGTCGGCCAGGCGTTGCCAACTGTAGACAAAATCCTGCGCGGTAACCGGAGAGCCGTCACTCCAAACTGCGTCGGGACGCAGGTGGAAAGTCCAGGTCTTAAAATCCTGATTTTCCCAATTTGTCGCCGCAGCCGCGACCACGTGCCCATTGGCGTCGGTGCTGACCAGCCCTTCCAGCAGGTTCAGAATGATATTGCTTTCCGGTATGCCTTCAACCTTGTGCGGATCCAATGAAGCCACTTCCGAGCCGTTGTTAATGACGATCTTCTGCTGCTGGGCCAATTGCACCCCGGCCGGAACATCAGCCGCCTGAGCAGAATAAACGGCGCTGATACTCAGCAGGCCGGCAATCAACATAGCTAATGGTGTGTGCTTTAGGGTTTGCTGCATGGTCGAGGCTCCTTTTCACCAACAAGCATTGCTTATCGATATTCGTGAAGTATTTATAAGAATTCTAAATAAACAGACACCAGCAAAAATCATTCCCACTTTGTCGACGCGATACCGTTAATTACGCGTAGAAAGTTGCTCGGAAATTAGCAGAAGGCAATTTCCATAGCCAATAATTTTTACAGAAATGTTAAGCAATTCTCTTTTATTGCATCAGACGGGTTTTGTCACCCCAAAGAGGGGGTAACAAAGGTGCAAATCAACTTATTGATTTTAATCATTAAAATTGAATTCACCACCATCAAAGCCGTACGCAGCGAACCCACACACCAGATAAAGAAACATTCAGTTAACAAAGCCGCCGTTCAAAGAACAAACACCTGCTTATGTGCGGTTAATCACTAATAACACCTGGATGAAAGCGAGACAAGCCCTACAGAATGATGTGATTAAATTAACAGCAAATTTGATATTCGGGAGGCGAAAAAGGGCAGGAAGTGAGGAAGATAAGGGGTAAAAACAACGCTTAGAGCTTTTATTGAGCAACAAATTGAGATTTATGCCACATCATGGTGCAAGTGAAGAAAATTCATTCATATTACGCACTATATTAATGCGAGCTAATAATAGTTTTTAATTTTAAAATTAATTTGAGCCGCGAATCATCCTATTCGCGACTCATTCGGCTGATTACAACAAGCCGGGGAATATCGCCTTTATGCCAGTCACGATAAACTCGATACCCAATGCCATCAGCAGCAACCCCATGATACGGGTAATGACGTTAATGCCGGTTTGCCCCAACAGGCGCACCAGCAAAGGCGCAGCCCGGAACAACAGCCAGCAGCAAAAAGCGAACAACGCGATAGCCAGGCTGAACCCCAGCAGGTTCTGCCAGCTATGATAGCGGGAGCTCCAGACAATGGTGGAGCTGATAGCACCCGGCCCAGCCATCAGTGGTAATGCCAATGGCACGACCCCAATGCTTTCACGGATTGCGCTCTCTGATTTTTCCTGTTTGTTCTGTTTATCCTCACCCAGTTTGCCGCTGATCATCGACATGGCAATGCTGACCACCAGGATGCCGCCGGCAATGCGGAATGAATCAATAGAGATACCGAACATGCGCAAAATCCCCTCCCCCAAAAACAGCGAGGTCCACAGGATGATGGCGACCGACAGGTTGGCGGTCAGGTTGGTTTTATTGCGCCCAGCCGCCGCCTGGTAGCTGGTCATGCTGATAAACACCGGCAAAATACCCACCGGGTTGACCAGCGCAAACAGGCCGACAAAAAATTTAATGAAGCCGGAAAAATCCAACAGAGATTGGCCCACAAATGACTCCGCTTTAATAGCTTTAAAAGTGACACTGCCTTCGCGCGCTAATGTAATAGAATTGCCATGGGTAATCCATTGCTCATGCGCGAGATTTATCTCTATTTACACCTTCACAGATAAGATAATTCTCTATTGTTAAAGCAATGTACGGTTTATGATTTTTTATGTTGAGAAAAGAGCCTGACATCACAGTTATCAAGAATGATTCTCAAAAACCATGGCTGAATGGTGTCAGCTTGCGTTTTTTATGATTTAAATCACAAAATCACTACCCAAGAGTAGTTAAGCTCTTAGTCGTAGTCAGGGAGTAGAACAGGTTAAGGAAAAAGTGGCATCTCTGTTCGGCCCGCTGTCTTCTCCTGCTGAAGCATCGGGTAAAGCTCTTTAAGCAAATCAGCAGCATGCGGCACAAAAAGGTGGAAAGCCTTTGTTTTTAAAACAGCATTTCCCACCGAAATGTCTATACTACTTGCTCGCACGGCTGATTTACTGAAAGAGTTTAACATTATCAGGAGAGCATTATGGCTGTAACAAATGTCGCTGAACTGAACGAGCTAGTTGCACGTGTCAAAAAAGCCCAGCGCGAATATGCCAACTTCACTCAAGAGCAAGTTGATAAAATTTTTCGCGCTGCTGCCCTCGCCGCTGCCGATGCCCGTATTCCTTTGGCTAAACTGGCCGTTGAAGAATCCGGTATGGGTATCGTTGAAGATAAAGTGATCAAGAATCACTTCGCATCAGAGTTTATCTACAACGCCTATAAAGATGAAAAAACCTGCGGCATCCTGGCCGAAGACCATACTTTCGGTACCATCACCATTGCAGAGCCTATTGGCCTGATTTGCGGTATCGTGCCTACCACCAACCCAACTTCTACGGCCATTTTCAAAGCGTTAATCAGCCTGAAAACCCGTAACGGCATTATCTTCTCTCCGCATCCACGTGCGAAAAACGCTACCAACAAGGCAGCGGATATCGTACTGCAGGCCGCAATTGCCGCCGGTGCACCAAAAGACATCGTCGGTTGGATCGACCAACCTACCGTTGAACTGTCCAACCAGTTAATGCACCACCCTGACATCAACCTGATCCTCGCAACCGGTGGTCCAGGCATGGTGAAAGCCGCTTACAGCTCCGGCAAACCGGCAATCGGCGTTGGCGCAGGTAACACTCCAGTTGTGGTTGACGAAACTGCGGATATCAAACGCGTTGTCGCCTCAATTCTGATGTCTAAAACCTTCGACAGCGGTGTGATTTGCGCCTCTGAGCAGTCGGTCATCGTGGTTGACTCCATCTATGATGCCGTACGCGAACGTTTTGCCAGCCACGGTGGCTACATGCTGCAGGGTAAAGAACTGAAAGCCGTGCAGGACATCATCCTGAAAAACGGCGGCCTGAACGCGGCTATCGTTGGCCAGTCTGCACCGAAAATCGCTGAAATGGCGGGCATCAAAGTGCCGGCAAGCACCAAGGTGCTGATCGGTGAAGTGAAACTGGTTGATGAAACCGAGCCTTTCGCTCACGAAAAACTGTCGCCTACGCTGGCCATGTATCGCGCCAAAGACTTTGCAGACGCCGTCAGCAAAGCGGAAAAACTGGTTGCCATGGGCGGTATCGGCCACACCTCTTGCCTGTACACCGACCAGGATAACCAGCCGGAACGCGTTGCCTTCTTCGGCGACAAGATGAAAACCGCACGTATCCTGATCAACACCCCAGCGTCTCAGGGTGGTATCGGTGACCTGTACAACTTTAAACTCGCTCCGTCTCTGACGCTGGGCTGCGGTTCCTGGGGCGGTAACTCCATCTCTGAAAACGTCGGTCCAAAACACCTGATCAACAAGAAAACTGTAGCGAAGCGAGCAGAAAACATGTTGTGGCATAAACTTCCGAAATCAATCTACTTCCGCCGTGGCTCACTGCCTATCGCGCTGGAAGAAGTAGCGACCGACGGGGCAAAACGTGCCTTCATTGTGACCGACCGCTACCTGTTCAATAACGGTTATGCTGACCAGATCACTTCCGTACTCAAGTCACACGGCATTGAAACAGAAGTGTTCTTTGAAGTTGAAGCAGACCCAACCCTGTCCATCGTGCGTAAAGGCGCGGAGCAGATGAACTCCTTCAAACCAGACGTGATTATCGCGCTGGGCGGTGGTTCACCGATGGATGCGGCGAAAATCATGTGGGTGCTGTACGAACATCCTGAGACCCATTTCGAAGACCTGGCGCTGCGCTTTATGGATATCCGTAAACGTATCTACAAGTTCCCGAAAATGGGCGTCAAAGCGAAAATGATCGCCGTGACCACCACCTCAGGTACGGGTTCAGAAGTGACGCCATTTGCGGTAGTGACCGATGACGTGACCGGCCAGAAATATCCACTGGCGGATTACGCTCTGACCCCGGACATGGCCATTGTTGACGCCAACCTGGTGATGAACATGCCAAAATCCCTGTGCGCCTTTGGCGGCCTGGATGCGGTGACTCACGCACTGGAAGCTTACGTTTCAGTACTGGCGAACGAATACTCTGATGGTCAGGCGCTGCAAGCGTTGAAACTGCTGAAAGAATATCTGCCAGCCAGCTATAAAGAAGGTGCCAAGAACCCGGTCGCCCGTGAGCGCGTGCACAATGCCGCGACCATCGCCGGCATCGCGTTCGCCAACGCCTTCCTGGGGGTTTGCCACTCAATGGCCCACAAACTGGGTTCTGAGTTCCACATCCCACACGGTCTGGCCAACGCCATGCTGATCTCCAACGTTATTCGCTATAACGCGAACGACAACCCAACCAAGCAAACGGCTTTCAGCCAGTACGACCGCCCACAGGCTCGTCGCCGCTACGGTGAAATCGCAGACCACCTCGGTCTGAGCGCACCGGGCGACCGTACCGCGCAGAAAATCGAGAAGTTGCTGACCTGGCTGGACGAGATTAAAGCTGAACTGGGCATCCCGGCCTCAATCCGTGAAGCCGGTGTGACAGAAGTCGATTTCCTGGCGAAAGTCGACAAACTGTCTGAAGACGCCTTTGACGACCAATGTACCGGTGCCAACCCGCGTTATCCGCTGATTGCCGAACTCAAGCAAATCATGCTGGATACCTTCTACGGCCGTAAGTTTAGTGAAGCGGAAGATGAAGAAGTTTTGGTAGCTCCAGCGGCGGCCAAAGCAGAAAAAAAGTCCAAAAAATAACGGTTCATTGAACCAATAAAAAACCGCCGAAAGGCGGTTTTTTTATGCGGCACGTTGGCCAGTACTTACCTGAGTGCGCAATAGCGCTCAAACACGCCACAGGGCTCCCTGCGGCGTTCTAAACGCTACTCCAGTGCCTGTATGGCTTCCTTGTAATGCTTGCGGCAAACGGAGACATAGCTCTCGTTCCCCCCTATCACTACCTGCTCACCGGCATGCATAGCCTGCCCGCTTTCATCCAGCCGTAGCACCATATTGGCCTTGCGTCCGCAATGGCAGATGGTTTTCAACTCTACCAGTTTGTCTGCCCAGGCCAGCAAGTATTGGCTGCCAATGAACAGTTCCCCCAGGAAGTCGGTACGCAAGCCATAACACAGAACCGGAATATCCAGTTGGTCGACGACATCACACAATTGCTCAACCTGCTGTTTCGTCAGGAACTGACTTTCATCCAACAACACGCAATGTACCGGTTGCTGTTGATGTTCCTGTGCAATCATCGCATAGAGCATCGACTCATTATTATAGAGCTGCGCCTGTGACGACAGCCCGATCCGCGAGCTGACCTTACCGACACCAAATCGATGATCTATTTCGGCGGTAAACACCAACGTGCGCATACCACGCTCTTGATAATTATATGAAGATTGCAACAACGCGGTAGATTTCCCTGCGTTCATAGCAGAGTAATAAAAATAAAGTTGAGCCATGGGCCCGCAACTCCAATGGTATAAGAAATATTCGAAGGTTGATTCAGAGGTAAAGTGTACCATAACCTATCGGCCTGCTCACGCCTCCGGGTTAATCAACATCTCGCTAAACGAATGCCAAACTTTCAAGTGAAACATTCTGTTCGCTGCACCTCTTACTTTTACATCTATTTACAGGATAATTTCTGTCTGACATCACATTTAATTACTGCTAATGATTAGCACCCGGCATTAATGGTTAAGCCAGCACAGTAAAGCCCCAGAAGCGCCAGGTCAGGACGGAATTAAATCTATTAACACTGCTTAGCGCCACGCCTGAGTATTTAATGACATAAAACAGCCAGGGTACAGTTCTTGACGTTATCTTTACTCGTATACCCCCATTGTTTACAGTGTTTGCATACTGGGTCGCGTGATTTAACCCACAGAATTCGACGTAATATTGATATAAAACACAATTATAACTTAGTCATGAATGCCATTCCGGCATAGCAAACATACCGTCACTGTTGAAAATTTGACTTAAAAATGACGGTTGTAATACTTATCTCCCCCGCCTATATTAGCCAGAGTGTTCTGGTTTAGTGTTTTAAAAGGTAAATTTGAGCCTTCCTTTTCAATTTGGCTATTGCAGAAAAGAAAAGAGCACTCTATTATTATCCAGACGCCCCCCACCAATATAATTTGAGACTAGGACAATGAGCGAAGCATTAAAGATTTTGAACAACATCCGTACTCTACGCGCACAGGCAAGAGAATGCAGCCTGGAAACGCTGGAAGAAATGCTTGAAAAACTGGAAGTTGTTGTGAACGAACGTCGCGAAGAAGACAGCCAGGCTCAAGCAGAAGTTGAAGAACGCACCCGTAAACTGCAGCAATATCGTGAAATGCTGATTGCTGACGGTATTGATCCTAATGAACTGCTGCAAACTATGGCTGCAACTAAAGCCGCTGGTAAAGCTAAACGTGCAGCACGTCCGGCCAAATACCAATATAAAGACGAAAACGGCGAACTGAAAACCTGGACTGGCCAGGGCCGTACCCCAGCAGTGATTAAGAAAGCTATCGAAGAGCAAGGTAAATCTCTGGACGATTTCCTGCTGTAATAGCATTCGGCTGCAAGTTAAAAAGGCTCCCTTGGGAGCCTTTTTGTTATGCTTATTTTCAGAAGTAGTAGAACACAAGTCAGACTTTGGGTAATTATCCTATGCAGGTAACCTTCTACCTCATTGGTCTTGCTTCTCGGCTAGCTGCCCCTTCCTGACTTTTGCAAAGCATAAAAAAGGGGCCGTGGCCCCTTATAGCATTTACGTACAGCTCAATTACTGAACTTTATAAAAAGACTTATACCATTCAACAAAGCGTTTCACACCTTCTTCAACGCTGGTTTCAGGCTTGAAGCCAATCTCACGATAAAGATCCACAGTATCAGCGCTGGTGTCTAACACGTCACCAGGCTGCATCGGCAGCATATTCTTACGCGCCTCGATCCCCAACGCCTGTTCCAGTGCGCTGATATATTCCATCAGCTTTACCGGGCTGCTGTTGCCGATATTATAGACATGGTATGGCGCAGAACTGGTCGCCGGTGAACCCTGCTCAACCGTCCAGCTAGCATTTGCCTGAGGAATAACTGCCTGCAACCGCACAATAGCCTCAGCGATATCGTCGATGTACGTAAAGTCACGGTGCATCTCACCGTGGTTATATACATCGATGCTTTCACCCGCCAATATGGCCTTGGTAAATTTAAACAGCGCCATATCCGGGCGCCCCCAAGGGCCATAAACGGTAAAGAAACGCAGCCCGGTGGTTGGCAGACCGTATAAGTGGGAGTAGCTGTGTGACATCAGTTCATTGGCTTTCTTAGTCGCCGCATACAATGATACCGGGTGGTCAACAGAATCTTCGGTCGCAAAGGGTAACTTACGATTTAGACCATATACCGAACTGGATGAGGCATATAATAAATGCTCAACTTTATTATGTCGGCACCCTTCCAGCACATTCAAATGCCCGATAAGATTCGAGTCTGCATACGCCAGCGGGTTGTCCAATGAATAACGCACCCCGGCTTGCGCACCAAGATGAATCACCCGTTGAAACTGATGCTCGGCAAACAGCTGCGCCATGCCCTCACGGTCGGCCAAATCCAGCTTAATAAACTGGAAGGCAGGCTTATCCGCCAGCAAATCGAGACGCGCTATTTTCAAACCTACGTCGTAGTAATCATTCAGGTTGTCAATACCGACAACCTGATGCCCTGCGGCCAACAGACGTTCAGCAACGTGAAAACCAATAAAACCTGCAGCGCCAGTAACCAGGAATTTCATATATGCCCCTTATATAACCGGCTGAATGGACGCACCGCGACCAATCGCATAATAGGTAAAGCCACGGCTTTCCAGGCGCTCAGGATCAAACAGGTTACGACCATCAAAGATCACCGGCTGCTTTAACGAGCCTTTGATCGCGTCGAAATCCGGCGCGCGGAAGTTCTGCCATTCGGTACAGATAACCAGCGCGTCAGCGCCCTGCAGCGCCGCTTCTTTGGTACCTACCAGTTTCAGATCGTCACGCTGACCGTAGATGCGCTGAACTTCGTTCATGGCTTCAGGGTCGTAGGCCTGAACGGTAGCACCCGCTTCCCACAGTTGCTCCATCAGCACCCGGCTGGAAGCCTCACGCATGTCATCGGTATTTGGCTTGAATGCCAGCCCCCAAAGCGCAAAGGTTTTGCCTTTCAGATCTTCACCAAAGTGATGCTTGATAAACTTGGTCAGCTTATATTTTTGCTGATAGTTAACCTGCTCTACGGCTTGCAACAGTTTTGGCTGATAGCCGATATGTTCAGCCGTGCGGATCAGGGCCTGAACGTCTTTCGGGAAACAGGAGCCACCATAGCCGCAGCCTGGGTAGATAAAGTGATAGCCAATACGGGAATCAGAACCGATACCCTGACGCACTTTCTCAATGTCTGCACCCAGCATTTCGGCCAGATTAGACATTTCATTCATAAAGCTGATTTTGGTCGCCAGCATACAGTTGGCAGCATACTTGGTCAGTTCAGCACTGCGAATATCCATCATGATCATGCGATCGTGATTGCGGTTGAACGGCTCATACAGCTCGCGAATAGGTTCAATCACATCTTTGTTATCGGTACCGATAACAATGCGCTCAGGACGCATGCAGTCTGCTACTGCCGCGCCTTCCTTCAGGAATTCGGGGTTGGAAACCACATCGAAAGGAACCGTGCTGCCGCGTTTGCGCAGCGTTTCTTCCATAACCTGACGGACTTTATCTGCGGTGCCAACCGGGACGGTAGATTTATCGATCACCACTTTATGATCGGTCATGTGTTCCGCGATGGTGCGGGCCACGGCAGTCACATACTTCAGGTCGGCAGAGCCGTCTTCATCCGGTGGCGTGCCCACGGCAATGAACTGAATGGTGCCATGTTCAACGCCGGCTTTAGCATCGGTGGTGAACTGCAGGCGACCTGCTTCATAGTTTTGCTGCACCAACGGCGTCAGGCCTGGCTCAAAAATAGGGATATTCCCTTTCTTCAGGTTTTCGACTTTACGTTCGTCTATATCAATACACATAACGTCGTGGCCGACTTCAGCCAACACCGCAGCCTGCACCAGGCCAACATAGCCAATACCAAAAACTGTTACTTTCATGGGAAAATCCTAGTTTTTCAAATTAAGACGAAAGATGAATAAATTATTTTTTATCAGCGGCCAGTAACTGTTTCAACCACTGAGTGAACTCTTGGCCCAGCCCGGCATGGCGCATGCCATACTCGACAAATGCCTGCATATAACCCAGCTTGTTGCCGCAATCATGGCTGATCCCTTTCAGGTGATACGCCTCTACCGTCTCTTGCTGCATCAGCATTTCAATGCTGTCGGTCAGCTGGATTTCACCACCCGCACCCGGAGGGGTTTTCGACAGCAGCGGCCAGATATCGGCGGAGAGCACATAACGGCCAACAATGGCCAGGTTGGAAGGGGCTTCATCCGGCGAAGGTTTCTCTACCACGCTAACCATCGGGGCGCTTTCGCCCGGCTGCAGCTCATACCCTTTGCAATCGGCCACGCCATAGTTGCCAACATCTTTATGCGGCACAGGCTCCACCATAATCTGGCTGATACCGGTTTGCTCAAAGCGCTGCAGCATTTCGTGCAGATTGTCTTTTTTCAGATCGGAACTGTACTCATCGAGGATCACGTCCGGCAAAATCACCGCCACCGGTTCGTCACCCACCAGTGGATAGGCACACATAATCGCGTGACCCAAGCCTTTAGCCACCCCCTGACGCACCTGCATTACGGTAACGCCCTTGGGACAGATAGACTGCACTTCATCGAGCAACTGACGCTTAACTCGTTTTTCCAGCATCGCTTCCAGTTCAAAACTGGTATCGAAATGGTTTTCGATCGAATTCTTGGAGGAATGGGTAACCAACACAATTTCGTTAATCCCTGCCGCAATACACTCATTGACAACGTATTGGATCAAGGGTTTGTCAACCAGCGGCAGCATTTCTTTAGGAATGGCTTTTGTCGCCGGTAACATCCGTGTTCCCAAGCCTGCAACCGGGATCACAGCCTTTCTGACTTTACGATTTACAGCAGGCATTATTTCCTCTCTTAATAGCGCTCAGTTTATGAGCTTCATCCGCCATACAAAAACCCTCGGAGTATACCAGCTTATGACTGACTGGCATTAACCGCAGCGCAAATAGAAAAACTTTAGGACAATTACCCAATGGACAGACTGAGGTAAAAATAAGCATCTCAAATATATAAATTTCAAATACTATTTTGACCCAGGAGGATTATTCAGCACTGAGCATCAAGCGTAGCCTGCCACCCGAGCCCCAAACCTGGCACTGCCAGGCGGCACAGTGCTGACTGATTTGATTCATGTACGTCGCACCCAGCGTTCCCAGTGGCACACCGTTGCTCAGTTGAATTTGATTATCACCGGTATTTACATTGGCATGCAGGCCGGCGGAGACCAGGATCAGGTTTTTATATTCGGTGTGATAATAACCGACCAGCATCGGAAATTGCCCTTCCAGCTTGCCTTGACGTAATAATTGATTAACCTGCTTTAACAATGCGCTCATTTGCGGCAGCCGATGACGCTGATTAGCTAAATGATCTTGCAACAATCCATTAAATAATGCGCGCAGCAGCAGTGCCGCCAATACGCCATTATCTCCTGCGCGGGTCACATCCAGACAATAGAACGCCAGGTCTTTATCCGACAGTGCCGCAATATCCAGCACCAGTCCCGGATTCTCGCTAGTGGTTAATTGCCGATAATTAATCCGGCAATGAGCCACGGTCTGCTGCACCGGTGGCTGTAACTGTTTGAGCAACTTCACCGCTTCGGAAGGATTTTTACTCAGCGCATCCCAGTCCTGGAACAGTTCCACCTCCTCAATGGCCGGCGAAGTGAACATATTGGGATACAGACACCCCAACACCGCTTCACGCAGACGATTAAGGTCGGTCACCGGTTTTAACAATACGTCCTGAACGCCTAACCGCAACATTTTGGCGATATCGGCCATTTTATCGGTAGCCGAAATCACCAACACCGGAGTTTGCACTCCTTGCAGCCGCAGATGTTCGACAAACTCAATCCCATCCATTTCCGGCATCGCCAGATCGCACAGGATTAAATCGGGATGAACATCATCCACCAGACTCAACGCCTGCAAACCATTGGGGGCCTCACTGGTTTCCGCCCCCAACGATTTCAAATAGCCAACAAGCACGGAACGAAAAACCAGTTCGTCCTCAACGACCAAAATGCGCTTGTGAGTCAATGGTAATGCCATCAGCCGAGCCTCTTCCCTTTTCATAATGTAATAGTGGCTCAAAAAGACCTTTTATGCCTGTCGGAAATTGCTCCCATCGCAGGTTATACAGTCAAGAACCGTAAATTATCTGTTTTTTATCAAGGGCAATAGTTTATCCAGCTGTTTTTCAACCGCCAGCCTGCCGGCTTCAATCGCCTCTTCGGCACGATGGAAATCCAACGTTGAAATCTGCGGGCAATAGGGTTGGATCAACACATCAGGCGGATCGCCCGCCATGCGGTTGCGTTTCAATCTATTTTCCAGCACCTGAATAGAAGTCCCCATAATTTCCATCGCCGTTGGCGTGAAATTAGGCTTTCTGGTGGTCATTTTGCTGATGCGTTCCCTTAATCGTCCTCGCCAGTTACGGGCGGGGAGGTCTTTTGCCGCGTCCATATCCGGACTGCGTACCGAGAACAAGTCCTGCTGCATCAGATGGGCATCATGTTGCAAGTCAACGGCGATAACGATGTCGGCTCCCAACGCCCGGGTCAATGAGATAGGTACCGGATTCACCACAGCGCCGTCCACCAGCCAATAGCCGTCAAACCACACCGGAGCCAACAGGCCGGGCATGCTGCATGAGGCTCGCACCGCCTGATGAATGTCACCTTCGGTCAGCCACAGTTCCCGTCCGGTACTCAGATTGGTCGCCACGGCACCAAACTTCAATGAACACTCAGCGATATCATCGATCTTCAACAACTGCCCTACCGCATTAAACACCCGCTCACCGCGCAGCAACCCACCGCGCTGCCAAGACAAATCCATCAAACGGATCACATCCCAATAGCTGAATGAACGCACCCAGGTTTCCATGGCCGGCAGACGATGGCTGGCAAAAGCCGCCCCCACCAATGCGCCAACCGAACAACCGGCTACTATATCGACTTCAACACCCAACTTCTTTAGTGCATTGATCACGCCAATATGTGCCCATCCTTTAGCCGCCCCCGCGCCCAATGCCAATCCAACCTTAATTTTTCGCATAGTTCCGGTCCTTTTTCGGTGAATTGCTTCGATCCTGCCGTCAGCGTAGATTGTCAGGGTCGAATGTTGTTAGGTAACATATGCGCTAAATTACTTTCGGCATCGGCCCGTTCATTTCGTTCCGGCCATTTTAGGAGTCACCTTGCCCGAATTATGCCCCTGCGGTAGCGGACTGGAGTATAGCGCATGCTGCGAACCCTACGTCAACGGCACTCAAACGCCAGCGACACCCGGACTATTAATGCGTTCGCGCTTTAGCGCGTACGTAAAACACAACGTGGATTATCTGATTGCCACCTGGCATCCCGACTGCCATGCCACAGAATGGCGCAACGCGATCGTCGACAGTTTCAAAAATACCGAATGGCTGGGTTTGACGGTGGTTGAAGAAAAACAGGGCCATGAGGCCGGGGAAGGTTTTGTCGAATTCATTGCCCAATTCGTTGACGGCAACACCGGTGAACGCCAGGCGATGCACGAGCGTTCACGCTTCCTTCAACTTGACCAACGCTGGTATTATATTGACGGAACCAAACCCCAGCCGGGCAGAAATGCCATTTGCCCCTGCGGCTCAGGTAAAAAATATAAAAAGTGCTGCGGGCGTTAGCCGGCAGTCACAGAGCCCGATAGATTTCAGGTCGCAGCCAATCCGGTCGCCGCTTGAAAATATAGATGATAAAAACTCTCGCCTGCGAAGACAGGACGTTCAGTATCAGACAGGATCCTCACTCCCATGCCACA
Source organism: Serratia sp. BIGb0163 (assembly GCF_024809935.1). NCBI lineage: Bacteria > Pseudomonadati > Pseudomonadota > Gammaproteobacteria > Enterobacterales > Yersiniaceae > Serratia > Serratia sp. BIGb0163. Next base: position 1,639,690 of record NZ_JANUDZ010000001.1, read on the forward strand.
CCAAAATGTACAAAGAAAAGTTTTGCGCACCATTTGTCCGGATGCCAAAGGTCTGATCGCCAAGATCACCAATATTTGTTACAAACATGAACTCAACATTGTTCAGAACAATGAATTCGTTGATCACCGCACCGGCCGCTTCTTTATGCGTACCGAGTTGGAAGGCATTTTTAACGACACTACTTTGCTGGCGGATCTCGATAGCGCACTGCCGGTGGGTTCGGTCCGCGAACTGCATAACTCCGGCCGTCGTCGTATTGTGGTGCTGGTGACCAAAGAAGCGCATTGCCTGGGTGACTTGCTGATGAAAAGCGCCTACGGCGGCCTGGATGTGGAGATTGCGGCGGTTATCGGTAACCACGATACGCTGCAAACGTTGGTAGAGCGTTTCGATATCCCGTTCCACCTGGTCAGCCATGAAGGCCTGACGCGCGATCAACACGATCAGAAAATGATGGCCCAGATCGATCAGTATCAGCCTGATTACGTGGTGTTGGCCAAATATATGCGCGTACTGACGCCTGCATTTGTACAGCACTACCCAAACCAGGTGATCAATATTCACCATTCGTTCCTGCCGGCCTTTATCGGCGCACGGCCTTATCATCAGGCTTACGAGCGTGGCGTGAAAATCATCGGCGCTACGGCCCACTACGTTAACGATAATCTGGACGAAGGCCCGATCATCATGCAGGACGTGATTCATGTCGATCACACCTATTCTGCTGAAGATATGATGCGTGCCGGACGAGACGTCGAGAAAAATGCACTCAGCCGCGCGCTTTACCATGTGTTGGCGCAACGGGTATTTGTCTACGGTAACCGGACGGTTATCCTGTAATTGCTCAAGAAAGCGGTGCCTTTCGTTCAGGGATGCACCGCCACGAGTAAAAAATCGGCAAACGATTCATTTTCTGCATTTCAATACTTTACACGCCCGTTTCATTTGATATGATGCGCCCCGCTTACCGAGACAGATGTTTCGCAAGCAAGGCCAGTGGTGGGGTTCCCGAGCGGCCAAAGGGAGCAGACTGTAAATCTGCCGTCACAGACTTCGAAGGTTCGAATCCTTCCCCCACCACCATCTTCTCTCTGTCAAGAGTGAAGACGCAGTAAAGAAACCGGCCAGGTTTCTTCCGGATGAAACCGGAACTACAATTTGTAAAACCATGAATACCATGGTGGGGTTCCCGAGCGGCCAAAGGGAGCAGACTGTAAATCTGCCGTCACAGACTTCGAAGGTTCGAATCCTTCCCCCACCACCATCCTTGTATATCCTCCAGAATCAAATCAAACCTGACAGCATTCCATCACTCTCTCAGTTCATCATTTATCAATTCCCTTAACCATTCAGCGCATCCTCAACTTGAACTCCGGCCAACAATTCGCTATACCACTGACTTCTTTAATGCAGTAAGGAAGAAAGTGCATGCGTAACAATATCTGCGTTTTTTGTGGTGCCAGCGAAGGCGTTAATCCTGCTTATGCCGAGAATGCGCGGCAACTGGGTCAAACGCTCGCCGCTCAGGGTCGACGCCTAATCTATGGCGGCGGCAAAAAAGGGTTGATGGGCATTGTGGCGGATGCCGTGCTTGCCGCCGGAGGTGAGGCGGTGGGCATTATTCCTGAGCGGTTGGTAGAAGCAGAAACCGCACATCGTGGCCTGACGGAACTGGAAGTGGTTCCGGACATGCACACCCGTAAGGCGCGCATGGCGGCTCTGGCAGACGGTTTTATTGCTCTGCCCGGCGGCATAGGTACCCTCGAGGAACTGTTTGAAATCTGGACCTGGGGCCAGATCGGCTATCACAGTAAACCGGTTGGTTTGCTGGATGTGAACGGGTTCTATCGCCCGCTAAACAGTTTCCTGCAGCACGTGGCCGATCAGGGCTTTATGCGCCATGACTATCTGGGCACCATGCACATCAGTGAATCAGCGCAAACCTTACTGCAACAATTTGACGACTATCAGCCCAAAACTTACGACCGCTGGGCAAAATAATTCAACTTGCCGCCGGCGGCCCGATGCCGCTGGCCTGCGTTACATTTCCGGTCAAACTCTGCTACTATCTCAACACATTTTTCTTGTAAAAACGGCACCGCTCATGAAGTTTGTCTCTTTTAATATCAATGGACTGCGTGCGCGTCCGCACCAACTGGCCGCGATCATCGAACAGCACCAGCCCGACGTGATCGGCCTGCAGGAAACGAAAGTTCACGATGACATGTTCCCGCTGGAAGAAGTCAGCCAGCATGGCTATCACGTGTTCTATCATGGCCAAAAAGGTCACTATGGCGTGGCGCTGCTAACCAAAGAAAAGCCGCTTGCCGTACGCCGTGGTTTCCCTACCGATGATGAAGACGCACAGCGCCGCATCATCATGGCCGATCTGGCGACGCCGCAAGGCACGCTGACGGTGATCAATGGCTACTTCCCGCAGGGGGAAAGCCGTGACCATCCGATCAAATTCCCCGCCAAGACACGCTTCTATCAGGATCTGCAAAACTACCTGGAGCAGCAAATGTCGGTGGACTCACCGGTACTGGTGATGGGTGACGTGAATATCAGCCCAAGCGATTACGATATCGGCATCGGCGAGGAAAGCCGTAAGCGCTGGCTGCGTACCGGTAAGTGCTCCTTCCTGCCGGAGGAGCGCGAATGGATGGATCGCCTGATGAACTGGGGCCTGGTAGATACCTACCGCCACGCTAACCCGGAACGTAACGATCAATTCTCGTGGTTCGACTACCGTTCACGCGGTTTCGATGAAAACCGGGGCCTGCGTATCGATCTGCTGCTGGCCAGCACGCCATTGGCCGCACGCTGCACCGCCACCGGCATCGATTATCAGATCCGCGGGATGGAAAAACCGTCGGATCACGCGCCTGTCTGGGCGGAATTCTCACTGTAATTGACCCAACCCCGGCCATTGCCGGGGTTTTGCTATGTGGTACCTATGAAAATTATCGATGTCGTCGCCGCCATCATTGAAAGAAATGGCAAAATTCTTTTGGCGCAGCGTAATGCTGACAGCGATCAGGCCGGATTGTGGGAGTTTCCCGGCGGCAAGGTTGAGGCAGGCGAGAGCCAGCCACAGGCACTGGCGCGTGAACTGGACGAAGAGTTGGGAATTGTGGCCAGTGTTGGCCGCTATGTCGCCAGCAACCAGTGGCAACAGAGTGAGCGAATGATCCGGCTACATGCCTGGCAGGTTGATACCTTTAGCGGTGAATTACAAAACCGCTGCCATTCGGATTTTGTCTGGTTGGCACCGGAGCAGGCGTTTGACTATCCCCTGGCCCCGGCGGACGTACCGCTATTAACCGCCTATATTAGCGCATTGCAGGCGGAAGCCTGAGTTACAGCGTCACTTCTTCAGACGCACCCAGATTAACGGATTAGTCCCTACCACGTTGGGGTCGCGTACGCACTGCAACGCTTCCCCTTCCACCTTGAGAACCGCCCCTTCAGAATAGTTTTGATCCTGATAGATGCAGCAACGACTGCAAGGTTGTGCCGCGGGTTGAGCCGCAGCGCTTTTTGCTGCCCCCCAGATCTCCGGCGACACTGGCACCACCACATCGACATCGCCGCGATTGGCCATCGCCTCGGTGCAAAACAACAGCGCGCTACCGGCCAGCAACAGTAAGCCGTGATTCATTCGCTCTTCTCCCGCGCCTTACCGGCGCTTTTCTTGCGTTTTTTCGCCCCGCCGGAAGGCGACGGCGGCAACCCGCGAAACGCCATACTCGCCCGGCTCTGCTTGGCCTGATAAATCAGCTCCTGCAGAGTACCTACCAGAGGTTGCATAAAGTCCTGATAACGACAGGATTTCTCACTGATTTGCGTCAGCGTGGCTTCCCAGTTGGCGGTCATATCAGGACGGGCAGCAATATCCGGCAGCGAATGGATCAACGCCCGGCCGGTTTCACTGGAGTGAATATAGCGCCCTTTCTTATACAAAAACGCCCGCTTGAACAGCAACTCAATGATGCCCGCGCGCGTGGCCTCTGTCCCTAAACCATCGGTCGCTCGCAGGATTTTCTTTAGTGCTTTATCCTGAACGAAACGTGCAATCCCGGTCATGGCGGAAAGCAGGCTGGCATCGGTAAAAGGACGTGGCGGTTGGGTCTGACGTTCAACCACCTCACCACGCTCACACAGTAGCTGGTCATCCTTCGCCACCACCGGCAACGGAGCGCCTTCATTTTCTTCATCACGCTCTTTACTGCCCAACAGTGTTCGCCAGCCTGCTTCGGCAAGAAAACGCGCCTTGGCGATAAACTTGCCGCCGGCAATATCCAGCTCAATCACGCATTTGCGGAACATGGCGTCCGGGCAGAACTGCATCAGGTACTGCCGCGCCACCAAGCCATAAACGTTCAGTTCATCCTGGCTGAGGCTAACCTTACTGGCACGGGCGGTCGGAATAATGGCGTGGTGAGCATCAACCTTCTTGTCGTCCCAGCAACGGTTACGGCGATCGCTGTCGATCACCGGCTGCGGATACAGATCCGGCTGATGAACGCTGATGGCGTTCAACACCGAATGCCGCCCGGCAAAATGCTCTTCCGGCAGGTAGCGACAGTCGGAACGCGGATAGGTGATCAATTTATGGGTTTCATACAGCCGCTGGCACACGTCCAGTACCTGCTGCGCGCTCAGGTTGAAGCGTTTGGAAGCCTCAATCTGTAAGGTCGACAGTGAAAACGGCAAGGGTGCGGTATCTGATTCCCGTTTATCATTATAAGAGGTGACCAGCGCCGGCTGGCCCTCGATACGCTTGAGCACGTGTTCTGCCAACGATCGGTGCAGCAAGCGCCCTTCTTCGTCCTGATAAGGCTCGCAGGAGTCACTCGGTTGCCACAGGGCGACAAAACGTTCGTCTTTAGGCGTCACGATGTGCGCTTTAACCTCGAAGAAGTCCTTCGAGACAAAATTTTCAATATCTTCGTCACGCCTGACGACCAACCCCAACACCGGTGTTTGCACCCGGCCCACCGACAACACGCCATCATAACCGGCATTACGCCCCAAAATGGTGTAGGCGCGGGTCATGTTGATGCCATACAGCCAGTCGGCGCGGGAACGCGCCAGGGCGGAGACACAAAGTGGGATAAAGTCGCGATTGTCACGCAACCGTTCGATAGCGCGCTCCACCGCCTGCGGGTTGAGATCGTTGATCAGGCAACGGCGGACGCTGTGGCGTTTTTCCGGCGACAACGCCAGATAGTCCAGCACCTCATCCACCAGCAATTGGCCTTCCCTGTCCGGGTCACCGGCATGCACCACTTCATCGGCCTCGTGCAGCAGCTTTTTGATGGCATTAAGCTGTTTGCTGACCGAAGGCCGTGGCTGCAACTGCCACTTTTCGGGGATGATCGGCAGATCGGCCAACGACCAGCGCGCATAACGGCTGTCGTAGGCATCCGGCTGCGCCTGTTCTAACAAGTGGCCCACACACCAGGTCACCACATCATTGTTACCGCAGGCGATAAACCCATCGCCGCGGCGATGCGGCTTGGGAAGTACGTCGGCAATGGCGCGCGCCAAACTCGGTTTCTCGGCAATAAACAGTCGCATTATTCACCGTTATTCTGGCTGTACGTCATCAGGAATTCTCTTACTTCAGCATAATTCCCGCGGAACACAATCCGCTGGGATTTCTTTTCCAATTGATAGTGATACATCGGATCGTAGTAGTGCTGCAACAACGGCACCAGCCACTGCTGATGCTCGTCACTATTTCCACTGGCCTGCTGATACTGCAGTGCCCGTTCCAGGTGCTGCGTCAGCAGTTGGAAACGCTCCAGCCCCAGGCGGCGGCGAATGGCAAACAGGCCGTGATGCAGATATTCATCGTACTTCTGCCAGCCAAGCGGCGCGCCGTAGGCCTGTTCAAACTCAATACGCATCCGGTCGATATATTCGTGCTGCAGCCGTGCCAGACGCACCTCAAAAGGATCGTCTATCACCGCCACCGGTGCCTGCTGCATGCGGTTGAAGACGGGTAATGGCAGATTGTTGCTGCCGATAATGCGCCCTTCGTCTTCCAGCACCCAGCGGCGGCAGCCACCATGCTGTTTTTTCAGCAATAACACAGCCAGACGATTCTCAAAATCAATCTGGCCGCTTTGACTCACCAGCGTTCGGCCAAAAGATGAACCGCGGTGGTGCGCCACCCCCTCCAGATCAACGCCGTCGGCCAGCTCATTGACCAACAGAGTTTTACCGCTGCCGGTATTGCCGCCAATCAGCACCATCGGTAGTTCAGCGCTCTGCTCCAGCGTGGTGAGCAAGAAATTGCGCAGGGCCTTGTAACCACCGGTGATGCGCGGATAGACGACGCCGGCCTCACGCAGCCACTGCTGCACCAACTGAGAACGCAAACCGCCGCGGAAACAGTAAATATAGCCTTCCGGCCATTGGGCACATTGCGCCAACCAGGCTGCCGTACGTTGCTCACGAAGCCTGCCATTAACCAGGCTGTGGCCCAGCGCAATCGCTGCCTGCTGGCCTTGCTGTTTGTAACAGGTGCCGACGGCCTGCCGCTCGTCGTCGTTCATTAACGGCAGATTCACAGCATTGGCGAACGCGCCCTGCTGAAACTCAACCGGCGCACGCACGTCAATCAGCGGGATATCCTGCAAAAAAATACGGCGATAATCCTGGCCGTCTTCCCGTTCCCTGGTAGCTGACACTAAGCAACCTCAATCAACGGCTTGCCCGGCACTGCCGCATGCAGTTCACCAATAGCCTGGAGTTGAATGCCGTGGCGCTCGGCAATCGCCTGCACCTGCTGCTCCGCTTCAGGTAGTACCGCCAGCAGCAAGCCGCCGGAGGTCTGCGGATCACACAGCAATTGGCGCTGCAGGTCGGTCATTTCACCGACCAGATGGCCGTAACTTTCAAAGTTGCGCCCGGTGCCGCCAGGCACGCAGCCTTCGGCAATATAACGCTCGATGTCCGGCAATTTAGGTACCAGATCAAACCAGACCGTCGCCTGCAGCCCTGAGCCCTGGCAAACCTCGCTCAGATGCCCCAGCAGACCAAAGCCGGTAACGTCGGTCATCGCCGTCACGCCTTCGACTTCGGCAAAATCCGTGCCCGGCTTGTTCAATTGACACATCACTTCGGTTGCCAGGCCTTCATGCTCTGGCAACAGCTTGCTTTTCTTCTCGGCGGTAGTCAGCACGCCAATGCCCAACGGCTTGGTCAGGTACAATTTGGCTCCGGCCTGCGCCGCGCTGTTTTTCTTCACCCGCTCGGTATTGACGATGCCGGTCACCGCCAGGCCAAAAATAGGCTCTGGCGCATCAATAGAATGGCCTCCCGCCAGGGCGATACCCGCCTGCTGACAGGCATAGCGCCCGCCGTCGATCACCTGCTGCGCCACTTCTGCCGGCAGCGTAGCAATCGGCCAGCCCAGAATGGCAATCGCCATGATCGGTTTACCGCCCATGGCATACACGTCGCTGATGGCGTTGGTGGCGGCGATGCGACCGAAATCGAACGGGTTATCGACGATCGGCATAAAGAAGTCGGTGGTGCTGATAATGCCCACGCCGTTGCCGATGTCATACACCGCCGCATCGTCACGGGTTTCATTACCCACCAGCAAGCGCGGATCGACAAATTTCTCCCGCTCGCTGTGCAGAATAGTTTCGAGAACTTTCGGTGAGATTTTACAACCGCAGCCGGCGCCATGGCTGTACTGGGTTAAACGGATCGCTGGCGATGTCATATACCACTCCCTTCGGTTAACGGCATTCAAGATATCATAGGGTAGCGCTTGCCGACGGGATTGGTAAGAGCGGGCTGCCGATAACCGAACGGCCTGCTCATAAACAACACAGAATGGCGGGATTTAGCGCATTTTTGCCGCAATCCCGCCAGTGGGATCAGAAATAGCTGACGAAAGGCGTGCTGTCCGGGGCGATCACTTTGGTGGAAGCTTTTAACTGTGGAGTCCCCAAATACAGGAAGCCGACAATTTCGTCCTGCTCGCGACAGCCAAAGGCTTCGCGAACCAGTGAATGTTCGGTCCAGGCGCCGGTGCGCCAGATACCGTTGAAACCCTGCGCCAGTGCGGCCATCTGCATCGCCTGAACCGCACAACCGGCAGAAACCACCTGTTCCCAGCGCGGCACCTTGGTTTCTTCAGTGCAATGGGCCACCACGGTGATAATCAGCGGGGCGCGGAATGGCGCTTTTGTCGCCTTTTCTAGCGCGGCTTCATCCATTTCGTCCTGCTTTGCAGCAGCTTGTAACAATTGGCTAAAACGCTCCAGACCCTGGTTTTCGATCATCACAAAACGCCATGGCTGCAAGGCACCATGATCGGGCGCTCGCAGGCCCGCGTTGATGATATTCTGGCGTGCCTCACCCGTCGGCGCCGGGGCCGCGAGGCGTGACGCAGAGCGGCGATTCAGTAAAAGATCCAGTGCATCCATCGTAAACTCCTGATAACAATTTTCATTCAAATCACGTTAACATAGCTAAACGGCGAGTGACAGCCTCGGCATTAGCCTCTGTGACCCACGATTTAAAGCTGACATTTCTTTGGCCGCTCATTAGGATAGCGGAACATTCTCGACTCTTGCTGGAGAGCACATGCGCACATTGTGGCAAATCATTGCCGGCGTTTTCAGGTGGACATGGCGTCTGCTGAACTTTATCAGGGAACTGATCCTCAATTTGTTCCTGGTGTTGCTGATCCTGGTTGGGGTCGGTATCTATCTTTCATTCCAGAGTGCCACCACCCCTGCCGTGCCTACCCGCGGTGCGTTGCTGGTGGACCTGAGCGGCGTGGTCGTTGACCAACCGTCGATGAACAACAAGGTTCGCCAATGGGGTCGTGAACTGTTGGGCGCTTCCAGCAACCGCCTGCAGGAAAACTCCCTGTTTGACGTGGTTGACAGCATCCGCAAGGCTAAAGACGACAAAAACATTACCGGCATGGTATTGCAGTTGAATGACTTTGCCGGAGCCGATCAGCCTTCGCTGCAGTACATCGGCAAGGCGCTACGTGAATTCCGTGACAGTGGCAAACCGATCTTTGCCATTGGCGACAGCTATAACCAGACGCAATATTATCTGGCCAGCTACGCCAACAAGGTTTATCTGTCGCCACAGGGTGCGGTCGACCTGCACGGCTTTGCCACCAACAACCTTTACTACAAGTCGTTGTTGGAAAAACTCAAGGTCACCACCAACATCTTCCGCGTCGGTACCTATAAATCCGCCGTGGAACCCTTGATCCGTGACGATATGTCACCGGCCGCCCGTGAGGCAGACAGCCGCTGGATTGGTGGATTGTGGCAAAACTATCTGGATACCGTGGCGGCTAACCGCCAGATCACGGCGCAACAGCTGTTCCCAGGGGCCGCAGGCGTGCTGAGCGGTATGCAGGCTGCCGGGGGGGATACGGCCAAGTATGCGCTGGATAACAAACTGGTCGATGAACTGGCGTCGCGCACCGTCATCGAAAACCAACTGATCAAGACTTTCGGTTGGGACAAGCAGGCCAATGATTTCAACGCGACCAGCATCTACGACTACCAGCCGAAGCCAACGCCGGATCAAGGCGGTAAAATCGCCGTGATCTTCGCTAACGGCGCGATCATGGACGGTCCGCAAACACAAGGCACCGTTGGCGGCGATACTACCGCCGCAGAACTGCGTCAGGCGCGACTGGATCCGGCCATCAAGGCGGTGATTTTCCGGGTCAACAGCCCAGGGGGCAGCGTCAGCGCCTCGGAAGTGATCCGCTCCGAGTTGGCTGCGGTACGTGCCGCCGGCAAACCTGTGGTGGTTTCCATGGGTGGCATGGCGGCCTCGGGCGGCTATTGGGTCTCTACGCCGGCGGACTACATCATCGCCAGCCCGAGCACCCTCACCGGTTCCATTGGCATCTTCGGAGTGATTAACACCTACGAGCAGACGCTGGACAGCATCGGCGTGCATACCGACGGCGTGGCAACCTCGCCGCTGGCGGATCTGGCGGTCACCAAGGCGCTGCCGCCGGAGTTCTCGCAGATGATGCAGTTGAACATCGAGAAAGGTTATCAAAACTTTATCGACCTGGTCGCCAAGTCACGCAAAATGACACCGCAGCAGGTTGATCAGATTGCTCAGGGTCACGTGTGGCTGGGCAGCGATGCCAAGACCAATGGTCTGGTCGATCAGTTGGGTGACTTCGACGACGCGGTGAAGAAAGCCGCCGAACTGGCGCAATTGAAACAGTGGCAGCTTAACTGGTTTGTCGATACGCCAAGCCTGACCGATATGGTGCTCAGTCAGTTTGGCGTTTCCATTCACGCCATGCTGCCGGCAGCCATCCAGTCGATGCTGCCTGCGCCCTTGGCATCAGTGGCCATGGCGGTCAAAGAGCAACCGGGTTTGTTCAATAACCTGAACGATCCGCAAAACCGTTATGCCATCTGTTTGACCTGCGGAGAAGTCCGCTAACAAATTAATCCTCAGCCCGGCACCCGCCGGGCTTTTTTTCTGCGCTTATCCCCCTATAATTCAGCCCATCTTATTTCTGTTAAAACAATCACTATGCAAAAGAAATCGATTTACGTCGCCTACACTGGCGGGACCATCGGCATGCAGCGTTCTGAGCACGGCTATATTCCTGTCTCCGGTCACCTGCAGCGGCAACTGGCCCTGATGCCGGAATTCCACCGGCCGGAAATGCCGGACTTCACCATTCATGAATATGCACCGCTGATCGACTCCTCCGACATGACGCCGGAAGACTGGCAGCATATCGCCGACGATATCAAACTGAATTATGACCGCTATGATGGCTTCGTGATCCTGCACGGTACCGACACCATGGCGTTCACCGCCTCGGCGCTGTCATTCATGCTGGAAAACCTGGCCAAGCCGGTGATTGTCACCGGTTCTCAGATCCCACTGGCGGAACTGCGTTCCGATGGCCAGACCAACCTGTTGAACGCGCTGTATCTGGCAGCCAACCATCCGGTGAATGAAGTCAGCCTGTTCTTCAATAACAAGCTGTTCCGCGGCAACCGGACCACCAAGGCGCATGCTGACGGTTTCGACGCCTTTGCTTCACCCAACCTGCCGCCGCTGCTGGAGGCTGGTATTCACATTCGCCGCCAGAACGGCATCGACAGCCCGGTCTGCAATGGCGAACTCAAGGTGCATGACATTACGCCGCAACCGATCGGTGTGGTGACCATTTACCCAGGCATTTCCGGCGCGGTAGTACGCAACTTCCTGCTACAGCCGGTGAAAGCCTTAATCCTGCGCTCTTACGGGGTAGGTAACGCGCCGCAAAAAGCAGAGTTGGTGGATGAATTGCGCGACGCTTCCGAACGCGGCATTGTGGTGGTCAACCTGACCCAGTGCATCTCCGGGAGGGTCAATATGGAAGGCTACGCCACCGGTAATGCACTGGCCCATGCCGGTGTCATCAGTGGATTTGATATGACGGTCGAGGCCGCATTGACCAAGTTGCATTACCTGTTGAGCCAACCGCTGACGCCGGAACAAATTCGCAGCCAGATGCAACTGGATCTGCGTGGCGAGCTAAGCATTAGCGGTTAACCCATACACCACGGAGGCGCAATGAAAACAGCCCTGTTGCTTATCGATTTGCAAAACGACTTTTGCCCCGGCGGCGCACTGGCTGTGGCCAACGGTGATGCCGTCATCAGCGTTGCCAATCAGGCCATCGCGGCCTGCAGCGCACGCGGTGAGCCAGTGGTCGCCTGTCAGGACTGGCATCCCGCCAATCACCGCAGCTTTGCGGTAAATGCCAACGCCCCCGTGGGCACTCTGGGTGAGCTGGAGGGGTTGCCACAGGTCTGGTGGCCGGTGCATTGCGTACAGGAAAGCCAGGGCGCTGAGTTTCATCCGCAATTACACCAACGGGAGATTATCGCGGTGTTCCGTAAAGGCCAAAATACGGATATCGACAGCTACAGCGCCTTCTTCGACAACGGTCACCGCTCGCACACCGAGTTGGACAGTTGGCTAAAAACTCAGAACGTTAGCCATCTGGCGATTATGGGGTTAGCAACCGACTACTGCGTAAAATTCAGCGTGCTGGATGCACTGGAGTTGGGCTACAGAACTACGGTGATTACCGATGGCTGCCGCGGGGTTGATTTGCAGCCCGGCGACAGTCAGGAAGCCCTGCGGATAATGCAACAGGCCGGAGCGCAATTAGTTACCCTGTCACAATTCATCGACCGCTGATGCCCTTGGCCGCTTTTTGCGCCCTTTCACTCCCCGGCCCAAATCTCGACATCGCTCACATTCCGACCATTCTCCTGTGATTACATCTTGTTCGCGTGAGGCACTTTTGCTGTTATGACCGCTGATGCATTGGCATCAGTAAGTTATACGCATCCGGGGCCCATTGAGCCCGGCTTTATGTTACCGCCTCAGGCGGTTTCGGTCGGCCTTGCCGACCAAAGGAGATGACATGGTATTAACCCGTAAACTGCTGCCTTTGCTGGTAGCGGTGCAGCTTGGTATGGCTGGTGCCGGCATGGCTCATGCCGCTTCTTACCTTTCCGTCGGTTATTTCAACGGTGGCGGTGATGTTACCGCCGGTCCTGGTGGCGATATCAACAAGCTCGATGTCACACAAATTACCCACCTCAATTACTCTTTCGGTCTGATCTACAACGACGAGAAACAGGAAACCAACCCGGCGTTAAAAGATCCATCCCGCCTGCACCAAATTTATTTGTCACCCAAGGTGATGGCGGATTTGCAACTGTTGCCGGTACTGCGTAAACAGAACCCGGAGCTGAAAGTCTTGCTGTCCGTCGGTGGCTGGGGCGCACGCGGGTTCTCAGGCGCAGCCGCCACAGCGGAAAGCCGGGCGGTGTTTATCCGCTCGGTGCAGCAGGTCATCAAGCAATATCATCTGGACGGCATCGATCTCGACTGGGAATACCCGGTTAACGGTGCCTGGGGGCTGGTCGAAAGCCAACCGACGGATCGTGCCAACTTCACGCTGTTGCTGGCCGAGCTGCATAAAGCGTTGGACAAAGGCAAGTTGCTGACCATCGCCGTCGGGGCCAACGTGAAAAGCCCGCAGGAATGGGTCGATGTTAAAGGCATTGCGCCCTACCTCGATTACATCAACCTGATGACTTACGATATGGCGTACGGCACCCAATACTTCAACTCCAATCTGTATGACTCCAAACAATGGCCAACCGTCGCCGCTGCCGATCGTTACAGCGCCAATTTTGTGGTGGATAACTATCTGGCCGCCGGGTTAAAACCTGCTCAGTTGAACCTGGGCATTGGTTTCTATGGCCGGGTGCCAAAGCGGGCTACCGAGCCAGGCATCGATTGGGACAAAGCGGACGCGGCTAAAAACCCGGTCACCCAACCCTACTTCACCGCACGCGAAACTGCCGTGTTCAAGGCTATGGGGCTGGATCTGACCAAGGACAGCTATTTCAAATACAACGATATCGTCAGCAAGCTGCTAAACGATCCACAACGGCGCTTCACCGCCCATTGGGACAGTGACGCCCAGGTGCCTTATCTGACGATGAAATCCGCCGAGGGTAAGCCGCTGTTCGCTATTTCCTACGAGAACCCACGTTCGGTTGCACTCAAGGCTGACTACATCAAAAGCAAGGGGTTGGGCGGTGCGATGTTCTGGGAATATGGCGCAGACGACAATAATCGGTTAGCACATCAACTGGCGGAATCTCTGGGGATTAACGGCGGGAAACAGTAATTCAGCGGGCGATGTTCGCATCGCCCAGCTGTCAGACTTACTGTGGCTTCAACTTGACCAGCGGTTCAGCAATGAACTGCTGTTTCAGCTCCTGCTTACTCTTCATCACGATCTGCCCGTCAGTGCCGATACTCATATGCTGCGGGTCAGCGTTGTGCAATGACTGCCACAGCATCACCGCCTGCAGACTGTTTTCTTTCTGTTCCGGCGTTAGCGCTACGCCATCCGGCCACTTGCCCAACTCAACGGCCAGTACCAGTCGCTGATAGATTTCCGGCGTCATGGCGGCAATCAGATCTTTTACGTCCATCAGAGCATTTCCTCACTCTTGGAAGAATAATTAGCTGAATCGATTTTTCTCACTGAATAATCCATCAGCCGGCGGTTTTGTCGCCGTTCTCACCGTCGGTAAAGCTCAGCGACGCCGAGTTAACGCAAAAACGCTCACCGGTTGGCTGCGGACCATCGGGGAAGACATGCCCCAGGTGTGCGTCGCAATGCCCACAGCGGATCTCAACGCGATGCATATTATGCGTATTATCATCAAGATAACGAATAGCATCGTCGGAAACCGGCTGATAGAAGCTCGGCCAGCCACAGCCGGAATCATACTTGCTGTCGGAGTAGAACAGCGGTTGGTTGCAGCACAGGCAATGGTACACGCCCTCGCGCTTGTTGTGCAGCAATTTGCCGGAATACGGCGCCTCGGTACCACGTTCCTGAGTCACATAACGTTGGATTTCATTCAGTTCCGTGGCCGGATGGTCAGGGGTTGTCTCTTTAGCCATTTGTGCGTTTCTCTGAATGTGGATAATGTCAACGAAAACAATGAGTAATAATAACAAAAAATTAACAACACTGCAGCGCTTTTTGGCCTAAACTGTAGCCCATAAAGGTCACGTCATGACAATATGTGATACCGATCACATATCTTAAACAGGCTGACTTTATACTTAGCGGTTTGACCCCATATAACGGATGAGGCCGAACGCAAACGGAATGTGCAATAAGCACTCAAACCCGGCTTCCAGGTTTGATTTGCAGCAAGAATTGACACGATTCCGCTTGACGCTTGGTAAGGTTTTTGTAATTTTACAGGCAACCTTTTATTCACTAACAAATAGCTGGTGGAATATATGACTATCAAAGTAGGTATCAACGGTTTTGGCCGTATCGGTCGCATTGTTTTTCGTGCTGCTCAAGAACGTTCTGACATCGAAATCGTTGCAATCAACGACCTGTTAGACGCAGAGTACATGGCTTACATGCTGAAATATGACTCTACTCACGGCCGCTTCAACGGCACTGTAGAAGTTAAAGACGGCCACCTGGTTGTTAACGGTAAAACCATCCGTTGTACCTCAGAAAGAGATCCGGCTAACCTGAAGTGGAACGAAGTCAACGTTGACGTCGTTGCTGAAGCAACTGGCCTGTTCCTGACTGACGAAACTGCACGTAAACACATCGCTGCAGGCGCTAAGAAAGTTGTTCTGACTGGCCCATCCAAAGACGACACCCCAATGTTCGTTATGGGTGTTAACCACAAATCCTACGCTGGCCAGGAAATCGTTTCTAACGCTTCTTGCACCACCAACTGCCTGGCACCACTGGCTAAAGTTATCAACGACAAGTTCGGTATCGTTGAAGCTCTGATGACCACTGTGCATGCAACTACCGCAACTCAGAAAACTGTTGATGGCCCGTCTCACAAAGACTGGCGCGGCGGCCGCGGCGCATCCCAGAACATCATCCCTTCTTCTACCGGTGCTGCTAAAGCAGTAGGTAAAGTTATCCCAGAACTGAACGGCAAACTGACCGGTATGGCGTTCCGCGTTCCAACTCCGAACGTGTCTGTGGTTGACCTGACTGCTCGTCTGGCAAAACCAGCTTCTTACAAAGAAATCTGTGCTGCTATCAAAGCCGCTTCTGAAGGCGAGCTGAAAGGCGTACTGGGTTACACCGAAGACGAAGTAGTTTCTACCGATTTCAACGGCGAAACTCTGACTTCCGTATTCGATGCCAAAGCCGGTATCGCTCTGAGCGACACCTTCGTGAAACTGGTTTCCTGGTACGACAACGAAACCGGCTATTCCAACAAGGTTCTGGATCTGATCGCTCACATCTCCAAATAATGGATTGATGTTAAGCTGATGATGAGGGTGACATTTTTGTCACCCTTTTTTTGTTTCTACGGCGAACAAAAGGCAACCCGATGAACGAAAAGATTTTCACCCTACCCGTTACCGAACAAATTTCCCCTTTTATCAGTCAGCGCCAGCTCGATGAACTGCCTGTCGTAGTGGTTTCCCATCCGAAAGTGCGTGCCGCTATCTCACTTCAGGGCGCGCATCTGTTGGCCTGGCAACCCAGCGGTGAAAAACCGGTTATTTGGCTGAGCAACAACACCCCCTTTAAAAAGGGCAACGCCATCCGTGGCGGCGTGCCTATCTGCTGGCCCTGGTTTGGCCCGGTAGCAAAACCTTCACACGGTTTCGCACGCAATCAGCCGTGGACTCTGACCGCGCATGATGAAGACGACAACGGCGTTATTCTGACCTTCACGCTGAAAGACAATGAGCAGACCCGCAGCCTGTGGCCACATGCCTTTACGCTGATTGCCCGCTTCAAACTGGGTGAGGAATGCGAAATTGAGCTGGAATCCCACGGCGACTATCAGGCGACCGCGGCGTTGCACACCTACTTCCAGATCGGTGATATCGGGCAGGTTAAAGTTGCCGGGCTCGGCGAACCCTATATCGATAAGGTTGCCGGCGGCGCAGAAGCTCGCCAGGTGGGTGACGTGACCTTTGTCGGCCAGACCGACCGGGTTTATACCCAGCCGGACGCCTTCAGCCTGATCAAGGATGCGGCGCAACAACGCACCATTGAGGTTCATCACCATCACATGAGTGACGTGATTGCCTGGAACCCCGGCGTGGAGCTTTCTTGCAGCATGGCGGATATGCCAAATGACGGTTATAAAACCATGGTTTGCGTAGAAACCGGTCGCGTCAGTAAACCCCTGGTGGCTGCCGGTGAACAACCGGCCCGGCTGGCAGTGACCTTCCGTGTTCGTAACAACGGCTGATCCCTTTTAAGTGCAGCAAAGACTTGCTGCGCTACAGATGTGCGAAAGGGGCGCTAGCGCCCCTTTATAATGCATGCATTGCACAACATTAGTGCAGGCTTCGATTAGAAGCTGTATTTCACACCCGTCATCAACAGTCCGGTGTAAGATTTATCCACCATTGGGCTGTCTTTAACTTCATCGGACAGTTGGACATAACGCCCAACAAAGAAGGCATCCCAGTCTTTGTTGATCTTATAGTTGGCACTCAGCTCAACGTACGGCGCCCAGCTATCACTTGGCGTGTAACTGTCCAGACCGCTGCGGCGAGATTCATTTTCGCTGATACCGTAGTAGTATTTGTTCTGGTTTTTGCTGCTCCACGACACACCCACACCGGGTACCAGGGTGAAGTCGCCCAGATCAAATTTGTACAGATAGGCTAAATCGCCCACCATACCGTTGCTGTAGTCTAACGTATCACCGGTAAAGGTGGTGCGCAGAATCCCCCACTCAGCAAAATGCGAATAGGCCAGACCAGCCATCAGCGTACCGCGACGCTTGTTCAACTGCTTCATGCGGTCATCGTCGCTGTCACCCGGGCGATAGCCCAGCGGTGAAAAGTAGCCCATCAGACTCAGTTGGTTTTGCTGATCTTTCCACAGGTAATAACCGGCGGTCAGCGTACGGAAGTAGAAATCGTCACCTTCATAGTTAATGACGGGCACCGGATACACGCGGTCCTGATAGCCACGATACGGATCCGGGCTAACCAGCGCGGAAGCGCCGAGTGACCAAGTTCCTGCCTGAGCACTTTGCGCACAAACCATTGCGGAAGCGATAATTGCTAGCGTTTTGAGTTTAAAAATCTTCACTGGTTCTTTTTCCATAAATAACAGAGTTAATAGCGTGCTTAGTTTATGTGAGAATTTAGTTAGGCGCTGAATCTTTACAATAGAAAACGACCGAGATCGAATAACTTAGAACCTAAATATGAATTAATCATGGCAGAACCATGACGTTTTTTGCCGCAGGCCGCGCCAGACAAGGCATTTGGCTATCCCTGTAATAACTGAGTCATTGATATGACTTAAAAAAAGCTTTTTATCACGCAGGAAATTTTCTGGTATGCAAACTAAGCTTAAATCAGAAGGTGAATAAATCCTGAGCCAGTGGCAATACAGCGCAACTCGCGATAATAAGCGCACCAAGTTGGCATACGAGTTGCTGTACTCAGGGATAACTTCTTCTTTCGGGAGCCAAAACACTATCACCAGCTCCCTTTAACCTGTGCTAATAACGAAAGGACGGGCATCGCCATGAACATATTTGACCACTATCGCCAGCGCTACGAAGCTGCCAAGGACGAAGAGTTCACACTGCAGGACTTTCTTACCATTTGCCGGCAAGATCGCAGTGCATATGCCAATGCGGCCGAACGTCTGCTAATGGCTATCGGTGAACCAGTCATGGTCGACACTGCGCTTGAGTCGCGCATGTCTCGCCTGTTCTCCAACCGCGTGATCGCACGCTATCCGGCATTCGAAGAGTTCTACGGCATGGAGGAAGCTATCGAGCAGATAGTCTCTTACCTGAAACACGCCGCGCAGGGCCTCGAAGAGAAGAAACAAATCCTTTATCTGCTGGGCCCGGTGGGCGGCGGGAAATCATCACTGGCAGAACGCCTGAAAGCATTGATGCAGTTGGTGCCTATCTACACCCTGAGCGCCAACGGGGAACGCAGCCCGGTTAACGACCACCCGCTGTGCCTGTTCAACCCGCAGGAGGATGCCAATATTCTGGAGAAAGAATATAACATCCCGAATCGCTACCTCGGCACCATCATGTCGCCGTGGGCGGCCAAGCGCCTGCATGAGTTTGGCGGCGACATCACCAAATTCAAAGTCGTCAAAGTACGCCCTTCTATTCTGGAACAGATTGCCATCGCCAAAACCGAACCGGGCGATGAGAACAACCAGGATATCTCTGCGCTGGTCGGTAAGGTCGATATCCGTAAGCTGGAGAATCACGCGCAAAACGATCCGGATGCCTATGGTTATTCCGGTGCCCTGTGCCGCGCCAACCAGGGGATCATGGAGTTCGTAGAGATGTTTAAAGCGCCGATCAAGGTGCTGCACCCTCTGCTGACCGCCACCCAGGAAGGTAACTACAACGGGACCGAGGGGATTTCCGCCCTGCCGTTCAGCGGTATTATCCTGGCTCACTCCAACGAATCCGAATGGGTGACCTTCCGTAACAACAAAAATAACGAGGCCTTCCTCGACCGTGTTTACATCGTCAAGGTGCCTTACTGCCTGCGGGTGTCGGAAGAGATCAAAATCTACGACAAGCTGCTGGATCACAGTGAACTGACCCATGCGCCATGTGCCCCTGGCACTCTGGAAACGCTGGCTCGCTTTACCGTGCTCTCACGCATGAAAGAGCCGGAAAACTCGAGCATTTACTCGAAAATGCGCGTCTATGACGGTGAAAGCCTGAAGGACACCGATCCCAAAGCCAAGTCGTATCAGGAATACCGCGACTATGCCGGGGTTGATGAGGGCATGAACGGCCTGTCTACCCGTTTCGCGTTTAAAATTCTGTCACGGGTATTCAACTTCGATCACGCAGAGGTCGCCGCTAACCCGGTACACCTGTTCTACGTGCTGGAACAGCAGATCGAACGTGAGCAATTCCCTCAGGATCAGTCAGAGAAATACCTGGAACACCTGAAAGGCTATCTGATCCCGAAATACGCCGAGTTTATCGGCAAAGAGATCCAGACGGCTTATCTGGAGTCTTACTCGGAATACGGCCAGAACATTTTTGACCGCTACGTGACCTATGCAGATTTCTGGATCCAGGATCAAGAGTACCGTGATCCGGATACCGGCCAACTGTTCGATCGCGAATCGCTGAACGCCGAACTGGAAAAAATCGAGAAGCCGGCCGGCATCAGCAACCCGAAAGATTTCCGCAACGAAATAGTCAACTTCGTGCTGCGCGCCCGGGCTAATAACAGTGGCCGCAACCCTAACTGGACCAGCTATGAGAAGCTGCGTACCGTGATCGAGAAGAAAATGTTCTCGAACACCGAAGAGTTGCTGCCGGTCATTTCGTTTAACGCTAAAACCTCAACGGACGAGCAGAAGAAACACGACGACTTCGTCGATCGCATGATGGAGAAAGGCTACACCCGCAAACAGGTTCGCCTGCTGTGTGAATGGTATCTGCGGGTCAGAAAGTCTTCATAACGTCTAATGAGAATTAGCGTCATGGAGATGGCGTAGAAAGTTGGCAACGTCGTTTGGGGGAAGTATGGCTTATTTTATTGACCGACGGCTGAACGGTAAAAACAAGAGCATGGTGAACCGCCAACGCTTCTTGCGTCGTTACAAGTCGCAAATCAAACAGTCGATTGCCGAAGCCATCAACAAGCGTTCGGTCACCGACGTAGACAGCGGGGAGTCCGTCTCGATCCCCACTGGCGATATCAACGAGCCGATGTTTCATCAGGGTCGCGGTGGCACACGCCACCGCGTTCATCCCGGTAATGACCACTTTGTCCAGAATGACCGCGTTGAGCGCCCACAGGGTGGCGGCGGCGGTGGCAGCGGCCAGGGTAACGCCAGCCAGGATGGCGAAGGCGAGGACGAATTCGTCTTCCAGATCTCCAAGGACGAATATCTCGATCTGCTGTTTGAGGATCTGGCGCTGCCAAACCTGAAAAAGAATCAGTACAAGCAGCTCACCGAGTACAAAACCCATAGGGCCGGTTACACCGCCAACGGCGTGCCGGCTAACATCAGCGTAGTACGTTCGCTGCAAAACTCATTGGCGCGACGAACCGCCATGACCGCCGGTAAACGGCGCGCCTTACATGAGTTGGAAGACGAACTCACCCAGATGGAAAACACCGAACCGGTGCAACTACTGGAAGAGGAACGGCTGCGGAAGGAAATTGCCGAGTTGCGCAAAAAAATCGAAAGCGTGCCCTTTATCGACACCTTCGATTTACGTTACAAGAACTATGAACGGCGGCCCGAGCCCTCCAGCCAGGCGGTGATGTTCTGCCTGATGGACGTTTCCGGCTCGATGGACCAGGCCACCAAAGACATGGCCAAACGTTTCTATATTCTGCTCTATCTGTTCCTGAGCAGAACCTATAAAAACGTCGACGTGGTGTACATCCGTCACCATACCCAGGCGAAGGAAGTGGACGAACAGGAGTTCTTCTACTCGCAGGAGACTGGCGGCACCATAGTTTCCAGCGCGCTGAAACTGATGAATGAAGTGGTTGAAGAACGTTACGACCCGGCGCAATGGAACATCTACGCCGCACAGGCATCGGATGGCGATAACTGGGCCGATGACTCACCGCTATGTCATGAACTGCTGGCGAAGAAACTGCTGCCGATGGTGCGTTATTACAGCTACATTGAAATCACCCGCCGTGCCCATCAAACACTGTGGCGTGAGTATGAAGACCTGCAGGCGAAATTCGAAAACTTTGCCATGCAGCATATCCGCGAACCGGACGATATCTATCCGGTGTTCCGCGAACTTTTTCATAAGCAGACCGCCTAACTAGCGACTAAACCCTGTATAATCAGCCGGTTAACTATGTTTTCCGGCTGTTTTTTTGTCTTCATCTAGTAATTTGAAGTTACCTATTAAACAACAAGTTACCTATCGTTTTGGGGAATGAATATCTTACAAAGTCCATGGTTGTTGAACGCAGACTATACTTTTCGTACGTAAATTGAACGGGGTTTAATTATGTGCGGTCGCTTTGCTCAGGTGCAGACTCGCGCCGATTATCTTGATGTGCTTGCATCTGATCTAGAATTTGCGGGGGCGTTGGATAGCGTACCTCTTGAACGCTATAACGTGGCACCAGGCACTCGCGTGCTGTTACTTAATCAGCGCGGTGATAAATTGCACCTCGATCCTCTCGAGTGGGGTTACGGCCCGGATTGGTGGCGGGAAATGAAACGCCAGCCGGTTATCAATGCCCGCGTTGAAACGGCAGCCACCAGCAGAATGTTTAAGCCATTATGGGATCACGGCCGTGCACTGGTGATGGCTGATGGCTGGTATGAGTGGAAGAAAGACAAACACGACGCCAAAGTAAAGCAGCCTTACTTCATCTATCATGAATCGAAATCGCCGATCTTTTTCGCTGCAATAAGCCGCCATCACCCCGATGAAAAAGATCCTCCTGATGATGACGGTTTTGTCATTGTGACCTCTGCCAGTGATTCTGCCCTACTCGATATTCATGATCGCCGCCCTGTCGTTCTTCCACCAGCAGCTGCTCGAGAATGGATGGATCCGGGTACAAGCTCAGAACGCGCTGAAGAACTCGCAAAAGAAGCGGCCACATCACCTGATGACTTCGCCTGTCACCCCGTAAGTAAATCAGTCGGCAATATCCGAAACAACAGTGCCGACCTGATTAAACCTATCGCTGCGCCACTTGTTTAATACACTCGCGCACGCGGAAGGTCGCTGAGTCTCGTCGTGTATGCTGGCGAAAGCAGCTCACGCTTCATCGACCACACCTGTTGCGCACCTTGCCCGGCAAACCACAGTTTGGCACGGCCCGAATTATTTATGTGGTCAAGTACCCCCATCAGCTTCTCGCTGTTATGCCTCGGCTGATGCTCATCGAATAAACCCAACTGGGCCACACCCTGGCTATAAAAATCCTGCAGCATTACCCCGCCTTTCTGATACCGATGACCAGGTTGCCAAATCGCATCAAGGCAACGCATCGCCGCGGCAATAATGTCTCGGGTATCCTGCGTCGGCGTGCTCAGTTTTATACTGGCCGTGTTGCCGTAGTATTCCTCATTGATGGAGAATGGACTGGTTTTAAGCCAGGCACTAACATGCCGGCAATACTGGCGTTCTTCTCGTAATTTCTCCGCTGCACGTGTCGCATACATGCAGATTGCCTGATGCATCTGGTCATATTCAGTGATGCGATCCCCAAAGCTACGGCTGCAAATGATCTGCTGCTTCGTCGGCGCGAATTCTTCAAGCTCAAGACATGGTTGACCACGTAGCTCTCGCACAGTCCGCTCTATCACTACGCTAAAGTGCTTGCGGATCATCGTAGTGCTAGCGTCGGCTAACTGAAGCGCGGTTTCGATTCCCATCATGTTAAGCTTTTTCGATATCCGCCGGCCGATACCCCAAACCTCATTCACTGGCAGTAAGTCCATCAGTTTGCGCTGGCGCCCTTCATTGGACAAATCCACAACCCCGCCAGTCTTGTCCCACTTCTTCGCCGCAAAGTTCGCCAGCTTCGCCAGTGTCTTGGTTTGGCCAATGCCAACACCGACAGTTAGCCCTGTATTGCGCAACACTTTAGCCCTCACCTGGCGACCGAAGGTTTCAAGGTCGATACAGTTACGGACGCCTGTCAGATCCATAAAACTCTCATCAATTGAGTAAATCTCAACACGCGGCGCCATCTCTTCTAAAACGGCCATTACTCGCTGTGACATATCAGCATAGAGTTCATAATTGCTGCTGAACGCTATCCCCCCGACGCTCTCAAATTCGCGCTTAATTTTGAAGTAGGGTTCCCCCATTTTCAGGCCCAGAGCCTTCGCCTCTTTACTCCTGGCCACCACGCAACCATCATTATTCGATAGAACGACAACGGGCCGGCCGCGCAGGTCTGGACGCCACAATGTTTCGCAGCTCGCGTAAAAGCTATTCACATCGGCGAGCGCATACATTACTTAAGCCTCGTTATCGAAGACACTACGACGCCCATCACCTCCAGATCGTCGCCGCCGTCATGGAGTGAGATCGGCTCATACTTCGGGTTCATAGGCTCCAACTGCGCGCGCGGATGCAAGCAAAGGCGTTTCACAGTGAACTCACCGGCGATACTGGCAATGACGATATCGCCATGGGCAGGGTTGATACTGCGATCGACAACGAGCATAGAACCCTCCGTGATGCCCGCTTCCAGCATCGAGTCGCCGGTCGCATAGAGGAAATAGGTCGCGTTAGGGTGACTGATGCAGTACTCGTTTAAGTCGATACGTGAACTGACGTAATCAGCTGCAGGACTGGGAAAGCCCGCTGGTACTTTATCGGAAAACAGCGGGATCTCTAGTTTGGTTGGGTTTGGTGTTGGATAAAAGAAAGTCATAATATCGCCTTATTACTGTGTTTTTATACAGTATAAGCGCAAATTTTTAGCGGGGGAAAGTTCGGAAATCTCTCAGAAAGGTAGGATATTGATCGGTAAAGAAAGATAGTTTTGATGAATAGCCGGGATCCATCCCGGCTGCATGTTATGCAAGGTAAGAAATCGCTCGCTCCATCTCCTCCTCGCTCAAGCCTGTAGGCCAATACACGACTTTCTTGATGTGGCCGTTAAACCAGTTCTCTGGGCCAATGTAGGATCGCCCGATAGCCAGGCGATTAAGTGCATCAGGCAAGGCGGTAACCGCTTGAGAGTACCAATTGAACCCGTCGAACAATTTAAGGTTCAGACTCGGCTTGTCGAAGGAAAAAATAGCAGACTGCTCTGAGTCCCTGACGGGGGAAAGACTGTAAATTTCCAGCGATTGAGACACACCCGCCGCATCCGCTGCCGCCCACTGTGCCCGGCCATTACTGGTTGTCAGGTTTCGGTATGAGAAACGAAGGCTTGCACCTGCAGCTGTATTGTCAAGAACGGCCACGCATGCCAGCTTGTTGTATTCTCCGCTCACTGACTGAATACTGTGCGGGTGTACGCATGTCATCAGCACCGTGCCGCCATTCGCAGATACGAAATCAGCATTGGTTGGCGTCGTACAGATATCCGCCGCGCGCGATGCTTCCGCCCCAGATGTTGGGATATACGACGAGGCGCCATCCCTGCGCTCCGCCTGAGCCCCCCAAATCCACACCGAACCCGGTACTGCTGGTATGTACGAAGGTAAAGCCGCTGCGCTGCTGTCGCTGTTTGTCAGCGCCAGTGTGAACTGCGGCGATACAGATAATGTCGGGGCTATAGTGATAGCACAGCGGTACCATCCGTTAGCGTGTTGCTCCATTGTCGCCTGCAGGACTTGCGGGGAGGACTTCCCGATCTTCCCACCACCCAGGTCGAAGTTAACGAACTGCGTTGTAGCCACAGCCCCCTGGGCAGCAATCTGCAACACTGTACCGGTGTGCGCCTTTGCCCAGATGCTGAAGGTGTACGGCTGCGATGCTGTTGCGGCCATCGTCGTAAGCGCCAGGAGTGTATGAACTGATGCCGTACTTCCTGCGGTTTCAATCAATTTTGTGGCCGTGACGTTACCATCAGGTGACTTGTCGCCGTTGGCTGTCAAAGTGACACCGGAAGCTGTCCAGCTTGCCGCCTGCGTAAAGTCCTGGCTGTATGCCAGACGGTTATTGGACACTGACTCGGTACGTATGCCCAGGCATTTACCCGTGATCGGGTGGTATTCAATGGCAGGCTCGCCAGACTCCAAATACTCAATTAACCCAGATGCACCAACACGCGTGGCTGTACTGGCTCTCGAAAACCCAAGCACTTCGCTCAAAGTCGCAGAACGCTTAACCTGCCCAGTGGCATATTGCATCACAAACCGGGAGCTGGAGAAATCAGCAAAAAGAGCGGCACCGGGTGGTAACGGCGCATTTGAACTGGGTAAGGTGCGCTGAGAGCCTTTAAAAGTCCCGTTACTTCTTAGTATCGTTGCCATGGTTAAATTCCCGCATTAAAGTTGGTTGTCACTCTTGTTTGTGAACCGGTCAGGTTAAGTGAATTCTGCGCATTGCCGACACAATGGTTGAACGAAATATCGACATCAGTTAACGCACCGGTGAGGTTCACCGGATATTGCTGCGTTACCGTTGCCTGCGTGTCGCGTATTTTATTGTTATTGATTGAGCATGCCGTAAATGGAACCGGACTGTTCACGCCATGGCCTAATTCCTTCTGACCGTTACCCCATACCTTATTATTTGTTATATCGCAATTAATAACCTCTTTTGCGGCCTCTACATTAAGTCCGTGACGCCCGTTACCATTGATGTGATTGCTATCTACAGTTTCATTTTGCATTACGACATCTTTATTGATGTAACGGAAATTCATCCCGTCCTTGCCATTATTCGTTATCTGGTTATGTGCGTATATGTTCCATCCAATCAGCGGGTCTGTTTTAGTGCTATAAGAATAAACACCGTGCTCCTCGTTTGAGTCCACAATATTACTGATGAACTGCGCCCGTCGCCCTGGTTTGCCATCGTTGTTGGTTCCAGGGTAACGAAGGATACCGAATTTGTTCAAGCGCATCTGATTGCCGATTGCCTGGAACCCATCCACGCCACAATCAGCAAGTCCAGCATAACCGCCCATAAGAATATTACTTATGGCAATAGCGCCACGGGCCGCACCGCCCCCTTGAGGCTCAAGAAATAGCGGGAAGTTCGTCCCGTTCTTGACCGTATTGAACGCCATATATAAAGGTTCGTCATCAAGAGCGCCGGTTCCGATACCAATACCCGAAGCACCAAGCGGACGCTCCCATATCCCTGCACTCCCTGCATTGGGAGCCAGTCGGCCAAAGTTTTCAATGCGACAACGAATAATTGAACAATTGTCTGCCATGTCGTTACCCAGCGCTGTCGCACCGATATTCAACATCGTGACATTGTCCATTACGCAGTTTCGCCAGTGCTTGATGTAGGTGCCTTTAATGTCAGGAACGTACCCTGCACCAGGCAAAAGCACCTGATTTTCACCTTCGATGGTGAAATTACTCATCAGAACGTTTTCAAGATAATTCGTCAGCGTCCCCTCAAATCGAATGGCTGTATTCTGTTTGTAGGGAAGTAGAATTGACTTATTACCCGCGCCAATTATTGACACGTTGTTACGAGGAATGATGAAAGTAGATTGCGGATAATAAGCTTCTGGTAAATAAACCACGCCACCTCCGTTCCATCTCAACCAATCGATCGCACGCTGAATGGCGTATGTCGCATTTTCTCCTGTTTTTGCATTAAACCCGCACTCCCTGACATCGAGTACCCGACGATTTTTTATCAGACCCTCAATCTTTTTCTGTTGGGAACTCATCATGTCTTGAATGGACGATTGCATATCAGGTAAGTGGAGGTGTCCATACTCATCGATGGCCCCATATGCAGCATTATCAGCATCTGACAGAAGGTTTAGGTAAGGGCCTTTGTTTTTATCCAGAGACTCCATTTTTTCCTGAACGTTACCTTCAACACCAACAATATGAGTCCCTCCGAACTCATCATTCACAGAAATGGTATTGCCTGCAGCATCAGATGATAACTCAATGTTATTATTTTCATCATGGCTGACATATACGGCTAAATCATTAGCCCCAAGCGAGCCTGAAATTTCTAAGGCAACGCCGTCTTTATTGACGTAAGTTTTGAAGCCATTTCCAACGCCTTGCCCCACACGGAATGATTTACCGTTCGGCGTCCCGGCTAAACCTGCGATCGTTCCGTCTGGGTCTTCTGGCGTGTTGTAGTACGTATTGGCGTCAGCGATATTCTGAGCGTTATCAGCCGACACCTTTGCATCCGCCGCATACTCTTCAGCATCCCTACTGGCTCCAGTTATCTCATTTATCCGATCAGCAACAGCTCTGCGCACCGTCGGAAAGGGCTTTTCAAACCTATCGTATGCTTCATCACCTTCACCATTGATGTACTCGTCAAACGCTATTGCGTTATCGTTCACATCCTTCATGCTGTTTGAAGAACGAGGGTTCCCGGTATTGTATCTTTGAGCCATATTAATTCCTATCAATGAGATAGTTGTATATATAAGATTGACAAATAACCTGATAAGGCTATCATTTGCATAATTAGATAATTTACACGAGCGAACTCACCCAGTGACTAATAATAAAAACATCATTATGAATAATTCAAACAATCGCTTTTTCAACTCTTTATATCTAATGAAGGTAATTGCATGCTTTGCCGTAATCGTTATACACTCATGTATTTTTAACATTGACAGCATTAACGGTGAATGGTGGGCTTTAAATTTATTTAACTCCTTTTCTAGATTTGCCGTCCCGATATTTATAATGATTTCTGGCGCGCTACTAATAAATGACAAACACTCGTTATCATACTTCCTAAAAAAGCGAGCGGCCCGTATCATTCCACCATTGATATTTTGGTCGGTTATTTACTTGGTTTGGCTGGGTGATTCACGCCTATCAAGCTTGAATGTCATTAAAACAATAATTGCCGGACCGGTTTATTATCATCTGTGGTATTTATACTCTATGATTGGTGTTTTGTTATTCTCACCAATTATTTCAGTCGCATATTTAAACTCAACAAAAGAAACAAAAACATACTTCCTTGTTATGTGGGCAATTATTTACTCGCTATACCCAGTCGCAAGGCAGTTTTTTGACATGCAATTTGATTTATTAAATGTATATGAACTGTACTCTTTCTTTGGCTTGATCGGGTGGTATTTCTTAGGGGCATTCCTTCGTGACCATATTACAGAAAAAAAAGAAAGACAGAAAAGCACAACCCCATTATTTATATTCATAGCATCTAGCCTAAGCATAGCCATATTGACTTATTTATATTCCTCCAGCATGGGTATAATTACAAAAGATGTAGGTATAACATCTCCTTTATTCTTTGAAAGAAACTCCCCACTGATAATAATCAGTACGGTTTCATTGTTTATTTATCTGTCTAACATTAGACTAAACCCAGAAGGGAAAACCTTCAAGCTGACAAAGATAACATCATCATTCTCACTTGGGATATATTGCCTGCACTTAATGATTCTTCGTGAGTTGTTAGAGCCTATTACTAATTTATTCCAAAACCGCTGGTTGTCAGTTCCGGCGTTGGCTATAACAGTAAGCATACTTTGCTTTGTTATAATTTATCCATTGAGAAAAATAAAAATCACTAAATATATATTATGAATAAGGGGCTTAGCCCCTTATTCATTACCACTCAATTAGCATCAGCCCTGGAGTTCCTGGGCTACCTTTCCCACCGTTTGCGGCTAAATCATACCCACCACCACCACCAGCGCCACCTGTTCCAAAGCCATACCCTGAACTTGCATCTTTACCCCCAGTATTTCCAGCACGACCACTACCACCAGCAGTTCCCAGCGGGCCGCCACCTCCCATGCCCCCGACACCGCCGCGGCTTCCTCCATCGCTGCCATCACCACCACCGAGTCCACCGCCGATACCACCCCCACCAGAAGATTGTGAACCTCCGCCTAAGCCGCCACCTGAACCACCGGCGAGATTTAACAATGTCCCAAACGAGGTTGCCGATCCTGCGGTACCACTTTGCCCATCTGTACCTGAGTTTGTACCACCGATGCCACCTTGCCCCGCAGCGCCTATAGTCACCGCGTATGTTGCTCCTGGTGTTACCGTAATCGCTTTTTTAACCACTGAATATCCCGCACCTCCGCCACCGCCAGAACCGCCATAACCACCGGCTATACACCCACCACCGCCGCCACCGCCGCCACCACCAGCGCACGCCGTGATATACACAGTTGTGATCCCGGCTGGCACGATGAAATTACCCGACGTTTCAAACCGGGCTTGTTTATTACCAACCTGCTGAATGATTTTCTTAATTGCTAAGAGCAACTGAGCATCATTAGCAGGATCTAGAGAAATACCCGAGCTTTCGACCACACCCACTAATTCGCGTTGCCAGGTGTTGAATATCTCGGCTTTTAATATTGTAGGGGGAACCCCCTGTGCAACATTACCATTAGTAAACTCGCCGTTCTGATCGGCAGTTTCGGTTACACTTCCCACTTTTTGCATGTCTTATCCTCGCTCATTGAACGATAAAGTGAATGTAAAATTGAATTAAAGGTATCCGGAGGCGGTATCGAATATGTTTGCAAACTCAGGCGTTACGTCATAAACGCCTTCGTCGTTAAATCCAAAGTAGATGTATCCAAATTTTACCAGCGTGTGAGATGGAGCCAGTGCACTTATTCTGCATTCAAGCTGCCTGTTACCCCAGGAGGCCAAAGGATCACCACAGTACGACATTCCACATCGTGCATACGTAATGGTTGTGTCTTCCGCTTCAACAAGCCAGACAAAAGGCCATTCATCCCCATTCAGCCCATCGCCACAAACGGACAAGCCTGCGCGGGCTTCACGATACTCTTTAATGGTGATGTTATAACCCAGCGCATTGGCTATACCGATGAAATAGGAGCGAGATTGGCCGCCTGTGCTGATGAATTTCGATACTACAGCGGCCTGACGCTTGGCAATGGTATCAACCTCTCCGATAGAACAGTCATCAGGTAATCCAAGCGTTTTTTCCCATTCGGTGAGCATAATCGTCGCCGTTTCTGGAAATGCACCGACCAATAATGCGATGGCATCCGTGTCACTGCGCTGAAAGCTGATAGACAACGCACGAATAACGGCGGCCTGAATGCTGTTCTGATCCCGTGGCCACGCCAACCCGGTTGGAATGAGTGCCTGCAATGCCTGCTGATAATTCTCTGCAGTAAATTGGCTCATGTATAATTTACCTCACCGCGTACAGGCAATTCCCCCACAGCAAGATCGATGTTTGCAGCCGGCTCTACAAGAATAAAGCCTGCTGTACCGTCAATATCCCCGATTGCTCGGTTCAGATCAGAAAGAAAAATCTTCCCGTTACCGACAGGTGTGCCGCCTTCAAAAAAAACATTATCGATCGCAGCCGCGACTGCTGCTGTGATGTCACCGCCCACATGGCTGATACCGCTGATCTCAAAATTAACCGTCTTGGCCACAGGAGAGCAGACATACACCAGGGCAGTCACTGGCGCCAGTGGGTATATGTAGTCAGCCACCCGACCTTGATCACCTGTTGCCTTTTGCGCTCCCCAGTCATCCAACTGGGATATGCCGTCAGTCCCAACAGGAAAGCCATGGTTGGTTTCATCGTTTCCGTCGCACATGATGTACACCCCAACAGTACCTGCGCCCATCAGCCTCCGTTTGGGCCAACAGCGCGTAACGCCTGGCACAGCCAACGCCCATTGCTCATAATCCGTATCACTGCCGCCCTGCGGCGGGTTTTGGTACGCCAGCAGCATACGAGCACGCAAACTCTCCTGCGTTTCAATGTCAGCGCCACCGGTCGCGGGTTCAATCATTACACCGCTGGCATCAACACCAGGTAATGAGATATCGAGCGTCATAGAAGTACCGGCATCAGCATTGCCGTCAATTCCTCCCCCATTGGGTGCATCAATAATATCCGGCAGGATTGCGGTAAGTTTTCCATAGCCAGTACCATCGGAGCCGATCGTCACGGCATCAACAAGGCTGTAGCGATAACCATCACCACGGCGCAATACAACCCCTTTGCCAACGGGTGCCCCTGCAGTCCCACTGAATTGATAGGAGGGTGTTGTCGCCGGATTGGCGGCGTTCTGGTAAACACTTTTCAGGCCTGCCCATCCCGCCAGCCATTCATCGGTGGAATTAAAAGGGGTCGCCTGCAGCGCGATGTAATCCAGATAGCCGTAATGCAGGTGCGCCAGGCCAGCATCGGCGTCGGCCAGCACCCGCATATTGGAATAACGCAATAACGCGCCGGTGTTTCTGAGCTCGGATTGAAGCTGTGTGCGGTTCTTCTCGCGCAGCTCGGTTAATGTAGGCCGCTTGAATGGCATAATTTATTGCTCCCAAACCCAAAAAAAACGCATATCCGTATCGTTACCATTCCCCGGCCTTTGATAGCGGATCACCATGTTCAGACGGCGGGGATAAACGATCTGAGTCGCGACAGAAAACGACGACACCACACCATCAGCCACCAACCATTGCAGCGCCTCCCGGGAGTAATCTTCCGCCTTTTGCGCGACTGCCTGGGCCAGTTTCTGCCGTCGCAGCAACCACAGGCGGGAACCAATATCATTTTCCTCGTCGGCATCCCCCCACCAACCCCGTCGATCATCACCATCAATATCGTCATCATCGCGTGCCACCCGATCGGTAAACAGGCTGATAATGATTGCGGTCTGCAGATCGTCGCCGATGACCAAATCGCCGCGTCCCTCTCGCCAATCAGCCGCCAGGCGTTCGACGTCCCAGAAAGAACTGATATCACTCATTCAACAGGCTCCCTGGGTTTCTCGCTGGTTTTCTGATCGTTGCCGCTCTGGACGTTTTTCACGACGTGGTCATGATCATTGTGGCCATCACGCAGCTGTTTCAGCGTGGCGGTATTGCTTTCGCAGTTATCGATAACATCGCCCGTCACTTTCAGCATCGGTGTGTTCATCAGTACGCCTTCTGCCGCATTGATCGTGACAGTGGTCGCATTGCTGACCGTCACCGGTTGGCCCTTTGCTTCGACTTCAATACCGTTCTCGGTCAGTTTTATGAAGATGCCCCACTGGTTATAAATGACCGTTTCACCAGGCTTTAAACCCGATTGCCGGTATTGTTGGTTGTTGCTGGCCACTATCACAGCGCTGGAGCGATCACCACCCAAATAGGCGAGCACAACATCAGTGCCCACCGGCAGACCTGAAGAAAAGCCAAATTCAGCCATACGCGGTGTTCCGCCACGCACTTCCAGCGGCGTCTGATACTGAAGCTTTTGTATGCCGCCAGCGTCGCTGTGTGCGGTGATCCGGCCAATACCGAGCATCATGGACACGCGCCGGCCGAGCTGCCTCAAAATATCGCCACTCATTAATTAAGCTCCTGCACCTGGCTATAAAATTGGTAAGGTTGAACCGCGAAAGCCTCGGGAGGCATGAGCACCATCCGCGCCGTTGTCCCCTCCCAGCCATTACGAATAAAGGTCACTTCAGAGAGGAGCCACAGCTCATCAGGGAGTCCGAACGTAGGGATCTTGATGGGGATGAGGGTATTGGGTTCCCACAACTTGCCGTCTTTGTCACGCCAGCTATCTACCGTCACCTGCAGTTGCCTTGACCGGCCATAGCGTCGGTTCATTTCCCAGTCGATGCAGCTTTGCGCCTGGCCATGAGAGTTCATCGTGCTTTCAACAATGATTATGCGGTTGCGATACCGCATTTTTGCCGCCTCAGGGTCTTGCGCTTTTGCCAGTGCAACCGCTGAATACCCACTGTCAGGTGACAGTTCCATCGCGGGTGTCATCGACATCGATACGCCGACATAATCGGAAAATCGCTCGTCCATCGAGTCCATCAATGACGCCGTTTCAATGTTCTCACCTTGAGCCACACCGCTGGCAGCCTTGCGAGTACCCACCCGGGTCAAACGCAGATCACCATCGGGCGTATCAAAATAGAGCAATGCCGCCCACCGGCAGATCCTGTCGATAATTTCTTGCGACGACTCGCCCCAGTTCAACGTGAATTGCGGCACCGTCACCAGATCGGTCACGTCAGAGGCAACCTTTATGCCGTAGGGCGTCGCCAGGCGCTGAGCTATTTGCAGTGCGTTAGCCTGGCTGATGACGTTATTGGGCCATTCTGCTGAACAGTCCACCAAGTCCTGGCATTTGTTTCGCCCGCTTGCTCTGACCTCATGCCGCGATTTCGATAGCGTCGGAGACCAGCGATCGATGTATCCCGTTATCACCAGGTCGTTACCCAGCATGACCTGGCACGCGTCTCCCTTTTTAACGAGTTGTTTTTCGTTTGTACCTGGGTAGTAATCCATCAGGGACAAATCGAAATCAGAGGGTAAACGTTCAATGCCGCGCGTTACCCTCACCTCATCCCAGCCCTGAATGATTTTGTTGCCTACCTTCAATATCAGTTCATCTTTCATTTTCTCAGCGCCCTGAATTTTGTCGGCATAAAGGCTGGGTGGCGCGGCTGAACTGACTGCACCAGCTCATCACCGCGCGCGGCATCCTGGTAAAGGCGATTAGCCAGCGTCAACGCCGGCAATGATGCAGACATTACAACTTGCGTCAGCGAACTCAGCTCTGCACCTTTCTGACCGTATGCATTGACGAGGGCGTTTCGCGTTTCCAGCAGGTTGAGATAGTCATCATCGTCGCCAGCATCGGCGGCCATCAGCAAAACGTCATCCAGCGTGTCGCAGACGCGGTTTAACATCAAAATGGCGTCGTCATAGCTTGAAGGCTCATAGTCAGCAGCAACCACAGCCAGGGCGCCAGCGGATAAAACGCAAAGCAGGATCGTGGCACTTTGAGCAATAGCATTTTCTGCATCCGTCGCGTAAAACGTCGCATTTCGGTATGAGGTCAAGGTTTCCAGCATGCGGATCTTTTCCTCAACGCTGCCACTTACCGAAATCACCTCATCAATGATCGCCCTCGCATCGACAGGAAAGTCATCGACTGCGGCCACACTCTCAAAGGTGGCCGTGAGGGTCAGCAACGTTGCACGGCCGGTCACCGCCTCCGCCATTTTTTGATGAACCAGCCCAGCGTAATCCGCCGTATCGTCTGATCGGTTAATCGCTCCGGTAGAACCGGACACCCCACCGCCCACACTCCCTTTGCTATACCTGCCATAGCGGGCGCTGCCGAAGGTGGACTTCAGGACATTGCTGAGGTTCGTCACTTCGTTGGCTGTGCCTTTCACCATATTTCCCCAAAACGCTGCCGTATTTCGTAGCGTCTTGATGGTTTGGGTGACACTCCTAATCTCGCCCTTCACCGTTGCGATAAATTTGGTGGCGGCCATTAAGCCGGTACGTAGCCAATTGGTTTGAACCAGGGAAGCAGCCTGTGTGCTGCCGGTAATGGCGAAAACCTTCAGGCCGGACTCAATGAGGGTGAGTGTGAATTCAAACGATCGCCCGTTATCCACACTTTCTAGCACACGCAGGCCACCATCCGGGACACTGACAGTAAGCTCACCCAAAGTCGGATGGATCAGCGTGCCAGCGCCCTCCATTTCACAGGCTGCCACCAGCGAATTACGCTGAGTGATAACATCAGGCGCGTCATACGCCAGGCTGTTATGCACAATGAAACCGCGAATGGTCATTTTTCGAGTGCCGCGGCCCAGATCTTCCACCCAGGCGGTGTTGCGGTAGGGATATTCATGCACCGCCTGCCGGCGGCCAAACACCCCTTCTGCGCTGACAACAGCAAAAGGTACGCCACGAAACGACGCAGGGTGAATATGCTCAAACCAGTCCCAACTCTCGCCACTGCCCAATAGTGAAGAAAGCGCATCAGTGATCAGAGCCATCATCCCTCCTGAAATAAAAAACCCGCCGAGGCGGGTTTAACTTAATGATTGCATGGAAAGCGCTACACGCCCTCCACCATCCGTTTGCACTTTTCGGCGTTCCCCGGTCTGAGGATTAACCAGGGTAATTTCCAACTGGAACTTATTCTCGTCCATCGCCTTCGACATGGCCTCGGTGATCTGGCCCATCGCTGCTTCACCATCAGTTTTAGGGGTGAATAGTGAGACTTGCGTTTCAGATGCCTTTGGTGATTGGGCCGTTAGCGGTACCGTAGAATCACCCTGTTCGAAAACACCTGACTGACGCTGGTTAAATAAATTGTTCTGGTCTCGTAAACCACTCCAGCGCACATCATTCACAGAATCATTGATCCCTTTCGATATCTCGTCTGCAGTGTACGGCTGAGCACCATTTTCATGCTTGATGATGGCGGGAATAAGCTTTTCCAGCACCCCGGGCGAATGCAGATCCAGCTGCTCAGATGGGTTAAAGCCCGTCTGTTTTGCCACAGCCTCAATATATGCCTGGGTATTGTTTTCACTTGAAGGCGCATAGGTTGGGATCATGCTATTTAGCGTATTTTTGCCACGGTCGCCGAATAACATCAGTTGGCGTGATAGTGCAGCCAACCCATCCTCGGGGGTTTCAAAGGTGACAAACCCGCCATTTCTTCCCGTGGCATTGGGGGCCGCTCGCAAGTTACCGGGGTTGTTATTCCGCAAGCCCAGCGCATTATTCCCAGGCTGGCCATACGGCGTAGAAACCCCATTTCCGGGCCCCGGCATACCAGAAA
Source organism: Serratia sp. BIGb0163 (assembly GCF_024809935.1). Classification (NCBI taxonomy): domain Bacteria; kingdom Pseudomonadati; phylum Pseudomonadota; class Gammaproteobacteria; order Enterobacterales; family Yersiniaceae; genus Serratia; species Serratia sp. BIGb0163. Next base: position 1,675,513 of record NZ_JANUDZ010000001.1, read on the forward strand.
TTTTATCCAAATCTCCTTTCAACCGATCCGCGCGCCAAACCGGCTTGTAATACCCGTCGAGCTTTTTGATCAGATCTTCCGATGCATAACCCAGTTTTAAATCCAGCTTTTCTTTCCATGAAAGCGTGTCTTTAAATTTATCATCGCCCTGCGCATTACGGATGATATCGGCCTGCTTTCCTCCACGGTTAAACGTCAGGATGGAGCCGACCGCCGTGCTGTCGAGGCCGTTAGACATAACCTGCTTTATCTGGTCCACAGACGCAGCCAGCGTCTCAGATTGCCCCAGCCAGGCCTGCCCCTTCAACAGCATCCCGTCATAGGCTGCGCCGATCTGGTTCAGTTGCTGTTTAAATGCCAGGGCGTTCTGCAGGTCCTTATCGCTAAAAATAAGGCCATCACGGCGAGCCTGATCCTTCAGGCGTTGCACCTCACTGGTGGTGTTGCGTAAATAGCTGAGCAGTTCAGGCGAAAGTCCCAGCTTATTGGCAAACAATGCTTGCTGGCCAGTTGGCAGAGACTGCATGGAGCGGTTGAGATCGTTAACCAGCTTGCCAACATCCGCCAGCCCATCCTTGGTTAGACTAATTCCCACCCCACGCTGTTTCAGGAGTGCCAAAAATCCATCATTACGCCCATGCGCTGCATCGTTCGCTTTCTCGAACAAATCGCCAACTGAGCCCTCGGCAGCTTCTCGTGCGCTGCCGTTCTCAATCATGGCACCCGTCAGTTCCTGAAAAGCATCCGCCGTCATGCTGACGTTTTTCGCAATGGTATCGATGCGGTAACCGGTGTTGGCAAAGTTGGTCAGGTTGTTTTTAACGACATTGACGACAGCCGCTGCGCCACCCAGTCCCAGAGTGAGACCGCCCACCATTTTCAGGGGCGGGACCAGATCACCAACAAACTGGACACCGCTGCGGGCGTTCTTTGCCAGAACGTCAAAGCGACTCCCCAAATCGTCCAGATTGTCTCTCGAATCCTGTCCACCCAACGCCAGGGCATCGCGCGTTTTATCCAGGAGCGGATTGAGGTTTTTTACCACCTCTTCAATGCGCAATATCGCGGCCGACGCCTCGTCATTAGCCTTCAGCTCAAAATCGAATGAGTTGGCCATTACTTACCCGCCTTCGCTTTGTTAATGCGCCGGGCTTGGTTAGCCCAAAAATCCAACCGGGTACGGGTCAGAGACCACGCATCACGTGGCCCCCACCCGTAATACTTCGTCACCTCAGCGGCTAACTGTTGCCATCCGTCGAGGGATCGAAGGTTAAAAAAGACATCAGAAAGTCCTCACATTTCCGGTAATCGGTAAATGCCATGGCACCCAACGCTTTTTCAGTCACGCCCGCATTCAGGGCGATCAGTAGCTTCATTGCGGCCATGCTGTTCTTGGCACGCTGAATGTCATAAAACTGTTCCACTTCAGCCAACGCTGGCTCTTTCAGGTCCAGATGTTCATAACGCGTATCGCCCACTGTCAGCACCTGGCAGAGCACAATCGTTTTGGTTTTATCAAGTACAGCCATATCAATACTCCGTTACCGAGCCGCCTTCCCAGCGCACATCAAACACCGCTTCTTCGCTATCAACATCTTGCGTGTTCACGGACCACATATTTTCGCCGATGATGGTTTTCCCGTTAGCCAACTCAACAACAACAGAAACATTGGTTGAGTCGTTGATTTGCGCGATCGACGTGCCGCCGCTGTCACGCGCCTGGTAAGAAATGAACGGTGCCCGTGGTTTTTCCTTGTAACCATGGACAGTATCCATCCCGGTCAACGTGGTCCGTTCCACTTTACCGGGGCTGTACTTGAACTGGCCGGCGACCATGACCGTTAGCCCATCGATGGTGACGTAAGCGGTACCGGCCAGGCGGTTAGTTGTATCTCCCATAAATCCTCCTTAGGCTGCTGTCTGCGCACGGCGCCATTGATTGAGTAGTGCGAAAATTTCCAGTTGGTCGATCAGCGTGCCGGTCCACAGCACATCGATGCGCTTGGTGTTGCTGCTGTTTCGCTCCACCAGCAACGTTTGGGCAAATTTCGCGGAATCCTGCACATAACCGTTGTATTCCAGCGTGCGATACTGGGCGATCAGTTCTGCGCGGATCACATTCGGCGTAACAATGGCCGAACCCGGCGCAAATCGCGTGCCATCATTGGCCAGCTTCATGCGGCTGAACTTGGAGGTGATCTGAGTGCGCAGGAAACGCGTCACAAACATCAACAGAAACAACGTCTCGATATTCAGATAGCTATCGTCCGCGTCGCCAAACTTGTTTTTCTGGTAGGTGGTGATCGTCTTTTCAACCTGCACAGAGCCGTCATCAGCCACGGTAAAAGTAGAAATACCGCTATAGAGCAGGTTATTTCGTTCCGTGAGTGTGAAGCGATCTTCTAACTGCGGCGCCAAAACACCACTGATGGTCAGCGTTTGTGTCGGACGCCCCGGGTCATTACGCAGGCTAGGTGCAATGGCGCCGGTTAACGCGGCTGCCCACAGGTAGGCGGGTGTTGGTGACCCGTTAATGCCTAACAGGGTTTCATGCTGGTTGTTGCGAGCCTCTCCGGCAGCAGACAGAGAGCCGTAGGTACCCGCCAGAGCGCCGAAAGAATGCCCATAAAGCTGCTGAGCATAGGACCAGCGGCCGGTGGCATCGGAAAGGAACTCTTTCACGGCATCCAGTGACGTGGTGTCCGTATACGGGTTGACGATAAAATCGAAAGCCCGATCTTGCAGATTACCCAGCGCGTCCGTCAGCGCTGGCGCACCGGCCCCACCTGCCATAACCGTTATTTTCAGTTCCATACCCTGAGGGGTTTCTTCTCCGCCGGCGGCCCCCTGATAATTCAGACGAATGTCGATGCTGTTACCGTGCGCACCTTTGTTCTTCGCCGTCAGCTTGACTGTGTCGGTAGCAGCGGAATCCACCTCGGCGATGACTGGCAATTTGCTTTGAGCGTTGATCACGGCCGCAATGGCGGCCGCCACAGCAACGTTGTCATCAGTGCTGACCACCGTCAGTTGCACACGCACGCCAGCAATATAGAGAGACAGCACGCCGGTAGCGGCTGCAGCTGTCACGACCTGCAATTTTCCGGTTGCTGCAGTGGTTCCCGTGGTGCCATCAGCCAGAGGCAAAATCCAGAGCTCCGCTGAAATGTCATTGGCCTGGTACGCGGTCATCATGTTGTGCAACATTGAACCGCTGCCACAGATGCCGGCGACAGCAGAATCAGACGATACCTTTTGCGGGATACCTGGCGTTGCAGTTGCCGTAGACAGCATTTGCCCGATCAGCAGCGTGCGCTGAACCGCAGTCGCCGTGTTGGCCATCGAGTTATCAAACTCAGCATAGAAAAATGGCGCGCGCTGATTGGAAGGAAGGCGATTAAATGGAACGGTCATTGATCATTCTCCTGGATTTTCTTCCCTGTCGCTGGCTTTGCGGCCGCTTTAGGGTCGAATTTTTCAACATCGCCATCCTTCAGGCGGCGCCCCCAAAAAATATTGTCGGGTACCTGTTCGCCGGATTCAGGCAAAAAGGTGCCTTTGACCGGATCGCGCACAATGCGCCCCGGTGCGGGTTTCACAAACATAGGGTTACTCCAGATCGATTTTTACGAGTGGTTCGGGGGTGCCATCAGGCATGGCGATCGTTGCGTCAATCCCCTCAAGAGGTTCAGTATCGATTTCATAGAACTCCTCAGGGCCCTGGTAATATTCAATATCCAGATCCATTAGCAATTGGGCTGTATGCCCTTCACCGTCGGCATCAATACCAATGGCAGAGCGCACCTGCAGAAACTGCTGAATCTTGCGAGTCAGTTCATAGCTATTGATTACCGCGCGCTCTATCTGCTCGCGCAATTCTTCCAACGCCTCTTCTGCCTTCTCTGCCCCATTGTCTTTCGCCGCATCATCCAACTCCTGCAGGCGGCCCGTAAGGCGAACCGTGGTCACAGTGTTGAACTGGGGAACATTTCGGCCCAGTGAGCTCTTAACGTCGATCGGCGTTTGCACCAGAATAACCGGGTACATGTCCGCTGTGGTCGGCCAGTCCCGTGGCGAATAAACCCGATCGCCTGCATCGGTTTTATTCTTCAGCGCCTCAATGACCAGTAGCCTTATCCCTCTGGCATTCATACTTTCACCTTATTGAGAATAAGCTTTGTCCCGCCATGGCTATCCGGTTGAACGTCCGACACGGCAAACAGCGTATTAACCGGTACCCCACCGACGATACCGACGAACACACGATCCCCCTGCTTTGGCCGAGCCCGGAACTCGCTATCACGCACTCCCAACACCGGAGAAGTGGTGTTGATAGTGCTGCCGTTGTCCAGCGGCTCGACCTCTTGCGTATAGGCACGATCAAAAATGCCGCTGACGGTGTACGGCGCACCGCCGGCTGGCCGGTAGTCAACCGGGTCACCAAAAACGCCGTGCAACGGTGCAAGCAAATGCTGATCCCAGTCGATACCCATTACTCCCCCGATTGCACAGTTACGGCCGGCGCACTGCGAAGCAACGCCAGCTTGCGGAGTTGTTCAACATCAGCAACCACACCCAGACCTATCAACCGCTGCGCATCCGCTACCGGCAACGTGAACGCCCGGTTTTCTGAATAGTCACAGCCATCATGGCGCACCGTATTACCTTTGGTGACAACCACTGAAAACATGCCGTCCGGCAGCTTTTCACCGTCCTCATCGTCATCCGAATCATCGCCGGTGTCGGTGTCGGTGTCGGTGTCGGTGTCGGTGTCGGTGTCGGTGTCGGTGTCGGTGTCGGTGTCGGTGTCGGTGTCGGTGTCGGTGTCGGTGTCGGTAGAATTATCGTGGTCCTGTGTGTCAACCTTCAACGTTTCCGGGCTTTCCTGCTCACCGACAAGTAACTCGGGCGGCAAGCCGCCCAGTTCGTTTTCTTGCGTTTTTTTTGCCATATCACACCACCGTAGCGCAGAGAGCGGCATTTACCCGACTTGGGATAACCAGAGGTGAAGACTGCATCATCAACAAGCGCTGTGCCGGGTCTTCTTTCACCCAGGTTTTAGGGGCATAGGCCAGAGGGCCGTAATTGAATTTTGGGTCAAGGATCACGCCGAATGCCCGAGTTCCCATCAGGTCAGCGCCGGACATGATTACCGCACCATCAGGGATCATCGGTTTTTCGATATTGTCCAGCGGGTCAATGAACCAGTCGTTATACAGCCACAGGTCGAAGTTGCCCCAACGGCCTTTATAAACAGCCCCTTTCTGTACCTGCGCGCCAGCATTAATCTGATTGCCGAACGGGCTCAGTGCCGGGAATGTAATGGCGTTATCCTTGATCGTGGTATCCAGTCGAAACGCTTTCCACGATTTGTTGGTAAAGACCAGGTCCGTCGGTACCGCGCCGGAGTTTTTGAGGATCAGTGTCTGCCATTCCTCAATATCGTCCGATGGATGGGTATTAGTCGCTCCTGCTGCGACGGTTAACGGCCACTTATCCGCGCCACTCAGCGTGATGGTCAGGTCTGGTGAGCGGCCAAAATCAACCACTTTAGTTTCATAACCGTCCCCTGCAACGGTGACTTTCCCTGACACCATGGCGCTGCTGGCCATCCATTCCAGACGACGGTTGATCATGTCAATCTGATCGGCCATCTCAAATTGCAGGTTCAGCATTTCACGTTCAGCAGCGGTAAATTCGCCGCCGATACGCTCACCGATCTGCCGGCGGATTGGCTTGCGCAGGTCCGGAGCACGCTTATCTTTGATGTACGCAGGCTTGAAGGTATTGGTCTGGTATTTACGACTCTCGACCAGTTTGCCTTCCACCAGTGGCGATACGAATGGCGCCATACGACGCAGACCCACGTCCACATCAATGGCTACTTCTTCCGTTTCGTACGTCACAACGTTTGGGAAGAAGCGATCCAGAAGCCAGTTCTGGCTGGTTTTCAGGTTAGGGACGACCTGCACCAGCACGCTGGTATCAAAAATGTTTTCCATATTCAGTCTCTTTATGATGCCGGCACCGTAGCCGGCCAGAATTCAGGACGAGTGCAACCCTGCCAAAGCACTGGCATCAGTTACGTTTCAAAAGGGTTAGATCAGGATACTGGCGACTGGATGCTATCGCGCAGGAAGATGGCCAGAGGGCGGAATTGCGCTTTCAGTTCAGCAATGGTCCAGGTCGCATCGAAGATCAGGTGATGCTGGTTAAATTCACCCATCAGATACACACCGCCAGTTTGTGCTGTAGTGGTGGTGTCTACGTTATCGACCAAAATGGCGGACGGCTTTTCACTGCCGTCGGTAGCGTCTTTTTTGCTTGGGATGTACGCGCCGGTCGCGGTGACCATGCCGAGTACCGTCCCACGTTTAAGCGCACCTGAAACACCGATCGTGACCGAGTCGGTGACCAGCTGTAACGGGCCGGAAACCAGCTGATCGGGTACGAACAGCGAACTTTCCATGCCCGGTGCGAATTGATTTTGTCCAAACTGGTCCATTACTTGATACCTCGTGCAGAGTCATAGAGGCTGGTCATCTTACTTGCCAGCGCATTTTTCCCCGGGGCGGGCTTGCCGCCATCCGGGCCCAGCCGTACCTGTTCGGCTTGCATACGCGAATCCAGCGATACACGCGCTGTTTTCGCCGGAGCAACAGCCCCCATCGTTGCCAGCGTGCCAATGGCTTCACCCGCGCTCATGCGGGTATTGAACGCCAAGTGCGCCGCCATATCAGGTCGGCCGGCGGCATGCTTACTGCCAAAGATAGCAGCACAGCGTTTACGCTCAGCCCGACGACCTTTTTTCACATCGCGGTTTTCGTCGTCCTCTTCTGCATCAGCGTCCTCTTCTGCATCAGCGTCATCGTCTTCTTCCGCACGACGAGACTTAGCCTTTTTGCCCTTTCCTTTGTCGTCGTCCTCTTCGGCATCAGGATCGCTGTCATCATCGTCTTCCATGTCTTCGCGATCATCCTCCTCTTCGGCGTCCTCTTCGTCATCGCGCTCTTCTTCCGCACGGCGTGATTTCGCCTTTTTACCTTTCTCTTTGTCGTCGTCCTCATCTTCTGAGGCTTTTTTCTTAAAACCCATCAGGTGGGCAAATTTTGAGTAAGACATACGTTAAGCTCCTGCTTCGGTGAATAATTTTCGGAATGCGGCGTCAGGGGTCATGACTGCATCGGCAAGCCCCAACTTGACGCCATCAGCCGCCAGGAAACAGGCAGCCTGGGTGTTACGGATAGTTTTCTCAGAGATCCCCCGATTTCGGGCTACTGTGCTGACAAAAAGCCTACCCATCGTATCCACATCATCCTGAATCGCGGCGCGGGCCTGATCGGTCAGTTTGACGTAAGGATTGCTTTCGGCCTTGCGGTCGCCATAGGTGATAATGGTCACCGCCAGCCCGTCTTCTTTAATTCGCTGTGACCAGTCACAGTGAATTACGATGACACCGATTGAGCCAACGCCTCCGGTGCGCGGAACATAGATCCGGTCAGCAGCGCTGGCAATAGCGTACGCTGCGGAATAGGCATTTTCGGTCAGGATGGCGTGGATCGGTTTTGAGCCCCGGGCGTGATAAATCTCGTCCACCAGGTCAAAACATCCAGCAACCTCTCCCCCGGGTGAATCGATATCCAGACAGATGCCGTTCACCTCAGGATCATTCATTGCTGTGAGGAATGATTGGCGTATTCCGTCGTAACCGCTCATGCCGCTGTAGGGCCGCAACGAGCCGAGTTTCTGAACCAACGTCCCCTGAACGGGGATGACGGCAATACCACCGACCACGTCATAACCCGCATCCTGCTTACGTGCTTTACGGGTAAAACTGTCGTCTTCTCCCAGCCAGTCAGAGGCCAGGGTATTAATGCGGGTTATCCCGAACCGGTCCATCATGGCGGCCATGACGACTTCGGCTTTTTGTGGGTGCAGCGCCAGCGGCGTGTTAAATAGCCGCTGCGCCAGGTGCGGTAAATTCACTCTGCCTCCGGATCTTTTATCGTTTCTGGTGCGAAGATTTCGGCCTGAGCCCAAGTTGGCAACGGAAGCCCACGTTCTTTAAACGCGTCAATTTCGCGTTTCCGCTGGTCCAGCATTTCTTCCCAATCTTCGCCGGCATTTTCCGCCGCTTCCATTTCCAGCGTTGAAAGTCCGGCATCCATACCGAGAATGGCGCCTTTTTTCTCTGCCACCGGGTCCACCCAACCACGTCCAGGCCCCATCCAGCGTGCACGACAATAAGCCGCCCTAGCATCCAGAAAATGAGGAGCGCCATTCGGCAGTGGTAAATCTTCCGTGTCGTGAATTTCTTCGATAAATGCGGACAGGATCGGCTGGGCAAACCCGACAGAAAAATCATCACGCCGGCGGGTCAACGTTTTCCACGCCTCCAACATCGCAGAACGCGCAGAGCTGTAGTTAACGTCAGACCAATCTTGTGTTACCTGCTGGGTAGAAAGCCCGGTAGCAGCGGCGATGTTGCGCAATGCAGCGCTCTCAAACACCTCAAAATTGCTGTGTGGCCTCGAAGCGTTAACCGTTTCTATTTTTTCACCGGGGTACAAAATAGGCATTCTTGACCCATTTTGCAGCGATATGCGCCGATCATTATGGAACTCAATACGCCCGTCTTGATAAGCGCCAATACTGGTGTCGTCGAAGTTTTCCCCCATTGCCGCTTCAACCATCTGCGGATCATACGGCGAGGAAACATAAGCGCCGAATACCGCGTTCAGTATTGCCGCTTCCAGCTCTGTCTGATCGTACTTGATGAGCATTTTCAGTCGTTGTACGACCGGCGTTAATATCCCGTTCCCACGATGCTGGGCGCCACGCTCATGGTCATAATCATGCACAACATGCGGGCGCCCCCAGTCCGTTTCCCGCGGGATACGCCGCCAGGTCATCGTTTTGGCACCACTCCACCAGTCGCCGATATGCGCTTCGCGGATGTGGTAGGCCACAGGAGCGCCATCATCATCAATTTCGACACCGCCGCGGATGTTAGGCATATCAAAATTTTGTTGCGGGTTGCTCAGGCGGTCAGGGTCTACAATCTGCACCGTAGTGGCATAGCGCCCTCGCCCGCGGCCTAGTCGATCTGGGCGATATTGCAGAACAGCCAGCGCATCGCCATCAATCAGCTTGTGACGAAAACCCAGCCGCAGCATTTGCGACACCGTCTGTTTCCTCTCAACGTCACAATAACGCCCAGGGTCATCCTGCGCCCATGACCGCCAGTGTGCCTCGATCACTTTTCCGTATTCATCCGCCCAGGTAGCGTCAAACGAACTGTTACCCGTCATAAGCGCCAGCATGCGGTAATCAGGCTTTAGGATGGGGCGAAAGTTAGCGCCAACGGCGTTATCCAGCACACGGGTGATACTGCCACTGGCCCACCCATCATTGCGGGCCAAATCCCGTACACGGGAGACAATGCGATCGCGGTAAATATTGATCTCATTGTCGGGTGACCACAGTGCCGGCTGCCAGTTTGCTAACTGGTCACTGAAAGAGTCAGCCGCGTCGTATGGAACCCGACTTCCGCCCACCAGCATGGACGCCCTTGACCTTGATGGCGGTAGCGGTTGCCCATTTGGACCTAAAATCTTGATGTCACTCATCAGTATCTAAACCTCATCGGCCGGCGTGGGCGGGGAACAATACCCAACTGAGCCTGAAGCAACTGGATCAACGCCATCAGGTCTGCCATAGAGGCTTGTTGGTATGAAACGGAACGTGTGCCATCACCCTGCGTATACGAAAACGACACGCCGCGGGCCCCGGCAGCAAGGTCAATATAGGCTTGCTGCGCCTTTGCCAATGCAGCCCGCAATTGCTCAGGCGTCATCGCACCGGCCAGCAGGCTAGTGTTACGATTAAACATAGGGATCCTTAAGAGGGCAAAAGTTGTGACAGGCGTTTACGCTTCGGTTTTTCCGGCTCTTCTATGATGACGCCAGGCAGACGAAGGTTTGGTTTTTCTTCCGGTTGCTGCGGCGCCGGTAATAGACGTTCAGGATTCACTGAAATATTGTCAGCCAATTTATTCAGTTTCAGCCCGAGATAAAACAACCCGCACAATGCTGCATAGCTATACACCCGACAGTCCAGGGCTTCGTTAGCCCGCCCGGGTATTTGTTCCCAAACGCGATAACGCTGGCCACCGGAGACTTTGAGAACCGAACGCTCAGCTAACAGTTGGCTAAAGTAGTTCAAATCACGATCCGTCGGAAAATGCATGTAACTGGCTGCAGCCTCACCCGGCGCAGGTGGATCAATATGCAAGCGCCCGCGGATGGTATCTTTGGCCGCATTCACTCCAATGATAATTGGCTTAAAACTGGCTTTTGACTTGGACGTTGGCTTTTTCGTCGGCCACACCGGAGATCGTTTACCGCCGCGTGCAGATTCCCCCTTGATCGCCCAAATACGGCGGCCAAGACGTTCTTTGGCAAACTCGTAAACTTTCTGGGTGTGATGGCCACCGGAGTCCATACATGCCGCCATGATCGTGAAACCACGCCCATCAGCCCGGCGCCATATCTGCTTGAGATAGGCATCAAGGCGCTGCCACGGCTCATTGGTTTCCAGGTCACCTTCGATCACATCAAAGGCAACAGACCAGCTTTCTTCGTTACAGCCCCAGCCAGTGACTTCAATTTCAAAACGTCCGTCCTGGGTATCGATACCGGCTGTCAGCACTGCAACCCCATCAGGCACTTCAGCCGCATAAACTTCACAGCGTTCCAGCAACCGTTTCTCACTCAGCGCTTTCTCACCGCGATCTTCATACGGCTCACCCAGAACCAGGTTAATAAATGTTTGCCGCATCAACGGATCATTTTTAACCCGCAACCATTCGGCAACCAGGTATTTCCATGCGGCATTGGGGAACAGGCTATACCCTGCCCAGATGTGGAATCCGGCATGACCTTTAAACGGTTTGCTTGCCCGCCACTCTCCACGCCTCACCATCGACGCTTTTTCGTTATGGTGGATCACGCAACCATTGTGACGACACACGTAATAAGCCGTTTCAGGTATTCCCTCGCCGTGCTCATCCTTGTCCCATTTGATGCCGTAAGGTGTCTCAGGGCCTCCCCATTCCAATACCTGATGTTCACCACAATGCGGGCATGGCACGTAATATCGGCGCTGATCGCTTTCCTCATACGCCTTTTCAATACGACTGGTTCCTTTGACCGTCGGCGTCGAGCCCAGGGCAATCTTGCGGTTCCAGAAAGTTTCTGAACGCTTAATGCCCAGGGCTATCTGATCGCCCTCTACGCCGGCACCACCGGCCGGATAACCGTCCACTTCATCAAAAAGAATAATGCGGCAGGTGATTCGACGGAAGCCACCAGGGCTATTTGCCCCTACCAGAGTCAAATTAGCGCCGTTGGCAAACGTCTTTTTGAGGATGGTCTGGTTACTGTCTTTGGCCTTCGGATCACCGCATATTTCCGCCAGCACTGGGGTATCACGCAACATCGGCGCGATCTCGGTTTTACTGTAGTCCTCGGCATCTTCAACACGCGGCTGAACGATGAGGATCGGCGACGGGTCATGCGCCAGGTAATAGCCGACAACGTGGTCAAGGATCTTGGTGTAGCCGACACGCGCCGACTTCATTACAGAAACCTGTGTCACTGCCGGATCGGTAATGGCATCCATCATGCCATCCTGATAGGCGAAAGATCGGAATCGGCCTGTTTGCGCACTGGTTTCTTTCGAGAGCACCGCGTATTTGTTGGCCCATTCACTCAGTGAAAGCGGCTCTGGGGGGCGAACATCGGAGCGACGCTGGCGCAGCTCCCCTGTGAAATTCTGCCAGGCTGCAGCGTTAGTTCTCTCCTCGGTTGTTATCTGCATCAAGGCTCAATTCCTCCATCGCCTCGTAAACCACCTCCTGCAGTGCCTGGACAAACTCCGCGTCGTTGGTGGTAGAAGCCAGCACCCGCAACCGGGGGCCATGTTCAGGAGCAATAGCAATGAGGCGGGTGCGCATGCGGGCGTATTCATTACCTACGGCCTCAATCATGTCTTTGTACGGCAGCACCTGCCCGGATTTAATGTCGTACTCGAGCTGAGTAAGCAACGCGAGGAAGTTTTCTTTCATCTGACGCGCTTCATCAAGCGTCATTGTCACGCCGTGCTCGGCGATCATCCGCTCGACGGTTTTCGTCGCTGACTCGGGAAGATCCTTATCGTTTTTGTTACCTGACTTGTTACCCGGGGATCTGTTACCTGTTTTGTTACCCTGTCTGTTACCTGCTGCTTTTTTTTCCGGTCGGGTAACAGTTTTTCGGAAGCGCTCTATGTTGGCGTTTGACGCTTCGACATCAATGTCGTCTCCGGCCAGAACCAGCCAACCACGGGCCTTCCAGCTCGTTACCGTCTTTCGGCTGACGCCGTGAAGTTTGGCAAAATCTGACTGGTTCATCTGTTACCTCAGGTGTTACCTGTTACCCAAATTTCAAAAGTTGATAGCTAGACGCAGAACGCGGCGCGCAATGCCCGTGCTTTACAAAAGTGCTGGGAAGGACCCATTTTTTTCTGGAGGCCCCGGGGAGGGGCACCGGCTCAAACTTTTTTGAACCGCACCAGGTAGGTCACCTCATCACCCGGATGAATGAGCTCATGACAGTAGCAGTGTGCCGTGGTCGAGTCAGAGCTTGGTGTTGGGTTGCCTGCTGCATATGCCTTCGGGGGCGTCGGTGGTGCTGCTGGCCGCCGCTGGATCATCTCCTCGTACGTATACGGGCACGGTGTTGGTGCTTTTCTTCCCATAATTACCCATGCTCGCCATCGCATCCCATGCGCTCTGGCTCCTCATCGCACGTGGTCTTTTCTACCAGTACATAGCCCATCTTCTCAGCATGAAACGAGAGGAGTGATAACAAATCCTTTTCGGCAACCTCTTCCGACTTACCGTGTTCGCGAACTGCTTCGAAGGCTTCTGCGTGCTTAAGCGATGCTGCCGCTTGCAATGACAACAACTTAAGCCGCCGTTTATGTTCGGTACCAATAATGTTCATGCTTACCTCTCACTGTGTATGTAGCTACTTCGCCGTTTTCATCGCCTCTGCCATCGCCCGGCTTAGCTCTGTAGGCATCAGCGCATTGGCCATCGCCTGTGCACGTTCGAAGTAGCCGAGCGTCGGCTTAACGGGCAGCGCGTCACCGAACTGGATCAGCAACTTCGGTGCCGGCATCTTCATCCGTGGCTGTCGTGTGCCATTGGCAGAACGTTTACGCCGCTTCTTGCCCTTCTTCCCTTTCTTGGCCTTACGCCGCTGCCATACGCCATTCGTGCCGTCTACATCGCCAACGAATACATCCGATTTTGCCTTGAGTTGCGTCATCTTGTTGCGCGTAAGGTTGCCGTATTTGTTCAGTTTGATGTTTTTGGGGTTCAGCAGCGCCTGGCTGTTCAGCTTGTGCTGTCCGCCGAACTCGAACGGCTCCAGATAGCTCGCAGCAGTATCCATCACGAAAACCTTGGCCTTCAGGTTGTTTTTCCGGGCGCCGAACGATTTGACTGAGTTGACCGTAAACGGCGTGGGATTATCCAGATGGCGTTTAAATGCGGTTTTCTCCGCCGACTCTATCTTTCTGGCGACACTGGTTAGCGCCTGCGCGGTGGCAAATGGGATTTGCTTGCGCACGCTCTGGAGTTGGGCCGACAGCTCTTTTAAACCAGCCATACGCTCCCCTTGTAAAAAAGCCACCAGCCCGTTGATACAGGTTGATGGCTTCATGCATTAAAAAACCCGCCGGAGCGGGTTCTATTATTTCTTTCCGTTGGCCTCTGCCATTTGCAGATAGACGGCGGCCGAGCCGGTGGGGAGTGTTTTGCTTATCCCTCGGTAGTGCGCCACTCGCTCGCGGAAGTATTCACGCAGATGCTCAGGCTGCTCTCGCTCCACCTGCTCAGCTATCACTGGCTGGTTCATGCGCTCTTTGTAGGCTACGCCTGACGCTGCAAGGTCTACGTTAACCTTGTCCATTTCTTCTTTTGGCAGATTGCCGAGATTGTATGACATTTAATTACCCCCGATTAAAGGGTAATCTATACTGCTTCTTACCAAGTTGCTACACACCTTATTTATTAACATACAGGCGTGATTATATGACTAAAAATTTCTTTGATGATGCTGAGGCATTAGTTACCCAAGCTTTATTACTCTTTAAGTTTGATAAAATCTATGTTGTTAGAGCTCTTGATAGTCATTTACCTATAAATGAGAATGGTTATCTCGTCATGATTACTGAAGGTGGTGATCGTATCGCATTTAAAGCCCCTGATTCAGATTGGGTGTTAGATAATAAAGTGACAAAAGGTTATAAGGAGTTAGCATCAACCTACGAACATTCAATTCGTGTTTACCCACGTCGAAAAATGCTCGAAAACGAATAACTCCATTCACAATATCAAACTTGCTTCGCCTCCCACCTGTAATGCTATTTAGGCTCACGCCGAAAACTTTGAATAAACTCAGGGCGCGGGTGCCGGTAATTCAACATCTCCTCCGGCATCTTCATAAAGCGGTTGTCAGCGTTCTTTACCGTGACAAAGCAACTATGCACCCCACACACGCTCTGATCTATGCGTTCGTCATACTCAAATAACAATTTAGCCATCTTTTCCTGCCACTCTGTGGGCATCGCCTCCATAAACACTCGGGGCATTACGCAGAATGCGGAATATGACAGCCCAAACCACAGCTGTAGGTCTTTACGATCATCTTCGTCCATCGTCTTTACCTTTGTTATCTCGCGGCGGCTTCCCGCCATTGGTTCAGCGTGGCCACCTGGCCGGCGCAGACTGATAAAGCTGTTTGCAGTGCCAGCGCATAGCTCAGCGCATCGCCCCAGGTATCGCCCTGCAGCGTTGGTTGCTCACATGGGATGAATACGGACTCAGGGGGTAACAGCACGACCTGTTGCGGTGCCGGTGGGAGCGTTTTGCTGCAGGAGGTCAATAACAGCGGCAGGCATAGGACTATTCCCACATTTATCGTTTTTAAGTGCTTCACGTAATGCCCTCTGGTAGCGTTCACCCTGCTGGCGCAGTTGCTGCTCTCTTTGCTGTTGTTCTGCTGCTAAGGCTCTGTTCTTCCGGTCTTGTTCTTGCAGGGTTGAGATTAGTCCTGACTGCTGCGCCAGCGTCTTTTCCTGCTGCTTAACCTGCTCACCAGCCTTTTCCGCGTTACTGTGGAAGTAGAACGCCAGCCATGCCAGCGCAATGAAAATGAGGAACAACACAGCGACGATAGCAGCGGAAACCCGATTCATTTCTGGCCCCAGTTGCAAATTTCACGCTCAACCTCGCGACGGTTAATTAGCCCCTTCCAGACCTTTCCTCCGGCTTTATTCCAGCGGCGCATTTCATCACAGGCCCCGGCACTGTCCCCCACATTGAGTTTTTTCAGCAGAGTGGAAGACTCGAAGGCTTTGACGCCGACGTTATAGCTGAAACTGATCAGAGCGGCTTTCTGGTATTCACTCGCTGGCACTTTCACCGACCGTTCTACAGAACGAGCAAAAGGCACCAGGTCTTTATCCAGGAGGTCTTTGCATTCAGCGGGATTGTAGGTCTTGGTGGGTATGATGTCAGCGCCAGTGTGCCCGTAGCAGACCGTCAGCACGCCGACTACATCGCGGTATGGCTTATACTCCACCCCTTCGAGTGAAGGAATGAGCACCGCTGCAATCGCCATGGCTCCACCAGCAAAGGCTGCGCTGAGTTTTTTCTTTAACGAAGCTGCGAGCGCCATTCTTAGTCCTCCGCTGGCGGTGGTGTGACATATCCAGCTTTAAGGGCCTTCTCATAGGCCTTTGTCTGGCGGCTTTTGAAATAGAAGTTCATCACGGCAGTGATCGCACCGATCACGAAACCGCCCACTACCGCAACCTGATTCCAGTCGAGGTCATGTAGCCATTGCAAAATGCTGCCTCCACACACCAACGTTGCAGAGGTGCAGTAAGAAATGAATGTGGTAATTTTCTCCGGCATGATTTTCATACCTCCCCCTTCCGGGGCTCTGTCCCGGTACCGGGTGAAAGGAATGGATTAGCGCCGCGAATGCGAAGCGACATACGTCATTGAGTGAGGCATTGGGCGCTAAATATGAAAAAGCCCGCTCAGTGGCGGGCTCTTATTCAAGGATTAACTTGGGCTGTATCAGTGAGAGTATCTGCTCATACTCTACCGTTAGGACTTTCTTCTCTTTCTTTCGCTCATTCATTAGGCGACTTCCGAATCGCCCTTTCACTTCCGATCGAGCGGCTTTGATAGCATGACGGTGTTGCGCGTCTTCTCCCATGTGCTGCCAGCGAGATAACTGCTCAGCCATCCAGTTAAAGGCGTTGATGTACCCTTCTTTTACCAGTGCAGCTGCTTCACCAGTAAATCCCATAATTAAGAAGATGCAGCCATCTTTGGTCATATTGTACATCGGCTGAATGTCGCCATTTTTATCAATGAAATCAGCGGGCTCAAAATTGAGCTGCTTGAATTTGTCTGAACATTTTAGTTCGCGTATGGCTCGGATAACGTTTTTGTGGCGCTTGTTAAAATGTTTTGCCACTAAAACTGAAGTTGTGACAACAGTACCGTGAACTGCCATTACCATTTGCTTGAAATCAAACTTGGGGATCACTGTTACTTCTTGCATGGCGTTTTCCTTTCAGAAATGAACCCTTGTCGCCCAGGAAACCAGCCCAAGAGGGTACGCCTACCACTACTGGCATCCTCAAAGGCTCATTTCTGAACAGGTTCTTGGTGGTTTCGCACCGGCGCGGCGCTGGATACAAAAAAGCCCCAGCGGATGCCAGGGCCAGAAACGCAAAAACCCGCACTAGGCGGGTTCTTGAGCTATTCATCAGCCGAGCAATGCTCGACTGTTTATGATTCGTCAGGTGGTTAGTTGGATATTTTAGGCATAAAAAAACCTGCTCTTAGCAGGACATCTTAGCTTTCTTCACAACTACTCCACAGCGTGACGTATTTCTACCACTTCCAAATCCTGTTTTCAAGATTTTTTTAATATTTGCAAATGTCTTGGGATTAATACCGCATGCAATTGTTTGCATTAAACACAGAAATCCTAGCATTAGGGCTATCTTGGGCCATTTTTACTCACTTTGCAATGGGCGGATTTTACTCTATATAATTCATTTGGTTAGAACCCGAGCATAAACAGCCACCAGAAACGAGAAAACCCCGCCGGAGCGAGGTTTTTATTTTGGTGCCGGTCATTACATTTGTGGCACGATATCAAATTAACGCTAAATATGGCCTATTTAATTAACTTTTGCAAGACATTGCTGCGAAAATATCGATTTTTGTTGTGATCGTGATCTCGACAGTGAAACTAAACCATCTCGATCCAACCTCAGGAAGACACTGCGCATGCTTGACCAGTAGCCGTTGTAATTCTTCGACCAATTCGGTGCAGACACCCCAACCAGCTCAGCGAGGTCTTGAAGCTGATATGTGGCAAGCCCCTTAATCTCCGATCTAACATCCTGCGCGGCCAGCCAAATTAAGGCCTTCAACCTATCCAGCGTTTTTGCAGCCACCTTCTGACCACCAAGGCTCTCATTGAATTCTGACCAGCCCCACCGGGTAATTTCAATCTGATGTTTGAAGTCCAGATCATGTGCATAGCACCAGGACAGCCAGCTGCGTTGATGCCCAACCAGCGGATATGCAGCGCGGCGCCATGAGGTTGCTGAAAATGTTTCTGGCTCTATCAGGGCAATGGATCCCGAACTAGGCCGCGTTTCTGTACCCGGTACCGGGTTGCTATGAACAACAATCCGGGTGCCGTCTGGCTCTACAATGGTGCGCCGCTTGCGCTTCAATCGCGTTGTGCTGACCTGTGTTGAATCACTGAATGCCTGTAACTGCCCTTTGGTCTTCCCGCTTAGGTCAGCTGTTGCCATCATAAAGCTCTCTCGAATGTACTGCAGATATTGCTGGGTCACGATCATGCTTTAATCTCCAGGCGTCTGGCCCGCATGCCAGCTCGCCTATTACTCCACACGTTGTTTGATAGTTTTCCGTTAGGAATCTTCTTGATTATTTCAACTCTTGCTTCGCATGTATTAAATAAGCAAATTGCTTGTGCTGATTTGGGATGTTTTTATCTACTATCAACTCCTTATAAGCCAGCCCCAAAGCACAAGCTCCTATTCCAACCACATTAACTACTGACATGAATGGTGCAAATTCAGGAACCATTCCAGCTATTGCGACGGCACCTAAAGGGGGAGATGTCAATAATGACGTTAATGTTCTTTTCACTGTTTGATAACCGGTTTCTTTCATCACTGAATTATAATCATTAAGAACGGACTCCAACCTACTTACTTCTCTTCGGTAAGCATTAAGATCTTCCGGATTACTGCTAACCCTAAACACAGAGTCATCAATCATATCTCTTAATGCAATTAACTCATCACTCCTTCTTTCCTTAAATTCAAGAACATCGTAAATTGAAACATCGCTAACTGGTGACGAAATGGCATTATATAGATTGAATTCACACACGGCCCTACTTATATTAGAATCACTTGGAGAAGATAAAGTATCAGATGTCTGTGCTAAGCTCCAATCTATACCCATATTTCCCCTTTGCATATTCATGAATGCCATTTGGTTTTTCAAGACTAACTCTTTCATCCAATCACCCCCGTTCCCATTACCTCCTATCCCATCAATTTCAACTTTGGTTTGTGATGCTATACCTTCACTTATCAAAACTTTAAAATCATCCGATGGCTCGAAGTAAACTAATGAATTCGGATTCTCAATTTTATCCCAGAATAATGAGCAAAACCTCAAGTCCTCTAAGCTTATTGGAACTTGATTGTTAAAATTACCTGTTTTCGGATCTGCGCGATATCCTTCGGTCAAGATAATACCTTTATTCATACTTCCCCCTCTGTTTTCAATAACTTTAAAATATTAGATTATATAATAGCACTGACAGAAAGAGACCAATCTATGAATTTGAACCATAACTCAATTTGACTTCCGTGTTCTTCCTCCCACCGTGACATGTCACGATGCAATTCATCGTGATGTTTCCGGCATAGTGGGATGGTAAAAAAATCGTGTGCCTTGGTACCCATACCACCCTGTCCGTGGCCGATGATGTGATGTGGGTCGTCGGATGGGTTGCCACAGCACACGCACGGCTGAGACTTAACCCAGCGAGTAAACTTTTCGCTCGTCCATCGTTCACGCTTAGGGATCTTGAATAATGCCTTTGGCGGCTCCGGATCGATTACCAACACCTTTGCAGCCTTCTTAGCAATCTCCGCTATCTGTTGGGTAGGTGACAAACTGGGGGTAATGTCGGCCTCTCTTCGGTGCCCGGTTGGGATGGTGTGCGGCTTAATGCGTAACGAGGCGGCTGCTACATCATCCGGGATCAGATCAATGACCCCATTCACCCAGGCCCACCAGCACAGTTCCGGCAAGGTCAGTTGATGGCTCTCTTCAAACATGAAGTGAACTCTGGCCCGATACACCACAAAATCCGCTATGTTTTGCTCTGCTGCGGCTGATAGCTCATCCATCGTCTTATCACGGTACAAATGCGCGTGATGCCAGCACAACCGGATAGCGCCAGAGCCGTACCGCATCGTTTCCATGTTCTTGTCGTGGTACCCATCGGCGCATTGGCGCTGACAGTCATGACGACGATCCAGCCAACTCTCCAGGCTGTTAATGCCACCAGCGGCAGAAAGAACGAGCTCATGCTGGAAGAACGGACGGAAGCGCGGGTCAATGGCCAGCTGCTGTTCTGTTGCCGGTAATGCACCTGACGGCATTTCACGAAACTCAGCCGGTACCGTGGCCACCATCACCCGGTCACCGAACATCGTCAGCAAGTCATTGCCTGGCTTTAAGATGACCTGCCCCAGTTCGCGGACAACGATCGGCTTCAGTATCCCTCTCATACCTGCACCTCGCTGATCCGTAGTTCTACCTTGCCGCCCTTGATTACCGGCCCCCACTTGGCATCGATGTGCTTAATCTGGCTGTCATCAAGCCACACACCAGCCTGCGTCATGGCGTCAAACAGTGCCTTAAAGAAATTATCCAGGTCGCGACGGGCTTTAGTTGGCGGATAGAACACCACCGCTACAGATATGTCTGCGCTGATTGGCTTCGGCCGGCGGCGCAGTTGCTCCATTACCTGAGCGATAGCCTCTGCCTGGAATGCCCTGCCGCGCTCACTGACCAGAGTACGGCCTCTGGATGCCCCCTTGTTTGGCGAACGCCAGTAGCCGTTAACGCTTGGCGGGAATGGCAAAATAAGCATCATTGCGCCACCTCCTTGGCTGAATGAGCTATACGAGCCGCAGCGGTTGTGAGGTGATCAGGATCCAGTTCCACCCCGATGAAACCGAACCCTTCAAGCAGTGCCGCTTTTCCCGTGGAACCAGAACCCATGAAAGGGTCTAATACGACTCCTCCAGCAGGCGTGACCAGTCGGCAAAGGTACCGCATCAATTCGACAGGTTTAACGGTTGGATGATTGTTTTTAGCGCCACCTGTACGGCCTGCTCCGGCACGCGGATCGTTAATGCCAACGCTTCCCTCTTCGCGACCGCCAGTCATTTCGCTAGCAGAAAACGGCACAAAACGCTCCATCCCCTCGTCGCGCTCCGACTTGCTGACCTTGGCGCAGTAAAAGAACCGTGCGGCTGATTTACTGGTTTCAATGCGCATCGCGTGGTCACGTGGCGCGTCCATATTCCCAAAAACCACTCGCGCTGGCCGGGCCTTACCTGTGGTTTTCAGATCGCCCTGCTGCCCCTTTGCGTCAGGGAATGCCTCGACCACCGAATCGCTTCCATCATGCAGGACGTTTGCAGGCCACCGGCCGAGCTGATCCGCTTTCCACTCCCCACTTTCTGGGGCTTTCTCGTCACGCACATGCGACAACAGGCCACCAGCACCACCGGTTAAAGCTTCCTCTGTCGGTACCCGGCAAAGATCGATATTTAGAGCACCAGTGCCGAACTGGACAACATTGCCCTCTACTGTGCTAACCAAAGGTTTACGGGCCATTACGATCGGCTCATGCGCAGGTTTCAATGCCGTCCCTTTCCCTTGATGCTCCCCGGTAAGGTTTTTCGACTTGGGGAACCCACTGCCGTAAATCCACATCAGCTGATCACGAATCTCAAAACCAGCATCCTCGATGTTCACTGCGAGCCGGTGATAAGTTCTTGAGCCACCAAACGCCAACAAGTGCCCACCGGGTTTAAGTACTCGAAGGCATTCAGTCCATTGATCTACGGTTGGCACCTGATAATCCCACTTGTGGCCCATAAAGCTCAGGCCGTAAGGAGGATCCGTTACAATGGCATCTACAGAGCTATCAGCCATACTGCGCAAAACCTCTTCACAGCGGCCTACATTCAGTTGATAAATCATTTAAAGCCCTCCGTCGCCCTTCGTACCAAATACCGGATCCCGTAGTAATCCCAGCCAAAGTGCTGGCGCTGCCAGTCTGTTAGCCATCCCTGCGAGATTGCATATTTCCGAAAATCGCCGCGCTCCTGCCAGGTGCGCCGGGCCTCACGTAACATCCACCAGCGATACACCCGGTGCGCCACAGCCATCAAAGGCAAAACCTCAATACCCGATACACACTTCATGCGGCTTGCTCCTCTACGGCTACCAGGCGGTAGAAATAAACCTGCTTGCCTGTGTCCGGATCCTTCAACGTGCGTTTTTCCTTAACCAGGCCATGCACCTTAGGGTTAACCTCACGCAAACGAGCGCTTATGGCCGCCTGGGTATCAGCCACGAAAAACATCATGAACACGGTTCTTTCCAGGTCGCGAAGCGTCATCCACTTGGCACCGGCCGCGGCCTGAATTACTCGGCCCATTTGGTTTTCTGGGTTGTCCTTCAGCATGCCAGCGAGGATTAGCCGACGGATGCCGCTGTTAACTCGTTCGCTTTCGAGTACATCCACTGGGATCGATAACTTTTTCATACCTTGCCCCCTTTGCGGCTGCGCATGCTTGCCCATGTGAATGGCACCCAAATACCACCATCGGTCTGGCGATCCATGATCCGCTCACCGACCATCTTCACCATTTCGTCGTAAGTTTTATTGGTCAGCATGCCGGTTGGCTTCAACTGCAACTGGCGGCGGTCAACGATGTTGGTTAGTAGGTTGATCTCGTAATCACTGCCCTTCTGCAGCCCTACTTCGTCCAGCACCAACAAATCCAGCCGACAAAGGTCACGCAGCAGATCAGCTTCTCTCACTGGGCTATCCTTGCTGAACGTGGCACGGTGGTTTTCAAACAGCTCAGCAACTGTCATAACCATCGCAGAGTGACCGCGGTCAATCAGGTTTCTTGCCATTGCGCTGGCCAGGTGGTTTTTTCCAGTACCGGTATTACCCGAGAAAATGAAGCCGCCATGTGTCTTACCAAATGACGCCACATAGCCCTTGGCGGCATCCAGTGCAGCCTGCTGTTCCGGGCATTCCACAACGTAATTGCTGAACGCGCATTTCTGGTGCAGAGGCTGGATGCCAGAACGACCAATGATTTTTTCCATACGGGCCTGGCGGTTCCGATCCGTGATCTGCTGGTTAGACTTCTGCGCCTCTTCGGCCTGAAACTTCTTCCAGCCTTCCACCGTGTCAAAGCGCGGCTGTACGTGTGCCGGTTTCAGCGCCAGCAAACGTGCCATCAGGTCAGTTGACGTTGACATCATGATCACCTCCAAGGGTTGATAAGCCATTGCTGAAGCCTGGCGGGATGGCGCCAGAGGCTGGGGTTACGCGGTGGTTGGTGCTGGTCTGCCATTTCCCGGCAATACACTTAGGGCGGCCCTTTTTGTCCCACTTGGTGGCACTGCTCAGGTAGCCTTCGAACTTGCTCGGGATGAACAGCGTGGTTGGCCGGATGTAATCACTCATGTCTTGCAGGTCGCCCCAGTGTTCCTGCTTGTAGTCAACGACGAGGCACAGGTCATGATTGGAATAACCATCCCTCAGACGGGCCCGGATATTCTCAAGCGAGCTTTTCGACGTCTGGTAACGTGAACCGGTAACCAGGTTCAGGTGTTTTAAAACGTCCTTGGCCTGGTCAGTGATCAACACTTCGGGGTCGGTCTGCGCAGCAGGCTGACAAGTAGGTTTTTTACCTGATGGATCTTGTTTTGAATTTACTGACGGATCCCCCCCAGATTCTGGCGGGTGAGAACTGCCTTTTTTCGTGTTTTCTGAACGGTCGGATTCTGAACGTTCAGATCCTGACATATCAGATTTTGAATGGTCAGATTCTGACGTGTCAGAAACTGGACGGTGAGACTCAATGCTTAATGCTGCAGCTTTCAGCTTTGGCACATTCAGGGTGTAAATATTGCTGTCGTTGCGCTGCCCTCTGCGGCGTTCCTTGCGTGTCAGCCATCCATCGCTTTCAAGTTCGCCGATCGCAGTGGTGACCGTACTCCGGCCAGCACCAATCTCACGGGCGATTTTCTCAATCCCCGGATAGCAGATCCCCTCATCGTTTGAGAAGTCAGCCAGACGAAGCATTACAAGCAGCTTGGTACCCTTCACACCGTGCGCAGCGCAGCCGTCCCATACATAGCTGGAGACTTTTACGCTCATGCCACAGCTCCCGGCGCTGGCAGTGCCAAATACTTAAAGCGATCCACAACTTCCTGCAACGCGCTGTGGGTGACAGGCAACCAGCCGCCGGGTATTCTCATCACATAACGCAACGGCACTGGCGGTTTAGCGCAGCTCGCAGCTACACAACGAAATTGCCCACGCAAACGAGATTCTGTTACTCTGTTCATGCGTTAATTACTCCACACGTTTAATTGATGCACTCGACGCCCGGGACCGCATATCCTGGGCGTCACCCTCTCCAAACATCATCACCGTCACGGCGTATATCTCCGCCACCAGCGATTGGATCCGGTAACCCTTAGCTTTCAGTTTTTTACTCTCGTGGTTGTCGAGCACTCCATCAGCTGTGAACTCGTTATGTGCCTTGGCGAACAGGCCCAGCGCTGACATCAGTTCGTTGAACTTGATCAGCAACTCTTCGTTGTCCACCTGTTCGATTTCCGGCAGCTTCACGAACACTCCACCAGCGTGCTTACACATCGCCTCGGTGATATCGCTTCGGCCTGAGATTGATTCCATTTCTACAGCCATACCCAGCGGCACTACCTGCCCTGATACCTGGCGGACACGGTTACGCAGTGCGTTTTCAGTGCCGGCTACTGGATCCAACTCCTTGGCCATCGCGGTGTACTTACCTGGGAACTGAGTGATCAGCTTGTGTATCGCTTCGCTGATGTCGTCCTGGGTAGGAAAGTCTTTGTTGTCCACAAGGTTTCTCCGCTTCTGTGGTTTTTGTTAAGCCGCTGGAGCGGTAGACTTTTTGTAAAACGAAGGGTCGAAGTTGAGAATCCCATTTGTTCCTTGATGGAGTCGGTGAGCATCCTTTTCGGGAATGACTTCTTTCCATTGAGAAATCGCAGAATCACTCAACCCCAAAAAACGGGCCACCTCCTTCTGGGTAGTGAAATGTCTAACTACGTCTTTCTTAAGCATCAAACAGCCCTCCTTTTAAGTGTTCTTAAATTGTCATTCAGAAGGACTCTTAAGTCAATTGAATTTAAGATTGCTTAAATATGGAAACTCAAACGATCGGTCAGCGCATACGCGCTCAAAGAAAAGCTCTGCGTCTATCGCAGGAGAAGTTGGGGTCTCGCATCGGCGTTGCTGGCGGGGCTATTTCTCAATGGGAAGGGGACAAGAC
Source organism: Serratia sp. BIGb0163 (assembly GCF_024809935.1). Classification (NCBI taxonomy): domain Bacteria; kingdom Pseudomonadati; phylum Pseudomonadota; class Gammaproteobacteria; order Enterobacterales; family Yersiniaceae; genus Serratia; species Serratia sp. BIGb0163. Next base: position 1,700,353 of record NZ_JANUDZ010000001.1, read on the forward strand.
CAGACCTATTGGGGAGAACTTAATGCGACTAGCCGCTGAGTTGCGACTATCTCCAGATTTTATCTTAACTGGTAAGAATGGCAGTAGTACCGTAGTCCCTTCCGGACTCGACTCTTCTACCGCGCCAATAATCACGTACATGCAAGCAAAGGCTTGGGGAAAAGATAGTAGTTATAGAGAATTGGACGGTGGCATTAACTTTATTCAAACAAACATAGACTTATCCAGATCGGCTTTTGCCATAACTATAAAAGGTCGCGGGATGGAGCCAGAGTTTAATGAAGGGGACGTTGTGTTCATTGATCCCTTAGTTACGGCACTACCTGGTAATTTCGTGCTGGCCGAAATAGAAGATAACGAAGTTCTTTTCTTGAAATATCGCCCCAGAGGCAAAGATGTTAACGGAGAGGTTTTCGAACTCTCCCCACTTAACGATGATTATGCTAGGTACAGATCCGACACCTCAAAAATTCGTATCATTGGCGTAATGGTCGAGCACCGCAGATACCGAACCACATCATAAAGCCATAAAATTAAACCGCTGTGAGCGGTTTTTTTCTCATTTTTGCGAAACACCCATCCTTCCACTTCAAATGTTAAGTTTACTTCAAAAATAACCTTGCAGTTAATCTTAAGATGTCTTAAATTAATTTCACCAACAGCGAAAAGGCAGGACGCCCACGAAGTAGCCGCCCGAGGCACACGAAGATCGGGATGATTCGCTAACCAGGTTCACAGCAGAGGGTTACACGATGGCTCTTGGATTCACGATTTTGGCTGGTAAGCCTGACGACGACGACGGGCGCTACTGCGAGAACATTAAGTTCTGTGACAGTGCCGACAGCCTTGAAGCGGCTCAGAAAATCATTTCGGATAACAAGCTTTACACATATCCGATTTGCCGGATTGAAGTAACCGGATTTAGTAGCTAACACCCATCGCGCCCTCCGCGGCGCACTGAGGCAATCATGAGCGCAAAAGGTTGGAAGGCAGTGGTCTATAGCGTAGTGGCTTGCATCCCGTTCTGGTTGGTTGTTGGTTTTTATGTAGTGGTGGCAGTCGCCGGGTAACCGGCGTACATCGGAATGCTCACTCGCCCTTTCCCTCAGTTCTGGGAGCGGTGGAGGATCCTAACTCATGAGTGAGCAGTCCGATGTGGTATCCGGTGATGGACGGGCTTCCTCCCCGTCTGTGGGTTCAACTCCCATCACCACACCTAATGCGCCGCGCCGGCGGCACTGCAGCGAAAGCAAGTGCAGATATCCGGCAGAGTTTTGCTGTGTGTAGTGAAGCCTTTGCGGCTGCTCTGATTTGGGTTGGTGTCAGCCGCATTTTTTTCACATATCAGGTGGCGTACTGTTCCGGGTTCCCCTTATCCCTTTACACAGTATAAAGCCCCGGCGCGGTGCGCCACCTGATGTGTGAGTAATTAACCGGGAGCCAGCGCTATGCGGGTGTCTGGCCTCCATTTTTAAAACCCGATTTTCTATCTGCGAAAAGTTGCCAATTCTGGCAGGGCTTCGCTTTGCCGAAAATCAGCGTGTGGGAATTAACGTATGAGCTGGATTACCACTTTTACAGGCCATCACTTGGACTTTGCGGCGACTGCAGTCGAAAGCATCTGCATTGAGGATATCGCCCAGGCACTGTCCCATGAGTGCCGGTTTGCAGGCCATCTGCCGAACTTCTACAGCGTGGCGCAACACTCAGTGCTGTGCAGCCAAATTGTGGCGCCAGAGTTCGCCCTTGAAGCGCTGATGCACGATGCCACCGAAGCCTATTGCAAAGATATCCCTGCCCCACTTAAGCGCCTGCTGCCGGATTACCAGCGTATCGAAGATCAACTGGACGCAGTGATCCGCCAGCGCTTCGGCCTTCCTCTGCAGATGGATATCGCGGTGAAACATGCAGACCTGGTCATGCTGGCCACTGAGCGCCGGGATCTTGATATCGACGATGGAAAGGTATGGCCAATGCTGGAAGGCATTTTCCCTGCTGACATCGTGATTAATCCGGTGATGCCGGTACAGGCTCGGGCAATGTTCGTTGCTCGCTTTAATGAGCTGACTGAATGGGGAGTGCTGTGATGATCAACACAATCACGATCGATACCGAAACCCTGGACGTGGTGCCGTCTGCTGTGCTGCTCTCTATCGGCGCGTTTGCCTTCGATATTGACGACGTTCACCAGACCCAACAAAGCATCATCAAAGTGGCGCGTGAGGGTGAGTTAGCCGACTACTCAACCAACGCATTTTACTGCCTGGCTGATACCTTCGATCAATTGATGAAAGGCCGTACCGTCAGCACAGAAACCCAGGCCTTCTGGCGCAAGCAAGGCGAAGAGGCGCAGGAAGCTTTAGTCGGCGACCGCGAACCTCTGAGCCAATGCCTCGGGCTGCTGTCCAACTGGATTAAGCAGCACCCCAATGCGCGGATCTTCTTCCGTGGAACCGATTTTGACGGATCGATCCTCGAAAATGCCTACCGCATGTATGAGATCGAATGTCCGTGGCACTGGGGCGGCAAGCGCGACGTGCGCACCTATATCGATGCCATGACCAAAGGAACCAAAGGTTACCTGCCTAAAACCCACCAGCCATGCTTCGCGATGGTTAAGCATAACTCCCTGCATGACGCTATGAACGACGCAGAGCAGATGGCCATTGCCTATCAACTCAATAGCCAACAGGTAGGTGCAGCATGACCGAAGTATTGACCTACGAAGCCCTGAAGGCTGAGCGCGATGCGCAGCAGAAACGAGCCGATGCGCTGGCTGTGCGTAACGAGCAGCTCATGTCATTTGTGATTGAAGGTTTCAACATCGCAGGCCAAGGCGGTTCATGGTGTGGCGGGGACATTCAGGAACTGGGTGAAAAACTCGGTCTGTTTGCCAGAGAGACTTACCAGCCGGTGCTGCACGGATATGTTTGCGGGCATGAGCCTGGCGAAGGCAGCGTTTATGTGATCACCAAATCAGCCACTGACGCCGCCCTTTCAGCTATCGAAGCGCGGGGAGTGGATAAACTCATCGAACGCAAGCTGAAACAGCTTGCCAACATGCACCCAGACACTCACGCATTTGGCGCTACAGCCATGTCTCTTCGTGCTCAGATTAACGAGTTGCAAGCATTCGCCATCGAGCTGCGGGAGGCCAAATGAAAGCAATTTCAATCCGCCAGCCCTGGGCCTGGCTAATCGTCAACGGCTATAAAGACATCGAGAACCGCACCTGGAACACAAAATTCAGGGGACAGGTGCTAATCCACGCCAGTGCCGCCAAGCCGTCAAAAGAAGACATGGCTATCGCTGCGAACATCCTCTTCAAGCTGCGCGGTTGGTCACGCCACTTTCCGGATAGAGACAGTTTCTATCGTGGCGGTATCGTTGGTGTGGCGACTATCACGGACTGCGTGAACGAGAGCGGGTCACCTTGGTTTTTTGGACCTGTTGGCTTCCAGCTTGCCGATGCGCATGAGCTACCGTTCAGGCCGATGAAAGGCCGCTTGAGCTTTTTCGAAACGCACCAGCGACCGCACAAAGCGTTTTCTCTGCTTGTGCCGGAAGAATATCAAGATGCCACCGAGGGAGGTGTCTTGTGATATCAGCAAACTACACAGCCCATCTTTACTGCGACTGCGAAAAGTGCGCTGCAAGTTTCATCACCTCGGCCAAAGACGAGTTTACCGGGGAATCATGGTCACAATGCGCCAAAGAGGCGCGAGCTGAAGGCTGGCGTATCAGCGCAAATCGCGAGCGCTGTTATGCACCTGGTCACAAAATCCAACGGGGAGGTGCGTGATGCCAGCAAATGAACTGAAGCCAACTCTGGCGAAGGGCGCAAAGTTGAATGCTGATACATGGGCCGACTTTGTAACCCGCCTTAAGTACCACTGCGAAGGCGATGGTGTAGATGACCATTGCACGGCCGATCCACTATTCGTCGTTCAAACCAAGCGCCTTATCAGCGGTATAGATATGGATTACACCGATCAGTACTTGGTGCATTGCGACGACTCAAACTGGTTTAGCCCTAAGGAATATTGGGATGACCTGGATGACGAGCGGCAGGCTGAAATCGATGCGGAATGCTGCGAAGTGTACAACGCTAGCTTTCTGAACATGAAAGAGCATCAGCAGTGGGACTATCTCGGAGCAATCGAAGATCACACTGTTACCGGTTATGCCTGGGAATGGGAGTACGTGAACGCACATTTCACCAGAGAGGCCGCGGAGGCCTTCATTAACCGAAAAAAACATGACTACAGGAAGATGCAAATTTTTGTCGATTCGCAGTATTGGGCTTGGGAGTTCAACGCGATCCGCAATGCCATCCTCAACGGTCAGTTAGCGTTTGTAGGTGAGCCCGCCGTGGAGGCACAGCATGGCTAAGCTGACCAAGGCGCAACGCGCTGAGTTGCGGGAGAAGTTCGGCGGTCGGTGCGCTTACTGCGGCTGTCCACTGCCAGAGAAAGGCTGGCATGCCGATCATATCGAGCCCATCTATAGAGGGCTCGATTTCAACCGAAGCGTGACTGATGACGGCAAGCTTGAATTTACCAGTCGAGTAGCTGAGCGGGAGGCTCTGGACGTTGTAGGGAATATGGCTCCGGCGTGTAAGCAGTGCAATCTTTTCAAAGGCGGCCACACCCTGGAGAGTTTCCGCGAGCAGATAGCAGCACAGACAGAGCGAGCGCGGCACTACAGCGTCAACTTCCGTACCGCTGAGCGTTTCGGGCTGGTTGAAGTTAAAGACGCCCCGGTTGTGTTTTGGTTTGAAAGTTATCAGGAGGCTGCCAATGGCTAAGACAGATGCTGAGCGTAAAGCGGCCCAACGGGCGCGACAACGCAAAGGCGGGATCGTGATTCGTGAGCTGCAGTTAGAGCCAGAAGAAGAATTTATGGCACAGGCGCTTTTGTCAGGTCTGCGCCCTGGCCGGGAGCCATACGAATTCAACGAGGTTGTCGGGTTGCTAATCCGCCGGTGCCATGCTGAATACCAGCAGACTTTAGCCCACCAGCAGAAGCGGACGTGTAAGAAATGCGGCGATAAATTGCCGGTTACCGAGTGCCCTTGCGTAGGTGAGTCAGCGTGCTGGCTTACCCTGGGTTGGCACGAAACCAAATTAACAGCGTGACATGTCACGAATGAATTAATGCCCGTATGCGGCGGGCTTAACGTGTGGAGTTAACTATGGGGCAATTAATACCAATACATGAATGGGCTTCAGGCCCAAATGGGTGGAAATATCCCCCCACTCAAACAACTTTGAACAAATATGCGTCAACTGGTCAGATATACCCACGGCCTTTAAAACAGGGGAAAAGGTGGGTGGTAGATGAAGATGCTAAATTTGTTGGCATTTTAGCCCCCCCACCAGCCTTGGAAAAACTTTCAAAACCGGTGAGTAATTTAGTCAGGAAGGTTCTCAATGGCGGCCAGACCTCGTAAGTTTAATCTGAACGTACCCAACTTATACTGCAAATTAGACAAGCGAACCAATAAGGTATATTGGCAGTATCGACACCCTATTACCGGCAAATTTATCGGCTTTGGTACTAACGAAGAGCATGCGCGTGATGCTGCGACAGAGGCCAACCGGCTCCTCAGCGAACAGCAATCACGCCAGGCTACTCTGCTCGTTGATATAGCGATCTCAACCACCCAGAAGGTGCAACCATCGATAACTCTTTTTAAATGGGTGGAAAGATATTTGGAGATACAAGCGGAGAGAATTTCCGATGGGACATTAAAACCTTCCACGTTAAAAACAAGAAAATCATGCGCCCTGACATTAGCCAAGAAATTACCCAATATCAGGCTAAAACAAGTGGATACTAAATCGCTAGCGATGATTCTTGATGAGTACAAGGACATGGGTAAATCAAGAATGGCACAGTTGCTCCGCAGTGTTTGGATCGATATGTTCAAAGAGGCTCAACATAGCGGTGAGGTTGATGCAGGCTACAATCCTGCCCTTGCTACCCGTAAGCCTAAAGCTAAGGTATCTCGCGAGCGTCTGAGCTTAGAAGTATGGCAACGTATTTTTGCTGCGGCTGAAACGATGCCGCCTTATGTGCAAAACGCAATGCTTCTGGCTGTAGTCACAGGCCAACGCCGGGAGGATATCTCTAATATGAAATTTACCGATGTTTGGGGTGGTTATCTTCACATTCAGCAGAGTAAAACTGGTTCGAAAGTCGCTTTACCCTTGTCGCTACGATGCAACTCTATCGGGTGGACACTAGAGGAAGTTATAGCCCGTTGCCGTGATCGCACCGTTAGCCCTTACCTACTCCACCATGTCCGGGCACATGCAACGATAAAGCCTGGCCAGAGCGTTGACACTAGTTCATTGAGTAGGTCTTTTCTGGAAGCTCGTCAGGCAGCAGGTGTTAAGCCACCTAAAAACGGTACAGCCCCTAGTTTCCACGAGCAGCGATCGTTAGCTGAACGTTTGTATAGTGCTCAGGGAGTTGATACCCAAACATTGCTTGGCCATAAAACGCAGGAAATGACTGATAGATATCATGATGATAGAGGCGCAGATTGGACCACCTTAGTGGTGTAGCGCTATGTAAAATCTGCAGGGCTATCCCTGTGCTTCACTATCAATTTTGAAATCTGGTTTTGGGGAAGAATTTTGGGGAGATATTGGAGTGAGATTTAAAATCATAGATATCAGATAGTTATACTTTCGTCTTGTATTTCATAAGCAGACCGCATAATTAACATCTTTACCAACGGCCGGTTAATCAGACTAATCGGTCGTTTTCTTTTGCAAAAATAATGAAAACTGCCACTGGAAAGTTTTAATTCAGGTTTACCTAACGCCCCGGTCGATCAAATCAACTGCCCGCCTTCCCTGCCTCTCAGATAAAGCTGTAAGTTACTGTTCGTTTAATGGTTTTTTCTCCTGCACAGTTCCAGGGGACGATAGCTAAGGTAATTCCTAATTACGCTTCCCTTACGCAATGCTTATTGCTTGAATTAGGAAAAGTCCTATTTAATGGGATGCCGAATTGCCATCTCAGGTGAATGCTATGGAATACCTTCCCGTTGCAATCATCGTCGTTTTGATCGCAGTTGTCGTATTTTCCTTTGTCATGTATTTGCGGCAAAGAAGGGGAACTACTTTCAACACCAAGCGGAAACGACGCTAGGACGCCTCTCCACAAGGAAGTGGTTCTATAATCGCTATCAGGCTATGCCCCTTCCATTGAGTTACCCATTTAGCAAACAATTTCAGTTTCTTATGAGGATATTCTGATACCGACGCTATTGCCGTTTTTCGTCTTGTCGTCGAAATTCAGGTGCGCTACTGTCGTGGTCTGGAAACACACAACACCGCAGAATCAGAACAACATCCAGTTTGTCGCTATCATCCCTTAATCCCGCCGCTGTGCGGGATTTTTTTGGCATCAAACTTTGTAGGTCAACAGGATAGCCAGAAGGGATTTTGAGGTCTGGTAGACGTCCGCGAGTAACCGACCGTCATAAAAAAGCCCCGCAGTCGCAGGGCCTGAACGATGGAGGTTTACGAGGCGTTAGCGGCATCGTCGATCAAAGCGGCGATTTCCTGTGGATGCGAAGCGAGTGAGGCATGGCTGGCATTCAACGTAATGACTTTTTTAGCCTTCAACCGCGCCGACATATGCTGTTGATTTTCTGGTGCAATCATTCGGTCATTGCTGGAAATTTGATACCAGGAAGGTTTGTGTTTCCAGGCCGGTTCGGTGATCTCGTTACCGAAGGTGCTGGCCAGCGGTGCCTTCTGGGTCACCGCCATCACCAGTGCTGCATCGGCGGAAAGATCCTGACAGAAGCTTTCGTGAAATTTATCGGCTTTAATCCATAAATAGCCATCACTGTCCGGTGCCAGGTTCGCCGCCGCAATTGGAGGATGTTGCTGAGTGATGCCGCCAGGGCTTTCCCCTGCATCTGGTGCAAAGGCAGCGATAAACACCAGCCCGACCACATTAGGCAAATTGCCCATTTCGCTGATTACCGCGCCACCATAAGAATGCCCGACCAATAACACCGGGCCTTCTTGCTGTGCCACCATCTTGCGCGTGCGCTCTGCATCATCGGCCAGCGATGTCAGCGGCATCTCTACGGCATGAATCGAGTGATATCCTTTATGCGACAATTCGGTAATGACTTTACTCCAGTGCGCTGCACCGCCCCAAAATCCATGAACCAGGACTACTGTAGGTTTTGCATTCATCACAAATTCCTTCTTTAACCACGTGGAGGCGTTACGCCAGACCCGATAATCAACATCGCCATGCTTCCAGCGCCATCTGCACCAAGCCAAAACGCCTTATATGCCCTGTTGTATATAGTTCACTGCCGCCGCTTTCAGCAATAGCTACGAATAGTTAACCCTTGGTTATATCCCTTCTGGCGTTCCATTCAGCTCGGGTGATCTGCCAGATTTCCGTCAGCATAAGTCCACGGTTCGGTCACATCACGACATTAAAACTAGGATTTTTACCCATTACGATCTAAAATCTCATGAAAAAACAATGGGAAGTAATTTCAACGAAACCAAAAGGGAATTATTCAGTGAAGGAAATGATCTCCATTCTTTGTATCGCAGGCCTGTTGGCGATGCTTTTTTCATGGTTGTTTGTCTACGGCCTCAATATTCATTAGCCTCTTCAAAGATAAAAACCCCGGCATGTGCCCATACCAGGGTTGATAGCGTTACGCTGAACAGACCGCTTCCCTGGGCGATATGCCCGCAAAACCATTACTGTTTGGTCTGGATCCAGAATGCGTGGATCAGGCCGGGGAAGTAGCCGAGCAGAGTCAGAATAATGTTGAGGATAAACGCCCCGCCGATCCCTTTATCCAGCAGTACACCCAAAGGGGGCAAGATGATGGTAAATACAATTCTCCAAAAGCTCATAATAACGCCTCATTTTGCTTTATAAGACACCAATATATTACATATCCTTAACATTTTCAAATTACGCGCTCTCCCGGCAGTCTAATAAAACCGTTAAATTGGTATATATCTACAAATTCTGTGGGTATATTTCTTTAAAAAAAGAAAGAATTAATAAGCATTGATTATGTGGGATTGAGGTCTTAAAATTTAAGGCTTAAAAATACAACTGGGATTGGTTTCATGTCGTCGCTGTGGGTAGCAACACAATACTTTTATTTAATTGGCCTGTTAGTTTCTATGATTTTTACCTATCTGGTCAGCCGAGATACCATTAAGATTCGTTTTATCAGTGCGTTAACCATTGGCCTGACCTGGCCATTGAGCCTGCCGGTAGTGTTGATGTTCTCCTTGTTCTAACGCTTGAGATACCGCCCCGCCAAAGAGCGACGGGGCAGTCATGAGCCTTCCGTTAAAAATCGTACCCTACCGTCGCCAGCACCGAGCGTTCTGCCCCCCAATAGCAATAACCGGTGCCATAACAGGCCGCGACATATTTTCGGTCAGTCAGGTTATTCACGTTTAACTGCACATATGCCCCTTTCAACGATGGATTAACGCGATCCAGATTCATCCGCACCGAAGCATCCACCAGCGTCACGGAAGGAATACGTAGCGTATTTTCGTTATCCGCCCACTGTTTGCCGATATAACGCACCCCAGCCCCCAGATCCACGCCGTAGGCAGTGGCATATTTGCCCCACAGCGAAGCCATTTGCTCCGGTGCCAGATACGGCGTATTGCCATTGTTGCCGTCAATTGCATCTTTAAACTTCACCTTGTTGTAGGTGTAGCCCGCTATCAGATCGAGATGTTCGGTTAACTTGCTGCGAGCCTCCAGTTCAATCCCCTGAGAATGTACTTTCCCGGCAGGCAGATAATAACTTTGCTGCACCACCCGGTTAGCGACGTCATTCTGCGTCAGGTCATACAGGGCCATGCTGTAGATTGATGAACTGCCCGGCGGTTGATATTTCAGGCCCACCTCGTACTGCTCGCTGGTGCTCGGCTTCAGCATATGGCCGTTTTGATCGGCCAGCGCTTCCGGCGTCACCGCCGTGCTGTAACTGGCGTAAGGTGAGAAACCGCTGTCAAAGCGATACAGCAACGAGGCACGGCCGCTAAAGTTGTCGTCACGACGTTCATCGCTGGTGCCGGTGTTGAGCACCGTATTTTTTGCCTCTATACGGTCAAAACGGCCAGACAGATTCAGATACCAGTTCTGCAGGCTGATTTCATCCTGCAGATAAACGCCCATCTGTTCATAGTGGCGTCGGGAATCGGTATGCGTCAGATTGGTCAGTCCCGCGCCCCCCGACACACCGGTATAAGGGTTCAATTGAGAGGCGCCGGCAGATTCATCCCACAGGTTATTACGAAAACGTTGGTAATCCAGGCCCAGCATCACTTTGTGATCCAGCGGCCCGGTAGCAAAGTCGGCCTCCAGTTGGTTGTCGACGGCGAATGCATCCAGTGAGGTTGCCGAGCCGCTGTAATAGCGGTTCAGCAACTGGTGATCCTGATCCCAGCCAATCTGATAAACCTGCTGCAGTTCAACGTTAGAATGGGTATAGCTGGCATTCTGTCGGAATGACCAAACGTCATTAAAGCTGTGCGAGAAAGCGTAGCTGTAAATCTGCTCCCAACGTTTGAAGACGTTACGACTACTCTCGCCATCAAAAAATCCGCGCCCCAGTTTGTCACCCGCGCTGGAATAGAGACTGCCATCTGCCGGTACTGCACTGTGATAACCGCCGGACGGATCCTTTTGCAGGTAAGCTTTCAGTAACAGTGAGGTATTTTCATCTGGTTGCCACAGCAATGACGGCGAAATTGCATAGCGTTCTTCACGCTGATGGTCATACATGGTATCGCTGCTGCGCGTCATTCCGGTCAGCCGGTAAGCCCACTGCTCCGACAAAGGACCGGTCACATCGAAAGCCGCGCCCTGGGTGTTGTTATTACCCGCCGAAAGATTAACCTGCCCCTGCGTGGCAAACTGCGGGCGCTTGGTGGTCAAGGCCACCAGCCCGCCCGGAATGCTTTGCCCATACATCACTGAAGAAGGCCCTTTGATAACGTCGATACGCTCCAGGAACCAGGGATCAACCTGCAAGGCATTATAGGTGCCGCCGTCACTTAACAGACGCAGGCCGTCGAGGAAGGTGTTATTGACATCACCGCCGTGGAAACCGCGTAATGCAATGGTGTCATAGCGTGTCGCGCCGCCGGCGAAGTTAGTGAAAACACCCGGGGTATATTTCAGTGCATCGTTAACCGTTTGGGTATTCTGATCGCTCATTTGTTGGCGTGTCACCACGGAAACAGATTGCGCTGTCAGGATCAGCGGCTGGTCGGTTTTAGTCGCCCCCTGACTGGTGGTCGCCTGGTAGCCCTGAGTCACCGACTCGGCAGTATCAGCGGGCCTGGCGCTAACCACCAGGGTGTCTTCAGCCAACGAAGTCAACGGCAGGAACATCGCGAATGCACACAAAACACGCGACCGTTTGACAGGAAAAATCATCTGCATATTTGTAATCCCCGGTAAGTATCATTAAGTCACCCCCGACCCGCCCCCATCAGCAGCGCTGGCTGACAAGAGTGCAAAAGATCTATCGGTGTGCTGTATGTAAAGAAAAGGAAATATTAATGATAATTATTATCTTTATCGATAAGGAATTACAAGCATGAGGATACTTTTTATCAGCAGGTGAACTAACTTGCCGTCGGCAAAAAACCTTGGGCTGATTGTGGAAAAGTAGATTGAAAATCAACAATAAAAAAATGCCAGCATTTGGCTGGCATACAAACTCGAATCAATATGATCTATCTGGTGCCAGTGCTCAACGAGTTCCTTTGACGAACCAAACATAGAGACGCCGAGCCACCAGCAAAATAAGCGCCAGCAGAATATTCGCTATAACCCATAAACTTAATATGTATATAAAGGTTTGATAGAGGGGGATCCCGCGGTCGGCGGAAAACGGATTAAAATGCCAGAAGCGAATAATGACGAAGGGGTTGAGGTTTAACCAATCAAAGAAGAAAGCGACCAGCGCTGGTGGCAGGAAGAAATAAAGTCCCAGGGTGATAATCAGCAGATACACGGCGGAGTTATCGCTTTTATAATCTTTCATATCAATGAATTACCATCATAAACCACATAAAAACACCTTGCGTGTCGCAGCATTTAACAGACCTGGCGAATGCGGCTTAGTTCCAGATCGGGGGTAAAATAAAGCCTGTTTGGCGTTTAATTTTCATTTAGTTTTTAGGTGGTATAACGCTAGTCAGCTCAGGAGGCTCCAATGATATCGGATTATTGCCCAACCCCACCCACCCCCAAAAAGCTCAAAATCATCTATGGCTGGTATATCTATACCCTCTATGCCCAGTTGGTCTTTAATATCTATCTGGCGGTCTATAACGGTTGCGTCAGGCGCCCGATTGAAGCGCCACTGATCTCCGTGTGCCACAGTATTTTCATCGCATTTTTACTTTACCAGGTGCTGAAAAAACGCACCCATTTCGCCTGGGTGATGCTGGCCTATTACATTCTGATGCGGCTGTACTACGCCAATGTGCTGCACATCGAGTTCAATGCATGGAGCCGTGGGTTGGTTTTCATTTTTCTGACCCTGCTGCTGACCGGCACGGTTGCGGTGGGTCAGCTTGCGACACCGCCACTGCGCCAGGATTGGTTGGCACGACTTGGGTGGCGACAGTGGGCAACGCTGGCGGCATTAGCAGGGCTATTGACGCCGTTGATCACCGCTGACTATTTGAGCTGACAGCCGAATTTACTTTGGAATATGCGGTTCTGAAATATCGACCAGGCGGCACACCTTGGTGTAGTTATTGGATTTCTCACATATTTTATCCGTGACGAAAACACCAAGGTAACTCAGCACCAGCAGATAACCTGCCATACATAAAACAAAAATAAGCGTTCTCACCGATAAGACCAACCTGACAACAAAACCCTCAGCATCATACCTTGCTTACCCCGCTTTACACTATTTCAAAGTATTTCGTAAATCCGCTGGTTATTTCCGGCACGTGAATGTTATGTTATCACATAACAAAAATCACAAGAAAAAGATCTGCCATGGATAACCAGCCCTCGCCGTTACTCACCGTAGAACACCTGACGCTGTCGCTTGATGGAGACGTCAAAATTCACGATTTGAATTTTACGCTGTATGCCGGCGAACGTCTGTGTCTGTTGGGTGCATCGGGTTCAGGTAAATCACTCACTGCCGCCGCCATTTTGGGGACTCTGCCGACTGGCTCGACAGTCAATGGTTCCATTCGGCTGCAAGGGCAAGAACTCGCTGGCCGGCATCTGCAACAGCGCAAACGCCCCGCACTGGCAGCCATCTTTCAGGATCCCTTTACCAGTCTCAATCCCCTGACCCGCGTGGGCCAGCAGCTAATCCTGGCACTGCAGGGGCAGAACAACATGAAAAAACAGCGGGCACAGCGTTGCGCCATCGAGTTGCTGGCAGTATTAGGCTTGCCGCCGGAGATCATCATGTCACGCTATCCTGGCCAACTGTCTGGCGGACAATGCCAGCGAGTCTGCGCGGCGCTGGCATTGGTGGGTGAGAAAAGCCTGCTAATCGCCGATGAGCCTACCACGGCGTTGGACATGGTCAGCCAACATCAACTGATCGAGATCCTGAAAGCTTACACCGAACGTCCTCACGCACCGGCATTGCTGTTTATTACCCACGATCTCACCGTTGCCGCCAACCTGTGTCAGCGCGCCATCGTGATGGTAGATGGCAAAATAGTCGAGCAGGGATCGTTCGCACAATTGCTGCATCACCCTGCTCACCCCTATACCCGGCAATTGGTTGCCACAGCGCAGCGCCCAACCTTCAAGCGGACATCGCCGTTGAGTCTGGCAGGTTAACGGAATGAATGGCATGTCAATCAGCGGAACGCTGCCCTTTATCAGCCTGCAGCAAGTTTGCCTCCGATATTCATCACAGTCTGACGGACTGAAACCCACCGACCTGAATCTGTATCCGGAGGAACGCGTCGGGCTGGTAGGCTGCTCCGGCGCAGGGAAATCGACGCTACTCAGGCTGTTGCTGGCATTGGAAACCGCGGATGCCGGCCATATCCTATGCCAGGGTAATGCCGTCCGCCCAACCGCTGTGAACCCATTGCGCTGGTATCGACGTTTGGTGCAATACGTCCCTCAGGATGCCCATGCCTCACTTAACCCGCGCCACACGGTGGCCGAGTTGATTATTGAACCTCTGCGTCAGCTGGCACCCAGGCAGGATTTGAGCATTGCCGCTGAGCGGGCCTTGCGGCAGGTCGAATTGGATGATCACCTGATACACGTCCGCCCCGGCCAGCTCTCCGGTGGGCAGGCACAACGGGTGGCGCTGGCGCGTGCTATCGCGCTACAACCCCGATTTTTAATCGCCGATGAACCGGTCAGCGGTCTGGATCTGCCACTGCGTCAGCAGATCATCGGCCTGCTGGACAAGATTACTCGTCAACAAAATATGGGCATGCTGCTTGTCTCCCATGATATTTCACTGGTCGCCGCCCTATGCCAACGAACGCTGGTGATGGCCTGCGGCGTCATCGTGGAAGATCGTCCAACCGATGAACTGCTGCGCAGCCCGCGACATGCCGTCACCTGCGATCTGCTGGCCGCCATTCCCTCGTTACCCGCCCTTTATCAGCCCTGACATTCTGAGGACTTTTTCATGTTGAACCCACGCTTTATTGGCCCCACCGGCTGCCTGCTCGCCGGCAGCTTGCTGCTTGGCGGCTGTTTTGACCCTGCCGAACTGAAAGCAGGTAACGGCGAAGAACGGCGCATCCGGCTGGCCATGTTGCAACCGCCTCGTTCCGGGCTCACGCCGCTCAGCGATGATGCGTTTAAACTTTCGCGCTGGAGCAATACCGAAACGCTGGTGCTACTGAACGCCAATGGTGATGCCGAACCGGCATTGGCCACCGAATGGCAGCAGATAGATCAACACCGCTGGCGCTTTGTGTTGCGGCCGGGGGTCAGTTTCCACGACGGCAGTGTAATGACAGCACAGAGCGTCGTACGCTCACTTTCGGCGGCAATCAACGCCGCACCCAAACCGCGTATCCTCGACGGCATTGAATTATCAGTCAGCATTGAAGGCGATCACACCGTGATTATTTCCACCGCGGTCCCCGACCCTTTACTTCCGCAACGGCTGTCCAGCCCACAGTTGGCGATCCTTGCCGAACGGGCTTACGGTGCCAACGGCGTGGTTAACCCATTGCTGGCCGGGACCGGCGCTTTTGTGCTGACGGAAATCAACGGGACCAGCAGCGCGCGACTAAAGCGTTTTGAAGGTTATTGGGGCCAAAAAGCCGCAGCGCCGGGTATCGACGTCAGTTTTGTACCGGACGGTTCCGCCCGAGCCGCAGCTCTGCGCACCGGCAGTGCCGATCTGGTTGAAGCCGTGCCGGTATCACAGTTGCCACTGATTGCGGCAGAACGCATCCATGAAGTGCCGATGCCGCGCACCAATACCCTGTATCTGAACACCCGAGTAGGTGTCTTTAGCGATCCGCAGGTGCGTGCCGCCGCCGCCGCGGCTATTGAGCGTCAACCCCTGGTGGACAATGTCTACGAAGGCCGTGCCGATGTCGCCAGCGGACTGCTTGGCCCGGCACTGCCCTGGGCCGCCCCATTGAGACAGCCGCAACCCTTGCTGCCCACCAAGACGGTAACGAATAAAACCATCACCCTGGCCACCTTCAGCGATCGCGCCGAGCTACCGGAAGTCGCCGTTTATCTGGCGCAACAGCTTGGCGCAGCAGGTTTTGTGGTGAAACAGGAAGTGCGGGAATATGCGCATATTGAGGCCGATGCGCTGGCAGGCAAATTCGACGCATTTATTCTGTCGCGAGCCACGGTGTTGGACTCCGGCGATCCACTGGCTTATATGTTCAGCGATTTCGCCTGTCAGGGCTCGTTCAATATCGCCCAACTGTGCGACCCGCAGGTGGATGCGGCTATAACTCAGGCTGCCGCTATTGCGGCCGGTGCACAGCGGCGTCAGGCGATCATGGCGGCGGAAAACCGCATACTGGCCACTAATGCCGCGATCCCGCTGCTGCATGAACGAGTGATCCAGGGGGAAGCCGTGGGCATGAAGAATGCAGAGCGCGATCCGCGAGAACGCCAACTGGTGACACCGCGCAGCATGATCGCCAGCGGACAGCCCTGATGCGACTGGCGCAATGGCTATTGCCACTGGCCTCGCGGCTGTTTGCCCTGTTGGCAATGATATCCCTGATCGGTCTGATGCCCTGGCTATCCGGTCGCGACCCGGCAATTAGCCTGCTGCGAGCTCGCTCGGCCGAACAGGAAGCGACGCCCGAAGCCCTGAATGCCATTCGCCAACGCTTTGCTCTGGACGACGGGCCGCTGATGCTGCTTGGCCGCTGGCTTAATGGGGTATTGCATGGCGACGCTGGTCACTCCTGGATCTCCGGTCGCCCGGTACTGGAGGGGCTGTTACAGGCTACCGGAGTTTCTCTAACGTTAATGGGCTACGCGCTGGCGATAGCGCTGTTAGTCGCAGGGTTGCTGGCACTGCCAATCCTTTGGCGCGGCCTGCATGGCGAGTACCGCCGTTCTGCAGGCGTGTTGGCGGTGGCGCTGACCGCCCTGCCCGAGTTTCTCCTGGCCGCGCTGTTACTGATCCTCGGCGCCGTCTGGCTAAACTGGTTTCCCCCCTACGGCTGGCAAAGTTTGCGCCATGTGGTGCTGCCGGCGCTGGCATTGGGTTTACCTGCCGGCGGCCTGCTGGGCCTGTTGTTCAGTGACGGTTTGGCCGCGACCTTGTCAGAACGCTGGTTAATCACCTGGAGCCTGGCCGGTATCTCCCGGTGGCATTGTCTGCTGGCGGTGTTGCGCCGCACGCTACCCGCCTTGTTACCGCAAATTGGTTTAGTGCTGGTTGGGCTTACCGGCGGCGCCATCGCCGTCGAGAAAGTCTTCGCCATTCCCGGTCTGGGCAGAGCGACATTAGGTGCCGCCATCGCACAAGATCTGCCAACGCTGCAATGCGGCATTCTGATCTTGTTGCTGATCGCCTTCAGCACCGGTTTTTTGGCACAGGGCGCGCATTATCTGTTGCTGGGTCGGGTATCGCCAAGCCTGGCCA
Organism: Serratia sp. BIGb0163; assembly: GCF_024809935.1. Lineage (NCBI taxonomy): Bacteria > Pseudomonadati > Pseudomonadota > Gammaproteobacteria > Enterobacterales > Yersiniaceae > Serratia > Serratia sp. BIGb0163. Next base: position 1,717,490 of record NZ_JANUDZ010000001.1, read on the forward strand.
ATTCGACGCCGCCACCGCACAGCGGCAAAGGCAGTTACGTTTTCGCCACCGTTGCCGCACTGTTGTTGTGCTTGTTGGTGCTGAGCGGGATCATACGCGATCCACTTTCGTCTCTGCATATTCGCCTCCAGCCGCCCAGCCTCGATCTGCCCTTCGGCGCGGATGCCACCGGTCGGGACATCCTGGCGCGCGTCGCTTACGGTGCGCTGAATACCAGCCTGCTGGCACTGGCGGTCAGCTTCGCTTCGCTGTTCCTCGGGATAATGTTCGGGCTGATGCCACGTCTGATGTGCGGAATGATTGAGCTGGCCAACGCCACACCGCCGATTATCGCAGGCCTGTTAGTGGTCGCCATTAGCGGCCCTTCAGCCTACGGCGCCGCCTGCGCGGTGATGTTGGTTAGTTGGGCTCCGCTGGCCGCTCATTGCGCTTCGCTGCTGATGGAAGCCCGCACTCAACCCTATATCCGCATGCTGCCGGTGTTGGGAATAGGCCGAGTGCGCACCTTGACGCATTACCTGCTGCCTGCCTTATGGGGGCCACTGCTGCGCCATGCCATGCTGCGCCTGCCGGGCATTGCGCTGGCGCTGGCCGCCCTGGGTTTCCTTGGCCTGGGTCCACAGCCACCCAGCGCAGAATGGGGGCTGGTGCTGGCGGAAGGCATGCCCTATATCGAACGGGCGCCGTGGGGAGTCCTGGCACCGGCGATCGCTCTGATATTACTGGCGGTGCTCGCAGTAACGTTGGCCAATACCGCCGGCAACCGTCGGGGCTGACGGCGCATCCTGGCCCGGTTTGTAGTAATATTATGCGGTACCTCAACCGGCCGGGAGACCCAATGCACCATCTGATGTTAGATATTGAAACCCTGGATATAAAACCCAGTGCGGTGATCCTGGTGGTCGCCGCGGTATTTTTCGATCCTCAAACCGGGCAGCTCGGTGCGGAATTTGAAAACGCCGTCAGCAGCCAAAAAGATCAGCCCGGCAGAACCATCAGCCTGGATACCGTCGCCTGGTGGGCGAAACAGTCTGACGAAGCGCGCAAACTGGCTTTCGGCGGCACAGAAAGCCTTAAACGCACGCTGACCAACCTGAGCCGGTTTATCCATATGAACAGCACCGATAAGGTCAAGGTCTGGGGTAACGGCAAGGAGTTCGATTGCGCCATCCTCGAACATGCCTTCCAGCAGCTTGATATGCCCTGCCCATGGAAGTTTTGGGATACGCAAGATGTGCGCACGGTGATCACCCTGGCAGAAATGCTGGGCTTTAACCCGAAGAAAGAACGGGCATTTGAAGGCACGCCCCACCGGGCATTGGACGACGCCAAACATCAGGCGCGTTACGTGGCGGATACGGTATCGGCACTTTACTATCGCAAAGCCGCTGGGTCATAAATAGAACCGGACTGGCGTACCGGCGGCGGGCCTATGTTTTGCCTCTTTCCATTTAGCGCCAGAATCTCTACTCTAGCCCTCTTTGTCACTCGGATGTGCTGTTTTTGTTATGCAAAAATTTCTGTTTCTGCTTCTTAGCCTGGTGCTGCTCGGCCCGCTGGGTATCGATCTCTATCTGCCGACCATCCCCGCTATCGCCGTTGGCCTTAACAGCAGTGAAGCGCTGATTCAGTCCACCATTTCTCTGTTCATTTTGGTGCTGGGCCTCGGGCAGGTTATTGCCGGCCCGCTGGTGGATAACTACGGCCGCAAGCCGGTGGCTCTGGCCGGTATTGTGATTTACATGATTGGCGCGGCGATGGCGGCGCTTGCCACCACGCCAACGATGTTTGTCGCATCTCGCCTGTTGCAGGGTGTGGCGGTGTGCTGTACCGCAGTGGTGGCATTCAGTGGCGTGCGCGATCGGATGAACGGCGACGATGCGGCCCGTGCCTTCGGTTTTCTCAACGGTACGCTGAATATTATTCCTGCTCTGGCCCCCTTGCTGGGTGGGCTGCTGGCAGAAGCCTTTGGCTGGCGCGCCCCATTCTGGTTCCTGGTGTGTTATGCGCTGGCGGTACTGGTACTGATCGCCCTTCGCCTGCCGGAAACCCGTCCGGCGGACACCGTGCGCGTCAAAGGGTTGCCGGTGCGACAATATGCTCGCATCGCCCGCGATCGCCGCTTTCTGTCCTTCGCCGTAGTCAACTCCGGTGCCATGGGCATGGCGCTGACCTACGTTTCGCTGGCCCCCAACGTGCTAATGGGCACCGCCGGGCTGACGCCGTTGCAATTCTCGTTGGTGTTTGGCGCCAATGGTTTTTGGATCATGCTGGTGAGTTTTTTCGCCAACCGCATCATTCACAAGGTCGGACGCCCAGTCTGTCTGGCAACCGGCGGTATATTGATGGGTATCGGGGCTATTGGGCTGCTGCTGGGCGTCTCCTTACTGTCCGGTGCGGCACAAACTCACTGGCTGGCTTATATGCTACCGGTCGCTTTTGCCTGCGCTGGTTTAGCCTTTGTGATGGGCCCGGCAACCAGCTACGCGCTGGAGCCGTATTCCAATGAGGCCGGGGTAGCTTCTGCATTGGTAGGTTTTGTGCAGATGGCCGGCGGTGCGGCTCTGGGCTTGTTGGCGATGGCGCTGCCATTGCAGCCCAAACTGTCACTGGCGCTGGTGATGCTGGTGGGTTGCCTGCTGGCGCTGCACGCACGACAGCGCAGCAAGCAAATAAAAGGTCAGTTGAAGAAGATTGCCTGAGGCTTAGGCCTCGGTGATGATTGGCACTCTGGCGGCCAGCGCCGTCAGTAATTCATAACCCAGCGTACCTGCCGCGGTGGCGACATCGTCAACCGGCAGGCGCCGCCCCCACAACTCCACTTCCGCCCCGATACCCGCATGCGGGCAAGGCGTCAGATCGACCACCAGCATATCCATTGAAACCGTGCCTAACGTTCGTGTCAGCACACCGTCCACCCAGACTGGCGTACCGGTTTGCGCATGACGCGGATAGCCATCGGCATAACCACAGGCTACCACGCCGATGCGTTGCGCTCCCTCGGCGCGGTAACGCCAGCCATAACCCACCTGATCACCGGATTTCAGCGTTTGAACACCGATAATTTCGCTACTCAGCGTCATGGTGGGTTGCAGACCGCTGTCGGCAATGTCACGCCATTGGCCGCTTGGTGAAGCGCCATAGAGCACAATGCCCGGCCGCACCCAACTGCCATGGGTTTGCGGGTGCCACAGCGTAGCGGCAGAGTTGGCCAGACAGCGCGGCAAAGTGATGCCCTTCGCCGCCCGTTCTATGCTGGCCATTTGCGACTCGACGCCCTGTGGACCGTCAGCGGTGGCGAAATGGCTCATCAGCGTCAGGCTGGCGATATTGCCGATCTCCTGAGCCTTCATCCAGACAGAGTGCAAACGTTCCGGTGCAAAACCCAGACGGTTCATGCCACTGTTCACTTTCAGATAAACATCCAGCGGTGCCGACAGTTTGGCCTCGGCTATCGCCGCCAGTTGCCAGTCGCTGTGTACCGAGGTCGTCAAACGATAGCGGTCCAGCAGGGCCAAATCCTGTGGCTTGAAAAAACCTTCCAGCAACAAAATCGGTCCTTGCCAGCCGGACTCACGCAGCAAAATGGCTTCGGCCAGATCCAGCAAGGCAAAACCGTCGGTCTGCGCCAGACTGCGCCAGACATGTTTGATACCGTGACCATAGGCATTGGCCTTGACCACCGACCAGACTTTGGCTTTGGGGGCGAAACGGCGAACCACCTGCAGGTTATTTTCAAAAGCGCCAAGGTGTAACGTGGCGGAAATCGGGCGAGGCATGGGCACTCCTACGGGCCGGCAAATGCGGTCACGGGCCAACGCCCGTGACAATAACATTATAAATTAGGGTTTTTAACGCGCGGGATGCACATCGTTCAAGGGGCCGGTGTAGAGGCTGCGAAATCCGGCGCTGTAACGTGCCACTCCCAGATCGTCTGAAGGAATGGCCGGCGTGATACCGGAAATCAAATCGGAAAGCAGTTGGCCGGAACCACAGGCCATGGTCCAGCCCAGGGTGCCGTGGCCGGTATTCAGGAACAGATTTTTCAGCGAGGTCTTGCCGACAATTGGCGTGCCGTCCGGCGTCATCGGCCGCAAACCGGTCCAGAAGGTAGCGTCTTCCACCCGTCCACCGTTAGGGTAAAGGTCGCGCACCACCATCTCCAGCGTCTCTCTACGCTTTTGTTCAAGCTGCGTGTTAAAACCCACGATTTCCGCCATGCCGCCGACGCGAATACGCTGATCGAAACGGGTAATGGCGATTTTGTAAGTTTCATCCAGCACTGTCGAGAACGGTGCGGCGGACTCATCGGTAATAGGAATGGTCAGCGAGTAGCCTTTCAGCGGATAGACAGGGATCGACACCAGGTCACGCAACAGCGCGGTGGAATAAGAACCAAAGGCCACTACGTAGCTGTCGGCTTTGAAGATTTCTCCGCCACATTGCACACCGCTAATCTTGTCCCCTTCCACCAGCAGGCGATCGACGCTGCGGTTATACAGGAAAGTAACTCCGGCCTGCTGCGCCAGTTTGGCCAGTTGCTGGGTAAAGAGTTGGCAGTCGCCGGTTTCATCGTTAGGCAGTTGCAGCCCACCGGTCAGCTTATGCGCCACCTGTGCAAGCGCAGGTTCAACGCTGGCCAACTGACTGGCTTCCAGCAGTTTGTAGGGCACGCCGGCATCTTCCAACACCGCGATGTCTTTCGCCGCACTTTCAAACTGTTGCTGGGTACGGAACAGCTGCAGCGTCCCACCCTGACGGCCTTCATACTGGATGCCGGTTTCCTGGCGCAGCGCCTTGATACAGTCACGACTGTATTCCGCCAGCCGCACCATACGCCCTTTATTGGTCATGTAGTGTTCGGTATTGCAGTTTTTGAGCATCTGCCACATCCAGCTCAATTGGAAGCTGCTGCCGTCCAGACGAACCGCCAAAGGCGCATGGCGCTGGAACATCCATTTAACCGCCTTCAAAGGCACGCCAGGCGCAGCCCACGGAGCCGCATAGCCCGGTGAGATCTGACCGGCATTCGCCGCACTGGTTTCCATCGCCGGGCCGGGTTGACGATCGATCACCGTCACCTCATGCCCCGCTTTCGCCAAATACCAGGCGCTGGCAACACCCACCACTCCACTACCTAAAATTACCACTCGCATCGCTGACTCCAGCTTAAGGCTTCACAAAGCATAATCTTCTGCTCACAGGAAATTAACTCAGTGGAAAAATCCGTCCAACATCTTCGTCATCAAACGTGACAACATTCACAATTAATTTATCGTTCATGGCCGTCTCTTTTGCAATAGCTACCTATAAATAGCGATAAGATGCGGTGAAAGGAGGATTTGAGAGCGAAACACAGGCCGATGTGCAGTCAATGACTGCATTGATGGCACCAAGTAAAAGCCAAGAAAGCAACAAGGATTTAACAGAATATAAAAATGAAACAGCGCCAATACCACAGAGTAATAAACTACAAAATAGCAACTTTACTGATATAACGCTTTGCCGGGGTGAGATCCTGTTCCAGCAGAAAAAACTCAGGGTAAAAGCTCCCCGGTAGCTCTCCCGGTGGGTTGCCGACGACATATCGTTGAATTTTTAAGCTTTATATCATTATTACCTCTGCGTAGATTGAGCTACGATTGATACAGGGTCTGCCGTTCGAGCAAGGTCCGTAATAACGAGGGTGCGCTGATGACTACTTCAACACATGATAAGGTCAAGGAAGATAAACGTCTGAGCGATGGACCGGACTGGACGTTCGAGTTGCTGCAGGTGTATCTGGAGCACATCGATCGCGTAGCCAAACATTACAAGCTCGACACCTACCCGCATCAGATCGAGGTCATTACCTCAGAGCAGATGATGGACGCTTATTCCAGCGTCGGCATGCCGATTAACTACACCCATTGGTCATTCGGTAAAAAATTCATTGAGACCGAGCAGCGCTATAAGCATGGGCAACAGGGCCTGGCCTATGAGATTGTGATCAACTCCAACCCCTGCATCGCCTACCTGATGGAAGAAAACACCATCACCATGCAGGCTTTGGTGATGGCGCACGCCTGCTATGGGCACAATTCCTTCTTCAAGAATAACTACCTGTTCCGCAGTTGGACCGACGCCAGTTCGATTGTCGATTACCTGCTGTTCGCCCGCCACTACATCAGCCAGTGCGAAGAGCGCTACGGCGTTGAAGAAGTGGAGAGACTGCTGGACTCTTGCCATGCGTTGATGAACTACGGCGTGGACCGTTACAAACGGCCGCAGAAAATTTCACTGGTCGAAGAAACAGCCCGGCAAAAAAGCCGCGAAGAGTACCTGCAAAGCCAGGTAAACACGCTGTGGAAGACCCTGCCACGGGTTGAACGTGAAGAGGCGCCTGAGCAGGCGCGCCGCTATCCAAGCGAACCGCAGGAAAACATCCTCTACTTTATGGAGAAGAATGCTCCGTTGCTGGAACCCTGGCAGCGTGAGATTCTGCGAATTGTGCGCAAAGTGAGTCAGTATTTTTATCCGCAGAAACAAACCCAGGTGATGAACGAAGGCTGGGCGACATTCTGGCACTACACCATCCTCAATCATCTGTACGACGAGGGCCGGGTAACCGAACGTTTTATGCTGGAATTTTTGCACAGCCATACCAACGTGGTTTATCAACCGCCTTACAACAGCCCTTATTACAACGGCATTAACCCTTACGCACTGGGCTTTGCCATGTTCCAGGACATCAAGCGCATCTGCCAGTCGCCGACGGAAGAAGATCGTTACTGGTTCCCGGACATCGCCGGTAAAGACTGGCTGGAAACACTTCACTTCGCCATGCGTGACTTCAAGGATGAAAGCTTTATCAGCCAGTTCCTGTCGCCGAAGATCATGCGTGATTTCCGACTGTTCACCGTACTGGATGACGATCGCAATAACTACCTGGAAATAGCCGCGATCCATGATGAAGCCGGTTACCGCGCAATCCGTCAGGAGTTGTCGGCGCAATATAATCTGAGCGACCACGAGCCGAACATACAGATCTGGAATGTAGATTTACGCGGTGACCGTTCATTAACGTTGCGTTATATCCCGCAGGATCGCGCTCCGCTGGATAAAAGTCGGCGTGAAGTGATGAAACACCTGCACCGTCTGTGGGGCTTCGACATTATTTTGGAGCAACAGAACGAAGACGGTAGCGTCGAGCTATTGGAGCGTTGCCCACCGCGCCCAACACCACTGTAAGACTGTTCAATAACTCAAAACTAAAGGGGCGCCAAATGGCGCCCCTTTTACGTAATGCGGTGTTGAGGTTAACGACGGGCTTCGGTCAGATCGCTTGGCATAGTGCCTTGCATGCTTTGCCAAATGGCGCCGCTATCTTTACCGTAGTTACGCACGCAGTCCATTACCTGATCGTATGACTTCTCATGGCACAGCGTCGACAGCTTGCTATAGAAAGTCAGCGCCAGTTTGCGAGACTCCGGGTTTGAGAAGTAGTAACGGCCAACGCGGGTATACAAGCCTTTCAGACCGTTGAAGATCAGACCGTAAATCGGGTTGCCGGAAGCAAACGCCAGACCACGGAAAATTTCGTAGTCCAACAGGTTGAAAGCATCCGCCTGATCTTCCACCTGAGTGGCTTTCGCCAACACTTCCTGAGCGGCCTCTGGATGGTTACGCACCGCTGCGCGAATAAAGATCGCCGCAATATTGGTTCGCACAGACAGCAGGTTGTCGATCAATTGTGGAACGCTCTGATGGTCGAGGCGCGCCACCGTCTCAAGAATATTGAGGCCGGATGTTTCCCAGAAATTATTTACTTTGGTCGGTTTGCCATGCTGAATGGTCAACCAGCCATCACGCGCCAGGCGTTGTAAAACTTCACGTAACGTGGTGCGCGTGACACCAATCAGTTCTGAAAGCTCACGCTCCGCGGGCAAAATAGTGCCAGGAGGGAAGCGATTATTCCAGATACTCTCGATAATGTATTCTTCCGCGAAACCGGCAGGACTCTGCGCCTTTATGACCATGTGTTTGACGTTCCGTAGCGACGATAATCAGTAATAGTAGTCGGCTGATCATACCAGATCGCTATTGCATGACCTAGCGTGAGCGAAAAACATTGAACGAAACTGTGCATAAAGTGGCAAAAAACGTGCAAAAACACCGCTTAGAGAAATTTCTCATCGTAAAGCAAGCCCTTATTGCATCTGCCCCGGCGGCATTGTTAGGCTAGTATGAGACAACTTATTTTCAGGACGTGTAACGCATAATGGAAACGACCTTTCGCAGTGCCCTGGTGAAAAACTTCCTCGGGCAATCACCAGACTGGTACAAACTGGCCATTCTGGTTTTCCTGGTGGTCAACCCACTGGTTTTCTTCCTGGTCGATCCGTTCATTGCGGGTTGGCTGTTAGTAGTCGAATTTATCTTTACCCTGGCAATGGCGCTGAAGTGCTACCCACTGCTGCCGGGTGGTCTGCTGGCCATTGAGTCAGTGCTGATCGGCATGACCAGCCCCGATCGGGTGGGTGAGGAAATTGCCCATAATCTGGAAGTGCTGCTGCTGCTGATCTTTATGGTAGCCGGCATCTACTTTATGAAGCAGTTGCTGCTGTTCGTTTTCACCAAGCTACTGCTCAACATCCGCTCAAAAATGCTGCTTTCTTTGGCATTCTGTTTTGCGGCGGCGCTGCTGTCAGCCTTCCTCGATGCATTGACGGTCGTTGCGGTGGTTATCAGCGTCGCTACCGGATTTTATTCGATCTACCACAACGTGGCTTCAAACCGTTCTGACGGTAATGACGGTAATATTGATGTCGGTGACGATAGCACCCTGGTCAGTGACGATCACAAACAGACGCTCGAGCAGTTCCGCGCCTTCTTGCGCAGCCTGCTGATGCACGCAGGCGTCGGTACCGCGCTGGGCGGCGTGATGACCATGGTGGGTGAACCGCAGAACCTGATTATTGCCAAAAGCGCCGGCTGGGGATTTGTTGACTTCTTCCTGCGCATGGCGCCGGTTACCCTGCCGGTGTTTGCGTGCGGCCTGCTGGTTTGCTTACTGCTCGAACGCTTCGGCGTCTTCGGCTACGGAGCAAAACTGCCGGAACGCGTACGTGAGGTACTGACCGAGTTTGACCGCCAGGCTACCGCCGGACGCAGTAAACAAGAACAGGTCAGATTGGTCGTTCAGGCGCTAATCGGCATTTGGTTGGTGGTGGCGCTGGCCTTTCATCTGGCGGAAGTAGGCCTGATTGGTCTTTCGGTCATTATTCTCGCCACTTCACTGTGCGGCGTCACCGATGAACACGCCATCGGTAAGGCCTTCCAGGAGGCACTGCCTTTTACCGCGCTACTGACGGTATTTTTCACCGTGGTGGCAGTAATTATTGAGCAACACCTGTTTACACCGATTATTCATTTTGTTCTGCAGGCGCAACCCTCTTCACAACTGGCGCTGTTTTATCTGTTTAATGGCCTACTGTCTTCGGTATCTGACAACGTGTTCGTCGGTACGGTATACATCAATGAAGCCCGTGCTGCATTTGAAAACGGTGTGATTTCCCTGAAGCAGTTCGAAATGCTGGCGGTCGCCATTAATACCGGCACCAATCTGCCATCGGTCGCCACGCCGAATGGTCAGGCGGCTTTCCTGTTCCTGCTGACCTCTGCGCTGGCACCGCTGGTGCGTTTGTCTTACGGGCGGATGGTATGGATGGCTTTACCCTATACTGTGGTATTAACCCTGGTGGGTCTGCTGTGCGTCCAGTTTACACTGGCACCTGCGACTGAGCTGCTGACCCAGTGGCATTGGCTGACGCTGCCATCGATTGAAGCCGCTACACACTGACCCTGTTAACCCACTCCGCTGTCAGCGACTATTTTTGTGCTGAAACAGGCTCAGGTAGCTGGCAGCAGAGTTGAATTGGTTTACACTGCCAGTTCAATTGCTTACTGCATGGAAGAATAAATATATGTTGCAATTCTTTAACCGCTGCTCGCAGGGGCGCGGTGCTTGGCTGTTGATGGCCCTGACTGCGCTGGTGCTGGAATTAGTTGCTCTCTACTTTCAGCACGTAATGCTGCTGCAACCCTGTGTGATGTGCATTTACGAACGCTGTGCGCTGTTTGGTATTCTGGGCGCCTCGCTGCTCGGTGCCATCGCACCGAAAACGCCACTGCGTTATGCCGCTATCCTGCTGTGGATTTACAGCGCCTGGGAAGGCCTGCAATTGGCATGGAAACACACCATGATCCAACTGCATCCTTCGCCGTTTAATACCTGTGATTTCTTTGTCAGCTTCCCATCCTGGCTGCCGCTGGATAAGTGGCTGCCTGCCGTGTTTCACGCGTCAGGTGACTGTTCAGTGCGTCAATGGGAGTTTCTGACTCTGGAGATGCCGCAGTGGCTGGTGGGTATCTTCACGGCTTATCTGCTTTTCGCCATCATTGTGTTGATCGCGCAGTTTGTGCGTCCGCGTCGACGTGACCTGTTTGGTCGTTAAGCATGCCCGAATAAAAAACGGCGCCTCAGGGCGCCGTTTTTTATGGAGTTGAGGAGACTCTTCAGAGAAAAAGCGATATCAAGTGTGCGTAAGGTAATAAACGAGCACTATCAGTGCCCCAGCGACGGCAAACAGACGTATCATTTTCATTATTTTACTCTCGGAACTTAGCGTGAGAGCGGTCAAACTACCTAACCTTCTGTATAAAAAGAAGCATCCGGGCGAGATTTGGCACGTAATTTACATAACATTAAGTTAGCGGGGGAAAACGTCTTATTCGCGGGATTACAATCTCACTTTTCCGCTATAAAATCGTACTATAACGGAACAACTTATCTGCTCTCACCCACCTTATACAAAAAAACTCATCATAGTGATGCATTATTGCATCGATATTTTGATGAAGTTTGGCCGCAAAAACCTTATAGTATCCGCAAGTTAGTATTAACGATTTCCCTGGTGTTGTTGTGTGTCTTGCCCCTCTTCTTTGCAGGGGCTTTTTTCGTTTATCGCGCCCAGCTTGGTTTGTTCATGATGTGGTCCTGCCAGTCCACCACTTCACTTTCACGTACCGCAATATGCCGCACCGTAATGCGCTCACCGTGCATCGCCGCCTTGGAACCGCTAACCAGTGGGTGCCAGGAGAATAACGGTTTGCCTTCGCCAATCAGGCGATATGCGCAGGTCGGTGGCAACCAGTCAAACGTCGTGAGGTTTTCACGCGTCAACTTGATGCAGTCTTCTTCCAGCTCAAAGCGACGTTCATAGTTGCGGCACTGGCACGATTTAATATTCAACTGGTCACAGGCTACGTTGGTGAAATAAATCTCGTCGGTATCTTCGTCGATCAGCTTATTCAGACAGCATTGCCCACAACCGTCGCACAGCGATTCCCACTCTTGTTCTGACATTTCCGCCAGCGTTTTTTGTTGCCAAAAAGGGGTTTGTGACATGTTCGCGTCCGGTATAGGTAAATGAATAGATAACCTGCGTACAGGTTTTGAGGATGCACTATATAGATATCCCAACCAAATGGAAAGGCTGAAAACACAATATAATCATAGCGATAACAATATATCTGTTTAAAAAAAATGCTATTTAAAACAACAGTATTCAGCATTAAGCGTCATGACCATCGGCCAATTTTTGTGGGCTTTCGGTGGAAAACAACACGGCTCGCATCGCTTAATTATACGTACAAATCACAGGCCTATCACCCTTTCGTTTCCCCCAGGATTATTGCCGGCCAACGCTTCAACTCACCGCTAAGATTCATCTTATAAAGCACTTTTTGCCGCCAGGAACGGCATAATCCTGCTATGTTTAATGTTCGCCTTTATAACCGAGATAGGGAGCCAAGTATGTTTGGAAAAGCAGAAGACAAGGTCAATGAAGCTGCCGGTGCCGTTGAAGAAGCCTTTGGTAAGGCAACGGACTCGCCGGATCATCAGGTTAAAGGCGCAGCCCGCAAATATGCCTCTCAGGCCAGCTACGCGGCTCGCGATGCGGCTGATACGGTGCGGACTCAGGTTGAATCCAACCCACTTGCCGGCGTGGCTATCGCCGCTGCAGTCGGGATTGTTTTCGGTTTCTTGCTGGGCCGTAAATAAGCACTTTGCCCGCCCCTAACCGAAGAAAAGACAAAAGGCCCCATGGGGCCTTTTTTAGTGCGTCTTGCTTGGCTTTAAATCACGCGAGTCGTTAATGATTTACCGTTGAGCGTGATTTTCAGCATGTCGCCTGAGCTCATCGGGCCAACGCCTTGCGGAGTACCGGTAAGAATAATGTCACCTGCGCGCAGCGTGAAGAAACGGCTCATATAGCTGATCAGCGGCAGGATCGGGGTGATCATATCGCGAGTATTGCCCTGCTGACGCACCTGGTCATTGACCGTCAGTGACAGCTCGGCATTTTGCGGATCGCCAAACTCTGCCACCGGAATAAAACCGGAGATCGGGCAAGAGCCGTCAAAACCCTTGGCTTTTTCCCAAGGCTGCCCGGCCTTCTTGAACCCCGCCTGTAGCTCACGCAGCGTCAAATCCAGCGCAACACCGTAACCGGCGATGGCCCGAGCCACTCGATCTTCATTAGCCTGTTTTAATGGCGTGCCAATCAACACTGCCAGTTCCACTTCATGATGTACCGAACCGAACTCTTTGGGGATCGCCACCGGCTGGCGGATATCGCACAGCGCCGTTTCAGGCTTGATAAACACTACCGGCTCTGCCGAGGTCGCACTACCCATTTCCTTAATATGATCGGCGTAGTTACTGCCGACACAAACCACTTTATTTACCGGAAAATCAAGTAATGAACCCTGCCAGTCTCTATGTTGATACATACCGCATCTCCCTACAATCATGTAGGGGCTTAGCTTGCTAAGCCCGTTATCCCACGCGCGGGTGGAGGTACCCTGGCCCTAATTTATTGCCCGATACCGTCAGCCATCATACCCACACCGATGGCAAAATAGTAAGAGCGATTCCAGTGCATGATCGTGCGAAAATTGTCATAAACCATGAACGCCCGGCCCTGCATGTCATCCGGCGTGATCACCCAACTGCGCAGGGTAGAATGCGGCAAGGCTGAACCATCCGCACGACGCACGCCACGTTTTTGCCATTCATTGACGCTGTGGGCCTGGCTCACTTTCAGCCCCAGGCTGTCACTGCTGAAACCGACAGGCAGTTTAACTTCCCTGCCCCAGCCTACGCCCGGTTGCCAACCTTCACGCGACAGATAACGGGCCGTAGAGGCAAACACATCATCAACGTTGTTCCAAATATCAATACGGCCATCGCCATCGCCATCCGCCGCATAATTCAGGAATGAGGTCGGCATAAACTGGCACTGCCCCATCGCACCGGCCCAGGAGCCTTTCAGTTGTTCACGGCTGACATGCCCCTGTTCGAGGATCCGCAGTGCTGCCATTAGCTGTTGGCTGAAGAAAGCTTCACGGCGACCTTCAAAGGCCAGCGTAGCCAGCGCAGATATCACGTCTTCACGCCCCTGGATCTTGCCGAATGCGCTTTCCATCCCCCACAGCGCCACCACATAACGTCCAGGAACACCGTAGTGAGCGGTAACACGAGACAACTGGGGTTGATATTGCCGGTAAAGAGCACGGCCCTGCGCTATCTTGGCCGGCGGCAATACACGTTTTAGATAATCATCCAGCGTGATTTTCTTTTCCGGCTGATTACGGTCTGCCTTAATCACTCGGTCGACAAAATGCACGTTGGCAAAAGCGCTGGCGACGATAGCCGGGCTAATGCCCTGCGCCAGCGCCTGACGTTTCAGTTGTTCTACATAGGCTGGGAACTGTGCCGGATCGCGACCGGTTTCAGCCAACGTGCCTTGTGCTGGCGCAGCAGTTGTGGCCGGTGAAGCGACCTGCGCCATCAGTTGCGGACAGACGCCAGTTCCCAGCGCCAGCAGAGCCACTATCGCTGTCTTCGCTGACCCTCTCATCACCCAGCTCCTTTGTTGGTTTGGGGTTACTGATCCAGCGTAGCCCCTGTACGCCAACGACGGTTATTTTTTGTCGTCAGACAAGTGCTGTTTTAATAAATTTTCCAGCGGCGGTGGAACCTGCAGATAGAACCCTTCTTCTTTCAGGGCCTCTTTCACTTTCTCAATATCTGCCGAGGCTAATTTCTCCCGACCTTCAAGAGAAAGCACCATTGCCAATTGCGGCGTGCCGAAACTTTTCAGCAGATCTTCCGGCACTCGGGAGAAATCGTCTTTTTTTTCGACATAAAGATAAGTTTGATCGCGTTTCGAGCTTCTATAGATCACACAAAGCATGTTTTTAACTCTATTTAATTGGGGCAGCGTCTTGCCTGGATATAACTCTGACTATAACATGCTTATAGTACTTCGGAATATCGCACCCCGATTGGTATTCCGGGGATTTAAAGTTGCTGAGACTGAGTCAGGATAGATGTCACAATCGCCAATTGAGCTAAAAGGCAGCAGTTTTACCCTATCGGTTGTTCATTTGTATAATTCGGAACCCGAGGTAATACGTCAGGCGTTACAAGAAAAAGTCGAGCAAGCGCCCGCTTTTTTGAAAAATGCCCCTGTTGTTATCAACGTTGCAACGCTGAACGGCGACGCAAACTGGAAAGAACTTCAACAGGCTGTCACGGCAGCAGGGCTGCGCGTTGTGGGTATCAGCGGTTGCAGAGATGAGCGGCAAAAACGTGCAATAGCCCGTGCCGGGCTGCCGTTATTGAACGAAGGCAAAGGCCAGAAGATGGCTCCCCCGGAACCGGCGCCCGCGCCAGCCCCGGTGGTGGATCCCAACGCCCCCGCCAAGACGCGCATCATCAGTACCCCTGTTCGTTCCGGCCAACAGATTTATGCCCGCAACAGCGATCTGATCGTGACCAACAGCGTCAGCGCCGGCGCTGAATTAATTGCCGATGGCAATATTCACGTTTACGGCATGATGCGCGGTCGTGCGCTGGCTGGTGCTTCAGGTGATACGCAGTGCCAGATTTTTTGCACGCACCTGGGTGCTGAGCTAGTCTCTATCGCAGGGCAGTACTGGTTGAGCGACCAAATCCCGTCCGACTTTGTCGGGCAGGCTGTACGACTCAGCCTGTTGGATAACGCTTTAACCATACAACCTTTAAATTAAGCCCTTTTGACAAGGAATCCATTTCATGGCACGCATTATTGTTGTTACATCGGGTAAAGGGGGCGTTGGCAAGACCACTTCAAGCGCGGCCATCGCTACCGGCCTAGCCCAAAAAGGTAAGAAAACCGTGGTGATCGATTTTGATATCGGTCTGCGGAATCTTGACCTGATCATGGGCTGCGAACGCCGGGTGGTTTACGATTTCGTTAACGTCATTCAGGGTGATGCCACGCTGAACCAGGCGTTGATCAAAGACAAGCGCACCGATAACCTGTTTATCTTGCCGGCTTCGCAAACGCGCGATAAAGACGCGCTGACCCGCGAAGGCGTTGAAAAGATCCTCAACGATTTGGGCGAGATGAATTTTGACTTCGTGGTCTGTGACTCTCCGGCAGGTATCGAAACCGGCGCGCTGATGGCGCTGTACTTCGCGGATGAAGCCATCATCACCACCAACCCGGAAGTTTCCTCAGTACGTGACTCCGACCGTATTCTGGGCATTTTGTCATCCAAATCCCGTCGCGCTGAAAGAGGCGAATCGGCGATTAAGGAACATCTGCTGCTGACTCGCTATAACCCGGGCCGCGTGAGCCGTGGCGATATGCTGAGCATGGAAGACGTACTGGAAATCCTGCGCATTCCACTGGTCGGCGTTATCCCGGAAGACCAGTCCGTGCTGCGGGCCTCCAACCAGGGTGAGCCGGTGATCCTTGATGCCGAATCAGACGCTGGCAAGGCCTATGACGACACCGTTAGCCGCTTGTTAGGGGAAGAACGCCCCTTCCGCTTCATTGAAGAAGAGAAGAAGGGTTTCCTGAAACGCCTTTTTGGGGGATAAACCATGGCATTACTAGACTTCTTTCTGTCCCGCAAAAAGCAGACAGCCAATATAGCCAAGGAACGGCTGCAGATTATCGTCGCGGAGCGTCGTCGGGGGGACAGTGAGCCCCCGTATCTGCCTGATTTGAAACGCGATATTCTGGCGGTAATTTGCAAATACATTCAAATCGACCCTGAAATGCTGCACGTGCAGTTTGAGCAGAAAGGGGACGATATTTCGGTGCTTGAACTCAACGTGACATTACCGGAATCGGAAGAAGTAACTAAATGAGTGTGACGCATTAATTACCCCCTGTGTATTTTATACAGGGGGTAACTGTATGCATAACCAGTTATTGAGATAAAAAAGACTTAATAATCGTTTTTATCCTTTGGGATTAATCTCAATTAATCTTGCGTCACGTTTGTTTAAAGTAAAAGCTACCGATAAGTGTTTTGACTTCGACTATTTCTAATAAATAATCAGAGCAGGGTTTCCTTCCCCTACCCCAACGTTTTACAGCCCGATTAATAACCCTTCAAAATGTCCTGAAGTGGTGCCGCTAATAAATCACCGCGCCATCCGCTGACTAATTCTGGCAAATTGTCGCCAACCTTCAATTTCCAATGCCAGTTCAGCAACTGGTTAATCTGCCGACGCGATGCCAACAATTCGCTGCTCAACCCGCTTTGCTCACTGGCAATGACGATCGCCGCTTTGATTTCCTTAAATACTTTCTTATAACCCGGCTGGTCGATCAGGTTCGGTAACGGCTCCGGCAATGCCGATTCTTCCAGCTCGGCGGCCTCTGCCACCAACGCCACCAGCGTTTTACCATGATAACGAATTTCAGGGCCGCTCAGCCCCAGCGAGTCCAGTTCACCCAGCGAGGTCGGCATATGACGCGCTACCTGCCAGAGGTTTTCCTCACGCACCACGAAGTTCACCGCCAGATCACGCTCACGCGCCTGACGCAGTCGCCATTCAGCCAGTTTCTGCAAGCAACCCAACTGGCGGGGACGTAATTGCCAGGCGTTGGTAATTTCACGATAGGCCAATTCCGGCGCCAGCGTCTCACTACGGCGCTGACACAACAGCAGGCATTCATTGCTGGCAGCCGCCGTCCAACCGGCCTCTTCCGTCTCCTGCACCAGCCGTTTGGCCATTGGCAACAGATAGAACACGTCCGCCGCAGCGTAGACACACTGTTTTTCCGTCAGCGGACGCGCCAGCCAGTCGGTCCGGGCTTCGCTTTTATCCAGCTCCACCTGCATGTACTCCGCCACCAGGGTAGCGAAGCCACAAGACATCGGACGACCAGTAAAGGCCGCCAGGATCTGGGTATCCACCATTGGCGTCGGTAGCGTTTTGAACGCGTTGAGGAACACTTCCAGATCCTCACTGCCGGCGTGCAGGAATTTCACCACCTGAGTGTTGCTCAGCAGCTCGATAAACGGCTGCCACTGCTTGATCGGCAAGGGGTCAATCAGGGAGAGTTGTTCACCATCGTATAACTGAATCAGGCCTAACTGCGGATAGTAAGTGCGCGTTCTGACAAATTCGGTGTCCAGCGCAATCTGGGCATGCTTTTTCGCCTGATCGCAGACCTGCTGCAATCCGGCATCGGTAGTGATCAACTGATAGTTCAAAACGTCATTCTCTTGGTCGCTTTCATGATTCAAACACAACAACGCCGGCATTCACCGGCGTTGTTGATCTGTAAGGCGTAGATGATAGCCTAGGCGGCATCGGCTGCCACAGGTTTTTTCTGCTCATCACGCAGTTCTCGCCGCAAAATTTTACCGACGTTAGACTTCGGCAACTCGTCGCGGAACTCAACAATTTTAGGCACTTTATACCCGGTAAGCTGCCGACGACAATGGGTCAACAGCTCTTCTTTGGTCAACGAGGCGTCTTTCTTCACTACGCAGATCTTGACCGCTTCACCGGAGACGTCACTTGGCACGCCAATCGCCGCGCATTCCAACACTTTCGGGTGCTGGCTGACCACGTCTTCAATCTCGTTCGGGTATACGTTGAACCCGGAAACCAGGATCATGTCCTTCTTGCGATCGACGACGCGCACAAAGCCCATCTCATCCACTGTAACGATATCGCCGGTCGCGAGCCAGCCATCTTTCAACACTTCATCAGTGGCATCCGGCCGCTGCCAGTAGCCTAACATAACTTGCGGCCCTTTAACCCACAGTTCGCCCGGCTCGCCGACTGGCACATCATGGCCATTGTCGTCCACCAGACGAATGTCCGTCGACGGCACCGGCAAACCGATGCTGCCGCTGTAGTGTTTCAGATCGTAAGGATTTCCGGTGACCAGTGGCGCACACTCCGTCAGGCCATAGCCTTCCAGCAGGTGCTTGCCGGTGGTTTTCTCCCACTTTTCCGCCACCGCTTTCTGCACCGACATGCCACCGCCGACGGAGAAACGCAACGTGGAGAAATCGAGCTTGTGGAAGTCCTCGTTGTTCAACAGCGCATTGAACAGGGTGTTCACCCCGCTCATGGCGGTGAACGGATATTTGCCCAGTTCCTTCACCAGCCCCGGAATATCGCGCGGGTTGGTGATCAGCAGATTATGTCCGCCCAGATCGATAAACAGCAGGCAGTTCACCGTCAATGCGAAGATGTGGTACAGCGGCAGCGCCGTCACCACCAGTTCCTGCCCTTCGCGGAACAGCGGTAAATAGGCCGCCTTGGCCTGTTCCAGGTTGGCCTGCATGTTACGGTGCGTCAGCATCGCGCCTTTTGCCACGCCGGTGGTGCCACCGGTATATTGCAGGAACGCCAGGTCAGAGTTGATGATATCGGGTTTGACATACTGCAGCCGGCGGCCGCGCTGCAGCGCACTGCGGAAAGAAATAGCCGCCGGCAGATGGTATTTCGGCACCAGCCGCTTAATGTATTTCACCACAAAGTTAACCAGCGTACCTTTGGCAGCGGAGAGCTGGTCGCCCATGCGCGTCAGGATCACGTGCTTTATCTGGGTGTTGAACACCACTTTTTCCAGCGTGTGGGCGAAGTTGGAGACGATCACAATGGCACTGGCACCGCTGTCGTTCAATTGGTGCTCCAGTTCACGCGGCGTATACAGTGGGTTAACGTTGACCACCACCATACCGGCTCGCAAAATGCCAAACAGTGCGATCGGATACTGCAACAAATTCGGCATCATCAGGGCAACGCGGTCACCCTTCTGCAGACCCAGTTCATTTTGCAGGTAAGCGGCAAAAGCGCGACTACGCTCTTCCAGCTTGCGGTAGGTCATCACCTCGCCCATGTTCATAAAAGCGGGTTGATCCGCGTAACGCTTAACCGCATTTTCAAACATTTCGACCAAAGATGAATAACGATCGGCGTCGATCTCTGCCGGAACATCTGCCGGGTAACGTTTTAACCAAACCTTATCCAAGGTATTACTCCTGAAATCATTATTCATTATCATCGCAGCCCCTAAATATGCAGCCAAACCATAACAATATTTTAACTCAGCAGACCAGTTTGAGTTTTAAACAATATTAAGGTTGCGATGTACGTCACTAATTGGCGCCGTTTCCCTGCGCCAAAAGGAAAAGGCGGCCGGAGCCGCCCTTTCAAAATGGTTAACTTCTCGCGAACACTACTCGGTAACTATGGTTTGCACCTGCACCGGACCAGGATTGTACCAGCCGTAACCCACGCCCCAGCCGGGGCCCCAGGTACCGCTACGCCAGCCCCATGGCCCCATTGGCGCCGGCGGCATCATCACCTGTTGGCTAAGGTGCCAGCGTTTATAACCGGTGGCGTTCATGGTGACAAACTTGTACGGCGTCATGCCAATCTTGCCGTCTCTGACGCCGGTAATTGGGCCCACCACGGTAACCAGCTGACCTTTGAAATCAACCGGTTCCAGGAAACCGTTAACAGAGGCCAGCAAGCGCCCCCGTGACGGCTCGCCCAAAATCGGTCGGGCACCGGAATCGAGCGGCACGGCGGCAATTTCCAGCACCGTACGCCCCTGCTCATTAGCGACATTCACCACGGTACCGCCAAAACGGGCCTCAGCACCCACAAACAGGTTCGGTGCATTCTGCACCGAGGACAACTGCTGCACCGGCGTTTCCGTGCTGCCTTTAATTGCATCGGGCACGGTAACGCAGCCCGACAACGCAAACGCACCACCGGCAATAGCCAGTAGCGCCATTTTTTTACTTACAGTGCGGGTTAGCATCGTCGCAATCTCCTGAAATAGCTGTAACTTTGACATCAGTTCACCGAGCAAGTTGCAGTTCATTCATATGCCGAACGCCAGCAAAGCACAATAGGTTTGCGCTATTCACGCCCCGGCAATTTTTTCCAGGTGACTTCGTTACGCAGGTAGGTCGGCTCGGCATTTTCTACCGCTACGGCCTGCCCCTGTTGCCAGGCATGCAACGCCAATGGCAGCATATCTTCCGCCTGCGGCAACAGCATTTGGCCATCACTCAAGCTTAGCGAAGAACCGGTGACCAGATCCGGATAAGTTTGCCAGCCGGTGCCAACATGCGCCCAGTGCCCCTGCAGGCCTTGCGCTCGCGCCAGCGCCTGCGGGGGTGAAAGTACCGCCTCACCTTCGCTTTCCAGCCAATGGCCGTCTTGCTGACGCTCAAACTGGCCCCAGTACACTTCACCCATGCGCGCATCTATCGCTGCCAGCACTCGATCAGCCCCGGCGACGCGCCAGGCACCCTGTGCCATGGTCTGCAAAGTAGAAATACCCAGTAACGGCAAGCCGGCGCCCAGCGCCAGACCCTGCGCGATACCGATGCCAATACGCACGCCGGTAAAACTCCCTGGGCCACGGCCAAAGGCCAGAGCATCGAGTTGATTGAGAGTGACGCCGGATTCCGCCAGCACTTGCTGCACCATAGGTAAAATGCGTTGCGTATGCTCACGTGGGCACAGTTCAAACAGGGCGTGGATTTCGCCTTGATTCCAGATGGCAACGGAACAGGCTTCCGTCGCTGTATCGATCGCTAAAATTCGCGTGGACATGCCAACCTCAGGCGGGAAAAAAACAGGGTTTTTCATACAGGGCGCGCATTGTAGCACAGCCCTGTGGTCACGCCTATCCGCTAGCGCTCTGCCTGCAGGAAGGCAATCGCCTGGGCGATATCGCGGGTACGGGGCGTCGGCGGCAGGCTGTTGAGGAACACTTCTCCATACGGCCGCATCACCAGGCGGTTATCGCAGATCACCAACACGCCACGGTCGTCGGTATCGCGGATCAAGCGCCCAACGCCCTGTTTCAGAGTGATGACCGCATCCGGCAATTGCACATCGTTAAAAGGATCGCCACCGCGCAGTCGACAATCTTCAATCCTCGCTTTCAACAAGGGATCGTCGGGCGAGGTAAACGGCAGCTTGTCGATAATCACGCACGACAAAGCATCGCCGCGCACGTCGACTCCTTCCCAGAAACTGCTGGTCGCCACCAGCAGCGCATTACCGGACTCAACAAATTGCGCCAACAGTTGGCCCTTACTGGTTTCCCCCTGCAACAGCACCGGCAAGGTCATGGTTGCACGGAACTCTTCCGCCAGTTCACGCATCATCTGGTGCGAGGTACAGAGGAAGAAACAGCGGCCGTTATTGGCCTCAATCAACGGCCGCAGCATACGCGCCAATTGCCGTGCCCCACCCGGCTGGTTCGGTGATGGCAAAAAGCGCGGCACGCACAGCAATGCCTGTTTCGCATAGTCGAACGGGCTGGCCAACAGCAGGGTTTTGGCCTTATTCAGGCCCAGACGATCGGTAAAATGCCCCATTTGCTCATTAACCGATAACGTTGCCGAGGTGAAAATCCAACTGCCCGGTTTTTCATCGAGCAGCTCGCGGAAACGATCGGCGACCGTCAATGGCGTCAGCGCCAAAATAAAATGGCGTGAGTTGCACTCGTACCAGTAGCTGAAACCGGGTTCCGTCACCTCTTTCAAACGTTTGAGGCGCGCACGATACAGCGTGGCGCGTTCGAAGGCGGCATCCAGCAAGGCTGAACGACCGAGGGACAGTTTGACTACGTCGTAGCAGAGTTCGAGCGCATCATCGAGCAACAGCAAGGCGCGCTGCACATTAGGTTGGCTTAGTACCTCGCGCAGGTTACCGCGAAAGCCTGGCTCTCCCAGCATTAAGCGGAAATCCTGCGTACTTTGGCTAAGACGGTCGGCACTTTTTTGCAGCTGCGCCGCGTCACGCACTTCGGTGCGGTAAGCAATGGAAATGTCTTTGGCCAAGTCCAGCAGTTGGCGGCTGGTTAGCTGTTTGCCAAAATACTGGCTGGCGATGTCAGGGATCTGATGCGCTTCATCGAAAATCATCACATCGGCCTCGGGGATCAGTTCGGCAAAGCCGCCCTCTTTCACCACCATGTCCGCCAGGAACAGATGGTGGTTCACTACCACCACGTCCGCATCCATGGCACGGCGACGCGCCTTGACCACAAAGCAATCTTTATACAACGGACAGTCGCTGCCCAGGCAGTTATCGTTGGTACTGGTCACCAGCGGCCAGACGAAGCTGTCTTCCGCCACGTCGCTGCAGCTGCTGATGTCACCCTCTTTGGTCATTGATGACCATTTGCGCAGATGGACCAGATCGATCAGCGCCTGTCCGGCCAGTTCGCCACCGGCCATCGACTGCTGCTCCAGACGCTCCAGACACAGGTAGTTGGATCGCCCCTTCAACAGCGCCATCTTGCCTTTGTAGTTCAGCGCCTTGGCAACGGTGGGCAGATCCCGTGCATAAAGCTGGTCCTGCAGCGCTTTTGAACCGGTGGAAATAATCACTTTGCGATCGGCCCGCAGTGCCGGTGCCAGGTAGGCGAAGGTTTTACCGGTGCCGGTGCCCGCTTCAACCACCAACTCCTGCTTGAAGTTAATGGCTTCGGTGACCGCTTCCGCCATCTGCCGCTGTGCTTCACGCGGTTTGAAACCCTTGATTGCCTGCGCCAGGGCGCCGTCTGTTGCGAAATCGTCTGTCACGCTATCTCTCTGCCGGTATTATTCAGCGTTGATTATGCCAATCCTGCCGCGCGGCTACCACCGACTTTAACGTCGAGTATTTCTGCCGATGGCTGTGATACCCTACACGCGACTATGATATGGAGATAACCGAATGAATATTGAAAGAATTGATCCCGCCGATCGCTGGTCTGAAGCCGTGGTTCACAACGACACCGTTTATTACACCAGCGTGCCGGAAAATCTGGATGATGACGCTACCGCACAGACCGCTAACGCCCTGGCGGCGATTGACGTGATCCTGGCCCGTGTGGGTTCCGACAAAAGCCGGGTGCTGGACGCCACCATTTTTCTGGCCGACGGCGCTGACTTTGCCGGGATGAATGCCGCCTGGGATGCCTGGGTGGTTGCCGGTAGTGCCCCAGTGCGTTGCACCGTGCAGGCAAAATTGATGAACCCGAAATACAAGGTTGAAATCAAAATCATTGCCGCGCTGTAAAGCAAAAAAACCGCAGACGATAACGCCTGCGGTTTTATTTTGTCGTGTTTGCTGCTGATTAAGCCAGTTTGATGATCACCATCCCCGCCAGTAACAACACCAGACCAATCCAGCCCTTGGCATTTAACCGTTGACCAAACAGGATCCAGCCGGCAGCGATTGTCGCGGCGATACCGAAACCGCCCCACAGCGCATAGGCAACCGAAAGATCAATCCCCTTCACCGCCTGCGCCAGCGCACTGAACGCCCCCAGTACCGACAGCAGAGACAGCAGGCCCAACCAAACTTTACGGAAACCGTCCGACATCTTCAGGAAAATGTTGGCGATAATCTCCAGTACGATCGCCAATCCCAGAAAAGCAATGTGGTACAACTCAAGCTGTTGCATGGTTGTCACCTCGCGGCGTTACCTGTTTTCGTTGTTTGCGGGTGCCGGACTTCACCAGCATGATGCCGACAATCAACGTCACCAGACCCAGCACCTTCAACGCCGAGATCGGTTCGTCAAACCACAGCACGCTAAACAGGGTAATAAACAGGATACCGATACCTTCCCACAGGGCATAAGCGACGCCCAGAGCAACCCGTTTTACCGCCATCGACAGCATCACATACGATGCGGTGATCATTACATACATCACTATATGGCCGGTCATACCGCCGCTAATGCTGGCGTATTTCATTGACAGGGTACCGATAATTTCGGTCGCTATGGCCAAACCTAAAAAGATCCAATAAATCATGATTTCTCTCCCAAACGGCGAATAAGGCACGCTAAGGCATATTTATCCCGATTTATCTCGTCAGACAGGCGCAAACAGGCGCTGAAGACGCAGAGATCCCTGGGGATAAACTGACCCAAACGTAATAAAAATGTTTGCCCGGCTACGCGAAATGACGAAGGACTGAGCCTGTCACCAGCACCGGTTAAGGGAGAAAGACGCTATAGCTCGCTGCACCAGTGATGCTCACTGGCAAGGATGGCAGACAGGAAAAGCTGGCAAGTAGAGGTTCTGAGGGTAATTCCATTAGTTGTCATCATAAGTATTCTCTATTCTCAGCCGCACATAATCTTGTTACACGGAGTGCGATTTGCCCAATATCCTCATCAAGTAAAATTTTAACTGCAATAGTTGTACCATAGCAATAATCATAAAGCAAACCGCCATTTTCACAAAAACTATAAAAAAATAGTCTATAAATAAGAAAGTTAAGGAATTTAAAAATAAAAAAAAGGTTCAACATTCTGTTGAACCTTGGTTTAGGTTGGTTCGGGCAAATAATCGCCAAACCCAGGCCCGGCGCGGGTTACGCCGTGGCGCCACTCACTGCGGTACGAGCCAGTTCAGTGATGCGTGCGTAGTCGCCATTTTCCAACGCGTCGGCCGGTACCAACCAGGAACCACCGATACACAGTACGCTTTTCAGCGCCAGGTAATCACGGTAGTTGCCTGGTGTAATGCCACCGGTCGGGCAGAAACGTACCTGCGGGAATGGGCCGCCGATCGCCTGTAACGCCTTAACGCCACCGTTGGCTTCAGCCGGGAAGAACTTGAACTCACGCAGACCGTGATCCAGGCCCAGCATCAGTTCTGAAACGGTGCTGATACCCGGAATCAATGGAATGCTGCCTGCGGTAGCGGCTTTCAGCAGCGCCTCCGTCAGGCCCGGACTGATAGCGAATTGCGCACCGGCTTCGGTCACCGCCTGCAACTGCTGCGGGTTAAGCACAGTACCGGCACCGATAATCGCCTCCGGCACCTCTGCCGCGATAGCGCGGATCGCGTCCATCGCGCAGGCAGTGCGCAAAGTGACTTCCAATACGCGCACGCCACCGGCGACCAGCGCCCTGGCCAGCGGCACCGCATGTTCCAGCTTATTAATCACAATCACCGGAACTACCGGACCGGCGGTCAGGATCTGTTCTGCGCTGGTTTTCCAGTTTTTCATCGTTACTTCTCCATTACTTACGGGTTATCAATGGCACGCCCCTGCCACAGGGGCCCACGGAGTCTCGCGGGCGTCCGGCCGTACCCCAAGTGATGTTGCGCCCCGGTCGTGCAGGCAAAAAAATGCCGGCAGATAAACTGCCGGCCGGGTCGTTATTCGAACTCGTTCCAGGAACGGCCATCGCGGGTGATCATCGCCACCGAGGCTACCGGGCCCCAGGTACCGGACTGATACGGCTTCGGCGCTTCGTTATCCGCTTTCCAGGCGTCCATGATGGAGTCAACCCACTTCCAGGCTTCTTCCACTTCGTCACGGCGCACAAACAGCGCCTGGATACCACGCATGGTCTCCAGCAGCAGGCGCTCGTAGGCGTCTGCCACGTGCTCCTGGTTGAAGGTCTCTGAGAAACTCAGATCCAGCTTGGTGGTTTGCAGGCGGTGTTTGTGATCCAGGCCAGGGACCTTGTTCAATACCTGGATCTCGATGCCTTCATCCGGTTGCAGACGAATGGTCAATTTGTTCTGCGGCAGTTGCTGGTAAGAATCGCTGAACAGGTTCAGCGGTGGGTTCTTGAAGTAGACCACCACTTCAGAGCACTTGGTCGGCAAGCGCTTACCGGTTCGCAGGTAAAACGGCACGCCGGCCCACTGCCAGTTGTCGATATCAACGCGGATAGAGACGAAGGTTTCGGTGTTGCTGCTTTTGTTCGCCCCTTCCTCTTCCAGGTAACCAGGGACCTTTTTGCCCTGCACAAAACCGGCAGTATATTGGCCACGCACCGTGGTTTCGCGCACATTGGTCTGATTGATACGACGCAGTGAGCGCAGCACCTTCACTTTCTCATCGCGAATACGGTCAGTGGTCAGATCCGCCGGAGGTGACATGGCAATCATGGTCAGAATTTGCAACAGGTGGTTCTGGATCATGTCGCGCATCTGGCCGGCCTGGTCAAAGTAACCCCAACGACCTTCAATACCCACCTCTTCCGCTACGGTAATTTGCACCGAGTCGATGGTACGATTGTCCCAGTTGGAGGCAAACAGTGAGTTGGCAAAACGCAGTGCCAGCAGGTTCAACACCGTCTCTTTGCCAAGATAGTGGTCAATACGGTAAACCTGAGACTCGTTGAAATACTCAGCCACCTGATCGTTGATCACGCGCGAAGAGGCCAGATCGGTGCCTAGTGGTTTTTCCATCACGACGCGTGCCGGCTCGTGGTTCAGCTTGGCCTCACCCAACCCTTTGCAGATCGCGCCGAAAGTGCTGGGCGGCATGGCAAAATAGTTGATGGTGGTGCGATGTTTCTGATCCAGCATTTTGCCCAATTTGGCAAAATTTTTGCTGTCGTTCACATCCAGGTTGCAGAAGTCCAGGCGCGCACTCAGCGTGGCCCAAAGTTCGTCATCGAGTTTTTCTTTCATAAAGGTGCCAAGCGCTTCCTTGACCACCTTGATATAGGCATCTTTATCCCACTCGGCACGGCCGACGCCGATAATACGGGTATCCGGGTGGATATGACCGGCTTTCTCTAACTGGTACAGGGAAGGCAACAGCTTACGACGCGCCAAATCGCCTTTCGCGCCGAAAATAACCAGGTCACACGCCTGGGCTGTAGAGGTTACCGCCATGTTCATCTCCTCGTTGCAGGATATTTGTAATTTTCTTACATTACTAATGTACTCTCTTTAACTACAGCCAGTAAACCCGGATCAAAAGTAGAAAAAAAGCCCCAAAAATTGCAGTGTTAAGCGCTATCGGCAGTAAATGCCGCTGACTGAACTAAAAACTGTAATTTTCTGTCTTTTTTGACGCTCTTTTACCATTATGAAAGTTAGACACAGGTCATGTTCTGATGAAAAAACTCTGCATACCCTCTGTCGACACTGCCAACGGTTACCAGCACGTAGTATATTTTCACTAAACCGGCATTGATTTCTCCTTTGATTGAAATCGACAAAACCCATGAGTGACTCTCGTTATATGAATACGCTGGAAAAAATCCAGAGCCATCTGGAGCTGCTGAGCAAATCTGAACGGAAAGTCGCCGAGGTGATCCTCGCCTCCCCGCAGACCGCCATTCACTCAAGTATCGCGACGCTGGCCAGGATGGCGGACGTTAGCGAGCCCACCGTCAACCGCTTTTGTCGCCGTCTCGATACCAAGGGTTTTCCCGATTTTAAACTGCATCTTGCCCAAAGCCTGGCCAACGGCACCCCTTACGTAAACCGTAACGTGGAGGAAGATGACAGCGTTGCTTCCTATACCGGTAAAATTTTCGAATCCGTCATGGCCAGCCTTGATACAGTAAAGGCAAATTTGGATATTGCAGCAATCAATCGTGCGGTTGACTTGCTTACCCAGGCAAAAAAAATCTCTTTCTTCGGTTTGGGTGCCTCGGCGGCAGTGGCCCACGACGCGATGAACAAATTTTTCCGCTTCAATATTCCGGTGGTCTATTTCGATGACATCGTCATGCAGCGCATGGGATGCATGAATTCCAGCGAGGGGGATGTGGTAGTACTCATCTCCCATACCGGCCGCACCAAGAACCTGGTGGAAATGGCGCAACTGGCACGTGAAAACGATGCCACGGTAATAGCCATTACCTCGCGCGATACCCCACTGGCTCATGAAGCCACGCTGGCATTATTGCTCGATGTTCCGGAAGATACCGACGTTTATATGCCGATGGTATCGCGAATTGCGCAATTAACGCTCATCGACGTGCTGGCCACCGGATTTACCTTGCGTAGAGGGGCCAAATTCAGAGATAACTTGAAGCGGGTCAAGGAAGCGTTGAAAGAATCGCGCTTTGATAAGGGTGTGGTTATCCCCAACAGTTTCGACTCGTAACCTATGTGAAAAAAACTGTCGTTCAAAGTCATCTGGACGGCAGCATTAGAGGCAGTACCCTGTAATACGCTCATGCGGGTAACCCGGGTGAAATATCAGTGTAGTAAAATGACATTTCACTCCTGGTTTCGTTATCCGACGTTATCGCAACACCAATAATTTGCTTCACCAGTCAACGGAGTAATACATGTCCAGACGGCTCAGAAGAACCAAAATTGTTACCACCCTGGGTCCGGCTACAGACCGCGACAATAATCTGGAAAAGATCATTGCCGCCGGCGCTAACGTAGTTCGGCTTAACTTTTCCCACGGCACCGCAGAAGACCACCAGATCCGCGCTGACAAAGTGCGCGAAATTGCTGCCAAGTTGGGACGCCACGTCGCTATTCTGGGTGACCTGCAAGGGCCGAAAATTCGTGTTTCCACCTTTAAGGAAGGCAAAATCTTCCTTAACATCGGTGATAAATTCCTGCTTGATGCCAACATGTCCAAGGGCGAAGGCGATAAAGAAAAAGTCGGTATCGACTATAAAGGCCTGCCTGCCGACGTGGTACCCGGCGACGTACTGCTGCTCGATGACGGCCGCGTACAGCTGAAAGTGCTCGAAGTTCAGGGCATGAAAGTGTTTACCGAAGTCACCGTTGGCGGCCCACTGTCCAACAACAAAGGCATCAACAAACTGGGTGGCGGCCTGTCCGCTGAAGCCCTGACCGAGAAAGACAAGGCCGATATCGTTACCGCGGCTAAAATCGGCGTCGACTACCTGGCGGTTTCCTTCCCGCGTACCGGCGAAGATTTGAACTACGCACGTCGACTGGCGCGCGATGCAGGCTGCAACGCCAAGATCGTGTCCAAGGTTGAACGTGCCGAAGCCGTT
This sequence comes from Serratia sp. BIGb0163, assembly GCF_024809935.1. Taxonomy (NCBI): domain Bacteria; kingdom Pseudomonadati; phylum Pseudomonadota; class Gammaproteobacteria; order Enterobacterales; family Yersiniaceae; genus Serratia; species Serratia sp. BIGb0163. The sequence continues at coordinate 1,746,622 of NZ_JANUDZ010000001.1, forward strand.
TGCAGTGACGAAGCCATGGATGACATCATCCTGGCCTCCGACGTCGTGATGGTAGCCCGTGGCGACCTGGGCGTCGAAATCGGCGATCCGGAACTGGTCGGCATCCAGAAAAAACTGATCCGCCGTGCCCGTACGCTCAACCGCGCCGTCATTACCGCGACCCAGATGATGGAGTCGATGATCACCAACCCGATGCCTACCCGTGCCGAAGTCATGGACGTGGCGAACGCCGTGCTGGATGGTACCGACGCCGTGATGCTGTCTGCTGAAACTGCGGCAGGCCAGTACCCGGCAGAAACCGTGGCGGCTATGGCGCGTGTTTGTCTGGGTGCAGAGAAAATCCCAAGCATCAACGTCTCCAAACACCGTCTGGACGTGCAGTTCGACAACATTGAAGAAGCCATTGCCATGTCTTCAATGTACGCGGCTAACCATCTGAAAGGGGTTACCGCACTGATCGCCATGACCGAGTCAGGCCGCACCGCGCTGATGATGTCACGTATCAGTTCCGGTCTGCCGATCTTCGCCATGTCACGCCATGAGCACACGTTGAACCTGACTGCGCTGTACCGCGGCGTTACGCCAGTGTACTTCGACAGCCATAATGACGGCGTTATCGCGGCCAATGACGCGGTTAACCGCCTGCGTGATAAAGGCTTCCTGGTCTCCGGCGATCTGGTAATCGTCACCCAGGGCGACGTGATGGAAACCGTGGGTACCACCAATACCAGCCGTATCCTGCGCGTCGAGTAAAATATACTGCTGCCGGCCGTTAACGCGGTCGGCATTTTTTTACGCTCCCCCTTCCCCCTGAGAAACTCATCTCCAGTCGCCGTTACGGCAAATGGAGCGCCACCTATTGCATTTTTAAGCACCATACGAAAAAGGCCAATCACCTGAGATGACTGACCTTTGGCATTAAGCAAATATGACTTTTAGCGATAGAGATCATCGCGCGAATAAGGTTCAATCTCACCTTCTTTACGCGTTTTCAACAGTTTGAGGATCCAGGTGTACTGTTCCGGGTTCGGCCCTACCAGATTCTCCACCTCTTCATTCATCCGACGCGCAATAGTGTGGTCATCGGCGGTGGCCAAATCGTCCATCGGCGGACGAATATAAACATCCAGCATACTGGTTTTGCCGTCATACACCGGGAACAAAGGCACAATGGCCGCACGGCAGACTTTCATCAGACGGCCCACTGCCGGCAGCGTCGCCTTATAGGTAGCGAAGAAGTCGACGAACTCACTGTGTTCGGCACCGTGATCCTGATCGGGCAGATAATAGCCCCAATAGCCCTGGCGCACTGAGCTGATAAAAGGCTTGATGCCGTCATTGCGCGCATGCATCCGTCCACCAAATTTACGGCGCACCGTATTCCACAGGTAGTCGACCAACGGGTTGCTCTGGTTGTGGAACATCGCCGCCATCGGCTGACCGCGAGCCGCCATTAACATCGCCGGAACATCCACCGCCCAGCCATGTGGTACCAGAAAAATCACGTTACGGCCTTCTTCACGGATTTTATCCAGCACCTCTTCCCCGTGCCAGCGAACACGCTTCAACACTTTTTCCGGTTTGGTACAGGCCAGTTCGGCCATCAGGATCATCGACTGCGGCGCGGTGGCAAACATCTCATCAATGATGTGCTCACGCTCGTTTTCCGGCACTTCCGGCAAACAATACAGCAGGTTGATGCGCGCACGACGTCGGGCGCCTTTAGCCACCTTGCCGGCCAGTTTGCCAACGGCACCCAGCACCGGATCGCGCAAGCGCGCAGGCACTAATGAAATACCGGCCATCAGCCCGGTTCCCAGCCAAACGCCCCAGTAGCGCGGGTGGTAAAAGGCTTTCTGAAATTGCGGGATGAACTCTGAGTTAGATTTTTTTTCGTTTTGCATGCACAAGCTCTTAACTTAGCGGTTCGGCTAATCATAATTGCAAAGATTGATTTTGCAATTAACCACGGCGAAGCGCCAATATAAAACAACATCGGCCCGAAATCAGGCCGATGGTATCACTGGCGCGTAGCGCCCAAACAAGGGATTAATCCAACTGCAGCTGCGGGGTGACTTCCTTCACCTGCGCCAGATAATCACTGCGATCTTTACCGGTCAATCCTTCAGAGCGCGGCAGTTTCGCCGTCAACGGGTTCACGGCCTGTTGGTTGGTCCACATTTCAAAGTGCAGATGTGGGCCGGTAGAGCGGCCGGTATTACCGGACAACGCAATACGATCACCACGTTTCACTTTCTGACCTGGCTTAACCAACAGTTTTTTCAGATGCATATAACGCGTGGTGTACTGGCGACCATGACGAATGGCCACATAGTTACCCGCAGCGCCACTGCGTTTGGCGATAAGTACTTCACCGTCACCTACGGCCAGCACCGGGGTGCCAACCGGCATCGCGAAGTCGACGCCTTTATGCGGCGCAATGCGCCCGGTGACCGGGTTAACCCGGCGTGGGTTGAAGTTTGAGGAAATGCGGAATTGCTTCATGGTCGGGAAACGCATAAAGCCTTTCGCCAGACCAGAACCTTGACGATCGTAGAATTTACCGTCTTCGGCACGAATAGCGTAGTAGTCCTTACCGCCGGTGCGCATGCGCACACCCAGCAACTGGCTCTGCGCACTCTTGCCATCAAAGTGTTCGCGGGACATCAATACCGAGAATTGATCGCCCTTGCGCAGTTTGCGGAAATCCAACTGCCACTGCAGCGCCTTGATCACCGCATTGATTTCGGCACGGCTCAGGCCGGCGTTAGCGGCGCTGGTGACAAAGCTGCCGTTGAGTCGGCCGCTGATCACATTATTACGCCATTCACCCTGTTGAGATTCCTGACTTTCTTTGAAGCTGTTGCCCGTACGATCGTAAGTACGGGTCTCGCGGCGGGACACTTCCCAGGTCAAACGCTGCAGATCGCCGGCATCGTTCACTGTCCATGACAGCTGTTGGCCAATTTTCAGATTACGCAGATCGCGGTTCTGCGATGCCAACAGCGTGACGTCCGACATATCGATGCCATATTGGGTCAGGATACTGCCGAGGGTGTCACCCGTGGAAACGACATATTCATGCACTCCATCCTCGCCGGCGACCTTCTGGTCCAGCTCATCCTGTGGGATGTCATCATCGGGGGTGGCTTGGTCAAGATCGATCGGCTCACTGGCTTCTGGCAGCAAGGATCGTAACTGGCTGGATTCTAATTCGATACTCTTAACGATGGGGTTATGTTCTGGGTGATAAACAAAAGGCCGCCAGACGGCAACGGCCAATGTAACCACTGTCAACGACCCCAGCATGACGCGGTGGGGCCGTGGCAGGTTGTTATACGCCAGAGCGATAGTTTTGACTATCTGCTGCACTCGATTTTATCCTCATAATCTTTACTTCAGGCAGCTCACGTACTGGTTTGACAGCTGAGTCAGGAAGTTCCCGTAGCTGTCTTTCCCCAGTGCGATGCCGGTGCCCAGCGGATCCAGCGTTCCAGAACGCACTTTGGTCCCCTTGGCAACCGCATTGATTACGGCCGGCCTGAATTGTGGCTCAGCAAAAACGCATACTGCTTTCTGCTCAACCAACTGTGTTCGAATTTGGTGTAAGCGCTGTGCCCCAGGCTGGATTTCGGGATTAACGGTAAAATGGCCCAGCGGGCTCAAACCGAAATGTTTCTCAAAGTAGCCGTAAGCATCATGAAAAACATAATATCCCTTGCCTTGCACAGGCTTAAGCATGTTACCAACATTTTTGTCAGTTTGCGTCAGCAGATTCTCGAACTGGCGCAGGTTTGCGTCTAATTTGTCTTTATTTTGCGGCATAAGTTCCAATAACCTGTCGTGAATCGCGATCGCGGTCACTTTTGCCACTTCCGGGGACAGCCAAACGTGCATATTATATTCGCCGTGATGGTGCCCATCCCCTTCGTCACTTCCAGCATTATTATGCGTATCTGCTGCATGATCATGGTCGTGTTCATGGTCGTGATCGTCGTCTTCACCCTTCATCAGCAGCGGTTTGACCCCACTCAATTCACTGATGGCAACCTGGCGGTTAGCCGATATGGAGATTAAGGGTTTGGCCAGAAAGGCTTCCATATCCGGCCCCACCCATACCACCAGATCGGCGGCACGCAGGCGCTGGATATCGGAAGGCCGCAGCGCGAAATCGTGCGGTGATGCGCCATCCGGCAACAGCACTTCGGTCGGCGTTACGCCGTCGGCTATTGCCGCAGCGATAAAACCCACCGGCCGTATAGAAGTTACCACCGCCGCAGACGCGCTGCTCAGCGGCCCGGCCATCATCAATGCGCTGGCCAGCAACGTACGCTGCAGCCATTTATTTTTCTGTGCCATTATCAGTAATCCCGTCGTTTTCATCAGCGAGGCGTGATATTATAACATTCGGTTAGTTCTGCAAAATGTAATCATGAGATGTCCACACTGACAACGCTAAAAAATATCTCCGTCTCCTTTGGTAACCGCAAGGTGCTGTCGAATATTTCGCTCAGCCTGCAGCCGGGCCGTATTCTGACGCTGCTAGGCCCAAATGGCGCGGGCAAATCTACGCTGGTGCGAGTGGTGCTGGGGCTGATTGCGCCCACCGAGGGAAAGCTCGAACGCGAGCCTGGCCTGCGCATTGGCTATGTGCCGCAAAAATTGCACCTCGATGCCACCCTGCCGCTGACCGTCAGCCGCTTTATGCGCCTGAAGCCCGGCGTCAAAAAGGCCGATATTCTGCCAGCGCTTAAGCGTGTGCAGGCGGCCCACCTGCTCGATCAACCCATGCAAAAACTCTCAGGCGGTGAAAACCAGCGCGTATTGCTGGCTCGGGCGCTGCTGAACAAGCCACAACTACTGGTGCTGGATGAGCCGACCCAGGGGGTTGATGTTAACGGCCAACTGGCGCTGTACGATCTGATCGACCAACTGCGTAAAGAGTTGGGCTGCGCGGTATTGATGGTGTCCCATGACCTGCACCTGGTGATGGCGAAAACCGACGAAGTGCTGTGCCTCAACCAACACATCTGCTGTTCCGGCGCGCCGGAGGTGGTTTCGATGCATCCTGAATTTATCGCCATGTTCGGCAACCGCGGTGCGGAACAACTGGCGGTCTATCGCCACCACCATAACCACCGTCACGACCTGCAAGGACGAATTGTGTTGAAGAAAACCGGGGGCCGTGAGGCATGATCGAACTGTTATTACCCGGCTGGCTGGCCGGCGTCCTGTTGGCCTGCGCCGCCGGTCCGCTTGGCTCATTTGTGGTCTGGCGACGGATGTCCTATTTCGGCGATACCCTGGCGCATGCCTCGTTGCTTGGCGTGGCTTTCGGTCTGCTGCTGGACATCAATCCCTTCTATGCGGTGATTGCCGTGACGCTGGTGTTGGCTCTGGTGTTGGTGTGGCTGGAGCGTCGCCCGCAGCTTTCCGTTGATACCCTACTCGGGATTATGGCGCACAGCGCACTCTCACTGGGGCTGGTCGTGGTGGCGCTGATGTCGAACGTGCGGGTCGATCTGATGGCCTACCTGTTTGGCGATCTGCTGTCGGTCACCCTCACCGATATCTGGATGATTGGCATTGGCGTAACCGTCGTGCTGCTGATCCTGTGGTGGCAGTGGCGCAACCTGCTTTCGATGACCGTCAGCCCGGAACTGGCACATGTCGACGGTGTTAATCTGGTGCGTGCGCGCACCGTGTTGATGCTGGTGACGGCCCTGACCATCGGCCTGGCGATGAAGTTCGTCGGTGCGCTGATCATCACTTCACTGTTGATTGTTCCTGCGGCGACTGCACGCCGCTTCGCTCGCACGCCGGAGCAAATGGCCGGATACGCGGTGCTGGTGGGCATACTTGCCGTAACCGGCGGGCTGACCTTTTCGGCCTTCTACGACACCCCGGCCGGTCCGTCGGTCGTCTTGAGCGCCGCGGTGCTGTTTGTTTTAAGCTTGTCCAAGAAGCAGCAAGCCTGACCCCCGGCAGCTACCGATGTCAAAAGGGCCGCAATTAATTCAATTGCGGCCCTTTTTAATGCACAGCGTTCTCTTACTCTTCGCGCACCATGCCAAAGTGCTTATAGGCATGATTGGTCGCCATGCGCCCACGCGGTGTGCGCTGGATAAAACCTTGCTGGATCAGGAAGGGTTCGATAACGTCTTCGATAGTTTCCCGCTCCTCACCAATCGCCGCCGCCAGGTTATCCAGGCCCACTGGCCCGCCGGTGAACTTGTCGATAATCGCCAGCAACAGCTTGCGGTCCATATAGTCGAAGCCTTCGGCGTCGACGTTCAACATATCCAGCGCCTGCATCGCCACTTCGCCATTGATGACGCCATTGGCGCGAACTTCGGCAAAGTCACGCACCCGGCGCAGTAAACGGTTGGCAATACGCGGTGTGCCGCGCGCACGACGAGCTACCTGATGGGCGCCCTCTTCCGACAGATCCAGCCCCAGGCAATTAGCGCTGCGTGAAACGATATGTTGCAAATCGGCGACCTGATAAAACTCCAGGCGCTGCACAATACCGAAGCGGTCACGCAATGGCGACGTCAGTGAACCGGCACGGGTGGTTGCGCCCACCAGCGTGAACGGCGGCAAATCGAGTTTGATCGAGCGAGCGGCCGGGCCTTCGCCGATCATGATATCCAGTTGGTAATCTTCCATCGCCGGATACAGCACTTCTTCTACTACCGGAGAGAGGCGGTGGATTTCATCGATGAACAGCACGTCATGTGGCTCGAGGTTGGTCAGCATCGCCGCCAGATCGCCCGCCTTCTCCAATACCGGCCCGGAAGTGGTACGCAGGTTAACGCCCATTTCATTGGCAACGATGTTGGCCAGCGTGGTTTTACCCAGCCCCGGCGGACCGAAAATCAGCAGGTGGTCCAGCGCGTCGCCACGTTGCTTGGCCGCCTGAATAAAGATTTCCATCTGCTCGCGGACATGTGGCTGACCGACGTACTCCGTCAGCAGCTTCGGCCGGATGGCGCGATCAAGAATTTCTTCTTCATTGAGCGGTTCGGCAGAAATAAGGCGATCGGCTTCAATCATTCTCTATCCCTTATCGGCGCTTACAGCGCGGCGCGCAACGCGTCGCGGATCAGGGTTTCGCAATCGGCGCCAGGCTTGGCGATTTTGCTGACCATACGGCTGGCTTCCTGCGGTTTGTATCCCAATGCCACCAGTGCAGATGCTGCCTCGGCTTCCGCGTCCAACTCGGCGGCTTGCGCTGCGGTTGGCAGCGTGATTTCACTGCTGTTATTGAACAGATCGCCATTAAGCCCTTTGAAGCGGTCTTTCATTTCCACCACCAGGCGCTCAGCGGTTTTCTTGCCTACGCCCGGCAATTTCACCAATGAAGTGATCTCTTCACGCTCTACCGCGCTGACGAACTGTTGCGCGGACATGCCGGACAAAATGGCCAGCGCCAGCTTTGGCCCCACGCCGTTGACTTTGATCAATTCGCGGAACAGCGCACGCTCTTGCTTATCATTAAAGCCGTACAGCAGCTGTGCATCTTCGCGCACCACGAATTGGGTAAACACGATAGCCTCTTGCCCCAGTTCCGGCAGCTCATAAAAGCAGGTCATCGGCATATGCACTTCATAGCCCACACCGTTTGCCTCCAGTAACACCAGCGGCGGCTGCTTTTCCAGAATATAACCTCTGAGACGACCTATCATTTACCCTCCTGCAGAATTCATGAGCATGACCTGCTGTCATGCCGTGCTGGTAAAGCTTATAACATAAAAAAGGCTGGATGAATATCCAGCCTAAGTTTAATAACAAAGTGGCCTTCAAGCCCGAGATACCCGGGCCTAGCGCACCGAGGGGCGCTCCGGCGGACAAGCCGCTACGACCCCTTCGGCACGCTCTCCCTAATAACAAACTTTATCTGGAGCCTGTTATATCACCGATCAAGCGCTACTTTAAACGCCCACGCGCCAGGTTCAAGCGCCCTTCACTCATCCGCAGCACGTTCTGGCTGAGATGGCAGTGAGTAATGGCGATGGCCAGCGCATCGGCGGCATCAGCCTGAGGGTTGGCCGACAGCTTCAGCAAGGAGCGCACCATATGCTGCACCTGCGCTTTTTCTGCCGCACCGGTACCGACCACCGTTTGTTTCACCTGGCGTGCCGCATACTCAAACACTTCCAAATCCTGGTTCACGGCGGCGACAATGGCCACACCGCGCGCCTGCCCGAGTTTGAGCGCCGAATCCGGGTTTTTCGCCATAAATACCTGTTCGATGGCAAAAAAGTCCGGTTTAAACTGGGTGATGATTTCGCTGACGCCCGCATAAATCAGCTTCAAACGCGTCGGCATATCATCCACCACGGTACGGATACAGCCGCTGGCCACATAGGTCAACTGGCGTCCCTGCTGGCGAATAAGGCCGTAACCGGTGACGCGCGATCCGGGATCGATACCGAGAATGATCGTCATCCCTACACCCACCTTGCGTTAAGCATTAACTTCGCCAGGCGCTGCCACCAGGCAGCGCCGTACTTCAAGCCGATTACAGCGTCGCTGCTACTTCATCGGAGATCTCACCGTTGTGGTAAACCTCCTGCACGTCGTCACAGTCTTCCAGCATGTCGATCAGGCGCAACAGTTTAGGCGCGGTTTCCTCATCCATATCGGCCTTGGTCGATGGGATCATGGAAACTTCTGCCGAGTCGGCGGTGAAACCGGCTGCGGTCAGAGCGTCTTTCACTTCGCCGAGGTTTTCCCAGGCGGTGAATACGTCGATCACGCCGTCGTCGTAGCTGACGATATCTTCAGCACCGGCTTCCAGCGCCGCTTCCATCACCACGTCTTCATCCAGGCCCGGTGCGTAAGTGATTACGCCCTTTTTGGTGAACAGGTAAGCCACGGAGCCATCAGTACCCAGGTTACCGCCACATTTGGTAAAGGCATGACGCACTTCGGCCACGGTACGGTTACGGTTATCACTCAGGCATTCGATCATGACGGCAGTGCCGCCCGGGCCGTAGCCTTCATAAATGATGGTTTCCATGTTGGAATCATCGTCACCGCCCACGCCGCGCGCGATGGCACGGTTCAGGGTATCGCGCGTCATGTTGTTGGACAGCGCCTTGTCGATCGCCGCACGCAGACGCGGGTTAGCCCCCGGATCGCCACCGCCCAGTTTCGCGGCGGTCACCAGCTCACGAATAATTTTGGTGAAAATTTTACCGCGCTTGGAATCCTGCGCTGCCTTGCGGTGCTTGGTGTTGGCCCACTTACTATGACCTGCCATAAAAAATCTCCGAAAAAAATTACTGGACTGAATTAATCACAAACTCTTCAATCGCCTGCTGATTGCTCCAGGACTTGGTCAACTTCACGGCCTGCGCCGCCTCAAGCCACTGGTAGGCGTGATGTTCGGTAATCACCGGATCGCGCTCTTCAGGCAAAGCCAGACAGAACCAATGCTCTTTATTGCGCGTGGTTCCCGGGGCATAGCGATGTCGCAAATGGACAAAGAGTTCAAACTCCACACAGCGCTGGCAATCGAACAACGGCAGATTCTCTGCTTCGATATCGATGCCGACTTCTTCCATGACCTCACGCCGGGCGGCATGCGGCGGCGACTCATCTTCCTCCAGGCTGCCGGTCACCGACTGCCAGAATTCGATATCATCGCGCCGCTGTAACATCAGCACCCGACCACTGGATTTTGCATAAATCACTACCAGAATAGACTCGGGTCGCTTGTAGTTCATCACTCGCTCTCTTGTTCAGAGGCTTTCTTCACCACGCAGATCGCCAGCTCCTGCAGCGACGCCGGGTTGGCGAAGCTCGGCGCTTCGGTCATCAGACAGGCCGCTGCGGTGGTTTTCGGGAAGGCGATGACGTCACGAATGTTGTCGGTACCGGTCAGCAGCATTACCAGACGATCCAGGCCAAAAGCCAGGCCGGCGTGTGGCGGCGTGCCGTACTTCAGCGCGTCCAGCAGGAAGCCAAACTTCTCGCGCTGTTCGTGCTCGTTAATACCGAGAATGCTGAACACCGTCTGCTGCATTTCACTACGGTGAATACGCACTGAACCGCCGCCCACTTCATAGCCATTGATAACCATGTCGTAAGCGTTGGCAATAGCGTTAGTTGGCGTGCCAGCCAGCTCTTCCGGGCTCATGTCGCGTGGAGCAGTGAACGGATGGTGCATCGCTGCCAGGCCGCCTTCACCGTCTTCTTCGAACATTGGGAAGTCAACCACCCACAGCGGTGCCCAGCTGTCCAGTTTAGTCAGCTCCAGATCGCGGCCCAGTTTCAGACGCAGTGCGCCCATCGCATCGGTGACAATTTTGAAGCTGTCGGCGCCGAAGAACAGAATGTCGCCTGACTGCGCGTTAGTGCGCGCCAGGATCGCTTCCAGCACTTCTGCGCTGAGGAATTTGGCGATCGGGCTCTGTACGCCTTCCATGCCTGCGGCACGGTCATTGACCTTCAACCAGGCCAGGCCTTTGGCACCATAGATGTTAACGAAAGCGCCGTACTCGTCGATCAGTTTACGCGTCAGCTGCGCGCCGCCCGGAACGCAAATCGCGGCTACGCGGCCTTTGGCATCGTTAGCCGGGCCGGAGAACACTTTGAACTCGACGTCTTTGACCAGATCGGCAACGTCCACCAGTTCCAATGGGTTACGCAGGTCCGGTTTGTCCGAGCCGTAACGGCGCATCGCTTCTTCGAAGGTCATGATCGGGAAATCACCCAGATCTACGTTCTTCACGTCCAGCCACAGTTCACGCGCCAGTTTCTCCATCACTTCACGCACCTGTTCGGCGGTCATGAAAGAGGTTTCCACGTCGATCTGGGTAAATTCAGGCTGACGGTCAGCACGCAGGTCTTCGTCGCGGAAGCATTTAACGATTTGATAGTAGCGATCGAAACCGGACATCATCAGCAACTGTTTGAACAGCTGTGGTGACTGCGGTAACGCATAGAATTTGCCTTTATGTACCCGGCTCGGTACCAGGTAGTCGCGGGCACCTTCCGGCGTGGCTTTGGTCAACATCGGCGTTTCGATATCGAGGAAGCCGTGGCTGTCCATAAAGCGACGCACAAAACTGGTGATTTTGGCGCGGGTTTTCAGGCGATCGGCCATTTCCGGACGACGCAGATCCAGGTAGCGGTATTTCAGGCGCGCTTCTTCGCTGTTGACCTGGTTGGAGTCCAGCGGCAGAGGCTCGGAACGGTTGATGATCTCCAGAGCGTGGGCGAACACTTCCACTTCGCCGGTGGCCATATCTTTATTGATCTGGCTGTCCGGACGGGCACGCACGGTGCCGACGATCTGGATGCAGAATTCATTGCGCAGGTCGTACGCCTTATCGAACGCGGCCTTCTGGTCCGGATCGAAAAACACCTGCACGATGCCTTCGCGGTCGCGCATATCAATAAAGATCAGGCCGCCCAGATCGCGACGACGGTTGACCCAACCACACAAAGTGACTTCCTGGCCCACGTGAGACAGATTCAACTGCCCGCAATATTCAGTACGCATACGCTATCCTTTTGGCTTAAGCCGATGCCGCGCGGGCTTTAGCGCCTGCCACGCGGCTGTTTTCTGATGATTTCTGATGAACTCTACTTATTACCCGGTTTGAAGTCTGTTGCATACCAACCCGTACCCTTTAACTGGAAACCGGTGGACGAAATCAGCTTGGTTAACGCGGGCTGCCCACACGCCGGACAATCTGTCAGCGGCGCATCGGAAAATTTTTGCAGTTTCTCTAACCGAAGGCTGCAAGCACCACATGCATATTCATAAATCGGCATAGGTCGTCGGAGTAAAGTGTGTTGAAAAAAGGCGATCATTATAAAGGAAATTCATGCGCCAGATAAGTGCGAACACGGTTTTGTTGCAGCACTAAATGACGTGTTTTTGCCCGAAGTAACACATTGATTAACAAATTTCCCATTAACCCGTGACGCTTTTTTCACGTAGCCTGAATCAACCCCTGTTTAGCACGCCAGCTCACCTGCGCGTATTTTATCCACCTCGTAACGAGATATTCCCATGTTAAAACTTGATGCTCAAACCACGGCCCTGGTCTTGATTGATTTGCAAAACGGCATTCTGCCCTATGCCGGTGGACCACACAGCGCCGAGAGCGTGGTTGCCCATGGTGCACAGTTGGCAGCACACTTTCGTTCGCTGGGTGCACCGGTTGTCCTGGTGCGCGTCGGCTGGTCAGATACCTTTGCCGAAGCGCTGAAACAGCCGGTGGATCAACCCGCCCCAGCGCCTGCAGGCGGGTTGCCGGCCAACTGGTGGGAATTCCCCGAGTCTCTGGCGGTTAGCGACAGCGATATCCTGGTGACCAAACGCCAATGGGGCGCATTTTACGGTACCGACCTTGAGCTGCAACTGCGTCGCCGCGGCATCAAATCCATCGTGCTGGGGGGCATTGCCACCAACATCGGCGTGGAATCGACCGCCCGTGACGCCTGGGAACACGGCTATGAATTGGTGATCGCCGAAGACCTGTGCAGCGCACCCAACGCTGAAATGCACCAGTTTGCTTTCAACAACATCTTCCCGCGTCTGGCGCGCGTTCGCAGCACCCGTGAAATTCTTGCCGCCATCGGCGAGTAACGTTAAGTTGTAGGGGCGCCGCATACTGCGCCCGCGTTTGACTGACAGGGATAATTAAGGAAGATGCCAGCTTGATGTATATCGGACTCCCACAGTGGCAACACCCGGCCTGGAACCGTATCGGGCTGCGCGATTTGGCGGATTACAGCCGCTACTTTAACTGCGTGGAAGGTAATACCACCTTCTACGCGTTACCGAAACTGGAAATCGTCCAGCGCTGGCGCGACATGACCACCGATGATTTTCGCTTCTGTTTCAAATTTCCCGCCACCATCAGTCATCAGGCCGCACTGCGCAACTGTGACGCCGATCTACAAGCCTTTTACCAGTGCCTGAGCCCGGTGCATCAACGTATCGGTCAACTGTGGCTGCAATTGCCCGCCGCGTTCGGCCCGGCGGAGCTACCGGCAATGTGGCAATTTTTTGACGCCTTGCCAAAAGAGTTTACCTACGGAGTGGAAGTCCGCCACCCGGCATTCTTTGGCAAGGGGGAAGAAGAAAGACTGCTGAATCAGGGGCTGCATCAGCGCGGTATCAACCGGGTGATCCTCGACAGCCGGCCGGTACATCACGCCGCCCCCAACAGTGCGGCAGTGCGCGATGCACAGCAGAAAAAACCCAAACTGCCGGTACACGCGCTGGTCACCGCCAACAATCCATTGGTACGTTTTATCGGTGGCGATGTGTTACAGGATAACCTGCGCTGGTTCGACGCCTGGCAACAGAAACTGCCCAGTTGGCAAGCTCAACATCAACCCTTCTTGTTTATCCATACGCCGGATAACGGCGATTCCCCACAACAGGCCCAAAAAATCTGGCAGCAACTGCATCAGGCTATTCCTAATTTACCGCCCCCACCAGACTGGCCCGAGCAGGATGCACTGTTTTGACCTATTAATCTGACCAATAACATCAGATTTTTCCTCGCGACAGTGAATGCAATGGCGGCTATGATGCTGGCTGCCAGTTTTGGTTAGGGAATGGAGTTAAAAATGGTAAGCGCGCTTTATGTCGTGCTCGGCGCACTGTTGTTGCTCAAACTATCTTATGACGTGGTTAGGCTAAGGATGCAATACCGTGTCGCTTACGGAGACGGCGGGTTTTACGAGCTACAGACCGCCATCCGCGTTCACGGCAATGCCGTAGAATACATTCCTATCGCCGCCGTTTTGCTGGTGATCATGGAGATGAACGGCGCTGAAGTATGGATGATCCATATTTGTGGCCTGATGTTGATGGCCGGCCGTTTGGTGCATTATTACGGTTTACGCAATCGTGAAGTCCGCTGGCGTCGTTCCGGCATGACTGCCACCTACCTTTCGTTGGTGTTAATGGTGCTGGCCAATATTTTCTATCTGCCGTGGGATATTATTTTCAGCCTTCATTGATCCCCGCACCACCTCAGGCGGTTACGCCGCCTGCTTCCGCTGCTCTTTCTTGCCATTTTCTGTTAGCATATGCGCCTTCGAATTCTGAACTGATTTGCCGCCATGCCAAACCGCGATACTCTTTTTTCTGCCCCAATCGCCAAACTGGGCGACTGGACCTTCGACGAACGCGTCGCTGAAGTGTTCCCTGACATGATCCAGCGTTCCGTTCCCGGCTATTCCAATATCATTTCGATGATTGGCATGCTGGCCGAACGTTTCGTTCAGCCCGACAGCCAGGTGTATGACCTCGGCTGTTCACTGGGCGCCGCAACGCTGTCGATGCGAAGGAATATCAAGGTGGCGGGTTGTAACATCATTGCCGTCGACAATTCCCCGGCGATGGTGGAACGCTGCCGCCGCCATATTGACGCCTTCCGCGCCGACACCCCGGTAGAAGTAATTGAGGCTGATATTCTCGATATCAAAATCGAAAATGCCTCGATGGTGGTGTTGAACTTCACCCTGCAATTCCTGGAGCCGGCCGACCGCCTGCGCCTGCTGGAACAGGTTTATCGCGGGCTGCGTCCGGGCGGCGCACTGGTGCTGTCGGAGAAATTCAGTTTTGAAGATGCCGACGTCGGCGAGCTGCTGTTCAACATGCACCACGATTTTAAACGCGCCAATGGCTACAGCGAACTGGAAATCAGCCAGAAGCGCAGCATGCTGGAAAACGTCATGCTGACCGACTCCGTAGCCGCCCACAAGACGCGTTTGAAGCAGGCCGGCTTCGAGCATGCTGAAGTCTGGTTCCAGTGCTTTAACTTCGGTTCACTGATCGCCCTGAAATCGGGGGCGGCAGCATGATTGAGTTTGGTGATTTTTATCAACGCATCGCAAAAGGCAACCTCAGCCATTGGCTCGATACCCTGCCCGCGCAGCTTAGCGCCTGGCAGCGTGAGTCGCTGCACGGCAAGTTCAAACAGTGGTTTAATTCGGTTGAGCACCTGCCGGCACTGACGCCGACCCGTCTGGATTTGCTGAACGGCGTGCGTGCCGAGATGGACACCCCTCTGTCACCAGGCCAGTTGGAAGGCATCGAAAAAATGCTGCGCACCATGATGCCGTGGCGTAAAGGGCCGTTCTCGCTGTATGGCATCGATATCGATACCGAATGGCATTCCGACTGGAAATGGGATCGCGTTTTACCGCACATTTCACCGCTGGCCGGTCGTACCATTCTTGATGTTGGTTGCGGCAGCGGTTATCACCTGTGGCGCATGCTTGGCGCCGGTGCGCAGTTGGCGGTCGGCATCGACCCGATGCAGTTATTCCTGTGTCAGTTCGAAGCGGTGCGTAAACTGCTGGGCGGCGATCAGCGCGCTCACCTGTTGCCGCTCGGCATTGAGCAACTGCCCGAACTGGCCGCCTTCGACACGGTATTTTCGATGGGTGTGTTGTATCACCGCCGCTCGCCGCTGGATCACCTCTACCAGTTGAAAAACCAATTGGTCAGCGAAGGTGAACTGGTGTTGGAAACGCTGGTAATCGAAGGCGACCGCAATCAGGTATTGGTGCCCGGCGATCGCTATGCGCAAATGCGTAACGTCTATTTTATTCCGTCTGCCGAAGCGCTGAAGTGCTGGCTGGAGAAGTGCGGTTTCGTCGACGTGAAAATCGCCGACATGTGCGTGACCAGCACCGAAGAGCAACGCCGCACCGACTGGATGACCAGCGAGTCACTGGCCGAGTTCCTCGATCCTAACGATCCGGGCAAAACCATCGAAGGCTACCCCGCCCCGCTGCGCGCCGTGCTGGTGGCCCGGAAACCTTAAGGCCCAAAACATCATCCCCGCTGGATTTACATTCAACGGGGATGATGTTGTCAGTCGGTAAATGCTTTGGCCACGTGCTTTAGGCACTTTGCACCAGCGGATCGACCAGCGCCAACGAGTTTTTCATGGCTTCGACCATTTCGCCGTCCACGCAATAATGGCTAAATTCATCAAACTCACTGTCTGAACACATGGTCACGCCGGCTTTGCGATAACGCATGGTCGAAGGCACCGCATGACCGGATGAGCTATGCAGCTCCTGAATACCGATATCGACAAATTTATGCAGATTGCTCAGGCGCACGCCGGCACCGGCCATAATTACCGGCCCCTGACTGGCCTGCAGCAGATCACGCAGCAAGGGTAAACCCAGCTCCGCATTTTGCTGCTGGCCGGAGGTCAGTATCCGCGCCACGCCCAACTGAGTTAGTTGACTGAGCGCCACCATCGGGTTCTGGCACATATCAAACGCGCGATGAAAGGTCACCGCCATATTGCCACTCAAGCGCATCACTTCACGCATGCGTGGCAGGTCGATATGCCCTTCTTCATCCAGCATGCCGACCACCACACCGGCAAAACCCATATCGCGGATCTGCGCAATATCATGCTTGATCACATCAAAATCCACCGCACCGTAGCAAAAATCCCCGCCGCGTGGACGAATAATAGGATGCACCGGCACGCTGACTCTGTCGCGCGCCAGGCGTAATGAGCCGTAGCTGGGTGTCAAACCGCCCTCACTCGGGCTGGCGCACAATTCTATGCGATCGGCACCTGCCCGCTCAGCCGTCAGCGCGCAATCGACGCTATAGCAACAAACTTCCAGTTTTATCATTGTCACCCCCAGATGACGGCTAACCTGCGACGGGAATTGTTAATTTTTCGATTTATCTCTTAGGCTGATAAAGAGCTATCAACCTATACAGGGTAGTAACTATGGCATTCAATTTTGATCAATGGGTAGACCGTAGTCACAGTGACAGCGTTAAGTGGGATAAATATCGCGACCGCGACATTATTCCACTCTGGGTCGCTGATACCGACTTCCCGTCACCGCCGGCCATCATCGACGCATTACAGCAGCGCGTAGCCCATGCGGTATTCGGCTACAGTCATCCCTCACCCGAACTTATTGAGGTTTTTACCCGCCGCATGCTGGAACGTTACGGCTGGCGAATCAACCCCGAATGGCTGATTTTCCTGCCCGGTCTGGTTTGCGGTCTTAATTTATGCGTGCGCGCCTTTACCGCCGAAGGAGAAGGCACCCTGGCACCGTCACCCATTTATCCCCCGTTTCGCAAAGCGGCGAAATTCGCCGGACGCACCCAGTTGCCGGTGCCGTTGACGTTGCACGACCGTCGCTGGCTGTTGGATTTCAGCGCCATTACCGGGCAGCTCAGCGGCAAAGAGAAACTACTGTTGTTGTGCAACCCGCAAAATCCGGGCGGTACGGTTTATCGCCGGCAGGAGTTACTGGAACACCATGAGTTTGCCCTGGCCCATGAGCTGACAGTCTGTTCGGACGAAATTCATTGCGACCTGCTGCTTGAGCCCGGCTGTGAGCACATCCCCTTTGCCACCTTGAATGAAGATGCGGCGCAGCGCAGTATCACGCTGATGTCGCCGTCAAAAACCTTCAACATTGCCGGTCTTGGCGCCTCGATGGCGATTGTTCCCAACCCGCAGTTACGTCAGAAGCTGGCCCGTGCTCGCAGCGGCATCGTGCCAGAGGTGGACATACTGGCGCTGGTTGCCGCCCAGGCCGCCTACCAGCATGGCCAAGACTGGCTGGACGCGCTGTTAAGTTATCTGCGCGCCAACCGTGATTTGGTGACCGAGCGTATTAATGCCATGCCCGGACTGTTGCTGCAGCCCATCGAAGCCACTTATCTGGCCTGGATCGACTGCAGCCAACTGGCAGTCGATAACCCGCACGCCTTTTTTGAACAGGCTGGCGTCGGGTTAAGTCCGGGGCTGGATTTTGGCAACCGCCATTTCGTCCGTTTGAATTTCGGTTGTCGGCGCGAACTGCTAAGTCAGGCGCTGGATCGCATGATGCTGGCGACCCAGGCGCTGATGCCAAATTAGGCTTGCTCGCTGGCGACGATTTCCCGGATGGAATAAGGATGAAATTTGATAGTCACAGTCCCATCGGTGATCGCCAGCGTCGGATTAGGCAAACGTTCGCCCTCACCCTGCGGTGAACTCTGTTTCAATTTAATCCCAGGTGCCAACAACGCTTCATCAGGCAAATGACTCAACGCCCGCGCATACAAGGTGGCCGGTTCGCCACTCAGCACCAGCTCCACATGTTCCCAACCCTCGTGCGGATAGCGTTTATCGCCGGGATAAGGCAGCTCCACGCAGTCGATCAACCATGGCCCGACCTTGAGCGGTTGCTGGAGATCAAACAAGCAAATAGGACGACCATTGATCATCGACTCTGACAGCAATGAGCCACACTGCAGCAACCCCTGCCGCCAGCGATCGGCCGTGGTGTTTTGATGGCAACGCACCGAGATATGATCCGCCGTAAACTGGGACAAATCCAAATGCAGCTTTTCGGCAAACCGGCTCAACGCCAGTTCAAAGCGGGGTAAATCCAGCGCTAAATCGTTAAGTTCGGCCATCGCCGGGAAAGTGGTCATAACGTCCTCGATACTGCGGAAGCGGTTTTCAGGAGGTGTAATTTACACGTCTGGGGTGCAGCTAGCCACCCGGCTGACGCGGCAAGTTAATATTTTTTGCTCTCAAAAATCGCGACAAGATAAAGTGGCTATTCGCTGAACATAAAAAGCACGAAAGAATAATTTTCACGTTTTTTATTACACTGCGGATTTTGCTTTTTAAGCCTTTAATTCCTGACAAAGGCTATGGCATAAGTTTATAGCTTTTTCTTATGACCAGAGCACTGAAGATATTGCTAACTTATTAAGCCAAATAATTCAGCGCTGTCAACATTCATAAATGCTTAAGAAATAGTTAATTCATACGTAGCAAAACGATTGGAAATGAATCCCCATACAAAAACAAACAGTAACGAGCTGTTAACTAAAGACTTTGCAATAAACCAAGCATGAGAATCTTCCTAAACACGAGTACGGTAATTGCTTGGAAATATCAATTGAGCTACTTTAGTGAAAATTGAGTCAGAGATAATCACTTATGTTCCTTTTAATAGTTTCTTTGCTATTGGTAGTTATTGCTGCCTATGCGATATATCGTCATTTTAAATCACGTCGCAATAACACGCTGGATGCCGGCCGCCGAAACAAAAAGCACTAGTTCTGCTGATTCCATTTTATCCCATCCATGTTTTTCTCGTATGCCGTTCACTCTGCCACCGCAAGTCATTGCAGGCGGGCATTAATGAACCAAGACTTTCACCTAATCCTCCCGCGCCAACTGCTGACGTAACCCATCAAATCAGTTACAATTACAGGCTGTTTTGTGGTGGGCCGCCGTGTTGACGCGCAGCCAAAAAAACCACCTTTGAATCCCGCAGGGGCATGGCATACGGCCCCTCGTTCGTCATTAAGGTAACCCGGTGAATATTCAGGTTCTTCTTTCAGATAAAGTCAGCCAGGCGCTGATTGCCGCAGGCGCGCCAGCCGATTGCGAAGCGCAGGTCCGTCAATCAGCAAAAGCACAGTTCGGTGATTATCAGGCCAATGGCGTGATGTCCGTCGCCAAAAAACTCGGCATGCCGCCGCGCCAGTTAGCGGAAAAAGTGGTGCAACTGCTTGACCTCGGCGACGTCGCCAGCAAAGTGGAAATCGCCGGCCCCGGCTTTATCAATATTTTCCTGAACAGCCAATGGGTTGCCCAGCAAGCCGATCGCGTGCTGAGCGCGCCAAAACTGGATATTGCGCCGGTCAAGCAACAGACCATCGTTATTGACTACTCTGCCCCCAACGTGGCGAAAGAAATGCACGTCGGTCACCTGCGCTCCACCATTATCGGTGACGCCGCCGCACGTACCCAGGAGTTCCTGGGCCACAAGGTGATCCGCGCTAACCACGTTGGCGACTGGGGCACCCAGTTCGGCA
Organism: Serratia sp. BIGb0163; assembly: GCF_024809935.1. NCBI lineage: Bacteria > Pseudomonadati > Pseudomonadota > Gammaproteobacteria > Enterobacterales > Yersiniaceae > Serratia > Serratia sp. BIGb0163. The sequence goes on from NZ_JANUDZ010000001.1 coordinate 1,766,486, forward strand.
TGTTAATCGCCTATCTGGAAAAAATGCAGAACGAGAACGCCAGCGATATGGGTCTGTCCGACCTGGAACAGTTCTACCGCGAAGCGAAGAAACACTATGACGAAGACGCCGATTTTGCCGAGCGCGCTCGCGCCTATGTGGTGAAGTTGCAAGGCGGCGACCAGTACTGTCTGAAGATGTGGCGCAAGCTGGTCGACATTACCATGGCACAAAACCAGCTGACCTATAACCGTCTGAACGTCACTCTGACCGAAGACGACGTGATGGGTGAAAGCCTGTACAACGCGATGCTGCCGGGGATTGTTGCCGATCTCAAGGCCAAGGGTCTGGCGGTGGAAAGCGAAGGCGCCACCGTGGTATTCCTCGATGAATACAAGAATAAAGACGGCGAGCCGATGGGCGTCATCATCCAGAAAAAAGATGGCGGCTATCTGTACACCACTACCGATATTGCCTGTGCCAAATACCGTTATGAAACGCTGGGCGCCGATCGTGTGCTGTATTACATCGACTCGCGTCAGCACCAGCACCTGATGCAGGCCTGGACCATAGTGCGTAAAGCCGGCTATATCCCGGACTCGCTGTCGCTGGAACACCACATGTTCGGCATGATGCTGGGTAAAGACGGCAAGCCGTTCAAAACCCGCTCAGGCGGCACGGTGAAACTGTCCGATCTGCTGGATGAAGCGGTGGATCGCGCCGGCAAACTGATCGCCGAGAAAAACCCGGATATGCCGGCAGAAGAAATGCAAAGCCTGGCCAATGCCGTTGGCATCGGTGCGGTGAAATACGCTGACCTGTCAAAAAGCCGGACTACCGATTACATCTTCGACTGGGATAACATGCTGGCGTTTGAAGGCAATACCGCACCTTATATGCAGTATGCCTATACCCGCGTTGCCTCGGTGTTCAAACGCGCCGGTGTCGATGAAAGCAATCTGACCCTGCCACTGGTGATGACCGAAGAGCGTGAAATCACGCTGGCAACCCGTTTGCTGCAGTTTGAAGAAGTGATCACCACCGTAGCGCGCGAAGGTACTCCACACGTGATGTGTAGCTACCTGTATGACCTCGCGGGCCTGTTCTCCGGCTTCTACGAGCACTGCCAGATCCTCAATGCAGACAGCGAAGAAGCGCGTCAGAGCCGCCTGAAACTGTCACTGTTGACCGCCAAAACGTTGAAGGCCGGTCTGGACACGCTGGGCATCGAAACCGTCGAACGTATGTAACCTCTCGGGTTAAATACGAAAAAGGGTCGCCACGGCGACCCTTCAGACGACTGACAAAGCCCGTTATTAGGGAGAGCGTGCCGAAGGGGTCGTAGCAGCTTGCCCGCCGGAGTGCCCCTCGGTGCGCTAGGCCCGGGTATCTCGGATTCAAAGACAACGTTGTCATCAAACTCAAGGGTCGCCACGGCGACCTTTTTTTATGCTTTGGTAACGGCAATATCCGTTTATGCCACCCGGCGGGCAAAGTCGCGAGGCCGGAAGCCCAAGCCAGCCAATACGCCAAAGTAAGCCACCACGCCGGTGATCACCACGACCGCCAACCGCAACAGGCGCTCCAGCATATTGCCCTGATCCCAGGCAGGCATTAGCCACATCACACCGACCAGCACCACCGACATCACCATCACCGCAATCACCAACTTGGTCAGGAACATCGCCCAACCCGGTTGCGGGTGGAAAATCTTCTGCTTACGCAACTGCCAGTACAACAGCGAAGCGTTAAGGCAGGCCCCGAGACCAATCGACAGCGAAAGCCCGGCATGTTTCAGCGGGCCGATAAACATCAGGTTCATCACCTGGGTCAAAATCAGCGTGATAATGGCGATTTTAACCGGTGTTTTAATGTCCTGACGCGAATAGAATCCTGGCGCCAACACCTTCACCACGATCAACCCCATCAACCCGACCGAATAGGCCACCAGCGCACGCTGAGTCATGGCGGCATCAAAGGCACTGAACTTGCCATACTGGAACAACGAAACGGTCAGCGGCTTGGCCAGGATCCCCAGTGCGATAGCACTCGGCAGCGCCAGCAGGAAGCACAGACGCAGCCCCCAGTCCATCAGTCGGGAATATTCGTCGTGGTTACCGCTGGAGAAACTTTTCGCCAGCGACGGCAACAAAATGGTGCCCAATGCCACACCCAACACCCCGGAAGGGAACTCCATCAGACGGTCGGCATAGTACATCCAGGAAACCGATCCCGAGACCAGGAACGAGGCGAAAATGGTATTGATAATCAGTGAAATCTGGCTAACCGAAACGCCAAAAATCGCCGGCCCCATCTGACGCATCACGCGCCATACGCCGGCATCACCAAGTTTGATGCGCGGCAGCACCAGCATGCCAATCTTCTTCAAATGCGGCAGTTGATAACCCAGTTGCAGTACCCCACCGACCACCACCGCCCAGGCCAGCGCCATCACCGGTGGATTGAAGTAAGGCGCGGCAAACAGCGCAAAACCGATCATGCTGACGTTTAGCAGCGTCGGCGCAAACGCCGGGATTGAAAAACGGTTCCAGGTATTGAGGATCGAGCCGACCAGCGAGGCCAGGGAAATCAGCAGAATGTAGGGAAAGGTCACGCGGAGCAGCGACGACGTCAGTGCAAACTTATCCGGCGAATCGGCAAAACCCGGTGCGGTAATATAGATAACCCAGGGGGCGGCCAGCATCCCCAACACCGTGACCAACGCCAGTATCAGCGTTAACAGACCAGAAACGTAGGAGATAAAGGTACGCGTCGCCTCTTCACCCTGCTGGCTTTTATATTCGGCCAGGATCGGCACAAAGGCTTGAGAAAATGCGCCCTCGGCAAAAATACGCCGCAGCAGGTTAGGCAGTTTGAACGCCACGAAAAAGGCATCTGTTGCCATTCCGGCGCCAAACACCCGCGCCACGATAGCGTCACGGGCAAAGCCCAGCACCCGCGAAAACATTGTCATAGAGCTGACGGCGGCCAACGATTTTAGTAGGTTCATGTGGTTTTTCTGATGTGCCCTGTAAATGTCGACGCCTGCATCAGCAGGCGTCAGTAAAACTATCGGCTAAGTTTACCCATCCGCGGCAGAATAGCTACCGCCATATGTTACATGGGGTTACCTTATAAACCGGCATCGCGCAGCAGTTTTTCAATCACCCTTTGAGCAGCAATTGCCTGCTCTCCGGCGGTTTCCGGCACCGTCTGGTTGCTGACACAAGCAAGGAAATGGCGGATTGCACCGTCAAAACCGCGCTGTGCCAGGGTGGTCTGCCAGCCTGGCGTCGGTTGCTCCAGCACGCCTTGTGAGTCTTCTCGCAGCCACTGGCGCATATCGCTCAGCTGATAGACCGCGCCGTCGGTGACTGCCTGCACGCTTTCGCGCTGGCTGCCGGCCCGGCGATGCATACTGGTCGTCACCAGCGTTTCACCGCACTCAAAATGATGCTCAGCATACATCAACTCACCGGCCGCCGTGGCTCGCAGGCTACCGCTGAGTAATTTCCCCTCATCGCCACCCAGCCACAGCGCGGTATCCACCACGTGCAGATAATCGTCCAGCAGGGTAAAGCGCAGGCTGTTTGGCCCAACGCTGTCGGCGCGGTGTTTGTCCATGCGAATCGATGCCGGTTGCTGCATCTGTTGCTTCAACTGACGATATAACGGCGCAAAGCGACGGTTAAAACCCACCATCAGCGTTTTGCCCTGCTTTTCAGCCAGCGCGATTAACTGCTCGCCTTGTTCAACCGTCTCCGCCAACGGCTTGTCGACATAGACGTGAACGCCGTAGCGCAGTAATTCGCCGATCACCTGAAAATGGCTGGCGGTACTGCTGTGCACGAAAACGGCATCGCATTGCTGAGCCAAAGTATCCAGCCCCGAAAAACAGGCCATCCGATAGCTGTCGCAAATCGGCTGCGCCTTTTGCTGGTTAGGAGAAAAACCACCGACCAGCGTCCAGTCCGCCGCCTGACTGAGGATCGGCAAATAGGCTTTTTGCGCAATGCCGCCCAGCCCCACGACGCCAACGCGTAATTTAGTCATGCGTCCCCCGCTCCAATAACGCCTGCAGTTGTTGTTTAAGCTGCGCGACTTCGCTTTCCAATACGCTCACTCGCTGGGTCAATTCAGCGTCATTTTCCAATGCGGCTTCTGCCGGTGCCTCGTCAATCTGGCCGCAGAACAAATGCATAAATCGGCTTTCACGTTTGCCTGGCTCACGTGCCAAACGCACCACAAAAGGCCCATCCTCACGGGCGCTCAGATTCGTCAGCACCTGCTCGACTTCGCTGACATCATTGAACTCATGCATGCGGTTGGTGCGGGTGCGCAGTTCACCGGGGGTTTGCGCGCCACGAAGCAACAGGGTGGCAACCACCGCTACCTCGGCAGCAGACAGTTTTAGCTGACCGAACTCCGAATTACAGAAACGGTGCTCATACTTGACCACTCGATTGCCGAAGCCGCTGAGGGTGCGCAGAAAATGTTTCTTTAGCAACAGATCGAGAATTTGCTGCACTTCACTTTCCGTCAGTTCCATCACCGGCTCGCGGTTGGTTTTCTGGTTGCAGGCAAGCTGGATGCCATTGAGAGAAAGGGGATACTGGTCCGGGGTAGTGACCTGCTTTTCCAGCAGGCAGCCAATCACCCTGGCTTCTTTAGCGCTTAATTCATATTTCATTTTCTGGCCTCAGCGTGGCGGTAGCCATTCTTTATTGGTTAATGCCGTCAGTACGTGATCCTGCCACTGCCCGTCGATCAGCAGATAGTCCTTGGCATAACCTTCACGTTCAAATCCCAGGCGGGTCAACAACGCGCCGCTGCGCTGATTGTGCGGCATATAGTTGGCCATAATGCGATGCATTCGCTGCTGACGCAGCATATAGCGGATTGCGGACTGCAGCGCTTCATACATCAGCCCTTGCCCCTGCCATTTTTCGGCCAATGAATAACCGAGGAAACAGGCATGGAAAGAACCGCGCAGCACATTGCTGAAGTTCGCCACGCCCTGCACTTCATGTTCTTCCGGATCGAGCAGGATAAAATAGTAGGCGCTGCCCTGCTTTTGCATTTCGGTGATCATCCCCAGCCGTGCCTGCCAGCCGGAAGGATAACAATGGCTTTCATCCCGGACCGGTTCCCAGGGCTTAAGAAAGGCTCGGTTTTCGGCATAGTATTCCGCCAGCCGGTAGGCGTCGCGTTCATGAACTAAACGGACAACCAGCCGGTCGGTGGTGAGGCGTACTTTTGGTGATGCAGAGCGATAGCCAAACATCATTTCCCCCGCGGTCAGAACGGTTCGATAAGAAGTATTTATTGGGCGCACGTCTGGATATTCATCCTGCGACGAACCTATCCTGGGCCATTATTTTTTAAACACCGGCGCAGAACCGCACTTACCCTCATTTAATATAACCGTAGCCTGCCCCGGAGGTAAAATCCCGGCAGCTCAGTAAATAAGCGATTAACCATTTTACGGCTATTTTCGTGCTGTTTTGCCGTGCAGGTAACGTATTGACGATAAAAAAATATTATCTTCCTCGCCCCTATCGGCAATCCGGGAATGGGTACAAACTAGAGCGGTCGCACTCCTCTCCCCCTTAATTGCTCGTGGTGAAGCATGTCTCTGGTATCGCAAGCTCGGAGCTTGGGTAAGTATTTTCTATTACTCGATAACCTGTTAGTGGTTTTAGGCTTTTTTGTAGTCTTTCCACTTATTTCGATTCGCTTTGTCGATCAGCTTGGCTGGGCTGCCGTGGTGGTCGGTGCCGCACTGGGTTTACGGCAATTAATCCAACAGGGATTGGGCATTTTTGGCGGAGCAATCGCCGACCGATTTGGCGCCAAACCGATGATTGTCACCGGCATGCTGATGCGCGCGGCCGGTTTCGCCACCATGGCAATGGCCGATCAGCCCTGGCTGCTGTGGTTCTCCTGCGCCCTTTCCGCCCTCGGTGGCACCTTGTTTGACCCACCGCGCACCGCGCTGGTGATTAAGCTCACCCGTCCGCATGAGCGCGGCCGTTTTTACTCTCTGTTAATGATGCAGGACAGTGCCGGGGCGGTGATTGGCGCCCTGATCGGCAGTTGGCTGCTGCAATATGATTTCCACTTCGTTTGCTGGGTCGGCGCGGGCATTTTCGTATTGGCCGCGGGCTGGAACGCCTGGCTGCTGCCGGCATACCGTATTTCTACCGTCCGCACCCCAATGAAGGAAGGCATGATGCGCGTACTGCGCGACCGCCGTTTCCTGACCTACGTGCTGACGCTGACCGGCTACTACATGCTGTCGGTACAGGTGATGCTGATGCTGCCGATCGTGGTCAATGAAATCGCCGGTTCACCCACGGCGGTAAAATGGATGTATGCCATCGAAGCCGCGCTGTCGCTGTCACTGCTGTATCCACTGGCTCGCTGGAGCGAAAAACGTTTTCGGCTGGAACAACGCTTGATGGCCGGCCTGCTGCTGATGACCCTCAGCCTGATGCCGGTTGGGCTGGCAACCAGCCTGCAGGGCGTCTTTACCCTGATCTGCTGTTTCTATCTCGGTTCCATCATCGCCGAACCGGCGCGTGAAACCCTCAGCGCCTCGCTGGCCGATCCCCGCGCACGCGGCAGTTACATGGGGTTCAGCCGCCTGGGGCTGGCATTGGGCGGCGCACTGGGTTACACCGGCGGCGGCTGGATGTACGACACCGGCCACTCGCTAAATATGCCGGAACTGCCGTGGATACTGCTGGGTATCGTAGGCTTTATTACCCTGTTTGCACTTTACTGGCAGTTCAACCCGCGCAGCAGCGCACCGGCAGTTGCCCCCGGAGGCTAATTTTTTCTCTAAGTTGCCAGAAAATCAGCCGAATTTCCCATAGCTGCTATCCTGATAGTAAAAACATAAACAGGAGAAGTTGGCGATGACCGATGAATCAAAATTACCGCAGTTACTGGAGCACATGGTACTGAACCTGCGCATGCTGTACGCGCGCTCAACTCTGGTAGAAAAAGCACTGGCCCATATCATTGCTGGAGATGCCAACCTGAAGAGCGACATCATCAAACAGTTGCAGATAGTCAACGCCAGCAACGAACGGGATAAAATCGATCTGGAAGAGGCGCGTATCCACCTGATAGAAGTGATCAATTCCGTTCCAACCAAAAAATAACGCCTGCTTTGGCCCGTGTACTTTGCGCGGGCCATTCAACAATAACGCACCTTCCAACAAGAACTCTTCGCGACAGCCTCAGTATGCTGTGATAACTATTGCTGTTAAAACCTGACAACCGGAGCAAGCATGAAACTGTTTATCTACGATCATTGCCCATTCTGCGTTAAAGCCCGTATGATTTTTGGCCTGAAAAATCTGCCCGTCCGCCTGGTCACTCTGCTCAACGATGATGAAGCGACGCCGATCGGCATGATTGGCAAGAAAATGGCCCCCATTCTGCAAAAAGACGACGGCAGTTACCTACCGGAAAGCATGGATATCGTGCATTACGTCGACCAACTCGACGGTAACCCCCTGCTGACCGGTAAAACCAACCCGGCGATCGCCGAATGGCTACAACGGGTCGGTAGCTACAGCCTCAATTTGCTGCTGCCACGCTTCGCCAACGCGGATTTCGAAGAGTTCGCCACAGCAGCAGCGCGTCAGTATTTTACCGACAAAAAGCAGGCTTCAATCGGTGACTTCTCCACGCACCTTGCCGACAGCGCCGATCTGATCGCACAACTGGAAGCCGATCTCCAGGTGCTTTCCGGGCTGATAGCCTCCCCTGATGCCGTGAACGGTACCCTGTCGGAAGACGATATTCACCTGTTCCCACTGCTGCGTTCGCTGTCGATCGTCGCCGGGCTTACGCTGCCGGATAACATCGAAGCCTATCGTAACCGGATGGCGCAGCGCAGTGATATTCCACTGCTGTTCGATATGGAACAGTGATCCCCCGCAATAAGGATATAGCGCGCAAATGTTGAAAATGGTGCTGGTTACCGCCCGCGATCGGGCGAGGCTGAAAGAAATATCCGCGGTGCTGATCCGCTACGGCCTGCAGGATGTCATTCGCCTGCTGGGCCTGAGCACCCTGCTAAGCGGCGGTGAAGGCGGCGGTGAACCGCAAGATAACCAAACCTTGCCACAACGCTTGCGTGCCGCACTGGAAGCGCTGGGGCCAACCTTTGTTAAATTCGGCCAGATCCTGGCTACTCGCTCAGACCTGTTGGACTCAAGCTGGACCGACGAACTGGATCGCCTGCACAGCCAGGCGACAACCCTAGCCTGGAGCGAACTGGCACCGCAGATTACCGCCGATTTGGGCGGTGACCCACACCACCTGTTCGCCGAGTTTGATCAAGCCCCACTGGCCGCCGCATCGATGGCACAGATTTATCGCGCCCGTTTGCACAGCGGTGAAGCCGTGGTGATCAAGGTATTACGCCCCGGTCTGGCAAAAACCATTCACGCCGATTTGCGCCTGCTGGCCTATCTGGCGGAAACCGTGGAACAACAAAGCCCGGCGCTGGCCCGCTATCGGCCACGTCAGATGGTACGAGCGCTGGCAACCGCGCTTAATCATGAGCTGGACCTGACTCACGAAGGCAATAACTGTGAACGGGTGGCTCAGCAATTTGCTCAACAGCCCGAGGTAGTAATACCGAAAATTTACTGGCAATGGTCGTCAAAACGCCTGCTGGTGCAGGAGTTTCTGCCCGGCATCGCGCCGGAAAATCCACAGCAATTGGCAACCGCCGGTTTTGATGGCCCACTTCTCGCACAGCGCGGCGCACAGGCCTTTATGAAAATGGTGCTGGAGCACCGGCTTTATCACGCCGATCCGCACCCAGGTAATCTGATGGCGTTAGCGGATAATCGCGTCGGCTTTATCGATTTCGGTATGGTCGGCCAACTTTCCGAACGGCGGCGTAATCAGTTACTGCTGTTGCTGCAGGCGATTGCCGAGCGGGAGTCCGGCGGTATCGTCAATACCTTGATCGCCTGGTCGGACAGCGATCCTTTGGATCTGCTGGATTTGGAACTGGCGGCGCAAAACTTTCTCGATAAGCAGGCTTCGGCAACCTTGACGCTGGGTAAGGCATTGACCGATCTGCTGGTGATGGCGCGTGAACATCAGTTGGCGCTGCCACCGGATCTGGTGTTGCTGTTCAAGGCGTTAATCACCGCAGACGGCGTATTGCACCGGTTGGATCCCAATTTCGACATTATTGCCACCCTGAAACCCATGCTGCAACAGGTGATGCTGCAGCGTTACACCCCTGAGGCTGTACGTCGGCGGATGCTGGCGCTAGGCGGTGAAGCGCTGGATGCGGGCGAAGAACTTCCGCAGACCCTGCGTCTGCTGATGCGCCGACTAAAACGCGGGCAAATCAGCGCCGATATCAACCTCAAGAACATCAGTCAGTTAAGCAAGGCGCTGGAACGTGCTGCCGTCACGCTGGCCATTGCCATAGTGACCGCCGCCTTCACGCTGGGTCTGGCGCCCTACCTGATGCAATCCTCGGTGCGATTGTGGGGCATTCCGCTGTTTCCGGCATTGGGCGGGTTAGCCTGTCTGGGGGGAGTATTGTTGCTGGCATTGCGTTTGCGGCGCTGAACAGTTTCGGCGTTATCCGATAGGTCGTGACAAGTTTTCCGCGCATTATCAATATTATCCCATGTTCTGGAAGGGCCGCGGTATACTGCGGCCATGTCAATCGGGGCAGATAGCTACGCCCCCAACACGTGAGTACTTATGAAAAAGATCCTAATGGGTGTGGCAGCCCTGGCATTTGTTGGCGCATTGGTCGGCTGCAACCAACTGACCCAATACACACTTAGCGAGCAGGAAGTGAACGACTACCTGCAAAAGCATAACGATTACCAGAAGCAGATCGGCGTGCCGGGATTACTGGACGCCAATATCGTGCTGACGCAGTTGCAGAGCCAAATCGGCCGCAGTGAACCTGGCAAGGTCACCCTTTCCGGCGATGCGAAAGTGAACATTACCTCGATCCTTGGCCCGCAGACTGCGGATCTGAAGCTGACGCTGAAGGCACAGCCGGTCTATGACCGCGAGCAAGGCGCGGTATTCCTGAAGGATATGGAATTGACCGACTATAGCGTGCAGCCAGAGAAAATGCAGACGGTGATGAAAGCGCTGACGCCTTACCTGAATCAGTCGCTGAAATCCTACTTCGACCAAAAGCCGGCCTACGTGCTGAACCCGGATAACAGTAAAACCGAGGCGATGGCCAAGAAACTGGCGAAAGGACTGGAAGTGAAACCGGGTGAATTAGTGATCCCGTTCACCGACTAAGGCCGACGGTTTAAAACAAAAAGCCCGCTGATAAGGCGGGCTGAGTCTTTTCAGTTGGGCAAGCTATACGCAATACCGCCTGAAATTTATGTAATTACTGTGGTTCGCTGTAGGTAATCTTACCGGCGTTACAGTCCAGGATCACATGATAGGTTTTATCCTGTTTGGTGCCGCGAACCGTCAAAGGGACCTGCCAGACGGCATCTTTACCGGTAATGGCTTCCGGGCTGATCCAGGCGATCGGGGTGGCCGTGCCCAGCAGTTTTTTATCCGATTCCCAGCGTGTGATACGGTTTTGCAGAAAATCGCGTTTCACCTGAGCGGCAACGTCCGCCGGTTGCAGACCCGCGCATTGCACGATTTTGGCGCTACGTTGCTCCTGTGCCTGCACCGTGGTGGTTAACCCCGCCATGGCCAACAGCGCTACCGCCAAACTCAGTCCCGTTGTTTTCATATTCCCTCCAGTTGTGATTAACGCTATCCGCAGGCACTGGCCCTTGGCTCACAACTGGCCTGGCAACAGATCAGCGTTTGGCGAAGGTGATGACAAACAGCTCATCCAGCCCCGGATAGATTTCCTTGATCACCTGCTTCAGTTCGCTGAGCGACATATTCTCCTGCCGGGCATGCTGCTCGGTTAACCCGTCCAGGCGCACCGGCGTGACTGACAGCACTTCAATCTGGCAGAAAAAGACGTTGTCTTCATTGCGGCTAACGCGCAATACCTCACCGGGTTGAAAGTGGGATTCACTGGCATCCCGAATGGTAATGGTCTTGCGCCCGGCCAAAATATCTTGCTCAAAGCGGCTGAAGAAAGTTATTTCACGGCTCATTCTAGATCCTTTTTCATCACATTGCCGCAACATAAGTCATTATGCTGCCTGCTTTTCTGACGCAGATCCCTCTTTAGTGGTAGCGACAGGTTTTTCCGTTTTCACTTTGGCGGATTTCTTAGGCGCTTCTGTCGGCGCTGCGCCGCGCAGAATTTGCCCCAGCACGTCTTTATTCTCCGCCAGGAAGAAGCTCAGCCCTTCTCGCTGCTCATCATCCAGGGTCAGGGGTGACTGCTGCAGCCATTCACCGAGGCTATCTGCCAGATCCAGCATTTTGTCGTAAGCGTCGGCTTCTTTCTTGGTTGCGAAAGTCATCTTTTCCTCACCGTTTCTCACCACCACATATTTAACTTCAACGGCCATGTGTGCATTCCTCAAAGGTTAGAATACTGTATTTTTATACAGTATAAGGTGATTTTACGCAGGGATGCAAGCGCCCCCCTGACGCGACTTATTTCAACAACCGCACCTTGCAGTTCTTACCCTTGATTTTGCCCTGCTGAAGCTGTTGCAGTGCCTTGCGGGCGCTTTCCTTGCGGATCGCCACATAGGCATGTACCGGGAACATGTCGATCTTGCCCACTTCCGCCGCCGTCAGCCCGGCATCGCCGGTCAATGCGCCGAGAATGTCGCCTGGACGGATTTTGGCCTTGCGACCACCGTCGATGCACAGGGTGACCATTTCGGCTTCCAGCGTGGTATTCCCCGCCCCGCTCAGCTCAGATACCGGTGCCCACTTAACCTTGGTTTGCAAATAGTCTTCAATGGCATGTGCGCGCGTCATTTCCTGCGGTGTGCACAGGCTGATCGCCTTGCCGCTCAAACCGGCACGGCCGGTACGGCCAATGCGGTGAACGTGCACTTCCGGATCAAATGCCAGCTCGTAGTTAACTACCAGCTCCAGCTCTTTGATATCCAGGCCGCGTGCGGCAACGTCGGTTGCCACCAGCACCCGGCAACTGCGGTTGGCAAAACGCACCAGCACCTGGTCACGATCGCGCTGTTCCAGATCGCCATGTAGCGCCAGCACGTTGATGCCGCGAGACTCCAGCGCTTCATACACGCTTTGACAGTCGCGCTTGGTGTTGCAGAACACCACGCAGGAAGAAGGTTGGTAATGGCGGATTGCCGACACCAGCACCGCCGGACGCTGATCGCGGGTGGTTTCATAGAAGCGTTGTTCGATGGTGGTTTGTTCTTCACCGTCGTCCACTTCCACATTTAACGGGCTGCGCTGCACGCGGGCGCTGATGCGTTCGATACCGCTCGGATAGGTTGCCGAGAACAGCAGCGTTTGGCGCTGCGGCGGCGTGTAACTGATCACGTCATCGATGTCATCGGCGAACCCCATGTCCAACATGCGGTCAGCTTCGTCCAGCACCAGCACTTTCAGTTCATCCAGTACCAGCGTTTTCTTGCGCAGGTGTTCCTGAATGCGCCCCGGCGTCCCCACCACGATATGGGGCGCGTGCACCAGCGAGTCAAGCTGCGGCCCCATCGGCTGGCCGCCGCACAGGGTCAAAATTTTAATGTTCTGGGTGAAGCGCGCCAAACGGCGCAATTCTTTGCTCACCTGGTCAGCCAGCTCACGAGTCGGGCACAGGATCAGCGCCTGCGCGGCCACCTGAGCTACGTTAATTTTGTCCAGCAGACCGATGCCGAACGCCGCCGTTTTACCGCTGCCGGTTTTTGCTTTGGCACGTACGTCCTGCCCATTCAGGATGGCGGGCAGTGCGGCGGCCTGCACCGGTGTCATTTCGGCATACCCCAGTTCGTTGAGGTTGGCCAACTGTTCGGCTGGCAGCGGCAGGGAAGAAAAAGATACTGTGCTCACGGCGATAACTCTTTATGGCAAATGGAATGGCGGCGCGCTCAGAGCAGCACCGAATCAGCCGCAGATGATAACAGAGATAGGGTGGATTACGGATTTCACGCATAAAAAAAGCCGCCAACTGCGGCTTTTGGCCAACACATCGGCAGTTCAATAGCCTCCGGCTGCATACGCAAACGTTTTCGTATATACTGCCGGGCCATTATCCGACCGCATTACACTCCACAGATCCAGGTACGAGACTATGTTAACTATTGGAACCGCCCTGCGCCCGTCCGCCACCCGCGTTATGTTGCTCGGCTCCGGCGAGCTGGGTAAAGAAGTTGCTATCGAATGCCAGCGTTTGGGCCTCGAAGTGATCGCCGTAGATCGCTATGCCGACGCCCCTGCCATGCATGTGGCGCACCGCAGCCACGTGATTAACATGCTCGATGGCAACGCGCTGAAGGCCGTGATTGAGCAGGAACGTCCTGACTATATCGTGCCTGAGATCGAGGCCATCGCCACCAGCATGCTGGTTGAACTGGAACAGCAAGGACACCGCGTGGTGCCCTGCGCCGAGGCAACGCGCCTGACGATGAACCGCGAAGGCATCCGCCGTCTGGCGGCGGAAACCCTTGGCCTGCCAACCTCCAGTTACCGTTTTGCCGACGGCGAAACCGCTTTCCGCCAGGCGGTCGACGAAATTGGCTACCCGTGCATTATCAAGCCGGTGATGAGCTCTTCCGGCAAGGGCCAAAGTCTGATCCGCAGCCCGGAACAGTTGAAAACCGCCTGGGATTATGCCCAGCAAGGCGGTCGTGCCGGTGGTGGCCGGGTGATTGTTGAAGGGCTGGTAAAATTTGATTTTGAAATCACCCTGCTGACCATCAGCGCTGTCGACGGTGTGCATTTCTGTGCGCCGATCGGCCATCGCCAGGAGGACGGCGATTACCGCGAATCGTGGCAACCGCAGCAGATGAGTGACCTGGCGCTAAGCCGCGCACAGGCGATTGCAGAAAATGTGGTGAAGGCGCTGGGCGGTTTTGGCCTGTTCGGCGTTGAATTGTTTGTTTGTGGCGATGAAGTGATCTTCAGCGAGGTTTCACCGCGCCCGCACGATACCGGCATGGTGACTCTGATTTCACAAGATCTGTCCGAATTTGCGCTACACGTTCGCGCTTTCCTCGGTCTGCCGATTGGCGCCATTCGCCAATTTGGCCCTTCTGCTTCGGCGGTGATCCTGCCACAGCTAATCAGCAGTGACCTGCGCTTTAGTGGGCTGGATCGCGCGCTGGTCGGCCACAATCAACTGCGTTTGTTCGGCAAGCCGGAAATTAACGGTCAACGTCGGATGGGGGTCGCGCTGGCTACGGCAGAAAATGTAGCGCTGGCGGTGGAATCGGCCAAACGGGCCGCAGCTGCGGTGGTGATTGAAGGTTAATGCTTTGGGGCCGGTTTGCCGGCCCCGACAACATCAATAGTTTTCGTCTTCTTCCGAGTCATCATCAGCCTGGTCATCCGGCCGTTCCTGATACTCTTCATCGTCGTCTTCGTCATCAAACATGACGCTAACCTGATCACCCTGATGTTTTTCGCGGATTTCCTGCGCGACGCGCGCGATGGCTTCACCACTGCTCATGCCTTGTTCCATCAACAGATGGATACGATCTGCAGCTTCCTGCTGCTCTAGATGACTCAGTGACGGCATACCTGCAAGCATGTGTTTCTCTCCGGCAAAATGGAGGCTGAGTATACGCCTTAAACCGACGGATCCCAACGTCTGTTATTCGGCCGCCGGCAGTGAACAAGGATCGCCATGTCGCCACTGCTTCAGGCGGTGAAGCCAGAGAATAACGTGCCATCCCTGTTTGAGGCCGCGCGCGTTATCAACCATCGCCCGATCGATGCCAAGCTGAAAGAACTCATCGGTGATACGGCACTGGGCTGCCAGCTCTGGCTCACGACGAATGCTGTGGCAAATGCCCAAGGCTTCACGGGTAATCTGCCAGTGGAAAGCCGGGCGGATGGCAATTTTATCGGCATAACGCTGATTCAACGCCACCAGCATGGCTACAATTTTCATGTAATGGCGCTGATACTCGACGTTTGCCTTGCCCGTACGGCGGCGGTTACTGATCGACTGGCCGTGCACCCGTTGGCGATACAGCGCTTTGCCAAGGTATTTCACCCGCTGTGCATTAAACATCACTTCAGTAGTCCAGGGAATATCCTGATGGTGCAAACCCGGTTCGAAATACAACCGGTGCTGCTTAATAAAATCAAGACGATACACTGCCAGCCAGACCACATGAATAAACTTTCTTGATTCTAACGCACGCTCCAGCCATTGCACGCCGCTAATAACATCGGTATCACCTAATCGCTTTAGCGGAATAATCGGCTGCAATTCATCCTGGTCGGTGAAATAACGTTCACCGTTACACTGCATGACATCCAATTGGTTTTGTTCGGCTAATTCAATCAGCGTTGAATACATTTCCGGAGCCAGTAAGTCATCGGCATCGGGGAATGCCACATATTTCCCCCTGGCAACCGCCAACCCAGCATTACGGGCGCAGGACACCCCCGCATTAAGCTGATCAATCACGGTAATATGCGTGTGTTGCTGCGCATAGCGGTGGGCGATATCACCCGAGCCGTCGGTGGAACCATCATTAACGATGATCACTTCCAACCGACGTTCGTTCTGGGCCAGCAGTGATGCCAGAAACGGCTCAAACAGTTCGCCCACGTTGTGCAACGGGACAATAACACTCAGCATTAGGGGCATAGGCAGCTCTTCGCAAAAAAGTAACGAATGAATATTTCTATTTTTTAAAAATATCAGGGTGCAATTAAATAAGGCATTGGCCCATCGACTCTGCCGGGGCACAAATGTGTCTTGTTATCATTTATATTTTAAGATCTGCGCTTTCACAGATGAGTGATAACAAGAAAAAACAATAACCGAATGAAACTAATAATGAAGTTTAGAATTTGGAAACATCGAGTCCGAGAATTATCTCAACCCTTCACTGGTGTAGTTTTTAACATATTGGATTATAGTCAAAGTCGCAAAAAATGCTTCATTTGCAAAAATGTTTAATCATCGTTTATACGGAGTGTGCCTATGCGCCTGATGCCAGAGCATGCGTCAGCCGGTTGAATATGGCAGAATAGCCGTCAGAAACCGCCGCCCCATCAGTCAGGTTTATTGAGGCCCATGAGCGCAACCGCACCGAATATTAAGTCTTTACCCTACGCCCGCACCGCCCTGCTGGAGCTGTTTGCCCCACTGGCCTCACAGCCTTGGGCGATGTTGCTACATTCCGGTTTTGCCGAACACTCACATAACCGTTTCGATATTCTGGTGGCGCAACCCTGTGCAACCCTGAGCACTCGTGGCCCCATTACCGAGATACGTCGCGGTGAAGAGCATTGGACGTCGCCGGAAGATCCTTTCCGCCTGATACAACAGCAGTTGGAACAGCTGAACCTGCACCCGCAGGTGGATGCCTGTTTGCCGTTCCAGGGCGGCGCCCTCGGGTTGTTCGGTTACGATTTGGGTCGTCGGGTAGAAAAACTGCCTCAATGGGCACAGGCAGATATCACGCTGCCGGATATGGCAGTCGGTATTTACGACTGGGCGGTGATAGCCGATCACCACCGACAAACGCTGACGTTACTCAGCTATGGTGATGGGGAACAGCGTTGGCAGTGGCTCCGCAATCAGCAACCTGCAGCCCGGCCTGCATTTGCCCTGACCAGCCCCTGGCAGGCCAATATGACGCGACGGCAGTACGGTGAAAAGTTCCAGCGTATTCAGCATTACCTGCGCAGTGGCGACTGTTATCAAATCAATCTGGCGCAACGTTTTGCTGCCGATTATCAGGGCGATGAATGGCAAGCCTTTCAGCAATTGAGCGCCAGCAATCGCGCGCCCTTCTCTGCCTTCCTGCGTCTGCCGGATAAAGCCGTACTGAGCGTTTCACCCGAGCGCTTTTTGTGGCTGGAAAACCAACATATTCAAACCCGCCCGATCAAAGGCACGCTACCGCGGCTGGCCGATGCCGATCAGGATGCGCAGCAGGCACAACGCTTGGCAAACTCCAGCAAAGACCGTGCGGAGAACCTGATGATTGTCGATTTACTGCGCAATGATATCGGCCGAGTTGCCGAACCGGGCAGCGTGCAGGTTCCCCAACTGTTTGTGGTCGAACCCTTCCCGGCGGTACACCATCTGGTCAGCACCATCACCGCTACCCTGCCGCTACGCACTCCGGCGACCGAGCTGCTGCGCGCCTGCTTCCCGGGCGGTTCCATTACCGGGGCGCCCAAGGTACGAGCGATGGAAATTATTGAAGAGCTGGAGCCGCAGCGACGAAACGCCTACTGCGGCAGCATCGGGTATATCAGTGCCTGCGGCACCATGGACACCAACATCACTATCCGCACCCTGATCACCGAAAACGGCCGCATTTACTGTTCCGCCGGAGGTGGTATCGTTGCCGACAGTCAGGAACAGGCAGAATATCAGGAAACCTTTGATAAAGTCGGCCGCATTCTGCCGCAATTGGGGGAGTTTATCGCTTCATGAACCCACCGACTTATCCCACCTCGCTGGCGGCCTTTATCAGCCGCTTTCAGCTGCAACTGCCACAGGCATCGCAGATTTCACATAACGTTCGGCCCGCAGCGGTGCTGATCCCGATTATCTGCCGCCCCGAACCTACCCTGTTGTTGACCCGCCGCGCCGACTCACTGCGCAAACATCCGGGCCAGGTGGCATTTCCGGGGGGTAAAACCGATGCTGAAGACGCCTCGGCGATTATCACCGCCCTGCGTGAAGCTCAGGAGGAAGTGGCTATTCCACCTCAGGCCGTGACCATTCTGGGTCAACTGGCCCCCCTCGACAGCAGCACCGGTTTTCAGGTGACCCCGGTGGTTGGTTTGATCTCACCCGACGTGCAATTTTTCGCCAATGAAGACGAAGTAGCCGAGGTTTTTGAAATGCCGCTGCACGAAGCGCTGACGCTTTCGCGCTATTATCCGTTGGATATTCACCGCGCCGGTCATTCACACCGCATTTATCTGTCCTGGTATCAGAGCCAATTTGTCTGGGGAATGACCGCCGCCATCATTCGACGACTGGCACAGCAGGTCAGCATTTAACGCCAATAATGTGATGCCCATCACAAGCCAAACGGTTACCTGCGCAACAGGCGTGGGTAAAGCGATCGGCATCACTTCATTGGTTTGCTTTTTAAACTACCTTTCTGGCTATCAGAGTTTTAAAAAAACTGTAAACCCTCTCTTCAACCTTACGAAATACCTGTAAAATACCGCAGTCCGGAATAAACCACTATTTCAGCAGGGTTTAAGCCGGCCGCGTTCAGCAGCGGAAGCTGGCGCGATTGCCATTAACCGAGTTTAGGCAACGGATGTTCCACGAACGGCCGAATGCCTGCGGCAATCAGTAAAAAACTAACACCAAGGATTATTTAATTTCATGCGAAAAAGGCAGCCAAACCCGTGCGGCCCTTTTACAATATCGCTGTTCCCTGCTCGGTTTTTAACCGCTGCAGCCATAACAATATGCCTCTAAGGAGTTTTAGCGTGATTAGCGTTTTCGACATGTTTAAGATCGGCATCGGCCCGTCCAGCTCTCATACGGTTGGACCGATGAAAGCCGGCAAACAGTTTGTCGACGATCTGGTAAATCAAGGCCTGATGCCTTCTATCACGCGTGTTGCCGTAGATGTTTACGGCTCACTCTCATTGACCGGTAAAGGTCACCATACCGATATCGCTATCATCCTCGGCCTGGCGGGCAATATGCCCGACACCGTTGATATCGATAGCATCCCGGGCTTTATTCGCGATGTAGAACAACGTCAACGCCTGATGCTGGCCAACGGCTCGCATGAGGTTGATTTCCCGCGTGACGGCGGCATGGTTTTCCGCAGCGACAATTTGCCGCTGCATGAGAACGGCATGCAGATCCACGCCTTCGCCGGGGATAAACAAGTTTACAGCAAGACTTACTACTCACTCGGCGGCGGTTTTATCGTCGACGAAGAGAACTTCGGTAAAGCCGACGCACACGAGCTGAGCGTCCCTTATCCGTTCAGTTTTGCCCGTGATATTCTCGCCCACTGCCGTGATACCGGACTGTCGTTTTCCGGCCTGGTGATGCAGAACGAACTGGCGCTGCACAGCAAGCAGGATATCGAGACCTACTTCGGTAATATCTGGCAGACCATGCGCGCCTGTATCGATCGCGGGCTGAACACCGAGGGCGTACTGCCGGGGCCACTGCGTGTGCCACGTCGTGCCTCTGCGCTGCGTCGCATGCTGGTGTCTTCCGACAAACTGTCCAACGATCCAATGAACGTGATTGACTGGGTCAACATGTTCGCATTGGCGGTCAACGAAGAGAACGCGGCCGGCGGCCGAGTCGTCACCGCACCGACCAACGGCGCCTGTGGCATCGTCCCTGCCGTACTGGCTTACTATGACCACTTTATTGAATCCGTCAGCCCGGATATTTATATCCGTTACTTTATGGCTGCGGGCGCAGTAGGCGCATTGTACAAGATGAACGCCTCTATCTCCGGCGCCGAAGTGGGTTGTCAGGGTGAAGTGGGCGTGGCCTGTTCAATGGCCGCGGCCGGCCTGGCCGAACTGCTGGGCGCCAGCCCGGAGCAGGTTTGCATCGCGGCAGAGATCGGCATGGAACACAACCTGGGGCTGACCTGTGACCCGGTTGCCGGTCAGGTTCAGGTTCCTTGCATTGAACGTAACGCCATTGCTTCCGTGAAGGCGATCAACTCGGCGCGTATGGCATTGCGTCGTACCAGTGAACCACGTGTCTCGCTGGATAAGGTCATCGAAACCATGTACGAAACCGGTAAAGACATGAACGCCAAATATCGCGAAACTTCTCGCGGCGGTCTGGCGATCAAAGTGCAGTGTGACTGACCCTCTAACCCCGCCTTCCGGCGGCAATGCTGGTCAGTTAAGGTGATATTGTTCCCTCTCCTTTGGGAGAGGGTTAGGGTGAGGGGATACATACCAACGCGAAAGCCCCTCACCCCGGCCCTCTCCCTCGGGAGAGGGGGACGCCCACTTAAACAACGTCGTACATTCTTATTCAGAACTTTGCTTAACTGAACGGCATTGCACCTTCCGGCGGGGTTTTTCTTCCTGCCCCTGAGTCAGCCAAATCATTGCCCCTTTTTAGTGACAACGTCACATCTGCTATTCAAAACCCTATCCCACAGTTAACCGGCAATTTAGCCCTCTGTTTCGCCAAATTTAAATAATTTATTGGGTTAACATCACTCTTGTATAACGACAGGCTAGAATTAGCCAAGTATCATTCATGGCAGTTTGGCCTGACGGTGATTCAGGGCTGGCTTACCGAACAAGGATTTAGCGATGTTGATGACCCAACTTGCCGTGAGCAAATACCGCTATTACCGTTGGCTACTGGCCGGGGCGGTCGGGTTGGCTATTCTGCTGTTATCGCTCTACACCCGTTATTATCAAGAAATTGGCACTATTGAACAAAACCGGCAGGTGCTCGCGACCCGCACCGTCGCCAAGATTAACGATCTGCTGACACCGGCAAAGCAACAGGCCGAGCGCTCCATGCCACTGCTGGGTTCCACCTGTGAAGAAGTGATGCCAACGCTGCGTTTTCGCGCTGCGCAAAACCAGGCTCTGCGGGCAATGCTGTTGGTTAAGGACGGGGTTATTTACTGTTCCAGCCTGTTTGGCACCCGTAAGTACCTTTTCAGCACTATTTTACCCAGCGTAGCAAACGATGGCGCGAAGCTGGTATTGCGCCCTTCGCTCTCTGTCGCCAAAGGCGTGCCGACCCTGATCATGTGGACTCCCGCGCAGCCGGATAACAACAGTAACGGCGTATTGCACGTGTTCAATATTGAGCTATTGGCGAACTTCCTGCTGGAACCTCAGGAACCCTACGCGCAGCGAGTAGTGCTGAACGTCGGCAACTACAGCCTGGAGTATGGTCGTCGGGAAATCCTGCGCAGCGATACCCTGACCACTGACCTGCGCTATACCGCAAAATCCACTCGGTATCCGTTCTCTATTTCACTGTTCGGCCCGCAGGCCAGCATGCTGGCGCTGGCGGCGCTACCGCGCCATATCCCGCTGTCGTTGTTGATCAGTCTGCTGGCGGCCTATGTGGTGTATCTGCTCACCGCTAATCGCATGAGCCTGTCGTACCACATTGGTCATGCCATTTCCCGCCGCGAATTCCGTGTTTACTGTCAGCCCATCATCAATGCTGAAACCGGCCGCTGTGTCGGGGTTGAAATGCTGCTGCGCTGGAAAAACAAACGACAGGGCTGGATTTCCCCCGACGTGTTTATCCCGCTGGCGGAACAGCATGGCTTGATCATCGCTCTGACCCGTTACCTGATGAGCACCGTGGTGGAAAACCTGCAGTTGTTCCCGCCACGCCCGTCGTTTTATATCAGCATCAACGTCGCGGCCGAGCATTTCAACGGGGTGACCATTATCGATGATATCCGCCGTCTGTGGCTTCCTGCCCATCCCATGCCTTCACTGATGCTTGAGTTGACCGAACGTACCGCCCTGTCGGAAATTCAGTATGAACAAATCAAAACTCTGAAGGAAATGGGCATCATGCTGGCTATCGACGACTTTGGCACCGGGCACAGTTCACTCAGTTACCTGAAAAAACTCAGCCCTGACGTGTTGAAAATCGACCGGGGTTTCACCGCGGCCATAGGTACCGATGCGATTAACGCCACCGTCACCGATACCATCATTACCCTGGCACATCGCCTGAAGCTGAAACTGGTGGCGGAAGGGGTAGAAACCGCCGAACAGGCGGATTATCTGCGTTCGCGCGAGGTGAACGCGTTGCAGGGGTTCTATTTCGCCAAACCGATGCCAATCAATGTATTCCCACTGTGGTTACAGCAGTATGAGTCGCGGTTGCGGGCGGTGAATCAGCGGGAGGAACGGCGGATGGAGCAGGAAAGCAAGCCGGAGGCGTGATGCCTCCGGCCCGTAGGTTACTGGTGTTCCTCGTCGTGAGGTTCAACTTTGGTAATACGCACCAGTTCAATGCGGTACTCGGACACGGCAACGACTTCGAAACGCAGTCGGTTAAGCTCCACCGTTTCGCCCACCGCCGGCATTTGGCCGTAGTGGGACAGCAGGAACCCCGCCAGAGTGGCGAAGTCCGCCGTCGGACTGACCAGATCGTCGCAGTTCAGCGCCTGCTCCAGTGAGTGCAGGTCGGCGCCGCCCTTCACCAGCCAACTGGCGTCTTCCACCACGATATCCGGCGTTTCATCCTCGTCCGGGAATTCACCGGCAATCGCCTCCAGCACGTCCAGTGGCGTGACCAGCCCCTGCACGACACCAAATTCGTTGGTAACCACCACCAGACGCCCCTTGGCACGGCGCAATACCGCCAGCAGGTTAATCACATCCATGGTGTCCGGCACCACAATCGGTGGCGTACGCGCGGCAAACTCGGCGATATCCTCGCCCCGCTCTACGGCCACCAGCAGATCCTTGGCACGCACCACGCCGATAATTTCATCCAGCGAGTCACGGCACACCGGGAACAGGCTATGCGGCGTATCCAGCAGTTGTTCACGCACCTCTTCACGGGAACGATCGCAATCCACCCATGAAATATCGGTGCGCGGCGTCATCACGCTACGCAAAGAACGTGAGGCCAGCGTCAACACGCCACTGATCATATAACGTTCTTCCTCGGCGAAGGTTTCATTCACCGGTAGCGGTGCCGCTTCGTCAGTCTGCTGTGCGCGCTGCTGCCCCATCAGGCGCATGATCGCCTCTGCGGTGCGTTCACGCATCGGGCGATGAGCCTGATGTTTGATAAAGTTACGGCGGGCAATCTGGTTAAACAGCTCGATCAGGATCGAGAAACCAATTGCGGCATACAGGTAACCTTTAGGAATATGCAAACCAAAGCCTTCGGCGATCAGGCTAAGGCCAATCATCAACAGGAAGCTCAGGCACAGCACCACAATAGTAGGATGCGCATTAACGAAGTTGGTCAGCGGTTTGGAAGCCACCAGCATCACCACCATGGCGATGACAACGGCGGTCATCATAACCGGCAGGTCGTTCACCATGCCCACGGCGGTAATTACCGCGTCGAGTGAGAACACGGCGTCAAGGATCACTATCTGTACCACCACCGCCCAGAATTTGGCGTAGCCACGGTTGGCGCCATCCTGGTGCGTTTGCCCTTCCAGCCGTTCGTGCAGCTCCATGGTGGCCTTGAACAACAGGAACACACCACCAAACAACAGGATCAGGTCGCGACCGGAGAAGCTGAACTCCCCGACGCTAAACAGCGGCGTGGTCAGCGTCACCATCCAGGAAATCACCGACAACAGGCCAAGACGCATAAACAGCGCCAGCGACAGGCCGAGGATACGCGCTTTATCGCGCTGCTTCGGCGGCAGTTTATCGGCCAGAATGGCGATAAACACCAGGTTGTCGATACCCAGTACGATTTCCAATACCACCAGTGTCAGTAACCCAGCCCAAATTGAGGGGTCCATTAGAAATTCCATATCAGACTCCGAAAAAAAGACAGGATGGCCGAGCGATGCTCAGGCGTGACGATGCCAACGCAGCAAAGGCGCGGACAGAAATAGCAAGATATCGGGATTGCAGTACCGGGGAATGGCCGAGCGGCCGTGTGATTTGTACTACGCCAGCAGGTGGCGGGTGGAACCTTGAAAAACAGTAACTTCGGTGACAGTCCATAGGGTGGGCTGAGGCCCTTCACTCCTGAATATGAAAGAAGAAATACTCTAGCAGGAATTTTTTGGCCGGCAAAGAAGCTTTTTTACCTTCTGCATCGTCTTGTAACAGCTCTGTTGTTTAATTCCGCAAACACCGGGTTAGGAGTAATCCGAGCGCTCAATAGCAGAGCAATGTCACAAAATTTATTTTTTCACTCACTAAAATAAATGGCGCTGGCGTGGATCAACGCGCACAGGCTTTTGAAACTGCGCGAGAAATGTTAACGGCGGGTTTCTAAATTTCTACCATAATGTATCTGAACCACGGAAGTGACCGCCAGCAATAAAATGAACTGAACCTACACACCATCCGTGCATGAAGTTCTATGAGGAGGTAGCGAGTGGCAATAGCTATTATCATCGGCACACACGGGACCGCAGCAGAACAATTGCTGAAGACCACGGAAATGCTATTGGGCGAACAGGATAACGTCGCTTTTATAGATTTCGTCCCCGGTGAGAATGCCGAAACGTTAATCGAGAAGTACAAGGGTAAAATCAGCGGACTAGACACCAGTGGTGGCGTCCTGTTCCTGGTGGATACCTGGGGCGGCAGCCCGTTCAACGCGGCCAGCCGCATCGCCGTCGATAAAGAGAACTATGAGGTCGTCACCGGGGTTAACATTCCGATGCTGGTGGAAACGTTCATGGCACGAGACGACAACCCTGGCTTCGACGAACTGGTCGCGCTGGCGTTGGAAACCGGCCGTGAAGGCGTGAAAGCGCTGAAAAAACCGGCCGAAGAGAGTGTTAAGCCCGCGGCACCACAAAGTGCTCCCACCGCTAAACCCGCCGCCCCTCAGGCGCCGCTGGGTCCCAATGACCATATGAAAATCGGCCTGGCCCGTATCGATGACCGTTTGATCCACGGTCAGGTCGCGACCCGTTGGACCAAGGAAACCGACGTCAGCCGTATCATCGTGATCAGCGACGAAGTCGCCGCCGACCACGTTCGCAAAACCTTGCTGACTCAGGTTGCCCCGCCGGGCGTCACCGCACACGTGGTCGACGTAGCGAAAGCCATCCGGGTGTGGAACAACCCGAAATATGCCGGCGATCGCGTGATGCTGCTGTTTACCAATCCGACCGATGTCTGGCGTTTGGTGGAAGCCGGCGTGGATATCAAATCGGTGAATATCGGTGGTATGGCGTTCCGTCAGGGCAAAACCCAGGTGAACAACGCCGTCTCGGTTGACGAAAAAGATATCGAAGCGTTTAAGAAATTAAACGAGCGCGGTATTGAATTGGAAGTTCGTAAAGTCTCGTCCGACAGTCGGTTAAAAATGATGGACCTGATTAACAAACTCAATTAATGGCGACAGCCAATAATTATTTTACTCAGAGATCTTTGGTCATAGGAGAAGTGCAATGGAGATTACCACTCTTCAGATTGTACTGATATTTATCGTTGCCTGTATCGCCGGGATGGGTTCCGTCCTCGACGAGTTTCAGTTCCACCGTCCGCTGGTCGCCTGTACCCTGATCGGCTTTATTCTCGGTGACATGAAAACCGGTATCATCATCGGCGGTACGCTGGAGATGATCGCCCTGGGCTGGATGAACATCGGTGCGGCGGTAGCGCCAGATGCGGCGTTGGCGTCAATTATTTCCACCATTCTGGTTATTGCCGGCGGACAAAGCGTCGGTGCCGGTATCGCCCTGGCCATTCCGCTGGCGGCGGCCGGGCAAGTGCTGACCATCATCGTGCGTACCCTGACCGTGGCCTTCCAGCACGCGGCGGACAGCGCGGCGGAGCGCGGCAGTTTGCGAGCCATCACCTGGCTGCATATCTCTGCCCTGCTGCTGCAGGCGATGCGTATTGCCATTCCGGCCGTTATCGTCGCTATCTCGGTGGGGACATCTGGCGTTCACGCACTGCTTAACTCGATCCCGGAAGTCGTCACCAGCGGCCTGAACATCGCCGGCGGGATGATCGTGGTGGTTGGTTATGCCATGGTGATCAACATGATGCGTGCCGGCTACCTGATGCCATTCTTCTACCTCGGCTTCGTTACCGCTGCCTTCACCAACTTTAACCTGGTCGCCCTCGGCGTGATCGGCGTGGTGATGGCCGTGCTTTATATCCAGCTCAGCCCGAAATACAACAAGTCTCAGGTAGTCCAGGCTGGCCCGGCAAATGCCAACGACCTCGATAACGAACTCGACTAGGAATAGGTGAGAGAAATGGTTGATACAACAGCTCAAAAGAAACTCACGCCGGCCGATATTCGCGGTGTGTTTATGCGCTCGAATCTGTTCCAGGGTTCATGGAACTTCGAACGTATGCAGGCGCTGGGTTTTTGCTTCTCAATGGTGCCGGTGATCCGTCGCCTGTATCCGGAAAATAACGACGACCGCAAACAGGCGATCAAGCGCCATCTGGAGTTCTTTAACACCCACCCTTACGTGGCGGCGCCGGTCCTTGGTGTTACCATGGCGATGGAAGAACAGCGTGCTAACGGCGCGCCTATCGACGATGCGGCCATCAACGGTATCAAAGTCGGTTTGATGGGGCCTTTGGCCGGTGTCGGCGACCCGATTTTCTGGGGTACCGTGCGTCCGGTATTCGCTGCGCTCGGCGCCGGTATTGCCATGAGCGGCAGCCTGCTGGGCCCGATACTGTTCTTCGTCCTGTTCAACCTGGTGCGCCTGTTGACCCGCTATTACGGCGTGGCCTACGGTTATCGCAAAGGCGTGGATATCGTTAATGATATGGGCGGCGGCTTCCTGCAAAAACTGACGGAAGGAGCGTCCATTCTTGGCCTGTTTGTCATGGGGGCTTTGGTTAACAAGTGGACGCACGTGAATATCCCGCTGGTGGTATCGAAGATCACCGACCAGACCGGGCATACCACGGTGACCACGGTGCAAACCATCCTCGACCAGTTGATGCCGGGCCTGGTGCCGCTGCTGCTGACCTTCGGCTGTATGTGGCTGCTGCGCAGGAAAGTGAATGCGTTGTGGATCATCATCGGCTTCTTCGCCATCGGTATCTTCGGTTATTGGGTAGGTCTGCTGGGTCTGTAAGCGTTTTAACCGCCGGGGGGAAACCCCCGGTTTGAGTTTGATATTTAGCCCGAGATACCCGGGCCTAGCGCACCGAGGGGCGCTCCGGCAACTAAAGTTGCTACAACCCCTTCGGCACGCTCTCCCTAATAACTGGCTCTGCCAGCCGTCTGCCCGGGGAAAACCCCGGTTTTTTATTTGTGGAGTTGAAAGATGTCGCTGACCGATGGCGTATTACTGATTTTCACCGCGCTGATGCTGGTGTATGCGATTTACGACGAGTTCGGCATGAACCTGCTGAAAGGCAAAACCTTGCTCAAGGTGCAGTTAAAGCGCCGGAATCGGATTGATTGCCTGATTTTTGTCGGCCTGATCGCTATTCTGCTCTACCGAAATGTCACCACCCAGGGTGCGGTAATAACCACCTATCTGCTTATTTCTTTAGCACTGATCGCCATTTATATTTCTTATATCCGCTGGCCCAAGATGTTGTTTAAAGCGCAGGGTTTCTTTTATGCCAATGCCTTTATTGAATATAACCGGATTAAGGCCATGAATTTATCCGAGGATGGCATTCTGGTGATAGATCTTGAGCAGCGTCGGTTGTTGATTCAGGTCACTCAATTAGACGACCTGGAAAAAATTTACCACTTTTTTGTTGAAAATCAGTGAGTAAAAAACAATTTCAATCCTTCCCCCGTGTTGCCCCGCGCTGTATGTGGATATTTAATCATCAGCGCACATGGCTACCTGATGATTATTTACGCAATATTGTTGCACTCGCCTACATTATATTCCTTCTTATACACTTCATTAATGAAAACCATTATCAATTTCAAACCAATGCCCATGGGGAATAAGGGTTGTTGGTAACGGAATTAATATGCTATGGTTGCGCCGTCATTGGGGAGTAGCCGGTTTCTGGATAATAAAACGCCAGAAACGCCCGTATCAACATACTCGTTTTATACATTAAAACGTGGTGCGGGCAGCCAGGTAAGGTTGGCGAGACCATAGACACGTAACTCCGTCGTATGGTTGGGGGTGGGTTACGTGTATATGGAGCCGCCCGGCCGAGGTTATTTTTCATGAACTTGTCAGCTACACTCATTCTCGCTTTTGGCATGTCTATGGATGCGTTCGCCGCATCAATTGGCAAAGGTGCCAGCCTGCATCAACCCCGTTTTCGTGAAGCACTACGCACCGGACTTATCTTCGGCGTGGTAGAAGCCATTACGCCGATTATCGGTTGGGGCATCGGCTTATTCGCCAGCCAATACATTATGGAGTGGGATCACTGGGTCGCCTTCTCGCTGCTGTTTATCCTCGGCATGCGCATGATCGTCGAAGGCGTCAGGAACCGGCCTGACGAAGTGGAAAAAGTGAAGCGTCACGGCTTCTGGTTATTGGTCGCTACCGCCATCGCTACCAGCCTCGACGCCATGGCTATCGGTGTCGGCCTGGCCTTCCTGCAGGTGAACATCGTACACACCGCCATGGCCATCGGCTGCGCCACCATGATTATGGCCACCCTGGGCATGATGATAGGCCGCTTTATCGGGCCGTTGCTCGGCAAACGCGCGGAGATCCTCGGCGGCGTAGTGCTGATCGGTATCGGTGTGAACATCCTGCTGGAGCATTTGGGCTATCTGGCCTGATAGCGCTGAACCCAAAGAAAACCTGCCCAACGGCAGGTTTTTTTGTTTGTGGCCCGTCACTCTCTTTGCTCATTCCTCACCGACGCAACTGGACGAGCCGCTAAATTTATCGCTAAACGCCAACCAATGGCGGTGAATAATGACAGCCCAAGGGCACCGTACACCGCAGTCTGAATGCCGCCGGCCTGCGAAAGGGAGGTCGACATCAGCGCCCCAAAGATGGCCACGCCAAAGGCCGAACCGCTCTGACGGGCGGCATTGAGTACGCCGGCTGCAATCCCCGCCCGTTCATTCGCGACATCATTCATCAATGCCGATGTGGCCGCCGGGGTAATGATACCGGCCGCCAGACCAAGCAACGGAAAACACAAGGCAATGCGCCAGTAGGGCGGGCTTTCCACCAGCGCCAGTAAACCGACAAAACCCAGCGCATAGAGCAACAAACTGCAATAAACCACTCGCCCGGCCCCCCATGCCCGCACCAGCCTGCCAGAAATAAAACTGCCCAGCGTGACCATCATCGTCAGGGGGAGAAACGCCAGGCCAGACTGTAATGGCGTCCAGCCCCGCACCCGCTGAAAATAGAGGCTAAGCAGAAAAAATACGCCGTAGAACACCAGCGCCGAGACTAACGAAACCAGCGCAGAGGCAGAAAACAGGGGGCTACGGAACAATGTCAGCGGCAGCATCGGCTGCCGGTGCCGCCGTTCGATAACCACAAATCGCCACCAACTCAGGGCAGCGATAGCCATACCGCCGAGGATCCAGCCAGAACACCAGCCAAGCCTGGTGCCTTCGATCAGCACCCACACTGAGCTGGCTAACGCCAGGATCACCGCGCCCTGCCCGGCATAATCCATTTGTCGCAAGGCCGGTACCGGACGCCGAACTTCAATTCGCAGGGTAAGACCTATCCCCAGCACAATCACCGGAAGATTGATCCAAAACAGGCTGCGCCAGCCCCATAGTTCGATAAGCAAGCCGCCGACCAGCGGTCCCGCCGCCATCGCCACGCCACCACATCCGGCCCACACGCCAATCGCCCCTGCCCGCAGCCTGGCATCGCCGAATGCCGCATTAAGCAGCATCAATGAACTGGGTACCAGCAACGCGGCGCCAACCCCCTGGCAGACTCTGGCCGCCACCAGTACGGGCAGGGTTTCAGCCAGGCCGCAAATGACCGAAGCGCCGGCAAAAACCGCCAGCCCGCCAAGGTATAGCCTTGTGGCCCCCAACCGATCCCCCAGTGCTCCGCCGCTCAGTAACAGGCTGGCAAACGCCAACGTGTAGGCATTGACTACCCACTGCAGGCCACTCAACCCTGCCCCAAGTTCGCCGGCGATCGACGGCAGAGCAACGTTTACAATCGAAGTATCGAGAATAACGATGACATAACTGAGGCTGGTCGCCATCAGGACCGATTTTTGATGTTGATTCAAGCTTGCCACTCGCAGCGGCTCCCGGCTGAAGAAATAGGCGTTGACTATAAACAACGATTAGCCTGGAATAGTTCGAGCTGTATCGAAGCGTGCCTTAAGCGCTTAAAATATCACCGACCATCCTGGGAGGATAACGTCGTGGGCCAACACAATATTGCCACCGTGGCACATCTGATTGCCGAACCGGTGCGGGCGGTGATGCTGATCGCACTGGCCGACGGCAATGCCCTGTCCGCCAGTGCCCTGGCAGAGACCGCAGGCGTCACCCCGCAAACTGCCAGTTCACATCTGGGCAAGCTGCTGGATGGCGGGTTGCTGAACGTCGAACAGAGGGGCCGCTACCGCTATTATCGCCTTGCCGGGCCTCATGTTTCACATCTGCTGGAAAGTCTGGCATCGATAGGGCCGGTTACGCCAGCCTGGCGCAGCACGCCCAATCGCTCGGCACGGGAGATGCGCTTTGCGCGCTGCTGTTACGATCATTTAGCCGGAAAGGTCGGCGTAGCGATAACGCGCCGCCTGCTGGAACAGGGGTTGATGGTCGAAAACGACCTGCAAGAATATTCACTGACGCCCGCAGGGGCCGACTGGCTGCAGGAGCTAGGGGCTGAGGCCGCCGCGTTGTCGTCCGGTGAAGTGGGTAAAGGACGCCAATGCCTGGACTGGACCGAGAGACAATATCATCTTGCAGGGCCGCTGGCGGCTCACCTGCTCAATGCTTTCTGTCTGTGGGGTTGGCTGCAACGGCTGCCGTCCTCCCGAGCGCTCGCGGTGACGCCAAAGGGCTGGGTGGCGTTGAAAACGCATTTCGCCCTCACCCCTGACAGCCTGGAGGACGAGCGGACCAATGACCCGGCCGTCTGTCCACCAGCTTAATCGGGCTGGCGGCGGTACAACGCGATAACAAAATCGGTTTCGCAGGCGAAGGCCTCACAGCCACTCAGGTGCTGCTGAACCTCAGGCGAGGCGCGCCAGGCGAAAGGCGTCATCTGCAGCAGGTTGGCCGCCTGTTCACCCGGCAGCGTCATCGGGTATGCCAATGACTCCACTCGTTCGCAGTCAAAACCGGCAAACTGCTCATCCTGTTCGACATGCAGCTGCACCTGCTGATACACCTGCTCTTTCAATTGATACAGGTGACGTGGGCCAGGCGATACCGTGACCACCACCCCACCGGGTTTTACTACCCGAGCCAGTTCTTCGGCTTTGCAAGGGGCGTAAATACGCAGTATGGCGTCCAGAGAGGCATCAGCAAACGGCAGCCGATGGCTCGACGCCACGCAGAATGAGACTGCCGGGTAACGCTTGGCCGCGTAGCGGATCGCCACCTTGGCAACGTCCAGGCCATAAACGGTGATATTACGCTGCTGCGCCAACCGGGCGGCCACTTCCGCCGTGTAATAACCTTCGCCACAGCCGATGTCCAGTAACGCCTGCGCATCGCTCGCCAACGCCTGATCCAACAGCTCAGCCACCCGCTGCTGCAAGGGTTGATAGAAACCCGCATCAAGGAACGCACGCCGCGCCTGCATCATTTCCGCGCTGTCTCCGGGCTGCTTTGAGCGCTTGTGCTGTACCGGCAGCAGGTTGACATAGCCTTCTTTCGCGCAGTCAAACTGATGGTTAGCGTCGCAACGCCATTGCAGATGAGAAAGATGAAGCGGCTGATGACACAGAGGGCACTGATAAGACATGGCTTGGATTCCAGAGAGATACGGCGCGGCTAGTCTAAAGAAGCCTTCTGTACGATGCAAGACAGATGCCGCAAGCCCCTAGCCAGGGAGGAAAAAAACTGGCTACACTGACGTTAACTTTTCTTACGCAGGCAAAGACGTGATATGACCGATTTTTCCCCACTGCTCAACGCCATCCCGTCCATCCAGCACGGTTTCGGCAACAAAAGTGCGCTGCTGCCAGGCCATCTGTTGGCCTATCGTTCTACCCTGCCGGAAAAAAAACAGGTGCATGGCACACGCATTGTTGACGTGACCCAGGCGGAACAACAGTGCGGCGAAGCCGATGGTTTCTATACCACTGAGCCAGGCATTCTGCTGAGCGTGTTAACGGCAGACTGCCTGCCGGTGATTTTCAGCCGCAACGACGGTTCTGCCATTGCTGCCGTCCATGCCGGTTGGCGTGGCCTGCTGGACGGCATACTGGAGCAACTGGCGGCGCGTATCCGCCGTGATGACTCGACGGCTAACTGGGTGGCCTCCATTGGCCCTGCTGCCGGCCCCTGTTGTTACGAAGTCAACGAGGAACTGGTCGCGCGGTTCAAGCAACAGCTGCCACTGCCCGCGGCCTTAATCAGCCCACGCTTTCGCCACCTGGACCTGGCCGCCATCGCCGAATCCAAACTGCGCGAACTGGGTTTTTCCGCCGTTGACCATGCCGGTAGCTGCACCATCTGCACCCCCAACACGGATCCGCGCCAGCCACAGCGTTTTAAATACACCAGCTACCGGCGCAACAGCCACCGACGCGAACAAGATCCCACTCATCCGGGGATTAGAGGGCGCAATCAGTACGCGGGAATTATTATTACCGGCGGATAACAGAAACGAAAAAACCCGCGCTGAGGCGGGTTTTTTGTACAGCTGACGCTGATTAGATTGCAGTAACGTTTACTGCAGATGGGCCTTTCTGGCCATCTTGGATTTCGAACTCAACGTTCTGGCCTTCAGCCAGGGTTTTGAAGCCGTTACCCTGAATTGCAGAGAAGTGTACGAACACGTCTTTGCTGCCGTCAGCTGGAGTGATGAAACCGAAACCTTTAGATTCGTTGAACCACTTAACTTGACCTTTGATCTTTGCCATCTTGAGTATTTCCTTTGGATTGTTTAAACCGCCCGGAGGCGTTACATAGACAAACTAGAGTCGTTACTGCTTGAGGCACTAAGATAAGGATCGGCAGAGAAGCGGTATTCAACGCTAACGTTTTTACTCAGAACTTCTTTACTGAAAATGCCACACATATACAGAACTGTACCTCGTTTTACCCAGATGCGTTATCACATACTCTGTATTCGATGGCAAGCCATTTTTAATCACTGGTGGAGCTGTCGCACATATTTGAAACGGTCGAGAGCAACATAAGCTTAAATAGACTAAAAGAGGTTGAAGCCTTAGCTATTTTCTGCTTAACAGTGGCACCCCGCTACACTCCGCACCCAGACTGAATTTTAACAATTCTTTCATCCGATTGAACAATGTATGTGGCAACATATAACCCCTGACGGACGCTTAGAACGTTAAAAATTTTGAATCTTTATGGTATTTCTTATAAAACTTTTGAATATCGATGAACGGGTACATTTGATATCGGATGATCCGACCATCGGCCCGCCATCCGGACGGCCCAACGCTGCTACCGCCTCACGTCGGCGACCTCACTCGCTTGTGACAACGAAATAATACTGAAGATCATTATTGCCCTCAGTGCGGGTGCGCACAATTTGTGCAGCGGAGTTCTCGCGACAAAAATCAAATAACGTGCCACTTTATAGTGCATAAGCATGCAAAATCAGAATTTACGCACTATTGCCGTGCGGTGGCAGAGAAATACATTACTGTCTGCGAGGGTTAAATAACGGCAATAATCTTGAGAACAGTGGGAATCCATAGCTGAATTAAATCTTAAAATCGGCATAGGTATTTACGCCATCAATAACAATGCCGTGTGAGCGTATTTATTTTATCTTTTCCTACGCGTTGTCCCTATTCATGCCAACAGGTTACGTCAGACGCGGGATAAGCCAGGCCCTGCACCACCGAATGGCTACAACCCGCATTGGGACTGGCCTGCAGACGGTGACGACAAGCGCACCCACCACACAGGACCAGGAATAACGCTTAAGAGTTAGCATCAAGCGCAATGCGCTCGCCAATTTTGATGGGCCGAAACTGGTGCTGCTCTATTCCCGCCGCACTCAGAGCCAGATTTAATTGCTGCGGCGGTTCATCCAACGACTCATCGGCCAACTCAAAAACGCCCCAATGGATCGGAATGACCCGCGGCGCATTTAATTGTTGATACAGCGTCACCGACTGCTGCGGATCCATATGTTGTTCCTGCATGAACCAACGTGGTGCGTAGGCGCCAATCGGTAATGCCGCCACGTCAAACGGCCCTAAACGGGCGCCAATATCTGCCAGGCGATCCGAATAGCCGCTGTCTCCGGAAAAATAGAAACGCAGCGCCGGATGATGGATCACCCAGCCGCACCAGAGAGAGCGATTGCGGTCCCACAGGGTACGCATGCTCCAGTGACGCGCCGGCGTGCAATAGAAAGTCAAATCGCCCAACTGCAGGCTATCCCACCAGTCCAGCTCTTCTACCCGTTGCAGCCGGTAACGGCGGAACCAGTTTTTCAGCCCCAAGGGCACAATAAAGGTCGCGTGCGGAAAACGCCGTGCCAACTGCCGCACGGTGCGCCGATCGAGATGGTCATAATGATTGTGAGAGATTAAAACCACGTCCACTGCCGGCAACTGTTGCACCGTCAACGGCGGGGGTGTTTTGCGCTTTGGCCCATAGAAACTCAGCGGCGATGCACGTTCAGACAATACCGGGTCGATCAGGATGTATCGGCCATCCAGGCGCAGCAGCATTGAGGCGTGCCCCAACCACCAAATGCTGTTATCGCTGCCGCCAAGGTCGGCACGTTGCCACCAGCGCTGGGTAAACTGCTGATAGCCCATCTGCGGAGGTTTGGGCAACCCCTGCTGTTTACGCTCGTTCTGCCAGCGTTTCAAATCCCCATCCCGACGCTGCGAAGGCTCCGGGTTACGAAACCCCTGCGGGGTATGGTGCGTTTTGCCGGCATCATAGTAACGATTGGTTATCTTCAAATTGCTCTCCCGACCACTGCGGACACCCAACACGGGCAGGTGAATAACATAACAAGATACTCGATCGGCGTGCTTTGTGAACCGTGCTCACCTTGAGTGACCTTTTCGGGTATTGTGTTGTCACAGTCTCTGTGAGAATGCCAGGGCCGACTAGAGCCTGTTAAGCATCTCTTAAGATCCTTGTGATTTACTTATAGGACATTCAGAAAAGGAGAAGTTATGAGCCGTTCTACATCACGCAAGTCACGTGTTCGATTGGGCCGTATCCGTAGCGCGATGCTGGCACAGATGCAGTATTGGAAAATGTATGCCGCGATGAAACTGCGCCGGGTACGCGTACCGGCACCGTTGGTGCTGCTGCTGGGTGCACTGATGAGTTTCTTCATGCTGGGCGTACTGATGCTGAGCGTGGTGGCTATCGATGTCATCACCACCCTGTTCCTGCTGTGCAGGAAACTGTTGGGATTGGGCCGCGCCAACCCAGGCAATGCCTTTATGCCACGCAGCTAATGGATGGAACGGAGGCGCCAGATAGCGCCTCCGTTAAAATTACCGCCGTACTTTAGTGCCTTTGCGGCGCGTCAGCATAAAGCCAACCCACAACAGCAAGATCCACACCGGCATCAGTAATACCGAGATACGGATCCCCTCGCTGAAATACATAATCACCAGAATCAGGCTCAGGAACACCAGGCACAGATAGTTGCCGAAGGGGTACCACAAGGCCTTGAAGACCGGGATCACGCCCTGGCGATTTTTCGCCGCGCGGAATCGCAGGTGTGCCAGACAAATCATCACCCAGTTAATCACCAGGGTGGACACCACCAGCGCCATCAACAACTCAAACGCCTTGCCGGGCATGACATAGTTGATCAGCACGCCGACGGAGGTCACCAGCGCCGACAGCGCGATCGACAATACCGGGACACCACGCTTATTCACCCGGGTCAATGCCTTGGGCGCATTCCCCTGTGTCGCCAGCCCGAACAGCATACGGCTATTGGCATAGACCCCGCTGTTATACACCGACAGCGCTGCAGTCAGCACCACCACGTTCAGCAGGGTCGCCACCAGGTTGCTGTTCAACGCATGGAAAATCATCACGAACGGGCTGCCGCCTTCCACCACTTTGTGCCAGGGATAGAGTGAAAGCAGTACCGTCAACGAACCGATATAAAAAATCAGGATGCGGTACACCACCTGATTGGTGGCCTTGGGAATGCTGCGACGCGGATCGGCCGCTTCGGCGGCGGTAATACCCACCATCTCCAGCCCACCGAATGAGAACATGATCACCGCCATCGCCATCACCAACCCTTCGATGCCGTGTGGCATAAAGCCGCCCTGCTCCCACAGGTTGTTGATACTGGCTTGCGGACCGCCGTTGCCGCTGGCCAAAAGCCAGGCACCGAAAACAATCATGCCGACAATCGCCACCACCTTGATAATGGCAAACCAAAACTCGGTTTCGCCGTACAGCCGCACATTAACCAGGTTGATCAAATTTATCAGGACAAAGAATACCGCGGCGGAAACCCAGGTAGGGATGTCCGGCCACCAATATTGAATGTAGATGCCAACCGCGGTCAGTTCGGCCATGCCGACCAAAATGAACATCGCCCAGTAGTTCCAGCCGGAAAGAAAACCGGCAAAATCACCCCAGTATTTATAGGCAAAGTGGCTGAACGAACCCGCAACCGGCTCTTCAACCACCATCTCACCCAATTGCCGCATGATCAAAAAAGCGATAAAGCCGCCGATGGCATAGCCCAGCAGCACCGAAGGGCCAGCCATTTTAATGGTCTGTGCAATGCCGAGAAACAGGCCGGTGCCAATGGCGCCGCCCAGGGCGATAAGTTGTATATGTCTGTTTTTTAAACCGCGTTTTAGCGGGGTATCCTGCTGCTGACCGCCCATCTTATCCTCATATGGCGTGGGATCCTGTCGCTTTTGCGCAAGATTTCGCCAATCAATAAATGTATCTGCGGGCGGCTTTTTAACACTTAACCCCGTGAGCATCAAGGAGTAGCACCCCGGCAAGGATGGCCAGGGCGCTATTTTAGACTGGGAGTAACCCTATAGAGAGGAGGTTTTTAGCCGGACAGGCCGCACAACTTGGTCAGATTGCGCGCGCCAATCATCAGCGTAGCGACGTAGGATTGACGACGCGTTACCACTTCGACCGCCACGCGATCGTTTTGATATTTTATCAGATAGGTTGACGGCCAGCCCTGTCGGCGCTGACCGAAGCTTTCGGCATGACGATCGATTGCCGCATGGGCAACCACCAGATGAGACAAGTTTTTATCACCTTTAATAATGCGCTTCATAAACAGGCTCCGCCAGAGACAAGTTCTGTTGTCATAAAAAGGGAAAGTCATCAGTAATTCTGGTGTTTCAACGTACCATTTCGTTAGTTTGCTGGCTCAGCAGGAAACAGATCATTGCCGCGCGCAGTGGGCTGCTGCAATCCGCCTGCCACTCGCCACGCTGGGTGCTCATGCGTGCCTGCCACTGCGAGCTATCGCTTTGAGTATCGGCATTCAGACTGATTTTATTGGCGCAGATAATCGGCCAGGCATCGGAGGGGTTCTTGCAATAATCTTTACCTTTCACGCCGCCGTAAGGATACCACTTGTCCGGGTTTTCTCCGGTGATCAGCGCAATGCTGCGGTTCACTTCGGCGTCGCTTTCTTCATACCATTTAATCATCGGCTTTATCCATCTTTCGTAGAGTTGGCGCTACATTACGACGCCAATACGACAGATTTATGACAATGGGATGGCTTTTAATATTATCTATACTAATGTTTTTCGGCGCAACGCGGGTGGCACTGCCACCCGGCAGAAAGTTTGATTAACGCTCGGGGATAAAACCTTTGAAATCCAGCGTCGGGCTGAGATCGTCATCGTCCGTCACGCTATCGCCGCGCGCGCTTTGCGCCAGGCTTTTCAATAACGCGGTTTGTTGACGCTGCTGCTCGGCAATTTCCTGCAGCAGGCGGATCTGCTCATTGGCTCGCACACTGGCGCGATTCACCAGGAACCAGATCCATAATCCCACCAACAATGCCAACACGGCGACAACCAGCGACACCAGGCTATTCGGACCAAAACCTAAATCGTACATGGACAACCCTATCTACTGCTAAAAACAGGCGGACATCTTAGCACTCCGGGCGCAGGCTCGAACATCCCGATAGAAAATTGTTACGCACCGCTACGCAACTCACCAGGGAACGAAACGGGTGACGGAGCAAACTCCCAACGCAAATGTGCCCCCCGCATCGCAATAGCTATCCAGCGCCAACAGATAAAAGAACAGGCAGGCAGCAAGGAAGGCTATTATCACGAGGATTTTTTTCCGCAACAAATTTAGCAGCCTCATTGTTATCTTGATAATTTGTTCCGAATGTATCACAGCCAACTTAAACGAACTTTAACCTGTCGTTTAGAAACCAGTGCCAGCACCACTTTTCAGATTGTTACCATTGCGGCCCGTTCTTCCGCATGGCTATATCGCAACGAAGATAAATAACAAGGAGTCACAATGGGTAAGCTGATTAAATGGGCGGTTCTGCTGGCGGTAGTTTATGGCGCGTTTTTGTTCTCGGGATATGGCGTATTGGTCGGTAGCAATAAAAACGTCGGGGGATTGGGATTGCAATGTAAGTACATGACGGCACGCAACCTGGTGATTGCCCAGTATCTGCATGGTGACAACGGCCTGATTGGCGTTGCCGACTGCCCGCTGTTCAAGAAAGTCGAAACGGTGGTGGATTAATCACCACCGCCCAAACCGTCGCTCAGCGGCGGTTTCCCCTCAGTTGCGGGTAAACTTCATTTCAATCAGCGCGATCGCTTTTTCAATCGCCCGCCAGGTCACGGGATCGGCACCGGCTGGGTGAGTAGTAAAATCGATGCTTTTCAACTGGTTGGCCATCTTGTCCCGCACCTCGGTGGGTGCGATTACATCGATAACATCCAGGATCTGTTTGATCACCAATTGGCAGGCTACCAGGTCGGAAGCCAATTCCTGATCGTTGTTCAGCATGTCGGACATAATACCTTTCCTTCTTGATTCAGACGCCGCACACAATAGCATGCCGACTGGCGCTTTGCTGCCCCCTGGCCGTTTGCCGCTGAATTTTCAACGTTATTGCGCATTGGGCGTCAAAACACCCGGCTGAATTGACCTATACTTGGGGCTTGAGCGGCGCGCATTTCGGCGTATCCCTCAGCCACACCCCAACAGGAGAAAGTTATGGCAAACCACAATGTGAAATCCTGGGCTACCGTGCGTGAGACTTCGGTTGAGATCGCCGAGGCTATTTTTGAACTGGCGAAAAATGACGAGGTTTTGGCACAAAAAATCTGGGAAGAAGGCAGTGACGAAGCGTTGCAAATGGCCTTTGCCAAAACCAGCGCCGACCAGCTGTACTGGGGCGAAGAAACCGTGGAGCGGAAAAACGTCTGATCGGCAAACGCTCATCAATAAAAAGCCCGGGTCACTGATTGCCCAGGCTTTTTCGGTAGTCTGTCAGACCCCTTTTGGGATCATGTTCTGCCCTGATTTCACGGTTCTTCACCTCCCACACCTTCCGCATTATTCATTCTCATCACCGGTGTCACCATAAAAGCGGCTACACCTACAATTACAACCAGAGTAATAATCACTGTCATTAACATGCGATCACCCCATCAACGCTGAATTGTCACGGCTGACTCTGCTTAGGCTGTTATTTTTGCGACCTGACCCACTTCGGTAGCAGCGGCAGCGGGCAAGCCCAGATTAGCCGTTTTCCCTTCGGTCTGACAAGCCACCTGACAATGGTTTTTCCGAATAATTTCACCCGGGTGTCGGCGGCTTTTTTGTCCATGGCGGCAAGTTGTGTATACTTCAGCGCTATGTAGATCTCACACAGACGCACTGATGATACAAGAACACCACCTCTCATTAGTCTGCGCCCTCAGTAAATGGGTCGAAACTCACCTTGGAAGAGTGATCCATCTTGAAGAGCTGGCCGAATACTCCGGCTACTCTCTGTGGCACATGCAGAAGTTGTTCAAAGAAGCGACCGGGATTTCGCTGGGCAAGTACATCCGCGAACGCAGGCTGGCCGGTGCGGTTTACCAGTTGCGTAGCAGTGACGCCTCTATTTTCGACATCGCCCTCGATTTTGGTTTCGGCTCACAGTCACACTTCACTTATATGTTCAGAAAGCGCTTCGATATCACGCCTTATGATTTTCGTCAGGATTTAAGCGTGGATCTGCATATCGCTCCACCGCTGCACGTCATTCATCAAAAGACCGCCTGACCGACTTTCCCGCCGCCGCTAGCGGCGGGTTAATGCGTCCACAGTACCGCCACCAGGCCAATCAACGCGGGCAACGCCTGTACCCTGAGAATTTTACGGCTGGCCGTCAACCCGCCAAACACACCCGCCACCAGCACACAACCAAGGAAAAATAGCTGTATCGCAGGCTCGTCTCGCCAGACGCCCCATGCCAGTCCTGCTGCCAGAAAGCCGTTATACAGCCCCTGATTGGCCGCCAACACCCGCGTTGCCGCAGCAAACTCGGCGGTAGTAGCGAACACTCGTCTGCCGGTGGGCTTCTGCCAAAGGAACATTTCCAGGATCAGGATATACAGATGAATCGCGGCAATTAGCAGCACTATTATATTAGAAATAATTATCATTTTATTTTGCAGGGTTAATCAGGTATTAGGTTTAACAAGTATAACCACACTCTGAATATTGCGAATATGCAGACATAAAAAAACCCGCCAGGGCGGGTTTATTGCATAATCATTCAGAGTTAGTTAAGAAC
This sequence comes from Serratia sp. BIGb0163, assembly GCF_024809935.1. Lineage (NCBI taxonomy): Bacteria > Pseudomonadati > Pseudomonadota > Gammaproteobacteria > Enterobacterales > Yersiniaceae > Serratia > Serratia sp. BIGb0163. The sequence goes on from NZ_JANUDZ010000001.1 coordinate 1,807,069, forward strand.
AACAACCAGCATCGCTGCGATCGAGATCCAAAAAGCCGCCGTTGCAATAACAACATGGGATAATCTTGCACGATAGAGTACTTGGCTCATAATGACCTCACAGGCTTCAGACTAGCGGTGGACAACATCACTTCTTGAGATTTATCTTAATCCACTGCTCCGACCTTTTATTTGCGCCAGATCACTATTTACCAGATAAACTATATTTACGCCCAAACATGGAATTTCGATCACATTATTTTAACGTTAATAGAGCGAAATGAATAAAACCATTAGTTTGTTATAGCCTGATGATATCAAACATCGCTCCAGGGCAGGCGGGGCGCGGCCATGCGCGGGCCGGAATAGCCTACAACATCGGGAAAACGCCTATTCCCCTGCTCCCAGTCATGCTGCGCACGGGCAATCTCCTGCTTGTTGTGCCCAACAAAATTCCACCAAATGAGAATCTCTTCGCTTAATGGAACTCCGCCGATTAATAACCCCCGGCTTCCTTTCTTGGCATGTAACCCGATACGGTTAAGATTCTTACCTAAATAGGCAAACTCATTGGGTGAAAAATTTTCATCATTAAGCTCAAATGCACCAATAAGGGGCAAAAAGCCTATTTCAAAATCTTCACGCAGGGGCAACTGCAAATAGCCGTCGGCCTGCCATTCCAGATCAATGGCGATTAATGGTGAAAGAGTAAACACCGGAGAGCGATATTGTTCAAACTCCCCCACCAACAAAGTCTGTTTGACCGCATCACTGACCCAACATGGCAAATCAGGATAATGATCAAAACGCGGCGCCATATCGGCATGTTCGGCCGGCAAGGCGATCCATAATTGCGCGGCATGCAAACGCCGCTGTTCTCCGGTTGATTGCTCGGTATGCGTGATACCCTGCCCTGCGGTCATTAGATTGACCTGGCCGGGCCGTATAATCTGCTCACTGCCCAGGCTGTCACGGTGCAGCACTTCCCCTTCAATCATCCAGGTAAAGGTCTGCAGACCAATATGCGGGTGCGGGCCAACATCCATCCCCTGCGAAGAACCGCTGAAAACCGAGGGTCCGGCATGGTCGAGAAAGCACCAGGCACCCACGGTGCGCCGCTCACGGGTAGGCAAGGCACGATTAATCCCTATGCCGCCGACTTCGGCATTGCGTACGGCAATACGTTGGATCTGACGGACACCGTCAACCACGGGACAATCACGGGAAGATGAAGAATGAGTTGGGCGGGAATTGCTCATGATAAAACGCCTCCAGAACGTCACACAGGTGAGTGAGTAGCCGGATGCCAGCTTAGCATGAGCCGGCATCCAGAACGCAACCTGTGAGGCCCTGGCGCTAGGACGACTTGATATAGCAACCCTTTATATCGACCTCATCGCGCGCATGCTTCAGATCGGAGAAGTAAGTCACACCAAAGAGTATTGATACCACTAACAACACGGAAACCAGCAAGCCGATAACGGCCAACAGTTTGGTTTCATCGTGGAGATTGTGCTCCATTTTATCCCCTGTATTGAAAGACGTCATGTCAGCCACAGCGTGACTGACAGCGTAAAGATGATCAGGGAGCAAGACGCTATCGCCAGCACAATGACAGCAAATTGCGCATCTCCCAAAGTTTCACGGTAGTTTTTATCTTGTGAGGTATTACGTTGTTGTTTCACAGAATCTATCTTAACTCATCACGCGTTAACGTTTTTGTGAGGGGTGATTGATAAAAGCCCGTCATTGCGGGTTTATCAGATTCCGCGCCAATACCGCTCAGACCTCAAGAGTGGCAAGACGCTATCAATTTTCCTGCCGAGGGTCAACATTGGCTCAGAACTGAGATAGCGTAGAACCTATAGCATTCGAAAATCTTATTACTACTAGAAGATAATTAGCCTAACTTATACTAAATAAAATAAAAAAGCCCGACCAAAGATCGGGCCAGGCATAGGCTGTCGTTGTTACTCAGGAATACGCAGTACCTGCCCCGGATAGATTTTGTCCGGGCTGGACAACATTGGCTTGTTCGCTTCGAAAATCTTGTTGTACAGATTGGCGTTGCCATACACTTCTTTCGAAACTGCGCTCAGGGTGTCGCCCTTTTTCACGGTATAGAAGCGGCTTTCTGCAGCAGCCTGTTCAACCGACACCTTGTCTTCCACACCGCTGATGCCGGCGACATTCCCTACGGCCACCAGGATCTTCTCTTTCAGCTCCTGGCTGACTGCGTCCCCGGTCACCACCGCTTTACCGTCAACCACCTGCACATCAACCTTGTCGATACCCGGCAAACCGGTTTTATTGAGGTGATCCTTCAGCTTGGCGCTTTGGTCTTCAGCAGTGGCATTGCCGGTCACTGTGTCCCACAGTTTTTCGCCCGCTTCTTTGACGAAGTTAAACAAACCCATATTCACTCCTTTCGATGGTTACAATGTTGCATTGACTTAAGGCTAGTTAAGCTTAGCACTGCAAGAGGGATATTCCATTGGCCCTGAGGTATTAAGCGGTTAGAGTAATCCGAAAGTGCCATCCTGGGTTGCCAATCGGCCCGGTTGCAGCAAGCCCGAGATGAAACAATCGCCGACTTTACCTACAATAAGGTTATGGAAGAGTCGATGAAGGACATGAGACGCGATGTACGCCTTGGTGATGTTTGTCTGTTATCTGGATGGTGGTTGCGCCGATATCGTGGTTGACGTACTGCGCGATGAACGCCAGTGCCTGATCAGCATGAAAGAACAGAACCTGCGCCATGCCGGTTGTTTTCCGTTTGAAGATTTTATCGATGGTTTCTGGTTACCTGCCAACGAATATGCCCCGATGTAAGAGGTCGGACAACTTTTCCGCTATTTTCCTTTGAGGAATTTCCTAATTCATCGGAAAATCGGTATACCGACGATGTTTTATGCCGCCAGTTTGCTAAATTGCCTCACCCGAACGATATGGAGACGGTGTCATGCCCGTATCTACCCTCTCAAACGAACATTATGAAGCCCTGCTACGCGACGTCAGCCTGGTGGTCGGCGGCGCAGTGATCCAGCTGATCAATCTCAATAAAAAAATTTCCGGTAATAATATTCTGGCCCATTTGGTTAACGAGATTGAGCATGAGACCAATCAACAGCGCTCTGCCACATTGCGCTCCGCCATTGAAGTGATGGGGCAAGCCCCCAGAGGATAGTGGCTCCCATAAAAGAAAAGGCAGAGCTAGCGCTCTGCCTCATTACCCTTTGATCCCGACACAGGAGAAGGTAATAGCGTTGAAACTTAGAAACGATAGGTCAGGTTCACTGCCACGATATCGTCGGTGCTCAGTTTCAGCTTGTTATCGTCGTTCAACTGGTTGATTTTATAGTCAACATAGGTGTACATGTTTTTGTTGAAGTAGTAAGTCGCACCCACTTCCACGTATTTCACCAGATCGACGTCGCCAATCCCTTCGATATCCTTGCCTTTGGACTGCACGTAGGCCAGAGATGGACGCAGACCGTTTTCAAACTGGTACTGAGCCACAACTTCGAAGTTCTGCGTTTTGTTGGCGAAGCCGGAAATGCCGTTGCCGCTGATTGGCGTCATGTTACGCGTATCGGCGTACATGGCGGCCAGGTAAACCTGGTTGGCGTCATACTTAATTGCCGTGGTCCAGGCTGTTGCGCTGTCGCCTTTACCGTACTCGGATTCTTTCTGCTTGCTGGTGCGGTTGGAGTCAGAGAATGCCGCCGCTACGCCGATGCCGGAACCGCCGATGTCCTGATAATCCAGGGACATGCCGTAACCGTCGCCGTTTTGCTTGCTCACGGCACGACCGTCACCGTCGTTTTTACCCTGGTACTGCAACGCCAGGTTCAGGCCTTCCACCAGACCGAAGAAATCGCGGTTACGGTAGGTTGCCAGACCGTTGGAACGTGCGGTCATGTAGTTATCGGTGTAGCTGTAGGAGTCACCGCCAAATTCCGGCAGCATGTCGGTGTAAGCTTCTGCGTCGTACACTACGCCGTAGTTACGACCGTAATCGAATGAACCGTAGTCAGCAAATTTCAGACCGGCAAAGCCCAGACGGGTTTTGGTGCCCGCGGTACCCTGCCCTTCGTCGTGGTTGGCCTGGACGTTGTATTCCCACTGGCCGTACCCGGTCAGTTGATCATTGATTTGCGTTTCGCCTTTAAAACCCAAACGGACATAAGTCTTGTCGCCGTCTTCGGATTTATCATCGCTGAAAACATGTTTGGCCGCTACACGACCATAGAGGTCGAGTTTATTGCCATCTTTATTATAAATTTCAGCCGCGTTGGCAAAGGAGGTGATTGCCCCGAGGGCAATAGCTAAGGCTAATACACTGCGTTTCATCATTTATTTTCCTAGATATTATAATTTTTAATTCCTGCCCATCACGCCCAATTTATGGTTTGGGCTGTGATCTTTATCATTTAGTGTTTTATGAGCGCCCCTAATTAAGGAGCCATGTGACATTAGCATCATGAATCCCAACTTCAAATAAAAAAGTTCATAAAACACCGTGGATAAAGCATGTTTATTTGTAAGTAAATATTACAATCAGCACACTAATCAAACCATTGATTATCATTGAAATTTACTACATAAGTTATAACCAATTTGGTGCAATGCACTAATTTGGTGCAGTTTGGTTTCTTTTTTGTATGCTTTCCATTCGATTCATAAATACCATGAAACTTAGCAGGGTTATGAATAACGTTACTTATTTCACATTTTTATCTGAGTAAAGTCATTGAGCTGATTTAGGGCTGTTACCCCGATTTAAGGCAAGCTTTTACCGATTCGAATAATTAATTCGATTCAAATTACCAAAAATTACAATGGGAGAGAGGTAAGGATAAAAAAGGAAAAAACAAATCTCAGAATATAACCCAGAGGAAATAAGAGAAATAATTAGCATTATATACCGAGGTTATTTGAGGTTGCAGCCAACATCGCTACAACCTTAAATAGCATAAGAATAAAACCGCCTTATAAGGCGTTCTTTCAATATAGCGTGCTGCGCGGCGCTTCAACCAGCACCATGCCGGCACGCAACCCAAGCGCTACCCCTGGGTTAGGGAACAATATCCATTCGCTGACATGCTGAACCCGGTACTCTTCGCCAGGCTGCTCACACAGCAGCGTTCCCTGCTTCAGCTCGGTAAAGTTGGCGGTATCATCACTGAGATGCAACCTGAACTCTTCACTACGCTTAATCAGCGAGCGTTCAACGCGGAATATTCGCAGTTCACTTCCTGACCGCAACGGCAAAGTCTCCCCGCTCACCGCCGCCTGCAGTGCACGGTTAATGGCGGCAAACTGCTGCAGATCGTTCGCGCCGAACGGTCGCGCCTTACCCAGCTCCAGCGTGCAGCTGGCGGCGCCGGCATGTTCGCTGGTGAAATGGCTGAAGGTACCGCCCGGTGCGCTGTGGATCACCAATGCATCCAAATCGGCTGCGTCCAGCAAGGCCAGCATCTCTGCACCGTAAGGTCGCGTCTGGAAAGGCAGAATACCAAAACGCGGCAGGCGCGAATCACGGATTGCCGTATGCAGATCATAATGGAAACGTGCAGCGCCCTCATCGGCGAAAAACTCCGCGATAACCTGCTCCAGCTGCTGCGCCCGCGCGGTTTCACCGCTGTGGTCAAAATCGCGGTAGCGTCCGCCAAACATCCGGTTCATGTCACTGTGCAGATAACGCTTTCCGGCACGCATCGCCGCCGGATTACCCAGCACCACCAGCAGCCGAACCGCCAGGGGACGATCGCCGTTGAGCAGGTCTTTGACCAACTGATTCAACAGCTCAATAGGGGCGGTTTCATTGCCGTGGATACCCGCAGAAAGTACCACCGCCTGACGGTAACCTGGCTTCGGGGTCATTTCCAGCAGGCCTTCCGTCAGCCAACGCCAGTGCAAATTCGCATTTTCGCCCTGTTGCTCAGCGGGAACCTGCCCCGCCAGCGTCAGGGCCAACAAATCAAACATGGTGGCTCCGTCTATTGTTGGAAAGGATAAACCGAACCCAACCCGAGGATGGTTGTCAGGGAGTCCAGCGCTTCACGCCCTTCACGCAACAGTTGCGGATCGGCCAGGTCATTTTGCGTCAGGCGATCGCGGTAATAGCGATCGACCCATTCATTGAGCGTGACGAACAGGCTATCGTTCATCATCACGCGCGGATTAACCGCCCGCAGCTCCTGCTCATTCAGTGCCACACGCAGCCGCAAACAGGCAGGCCCGCCGCCATTGCGCATGCTCTCACGCAGATCGAATACCTTGATTTCGTCAATAGGCCCACCGCTGGCCACCATCTCGCTCAGGTAACTCCAGACGCCGCTGTGCTGGCGCGACTCTTCGGGTACCACGATCATCATCTTGCCGTTTGGCTTGGTCAGGATCTGGCTGTTAAACAGGTAGGTTGCCACCGCATCCGCCACGGAAACCCGCGTCGTCGGCACTTCAATCGCCACCAGTTCGCTGTCCAGCGTCGCCATCTTGCGACGCACTTCATCCAGCGCCTGTTGCTGCCGATAAAAAGCCTGCTGATGATGGAACAGCACGTTCTGGTTGCTGACGGCAATCACGTCGTTATGGAACACGCCCTGATCGATCACCTCCGGATTCTGCTGCACAAACACCGTGTGCTGCTCATCCAACTGGTGCAGACGGGCAATGGCCTCCCCGGCTTCACGCGTCTGGCGCGCCGGATAACGCGTTGGGGCAATTTCGCCACCAAACTCCTGACGGCCGTAAACAAACATCTGCACGCTGCGCTTGCCGTAGTCGCCACCCAGGCGGTTGTGGTTCGCCGCGCCTTCGTCACCAAACAGCGCCACCTGCGGCAAAGCCTCATGATGGGCGAAATGGCGGGGATCGTTAAACATCGCTCGCAGTACGCCAGAGGTGGTTTCAGCCTCAATCGCACGATGGAATTTATTGTTCAGATTGGCGGCAGTAAAATGCACCTTGCCATCAGCACTGTCCGCGGAAGGCGATACCGTGGCCGCATTGGCGGTCCACATGCAGGAAGCCGAACTGAGCGCGGACAGCAGCCGCGGGGATTGCTGCATCGCCTGCGCCAACACGCTTTCATCGCTGCCGCTGAAGCCCAGTTTACGTAACATCGGCACATGCGGGCGTTCCTGCGGCGGTAAAACCCCCTGCTGGAAACCGAGATCGGCCAACGCCTTCATCTTCAGCAAGCCTTGCTTGGCCGCCAGTTTCGGGTTCGACACGCTATTTTGGTGCTGGGTCGAAGCCTCATTACCAAATGACAATCCGGCGTAGTGATGCGTCAGGCCCACCAGACCATCGAAATTGACTTCATATCCTGACATGCTGTTCTCCTGATCTTGTAGGGGCGCTGCATGCTGCGCCCCTACAGTAACAACGCTGTGGCTTGAAAAGCGGCGGCTAAAACTTAATTAAATGACAGTCCTGGTGACAGGCTGGCCGGCAACGTCAAACTTTCGCTTTCCAGCGACGCCATTGGCCAGGCGCAATAATCCGCCGCGTAGTAGGCGCTTGGACGATGGTTGCCGGAGGCCCCCACACCGCCGAACGGTGCCGCACTGGAAGCCCCGGTCAACGGCTTGTTCCAGTTGACGATACCGGCGCGCGCTTCCAGCAACAGGTGATCAAAGCGCTCACGCTGCGGCGATACCAGACCGACCGACAGGCCATAGCGCGTCTGGTTGGCGATACGCACGGCTTCATCAAAGTCGTTATAGCGAATGATGGTCGTCAGTGGGCCAAAGTACTCTTCGTCCGGCACGTCACGCACGCCGGTCACGTCAATAATGCCGGGGCTGAGCAACGCACTGCCGCTTTCCAGGCGCTGCATGGTCAGCAAGGCTTTGCCGCCCAGCGACAGCAGGTGATGTTGTGCCGCCAGCATTTTTTCTGCCGCCGCGGAAGAGATCACCCCGCCCATAAACGGCTGGGGTTCAGCGTCCCAACGCCCAATACGCAACGCACTGGCTACCTGCACCAAACGCTCGATAAAGGCATCGCCCTCGCTGCCGCGTTTCACCAGAATACGGCGCGAACAGGTGCAGCGCTGCCCGGCGGAAATAAACGCCGACTGGATCGCCAGGTTGACCGCCGCATCGCAGTCTTCAATCTGGTCAACAATCAGCGCGTTGTTGCCGCCCATTTCCAAGGCCAGAATTTTCTCAGGCTGCCCCGCCAACTGACGATGCAGGTGATAACCGGTGCCGGCGCTGCCGGTAAACAGCAGACCGTCGATATCGGTGCTGGCGGCCAGCGCCTCGCCGGTTTCACGTCCGCCTTGCACCATATTAATCACCCCGTCAGGCAAACCGGCCTGCTGCCATAGTTTCAGGGTTTCCTCGGCGGTCTGCGGCGTCAGCTCACTCGGCTTGAACACCACCGTGTTACCCGCCAGCAAGGCAGGTACGATGTGCCCATTGGGTAAATGGCCGGGGAAGTTGTAAGGCCCAAACACCGCCAGCACGCCGTGTGGCCGGTGGCGCAGCACCGAAGCACCGTCCGCCATCGCGGTCTGGCTAACGCCGGTACGCGCCTGATAAGCCTGCAGGGAAATCGCCACTTTGCCGATCATCGCCTGGACTTCGGTCAGCGTCTCCCAACGGGGTTTGCTGGTTTCACGGCTGATGGTGGCCGCCAAATGCGACTTGTGCTCTTCCAACAGCACAGCAAAACGTTTTACCAACTGTTCGCGTTGTTCAAACGGCGTGCGCGCCCAGGCCGGGAATGCGGCACGAGCGGCTTCACAAGCGGCGGCCACATCGCTGCCGTCGGCGGCGTTAGCCTGCCACAGCGGCTGATTGTCGACCGGATCGGTTTTGCTGAATTCAGCACCACGGCCCTGCTGCCAGGCGCCATTAATAAACAGTGCAGGATGTGACATTACGCTTTCTCCTGTGCAATAAGGGGGATAACCCGCACCGGGCTGCCTTGCTCAACGCCCAGCGCCGCAGCGGTGGCCGCATTGAGGTGCAGACGGTCGTCATACAGATCGGCATTGACCAGCAGTGCGCGGTAATTTTGATAATGATCGTTAGCCACCAGATGAACCGGCGCATCGGCGCGCATCGGCGTTTCATCCAGCACCACTTTCACCAGGCGGCTCTGCTTGACCGCACGGATATGATCGATTTCCGCTTCCAGCGTCGGGCCACCGTCGAAGATATCGACATAGCCCTGATAACGCAGGCCTTCCGACTCCAGTACGCGGCGCGCCGGTACCGTCTGCGGGTGCACTTCGCCAATCACTTTTTGCGCGTCTTCGGCCAGGAAATCGACATACAGCGGGTGCTTTGGCATCAGTTCGGCAATAAACGCCTTCTGACCGGTGCCGCTCAGGTAGTCCGCCTTGGCGAACTCGATGGAAAAGAAATGATTGCCAACGCTCTCCCAGAATGGGGAACGACCCTCTTCATCGGAGAAGCCACGCATTTCGGCAATCAGACGCTCAGAGAAACGCTCACGGAAAGCGGCAATAAACAGAAAACGCACCTTCGACAGCAGCTTACCGTTTTCGCCGTGACGGTAGTCCGGATCGAGGAACAGCGTGCACAGTTCGGAATGGCCGGTGTGATCGTTGCTGAGGAACAGCGTCGGCACCGATTTATACACATTCAACTGCTTGGAGGCATGCACCTGGGTGCCAACGCGGAAGCTATACCAGGGTTCGGTCAGGCCCACGGCCACTTCAATGGCACAAACCCCGACCGCCTGTTGGCGCTCCGTGTCTTCCAGCACAAACAGATAACACTGCTCACCACGCGGAAGTTCGCCTTGCCAGGTTTTTAACGCCCGCTCAATGCGTGCCAGCAAGGTATCTTCGTCTTGCGGCAGGGAAGTGAGACCGATGCCGGACTTACCGGCGAGCGTCAGTAAATCAGCCAAATCACGACGCTCTATAGGGCGAATAATCATCATAATGCGAACCTCTTCTTAAGCAGGCTGCGCAGGTGAAGGCGCAGCCCGTGTGTTAGCTGCAAATCCGCGCCACGGCTCGCGCGAATCGCGCCAGCCCCTCTTTCACATCCTGCTCAGGAATGATCAGCGAAGGAGTGAAACGCACCACATCCGGGCCGGCGATCAGGGCAATCACGCCCTCTTCGTTGGCCAGTTGGGTGATCTGTTTCGCTTTACCGGCATAATCCTGGGTCAACTGACAGCCAATCAACAGGCCACCACCGCGGATTTCAGAGAAAATCGGGTATTGCTGGTTAATCTTGTTCAGGCCGTCGAGGAACCACTGGTGACGTTGTTTAACCCCATCCAGCACTTCCGGCGTGTTGATGATTGAGAACACCGCCCCCGCTACCGCCGTCGCCAGCGGGTTGCCGCCGTAGGTGGTACCGTGGGTACCCACGCCCAGGGTTTTAGCCAGTTCGTCAGTGGTCAGCATGGCGCCGATTGGGAAGCCGCAACCCAGCGCTTTCGCGGTAGTCAGCACGTCAGGCACCACGCCGTATTGCGTATAGGCGTACAGCTCGCCGGTACGGCCCATGCCGGTTTGCACTTCATCGAAAATCAGCACCGCGTCGTGACGGTCGCACAGCTCACGCAGCCCCTGCAAGAAGGCCGGATCGGCCGGCAGCACGCCGCCTTCGCCCTGAATCGGCTCGACGATCACTGCGCAGGTGTGGTCGTTGATCACTTCGGCGGCGGCCGCCAGATCGTTAAACGGCGTGTGGGTGATACCGCCCGGCAGCGGGGCGAAATCTTTGGAGTACTTCGGCTGGCCGCCGGCAGAGACGGTAAACAGCGTGCGGCCGTGGAAGGCGTTGTTAAATGCCACAATCTGATTCTTGCTGCTGTTGCCCTGGTCCAGCGCACGTTTACGTGCCAGCTTCAGTGCCGCTTCGTTGGCTTCCGCCCCGGAGTTACAGAAAAACACCTTGTCGGCAAAGGTGGCGTCAATCAGCTGTTTGGCCAAACGCAGTACCGGCTCATTGGTGTAGCCGTTGCCCAGATGCCACAGTTTGCCCGCCTGCTCCACCAATGCTGCCGTCACCACCGGGTGAGCATGGCCCAACGCGTTGACCGCGATACCGCCGGCAAAATCGATGTAAGACTTACCCTGTTGATCCCAGACCTGCGAACCTTCTCCCCGTACCAGAATAAAATCAGCGGGGGCGTAAACCGGGACCATCCAGTCGTCGAAAGACTGGCGGGTAACTGCGATTGGCTGTTCCATAATGACCTCATAACTTCAGCAAAGACTGAATTTTGACTGTAAGGGCCGCTCCAGCCCGAATGTTCCGCAACAAAACAACAAAAACTGCGCCGTGGGTTCGACTTTTCGACCGGTGATAACTCTGCCTTTCACCGTCTATTCAGAAACAAATCTGTTACATCAAACGCATTTTTCGCTATTTATGCCGGGTATCGGGTCCTGTAACGGGGAATAAATGTTAACGAGCAGTTAAAATACATGCCGTTTGATAAAGAGTGTAGAGCAGCTATCGTGCCAAACTGGGATTTTTGGCGGATTTTGCGTTTTTTTACGCTAAAACAACGGCTTACAATGCATACTTATGCAATAAATATGCATTGGTAATGAATAATTGGAAAAATAAGGCCAAGAATCATCATTGGCCGCGAAATCCTATTCAATTACAAAAAACTTCAATAATTCTGATCGCGCTCGCAAAAATAATTTGGCCCGATCTGCGCCCGATCACACTTTCGCCCCACTTCGGTGCAAAGAATGCACCAAACACGGGCAAACCCGCGTCAGATCAGGCTCTGCGTGACGCCAGGTGAACCATCATCGGGCGTCTCTGCGGGCAACTTCCGCGCCAGATCTCATATTTGTTAACTTACCGAACAATTTGTTGACAGTCTGGGGACACGATAATAGGTTAATTTCAATGGAACACGTGTTCCATGATGAAAAAACACACCACATCGACTGCACAGCATCGGGGTTATCATGGCTCATTTCTGCTTGCGTACTAACCATAGGATCACCGGGGCCGCACTGGCCGTGCTGTTGGCCCTGCCCGTTTCCGCCAGCGCCAACACCAGCATTACCTTCGCCAACTATTTGCCGAATGATTACATCAACAAGGTGATTAAAGACTTTGAGGCGGCACATCCGGACATCCAGGTGCAGTCGATCAAATGCGGCTTCGCCGACTGCCATCAAAAGCTGACGACCGCGCTGGCCGTCGGCCAGGGTGCCGCCGATATTTTCAGCGTCAGCACCATCAAGCTGGGCAGTTTTGCCAATTCCGGTGGCCTGAACAACCTGAGCGCCCCACCGTTCAGCATCGATAGCCAGGGCTGGCAGTTTGATCCTTCGATGATCAGCCTGGCGAAGGGCAACGACGGCAATATCTATGGTGTGCCCTACGACACCGGGCCGGTGGTCATGATCTACCGTAACGACATGGTGCAGAAGGCGGGGATGAAGATTGAAGACATCACCCAAAGCTGGGACAGCTTTATCGCCTTCGGGGAAAAACTGAAAAAAGAGCAAGGCGCCTACCTGCTCCCGGCCGCCACCAGTTTGATCAACCCGCTGGTGGTGGGCATGAACAGTGAACCGGGCAAGCCGGTATACACCAAAGACGGCAAACCCAATCTTGATTCGCCGCAGATCAAACAGCTGATGACGGTGATTAAAACGCTGTATGACAAAGGGCTGGCGGCCTCGCTCGACGGCTCAACCAACTCGCAGGAATACATCAAGCTCTACCGCCAGGGGAAACTGTTCGCCGATATCGACGGCCCGTGGGACGAAGGTCGTATTGAACAGGAATTGGATCCGGACGGCGCCAAGGCCGGCCTGTGGCGCGTAACCGGCGTGCCGGGCAATATCAAGGTCAATGCCGGCGGCACCACGCTGGTGATCCCGAAACAGAGCAAAAACGCCCAGGCGGCCTGGCAGTTCATTCAGTACTTTATGCAGCGTGACGTGGTGATCGATGCAGCGAAAACCGCCGGTACCCTGCCTGCCCGTCTCGACGTGTATAACGCGCCCTACTTTGACACACCGAGCAGCATTCTCGGCGGTCAGCATTCGATGCGCTACTACGCCAGCCTGGTGCCAGATCTGAAACCGGTCGCCTCATCGCCGGAAGACAATATCGCCAACGAAATTCTTAACGAAGCGGCGAAGAAAATTCTGGTGCAGCATCAGGACATCGACAGCACCCTGCGCGATGCCAACAAGCTGCTCGAGCGGCGGATGCGCGCACTATAATCCGGCCCTGCTGTCTACTTCAGACGGCTGATCAAGTCAGTTATTAGGGAGAGCGTGCCGAAGGGGTCGTAGCAGCCTTGGCTGCCGACCAATTTGCCGGGAGCAAATTAGAACGACTTCCAGTCGGCCCGCAGGGTGGGACACATGGATGTGTCCCATAATGGCCCCTCGGTGCGCTAGGCCCGGGTATCTCAGGCTAGTAAGCAACATTTTATCTAACTCCGGCGGTCAGTCGGCCGCTGATCTTTCGTTTTCCGTCGGTTCGGGGAGTCTATGCGTAAGCGATTTTTCAAAGGGCTGCTGCACGATCACCGCACCGCCTACCTGCTGCTGCTGCCGTTTATGCTGCTGTTCGCGGTGTTCAACGCCTTCCCGATCTTCTTCTCGGCGTTTTTGTCATTTCAGTCCTGGAACCCGGTCAAAGGGCTCAGTTCGATGAAGTTTGTCGGACTGGATAACTTTTACTATGCCTTCACCGACGATGCCTTCTGGGTGTCGCTGGTCAACACCATCAAAATTACGCTGGTGTCCGGCCTGTGCCAGCACCTGTTCGCCATCACCCTGGCCTACTCATTGCTGCACATCATCGTGCGCGGCAGACGCTTTTTGAAGGCGGCGATCTTCCTGCCCTACATCACCTCGTCCGTCGCCGTCAGCCTGATTGTGTTTAACCTGTTCTCCCCGGTCGGCATGGTTAACGAACTGCTCAGCGGGCTAGCCACCAAACTGCACCTCGCAACCTTGGCAGCGGAGTTGCCCATCAACTTCTTTGACAGTGACTGGATCCGCTTCACCATCGCCAATCAGGTGACCTGGAAGTTTACCGGCATCAATACGGTGATCTACATGACCGGTCTGGCGTCGATCTCACCGGACCTGTACGAAGCGATTGAACTGGACGGCGCCGGCCGCTGGCAAAAATTTCGTTATATCGCCCTGCCGCTGTTGGCGCCCTTTATCTTCTTCGCCACCTTGATGACGCTGATCGGCAATATGCAATTGTTCAATGAACCGATGATCCTCACGCAAGGCACCGGCGGCGTCGACAACAGCGGCCAGACGGTATCGATGTACGTGTACAAAACCGGTTGGTCCTATCTGGACATGGGTACCGCTTCGGCAATCTCCTGGATCCTGTTCCTGTTGATTGCCGTGGTCAGCGCCCTGGTGTTCTGGGGCTTTGGCAAGCGTGGAGGATTGAACAATGAACGCTAACGGCCGCCGTTTTGACACCGGCAAACTGGTGATTTACCTGCTGGTCTCACTGTTTGCTTCGCTGTCATTATTCCCGTTCTATTGGTCGGCCTTGCTGGCGACGCAGGACACCCGCAGCATCATGGGCATGTCGCTGCGCTTTGGCAGCCACCTGCTGGAAAACTACCAAGGGCTTGAACAGCAAGTCCCCTTCACCCATGCGCTGCTCAATACCCTGTATGTCACCGCCATGGCGACGCTGACCAGCGTGCTGGTTTCCGCCGCTGCGGGCTACGCCTTCAGCGTTTATCAGTTCAAAGGCAAAAAGGTCCTGTTCACTACCCTGATGCTGACCATGATGGTGCCCAGCGTGGTCAACCTGGTGCCCTATTTCTTCGTGATCAAAAGCGTCGGCCTGCTGGATCAGTTCGCCGCTGTCTGGCTGCCCGCCGGGGTCAACATCTTCGGCATTTTCCTGGTACGCCAGTACGTCAGTTCTTCGCTGCCCAGCGAAATTCTCGACAGTGCGCGCATGGATGGCCTGAACGAACTGCAAATCTTCCTGCGTATCGGCCTGCCGCTAATGCGTCCGGCGCTGCTGACGGTGGCGATCGTGGTGGTGGTCGATACCTGGAACAACTTTATGCTGCCGCTGGTGGCGTTGCAGTCGCCGGACAAACAAATTCTCCAGTTGGTGTTGCGCAGCCTGAGCGGTGCCACTGCCACGCCGTGGAACCTGGTGATGACCGGCAGTTTCCTGGCGATCGTGCCGCTGTTGATCGCCTTTATCTTCTCGTCCAAACAAATGATGGAAAGCCTCACCCGTGGGGCGGTTAAAGGGTAACTTATGCAATCAATAGATATTTACCGCGCTAACGGCGCGAGCGAGCGTCAACAAGTGATCCTGTTTGCCGCCGCAGAAGACCAACTGCCTGCCACATTGCAAAATGCCGGTCTGCAACGGGCGGCCGTCGGCGTACTTTATCCACTGGGTGACAGCCGTTTTGCGCTCAACATCGGCACGCCGCTGACCCCTACCGCGCTGCAGGATGCCGGGGCGGCGATCGCCGCCGGGCAAAAAGACTACGGGCTGCAACAGCTCCGCCTGACGCTGGCCCCGGAATTGCCGGCTGATGCCGAGAACTGGCGCTGGTTACTGTTCGGCCTGCGTTTAGGGGCTTACCGCTATCAGCATCACGCCAGCGCGACGCTCACCGATCCCACCCTGTCACTGGCTAGCCAGGACGCGGCCACCCAGGCCCTGTGCGACTGGGCTAATCTGCATGCCGAAGGCGTGATCGCCGGTCGCGAACTGATGAATAAACCGGCCAACATTCTCTACCCGGAGAGCTTTGTAGAAGCGGTAGCACAGTTGCCCTTCCGTCACCTGCGCCAGGAGGTGTTGGGGGATGAACAAATGGCGGAGCTGGGCTTTGGCGGCCTGCTCGGGGTCGGCCAGGGCAGCGCCCGTGCGTCGCAGTTGCTGATCCTCGATCACCACCCGGCCAATGCACGCCACACGCTGGCACTGGTCGGCAAAGGCGTTACCTTCGACAGCGGCGGCATCAGTATCAAAGGCGCGGCACGCATGAGCACCATGAAGTTCGATATGGGCGGTGCTGCCGCGGTGGTGGGCGCCATGCGCATTATCGACGCACTGCAATTACCCATCCGCGTCATTGGCCTGTGCGGGCTGGTGGAAAACATGCCCTCCTCCCGTGCCCAACGGCCTGGTGACGTTGTCACTATGCACAACGGTAAATCGGTGGAGATCATTTCCACCGACGCCGAAGGCCGCATGGTGCTGGCGGACGTGATCAGCTATGCCCAGCAACGCTTCCAGCCGGATTATCTGCTGGATATCGCGACCCTGACCGGCGGCGCCGGCGTGGCGCTGGGCAAGGAATATGCCGCCATGATGGGCAACGACGAAGCTTTTTTGGCGCAGGTCACCCAGGCGGGCCAGGTCAGCGCAGAACCGGTGTGGCCGATGCCGCACGGCGGCTGGTATCGCGGCGTGCTGAAGTCTGAATTCGCCGACTACCGCCACGGCGGTGAAGATCCACACGGCAGCCCGTGCGTGGCGGCGACCTTTATCAGCGAATTCGTACAACCGGGTCAACGCTGGGCGCATCTGGACATCGCCGCCATGTCGACCGATATGCCGCACCGCAAACTGTATGCCAACGGCGCGTCCTCATTCGGCGTGCTGCTGCTGGCACGGCTGAGTTCCCTGCTTGCCGAAACGGAGCACTAATGGCTTACGTAGAATTGCTTGATATCAACAAACGCTATGACAACGGCTATCAGGCCGCCAGCAACGTTAATCTGCAGGTGGAAAAAGGCGAATTTGTGGTGCTGCTCGGCCCATCGGGCTGCGGCAAATCCACCACCCTGCGGATGATCGCCGGGCTGGAAACCCTGTCCTCCGGCGAATTACGCATCGACGGCGAACGCATGAACGAAGTACTGCCCAAATACCGTGATATCGCCATGGTGTTCCAGAGCTATGCGCTGTATCCGCACATGACGGTGTACGACAACATGGCGCTGTCGCTGAAAATCAAAGGCATGGCCAAAGCGGAGATCGCAGGCCAGATTGCCGCCGTCGCCGAAATGCTGCACCTGAGCGAGTTTCTACAGGTCAAACCCGGTCAGCTCTCCGGTGGCCAACGCCAGCGGGTGGCGCTCGGCCGGGCGATCGTCCGGCGGCCGAAGGTGTTTCTGTTTGATGAGCCGCTGTCCAACCTCGACGCCAAGCTGCGCAACCGCATGCGTCAGGAACTGTCGGCGCTGCACAAGGCGATTGGTGCCACCATTATCTACGTCACCCACGATCAGGTGGAAGCAATGACCATGGCGGACAAAGTGGTGATCATGAACCAGGGCAAAGTACAGCAAATCGGCACGCCGCTGGATCTCTACCACCGTCCGGTTAATCGTTTTGTCGCCGAGTTTATCGGCTCACCGCAAATGAATCTGTTTGAGGTACAGGTACAGGTTCAGGGCGAGAGGATTGTGCTGCAGGGCGATTCGGGCCTGGTGCTGCCGCTGGCCACCGCGGATTTCCCGGCGTTGGCTCAGCAACAGGGGGCCTGGCTGACGCTGGGCTGCCGTCCGGAAGCCTGCCGTATCAGCGAACCGCTGGCAGAACCGCATCTGACCGGGACGCTGGTGTACAGTGAAAATCTGGGGGCAGAAAGCAATCTGTTCGTGCAAGGCGACAACGGCGCGCAATACATCGTGAAACAGCATTCTCAGTTGCAGCAGTCACAAGGGCAACCGCTGGCGGTAACGCTGGATACCAGCGCACTGCACTTTTTTGACTCACAAACTGGCGAACGACTGGCACCACAGAGGGAAACGGTGTTACCGAGCGGCATTCTGTGAGACCCTATGCCCGCTGCGCGACCCTACCGCAGCGCCCCGTTTTCCGTTGAGTATGCGCACCATGCCGATTAAAAAAGTCACCTCTCACGATGTCGCCCGCGTGGCCGGCGTTTCACGCACCGTGGTTTCCCGCGCCTTTTCCAATCAGGGCCGGGTATCGCAGAAAAACCGTGATCTGGTGATGCGCGTCGCCAGCCAACTGGGCTACGCCCCGGACGCCATCGCCCAGAGCCTGCACACCGGCAAAACCGGCTTTGTCGCGGTGGTGGTAAACCACTTTCATGACCTGTCCGACCTGGAGTTTTTCGACCGTCTGGTGGAGCAGTTGCAAAACAGCAACCGGCAGGCGGTGATGATTCGGCTGGAAGGCATCGAAGATCCGGCCGGCTACCTGAAACAAACCATTTCCTATCACGTCGATTCTGCCGTGGTGTTCGCCGACAACATCAGCGCCCGCGCCGCGAAAGATCTGTTTCGCGTCGCCACGCCGATTATGCTCAACGGCCTGGCAGGCGATGCCCTGTGCGATGCGCTCAACGCCGATGAGGCCCCCAGCCTGCAAAAATTGGCGGCGCTGATGGCGCAAAAGGGACAACAACGGGTGGCGGTGCTGGGCGGACGCAGCAGCGCCAAAGGGGAACAGCTGCGCCAACAGACCTTTTTAGCCCAGGCGGCGCAGCAGCAGTTGCAAATCGTGGCCCAGCTCAGCGGTGACTACAGCTACCTGAGCGGTTTCAAACTGGCACCGCAACTGCTGGCGGCACGGCCGGCCCCGCAGGCGATCTTCTGCACCGCAGATTCCATGGCGATGGGGGTGATGGATTATATTCGTTTGCATACGCCGCTGCGCATCCCGCAGGACGTCGCGGTCTACGGCTTCGACGATATTCCGATGGCCGCCTGGCCGAGCTACCAACTGACCTCGGTACGGCGGGATATCAGTGCGATGATCGCCGCCATCGTGCAACTGATCGAACTGCGCAGCAGCAGCCCGCAGGCCGCGCCGCAGCAGGTGACCATCCCCACCGAACTGGTGGTGCGCGCCTCCTGCTAACCCGGCCTTTCAGCGGGTAGTAATAATCTCGGCATCGCGTAACTCCGGTGCTACCATGCCGGTTTGCCACAGCCAGTATTGGATCGGGCCGGGGCAATTGAGGCTGACCACCTTGTGGTTGCCCTGCTTATCGACGGCATGGATTGTCACCCCTTCGGTATAACCGTCCTTCAGGTAGTTCAAATCCTCGATCGCTTCATACACCGCCTGATCCAGCGTCATGCCCATCTTCATGTACAGCACTACGGCGCGGCTGGTGCCGCAGCGGATGGTCATTTCCCCGGTGTGAGTGCAGGCGCAGGCGCCATAACGGCTGTCGGCATAGGAGCCGCTGCCGATGATCGGACTGTCTCCCAACCGCCCAGGGTATTTCCACGCCCAGCCCGAGGTAGAGGTAGCGGCACTGAGGGTGCCCCCGCTATCTTGCGCTAAAAATACCGTGGTATCGCGCACTCGCTCCGGATCGGTAGCGTTGTTCGACAGCCCGGCCAGCGGGATATTCGGCCAGTCACGACGCTGTTCGGCACTCATCGCCTGCTCGAGCTTTTCCCACCAAACGCGTTTGGAGTCGGCAATCAGATTGTCACCGGCCAGTGCGCCAATTTCAGCGGCAAAACGTGCCGCCCCGGCGCCAACCAGGATCTCGTGGTTAAGGTCTTCCATCACCCGGTACGCCACCTCCACCGGATGCAGGTATCCTTGCAATGCCCCTACCGCGCCGGTGCGCAAGCTATCGCCGTCCATCACCGAGGCATCCAGCTCCATCTCACCCAATACGTTGGGCCAGCCGCCATAACCCACGGTGCGCACGCTCGGATCCAACTCCACCAGCTTGATGCCCTCAACGATGGCGCGCAGGCCGTTGTGCCCCTGCTGCAGCCGTTCGGCCGACAGACCGATGCCCGGATGTCCTTCAGAGTTTGCAATCACAATCATAGGGTTCTGTTTCCCGCACGGCGTTAAGCGCCCAAAAGAGGCACCGGATAATCCGGTGTTCGGCACCAATGGAACACGTGTTCCATTGGTGTTTAAAAAGTATCTTCGCCCCGTAGAAAAGTCAAACTCAGGCGGACGAAAGCGTGGCTTGGCCCGCCTTTTCTCAACGTGCTGTCGGGCCAGCAAACGGCAGCCATTCAACTACACTGTGATCTCGACCGAAAAACGCTTGAGGAGCCATGATGTCCAAGAAAACTGTAGATCCCACCCAACCGGCCGCACAGCATGATATCCGCACCTTTCTGGATGCGTTGAATGCCGGCGGTGGCAAGCCGATGGAACAAATGAAACCGAAAGAGGCGCGCAAAGTGCTGGAGGGCGCGCAGCGTAGCGTCGAAGTGCCACTGCACGAGGTCGAAATCAGCGAGAAAACCATTCATGTCGAGGGGCAGGATATCCTGCTGCACATTGTGCGACCGGCCAAGGTCAAGGAAACACTGCCGGTATTTATGTTCTTCCACGGCGGCGGCTGGGTGCTGGGCGACTTCCCTACCCATGAGCGGCTGGTGCGTGACTTGGTTTACAGCTCAGGTGCGGCAGCGGTGTTCGTCAACTATACCCCGTCACCGGAGGCTCATTACCCAACCGCCATCAATCAGGCCTATGCCGCCACAGAATGGGTGGCCGAATACGGCGAGAAAATCAACGTTGACGGCTCGCGGCTGGCAGTGGTCGGCAACAGCGTCGGCGGTAATATGGCGGCGGTGGTCAGCCTGATGGCCAAAGAAAAAGGCACCCCGGCGCTGCGCACGCAGATCCTGCTGTGGCCGGTAACGCAGGCCAGCTTTGATACCGACTCTTATCACCAGTTCGCCGAAGGCCACTTCCTGACCCGCAACATGATGAAATGGTTCTGGGACAACTACACCACCGATAAAGCGCAGCGTAAGGAGATCTACGCCTCACCGCTCAATGCCACGCTGGAACAGCTAAAAGGCCTGCCGCCGGCACTGGTGCAGACCGCCGAACTGGACGTGCTGCGTGACGAGGGTGAAGCCTATGCCCGGCTGCTGAATGCCGCCGGGGTAGAGGTCACTTCCACTCGCTACAATGGACTGATCCACGATTACGGTCTGCTAAACCCTATCGCTCATGTGCCGGCGGTGCATTCCGCCATCCATCAGGCCGGGCGGGCGCTCAAACATTATCTGGCCTAGGCTAATCGGCATAATGGCAGGCTACCCGATGCCCTGCTGACACCGTCCGTAATGCCGGGGCCTGTTCCCGGCACTGCGCGGTTGCCTGCGGACAACGGGTGTGAAAACGACAGCCGTGCGGCGGTTGCGCCGGGTTAGGCAGTTCGCCCCGCGCCATCGCCTGCGGCTGGCGTTGCGGATCCAGACTGGGCACCGCCGCCAGCAACGCCTGGGTATAGGGATGGCGCGGTTGGCCAAACAGGCTGTCGCGGTCTGCGCTCTCGACAATCTGGCCGAGATACATCACCGCCACGTCCTGACACAGGTGTTCCACCACCCCGAGATCGTGCGAAATAAACAGGAAGGTCACCCCTTGCTGCTCCTGAAGATCGGAAAACAGGTTGATGATCTGCGCCTGTATTGAGACGTCAAGCGCCGAAATCGGCTCGTCCGCAACGATAAACTCCGGCTGCAGGATCAGCGCGCGGGCAATACCGATACGCTGCCGCTGACCACCGGAAAACTCATGCGGAAAACGGCCGTAGTGCTGCGCCGACAGCCCGCAGATCTCCATGGTGTCGATCACCCGATCACGCAGCTCGTTTCTCTGCGCCAGCCCATGTTGCAACAGGGCTTCACCAATCGCATCGCCAATGCGCATCCTCGGGTTCAGCGAACTGTAGGGATCCTGAAACACCAATTGCATCTTCGGGCGCATCTCACGCAGCCGTCGTGGGCTGAGCGCATCCAGCGCCTGTCCCTTGAACAGCACCTCACCGGCGGTTTTGTCATGCAGCCCCAGCAGCGTGCGGCCGACGGTGGTTTTCCCACTGCCGGACTCGCCCACCAGGCCGAAAATCGTGCCTTTTCGAATGCCGAAACTGACGTCATCCACCGCTCGCAGCTGTCCGGTAGTCCGGCCGAACAGGCCTTCCCGCAGCGGAAAATGCTTCTTCAAACCTTTGACTTCCACTAACCACTCAGCCGACATGAATACGCCCTCCGGCATTCAGAAAACAGGCCGACTGGCGCTGCAATGGGCCATACAACGGCGGGATGCCGTCGCGACAGCGCGCACTGGCCTGAGCGCAACGATCGGCGAAGGCGCAATGGTCGGGCAGTTTAGCCAAATCAGGTACCTGACCGGGGATCGAATACAGCCTGCGTCGCCGCTGCCCGGCCACCGGCCGCGAAGCCATCAGCCCCTGAGTATAAGGATGAAGCGGGTTAGCCAGCACTTCACGCGTTGCCCCCTGCTCGACTATCCGTCCGGCGTACATCACCACCAGCCGGTCGGCCATCTGGGCAATCACGCCAAGGTCGTGGGTGATCAGCATCATCGCCATATTATTTTTGCGGGTCTGTTCACGCAGCAGTGCCAGGATCTGCGCCTGTACGGTGACGTCCAGCGCGGTGGTCGGCTCATCGGCAATCAACAGGGCCGGACGGCAGCTGATGGCCATGGCAATCATAATACGCTGCAACATGCCGCCGGAGAGCTGGTGCGGGTAGCTGGTCATCAACTGCTCCGCACGCGCCAACCCCACCTCGGTAATCAGCGCCGTCGCCTCGTGCCAGGCCGCCTTCGGCGAAGTATCGCGATGACGGATCAGCGGTTCCACCAGCTGTTCGCCGATGGTCAGCACCGGGTTCAGGGCGCTCATTGGTTCCTGGAAAATCATCGCCAGCCGGTTACCGCGCAGATCGGCCATCTGCTGCGGTCGCAGTTTCAATAAATCTTGCCCGTCGAAATGGATTTCGCCGCCGTCAATCTGCGCCAGCGGCTGCGGTAACAGCCCCATCAGCGCCATGGCAGTGACGCTTTTACCACAGCCGGACTCGCCGACCACTCCCAGCGTCTGTCCGGCATGCAGTTCAAAACTCAGTTGCTGCACCGCCTGCACCCGGCCCTGCTCGCCATTGAAGGCCACCGACAGTTGATTAAAAGCCAGCAGGGGTCGGCTCATGGTCTTGCTCCGTTCATTTTCGGATCGAGCGCGTCCCGCAGGCCGTCACCCAGAATATTAATCGCTACCACGGTGATAAAAATCGCCAGGCCGGGTGGCATCCACAACCAGGGACGACGTTGAAAATCGATCAGGCTGTTGGCGGCGTCCATCATGTTGCCCCACGACGGCGTCGGCGGTACCACGCCCAGCCCCAGGTAGCTGAGTGCCGACTCACTGAGAATGGCGTTGGCAACGCCCATGGTGGCCACCACCACCAGGATGGGAATGGTGTTCGGCAACAGATGGCCGAACAAACGCCGCCGGGTGGACAGCCCGAGCACTTCGGTCGCCAGCATAAAATCGCGCTCGCGCAGCGACAGGATCTGGCCGCGTACCAGCCGCGCCAATGACGGCCAGCCCAGCAGGCTGAGCATGATCATCACCATGTAGATACGGTAGTCCGGCGAGACGTCCAGCTCGGACAGCATCGCCCCCATAATGATCAGCAGCGGCAGGCTGGGGATGGTCATCAGCAGATCGGCAAAGCGCATGATCAGCTTGTCCACCATGCCGCCCAGATAGCCGGACAATGCTCCCAACAGGTAGCCGAGCGTGACAGACAACAGCATCGACACCAGGCCGATGGTCAGTGAGATACGCCCCGCCAGCAGCAGACGCGTATAAATATCACGGCCGAGAAAATCGGTGCCGAGCCAGTGTGCCGCATTGGGTGCCTGGTTGATGTTTAGCGCATCACCGGCATCGTCCTGCCAGGGCGACAGCATCGGCCCGAAGATGCACAGCACCGCCAGTATCAGCAGCAACAGCAGCGAGGCCATCGCCAGCCGGTGACGCCGCAGCCGTTGCCAGGCCTGTGCGGTTGGGGGTGGTGACAGCTGCGCCAGCGCCGGAAGTTGCGCCTGCCGCCAGCGGCGACGGCGTCCAAAAAACAGCGTTGCCAACATCTTCACCTCAAACGAATTCGTGGGTCGGCATAGGCGTACAGAATGTCCGCCAGCAGATTGCCCAAAATGGTCAGCACCGCCAGAAACAGCGTGAAGCCCATCAGCACCGGATAGTCACGGGCGGCCAGCGAGTCGATGTGGATATGCCCCGCCCCTGGCCAATTGAAGATTTTTTCGGTGATCAGCGCGCCGGAAAACAGCGCCGGTAATTCAAACCCCAGCAGCGTGATAATCGGCAGCAAGGCATTACGCAGCGCGTGTTTGACGATCACCGTTTTCTCCTTCAGGCCTTTGGCGCGAGCGGTGCGGATGTAGTCCATGCGGATCACATCCAGCATGCTGGCGCGGAAATAGCGCGTCAGGGTACCGGCCTGCAGCATCACCAGCGCCAGCACCGGCAACAGCAGGTGCGCCGCCACCTCTGCCACCCAGGCCAGCCCGATCGCTTCGCTGCCGGTGCGCAGCATGCCGCCCGCCGGCAGCCAATGCAGATCGACGGCAAACCATTTGATCAGCAACAGGCAAAGGAAAAAGGTCGGAAATGACATGGCGCCGAACACCGCCACCGTGACCAGATGGTCGAACAGCGAATAGGGTTTCATCGCCGAAGCCACGCCAACCGCCAGCGCAATGCCCCAGTACAGCACCAGGGCGACCGAAGCCAGCAGGAACGAATTCCAGATGTACTGATTCAACAAGGTGCTGACCGGGATCTGGTACTGCAGCGAAAAACCGAGATTGCCTTGCAGCAGTTGGCCGAGCCAGTGCCAATAGCGGATCAGCAGTGGCTGGTCCAGCCCGTACAGCGCGCGTAATTCGGCGGCGCGCTGCGGCGTCAGGTTAATGTTGCCGTCAATAAAATCGCCGGGCGTCAGCGCGAAGATAAAGAAAATCAGCAGTGATGCCAGCAGCAGCATCGGCAGGGTTTGCAGCAGGCGGCGCAGGATAAAATTTCTCATGGTGTTTTCCATTACCGCCGCGCGGAGGAGCGCGGCGGTACCTTGCCGTTACTGAGCCAGTTTGACGTCCGGCAGGCTGCCGGTCAGGCCATTGTAGACATCCGGTTTAAAGCCGGTGACGCGGGCGCTGCTGGCGCTGAGCACTTTGCGGTTACCCAGCAGGATCACCGGTGGGTCTTCCGCCAGCACCTGATACAGCCGGTGATACAGCGGTTTGCGCTGCCCGATATCCAGCGTGGCGTTAGCCTGACCGATCAGTTGGTCGGCCTGCGGGTTGTGATAGCCGGTTTCACTCACCTGGCTGATGAAATCGCGCACCCCATCATGCGGGTCATTCAACCCGCTGGTGCTGAGCGACGCCAGGTCATAATTCCCGGCCTTGCGCTGCGCCAGCAACGCGTTGAAATCCAACACCTGCGGTTTGAGCAGCACGCCTATCTGCCGATAGTTGTCTTTGGCGATCGGCACCAGCGCATCGTTAAGCAGCTTTTTGGTCACCAGCAGCGTCAGCTCCAGTTTCTTGCCGTCTTTCTGGCGAATGCCGTCCGCACCCGGTTTCCACCCGGCCTGATCGAGCAATTGTTTGGCTTTATTGACGTCATAAGCGTATGGATTGATGCCTTGCGGATCATAGGCCCAGGAAACGGGTGAGATCGGCTGGTTGGCCACTGAGCCATATCCCTGATACACCACGGTAATCAGTTTTTGGCGATCCAAACCGTAGATCAGCGCCTGACGGACACGCACGTCCTGCAACGCCGGGCGCTTAAAGTTGAAATCTACCCGGCTGTAGTCGCTTGAGCTGTACAAATTGATGTTGGCAAAGCCCAACAGTTTCAACTGTTCAATGTCATCGGGCTTGGAGGTGAAGGCGTCATAGTCGGTTTCACCGGTCTGGAACAGTTGGAAGTTGGTGGCCGGGTTGGTCACGCGGTAAATAAAGCGCGCCACCGCCGGCTGGCCGAGGTAGAAATTCGGGTTGGCGTGGAAGCGGATTTCCTGCCCCGGAATGTATTTGTCGTAAATATAGGGGCCGTTGCCCAACGGCTTACCATTCAACGCGCGCACGCTTTCCAGCTTGCCGCGTTGATAATCCTTGCCATAGTAGGCTTTCGACAATACCGGTCCGCCGATCAGTTGCAGCGTGGTCGCACCCGGCTGGGTGGTGGTGATCTGCAGAGTGCGATCGTCAATCACCTTCAACCCGCTGATGCTGGGGGCGGTGCCGTTTTTGTATTCCGCACCGCCCTGAATATGCGCCGGGGTAATATCGGTATCCCCATCATAGGCCGGGTCATGCAGCAGCGTCAGGGTAAAGGCGATGTCTTCGGCCTTGATCGGCGAGCCGTCGCTGTAGAGCAGGTTCGGGCGTAGCTTGATGGTATACACCCGGTTATCCGGGCTGACCTGCCAGGACTCCGCCAGCCGTGCGACCGGTTTACCCTGGCTGTCCAGGCCAATCAGCCGGGTGAAGATCACGTCGGTGACGTTCTCATCCCAACCGTTGGTGAACAGATAAGGGTTAAAGTTGCCCTGTGGCTCGAGAATACCGGCCACCACGGTGTCTTTACGCAGTTTGGCAGCATTCGGTACCAGGCTGGCGTCGGTGGCCGGAGTGATCCCTTCCGTCAGCGTTTCTGCCTGCGCACCCAATGAAATGCCTATCGCACCAGCCAGCGCCAGGGGCACCAGTCGTTTTTGCAACAGTCTGTTTATATTATTTTTTATTTTTCTCACCCACTGCCCCTTGTCTACCCGTTGATAAAATGTGACAAAATTTATCGCAGAGTAATGGGCGGCCGGAGGGCTGTCTAACAACGAAACCGGCATTCCATTGCCAAAAAAAGCATTATGAATTTTTCTATTGCGATGCCCCGCCGTTGGCGCTGTTCAGCCTGCCGGTTCGAGCTGCCGGATAAGTTTGGCTAAGGTTTTGATTGCCGCCTCATGCTTGTCGTTCCAGTCAAAAGAGGCGTTCAGGCGGAAGCAGTGGTTGAAATGGTTACCGGTGGTGAACATCCTGCCCGGTGCGATACTCACCCCCAGCGCTAACGCGCGCTGGTAGAGTTCCATCGACGACAGCGCCGGATCCAGTTCCAGCCACAGGAAATAGCCGCCGTCGGGTTGGCTGACTTTGACGGTAGGCGGGAAATGGTGGGCAATCGCCTGGCGCATCATGCTTTGGCGCTGCGCCAGCAAACGGCGCAGGCGCCGCAGGTGAGTATCGTAGCCGCCGTGCAGCAGATAGTCGGCTATCGCCAACTGGGTCGGCACGCTGGTGGACACCGTGCTCATCAGCTGCAAACGCTGGATCTGCTGCGCATAGCGCCCCGCCGCCACCCAACCGACGCGGAAACCCGGTGCCAGACATTTGGAGAACGACGAACAGTGCAGGACTTGCCCGCCGCTGTCCCACGCCTTGGCCGGCTGCGGCCGCTCGGCGCTGAAATAAAGCTCGCCATAAACGTCGTCCTCAATCAGGGAAATCTGCCGCTCACGCAGCAAACTCACCAGCCGCTGCTTGTTGTCGTCCGACAGGCTGGCCCCCAGCGGGTTCTGGAAGTGGGTCATCAGCCAACAGGCCTTGATTGGATACTGCTCCAGCGCCTGCTCAAGCGCATCGAGATCAATACCGTCCTGCGGGTGAGTAGCAATCGCCACAGCCTTCAGACGCAGCCGCTCCAGTGCCTGTAACGCGCCATAAAACGCCGGCGATTCAATCGCCACGTAGTCCCCCGGCTGGGTCACCGCCTGCAGGCTGAGGCTTAATGATTCCATCGCCCCGGCGGTAATCACGATTTCGTCCGGCGCCACCTGCATGCCGCTCAGCGCATAACGCTGGGCGATGTGGCGGCGCAGTGCTTCATTGCCTGGCGGCAGATTGGCCAGTGAGCTGTGCGGCGTAAACTTGCGTGCCACGCTGCTCAGCGCCCGCGCCAGCTTCGGTTGGGCAAATAAGGTGGCGTCGGGAAACGCCGAACCAAAGGGCACAATATCCGGATCCTGGCACGCCTGCAGAACATCAAAAATAAAGGTGTTGATATCCACCTGCTCGCTCAGCAACAGCTTTGCGCCGTGTGCCGGCTGCGGCAGCGGCTGCGGGCGTGCCGCCACGTAATAACCGGACTGCGGCCGTGCGACGATCCAACCCTGACTCTCCAGCAATTGATACGACTGCACCACCGTCATCAGGCTCAGCCCGGCGCGTTTGCCGCTCTCGCGCAGCGACGGCAGCTTGTCCCCCGCCCGCCATACCCGGTTCTGGATCTGTTCACGAATCTGTTGTGCAAGCTGTTCGTATCTGGTCATAGGCCCTAACTGTTATATGAAAAAGTGAAATAACTGTCACTATTATAGTTACTGTACTCCGTGCTTAACTTGGCGCCAAGCTTTCGATAAAAAAATTACCGCTATACTGAAGAGGCCATTTTATGTACAACCCAAGGAGGCGCCATGCTGGGTCTTGATGCACTGGAACTTGCCAGAATACAGTTCGCCTTCACCGTTTCTTTCCATATTATTTTCCCTGCAATTACCATCGGTCTGGCCAGTTATCTGGCGGTGCTGGAAGGGTTGTGGCTGAAAACGCGAAATGAAACCTACCGCGATCTCTATCATTTCTGGTCAAAAATTTTCGCCGTCAACTTCGGCATGGGCGTGGTGTCCGGCCTGGTGATGGCCTATCAGTTCGGCACCAACTGGAGCTTTTTCTCCGAGTTTGCCGGCAGTATCACCGGCCCGTTGCTGACCTATGAAGTGCTGACCGCCTTCTTCCTGGAGGCCGGTTTCCTCGGGGTAATGCTGTTCGGCTGGAACCGCGTCGGCCCTGGGCTGCACTTCTTCGCTACCTGCATGGTGGCGCTGGGGACGCTGATTTCCACCTTCTGGATCCTGGCCTCCAATAGCTGGATGCAAACCCCGCAGGGCCACGAAATCATTAACGGCCAGGTGGTACCGGTCGACTGGCTCAAAGTGATTTTCAACCCGTCATTCCCGTACCGGCTGTTGCACATGTCGACCGCCGCCTTCCTGTCCTCGGCGTTCTTTGTTAGTGCCTCCGCCGCCTGGCATTTGCTGCGCGGGCGTGACACTCCGGCGATGCGCAAAATGCTGTCGATGGCAATGTGGATGGCGCTGATTGTCGCGCCGATACAGGCGATGATCGGCGATGCGCACGGCCTGAATACGCTGAAATATCAGCCGGCAAAAATCGCGGCTATCGAAGGCCACTGGGAAAATCCGCCGGGTGAAGCCACCCCGCTGATCCTGTTCGGCTGGCCGGATATGCAACGCGAGGAAACCCGCTTCAAGCTTGAAGTGCCTTATCTTGGCAGCCTGATCCTGACCCACAGCCTGACCGAGCAGGTACCGGCGCTGAAATCCTTCCCGCCGGAGGACAGGCCGAACTCCACCGTGGTGTTCTGGTCGTTCCGCATCATGGTGGCGCTGGGCATGCTGATGATCCTCGCCGGGGTCTGGAGCCTGTGGCTGCGCTGGCGCGGTGGGTTGTATCAGTCCCGGCCGTTCCTCTACTTCATTTTGTGGATGGGGCCTTCCGGGTTGCTGGCCCTGCTGGCGGGTTGGTTCACTACCGAGATTGGGCGTCAGCCGTGGGTGGTGTATGGCCTGCTGCGCACCAAGGATGCGGTCTCCGCGCACGGCGACCTGCACATGAGCATCAGCCTGCTGGCGTTTATCATCGTCTACTGTTCGGTGTTCGGCGTGGGCTACTCCTACATGATGCGGCTGATCCGCAAAGGGCCGCAGCAGCATGAAGTGCATGAAGATGACACCGAAGGCCGACCGGCACGTCCGCTGTCTGCGGTGAAAGAAACTCTGGATGACAGGAGCTGAGCATGGGCATTGATCTTCCGCTGATTTGGTTTGTGATCATCGTGTTCAGCACCATGATGTACGTGGTAATGGACGGCTTTGATTTGGGTATCGGCATCCTGTTCCCCTGGGTTAAGGACAGCGGTGACCGTGATGTGATGATGAACACCGTCGCCCCGGTGTGGGACGGCAATGAAACCTGGCTGGTACTGGGAGGAGCGGCGCTGTTTGGCGCCTTCCCATTGGCTTACGCGGTGATCCTCGACGCGCTGGCCATTCCGCTGACCCTGATGTTGTTTGGCCTGATCTTCCGCGGCGTGGCCTTTGAGTTTCGCTTCAAGGCCACGGCGGAAAAACGTCACATCTGGGACAAGGCGTTCATCTGGGGATCAGTGTTCGCCACCTTCAGCCAGGGGGTGGTAGTGGGTGCCATCATCAAGGGTTTTCCGGTCAACGGCCGCACCTATGCCGGTGGCGCCCTCGACTGGCTGACCCCGTTCGCGCTGTTTTGCGGGTTGGGGCTGGTGGTGACCTATGCGTTGCTCGGCTGCACCTGGCTGGTGATGAAAACCGCCGGTGACCTGCAGGCGCGGATGTACCGGCTGGCAATGCCACTGTTGGCTACCCTGCTGCTGGTGTTGGCGGTGGTCAGTATCTGGACGCCGATTGCTCACCCGGAGATCGCCACCCGCTGGTTCTCACTGCCGAATCTGTTTGTGCTGCTGCCGGTGCCGATCCTGGTGCTGCTCAGCGCCTGGGGCATTAGGCATGGGGTGAAAAATGCGGCGCACTACTCGCCGTTCTTGCTCACCCTGCTGCTGGTGTTCCTCGGCCTCAGTGGGTTGGGCATCAGCATTTGGCCGCTGTTGATCCCCCCTTCCATCACGCTGTGGCAAGCCGCTGCGCCGCCGCAAAGTCTGGGCTTTATGCTGGTTGGCGCGCTGTTTATCATTCCGATTATTTTGGTTTACACCTTCTGGAGCTACTACGTGTTCCGCGGCAAGGTCAGCCATGAACAGGGTTATCACTGATGAGGGAAGAAACTATGCAGGATAAAACCGCACCTGTACCGGCCCCCTGGTGGAAACGCGTCGGCTGGCTGGTCGTGATCTGGAGCGCCAGCGTGCTGGGGCTGTTCGCGGTCGCTTCGCTGTTCCGCCTGTTGATGAATGCAGCGGGCATGAGATCGCATTAACAATACACGCCCAAATGCCACCTGACCCAGGTGGTTATTTGGGCAACAGTTTTAAACCGGGTTACGGTAACCA
Organism: Serratia sp. BIGb0163; assembly: GCF_024809935.1. Taxonomy (NCBI): domain Bacteria; kingdom Pseudomonadati; phylum Pseudomonadota; class Gammaproteobacteria; order Enterobacterales; family Yersiniaceae; genus Serratia; species Serratia sp. BIGb0163. The sequence goes on from NZ_JANUDZ010000001.1 coordinate 1,838,008, forward strand.
TCAACGATTTGGTGTGCCATTTCATCAAGTTCAGTGTCATTCATCAGGCGGTTTGCCACAGCTATGAACCTTGCTGTTTCAATATTATCAGCAGTGATGGTAAATACCGTTAAGTTATACAAAAAACGTTCTGTTTCATTTTCTGGTAAATCATCAACACCACCAAAAATCGATTTATAATAATAATCACTAAGCAGGCGCAGTAAAAAAGCAACCTGATTAACATCTACCTTATATTCAACAACCATTACCGTTAGCTTGACGAGAAAAAATGCCCCCCTCAGCGAAGATCCATTAACCAACATGAATGTTGCGCATGATATAAAAGCGGTTTGTTTATTAGCATCAGCAAATGCATGCGATTTTGCTATAGAAATTAAATATACTGCGGCAAGTTAAAATACATCATCACATAAGTGATAGTGGTAATGATTGGCTACCCGACCCAGGGCACCTTCCAGCTTATCAATATCTACTACTGCTCCCTGAGGTAGGGTGACGCGCTGAATATCAATCACCTCTTGAGCAGAAAGAAAGATAAGTTTCTCCATCACTTACCCTCCAAATCCCTTATGGTTTTGGCATGACGTTTTCTCACTTCGTCGACAGCATCTTTGATAGAAAGTTGGTTAGCCGAGTTTGGCTGATTCGCCGATTCAGCTTGTTTTTGCAGAGTATCAATCGTGGTTTTATCGAGCATTCCCTGAAGTTTAATGATTCTCCCAAGCGCTTCGACCTCTTTCGATACTATGGACGGCGTAACCTTATCAGCATTTATAGCCGATACGGCATTACGTACCATTGCCTTTAAAATTTCACTATCCAACACATTGGTTGTTGAAATTAATGATTTGCTATTATCCTGTCCCAGCATTACAGATTCCTTTCCTCGTTGAGTAACAATGAAAGTCTCGCCATCGCGAATTTCATCTAATACCTGAGATAAATCGGCTCGGAGTCGGGTAAAAGTAATTTCTTTCATAGTAACCTCTATCCACGCATGCCTGAGTGTTTATGACAGAGATTAACATTTCAAAAGATGATTATCACGTACCTGTACAGAATGCGACCTCAACCCATTGTTATCGATTCATTAGATAAATGAATCGGCCAACAACGTTTAGCTCAGTTTCTATTGCTATCTTTCAGTGGGATAGAGTCTACCTGAGCCTTATAAATCGTTCAATTAGTGAACTGCGTGACGCTTCGCAAATTCAATAACTACTGGGGTTTTCGCCCCATCGCGCTGAGAAAGCGCTGCTGCAGCCGCAGCAACTCCCCCAGTTCCAATACCCGATAGTCGATGCCAAAGCGCGGTGCCACCTCGGCAATGATACGGCTTAATGCCGGGTAATGGCGGTGGCTCCAGTGCGGGAACAGGTGGTGGGTCAGGTGCAGATTTGCCCCGCCCAACCAATAGCCCAGCCAGCGCGGCCGCGGGAACCAGTCAAAGGTGGTGGCAAACACATGGTGGTACCAGCCGTGCGCTAACGGCCCCTGCGTCGGTGCCTGATAAAATTGCGCCTTGGCCCAGTGGGTGCCGATAATCAACATTACGAACAGCAGTGACGACAACATCTGGCTTAGCAGATAAACCAGCAGGATCTGCCCGACACCGATTGCCGGCGGCAGCAGATAACACGGGATCGCCAACGCCAACAGCAAGTGCGCCGCTTTGCCCGCCAGAAAAATACTCCAACCACGTAGGCCCTGTTGCGCCATCCGCGCCCTGACCCGGGTTCGCCCTGCCCGGTCAAGCCAGTCGAACAGCCAGATGTAATACGGAAAGGTCATCGCCGCCACCAGCGGCCAGTAAAAGCGCTGCGCGCGCATAAAGGGCCGCCAACGCTGGAACGGCGTCTGCCGCAGCACCCCATTGGCGTCAATATCGGGATCGTAATGCTCGATGTTGTTGTGGGCATGATGAAAAATAACGTGCCGCACCCGCCAGCAATCGGGATCTAACCCGAGCGGGATACTCACCAGACAATTCAGCCAGCGGTTGGCCCAGGGCTGCCTGAAAAATGCGTTGTGCGACGCGTCGTGCACCACGTTGACCGTGAGGAACATGCCGATGAAAATGAACCCGAAGTAGCAGGCAAAAAAGCCCCAGAGGCTCTGCTGCTGCAGGCTCACCCCATAACAAAGCGCGCATAGCGCCAGCAGGACAAGCACTTTCGCCAGCATACCGCCGTCGGCAAAACGATGGTCGCGATTGTCGGCCAGATAACCCTGTGCGGCCTGCATCAGCGCACGATGCAGCCCGCTATCATCGCGCTGGAAGGCCAACGGCCGTAACGGCTTCATGGCTGCCCCATCCGGCGTAAGAATTGCTGTTGCTGCGCCAGCAGTTCGCGGTAACCAATGCAGCGGTATTCCATACCGTGTTGCGCCGCCAACTGCGCCACTATGGCGGCCAGCGCCGGATAATGGCGATGATTCCAGCCGGGAAACAGATGGTGGGTCAGATGATAATTCAGCCCGCCGGTCAGGTGTTGCAACCCACGCGGCGAAGTCTGCCAGTCACAGGCGGTCGCGAAATTATGGCGATACCAGCCATGTGGCATGCTTTCGCCCTCCGGCACCGGGTAAAATTCGGCCTGCGCCCAATGGGTTCCCAGCAATAGAAACACCACCAACAACGAGGCGCACATCTGGCTGAGCGCATAGGCCAGCAGCACCCACGGCCAGCCGATACCGTTCTGCTGGCACAGCACCAGGGGGATTGCCAGCACCAACAACAGATGGCCAATCTTGCACAGGATAAACACCGCCCAGCCGCTGCGGCCCGGTAAAATGTTCTTTTCATGCAGCGGGGTTTTCCCCAGGCGATCCGACCAGTCAAATATCCAGGCGATATAGGGCAAGGAGAGTGCGGCAATCAACGGCCAGTACAGGTGCTGATAACGCATATGTTTGCGCCAGCGCTGGAACGGCGTCTGGCGGAAAAAACCATTCTCTTCGGTATCCAGATCGTAGTGTTCGACGTTGGCATAAACGTGGTGATATTCCACATGCCGCACCCGCCAATAATCCGGGTCTACCCCCAGCGGCAGCGTCACCAGCCGCCCCGCCAGTCGGTTGGCCCAGGGGGTGCGTAGAAAAGCATTATGCGAGGCATCGTGGTTCACATTCACGTTGAGTAACATGCCCATCATCACGAACAAAAAATAGCAGGCCAAAAATGCCCAAACCTGCTGCTGCATCAGACTCAGCGCATAAAAGCCCACGCACAGCGCCAACAACAGCGCCGCCTTTGCCAGCCGCCAACCGTCGGCATAGCGATGGTCACCGGCCAGATAGGCATGAGCCGCCCGTTTAAGCGCACGATGAAACGCCTGCTCACCGTCGGCGGGAAACTTCAGTGGTGCCAGTGTGTCAACCATGGGGTTCCTCCACCGGCTTAAGAGCGCGCACGCGGCCCCAGCCTAGCGCCACGCAAACCCCGTGCAATGTGATCAAGGCCATCGCGAGATGCCAATAACGCTGCGACCAGCCGAGGTAACCAATAAACAGCAGCGGAAGGCTCAGCGTAATCATCAACCAGGCGACAACCGCCCAGCGACGCCCTTCGGTCATGCCGCCCAGCGCCATCGAGCCCAACGCCAGCAACACCAGCAGCGCCATCTGCGGCCAGCTGATATCGCTGTAGCCATAGCCGTACTGGTACACATAGCCAATCACCAGCGCAAACAGCAGCATGGCGCCGCTGAACACGCTAAGCGCCGAGTAGCGAAAACGGCCGTTGCTCGCCCTGGGCCGCCAACGCAGGCGAAAGTAACGCAAGAATGGCAGATTGCTGGCCCAGAACGGATTGGCGGAAGGTTTATCGCCGCTAACGCCATACACAAACGGCGTTTCCGGCAGGCTCGGGCAAAAAGTGCCAAACAGCTTGTCCCAAAAAATAAAACTGCCGCCAAAGTTCTGGTTCGAATAGGCCATATCTTTAACGTGATGCACCCGATGATGCGCCGGAGTGACCAGAATGTGTTCCAGCCAGCCGAGTTTGGGGGTCAGCGCATTATGGTTAAACAATTGAATGCTGTAGTGCAGGATAGAAACCGTGACAAACACCGACAGCGGCACGCCCAACAGCGCCAACAGCAGAAAAAACGGGATCGAGGTCAACGACGAATACCAGGAATTGCGCACCCCCAGCGACAGATTGAAATGCTCACCCTGATGATGCACCACATGTACCGCCCACAGCACGCGCAGGTGATGATGCAAGCGATGCAACCAGTAAAAGCCGAAGTCCCACGCCAGCAGGGCAAACAGCCACATCAGCACCGGTGGCCAACTACTCAGCAGATCCAGGCTGAAGTGCGCCGCCACATAGCCGTAACAGGTGATTTCCAGCCCGCGGAACAACCACAGCATGATATGGCCGGAGTTGAGATTGAACACCAGATCGTGCCAGTTGACCTGCTGGCGCTGTGCATACTGCAGCACCAGCGCCTCGCCAATCACCACAAACAGCATGAACAGGATCGGCATCGCCAGTTCGCTCATCCTATCTCTCCTTTGGTGGCATTACGCCGCCAGCTTTGTTTGCGCTGAACCAACCAGCCGGCCAAAAATGCCAGCAACGCCCCACTGACCAGATCGACCAGCAGATGGCGGCGCAGTTGCAAAATGGAAAAGGCAATCGCCAGCGCCCACAGTATCAACAGCGCGGTTCTCACTTTACGCTGCCGGCAGCTCAGTGCCCATACCGCCAGCACCGTCAGCGCCATATGGAGTGAGGGCAGGCAGTTTTGCAGCGAATCCACCTGGGTCAGCGCTGCCAGCAGTTTTGAACTTACGCCGACCCCGCTGTCCGGCGGGTAAGCCATAGTGGTCGGCCACAACAGGTAAACCGCCCCAGCCCCCAACGCCGTCAGCTGCATCGCGGCACGCAACCATCGAACCCGCGGGATCGGTGCCAACAAGTAGCCCAACGGAATAATGATAAAGAAAGACAGGTACAGCCAAATGGCCGTCGAACTAAAGGGGATCCAACGGTCAATCGCCGAAGGGGGAAGCAGCGTGCCCACGCCCTGCAGGCGATCGGTACTGCTATAAATCACCCCAACGAATCCCCAACCCAACAGCATTTGCCACAGCCGGTACGGTAGCGTTTTCATCATGCCGCCACCTGCCGGGTAATCCGTCTTCTCTTGCGGTCAAACTGCGGCATCACCGCCTGCACGCTCAGTTGCCATTCCAGCCCAGCGCTGTCGATGCCATGGCGTTCAAACAAGGCAGACAGCTGCAGCTGGCACTGCGCCAGTTCTGCTTCGCTACAGTCGGCAATCAGTTGTAACTGCCGCTCGCCGCTCTGGATTAGCCGGTAATCGCTGGTCAGCGGCAGCGCATTGGCGATCGCCCGGCTGCATAAATCGGCAAACACCAGTTGAGGCTGGCCAAGGGCATCCGGCAACATCAGTTGATCGTCCCGTCGCCCTTCAATACGGGCAATCGCCATCGACGCCTGTCCACAGGGGCATGGCTCCGTCTGCCTGACCAGCACGTCATCCAGCCGATAGCGTACGATCGGTTGGGTGCTGCGGGTGAAGTCGGTGATTAACGGCGTAAAGCGCTGATCATCAATCCATTGGGGTTCTATATGCAAAAACTCTTCGTTCAGGTGCAGAGTCCCGTGCGCGCAAGTGGCCGCCAGGAAGCCTTCGGTGGCCTGATAGACCTCACCCACCGCCGGAAACACCTGCGCCAACAGCCGTCGGTCTTGCTCTTCCAACACTTCGGCGACCGAAATCACCTTTTTGACCTCGAGCCGAATCTGGTTGGCCAGCACCGCCAGCGCCAGCGCACGCAGTACCTGAGCCGGCGCGACAATAATGGTGGGCGCCTGTTGCTCCAGCCGTGCCAACTGCGCGGTAAAGGGGGCGAAAAGATCGTAAAACTCCAGGCTCAGCCAGCGGTTGTTGACGCTGTGATACAGGTTATTGTCCGCCCGCAGAAACAGCGCCACGCGCTCGCCGGCAAACAGGCCGTCCGGCAGCATTTTCGCCAGCATGCCACCGGCCCAAAGGCTTTGTTCATCCGGGCTGACGACAAAAATACCGCGCTGTCCGGAAGTCCCCGACGACAGGCCCACGCTGTATTTACCGATTTTCGGGCTGAAATCTCGCTGTTGCTCGCTGCGCCGCGCGCAGGCCAGCAGTTGATCGCGCTGCAGCCCGGCGGTGTTCATTTGATCAAACTGCGCCATCATCAGCGCCTTGTCCATCAGTGGCCAGGTGGCAATATCTTGCCGGTTGAAACGCCTGAAATAAGGACTCTTCGCCAGCACCCGGCGCGCAAAACTCTTTAACCGTTTGGCCTGGTATGCCTCCAGCGCCTGGCGGTCGGCAAAAGTTAAGCGTCGGGTGCGAAAGTAATGCCACAGCGTCATCAGCGGGATCATAAATCCCCCTCATGACAGAGCAGAATATTCGCGTTGCCGCTCGCCCATAGCTGATTCAGTCGCTCCAGCGTGCGGTAATAGGCGCTGGCATCGTCCATCACCAGATTGGCCAAGCGTGAAGGCCCGCGCAATTGCTGATAGCTCAGCGGTGACCAGGCCGCGTCGCTGGCCAGCAGCGTCCAGCCAGCGTCGGTGAGAATAAACGCGCCAATGTGCCCGGCCGCATGCCCCGGCAAATCAACCAGCAGGATCTGCCCTTCACTGCCCGGCAGCGCATAGCCGCGATCAAAGGGTGCCAGCAGCGCAGGCAGGCTGACCTGTTGGAAACCCTCGATAAACTGCAGGCCATTCTCAAAATCATCAGGGATCAAACCGGGGATAAAGGCGCGTTTTAATGCCGCGAAGCCCCGTAAGGTACGAGTTTGCCGCCAGCCTTCGCCAGAGCAGATAAAATCGAGGTGTTTGAAATCACGCAGCCCGGCAATATGGTCGGCGTGAAAGTGCGAAATAATCAGCGCCTGAATATCATTAGCGACGTAACCGGCAGACAGCAACTGCTGGCTCAGTGATTCACGGGGGTCGAAATACACCGGCGTCATTTGGCGGTAGATGCGGAAAATGCCGGACTGCGTCTGCTGCTGGAAATAGTGCGCATAGCCGGTATCCCACAGCCAACGGCGATCCCCCACTTCAAGCAAATAAGCGCGGGCCGGGAATTTGCACACCCGGAATCCCGCACCGCGCAGCGCCATACAGCCGATATGGGTACAGTACCCCACCTCAAAAACAGTGACCTTAGCCATGGGGCTGCTCTCCTTGCCGCTTAAGCCACTCGCCGGTGATGCCGATCCCCTCTTCCATCGAATAGCGTGGCCGATAGCCCAACTGTTCCACGGCAAGGGTTTGGCTCAGCGTCATATCGAAATGCACCGCCGCCACGCTATAGCGCGTCAGCATGGGTTCTTTGCCGGTAAAACGGGCCAGCAACTCCAGCCCGCCCGCCAGAGCATACAGCAAGGAATAAGGCACCGCCTGCAACCGGTAGCGCAGCCCCAATTGCTGACGCAGCAGCGAATCCAGCATCTCCACCAGCCGCTGCGGCTGGTGATTAGTGATGTTGTAGGCCGCACCGGATGGCAACCCGTGCTGGCGGCTGGCCAGATCCATCGCATGCACCACGTTAAGTACAAAGGTCAGATCCAATACCGCCTTGCCACCGCCAGGCAACCGTAATAGCCCGCGATCGCGATCCAACTGTTGCAGCACCCGCGGTACAATCACCCGGTCGTGTGGGCCGAACAACCCTCTGGGCCGTAGAATAATATAGGTCGTTTGCGGGTAACGCGGTACCAGTGCCTGCAACCGCTGCTCGGCGGCATATTTGCTGGCGGCGTAATGGTTGGCGAAACGCCTGGCGCGATAGCCTTCGTCAATATTCTGGTGCGGCCGAAAATCGAAATAGATTGCCGGCGTGGAGATGTGAACAAAACGCCGGACGCCACAGTCCCCTGCCGCCTGCGCCAGTTTTTCGGTCGCGGCCTCGTTGGCCTGATAGAACTCTACCTGGCTTCCCCAGGGTGAAGATTTTGCTGCGCAGTGCCAGACCCAATCACAGTTGGCCATCAGTTGACGGCACTGCTCCACCGTGGCCTGCGCCAAATCCAGCGGGCTGAACTCGGCACCCAACTCACGCAGTTCCTGCCCGGCGCGACTGTCACGCCCGGTGGCATGAACCTGATGGCCCGCTTCCAACAGCCACTGTGCCGCGTTACGCCCCAGCCCGCTGGTGGCTCCGGTGACCAACACCCTCATGGCAGCAGCACCATGCCGGCAAGTGACAGCCCGGCGGCGGTGCCGATCAGCATCACCGGCTTACCTGGGTTAAATCGCCCGCCGGTAACCGCAGCGTGTAACGCCGTGGGGATAGATGCCGCCACCTGATTACCGTGATAGCGATAAATATCCACCAGTGCCTCAGGGGGAACATGCAGCCGCTTGCGCATATGTTCGAGCGACAGGTGACTTGCCTGGTGCGGCACCACCGTCGCGATCTGCGCCAGTGTCAGGCCACTGGCTGCCAGCAAACGAGCAAGATAATCTTCGATCAGTGCCGACGCCTGGCGGAACAGCTGTTTGCCCTGCATATGGAACAGGAAATCGCTGTTTGTCATACCGGCGCGCGGGTTGCGCCGCGTCCCCCCGGCACGTATCTCGCACAGCTCGCTACCTTCAGGATAGGTCTCCACCAGGCTGGCCAAAATACCGCTGCTGCCGTCGCCACGCTCGACGATGGCGCAGGCCGCGCCGTCGCCAAAAATCAGCGAGGATTCTTCATGCTCCCAGTCAATACCGCGAGAAGCCAAATCGGCTGAGACAATAGCAATGCGCCGGTAGGTCCCGGCATTCAGCAGCCCGGCGGCCACCTGCAGGGCGGAGATAAAACTGACACAGCTGCTGTTGATATCGAAACCGGCAGTGCCCGGTGCCAGTCCGGCCACCTTAAGAATATGCGCCGCCGTGCAAGGCAGGGCCTGTACTGAAATCGCCGACGCGGAAATCAGCAGGTCTATCGACTGCGCGTCGATACCGTAACGGTTTAAGGCATCCTGCAATGCGGCGACGGCCAGTTCAGCCTGGCTGGCATCATCGGTGGCGTGAAAACGGTAGCTGATACCGGAGCGTTTCTCGACGTAGCCTGTCGGCTTGCACAGCAGGCTATCGAGCGCGGAGGAGTCGACCCGGTTGGGTGGCAGTGCTGCCCCCGTGGCGATGATTTTCAACGGTAGCAACGTGGGTGAACAAGATTGTATTGTCATTATTATTGTTAACTAACCTGCATATCCATAAAGCGATCTCCCGGCGCTATCCTGTGACAGCACCGAGCCATCCCCGGTTTTAAATCCCAAAGTGCCCGCAAAACTGGGCTATTGATTGTTGTTATGCACTGCAAACAGCCGGCGGCCGCCGACAATTAATTGTAACAATACTGAGATAGCAAGTTTACGGCAAGGAAGCAAAAATGCGCAAATCGGCAGGCATTATCTGGCGGTACGATGGGGGAAATAAAAGGAGATCACCAATGTGACCAACGGCAGTGCGCCAATCTTCAACAGTTCAAACACCTGCCTGATGGATTCATTTTGCTCCCAATACGCGTGGGCAACAAAAACGCCCACGCTGATAACGAAGATGCCGCACAATACCTGACGCGCTAGCCGCAATCGCTCCATTTCGTCAAACACCAATGCCGGATCCAATTACAGTGTTTCCACATCCACCTTCACACTCTGATTTTGGATGCTCATGGGAAAACCCCCACCACCTGACCTACCGCCTCCAACACCTCACCGTTCTCGCGCACAATACCAAGAGAGGAACCGTCTTGTTTCACCCACTGCTTGTCAGCAATGCTGATTAGCGCAAAAGCCAAGCGGATCACATCCGTTTTTTTCATTCCATGCCGCTGTGCAATATCGTTCAGATTATCATCAATTTCATTTGATAACCGAATTGGCAAACTACGCATACCCCACCTCCTGTGGCTGTCAGTTAGTGGAGAAAAGCTTACTTCACCAGCGATCATTGTTCAATTAGTGAACTGCGTAACGCTTCGCAAATTCAGCAACTTGCGCGAAATAAACGTCTCATCGAACTGGCAAATATGAAAAGTCAGCCTATTGCTGCCAGATATTAAAGAAGATCGGATTTTACAGCCCACAGACTTTCGAACTTTTGCACCCAACCTGCACTATACTGCCCCTTGCATCGTCAATGATTGACGGACGACGCCAATGGCCGGCCTGTTGCCGGCCTTTGTTTTTTTCGAGGAGAAGCAATGCAAAAATCTCACAACCACCGCAAGCACCTGACCCGTACCGAGGTCACCCGCCTGCTGCAACAGGCCGCCGCCGGACGAGCGCCCGAGCGAGACAGCTGCCTGATCTGGATGGGTTTCATTCACGGCTGCCGCGTTAGTGAGCTTAACGGCCTGCGCATGGCGGACCTGGATATGGAAAGCGGTTGCGTCTATATGAACCGCCTTAAAAACGGGCTATCCACCATCCATCCGCTGGAAACCACCGAGAAAAATCTACTGACCCGCTGGCTGGAAAAACGCCGGTCCTGTCGCAATCTGGAGGATGAAGAGTGGCTGTTTCTGTCGCAGAAAGGCTACCGGCTGTCGCGCCAGCGTATTTATCGCATGTTGCAGGCTTACGGTAAGCAGGCCGGACTTGATGTGGACGCCCATCCGCACATGTTGCGCCATGCCTGTGGCTATGCGCTGGCGGATAATGGCGCCGATACCCGGGTGATCCAGGACTATCTGGGACACCGTAATATTCAGCATACGGTGCTGTACACCGCGGCCAATGCCGGACGATTTAAACACCTGTGGAAGGAGGAAAAAGAGGAGGAAAATGTAACAATTTGAGTCAAACTGACAACTAAACTAGGAATATCCTGAAAAAAAGTCAATGTTTGTTTTGTGGTTTTTTTATCCTTACCTATAACTCTATTAATATCAACAAAATAAATTCATCCCTCACTAACGTCTTCACATGACCATTCCGATCAATTCCAGGTTTTTCGACACGGTCAGCCGATTTCTTTTATCTCCCTGAATCATTACTGAATAATTAAGCAGCATCACTCACCAATTTAAACACCATCCATGGTGTTATATCCCATACATCACTCCAAACCAATCAACCAGTAGAACTATCTGCCTAATGTGACAGTTTGACTCAAAATGTTGCGTTTGCATCGCTATGGCAACACGAGCGTCGGCTAAAAAAAGGACAACTCAATCAATGAGTTAAATGGACATTGTGCAAGAATGCACTCCTCAAGGAATCCTATCTATGAAAAAAACACTTCTGGTCACTTCATTGGCTACGATCGCATTATTTTCGACCGCTTCGGCATTTGCTGCTGACGGTAACATCAACTTCACGGGTGATATCAAAGATGCAACCTGTGAGGTCGATTTGGCTGCGGGAGCAACGGCGATCAGTGTCCCTATGGGAACGCTGAATAAAACGGCCTTTTCAGGGGCCGGCTCTACCGGTACCTCCAGCAAATTCACCATCAATCTGAAAAATTGCCCAACGGCCTATACCAAAGCCAACGTCGAATTTGACGGCACTGCGGCAGGCAACGACAAAAAAATACTGGCTCTGACCGCGGGCACCACTGCCGCACCTGCTGCTACCGGGGTTGGGATCCAAATCAGCGATAAAAGCGACACCGTTTTGGCATTAAAAACTCCTTCTGCCAGCTATGACTTGAAGACCGGTGCGACAGACGTTAACAAACTGGACTTTAGCGCGCGCTATGTTGCCACGTCAGCGACAGTGACTTCCGGCGTAGCTAACTCCAGCGCTACTTTCAACGTCAAGTACAACTAAACGCGAATTCGGCCTCTTTGAGGTTGTTTGACTTTGCAGGGACTGCCCGCCGGGTCGTCCCTTTTCAGGGAGAAACTGGGCATGAAAGCATTGCAGGTCGCGCTGTACCTTGGGTTGATATTGAGCAGCAGTCTGGTACAGGCTGGTGTGGTGATTGGGGCAACCCGAGTGGTGTACGACGGTGGATTGCGGGAATCCTCATTAAGCGTCAGTAACCCGGATAAAGTCCCTTACCTGATCCAGTCCTGGGTCGATCCACAAACCGCAGGCAGCGAGAAAGCCCCGTTTATCCTGACACCCCCACTGTTTCGTTTAGAAGGGGGGGACAAGAACGTACTGCGAATAGTGCGCCTGGGCGGCAATTTGCCAAAAGACCGTGAATCGCTGTACTGGTTGAATGTGAAAGCCATTCCTTCGTCTGAGAATAAAGACAATACCCTCCAAATAGCGGTGAACACCCGCATCAAACTGATATATCGCCCAGAACAGTTGAAAGACAAATCGCCGGAGGCGGTTGCCGGGCAATTGAGCTGGTCACGGCAAGGCGGAAAATTGCGGGTCAACAACCCTACACCGTATTACATGAACTTTCAGAGTGTGAAGATCGAGGGGCAAGAGGTGCGGGATGCAACCTATGTCGCGCCATTCAGCAGTGCGGATTTTGCTTTGCAAGAAGTGAAAGCTGGCAATGCGGTGAGTTGGATAGTTATCAACGATTTTGGCGGTAGCGGTGCCACCCAACAGGGCAGATTAGCAGGGTGATATTGACTCTTCACAGTGAGGTGAAAAGGCAAACAAGGGAGTGTGGCAATGAGCACGGAAACAGACCGACGATATCGCCAAGTGCCTCTGGCGGGGCTAATAGTCTTGCAACTGGTGTTACAGCCGACAGCACAAAGTCGTGATTATTTTAACCCGGCATTGCTGACTATTGGGACACCCCAACAGGATGGCGTGGACTTATCGGCATTTGAGAACGCCGGTGGGCAAATACCCGGCGTTTATCGGGTCGATATTTTTCTTAATCAGCAAATGGTGGCGACACGCTCGGTGACTTTTCATGCCGACCCCAAGGGGGATGGGCTACAACCCTGCCTGAGCATGGCGGAACTGGGCGATTACGGCGTTCAGGTGAGTCGCTTTCCAACTCTGGGGGCCGCAGACAGCACCTGTGTCGATCTGACGGCAATACCACAGGCTTCATCACGTTTGCAGTTTAACCAGCAGCGGTTGCTGCTGAGCATTCCACAGGCGGCGATTAAACAGCAGCCGCGCGGTTATGTTTCCCCGGCACAATGGGACGAAGGCGTTCCAGCGCTATTACTTAACTATAGCCTGAGCGGGGCCAACACCTATGCCAGAAATGAGAGTGGGAGCAATGGTAACAATCAGTATGCCAACCTGCGCCCAGGAGCGAACCTCGGGCCATGGCGGTTGCGTAACTACACCACCTGGGGTCGCGACAGTGATGGACAAGACAAGTGGAATACGGTTTATACCTACGCCCAGCGTAACCTGATTGGGTTACAGAGCCAGATGACATTGGGTGACAGCAACGCGCCCAGTGAGGTGTTTGACGCAGTGCCCTTCCGTGGCGGACAGCTGGCTTCGGATGACGACATGCTACCGGATAGCCTGCGAGGTTATGCGCCGATAGTCCGCGGCATTGCCCGAACCAATGCCCAGGTGGTAGTACGCCAAAACGGCTATGAGATTTACCGTACCTATGTAGCGCCGGGGGCATTTGTTATTGACGATATGTACCCCACCGGCGGCAGCGGCGACCTGCATGTCACCATCAAAGAAGCCGATGGCAGCGAACAACAGCTAGTGGTGCCCTTCGCCTCCCTACCCGTGTTGCAGCGTGAAGGACGGCTCAAATACAGCCTGACGGCAGGCCAATACCGCAGTTATGACCACAGCGTGGATAAAAGTGCCCTGATGCAGGGAACGGCCATTTATGGTCTGCCGTGGAACAGTACTTTGTATGGTGGCGTGCAGATGGCACAGCGTTACCAGTCGGCCGCACTGGGGGTGGGCAACAACCTTGGTGACTGGGGGGCATTCTCGGTGGATGTGACCCAGTCGCGGGGCCAGCAAAAAGGGCTGGACAGACAGACCGGGCAGTCGTGGCGTATGCGTTACAGCAAAAATATGGTGCAGACCGGCACCAACTTCGCTATTGCCGGTTATCGCTATTCGACGGCGGGGTTTTATGCCCTGTCGGAGGTGTTGGACACCTGGCGTAGCGGAGAGATGGCCTACTGGGCGTATGAGCGGCGACGCAACCGGGCGGAACTGAGCATGAGCCAGCAGTTATGGCAGGACGGCGGTTCGCTCTCGCTCAGTGCGATACGCGAAGATTACTGGAACAGCGATCGCAGCATGGCCTCGTTGGGACTGGGCTACAGCAACAGTTGGCAAGGGATCAGCTACGGGGTGAACTGGAGTTATAACCGTAATAGTTTCGGGCCGCAGCGCAGTAACGACCAGCAAATCGTCTTCAATCTCAACATGCCGCTAAACCTGTGGGACAACAACAGCAGTTGGGTGAACTACAACCTGAACAATACCAAGGGCGGTGCGACCAGCCAGTCTCTGGGGCTGAGCGGGATGGCGCTACGGGATAACAGCCTGAGCTGGGCGGCGCAGCAGAATTATGGCAGCCGAGGGCAAGGTTACGGCGGCAACCTTAATCTGGACTATAAGGGGACTTACGGCGAGCTTAGCTCGGGCTACGGTTATGACCGCAACAGCCAGCGGCTGAATTATGGTCTGCAAGGCAGCGTGGTGGCGCATGCCAGTGGCGTGACCCTGGGGCAACCCCTGGGCGAGACGGCAGCGCTGGTGGCCATGCCCGGCGCAGCCGGTGTGAGCGTCAATAACCAGACCGGTGTGCGCACTGACTGGCGTGGTTATGCGTTGGTGCCGTACCTGACCCCCTATCGCAGTACCGACGTCACGCTGGCGACAGAAACCTTATCGGCAGATACCGACGTGGCGCAAACCAGCCACCGTGTGGTACCCACGCGCGGAGCGCTGGTGAGGGCGACGTTCAGCGCCAAAGTGGGTGCGAGGGTGCTGATGACACTAACGCAAGGCAATGGCAAGCCGGTGCCCTTTGGCGCCACGGTGAGCGAAGCCGATCAAAACGCGGCACAAGGCAGCATCGTCGGTGATGCCGGGCAGGTCTACCTGAGTGGCCTCGCTGAGCAAGGGAAACTGAGGGTGCTATGGGGAAACGGCAATACCGGTCAGTGCTGGGTCAATTATCAATTGCCCACCACGCCCCAGCCGGGTGGCGTAGTGCAAATCAATGAGGTGTGCAGATGAATATTCCAATAAAAAAAAGAAGGCTGACAATCGCAACAACATATTGCCTAAAGACGCGATGCCTGGTGGCTGGCGTCGCGCTGATGGGGTTGTATAGCCAGCAGGGACTGGCGTTTGACTGTCGCCCCAGAACTGCCTCCATTACTTTAGATCTGGGAAACATTGATCTTAAGAAAGACATCGCAAATTTCACAAATTTGAGCCCCATAATCGACAGCATCGAAACAGGCCATAACTGCCTGGCCGATGCTTCATATACACTTTCAGGTGTTAAGGCTTATGGTGCTGATACGGGACAAAAGATAGGGGTGATCAAAATTTTTGCTTCGAATGTCTCTGGTGTTGGCTTTACCATGGCAGCACGAGAAAGCAACCAATCCTTCTACGCCACCTGGATTGGTCAGAGCTACGGATATCCCCCGCGCTTTAATGATGCCGTATTGGTAGCAGGGCGAGGCCCCATCATGCCTCATGGTTCTCCGCCAGAAGGCTACAACTATAGAATGACGGCATCTATTCAACTGTATAAAACAGGTGATATTGGTTCAGGCACCCTATCGGGTAAAATTGGCGCCCTTATTGCCTACCACAACGCCAACCCCCCAAGGTGGGCCACCGAAATTCCCATCTATATCACCGGTACCATAACCAAAGCGACCTGTTCTCTCACCAACACCAGTATCAGCGTCCCCTTGGGTGATATCTCCGCCACCAATTTCTCCAGTATTGGCGCCACCTTTAGTGAAAAAAAATTCAACGTGGACTTGAACTGTGACCCAGAGATTAAAGTCAGCGTTTCCCTGAGTGGAACCCAAAGCACCGAAACCACAGATACCAGCGTCCTGGCGCTGACCGGTGCCGGGCAAAGCGGCGTGGTTAGCGGGCTGGGGGTACAGATATTGTCTGATGGGACATTGCTCAAGCGGGGTACCAACCTACTGGTTAAAACGGTGGCCGGGGGTAAAGAATCCCTGCCGTTCAGTGCTCGTTATTACCAAACCAAAAAGGATGTCACCGTTGGCAAAGCCAATACTGCCGCCACGCTGAATATCACCTATCAGTAACTCAATATGTCATTTATGGAAAACACAACAGGAGAAGGAATATGCTGAGGATTATTCGCCAACCGGCGTTATGGATATTGTGCAGTGGTTTAGGCGCCAACGGTTTGGCTCAGGCCGACGCGGTAACGCTCAATATCACCGGTAATGTAATTGCCGCCCCTTGTGTCATTGATGGTGCCAGCTCTCTGGATATTAAACTGGACGATATCGTGGTCAGCAAATTGCAAAAGTCCGGCGATACCAGCCCGTTTAAAAGTTTCGATTTAAAACTGAAGGACTGCCCGACTGCGACCACCAAGGTAACGGCCAGCTACACTGGCACAGTATCCCCTCACTATAGCGACAGTTTTATCAATACCGGCACCGCAGGACAGTTGGCGCTGTATGTTCAGGATGGCGCAAGCAAGACAATTACTCCTAACACCACCCGCCAGGTAGACGTGAACAGCACTTCCAAAACAGCGGTGTTTAGCCAGAAGGTGCAGATTTATTCGAAAGGCTCTGCCACCGCCGGCACGGTAATCGGCAATATCGTGGTGTCCTTTACCTATCAATAACTCATTGCGACGACAAGGAATCTGTCATGCACATGGTAGCTTTAAAGACTGCTCGGGCGCTACTGACGCTAATGCTTTGCAGTGGTGTTGTCTGGGCCGACGATGCCAGTGTCAATATTACCGGACGCGTGCTGTCGGCAGCTTGTGAGCCGACGGTTGACCCGCTGGCAGTGGACTTGGGCACCCTGTCGCGCAGCATATTAAGCAGCAAGGGCGTGACAGGTTCCCATACAGACTTCACATTGCGCCTAAAGAGCTGCCCGGCAGAGGTCAGCCAGGTACAGGTTCAGTTTGATGGCGTCGCCGCAACCGGAGATAGCACTGCATTAGCCCTGACCGGCAGCAGCGTGGCGAAAGGGGTCGGTGTGCAACTGCTGGACGGTGCGAAAAAAGTGTTGGCACCGGGGACGCGCTCACCGTTGATGTCAATCATCGGGGGTAATAGCACCGTGAATTCTCTGGCCTTCAGCGCACGCTACATCGCCACCAGCGACACGGTGACCGCTGGCAGTGCCAATGCCAGCGCCACCTTTACCATTTGGTACAACAATTGAAGCTCACGCCGGTTCATCCCTTTGTGGCATCGCGTTGCACGCACGCAGGTCCGCAGCCGCTCCGTGAGCCTGCTCGCCAGGCTCTGCTGCCTGCCTATCTGCTCGCACGGTTGACCCCCACGGAACGCCATATTGTACAGGCGCTGCTCAGCGGCCAGGACTTGACGGCGATTGCCTGGAAGCTGCAGCGCGATATCCGCACCATCAGCAGCCACAAGCAACGGGCGATGGGCAAGCTCGGCCTGACCAGCAATGCCATGCTGTATGCGCTGGGGGCGCTGCTCAATCCGCCGTTATCTGCGGATATTACCGCCCGCCGTCAGTTACTGGCGCCACGCGAGCAACAGGTGCTGAATGCCCTGCTCAATGGCCTTAGCGTGTCGGACATCGCACACCAGCAGGCACGCAGCGTTAAAACGGTCAGTTTCCAGAAGCGCCACTTAATGCAGAAGTTGGGGTTGCACAGCGAGGTGGAGTTATTCGCTCTGGCACCGCAGCAAGCGAGAGCCTTGCTGGCAAACTGGCCGGCGTCGACGGAACTGGGGCTGAGGGAAGAAAAAGTTTGTATCACGAACACCCCCATCTGACAGCGTGCGTTTCGCCAGATGGAGGGTAATAGAGGTGGGAAATTTCTTTAGCGGCGATTACGCACCAGTTGGTAACGGCGGGTCAGGTATTCCACCGGTACGCTCCAGATATGCACCAGGCGACAGAACGGGAACAGCACGAACAGCGTCATGCCCAGCACCATATGCAGTTTAAAAATCGGCGCAACGCCCACCAGATGTTCTGATGCACCGGCGTGGAAGGTCACCACTGCCTGTGCCCAGCCCACCAGCTTCATCATCTCGCTGCCGTCCATATGCTGGGCGGAGAACGGAATGGTCAGCAGCCCCAGGCACACCTGCACCACCAACAGCGTCAGGATCATGATATCGGCAAAACTGCTGGTCGCCCGCACCCGCGGGTTGGTCAACCGGCGTTTCAGCAGCAGCGCCCCGCCAATCAACGTCATTACGCCGCAGGCACCACCGGCGATCATCGCCAGTTTCTGCTTCACGTCGATCGGCAGGAAGGATTCATACATCCAGTGCGGCGTCAGCATGCCGAGGAAGTGCCCGGCGAAGATGCCCAAAATGCCGATGTGGAACAGGTTGGAGGCCAGTCGCATTCCTTTTTTATCCAGCATCTGGCTGGATCCGGCGCGCCAGCTGTATTGGCCGTAATCGTAACGCAGCCAACTGCCGATCAGGAAAATCGCCCCCGCCAGATAGGGGTAAATATCGAAGAAGAACTGATTTAAAAATTGCATGATTAGCGTCCTTTGGTTCCGGTTAGCGCATCCGTCAGGTCCAGGTATTGCGGGGCTACCGCACCGGCAAAGCGCCGTTGGTGCGCCGCCTGCTGTGCCGAAGCACAACCTTCCTCACCTAGAAACTTAACCTGCTCCTCTTCCCATACCGCATCCAGCGCCTGCGGCGTGTCATCGCGGGTTTCTTTTGCTACCTGAGACGTCAGCGCCTGTGCCTGAACGTCACTGCCAGATAGCACCAGCAGCAGATCAAACAGCACCGCATACGGGCTTTCCCGCTGTAGTAACCGGGCGCCCAGTAATGCCAGGATCGGTGCGATGTCCTGCAACCCCTCCGCGGCCTGCTCCTTGCTGCGGCTGGCAAGATACTCCAGATACAGCGGCAGGAAGTCCGGCAGCTCGCGGCTGTCGATCTCCAGCCCGGCTTCGCGGTATTGCGCCATCAGATCGACCATGGCCTGACCGCGATCGCGCGACTCGCCATGTACGTGCTCAAACAACAGCAACGAGGTGGCGCGGCCCCGATCGAACAGCTCGCAGTATTCAGCCTGCACATCCAGCAACGGACGGGCGCAGAAACGGCGAATAAACAGGATCAACTTCGCGCTGTGGTGCAAATCCAGTTCGCTGGCCGGTTCCAGCGCCTCCACCAGCGCCTGTTGATGGTCAAACAGCGCCTGCTCCGGGTAGTCCAGCAGGCGAGCAATCACTTTCAGGCTGATCATGAGGCATCCTCCTGGCGGGGCGTTTTTTTCGTCACATCAATAGCGTCAATGCGTCGGCTGTTGAACAGGTTGAATTTACCGTCGCTACCCTGGCAGCCGTCACCAAAACTAAAGCCGCAGCCTTTGCTTTCCGGGAAGGCCTCACGCGCCAGTTCACGATGGCTGGATGGGATCACGAAGCGGTCTTCGTAGTTGGCGATCGCCAGATAGCGGTACATCTCCTGCGCCTGCGCTTCGCTCAGCCCCACCTGTTCCAGTGCGCTGGTGTCCAGCACGCCGTCAACGGTTTCCGCACGTTTGTAGTGGCGCATCGCCAGCATGCGTTTGAGCGCCAACAGCACCGGAGCGGTATCGCCGGCGGTCAGCAGGTTGGCCAGGTATTGCACCGGGATACGCAGGCTTTCCACGTCCGGCAGTACGCCGCTGTGCGCCAGCTCACCGGCATCGGCTGCGGATTGAATCGGTGACAATGGCGGTACGTACCACACCATCGGCAGCGTGCGGTATTCCGGATGCAGTGGCAGCGCCAGCTTCCAGTCCATCGCCATTTTGTATACCGGCGACTGCTGGGCAGATTCGATCACCCCTTGTGGAATGCCGTCGGCCAACGCCTGGGCAATTACCGCCGGATCGTGCGGGTCGAGGAAGATATCCAACTGGCTCTGGTACAGATCCTTGTCGTTTTCGACCGCTGCCGCCTGTTCGATGCGGTCGGCGTCATACAGCAGCACGCCCAGATAACGGATACGACCCACGCAGGTTTCCGAACACACCGTCGGCTGGCCGGACTCGATACGCGGATAGCAGAAGATGCACTTCTCGGACTTGCCGCTTTTCCAGTTGAAATAGATCTTTTTGTACGGGCAGCCGGTCAGGCACATGCGCCAGCCGCGGCATTTATCCTGATCGATCAGCACAATGCCGTCTTCGCCACGCTTGTAGATAGCGCCACTCGGGCAGGTCGCGACACAGGCCGGGTTAAGGCAGTGTTCGCACAGGCGCGGCAGGTACATCATGAAGGTGTTTTCGAACTGGCCGTACATCTCCTTTTGCATATTGTCGAAGTTTTTATCCTTCGAACGCTTGGAGAATTCACCACCGAGGATCTCTTCCCAGTTCGGGCCATTTTCAATCTTCTTCATGCGCTGGCCGGTGATCAACGAGCGCGGCCGGGCGATCGGTTGATGCTTACCCTGCGGCGCGGTATGCAGGTTCTGGTAGTCGTAATCGAACGGCTCGTAATAGTCGTCCAGCGCCGGAACGTCCGGGTTGGCGAATATCTTCGACAACAGGCCGACGCGGCCGCCCATGCGTGGTTCCAGCTTGCCGTTGATTTTACGGATCCAACCGCCCTTCCACTTTTCCTGATCTTCCCAGGCGTGCGGATAACCGACGCCGGGTTTGCTTTCCACGTTATTGAACCAGGCGTACTCCATGCCCTCGCGGCTGGTCCAGACGTTTTTACAGGTCACCGAACAGGTGTGGCAACCGATGCATTTGTCCAGGTTCAGCACCATGCCAACTTGCGAACGAATTTTCATTTTGCTTTCTCCTGCTGGCTACCCTGCGAGTCGTCGTTGCCTTCACCATCTAACCAGTCGATGCGGTTCATCTTGCGTACCACCACAAACTCATCGCGGTTGGAGCCGACGGTGCCGTAATAGTTGAAGCCGTAGGCCAACTGCGCATAACCCCCGATCATATGGGTCGGTTTCGGGCAGACGCGGGTCACCGAGTTATGAATACCGCCGCGCTGACTGGTGATTTCCGAACCGGGAATATTCACGATGCGTTCCTGCGCGTGGTACATCATGGTCATGCCGGCCGGGACGCGCTGGCTGACCACCGCCCGCGCCGTCAACGCACCGTTGGCGTTAAAGGCTTCGATCCAGTCGTTATCCTCAATCCCCAGATCCTTGGCATCTTCCTCACTCATCCAGACGATCGGCCCACCGCGCGACAGGGTCAGCATCAGCAGGTTGTCGCTGTAAGTGGAGTGAATGCCCCATTTCTGGTGCGGCGTCAGGAAGTTCAGCGCCTTCTCCTTGTTGCCGTTCGGCTTCTGGTTCAGCAACGGCTGCGCGGCACGGGTGTCGATCGGCGGGCGATACACCAGCAGGCTTTCGCCAAAGGCACGCATCCACTCATGGTCCTGATACAGCTGCTGACGGCCGCTGATGGTGCGCCATGGGATCAGCTCATGCACGTTGGTATAGCAGGCGTTGTAAGACACATGTTCGTCTTCCAAACCTGACCAGGTCGGGCTGGAAATGATTTTGCGCGGTTGGGCCTGAATATCGCGGAAGCGGATTTTTTCATCTTCTTTGTTCAGTGCCAGATGGCGGTGATCGCGGCCGGTCATCTTGCCCAACGCGTCCCATGCCTTGACCGCGACCTGTCCGTTGGTTTCCGGTGCCAGCGCCAGGATCACCTCGGCGGCATCGATGGCGGTTTCAATCTTCGGCCGACCGGCCGCCGGGCCATCGGCCTTCACGTAGTTGAGTTTTTTCAGGAAGTCGACTTCGGTCTGGGTATTCCAGCTAATCCCTTTGCCGCCGTTGCCCAATTTATCCAGCAGCGGTCCCAGCGAAGTGAAACGCTCGTAGGTGGCCGGGTAATCACGCTCTACCACCATGATATGCGGCGCGGTAACTCCCGGGATCAGATCGCACTCGCCCTTTTTCCAGTCTTTGACGCCATAAGGCTGCGCCAGCTCGGCGGCCGAGTCATGCTGAATAGGCAGCGTCACCACGTCGGTTTCCTGGCCCAAATGCCCGACACACACTTCGGAGAAGGCTTTGGCGATGCCCTTATAAATCTCCCAGTCGCTTTTCGAATCCCAGGCCGGATCGACCGCTGCCGACAGCGGGTGAATAAACGGATGCATATCCGAGGTATTCATGTCGTCTTTTTCGTACCAGGTAGCGGTCGGCAACACGATATCGGAGTAGAGACAGGTGCTGGACATGCGGAAATCAAGCGTCACCACCAGATCCAGCTTGCCTTCACCGCCGTTATCCAGCCATTCCACTTCCTCGGGCTTGGCGCCGCCTTGCTGGCCCAGATCCTTGCCCTGAATGCCGTTTTCGGTGCCCAGTAAATACTTGAGCATGTACTCGTGGCCCTTGCCGGATGAGCCCAGCAGGTTGGAACGCCAAACGAACAGGTTACGCGGGAAGTTCTGCGGGTTGTCCGGCTGTTCGGCGGCAAAGTTCAGGCTGCCTTTTTTCAACCCTTCGACGGTATAGTCCAGCGGCGATTGACCGGCGGCTTTCGCCTGCGCCGCCAGATGCAGCGGGTTGGTGCCCAACTGGGGTGCCGACGGCAGCCAGCCCATGCGCTCGGCGCGCACGTTTAGGTCGATCAGGCTACCGCCAAAGCGGGTCTTGTCCGCCAACGGCGACAGCAGCTCTTCGGTGCCGACGGTTTCATAGCGCCACTGGCTGGAATGGTTATAGAAGAACGAGGTGCTGTTCATATGGCGCGGCGGACGTTGCCAGTCGAGGCCAAACGCCAGCGGCAGCCAACCGGTCTGCGGCCGCAGTTTTTCCTGGCCGACGTAGTGCGCCCAGCCGCCGCCGCTCTGGCCAACGCAGCCGCAGAAGATCAGCATATTGATCAGGCCGCGGTAGGTCATGTCCATGTGGTACCAGTGGTTAACCCCGGCACCGACGATAATCATCGAACGGCCATGGGTTTTCTCGGCGTTGTCGGCAAACTCACGGGCAATGCGGATAATGTTGTGACGTGAGACGCCGGTGATCTGCTCGGCCCAGGCCGGAGTGTAGGCTTTGACGTCGTCATAGTCGGTGGCGCAGTTGGCATCGTTCAGGCCACGATCGAGACCGTAGTTGGCCAGGGTCAAATCGTAAACGCTGGTCACCAACGCTTCGCTGCCGTCCGCCAGACGCAGGCGTTTGACCGGCAGTTTGTGCAGCAGGATTTCGTCCAGCGCCACGCTGTTGAAATGTTCACTTTCGGTACTGCCAAAGTAAGGGAACCCGACGTCGGCCACTTCGTCATGTGCGCCCAGCAGGCTGAGTTGCAATTCGACTTCCTGCCCGTCTTCACCGGCGCGCTGTTCCAGGTTCCATTTGCCCTGCTCGCCCCAGCGGAAGCCAATCGACCCCTGCGGTGCTACCAGCTCACCGTTGCGCTGATCTATGGCGACGGTTTTCCACTCTGGGTTGTTTTCCTGCCCCAGACCATCCACCAGATCGGCGGCTCGCAGCAGGCGACCGGCGGCGTAATAGCCTGCTTCGCGCGGCTCGAGCATCACCAGCATCGGCATATCGGTGTAGCGACGCACGTAGTCACGGAAGTAGCCCACCTCACGATCCAGGTGGAACTCTTTGAGCATCACGTGGCCCATTGCCAGCGCCATGGCGCTGTCGGTGCCCTGCTTCGGATTGAGCCACTGGTCACACAGTTTGGCGACTTCGGCATAGTCCGGCGTCACCGCCACGGTTTTGGTGCCTTTGTAGCGCACTTCGGTGAAGAAGTGGGCGTCCGGGGTACGCGTCTGCGGCACGTTAGAGCCCCAGGCGATGATGTAGGAGGAGTTGTACCAGTCGGCCGATTCCGGCACGTCGGTCTGCTCACCCCAGGTCATTGGCGAGGCCGGGGGTAAATCGCAGTACCAGTCGTAGAAGCTCAGGCAGGTGCCGCCAATCAGTGACAGATAGCGGGCGCCGGCGGCGTAGGACACCATCGACATCGCCGGGATCGGTGAGAAGCCGATAATGCGATCCGGGCCGAAGGTTTTGGCGGTGTAGACGTTGGAAGCGGCGATCAGTTCGTTCACTTCCTGCCAGCTGGAGCGGACAAAACCACCGCGTCCGCGCGCGACTTTGTAGCTTTTGGATTTTTCGGCATCGCTGACGATCGAGCCCCAGGCATCGATCGGGTCACTGTGCAGCGCCTTGGCCTCACGCCACAGTTTGATCAGGCGTTTGCGCATCAATGGGTATTTCAGGCGGTTGGCGCTGTACAGATACCAGGAGTAGCTGGCGCCACGTGGGCAACCGCGAGGTTCATGGTTGGGCAAGTCCGGGCGGGTACGCGGGTAATCGGTTTGCTGGGTTTCCCAGGTCACCAGGCCGTTTTTTACATATATTTTCCAGCTACAGGAGCCGGTGCAGTTAACCCCATGGGTGGATCGCACAATCTTGTCGTGCTGCCAGCGGCTGCGATAGCCGTCTTCCCAGTCGCGGTTGGTGTTTAGCGTCTGGCCATGTTCGCCAGAAAAGGGTTCCGCCAACTGCTTAAAATAGCGGAATCGGTCTAGAAACTTGCTCATCCGGAATTCTCCTGAAAGCTTTTAATATTTTTACCGTTAAAGGAACGGCATTGCTCAATCTGCCGCCAGCCTACTAATGCGGTTGCAGCGGCAAATTGATTGCGATCAAGAGAACGGAGGGAGAATAACGGCGGCAACGGCGTGCCTACCCCTAAAGTATCAGGGCAGGCAGTGGCGCTAATTAATTGAAAATAGAATAAAAATCATGATTTAGATATTAGGCGGGATGTACTGCGAAGTGAGTTGGGGTATTTGGGGGTAGGATGCGGGCGAGCGTCTGAGATACCCGGGCCTAGCGCACCGAGGGGCTATTATGGGACACATCCATGTGTCCCACCCTACGGGCCGACTGGAAGTCGTTCCAATTTGCTCCCGGCAAATTGGTCGGCGGACAAGCCGCTACGACCCCTACGGCACGCTCTCCCTAATAACAGGCTTTGTGTGTCTGCTAACTGATTAACCTGCATCCATCTCATGGCCGATCCACTCGCCGCTGTCACGGTTGATAACCCGCAGATACTGCTCATACTCCTGTTCACCGTAGAACAGGTTCAGCAACGGCGTTTTATAAAATGACTGCCACATTTGCCCCAGCATGATTGGCCGACGCGGGACATAGATATTCTCGATCAGGTTATAACCGGTGGCCATCAG
Organism: Serratia sp. BIGb0163; assembly: GCF_024809935.1. NCBI lineage: Bacteria > Pseudomonadati > Pseudomonadota > Gammaproteobacteria > Enterobacterales > Yersiniaceae > Serratia > Serratia sp. BIGb0163. Next base: position 1,863,323 of record NZ_JANUDZ010000001.1, read on the forward strand.
CATGAAGCACAGGAAGAAGTAGTTAAACCTGCCGCGCATGAACGAGCGATGATGAGCCACGTAGTAAAACAGCAGGAATACCGACGCCACGCTGGCATAGCGGCTGGCCGCCTGCAGCGAACTGGAACACAGGAACACAAACACCACCAGCCAGGCCGCGGTGTTTTTGATGTCCCCCGCCTGGTTACGCATCGGATTCGCCAGCATGAATACCCCGAGAAACAGCGCCGGGAACAGCACAATCAGGAAGTTAATCATCCCATTGGCATTGCCGGAGGTCAGATAATCGCTGGCATACATGCCGGAGGTATAGACGTCGGAATAACTGTTAATGCCAGAAATCGTAATGTGAGAAAGAATAAACGGCAGTGCGAACTTGGCGGTCAGCAACGCAATGGCGCTAAACACCACCGTCAGCAGGCGGTTTAGCCGCATTACCCGGCTACACAGAAACACCCCGACCAGCAGCATGCTGGAAAAGTGGGTCAGCATGGCGAATAACATCAGGCCGGCGGCCAGCGGCCGATTCTGTTTATGGCAAAACAGCACCATCGCCAGCGTCATCACCGCCATCGAGAAGCCAAAACGCAGCCCCATGCCGATGATAAACGGGTTGATCAGAAACAGCACCGCCAGATGCAGTAATACAAACTGCCTGGCTGAAAACACCTTGCCGGAGTGCAACATGACAATATTGAGCGCGGCGAGATAGCAGTAAACCGACAGGCCAACGTACAGCCCCGGAATGACGTAAAAAGGGATACCCAGGGTTTTGAAAATATAAAAGTTGGCGTACAGCACCACGTCCACCTTGCCCTGAACGACATCACCCAGGCTGGTGGCCGAGTTAATCGCATCATAGTTGGCAAAGTGGCGGTAGAGATCGGCCAATGGCGGGATCTTGATAAAGAAGAAGAAAAAACACAGCGCAATCAGCAGATAGGCCACCGTATTTTTCTTTCCCGCCCGCAGGGTGCCAATGCTGTGCAGCAAGGCAAACAGCGGTACCGTCAGCAGCAGCACGCTGCCAATCAGCGTAGAACGTTCAAAGCGCATAATCATCCTCTGGCTAAATAATTCCCTCTCATTGGGAGTATTGCTCATCCGTTAAGGCGATACTGTCCCCTCTCCTTTGGGAGAGGGTTAGGGTGAGGGGAAACAGACAGAGCAGAGGCTAAAGCCCCTCACCCCGGCCCTCTCCCACAGGAGAGGGTGACGTTTACCTGACTAATTTCGTAATATCAGAAAGGCACGCCACGGAAAAACACATTGCGGATGATATTCTTCATATAGACCCCAGCCATCAGGCCGCTATTGACGTAGACAATGCCCCTTAGCCCGTATAACACCCCAGCCAGACGGCTCTTGCCGTCGGTAATGATGCGCGAGTTAATGCAGGTGTGGCGCAAACGCATGATGTTGCGCGCCCGGGGCGAGATCTGCGGCATCAAGCGCTTTTCAAACTGCATTTTATTGCGGTAACCCAGGATGCCTTTCGGGCTGGAGGTGATGCGTTCACCATCATGATCGTTATGCACTGCCAGGCGTTCATGCAGCGTGCCGATGTTCGCCCCGGCCGCCAACAGCCGGTACAGGAAGATATGATCCTGATAGCGCGGGGTATTAAAGAAACCGCGCACCGCAATCGCCATGCTGCGCCGCATCATGATCATCGGCGTGTAGGCGACGCCGGCCAGCATAAAATCTTCCAGCCCTGCGCAACGCGCCCGGTAATAATGCTCGGCGCTGATCTGCCCGTCCTTGAGAATATCCATGTCGCACAGGCTGACGTCGTAATTGCCCTGCTGCATAAACGCCAACTGACGGGCGATTTTTTGCGGATGGTAGTAGTCGTCATCATCCAGAAAGGTAATGTACTCACCGCGCGAACGCAGGATCCCGCTGTTACGTGCCTGTGCGCCCCCGCCGTTGTGGCGACGCGGGTAATAGATAATTTCTCCCCGCTCAATATAGTCGGCCAGGCGTTCGCGGGTCGCCAGGCGATGCGCATCGCCCTGCGGGTTGTCATCCACCACGATAATTTCCAGCGGGCGATGGGTTTGCGCCAGCACGCTGTCGATGGCGCGTGCCAACAGTTCACTGCGGCCATAGGTGGGTATGATGACGCTGACGGTAATACTCATAGTTTTATTTCACCCGTAGGTTATACAGCCGGGCCATCAGGTAGTAAGCCAGCGGGCTGCGGTAAAACAGCCGATTCTTGCGGCTCAGCATTTTGCGCTCCTCTGCCCGCAGGCCGGAGTAGCGGCGTTTCAGCTCGCGGGTTTCGCGCAGCGCGTCACGCAGCCCGAAAAAATCCAGCCCGACCAGCAAACGCGCCTTCAGCGTGGTAACGAAGAGCACCGAGTAAAGCCCATGACCCACTCCCTCCCGGCGTCCCGTGTCGGCACCGCCGAGCGCATAATCCAGATCGTCCAGATCGCGTCGTTTGGGCGCACGCGTAATGCCATTCGGGTTGGCGCGGTAACCCACCAGCGGCGTGTCGCACAACACGATACGTTCCGCTTTCAGGTACAGTTGCGGGATCAGCTGAATATCTTCGAAATTGCGCCCCGCCGGGAAGCGGGCCTGCTCGAACAGCGTTTTGCGGTAAATACGCGCCCAGGCGTACCACAGGCTGCGGTTGAAGCTGTCCGCCAGCAGCGCCATATGGGCATCACGCTGCTGGGGGGCGGCATTGCCCGGTACGATGGCCAGGGTGCCGTCCGGCTGGATCTTGCCGTTGTTGAAAGCCGAAAAACGCTGGGCATTGAAGGCGACGATGTCTGCCAAAGGGTTATCCGCCAGCAGGCGCCCCAAAATGCTGAAATACCCTTCCAGCAGCACATCGTCAGAGTCGAGGAAGCCGATATAGCGTCCTTCGGCATGGGCAATGCCGCTGTTGCGTGCCTCGCTCAGCCCCTGGTTTTGCTGACGCAGAATACTGACCCGCAGTTTGTGCTGCGGATAGCGGCACAGCACCTCTTCGGCAATGCCGATAGCGCCATCCGGACTGCCGTCATCCACGATGATCACTTCCGCCCAGTCCGGCAGTTGTTGCAGCACTGAGCACAGGCAAGCCTCAATATAAGCCTCGACCTTATACACCGGAATAATCAGGCTCAGAGTGATATTCATGATCGGTTATCCTTTCTTTTCTTTTTGAAGTTGCACCCAAACTGCCCGGCTGCCCATCGACGGCAACTCGGCCTCAATCTGCCGTTGCCCTTGCGCCTGCCAGCCCGTTGGCAAATCAAAGCGCGCCGACATCGGCCGGTAGTAAGGGTTGGCGATCAGCACCAGGCCCTTATCACCGTCGATAAACAACCTTGCCGGGATGGCGGTATTGTTGCCCTGCAGCAGGGTGCTTTCGCCGGAAAGCAGGTAAGGGTTAAAGCTGACAATCTGCTGCGCCACGCTGGCCACACCCCGCCAGATAGCATCAAACTCCTGCTGGCTAAAGCCGCCGCGTTGGCGCTTGTAGAACAAGTCGGTATAGGAATAAAACAGAATGCCTTTAGCGCCGCCAATCAGCCCCAGCCAGGCCTGATTGCGCATCTCCGCCTCCGTCGGTTGGCGCGGTTTACGCCCCGGCGCATAAGCGGCGTGATCCATAATCTGCATCACCAGCCAGGCCCCTTTGACCTGCCGCGCGACCTGGCTGGTAATGCGGCTGTACTCCAGAGTCCGCGTCAGATCGGCGTCTCTGCCGACCGGGTAAGGATCGCTGGCCAGCACGTCCGAACTGTTGAAATAGGCGTTGAGCGTGCCGGTCTTGTCCAGCACCTGGAACGTCAGGTGATCCGGATCCAGACGTTTTACCTGCAGATGCTTTTGCTCAATTTGCGGCACGTATTCCGGCCCCAGTTCATCGTTGATATACCAGGCCAGCAGGTTCGGTTGGTGTTTAAACCTTTCCACATAGCTCGCCGTCAGTTGCGGATAGCTCATTTTGGTTTCCGGCGCGAAGCGGGTGCCGGCATACATGTCCTTGAGTGAGAAAATCACCTGCAAACCGTACTGCTGGGTTTTGCGGAAATAGTTATCAGGGTCACGTCCGGTACCGTAGTTATAATTGAGTAAGGTGTTGAAACCGGCATAGCGGATGCGCGCCAAATGCTCATCCGTCACCATCTCGCCGTACATATAAATACCGAGCGGGAAGAAACGCTTGCCCTGTTTCAGGGTATAACCCTGTGCATCCAACGCCACTTTAGGCTGTTCACGGCCGACGCTGATCGGCATTTCGCTACTCTGGCTGCGCTGTGAAGCCACGTCCGTCACCTGCTGTTGCAGACGATACTCCCCGGCAGCCAGGTCGGCAGGCAGCGGGAACTCCACCTGCTGCTTTCCGTTAATGCGGTAACGGCGGCTGTCGTGTTTCACGGCGGTGTTTTTGTCGTCAACCAGCGTGCTGTCCACCTGCACCTGCTGCGGATCAACCACTTCGATCAGGCTCGATGCCGTCCCCTGGCTGCTGCGCATCTGGTAGAGCTCCGGCGCGACCGGCTGCTGACAGGCGTAGACGTCATCAAACCAGGCGCTGCCGGTAGTCCCCCGGCGCAGGTAAACGCCCAGCACTACCTTCACCGCGCGCGGCGGCACCCGAAAATCCCCCGTGACCGGCTGCCAGCCGCTGGTGCCCAGCAGGCCCTGCGGGTAGCTGCCGGCCAAAAAACGTCCCTGGCTGTCATAACTTTCGATAAACACTCCAGCGCCCTGATTCTCCCCCTTGCCCTTCAGGTTCTCACCGCGCACCCAGGTGCCAAAAGCCAGCTGCTGACCCGGTTTAACCGCCAGCGTCTGCAGCATGTTGTGGTAGTTGGCGGGGTTGTGATTTTGATAGAACAGGCTGCTCCGGCCCCCGTGGCCGCCCGCCACCACCTGTGCCGAGGCCAGTGACCAGCCCGCGCCCCCCTGCTCGAACCCGGGATCCTGCAGCAGGTTATTACCGCAGGGGGCGGCATTGGCCAGCCCGGAGCCTACCAGCAGGCAGGCGGTGGTTAGCTTGCTGATTTTCATTGGCGTTTCATCACCGCGTTGTACAGATAAGAGAAGAACAGATAGCAGGACTTCTGGTAGGAAAGCCCCAGATGACGGCGATAAATCTGCCATTGCCAGTCGGCCGCCTGAATTTTATTGCCGGACAACGACTGTGCAGAAAGGCGATAAAAGGCCAGCGGCTCGGGTATGCAATACGCCAGGTGGTTACGCGCTTTTTCCAGCACCGACAGCCACATCACGTAGTCCTCGTGCCCGACCTTGCTTTGGTACACCTTGCCGACCTGGCGCTGGTTATACATCCCGGTCAAATTGCCGATCCAGTTGCTTTTCAGCATGTCCCGGTAGGCGATGATCTCCCCGGAACCGCGGTAGTTTTTCACCCGCGCCGGGTCATCTTCAAAGGTGTAATAGTGCGAGCACACCACGTCATAGCGGTCGGTTTTCAGAATGCCGACCTGGCGTGCCAGCTTGTTCGGGTGCCAGACATCATCGCTGTCGCAGAAGGCAATATAATCGCCACGTGCCGCTTCTATCGCGATATTGCGGGTTTCGGCCACGCCCTGGTTGGTGTTGTTGCGAATGTAAGTCAGGCGATCGTGAATAAAGGGTTTCACCACCTCGGCGGTTTGATCGGTGGAGGCATCGTCGATCACATACAGGTGGTAATCCTGATAGGTCTGGTTCAGCACCCCGAGGATCGACTGTTTGATAAAGCCTGCGGCGTTGTAAGCCGGCATGATAACTGAAACTTTTTCCATCTTAACCTCCAGCGATAAGCTGTTGCCATTGGGGATAAATCCGCTCAGGGATGAACTGTTGCGCCCGCTCCAGCGAGCGTAGAGAAAAACGTTGACGCAATTCGCCGTCGTCGATCAGCGCCAGCGTGCGTCGGCTGAAGGCCTCGATATCGCCCTCCGCCACCAGATAGCCATTGCCCTCGTCATCGATCAGCTCGGCTGGCCCGGTCTGGCAGTCAAACGCCACCAGCGGCAGGCCGAAGCTCATGGCTTCAATCAACACCATCGGCAGCCCCTCGTAACGCGAGGTCATTAACAGCATTGCCGCCTGGCGATAGTGGCTGGCAATGTCCGCGGTCGCCGGCAGCAACTTCACCTGTTCAGCCAACCCGGCGGCGTCAATCTGCTGCTGTAACGCCGCCCGATCCGGGCCATCACCGACGATATGCAGTTGCCAGCCCGCCGTTTGCCGTGCCACCCGTTGCCAGGCGGCTATCAGGCGATCAAACCCTTTCTGATGGCATAGCCGACCGACCGCCAGCGCCACCGGCTGTTGCAACTTCGGCTGCGGCGATTGCACTGGGAAGGGGGAAACGTTTTCGATAACCAAACATTTGCGTTCAGGCACCCAGCGGCTGATGGTGGCCAGATCTTTTTGGGTCAGCAGTACCGTGCGGTCGCCCAAGCGATAAACCAGCACCTTCAACCACTTCATCGGCCAGGCATATTGATGAAAACTGACGTGCTCACTCAGCAACAGGCGGCTGTGCGGACACAGTAAACGCAGGTAGGGCACCATCAGCGACGAGAGTTTTCCCATCGAAACGGTGATAATCACGTCATAACGGCCGCGCCGCAGAAACCACGCCAGCCGCCAGGGCCACAGCAGCGTTCTGCCGGGCATAAAGCGCAGGGTCACCGCGGCGTCCAGCGGGTAAAATGCCCGGTCGCCGCTGATCGACACCAGTTCCACCTGATGCCCCAGACGCGTAGCCAACGCATTGGCCAGGCTGCTGGCGACCCGTTCGGTACCGCCTTTTTCGGCGATGTTCTCAATCACGATTGCTACTTTTCGTTGCTGCATGTCATCTCCGAAATCCCTCACGAGCGCTGCGTAACAGACGCCCCCCCAACGGAAACAGCCCTAGCCTGGCCAGGCAGTCGCCGTACAGTTTGATCGCCCTGAACTTGCTGCTCAGAGCCTGGCGTTCCGTGCGCGATGAGTAATAGTTGAAAGCCTGCAGGTTCTCGCTGTACAGCGAGGCCAGCAGGTGTTTGCAGGCAAACCCGCTGATGTAACGGCCACTGGCGTTCAGGTAGGCATCAATAAACTGTTCGCTGTCGTCGAGGTTCATCCGGCAACGATCCGTATCGGCATCACCGCAGCGGATGAACACCCCTAGCCCTTCGTCAAAGGCCACTTTGGCCCCCAGATTGGTGGCATTGACCAAAAACCCCCAGTCCTGGTACTTGTAGAGGAACTCCGGGAATAAAAACCGTCGGTCATCTTTTTTACGCAGACTGATGGTGGAGGTGCGAATATCCCCCATGTCGAGAAATAAAAAATCCGCCCCTGCCGCCCCCTCCTTGTAATCAAATCGATAGCTGCGAATATTTTTGTCACTCACCGTGGCGTAATTACCAAAAATAATGTCCAGCCGGGTGTCCTGATGGCGTTCCAGGCGGCGAATAATATAGTTGGTACTAAAGGAGTCCTCCGGTTCCAGAAAGAAAACCACTTCCGCACGCGCCAGACGAAAACCGGTATTACAGGAAACCGCCGTATTACTGCGAACTTTATTTTCATGTAACCGTGCCCGGCGATTGGCGGCCAATAAGCCGCGCATATTATCCAGCTCTGATTGGTCGGAAGCATTATCAACCACGATAATTTCATAATCGAACCCCAGGCAGGCATTAGTCATCCTGACTAATGTGGCGGCCAAACTGGCTGAGTTGTTAAAAACGGGCATGACAATCGATAAGTCCATTTATTACCTCAACAATATATTATCATTTGGCAAAACAGCATTATTGCCAACGGAATAGTTTGTTATCCCAGAATATCCTTGTCCGGTTATTACCCCCCGTCCTGACGCGGGTAAAATCCGCGCAGCCTACCGGTTATTCAACTACTCCTGGAAATAACCTCCCCACTCCTGTTCAATGGTTTCTGGCGTCAGCCTTTGCAGGCCGGCCCCCGGGGTGAATGTCAGCTCGCCAAAATAGATACGTTGCTGCACCTGATAAAAATCAACACGTACATAAGAGAATTGCTCGGCGACCTGGTGTGCCAACGCCAGCATCAGCTCCAGCCGGCAGGGTTTATCCATCGGCACTTCGCTGTTGGGCACGCCCAGGCGGATTTCGGTACGGTTCCAGTCGGCGTCAAAAAAGTCACGCCGGTGATCAATAAAACGCTGATAATCAATCTGGATGAAAAACCGCACTTCACCGCCGCGATTAAAGCAGTGGACCTTGATGTCATTCGGCGTTTTGCCGTCTTCCAGCAACATTTTTTCCACCATTACACAGGGCGGAATATCCTTATAATGGCGCTCGCGGTAAACCTGATAAAAATTCTGCCGCAGCCAACTGTTGGTCAGGACTCTTAGCTCATTAAAACTGGTCTGGCTCTTATCAAAAACCAGTTTGTTATAGCCACTGCCATGGTTGGCTTTAATAACGAATGCATCAGGCAATGCCTCATACATTTCCTCAGTCAGTTCTTTTCCCTGTGCGTAAAGTTCAATCAGGTACTCTTCCCCCCACAGTTTTTTAATATACTCCCGCACCTGATATTTATCGGATAATTGCGTGTACATTGCCAGGGGATAGACTTTTCTACGCATCAGTTTTTCGCTATACCCCACCGGTCTGGCCAAATGCGGCATCTTGCGGAAAAATAATGCGTACTTTAACTGATGATATAGTGCATCGGGTATATTACGGTAAAAACCCTCCACCAGATTATTTAGCATAAAGTTCTCGCACCTTCCCTATTAGTTGAGGTAAACAACGGTAGCAGGTCACCTGCAGCCGGGTAATTTGTCCTCTTCTGAAAAAACCATTAAGTACAAAAAATGAAATAAACTCGGTGATCAGCGTTGCAACCGCCGCGCCCGCAATGCCGTAACGCGGGATCAACACCAGATTCATCAATACATTGGCCAGGGCGGCCAGCGGCATTTTTATCGCGATAAACCGGTAGCCACCGAACAGCACAATCGCCCGATAAGAGACGGTGCCCATCACCGAGAACAACGAAGTCACCGAACACACCGCCAGGATAGTGGCGGTTTCACGGTAGCTGTCGCCAAACATCAGCGCCACTATTGGCCCGGGAAACAACGAAAGCAGCAAAATCACCGGCATCGAAAGCAGCAGCACCACCAGATACAGCAGCCGGATACGCCCTTCCTGTTCGAGCAGAGTGCGGGCATTCGCCACCCCGGGCATCATTGAGGTGATCAGCGCAATCGGCACAAAGATCCAGCCCTGACTCAGGGTGATGGCGGCGCTGTACAACCCGACGCTATGTTCCCCCAGATAGTTACCGATCATGATTTGATCGATACGGGTGTAGATGACTATCGACAGGCCCGAAACCGCCAGTGGCAACCCTACTTTCAGCAGGTAACGTCCGTAACGCCGTTGATGACGCCTGGCGATCGGCCGCATGCCCACTTGCTCACGGCGAAACAGCACCCAGCGCACCGCGTAGGGGATCAGGCTGCTCAGCACATAGGGCACGGCAAACCACTCCAGCGGCAGTTTGGCATGCACCAACGCCAGCCGAACCACGATCGACAGTAACAGCGCCAAATTGTTGATCAGCGTGTTCAACTTAGATTTCAGCAGGGCGTCGTAATAAATCTTATAAACGTCCTGCACCGAGAAATAGGCGCTGAACAGCATCAACGCCATCATGATCTGGCTGGTGCGATCCTGCGTCAGCAACGCCCAGGCCATCAGCGGTATGGCGATCAACGCGAACAGTTGCCGCCGCAGGCGCATCGAGGCCAGCATCAGCCGGATGCCGCTGTGCCGGTGCCGGGCGACACGGTTAAACAACACCGCGTCGGCCCCCAGCTGCACCAGCGGTACGGCAATGGCGATCACCGACAGCAGGTAGTTAATCAGCCCGTATTGCGCCGGCCCCAGGTAGCGCGCCACGTACACCGAAACAAAAATGCCTGACAGGCTCAGCGATACCCGTTCCAACATCAACCACAGGGAGTTCATCAGCATCGCTTTCATGCGGTTACTGAACCTTTTCCTGGTGGCTGGGGTAAGCAAAAGCATAGTAACCGGCATCGGTGGCGGTTTTCTTCACCATGCCATTGAGGATCACCCCTTTAATCGTCACGCCGTTCTGCTCGAAGCGACGGATACTGGTTTCAATCTGTCTGACGGTGTTGACCTCAAAACGCACCACCATCAGCGCCGTACCGGCATGATGGCCAACGATGGCGGCGTCGGTTACCGCCAGTACCGGCGGCGTGTCGATCAGCACCAAATCGTAATTTTGCCCCGCCCAGCGCAGGAAGTCGGCAAAGCGCTGATGCATCAGCAATTCGGACGGGTTCGGCGGCACCTGGCCACGCGGCACAAAGTCCAGATTGGCGATATCGGTTTTCTTCACCGCCTGGTCCGGTGCGATCAGTCCGGACAGCATGTCTGAAAGACCGGCCTTGGCGCTGTTGTTCAACCAACGGTGCAAAAAGCCTTTGCGCATATCGGCGTCGATCAACAACACCCGCTGACCGGCCTGAGCGATCACCACCGCCAGGTTGGTACTGGTGAAGCTTTTGCCGCTGGCGGGGCTGGCGCCGGAAACCATCAGAATGTTGTTTTTGGCCTCCATCATGGCGAAGTGCAGGCTGGTGCGCAGGCTGCGGATCGCCTCAACGGATAAATCTTCCGGTTCCTCCTGCGCCAATATCGGCAGTTTGCCGCTGCCGTGTTTAGTCAGCAGTTGCTGCTGAGCGCGGTTGCGCTTTTGCTGCCATGGCGACAGTGGCACCGTGGCGTACACGCTGATACCGCGCTTTTCCAGCGTATCGGTGTCACCGATGCCGCGATGAAGCGCGGCGCGCAACACCACCACCGAGGCTGACAGCACGCCCCCCATAAGCAGCGCAAACAACACAATCATCGCCTTTTGCGGCTGCACCGGGCGCAGACCGGTTTCCGCCTCATCGATAATGCGGATGTTGCCCACCGTGCCGGCCTTGCTGATGCTCAACTCCTGCTGTTTGTTCATCAGTTGCATATAGACCTGCTGGTCCACCTGCACGTCGCGGGTTAAGCGCAGAATTTCCTGCTGGGTTTTCGGCAGGCTTTGTACCTGCTTGCCAAGGCGGGCTTTTTCCGCTTCCAGCGTGGCGCGTTTTTCCAACAGCGCCCGATAGGCCGGATGCACACGGGTATAAAGCTTGGAGATTTCCGCCTCTTTGAAGGTCAGCTCATTCAACTGGCCTTCAAGCTGAACCTGGGTATCCAGCACCGATTTGGCCTCGAGTGACAAATCTACCGAGTCGTTTTGCTGACGGAACTGATTAAGTTGATTTTCGGCGTTGTTGAGCGAGCTCTGAGTACGAGGTAACTGCTCGTGCAGGAAGGCCAGCATGCGCTGCGCCTCCTCGGTTTTGCGATCCACGTTCTGTTGCAGGTAGTTATCGGTGATGCTTTTGAGCACCGCCTCTGCACGCTGCGGATCCTCCCCCGCCAGGCTGAAGGTCATGATGCCGCTTTCCTTGCCGCCGGGGGCAACGTCAAGCATATTGCGCAGGTCATCCACCGCTTTCTGGCGCGGCACGTTAACTATAGTGAAAGTCGTGCCCGGCAAGGCCTCCAGTGCGGTCACATTCATTGCCCAACCGCCCTGCTGCAGGGCTTGCCCCACGCTGCCGCTGAACAATTTTTTGCCGTCATGGCTCAGGCTGAAACGCTGTTGATCTTCTGCGGTCAGGGTCAGTTCCTGGCCCTGCATGACCGCCGGCACCTTCATGCCGGAGATGTTCAACAGCGGCGGCGTTTCACCGCTCAGGCGGGCAATGCCCTTGCCAAGCAGCGGGAAGTAATCCGGGCTGATACGCACAGTCAGACCAAGATCGTCGACGGTTTTGCCAATCACGTAGCGCGATTTCGCCAGCGAAACCTCGTCCTGTGTCGCCGAGTTCTGCCCGATGGAGCCGCCAATAGAGCTGTCCAGCGTTTCACGCAGCAATGAATCGCCCGAGAGCTGCTTTTCCACCTGTACCAGGGCCGTGGCCTGATAGATTGGCGTCGCCATCAGTGCATAAGCGCAGCCCAGAATACCGGCGACGCCGGTCACCAGCAAAATACGCCAGCGGTTATCCCACAGCGGGCCAATCAGGCGCTCCCACTCCAGTTTGTCGTCCTGTTCAGCCATCACAATCGGCAATGCGTTGTTCTTCATCATCAGTATTCCTTAAGTCACCGTTACGGGTTTACCAATTACGGACCCGCAACGTGGCCTCGCTAAGGTCGTTAAAGCTGGAAATGGTCGGTGCCAACTGGCTGATCAAACGGTTCCAGCGCGCGATCGGCGCCGCAGTGACGTACACCACGTCGTAAGGTTCCAACTGGAATTCGGTGCCCATCGCCAGCGCGGAGGCATCAGACAGGTCGAACTGGTACAGCGACGCCAGCCGCTGTGGCTGTTTGCCGCCATTCGGGCGGATCACGAATACGCCGGTGGCGTCGGCCACCGTTTGGCTGATGCCTTCGGAGCTGCCCAGTGCCTCGGTCAGCGTCATTCCACTGCGGTCCATTTTCAGCGTCGACTGCTTGCCGACCTCACCCATCACAAAGACTTTCAGTTCGTCGTTGCGTGGCACATACAGGATGTCTCCCGGCTCCAGCAGATGGTTCTGGCTGATATCGCCGCGCTGCATCAGCGCCTGCAGGGAAATCGGCTGCTCTTTGCCCTGATGCGTCAGCACCACGTTGCGCCAGTCGGCGTTATCGGTCAGACCACCGGCGGCATTGATCGCATCAAGAATGGTCAGCGGCACGTTGGTCACCGCCTGCTGCCCGGAGGTTTTCACTTCGCCGGTCACATAGACTTTTTGCGAGCGGAAGGCGGCAATGCTGACGTCGACCTGTGGACTTTCCACATAGGTCGCCAACCGGCCGGCGATCTGGTTGCGCACTTCGCTGACGGTTTTACCCACCACCTTCACCCGGCCGATGTAGGGATAGAAGATTGAACCGTCGGCATGCACCCAGTTGCCGGTGTCGCTGGCGCTGCGGTACTGCCCCGCCGGGGTGGTCAATTCGGGGTGATCCCAAACGGTGACGTTAAGCACATCGCCGATACCAATACGGTACTGATAACCTTGCAGACGCTGGTCCAGCGCCAGATTGGGCCGCGCCACCGGCTCTACCCGGCGCATTTTCTGCAGTAGCAGCGGTGTAACGCGATACACCTGGACCTGCTTGTTCAAATCGAAGTCTTCGTCCTGCTGAGTCACGACGTCTTTGCCATGGGTGGGCAGGTGCGACCCCGGAAAGGCAGTGCAACCGCTGAGCAAAACGCTGGACAGCACCAGTGGCATCCAATGAGGCAAATGAAGGTTCATAACGGTACCGTGAGAAAACGGGCCACCATTGCGGCCCGTCAGATGAATGACAAAGTTGTCTTTAAGAACTGAGATACCCGGGCCTAGCGCACCGAGGGGCGCTCTCCCTAATAACGGGCTTGGTCAGAGCCACGTTGGGGGTTAACGATCGGCGGTAGGATTATCAGTAAAAATGCTTGCCTGGCGCGGTTCGCGCAACAGGGCAAAATAACCGAAGAAACAAAATACAAAGGCCAGCAGCATCAGGTGGTCCGGTGTCTGCAACACTTCACTACAGATGCCGACACAGGCCAGAGTGACCGCCAACATGCAGCTCATCCCCAGCGCCTGGCGCGCATTGAGGCCGCGGCGCATCAGAATGTGATGCAGGTGATCGCGTCCTGCCTTGAAAGGGCTCTGGCGACGCATTAAACGGCGTACCATCACGGTCACCATATCCATCAGCGGGATGGCGATTAACCACAGTGCGGTCACCGGTCGTATGACCGCGTCCGCACCCTGGGTGGCGACAATCAGCAACCACAACACGCTGAAACCAATCACCATGCTGCCGGCATCACCCATGAAAATCTTGTTGCGCGCACCGAATACGCTGAGGTTGAACAGCAGGTAGGCCACCAGGGCCGCTATCAGGCTCAGGCACCACAAGGCCTGAGCCTCATGCCCGGCCAGCCCGAACAAAATGGCCAACGCCATAAAGGTGACACAGGACAGTGCGCCAAGCTGGCCGTCGATACCGTCAACCATGTTATAGGCGTTGATCGCCCCCCATACCGCCAACGGGGTGATCAGCAACGCCGCATAACCCAGCAACAGCTCCTGGTGGCCCCACAGGAACCCCAATGAAGAGAGTTGCATCCCTGCCGCCAGCATCATCGCCAGCGCGATCCCTCCCTGCACAATGACGCGCGGCGCCACCGGCAGATCAAAACGGTCATCAAGCACCCCCAGCATCACTAATGCGGTGACGCACAACAAATAGGTGGTACTGTGCGGCAACCAGTCCGGTTGCCAGAAAGTCACCAGCATCATGATCAGGTAGATAGCAATGCCACCGACCAGCGGTACATGCCCCTGATGGCGCTTACGGGCATTGGGTTTATCCACTAACCCCACCGCCAGCGCAGCGCGGCGGGCAATAACTACCAGCATCAGCGCCAAAATAAATATCACACTCAGTTGATATAACATGGTTCCTCCAGCGAATAAGCACGCTACCGCCCTTGAGTTACAGCTCCCAATGCGCTATTAACAAAAACAAAATTGATATTGCCAGGATATAAGTCAGCATGAGTTAATCCTGTTAATTACAGATTTATCCGGTTGTCATCGACGAAAAATAAACAGCCCTGGTTTTAGAAAAAGTTATCTCTAGGAAAACTCGTGTTTAATTGTTTTTTCGATTGCCAAATTAAGATCGACCGGCGCCACGAAATCATTTTGCACATTGCTTTTAAATTGCGTTCTGGCGCAGAATTTTTGCACTCGCACGCGGCTAATTGGGAATTTACGGTGACTTATTTTGCTCACCACATCCAATGCCGTTGCGCCACAGAGACCAAATAAATAGGGAATGCGAATAGTCTTATTACTTTTTCCTAATGAAGAAGAAATAACGTCGACCAGTTGATTCATGGTGAAGTCGGGCTTATCAACATAATTGCTGACCTGGTAGGTTGCCTGCTGATCCAGCGCATGCTCCAGTCTGGCAGCAATATTTTCCACGTAAGCCATAGACTTCATATTATTACCGCTGCCAATCATCACAAATCGGCCGCTGGCGATTTGCCGGAACAGGTTATAGACGTTGCCACGATTATTTTCACCAAACACCACCGTTGGGCGGATGATGGTTAATTTGTTGCCAGCATCGGCTTTGCGCCAGGCTTCGTAAACATACTCGGCCTCCAGCTTGGATTTGCCGTAATGGTTAAAGGGTTCAAAAAGCCCTTCCTCGCCGGTTTCCTGAGTCACGAAGCCGTATACCGCCACTGAGGAGGTAAAGATAATTTGTTGGATATTCAGCGCCGAGGCCGTCATGCAAACATTGCGCGCACCATCAACGTTAACCTGATAATACAGTGAAACAGGATCGACGTTATCCTGGTGCTCGGCCGCAAGATTAATCACGGCGTCACAACCCGCCAGCGCCTGCCGCAGGGTTTCGGGCTGGGTTACATCGCCAAACTGATAGAGTTCAGGAAAATGCTCACTCTGCTTTTTATCCACGATGGTCAACAGCAGGTCGTTACGCGCACTCAGACGTTTAACCAAACGCGTCCCGATAAAGCCGGAACCCCCGATGATAGCTACTTTACGCTTATCCATAATTTGTCACTCAATCCGGTTTCCCATTATTCCCTACCGCACCATGAGGCAGGACGCTAATTGGCGTTAGAACATGGAAACCAGACTGGACAAAACAGAGCGGGCTTTCAAATAACAAATAATGAAATAAAAATATTAGCCGAATGTAAAATTATCGACAAAGGTGAAATATCATCTGGTGCTAATTTTTAACATCGTAAGCAACTTGATATTCCATGGTTTTACCCGGCAATATAAGATTAATCTTACCCACTCCCTGTGCGTCTGAAGTATCGTATTTCACCGGCTGTTTAAACTTCCCCTGCTTGGGGTCAACGCACTCAATGGTCGCCTGCTCCAGGTTTTCACCCTGATACAGACAAAGCAGGCTTTGCGGCCCCTTGGCCAAAGGATTATTCAGCGTCAGAGTGAGTACCACGCGGGTATTGTTTTGAATATCATTGATAATTGGCGGACGAGTTTGGTTCCCCAGTACATATGAAAAATGTGAAATGACCAGCAATGACACGAATACCGACAGGTATTTCACCACGCGAATGGCAGGAACTGAGAAAAAACCCGCTGAGGCCGAAGCTTTGTTTCTTATTGCCGTATTTTTAAGCGCTGCGGGCGTGACAGACGAAGAAACCGGAGCAACCACTTCCTCCGGCCGTTCTATTTCCTCAGTAATAATTTCATCATCTTTATTGTCACTTTCAGAAAGTTCCGCTTGAATATCTTTATTGGCATCGCTTTCGATATTCCATATTTCATCGGTGACGTATTCATCCTCTTCAGAAATAAAGTGAAAAACCGCCTTGTTTTCCACCTTATAGCCCAGGCGAGGAATGGTTCTGATAAGTGTATGCTCAGCATCACCTATTTTTTGACGAATAGATTTAATTGTTTGATTTATCGTTGAATCTGAACAATAAGTTCCTTTCCATATGTTTTCTATAATTTCCGTACGGCTAACCAGTTCTGGGGATCTGGCGACAAGAAGTGAAAGTATCTGATACTCCTTCCAACGTAGGCGAAACTTTTCCCTGGACGGTGTCAGAACATCTAGATTCCTAATCTTTATTCTTTTATCAAGATTCACTTTTAATTTCCTTAGCGTGCCTGTCCTGCACACTTTGTATAGAAATATGAAAAAATGTTCAAGAAATTAAATGTAAACTCAACAGGTTGCATTCATCAGATATTTATTTTTATAAAAATTTGCTGATTTCATTTTTTACATCCCTCCTCAAATGGAGGTTATGATTGTTTGAATGTCATTATTTCCCTGTTGGCAACATGGTTTCTCATCATGCTTACCGGCAATAAAATACAGCCAACACGCTGTTTTTAAATCAAAATATAATTATGTTATCAATTTGTTAGCCAAGTGAAATTGTGAAATCCTACCCTGCCCGTGAAGAATATCACCTGTTTTTCCACCTAATCCGATTGCCAGATAGCCTACAAAAAGCCTGTCAAAACAGAATGAGAGTTGTCTGATTTAATCCTTCACAGGGCACCAGGTTAAAATATAGCACCAAATTACAAAGGACTATTGTTAACTTGATAGGATGATTCTCGAATAACGGAAAAACCAAAATTATTACCATGCTATGGGTCATTCACAGTGTTTTATTTTAGTAAGGAATTCGACTGGGAAATGAAAAATAACCAACAGTAAAAAAACCGTCTATCTAAAGTGAAAAACGCAGTTTGAGAGAGAGGCCTATAAACAAAGGGAAAATTGGTGAGCGGTAATAAGAATATTACCTAGAGCGACAGGGATTTCACTGAGGGAGTAAAACTTCACATGGCAAAGAAGGGAAATAGCTCCTCCCCTGCCGGGGAGGAACTGGGGATATGTGAACTATTTTTTACGGCCGTAGACGACCCAGGTGACCAGCACACAGACCACGTAGAACACCAGGAAGATTTTCATCGCCCCTGCCGGTGAGCCAGTCAACGCCAGGGAAGTGCCAAAGGCTTTTGGGATAAAGAAGCCGCCTGCGGCCCCGATCGCCGAGATGAAGCCCAGGGCGGCCGCGGAATCGGTAACCGCTTCGCGTTGAGCGCTTTCGTCACTGCCGCCGCTGGCCTTAACCCGATCTACGGTTATTTTACGGAAGATCACGGCAATCATCTGGAAGGTGGAACCACTGCCCAATCCAGCAGTGAGGAACAGCAGCATAAAGACGCTATAAAATGCGATAAACGAGCCCGTATGCCCTGCTCCCGGTAAAGTCAGGAACAGCAAGGCAGCAAACACGGCCATCAGCACAAAGTTAATCAGCGTGACGCGAATGCCGCCGAAGCGATCCGACAGCGCCCCGCCCACCGGCCGTGCCAGAGCGCCAAGGAACGGACCGAAGAAGGCATAATGCAAAATCACCACGTCCGGGAACTGAGTTTTGGACAGCATGGCAAAACCGGCGGAAAAACCGATAAAGGAACCAAAGGTGGCGAGGTACAGCAGGCTCAACACCCACAGGTGACCGCGTTTGAGTACCGGCAGTTGCTGACGCAGCGACGCTTTGGAGGCCGCCAGATCGTTCATACCGAACCAGGCCGCCAGCGTACCGACCAGCAGGAAAGGTACCCAAATCCAGGCGGCGTTCTCCAGCCACAGTGAGCTGCCATCAGCCTGTACCTGACCGGTACCACCAAAGGCGCCAAAGATGGCAACAGAGATGGCCAGTGGAGCCACCAACTGCATTACGCTAACGCCCAGGTTGCCCAGGCCGCCATTCAGACCCAGCGCACCGCCCTGTCTGGCCTTTGGAAAGAAGAAGCTGATATTGGCCATGCTGGAGGCAAAGTTGGCCCCGGCAAAACCACACAGTAAAGAGATAATCACAAACACGCTATATGGCGTGGTCGCGTCCTGCACCGCAAACCCCAGCCACAGGCAGGGTACCAGTAGCAGGCAGGTGCTGATCGCCGTCCAGCGACGGCCGCCAAACATCGGGATCACAAAGGAATAAGGCACACGCAGGATAGCGCCAGAAACGGAAGGTAACGCGGTGAGCATAAACAGCTGATCGGTGGTGAAATTAAAGCCAACCTTATTCAAATTGACCGCCACCGCGCTAAACAGCATCCAGACGCAGAAAGCCAATAACAGGCAAGGAATGGAAATCCACAGGTTGCGGTTGGCGATACGTTGGCCGCGTTGTTGCCAGAATGCGGCATCCTCAGGCTGCCAGTCCTGAATAACCGCGCCTGTTTGTTTTGATAATGACGTTGCAGATTGCGACATAAAAACCTCAGACACAGGATGATAACTTCGCCCACCCTAGGCGGCGGCCCCTACGGCAAAGTTGATGTAAATCAACCCGGATGCAGGTAGCCAACCGCCAGAAAAGCCCCGCCATCCCTTTATGAGTAACTCTCCGCATAGATTTAAAACATTGAAAATCAATCTATTGGCTATTACTCAACGCCATTGGCAGCGGCTGGCAAGGCAGACGGGAAACTAGTGGGTACTTCGTTAGAGGTATGGGGTTATCGCCGGGTATGATGAAAAATAACGCGGAATCGTTACCACACCCGCTGATGCCACCTGCGCTTGTCCTCTGGTTACCAGCCGTATCTTGCTCTGCCTTCGGGGGCCAAAAACCTATGAAACGCCTGTTAGCACCACTTTCCATCGTGAATCAGGTGGCCGTCCTGATGTTGCTGCTGGGGATACTGGGCGTGGCCGGTATGAGCATTTCAGCCTGGATGTCGCAAAGCATTCAGGGCAACGCGCATGCCATCAACAAAGCCGGTTCGCTGCGAATGCAAAGTTATCGTCTGCTGGCTCAGGTGCCGCTGAATTCACACAGCGAAGCACTGATCCGTGAGCTGGATCAGGACGCCAACAGTCCCGATCTTCAGCGTTCAGTGACGCAAGAGCAACTGACCGAACAGTTTCAGGCGCTGAATAATTACTGGCAAGAAACCCTGCTGCCAAGGTTGCGGTCAGCCCGGCAACCGGCGGAGGCAACCCCGCAGGTGGTACATTTCGTTTCCCTGCTCGATACGCTGGTCTCGGATATTGACCACCATACCGAGCGGCGACTGCTGACGGTGACGCTGGTACAGGCGGTGTTTATCGCGCTGACGCTGCTGCTGCTGGTGGGGACTATCTGTTACCTGCGCCGTCGTCTGCTGCATCCGTGGCGTCAATTGGTGGCGATGGCGCTGTCAGCGGGTCGCGGCGATTTCAGCCGCCGTTTTGCCCAGCGTGGCCATCAGGATGAAATGGCCTCACTCGGCGGCGCGTTGAACACCATGTCCGACGAATTGGCTACCATGTACAACGGGCTGGAGCAGCGGGTGGCAGAAAAAACCGCCGATCTGCAGCAAAAGAATCAGGTACTGGGCTTTTTGTATCACGCCAGCCGTCAGTTGCATGCCAACGAACCATTGTGCAGCCGCCTGACACCGATCCTCAATCAGTTGCAAACCCTGACGCCACTGCGCGCCATCCAGGTACGCCTGTACGAAAACAACAGTCAGGAACAGTTTGTACAGCTGTGCGGCAACCAGCCGTTGCGGCCGGAATATTGCAATAATCCGGTGTGCAGCGCCTGCCTGAGCGACGACAATCAGCAACATGCCGATCATCCTTCGCTGAGCTGGAGCCTGAGTGACAAACTGGGAGATTACGGGGTGATCGTTGCGCAACATGCGCCACAGCGCCCGCTGAATGACGAGGATCGGCAATTGATGAGTACCCTGGTCGAACAGTTGACCAGCGTGCTGGCGATTGAACGCCAGGTGGATCATCAACAGCAGTTGATGCTGATGGAAGAACGCGCGGCGATAGCCCGTGAGTTGCATGACTCTATTGCCCAATCATTATCGTGCCTGAAGATGCAAACCAGTTGCCTGCAAATGCAGGGGGCCGAACTTTCACCCGCCAACCTGGCGCTGGTACAACAGATGCGCGAAGAGTTAAACATCGCCTACCGCCAGTTGCGTGAACTCTTGACCACCTTCCGCCTGCGGCTGACAGAGCCAGGACTGCTGGCAGCCTTGCAGTCGACGGTGCAGGAGTTTAGCCAACGGCTCGGCATTTCCATCCAGCTCGACTATCAGTTAACGCCGCGTACGGTGCCCGCTTATCAGGCTATCCACCTGCTGCAAATTGCCCGCGAGGCGTTAAGCAACATCAATAAACATGCTCAGGCCAGCCAGGTGAGCATTCAGGTAGTCAATCAACGAGGCGAGGTCACGCTGAGCGTCTGCGATAACGGCTGCGGATTGCCGCCAGACACCGATCGCCCCGATCACTACGGCCTGATAATTATGCGCGATCGCGCCAAAAGCCTGCACGGCCGCTGCGAGATTTTACCCCGCAGCGGCGGCGGCACTGAGGTCCGGGTGGTATTTAAACCGGACAACCACGCCATCGACTAATGGGAGAAACCATGACCACCGAAACTGCCGCCACTATTTTATTGATTGATGACCACCCGATGCTGCGCAATGGCGTAAAACAGCTCATCGGCATGGACTCCCGCCTGCAGGTGATCGCTGAAGCCGGCAACGGCGAACAGGGTGTCGCACTGGCCGAAGAGCATGATCCGGATCTGATCCTGCTCGATCTGAACATGCCGGGCATCAATGGCCTGGAGACGCTGGATCGCCTGCGCATGACTGCGCTCTCTGGGCGCATTGTGGTGTTTAGCGTGTCTAATCACGAGGATGACGTAGTCAGCGCGCTAAAACGCGGTGCCGACGGCTATCTGCTGAAGGATATGGAGCCAGAGGAGTTGCTGAAAGCCCTGCATCAGGCTGCGGCCGGTCAGATGGTATTAAGCGAGGCGTTGACGCCGATCCTGGCGGCCAGCCTGCGTGAGAACCGCCCCAGCGCCGAACGCGATATCCAGCAGTTGACGCCACGTGAGCGTGACATTCTCAAACTGATCGCCCAGGGTCTGCCGAACAAGATGATCGCCCGTAAGCTGACCATCACCGAAAGCACCGTCAAGGTGCACGTCAAACACCTGTTGAAAAAAATGAAGCTGAAATCGCGCGTTGAAGCCGCCGTCTGGGTACTGCAGGGAAAAAACGGTTAATCACTGCCGTTCAACGGCCCGGTTTCTGCCGGGATAGTCGGTGGTTGCAGTACTTTTGCCGGTGGCAGCCCCTGCTCTATTTCAGATGAAACGGTCAAAGGCGGCGTCACCTGCAGTTGGATCCAGTTAGAGGTCACCAATTGCTGTTTGTCATCTTCCAGCGTCACCGACAGGTGGTAGCGGTTGGCGGCATCCGGTGAGTCATCCCATTGCGGCACAATCAGGCTCCAGCCATGTGGATCGTTACCGTTTTGCGACGGCGTCAGGCTTAGTGCCTGCGTATCTCCCTGCCAACTGACCCGGGTAATTTTGTTGGTGGTTTTGATTTCCAGCACCAGCGGCAAGGTTTCTCCCGGTTGCAGGCGCCATGGCGGCGTGGCCAGGAACACTTGCAGCGTTTTACGCTGCTTAAACGCCATCACCGGCACATTTTTCCGTTCGATGTTGTCATAACGACTGCCACGCAGCGACTTGGCCTGAGCAACATATTCCGGCGAAATCTGCTTCACCAGCGGTACACCAAGCCGATAATTTAACGCCAGCTCGACCTGATCCTGACTTACCCCGCCTTCTCCCATCTTGTGCAACGCTTTCACCGTCACCAGGGGGACCGGGGTGTAATTCACCCCCAGTTGCATGGCACGCGGGTCATTTTGCTTTTTGCCGCTGCCAAACAGATCGACGTTCTCACCCCAGTACTGTTCATAGCTGAGCGAGCCGCCAATCTGGCGGTAAAACGGCAGGTAGCCCTGAGTGGTGATGTCATATCCGCTCGCCGGACGGCTGAGGAACTGGGCGTTATCCCTCTGTTGCGCCAGCGCCGACAGCGGATAGTAATAGTTGGCGGAAAAACGCAGGAAATCTCCCCAGGCTTCGGCCCCCAGGCTGGCTCGGTTGTGATGGCGCTCGAAATCGCTGTCGAGCACCGTGTTATACCCCAACAGCCAATCGCCGGCGACCCAACGCTGGCCAAGGCCAAAATTACCCAGCGAACCGTCGGTTTGCTGCAACAGGCCGAGTTGGCTATAGGTCAGCAAGCCGTTAACGTCATACAGCGGGCTGAACAACTGACCGCTGCTACCGGTAAAATCCCCCTGGTCGGACATCACCAGCGACAGTTTGGCGTTACCCAACGGTGAAAGCAGTTCCTGGGCCTGCTGTTGCAGCACGCTGCTGGCCTGACCGACCGCATAACTCTCGGCACGGGTACGCACCTGTTGGCTCGAAACGTTATTCAGGTTACGTTCGCCCAGCTGTTTGGCCATGGTGGCCCACTCTTTTTCGCGCTCGGCGTCATTCGAAGCATTGCCGCCCAGTTCCGGCAAATCGTTGGCCGGTTGCTGAACAACCGAGTCCGGTGCGGGTGGCGATTCGGCGTAGGCGGGCAACGCGCCGCATAGCCACGCCAACCCCATCGCCGGTAAACAACCCGTGGCAAAAGGCACAACTTTTTTCAATCGGTAACGCGCTTTATGAATAACGTCTGTCATTGCACAGTCGCCGCCCCTTGATCCAGAGGGTTGGCAAATAAACCCTTTCTTGCTGCCATCACTCCAGACGACAGACCACCCAAACTTTGCGCAGCCTGGCATTTTGCCCCTAACGGGCAGTTGCGAGCCAAACTGCATCATGAACCCTAAAGTCTAATGGCTTTATCATCAGAAACAATCGGATAAACCTCATTTAATTTAGTGACAACGTCACATGACCTTCAATTATTGCAGTCGGTGATGGAGTGCCAGAAAAACGCTGAAACTCTTGCGGCTGAAAACGAGAATTCACTTTATTTCATCGCTGATTTTGCCGAAAAAAACCGCAAATTTAAATTCACCAAGAAATTAATCTATTGATTATGCGTAGCAATTCGCAATTTCAGTGTATTTCACTTGGCACTTAACCGTGGATTGCGGCCCCCTGCGCAATACCGGTAATCGATAAAACAATCGCTCTGCATGAAACCCTTTTTGCCGCTATTTTGAACGCTAATTTCAGACCGGTAAGGAAGCTTTTATGTTCGATAATCCTCAGCTCGATTTCTGGTTTCGCGGTCTGTTTATCCCGGCCATGTTACTGCCCGCAGCGCTCGCCACCAGACTGATCGGCATCCTCTTACCAGGCTTGACGCAACACCCGCTACCGAGGGAACGCACGGTGATGTTGATTGCCGTCAGTGCCGGGCTGGCGGCCCTGCCTTTCAATATTCCACTGCTACAACGGCTATTGCTGCTGCCGGCAGCGGCGATATTACTGGCGCTGGCTCTCATTGACTGGCAACAGCGACTATTACCGGATCGCCTGACCCAACCGCTGCTATGGGCCGGGCTGTTGGTCAATCAGCAAGGCTATTTTGTTTCGCTGACCGAAGCGGTGAGCGGGGCCTGTATCGGTTATCTTTCGCTGTGGTTGCTCAATGTGGCTTATCGCCGCAGGCGGAAAATGGACGGTATCGGTCAGGGGGATTTTAAACTGTTGGCAGCACTGGGTGCCTGGATCGGCTGGGCCGCCCTGCCGATGCTGGTCAGCGGCGCCGCAGCGGCCGGGTTGTGCGCTACGGCAATAGCCCGTTTACTGCGCAAAGCCGGCAGGCAGGATACGCTGCCCTTTGGCCTTTATCTGGCGCTTTCCGGCTGGTTGGTTCTGTTGGCGACCGCCGATAGCGGCCCTTCATCTTTCAGCGGAGAAATCACAGCATTTCACCTTATTTCACCCTGATGCCAGACTGGCCCGGCCGTTATGTCGCTGTTATAGCCTACTGTTGGCGTAGCTGTTATGGCGCCCCTCCGCCTGCAGCACTATGCTTTGCCCAAGGCAAAACGGGGTTTACCCAAATCAACACAGGAGGTTGTATGTCAGGTCGTGGTTTATCTGCACTCGCGCTCAGCGCGGCATTGGCCACCGGTTCGCTGTCGTTCGCGGCACAGGCCGCCGGCACCTTTACCCTCAGCTCACCGGCATTCCAGGATGGTGGCTCGCTGGCGCAGAAATATGCCGGGGCCACACCGGGCAACGCCAGCTGCACCGGCGACAATGTTTCGCCACCGCTAAGCTGGGCCAACCCACCGGCAGACACCAAAAGTTTCGCCCTGCTGCTGTCCGATCCCGAGGGCAAGGCAGGTCTGGGCGTTAGCCATTTAGTGGCCTATGGCATACCTGCCAACGCCAGCGGCTTCGCCGAGGGCGATCTCACCCAGGGCAAAGGCTTTGTCGGTGGCAAAAACTCACCGGGCACCTCGGTTTATCATGGTCCCTGTCCTCCAGCGGGGTCCGGGTTTCACCACTATACCTTTGTGTTGATCGCCACCGATCTGCCCCCCCACGCGCTCGGGCCGGGGCTTACCCGCGAACAATTACTGGAGAAATTACAGGGCCACGCCAAGGGCGGTGCGGGCATTATCGGTCGCTTCGGCCAATAGCGGCTCAGGCGGTCAACGCCTCTGTCGGCATCTCAGCGACAATAGCCGGCGCGCGGTACAGGCTGACCACCTCACCAATCACCAACAGGCTGGGTGACACCGGCCGCTGACGGGCAATTAACAGCGGTAATTCTGACAGCGTACCGGTTAATACCCGTTGCTGCGGTAGCGTGCCACGTTCAATAATGGCCAACGGCGTCTGTGCCGCCATGCCATGGCGCATCAGTTGCGTGGCAATGGTTTCGCTTAATGTCAGCCCCATATAAAACACCAGCGTCTGCCCCGCAGAGACCAGGCCGTGCCAGTCCAGACTCACCTCACCGTTACGGCAATGGCCGGTGACAAAACGCACTGATTGCGCGTAATCGCGGTGTGTCAGCGGGATACCACTCGCCGCCGCACAACCGCTGGCGGCAGTGATACCCGGCACCACATGGCAGACCACGCCATGGCGCTGCAATTCAACCATCTCTTCCCCGCCGCGACCAAAAATAAACGGATCCCCACCCTTCAGGCGTACCACCCGATTACCGGACAGGGCCAATTCGACCAACAGGTGATCGATCTGCTTTTGCGACAGCGTGTGGCACCCCATGGATTTTCCCACGTCAATGCACAGCGCCTCCGGCGGCAGCAAGGCCATTACCGCCGGGGAAACCAGACGATCGAACACCACCACGTCCGCCTGCCGAATCACCCGTAATGCCTTTAACGTCAGTAACTCCGCATCCCCCGGCCCGGCGCCCACCAGCCACACTTCTCCGTTGCGTACCGGCTGGCGATGATCGCCGGCCAGCATCAGTTTCTCAATCGCGCTCATCTCACCACCTCTGTTAGGCCACCCGTTGGGATGCATGCTGTTGAATCAGTTTTTTTAGCTCCGGCAGGCAGGAGCCACAGTTGGTGCCGCATTGCAGACGGGCACCCAATGCCTCTGCGCTGTGGCAACCTGCCTGGATGGCCGCAATGATGCGATTCTCGCCCACGCCGAAACAGCTACAAATCGTGGCACCAGCCGCTGACTGACCTGGCGCACCACGCCCCGCCAGCAGTGCCAGCCGTTCCGCCCCTGCGGTGGGAGCCTGTTCAAAGGCGCGGAGGATCGCCGGGCGATCCAGCTGCGGGGCCTGCTGGCGAACATAAAACGCCAATTGCACCTCGCCCTGCCGCCAGCCAATCAGGTGCAGACCGCGCTGGGCCAACTGTGCCGTTTGCAGCGTCATGCCCTCCAGCGAGAAATGGCGCTGTAACCAGGCTTGCCAGTCTTCAATCGGCCGCTGGCCGGCCATAATGTAGTGAGTCAAACCGTCCTGCGCGACCCGGCTCCAGTAGATACCCTTGGGGGCGGCAACCTCGGCACGAATAAAAATCTCCGCCTGCCAGCTTGTGGGCCAATGGCTGGCCCGCACTGGCGCATGCTTGCTTTCCGGCTGGCCGGAGTCGGCATCCACTATCGGCGGGATCAGGCTGTCGACCCGACCCTGTGCGGTGAATTGACCGTTCCAGTGCATCGGCGCAAACAGGCTACCGCGCCGCTGCCCCGGATGGTACAGTGCGCGCGCCAGCATCCAGCCGTGGGGCGAGCTCAGGCGAACCAGACTGCTATCGGCAATTCCCAGTTCGACCGCATCCTGCGGGTGTATTTCGCAGAAGGGTTCGCTCAAATGGCGCATCAGCCGCGCGGCCTTGCCGGTGCGCGTCATGGTGTGCCACTGATCGCGGATGCGGCCGGTGTTCAGCACCAGTGGATAACCGGGTGATAGCGCATTCTGCGGCAAGCGTGGCGTCACCGGCAGCAGTCGCGCCTTGCCATCGGCATGGAAAAAACGCCCGTCGTCAAACATTCGTCGACAACCCACAGGATGCCGAGTATTGACCGGCCACTGTACCGGTGCCATCTGCAACCATTGCTGTAGATCCCATCCCGCCAGTTGACTGATATCGAACGCGCGCGTGCCGTTATTTTCAAATCCTGACAGCGCCGCGTGCTCACTGAATATCTCCGAAGGATGTTGATAGCCAAAGGCCGTACCATACCCCATACGCTGCGCAACCTGGCTAAGGATCCACCAGTCGGCACGGGCTTGCCCCGGCGCCGGCAAAAATGCACGTTGGCGTGAAATACAGCGTTCGGAATTGGTCACGCTGCCCTCCTTTTCTCCCCAGGCCAATGCAGGCAGGCGGATATGTGCCAGTTCGGCGGTATCGGTCATCGCCATCACTTCGGACACCACCACCAGCGGGCAATTTTTTAGCGCCTGCCTGACTGCATCGGCATCCGGCAGGGAAACCACCGGGTTGGTGCCCATAATCCACACCGCCTTTACCTGCCCGGCGGCGATCGCCTGAAATAAATCCACCGCATTCAGCCCCGGTTGTTGGGCGATGCGTGGCGACCGCCAAAAGCGCTGTACCCGGTCGGTGTCCTCGGAGTTGAACGACATATGCGCCGCCAGCTGATTGGCTAATCCACCGACTTCCCGCCCGCCCATGGCATTGGGTTGACCGGTGATCGAAAACGGGCCGCTGCCAGCGCGGCCAATGCGCCCTCCCGCCAGGTGCAGATTGATAATCGCATTGCATTTATCCGAGCCACTGGCAGACTGGTTAATGCCCATCGAATAGAGCGTGACCCAGTTGCGGGACGCGGTCAGCAGGTGGAAAAACGCCAGCACGGCACTCAGTGGCAGTTCGCAAAAATCGGCCACCCGCTGTGGTGTCCAATCCGCCGCCGCTGCCAGCGTAGCCTCTGTGCCGCTGGCATGCCGTTGCAAAAAGGCGGTATCCAGAGCCTGCTGTTCAGCCAGCCAGTGCAGCCCTCCGGTAAACAAAGCCGCATCGCTGCCGGGCCGCAGCGGCAAATGCAAGTCGGCAATATCGCAGGTCGCCGTCTCACGCGGGTCAATCACCACCACCCACATTTGCGGGCGCAGCTTACGGGCCTTCACCAACCGTTGGTAGACCACCGGATGCGCCCAGGCGGTGTTGGAACCGGTCAATATCACCAGATCCGCCTGTTCGATATCTTCATAACAACAAGGCACCACATCCCCGCCGAATGCCCGCTTGTAGCCGACTACCGCCGACGCCATGCACAGCCGGGAGTTGGTGTCGATATTGGCCGCACCAATAAATCCCTTCATCAGTTTGTTTGCCACGTAATAATCTTCGGTCAGCAGCTGACCGGAAGCATAAAACGCCACCGCCTGCGGGCCATATTGCTCAATAATCTGGCTAAAACGCTGTGCCACCTGCTCAAGCGCCTGATCCCAGCTAACCGGCAGGCCATCGACCTGTGGCTGTAACAGGCGGCCCGTCAGGCTCAGCGTCTCGCCCAGCGCGCTGCCTTTGACACACAGCCGTCCCTGATTGGCCGGATGCGTAACGTCGCCGCCGACCGTCAGTTCACCGTTGCTGTGCTGTTCAATGGCGACCCCGCAGCCCACGCCACAGTAGGGGCAGGTGGTGCAATGTACCGCGCTCATGACGTCACTTCCGCCGTTTCTGGCAGTTTGGCCTGTATCGACAGCGGCGTACTGCATACCCACACACGGCCTGCTTCTACCCGGACCGGCCAGGCGGTGACGGCACGCCCGGCATTATCTGCACAGATACCGTCACTCAAACGAAAACGCTGTTTGTATAGCGGAGAGATCACCACCGGCTCACCGGCTACGTCCCCCAACAGCCCGCGTGCCAGCACGTTGGCGTCACTGTCCGGTTCCTGATTGGCCAACGCATAAACGCCCTTGTCTGCCAGATGGAATAGCGCAATCTGCCGCTGCCCCAGCCGGGCGGCAATGCCGGCGTTGATCGGGATTTCCGCCAGCGCACAGACATCCAGCCACTGTTCCCGGGCGGCCACCGCCGGTTGCACCTCAATCACCTGCCCGCGTTCCACTCCTGCCGCCGGGCGACGTTGTCCACGCTCCGCCTGCCAGACTATGGCCTCATCCGGCTGTTCGCTGTTCACAAACGGACGGAACAGCTTGAGGCGATCCGGGCTGGCGAGCGTGGTTTGCCATTCACATTGGTAATGGCTGACCACAGTTTCCATTTCGGCATCCAATTCGCTACCGATCCCCAGGCTGTCCTGCAAAACCACGTCTCGCAGGTAGTCCAGCCCGCCTTCCAGGTTGTCCATCCAGGTGCTGGTGCGCTGCAGGCGATCGGCGGTACGAATGTAGAACATCAGGAAACGGTCGACCGTGC
The DNA here is from genome assembly GCF_024809935.1 of Serratia sp. BIGb0163. Taxonomy (NCBI): domain Bacteria; kingdom Pseudomonadati; phylum Pseudomonadota; class Gammaproteobacteria; order Enterobacterales; family Yersiniaceae; genus Serratia; species Serratia sp. BIGb0163. Next base: position 1,892,674 of record NZ_JANUDZ010000001.1, read on the forward strand.
GGATCAGCGTGGCGGTATCAAGATCGCTGGCAAATAAATCGGCATGGCGCGGTTTCATGCCGCCGTTGCCGCACAGGTACAGGTTCCAGCCTTTCTCGGTGGCAATGACCCCGACGTCTTTGCTCTGCGCCTCCGCACACTCTCGCGTGCAGCCGGAAACCGCCATCTTGATTTTATGCGGCGACCGCAACCCCTTGTAGCGATGCTCCAGCTCGATAGCCAGCGCGGTGGAATCCTGCACGCCATAGCGGCACCAACTGGAGCCGACGCAAGATTTCACTGTGCGCAGTGACTTGCCGTAGGCATGCCCGGTTTCAAATCCGGCGTCGACCAGCTGCTGCCAAATCTCCGGCAATTGCTCCAGCCGGGCGCCGAACAGGTCAACCCGCTGGCCGCCGGTAATCTTGGTGTAGAGCTGATAGCGCAGAGCGATTTGGCCGATGGCGATCAATCCTTGCGGAGTAATTTCCCCGGCCGGTACCCGCGGTACCACCGAATAGGTGCCATCTTTCTGGATATTGGCAAAAAAGCGATCGTTGGTATCCTGCAACGGCAGATGCTGCGGCTTTAGCAGATATTCGTTCCAGCACGAAGCCAGAATCGACCCCGCCAGCGGTTTGCACACCTCACAGCCATACCCATGACCATGTCGGTCCAGCAACTCGTCAAAGGTGCGGATGTTGCCAACGCGGACCAGGTGATACAGCTCCTGGCGTGAATGGGCGAAATGCTCGCAAATGTCTTTCTTCACCACCACGCCGCGCTGCTGCAATTCGTGTTCCATCAGCTGTTTTACCAGCGCCGAACAGCCGCCACAGCCGGTGCCCGCTTTGGTGCAGGCTTTTACCGCCGCCAAATCGCCGCAACCCTGCTCCACCGCGTCACTGATATCGCCCTTGCTGACGTTATGGCAAGAACAAATCTGCGCCGTGGCCGGCAAGGCGGAAACGCCCAGGGCTTTCGGCGCAGCCCCCGTCGTTGCGGGTAAAATCAGGCTTTCCGGGGTGGTGGGTAACGGCAGACAGTTAAGCATCATCTGTTGCAGCGTGCTGTATTCAGCACTGTCGCCCACCAGCACCGCCCCCAGCAATCGCTTGCCATCCGCGTCAATCACCACTTTTTTATACACTTGCTGCGGGCCGTCGACCCAGGTGTAGCTCTGGCTGCCGGGGGTGTGACCATGGGCATCACCGATCGACGCCACTTCCACGCCCAACAGTTTCAGTTTGGTGCTCATGTCCGCGCCACAGAACACGTTTTCGCCTCCAGCCAGCCGATCGGCCAGGATACGCGCCATTTGGTAGCCCGGTGCCACCAGGCCGAAAATTTGCCCGTTCCACAAGGCGCATTCACCGATGGCATAAATCGCCTCGTCGCTGGTGCGGCACTGGCTATCAATCACAATACCGCCGCGTGCCCCCACCTCCAGTTCGGCAGCACGGGCAAGCTGATCACGAGGACGGATACCGGCGGAAAATAGAATTAAATCAGCCTCTAACTGCTCCCCATCGGCAAAATTCATGCAGTGACGGTGTAACGAACCTTCAATAATCGCCTGAGTTTGCTTGCCGGTATGCACACTGACGCCCAATGCCTCAATTTTACTGCGCAGCATGGTCGCGCCACCGTCATCCAACTGTACCCCCATCAGGCGCGGCGCAAACTCCACGACATGGGTGTTCAGCCCAAGCTGACGCAACGCATTGGCAGCCTCCAGTCCCAGCAAGCCGCCACCGACCACCACCCCGACGCGCGCGGTTTTGGCGCAGTCTGCGATCGCGGCCAGATCGTCGAGCGTGCGGTAAACCAGGCAGCCAGGGCGATCGTTGCCGGGGATCGGCGGTACAAACGGATAAGAGCCGGTCGCCAGCACCAACTGGTCGTAGGCCGTCTCACGGCCCTCGGCATCAATCACGCATTTGCGTTGTCTGTCGATAGCGCACACCTCCTGCCCCAACCGCAGTTCTATGCCACTACGCTCGAAGAAACCCGCTTCGACCATCGACAGCGAGTCCGCACTGCGGCCGGAGAAAAACTCGGACAGGTGTACCCGGTCGTAAGCCGCCACCGGCTCTTCGCCAAACACCACAATGTGGTACTGCAAATGCAGCTCGCGCGTAACCAGTTGTTCCAGGAAGTGATGACCGACCATGCCGTGACCGGCAACCACCAAAACGGGCTTGTGCATATCAGATATCCTCTCGTCAGACGCCGCAGGCGTCACGGGTTCGCTGCTGCCAAACAGCAAGTCGTCCGGGTGTTGCACCGGCAGGCCAAGCTGCTGCAGATAAAAAGGGCTGTCCTGAGCGTCGCCATACAACACCACGCCCTGTAATTTTCCGTCGCGCACCAGCAGGCGGCGGTAATGCTGCGCCTGCGGATCTTCGGCGTGATGGACCTCGGTGAGCCCGTCTGTGGCCATCTCACCGGCACTGAACACCTCGACGCCGCTGACCTTCAGGCGGGTATGCAACGGCGTTGGTCGGTAGCCCGCCACCAGTTCCCCACTCAGCCGCCGCGCCAACAGTTCAGCCTGCTGCCAACAGGGGGCCACCAGGCCCAAAGTGATCTCGCCAAACTGAGCACATTCGCCGATGGCGAACACCGCCGGATCTGCCGTTTGCATCTGGTCGTCAATCACGATGCCGCGCCGGCAGGCCAGACCGGCGGAGTGCGCCAGGCTAATTTCCGGCTGCACCCCGACGGCGATCACCACCAGTTCGCAGGCCACTATCTCGCCGTTACTCAGGCTGGCCGAACTGACCCGCTCGCTTCCCTGAAACCGGCTGACTTCGCAGCTCAGCCGGCATTCGATCCCGCGCTGCAACAGGTTATGTTGCAGCATCCGCCCCGCACGAGCGTCCAACTGACGTTCCATCAGGTGCTCGCCCCGGTGCACCACGGTGACGCTCATGCCGCGCTGCGCCAGTGCCGCCGCCGCCTCAATCCCCAAGACGCCGCCGCCCATCACCAGCGCCGGTCGACCAGGACGACAGCGAGCGATCATCGCTTCAACATCGTCCAGGGTGCGGAAGCCATAAATGCCGTTCAATGCCCCACCCGGCAGCGGTGGCCGCAAGGGGCGTGAACCGGTAGCCAATACCAGCAGGTCATAAGGCAACCGATGCCGGGCAGTACTCACCCACTTTTGCTGCCGATCCACCGCCAGCACCGGGTCTCCGGCCAGCAGTTGCACTCCCTGCTGCCGATACCAGTCATAGTCATGCAGCAGGGTGTCGCTGAAGGCCTTATCCCCCGCCAACACCGGCGAAAGCAGAATGCGGTTGTAGTTGCCCCGCGGCTCTTCGCCAATCACCGTGATGGCATAACGCTCTGGCGCCAGCCGACACAGGGTTTCCACCAGCCGCATACCGGCCATGCCGTTACCAATCACCACCAGTCTGGGTTTATCCATCGTCCGGCTCTCATGCCGCTTTCGCGTGCTTCTCGTAAAGGAATTTCAGCACCTGCCGACGGTAATGGTGATATTGCGGATCATCCGCCAGCGCGACTCGTGAACGCGGACGTGGCAGCACCACCGGCAGGATTTCGCCGACGGTGGCCGACGGGCCGTTGGTCATCATTAACACCCGGTCAGACAGCAGCACCGCTTCGTCGACGTCGTGGGTAATCAGCACTATGGTGGTGTGCAGCCGCTGCTGAATTTCCATCACCGCGTCTTGCAGATGTGCACGAGTTAACGCATCCAGTGCGCCAAAGGGTTCATCCATCAACAGCACTTTGGGTTTCATCGCCAGTGCACGAGCTATGCCAACGCGCTGCTTCATACCACCGGAGATTTCATGCGGCCGTTTGTCCAGCGCATGGCTCATATGCACCAGCGCCAGGTTGTGTTCAATCCAGTCGCGCATTTCGCTGCGCGTCATCTCATGGCGAAACACCTGATGCACCGCCAGCGCCACATTCTCGTAGGTTGTCAGCCACGGCAGCAGCGAATGGTTCTGGAACACCACCCCGCGCTCCGGGCCAGGCCCGGTGATTTGCCGGTTGTCACACAGCAACACGCCGTCGCTGGGCAAGGTCAGCCCGGCGATCAAATTCAGCAGCGTTGATTTACCGCAGCCGGAGTGGCCGATCAGGCTGAGAGTTTCCCCGGCCTGAATATCAAAACTCACCCGATCCAGCGCAATAAACTCCCCCTGCGGGGTGGCAAAACGCTGGCTGACGTTCTGGACCTGAATAATCGGTTTCATGGCGTACTCCTAGCGGTTCGGATAACTAAAACGTTTTGCCAGTAACATCAGTCCCTGTTCGAGCAGCAGCCCGACCACACCGATCACGATGATGGCAATAATGATGTTTTCGACGTTGAGGTTGTTCCACTCATTCCAGATCCAAAAACCGATGCCAACGCCGCCGGTCAGCATTTCCGCCGCCACAATCACCAGCCAGGCGATGCCGATAGACAGGCGAACACCGGTCAGCACATAAGGCAGCACCGCCGGGAACAGGATTTTGCGCATTACCGTCCACTCCGACAGCTTGAGCACCCGCGCCACGTTGAGGTAATCCTGCGGAATACGCGTGACACCCTCGGCGGTGTTGAGGATCATCGGCCAGATGGAACAGATGAAAATGGTCCAGGTTGAAGCAGGCTCCGCCCGCTGGAACAGCAGCAGACCAATCGGCAACCAGGCCAGCGGACTGACCGGGCGCAGCAGTGAAATGATCGGGTTGAGCATGTTGGCCAAAAACACAAAGCGCCCCAGCAGAAAACCGGCCGGAATACCGACCAGCGCCGCCAGCCCAAAACCGGTCGCCACACGCTGCAGCGAAGCCAGTACGTTCCAGCCAATGCCCTGATCGTTCGGCCCGGCGGAATAAAATGGGTCGGCAAACAGCACCAGTGCCGCCTGCCAGGTGGCCCATGGCGTAGGGAAACCCTTGCTGTTAAGCGCCGCAACCTGCCAGACCACCAGGGTCAGCACCAATCCCAACGCGGCGGGCACGCCACGGCGGAAACTCTGCTGTAACAGCAAACCCCAGCGGGCTTTGCGCTGCGGCAGTGGCATTACCGGGCGCTTTAGCGGCACGATTTCCGCACTGACTTCTGCCCGCGATGACGCAGGAATATCGATCCGTTCAGCAAGATTTTTCATTGGTGACCTCAACGCTTTAAAGTGAAACTGTTGGCGTATTCCGCCGGATTGCTGCCGTCCCAGCGCTTGCCGTCTAACAGCGTGCTGGTACGCATATCGCTGCCGGGCAGGTTTACTCCACCCACCGCGCTGGCCGCCTGCTTATAGATTTCGATACGGTTGATTTTCTTCGCGACGGCCAGATAGTCCGGTTCGGCATTCAACAAGCCCCAGCGGCGATGCTGGGTCAGGAACCACATGCCGTCGGACAGGTAGGGGTAGCTCACCTCGCCATCGTGGAAAAAACGCATCGCATGTGAGTCCTGCCACGACTTGCCCAGACCGTTCTGGTATTGGCCGAGCATGCGGCCGGTAATGATTTCCGGCCTGGTGTTGATATAGGCGCGCCCCGCCACCACCTGAGCGGTTTCCTGTCGGTTGGCGTCCGAACTGTCGATCCAGCGTGCGGCGTCCAGTACCGCAGCGGTCAGCGCGCGGGCGCTATTGGGGTTGGCCGTCACCCAGTTGCCGGTGGTACCCAGCACCTTTTCCGGGTGATCGGGCCAAATCTCCTGGCTGGTCACGGCGGTAAAACCAATGTCCTCGGCAATTGCACGTTGGTTCCACGGCTCACCCACGCAAAAACCGCTCATGTTGCCGATTTTCATGTTCATCACCATCTGCGGCGGCGGCACCACCACATTGCGCACGTCGTCAAACGGGTGAATTCCGGCGTTAGCCAGCCAGTAATACAGCCACATGGCGTGGGTGCCGGTCGGGAAGGTTTGGGCGAAGGTATAGGTGCCTTTGGCGCTGGCATCGACGGTTTTTTTCAAGCTCGCAGCATCGGTGACACCGGCCTGCCTTAACTGGTTGGAGAGCGTAATCGCCTGACCGTTGTTGTTGAGCGTCATCAACACCGCCATATCCTGCTGCGGCCCGGCGACGCCAAGCTGCAGGCCATACACCATGCCGTACAGTACGTGCGCCGCATCCAGTTCACCGGACAAAAGTTTGTCGCGTACTGCCGCCCAACTGGCCTCCTTGCTGGGGATAATTTTGATGCCGTACTTCTGATCGAACTGTTTCACCGCCGCCATCACCACCGAAGCGCAATCGGTAAGTGGAATAAAGCCCACGCGGATCTCTTTTTTCTCCGGGGCGTCAGAGCCTGCCGCCCAGGCGGCGTTCATCAGGCCGGGCAACATCATGCTGCCGCCCAACGCCGCACTACCGGCCAAAAAACGGCGGCGCGTCAGGCTAAGTCCGGAGGGTTTGGTGTGCGTCATCGGCAATTCCTTCAATCAGGCGATAAAATAAAAAAGGCGTCCCATCAGCACATTCCACCGTTGGGGTGAACATGCTGAAAGGACGCCTTTATCCATAATCTTGTTGGCAACCCGACCGCCATTGGCCGGGCTACGTTTTAGTAATGCAGCTTGCGTGCCAGATCTGTCATTTTACATACCCCAATTTATAGTTATGTAATTTATACCCTATGAATTTCAAGTTGGCCGCTCTAGCGCGTCCATGCGCTCGCGGCATTTGTACATCCCTGTACAGCACGGCTAGGCGCCCAGCTTGCTCATCCCCAGGCGCTTACAAAAGTTAAGTAACTGGGGTGACAAATCTGCCTGGAGCAGATTTGAACGCTGCCAGCAGCGGCCCCAAAGGGGTGTGGCCCATGGACGGGCCACATAACTGAGTGCAGGTAACAACGTTGCAACTTGAAAGGCGACGGGTATTTGCACGATCGCAAGGCAGTAACTGCACTGACTGTGTGCATATACCCCTTAGGGAGTATTCCTGCTGGGCGGCAGAATGTCCGCCACCGCCAGCATGGCATTGGCAATATCAATCAGCCGTTGGTTCTGGTTCATCGCCATCTTCAACAACAGTCGATGGGCCGCCGCCTCGGTCAATCCGCGATGCTGGATCAGCAGCGCTTTGGCGCGTTCGATCTGCTTGCGCTCACTCAAGGTCGCACGCGCCGTGGCCAGTTCCTCCGACAGCGCATGCAGACGTTGTGACTGCTGCTGAATCAATTCCAGCATCGAGCGTCCCAGGCGCGGGTGAATACCATCCCCCACCAGCGGCGATGCATCCCCCAAAGGCGCAGCCACGAAAACCGCGTAACTTTCTCGCATCGGCTGTGGCGCGTAAACTGCGCAGTCTTCCGCCATTGCGTGCCGGGCCTGGGTCAGATTGTGGCGGCAACTGGCCATCAGCGCCTCCTCCAGCCGATCCTCAATCTGTTTCATCAGATCGATACGCGCACTGGTGATCTCAAACCAGCGCAGACTGGTGTCGGCTTTGTTACTCAGTTGCCATTGGGTGCAGGCAATACGGCGCAGGCGCTCAAACTCACGGTCATCCTGTTGCTGCATTCGCCGCCACTGGGCCAGCGAAGGCTCATCGGCAAACTCGCTGAAGGTGGCAAAACAGCGCTCTTGCCCTTCGATAAGCACCAGTAGCTGCTGGTGCGCCGACTCATCGAAATGCATGGAGGCAAAACCGGCCGCGCCGATCGCCCGTTCCTGCCCAGCCAGCTCCTTGCCCTGCATAAAGCTGAACATGGCGATCAACGCACGTGCCGTGGTGGGTTCCGCGCAGGCATCCGCCGCTTCGAACACCAGCGCCAGCAGGCTATGAATAACCTCATTAAAGATGCCCATGGCGGCAGGCTGCAAAATTTGACGTTGCTGCACCTGGCAGCGCAACGCGGGCAGGCCGGCAAGATTATGCAATGCACAGGCAATGCGGCTGAAAAGACGGCTGGCGCTGGCCAGGGGGGCGGTGTTGTCATCCAACTGCATCAACTGGCGCTGCACAGCCAGTTCAGCCTGTTGCACTTCCTGCGCCCTTCCGGCCAAGCGTTCACCGAACAATGCTCCCTGTGAACACAGGTAAATATTGACGGTACCGCGTTCCCGTTGGAGCACATGGATCAACTGGCTGACCCGGCCGACCAACTGCCCCATTTGCAACAGTTGCTGCAATACGGTGATTTCACAGCGCCTGGAGGCCAGCAAAAAGTCGCCGGCGCTGGGTGGGAAAACGTGATTGCGGCTCATGACAGGATCCCCGATTCGCTAAATAAACCGATCCTGCAAAAGCCGTGCCGTGGCGGGCTACTTACTCACGCGATCCAGATACAGCATGCTGTTGGCGATATCCACTTTGGCGTCTTTAACGTTGTCGCGCAGCGCTACCAGCGTTTGCCCCTGCAATGCCACCACGTAAGGTGAGCTGGTCTGTAATTCACGCTGCAAGCTGGCGTAGTGCGCGGCGCGTTTTGCCCCGTCACCTTCCGCCGCCGCTGCGCGGGTTTCCGCACTCAGCGCCGGGATGTTCCACTGGGTACGCCATGCCAGGGTTTTCGGCCCGTTAGGCACGTTATAGGCAAAGGCGCTGGCGTTAGTGTTCGGATCCAGATAGTCGGCCCCCCAATAGGTGAAAATGGCCTGGAAATCACGACTGCGCATCTTGCCCCACAGATCGCTTTCCACCACCGGATGGATATCCAGTTGCAAACCGGCCTTGGCAAAGCTGGCCTGCAGCACCTGGGCAATATCGGTATACGGCGGCTGGTTGATGACGATCAGATCAATGCGCGTGCCTTCGGCAATCCCGGCGTCATGCAAAATCTGTTTGGCCCTGGCTACGTCGAGCTTGAACGGTTGGTCGTCGATCGCGCCATCCAGCCCCAGCGGCAGAAACGCCTGGTGAACACGGTACTGCCCCTTCAACAGGTTGTCGGCAATGGATTGATAGTCCACCAGCCAGCGCGCCGCCTGCCACAGGGCTGGGTTGCTCAACGCCGGCGTCTGTTTGCTGCCGGTGTTGAAGCCGAGATAATAGACTTTGGACGAGTCCTGCTGCTCTATCCTGACCCCCGGCTCTTTACGCAGCGAATTGAACTGATCGGCACCCAGGTCGTAAGCCACGTCGGCGTCTCCTTTCAGCAGCAACAGGCGCCGGGTTCCGGCATCGCTGACGTTCTTCAGCAGCACCGTTTTTATCTTCGCCTGCGGTTGAGCGTAGTCGTTCCGACTGAATAACAGTGCCTCATGCGGCACATAGTTACTGACGCGATAAGGCCCTGCACCGGCGGAATTGGAACGCAGCCAGGCGTTGCCGAAATCTCCCTGTTGGCTGTGCTCACTCAACAGTTTCTCATCGACGATCGAGGCAACCGGCGCGGTCAACAGCCGCAGCGCCAGCCCACTACCGATATTGGCCGACCAGCTTAACTGCACCTGGTTATCGCCCAGCGTCTTCAACTGACTCTCGACGTTTTCCGGCGTCCAGCCAAATTCGCCGAGAATGAACGATGGCGCCTTGTTCAGTTTCACCGCTCTCACCAGTGAGAAGATCACATCCTCCGGCCGCACCGGATTACCGGAAGCAAAGCGCTGGTTTGCCTTCAGGGTAAAAATCAGGCTGCGACCGTCCGCCCCCGCCTGCCAACCGCTGGCCAACTCCGGCGCCAGTTTTTCCGGCGTGGTACGGTCCGGCGTGAGCAACCGCTGATACAGATTGACCAGGTTGGCCGAGCTGACGGTTTCGAAACTTTCCGCCGGATCCAGGCTGATGATGCCTTCCAGCGAACTGACCACTACTAGCTGGTCTTTCGGGGTCGCCGCCTGTGCGCCAAAGCTCGCCGCCAGGGCGCTGAACAATAAGGTGGGAATTAGCCGTTTCATTAGATGCACTCTCCAGAATTACGCGGATGCGTTATTTTTCGAGTGTAGGGGCAGTGGCTTAGATGAAGAACGACTATAAATTGCTTTATTTATTACGCAGATGTCTATTGATTCCAAATAATACCCGCCGGGTTAACGGCGGGCAGAATTCAGATGACCAGACGGCCGTGCGCCATCGCCACCGAGCGATCGCACATGTGGTCGATCACATCTGCGTCGTGACTGACCAGGATCATCGTCAGGTCACCCGCCTGTTTCAGCTCGTTGAGCAGGTTGAGGATCTCCGCCTGCACCGACATATCCAGCGCCGAGGTTGGCTCATCGAGCAACAGCAGTTTGGGTTTTAACAGCAGTGCGCGCACTATCGCTACCCGTTGACGTTGACCGCCGGAAAGCTGGTGCGGATAACGGTCCAACAAGCGCGGATCCAAGCCTACCTGACGAAAACCGGCGCTGATCTTCTGTTCGATATCACTCTCTTTGAGCAATTTCAGCGGCTCCGCCAGCGTACGCAGCAAGCGATGTTTGGGGTGCAGAGAAGCATAAGGATCCTGAAACACCATCTGCACCTCGCGCCGCAACGTACCGGTGAACGGGCGACCCGGCTGCAAATCGCGGCCCAGCAGTTGGAAACCGCCGCTCCAGTTTTCATTCAGCCCGGCCAACACCCACAACAGCGACGATTTTCCGCAGCCGGAAGGCCCGACCAGGCCGAAACATTCGCCCGCTTCGATATGCAGGTTGACCTCATGCACCACGGTACGTATTTCGTAGCCCTGACGATGGCTGACGCTGAGGTTATCCAGTGTAATCAGGCTCATTTCAGCGACTCCAGCAACGCGCGATCCAATACCGGCAAGGATTTGCCATGGGTTTCCTTACTTGGCCGACACGACCACAGCGTGCGGGTATAGGGGTGAGTGGCCGAGGCCAGACGATCGGCGGGTAACTGATCCAGCAGTTCGCCTTTGTACATCACCAACACCCGTTCGCAGTAGTGCGCCACCTGTTGTAAATCGTGGCTGATCAAAATCAGGCCCATATTGCGCTGCTCCACCAGGTTCTCAATCAGCTGCAATACCTGATCGCGCATCTGGTGATCCAAAGCGGACGTGGGTTCGTCGGCAATCAGTAATTGCGGATCGTTAATCAACGCGATTGCCAGCATCACCCGTTGTCCCATGCCGCCAGACAGCTGGTGCGGGTAGCGTTGACGCAGCGCGGCAGGGTCGGGCAAGCCAACCGCCGCCAGCATATCCAGCACCTTCTCTCGCCGTTCGGCGCGGCCCAGGCGGGTATGCAGCAGCAACGGCTCCTCCACCTGACGGCCAATCGGCTGGGTCGGGTTCAGCGCATGCTTGGGATCCTGCATTACCATCGCCACTTTGTTGCCGCGCAGACGGTTCCACTGACGCTCGCTCAGGCGTGCCAGATCGTCCCCGCCCAAGGTTAAACGCTGCGCCTGTAGCTGTAACGGCGGTGGCAGCAGCCCCATCAAGGCTCGCGCAGTCAGGGATTTGCCGGAACCGGACTCACCGACCAGCGCCAGCCGCTCCTGTCCCATGCTGAAAGAAATGCCTTTGACCAGCGGCTGCGCGCCCGGCAGCGCTACCGATAGCCGTTCAACGGTCAATAAATTGTTATCAGTGCCCATGACGAGGATCCATTTTATCGCGCAGGCCGTCGCCCAACAGGTTAAAGGCCAGGCTGGCAAACAGGATCGCCCCGCCCGGTACCGCGGCGACCCACCATTGGTCAAAAATCACTTTGCTGCCCTCGGCTACCATTGACCCCCATTCGGCAGTCGGTGGGGCCACGCCCATGCCGAGAAAGCCCAAACCGGCGGCAGACAGGATAATCCCGCCCAGACTCAGCGCCGCACGCACCACCGCACTCGGCAGACATAACGGCAAAATGTGCCCAACCATCAGCCGCAGGCCACCAATGCCCTGCATCCGCGCCGCCGCCAAATAATCACTGCGACGCAGCGCCAGCGTTTCTGCCCGCGCCTGCCGGGCGAAAGAAGGCCAACTGGTTAACGCCAACGCCAGCGCACCGTTCATCAACCCCGGCCCCAGCACGGCAACAAACGCCAGTGCGATCACCAGGCTGGGCAACGACAGAAAAATATCGGTTATGCGCATCAGAATACGCTCGACCCAGCCACCGAGATAACCGGCGCTAATGCCCACCAGCAGGCCAATCGGAATGGTCAGCAGCAGGATCAATGACACCAGGATCAGCGTTGGCCTGGCCCCGTAAATCACCCGCGACAACAGGTCACGACCAAAGCCGTCGGTGCCCAGCCAATGGCCGGAAGAAGGCGGCAACAGCCGCAGCTCGATGTGTTGCAAATTGGGATCGAACGGCGCCAGCCAGGGGGCCAACAGCGCAGTGAGGATCAAAATAGCCACCAGCGTTGCGCCAATCGTTAGCGTGGTCAGTCGGCCGCGTGGGCGGTGGGCGGCGGCCGGTGCGCTCTGGGGTTCATGTTCAGAAAGATATTGGCTCATCGGGTTCGCGGGTCCACTAAATAGGTCAGCGCGTCGGCCAGCGCATTAAGCACCACAAAACAGGTGCCAATCAGCAAGGTGGCGCCAAGGATGGCCGGCGTATCGGCGGCAAACAGCGCGGTGGTCAAATAACGCCCAACGCCGGGCCAGGCAAATACCGTTTCGGTCAATACCGCGCCCTCCAGCAGGCTGGCGTAGGACAGCGACAGTACGGTGATCAACGTGCCCAACACGTTGGGGAATACGTGACGCACCAGAATGCGCGCGCGGCTGGCCCCTTTGGAACGCGCCAGGGTAACGTACTCTTTATTGCACTCTTCCAGCATCGCGGCGCGCAGTAAACGGGTGATGCCCGCCATCGACAGCAGCGCCAGCGCCACCACCGGCAGCCACAGGTGGCTGATGGCGTTGTAGAACATTTCGCGATCGCCGGACAGCCAACTGTCAACCAGGATAAATCCGCTGCGCGGCTCCATGCTGTACAGATAGATATCGTCCAGCCGCCCCGGCCCCGCCGACCAATGCAATGTGGCATAAAACAGCAGCAGCCCCAGCAGGCTAAGCCAGAAGATCGGCACCGAATAGCCGATCAGTGACAGTAGTCGCGCCACGTTGTCCAGCCAGCCGCCCGGTTTGATCACCGCCAGAAACGCCAGCGTAATGCCGCCGACGGCGCCGAGGATGATCGCGCAGGTCGCCAGTTCCACCGTTGCCGGGAAGGTACGAAGTAAATCGCTCAGCACCGGCTGCGAAGTAATGCGCGAGATGCCCATATCCCCGTGCGCCAGATGCACCAGGTAACGCCAGAACTGCACCGGCAACGGCTGATCCAGCCCCAAATTATGGCGCACCTGAGCATAGGTCGCTTCGCTGGCGTGATCGCCGGCAATTTGCAACGTAGGATCGATCGGCGCCAGGTGCGAGAGCATAAAGGTGAACAGCAGCAGGCCAAGCAGCGTCAGTGCCAGCGACAGTAAGCCGGTAAGCAGCCTGCGGCCCCAGCGCCAACCGTGCCGGGCGAACCCGGCCGAAGAGGAACGGCTGATCATTACTTGCTGACCTTACTGTAGAACACCATGTCGGGGTTGATGCCCTGCTCATAGCCTTTCAGGTTGTCGCGCACCGCAATCAGGCTGCGTGCCTGCAGGCCGATCACAAACGGCGAGCTTTGCTGAACGGCTTGCTGCAACTGTTGGTAATCCGCCACCCGTTTGGCGGTGTCATTTTCCGCCGTGGCCGCCAGCGTCAGCTTGTTCAATGCAGGGATCTGCCAGTTGGCACGCCAGGCCAGCGTTTTGCTGCCGTCTTCCGGGTTATAGGCGAAAGCGGCGGCGTTGGTATTTGGATCAAAATAATCCGGCCCCCAGGAGGTCAGGGTCGCGTCGTAGTTGAGGGATTTGACCTTGGTGGAGACCTGCGCACTGAGGCCCGGCACCAGACTCACCTTCACCCCGCCCTGTGCGAAGCTGGCCTGTAATGCCTGTGCGATATCCAGATACGGCGGCTGGTTGTTGACCTCCAGCTTAAAGCTGACGTCTTTCAAACCGGCCTTGGCCAGAATCTCCTTGGCCTTGGTCGGATTAAAACTGTAAGGCTTATCCTTCAACGCCCCCAGGTAACCCTCCGGCAGGAACGCCTGGTGGGTCTGGAACTGCCCTTTCAGCAGGTCGTCGGCAATGCCTTTATAGTCGAACAGCCAGCGCGCCGCCTCCCAAAATGCCGGGTTACCCAGTGCCGGTGACGCCTTGGCGTTGAACTGCAGGAAATAGAGTGAGGCATACGGGATCGCCAGCGGCTTGACGCCCGGCTTGCCTTTCAGTGCTGCCATCTGGTCTGCACCAAGGTTTCGCGCAATATCGGCGTCCCCCTGCTCGATCAGCAAGCGGCGGGCGGCCGGATCCGGCACGTTCTTGATCAGGATGGTTTTCAGCGTGGGTGCGCCCTCTGGCGAGCCTGGGTTGGCGTCAAGCACCACCACTTCATGCGGCACATAGGTGCGAATTTTATACGGGCCGCTACCGGCGGAATGGCTGTTCAACCATTGATGACCAAAGTCATCACCATGCTGATGCGCCAACGCTTCTTTGGCATCGACAATGGAAGATACCGGTGCCGAAAGCAGGCTAAGCACAAACGCCGGGCTGACGTTTTCGCTCCAGCTGATTTTTACCCGATGGTCATCAACCTTGGTCAGGTACTGGTCGACATTTTTAGCGTTCCAGCCCAGTTGGGTGAGGATAAACGACGGCTCCAGATTCAGCTTCACCACCCGCGACAGCGAGAAGATCACGTCCTCCGGGCGCAGCGGGTTGCCGCTGGCAAATTTGGCGTCCGGTCGCAGGGTAAAAGTCAGGCTGCGGTTATCGCTGCCCGCCTGCCATTCGCTGGCCAGCGTCGGTTTAAGCTCAATCGGATTTTTTGGATCGGACTGGATCAGCCGCTGATACAGGCTGTTAAATGACTGCACCGTGGTTAATTCAAAACCCTGAGCCGGATCAAAGCTGACCACGTCATCGATTGACTGGGCAATGACCAACGTATTCGCCGGAGTTGCTGCCTGCGTGCTGAAACTGGCCGCCACGGCCAAAAACACCAAAGAAGGGACGAACGCTTTCATCAAAACTCTCCAAGCGGATGGAATTTATAGTAATTTCGCGAGTGTATGTGAGAGCCATCGGCAGGCGAAGGTACTTAAATAACTATAGATATTCTTTTTATGTCTATAGCTGAGATTTTGATTATTAAGCAGGCGGGATTTTGCGGGCAGCGGCGTAATCGCCGTGGAAATTCTGAGTACCAGTGACATCTTTTGCGTACCGCTGCGCATTAGAGAAAACAACGTTTTGTGCAATCCCTTAGCAGCAATTAGTGTGCGACTTGTTGCTACAGGGGGCTATCGAATGGAAGCAAACACGCCAACGGATGGCGGCAAAGATTCACATAATCGGGCGGTTCAACAAACAATTGAAGATATGAACACCGTGCTGGCCCAATCGGGGCTGTTCATTAGCCCATTGACTGAACAAGATCGCCGCTGGCAAAAAGGCAGAAAAAATGGTCATTCGCTTAACTGGCGCTCGCTATTGAAATTTTATAACAGCACAGCGCTCAGGCCAGGAAGCTTTGCTTTTGTTTTCAGGTGGATTACTGCGCCGTTGACTCGTGTTGGCTTTTGCCTGTGTTACTACCACCGAGTGGATAACGTCATCGAACTGGTCGCACTGGAGAGCTTTACCAGACGTGCGGCTAAACATCCGCTAAGAGGCAAAATGCTGCAACACTGCCTGCACACCCTCTATTTTTATGGCGTGAATCTGCACACGCAAGGGCTGATATCTACAGCGCTTCCCGACATACTGATCAGTAACGTCCTCAACAATCGTCTGCTCGAGCTCTATACCCGCCAGGCATCATTCACCGTGATACCCGGCACCATGAACTGCAAAACTGACTTTCTTACATTGAGTAAATACATCGAGGATCTGAAAAGACCGCAGGATTGAATATCAGCACATGATAGGATGTGTACAAATAACGCTCAAAAGGAAGAGGCTATGAAACAGAAGGATCTAACCGACCCAACGCTAACCATTCAAGAACAAAAAGAAATCGCAATCGAAATTTTGCAGCAACATCTTCGCTGGCATATGGAGAATCCACCGCCTCATGAAGAAGTCCCCATATTAGAGCTCATTGGTCCAGTGCAAAAAAGCAAACGCCGTTTGGTGAGAAAACTGTTGAGAAAACAGCTTTAGCTTTATCTATCGCCGGGCGCTATGCCCGGCGCGTTTTCGCCGCCCTCTGAACTAAATCTGGTAATCGATCACCGTATCGAGCTGTGAGGAAAATACTTTGTCTTTGATTTCAGTCAGCGACAACGTAGGGTTACACAGCTGGATAAATCGCCAGGCATAGTTACGTTGTAACTGACTGCGTTTCAAACCTAACCAAACGGTATTGGGTTCGAACAGATGTTCGGCGTTAAGGCTGACCAACCCATGGTCGCGTTCCTTCTCGTAAGACATATCCGCCAACACCCCCACTCCCAGCCCCAGTTCGACATAGGTCTTAATCACATCTGAATCCTGTGCGCTTAAGGCGATATCCGGCGTTAGCCCGGCGGCTTTGAAAGCGCTATCCAACCGCGAACGACCGGTAATGCCCTGCCGATAGGTAATCAGCGGCAGGGTGCTGAGCATTTCCAGCGTCACCTGCGGCTGGCGGGTCAGTTCATGCCCTTCCGGTACCAGTATGGTGTGGTGCCAGCGGTAGTAGGGAAACGCCGCCAGAGACTCATCACTCATCAGCCTTTCACTGGCAATGCCGATATCGGCTTCGCCAGAGGCCAGCATGCCAACGATTTCCTCGGGGCTGCCCTGATTCAGCACCACTCTCACCCGTGGATACAGCGCGCGGAACTCTTTGATCACCCCCGGCAGGCTATAGCGCGCCTGGGTATGGGTAGTGGCAATGTGCAACTGACCTGCGTCGTTGCTGCTGAATACGTCTGCCAGACGGCGGATATTATTGGCATCATTCAGGATGCGTTCTGCCACCACCAGCAGCTCTTTGCCCGGCTCGGTCATGCCTAATAAACGTTTGCCACGGCGGATAAATATCTCAATACCCAGTTCTTCTTCCAGTTCCCGAATATGACGACTGACCCCAGATTGTGAGGTAAATAAAGTGTTGGCTACCTCGGTCAGGTTGTAGTTGCAGCGCGCCGATTCCCGAATAATTTTTAATTGTTGAAAGTTCATCCACTCCCCCCGGTCGAACAATATTGTTAAACACAGTGATACGGAGTCTGGGGTAAGGGGACAAATAAGAAATAACCTTTAGTTATGCATTTTCATGCTAAGTGAATTTTTTCACCGCGGTGAATTAACTGTTTCTAAGCCAGAAAATAATCAATCCCTTTAATATTAATGAGATAAATAACCATCATTTAAGTATGGATTAAATACTCATGCAGAATAAAGTTATTAAATATAGGTATTAGATATATAAAATAAAAAAGGCTCAGCATGCTGAGCCTTATGAAAGCGCGGTGCGGGGATTATGCCGTCGCCTCTCCACCAACAGGGCCGGAGGTATTTTGCTGCAACCACTGCTGCACATAGCTGACCAAATCACCGATGCAGTCGTCTTTCATACCGTGGTTTTTCAGCTCGGTGTCCAGTGAGAACAGATACTGGGCATTGGTGCCCAATGGCCCACTGGCGCTGGCGATCAATGGCGCGATCACCTGGTGGCTGGTATCTTCCTCAAACAGCGGGTGCTGCGGGTTCATCACAAACACCAACGCGGTCACCACTTGGCCATCGGCCAGGGTGAGGTCACACCAGGTCGGCAAATAACAGCCGGTCAGCATTTCACGTTTCCACAGCAGTTCCAGCTCTTCGCGCAGTTTGGCTTCCGGCAGGCGGAACGCCAGACCGGTGGTATGGCCGCCCTCTTTCAGCGCCAGCATACGCCCCGGCTGATGCAAGGTGCCACGTCCGGCAGTCAACCGCAAACAGAAGGCACGGTGCCAACCTTGCAGCGTGGCCGGTCGCACTTCTTCGGATTCAAACACCGGGTTCCACATCAATGAACCGTAGCCGAAAACCCACACCGGGCTGTTATCCGGCCGGCGGGATAAAGTACAATCCAGTGAGGCCGCACGCTGCTCTGATGTCAGTAACAGCGACTCCTCAATGGTGCCGAATGCTGTTTTGCAATCCGCATTTTGCAGAAAATCTCGCGTTAACACCTTAACAACCTCCCGGGAATAAGATTGCTCATACTCCCTAGCCACTGTTCATCTTATACCCGTCATCTTTCAAGTTGCAGCGTTGTTATCTGCTTACAAGGACCATCCATGGTCCTTGCCCTTTCAGGGCCGCTGCAAGCAGCGTTCAAATCTGTTCCCGACAGATTTGTCGCTCACCCCAGTTACTTAACTTTTGTAAGCGCCTGGGGATGAGCGAGCTGGTCGCCTAGCTGCAACTTGAAAGCTATAGGGTATATTTATTAACTGCGGAATTTTATTAATTCTATAACCCTTCCCGCGATAATAATGACCTTATTCTTTTCTCGTGGAGCAATCAAGTTTCACGCGGGATTTAAAGTGAAAAAGTATTTGTACTCAGCAGCAATAATATCAAAAGGTAAAATGCCACACCTAAGCATAACCAGATGATGCCTCCCAATTAGGTTATCCCTTCGGAAAGAATGCCTGCTTTTGCGCAGCTGCCGTTGTCACCAGCCTCATCAGCAAACAATTCTCATTATCAAATGGCGTGATATACTCTGCGCCAAACGAACATAAGGAGAAACCCGTGACTACCGAAGCCCCACGCTCACGCGCACCCTACCTGATTGCAGTCAGTGCCATTCGCGATATTACCCCGCACCTGCGCCGTATCACCTTCACCGCGCCGGACCTGCGCTATTACCCGGCCAACGCCGCCGCCGCACACATTAAGGTTTTCCTGCCGCTTGCAGGCCAGACACAACCGGATCTGCCGACACTGACCGAAAATGGCCCGCGCTGGGCAGCAGACGCGGTACGCCCCATTGTTCGCACCTATTCCATCCGTGCGGTGCGTCCAGAACTGGCAGAGGTCGACATTGAATTCGCCATTCATGACCATAGCGGCCCGGCCGTTGACTTTGCGCGCGCGGCAAAAGCCGGCGATAAAATTGGCATCAGTAACCCCGGTGGCCCGAAACCCATGCTGCCTGAGGCCGATTTCTACTGCCTGGCCGGCGATCCTTCTTCTTTACCCGCATTGGCGGCTTTGCTGGAAGGGCTACCGGCACACAGCGAAGGCAATGCCTTTATCCGCGTAGATAGCTCGGCCGACGTGATCGAGCTGAAAAAACCTGCAGGCCTTGAGCTAAGCTGGATTATTGGCGGCACCGAGAAAACCGCCGAGCTGATCACCCAGTTTTGCGCCTTGCCGCAGCCACAGGCCGCGACCCAATACTGGCTGGCCGGTGAAGATCGTCTGGTGGTTGAACTGCGCCGCTTCCTGCGCCGCGATCGTCAATGTGAGCGTAATCGGCTTTATGCCGTACCTTACTGGCGTGAGGGGTTAAACGAAGAGGGTTATCATAATAAACGGCATGAAATTATGGACAATATTGATGACTGATGTGGATTTTTTCCTTTATTAACGGTGTCATACACGCTCAAACTGCAATTTATGTGCCGTTAATGAAGTAATTTCATGTTACTGCGTAAAAGAAAGTAAAGAAAACCGCATTCCGTGCGGTTTTTTTGTTAACCTAGTCACATAAAGCAAGCATTTGCTTTTGCAAGTAAAACAACATCACATCATTCCCCGGCACGCACCACCGGGTGTATCCTATTATTATTAAATATAATTACATTCTGGATGCGCAGAGTTGCCTTTAACGGCAGTCAGCGATGACGGGACCACGCTGTTTGAGAAGGAGTACCATCAAAATGAAGTCGCAAAACGATCCTGGCCGATCCAAATCCCGCCACACTGAGTATTCCCTGTTGCTCCCTATCGCCGCCCTGGTGGTGCTGAATCTGTGGGGCACTACCAGCAACTTTCCGCTGATCGTCGGCATTAACATCGTTGCCTTGATCGGTATTCTCAGCAGTGCGTTCAGCGTAGTGCGCCACGCCGACGTTCTGGCCCACCGCCTGGGTGAACCCTATGGCTCGCTGATCCTCAGCCTGTCGGTGGTGATCCTGGAAGTCAGCCTGATTTCAGCGCTGATGGCCACCGGCGACGCCGCGCCGGCGCTGATGCGCGATACGCTTTACTCGATCATTATGATTGTCAGCGCGGGGCTGGTCGGCGTTGCGCTGCTGCTTGGCGGCCGTAAATTCGCTACCCAGTACGTAAACCTGGGCGGCATTAAACAGTATCTGATGGCGATTTTCCCGCTGGCGGTGATTGTGCTGGTGTTCCCGAGTGCGCTGCCCGGCGGTAACTTCACTACCGGTCAGGCACTGCTGGTTTCGGTGATATCTGCCGCCATGTACGGCGTGTTCCTGGTGATCCAGACCAAAACTCACCAGAGCCTGTTTGTCTATGAACACGAAGATGACGATGGCGATCCGCACCATGGCAAGCCTTCCTCGCACAGCAGTGCCTGGCATGCCGTTTGGCTGATCGTGCATCTGGTTGCGGTGATCGCGGTAACCAAGTTTAACGCCAATCCGCTGGAAGGTTTGTTGACCAAGGTAAATGCCCCGGCGCAATTTACCGGCTTCCTGGTCGCTCTGCTGATCCTGTCGCCTGAAGGTCTGGGGGCACTGCGTGCGGTATTGAATAATCAGGTACAGCGCGCCATGAACCTGTTCTTCGGCTCGGTGCTGGCGACCATTTCCCTGACGGTACCGGCGGTCACCGTCATCGCCACGCTGACCGGTCAGACGTTGATCTTCGGTTTGCAGACGCCACATATCGTGGTAATGCTGACGGTGTTGCTGCTGTGCCAGCTTTCGTTCTCCACCGGCAGAACCAACGTGCTGAACGGGACTGCGCACCTGGCGCTGTTCGCCGCCTATATGATGACTATCTTTGCCTGATTAACCGATGGGCGCCCTGTTGGCGCCCATCGCCTTTATAGCGCGAAAGTTTAAATCGCGAAGAAAATGCCCGCCGCAATCCCACCAAACAAAATCCATTTAATGATGTAATACCCGGTACGGTTCCACGCCTTCAGCCGCTTGCCCACTTTACGCACCGCATAAATGTACTTGAACAGCTTGTTGACGCCACCGGTGCGATCGCCCTCTTCATTGGGTGCGGTAGCCGCGCTCATCAGGTTACGCCCCAACCAGTGGTTGATGCCCTGCGCCCAGCGGAAACGCATCGGTCTTTCGATATCACAAAACAGGATCAGCCGGTTTTGCCCACTTTGGTTTTCGGCGAAATGCAGATAGGTCTCGTCAAACATCACCCCCTCACCATCACGCCAGCTATAACGCTCGCCATCCACTTCGATAAAGCAGCGGTCGTCATTCGGGGTAATCAGCCCCAGGTGATAACGCAGCGAACCGGCGTAAGGGTCGCGGTGACGCGGCAGGCGGCTGCCGTCCGGCAGTTCGGCAAACATCGCCGCCTTGACCGAAGGCAGGCGCCGTAACAAAGCCGTGGTCTGCGGACACAGGCTCATCGCCGACGGGTGGCTGTCTTCATACCATTTTAAATAAAAGCGCTTCCAGCCGGTTTTGAAAAACGAATTGAATCCGGCGTCATTAAATTGATCCGAGGCTTTGATCTGTTGGATCGCCATCAGCTGCTGCCCTTCATCGCGTATGGTTTGCCAATTCTCCCGCAGCACCTTCAACTCGGGAAATTGCTCCGGTTGCAGATAAGGCGTGGTCGGCACGCGTGAGAATAAATACATAAAAACGTTCAATGGCGCAGTGAAGGTCGAATGATCGGAAAGTTGCCGCCAGAAGGTGTAACGCACCCTGCCACGGTAATGGACATACACAACGCACAAAATAAATAGCAATAAAATAATATATTTCATGATTGAACCGCTTTGAAAATCCCAATGCCCAGTACGCCAACCCAGCATACTCCCAGATATTTCCTTTTGGCGGATGAACCCCTTCGCCCGTCTGGAACACCACTAAGCATTAACGCTAACCCAACTAAAATCTATACAAAAAACCACAATAGTTTACACAAGAGGTAAACAAGCGGAGATTGACGGTTCAGCGCTGTCCAACCAGGCCAACCAAAGCGGCCCGCCAAAGGCAATAAACGAAAATTAACTTTGCCGTTAAGCTATAAGTGGAACGTGTAAGTCACGGTAAAACAATAAATTAATAATTTGATTTCGATCAGTGCATCATAATCCCCCCATGTTTAACTCAGGGTGTTATTTAAAATAAATAACAACACCACGAACAATAATAAAAACAAATAATACGTGCGGGAAACATCATGAAAAACATATCAGATATCAGACTGAATCGCAGAACCTTGTTAAAAGGACTGGGAGTTATTGGCTTGGCCAGCATCTCACCCTGCATATTTTCCATGGCCCTGGATAATGGCAAACCCTTACCCCGAGTGCGGCTTAAACTAACCGACTATCAAACCTTTAAGTCAACCTGTGCGATGGAATGTCTGCACTGTAATTTGACGGCTTACGTCTATCAGGGTGAACTCAAGAAAATAGAGGCCAGCAAAGGCTTTAACGTCAAGTGCTGCTTGCGCGGTATTAGCCGGACCAAATGGGTATCTCACCCACTGCGGGTTAAAACGCCTTTGCTTCGGGTCGGGGAAAAGGGCGAAGGGAAATTCAACCCCATATCCTGGGATGAAGCGTTGGATCTGATTGAGCTAAATATCCGTAACACCATTGCCAGCCACGGGAATAAAGGCCTGTTGATTTCAACCAGCTCCGGCTATATGGATTCGATTAAAAACGATATGGCCAAGGCCTTTTTTGATTACCTCGGCGGTGCCACCCAACGTGCAGGCTCTTTGTGTTGCTCTGCGGTCACCGCCGCCATGATACCGATGCTTGGCCTGCGCTATGCGGATATGCGCGACACCATTTGCGATAGCCGCTATATCCTGTGCTGGGGCAATAACCCGGCGGTGACCATGCAGGCCTACTTTAAAGAATATATTAAGGCGCAGAATCGGGGGGCACGCCTGATAGTGATCGATCCTCGATTTAACGAAACTGCAGCCAAAGCCGATGAATGGATCCCGATTGTGCCTGGCACGGACACCGCGTTGGCGCTGGGGATGATTAAAATCATTATCGATGAGCGGCGCTATGATGCCGACTTTCTGCGTCAACATACCGGGGCGGTTTATCTGGTCGATACCCAGCAAAAACAACTTAGGGAAAACCCACAGGATCAAGAAAGCTATCTGGTCTACGACATCCTGAGCCGGCGCCTGGTGCGTCATGATACGCCCGCCATTGTTGCGGCACTGACGCAGGCAGAACTGCCTGCTGATGCCACTTTTACCACGGTGTTTGAATTGATCCGCCAGCAAGCAGCCCCCTGGAGTCCTGAAAAAGTAACGGCGGAGACCGATGTTCCGCAGGCCACGCTGCTGCGTTTGGCGCGGGAATATGCCAGCAATAAGCCTTCAATGATCGTACAGAATATGTCCGGCGCTCAGCGCACCGAGTTTGGCACCTATGTGGCCGCCAGCCAGTTCTATCTGGCGCTGCTGACCGGCAATATGGGCAAAGCCGGTGGCGGTGTCTGTGATGCCGGCGGCGCAAGACAGATGATGAAGTTCAATCCGCCAGTACCGGCGGCACCCAAAGTAGAAAAAATCCCGCCGATACCGGTGTCCAAAACCGGTGAATGGATCGTCAACGATCGCCCTCACCCAATTAACTTCTGGTGGATTATGACTCTGGGGGCCCTGACCCAGCTACCCAATACCAATATGGTCAAGAAGGCATTGAAGAAAGTGCCCTTTGTGGTGGTGGCCGATAACCTGATGAGCTCCACCGCCTTGTATGCAGACCTGGTGCTGCCGGTGACCACCATCTTTGAAGATCTCAGCCTGATGGCCAGCGTTCGCAGCCACTACGTGCAACTGATGGAAAAAGCGGTAGAACCGGTGGGCGAAGCAAAAGCGGATTACTGGATTTTTGCCCGGCTGGCCGAACGTTTCGGCTTTGGCGAAGTGTTTAATCAACCGATTGAACACTATATCGAAAACTGCCTGGCCGGTACCGGCATCACGATTGAACAACTGCGCCAGGGGCCAGTCAAGCCGGTTCCTGTGCCGTGGATCCCGTTCAAAGATGGCATCTTCCGCACGCCGACTAAAAAAGCCCACCTGTTTATTGAAGCCTGGCAGAAGAAGGACTTCCCGCCGATTGTCACCTATATGCAGGTTAAAGAATCGCCCAAAGGCTCTCCTGAACTGGCGAGAAAATATCCGTTAATGGCCGTGCAGCGCAAGCTGGCCCGCAGTATTCATTCCAGCCACGGCATGAATGAATGGATCCTCGAGGTGCAGCGCAATCAGCCCAATATCATGATCCACCCGGATGATGCCGCCAGCCGCAATATCCAGAACGGCGCATGGGCCATTGCTTTCAATCACCGTGGCGAACACCGGGCATTGGCAGTGGTGACCCGCCAAATCAAACGCGGCGTGGTGTGTCTGGATAACGGTTGGTGGGAACAGCAAGGGGGCAGCAGCAGCCATGTGACTAACGATCATGTGGAGGTTCTGGGCACCGGCCATTGTTGTAACAGCACTCTGGTTGACGTTCGGGCGGAGGCATAATCATGGTCAGACAATATGGATTCTTGGTTGATATGCGTGGCTGTTACGGCTGTAAAACCTGCTCAATGGCCTGCAAATCCGAAAATGCCACTCCGGCGGGCGTGCTGTGGCGCCGGGTCAGGGAATTTAGCTTTGACGATCCTAACGCAATGGCGTTTATCTCGATGTCCTGCAATCACTGTGACGATCCGCAGTGTATGAAAGTCTGCCCCGCCGATACCTACAGTAAACGCCCGGACGGCATCGTAGTGCAGGATCACGACAAATGCATTGGTTGCCGGATGTGCATTATGGCTTGTCCCTACAATGCGCCGGTATTTGACCCGGTCGAAGGGAAAACCAGCAAGTGCAACCTGTGTGCCGAACGGCTGGATGAGGGGTTGCAACCCCGTTGTGTCGAGTCCTGCCCGGCCGGAGTGCTGCAGTTTGGTGATATAGACGTGCTGCGCGTGCAGTACTCCGCTGACTTAACGCGCATCGAAACCCGTTACTCACTGCCGAACCATCAAATCAGCCATCCCAATATCGTGATTATTCCCGCCGGTTATAAGGAATAGATGCCATGTCTGAATATGAACTTCCCCTGGTCTTTTTTACCGTATTTTGTCAGTGGGCGGTGGGCACGATTGTGGCCATCACAATACTAATCCTCGCCCAGCCGATATGGCTGACGGAAGAAAAACGCTTTAATGCCCTGCGCAACATGGCGGTGGTTATTCTAACCGTCAATATTCTCGGTTCGATGCTGTCGCTATTGCATCTGGGCTCGCCAACCGGTGCCTACCGCGCCATTTTGGGTATCGGTCATTCCTGGTTAAGCCGGGAAGTCGTCGCTTTCTTCTTGCTCAATGCGGTGGTGTTTAGCTGGGCGGCCATCCTGTTTCGCTTTAACCGCAGCCATGCCTTAATCCGCGGCGTTAGCCTGCTGGCTTCCGTTGCCGGGCTGGCTGCGATTCTGGTTTCGGCGCAGGTTTATTACCAGATGAGCAGCCACCCGCTGTGGCACTCACCCATCACCCATCTCAGCTTTATTACCACGGCGCTGCTGTTGGGTTTTGCCACTCTGGGCCTGAGGATCAGTGTCTTCAATGCCACGCTGGATGAGCATCAGCGACAGCTTCCCACCCAACTGCCGGGCGGCATTTTGCTGGCGGTGGCACTGATGTTGGCGGTGATCCTGGGGTACAGCGCAGGCTTTAGTGAACAGGGTAAAATGTTGGCCAGTGCCATCGCCATCTTTGGCTCAGGCCTGATGGTCTGGCTGATTTTTGCCGGGTTGATTATCGCGACCGGGCTGGCGACCTATCTTTATCGCCGACCGGTGTTGTCAGCAGGAACCGCCAGCGTGCTGATGCTGGCCCTGCTTTGCGCCTCGGTGAGTGGCCGGATGCTATTTTACTCTGGCGTGATGGGCCAGTATCCTTGGTTTTGAGATGATCGGTCGGCCCCCATTTCCAGCGCAGTAAAAAGGCCGCCGAAGCGGCGGCCTTCAATTAGCGGGCAGGTTTTAACTGTAGGCGTTGAGCGTACGCTGGCACAGGGCGGAGCGGACGCAGTCTTGTTTGTCAAAGCGGATGATGCCGATCATTTCATCCTCCTCGAAGCGTTCCATCGCATCGCTGAGGCCGGACTTCACGCCGCGTGGCAAGTCGCATTGGGTGACGTCACCATTAACGATTACCGTTACGTTCTCACCCAAACGGGTCAGGAACATCTTCATCTGGCTGGCGGTTACGTTCTGGGCTTCATCCAGGATAACGACCGCATTTTCGAAGGTACGCCCGCGCATGTAGGCGAAAGGCGCGATCTCTACCTTGCCGATTTCCGGACGCAGGCAGTATTGCATAAAGGACGATCCTAAACGGCGCACCAGAATGTCATACACCGGACGGAAATAAGGGGCGAACTTCTCAGAAATGTCCCCGGGTAAGAAACCGAGGTCTTCATCCGCCTGCAGAACCGGACGAGTAACGATAATCCGATCCACTTCTTTATGTATAAGGGCTTCTGCCGCTTTCGCAGCGCTGATGAAAGTTTTGCCGCAGCCGGCTTCACCGGTGGCAAAAATCAACTGCTTCTTATCTATGGCGATTAAGTAATGACCCTGAGCTTCGGTTCGTGCCTCTATGGGAGAGCTATCGCGCTTGTCACGTGCCATGCCGATAGACTCAACACCACCCATTTGTACCAGCGAGGTTACGGATTCTTCTTCAAGCTGGCGATGACTACGAGCGTCACGACGAATAACGCGTTTCGCTTCACGACGTGCTTTGATCACTGCTTTTTGTCTCATAGTGGCACCTTACAGTTTGTTTCACCTACCGCATCGGCCTGGCCGCGCGATTATGTTTCACACACAGATTAGGTTTCGGCTTCCTTTCGAGCCAACAATAGCCAATTGAAAAAGTGAATATACGGCGGGCGTGACGGCACACCGATGTTTCACGGGATAACGCGATTGCGTAATTAAAACCAGATTAAAAAGTGACAAGAATTTTTGATGACGAGAGTGCGGAGTAGCCAGGAAAAGAGAGTCGGAGCGAATGCCCTCGTTACAACGAGAAATCAGGGAAGGTCTGTTATTTTTTCTTTCTAGCCCAACCAAGGACTTTACCATTAGCGATCCCCGCAGTGTTATTTACAGCTTCGAGCTGTGCACCTTGTGAAAACTACCGCCAGATGATTACAGTATAATGACATTCAACCCTGCCGCGTTACTAAAATGTAAAAAGTTTTAATCTTTTTTGTTTTCACGCGGCGCAAGAACACTATATCACGCCGATTACGTCATTCAATAAAATTTTTAACATGCATAATATCAAATGGTTACCATTAAATGGCGTCGATGACATTTTGGTTTCCCGATTAAATTTCATCCAACTCAGAACCTGTCAATCCCCCAAAATTTATAAATAAAAAAGGCGGGAAAGCTCCCGCCCTGATGCTGAATGATTACGCCGACAGGCAAGTCCTGAAGTTACTCGAAGGTATAAGAGACGCTCAATCCGCCGCCCCAGTTTCTGCCCGGTGCCGGTTCGTAGTAACGGCCATTACCTTCATTAACGATCACCGACCCTACATATTGTCGGTCAAACAGATTATCTACCCGGCCGAAAACGTTAAGCATCCAATTACCCAGCGGATAGCGGTAGCCAGTATTCAAACCAACGGTGGTATAAGCCGGGGCCTGCTCCGTGTTGGCATCGTTAACTTCAATATCACTCATATAGCGCACCTCTGCGCCGGCATACCAACCTTCCGGCGGTGACCAGGCAAGCGAGGCATAGCCCATATTGCGCGCAATGCCCGGCATGCGGTTGCCACTGGGCACCATGTTGGTCGCCGAACACTGGCTGTCGCCGCACACATCATCGCGATAGCGTGCATCCAGCAGCGTCCAGGCCAGCTGTACCCGCCAGTCATAAGCGAATTGCTGATCCAGCGCCAGCTCCAGACCACGCCTGCGGGTCTGCCCGGCGTTTTTGTAGCTGGTGCGCCCGTTGCTGCTTTCATCCACCACGATTTCGTTACGGGTGTCAGTCTGGAAAACGGCGGCGGTCAGCAGGCCATTGCCAATGCGGGTTTTACTGCCCAGCTCCACCGTGTCGCTGGTCGAGGGATTCAGGCCGAAGTTCAGCCCGGCCTGATCGCCTGAACGGTAAGACAGTTCGTTAATGGTCGGCGTCTCAAAACCGCGACCGGCGGAAAGATACAGGTTCCAACCGCTCATCACCGCATAGTTGAGGGATCCGGCAGGCAGCCACTGATGGTAACTGGCGCTGCCGCTGTCATCGCCATTGGCACCGGTAACGTAGTGATCGTTAGAGTCGAAATTGACGGTGCTGTAACGCATACCAACATCCAGCGTCAGCTGTTGCGTCAACTGCCATGAGGTTTGCAGGTAAGGATCCACATTCCACATCAGGTTGCGTTCGTTACGGCGCAGCGCTCCCTCGGTGCCCAACTCGGTGACACCGTTGACCTGAGTAAAGTTTTCATACCCTTTGCGCTGCTCGGTCATGGTTTCATAATCCAGCCCGCCGGTCAGGGTATATGGCACGCCCAGCTCGCCACGGTGCGTCCAGCGGGTATCAATCCCCTGATAATGGCGCGTCAGATCAATCACCCCGCCCGGATGCTGCGCACTGCGCTGCTGTACCGCGACCGGAATCGACTGGTACTGAGTGGTTTCACGCTCACCGGCATACATCATGATGCTGAGATCGTCATCAACGCCCATCTCACGCTGGTAGTGCAACCCGGCCTGAGTTTGTGACGTGGTTTTGCGCGTATTGTACTGATCGGCTCGCGGTGCCTGGCGCGGATTATCGTGCCATTCGGCATTCGTCAGGCCGCCCGGATCGTTGGCGTTGATATCTACACTGTTGAACAGCAGCGTGAGCGTACTGACATCGTCGATGCGAACACCGAGCTTGGCATTACCAAGATTTTTCCGCGCGCCACTGTGGTCACGGAACCCCTGAGTGGTGAAACGGGTGCCGGAAATGGTGTAGTTGACATCACCGGCGTGGGTACCGTCACCGGTTGCCCCGGTGGCCTTGACGCCATAGCGCCAGGTGCCGTAGCTGCCGAAGTACGAACCGGCCTCAATGCGGGGCGGCTGTTGGCCGGTTTCGGTTTCCACATTCACCATGCCGCCGGAGGCGTTACCGTAGAGCGCGGAAAACGGGCCACGTAACACTTCCACCTTCTCGACCGAGTTAAGGTCAATATTCGAGGTCTGCCCCTGCCCATCCGGCATGGTGGCCGGAATGCCATCGACATAGATACGCACGCCGCGCACGCCATACATTGAGCGCGCGCCGAAACCACGCACCGAGAGCTGCAAATCCTGCGCATAGTTCTGGCGGTTCTGAATTTGCAGACCCGGCACGCTGCCCAGGCTTTCCGACAGGTTGATCTGCGGCCTCGCCTCACGGATTTGATCGCCCGTGACCACGCTGACGGCAGCCGGGGTTGAGAGTTCAGAAAGACCGCTGCGTTTGGCCGTGACCACCATGGTCTGTTCGCTATCCTTGTCCTGCGCAAAGCTGGCAGAAACAGGCAGTAGGGCTGGAATAACCAGCGCTGAAACTGCCAACCGGTTTTTATGAGTGCTTTTCATCAGGAAAATGCCGTTAAAGGGATCGAAGGGTATGAACCATTTGGAACGTTATGGCCAGCATGTTAATGCTTTTAACAAAAAATGAAAATAGTTAGCCTAATTAAAGCCCGGTCCCCCAATTGCGCAAGGTCACTATTGATTTTAATTAACGGCGGTTCGTCGTGAATGGCTGCAAAATTCAGGCGGGGATCCCCCGCCTTGTAAGAGGTGAGTTATGCTTTCAACAGGCCGCTGCCCAGGTAATCATTGGCGTCTTTTACCCCCGGCAGCGCAAAGAAATAGCCGCCGCCGATCGGTTTGACATACTCTTCCAGCGCTTCGCCGTTCAGGCGTTTTTGCACCGTCAGGAAGCCTTTTTCCAGATCGGCCTGATAACAAACAAACAGCAACCCCATCTCCAACTGGCCGGAATTGGACACGCCAATTGAATAGCTGTAACCACGGCGCAACAGTAAGTTGCTCTGAGTTTGCGGCGTGCGCGGGTTGGCCAGGCGAATATGCGCGTCCATCGGGATCATTTTCCCCTCGGGATCTTGCGCGTAGTCCGGCTCGTCGTGCTCATGCTTCATGCCAAGTGGCGCACCGCTGTGCTTGTCGCGACCGAAGATGGTCTGCTGCTCCTGCAACGGCGTGCGATCCCAGAATTCCACATGGAAACGGATAATACGCGCGGCCTGATAGCTGCCACCCACCGCCCATGCCGGTTCCCCGGCGTTGTCTGCTGTCCACACCACCTGATCCATCAAGGGTTTGTCGCTGGTTTTCGGGTTGGCAGTGCCATCCTTAAAGCCCAGCAGGTTGATCGGCGTTTCCTTGCCTTTGCTACGCGCGGCGTGGGCAGAAATAAACCCTTCCCGCTTCCAGCGCACGCTGAGCAGATCCGGCGAATGCTTGATAATGTCGCGCAGCGCGTGGATCACCGTTTCATTGGTATTGGCGCAAATCTGCAGCACCAAATCCCCGTGGCACAGGCTGGCGTCCAGCGAGTCGTTCGGGAAGCGCGTCATTTTCTGCAGCCGCAGCGGTTTTTGCGCCTGCAGACCAAAACGTTCGTCAAATAACGAGGTACCGACCGACACGGTGATCGTCAGGTTATCCGGATAAATCTCCGGCCCCATGATGCCCGAATCGAGCGGTGGCAGTTTGGGATCCACCTCCGGTGCCCTGCCGCCGGTAGTCAGGAAGGCAATACGGGTGGTCAGCAACCGGAACAAACGCTCTAAATCCTGCTTGTTACTCGCCAGCACGTCGAACGCTACCAGCATCATCGCGGCCTGCTGCGGCGTGAGGATCCCGGCCTGATGCACTCCATAGAACGGTTGCTTCTGCCAACGTTCGTCCTGCGGTACCGCCAGCGGTTCGGCCGTTTTATCCGCCGCCTGGGTCAGACGGCTGCCGCCCAGCGCCAGCACGCCCAGCCCCAACCCCTGCAACAAACGACGGCGCGACGGTGACGCCGCGCCCTGTGGATGCGGCCCGTTTCCCGGGCCGATCTTGTTACTCATTATGCTTGCCTCAATCCAGACCCAGAACGCCACGCAGTTGTGAAAGGTCTTCCGCCAGAGTGGTGATTGGCCCTTTCATGGCATTGCGATCGGCATCAGTTAACTTCTCGTAAGACTCATAGCCGTCTTTGGTTTTGTACTTCGCCAAAATGGTATCAACGGTTTTAAAGTTGGCGTCGATCTTGTCCAGCAGCGGTTTGTTGGCCTTGACCAGCAACGGACGCAGCAGGTTAACGATTTTCTGCGCGCCGTCGACGTTAGCCTGGAAGTCCCACAGGTCGGTACGGCTGTAACGGTCTTCTTCACCGCTGATTTTGCTCGCCGCGACTTCTTCGATCAGACCGGCCGCCCCGCCGACAACTTTGCTCGGCGGGAAGGTCAAATCGGTGACGCGTTTTTGCAGCTCGACGGTGTCGTTGTACAGTTGGTCAGCGTATTTGCTCATGTCTTTGGTGGTGTTATCGGCAAACAGCGCTTTTTCCAGGCGGTGGAAACCGGTGAACTTCGGATCTTCCGCTTTCTTCTCGTAATCGTCTTCACGGGCGTCGATGCTGCCGTCCAGGTCGGAGAACAGTTCGGCGATCGGTTCAATGCGCTCGTAGTGCTGGCGCGTCGGTGCATAGAGTTTACGCGCCTCGGCCACGTTGCCGGCTTTCACCGCATCGGTGAACCGCTTGGTCTGTTTAACCAGGCCTTCCACTTCTTTGGTCACATAAACCTTGTATTCGGCAATCGGCCCGACCAAATCCATCGCATTCGGTTTGCCGTCGGTGGTGGCACCTGCGGCAGCGGTCACGGTCAGCTTGCCCTTCGGATTGCTGAGCAGTCCGCAGGTCATGTCGTATTCACCCGCCTCCAGGTTGGCGGTCATCTTCTGGGTGAAGCCCGGCGCGATATTCTCACGCTCTTCCACCACCATCACCCCTTTGAGGATTTCCCATTCGACGTTTTTCTGGCTGGTGTTGTGCACCACAAACTGGGTTTTACCGGCCGCTACCGTCAACTGCATCGGCTCACACTGTTTGTCGTTAACGGTAATTTTCACCTGCGGCACGTCCGCCGCCTGAGCGTTGATGCTTAGCGCGAACGCCGGCAGAGCCAGTAATGCTGCGTGCAACGCCTTGCGGCGGAATAATGGAGTAGACATACAGATTCCCTATTTAAATTAATGATTGATTTTACGTTGCGCCGAAACCGCTGCCGGTTCCGCACGCTGCGGCAGGAAAAAGAAAATCAGCGTTGGGATCAGATACAGGAAATAGACCGCCACTTCGCTTACCGTTGGCGCTTCCTGATAGCCGAAGATGCCTTCGAGCAGGGTGCCAAACAGCGAATGGGTCGACAGATGGTTACTGAAGTCGAACGCGATATCCTGGAAATGGTTCCACAACCCGGCCTCGTGGAAGGCGCGGATCGCCCCGGCAGCCAGACCGGCGGCCACAAACAGGATAAACAGGCTGGTCCACTTGAAGAACTTGGCCAGGTGCAACTTTACCCCGCCCCAGTAGATCATCATGCCCAGCACGATGGCCGCCACCAGGCCGAGTACCGCACCGATAGGCGCCGCAATGCCAACGTCTTGCTGGAAGGCTGCCAGCAGGAAAAACACCGATTCCAGACCTTCGCGGGCCACGGCAAAAAACACCATCGCCACCAGCGCCCAGCCCTGGCCTTTACCGGAGCTGAGTGCGTTATCGATAGCGCCTTCCAGATGCACCTTGACCGACTTGGATACTTTGCGCATCCAGAACACCATATAGGTGAGGATCAGCACCGCCACCACCGCAACAATGCCTTCAAACAGCTCTTGTTGCTTCTGCGGGAATTCGCCGGTGGTTTCATTGATGAAAATGCCGAGCGCCAGGCACAGGGCAGCGGCAACAATCACCCCTATCCATACCACGCCTAACCATTGACCGCGCTGCGTGCGTTTCAGGTAACTGGCAATCAGGCTGACGATCAACGCCGCCTCCAGCCCCTCACGGAACATGATAAGGAAGGGAACAAACATAATTAATAACCCCTAAAAAGGCATCTGCTGCGAAGCGCCCGCACGCCAGAAATAGCGGCAACGCCAATGTAAAGAAAAGTAAAACACAACGATAGTGATTATCATTCTGGCTGGAAGAAATACAAGAGCCGCAAGGGTGATTTTTTCTAATCAAATGTCGCCAGGTGTTTCAGGCAAGTGACAGAAAACCGCGGCGTGATAAATGACAAAGGGCGCATTAAGCGCCCTCAGACTGATGACAAACCTCATTCCTGCCCAGAGCGAGTAGAGGTCGATAAATAAAAATCAGGAAAATCAATTTATTGATTTTCGGCTGATCACCACAAAGCAGGAAAAACCACGTTTTTTCCTGCTTTGTCAGCAACCTAAGGGCGCATTAAGCGCCCTTTGAGATGATTAACTCGAGAGGATTAAACGGTTTTGAACTCGGCTTCTGCCTGATCAAAACGTTCGGTGATGGTTGCCGAAGGCTGACGCCCCATCAGGCTCACCACCACGATGGCGATACAAGCGAACAGGAAGCCCGGGATAATTTCATACAAATCCAACCAGGCAAACTGTTTCCAGACGATCACCGTTGCCGCGCCCACCAACATACCGGCCAAAGCGCCATTACGCGTCATGCGTGACCACATTACCGAGATCAACACCACCGGACCAAAGGCTGCACCGAAGCCGGCCCAGGCGTAGCTCACCAGACCCAGTACGCGGTTTTCCGGGTTTGCCGCCAGCGCGATGGCAATCAACGCCACCAGCAACACCATGAAGCGCCCGACCCACACCAGCTCACGCTGGCTGGCACCTTTACGCAGGAAGGCCTTGTACAGGTCTTCGGTAATCGCACTTGAACACACCAACAGTTGGCAGCTCAGAGTACTCATTACCGCCGCCAAAATCGCCGACAGCAGAATGCCCGCTACCCACGGGTTGAACAGGAGCATCGCCAATTCGATAAATACGCGCTCACCGTTCTGCGATACATTGCCCGCCTGATCCGGGTTATTGGCGAAGTAGGCAATCCCGAAGAAACCGACCGCAATGGTACCGGCCAGACACAGGATCATCCAGGTCATGCTGATGCGGCGTGCGCTGCGAATGGTGCGGTGAGAGTCTGCCGCCATAAAGCGCGCCAGAATGTGTGGCTGACCGAAGTAACCCAGGCCCCAACCCAGCAGCGAGAGGATCGCCACAAAGTTCAGACCTTTCAGCATATCGAGATTGGCCGGATTCTTGGCCTCAATCACCATCATCGAGGTATCAATGCCGCCAACCGCGAAGATAACAATCACCGGCGTCAGGATCAGCGCGAAAATCATCAGGCTGGCCTGCACGGTATCGGTCCAGCTCACCGCCAGGAATCCGCCGATAAAGGTATAAAGGATAGTGGCAGCAGCACCGGCCCACAGCGCGGTTTCGTAGCTCATCCCGAAGGTGCTCTCGAACAGGCGCGCACCGGCCACAATGCCGGAAGCACAGTAGATAGTGAAGAACACCAGGATAACAATGGCGGAAATCACCCGCAGCAACTTACTGTTGTCTTCGAAACGGCTGGTGAAGTAATCCGGCAGCGTCAGGGCATTATTGTTGGCTTCGGTATGCACGCGCAGCCGCCCCGCCACCAGCTTCCAGTTGAAATAAGCACCGATCGTCAGGCCAATGGCAATCCAGCTTTCGGAGATGCCGGACAGGAAGATGGCGCCCGGCAGGCCCATCAACAGCCAGCCGCTCATGTCTGATGCGCCGGCAGAAAGCGCGGTCACTACGCTACCCAGGCTACGACCGCCCAGAATGTAGTCGTCAAAGTTATTGGTTGCCCGATAGGCAAGTAAGCCGATTAACACCATCCCGAAGATATACACCAGGAAGGTCACCAGCATCGGTGTGCTCATTGTCATGAAATTCTCCACTCTCATTATTATTTCGCGCTGTATTGCGATAGTTACTGCTTGCCAATCCGCCGGAACGTGGCGAAATTGCGGGACCCCGCAGGTGAAAATAGTTTCCGCCCGCAATTGTCTGACTGCCGGCTATCCTAGATGACCCATTCATTATCCAACAAGGTATTTAACAACAAAGTTACACAAAGTTTACCCTGCGTCACATTTAACCGCTCTCAGGGTTACACCCGACGACACCAAACGGAGTTGCACCTAATAAAAATCTGATGTTAGCCCTGATATCACTGGGGATATCCCACTCAAACCCTCCCTCGCCCCCCTGTCGTACCAAAGGCCACGCAAGAACCATGCCGATTATTGATGTTAAAAAATCGATGGAACTCACACTTCGTTCATCCGCCTGATTTAACACGGTTGCACAAAGTTGCAACATGCTGGATATTGTCTGCATTCATCACAGCACACAACGCACGAACCTATCCCAGCAGCCTATCTGGCCCGCCGTTTGTATATAGGTTCTTAAACACAGGAGTTGGATTGGCATGGGCACTACCACCATGGGCGTAAAGCTCGACGAGGCAACTCGCGATCGCATCAAAAGCGCAGCACAGCGTATCGATCGCACGCCGCACTGGCTGATCAAGCAGGCCATTTTTAATTATCTCGAGCGTCTCGAGAACGGTTCCGACATTCCTGAAATCCCTGCCACTGCCGCTGCCGGCCAGGCCGAAGCGGACGACATTATGCCGCAACTGCAGGAAGAGTCCCACCAGCCATTCCTTGAATTTGCTGAACAAATTCTGCCGCAGTCGGTCAACCGCGCGGCGATCACCGCAGCCTATCGCCGTCCTGAGACCGAAGCGGTGCCGATGTTGCTCGAACAGGCGCGCTTACCTGCCGATCTCGCCAAAGCCACCCATAAGATGGCTTACGATATTGCCGAGAAACTGCGTAACCAAAAGAGTGCAAACGGCCGCGCCGGTATGGTGCAGGGCCTGCTGCAGGAGTTCTCACTTTCTTCACAGGAAGGCGTGGCACTGATGTGCCTGGCGGAAGCCCTGCTGCGTATTCCTGACAAACCAACCCGTGACGCGCTGATCCGCGACAAAATCAGCAACGGCAACTGGCATTCTCACCTTGGCCGTAGCCCGTCGCTGTTCGTTAACGCCGCCACCTGGGGCCTGCTGTTTACCGGTAAACTGGTCGCGACGCATAACGAAGCCAATCTGTCGCGCTCACTGAACCGTATTATCGGCAAGAGCGGTGAACCGCTGATCCGTAAAGGCGTGGACATGGCGATGCGCCTGATGGGCGAACAGTTCGTGACCGGTGAAACCATCGCCGAAGCGCTGGCCAACGCCCGCAAGCTGGAAGACAAAGGCTTCCGCTACTCCTACGATATGCTGGGTGAAGCCGCGCTGACCGAAGCCGACGCGCAAGCCTACCTGGTGTCCTACCAGCAGGCGATCCACGCCATCGGCAAGGCCTCTAACGGCCGTGGGATCTATGAAGGTCCGGGCATTTCGATCAAGCTTTCCGCCTTGCATCCGCGCTACAGCCGTGCGCAGTACGAACGCGTAATGGAAGAGCTTTACCCTCGCCTGCTGTCATTGACCCTGCAAGCGCGCCAATATGATATCGGCATCAATATCGACGCCGAAGAAGCCGACCGCCTGGAGATTTCACTCGATCTGCTGGAGAAGCTGTGCTTTGAACCACAGTTGGCCGGCTGGAACGGTATCGGCTTCGTGATCCAGGCTTATCAAAAGCGCTGCCCGTTCGCCATCGACGCCGTGATCGACATGGCGCAGCGCAGCCGT
Organism: Serratia sp. BIGb0163; assembly: GCF_024809935.1. Classification (NCBI taxonomy): domain Bacteria; kingdom Pseudomonadati; phylum Pseudomonadota; class Gammaproteobacteria; order Enterobacterales; family Yersiniaceae; genus Serratia; species Serratia sp. BIGb0163. Next base: position 1,929,614 of record NZ_JANUDZ010000001.1, read on the forward strand.
CGTCGCCTGATGATCCGTCTGGTGAAAGGTGCCTACTGGGACAGCGAAATCAAACGCGCCCAAATGGACGGGTTGGAAGGCTATCCGGTTTACACCCGCAAGGTTTACACCGACGTTTCCTACCTGGCCTGCGCCCGCAAACTGCTGGCGGTGCCAAACCTGATTTATCCGCAATTTGCTACCCATAACGCCCACACCCTGAGCGCGATTTACCATATGGCGGGCAACAACTACTACCCAGGCCAGTATGAGTTCCAGTGTCTGCACGGCATGGGTGAACCTTTGTATGAGCAGGTGGTGGGTAAAGTGGCCGACGGCAAGTTAAACCGTCCGTGTCGCATCTATGCTCCGGTCGGTACCCATGAAACGCTGCTGGCGTACCTGGTGCGCCGCCTGCTGGAAAACGGGGCCAACACCTCATTCGTTAACCGTATCGCCGACGCTACCCTGCCGCTCGACGAACTGGTGGCCGATCCGGTCACCGCCGTTGAAGCCATGGCGGCCAGCGAAGGGCAAATTGGCCTGCCGCACCCACGTATCCCGCTGCCGCGTGAGCTGTATGGCGAGAAACGTACCAACTCCAGCGGTCTGGACCTGTCCAACGAACAGCGTTTGGCGTCACTGTCCAGCGCATTGCTGACCAGCGCCACACAGCCATGGCGCGCAGAACCGATTATCGATGCCGAGCTGGATCAGGGCGTGGAACAACCGGTAATTAACCCTGCCGAACCGGGCGATATCGTCGGTTACGTGCGCGAAGCCACCGAAGGGGAAGTCAGCCGGGCGCTCGACGCCGCTGCCGCTGCCGGCCCAATCTGGTTCGCCACCCCGCCGTCCGAACGCGCCGCCATTCTTGAACGCGCCGCTGAACTGATGGAAGGCCAGTTGCAAAGCCTGCTGGGTATTCTGGTACGCGAAGCGGGTAAAACCTTCAATAACGCCATTGCCGAAGTGCGTGAAGCGGTCGATTTCCTGCATTACTACGCCGGTCAGGTACGCGATGACTTCGCCAATGACAGCCACCGTCCACTGGGCCCGGTGGTTTGTATCAGCCCGTGGAACTTCCCGCTGGCAATCTTTACCGGCCAGATTGCCGCTGCGCTGGCGGCCGGCAACAGCGTGCTGGCCAAACCGGCCGAGCAAACCCCGCTGATCGCCGCACAGGCGGTACGTATTCTGCTGGAAGCCGGCATTCCACCAGGCGTGCTGCAGCTGCTGCCAGGCCAGGGTGAAAGCGTCGGCTCGGTGCTGGTCAATGATGCCCGCGTGCGTGGCGTGATGTTTACCGGCTCTACCGACGTTGCCGGTATTCTGCAACGCAATATCGCCGGTCGTCTGGATCCGCAAGGTCGCCCAACGCCGCTGATCGCCGAAACCGGTGGTCTGAACGCGATGATCGTCGACTCTTCCGCGCTGACCGAACAGGTGGTGACGGACGTGGTCGCCTCCGCCTTCGACAGTGCCGGCCAGCGTTGTTCTGCCCTGCGTATTCTGTGCATTCAGGAAGACGTGGCGGACCATACGTTGCAAATGCTGCGCGGTGCGATGGCCGAGTGCCGCATGGGTAACCCGGAACGCCTGTCTACCGACATCGGGCCGGTGATCGACGCCGAGGCCAAAACCGGTATCGAACGCCATATCCAGGCGATGCGCGCCAAGGGCCGCAAGGTCTATCAGGCGGCGAAAGGCAATGCGCAGGATGAGAAAGAGTGGTCACGCGGCACCTTTATCAAGCCAACGCTGATCGAACTGGACAGCTTCGACGAGCTGCAAAAAGAGATCTTCGGCCCGGTACTGCACGTGGTGCGCTTCCAGCGCTCGAATATGGAATCGCTGGTCGATCAGATCAACGCCGCCGGTTATGGCCTGACGCTGGGTATCCACACCCGTATCGACGAGACCATTGCCCGCGTCACCGAACGCGCCAAGGTCGGTAACCTGTACGTTAACCGTAACATGGTCGGTGCCGTGGTCGGCGTGCAGCCGTTTGGTGGCGAAGGCCTGTCCGGCACCGGTCCGAAAGCCGGTGGCCCACTGTATCTGTACCGCTTGCTGGCCAACCGTCCGGATGACGCGGTGCTGCGTACCCTGAACCGTCAGGACGACGAGCGCCCACTGGAGGCTACCGCACGGCCACAACTGCTCAAAGCCCATCAGGCTCTGGAGCAATGGGCCGTTGCCGAAAAACAATCTGAGTTGGTGACGCTGGCACAACGCTACGCCGAACTGGGCCAGGGCGGCACCCTGCGCCCTCTGCCAGGCCCGACCGGCGAGCGCAATACCTACGCCCTGCTGCCGCGTGAGCGGGTACTGTGCCTGGCCGATAACGAAGCCGATGCTCTGACGCAACTGGCTGCGGTACTGGCCGTGGGCAGCAGCGTGCTGTGGCCGGAAGCCGAGCTGCAACGCGCCCTGTATCGCCGCCTGCCGGTGGCGGTTCAGGCCAGCATCAGTTTCAGCAAAGACTGGCAGCAGGACAAGGTGGAGTTTGACGCCGCCATTTACCACGGCGACGCCGATCAGTTGCGTACCCTGTGCGAGCAAATCGCCCAGCGCAGCGGCGCGATCGTTTCGGTGCAGGGCTTTGCCCACGGCGAAACCAACATCCTGTTGGAACGTCTGCTGATCGAACGCTCGCTGAGTGTCAACACCGCAGCCGCCGGCGGTAACGCCAGCCTGATGACCATTGGTTAATCCGTAGCGCTGGATTACTGCCTTTTATCATCCAGCCTGCGTACCTTCCCGCAAACCCTGCACTCGTGCAGGGTTTTTTATTGTCTGCACAAAAGCGGCACGTTAGCGTATTAATCTCGTTGCCATAGAGTGTGTATGGTGTGTACAATAAAAGGACGGTAGGCGTGTGAAAAGTTCAGAACTGATCGGGCTATTAGAACAGGAAGGTTGGGTTTTAGAGCGGATAAAGGGAAGCCACCATCAGTTTAAACACCCAGGATCCCGCCTGGTGATCACCGTTCCACACCCGCGTAAGGATCTTAAACCGGGAACGCTGCGCCAAATCATGAAAGATGCCGGACTGCGCTAACCCCCGGCACCATGAATTAACAGGAGAAATTATGTTCTACCCTGCTTATGTACATTCAGAACACGACGGCAGCGCCAGCGGTTTCTTTCCCGATGTGCCGGGCTGCTATTTTGCAGGCGATACCCTCGATAGAGCCTTTGAAGACGCCAAAAGCGCGCTGGACGCACATTTCGAACTTCTGAGCGAAGACAACCAGTCCATCCCACGCCCACAGGCCGTTTCCTTCCATCTGGCGCAGGAGAGCGACACGCTGAATGGCGGACAGTGGCTGCTGGTCGACATCAATATGGATAAGTTTGACGGTCGGGCTGAACGTATCAATATTACCCTGCCGCACCGCCTGCTGAACCGTATCGATTCAATGGTACAGCAGCATCCGGGCTATGGTAGCCGCAGCGCCTTTTTGGCCGCAGCCGCCCGTAATGAATTATTGAACGCTGGCTAATCGAGAGTCAGGGGGCAAAATGCCCCCCTTCTTACTGATTCAAAAACTTGTCGAGGAATTGCTGGGTGCGCTGGTGTTGCGGATTAGCGAACAGCTCTTTCGCCGGGCCCTGCTCAACAATGCGGCCGTGGTCCATAAAGATGGCGCGGTCGGCCACATCACGGGCAAAGCTCATTTCGTGCGTCACAATCACCATGGTGCGCTTTTCTTCCGCCAGCGAACGGATGGTATTGAGCACCTCGCCCACCAGTTCCGGATCCAGTGCAGACGTGGGTTCATCAAACAGGATCACTTCCGGTTGCATCGCCAACGCCCGGGCAATCGCCACCCGTTGCTGTTGGCCACCGGAAAGACGACGTGGATAGGCAGACTCTTTACCGTTTAAGCCCACTTTAGCCAACAATGCCCGTGCCCGCTGTTCGGCGCTGGCTTTTGACTCGCCTTTAACGATAACCGGGCCTTCAATAATATTCTCCAGCACCGAACGGTGTGGGAACAGGTTGAAGCTCTGGAACACGAACCCGACTTGCTGGCGTAACGCCCGCACCAAATTTTTCTGTTTGCTCAGCGACTTGGAACTGTCAATCTGAATATCGCCGACGCGAATGGTACCGGAATCCGGTACTTCCAACAGGTTGATGCAGCGCAGCAAGGTGGTTTTACCCGAGCCGCTGGGCCCGATAATCGCTACCACTTCGCCCGCACTGACCTCCAGATCAATCCCATGCAGCACCGTTTGACCTTTGAACTGCTTGATCAGCTGTTTCACTTCGATGGCACTCATGGGTTACTCCTGATCCTGGCGGTTGACGTGGGCTTCCAGACGATTTTGCAGCGCAGAAAGCAGAGTCGCCATCACCCAGTAAATCAGCGAGGCCGCCAGATACATGGTGAACACTTCCAGCGTGCGTGAGGTAATCAACTGAGCCTGACGGAACAGCTCCGGTACCTGAATGGTCGCCGCCAGCGAGGTGTCTTTCACCAGGCCGATAAAGCTGTTACCCAACGGAGGCAATGCGGTACGCGCCGCCTGCGGCAAGATCACCCGGCGCAGCGTCTGCCAGCGGGTCATACCGATGCTGGCCGCGGCTTCCCACTGCCCTTTTTCGATCGACGAAATCGCCGCACGCAGGGTTTCTGAGGTATAAGCCGCGGTATTGAGCGACAGACCAATCAGCGCCGCCGGGAAGGGATCAAACTCGATGCCGAACTGCGGCAGACCATAGTAAATCATGAACAGCTGGGCAATCAGCGGCGTGCCACGGAACAGCGACACGTAGAAACGCGACAGCCAGGACAGCGGCCATAACGGCGAAAGGCGCATCAGCGCCAGCAGAAAACCGAGCATTAAGCCGAGCGCCATGCCCCCCAGACTGAGCTGGAGAGTGAGTATCGCGCCCTTCAATAAAAATGGCGCTGAATCCAGCGCCAGTTGAATACTTTCGTGCATTATTTAGTTACGTCCGCGCCAAACCATTTGTCAGAGATCTTCGCCAGCGTGCCGTCTTTTTGCATGTCGGCAATTGCCTGGTTAATCGCGGCCAGCAGTTCCGGGTTGTTTTTACGTACCGCAACGCCAGACTCCTGACGAGAGAACGCCGGGCCGGCTACCGCCAGCGTATCGCCGGTTTTCTTCACCAGATCCAGTGCGGCCAGACGGTCAACCAGAATGGCATTGATACGGCCTACGCGCAGATCCTGGTATTTGGTCGGGTCATCATCATAGGTGCGCACGTCCACGCCCTGCACATTGTCACGCAACCACTGTTCGTAGTTGGTGCCCAGGCCGACGCCGACCTTCTTGCCCTTCAGATCTTCCGGCTTGGTGATGGTGCCTTCATTGCCCTTCTTCACCAGTGCCTGAATACCGGAGACGGTATAAGGCGTGGAGAAATCATATTTCTTCTGACGCTCTGGCGAAATGGTCACCTGGTTGATCACCACGTCGATACGCTTTGAATCCAGCGAGGCCAGCATGCCGTCCCACTTGGTCGGGTTCAGCTTGGCTTTTACGCCAAGATGCTGCGCCAACGCATTGGCGAAATCTACTTCGAAGCCGGTCAGTTTGCCGTCTTCCCCCTGGAAGCTGAACGGCGGGTAAGTGCCTTCCAGCCCGACGACCAGAGTCCCGTGATGCTTCACCTGCTCCAGCAGGTTATCGGCGGCATAGGTTTGCGCACTCAAACCGGCGGTCAGCGCAACGCTCATTACTCCCAGCAGCAATTGACGACGAACTTTAGAAAACATCATAAACACCCCATCTGTTGTTTATCTTTTTTGATATCAGCACTTTAACAGCCACAACATTTGAACGCAGGAATATAACATTATAAATATAGTTCAAAATGGAATAACCAAGTGCGCTCACACCAGTGGATGGTAGGCAAATAACGCCGGAGCACCGCCGGTGTGGATGAACAGAATCGGGCCGTCATCACGGAAACGCTGCTGGGCTACGCCGTCAATCAGCCCAGCCATTGCCTTGCCGCTATACACCGGATCCAGTAACACTCCTTCCTGCTGCGCCAGCAACTGAATAGCCGCCAGCCCTTCTTCATTGGGCATACCGTACTGCGGTGCGAAGTAATCATCCCACAGGGTGATGGGTGCCAGTTCGTCGATAGCCAAACTGTTAGCCAGCGCTTTTTGGATCAGTTCCACCTTGGGCAATTGGTCGATAACTTTGCGTGAAACGGTCACACCGACAAGCTCAGTCTCCGGCAGCAATTGCTGCAGACCGACCGCCAGCCCGGCATGGGTACCGGCACTGCCAGACGCAACCACTACCGAGCTGAAAGCGACGTTGCTGCGTTGACTCTGCTCGGCAATTTCCAGCGCACACTGTACGTAACCCAATGCACCCAGCGCATTGGAGCCACCTACCGGTACCACATAAGGTCGGAAGCCTTGTGCTTCGAGGCGTGTAGCCAGATCGGCCAACTGCTGCTGCGGATCGTGCAGCGCTTCGCACATTTCCACCTGCGCGTTGAACAGCCCGAGCAGCAGGCGGTTGCCGTTGGTCAGATAATTTTCTTCCTGGGTGTCGATCGGATTTTCCAGCAACGCCACACAGTGCAGGCCCAACTTGGCCGCCACCGCCGCCGTTTGGCGCACATGGTTGGATTGGATGGCACCGGCGGTGACCAGCGTATCGGCTCCCTGCCGCAGCGCATCTGCGGCCAAAAACTCAAGCTTTCTCAGTTTGTTACCGCCCATCGCCATCGGCGTGACGTCGTCACGTTTGATGTAAATTTCACGGCCAAGGTAGTCTGAGAGGCGAGACAGTTTTTCGAGCGGTGTGGCAGAACCGACTAAATCGAGACGCGGGAACTGCGCCAATTTTTGTTGCAGATTCACAACTTCCCCCAGGGAATAAGGTATCAATAGCTAAAGGATAGATTTAGCAGATGTGAACCTAATAATCACTCTTTATTCGTAATGGGAGAGCGGTGGAAACCCCGGCTGGCCTGCCGGGGAGGCAAGATCAGTAGCTTTTCTGCCAGGCGAGATATTGGTCGTATTTACGCAGGGCAATGCGGTAATTGTTGTGTGCCGCAGAAGGCAAGTCTTCAATGATGCGTTGATGGCTGGCGTTGCTGGCAAACTTGTCTGCCGGGTAGTTGCGTTCCACCAGCATTTCGTCCAGCCGACGCAGGCGCACCACGTACTCGCGAATGGTGCTGTGGCTCATTTCGGTCTGCTCAAACAGATACTGCTTGAAGGCCATAATGTCGAAATAGCTCGGATGGCTGTTGCAGGAAATTTCACTGCAGAACCGGCACAGTGCGGTCAGCTCATTTTGCACGTTCAGCCAGACGTGATCGTCAATCGGCTGATCCATACGCGCGATGGCGTCTTTATTGATGATTTTGCCACGAAACACCAACGCCATGCGATCCAACAACTTACCGCACTGGGAGCAATGAGTCTGGCTGTGTTTGTAATCTTTTAAATAACGGCTCAGCGGCCGTTTTTTCAACATTATTCCTGGCATTAGGCAGTCCGGTTTTCGCAATGGTGGCAAGGTTGAAGGTTCAGAGTTGAATGCATGTCAGTTCTCGCTTGCCAAACGGGCGCGCAGGCGCTTGATCGCCTGACTGTGCAGCTGGCTGACTCGCGATTCCCCCACGTCCAGCACGGCACCGATCTCCTTCAGGTTCAACTCTTCCTGGTAATACAGCGTCAGCACCATTTTCTCGCGTTCCGGCAACGCCTCGATGGCGTCGATCACCCGTTGGCGCAGATTGCCCTCCAGCAGATGATGTAACGGATTGGCCTCTTCGTGCCCTTCCAGCAGCGGTTCCGCACTTTCGCCATGCTCTTCCCGCCATTCGTCGTAGGAGAAAAGCTGGCTGTTATTGGTGTCCAACAGAATTTGACGGTACTCATCCAGTGACAGATTCAGCGTCTGCGCAACTTCCACTTCGCTGGCCGGGCGGCCCAGTTGCTGTTCCAATTGCCGCATAACCTGCGCCACTTCACGCGCATGGCGACGTACACTGCGCGGCACCCAGTCGCGGCTGCGCAGCTCATCAAGCATGGCGCCACGGATACGTTGCACCGCGTAGGTAGTAAAGGCCGTGCCCTGCATAGCGTCATAACGCTCAACGGCGTTCAACAGGCCGATTCCTCCGGCCTGCAACAGATCGTCGAGCTCCACGCTGGCGGGCAGCCTGACCTGCAGGCGCAACGCCTCGTGGCGCACTAACGGAACGTAGCGTAGCCAGAGAGAATTTTTGTCCATCACGCCTTCGGCGGTATACAAATCGCTCACTATGTCTAAAACCTGCGGATAAGAGAGTCAGCGCTATTATCCGTAGGGGGCAAAATGCCAATCGGCTGAACAGTCGTACAAAACAGGCCTTATTTGCGCCATGCACTATCCCGGCGGCAAGCGACCATAAAAAAACCCCGCCGAGGCGGGGTTCTTTTGCGACAGGTTAATCGGGGAGAGTCGATTAACGCAGCAGGGACAACACGTTCTGAGTAGACTGGTTAGCCTGTGCCAGAACAGAGGTGCCAGCCTGTTGCAGGATGTTGGCACGGCTCATGTTGGACACTTCGGTCGCGTAGTCAGCATCCTGAATACGAGACTGGGAAGCAGACAGGTTGTTCACAGTGCTGTTCAGGTTGTTGATAACAGAATCGAAACGGTTCTGTACCGCACCCAGGGAAGAACGCAGACCGTCAACCTGAGACAGTGCCTTGTCCAGGGTAGCCAGTGGGTCAGCAGTTTTAGGGTCGGTAGACTGCTGAACGCCTTTGGTCACTTTACCGGCGGAGTCTACAGAAGCCTTGAAGAAAGCATCGTTGCCATCAGCATCTTTGCCTTTAACCACGTAGCCGGCTTTACCTGCTGGATCGGTGAAAGTGCGCAGTTCGTCACCAGCGGCCAGACCGGTTACTGGGTTGGTGCCTACTTTAACCTGAGTAGCTTCTTTCATGCCCGCAGTCGGTTTGGTCGCAGTAGCAGTAGAGTCCCAGCTCGCTTTACCGGTTCCATCTACAGTCGCGTCATAGATAGCGCCAGCGGTGTCTTTAACGAAGTAGTTAACAGTGCCAGTACCGTCATCAGCAGAGTACAGTTTGCCATCGCTGGTAGCTTTTGGTGCCGTTTTGGAATCCGCATCAATGGTCGGTGCGCCCATTTTGTCGGTAGTGGTCAGTTTAGTCGTACCCACTTTAGAGGTATCGATTGGATCTGCAACGCTGAACTTGTCCAGGCCCAGAGTTTTAGCATTGATGTTTTTCAGATCAATCTGGATGGTTTCGTTGTCGTTGGCACCCACCTGGATGGTCAGTTTCTGGTCGCCGCTCAACACTTTCACGCCGTTGAAATCGGTTTGTTCAGAGATACGGTTGATCTCGGACAGACGCTGAGTGATCTCGTCCTGGATGGACTGCAGGTCGCTGGAAGAGTTGGAACCGTTCTGAGACTGTACGGTCAGACGACGAATGTTTTGCAGGTTGTCGTTAACTTCGTTCAGTGCGCCTTCAGTGGTCTGCGCCAGAGAGATACCGTCGTTGGCGTTACGGGAAGCCTGAGTCAGGCCTTTGATGTTAGCGGTGAAGCGGTTAGAGATTGCCTGACCCGCGGCATCGTCCTTGGCGCTGTTGATACGCAGACCAGAAGACAGACGCTCGATCGCAGTACCCAAAGAAGACTGTGATTTGTTCAGGTTGTTCTGCGCCATCAGCGACAGGCTGTTGGTGTTAATTACTTGTGCCATTGTATGCTTTCCTTACGAGTCAGTTGCGATCTTCGCAACAGGGTTTAAATGGTTCGGGCTGCTTTGCCCACGGCGTCAACCACCGTCCCATCAGGTATCGGCCCTCCCCCTGCAACCTTTAGAAATTTTTTGTTTTTTTTTCTCTTCGCAGCAATGGCAGAAATAACGCGGTTTTTCCTTCTTCTATTGCGTCATCGGTTTTTAAACTTTTCGGTAAACTTTTTCTCCACTGGGCCGATAACGCGTAAAGCGAATAAAGTCATAATCAAGGAGAATTACCAATGGCATCGATCAGCTCATTAGGCATCGGCTCAGGACTCGACCTCAACGGCTTGCTGGACAAGCTAACCAAAGCGGAACAGCAGCGGCTGACGCCTTATACTACCCAGCAAACCAGCTATAACGCCCAACTGACGGCTTACGGCACTTTGAAAGGTTCGTTGGAAAAGTTTGATAACTTGAGTAAAGAACTGGCGAAACCGGCGTTTTTCAACAACACCACCGCCAGCACCCACGACCAGTTCACTGTCACCACTACCGATAAAGCCGTAGCGGGTAACTACATTGTTAAAGTAAACGCATTGGCCCAACCGCAAACCCTGACCACCCAAGCCCCGATCGCCAATCAGACGGAAAAACTGGGCGCAGCAGGCAGCAGCGACCGCTCAATTACCATCACCGCAGGCAATCCGCAAAAAGACGTGAAGATCCCACTGAGCGATGAGCAAACCTCACTGGTGGAAATGCGCGATGCGATTAACAACGCCAAGGCCGGCGTCAATGCCACCATCATGCGCGTAGGGGATGACGACTACCAACTGGCGCTCAGTTCTACTACCACCGGGGAAAAAAGCACTATCTCGGTTAAGGTCAATAATGACGATAAGCTCGGAGCCATTCTCAACTATGACAACAAGGCTAAAAGCGGTTCGATGAAGCAAACCGTGGCCGGTCAGGATGCCCTGATTGAGGTCAACGGCACGCCGATCAAACGCAGCACCAACTCGATTGTTGATGCGTTGCAGGGTGTGACTATTGATCTAAAAGCCGTCACCAAAGCCGATGCACCACAGAACCTGGTGATCAGCACCGATAAAGCCGGCACCGCCGATAAAGTAAAAGAGTGGGTCGATAACTATAACTCGCTGCTGGATACCTTTAATTCGCTGAGCAAATTTACCCCGGTCAAAACCGGCGAAGCGCAGAATGCCAAAAATGGCGCACTGCTGGGCGATAACACCCTGCGTGGCATTCAGTCGTCGATTAAAAGCGCGCTCAGCGCCGCACAGGACAACCCGGAACTGAAAGGATTGGGCAACCTGGGCATCTCGACCAACCCCAAAACCAATAAACTGGAAATCGACAGCACCAAGCTGAACAAAGCCATTGATGAGAAACCGGCACAGGTGGCCAACTTCTTCGCCGGCAACGGCAAAGACACCGGCATGGCGACCGAGATCCATAACGAGATCCAGAACTACATCAAGGCCGGCGGCATCATCGAGAACTCGACCAAAAGCATCAATACCAACCTCGACCGCCTGAACAGCCAGATCACCACCGTGACCGCCAGTATTCAAAACACCATAGATCGCTATAAACAACAATTCGTTCAACTGGATACCATGATGTCCAAGTTGGGCAGTACAGGTAATTATTTAACCCAACAGTTCAAATAAGAACTTTTTAACCAGGTAAGAAATCACATGTATAACCGAAGCGGAACTCAAGCCTACGCCCAGGTCAGTCTGGAAAGCGGCGTAATGAGCGCCAGCCCGCATCAGTTAATCGTGATGCTTTTCGACGGGGCGCTTAGCGCCCTGTTACGCGCACGCATTCTGATGAACCAGGGCGATATCGCCGGCAAGGGACTGGCACTGTCAAAGGCCATCAACATTATCGATAACGGCCTGAAAAGTGGTCTCGACCACCAACAGGGCGGCGAAATGGCCGATAATCTGGCGGCGCTGTATGACTATATGAAGCGCCGCCTGATGCAGGCCAACCTGCATAATGACGAGGCGGCGATCACCGAAGTGGTCAAACTGTTGGAAAATATTGCCGACGCCTGGCGCCAAATCGGCCCCAATTATCACCCCTCTCAGGACGCCGTTTAATGGAACGTCAACAGCAATTGCTAGCCGCGTATCAACAAATACATAGCCTGAGCAGCCAGATGATCGCCCTGGCGCAAACCGAAAGATGGGAGGACCTGGTCGAACTGGAACTGGCCTACGTCACCGCAGTGGAAAGCACCGCCGCCTTTACCGGGCAGGCCGGCCCATCGATGGCACTGCAGGAGTTGCTGCGCAATAAGCTGCAGCAGATCCTGGACAACGAAACCGAGCTCAAACGCCTGCTGCAGCAACGCATGGACCAATTAAAAGAGTTGATCGGCCAGTCCACCCGTCAGAACGTGGTTAACAGCACCTATGGCCAGTTTAACGACCGCGCCCTGCTGCTGGGAGAGCCGCAAATCAGATGAACTCATAACAATAACGGAAAAAGCAGAATTAATAGCACTATGCACTATTATTCTCCGGTTAAGTCAGGATATTAATCCATGACATTTGAATTATATACACCTATAGTATTTTTCACCTCGGTCTGGTAGGGCGCGAATATATTCGCCCCGACCTACACGGGCGCGGCATGCAACGCCCCTACGAGACGGATAAATATTACGCCGACACGGACGTTTTCTGTTCAGCAGGAAATTGATTTTTGATAGATAAAACACGTCGTTGTGTTTCACAACGCATGGAAAAATGTTGCTCCAGCGCCGATCAAAGCGTAAAGATATTCCCAGATACTGGCTGCGAAATGAATATCGATGGAACGTACAATTAATCTTTGTCCTGGAATTGGTGCCTCGGCGCATATCATTCAGCATACTGAATTATTATTCCCTTCAGTCTATTTTGAACAACCCCATCTGTATTTGGTACAGCAAGGCCATAAACGCGTACGTTGGCAACAGCGTGAAGTGGTGGCTCATAGCGGGGAATTGTTGATTATCGACGGAGGGCAAACCGTGGATATCATTAATGAGCCCTCAGAGGAAGGGGCATTCAGCTGTCAGTTGTTGACCTGCGATCCGTTGCTGTTCGCCGCACCACCGCCCCAGGTTGAAACCCAGGCCCCAACGGCATTCGACGCAGTACTGGCATTGCGCAACCTGCCCTGCGCACTAATACACAGTTTTGAAACCACCAGCCTGGCGCTGGCACTTAAACATCGTTTCCCTGCGGTCATCATTCGCCACAAAATGCTGGAGATTCTGCTGTGGCTGAAGCAATTCAATATCAGCTTCATTCATAACGAGGTCAGAAATTTAACCCAGCAGGTGCGCCGTTGTCTGGCGACCGATCCGCATAATATCTGGACGGCGGCCGAGGTAGCGGACACCCTGTCGATGAGTGAAGTGATGCTGCGCCGTAAATTATCGGCAGAAAATACCTCGTTGCGTACCCTGATGATCGACGTGCGCATGAGCAGCGCCCTGGCACTGCTGCAATCCACCGATTGGCCCATCTCCGCCATCGCCCAGCACGTCGGTTATGAAAGTTCCTCAAGGTTTGCAGAACGTTTTCGTAAGCGCTTTGGCTTTGCCCCCACCGCCATTCGCGGCCACCAACGGGCAATGGAGGGCAGCGCTATTCGCCCCGATCATTTCAGCATGATGGAGGCACAGGAATGACAGCCACGGCCATAAGTTAAATCATTGAGCAACGGGAGCGTCGTTTATGCAGTGCGGGTTAGCGGAAAACAGCCGGGTGGGATAGCATCGGCGAGCATTAATACAATCAGGGGTGATAAACCATGCTCAACGAAAAACTGCTGTTTTCCCTGGCCATACTGTTGCTCGGCATGTGGCTGCTGGGCCTGACCTACGAGGAAGACGTTATGCGGATACTGGCGGGTAAATAAACCGGCAAGGCCACAAAAGTGGCCCGGGTTTTTTAGCTTTGTTTAATTAAAACGATTATTAATACGACCAAAACGGCCATAATCAAAATACTCAACAGCCGCCATCTTTGTTCACTTTTGCTGCTCATCGTCTTTCCCGGTAATAAAACATCCTTAACCCGGGAATTATAACTCTGTGACAAGTGTCGCAATGTGAGTTGAAGCAGGGTTTCTGCCCTGTTACTCCAGCGATTGGTGATCGCTATGCCGAAGGTAATACGCCTAATATGCTAATTCAGTATTCAAAACCCCACCACTAAAAATCCCGCCATCACAACCTAAGGCCCGAGCTGCGCCAATCTGGCCGGCAGTTGCGCCAGCAATTGATCTATTGCCAGCCAGACTTTTAATAAGACTTAATAAGACAATGTCGTGGTACGCAATTTGGTGGCACGGGCGCGCGTGACACTCCATCACACCGCCATATTCATGACTTCCTGGTAAGCGGAAACCAGCTTATTACGCACCTGCACGCCCATCTGCAGCGAGATTGACGATTTTTGCAGATCGACCATCACATCATTGAGGCTGATGCCCGGTACGCCGATCTCAAAATCCTGCGCCTGCTTGCGTGCGGCCTGCTGGGTATCGCTGATCTTGCCAATAGCCGTTTTCAGCTCGCTGGCGAAACTGACGCCCGGCGCAGCAGCGTCTTGCCCCATCGATCCGGCCTGAATCGCGGTGGCTTGTAACTGCTGCAATACCCCTTCAATACCCTGAATTGCCATGGTAACCCCAATAAAAATGCGGCTGCCGGCCATTGTGGCGGCAGACACTACTCTGATGCTGCACACCCTAACACAGCGTTTTTATCCTAAAGCGGCTAATTAACTGCAAAAAACCCGGCTTTTCGGGCCATCGAAATCACCATAAAAGCAAATAATAGTCTGCCCAGTAATGGGAGCGCCGCTATACCCGTCGTCTTTCAAGTTGCAGCGTTGTTATCTGCACTCGCTCACCCCAGTTACTTACTCGAGTAAGCGCCTGGAGATGAGCGAGCTGGCCGCCTAGCTGCAACTTGAAAGGCATAGGGTGTATTTATATGTGTATCAGGGAGTCTGTTTTGTCACACAACGCTAACCACATCGTTCATCAGCCTGGCAGGGAGCTACGCCGTGGCCCGAACCGGATCCTGAGCGTCATTGAAGGACACTGGCTAAAATGAGTGCTTCAATCTCCGCCACCGAAAGCCGCGATAATGGCCTGCAAGCCATGTGGAACCGTCTGCGCGCCAACCCGAAAATCCCACTGCTGATCGCCGCTTCCGCCGCCATCGCCATTGTGGTCGCGCTGCTGTTATGGGCAAAAAGTCCTGATTACCGGGTGCTGTATAGCAACATTAACGATCGCGACGGCGGTGCCATCGTCACCCAACTGACGCAGATGAACATCCCCTTCCGCTTTGCCGAAAATGGCGCGGCGCTGCTGATCCCGGCAGACAAAGTGCACGAAACCCGCCTGCGTCTGGCGCAGTTGGGCCTGCCGAAAGGCGGTGCCGTTGGCTTCGAACTGCTGGATCAGGAAAAATTCGGCATCAGCCAGTTCAGTGAGCAAATCAACTACCAGCGCGCGCTGGAAGGCGAATTGTCACGCACCATCGAATCGCTGGGGCCGGTACAAAACGCCCGGGTGCATCTGGCACTGCCAAAACCCTCGCTGTTCGTGCGCGAGCAAAAATCCCCTTCCGCCTCGGTGACCCTGACGCTGCAACCCGGCCGCGCGTTGGATGACGGCCAGATCAATGCCATCGTTTATATGGTCTCGAGCAGCGTCGCCGGCCTGCCACCGGGCAACGTGACCGTGGTCGATCAGTCCGGTCGCCTGCTGACCCAGTCTGACGGTGCCGGGCGCGATCTGAACGCCGCACAGCTCAAGTACGCCAACGAAGTGGAAAGCCGCTACCAGCGCCGTATCGAAGCGATTTTGGCACCGATGGTCGGTAACGGTAACGCGCGCGCCCAGGTCACCGCGCAGATTGATTTTGCCACCCGCGAGCAAACCGACGAAGAATACCAACCGAACCAACTGCCGAATAAGGCCGCCGTCCGCTCCAAACAAATGAGTCAAAGCGATCAAATTGGCGGGCCACTGGTCGGTGGCGTACCGGGTGCCTTGTCCAATCAGCCTAGCGCTCCAGCGACCGCGCCGATTGAAACCGCCAAACCGGCGGCTACCGGCAACAACGCCAACGCTACCCAGCCCAATGCCGCGGCAACCCGCAGCGCAGCCTCGGGGCCGCAGAATTCACGCCTGGATGAAACCACCAACTACGAAGTCGATCGCACCATCCGCCATACCCAGCAAAAAGCCGGGACGGTGCAGCGGTTGTCGGTGGCAGTGGTGGTTAACTATCGCGGTACGGATAAAGACGGCAAACCACTGCCGATGAGTAAAGAGCAGTTGGCGCAGATCGAATCGCTGGTGCGCGAGTCCATGGGTTTCTCCAGCACCCGCGGCGACACACTCAACGTGGTCAACACGCCGTTTACCGATAACGAAGTCACCGGCGGTGAGCTGCCGTTCTGGCAAAGCCAGGCGTTTATCGATCGTCTGTTCGACGCCGGTCGCTATCTGCTGGTCCTGCTGGTCGGCTGGTTGCTATGGCGCAAACTGGTACGTCCGCAGCTGCAAAACCGTCAGGCAGTACAAAAGGCCGCTATCGCCGCCGCCAATACGCCAATGGCCAAACCGGCAGAGAGCAATAAACAGAGTAACGAGGAGCTGGCGCAGCACCGTAAATCACAACAGCGCGTCAGTGCAGAAGTCCAGAGCCAGCGGATCCGCGATCTGGCTGATAAAGACCCACGCGTGGTCGCTCTGGTAATCCGCCAATGGATGAGCAACGAATTATGAGTCTGACCGGAACCGAAAAAAGCGCCATCCTGCTGATGACCCTGGGTGAAGATCGCGCCGCCGAGGTGTTCAAACACCTCTCCTCGCGGGAAGTCCAGCAGTTGAGCGGCACCATGGCCAGCATGAGCCAGGTCTCGCACAAACAACTGAATGAAATACTGCGCGAATTTGAAGATGACGCCGAACAATATGCGGCACTGAGCGTCAACGCCAGCGACTATCTGCGTTCGGTGCTGGTTAAAGCGCTGGGCGAAGAGCGCGCCGCCAGCCTGTTGGAGGATATTCTCGAATCCCGCGAGACCACCACCGGCATGGAAACGCTCAACTTTATGGAGCCAATGAGCGCCGCCGATCTGATCCGCGACGAACACCCGCAAATCATCGCCACCATTCTGGTCCACCTTAAGCGTGGCCAGGCGGCGGATATTTTGGCGCTGTTCGACGAACGCCTGCGCAACGACGTGATGCTGCGTATCGCCACCTTCGGCGGCGTGCAACCGGCAGCGCTGGCGGAACTGACCGAAGTGCTGAACAACCTGCTCGACGGCCAGAACCTCAAGCGCAGCAAAATGGGCGGGGTACGCACCGCAGCCGAGATCATCAACCTGATGAAAACTCAGCAGGAAGAAGCGGTTATCGACGCCATGCGCGAATACGACGGCGAGCTGGCGCAGAAGATCATCGACGAAATGTTCCTGTTCGAAAACCTGGTGGAGGTCGACGACCGCAGCATCCAGCGCCTGTTGCAGGAAGTGGAAGGCGAATCCTTGCTGGTGGCGCTCAAAGGCGCGGAACAGCCGCTGCGCGAGAAGTTCCTCAAGAATATGTCGCAACGCGCCGCCGATATCCTGCGCGACGACCTGGCCAACCGTGGCCCGGTACGCATGTCGCAGGTCGAGAACGAACAGAAAGCCATCCTGTTGGTCGTCCGTCGTTTGGCGGAAAGCGGCGAAATGATTATTGGCGGTGGCGAGGACACCTATGTCTGATCGCATTAACACCCTGCCCTGGCAGCCCTGGTCGCTTAACGATTTGACCGAGCCGAAAACGGTGGTCGAGCCGCTGCCGTTGCCGCCGGTGGAATCTTTCGGCACACCACTGGACGACACTGTGGTTCAGGAACAGCAATTGGCCCAATTGCGCCTGCAGGCAGAGCAGCAAGGCCAACAGTTGGGCTATGCCGACGGCCAGCAAAAAGGTTACGAAGCCGGGTTCCAGGCCGGCATGGAAGAAGGCCGTCAACAGGGCCTGCTGGAGGCGCAACAGCAACAACAACCGCTGACCGCCCACTGGCAACAGCTGGTGACTGAATTCCAGCATACGCTGGACGCGCTGGACAGCGTGATCGCCTCGCGCCTGATGCAGTTGGCGTTAACCGCCGCCAAACAGGTGCTCGGTCAACCACCGGTGTGTGACGGCACCGCCCTGCTGGCGCAGATACAACAGTTGATCCAGCAGGAGCCGATGTTCAGTGGCAAACCCCAGCTGCGCGTACATCCGGATGATTATCAGCGGATAGAGCAACAACTGGGCGCGACGCTCAGCCTGCACGGTTGGCGACTGCTGGCAGATGGCCAACTGCACCCTGGCGGTTGCAAGGTCAGCGCCGATGAAGGCGACCTGGATGCCAGTCTGGCAACCCGTTGGCACGAACTCTGCCGCCTGGCGGCTCCGGGAGAAGTGTAATGACGCTTCGACTCGGCCGCTGGCTGACCTCACTCGATACGTTGGAAAAACGCATCACGCACGCGCCGAAGGTTCGTCGTTACGGCCGCCTGACGCGCGCAACCGGGCTGGTGCTGGAAGCCACCGGGCTGCAACTGCCGATCGGTGCCACCTGCCTGATCGAACGTCACGACGGCGGTGAAGTTCAGGAAGTCGAGAGCGAAGTGGTCGGTTTTAACGGCCAGCGACTGTTCCTGATGCCGCTGGAAGAAGTGGAAGGCATTGTGCCCGGCGCACGGGTTTATGCCCGCGTCTCGCCGGAAGGGCAAAGCGCCAGCAAACAGCTGCCGCTCGGCCCGGCATTGCTGGGCCGGGTGCTGGACGGCAGCGCCAAGCCGCTCGACGGCCTGCCCGCACCGGAAACCGGCTATCGTGCGCCGCTAATCACCGCCCCGTTCAATCCGTTGCAGCGTACGCCGATCGAACAGGTCCTGGATGTCGGCGTCCGCACCATTAATGGTCTGTTAACCGTCGGCCGTGGCCAACGCATGGGGCTGTTCGCCGGCTCCGGCGTCGGCAAAAGCGTGCTGCTGGGCATGATGGCGCGTTATACCCAGGCCGACGTGATTGTCGTCGGGCTGATCGGCGAACGTGGCCGCGAGGTCAAAGACTTTATCGAAAACATCCTCGGCCCCGAAGGTCGGGCACGCTCGGTAGTGATTGCCGCCCCGGCAGACGTCTCGCCGCTGCTGCGCATGCAGGGGGCCGCCTATGCCACGCGTATCGCCGAGGACTTTCGCGATCGCGGTCAGCACGTGCTGCTGATTATGGATTCGCTGACCCGTTATGCCATGGCGCAGCGTGAAATTGCCCTGGCCATCGGCGAGCCACCGGCCACCAAAGGCTATCCGCCGTCAGTGTTCGCCAAATTACCAGCACTGGTGGAACGCGCGGGCAATGGCATCAGCGGTGGCGGTTCAATTACCGCCTTCTATACCGTACTGACCGAAGGGGATGACCAGCAGGATCCGATTGCCGACTCGGCGCGCGCCATCCTCGATGGTCACGTGGTGCTGTCGCGACGGCTGGCAGAGGCCGGTCACTACCCTGCAATCGACATTGAAGCCTCGATCAGTCGTGCCATGACTTCGCTGATCGATGAGGAACATTACCGCCGGGTACGTAACTTCAAACAGATGCTGGCCAGCTATCAACGCAACCGCGATTTGATCAGCGTCGGTGCCTACGTTTCAGGCAGCGATCCTTTGCTGGACAAGGCGATGGCACTTTACCCGCAGATGGAAGCCTATCTGCAACAGGGCATTTTTGAACGCAGCGGTTATGACGACGCCTGCCAACAGTTACAGCAGTTGATCGTTTAACGTCACCAAAGGCGAAAATCCGATGAAATCACAGTCCCCCCTGATTACCCTGCGCGATTTGGCGCAGGACGCAGTGGAACAGGCGACGCAGCAGTTGGGCCAGGTGCGTAAGGCACAACAGGCGGCAGAGCAGCAGCTTTCCATGCTGCTCAATTATCAGGATGAGTACCGCCAGAAGCTGAATAATCAACTGAGCGGCGGTATGGAATCGTCCAACTGGCAGAACTACCAGCAGTTTATCGGCACGCTGGAGCAGGCCATCACCCAGCATCGCCAGCAACTGACGCAGTGGGGGGAAAAGGTCGAGAGCGCCGTGAAACACTGGCAGGACAAACAGCAACGGCTGAATGCCTTCGAAACCCTGCATACCCGTGCTCAAAGTGCGCAGCTGCAGTTGGAGAATAAACGGGATCAAAAACTGATGGATGAGTTTGCTCAACGCAGTGCACAAAGGAATATCCACCCATGAACCTCAACCTATTGTCAGGTCTGTCGACCCCAGGCGACAGCGGAGTACTGCCGGACGCGCAGTTGCCGCTGGATGAATCCTCTCTTTCGTCCGCCTTTGCTCAACTGCTCGGCGCACGTGTGTTGCCGGCCGATAAGGCTACAGGCAAGCTGTCGCCGATGACGCTGAGTGCCGACGAGGACTCCGCGCCGCTGAGCCGCAACCAACTCACCCAGCTACTGGCCACCTTCGGCGAACGAGATGGACTTTTGGCACCCTCGCTATTAAGCAGCGGTCAGCAGGCGGCCGTCGCGCCGGGGGAAGAGGCGCTGAAAGATCAAACTGCGGAAAATACGGCCCTGCGCCCCGCCGGTGAAATCGACGCGGCCACCTTACAGGCGCTGTTTGCCATGTTACCGATCGCCGTAACGCCGGTGATGCCGGCCACCGCGGCGGGCGCCGGGGAACTGAGCATTGAAGGCGAACCGGGTACGACACAACCCGCAGCTGTGCTGAGCGCCACGCTGGGCCGCCCCTCGGACGCCTCCGGTAGCCCGATAACGGACACGCAGAAAAACCCGCCGACCCTGAGCACAGATCCTCTCAGCACGGAAAGCGGCAGCGACGCGCCACAAAAGACGGCGGCCACTCAGGATAAGCCGGATGCTACCGCATTGAAATTCGGCGCCGATACGCAGGCGCCGGTCAATCACCTGATGACACCGCCTGTCTCCAGCCCGACGGTGGCAGCCGCTCCAGCCTCTTCGCTGGTTACCGCCCCGCCGACGCCACAGCTAAATGCTCAGCTTGGCAGCCCCGAGTGGCAACAGGCGTTGAATCAGCAGGTACTGATGTTCCATCGCAACGGTCAGCAAAGCGCAGAACTGCGCCTGCATCCGCAGGAGTTGGGGGCATTGCAGATCACCCTCAAGCTCGATGACAGCCAGGCGCTGTTGCATATTGCCTCCGCCCACGGTCAGGTACGTGCCGCCGTGGAAGCCGCCATGCCGCAACTGCGCCATGCGCTGGCAGAGAGCGGCATCAATCTGGGACAAAGCAGCGTTGGCAGTGAGTCCATGTCGCAGGGGCAACAGGCGCAACAACAAAACGCCGGGCAACAGGGCCAACCAGGTTATCGCGATAGCCACGCCGGCAACGAACCGGGCGCAGAGGCCCTCAGTGCTCCACAGGCATTGCAGGCGATGGCTCGAGCCGTCAGCGGCGTTGATATTTTCGCCTGACTGAGCGCAAACGCCCAAGCTGGCACGCTTTTCCCCGCCTATTCTGGCTATTGCACGCCGGAATAGACGGGATAATACCGCTACATGTCATGCGTGCGGTTTTCATGTACGCAGAAAACAGGAATTTGGCTTAGCAATGTCTCAGAACTCCCTTCCAACAGCCTCAAAAAAACGTCCGCTACTGGCTTACCTGCTGGTGTTGATTACCCTGCTCGCCTGCGGCGCAGCCGGCTACAGCTGGTGGCAGCTTAAACAGCACCAGAATGGCGCACAGCCCGCAGACAAACCGCAACCTCCGGCCGCACCGGTGTTTATGCCGCTGGACACCTTTACCGTCAATCTGATGACGCCGGATAACAACCCCGATCGCGTGTTGTACATCGGCCTGACATTACGCTTGCCGGACGAGAACACCCGCCGCCAACTGAACGATTTTCTGCCGGAGGTGCGCAGCCGTCTGCTGATGCTGCTGTCCCGTCAGGAGGCGGGCCAGTTGAGCAGTGAACAAGGGAAACAGCAATTGGTGGCGCAGATTAAGGACGTACTTAGCCCGCCGCTGGTTAAAGGACAACCGAAGCAGGTGGTCAGCGACGTGCTGTTCACCGCCTTCATACTGCGGTAATCACTATGGGCGACAGCATTCTTTCACAGGCAGAGATCGACGCCTTGCTCAACGGCGACAGCGCGGGAGATGAACCCGTCGCGGTCACCAGCAACGAGAGCGAGGTCAAGCCGTACGATCCGACTACCCAGCGCCGCGTGGTGCGCGAGCGTCTGCACGCGCTGGAAATCATCAACGAACGTTTTGCCCGGCAGTTCCGCATGGGGTTATTCAACCTGCTGCGTCGCAGCCCGGACATTACCGTCGGCCCGATCAAAATTCAGCCGTACCACGAATTTGCCCGCAACCTGCCGGTGCCCACCAACCTCAACCTGGTGCACCTGAACCCGCTGCGCGGTACCGCGCTGTTCGTGTTCGCGCCGAGCCTGGTGTTTATCGCGGTCGATAACCTGTTCGGTGGCGACGGCCGCTTTCCGACCAAAGTGGAAGGCCGTGAATTCACCCCCACCGAGCAGCGGGTGATCAAACGCATGCTGCGTCTGGCGCTGGATGCTTACGGTGATGCCTGGAGCGCGATTTACAAGATCAACGTGGAATACGTGCGCGCCGAAATGCAGGTGAAATTCACCAATATCACCACTTCGCCGAATGACATTGTGGTCACCACGCCGTTCCAGGTGGAGATCGGCGCGCTGAGCGGTGAATTCAACATCTGTATTCCGTTCGCGATGATCGAGCCACTGCGCGAACTGCTGACCAACCCGCCGCTGGAAAATTCACGGCAGGAGGACAGCCACTGGCGCGAAACGCTGGTGAAACAGGTGCAGCATTCCGAACTGGAGCTGATTGCCAACTTCGTCGATATCCCGATGCGGTTGTCAAAAATCCTGAAGCTGCAGCCGGGTGACGTATTACCGATTGATAAACCGGATCGCCTGATCGCCCACGTGGATGGCGTACCGGTGCTAACCAGCCAATACGGCACGTTAAACGGGCAGTACGCCCTGCGTGTTGAACATTTGATTAACCCTATTTTGAATGCCCTGAGTGAGGAACAGCCCAAATGAGTGATCCTAAGCAACCGTCTGGCGAAGGAAAGGAATCCGTGGACGACCTGTGGGCTGACGCGTTTAACGAGCAGCTTGCCACCGACAAAACCTCTGCCAGCGACGCGGTATTCAAATCGCTGGAACCGCAGGATGCCAGCGGTAGCCTGCAGGATATCGATCTGATCCTGGATATCCCGGTCAAACTGACCGTCGAACTGGGCCGCACCAAAATGACCATCAAGGAGCTGCTGCGCCTGTCGCAAGGCTCTGTCGTGGCGTTGGACGGGTTGGCGGGTGAACCCCTGGATATCATGATCAACGGTTATCTGATTGCCCAGGGCGAAGTGGTGGTGGTGGCCGACAAGTTCGGCGTGCGCATCACCGACATCATTACCCCATCCGAACGTATGCGCCGCCTGAGCCGCTGATGAACCCAAACGCCACCGCGCCCGGTCAGGGCACCTTGCAACCCGCCACGCCGGCGTTACCGGCCGGTTCGGTGCTGACGCAGGTCAGTACCGCACTCGGCGGGATCCTGCTGCTGATCCTGCTGGCCGGCTGGCTGTTTCGCCGATTGGGGTTCGCCCCACAGGCACGCAACAGCAAGCTGTTAAACCTGCGGGCCAGTTGCCAAGTCGGTCAGCGTGAGCGCGTGGTGGTGGTCGAGGTGGACAACACCTTGCTGGTACTGGGCGTCACCGCCCAGCAAATCACCCCGCTGCATACCATGCCTGTCCCTGCGCCAGCGCAAGATAGCAGCACAAGCGACAACGCAGCGCCGGCTGATTTTCGCCAACTGATGCAAAAAGTTCTGAAACGTCCGGAAAAATCGGCATGACTCACACTCAACAATCGGCATCCCCGGCTATTGCCCCCCTCAGCGCGGATTGCCAGAAGGCCACCATCTTCCCCCTCTCCTGCCGGGTGAGGGGAAAACACCTCCTGGCCACTGCCCTGCTGCTGGCAAGCCCAGCGGCTTTCGCGCAATTACCTGGGCTTATCAGCCAACCACTGGCGGGCGGCGGCCAAAGCTGGTCGCTGCCGGTGCAAACGCTGGTGCTGCTGACCTCGCTCAGTTTCCTGCCTGCGATGCTGCTGATGATGACCAGTTTCACCCGTATCATCATCGTACTCGGGCTATTGCGCAACGCGCTGGGTACCCCCTCCGCTCCACCGAATCAGGTGATGCTGGGTCTGGCGCTGTTTCTGACCTTTTTCATCATGTCGCCGGTATTCGACAAGGTCTATCAGGATGCCTACCTGCCGTTCAGCCAGGACAAAATCAGCCTGGACGTGGCAATGGATAAAGGCTCGCAGCCACTGCGCGAATTTATGCTGCGCCAGACGCGTGAAACCGATTTGGCCCTGTACGCCAAGCTCGCCAACCTGCCGCCACTGGCCGGGCCGGAAGCGGTGCCGATGCGTATTCTGCTGCCGGCTTACGTTACCAGCGAGCTGAAAACCGCATTCCAAATTGGCTTCACGGTGTTTATTCCGTTCCTGATTATCGATCTGGTGGTCGCCAGCGTGCTGATGGCGTTGGGGATGATGATGGTGCCCCCGGCAACTATCTCGCTGCCGTTCAAACTGATGTTGTTTGTGTTGGTGGATGGCTGGCAGTTGCTGCTTGGCTCGCTGGCACAAAGTTTCTATTCATAACCGGAGCCGCCGATGACCCCTGAATCCGTAATGGCGCTGGGCACCGAAGCGATGAAAGTGGCGCTGGCGCTGGCGGCCCCGATGCTGCTCGCTGCCTTGATCAGCGGTCTGGTGGTTAGCCTGCTGCAGGCCGCCACCCAGATCAACGAAATGACGTTGTCGTTTATCCCCAAAATTCTGGCGGTGGTCGCCACCATCGTGATTGCCGGCCCCTGGATGCTCAACCTGCTGCTGGACTATATGCGCACGCTGTTCACCAACCTGCCGAATCTGATTGGTTAACCATGCTGACATTTGACAGCGCGCAGTTCGGCGTCTGGCTTAGCCAATATTTCTGGCCGCTGTTGCGCATTCTGGCGCTGATCAGCACCGCGCCGGTGTTCAGCGAAAAACAAATCAGCAAGAAGGTGAAGATCGGTCTGGGCGGACTGATCGTGATCCTGATCGCCCCTGGTTTACCCGTCAGTACCGTCCCTATCTTCTCCGCCGCCGGGTTATGGCTGGCCGCCCAGCAAATCCTGATCGGCGTGGCGCTGGGGCTGACCATGCAGTTCGCCTTCGCGGCAATACGCCTGGCCGGCGAAGTGATCGGCATGCAGATGGGTCTGTCGTTCGCCACCTTCTTTGACCCCAGCGGCGGGCCGAACACCCCGGTGCTGGCGCGGCTGCTCAACCTGCTGGCAATGCTGCTGTTCCTCAGTTTTAACGGCCATCTGTGGTTGATTTCCCTGCTGGTCGACAGCTTCCATACCCTGCCTATCCAGGCCGAGCCGCTCAACGGCAACGGTTTTCTGGCACTGACCCAGGCCGGTTCGCTGATTTTCATCAACGGTATGATGTTGGCGCTGCCGCTGATTTGCCTGTTGCTGACGCTGAACATGGCGCTCGGCCTGCTCAACCGTATGACGCCGCAACTGTCGGTATTCGTCATCGGCTTCCCGGTCACCATGACCATCGGCATTATGACCATTGGCATGATGATGCCGATGCTGGCGCCGTTTTGTGAGCACCTGTTCGGTGAGTTCTTCGACAGGCTGGCCGATGTGATTGGCAGCATGACCCCCTAGCGTTACCCCATTAGTGCGGCTTAACGGCCGCACCTCGCCGGACAAACTGGCAGTAAAACCCCTTTCTCGCTATAAAAAGTTGAAAAAACCAAATTAACACGATTTGGCTTCGATTATTGTTATTGCCTTGAATAATAAAATACCCACCTTAGAATGGCCTTGTTAAATATAAAGCCATCAGTAAAAACAGCCGTCGAAAAATAAAATAAAGGAGTGAATTTAAATATTAAATAACGCACAGGGAAGTTAAATAAAAACTCTGACATCCATCATCTGCAGGGATAAAAATACTTTCTCACCGGGGTCAGCCGGCGGGACAGGCATATTTATTATCTGCGGTTTTACCTCTACCCTCAGGAGCACAGAAATGAAAGCGAAAACCAACCGAAGAGCACGCAGAGCCTTAGGCATGGCGCACTGGGCAACCAACCGTATTCAAATTTCACTATCCTCTTCGCCGAACGGTGAAAAGTGGACCATGGTGAAAAAGAAAAAATAACAGCCATGCTATAAATAAAATATAGCCCATGGTGTTATTCCCCTTCCCGTCTAAATATTTTAACGTTTCCCGACGTTAAATCAGGCGAAAAAAAAGCACGTCACTCGAACCTTCGTGGGGGAAAGAGTGACGTGCCAAAAAAGTGCGCCCGGTTTCAAGAATGCTCTACAGAGATAGAGTTTTCTAAGCACACCCAATTAGTGACCCGCCATGACTTCACAACGGATGTTTATTATTGCCATTCATTCTGTAGGCGCGCTGCATGCTGCGCCCTAACTAACGGAGATGTTTCATTAACATACCCTATGGATTTCATGCTGCAGCTAGGCGCCCAGCTCACGCATCCCCAGGAGCTTACTTAAGTAAGTGACTGGGGTGTGTGAGTGCAGGTAACAACGCTGCAGCTTGAAAGACGACGGGTATCAGCGGTTCATCTGGAACAGCGACATCCCCTGCATATCACCGAAGGTTTTATACGACGCCTGCAAGGCCGCCTGCTGCATAAAGTAGCTGGAAATTGACTCGGCCAGATCGGCATCCACCAGCGCACTCATCTGCGTTTGGTTGATCATGTCGCGATCTTTGCCAATGCTGTCCAGCGTATCCATTTCCTGCAGTTGGTTACCCAGTTCGGCACGCACACTGAGCACCTTGTTGTAGGAGTTGTCCAGGCCACGGTTGGCCTTGGCCAGCGCATCGTTCACCTGTTGCTTGGTGGCGTCGTCAGCATCCTTCAAGGGGGTTTTCAACGCCTTCAGCGCGATATCAATGCTTTCAAACACGTTAGAAACCGGCGCGCTGCCGTCCGGCTCCGGCTTCGGGTTGCTGGTCAATGACATGAACACCGTATCGCCGGTATGGCCAATGGTCATGGTGCGGTTGGCATCCACTTTCTGCTCAACGGCCTTGTTACCGCCCGCGTAGCTGACTGAACCGCCGTTATCGACAAACGGGGGCTTGTCATTGACGAAGCCGCCAAACATGTAGCGGCCGTTGCCATCAGTGCTGTTGGCCTGGTTGAGCAGTTGGTCTTTCAGCCCCTGCAGTTGGGTCGCCAGCGAATCGCGGTCATTATCGCTTTCGGTGCCGCCGGCATTGACGATCAGCGCCTTCATATCGGCGATGGTACTGGTTGCCCCGCCCAGCACCGTCTCTTCCATCGACACGCTTTGGCGGGCAAAGGTCCGCGCCAGCGCATACTGGGTGTTTTCCGACTGGGACTGAGCCAGCATCACCGCCTGCGATGCCGCCAGCGGATCGTCGGACGGATTACTGACCTTTTTACCGCTGGAAAGCTGCTGTGCCGCCTTCATAAACAGTGATTGGTTGTCGGTAATACCGGACATGTTCTGTTGGTACATCATGCTGGTGCTCATACGCATGGTGCAGATTCCTCAAAATCGGTGACCGGAGCCAATGCGGCCCCGGTTAAAATGAAAATCAACGGATATTCAGTAACGCATCAAACATCGAGCTGGCGGTCTGGATCACCTGCGCATTAGCCATGTAATACTGCTGGAAACGCAGTAGTTCACCGTACTCTTCATCCAGGTTAACGCCGGAAGCCGACTGCTGTTGGATAGTCAGCTGCTTGACGATATTGTTCTGTGAGGTCACCGAAACCTTGGCCGATGCCGTTTGGTTACCGACACTGCTAACCATGCTGGCGTAAGCACCGCTGAAGGTGGCCTTGCCGTCGACCAGCTTCTTGGTTTGCAGATCGAGCAGCTTTTTGGCGTTTTCGTTATCGCCGCGGCCGCTGTCGTCCTTACCGGCAGCGGCGATGTTTGAAGAGTTGGTGATGGCGACCTTCAGGCTGCCCGCTACGTCACTGACCGGCTTCACGGTGAAGCTGTCGTTCTTTTGCGCGTTACCTTCGATGCCGACCTTCAGGCCATCAAAACTTAACGTCGCTTTGCCATCGGCATCGGTACCCGCGGTGGCATTCACCTTCACGTTGTCCGGCAGACGGCTCACCTGCCAGTTGCTGCCGTCAAATTCTACCCGGTAGTCATTGGCTTTCACCTTGCCGGTATCGGTGTAGGACACCGACAGCGTCGCATCGCCGGTATTGCGGCTGTTGTCCACCACGCGCCCGCCACCGAAGTTGAAGAAGTCGGTCCCGGCATCGCCGTTGAGATCAAACCCTGCACGGTGTTGCTGGTTAAAACTGTCGGCCATCGCCAGCGCCAACTGCCCCAGTTGGTTGCGAGCGCCATCCAGCGATTCCGTGCGGAATTTCAACACGCCGCTAACGCTGCCGCTGGTAATTTGCCCTTCAGGCACTTCGCTGACACCGTTGCCGCGGTTATAGCCGATGGTCAAACGGGCAGGATCGCCGCTGGAGGGGATGGCTTCAACCTGGTAGGCGTTGTTACCCTGCACCAGGGTCAGGCCGTTGGCGAAAGAGACCGTATAAGCATCGCCGTCCTGCTGGGTCACCTGCACCCCCACCACCTGGTTTAGCTCGGTGACCAACTGGTCGCGCTGATCCAGTAAGGCATTCGGCTCACCGCCACTGCCGCGCAGGCGGGTGATTTCATCATTGAGTTTGGCAATCTGCTGGCTATAGCTGTTGATCTGCGTCGCGCTATCACTGAGCTGCTGATTAACGCCGCTGTCCATATCTCGCAGATATTTATCGGTGTTATTGAACTGATTGACCAGACCATTGGCTTTGCCGAGCACCGTTTGACGCGCTGCGTCATCACCGGCGTTGCTGACCAGATTCTCCAGGTTACTGAAGAAGTCCTGCATGTTGGTCGACAGGGTATTGGTTTTACTGGCCAGTAGATTATCGATCTGCGAAATTTTCTCGAAATAGGCGTTCTGCGCCCCGGCCTGGCTCTGCGCGCCGCGCAGTTGGTTGGTAATGAACTGATTATATTCGCGGTTGACGCTGGTGACGGTAACGCCGTTGCCAATAAAACCATTCATGGTACTCATACCGCCATTCTGCGCCAGAATTGCCGTTTGGCGGTTATAGCCCGCCACGTTGTAATTGGAGATGTTGTTACTGACGGTGCTGAGCGCCACCTGAGCCGCATTCAGCCCGCTCATCGCGGTATTGATTAAGCTATTGGACATAAAAGTTCCTTTTGCTGCGGCGCCGCTGGCCCACAGAAGTCAATTAATCTGCTGAGTCGTTCACCCAGCCTGTGTTGGTTATCGGCAAAAAGCGGGGAAACTTGATAGCAAATTGCTAGCCCTATTCATGATTTATGACATTCGCAAATCCCCAAAATAATTGGCGTTGCAGCACGGCGGCCAGCAAGGGAGTCCCCGGAAGCTTGGTCTGCCAAGTGACCGGGGTGAGCTTGTGCAGCCAACACAGCTGCAGCGTCAAGAATGACGGGGATTTAGAACAGATCCTTCAGGTCATGGGTATAAGCCTTAACCACCTGCTCGCCGGTGTTTTTCATCTGCTGGATCACGCTGACCAGCTTGTTGGCGTATTGCGGATCGGTAGCGTAACCGGCCTTCTGCAACGCATGTGCCGCCTGTTCGGGGCTGCGCGCATTGGCTACTTCGGCGTAGCGTGGGTTATTGGTCAACAGCTTGACGTAGTCGGCAATGGCTTCAACGTAAGAGCCGTATACCCGGAACTGCGCCTTGATCTTCTTCGCGGCCCCCTGCTCAAACTCGGTGGTTGTGACCTCGGTAACCGGCCCGCTCCAGCTGCTGCCGGCCTTGATGCCAAACAGGTTGTAGCTCGGCGAACCGTTGGCGGTCGGGATCTCACGCTGGCCCCAGCCCGACTCCAGCGCGGCCTGGGCCACAATCAACTGATGCGGAATGCCGCTCTGCTGGCTGGCAACCCGTGCCGGAATGGACAACCTGGCGACAAAGTTGCCGTTATTGAGCGACAGCGGCGACGCGGCAGGCGCTTTCGGTACCGCACGACGGATCATTTGCTCCAGCGCCTGATTTGGCAGCGTTTGCAGCACCTCACTGTCCTGATAAAGAAGGTCAAGCGCCATTGGCGACATGCCTGCGGTCTCACTCGGCACCGCGTTGGCATTGCTCATCTGCTTAACCATCATGTCGGCCATCCCCAGCCCCTTCTGTGACATCTGCTGGGCAATCTGCTGGTCATACATTGAGGTATAGAGCCGCGACTGATCGCTGCTCAGCACCCCGTCCTTGGGTAACGCGGCACGCATACTTTTCAGCATCATCTGCACGAACATGCCTTCAACCTGTTGCGCCACCTGTTTCAGATTGCCCTGCGGATCGCTCGCCGCGTCACGCTTAAGCCCGTTTAGCGCCTGCGCATCATAAGCGGCACCCGACATCGCCATCAGATCGCCGGCCATCAGATGATTTCCAACTTGGCACGCAGACAGCCGGCACTTTGCATTGCCTGCAGGATCGACATCAGATCGATCGGTGTCGCCCCCAGAGCATTGAGCGCGCGGATCACGTTATTCAGATTGGCGCTGGCATTAACCTTCTGCAGCGAACCGCCCTGCTGCTGCACCGAAATCTGGGTATTTGGCGTCACCACGGTCTGCCCGCCGCCAAACGGCGTCGTTGGTTGGCTGACGGTATTTTGCCGATCGACCACCACCGACAGATTGCCCTGTGCCACCGCACAAGAATCCAGGATCACATCGCGGTTCATCACTACCGACCCGGTGCGTGAGTTGATGATCACTTTGGCATCCATCGCCCCGACGCTGACGTTAATGTTCTGGATCTCCGCCAGGAAACGCACCTGTGAACTGTTGCCCTGCGGCACCAATACCTGAATAGTGCGGGCGTCCAACGGTGAGGCAGTGCCACCACCGCGCTGGCGGTTGATGGCATCGCTGATCTGCTGCGCCAGGGTGAAATCCTCATCGTTCAGTTGCAGATTAATCACGCCACCGGCACCGAAAGTGGTTGGCAGTTCGCGTTCAATGGTGGCCCCGTTACTGATGCGGCCACCGGCCAGTTGGTTGACCTGTACGCTGCTGCCGCCGGCCGAGGCACCGGCACCGCCCACCAGCACGTTGCCCTGCGCTAGTGCGTAAACCTGGTTATCAACGCCTTTCAGCGGCGTCATCAGCAAGGTACCGCCGCGCAGGCTCTTGGCGTTGCCCATTGAGGACACCACCACGTCAATATTCTGTCCGGTACGCGAAAACGGCGGCAGCCTGGCGGTCACCATCACCGCCGCCACGTTTTTCAGCTGCATATTGGTGCCCGGCGGCACGGTGATCCCCAACTGCGACAGCATATTGCTCAGGCTCTGGGTGGTGAACGGCGTCTGCATGGTTTGGTCACCGGAACCATCCAGCCCCACCACCAGCCCGTAACCGATCAGCGCGTTATCACGCACGCCTTGCACCGTGACCAGATCGCGAATGCGCTCCGCCGTTGCCGGTAAACACACCAGCCCAATCCACAGCGTAAGCAGTAATTTTTTCAGCATCGGTCAATCCTTAGAACGGTGAGACATTTAAGAAGAAGCGTTGCAACCAACCCATGGTCTGCGCCTCGTTGATATAGCCGTTACCGACGTATTCAATGCGCGCATCTGCCACCTGAGTGGAAGTGACCGAGTTACTGCCGCTGATGGTGCGCGGATTCACTACCCCGGAGAAACGAATGAACTCGGTGCCCTGATTGATGGCGATCTGTTTTTCGCCCACCACGTGCAGGTTGCCGTTAACCAGCACCTGATTGACCGTGACGGTAATGGTGCCGTTAAAGGTATTGTTGGCATTGGCTCCGCCCTTGCCGCCGAAGGTGCTGTCGCCGGACATCTCCATATCGGCACGCGCATTGCCCAGCAGGCCGTCGAGATAGCGCGGCGCCGTGGCAACGCCAAACTTGCTGGCACCGTTGCGGCTGGCATTGGCGGAAGAACTTTTGCTGGCGCTGACGTTTTCTTGCAGCGCGATGGTCAGGGTGTCACCCACGTTACGCGGGCGGCGATCTTCAAACAGGGGCTGATAGCCGTAGTTCATCGGTTGTACCGTCTGGAAAATCGAGCCGTTGGGTACCGGTGCGCCCGCCGGAGCCGGTTGCGCCGTGGTCGTGCCATCCACCAAAGGTTTATGCGGAATATAAGCACAGCCGCCCAGCGTCAGCATCACCATCGCCGCCAACCAGCGTTTGCCTTGCGGCGGCACGTTTGCCATCAGAGTTGTGATTACCACGGGTATCGCCTTTGTTTCACAAAATAGGGTTACGGGCGCTGCCGCGCCCGTCAATTACAGTTGAGTCAGTTTTTGCAGCATCTGATCGGAAGTCGATACCGCTTTGCTGTTGATCTCATAAGCACGCTGAGTCTGGATCATATTGACCAACTCTTCCGCCACGTTGACGTTGGAGGTTTCCACATAACCCTGATACAGCAGGCCGGCGCCGTTTAAGCCAGGTGTGCTTTCGTTCGGTGCGCCGGAGCTTTCGGTCTCCTGGTACAGATTCTCGCCCATGCTTTCCAGGCCGCTGTCGTTGATAAAGGTGGTCAGCGTCAGCTGGCCCACCTGCTGGGCCGCGGTCTGGCCCTGCTGGGTGACGCTGACAATGCCGTCGCGACCCACGGTAATGCTCAGGGCATTGGCCGGAATGATGATTGCCGGCTGCACCTGGAAGCCGCTGGCCGTCACCAGTTGGCCATTCTGATCTCTCTGGAACGAACCGTCGCGGGTGTAAGCCAGGGTGCCGTCCGGCATCATCACCTGGAAAAAGCCTTGCCCCTTGATGGCGATGTCTTTGCTGTTATTGGTCTGCGACAGATTGCCCTGGCTGTGCAGGCGCTCAGTGGCCACCGGACGCACACCGGTACCAATCTGCAAACCGGACGGCAGCGTAGTCTGCTCGGAGGACTGAGCACCCGGCTGGCGCATGGTCTGATACAGCAGGTCTTCAAATACCGCGCGCTGGCGTTTGAAGCCGTTGGTGCTAACGTTGGCCAGGTTGTTGGCAATCACGTCCATGTTGGTCTGCTGCGCATCCAGACCGGTTTTGGCAATCCATAAAGATGGGATCATGGGTTATTTCCTTGCTGCTTAACTCAGTGATAACAACGAGTTGGCGCGCTGTTCATTTTCATCCACGCTGTGGATGACTTTCATCTGCATTTCAAACCGGCGGGCGTTGGCGATCATGTCAACCATGGTTTCCATCGGTTTGACGTTGCTGCCTTCCAGCACGCCCGGCATGACCCGTACCAATGGGTCGTTTGGTAACTGATTACCGCGCTGCTGCTGGGTTTCCGGCGTCAGACGGAACAGACCGTCATCGCCGCGCATCACTTCGCGCGCGTCGGCCTTGACCAGTTTCAGCCGACCAATCTGTGCGAGGGTATTCGGCGGATCGCCCGCATTCAGTGCCGAGATGGTACCGTCGGCGGCAATGGTGATCTCCGCCGACGGCGGCACCTCTATCGGCCCGCCATCGCCCATTACCGGCCTGCCCTGCACCGTCAACTGCCCGGTGGAGGAAATCTGAAGATTACCGTTGCGGGTGTAGGCTTCGCCGCCATCCGGCAGGCTGACCGCCAGAAAACCGTCCTGTTGCAACGCCACGTCCAGCGGGCGCGCGGTATAGTTCAGCGCCCCCTGGCTCATGTCGGCACCCGGCGTTGACGCGGTAACCAGCGTGCGCGTCTGCAGGCTTGGTCCGTCTACCGGCACCGCACGCAGCGCCGAAAGCTGAGCACGGAAACCCGGCGTCGAGGTATTAGCCAGGTTGTTGGCAGTAACCGATTGCTGCTCCAGCGTCTGCCGCGCCGCGCCCATCGCGGTATAAATCGCGTGATCCATAAATCAATCCTATTAGCGCAGGCTGACCAGCGTCTGCAGGATCGAATCCTGCGTTTTAATGGTCTGGGCATTCGACTGGTAGTTACGCTGGGCGACGATCATATTCACCAACTCCTGGCTCAGATCGACGTTGGAGGCTTCCAGCGCCCCGCTGGTCAACTTGCCGAAGCCACCACCACCCGCAATACCCACACGCGGCTGGCCCGATGCACCGGTTTCCTGCCAGACGTTATCGCCCTGCGAGGACAGGCCTTCCGGGTTGGAGAAGTTGGCCATCACAATCTGCCCCAGCACCTGAGTCTGCTGGTTGGAATAGATGCCCACGACCGTACCGTCGTTGTTAATCTGGAAATTGGTGTACTCACCGGCGCCATAGCCGTCTTGCGACACCTTGCTGACCGAATCTGCGCTAACGCTCTGCTGCATGCTCTTGGCAAAGCTCAGGCTGAGGTTCTGCGCCGGAGCACCGTCCTTGGCGGACATCGGGACCAGCATACTGAACTCGGCGGCGGTGCCTTGTTTACTGGTGGTACCTGTCAGGTTGCCGCTGGTATCGAAGGTCATGGTGCCGGCATCGACAGGCGCAGCGGAGCCATCCTGGGTATACACCTGCCACTTGTTTTCGTCAGTCTTCACGAAATAGGCATTGATGTTATGTGCATTACCCAATGAGTCGTAGGCGGTGATGGTGTTGACGTAGTTATAAGAATCCTGCTTGGCCGGATCGAAGGTCTTGTTGTCCGGTACCTTATGGGTGGACTTCAGGTTGGCTACCATGGTGCCTGATGTGGACGCCTTGGCGTTCATCATGCCTTCAGGAATACTGAGCGGCACCGGGTTGGCACCCTGTTGAATGGTCGGCGGCGTACCGGCAGCCGGATAACCGGTCAACTGCAGGCCCTGCATATTGGTCAGGTTACGGTTTTCATCCAGTTTGAACTGGCCGTTACGGCTGTAGAAAACGCCACCGTCCTGGTCCTGCATGCGGAAGAAACCGTTGCCGGAAATCGCCACGTCCAGCGCACGGCTGGTCCCGGTGGTGGTGCCGCCCTTAAAGTTCTGGGTGATGCCCGCAACCTTGACACCCAGCCCGACCTGCGAACCGGCAAACATGTCAGCAAAGGAAACGGTGCCTGATTTAAAACCGGAAGTGGCGGAGTTAGCGATGTTATTACCGATCACGTCCAGGTTGGTTGCTGCTGCGTTCAAGCCGCTTACTGCCTGAGAAAAGGCCATGTCATTCTCCGAATAATGTTTAGGCTATCGTCCGATAACGCCCTGTGAATGAGTGAAATAAAAAATCGTATTAAAGAATTTGGCGGACTTCTTCCAGCGTGGTACTGCCCGCCAGGCCCAGATCCAGCTTCGCGCCGTTCGCATCGCGGATAACGCCGTTGACCATGCCAAAGTGCAGGCTGCGCGCCACCAACTGCTCACCGTTGCCCTTGGCGTTGATGGTGAAGCTGTAGGCTCCGTCAGGTGCGGCGGTGCCGTCCGTCATCGAACCGTCCCAGCTAAACGAATGCACCCCGGCGGTCAGGCCGCCGAGTTCGATAGTGCGCACCGCTTTACCGGTGGCGTCGGTAATGGTGGCGGTCACCGAATCGGCCGCACGCTCCAGTTCCAGACCAAACGGCGTGGTGCTGACCTTGCCGTCTTTGCTGCCGGCCAGAATATTGCTGCCGGGGACCATCACGCCGTGACCGATCAGGGCGCTGGCCTGCAGTGACTGATTGCTGTTGATCTGGCCGGAAATCGAGCCCAGCGTGGTATTGAGTTTCTCGATGCCCTGAACGGTGTTGATCTGCGCCAATTGGCTGGTCAGCTCATTGTTCTGCATCGGGTTGGTCGGATCCTGATTCTTCAACTGCGCCACCAGCAGCGTCAGGAAGCTGTTGTTCAGATCCTGGCTGGTGTTATTTTTGGCGTTGGCACCGATGACGCTGTTATCCAGCGATTCAGTGGTGGTTGCGGCAATGGCCATGGCAAGCTCCGGTTATTGACCCAGCGTCAGGGTTTTCATCATCATCGACTTGGTGGTGTTGAGCACCTCGACGTTGGCCTGATAGCTGCGGGAGGCGGAAATGGTGTTGACCATTTCGCCCACCACATCCACGTTCGGCATCCGGACATAGCCTTTGCCGTCCGCCAGCGGGTTGCCCGGCTGATAAACCAGGCGCTCCGGAGCGGGGTCGTCGACCACCTGCGCTACGCGTACGCCGCCGGTTGGCTGCCCGGCCGCGCTGGCGACTTCAAACACCACCTGTTTGGCGCGATAAGGCTGGCCGTCCGGGCCGCTGACGCTGTCGGCGTTGGCCATGTTGCTGGCGCTGACGTTCAGGCGTTGCGACTGTGCGGACAGCGCCGAGCCGGAGATATCAAAAATATTCAGTAGCGACATGCGCCTTATCCTTGTTGTAACACTGACATCATCCCTTTGATCTGACCGTTGATCAGCGTCAGATCGGTCTGATATTTCAGGCTGTTATCGGCGAAGTTGGTACGTTCGCGATCCATGTCCACCGTGTTGCCGTCCATGGACGGCTGATCCGGCACGCGGAACAGCAAGTCGAGCTGTGGCGGCTGCATGTTCTGCGCCGGAATGTGGCGCGCAGACGTCATGTTCAGCGCAATGCCACTGCCGCTGACGCGGCCCTGTTCCAGCACCTTGTTCAATTGGCCGGCGAAATCGATATCCCGCGCCTGATAACCCGGGGTGTCTGCGTTGGCGATGTTGGCGGCCAAAATTTCCTGCCGCTGGGCGCGCAGGTTCAGCGCCTCTTGACCAAAGCGCAGAGCAGCGTCCAGTTTGTCGATCATGCTCCCTCCGCGAGGTTAGAATTTGGAGCCGACAGCATAAACGCCCCTTGTGCCAGCCTATCGTGGGAATAAGAGCAAAATGCGTCGCTATTTATCTGCTTAGCCTGAACGCAGTCCGGGTACACTTACGCGTATCCTGATGGTTGTGGTGGAAGCGAAGATGAAAGGTAGAATGCTGCTGTTGGCAGCGCTGCTGTGCAGCCTGAACGCACGGGCCGAGGATCTGGCGGCGCAGATTGAAAGCTTCGTCACCAGCCAATTCAGCGGCAGTCCGGTACAGGTTAAAGTGCTGGTGCGCACGCCTGCGGCCCTGTGGCCAGCGTGCGAATTTCCACAGCTGTCTCTCGCCTCCAATGCCCGCCGTTGGGGTAACATCAGTATTTCGGCGCGCTGTGGTCAGGAACGGCGTTTCATCCAGACCCAGGTTCAGGTGATCGGCAAATACCTGGTGTCGGCACGCGGCATCAGTGCCGGCAGCAAGCTGACGGCGGCGGATATCAAGTTGAAGACCGGTCGGCTCGACACCCTGCCACCCCGCACGCTGACCGAGGCCGGCAAGGCACTTGGGGCCGTCAGCCTGCGTAATATCAGCCCCGGCCAGCCTCTGAACCTGGCCATGCTGCGCCGCGCCTGGGCGGTCAAGGCCGGTCAGGCAGTGCAGGTGACCGCACAGGGGGACGGATTTAACATCAGCGGATCGGGCAAGGCGATGAACAACGCCGCCACAGAAGATAGCGTCCGCGTGCGCATGGCCTCCGGGCAAATTGTTAACGGTATTGTCGGTGACGACGGAGCTATTCGCATCACCCTATAAATAAGTAAAGGTTTATCAAACCTTGCCGATAACAAAATCATAAGCAGTATTTTATTGGCCGCCAGGGCCACAAAAAATATCAGCCATTGCCTGCCAGGTGACGGCATTGATGGAGATTGACCATGAGTATCGATCGCACCCAGCGGCTGCAACCCGTTCCCACGGTGCAAGCGCGTGAGACGCCGGCGGAGAATCAACTTCAGCCACGTAAAACCGCCCAGACGGAAAGCGCCGTCAGCGGCACCCAGGTAAAATTGAGCGACGCGCAAGCGCGCCTGATGCAACCGGGAACGCAGGATATTGATATGAACCGGGTGGACGCCATCAAACAGGCGATCCGCAACGGCGAACTGAAAATGGATGCCGGCAAAATTGCCGATGCATTGCTGCAGGACGTGCAAAGCGATGCCCAGTGGATGTCGAACGGCAACCCATCGCCAAAGGTTTGACCACCAGGTTAAACATCCGGAACTCTTTGAAAGGTGATTTATCGTAATGGAAAATCTGGCGCAACTGATTAATAAGCTGCTGGAAACCCTGCAAGCGCTGGATACGGTGCTGGCGGAAGAACATCATTTGCTGTGCTCCGGCCAATTGCCCGGCGTGGCACT
This sequence comes from Serratia sp. BIGb0163, assembly GCF_024809935.1. Classification (NCBI taxonomy): domain Bacteria; kingdom Pseudomonadati; phylum Pseudomonadota; class Gammaproteobacteria; order Enterobacterales; family Yersiniaceae; genus Serratia; species Serratia sp. BIGb0163. The sequence goes on from NZ_JANUDZ010000001.1 coordinate 1,967,728, forward strand.
GCAACGTGCCACCGACGCCAAGAGCCAACTGCTGGCTACGGTAAACTACCTGGAACAGCAGCGACTGAAATTGGAAAGTGCATTGGGGCAACAAGCCCCCTATTCCGCTCATCCGCGCCTGGCAGACGCCTGGCAACGGGTACAGTCGCTCAGCCAACTGCTGCGGGAAAAAAACCAGCATAACGGCATGCTGCTCAATCAGCAGATCGATCACAACGCCCAGGCGCTGGCGATCCTGAGCAAGCAAAACAAATCGCTGTACGGCCCGGATGGCCAGTCGCGTAACGCCAGCCTGCTGGGGCGAAAAATCGGCGTTTAAATCAACGAAACCTCACCCGGTCATTTCACCGTTCCGCCGGGTGTGTCTCCCCCACTGCGAGATAACTCGCACTTCAATTGCCACTTTATCCAGCCCTCTAATTTTGTATTCGTAACACTACGCAAACCTGGCATTTCCGCCTGTCCTCTCCCATGCCGTTCCCCCACCCTGTGTTGGTTTTTAAATCACTTAATCTATACCCTATAAGGGGATAATTTCTGAGGGGGAGTGAATGATCGATATCTACCTTTATCTGGACTATTCGCCTTTCAGGCTTTATCAGTTGGTTAATGACAAGAGGTTAAGGAGACTGACCTATGAGCAAGATCCTTGCTGAGATCCATCAGGAAGTCCAAGAACTGCATCAGGCAGGATTTGTTGATGCCGGCACCATGCGCACCTTCGACATGCTGTGTTTACGCCCGGTCAAACAATATACTCTAGCGGACATCCGCGCCCTGCGCGAGCGTGAAAACGTCAGCCAGCCGGTGTTTGCCTTGCATCTGAACGTCAGCAAAAAGGCGGTGCAAAAATGGGAGCGTGGCGAAGCCGTGCCCAACTCCGCCGCCATGAAACTTCTTTCGCTGGTCGATCGCAACGGTCTGGCGATCCTCGCCTAGACCGTTACTGGTAATTGACAATCACCTGATTGCTGATCACCCGTAGCGGTGGGTTCAAACTGCCCCGCGCCTGCACATAGTAGACAAAACGCAGCTCGGCGTTGGCCGGTTCGCCCTGTAACCCGGTGCTGCTGCCACTGCCGCCGCTCAGCGCAATGCAGCGGGTCAAGCTGCAAAGCTGCACCTGCATACCGGCCGGTTCGGTGGCCAGCAACCGGTAACGCCAACTGACGCTGGTTATACGCGCATTGGCATTCGGTAACTCGTTGGGTGCACGCAGCCCCGGTGACTCTCCCCGCTCCCCGCCATGTTCCAGCGTGGCACCCACGCTGTCGGCTACCCAGGAACCGGACGCCGCCTGCAGGCTCAGCGGAACCAACAGGCAGATTATCGCCATGCTGTATTTCATTATGCGGCCCCAATGGTCGAGGTCATGCGGATTTGACGGTCGTCGTTGATTTCCAGATTAGACAGCACCACCAGTTGCGGCAAACTACGGCGCAGGAAACGTGCCAGCAAGGCCCGCAGTGCATGGTTCACCAACAGCACCGGCGGCGCACTTAACATTTCCTGACGTTGCAACGCCTGTTTGGCCTGCTCCAGCAGACGATCCGCCAACCCCGGTTCCAGACCGCCACCGCCCTGCAACGCCTGCAATAACAAGCGCTCAAGTTGGGTGTCCAGACCAATGACCTGAATTTCACCGTTGCCCGGGAACCATTGCTGGGTGATCGCTCGTCCCAACGCGACCCGCACCACGGTGGTCAGTTCATAGGGATCGGTTTGCGTCGGTGCATGCTCCGCCAGCGTTTCAATAATGGTGCGCATATCGCGGATCGAAACTCGCTCCGTCAGCAGGTTCTGCAACACCTTGTGCAACGTGGTCAGCGTCACCACGCCCGGCACGAAATCTTCAGTCAGTTTCGGCATGTCCTGCGCTACACGATCCAACAGCTGCTGCGTTTCCTGTCGACCAAACAGCTCGCTGGCGAATTGACCAATCAGATGATTCAGATGGGTCGCCACCACGGTGCTGGCTTCTACCACGGTAAAGCCCTGGATCTGCGCCTGCTCACGCAGCGCGCTGTCAATCCATACCGCTTCCAGCCCAAACGCCGGGTCGGTGGTTTTATCCCCCGCCAATTCACCCACCGCGTTGCCTGGGTTAATCGCCAGCCAACGTCCCGGTTGGGCTTCGCCGCTGCCGATTTCTACTCCCTTCATCAGGATACGGTAACTGGCTGGCGGTAATTCGAGGTTGTCGCGAATGTGTACCACCGGCGGCAGGTAACCCATCTCCTGCGCGAACTTTTTACGGATGCCGCGGATACGGCCAAGCAGTTCGCCGTTCTGCTGGAAATCTACCATCGGGATCAATCGGTAACCGACCTCCATCCCCAACGGATCTTCCAACTGCACGTCAGACCAACTGGCTTCTACCGCCTGCGGGTTGTCCTGCGTTATAGGCGCTTCCTGCTCTTTGGGAGCTTGCTGATCGCGCCCACGCAGCCACCAGGCCAACCCCAACAGAGCGGCGGTGAACAGCAGGAAGACCAGGTTCGGCATCCCCGGCACCATGCCAAGCAGGCCGAGCACGGCGGCACTGAGTAACATTACGCGCGGATTGTTGAACAGTTGCCCGACCATTTGCTCGCCGACATCCTGATCGGTTGCCACGCGGGTCACGATAACGCCGGCCGCGGTCGAAATAACCAACGCCGGGATCTGCGCCACCAGGCCGTCACCGATAGTCAGCAAGGTATAGGTTTCCGCTGCCGTACCCACTTCCATCCCGTGCTGGATCACCCCGACCAGCAGACCACCGACCACGTTCAGTATCATGATCATCAGGCCGGCGACCGCATCGCCACGAACGAACTTACTGGCACCGTCCATCGAGCCGTAGAAGTCGGCCTCCTGCGTAACTTCAGAACGGCGTTTTTTCGCCTCTTCTTCACCGATCAAGCCGGCGTTGAGATCGGCATCGATCGCCATCTGCTTACCCGGCATGCCGTCCAGTACAAAACGCGCGCCTACTTCGGCGATGCGTCCGGCACCCTTGGTGATAACCATAAAGTTGATCAGCACCAGAATGATAAACACCACAATACCGATGGCGAAGTTACCGCCCACCAGGAAGTGGCCGAAGGCTTCCACCACACGCCCGGCAGCGGCTGAACCGGTATGCCCTTCCATCAGGATGATGCGCGTCGACGCCACGTTGAGCGACAGGCGCAGTAAGGTCGAGAACAGCAAGATGGTGGGGAATGCGGCAAATTCCAGCGTGCGCTGGGTAAACATCGCTACCAGCAGCACCATGATCGACAAGGCAATATTGAAGGTGAACAACAGATCGAGGATAAATGCCGGCAACGGCAGCACCATCATCGACAGGATCATCAGAATCAGTATCGGGCCGGCCAATACCTGCCACTGCGTATCTTTAAAACTGCCCGGCAAACGAAGCAGGGCGGCCAAATTAGCCATTAGTGTCACTTTCTCCAGCAAAATCCAGTGCTTCCGGCACCGGTAAACGTTCAGGTTTTTTCGGGATCAGCCCACCTTCGCGCCGCCAGCGTCTTAGCTGGTAAACCCAGGCCAGAACTTCGGCCACGGCGGCATACAGGGTGGCGGGAATGTGTTGTCCAATCTCGCTGTGTCGATACAGCGCACGCGCCAGCGGCGGTGCCTCCAGCATCGGGATGCGGTGTTCCATACCCAGTTCGCGGATACGCAGCGCAATTTCGCCGGCACCCTTGGCCAGCACCTTGGGCGCGCTCATTTTTTTGTCGTTGTACTGCAGTGCGACGGCGTAATGGGTTGGGTTGGTGACGATAACATCGGCCTTGGGCACATCGGCCATCATGCGCCGCCTGGCGATGGCACGCTGCTGTTGGCGAATACGCCCTTTGACGTGCGGATCGCCCTCCTGGTCCTTGAACTCGTCGCGGATGTCCTGCTTGGTCATCTTCAACTTTTTGAAGTGGCTCCACAGCTGATAAAACACGTCAAACGCCACCATCGGCGTTAGCGCCAGCACCACCAGCAAGCCGCAAAAGATGATCATCTGCAGCGCATTAGCGAGCGCGTCGAGCGGCTGTTGCGTTACCAGATGCAGCATCGCCGCCCAGTTGTGCCACAGATATAAACCGGTGACCCAGCCCACCAGCGTCGCCTTCAGGATGCCCTTCAGCAGCTCCGCCAATACCTGGCTGGAAAAGATCCGTTTCAGACCGGACAGCGGATTCATGCGCTTTAAATCGAACTTGAGCGATTTGCCACTGAGCAGCAGGCCGCCGAGCAGCATCGGCGCGGTGATGGCCACCAGCGTCAATCCTGCCATCACCGGCAACAGCGCCCATACCGCCTGACGTAACAGCATCCCCAGTTGGCGCAGCATCTGTTTATCGTTGCTGACCATGCTGTGATCGAAATTCAGGCCCTGCGTCAGCATCATCGCCAACTGTTGCGACATATTGCTGCCAGCCACCCAGATAATCGATAAGCCCGCCACCAGCATCAACACCGACGTCAACTCGCGCGAACGCGGGATCTGGCCATCTTCGCGCGCCTTTTCCACCCGGTGGGGTGTGGGGGCCTCGCTCTTTTCCAGATCGCTGTCTTCAGCCACGGATGCGCTTCCTGTGCCGGGAGGGAATAAAATTGCCGCCAGCATGCCAAAAAATCGCGGATTTCATTGATGGAACAGCGGGGAAAAAGACGGGTTATTTGCGGGATGAGTGAATGACCCAGCGTTAAGACCCTTTCTGATACCTGGGACGCAGCAAAGCCGCGCCCCAGAGAACCTCAGAAGCCCAGGCTGTCGAGCAGGTCGTCCACCTGCGCCTGGTTGGCGATCACACCGGCACCGTTCTGGTCGAGCTGCGGGCCATTAAGCAGGTTGTCGTTTGGCTTTTTCTCTTTCGCCGGCTGTTCTGGGATATTTTCCATCAGCACCATCAGCAACTGCTTTTCAATCTCCTGCACCACGTCCATCATGCGTTTGATCACCTGACCGGTCAGGTCCTGGAAGTCCTGTGCCATCATGATTTCCAGTAACTGGGCATTGGTGAATGACGTATGCTCCGGCACCTGCTCCAGGTATTGACGGGTGTCGGTGACCAGTTCACGCGCATCGTCCAGCTCAATCGGATCGGCGAACCAGTCGTCCCAGCGGCCTTTTAACGCCTTGGCCTCTGATTCCAGCGACGCCTGACGCGGTTGCGCGGCTTCCACACAGTTCAACGCCCGTTCCGCTGCCTGCGCCGTCATGGTGACCACGTAATCCAGACGATCGCGTGCATCCGGGATTGCCTCTGCCGCCTGGGCGATCGCCTGATCAAGCCCCAGTTCGCGCATGCTGTCGCGCAACATGCGCGTCAGTTGGCCAATGCGGGAGATAATCTCTCCCGCGGTTGCCGCATCGCTGGCAGGCATTGGAATGTCTCTCATCGCCCCTCTCCTTACATGCCCAGTTTTTCAAAGATCTTGTTGAGCTTTTCTTCCAGCGTTGCCGCCGTAAAAGGTTTCACCACGTAACCGCTGGCACCGGCCTGCGCCGCCGCGATAATGTTTTCTTTCTTGGCCTCCGCCGTGACCATCAATACCGGCATGCTCGCCAACGCGCCGTCGGCACGAATGGTTTGCAACAGCTCCAGGCCGTCCATGTTCGGCATGTTCCAGTCGGAGACCACAAAGTCGAAATCACCGGCACGAAGTTTGTTCAGTGCGTCCGCGCCGTCCTCGGCTTCTTCAACGTTGTTGAATCCCAACTCTTTCAGCAAGTTTCTGACGATGCGACGCATAGTGGAAAAATCATCGACCACCAGAAACTTGAGGCTTTTATCTGCCATTTTTACTCCCATTAAACGATCCCAAAAAACAGCCAGCCTGACGGCAGCTGTTCGCTATAACTCCTCTATATACCCTATGAATTTCGAGTTGCAGCTAGGCGCCCAGCTCGTTCATCCTCAGGAGCTTACTTAAGTAAGTGACTGGGGTGAGCGAGTGCAGGTAACAACGCTGCAGCTTGAAAGGCGACGGGTATAATTAAGGGCTCAAAATCAAATACGTAATGCTTGGCCACCGGCAATTTGCGCCAGCATGCGTTGGCTCATGCGCTCCAGCTCCACCACTTCATTGACGCCACCGGTAGCAATCGCCTCGCGCGGCATACCGAATACCACGCAACTGGCTTCGTTCTGCGCCAGGGTATAAGCCCCGGCGCGATGCATTTCCAGCATGCCCATCGCGCCGTCATTGCCCATGCCGGTCAGGATCACGCCTACGGCATTGCGTCCGGCGTACTGCGCGACCGAGCGGAACAGCACGTCCACCGAAGGCCGGTGGCGATTGACCGCCGGGCCATCGTGCAGTTTCACCTGGTAATTAGCCCCGCTGCGGGACAACTCCAGATGGCGATCGCCCGGTGCGATATAGGCATGGCCCGGCAGCACGCGTTCGCCGTCTTCGGCCTCTTTCACCGTGATCTGGCACAGTTTGTTCAGTCGTTCGGCAAACGAACGGGTAAAGCCCGGCGGCATGTGCTGGGTAATCAACAGCGCCGGACTGGTGGCCGGCAACGGCTGCAGCACCTGACGGATCGCTTCGGTACCACCGGTAGAGGCGCCGATGGCGATCAGTTTTTCACTGCTCAACAGCGGCGCATGACTGAGGATCGCCGGGGCCGGGCTGCTGGAGCGCTGTGGTAACCGCGCCTTGGCCGCCGTGCGGATTTTTTCGGCAATCAGTTCGCTGTAGGCCAGCATGCCTTCACGAATACCCAACTGCGGTTTGGTGACGAAATCGACCGCCCCCAGCTCCAGAGCACGCAGCGTAATTTCTGAACCCTTGCCCGTCAGTGACGACACCATCACCACCGGCATCGGCCGCAGACGCATCAGTTTCTCAAGGAAATCGAGGCCATCCATGCGCGGCATTTCGACGTCCAGCGTCAGCACCTGTGGGTTAAATTTTTTGATCAGATCGCGTGCGACCAGCGGATCCGGCGCGCTCGCCACCATTTCCATATCGGGGTGACTGTTGACGATTTCGGTCATCAACTGCCGCATCAGGGCCGAGTCGTCCACGCACAATACTCTGATTTTATTCATTACCTCTCCTTGGTCAGGCCATACACGGTCTGCCCACGCAAGTAGAAATCCCGGCTGATCTGGCTGAAGTTCTCTGAATGGCCGGCAAACATCAGGCCCCCAGGTTTAAGCAAGGGCACGAAGCGACGCAGAATGCGCTCCTGTGTCGCCTTGTCGAAATAGATCATCACGTTGCGGCAGAAAATGGCGTCAAATTGCCCCGGCAGTGCCCATTCAGGGGCCAACAGATTGAGCGACTGAAAGTTCACCCGCCCCGCCAGTTCCGGCCGCACCCGCACCAACCCCTGATGCGGCCCGGTGCCGCGCAGGAAATAACGCTGCATCTGCGTCGGCGTCAGGGTGCGCAAGTCTTCCTGGCGATAAACGCCCGCTTCGGCCTTTTCCAGCACCTGAGTATCGATGTCGCTGGCCCACACCTGGCAACCGGTAGCGCGTTGCCCCAGCACTTCACTGAGCGTGATGGCGATCGAATAAGGCTCTTCGCCGGTCGATGCCGCAGTGCTCCACACGCAATAACCGTTAGGCCGCTGACGCGCATGCTCCGCCAGGATCGGGAAGTGATGCGCTTCGCGGAAAAAAGCCGTCAGGTTAGTGGTCAGCGCATTGATAAACGCCTGCCATTCGGCGCTGTTCGGATCGCTTTCCAATAGCGCCAGATAGTCACCAAAATCGTTCAGGCCCAACAGTCGCAGACGTCGTACCAAACGGTTGTAAACCATCTCGCGTTTGTGCTCTGCCAGCACGATACCGGCGCGCTGGTAAATCAGCTGGCTGATGCGGCGGAAATGCACATCCAGCAACGGCAGACGCTGTACCATCTGCGTCAATAAGGTCGCAGGGTCTCGGTTAGGAGTCGAGGGTGCCGGCTTCATACCATCTCACTCAATAAAAACGGGCTGCTTATGCGGTTTGACAATCTGGGGCTTCCTTTACCACGGGTGAAACTGCGTTTTGAGAGTTGGCCGGGGCGGTGAAGTTATCGTCCGCCAGGCGGAATACCGACACCGCGTCGGCCAGGGTAATCGCCTGTTCTTCCAGCGCGACGGCCGCCGAGGCTGCCTCCTCCACCAACGCGGCATTTTGTTGTGTTACCTGATCCATCTGGGTGACCGCCTGTGTCACCTGTTCGATGCCGCGGCTCTGCTCATCAGACGCCGAGGCGATCTCTCCCATAATGTCGGTCACCCGGGTGACCGAACGCACGATGTCCTGCATGGTGGCACCGGAGTTTTCCACCAGCACCGACCCTTGCTTGACGCGGCTGACCGACTCGTCGATCAGCCCTTTGATTTCTTTCGCCGCCTGCGCACTTCGCTGCGCCAGATTGCGTACTTCACCGGCCACCACCGCAAAACCTCTGCCCTGCTCACCGGCACGCGCCGCTTCAACCGCCGCGTTCAACGCCAGGATATTGGTCTGGAAGGCAATGCCGTCGATCACGCTGGTAATGGCGCCAATCTTCTGCGAACTGTTGGCAATGTCGTGCATGGTGGTGACAACGTCGCCCGCCAGCTCGCCGCCCTTGGCCGCGGTGGTGGAGGCGTCACGCGCCAGTTGTGAAGCCTGGCGTGCATTATCGGCATTCTGTTTCACCGTGGCGGTCAACTGCTCCATGCTGGCAGCGGTTTCCTCCAGCGAGGCCGCCTGCTGCTCGGTACGGGAAGAAAGATCGTTATTGCCCTCGGAAATTTCCTGCAGGCCAATCAGGATCGATTCCGCCCCGTCGCGTACCGCACCCACGGTGCCAATCAGTGACTGCTGCATACGCTGCAGGCTGGCGAACAATTGACTGATTTCGTTACGGCCATACACCTGGATCGGCGTGGCCAGATCGCCGGCGGCAATGCGGTCAAAATGACTGCGCATGATATTCAGCGGCCGTACCAACATGTTACGCAGCCACCACATGGCACTGCCGGTGACTACGATCAGCATCAGTACCGCACCGGCCACCAGCCAGCCGGACAGGGTGAAGGAGCGTTGATTCGCCGCATTGGCTTCACTGACGTTGGCGCTCACCAGTTGCAGATACTGGACAAAATCGGCTTCAAACAGGTCCTGGGTTTTCTGCGTCGGCTGGTCCATAAACGCCTGCAGGTTATCGTTCTCCAGGAAGCCAATCAGCTCGCGCAGGGTATTGCGCAGCCGGTCATAGCTGGCCTTGGTGGTTGCCGTCAGCTGTTGTTCCTGTTCGCTGTTACGCGGTACCGCCAGGAACTGGTTGAAATAGAGGTCGGCTTTTTGCAGTGAACTGCGCGCGTTGCCCATCAGCGCATTGACCTGATCCTGCGGCAGCTTGAGCGCTGCGCGGGTTCCGGCGCGATTGAGCGTATTGCGAGCCTGTAACAGCGATACCCAGCTCAGGCTGAGGGCATCGCGCTGCTGGCTGCCGAGGGTAATCAGATTCAGGTTGTGGTTATCGGAACGAAAAGCGGTGTACGACAGGCCGCTGGTGGCCAACTGCATAACACAAAAAGTCATCAACAACAGAAACAGACTGGTAGAGACGCGGATTCGGTTAAACACTATGAACCTCCTTGCAGCCGGCCGGTGGCCAGCTCAGATTTCTGGCCAGGCGGGGAAACGGGGTTTCTCCTGCCTTGTGCCAATCGGCCAACGGGGAATCGGCCTCCCCCTGAAAGGCAGGAGGCCCAATGCCGGTTAGAACGTTTCCCAGTTATCCTGCGGATCGCTGGCGTTCATTTTTTTATGATTGAGTACCGGGGTCACTGTTGCCTTGCTGCTGACGGGCATTTTGAATTCGTCCTGGCCTGCCGCTTTCAGGCGGAATACCGCCACGGACTGGGTCAGCATGCTGGCCTGCTCTTCCAGCGCCGCCGCCGCAGAGGCGGACTCTTCCACCAACGAGGCGTTCTGCTGGGTGACGCGGTCCATTTCCGCTACCGCCTGGCCGACCTGATCGATACCACGGCTTTGTTCGTCGGACGCCGAGGCAATCTCACCCATGATGTCGGTAACGCGGGTGACGGCATTGACGATATCGCCCATGGTTTCACCGGCGCTTTCTACCAGTACCGAGCCCATATCGACGCGATTGACGGAGTCTTCGATCAATCCTTTGATTTCCTTCGCCGCCTGGGCACTGCGCTGTGCCAGATTGCGCACTTCGCCTGCTACCACCGCAAAACCACGGCCCTGTTCACCGGCGCGTGCCGCTTCTACCGCCGCGTTCAATGCCAGGATGTTGGTCTGGAAGGCAATACCGTCGATCACGCCGGTAATGTCGGCAATTTTCTGCGAACTACCGGCGATGTCATGCATGGTTTGCACCACATTGGCCACTACCTTGCCGCCTTTCTGCGCGGTTTCGGAGGCGCTCAACGCCAGTTGGCTGGCCTGACGAGCATTTTCAGCGTTCTGTTTCACCGTAGCGGTCAGTTGCTCCATGCTGGCAGCGGTTTCCTCCAGCGAGGCGGCCTGCTGTTCAGTACGTGAAGAGAGGTCGTTGTTGCCGGCGGCAATTTCAGATGCGCCGCTATAAATAGCGTCGGCCCCCTGACGCACACCGCTAACGGTGTCTATCAGTTCGTTTTGCATATGCTTGAGGCTGGCGGCCAGTACGCCCATTTCATTGCGGCTGGTCACTGCAATCGGCTGGGTCAAATCGCCGGCGGCAATCATTTTGATGTGTTCGATCATGCGATTCAGCGGACGCACCAGAATGTGATGAATACCGCTCCACACCAGAACAATCACTGCCAGTACCGTCAACAGCACCACCGCCAGCGTCCAGATAGCGAAGTTGAAGGAGTGGTTACTGTCTTCCACTGCGCTCTGGTAAAGCTTGTCGTTTTGCGCCAGATAGGTGTTGTAGATATCTTCGAAGGCGTCCTGATAGCTTTGCGTCGGCTGGTCAAAGAAGGCGTTGATTTTGCCCTCGCCCAATAACACCGTCAGTTCGGTCAAGGCACCGTGAAGAATGCCGTATTGCTGTTTGAGTTTTTCGGCCGACTGCAAGTCCTGGCGGGCATTGAGAGGGATTTTGTCATAGGCGGCATAGTGTTGTTCCGCCACCACCAGGTTGCTTTTGGCTCGCGCCAGCAGCTCGGCGACGGTAGCACCGCTGCCAATATTATTGGTATCCATCATGTGGCGGATACCGGCACGGTTTAGCGTGTTGCGCGCCTGCAGCAGGTTGACCCAGCTTTCGTTCAGCTCGGATTGTTGCTGACGAATGGTCTGCAATACGGTGAAGTTTTCTTTATCATTCTTCAGTGAGGAGAAGAAGAGCCCGCCTGAAACCAGCTGCAAGGCGCCAAATAACACCAGCACCAGTAACAGGCTGGTGACCACCTTCATACGATTAAACATGTTTTCCCTTGATAAACGCCCGCGCGGACAGGCCCTGATTACGTTGACTGACAAAGTTATCGGCGCAGCGGGGAAGAACTTTATGCGGGGAGGTAACTATTTTTATGTAGGGTTTGGGTTTGTCAGGTTTCCAGATAGGGGCACGGTATACAGCGCCCCTATGCAGAGTGCTATCGGCGGATCAGGCGCTTTTCGCCACGCTGTCGACCAGGGACATCTCTTCGCTGCTCAGCAGCTTTTCAATATCCACCAGAATCAACATACGGTCACCCAACGAACCCAGGCCGGTCAGGTATTCGGTCGCCAGCGTTACGGCAAATTCCGGTGCCGGACGGATCTGCTCGGTGGTCAGCGACAGCACGTCGGATACGCCGTCAACCACAATACCCACCACCCGTTGGCCAAAGTTCAGCACGATCACCACGGTGTTTTCATCGTAAGACACATCCTGCTGAGCAAACTTCACCCGCAGGTCGATAATCGGCACAATCACACCGCGCAGGTTGGTGACGCCCTTGATAAAGGCCGGAGTATTGGCGATGCGGGTAACCTGATCGTATCCGCGGATCTCCTGCACCTTGAGGATATCAATGCCATATTCCTCATTGCCCAAGGTAAAAATCAGGAATTCTTGCCCTACCGTTTCGCCAGCCAGTTTGCTGACGGTTGCCAGTCCTGCCATGTCATTCACCCTTCAAATCAATAGATTAATTATTATGCGGCCGCGTCGGTCTGACGCTGTTCACGGTTCAGCGTTTGCAGCGCCGAGACATCGACAATCAGCGCCACGCTGCCATCGCCAAGAATAGTGGCGGCGGAAATCCCCGGCACTTTGCGATAGTTGCTTTCCAGATTCTTCACCACGACCTGATGCTGACCGACCAATTGATCTACCAGCAACGCATAGCGACGACCGGCACTTTGCAGGATCACCACAATGCCCTGAGTGGCATCGGTTTTGGCGCCTGCCACTTCGAACACCCGGAACAGTTCCACCAGCGGCAGATATTCACCGCGCACCTGCAACACTCGCTCGCCACCGGCCAATGGATGCAGGTCTTCGGCCTGCGGCTGCAGTGATTCCATCACCGCGTTGAGCGGCAGGATAAACACTTCGTCGTTCACCTTGACCGACATACCGTCGAGGATCGCCAGCGTCAACGGCAGCAGGATGCGGATCGCGGTCCCCTTGCCTGCCTGAGAATGGATTTCTACATGCCCACCCATCTCCTGAATATTTCGCTTCACCACGTCCATGCCGACGCCACGCCCGGACACATCGGTGACCTGTTCGGCAGTGGAAAAGCCCGGAGCAAAGATCAACATACCAACGTCTTCATCGCTCATGCTGTCACTGACCGCCAGCCCCTGCGAGGCCGCCTTGGCGAGAATTTTCTCGCGGTTCAGACCGGCGCCGTCGTCGGTCACCTCGATGCAGATATTGCCGCCCTGGTGTTCCGCCGACAGGATCAGATTACCCACTGCCGATTTGCCGGCGGCGACGCGCGTATCGGGATCTTCAATACCGTGATCCAGGCTGTTGCGCACCAGGTGGGTCAAGGGGTCGATGATGCGTTCAATCAGGCTCTTGTCCAGTTCGGTAGAACTGCCCTGCAGCTGCAACTCCACCTGTTTATTCAGTTTGCCGGCCAGATCGCGCACCAACCGCGGGAAGCGGCTGAACACGTACTCCATCGGCATCATGCGAATCGACATCACCGACTCTTGCAGGTCGCGCGCATTGCGTTCCAACTGGCTCATGCTGTTGAGCAGGTCGCCGTGATTCACCGGATCCAGGCTGCCCGAACGCTGCGCCAGCATCGATTGGGTGATCACCAGCTCACCGACCAGGTTAATTAACTGGTCCACTTTCTCTACCGCGACGCGGATACTGGTGGATTCGCTGGCCTTGGCCCGTGGTTTGGCGACTTCGACAGCCGCAGGTGCCGGTTTGACCACCGGTGCTGTCGAGACGACAGGCGCTGACTGTACCGGTGCGGCAGGCGCGACTTCGGCCTGCGGCGGCGTAGCGAAGCTGATTTGCTCCGGCTCCAGTACAAAACAGAGTACCGCGCTGATGTCATCTTCGCTGGCGGAGGTCAGCAGCGTCACTTCCAGACTGTTTTCGGTCTGCTGCGGGTTTTTCACCTCGCCCAGATTCCCCAGCTCTTCGAGCATCAGCGGGACTTCGCTGGATTTGAGGCCACTCAGGCAAATTCGCATCCCGCCTTCGATCGCCGCAGGTACCGCGACGGCATGTTCCGTGGCCGGATGCGCTGCGGGGGCATCCTGTTGCTGTGCGTCCAACGCCAACTGCCGCAACGCCTGGCAGATGTATTCAAAACTGTCGGCGTCAGGTTTTTGTGACGTCTTATAGGCGTCCAGTTGCTCCTGCATAATGTCTTTGGTTTCCAGAAACAGGTTGATAATCTCGGTGCTCAGGCTCATTTCCTGACGCCGCGCACCATCGAGCAGGTTCTCCAGCAGATGGGTGGTTTCCTGCAGTACCGTAAAACCAAAGGTAGCCGCCCCGCCCTTTATAGAGTGCGCTGCGCGGAAAATGGCGTTCAGCGGCTCAATGTCCGGCGCCAGCGGATCCAACTCCAGCAGGTGTTGCTCCATATCGGCCAGCAACTCGTCTGCTTCATCAAAAAAGGTCTGATAAAACGCACTAATATCCATGCTCACGGGATCACCTCTGCTGTGAGTCGCTGTTAGTCGGTACTGGGTCAGCCGCCGGCTGCTCCGGTGCAATGAGGGTGGCCGGAGCCGTCGCCGCCGGGGCCAGCGATTTTAGTTCGACCGGCTGAGCGACCTCGATTGCGTTGCTTTCGCCATTTTCGTGTTCAATGCCCTGCTGGGTTTGCTTGTTCAGCACCAGCACGGTGATGCGGCGGTTGATGGCGTCATCGGCGCCGTGCTGTTTCAGGCTCATGGTGGCAGCCATGCCCACCACCCGCAGCACCTTCCCTTCCGACAGCCCACCGGCAATCAGCTCACGCCGGGAAGCATTGGCGCGATCGGCCGAAAGCTCCCAGTTGCTGTAACCCCGCTCCCCCGTGGCGTAAGGAATGTCGTCGGTGTGGCCGGACAGGCTGATTTTATTCGGCAGATCATTGAGGATCGGGGCAATCGCCCGCAGGATGTCACGCATATAGCTTTCAACCTGCGCACTGCCGGTTTTGAACATCGGGCGGTTCTGACTATCGATGATCTGAATGCGCAGACCTTCATCCATCATGTTGATCAGCAGATGCGGACGTAGCGCTTTCAACCGCGGATCGGACTCAATCAGCTCATCGAGTTTTTCCCGCAGCTTGTTCAAGCGCAGTTCCTCGTCGCGCTTCTCCAGCGTATCAATCTGCCTTTTCACCAGTCCGTCTTGCTGAGTCGGGTCATCGCCACCGCCGGGGATCGGGCTGCTTTCCGAGCTGCTCTTGTCGCCACTGGTCAGCGCCACTTTTAGCGGCGTGCGGAAGTATTCGGCAATTTGCGTCAGTTCCTGCGGACTGGCGATCGCCAGCAGCCACATCACCAGGAAGAACGCCATCATCGCCGTCATAAAATCGGCGTAGGCAATCTTCCAGGAGCCGCCATGATGACCGGCCTGATGCGACTTGCGTTTTCTGACCAAAACAACCGGGTGATTCTGCTTCATGCCTGTTCTTCTTCCGTCGCCTGCTGTGCCGGCGCTTTCACCCGGCGCACATGTTCTTCCAGCTCGACGAAGGACGGACGCTCGGTGGTGTACAGGGTTTTACGGCCAAATTCGACGGCAATCTGCGGTGCGTAACCATTCAGGCTGGACAGTAAAGTGACCTTGATGCACTGCATCATTTTGACGTTTTCAGCGCTTTTCTGCCGCAGCAGGGTGGCCAACGGCGAGATAAAACCGTAGGCCAGCAAAATACCGAGGAAGGTACCGACCATGGCGTTGGCGATCAACGCCCCCAACTCGGCCGCCGGGCGATCGGCCGAGGCCAGCGCATGCACCACCCCCATCACCGCCGCAACAATGCCGAAAGCCGGCAACGAATCACCGACCATCGCCAGGCTGCCTGCCGGGACTTCGCTTTCCTGTTCAAAGGTTTCGATCTCTTCGTCCATCAACGCTTCGATCTCAAACGCATTCATGTTGCCGCTCACCATCAGCCGTAAGTAATCGGTAATAAACTCCACGAGGGTGTTATCGGCAAGAATGCGCGGATAATTAGAGAAAATTTCACTTTCTTGCGGATTATCAATATCGAACTCGAGGGACAGCATGCCCTGCTGACGAGATTTGGCCAGCAGCAGGAAGAGCAGCGCCATCAGGTCCATATATAAATCTTTACTGTATTTCGAACGACGCATCAGCTTGGGGATGGCACGCAGCGTGGATTTTATCGCCTTACCGTTGTTGCCCACGATAAAAGCGCCGATACCCGCGCCGCCGATAATCAAAAATTCTGCCGGCTGATAAAGCGCGCCCAGATGGCCCCCCACAATCAGGTAGCCCCCAAAGACCGCACCCAATACCACGAGATAACCCAAAATAACTAGCACACGCATTCCTTAAATTAACAATGTGGATGGAAGGTGGGATAAGCGCGCGTTTGAGACGCACCGACGCAGCAGTCTGGGCTGCGTCGATGGGTTCGGTATGCCGAACCTTGCGTGTCACAAATCGATTTAAGTCTGGATAAACCGGCGCTGTCGCCGGCTCAAATCGCGCGTTTAACCTGCTCGTCCAGCAGTTGAGGAATAATATCGGCCAGTTGCGGCGAAAGTTTACGTCTTTTTACTGCGCGGGATGGGGGCTGGCATAAACTGCATACAAAACTGTTCAACGGCTGGTGCGCGTGGGTGATAAAAGTGCCGCCACAGCAGTTGCAGGCCGAGAGCTGCAGCATGCCGCTATCGACGAAACGCACCAGTGTCCAGGCGCGGGTCAACGCCAACAACGGCGGTTCTCCCGGTTGGTGCGGACACTGTTCCAGATACAAACGATAGGCTTTAATCACCGCCTCAACGCCAGTGCAGTGCCCACTCTTCATCAGGAAACTGTAGGCGTTATAAAACATCGATGAATGGATGTTCTGTTCCCAGGTCATAAACCAGTCGGTCGAGAACGGCAACATCCCTTTCGGCGGTGGACTGCCGCGCAATTCTTTATACAGTTTGATCAAACGCCCGCGGCTGAGCTGAGTTTCACTTTCCAGCATCTGCAAACGGGCGCCCAGCGTGATCAGCTCCATTGCCAGCTGAATGTCCTTGGCTTCCTGAACAATACTTTTCTCTGCCATCTTCAAGCTCTTTTCTTCGTCGCACTACCGTCTTTAGCCGATAGTTCTTGCAGTAAGTGGCTTGATAGCAAAATGCCGGTATGGATTTGCTGCAGATCGTCCACGCGCGACTCTTTCGTCAGGCGCTCGATCGTCTGGTGATCGTTAAAACGGAATTGACAGACCAACTGGTTGGTCTCAGCCAGTTTGACCATTTGTGGCAACGTGAGTTGAGCGAGCGCATCAGCCATGGTCTCGTCGATACCCAGACGGAACATTGCCGATGCTTTTTCATCATTAATCAGACGCTGTGCTAAAAGTAAATATGACAAATTGATGTCATAAATATGCTTAAGTAATTCAGACGTACCCATATTCCCCATCCCGACAGACTATGTTTAAAAACATACGCTGGGTGATAATTTTTATCGCCCGTGACCTGGGTTTGTTCCCTAAATTGGCAAATGAATCCCTGAATAACGACCGTTATAAATTTTTCAACATCACTAAATTCGGACCGTCATTCAGTATTTGATACGTGCGTAAACCAACGTGTATGGATGTACAGCATTTTGCTTCAGCAGTGTTTAATCACCGTGAAACTATTTTTACAAAATTAATAAGATTATTCCTAATGCAGCGCAACTCTACCCCCGAACCATTAGCACACACAATGTAAGTGAGAGGCAATTTTAAATACAATGTGATCTGCGTCACAAAAATAAAAAATAATTAAGCCAAATATCGCATTTATAGTGTTTTTTTTGACCTTATTTTTGCTCGCAAAATCACCGCAGGTAAAAAAACGTCTAAAAAACAATGTATATAAGCCAAAAAAATATCGTTTTTAGATCAATTCGAACAAAAGCATAACCAAACTAAAATAACAGAACAAAAATCTGCTCGTAGCCGATAAAGACAGTATAAATAACCATTTTCCGACGAATAAACTATCCGCATTGAAAAGTAACTCACGTAAACTATATGGTTTTAGGGTTTCGGATTTGACTTAAAATTCGAGTCATTGGCTGTTTTAATTTTCAGCTAATGATCCAATCAGGTTAACAATGTCTCGCTGAGGTTGTGAACAAGAAAGCAGAGGTAACCATATGTTTCATGATCATGGGAATGAAAGCGGCAGGTTTCGGATGTTTTTTGGCTAAAATTATCTCAAAACGATTTATCGGCGGTATTAATTAAAACTTTAATCATTTTTTATCGTTCGTTTAAAATTGATTGAAAGCTCATTTCATTTTTTTCGGTCATTACAAACCCCCGTATAAAATAAAACGTAGTTTCGTTTTATTTTATACGGGTTTCATATATACCCAGTGGATTTCACGTTGCAGCCAGGCAGTCGCTCACTCATGCTGAAGAAGAGTGGTCAGGTTGGCACTAATGGGAATGAAAAAGCTCGGGTTGGCATCCCCCCTCCTCTGTGATCCCAAGAGCAAGGCATGTCGCATTTGCACAAGTCGGGGGAAAGGCGCCCGCCAGCCTTGCCGCCCGGACTTTTTAAGCCTGAGACTTTCCCTATTTTGTATGCCGATCGACAGCCAGGCATTGCCGACAATCCACGGGCATATTATTATTCGCAGCGCAGGGTCAACTTGCGCGCAGCCATTTATTACCGTATTGAAATTTATTTATTTGAAATTAATTTTTCAGGTCGCACATCACACTTTTGCTGCTGTCATGATGACAGGGTGATGTTTCTTCGTCCGACAACAACTCTTAACAGGCTATATTTTAATCATGACCGATACCCTGGATTACCTGATGACATTCCGCAAATGCACCAGTTTGGACAGCGTGGAAAAGGTGTACGACAAGCTCAATTATTCCATTGATAATGATATTGAAATCAGCAACATGTATCGTGCTGCCGATCACCGTCGTGCCGAGCTGGTTGCCGGAAAACTGTTCGATTTGGGCAAGGTACCAAAAACTCTGTGGGCGCAGGTGCTATAATTTTTTTATTACGCGCGCGTGTCTGTTGATCTTTTATTGCTAAATAACGGCAATGCCCCATGATTTATTGACGCGCGTGATACAAAACACATTTATTAGTTTCGCCAGGTTCTACCCTTTTACCCTAACAACAGGAAACAGGAGTGGAAGATGGGATATCAAAACGTTTTGGTTACCGTCGCCGTAGCGGCAGACAGCCATCGCCTGGTTGAAAAAGCCGTCTCCATCGTGCGCCCCTACAACGGCAAAATCACCCTGCTGAGCATGATCGCCAATCCAGAAATGTACAATAACTTCGCCGGGCCGATGTTGGGCGATCTGCGTGCCTTGATGGAGGAAGAAACGCTGCTGTTTATGGAAGAACTGCGCCTGCGGGCCGATTATCCAATAGCCGATACGTTGATCGTCCACGGCGAGTTGGGTGACAGCCTCAACTACGCCAGCCATCGGCAGACCTATGATCTGGTGGTTTGCGGCAATCATAGCGACAGCATGATGAACAAGGTTTCCTGCTCTGCAGCACGCTTTATCAATACCAGTCATATCGACGTACTGATCATTCCTCTTTAACGCTGAGCACATTCGGCTATTTCCTCTGGTCAATGATTGACTAGACTTGGGATTCCATCCGCATAAGGAATGTCTGATGTCCCAGTCTATGCAACACAACCGCCGTTTTTTACTTGCCTCACGCCCGCATGGTGAGCCTACCGCAGACAATTTCCGCCTGGAAAAAGTGGCGACGCCGCAACCCGCTGCTGGCCAAGTACTGTTACGTACCGTCTATCTGTCACTGGATCCCTACATGCGCGGCCGGATGAGCGATGCCCCTTCTTACGCGCCACCGGTAGAGATCGGTGAAGTGATGGTTGGCGGCACGGTATCGCGTGTTGTTACGTCACAGCATCCCGACTTCAAAGCCGGTGACTGGGTGTTGGGCTATGACGGCTGGCAGGATTATGCTTTATCTGACGGCAGTGGCTTGCGTAATCTCGGTCCG
The DNA here is from genome assembly GCF_024809935.1 of Serratia sp. BIGb0163. Lineage (NCBI taxonomy): Bacteria > Pseudomonadati > Pseudomonadota > Gammaproteobacteria > Enterobacterales > Yersiniaceae > Serratia > Serratia sp. BIGb0163. The sequence goes on from NZ_JANUDZ010000001.1 coordinate 1,987,347, forward strand.
GACCAGAAACACCCTTCCCGCCTGCTCGGCGTCCTGGGCATGCCGGGCTTCACCGCCTATATGGGCCTGTTGGATATTGGTCAGCCGAAACCCGGTGAAACCCTGGTGGTTGCAGCCGCCAGCGGCGCCGTCGGATCGGTCGTCGGACAGGTCGCCAAACTGAAGGGTTGCCGCGTGGTCGGCGTGGCCGGCGGTAAAGAGAAATGCCGCTATGTGGTAGAAGAGCTGGGCTTCGATGCCTGTGTCGATCACCGGGCGCCTGATTTTGCCGAGCAGCTGGCCGCTGCCTGCCCGCAAGGTATCGACATTTACTACGAGAACGTTGGCGGTGCGGTGTTTGATGCAGTGATCCCGCTGCTCAATACCCAGGCGCGTATTCCGGTGTGCGGCATTATCGCCCACTACAACGCCACCGACTTGCCTGCCGGCCCGGATCGCCTGCCGATGCTGCAGGGGCTGATTCTGCGTAAACGCATCCGCATGCAGGGCTTCATTATTTTTGATGACTATGCAGAAGGCTTTGGCGAATTCCTGCAGCAGATGGGCGAATGGGTCGAGCAAGGGAAAATCAAATTCCGCGAAGATCTGGTCGACGGACTGGAGAATGCGCCACAGGCGTTGATCGGCCTGCTGCACGGCAAGAACTTCGGCAAGCTGGTGATCCGCGTCGGCGACGAATAACGCTAAAACCGCTACGGGTCGAAAATGAGTTCGACCCGATTTAACCCATTGATAGGCTAGCGGGCGCAGCATGCGGCGCCCCTACCATGAAACACTGAGCACTTTACCGGCACCTCAATGCAGCGCTCCCCCGGTGATGGTTAAATCTTCCCCCACCGTCAGCGCGGTATGCACAATACTGCGCACCGCCGCGACCATCGTCGCTAACGCCATACTTGGTTTTCCCGGATGATTGACCGCCAGCTCATGGCTGTAAGGAATGTGGATAAAACCGCCCTTGATCGCCAGATTATGGCTGGCGATATGGTGACTCAGGCCATAAAAAAGCTGGTTGCAATTGTAGGTCCCCGCCGTATGTGAAACCACAGCCGGAATGCCTGACTGACGCAGATGATGCACAATCGCCTTCACCGGCAGCGTGGAAAAATAGCCCACCGGGCCGCCCTCCACCACCGGTATATCTATCGGTTGTTTACCGGCATTATCAGGAATACGGGCATCGATCAGGTTGATGGCCACCCGCTCAATGGAGATTTCTCCGCGCCCACCCGCCAGCCCCAGACAGATAACCACCTTTGGGCGCAACTCTTCAATCGCGGCAATGAGCTGCTGGCTGGACAAACCCAGCACGCAAGCCAATTGACGTACCACCACCTCCGCACCCGCCACCTGTTCCCCGGCCAGAGCTTGCGCGACCTGCCATGAAGGATTAATCGCGTCGCCGTCAAACGGCTCTATACCCGTCACTAATACCCTGTCCATCGCCACACCTATGTTGTTATTGAATCAGCGTGCTCTCAGCCTAAACAACGCGGTATGATTCTGGAAATGGATTATCTGTATATAGAGTATTCATAATATGAATTTATCCAACGTCGATCTCAATCTTCTGGTGGTGTTTGAGGCGTTGTACCAAACGCGTAATGTCACCGTCGCCGGCCAACGCCTGAACCGCGCTCAACCCTCGGTAAGTAATGCGCTGGCCCGACTTCGTACCCTGTTTGACGATCCATTGTTCGTCCGCAGCGGCGGCGGCATGCTGCCCACCGCCCGTGCTCACCAACTGATGCTGCAGATACAACCGGTGTTGGAACAGATCCATCAGGCGTTAACGCCGCGGACCCTTTTCGATCCGGCAACGGCCAGCCAGCGCCGTTTTAGGCTGGCAGCCGGTGATTATGCGGATATCACGCTGTTACCCACCATCATCAGTCGGCTGCGTCAGGCTGCGCCCGGTATTGATATCCGCGTATCACGGCTGGATCGGCGTACGGTGGTGCAACAGCTTGAACGTGGAGAGATAGATGTCGCCCTGGGCGGGCATATTGAAGTGCCGGAAGGCATGCTGGTGCAGCCGTTATTTAACGAGAGTTTCACCTGTATCGCCAGCCGACATCACCCACAGATAGCGGCCGAAAGCTGGAGTTTGCAGCAATACATTGGCCTGCCCCATGCGCTTTATGCACCGTCGGACGACGGTTCGGCACGCGGGATCATCGATCAGAGGTTGACTGAAATGGGGCTGGCGCGGCGGGTCGCCGCGACGTTTTCACATATTATCGCGCTGCCTGCCGTGGTGGCGGATAGCGATCTGATAGCCACCCTTGCCACCAGCGTTGCCCGGCAATTTGCCGATCCTTCACGAATTCAGTTCCTGCCGCTCCCCAGTGAATTGGCTATGCCTGCCTTCCCTATCGAATGTGTCGCCGGCCGACAGGTTAAACGCGACCCTGCGCTGGCATGGTTATGCGACACTCTCAGTCAGCTAAATCTTCCTTCTTTTCACCGTTAATCATCCACTCTGCTGTTTTAACAACCAAGCCAGGCGCCCCAGCGCGAGTGGCTTCGCGTCCAGACAAATAGGAATCCTCCTAAATTACATTCCACTTATTTATATATGTGATCATCTTTACCCTGCAAATGGTAAGCACATAAAACAGCCTGTCACTTTTTTTTCGTTAAAAAATAGTTGTTATTTAAGTACATTGGCTTAAGTGTTACATAATTATTTCATGGTATTACCAATGAACCATCAAAAACACACACCAAAACCATTAACACATAACACCATGTTTTATATGCATTAAAAACAAAACGTGAGTAAGATAACGAATTAAACATTGATCCAGAAGGTTATTTTGCAAATTTTCAGGGCTATTGTAGACTGCAGATTCTCTGTTTATATGTAAACTTTGTTAAATTTTTCGTCAGCCCATGTCTCAAATCGTGACAAATACGCTATCGGGATCGCGCGTCAACTCTCGTGCGGTAGCCATGCCTAAAGCCAGGGATAGTACGAATTAACTTATCATTACTCAATTCCCTCCACCCTGTTTAGCCACGGTTTAAGAACCTTCCGGGAGGGGAGATTCACTGGGATTTTTGAGTCTTGAAAACCTGACCACCGCCCCTACAAAACCACGACGTACAAGCAGCCAAAACATCAAGATTGTGAAGTAGCCTGATATCTATTAAACCGAAAAACGGGATTGTTTTTGAGCGATACAGCCAACTGTTCGCTGATATCTACAGGAAGCCTGACACACACAATGAAACTCATAAAAACATTGCGTCCAAGCGTGCCTTATCGTTCTTGCCACCGGCAGGAACAACATCACCCGGATGTCTCCATTTTGGTGCAAACCGACATGGGGGTTTCCCCGCGTCTGCGCCCTGAGCCTGAACTACGGCAACTCGCCAGCGAGGAGCTACGGCTTACACAGTGGCGTCCTCAGCCCGTCATTCTCAAAGCCAATCTCCATCTGCAAAACTCCACGACTGCATTGGGCATCTACACCGCGCCCAGTCGGTCAGAGATATTGCTGTTTGCCCCCTGAAATAGACGTTTTTATTACACAGCCCTTCATGTCATTTCTGCCCATAAAAAGATCAAAGAGGATATTGTGAAAACACGGATTGCCCTAACGCTGCTAACCGCCCTGACGCTTGCCGGTTGTTCCACCCCGCCACCGCCGCCGCCGGCTCTCGATATCAACGCCATGATCAGCAGTGAAGTGGACGGCGTAAAACTTCAGCACCGCGCAGCCATCAAGGCCCCGCAACGGTTCAAACCTATCGGCAAGGAATACCGCAGCCTGTATGCGGCCAGCATCATGAGTAGCCCGGGTTACAGCGGCAGCGCCGTCGGCAGCCTGGACAATGCCGCCGCGTTTTATGTGCTGGGGGAAGTCGAAAACAATTGGCTGGCGATCACCGAGGCCGAAGGTGGAAACCTGATGGGCTACATCCAGGCCAACGCCGGCGTACCGGTTTCGCGCTACAAATCGACGCTGCGTAAAGATTTACCGCGTCGGAATCGTGCTACCCGGCAGGACTGCGTGAAAGTCGGCGGTGACAGCAAAGCCTGTAAAGACAGCGGTTCTGCCACCTGGATCCTTCAGTAGTTTCCCCCTGGTTGACGAGACTCACCATGATAACAACACCCACCACCTCCCGCTGGTGCGGGATAGTGTTCCTGCTGTTGGGCGCATTGGTGCTCAACGGCTGCATGTCTTCTGCCAAGAGCGTGCCCTCGCGTTATAGCCTGGTCTTCGATGCCGACAGCCAGGTGAACGCCGCGGCAGGCCAACGACCGGCACCGATAAAGATTCGGGTACTGCTGCTACGTTCCGATGCGGAATTTATGGACGCTGACTTCTTCAGCCTGCAGAGCGATGCCAAAAGCGTGCTCGGCGCCAGCCTGCTGGACAGCGACCAATTCTTCCTGACCCCGGGCCAAAGGGGGAAGAAACTCGGCGGCCAAAGCACGCTCGAAACTCGTTATATCGGCATCATCGCCGAATATCAGAACCTCGATGGCAAAGCCTGGCGCATTTCACTGCCGCTACCGGAACCGACCGAAACCAATTTCTACAAGGTGTGGCAATTCTCACCGGATGAGCTGGAAGCCCACATTGTGGCAGGCATTAATGGCCTGCACTCCGTGAAAGATCCCGACTGACCTGCAGCCAGGGCCAAGCGAAGTAACTATAGGTGTGACGATGAAAGATGCTCATAAGGTCGTCTGGACTGAAGGGATGTTTTTGCGCCCTCATCATTTCCAGCAGGCGGAAAACTATCTCGAAAACTACATGCGTAATTGGGGCCAGGCCCACCAGGGTTATTTTTGGGGCTTCCTCCAGCTGGATTTGGATCAAACCTTGCTGCGTCAGGGCAAAATTGCGCTTAACGCCGCCAGTGGCATCATGCCGGACGGCACGCCCTTTCGTTTTTCCGGCGCCCAACAGGCGCCTGCTCCGCTGGCCATTGCCGAAAACAAGACCGGCGAAAACGTGGTTCTGGCATTGCCAACCTACCGCGCGGGCCGTGAAGACGTGATTTTTCAGGAAGCACCGGACGCGCTGGCGCGTTATCTGGCCTATGAAAACGAAGTCGACGACCTGAACGCCGTTTCGGTCGGCAGCGCGGCATTGCAGTTTGGTCAGTTGCGTCTGCGTCTGATGTTGGAAAGCGAACTCAATGCCGAATGGACAGCCCTCGGCGTAACCCGGGTGCTGGAAAAACGCGGTGACGCCAGCCTGCGTCTCGATCAGGTGCAAATTCCGCCGATGCTGAACTGTCAGGGAAGCCCGGTGCTGAAGACCTTTATCAACGATCTGCAAGGCCTGCTGCAACAGCGTAGCCAGCAGATGAGTCAGCGCCTGCTGCAACCGGGGCGCGGCGGCAGTTCCGAGATGGTCGATTTCATGCTGTTGCAACTGATTAACCGCCATCTCGGCCAGGTGAGCCACGCTTACCATCTCGATCACCTGCACCCGGAACGCCTGTTCGCCGACTGGCTGCAGTTCGCCACCGAGCTAGCCAGCTTCTCGGCGCAGCGCACACCGGAAGCCCGGCTGCCGGTGTATGACCATGACAACCTGGCGCTGTGTTTCGGCAAATTGATGCTGTTGCTGCGCCAGGGGCTGTCGGTGGTGCTGGAAGACAACGCCATCCAACTGACGCTGGTCGAACGCTCGCATGGTCTGAACATTGCCACCGTACAAGACACCAAAATGATGCGCGACTTCGGTTTCGTGCTGGCGGTACGTGCCGATGTCGCCGCCGAAGTGCTGCTGACTCACTTCCCGGCGCAAATGAAGATTGCCCCGGTAACGCGTATTCGCGATCTGGTGCAGTTGCAACTGCCAGGCATCGGGCTGCGCACCATGCCGGCGGCACCACGCCAGATCCCCTATCACGCGGGTTATACCTATTTCGAATTGGAAAAAGGCAGTGACCTGTGGAAGCAGATGGAAAAATCCAGCGCCTTCGCTCTGCACCTGGCCGGCGACTTCCCGGGTCTGGATATGGAATTCTGGGCGATTCGCAGCCATACGGACCGGTAACCTATGACTCAGGAAAATAACATGACGCCGGCAGGCAACCCGTTGGTAGAAGCCGCGAACCCTTTGCTGAACGCCATTTCGCAAATCCGCCAATCGGCCACCCACGCCAATCCGGCGCAGCTGCGCCAGCAACTGATCGATAAAGTTCGCCACTTCGAACTCCAGGGTCAGCGCGCCAACCTGCCGTATGAAGTGATTATCGGCGCACGTTATTGCCTGTGTACCGCGCTGGACGAAGCCGCCGCGCTAACGCCCTGGGGCAGCAGCAGCGTCTGGTCCGGCAGCGGGCTGTTGGTCACTTTCCACAACGAAACCTGGGGCGGAGAGAAGTTCTTCCAACTGCTGGCCAAGCTGTCGCAAAGCCCACGCGAACACATCCAACTGCTGGAACTGATTAACTTCTGCCTGCTGCTGGGGTTCGAAGGCCGCTATCGAGTGATGGAGAACGGCCGCTCGCAGTTGGAAACCATGAAGCAACGCCTGCTGCAACTGATCCGCTCGGTACGCGGCGGTTACGCCCCACCCCTGTCCCCCAACGCACTGGATCTGCCGGTACAGCAAAAATTGTGGCGCCCTCTGGTGCCATTATGGGCCTGCGTAGCACTGACCGGTTTTCTGGCGTCGTTGCTGTTTATCGGCCTCAACTGGCGGCTGGGCGACAGCACCAGTCCGGTGCTGGCAGCTATTTATCAGACCAACCTGCCACAGGTTGCCATCAGCAATCCGGCACCGGCGGCACCACCGACGCTGAGCCTGAAAAGCTTCCTGCGCAAAGAAATTGCCGAAGGTCTGGTGGTGGTGCGTGACGAAGCTCAGCAGAGCGTGGTGATCCTGAAAGGGGATGGCCTGTTCGACTCCGCCGCAACGACGGTGCGCGGCAACTATATCCCGGTCATTGACCGCATTGCCGCGGCGATGAACGGCGTCAGCGGCAAGATCCTGGTCACCGGCTACAGCGATAATCTGCCGATCCGCAGCGCACGCTTCGCTTCCAACTGGGAGTTGTCGCTGGCACGCGCCGACGCGGTCAGCGCCCAACTGCAGAAACACCTCGACAACCCGCAACGGGTGAAGGCGGAAGGCCGCGGTGAAAGCAACCCGGTCGCACCGAACAATAGCAAAGTGAACCGCGCGCTGAATCGCCGGGTAGAAATTACGCTGTTGGTTGCGCCAGAAAATACCCAGGCGGAAATCAACGGCTTGCCGCAAGGAAACGGAAAGTAATGCTCAGTACGTTATTCTCCATCATCACCAGCCGCCTGTTATGGGGCTTTGCCGGCATTACTGCGCTGGCGTTCATCATCTGGATGATCGGCCCGTTGGTGGCTATCGGCGATTATCGGCCGCTGGAGCCGGCACTCAACCGCCAGTTAACCATCGGCGCTATCTATCTGATCTGGTTCCTGTGCCGCATTATTCCACGCATCTACAGTGCCTGGTTCAACCGCCGCCTGCTGAGTAACCTGCGTGCCGCCGAAGAAGTCCCGGCTGAAAACGGCAAGCCGGTAGCCAAACAGGATGAGCAGCTGGCCCAGCGCTTTGATGAAGCGGCGCAATTGTTGAAGAAAGCCCGCTTCGCACCGGGTCAGGGGGACAGCAAACACCGCTGGATGACCCACTTCAGCAGCCAATATCTCTACCAACTGCCGTGGTATGTGATCATCGGTGCGCCGGGTGCCGGTAAAACCACCGCGCTGGTCAACTCCGGCCTGCATTTTCCGCTGGCGGATCGCTTCGGCAAGTCCGCCCTGCGCGGTGTGGGCGGTACCCGTAACTGCGACTGGTGGTTCACCAATGACGCCGTACTGCTTGATACCGCGGGTCGTTATACCACTCAGGAAAGCCAGCGCGAGGAAGACGCCGACGAGTGGAAAAGCTTCGTCGGCCTGCTGAAAAAATACCGTACCCGTCAGCCGATCAACGGCGTGATGGTGACCATCAGCATCGCCGATTTGTTGAGCGAAAGTAGCGAAGCCCGCGCCGCGCAGGCCAGCTCGCTGCGTAAACGCCTGATTGAGCTGCATGAACAGTTGGGGATCCATTTCCCGGTTTATGTGTTGGTCACCAAGACCGACCTGCTTAATGGCTTTATGGCCTATTTCAACGGCTTTGATAAAGCGCAGCGCGAGCAAATCTGGGGGTTCACCTTCCCCTATGAGGCATCGCGTCAGCCAGATTTCAATCTGAATGCCACCTTCGAACAACAGTATGCTTTGCTGCAGCAGCGACTGGATGCCGCGCTGCCTGAGACCTTGCTGGTTGAACATGATGGCCGCCAGCGGGCTGAAAGCTACCTGTTCCCGCAGGAATTCGCGGCCCTGCGTCCGCTGCTGGGCCAGTATCTGGAACAGGTGTTTGCCACCTCCAGTTTTGAAACCCGCTTCACCCCGCGCGGTATTTACTTCACCAGCGGCACCCAGGAAGGTCTGCCGTTCGATCGGGTGATGGGCGAACTGAACCGTTACCTGCAATTGCCAACGGCGAGCAGCCAACCACACGCCAACCCGGCCTGGAACCATGTGGATCCGGCCGCACCCATCCCGGCTGGCAAGGGCCAAAGCTTCTTCCTGAAAGACACGCTGGAATCGGTGATTTTCCAGGAGTCCGGATTGGCGGGCAGTAACCGCTGGTGGGAATACCGTAACCGCGCTGTGCATTGGGCGGGCTATATCCTGCTGGCGGCCTGCCTGGCGATCCTGGCGATTTTCTGGTTCACCAGCTACAGCAACAACAAGGCTTATCTGGCTGAAGTGGCCGCCAAGGTACCCGGCGTAGAACGCCAGGGGCTGGGTCTGACGCAGTTGGGCAATGGCGATATGCTTTCGCTGCTGCCGTTCCTCAACAGCGTGCTGCATTTGCCGGACAGTCAGAACTTCTCGCTGGAAGATCCCCCGTTCACCTATCGCATGGGGCTGTACCGTGGCGATCAGGTCAGTGATGCCAGCGACTCGCTGTATCAGAAAGCGCTAAAGGAGTTGCTGCTGCCACAGGTGGCACAGCAGATCGCCACGACGCTGCGCAACGACAACCACGGCGATGCCGATTTTAGCTACGAAGCACTGAAGGCCTACCAGATGCTGTATCTGCCGAAACAGTATGACGGCAAATTCCTGCGCGCCTGGGTCATGCTCAACCTGCAACGCAACCTGCCGCAGGGCAGCACCCAGAAGCAGCTGCAGCAGATTGAATGGCACCTGAGCCAACTGCTCGACGAACAGATCCAGGCTTCGCCTTACGCCAAAGATGAACCTATGGTGGAACAGGCCCAGGCCGCGCTAAACCGTGCTCCCCTGTCGCAGCGGGTGTACGGCCGCCTGAAACGCCTGCTGCTCAAGCAAACCGAGATTAAACCTGTCAGCCTGGTTGACCTGGCCGGCCCGCAGACCGAACTGGCCTTTTCGCGCAAAAGCGGCAAGCCGGTGACCGACGGGGTGCCGGGCCTGTTTACCTCACGGGGCTATTGGAAAACCTTCAACGACAATATTGATCCGGTGACCGATACCCTGCGCCAGGAAGATGTTTGGGTACTGAACAGCAAAACCCCGGATCAGAAAAACGCCGATTTGATCAAAACCATTCGCCAACTGTACATGCAGGACTTTATCAGCGCCTGGGATGAACTGCTGGGTGATATTCAGTTGGCCAATATCGGAAACCTGAGTCAGCGCATCAGCAGCGCACGCTTGTTGTCAGGCAACCCTTCGCCGATGCGTAACCTGCTGGTTAACGTCAGCAAGAATGTCACCCTGCGCGACGAGAAAAGCACTGCTGACTCCCGTTCGCTGCTGGATAAAACCGAAGACCGGCTGAACCAGAGTGCCAACCACCAACTGGAAGCCCTGTTCACCCATCGACCGGCCAACGCCGACGGCGATGTCTCAGCCCAGCCGGAACAACTGGTGATGGCGCATTTCGCCGCATTACTGGAGCTGGCGCAAAGTCAGGGAGAAGGCAACAAGGCGATCCCGTTCGACAGCGTGCTGAAACAGGTTGATGAGTTGTACAGCTACCTGACCGCGGTTCAGGGCGCGGCCAACAGCGGCATGTCGGCACCGCCCAGCGATATCATCCCGCGCTTGCAGGCCGAGTCCGGTCGTTTACCGGTGCCGTTCAAACAGATGCTGCTGTCGCTGGCGATTGGTGCCAGCAGCGACACGCAACGCAAAGAGATGGAAAACGTCAAGAAACGCATCAGCGTCGAAGTCGGCAGCTTCTGCCGCCAGGCGATTGCCGGGCGTTATCCCCTGGTCGCCCGGGTGCGTCAGGAAGTGACGCCTGACGATTTGGCGCGCATGTTTGCGCCGAACAGCGGGCTGATGGACAGCTTCTTCCGTGACAATTTGCAGGGCAAGGTCGACACCACCCGTGCCAACTGGCGTTTCACTCCCGGCGTAGACGGCAAAACGCTGCCCGGTGGCGAAGGCATCCTGCGTTCATTTCAGCAGGCACAACGCATTCGTGACGCCTTCTTCGCCAACGGCACCGCGACGCCGTCTTACCGCGTGACCGTTCGACCGGTACGGATGGATAACGACATCCTCAACCTGACGCTGGATATCGACGGGCAACTGTTCAAATACAGCCACGGGCCGCAGGTTCCTCTGGTGATCAGTTGGCCGGGTACCCGTAATACCAATCAGGTGCACCTGCAGCTGGCGCTGGCCAACGGATCCACCGCCAGCCTGGTCACCAGCGGCCCCTGGGCGCTGAACCGTTTGGTAGATATGGCGCAGACTTCCGCCGGCAGCAGCAGCCTCGGTCGTCAGGCAACCTTTAACCTGGATGGCCACCGCGTAACGCTGGAGTTCACTCCCAACAGTATCCGCAATCCGTTCCAGTTACCGGCATTCTCCTGCCCGTAGGCCCGAAGGACAAGATGATGAGCAATGACCTGATCCCAACCACAAGCATTGGCTGGTATGGCAAGATCCCTTCCGCCGGTGACTTCCTGCAGCGTCGTCTGCCGGATATGGTGGTTAACAATTGGGCCCACTGGTTCCATAACGGCCTGGTGAATCTGCAGCGCAATCCACCGGGCCCGAACGGAAATCCTTTCAGCAATGCGCCAGTATGGAACTTCGTCATTCCGGCCACGCTCGGCAGTCAGTATGTCCAGATGGGCTGCCTGTTGCCCGCTCGTGACCGGGTGGGACGTCATTACCCGATCTGCGCCCTACGCCTGTTCTGCCAGCAAGACTGGCGAACTCAGCAGTTGAACATGGCGGCGGAATGGTACAACCAGCTCGGCCACCGACTGCTCAATGGCGTGCGCAACGGTTTTTCCGCCGAGCAGCTCGACCGTTCGCTGCTGGAAATCCCCGCGCTGCCGACCCCACCGGCGGAGGCCGACTCCGAGATCCTGTCGATTATCGGCTTCCAGCATCCAGACGTACCCGGCCTGGGCTGGCAACAGGCGGCCGACTGTTTCGACCCGGCGCAATACACCAGTTTCTGGTGGACCAATCAGGCCGATGGGCATCCGCTCTATACCCATGTGCACAGCGGTAACCTTACCGTGCAACTGTTCTCTCTGCTGTTTGAACCCAATGGCTGGGCGCGCCCCGGTCGTGGCGGTCAATATCCGCAGATGTTTGATTAATCTCGCCTGTTGAAGGAAATTTTATGGCTATCGACACCCTGTTAGCCCCGGTTGACGCAGAAAATCCCTGCGGCGAAAACCTGGAATATGACACCGATTTTCTGGCGATGGAGCAGGCTGCGACCGGTAAGAGCGAGCAGCAGTTCGGCAGCACTATCATTCCGGCAGAAGCACCGGACTGGGTGCAGGTGGAACGGCTCGCGACCACGTTGCTGATGCGTACCAAAGATTTACGGGTGATGCTGTGCCTGACCCGCGCCTGGACGCAACTGCGCGGATTGCAAGGTTACGCCGACGGTCTGATGCTGATCCACCAGGCGCTGGAGCGCTACTGGGACACGCTGCTGCCGTTGCTGGAGTTCGACGGCGAGGCTGACCCGCTGTTTCGCATCAACGTGCTGGCCGATCTCGGCGACAAGGCCGCGCTGACCACCAGCGTGCGCGCCGCGCCGCTGCTGAAAGGGGCTACCGGTGAAATCTCGCTGCGCGACGCTGGAGCATTGCTCGACGGCAGTAAGCTCGAGTGCCCGACCTTTCCTGGCGGCCGTGCGCGCCTGCAGGATGAACTGTCTCAGCCGGAGCGCCCGGAGGCGCAATTGGTGATACGCATCGCCGAAACCCTCGCAGCCATCCGTACTACGGTCACTCGCCATTTAGGCGAAAGCGCCCTGCCGGAAATGCACAACCTGACAAAAATTTTCGCCCTGGTCGCTCAGTTCGGCCAGGACAGCACCCCGGTCAGCGAGTCACCCGAACAGCCAAATGACGCCGCCGAACCACCGACCAGCGCTGCCGCAGCGGCCCCGGCCACCACGCTCAACTGGCGCAGTGCGCAAATTCAGTCACGCGACGACGCCCAACTGATGCTGGACAAGGTAAAACACTATTTCCGTCTTCATGAGCCCAGCCACCCGGCGCCGCTGATGATCGACCGGGTACAGCGGCTGATTGCACTGGACTTTATGCAAATAATCCGTGATTTGGCACCCGATGGTCTTAACCAACTGGAGACCATTCTAGGTCGCCCCGATAACGAGGAGAACAACTAGCCGCCGACCCCTTTGTTCTCTTAACGATACTCATAACCGCATTTGAACCTGACTCTCCAAGCCGGAAGAGGCGCGTTCCCAATCGCCATTAGATGGAGTAAATCATGCCAAACTCGAAATCCCGTAGCGGGCAGAAATTTATCGCCCGCAACCGCGCACCGCGCGTACAGATTGAATACGATGTCGAAATTTATGGCGCAGAGCGCAAAATCCAGTTGCCGTTCGTGATGGGCGTGATGGCAGACCTGGTGGGGAAATCGGTTGATCCACAGGCGAGCGTTGATGAGCGCAAGTTCCTGGAGATCGACATCGACAACTTCGATGAACGCATGAAATCGCTGAAACCGCGCGTTGCCTATCAGGTCGACAACACCCTGACCGGCGAAGGCAAACTGAATATCGATCTGACGTTTGAAAGCATGGAAGACTTCTCCCCTGCGGCGATTGCCCGCAAGGTGGACGCGCTGGACAACCTGCTGGACGCCCGCACCCAACTTTCCAACCTGTTGTCTTATATGGACGGTAAAAACGGCGCTGAAGAACTGATCTCCAAAATCCTGCAAAACCCGGCCTTACTGCAATCCCTGACCGATGCGCCGAAACCGGCCACCACGGACGACAACAATCAGCGTGAGGACTAATCGATGAGCAACTCGCCTCAGCAACAAAAAGCGCTGCAGACCAGCGAAGCTTTCTCCAGCGATGAATTCAGCGCGCTGCTGAACAAAGAGTTTCGCCCCAAGACCGATCAGGCCAAGGAAGCGGTGGAAAATGCGGTAAAAACTCTGGCGCAGCAGGCGCTGGAAAACACCGTGACGGTCTCCTCTGACGCCTATCGCACCATTCAGGCGCTGATCGCCGAAATAGACGAAAAACTGTCGCAACAGGTTAACCAGATTATCCACCACGCCGAATTCCAGAAGCTGGAAGGCGCCTGGCATGGCCTGCACTATCTGGTCAACAACTCCGAAACCGACGAAATGCTGAAAATCCGCTTTATGAGCATTTCCAAGCAGGAGCTGGGCCGCACGCTGAAGCGCCATAAAGGTGTGGGCTGGGACCAGAGCCCCATCTTCAAGAAAGTGTACGAGGAAGAGTACGGCCAGTTCGGCGGCGAACCCTTCGGTTGCCTGGTGGGCGATTACTACTTCGACCACAGCCCACAGGACGTAGAGTTGCTGGGTGAGATGGCGAAAATCAGCGCCGCCTCCCACTGCCCCTTCATCGCCGGTACCGCACCGAGCGTGATGCAGATGGAATCCTGGCAGGAGCTGTCCAACCCACGCGATTTGACCAAAATCTTCCAAAATACCGAATACGCCGCCTGGCGCAGCCTGCGTGAATCGGAAGATGCCCGCTATCTGGGCCTGGTAATGCCGCGATTCCTGGCGCGCCTGCCGTATGGCATCCGAACCAATCCGGTTGACGAGTTCGACTTTGAGGAAGAAACCGACGGCGCGAACCACGGTAACTACACCTGGACCAACGCCGCCTACGCCATGGCCGCCAACATCAACCGCTCGTTCAAAGAGTTCGGCTGGTGTACCGCGATCCGTGGGGTGGAGTCTGGCGGTGCGGTAGAGAACCTGCCGTGCCACACCTTCCCGAGCGACGACGGTGGCGTGGACATGAAGTGCCCGACCGAGATCGCCATCAGCGATCGTCGCGAGGCCGAGTTGGCCAAGAACGGCTTCATGCCGTTGGTACACCGGAAAAACTCCGACTTTGCCGCCTTTATCGGTGCCCAGTCGCTGCAAAAGCCGGCCGAATACTACGACGCCGATGCATCTGCCAATGCTCAGCTCTCCGCCCGTCTGCCTTATCTGTTCGCCTGCTGCCGCTTCGCGCATTACCTGAAATGCATCGTCCGTGACAAGATCGGTTCTTTCCGCGAGCGCGACGATATGGAACGCTGGTTAAACGACTGGATCATGAACTACGTGGATGGCGATCCGGCCAACTCCTCGCAGGAAACCAAGTCGCGCAAACCGCTGGCCGCTGCGGAAGTTCAGGTGGAAGAGATCGAAGACAACCCGGGCTACTACAGCGCCAAGTTCTTCCTGCGCCCACATTACCAATTGGAAGGCTTGACCGTCTCCCTGCGTCTGGTATCGAAACTGCCTTCACTGAAGCAGAACGACGCATCCTGACGTGCTGAAAGTCAGGCCGTGGGTCTGGTGAAAACATTGCCGGTAATCCCCATGATGGTTATCAGCAGGATAACCCGCAGTAATCAGCATTGAGCCATTGTCGTTTTTTAATGATGGCTCGGTAATTAATACCGATAGTATTCGGTATTTAATAAGGTGCATGGCACAAGGATATTAAATGGTAGTGCATTGCCAAATTTTCAATTCCTGCTGCTATTACCTGAATTTTTCAACGCAACGTTAATACTACTGTTAACCCTTAATAAAGAGTGAAGATACTATGGCTATTGATATGTTCCTGAAAGTTGAAGGTGCCAGCGGTGAATCTAAAGATTCAAATCACAAAGGCTGGACCGACATTACTTCTTTCTCCTGGGGCGCTTCTCAACCAGGCAACATGAGCGTGGGTGGTGGTGGCGGTGCCGGTAAGGTTTGCTTTAACGATCTGCATGTCAATGCGCTGGTCGACAAATCAACCCCGGCGCTGCTGAAGCACTGCTCCAGCGGTAAACACCTGACCAAGATTGAACTGTCAGTCTGTAAAGCCGGTGGCAGCCAGGTTGAATACGTCAAAATCACTCTGGACGACGTGCTGGTCACTGCCGTGCAGTACACCGGTGCCGGCGGTGAAGACACCGTGGGCGTAACCTACTCCTTCCAGGCATCGAAAGTGAAACAGCAATACTGGGAGCAGAGCGATAAAGGCGGCAAAGGCGCAGAAAGCAGCGCAGGCTGGAATATCAAGGAAAACCGCGAAGCTTAATCTGTTTCCCCCGGTTCCGGCCGGGGGCTATTTATACCCTCTCATTAGTAAATCGGGCTATTCGTGCCTGCAGTCATCTCGCCATTAATATTAAAATAAAAAGTCAGTCACAAAATAAAAAACCGCATGCCAACCGGCTTACCAAAATAACCGCCAATTTTGGCAAACCAGACACCGAAATAATAATTAACTGCAATATATCCTAATCAGCAGGAATGCCTTATGCGATTTTCTATTGTCAAAAATAAAAGTGGCCAGGTTCCGCCACAGAGCAGCTGCGACTTTCTGCCGCCCGGCGGCACCATTGGCCGTAGCGTGGACAACAACCTGGTATTGCCGGACGAAGAGCGTGCCATCTCCCGGTTGCAGGCGATCGTACATATTTCTGCTGATGGCGAATGCCGCGTAACCAACCGTGGCAACGTCACCCGCGTGTTGCTGAACGATATTCCCCTGGAGCGCGGCCGTCAGGTGGAGCTGCAGGATGGTGACATTCTCGGTATCGACGATTACCAGATCCAGGTCAGCTCCTTACAGCAAGCGGCTGCGCCACAGGCTCAGCCGGCAATTAAAACCGCCGACACCGCGCCAGTCACTACGCCGGCTGCCAAAGAGAAAGCGGCAGCCCCCATCCCGAATGAGATCTGGGACAGCCTGGTAGAAGAGTTCACGCCAGCCACGGCGGTGACTGCGCCCCCGGCACCGGTCATTAATCAGGACAGCCATCCGCTGCTGGAAACGCCGGAGCCTGAGATGAACCCGGCCGATCCGCTGGCGCAGTTGGCGGGCGACGTCGAACTACGTCAACTGCAGTCGCAGCAAACCGATCCGGCAATGTTGTTCAACACCGACACCACCTTCGAGCGCGATCCTATTTTGGCCGATACCACCCCAAGTGCGCTGTTGGCCGAACAACGCCCGACCACCAGCCAGGCTGCGCCGATCAAACCCGCTGAGGCGGAAAAAAATGCCCAGGAGCTCGATCCGCTGGCGCTGTTTGGCGGTTCTTCTGCCCCCACGTCGCCGGACGCGTTGAACAGCAACGATCCGCTCGGCCTGCTGATGGGCAGCGCTGTCCCCCTGGCACAGCCAGAGCCTCCGGCTGCGGTGCCACCACCGGCGTCCCCATTACAGCAACCGGTGATGGCTGCCCCGGTGGAAGCACCGCAACCCAAAGCCGCGCCGCAACCTGAGCCACAGTTTTCGCCTTCAACCCCACCGCCCTCACCGCAACCGCGTCCACGCCCGGCCAACCGCCTGGGTATCGATCCGATTGCCTATCAGACTGCGCGTGCCCAAAACGGTAGCGCACCTGCGGGTGAGCGGTTGGAAGGCCCACTGTTAGCCGCATTACTGCAGGGGGTGGGTCTGGATGACCTGCAGCCACAGCCGCACTTTGATGAGCAACAGCTCCGCCAGGCCGGTCGGCTGCTGAGCCTGTTTTCTCAGGGGACCGTCGCCCTGCTCTCTTCCCGCTCAATCCTTAAGCGCGGTGTGAAGGCCGAGATGACCATGATCCTCGACGAGGCCAATAACCCGTTCAAACTGCTGCCCTCGGGCAAAACGGTATTGATGCAGATGTTCGGCAGCAAAATGCCGGGGTTTATGCCGCCGGAACAGGCGGTACGCGACGCACTGATCGACCTGCAGGCACACCAGTTAGGCATGATCGCCGGTATTCGCGCCATCATCGCCGCCATGCTGCAGTCGTTCAATCCGGATCGCCTCGAAGAGGAGGCGCGCAAGGAAGGTGCGGCACCTCGTCTGTCCCTGCCGGCCAGCCGCAAGGCGGCGCTGTGGGATTACTTCGTGAAAAGTTATCAGCAGACCTCCGGCGAAATCGAAGACGACTTTCACACCCTGTTCGGCGAAGCCTTCCTGCACGCCTATGACGTTGAAGTGAATCAATATAAAGACTCACAGACCCAACCGGACGCGTAATGAATATCACTATAGCCTCTACCTCCAATCAGGGCGGCCGCGCCTCTAATCAGGATCAGACCGGTGAAGTGGTCGGTAACCGCGCCGCCTGTTTCGTGGTCTGTGACGGCATCGCCGGTTTTCCCGGTGGGGACGTTGCCGCCAAACTGGCACACGACACCATCCTGCAAAACTTCGACGGTGAAAAACATCTCAATGCCCAGAGCATTCGCCAACACATTGCCAGTGCCAATGCCGCCATCCACCAGCAGCAACGGCAGTCGGACGAATACGGCAAGATGGGCACCACGCTGGTCAGCCTGTTTATCGATCGCGATTACCAACTGGCTTACTGGGCGCACGCCGGTGACAGCCGTTTGTACCTGTTCCGGCGCGGCTACCTGCATTCGGTGACCACCGACCACAGCCTGATCCAGCAAATGCAGGACGCCGGCTACCAAACCAGCGGCATCAACAGCAACCTGCTGTATTTCGCCCTGGGCCTGAATGAAGAACGCGACGCCAGTTACAGCGACGTGTTGCAACTGGAAGACGGCGACGTTTTCCTGCTGTGTACCGACGGTTTTTGGCACAGCTTTAGCCAGTCTGAACTGGAACAATCGCTACATATGGTCAACTCCCCCAGCGAGTGGATTGCCCTGATGGAGCAGGCATGGAAGAAAAATAATAACAGCGATAACTACAGCGCTATCGCCGTCTGGATTGGCTCACCGCAGGAAACCACCCTGCTGCATTCTCTGGCGGATGCGGAGCGGTTTCTGTCCCGCGACTGAGTCAGGTACAAATTCACAGCAAGGTTACCTATGAAATACTGGATGCCCGGATTTATCGCCCTGATGGCGATACCGGCCGCGCAGGCGGCGAATTATCGCTTGGTCTACTCCCCCAGCCAGAAGCTGGAAGTGTTTATCGATGGCGTCAAAAACAGCCAACCAGCAAGCTGGTGCGGCAAAACCATCCCGCTGCGCATCGTTTCGGCACAGAGCAAAGATCCCGCAGTGCTGGACGACTTCCTGCCACGGGTTGGCAATCTGTTGGCAAAGCAGTGTGCCAAAGCCAGCCAACTCCCCTGGACACTGACCGACAAACGCGGTGAAAAACTGGCGTCCGGCGAAGCCAGCAAGGCACGGGGCTGGAAGCCGGTACACAAACAGCAGGCCGTCGAACCGGCTGAACCCCCAACGCCGGTGATCCCCGCCGCCGTGGCGGTCACCTCGCCGCAGGCAGACAGCACGCCGGTGCCCAAGTTTGACCTGCCGCAGGGCTGCCATTTCCGCACCTACTGGAGCGAAGAAGCCAACGGCAGCGCGCTGTTTATCCCGAGTGGCGACGCCCTGCGTTGTGGTGATGACGGCTGGTTAAACGGCAGCAGCAGCGTCACGCTACAGCAAGATGGCAAAACCGCCTCGCCGGCATTGTCGTTCTATCAGGGCTATCCGCTGGTGAAGATCAACGTGGGTGAACACCCCTTGAACGTGATCAGCGCCAACGTGCAGCGGCTAGTCCTCGGTGCCAACCCGCAGGCACCGGGCAGTTTCGCGCTGTTACCTTTCGCCCCGCAGCTTCACGCCTGGTCATTTAACGGCGAAGTGATCGTCGAAATGCCGCGTGCAGAAGCCGCAGACACCGCCAAAGTCAAACAACGTATTGAGCAGGCACAGCGCGCCTGGCAGCCACTGCTTGCCAGCCCGGCCACGCCGCTGAACTTCAAGCTGGTGGAAAAGCTGGCCGACGATCGTCTTGACCCTGCCAGTGGCAGCTACCTGACGGTTAACAACGCCACTCACTGATTATTAAGGAAAGCCCTGTGAAATCATTAACAAACATGTTGCAAGGCGGCACGGTCAGCGCCGCTATCGGCGCAGTGGAAAATGAAATCAAAGCGCGACCGGCGGATGCCGATCTGCGTGCCGCTCTGGTGCAACTGCTGTGTCTGGCCGGCAACTGGCAGCGCGCCAATGCGCAGCTGAAATCCTGGCAGGCATTGAAGCCCATCGCCCAGCCCACCACATTGCTGTTAATGCAATCGGTCAACGCGGAACTGCAGCGTCAGGCGGTGTTCGCCGGCGAGGCCCCTCCCGCGCTGCTGCAACAAAGTCAGCCCTGGTTGCAACCCATGATCCAGGCGTTGCGCCACGATGCCCTGGGCGAAACCGAACAGGCGCAGGCATTGCGCGACGACGCGCTGGAAGCGGCACCGGCCAGTGCCGGGCAACTGACCCTGGCTGAACGGCCACAACCCGTGGCGTTTGATTGGCTGACCGACGGTGATGGTCGTCTCGGCCCGGTTTGCGAACTGGCATTGAACGGCACCTATTACTGGCTGCCGTTCGCCGAGATTGCGGAAATTCAGTTCCAGGCCCCACAAAGCGCCGTTGATCTGGTGTGGAGCCATGCACTGGTGCGACTGAACGACGGTCGCGAGCAGGTCTGCCAACTGCCTGTCCGCTATCCCCTGATTGCAAACAGTGACGATGCGCTGTTGCTCGGCAAACGCACCGAATGGCAAGCGCTGGGCGAAGGGCCGCACTACGCCGGTCAGGGTCTGAAAACCTGGCTGAGCGAGAACGATGAGTTCCCGCTACACAGCCTGCGCCACCTGAGTTTTAACGCGAGCGCCTGACGATGAACAGCAAGCGGCCAACCCAACATGATGATGGTGACCTGCGCCGTCAGGGCTATCGCTCCCGCCAGGATAGCGAACGCCTGACCTCGCGCGACAAAATGCAGCCGGTGCTGCTCGACATGCTGACTGACGACGAACCACAGAAAAAAAAGGAAGCTCAGGTGCGCAACCTGGTCTCGCACAGCGAACTGCGCCGCCGGGTGCTGCGCGACCTGCAGTGGCTGTTTAACTGCGTGAACAGCGAAGCCAGTCTCGATTTGGGCGATTTTCCGCAGGTACGGCGTTCAACCCTGAACTACGGCATCGCCTCGCTGGCCGGCAAACGCATGTCAGACATCGAATGGCAGGATATTCAGTTGGCGCTGACCGAATCCATCCTCAATTTCGAACCGCGCATCCTGCCCGAAGGGCTGCAGGTGCGCTGCATTTCAGATACCGGCTCGCTGGAGCTGCACAACGTATTGTCGATTGAAATCAAGGGGCGCCTGTGGTGCGTGCCCTATCCGCTGGAGTTTCTGTTCCGTACCGACGTGGACCTGGAGAACGGCCACTTCGATCTGAAAGACATAGGGTAAGCCGATGGACAGTAAACTTTTAGACTATTACAACCGCGAGCTGGCCTATCTGCGTGAGATGGGCGCAGAGTTCGCCGAGCAATATCCCAAAGTGGCAGGCCGCCTTGGCATGCGCGGTATCGACGTAGCGGATCCTTATATCGAGCGTCTGATGGAAGGCTTTGCCTTTCTCACCTCGCGCGTACAACTGAAGATGGACGCAGAGTTTCCGCGTTTCTCCCAGCGTCTGCTGGAGATCATCTACCCCAACTATCTGTCGCCAACGCCATCGATGGCGATTGCCGAGCTGCAACCCGACAGCAACAAGGGCGATATCAGCAACGGCTTTGTCGTGCCACGCGGCACCATGATGGATAGCCAGTCGCTGAAAAAGAGTGGCATCACCTGCAGCTACACCACCGCGCACGACGTCACGCTGCAGCCGGTACGGCTGAAAAGCGTCGAACTGGGCGGCATTCCGGCCGATATTCCACTGGCCGCTCTGGGGTTGCAGCACAGTGGCTGCGTCAGCGCGCTGCGCATCCGGCTGGAGTGCTATGACAGCGTCACGCTCAACAACCTGCAGTTGGACCAGTTGATGTTTTATCTCTCCGGCCCGGACTTGCAGGCACAGCAACTGCTGGAACTGCTGATGCAGCACAGCGTCGGGCTGATTTGCCAGACGGTGGAAGCGCAACCGCAGCGGCGGGTGCTGGCGCTGGACGGGTTGCGACAGGAAGGCTTCGCCGCCGATCAGGCACTGCTGCCGAACGATCTGCGCAATTTTGAAGGCTATCGCCTGCTGCAGGAGTATTTTGCCTTTCCGGCGCGCTTTCAGTTCTTCAGCGTCAATGGCATACGCCCACTGTTGCAAAGCGTACGCGAAGGCAAAAAAACGCTGCGGCAGTTTGAGATCCTGGTGCTGCTTGACCGTCAGGATGCGGCACTGGAGCGGGTAATCGACGTCGCCCATTTGGCGTTGCACTGCACGCCGGTGATTAATCTGTTCCCCAAGGTCGCCGAACGCATCACGGTCAGCGAAAAAAGCCATGAATATCATCTGGTGGTCGATAACATTCGTCCGCTTGATTATGAGGTGTTCTCTGTTCAGCGGCTCGGTGGCAGCGCCAGCGAAAAACGCTATGAGCAGGAATTCCGGCCGTTTTACAGCACCCTGAGCGCGGATGACGGCAACTACGGCGCCTACTTTTCACTGCGGCGCGAACAGCGCACGTTGTCCGAACACGCCCGTCGCTACGGCACCCGCACCGGCTATGTCGGCTCGGAAGTGTTCGTCTCGCTGGTGGATGAACGGCAGTCACCGTGGCACAGCGACCTGAAATACCTCACCGCCGACGTGCTGTGTACCAGTCGCGATCTGCCGCTGATGCTGTTGCAGCAGGATCAGGGCAATTTCGTGATGCCGGACTCGATCCCGATCAAACAGGTGTCGCTGAAAAAAGGCCCGACGCCGCCGCGCCCGGCGCTGGCCGAAGGCATGATCACCTGGCGGTTGATCAGCCAACTGCAATTGAACTACCTCAGCATGATGGACGGCGACCCGGAACAGGGGGCTGCCAGCCTGCGTCAGCTGCTCGGCCTGTACGGCAACCTGAGCGAGCCGGCGATCACCAAGCAGATCCAGGGCGTTCGCCACTGTAACCTGCGCCCGGTATACCGCCGGGTGCCCGAGCCGGGGCCGATCGTGTTTGCCCGCGGTATCGCCATCGACCTGACCGTCGATGAACAGTCGTTCTCCGGCAGCAGCCCCTACCTGCTGGGTAGCGTTCTGGAGCGTTTGTTCTCCCGGCTGGTAGCGATGAACACCTTTACCGAAATGACGCTTTCCAGCCAGCAGCGCGGTGAAATTGCTCACTGGCAGGCGCGCATGGGCAAAAGGACGCTGATTTGAGCACTCTTGACGCCGAGGCGGAACTGACGGCACCGCCACAGATCAATGCCTTGCACCGCCTGCCGGAGGATTTCTGGCTGCGGCTCGGCAATGCGCCTTATAAACACGATTTGTTTCAGCTGCTGCGGCGCCTCGACGCCCAGGGCGGCCAGCCATACCTGCTGGGCCGTGCCCCCCTGCCGCGCCATGAGATGCTGCGGCTGGGGCAAGAACCTTCACTGTCGTTCGCTCCGTCGACGCTGGCACAGGTCAGCCCACGGCCGCAAAGCCCGCTGCACGACGTTTCTATTTTCAGCTTTGGCCTGTTTGGCCCCAACGGGCCGCTGCCGCTGCACCTGACCGAATACGTGCGTGAACGGGTCTATCACCACCAGGACACCACCCTGCTGGCCTTTGCCAACCTGTTTCACCACCGGCTGACGCTGCTGTTTTACCGCGCCTGGGCCGACGCACAGCCCACGGTATCGCTGGATCGTCAGGATAACCGGCGTTTCGACCAATACCTTTCCAGCCTGATTGGCATCGGCCAGCCGGCGCAGCAGCAGCGCGACAGCATCAATGCCCATGCCAAGCATTTTATGGCCGGTCATCTGATTCGCCACAGCCGCGATCCGGAAGGGCTGAGCAAAATCTTGCAGCAGTACTTCAAGGTGCCGGTGCGCATCGTGGAAAACGTCCCGCACTGGCTGCGGGTAGAACCACGCGAACAGGCGCGTCTGAAGGCCGGTCGCGGCGCCCCCCGGCTCGGTGAGTCTTCGTTCCTCGGGATTGCCGTGCGCGATATTCAGCACAAATTCCGCATCGAACTGGGGCCGATGTCGCAACAAAACTATGAAGGCTTCCTGCCCGGAGCCGAACTGTGCCGGCAGTTGCGTGACTGGGTGCGCCAGTATCTGGGCATTGAGTTTGTTTGGGAACTGCGGCTGATCCTGGCCAAGGATCAGCTCAGCGGTACCCAACTCGGCGGTGCCCAGCGCCTGGGATTAAGCAGTTGGCTGGAGGACGCCCGTCAGCAACGCGACCTTGACGATCTGATCTTCAGCCCCGAACCGCTGGAAAACCCGTTCTGACTATTATTTTGGCCTGAGCCGCATAGCGCTCCGCCACGACCTGAGGAAAACCATGTCTGAAATCAGCCGCTCGGTATTATTTGGCAAACTCGATAGCCTGTTATTCACCTCTCTGGAAAGTGCGACGGCGTTTTGCAAGCTGCGCGGTAACCCCTACGTTGAGCTGGCGCACTGGCTGCATCAACTGATGCAGGCACCGGAGGCGGACCTGCAACAGGTGATCCGCCACTTTGCGCTGGATGAGGGGCAACTGGCGCGTGACATCGTCGAGGCGCTCGATCGCCTGCCGCGCGGTGCCAGCGCGATTTCCGATCTGTCCGAACATATCGACAGCGCGGTGGAACGGGCCTGGGTTTATGGCTCGCTGAAATTCGGTGCTGCGCAAATCCGCGGCGGCCACCTGCTGCTCGGTATCCTGAAAACCTACAGCCTGCGCCACTTGCTGAAAGCCATCTCCTCACAGTTTGATCGTATCAACGCCGATCTGCTGATGGAGCAATTTGCCACTATCACCGCCCACTCGGCGGAAAACAGCCTGACGCCGAGCGCCCAGGCCGACACCACGCCGACGGCAGCGCAGACCGGCGGCAGCGTGCTGGCGCAATATGCTCAGGATCTGACGGCCAAGGCGCGTAATGGCGAGATCGACCCGGTGACCGGGCGTGACGAGGAAATCCGCCAGATTATCGATATTCTGATGCGGCGCCGTCAGAACAACCCGCTGCTGACCGGTGAGGCCGGGGTCGGCAAAACCGCCGTGGTCGAAGGCCTGGCGCTGCGTATCGTGGCCGGTGACGTTCCGCCACAGCTGCGCGACGTCCAGCTGTATCTGCTGGATATCGGCATGCTGCAGGCCGGGGCCGGGGTGAAGGGCGAGTTCGAAAAACGCCTGCAAACGGTGATTGACGAAGTTCAATCCAGCCCCACCCCGATCATTTTGTTTATCGATGAGATCCATACGCTGATTGGTGCCGGTGGCGCGCAGGGCACCGGCGACGCAGCCAACCTGTTGAAACCGGCGCTGGCACGCGGCCAATTACGTACCGTCGGGGCCACTACCTGGTCGGAATACAAAAAATACATTGAGAAAGATCCGGCGCTGACCCGCCGTTTCCAGGTGGTGCAGGTGCATGAACCGAGCGAAGACAAAGCGCTGCTGATGCTGCGCAGCACCGTCAGCCCGCTGGAACAGCACCACCGCGTGCTGCTGCTCGATGAGGCAGTCGACGCCGCCGTGCGCCTGTCGCATCGCTACATCCCGGCACGCCAGTTGCCGGACAAGGCCGTGGCGCTGCTGGATACCGCCTGCGCCCGCGTGGCGGTCAGCCAACATGCCGAGCCGGCCCAGGTGGAAGACTGCCGCCACCGCATTGAAGCGTTGCAGATTGAATGGGATATCGCCCGGCGCGAAGCCAAGGTCGGCATCGGCAATCCGCAGCGCCCACAGGATATCGAGGCTCAGTTGGCGCTGTGGCAACAACAACTCGAGCAGCTCACTGCCCGCTGGCAGGAGGAGTTGGCGCTGATCCAACAGATTATCGACCTGCGCGCCCAGTTGCATCGGGAAGAAATTGAGGCTGAACCGACTGACGAGGCCACCGAGGAGCCACAGCCCGCGCCCTCTGCCGATGAACTGCGCGCGCAATTGGCGCAGTTGCAGCAACAGCTTGGCGAACTGCAGGGCGAGGCCCCGCTGATTTTCGCCGCCGTCGATGCCAACGTGGTGGCCGCGGTGGTGTCCGACTGGACCGGCATCCCGCTGGGCCGCATGGTGAAAAACGAGATCGACGCGGTACTGCAATTGGCGGATACGCTGAACCAGCGGGTTATCGGCCAACGGCATGCACTGGATCTGATCGCCCGTCGGGTACGCACCTCACGCGCGCGGCTGGACGATCCGAACAAGCCGGTCGGGGTCTTTCTGTTGGCAGGCCCTTCCGGCGTAGGGAAAACCGAAACCGCGCTGGCGCTGGCGGAAACGCTGTACGGCGGCGAGCAGAACGTGATTACCATCAACATGAGCGAGTTCCAGGAGTCGCATACCGTTTCAACCCTGAAAGGTGCCCCTCCCGGCTATGTGGGTTACGGCGAGGGTGGCGTGCTGACCGAAGCGGTGCGCCGTCGCCCTTACAGCGTGGTGCTGCTGGACGAAATAGAAAAAGCCCACCCGGACGTGCACGAGATCTTCTTCCAGGTGTTCGACAAAGGCTGGATGGAGGACGGTGAAGGCCGCCACATCGATTTCCGTAACACCATCATTATTCTGACCTCTAACGTCGGCACCGATCTGATCGCCGGGCTGTGCAGCGATGCGGACCTGATGCCAGAGCCGGAGGCACTGAGCGGCGCCCTGCGCGAACCGCTGCTGTCGGTATTCCCGGCGGCGCTGCTCGGCCGCTTGTTGGTGGTGCCTTACTACCCGCTGACCGACGCCACGCTGGGCAATATTGTGCGCCTGCAACTGGGGCGAGTGCAGCGCCGGCTGGCGGAGAACCACGATATCGCCTGTACCTTCGACGATGCGGTAATCGAGCAAATCGTCAGCCGCTGCACCGAGGTGGAGTCCGGCGGCCGCATGGTCGACGCTATTTTGACCAACACCCTGCTGCCGCAGATCAGCCACACCTTACTGACCGGCAGCGCCAACGATCAGCGCTATCGCCAACTGCATATCGCGCTGCAGCAAAACGAATTTATTTGTCAATTTCAGGCATAACGCCGCGGCCGCCGGTATGGCGGCCATCGTTCACAGAGAGTCATCATTATGTCGGGAACCGGGGTAAGCAAACCGAATTCAAACAGCCTGCCGATCGGCTATAGGTTCAATGAATTCGAGATCAAGGAAGCTATCGGCGAAGGCGGTTTCGGCATCGTCTACCGCGCCTACGATCATCAGCTGGAACGCACCATCGCCATCAAAGAGTACATGCCGACCTCGCTGGCGATGCGCAATGACGATCTGAGCATCGGGCTACGCGGTGAGCGTTTCAGCAAAACCTTCCAGGCCGGGTTAAACAGCTTTATTCAGGAAGCCCGCCTGCTGGCGCGTTTCTCACATCCAGGGCTGCTGCACGTACTGCGCTTTTGGGAAGAGAACGGTACCGCCTACATGGGCACCCAGTTTTACAGCGGCACTACCCTGAAGAACCTGCAGGCGCAGCAGCCGGAGAAAATCGACGAGGCCTGGATCCGCAGACTGTTGCCACCGCTGTTCAGCGCCATCAACACCATCCATCAGGAAGGTTACCTGCACCGCGACATTTCACTGGATAACATTCAGATCCAGGAAAACCAGTTGCCGGTGCTGCTGGACTTCGGCTCAGCGCGCAAAGAGATCGGCAACCTGTCCGACGAAACGGAAATCATGCTCAAACCGGGCTTCGCGCCGATTGAGCAATACACCGAGAACAGCGACGGTGAGCAAGGCCCCTGGACCGACATTTACGCTCTGGGCGCCGTGCTGCATACGCTGATCGTCGGTTCACCACCGCCGGTCAGCGTGGTGCGCAGCATCGAGGACAGCTACCAACCGCTGACCGAGCGGCGCCCGGCGGGGTATTCACTGGAACTGCTGCGCACTATCGACCATGCGCTGGCGTTGAAACCGGAAGACCGGCCACAAACCATCGACGAAATGGCCGAACTGCTGCATCTGCCGATTGCCGATGAAAACGAAATCATCAGCACCCCGGCCGCCGCACCGGAAAACCTGCTGGTGGCCACCAATCCGGCCGCCGGTGCCGCAGCGGCAGGCACCGTTACCGCGCACGGCATGAAGCTCACACGCCCGATGATGGCAGGTGCAGGCGTGGCCGCTTTGCTGGTGATCGGCGTCATCGCCTGGCTAAGCGGCGGCGACAGTACCCCTGCCCCGATAGCGGCCAATACGCCAGACAGTGCAGCGGTGGATAAACCCATAACGCCGCCACAAAGCACACCGCAGACGGCCGAACAGCCACCTGCAGCCCAGACCCCTCCGGCACCACCGCCGGTGGCACTGGTGTATTTCAAACTGCAACCCGGTGAGCAGGTCAGCCTGGACGGCAAACCCCAGCAGGTGACCCCCGGTGACAACGGTTTTGCCCGCCTGAATTTGGCACCGGGCAGCTATCAGTTGGAAATCCGCCATAACGACCAGTTACGCCGCCAACAGCTCAGCATAGAGAACGCCGGCACCTGGCTGGTCAACCCGGTCATCGCAGGCTAACCCTCCGCTTTTCCGGCCCGTCACCGCGGGCCTTCACCGTATTTTCATGAGATTGACGCATGCGTCATTCACAGAGGACGTTCTCATGCTGGATCGTATTATTGCGCATACGCCACTGGGCCAGGAGTCATTGCTGTTCCGTTCGCTGGAAGGGACTGAAGCCCTTTCCTCACCCTTCGATTTCGCCATCGAACTGCTGAGCAAAAACGCCCGCCTCGACCGCAAAGCGCTGCTGGGCCAACCCCTGACGCTGGAGATCCCGACCCAGGGTTTTCTTGGCCCGCCCCGCTACCTGAACGGCAAGATCACGTCGATCGCCGTCAGCAGCGAAGAGATCGGCGGCACCCGTTATGCGGTGTACAACCTGCACGTGCAGCCGGATCTGTGGCCGATGACCAAGGACCGCAACTTCCGCATCTTCCAGGAACAGACGGTGCCGCAGATCGTCAAAACCCTGCTGACCGAACATAATGTTCAGCTGGAAGACCAGCTCACGGGCGACTACCGCCTGTGGGGCTATTGCGTGCAGTACAACGAAAGCAGCTTCAACTTCATCAGCAGGCTGATGGAGCTGGAGGGTATCTATTACTATTTCAAACACGAGATGGGCAAGCACACCCTGGTGCTGGGCGATGCGCCTCACCATCATCAGCCCTATCCGGGCTATGAGATGATCCCTTACCACCTGACGCCGTCTGGCGGCAGTACCAGCGAAGAAGGCATCAGCCAGTGGACCCTGTCCGATCACGTCACGCCGGGTATTTACAGCCTCGACGATTACGACTTCCGCAAACCCAATGCCTGGCTGTTCCAGGCCCGTCAGAACCCCGCCTCACCGACGCCGGGCCAGATTGACGTTTACGACTGGCCGGGCCGCTATACCGAGCATCAGCAGGGGGAATTCTACGCCCGTATCCGTCAGGAAGCCTGGCAGGCCGAGCATCAGCAGATTGAAGGCACCGCTACCGCACTGGGCATTGCCCCCGGCAGCACCTTCACGCTGTATAACGCCCCGCATGCGGACGACAACCGGGAATATTTGACGTTGCAGGCCAAATATCACCTGAAGGAAAACCGCTACGCCAGCGGCGACGATCAGCACAGCGAACACCGTATCGATTTCACCGTGCTGCCGGCGGATATTCCCTGGCACCCGACGCAACAGGCCAGTTGGCCAAAAACTCACGGCCCGCAGACGGCAAAAGTGGTCGGCCCAGCCGGTGAGTCGATCTGGACCGACAAATACGGCCGCATCAAGGTGAAATTCCACTGGGATCGCTTCGGGCCAAAAGACGACGGCAGCTCCTGCTGGGTGCGCGTGTCCAGCGCCTGGGCCGGCCAGGGTTATGGCGGAGTACAGATCCCGCGCGTCAACGACGAAGTGGTGGTGGACTTTATCAATGGCGATCCGGACCGGCCGATCGTGACCGGTCGCGTGTATAACGACGCCAGTATGCCGCCCTGGGCACTACCGGCCGCCGCAACCCAGATGGGTTTTATGAGCCGCACCAAGGATGGCACCGCCGACAACGCCAACGCCCTGCGCTTCGAGGATAAAGCCGGTTCGGAACAGGTGTGGATCCAGGCGGAACGCAACATGGACACCCAGGTGAAGAACGATGAGAGCCATACCATCGATAAGAACCATACGCACCTGGTCGGTGGCAATCAGATGCAACGGGTGGTGCTCAACCAGGCAACTGGGGTTAAAGGCGACGCTTCGTCGCTGACCGGCAAAACGCGTGCCGACAATGTGGTAGACGCCTTCACCCTGGGCTCAGGGGAGTCACTGCGGCTGGAATGCGGGGAAAGTGTCATTGAGCTGCGGGCCAATGGCCAGATCAACATCACCGGTACCAGCTTTAACATCACGGTCAAAAACGACGGCGAGATCAACACCGGCGGCAAGCTGCAACTCAATCAACCGGGCGGTGCCGCGCGCACTGCCGCCCCAGGGCCTGATCACAAAACGGCAATCCAGGGTGCCGTCGACCAGTTGTTCCCAAAATCCTGACCGCCGAACTTTTCGGCCCTCAACACGTTTAGAGAATACCCATGAATTATCTTTTCCAGGAAGGTCATTTCACCCTGCCCGCCGGCCCTTGGCAGGACTGCACCGTCAATATCCTCAAAAACCCGCAGACCGGCGCTTCTCTGGTGATCACCCGTGGCGCGATCCCGCAGGACAGCACGCTGGAAGACGAATTTGAAAAACAGTGGCAGGCGCTGTTGCCGCAGATCACCGATTTGCAGCAGTCACCACGCCAGCGCATCAGCGTCGGGCCAAACCACCTTATCCGGGCTATCGAGGTCACCAGCAATTTCATCCGCGCCGGCCACCACCATCATCAGCATCAGTTAGCGGCACAGCCCGAGGGGAGCCAGACGCTGCTGATCGTGACGTATTCCTCAATGAAGCCTTTCACGCGCGAGGATGACCATGAATGGCAGCAGGTGAAAGCTTCGCTGGCATTGACCGGACAGGATGACCGATAACCATGAGCGATATTTGGGCGGCAAGAAAGGATGACGAACTGATCCATACCAGCCCGCTGGCGGACATCGCCAGCGCCGTTGCCGAGGTCGCGGTTTACTCACTGGCGACAGCCGCCGTTGCGGCCGCAGCGGCAGCGGCAGCTCCGGCACTGGCGGGTGTGGCTGTGTTGGGTGCGGCGGCAACAGCGGCTTCCGGCTGTGTCGGTGCCGGTCTGATCGTCGGCTTCACCGCCAGCCTGACCGGCGTCGGCGAACATATCAGCAACGGTTGTGACACCGTGGCCAACTGGCTGTTTCCCCCGGTGGTCTCCGGCGTGATCCTCACGGGATCGGCCAATGTGTTCACTAACGCCAAACCGGCCGCTCGTGCCGCCGGGCGGTTGCTCACAGCTGATGAGATCAATGCCCTGCCCGCGCCGCAACCGCCACAAAGTTTTTGGGATTACGGTTCTGAGCTGCTGGCCGCCGGGGGCAATATCATTTCCCAGTTGTGGCAGCCCAGCGTCGCCGGTCCCAGCCTGCCCAGCCAGGCGCTGGAAGAAGACAAGATCGCTTGCGACAAGCACCCCAGCCCGCAATATCTGGCGGAAGGTTCCGGCAAGGTATTCATTAACGGTCAACCAGCCGTGCGCAGTAACGACCGTTCAACCTGTGAAGCCAAGGTCTCGACCGACGTTTCAAAGAATGTCCTGATCGGCGGCGATGCGGTTGTGGTGCGGGATATCAAAAGCGGCAAACTGCCAGGCATCGGCCTGGCGCTGACCGTACTGCCATTGCTGCTCGGCAACCCGTCCAAACTGGTCAAGAACCTGCCCTGCATGATTGGCGGCGGGCTGGCGGCGGCAGGTGCCAATGCGCTTGGGGAAGCGATCCACGCCGCGTTTAATCCAGTACACGCTGCCACCGGTGCCAAGGTCCTGAACGGTGAAGAGGATATCGATCTGCTGCTGTCGGCGCGCTTCCCACTGGTCTGGCAGCGTAATTACAACAGCCGTAACCGCTATCAGGGCCTGTTCGGTCACGGCTGGCGTACACCGTTTGAAACCTGGGTCGATCTGGCTGACGACGGCAAAGGCGGTGTCGAATGCTGCCTGCATGATGAAACCGGCCGCGAGTTGCGCTTCCCGCTACCCGAAGTGAACAAACCCAGCTTCAGCGCCGGTGAAGGGCTGATGTTCCGCAGCGGCGAAGAAGGTCAACTGGTCATCGCCGATACCGATGGCAGCGTGTGGCGGCTGTTTGTCCCGCTGCCACAGGAGCCCTCTCGCCTGCGGCTAATGTCGCTGAGCGACGAATATGACAACGCGCTGCTGTTGAGCTACGACGAACAACAACGTCTGAGCCAGATCAGCGACAGTGCCAACGCCATGACGTTGCAACTGGAATACGCCGATGCTCGCTTTGCCGATCGCGTTACGGCACTGTGCCATAACCAGCAGACACGGGTACGTTATTGCTATAACGACACTGGCGATCTTCACCAGGTGGTTGACGCCGGTGGCCTGATTACCCGCGAGTTCCATTATAACGATCAGTCTCTGTTGACCCGCCATCAACAGGCGGGCAGCCCCTATTTCGAATATCGCTGGGCGATGTTTGACGACTGGCGGGTGGTGGAACACCGCGATGAAGCCGGAAGCGGCTGCACCATAGATTACGATTTGGCGGCAGGCCTGACCACCGTCACCGAATACGATGGTCTGCAACACAGCCACCGCTGGAACAGCCAGCAGTTGATTACCGAATACACCGACGAGCGCGGTGAAGTCTGGCGCTACCAGTGGAACGACGAAGATATGCTGGTCGCGTGCCAGGATCCGTTGGGCCATGGCTGGCAATTTCGCTACGACGAAGCCGGTAACCTTGTCGAAGAACAAGATCCTCTCGGCAATATCCGCCTGACACAATGGCTGCCACAGCGCGCGCTGCCGGTCAGTATCAAAGCACCTAACGGTGGCACACAGTATTTTTATTACGATCAGCGCCACGCGCTGGTAGCCGACGTCGATGCACTCGGTCACACCCAGCGTTATTTGCGCGATGACTACGGCCAGGTAGTGCAGTCGGTCGACGCCAACGGCGGCATCAGCCATTTCGCCTATGACGAACACGGCCAGTTGATCCGCGCCCGCGATTGCTCAGGTAAACAGACCACCTACAGCTACCTGCCACAAGGCTGGTTAACCGAGGTCACCGATGCCGCCGGTGAGAGCACCCGTTACCATTACGATGACGTCGGCCGCCTGACACAGTTGCAGCGTGCCGAAGGCTGGCAGGAGAAACTGGGCTGGAACGCACAGGGTCAGCTGGTGCATTACCAGGGGGCCGATGGTCGCCTGACACATTACCGTTACGACAACGTCGGCCGCCTGCTGGCCACCCGCAACCCGCTCGATGGCGAAGTGCTGCGCAGCTACGATACTCGTGGTCGGCTGACCGCCCTGCGCAATGAGAACGGCGAGAGCTACGGCTTCCAGTGGACAGCGGCCAACCTGCTGCAGGAAGAGACCGGGCTGGACGGTATCAGCACCCGCTATCGTTATGACGAGTGCCGTCGGGTTATTGAGCGCATCTTTGCAGCCAATACGCCTGCTGCCTTTTCACACTACTTCAGCCATGACGCCGCCGGACAACTGTTGAACAAGCAGACGCCGGACGGGGAAACCCGCTATCGCTACAATCCGGTCGGCCAGTTACTGCACGCTGCCTTCTATCGCGGCGATGTATGGCGGGATTACCAGACGGAAGCGGAGAGCGAAGCCAGTTTCAGCTATGACCTGTTGGGTCGGGTGCTCAGTGAGCAAGGTAACCAGGGCACGCTAAACTACGCTTACGACCCGATGGGCAACCGCACGCAAATTGCTCTGCCCGACGGCCGCACCCTGCGTTCGCTGTACTACGGCAGCGGCCACCTGCTACAGGTGGCGCTGGATGACGTTACCATTAGCGAATTCGAGCGTGACAACCTGCACCGTGAGTTAAGCCGCACCCAGGGCCGACTGACCAGCCGGCTGCACTACGATCGGCTCGGCCGCAAAGATCGCCGGGAGATTTTTCACGACAATCGCCAACGTCCGGCCCCGGCCAGCAGTTCGCGGCAGTGGTTCTACGACTATCAAAATAACCTGACGCGCGAAGAACAGAACGCCAACCCGTTCGCCTATCAGCGTTATCACTATGACGCCGCAGGCCGTCTGCTAAGCCAGGACGGCACCTTGCCGGACACCGAGCGCTACCGCTACGATCCGGCCTCCAACCTGTTGGATGAAGGTCAATTCCGCCAGCGGCATAACCGCGTGATGCACTATCAAGGCATCGATTACCGTTACGATACCTTTGGCCGCACGGTGGAAAAACGCAAGGGTCACTACCGCTGGCAGTACCGTTACGACGCCGAACATCGACTCTGCGAAGTGGTACGTTACAGCCTGCACCGCAGCGAACCCTTGCAGCATGTGCAGTTCCGTTACGACCCACTCGGACGGCGCACGCAAAAACAGGTATGGCTGCAAAGCCAGGACCTGCGCCAACCAGGCGGAAAACGCCAGACCACCACCTTCCTGTGGGAAGGTTTCCGACTGTTGCAGGAAACCCGCGATGGCATGCCGCTCACCTATGTGTATGCCGATCAGGGAAGCTATGAGCCACTGGCACGTATCGACGGCGGGCCGCAGGCGCAGGTGTTTTACTTCCACACCGCGCCCAACGGCGAACCGGAAAGCCTGACCGACAGCGACGGTACCCTACGCTGGCAAGGCCACAGCAGCGCCTGGGGCAAAACAAAGTATGAAGAAAATCAGCAGCATCTGGATTACTCCCAAAACCTGCGCCTGCAGGGCCAATATCTGGATCGCGAAACCGGATTGCACTACAATCTGTTCCGTTATTACGACCCGGATATCGGCAGATTTACCCAGCACGACCCGATTGGTTTGGCGGGTGGGATAAACCTTTATCAGTATGCGCCGAACCCTTTGGGGTGGGTGGATCCGCTGGGTTTGAGCAAGTGTTCTACCGGAAAATCATTATCTGTTAATAAGCCCAAAATATTGAGTAGCTCGAACTTAACGGATACTGAAAGAAAGTATCTAGAAAGGCAGTTTATGAAAAAACAGAACTCTCTAAATCGTGCAGCTCAAAGAGGTGAGTTAGTTTGGTCCCCAGGAACTCATGATGTGAGGATCTCTTCGGTTCAGAGTTCATATCGCCAAGCTGTGTCATCACGCTATGAAAAGATGTTCGGCAAGCCTGCAGATTTAACTAAGTTGAATGCGGATCATCCTGTTGATTTAATCGTTGGTGGTTCACCAACACAACGTCTACAAATGCTGAATGAATCTATAAATAAAAGTGTTGGTAGTTCGTTAAAAAATGCTGGGCGGAAGGCTGGGCTTCAACCTGGAGACCGGATAAGTGAAATAATATTTAATTAGAGGTAATGATGAATAAAACCTTCTCATTTTCAACAGATACAGCAACTCTGGTAATTTACGACTTGTCCTCTCTAAAGCATAGAGTTAGTGACTCACCTGATTGGTGGAGCATTCCTGAGGATGAAATAGATGAGATTAATAAAGGTAATGTGCTTTTTTTAAATTTAGGAGACGATGGTAGTTACACAGTTAAAATCATTGATGAGATAAATGGAGATCGTGACTCATTCTTTTTAAACGTCCCATCTGGAGACGTATTCATCGGTGCTGGGGAGGATGTGAGTGGTGGTGACCTTGAACCAGACGGCTCTGATTACATGGCTGGTATAATGATTAAATTACCTCCTGGTGGATATGAAGTTAAATATAATAGAGACGAAACTGACATATCGATATCTTTCTCTATAAGTAATTGTAAAGTAAATAACATCACTGATCTCATTAGAATTTAGTTAAGTATGGATGTTAATTAACTAAAATAATCCTGAAGTAATCTAAAAGATCCTTCAGGATTAGTAGCATGCTGAACCAGCCCAGACTTGTTTGACACACCCTAAAGAAGCACCAGTCATAGGGAATGTTTCCGACTGCAGCAGGCAACCCGCGATGGCATGCCGGTCTCTCTTCGATTGGGTTTAACCCTAAATATCGACCTTTAGCTTTGTGATGCACTGAACCTGTCTGGATTGGTGAATAAAAACGAAAATCATAAAATATAAAACATTCTATCTAATCAATAAGTTATTTATAAAAAGCATTCGTAAATTCACCCCTAAATATAAAAACCTGTGGTAGTGCGACTTCTCTGCACTGCACAACCAAACTCACCCTAAAAACCAAAGGAGAGATACCCACCTATAGCCGTTGCAATCACCATTAATATTTGGTTCAAGTTTAATTCCGGGCGTATTAGCAAATGCTGTCACTGCCCAGAAGTATCACCTCACTTATTGGCCTTGATGGATATAAATCCGCTTCGCCAATGCAAATTAATCAATTTCATATAGGTATCAAAATGGCAATTGACTCATTTCTGAAGGTTGACGGGGTTACTGGCGAATCTAATGATTCGAATCACAAAAATTGGACTGATATTCTGTCATTCAACTGGGGGGCGACCCAGTCTGGCAATATGGCCGTAGGCGGTGGCGGCGGGACGGGGAAAGTAAACTTCAAGGATTTGGAGGTGCAGGCACTTATCGATAAATCTACACCGGCCATTCTGAAGTTTTGCTCCAGCGGTAAACATGTAACCAAAGTAGAACTTTCTATCTGCAAGGCCGGGGGCACCCAGGTCGAATATACCAGGATCGTGCTGGAAGATGTCCTGGTCAGTATGGCGGACTTTACCGGTGTTGGGCACACCGACAATATCCTGGTTAAATATCGTTTTCAGGCTTCCAAGGTCAATCTGCATTACTGGGAGCAAAGCGCCAGCGGCACCAAGGGTGCAGAAACCAAAGCCGGTTGGGATATTAAACAGAATAAAGAGATTTAATCGAGGGCAGCACTATGGCAGACCCAACGCTGGCGATAGACAATCTGCTCAACGATCTCTCGGTATACAATGCTGACGAGCTGCGGATAATTATCGCCTTTGTTAATGAGCTGGATAATACAGCGCTCAACCAGTATGAGAATGACTCCGAACGGGCAATCATGTCCAGTTTCGAACGATTGCGCCAGAGCAGTGATGCCCAGCGCAATGGTGAAGATAACACCAACGAGATGGAAATGGGGCTATTAAATAATGGCAACAATACCACTCTGCAAGAGAACTCTGGTTTCTTCCAAAAATATAAAACCTCGCTGCGGGGTTATGGAGGCAACGTCTATGACGACAGGCAAAAGAGTAACTATGATTATGCCGCCAAGGCAGTAGGTGCCGTGGGCGCATTATCGGGCGCGGGAGCTACCTATGCGGCGATCGCCGCCGCTCAGGCAGCAGACACGCTGATGACCAACATCTATGTCCGGTATGCCATGACGACGATCGGCGCGACCGGTATCGTCAGCGCCGGCCTGTTGATGCTAAGAAATACCTTGTCCGAGCGTCAGCAGACGGACAATAAGGACTTGCTGGAAGCAACCAAAAGAACGGCCAAGGCGAGGATCAAGCTGATTGAGTTCGTTAACGAAACGCGGATAAAAATCATCAAGGATGAAGACAAATGCCGCAGCAATGCCGAGCTCTATATGGGCAGACGTTATACGGACCAGGCCAGGGGCAGAGCGGATCCGAATCTGGATCGCATTGAAACTCTGTTATTTACCACCCTGAACGAACGATCCGCGCCGTTACAAGCCAAAATCCTGTTAACCAGTGAGCAGCAGTATGTCTCGGTCATCAGTGATAGCGGCACGACGGATATCTCAAGGGCGCATATGAAGTTAATGTATGAAATCGCCAGTACCTTCTAGCCGATAATAAGAGAGCTGAGCCCGGTATTCGCCGGGTTCAGCCCCTTTTCTCTCCCTGACGCCTCAGCATTTTCCCTTCCCTGCACCGCAAACTCAGCCTTTTTTCACCGTCTGGTAAATATCCAGGTCAAAGTAACCATCCGCCTCGCAGTCATTAAGGTAGTGCTCATAGCTCACCCCTTCTACTGGCTGATAGCCGCTGGCCGGCAGTTCCCGCTGATAGAAATCACCCCATACCCGCTCGAAATCCCCGTCGCTGACGCGCACGTTGTAAATCGCATATTGCCCGGCGGGCAGGGTTTGTAACGCAAAACCCTCACTAGCTGCCGTCGGCAATACGAAATCATCCGCCACGGTAAACACCACATCGGCCCGCAGTCGCTCGGGCGCCACTTCAGCCGGATCGTCCCAGTACAGCACCAGCCACTTCCCCAGTGGCACCTGGTGTTGCTGCTGCCAGGCCATCAGCCGTTGGCAGCCCTGAGGGATGGTTTGCGGATAAGGCCCGACCACTCGCACACCCACCACTCTTTCCGCTGATTTATCTTCAATTCTTACCGTCATCGCCCTCTCCTCGCACTAATACGGGATACCGTTCAGGCACCAATCTCGGTTCGCACATCCAGCAGTTCCGGGAAGAAGGTCAATTCCAGCGCCTTTTTCAGGAAGCTGACACCGCTGGAACCGCCGGTGCCGGTTTTAAAGCCGATAATCCGCTCCACCGTTTTCATATGGCGGAAACGCCACAGGTGGAAGCTCTCCTCAATATCCACCAGCTTCTCGGCCATTTCATAGGCTTCCCAATACTTTTGCGGGTGGTCGTAGATCTCTTTAAACGCCGGCAGCAGGTCCGGGTTGCGCTGGTAAGGCTGGGTCCAGTCACGTTCGATACACTCCTGCGGAATCGGCAGGCCGTGACGTGACAGATAGAGCAGGTATTCATCGTACAGGCTGGGTGCCTCGAGGATCGCCTTCAGCGCGGCGTGTTTATCCGCATCGTTGCTGAATACCGCCAGCATGGCTGCATTCTTGTTGCCCAACAAAAATTCAATCGAGCGATATTGATGGGATTGGAAACCCGATGAGTTGCCCAGCACGTCACGGAATTCAACGTATTCCGACGGTGTCAGGGTTTCCAGCACCGCCCACTGCTCAAACAGCAAACGCTGGATCTGTTTGACCCGGGCCAGGATTTTAAAGCAGTGGCTGAGTTTGTCCTGCTGCACCAGTATCCGCGCCGCCTGCAGCTCATGCAGCATTAACTTCATCCACAGTTCGGAGGTCTGGTGCTGCACCACAAACAGCATCTCATCATGATGCTGCGGGTTGGACAACGGATGTTGGCAGTCCAGTAGTTGGTCCAGGCACAGATAGTCGCCGTAGCTCATACGTTTGGAAAAATCGGTGACAATCGCGCTTTCTAATTCCCGTTTGTTCATCTGTTCTCTCCGCTGCGCTCACGACCGGAAGCGGCGTGTAGCGTGCTGCAAACAGAAAACATAGTACACAACCCCCAGCCCTGAAGGACTATCAACCAGAGTTGCCACGCAGATCTCAGGCTGGGTAACAGTGCTTTCATTTCATGATTTTTTCTGCTCATCCCCGCTGCGGTGATCAACGAGGATGAGCCAGGCATTTAATCCTGCGCGGACGAAGATTGGGCGGCAATATAATCCCGTCGCAGAACCATAAACGACCGCTCAAAAGTAATCACCGTCTCGCCGGTGGATTTGATACCCAGGGTTTCAACCGTGACAATGCCTTTGTTCGGCTGGGATTTTGAAGGCCGTTTTGCCAGGATTTTGCTGGTGGCATACAGCGTATCGCCGACAAAAAGCGGATCTTTCAAACGCACTTTTTCCCACCCCAGATTAGCCACGGCTCTGGCGGACAAGGCTTGCACGGTCATGCCGCTGACCAACGCCAGGGTAATACTGCTGTTCACCAATACCCGGCCATATTCAACCTGGGCGCCATAGGCCTGATCGAAATGCAACGGATGCTGGTTCATGGTCAGCAAGGTTAGCCAGGTGTTGTCGGCTTCTGAAAGCGTGCGCCCCGGCCAGTGTTTGATGGTCATGCCAGGCTCGAAGTCCTCGTAGTCGCCACCGTGTTCTTCAACGTACTCATTTTCGCCAACTCGTCTTAGCATGGTCTCTTCTCTGTGGATGGATAGAGTGCGATCGCGGCGGCCGTGTCTTCAATCGCCAGCCCCACACTGCGAAACAAGGTTGTCTGCCCTTCGCCCGCAGCAGACTCGCCAAGAATGACGGCGCCAAGTTCATTAAGATCTTCAGGCTGGAGGTAACCCTGCGTGAGGGCGGTTCGCACCTCTCCTGCGTCCTCCCTGGCGGCAGCGGCGGTTTCCACCACCACAAACGCCGTTTTCAGCAAGGCAGGATCAACCTCAATAGCCTCTTCATGGGTGCCGCCGATAATATTCAAATGCGCCCCCGGCGTTACCCAATCGGCCTCAATCAAGGGTTGGGAAGATGAAGTTGAGGTGGTGGTGCAGATGATATCCGCCCCCTGCACGGCTTCGAACACGCTATGGCAAAGGGTAATCTCTGCCGCCGTAACGGTTCGCGCCCACTGCACGAACAGATCGGTTCTGGCCGGCGTGCGGGAAAAGATTCGCACCTTGCGGATCGGGCGAACGGCAAGCATTGCCAGCAGCACTGCCCGGGCCTGTACCCCGGCCCCCAGAATGGCCAGGTTGCCGGCATCGGCATTAGCACACAGGTCGGTCGCCAAACCGGCCACTGCGCCGGTGCGAACTGCCGTTAAGCTTGCGCCGTCAAGTAATGCCAGCATCTGGCCGGTATTGATGTCGGTCAGCACCACCACGCCGTGGATCAGCGGCAGTCCGTGAGCGGAATTACCCGGCGTGAGCGTAGTGATTTTGACGCTGGCGACACCGCGTTTCAGCCAGCTGGCCGGGCTGACCAGCATCTCTGAACGGCCATGGTCCAGTAAGGTGCGCGGCGGTGATTGTTCTTTACCGCTGCGTAAATCCTGGAACACGTCACTCAGGGCGATCATCACCTGTCGCAGACGATCACCCCCCGCCATTTCAGCGGCGTCGATGATTAACATGGTCATGAGGCCGCCCTCTTCAGTTCGGCGACAACCTCAACGATCAGGTCTTCCTGCCCGGCAATAATTTGTCGTCGTCCCAGTTCGAAGAAGACATCGCGCGCATCCACCCCGGCGCTGCCTGCATGGTTTAGCACCGGGCTTTTGAAGCCGGAGAAGACACCGGCCAGACCGCTGACGATGCCCAGAGAGTCAATCATTGGCGGAACCACCATTAACTCTCTGGCGGCGAGATCGGCGGCATCCAGAAAATGATAGAGATCGATGCCGGTGTTGAAACCCAGGCGCTCCAATACCGGGATCAGCACTTCCAGTTGGGTATTGCCCGCCCCGGCACCAAACCCACGAGCGCAGCCGTCAATAATGCCGGCGCCCGCCTGAACGGCGGCCAGCGAATTCGCCACCGCCATGCCCAGGTTGTTATGCGCGTGGAAAATCAGCGGCACCTTTACCTGCATGCGCATGGCCGTAATACGTGCGGTGACATCCTGCGGCAAAAGACTGCCGGCCGAATCCATAATGCCGACCGCCTGGGCGCCGTAACCCACCAATAACTCAGCCTGGTCAGCCAACTCGGCCGGGCTTGCCATATGGCTCATCATCAGCACCGCATGAGCCTCAGCGCCCTGTTCCCGCAGCCAACCCAGATGGCGTTCGGCCAGCGTCGCCTCGGTACAATGGGTACCAATGCGCACCACATCCGTGCCGTAAGCCAGAGCTTTGGTCAAGTCGGCGATGGTGCCCCAACCGGGCAACATAAACACCCCCATCTTGCTGTTTTGCAAAGACTCGCGCACGGTGGTCAGCATCTCTTCGTCACTCAATGCCGCACGCCCCACCTGATAGGAGGAAGCCCCCAGCCCGTTACCGTGGCCGACTTCAACCATCGCAACGCCGGTTTTGTCTGCCGCCGTGGCGTAGCTTCGCAACTGCGCCGCAGTGAGTTGGTGTTTGACCGCATGCTGACCATCGCGCAGGGTTGAATCGTTAATGAGAATAGTCATTGGCCACCTCCGCTTTATTTCGATAGTGCGCATACTGTTCGGCGACCAGAATGGCAGCGGAATTAATCAGGTCCAGGTTGCCCGCGTATTCAGGCATGACCTTGCTGCTGGCCGTCACCTCCAGCGAGATTGACGCTCGCCCTTCGGTCACCTTGAGCGCCGTTAACCGATAACCCGCCGAAAACTCCCGCACCGCCGCCGCCGCCGCAGTGACCACCGGGGTTATCTGTTCTGCCGTCACGCCGGGAATATCGGCAAATATAGTGACCCTGAACATGGCCGGCGGAGTGGCCGGGCTGATATTGAGGATCGCCTTGGTATTTGCCACGCCGGTGAAAGCGCTGAGCGCAATCTGCGTGGTTTCTACGTATTCATCGATGTTGACTCTGGTCGCTCGCCCCAAAATATTGCTGGCTACGGTCGCCACCACCTCGATGTCGTTAATTTGGAAATGCTGGCTCAGGGCATGCAGGATCGGGATCGACGCCTGCCCACCGCAACTGATCAAACTGACATTGCGATCGGTCAGGGCTTCGGTACCGGTCACCGTGGGGACGATCATTTTCCCCAGGTGGCTGGGAGTCAGGTCGATCAGCAACGTACCCAACGGACGTAGCAACTCCCAGTGTTTGACATGTGACATGGCGTTGGTGGCGTCGAACACCACATCGAATGGCTTGGGGGCAGCCAGAATGGCGTCGATACCGCCGGCACTGATCGGGCAACCCAGCTCAGTGGCAATCGCCAAACCGGCCGAGTCCTTGTTACGGCCTGCCACCAGCCCACAATGCAGCCAGGATGAGCGATATATTTTATTGACCAGATCCATACCTATGGCGCCGGTCCCTATCACGGCAACGGAGAGCGTCATGAGTTGCTCCTGTTAAAACGAGCAGCCCAGGCCTGGCCTAATCCCAGGGTGGTATGGGCCATGCGGGCGAAGGGTGGGCCCACCATATGACCATCGAGCAAGGCAATGCCCCCTTGCGCAGCCTTGACCGCCTCGGTGATGCGGCGCGCCGCCAATAACGCGCCTTCGTTAGGCCGTAACGCTGAATTGATCGGCTCAAGCTCACTGGGGTGCACGGTAGCTTTACCGTGGAAGCCCAGATCCCTGATGTTCTGGATTTCGTGAGCCAGCACCTCGGGTTCAGAAAGACGATAGTTGGCGGTATCAATGCAACCAATGCCGTGTCTGGCACTGGCCAGAACCATCGCCTGACGTGCCGCCAGCATTCCCGACCAGGTGATGGGTACGCCCAACGTGGCCGCCAGATCCGCAGAGCCAAAAATCAGGCCATCGGCTACGGCCGCGACATCATCGAGATCGGTAATGGCTTCAACGGTCTCTATCGTCAGGTAAATCTCCGGGTACTTGCCCGCAGAGGCAAAAGTCTCACGCAGAAAAACCACCTCGGCAGGTGACCTGACCATCGACATGACGATAAACCCCGGCGCGGTGCCGCCACCACAGAGCATCACCAGATCATGCAGCGCATCCACCGTACCCAGCGCGTTGATGCGCACGGCAATATTCGCCGACGGAGGGGCATTATCAAGAGCGGTGCGGCAGATAATCCGCCCTTCTGCCTTCGACGGGCCGGGAACCGAGTCTTCCAGATCGATCAGGTGGACATCGGCGTCATAAGTCAGCGCCTTGACTACCCGGTTGAGCGACAAGGCGGGCGTATACAGAATGCTGCGCGGAATGGCGCGTGTGTTATCCGTCATTGGGGAGCCCTTACTTCAGCCAGTATTTTGCACAAACGGCGAATTTGATCTTCTGTTTGCCCGGCACGCATCATGACCCGCAGACCGGCAGTGCCTTTGGCGACGATCGGGAAGAATACCGGTGAGACATAGAAACCGGCTTCTATCACCTGACGCCCTTCGCTGATCACCGTTTCATCGCTCATCGGCACCAGTCGGATCGGGTAGGCGTTGCCGCTCTGCTCGGTCGGGATCAGGGAATCGAACAGCGCAATGTTGTCGTACAATTTCTTTTGCAGCATCGGCAGTTCTGCCGTGCGGTGAATTTCGGCAGAGGCCAGGCTGGCACCGATGGCCGCCGTGTTCAGATTTTGCGAATAGTTGAGTCCGCCGCCAAAGCGCTCGACCAGGCGCAACATCGGCTGTGAATAGCCGTTGAGCAGTATCGCCGCCCCGCTGGTGCCGAAAGCCTTGTTGAGCGTGACCACCATAACGGTGTTCTCATTGAGCGCCGGGCTGTGTGAGCGAACGTAACCAATCCCACGTTCGCCATAGGC
This sequence comes from Serratia sp. BIGb0163, assembly GCF_024809935.1. Classification (NCBI taxonomy): domain Bacteria; kingdom Pseudomonadati; phylum Pseudomonadota; class Gammaproteobacteria; order Enterobacterales; family Yersiniaceae; genus Serratia; species Serratia sp. BIGb0163. The sequence continues at coordinate 2,030,964 of NZ_JANUDZ010000001.1, forward strand.
GGAAATAGAATGTGAATCATCGTAGAACACCATCAGGCCGTATTTGTCCTGCAGTTCGGCCAACTCTTTAACCGGCGCATAGCCGCCCAGGCTATCGCTGCCGTCAACCACGTAGCAGACCCGTTGGTATTTCTTGCAGCAGTCCTTGATGAACTCCAGATCGTGGTAATTGCAGGTGACGACCTCGGTTTCATCGGCACAGGCGGGTTTTGCCGCCGCCAAAGAAACATGAGCATGCTTATCGAAAATCATTAACGGCCGAACACCGTTACCCAAATGCCCGGAGGCGATCAGCGGTAGCAGTCCCCCACTGATGCTGCTGGCCGACACGCCACTGAGAACATCGGCCTGGAACAGTTCACCGAGCGATTCCTCCAGCTCTTTGAGCACCGGAAGCTGGACCCGGCTACGGGCGATGCAGTGATCCAGCACGCCGTAACGACGTACCGCGTCGATAGCCCCTTCTATCACCCTGGGATGGGAGTCCAGATTCAGGTAAGAACAGCAGCTAAAATTGACAAATTGATGACCACTCGGGGTGGACAGGAGATCGTTTTCGAGTCCGGCGACGATCCCTGCGAGTCCGTTCTGCTCTGACATATCCCAGAAGGGATTACCAATACCGATTGCTTTGTCGTTGTTGCGATATTGGTTGGTTGGCATGATCTTCTTGCGGCTGGTCATCAAATTCCTTCCTTCTTGGCAGGTTCGGGTTGATAGTTATAAATGCCTTTGAACTTACGGTAGGCAGCCGTGTAGAGCGCGGAATACAAAACATAAGGCCTGCGCAGGATTTTCAGATCCCACAGCCAAAAGTTAACGTTGATATTCAGGTCGTCTAACGATTCGGCCTGATGCCACCAGCCCAGCGGCAAATACAGCATTTCACCGGGCTCCAGAATAAAATCGCGGCGCTGCGGGGATTTCGCTGCCAACCGTGGAAAACGCTGTGGGTCAATATTGTTAAAATCGAAGGCCTGCGATTTGTCGCCAAATCCCTTTAGGATAGAACGCGGGTAATAATCGCGTCGGCCGGGTGGGTAAAGAATGAATCGTTTTCTTCCCTGCAGGGCGATATTAAAGTTCTCGAGTTCGTCGAAATGACTTTGGGTAAATACACCGTGGTAACTTATCCATAAATTGGCCGCATTCAGACCACGACGGGAAGCCAGTAGCGAAAACGCATCAAAGCCGAGAAGAGTATTGATATCTTCTGGCCGGTGCATAATATTGGAAACCACCCGGTACCAGGTGCTGTTGTCTCGCTGGTATTGTTCATTTTCCAAAAAACCACGAAGTTGAATTTTCGTGGTCTGCCATCGCTCGGTATTTTCCTTATTACTCGCCTCCCGGAATAATGTGACATTGTCATCACCTAACCGTTGAGCAATAAGGTCATTAGCACTATTGCTGGTATCAAGCGGTAAATCAGTAATAATCACAGGAACGTCGGCTCGGAAAATAGCCTCCACTCCCATAGCGACAAATTCATTAAAGCTAATACGTGGAACGGGCATACCCGTGGTTAACTGGTTCACGATGGCCGTTTTCCTGTCTCGGTAATAAGAGTGAGAGAATCCCTTGGCTTAAATGGGGCTTGGCATTGATTTCTTACTGAGTAGTGATTGGCTGAACAGACTGGCTAATAAGGCGAGCATGCCGGCGGCCAGAGCGATCCAGGCGACCTGGGCAGCCCCTGTTTGATCTGAAAGTTGCCCGCCCACCGAGACACCGAAGGAAAAACCCAGCCACCCGGCGCTTGAAAGCCAGGAAAAGCCTTCGGATAAACAGCCTTTCGGGGTTAATGACTCCAGCAGGTTACTGCAGGTGATTAATAACGGCGCCACCGATAAACCGGCGATAAATGCAGACACACCCATAACCAGCGGGGAACTGGTGAAAACCAGGGGAACGGTGCCTGCGAAAAGCGTGGCGGATGTGAGCAACAGCAGCCGTGGCTGCGGTATAGACCAGTTCATCGCACCATAGCAGAGCCCCCCGACCAGGCTGCCCCCGGCGCAAATAGACAACAGCACTCCGGCGAGAGTGGGATTGCCCACCTCTTTGGCAAAGGCGATCATCATGACATCGATCGAGCCAAGGAATATGCCCACCGCCGCATAAGAAACCATCAGGCTACGCACCCATATCATGCTAATAGCCCTGCGGTTTTTTTCGTCAACCTTCTGCACAATAACCGGCTCTGAACGCCGATGCAGTACCAACGCCATCGACCCACTGAAGGTGAATGCGGCACATAAAGCCAACCCCGCAGCGGGGTGCAATACCGTAGCTAACACAATGGCAACCAATGGCCCCAACAAGAAAATAATCTCGTCGAGTACGGTTTCTAAAGCATAGGCGGTTCGCAGAGCCTCATCGGTGACCATCGCCGCCCAACGGGTACGAATAAAGCCATCAACCGGTACTGATGAACAACCAATACCAATAGCCGCGGCCATAATTAGCCATAAATGGGCATCAAGAAACACCAGGGCAATCAGCAAAGCTATGGCGATAACGTGACAGCAACTGGTGACAATAAGCACTTTTCGCTGGCTGAATCGGTCAGCAAAGCCCCCCAGTATCGGGCTGGCCAAAGCCTGGGTAATCATTAAGGTTCCGGCGACGGTGCCTGCTATCCACAGCGAATTGGTCGTGGCAGAAAGCAGCATAATGCAGCTAATAGATCGCATCGCCACGGGAAAGCGCAGCAATAAACCAAACAACGAAAGCGCGGCATGTCCGGGGCCGGACAGTAATCGGGTATAGGAGCCAAAACTGAATTTAGACTCAACGGCATTTGTTTCCATAAGGACTCTCGTTAAAATATCGCTTATACCCAGGCAATTAAATATATTCGTCAGAATACATCCACCCACCTATTAGATTAAGTGCGCACAATAGAGATAATAATTTAATTATTTACACACAATAATCCGAGGAAGTGAAAGCACGCCCAAAGATTAAGTTTCGCCATGCTAAATATGCTCTCCAAAGTTTATAAATTTATTTAATACGATGGGCATTAAGAATTAGCAACGCTAATGGATATTAGCAAGAGCGTTTTTGCATCACATTGATGCGTTATTGCATTATCTAGATAATATAACCAGTTAGCGATAAAATAATGACCGAATATAATTTTTATTTCGCTAAACTCACCATTTTCAGCAAAATTGGTTGGCACTCTGGCGCATCAGAATGCCAGGCAAGAAACTGTGCCGTAATCGACAACTTTCTTATCTAATAAAGCCAAGTTTTGTTGCTGTGGTTTACTTATGATGAAGGTTTAGTGCGCAGGAGCATCGGCCCTGACATTTGACACTACGCGAGGAGAGAAGCATGGCTACAGCCATTGGCGGTTGCACGGCGCAACAGGCCCTGGAACAGTTGCAACCGTTGACGGACAATCCGCCTGAAATCGCCGGCGATGAGTATCGGCAACGCATTCAGCATGCGCAGCGCCTGATGCGCGAAAACGGTATCGACGCTTGCTATGTCAACGCCGGCAGTAATCTGCGCTATTTTACCGGTACTCAATGGTCGGCGAGTGAACGCATGGTCGGTGCGGTGATCCCGGCCGAAGGCGAAATCGCCTATATTGCCCCCTGGTTTGAAATTGGCACCTTCAAAGACGCACAGGTGATAGAAGCAGAAATTTTTAGCTGGCATGAGGAAGAAGATCCCTACCGGTTGTTCTTCACCGTACTGGCCTCTCGCGGGCTAACGGGCGCACGCCTGGTGGCAATTTGCGAAACGGCTTCGGTCACCCTGTTCCTCGGCCTGCAACAATATGCCGGCGATATCAGGCTGATCAGTGCCCAGCCGATCACCGGCCATTGCCGCAGCCGTAAATCGGCGACGGAAATCGTACTGATGCAAACCGCCAATAATATTACTCTGCGGGTGCAACAGGCTGCGGCCAGCATATTGCGCCCTGGCATCACCGCCAGCGAACTGATCGACTTCGTCGATAAAGCCCACCGTAAAATGGGCACCAGCGGCTCGTACTTCTGTATTGCACTGTTCGGATCCGATAGCGCGTTCCCCCATGGCGTGAAACAACCCAACCCGCTGCAAAACAACGATATCGTGCTGCTCGATACCGGCTGCCGCTATAAGGGTTACCTGTCCGATATCACCCGTACCTATGTGTACGGCGAAGCCAACGAACGGCAGCGTTTCGCCTGGCAGGCGGAGCATGAGGCGCAGGCCGCCGCTTTTGCCGTTATCGCGCCCGGTGTGCCCTGCCATAAAGTGGATGACGCGGCACGCGATGTGCTGGTTTCTTATGGATTTGGGCCGGACTATCAGCTGCCGGGCCTGCCGCATCGCACCGGGCACGGTATCGGGCTGGATATTCATGAAGCCCCGTATCTGATCCGCAAACAGCAGCAACCGCTCGATGTCGGCATGTGCGCCAGCATCGAACCCATGCTGTGCCTGCCGGGTGAGTTTGGCATCCGCCTTGAAGATCATTTTTACGTCACCCACGAAGGCGCACGCTGGTTTACCCCACCGGCCAAATCCATTGATGACCCATTTGATTTAGCGGGCTGATAATCCCCCGGGCGGCGATGCCGCTCGGGTTTAAATATAAATATTAATATCGACCATGTTTAATAAAACCATTTAATTATAAAACTTAGTGAAACCACTAATTAATTAAAATTTCTCACCACCTGAGTAAAATAACTCTTGATATAAAAATAGTTGTGAGCTAAAAATTAACCGTCCCTTTCAAAAGTGAATATAAAAATAAATTACACCTTCAAATGGAGTTGATGATGAAAACAATTGATATAGCTTTGCTAGACTCTATCGCCGGTGGCCGTGGTAATAACGGTGGCGACCGTGTAGATAATGGCGGCAGAAACAGAGGTAGAACCAGCAACACCAGTGGAAAAGCTGATAATGGTGGTTATTATAAGAAACAGAGTCAGGAGACAACAAATTGTAGTGCTGGCATTATCGGCGGCATGATTGCAGGAGCTGCTGGCGGACCGCTTGGTCTCGGATTAGGACTTATTGGTGGATCACTTGCTGGTGGGTGCTTCACCAACAAAGGTTCTAATGGTGATAATAATAGCAATGCCGGAAATAAAAGTTCTAATTGTAATGGTTCAATTGGTAGCTCATGCCGTATCTAAACTAGAAACCATAGGCGGTAGTTTATTACTACCGCCTTATACATCAGAGTCGCGTTATATATGATGAAGACAATTAGATCGTTACTTGTATTGTTAGCTATAGTTTCCAGCAGCCCTTTCCTTAGCGGCGTTGGTGTGCTTAACCCTGGTTCAGGCTTTGCCGCGCCGGCAGGCATGTCTCAATTAGTCATTATCATTGCCACTTTCTCTTTTTTCATTTCTTTATTTTTTAAAGTATTCGATTTTTTTACAAAGTCTTCAGCATGAAGATAACATACTGGACAATATCAGTTTTAATTGGGATGGTTTTATTAGCTGGTGCAGGCATCGGCGTTGATTATCTTTACTCTGCGCCAGAAAAAATCTCAAAACTCATCGTTGCCGTGTTCTTTTCACTTTCCATTATTATTTCCATATATAAAGTCATCTGTGTGGTTTTCAAAAAACATTGATAAAATCGCCCAACATATGAGAAATAGGTATCATAAAAAAAGCGTATTTATTTCATATTCAATCGCTTGGCCAATCGGTGCAAGTTACCGCTGTCCAACTCCAGCTTACGTGCCGTGGCGGCCCAGTTCATCTCGCATTCCACCAGGGTTTTCTCAATCACGCTGCGCTGGAAATGCTGCGTCAGTGTGGCAAGACTCAACCCAATAGCGCTCTCCGGCAGGGCGTCATCTATGTTCCTGGCCGGCAAGGCTCCAGCCTTGATAGTGAAATGCGCCGGTAACAGTTGTAGCTCGCTGCTGCTTTGCTCGGCGCGGGCTAAAATCGCCGCCCGATAGATAGAGTGTTCCAGTTCGCGAATATTCCCCGGCCATGAATACTGTTCGAGCGCCGATAACGCCTGTACCGAGAGCGTTAACTGCATCAAGCCCAGTTTGATGCGGCAGCGTTCGCAAAAGTACCCCGCCAGCAGGGCAATATCGCTGACCCGTTCACGCAATGGCGGCACGGCAAGTGGGAACACGCTCAGACGATGGTATAAATCCAGGCGGAATGCCCCATCCACCGCAGCCTGTTTCAGGTCACGATTGGTGGCCGCCAAAATGCGCACGTTAACGCGCTTGACCCGGTCATCCCCCACCCGCTGGAGATCACCGTATTGGATCACCCTTAGCAGTTTGGCCTGTAACGATAACGAAAGTTCGCCAATCTCATCGAGGAACAGAGTGCCATTATCCGCCATTTCAAATTTTCCGGCACGATGTTGAATGGCACCGGTAAATGCGCCTTTGACATGGCCGAACAGCTCACTTTCCGCCACGCTTTCCGGCAGCGCGGCGCAATTTAGATAGACCAGCGGATTGGCCGCCCGCGCCGATCCCTGATGGATCGCCCGCACTACCAGCTCTTTCCCGACCCCGGTCTCTCCGGTGATCAATACGTTGAGCTCGGAACCGGCAACGATGCTGATTTCCTGCTTGAGCTGCTGCATCACCGACGAAAGCCCGATGATTTCATCATTTTCTCTCGGGGAACTTCCCCCCGGAGAGGCCAACGGAGACAGCGCCTGTCGCTCCAGCGCTTCGACCAATAACGCATTGTTTAGCGCCCCCGCCGCCAGAGCACTGATTAACCGCAGTTCCTCATCGCTAAAGCGATCGAATTGCATCGGATCCAAACTGTCGAAAGTCAGCGCACCGATTAAATCCTGCTCGGCAAACAGCGGCAACCCAATGCAGGCATGAACCTTCAGTTGGTCATGACCTGGGATCAACCCATCGTAAGGATCCGGTAATTCGCTGTCCGCAGGGAAACGCACCACACCACCGGCGCGGGCAATCGCCTCCAGGCGTGGGTGAGCATCCAGCGCGAAGCGCCGCCCCAACACGTCCTGGGCCAACCCGTCGATAGCCAATGGTCGGAACTGTTGTCCTTCAAAACGTAATAAGGCGGAAGCGTCGCAACGCAGCAGGCTACGCAAACTATTGATCAAACGTTGAAAGCGGTCGCGTTGCGTCAGGCCGCTTTGCAGTTCAATAGCGATGCTGGCGAGAGATTGTATGGAGAGGGTCATGATTGTCATTCCGACACTTACTAGTCATAAAGACAATGCTACGCCGATGTCAAAATGACATCAAATAATTATTAGTACTTATAAAACAATAAGATAATAACTGGCACGCCCATTGCTCATTACAAGTATCAAAATTGAGTCGCTGACAACAAAGGTAAAGAGCATGGCAATTCAGGTAAAAAACAATATCCAATGGGTAGGACAACGTGACTGGGAAGTCCGTGATTTTCATGGGACAGAGTACAAAACCCTAAAGGGCAGCAGCTATAACAGCTATCTGATCCGTGAAGAGAAAACGGTGCTGATCGATACGGTAGACCATAAATTTAGCCGTGAGTTTGTACAAAATCTGTCGGCGGAAATTGATCTTAAAACCCTGGATTACATCATCATCAATCACGCAGAAGAAGATCACGCCGGGGCGTTGACCGAACTGATGGCGCAGATCCCGGGGACGCCTATCTACTGCACCGAGAATGGCATTGATTCGATCAACGGCCACCATCATCACCCGGAGTGGAATTTCCACATAGTACACACCGGCGACAGCCTGGATATCGGTAACGGCAAACAGCTGATCTTCGTTGAAACGCCGATGCTGCACTGGCCGGACAGCATGATGACCTATATGACCGGCGATGCGGTGCTGTTCAGCAATGACGCCTTTGGCCAGCACTATTGCGATGAGCATTTGTTTAATGATGAAGTCGATCAGAATGAATTGTTTGATCAATGTCAGCGTTACTACGCCAATATCCTGACGCCGTTCAGCCGACTGGTGACGCCAAAAATCAACGAGATCCTCGGTTTCAACCTGCCGGTAGACATGATAGCCACCTCACACGGCGTGGTATGGCGTGATAACCCAACCCAAATCGTACAGCGCTATTTAGAGTGGGCGGCTGATTATCAGGAAGATCGCATCACCATTTTTTACGACACCATGTCCAACAACACCCGCATGATGGCGGATGCGATTGCACAAGGCATCAATGAAGTCGACCCGCGTGTGGCAGTGAAGATTTTTAACGTGGCGCGTCATGACAAGAACGAGATCCTGACTAACGTATTTCGTTCCAAAGGCGTGTTAGTGGGCTCATCGACCATGAATAACGTGATGATGCCGAAAGTCGCCGGGCTGTTGGAGGAGATAACCGGGCTGCGTTTTCGCAATAAGAAAGCTTCGGCCTTCGGCAGCTACGGCTGGAATGGCGGCGCGGTAGACCGCATTCAAACCCGATTGATGGATTGCGGCTTTGAAACCACGCTGGCGCTGAAAGCCAAATGGCGCCCTGACGGCGATACGCTGGCAGTCTGTCGTCAACATGGCCGGGATATCGCTCGCCAATGGGCATTGTCTCCTTCGGCGTTGACTGTGTCAGCCTCTGCGGTCACTGCCGTTCAGCCAGCGTCTGAACCCGAAGTATCCTGTGCCGATGCCGATCTTGGCCCGCGCATGCAATGCAGCGTCTGTCTGTGGATCTACGATCCGGCGTTGGGCGAACCTATGCAAGATGTGGCGCCCGGAACTTGCTGGCAAGAGGTGCCGGATGATTTCCTGTGCCCGGAATGCGCCATGGGTAAAGAGGTGTTCGACCCACTCTCTTCGGAGGCAAAATGAACCCCGGCATCCTGATCGTAGGCTCCGGCTTTGCCGCCCGACAGTTGGTCAAGAATCTGCGCAGGCAAGATGGCGAAGTCCCTATTCGGCTGATAGCCGCCGACAGTTGCGATGAATATAACAAACCGGAACTGAGCCATGTATTCAGCCTAAACCAAACCGCTGACGCCCTGACCCGGCAAAGCTTCGGTGACTTCGCCGAACAGTTCCAACTGACGGTACACCCCCATACGCGTATTACGGCGATAGATACGCAGCAAAAAATGGTGCGCAGCGGAGAGCAAGTCTGGCATTACGACAAACTGGTTTTGGCGATCGGCGCTGCGGCCATGGTGCCGCCGGTGCCGGGCCATGAGTTAATGCTGACGCTCAACAGCCAACAGGAATTCCGCGACAGCCAATTGACCCTGCTCCAGGCGCAACGGGTGTTGATTTTGGGCGGGGGGCTGATCGGCTGTGAACTGGCGATGGACATGTGCCGGGCCGGTAAACAGGTCACCCTGGTAGACAGATCCGGCAGCCTGCTATCGGGGTTAATGCCGGTTGAAGCGAGCTGCCGCCTGCAACATGCTCTGCAACAGATGGGGGTAGAATTGCTGCTCAACCAGCAACTGGGCGCACTGACACAACATGATGAGGAGATACAAGCCACGCTGAGCAACGGTCGCCAATTGTGGGTTGATGCAGCGATAGCGTCGATCGGTTTGCGGCCAAACGTCGGGCTGGCGCGTCAGGCCGGTTTGCAGGTTAATCGCGGCATCCAGGTGAATAATCGTTTACAGACCTCGCAAGTGGATGTTTACGCTCTTGGTGATTGCGCGGAGATCGAGGGGCAACTGTTGCCATTCCTCCAGCCGATTCAGTTCAGCGCCATGACCCTGGCAAAAAACCTGCTGGGTGCGGCGGAAGCGGTGAAGCTGCCCGCCATGCTGGTCAAGGTGAAAACCCCCAGCTTGCCGCTGCAGCTGGCAGGGGAAACCCGTCGGCAGGATTTGAGCTGGACAATTGTCGCTGAGCCGCAGGGAATGATCGCTAAAGGCTTTGATCAGCACCAGCAGTTACGCGCGTTTATCGTTAGCGAAGATCATATGAAACTGGCCTTCGGTTTACTGAAAGAATTAAATGCCCTGACCTAATGAGAGTGTCCTGGTGACACAACGCTGATGGTGGCATTTTGTCCGCTATCAACGTTTAGCGGCTCCTTACGCCAACAGGGGGTAATCTGTTGGCGTCCCCCTTGAGTAAAATAGGCTCTATTCCACCAGAACAGAGTATCAAGAATAACCCCCGCTCAAGTTATAATATTATTAATATCGATTTAATTAACGACGACCATTTATTCCCACCATTCACAAAATAAAATATTATCGACATAATTAGAATGGCAGCCAGATAACTCTTGATACAAGACGTCAATTGGGTTAATAATTACACGCAATAGCACGAAATTAAATTAATCATCAAGCAGAAACCTTGCAATCCGCCCTCACGGCAATGTAATTAATTTATATAAAAACATAATTAAATTTTTCTGATTATAATTTTTATATATACATCAACTCGCATGAAATTAAAAAAATCGGACCATTCAAGGATAGTAACATGGCCTCTTTTGCCCCTTCATTTTTCTCCCGCGGCTGTTTGTTAGCCCTGGCGACCACCGGAGGTTTTTCCGCCGTCGTCAATGCAGCCTCACCCTGGCGCGTCGTTGATGGTTCAACACTGGACGTTACCCACGGCTATACCGGCACAACGGCCGGTGATTACCCTCTGTTTAGCTCCGGTGACGGCAGCCTGTTGCAAACGTCACTGACCGGGCTGAGTTTTAGTACGATCGGCAATTCGCTTTATGCGGCGAATATCCGCGCCGGGGGCAGTGCCCGGCTGGACGGAACCTTGTTAACGACAAACGGCATACAAGCACATGCCGTCAATGTTGATGGCGGGAATTTAGTGATGAACAGCGGCAATATTACCGTCGCCGGCAGTTACAGTGCCGGCGTTTTTGGCCGCAACGGGGCCCGGCTATCACTGAATAATTTGGAAATTTCAGCCAACGGCCCTCGCAGTGGCGGCGTCACCCTAACGGACGGCACATTAACAATGAGCCATTCAACTATTGTTGCCACCGATGCAAACCGTAAAGGTATTTCCCTGACCAGTTCAAATGCAGAGTTCGCCCATGCCACGTTAGAAAACGTTAATATTTTTCTACGCGGAACCGGAGTCCAGGCGGCGTTGGAAGTGAGTAATGGAAGGGTCGAAGGGAATGCCGTTAATATTTCAACCAACGGGGAGAATCGGGGTGTAGAAATCTATAACAGCGACGGGGGGCGGGGTAGCGTTTTATTGAATAACAGTAATATCAGCACCCAGAAAGGGGATGGGATCTACATATTGAACGGTCAAGTCATGCTTGATAACACCACCGTCAACACGCAGGGAGGGATGGCCGTCAATCTCAATGTCGCGGCCCAGGCCTCGATTCGGGGCGGCAGTTTTACCACACAAAGCAACTATAGAGATGCACTCTGGGTAGCAACGGCAGACTCCTCAACTGACGTCGTCGGCGCGACCTTCACGACTTACGGCGTTGGCTCGCACGCCTTCAATGCGCATTTTGGCCCGGCCACGTTGACAGACAGCAGCTTAAACACCTCCGGCACCGGCGGCTACGGGTTGTACAGCGAATCCCGGGTACAAGGTAATAATCTGCACATCACCACACTCGGGAGGCGTAGCATCGGTGTCTTTGCAGCCCGTGGCGGCATCATTAACCTTGATAACGCACGCATTGAAACGGCCGACAGCGACAGCTCCGGATTATTGGTCTATCCCGGTTCGGTCATTAACGGCAATGGGCTGTCGGTCACCACGGCAGGACAAGACAGCCACGCACTGTGGGCGCTAACCGGCACGTTGAATATCAGCAACAGCACGCTGACTACACAAGGTAATGCCGCCGGACTCTACATCCGCAATACTTCCAGCGGCGGCGTCAGTAACGTCGTATTGGATAACGTCATGTTGTCCAGCGGCCTGGGTCCGGCGATAAAAACCAACGGCGCAGCGCTAAAACTGACGATAAAAAACGGTTCGCAGCTCACCGCCGGCAATGGCGTTTTACTGGAGAATCTGGCCGGTAGCGGCGTTGATCCAAATGACAGCCGGGTTGTGGATTTGATTGCCGACAATCGGGTGGTGCTCAACGGGGATATCCGTTCTGCCGTTGAAAACCCGGTTGATGTGGCGTTGAGTCGGGCCACATTGCTCAATGGCGCCGTCAACGGGGTCAACCGTCTGAACCTGAGCGATTCCAGCCGGTGGACAGTGACCCATGACTCCACACTGAGGGCGCTAAACAACGACGGCCAGGTCGTCTTTCGTCACGCTGACGGTGCCTTCCAGACCTTATCGCTGGATTCACTGTCGGGGAACGGCGCCTTTGTCATGAATACGGATTTAGCGGCGTTAACCGGTGATTTAATTACCGTCAGCGGGGAAGCTAACGGGGAACATCTGTTGATGATCAAAAACAGTGGCCGGGAACCCGACATTACGGACAGCGCTTTAACCCTGGTAACGACCGGTAGCGGCAAGAGTCACTTTGCGCTGAACAACGGTGCCGTGGACGCCGGGACCTATCAGTATGAATTGCAACAACGCGACAATGATTGGGTACTGGCGCAAAAATATGATGCCGAAGAAAAACCGGTAGTGACGCCTGTCACCCACACCGCGCTGGGTTTGTTCAATGCCACGCCGACTCTCTGGTATGGCGAGCTGACCGGCCTTCGAACCCGTATGGGTGAGGTGCGACAGGGAAAACAACGGGGTGGCGCCTGGGTTCGCACACTGGGGAGCCGCTATCAGGTGAATGATCGCGCAGGCCTTGGTTACCGCCAAACACAATCAGGCATTTCCGTGGGTGTCGACAACGCACGCGACACCAATAATGGCCAATGGCTGACAGGGTTATTCAGTGGCGTGAGTCGCAATGCGCTCGATTTCAGTCAGGGCAGCACTGGCACCATCAATAGCTTCTTTATTGGTGGCTACAATACCTGGCTACTGGAATCGGGCTGGTTTGTCGATGCGCTACTCAAAGCCAATAATTTTAGTAGCCATGCTGATGTCCGAATGACTGACGGGGAAAAAACCAGGGGTGGTTACAACACGCCTGGCTTTGGTCTGTCGCTGGAAGTCGGCCGCCAATTTGTGCTGGATAGCGGTTGGTTTGTTGAACCCTCTTTGCAACTGGCTACGCTGTGGGTGAAAGGGCAATCCTATACGTTCGACAATGGCTTGCAGGCCACCAGCGGCGTCGCCAAATCCCAACAGGCAATCCTGAATGGCGTTTTAGGGCGAACGCTGCCTCTGGAGAATGGCATGACGCTGCAACCCTGGCTACGTATGGCCGCCATTCAGGAGTTCGTGAACACTAACCCCGTCAGTATTAATGGGAACGGATTCAACAACGATTTGTCCGGTACCCGGGGTGAGTACGGCATGGGGCTTTCCCTGCAGTTGACCCCTGATGCCCAGATATATACCGATGCAAGATACAGTAAAGGGGACAAAATTGAATCACCCTGGGGCGCTAACCTCGGTGTCCGTTGGTCCTGGTAAAAACGCAGGCCGCACCAGCCGGTTGAGCCTGCTGTTGGTCCCCCTTGCCGCCGCTGGCCATCGGCAATGAGAAACAGCCGATGACCATTCAGCGGTGCTCATCCAACCGCGAGCTACAGCAGCAGCGCCAGCTCCATCGCCGTGCGTTGCAGCTGTGGCAGCACCCGCTCACGCAGTTCCGCCGACGAAATTTGTGAAGCGTTGACGCCCACGTTCATCGCCGCGACTACGCCGCCCTTGCGGGAATGCATCGGCACCGCGATCGAACGCAGACCAATTTCCAACTGTTGATCGTTGATGGCATAGCCTTGCCGACGCACTTTAGCCAACTGTTCACGTAGTTGCTCGGCGCTGGTCACAGTGAACTCGGTTAGCGGTTCGAAACTGACCCGCGACAGATAATCGTCCAACTGTTCTTCATCCAGCGAACTGAGCAAGACCAGTCCCATCGAAGTCGCATAGGCCGGCAGGCGGCTGCCGCGCCCCAAATCGATTGTCATAATACGCTTCACCGAAGCGCGGGCGATATACAGGATATTGTCACCGTCCAGCGTCGCCACCGAGCAGGATTCATTCAGCAGCTTACTGAGGTAGTCCAGCGAGTTCTGCGCCGCTTTCGCCAGTTCGGAAGAAGAAAGATAGGCGTGCCCGATGGTCAGCACCCGCGGCAGCAGCCGGTAATGGCGGCCGTCAGGGCAATGCACAAATCCCAACGCACGCAGGGTGTACAGGCAACGCCGCACCGCCGCACGTGGGATACCGGTAATTTGGCTGATTTCAGAAACCGACATTTGTGAATACTGCGGCTGGAAGGCCTGCAGCACCTCCAGTCCCCTGGCCAACGACGCCATAAAATTGGGGTCACCCTTATATTGATCGTTGCTTAACTCCCCGATTTCCTGCAACCGACGCAGTTCTCCAGCACCAGACTCCGACGCATCACTCATCCTGACCTCCGACTCAATATAGTTATCCGTATCACAGAATTGATCACCAAAGGACTAATGTTTCGATAATCGCACAATACGCTGATATTCGCACTTGTCGCTGTTTTTTTCATCCCTTAAGGTAAATCCAGGCCCATAAGCGTCACGCAGAAATTACCGTTGCGCAATCAGGAGAGCAGATGATCGATAAATACGTGGCGTCCATCGATGCCGCCGTCGCCGATATTCCCGATGGCGCGACCATTATGGTCGGCGGTTTTGGCCCGGCCGGTCAGCCCTATACGCTGCTGGACGCTTTGATCCGCCATCGGCCGCGCGGGCTAACGCTGATCAGCAACAACGCCGGTAACGGGGATTTTGGCTTGGCGGCGCTGTTAAAGGCCGGATGCGTGCGCAAGGTTGTCTGTTCATTCCCGCGCCAGTCGGACTCCTGGGTATTTGATGACTTGTACCGCCGTGGCGAGCTGGAGCTGGAGCTGATCCCGCAGGGCAATCTGGCGGCGCGCATTCAGGCCGCCGGTTCCGGGCTCGGCGGTTTTTACACCCCGACCGGCTATGGCACCGAACTGGCGCAAGGTAAAGAAACGCGCGAGATCGACGGCAAACACTATGTGTTCGAGCTACCGCTGAAGGCAGATTTCGCGCTGATCAAGGCCGATAAAGCCGATCGCTGGGGTAACCTGCTGTACAACAAAACCGGGCGCAACTTTGGGCCGATTATGGCCATGGCCGCCGCCTGCACCATTGCCGAAGTCAACCGCATGGTGCCGCTGGGAGAGTTGGATCCTGAAAATATCATTACGCCGGGGATCTTCGTGCAACGCCTGGTGACTACACCCGATCACCCTGCGCCACCGTCGGCTTAAGGAGCGCCCCCATGACCAAACTTACACATCAACAGTTGGCCGAACGTATTGCCCTCGATATCCCGGAAGGTGCCTACGTCAACCTGGGCATTGGGATCCCAACCCAGATAGCCAACTTCCTGCCGGCGGATAAAGAGATCTTTCTGCACAGCGAAAACGGCATTCTCGGCATGGGCCCGGCACCGGCGGCCGGCCAGGAAGATCCCGAACTGATCAACGCCGGTAAACAGCCGGTTACCCTGCTCAAAGGCGGCTGCTTTTTCCATCACGGCGACTCTTTTGCCATGATGCGCGGCGGCCACCTGGATATCTGCGTGCTCGGCGCCTATCAGGTTTCCGAACGCGGCGATCTGGCCAACTGGAGTACCGGCGCAGCGGGGGCAATCCCGGCGGTCGGCGGCGCAATGGATCTGGCGATTGGCGCCCGTCAGGTGTTTGTGATGACCGAACACCTGACCAAAAAAGGCGAATGCAAAATTGTTCAGCACTGTACTTATCCCCTGACCGGCGTCGGCTGTATCGATCGCATCTACAGCGATCTGGCGGTGATGGACGTGACATCTCAGGGTCTGGTGGTACGCGAAATATTTGGCGGGCTGACCCCGCAGCAATTGCAAGCAGTCACCCCGGTCGAACTGACCTTTGCCCTTCAGCACGGAGAACCACCGTATGATCCCCGCCTACCTGTGTGATGCCGTCCGTACGCCTTTTGGTCGACTCAACGGCAGCCTGGCCAGCATTCGCGCCGACGACCTGGCCGCCCTGCCGCTCAAAGCGTTGCAGGCACGCCACCCACAACTTGACTGGGCGGCAGTGGACGACGTGCTGCTTGGCTGTGCCAATCAGGCCGGAGAGGATAACCGCAACGTGGCGCGCATGGCGTTGCTGCTGGCCGGGCTGCCGGTACAGATCCCCGGTTGTACCCTCAACCGCCTGTGCGGCTCCAGTCTGGACGCGGTGGCGATGGCGGCCCGGGCGATCAAAACCGGCGAAAGTGAACTGATGATCGCCGGCGGTGTAGAAAGCATGTCCCGTGCGCCCTTCGTGATGGGCAAGGCGGAAAGCGCCTTCAGCCGAATGATGAAACTGGAAGACACCACCATGGGCTGGCGGTTTATCAACCCACAGATGCAGGCGCTATATGGCGTGGAGTCGATGCCGCAAACCGCCGAAAACGTCGCCCTCAAATTCGGGATTAACCGCCAGGATCAGGACGCCTTTGCCCTGCGCAGCCAGCAGCGCACCGCTAGCGCGCAGGAAAGCGGCTTTTTCGCCGAACAGTTGATTGAAGTCAGCGTTGCGCAGAAAAAAGGTGCACCGTTACTGTTCACTCAGGACGAACACCCGCGCGCCACCACGCTGGAAGCCCTGTCGAAGCTGAAACCGGTGGTTAACCCTCAGGGAACAGTGACCGCCGGTAATGCTTCCGGGCTGAACGACGGTACCTGCGCGCTGCTGCTGGCCAGCGAAACCGGGATGACTCGCCACGGACTGCAACCCATGGCCCGTATTATCGCCAGCGCCGTTACCGGTATTGAGCCTTCAATTATGGGCTTTGCCCCGGCTCAAGCGGTACGCAAGGTATTAAAAATTGCCGGGCTGAGCCTCGACCAAATGGACGTGATTGAGCTTAACGAAGCTTTTGCGGCACAGGCATTGGCGGTGACGCGTGAACTGGGGCTGAGTGACGACGCCGCTCAGGTGAATCCCAATGGCGGTGCGATCGCCCTCGGTCATCCGCTGGGTGCTTCCGGTGGCAGGCTGGTGATGAACGCCGCCTGGCAATTGCAAAAGACGCGCGGCCGCTATGGCTTGTGCACTATGTGTATTGGCGTCGGCCAGGGCATTGCACTGATTATCGAACGGGTATGAGACGGAGAAGCAGCATGGATATCGACTATCGCCTTGATGGCCACGCCGGAGCGCCGCTGTTGGTGCTGTCCAACTCGCTCGGTACCACCTTCGACATGTGGCAGGCGCAACTGCCGGTGTTGAGTGAGCACTTTCACGTCTTGCGCTATAACCAGCGCGGGCACGGTGCCACACCGTTGCCAACGCTTCCGCTGCGGCTTGAGGATTTGGGCCAAGATGTGATCGCCCTGCTCGATCATCTGGATGCACCAAGCGCCCACTTTTGCGGCATTTCGATGGGCGGCCTGACCGGGTTATGGCTCAACCGCTACCACCCGCAACGCATCAGGCGACTGGTGGTCGCCAATACTGCCGCCCGCATCGGCAGTGCCGAAGGCTGGCAACAACGCGCCCAACAGGTACGCCACTCCGGGCTGGCGCCGATCGCCGCCGCCTCTCCCGCTCGCTGGTTCAGCGAAGCTTTTTTACAGCAGCATCCTGAACAGGTTGCCCCACTGGTCGCCGGGCTGGCGGCCGGTAATGCCGAAGGTTACGCCGCCTGCTGCGATGCTCTGGCGCTGGCTGATCTCCGTGCGGAAATTGTCTCTATGACGCGGCCAATGAGAGTGATAGCCGGAGAACTGGATCCGGTGACTACGATAGCGGACGCCGAATTCCTGGTCGCCAACGCCCCCCATGCCGAACTGCAATGCCTGCCTGCTTCGCATATCTCCAATATTGCCTGTCCGGATCTCTTCAACCGCAGCGTTGTCGAGTTCCTGTCCGAGAAGATTTGACGCATTGATACTATGCCGAAACGTCAGGTTAAGTTTTAGCTATCGAATCCATACGCCAAAGCGTCTGTTCATTATGTGCTCTTTGGTTACAATCGTTAGCACTGAAATCCACCGTTTCGAGGGCTAACCAATATGTACAACTTCTCACGTTATCAGGCAAAAGAGCTGGCGCTGGCTTATATGAGCGGCAAAAAACACGATCTGTCCCCGCAGGAGTTTCTGCAGCAACTGAAAAACAGCGAGAAATCCTTCGACTATCTGTTGAAGCACGGCAGCGAACAGCCGCGCGAAGTGTTGGTACAAAGTTTCTAAAAACCCGCTCATAACCGCTATACCTCCCGCTTCGCCGGTGGCGAGCCTTCTGGCCCGCGTATTCCCGGCTGAACAACTCAGACCCACTCAACCGACCCTCATTTTTCGTATTGAGAGGCGAATAATCTACATATTCGTATTCAGATACGAATTATTGACATATTCGTATTTAGATGCGAAATTCAACCATCACTCCCCGCTTCAGAGCAGACAAATACATGCCAGCCCAAGTCAGCGTGATCACCGGCGATCTGGTCAATTCCCGGCAGTTAGACACCACTCACTACCTTAGCGGCTTAAATGCCCTGCTTAGCCAGCTGCAACAGGCTAAGCTTATTCAGCAGTTCGAGATTTTCCGTGGCGATGCCTTTCAGGCAGTGACCGAGCCGCAGTCTGGTTTGCTGCTGGCGGTGTATATCCGCATCGCGCTCAAAGCCATGGACGCCCAACGCTGGGATGCCCGCATCGCTGTCGGCCTGGGCACAGAGCAGGCTCAGAGCGCCGGCTATGGCAGTGCCTTTGTGAATTCGGGTCAGGCGTTGGACGGCCTGATGAAAAATTGCCGACTGGCTCTGAAAAATGATAACGATCAGACCAATACCATTGTCAGCGATCTGTTGCCAATGTTAGATCATGTGGTTAGCCACCTTTCGCAGACCGAAGCGCGGATAGTCCAGGCCCGTATGTTCGCCACCAGTAACCAGGAAGTGGCAGAGAAACTGCAAAAGGCCGCCTCCACGGTCTCCGCAACGCTCAAACGCGCGGCCTACGAGGAAATCATGCGATTTATTCACGCGATTAACAGGATCACCTGAATATGGATTTAAGCTACCTGCCCCTGCTGATCTGGTTGCTGATAGCCCACTTGCTTGCCGACTTCCCACTGCAACCGCGTAGTTGGGTTGAAGATAAAATACGTCATCGGGCCGGCTCTCGCTTCCTGCTGCTGCATGCCCTGCTGCACGGCGTGCTGGCTGCCTGGGTCGTGGCCGTTTTTGCTCTGTTGTATGGCGGGATCTCTTCCGCTCAAGTGCTGTTCACCCTGTTGGTTATTGCCATCAGTCACTGGCTGACCGACCTGCTGAAAGTCACCCTGTTAACCCGCCTCAGCCAGGCACGTGGTTTTTTGCTCGATCAAGGCCTGCACCTGACGGTGATTGTTTTGCTGTGGCTGTTGCTTACGCCGAATGCCCTCGCCCTGATTAGCGTGCTGGCTAGCGCCGTGGCTCGCTGGCAATCCGGGCTGGTGCTACTGGCTTATTTATTGATTTATATGCCGATGGGCATTCTGATGGGGCAATTGCTGGCGCGCTGGACGCCACAGATGCCGCCGTCAGCCAAAGCGGATAACGATTCGCTGTTACGCGCAGGCAAACAAATCGGTTATCTGGAGAGAACGCTGATCCTGACCTTTGTGCTGATAGGGCAGATCCCGGCTATCGGTTTTTTGCTGGCGGCCAAGTCAATCTTTCGCTTTGGTGATTTACGCCAGAGTGATGACAAAATGCGTACTGAGTATGTGCTGCTCGGTACGCTGTTTTCCTTTACGCTGACCATCATGCTGGGTCTGTTGGTGAAGAAACTGCTGTAGGGGCGCAGTAGGCTGCGCCCGCAATAATTACAACCACTCACCGAAACGGCGAATATAGAACCGCTTCATTAGCTGCGCGACAACGCAGTAGCTGATCAAGGTACCGGCCAGCCACGGGAAGTATTCCCAGGGCAGCGGCTGCAACCCAACCAGGGCGCCAAGCGGTGAGAACGGCAGATAAATCCCCAACGCCATCACCAATATCGTGGTCAGCAGAACCGGCAATGCAGCGGTGCTCTGAATAAACGGAATTTTCTGGGTACGCAGCATATGCACCACCAGCGTTTGCGACAATAACCCCTCAATAAACCACCCGGACTGGAACAGGGCCTGATGCTCCACGCTGTTGGCAGCGAAGACAAACCACATCAGCGCATAGGTAGTGATATCGAAAATCGACGAGGTCGGCCCAATCCACAGCATAAAGCGGCCAATGTTTTTCGCATCCCACTTGCGCGGTTTACGCAGGAACTCTTTGTCCATCTTGTCCCACGGCAGCGACAGCTGAGAAATATCGTACATCAGGTTCTGGATCAGCAGGTGGATCGCCAGCATCGGCAAGAACGGAATAAATGCGCTGGCCACCAGCACGGAGAACACGTTGCCGAAGTTGGAACTGGCGGTCATGTTCAGGTACTTGATGATATTGCCGAAGGTCTCGCGCCCCTTGATCACGCCCTCTTCCAGCACCATCAGGTTTTTTTCCAGCAAAATGATGTCTGCCGACTCCTTGGCAATATCAGTGCCGGTGTCCACCGAAATACCTACGTCGGCATCGCGCAGCGCCGGGGCATCATTAATGCCGTCACCAAGGAAACCGACGGTATGACCATTCGCCTGCAACATTTTCAACACCCGCGACTTTTGCAGCGGCGTCAGTTTGGTAAAGACCGTGCGCTGCTCCACTTCACGCGCCAATGTGGCATCGTCCATCTCGGCAATCTGCGGTCCGGAAAGCGGTTCGCCAGGCTCCAGGCCAACATCGCGGCAAATCTTGCAGGTGATCACCGGGTTATCGCCGGTCAGGACTTTCACCGCCACGCCGTTTTCCTGCAGTGCAGCAATAGCTTCCTGCGCACTTTCTTTCGGTGGGTCAAGGAAGGTCAGGACGCCCTGGATCACCATATCGCGTTCATCGGTCACGCTCAGCGGCAAGGCATTGTTTTGTTCCCCAAGCTCCCGGGTTGCCAACACCAGTACGCGGAATCCATCCTCGTTATACTGGGCGGCCAGCGCCTGCAGTGCCTCACGTCGCGCCTGATCCAGCGGTAAAATCTGCTGCCCTTCACGTACATGGGTAGCGATTTCCAGCATTTCCTCCACGGCCCCTTTACAGATCAGCCGCTGCTGGTGGTTTTCATCCGCTACGACGATCGACAGGCGGCGACGCACAAAATCGAACGGCAACTCATCAACCTTGCTGAAACGCCCCAATGCTTCAATGCCCGGTTTGCCACGCCCAAAGCGGATCACCGCCTGATCCATCAGGTTTTTCATCCCGCTCTGGTGGAAGCTGTTCAACCAGGCCAGATGCAGCACTTCATTGTCTCTGACGCCGCTGACGTCCAGGTGGTGTTCGAGGATGATGCGATCCTGGGTCAGGGTGCCGGTTTTGTCGGTGCAGAGTACGTCCATCGCGCCAAAGTTCTGGATGGCATTCAAACGTTTGACCACCACTTTACGCCGTGACATGGCAATGGCGCCCTTCGCCAGATTGGAACTGACGATCATCGGCAGCATCTCTGGCGTCAGTCCGACTGCTACTGCCAAAGCAAACAGCGCCGCTTCGCTCCAGTCGCCCTTGGTGAAGCCATTGATCAACAATACGATCGGCACCATCACCAGCATAAAGCGGATCAGCAGCCAACTGACGCTGTTCACTCCGCGATCAAACGCGGTTTGCGAACGGGAACCGACTATCGACTTTGCCAAGGAACCAAAATAGGTACGCCCGCCGGTCGCGACCACCACCGCCGTGGCGGTACCGCTAGCGACGTTGGTGCCCATCAGGCAGATATTCGACAGTTCCAGCAGCGCATGTTCACTGGAAACTTCGTCTTCGCTCGATTTTTGACTGACGTTGCCCAGCGCATCGTATTTCTCGATCGGGATCGCTTCCCCAGTCAGGATCGCCTGGCTGATAAACAGATCGCGTGAGGCCAGCAGACGCACGTCCGCCGGTATCATATCGCCGGCAGAGAGCTTAATAATGTCGCCCGGCACCAGTTCGCGGATCGGTATCTCCAGCGTCAAAGCCTGCGCGCTGTAACTGCTGCGGCGCAGTACCGTGGCGGTAGTACGCACCATCGACTTTAGCGTCTCCGCCGCCTTGTTGGTGCGGTACTCCTGCCAAAAACGCAGTAACCCGCTGAGTGAAACCATCACTAGTATGATGATCACGCCGGTAAGATCGGTTTCTTCACCGCGCCGGGCCGGCAGCCAGTAATCGGTAAAGAAACTGATCGCGGCCAGCACCATCAGCACATAGATAAACGGGTTGTTAAACGCGGCGAATAACTGCACCAGCGCATGGGGCGCCTTCTCATGAGCCACCTGATTAACGCCATACTGCTCCAGGCGTTCGACCGCATCGTCCTGGGTCAAGCCATTGCGATTACATTTTAAATTGGCCAGCGTCTGATCAACGCTGTTTTTCGCCTCTTGGGCGATGGCGTAAGGCGTCGTTTTTTTATCACGACGGCGTACGTTTTCATTAATATAGGTCATAACGCTATTCTCTTATTTTACTCTGCGCACAGGGTTACCCCGCCCAATTAATGGGTGAATAAGCACAAAGTGGAATTTATTTAATTGACGTAATTAACGCGGTTTATTTCCACGCCAGAAACGCTTAATAATAAAACTTTCGGGGTCACCGTCCATGACGCCTCCTTATCACTTAATAAAGTGAATGTTTATCAATAATCAAACAGGCAATTCGGAAGCAATGCGCCAGCGCACGGCACTCACGCTTTTTTCCAGGCTGACACGACAGACTATGCCCTCAATTTCTTTTTGCACCGAGGGATTTGCGGTTATTTCTGCGCAAACTTCCAACTGACCGGGAATGGAAATATCCGCACTGCGCAGCGATTGTAATTTTAATGCCACACCATTTAGCGCCTGCAATATCAGGGTACGCACCAGTATTTCATCCTGCTCACCGCAGGTGACCTGAATGCGGTAACACACTTCCAGATCGGTCGCCTGCTGCTGGGGTTGCAGGTTGATACGCTGCGCCGCTTCACGCAGCAGGATATTCGCACACAGGATCACCAACGTCGCCAGTACCGCGTTCCAATACTGGCCAAGGCCGCACAATACGCCGATCGCCGCAGAACACCACAGCGTGGCGGCGGTATTCAGCCCGCGGATATTCAGCCCTTCACGCATGATCACCCCGGCACCCAAAAAGCCGATACCGGAGACAATTTGCGCGGCAACTCGTCCGGCGCTGGAAGGATCGGTAGACATGGAACTGAGGATAAAGACCGCAGCTCCGGTTGCCACCAATGCATTGGTGCGCAGACCGGCCATACGTTGGCGCCACTGCCGCTCAGCGCCAATAACCGCGCCCAGGCTCATCGCCAGTAATAAATTTAAAACAAAAGGAGTCATAGCCATGACTTTCCCCTTAAATAACTGCAGGAGATAAAATCATGTGCTTTTTAGCACACGCGAAATCTCGCCGATAATAAATCAGCGGTTGAGCGTGTGAATGCCTGGAGGGAAAAGGCTGTGGCTGAAAGTGGCCATAATAGCGTCCAAATCAATTCACCCGATGCCATTGGGCAACAGGGACAACAATAAGATTCGGGTTTGCACAGCTCGGAATAACTTGAGAGGGGTGCTGCCCGCCGTTTTCGGCAAGCAACAAATCAGAAGAGGATTGGTCAGCTTGCCTTGTTTATATCACTGCAACTAAAACTGTCCAATTGTGTTTCCTCACTGAAATTTTGGCTGAGTATAGTGACGTGGGGTGATGATGTAAAGGCCAAATTATTAAACGAAAACTAAACTCACTAATTTCGTATATTTGACTCATCACGCGAATATAGATAATTGGCATTGGGCCGCCCGCTAATTCCCGATAAACTGAAAGTTCAGCAGGACAATCATCACCAAGGACAACTATTCGATGAACATGCTTCGCCTCTCTATCAGCCTCGCCCTGTTTGCCGGTTTCCCCGCCCAGGCCCTGCTCTTGCAACAGGGTGAAACCCGCTATGAAATCGATCCGGCCACGCTGCAGGTCACCGCAGGCAAGATCCAGGTCAACCAGGCGCAGGTTGGGCAAACCGTGGCTAACCTGCAAAGCACGCCTGCCCAGGCAAGTTGGCAATGGCCCAACAGCGCCATGCAGCTCACCGCCAGGCTGGAAGGCGGCGATCTGCGCCTGAGCTTCAGCAGCGACCGGGCGCAAACGCTGAACTGGTTCACCCTGCCGCCGCAGGCCACCACCCTACTGTTACCGATTGGCGAAGGCAGCCGCATCCCGCTGGATAACGCCGTCTGGCAGCGTTATCTGGTGAAAGAAATGACACCGCTGGATACCAACTGGGATCTGAAGCTGCCGCTGTGGAGCCAACAACAGCAGGGCAAGGTGTATAGCTGGTTGTTGCTCACCCCGTTCAGCAATCAGGTTACCTTTGTCGGCGCTAAAAACATGCTCACTATGCACAGCAGCCACCAGTTCAACCGTTTTAATCAACAACAAGCCTTCGAGGTGTTACTGCACGTAGGCGATACCCCACTTTCCGGCGCTCGCCGTTATCGCGAATACCTGCAGCAAAGCGGGCAGTTCAGCAGCCTGCGCGATAAAATCCGTATCGCGCCGGAGGGTGAGAAACTGATAGGTGCCACCCATATTTATCTGTGGGGCGACAAGCTGTTGGCACCGGCCGACGTGAAAAATTGGCCGGGATTACTTGCCTGGCTGACATCGCCAACCGGCGAAACGCTGTGGCAGAAAATGGATGCCGAAAGCCAGAAAACGGTGCAGAAACTGGCGGGAAAAACGCCGGAAGGCTGGCAGCAACAGGCCTTGGTTGATGCCCTTAATCAGGCGTTGGTGGCATTAACGCCACTGAAAGCCACGCCGGATGACAAGGATTTTCTGCAGGCGCAGCGCCGGCAAGCCACTAACGTGCGGGAATGGGCGCAGCGGCAGCTAGGGGCCTATCTGACACCGCCGGATAGCTGGGGCCAGGGGCTGGCGAAACCGCTGATCGAGGCGTTGCATCAGGCAGGCCTGCCCCGTCTGTGGCTGGGTACCGATAACTGGACCGCCGAATTCCTGCATCCGCAGACGGTAGAAAGTGCCAAAAAATCGGGTTACCTGATTGCCAGCTACGACTCTTACGACACCGGCATTCCGCGTGGGGTCAATGACAGTTGGCTAACCGCCCAACTGCCAACGGCGCTACGTGAAAAGTGCGCCATAGTACGGGCCGACGGCAGTAAAAAGCCTGGTTTCGGCAAGCAGGGTTACTACCTCAATCCAGGCTGCGTGCTGCCTTACTCTCAGCAGCGCATGCGCGAACTGGTGCAGTTGGCCGGGCTAAACAGCCTGTTTTTGGACGTTGACGGTACCGGGATGGTTTCAGACGACTATCAGCCCGATCACCCGACCGGCGCAGCGCAAATGGCGCAGGCCCGCAATGCGCGGCTGGCCTGGTTCAGCAATACCCTTAAGCTGCCGCTCGGCTCCGAGGATGGCAACGCGGTAACCGCACGCCACATCATGTTTGCCCACGGCATGGAAACCTGGGGATTTGGCTGGGGGGATAAACAGATGAATCAGGATAAGTCCTCCCCTTACTACCTTGGAGCCTGGTGGCCCAATGCCCAACCGGCTTTCTTCTTCAGCCAGGCTAAAGTAAAAGAGCCTTATCGCACGGTGGAATTTGATCCGCGTTATCGTCTGCCCATGTATCAGGCGGTATTTCACGATGCGGTGATCAGCAGCCACCACTGGAATTACGACAACCTGAAGTTTAGCGATGTCAAAACCACCCGCAGCCTGCTGAGCCTGTTGTACAACACCGCGCCGATGTTCCACCTCAGCCGCGCGACCTTGCAGACACGCCTGCCGCAAATCAAACAGGCCGATGCGGCCTTCCGTCCGCTGCATCTGGCACTGTGGGATAAGGCACTGACCGACTTCCAATGGCTTGATCAAACCGGTTGGGTACAGCAAACCACCTTCAGCGACGGTTCAACCCTGACGGCCAACTTTGGCCAACAAGCATTCGATGGCATTGCCGCCCATAGTCTGCGAGCCAAACTGGCGGACGGTCGCATCCTGAACATCACGCCATAGCAACTCCGGTCGGGGTGAACTAGGCTAGGCACAGTCCCCCGACCGGCAACCTGGAGTTGATGATGGATACCCTTACTCAAACACTGCTCGCAGAAATCGGGCAAAGCTTCGGCCACGGCGACAACGCGCCAGCAATTGCGCTGACGGTCGGCGGCGAAGGCAGCCTGAACAGCGCATTCCCGGTCAGCGAGCTGGCAACCGCCAGCCTGGGGGCCGCCGGGCTGGCCTGCGCCCAACTGCTGCAACAAAATCAGGGCGGGGAACCGCAGGTGTTTGTCGACAGCCGGCTGGCGTCGCTGTGGTTCAGCTGGACCTTACGGCCACTCGGGTGGTCATTGCCGGCCGCCTGGGACGCTCTGGCGGGTGACTATGCCACCAGCGATGGCTGGATCCGCCTGCATACCAATGCCCCTCATCACCGCAAAGCCGTAGAACAAGTGCTGGGCCCGCATCAGGATAAAAATGCACTGGCGCAAAAGGTGCTGACGTGGAAAAAAGGTGAACTGGAGCAGGCAGTGATCGAGGCCGGCGGCTGCGCGGCTGAAATGCGCTCAATCGAAGCATGGCGGCAACATATTCAGGGCAAGAGCGTTGCGCAGGAGCCGCTTTGCCATCAACGACAACAGGCGGAAGCTCCGCCCCCCGGCTGGGCGCTGCCTGCCGCCAGACCGCTGCACGGCGTGCGGGTGCTGGACTTGACACGGATTATCGCCGGGCCGGTCGCCACACGCTTTCTTGCCGGTCTGGGGGCCGACGTATTACGCATCGATCCCTACGGTTGGGAAGAACCTGGCGTCGAACATGAAGTGATCCTCGGTAAGCGCTGCGCACGGCTGAACCTGAAAAACCCCCACGATCGCCACACCTTCGAACATTTACTGAAAAACGCCGACGTTCTGGTTCATGGTTATCGCGCCGGGGCGCTGGAAAAACTGGGTTATGGCGCAGAACAACGCCGCACACTATCGCCGGGATTGATCGACGTTTGCCTCAACGCCTATGGCTGGAGTGGCCCGTGGCGAGGACGGCGTGGTTTCGACAGCCTGGTGCAAATGAGCTGTGGGCTGGCGGAGTCCGGCATGCAATGGAAAAACGCCGCCGTACCTGTCCCCCTGCCGGTACAGGCTCTCGATCACGCAACCGGCTACCTGATGGCGACGGCGGTGCTGCACGGCATGCGTCAACGCCTGCTACAGGGTACCGGCTACAGCGCCCGACTCTCCCTGGCACGGACGGCACAACTGCTGTTTGATAACCCTTACCCGCAACAGCATCCGTTAACGCCGCTGGCTGCAGCCACCGCTGCGGATGAAAACCCGGAAACCGAGCTAACCCATTGGGGGGCGGCACAACGCCTTATCGCGCCGCTACGGTTGAACGGCACAGCACTGCTCTGGGCATTGCCTGCGACAACCCTTGGCAGTTCACAGCCGCAATGGCTACGCCGCTAAACTCAGGCCAGTTGCCGCTGCAACCAGTGCAATAATGCTTCGACCGCCGGCGTCAATCCGGCGGTTTGCGGCCAAACCAGATAAAAGTCTATCTGATCAAGATGTCGTGCCGGTGCCAGTGTGGTCAAGCGGCCCTCTGCCAACGCATCACTCACCAGTAGTTTTTTCACCAGCGCGATGCCAAACCCTTGCTCAGCCGCGCGGATCAACAATCCCGCATCATTGAATAATGCCAAGGGGCGGCTGGACTCCACCTGCTGATGCGCAGTGAACCAGCTACGCCACGGCGTAACATCATGTTCCAACAGCGGTATGCCTGCTGCGCCACGGTCAAATGCTGCCTGCCACTGGTCGGCCAGCGCCGGGGTAGCCACCGGCACCACCTCTCCGGAGGCAATCCACTGTGCCTGCATCTCTGCCCATTGACCATTGCCGAGGCGGATGGCCGCATCAAACCCTTTGCGCACCAGATCCTGCACTACCAGCGAGGCGTCGATATCCAACGCAATATCGGCACAGGCCGTATGAAAAGATGGCAGACGCGGCATTAACCAGTAATGCGCAAAAGAGGGCAGCACGCTGATACGCAGAGCCTGACTTTGCGCAATCCTCCTGACCCGGCTGACGCCCTGCTGCAATGCCTGCAGCGCCGGTTCGGCAACGGCCAACAGCTCACGTCCGGCGCTATTCAGGCGCAGCCCGCGCCCCTGCCGTTCAAACAGCGGGCAGCCGATTGCCCGTTCGAGCTGTTGGATCTGCTGGCTGACGGCACCATGGGTAAGATGTACTTGCAGGGCAGTAGCGCGCAAATTCTCTAACCGGGCGGCAATCACAAAGGTCGGCAGAATGTGCAGTGGGATCGAGTCATTTAACATTGGTTAGCCCGACTATCCAAAAAGGCCATTTTTCATCGATTTTCGCCACAAAGCAAATGTTCTAGGCTGTCACTCATGCCCCTTACATCTGGAGTCAGCGATGCACCCACGTTTACAGCAGGACCTTGAGCAATTTCCACAGATACTCGACCGCACCCGGCAGTTGGCCGAAGGCTTCCTGACGGGCCTGCAACAGCGCCCGGTTTGCCCTCCTCTGGTTGCTCAACAGCTACAGCCGGGTGACAATTTACTGGCTGACAGCGGCGATGGCGCACTGGCGGCACTGGATGATTTCTGGCGGCGTTATGCCGAGGGTCTTTCTGCCAGCGCCGGGCCGCGTTATTTTGGCTTTGTTACCGGCGGCTCGACCCCTGCCGCATTGGCAGCAGACTGGCTGGTTAGCGCTGTCGACCAAAACAGCCAGCTGAGCCACGATACCGTGGCCGCGGCAATTGAACTGGCGACCATTGTGCAGCTAAAAGACTTGTTGGGTCTGCCAGAGGCATTCAACGGCAGTTTTGTTAGCGGGGCAACCATGGCCAACTTTGTCGGCATGGCCATCGGCCGCCAGTGGCTGGGGCAGCAGCGCGGCATCAATGTTGCGGAACAGGGGTTGGCAGCGTTGGGGGCCATACAGGTTTTGTCAGCGAATGCGCACTCCAGCAGCGAAAAAGCACTCAGCATGCTCGGCATGGGTCGCGACGCATTAAAAATTATCGACAGCCTGCCGAACTCCGAAGCTATCGACCCTGCTGCGTTGGAACGGCATCTGGCCGCCAGTGTCGGTGTACCGACCATGGTGCTGGCCAGTGCCGGAACGGTGAATACCGTGGTCTTCGACGACCTGCAGCAGCTGCTGGCGTTGCGCGAGCGCTACCCGTTCTGGTTACACGTTGATGCAGCCTTTGGCGGCGTGGCGGCCTGTTCACCGCACTATGCGCCACGCTTAGCCGGTTGGGAGCAGGCTGACTCGATTACCGTTGATGCACATAAATGGTTGAACGTGCCCTACGACAGCGCGATCCAATTTAGCCGTCATCTGGCATTGCAGATGCAGGTCTTCCAAAACCATTCGGCTTATCTGGAAGCGCCGACGCAGCGGCCAGACAACTACCTGCACCTGACTCCGGAAAACTCGCGGCGTTTTCGCGCCCTGCCGTTGTGGATGGCGTTGAAAGCTTATGGCCGCAGCGGTATGCAAGATATGGTTGAACGCAATGTTCGACTGGCGCAGTTGCTGGGGGCAGAGCTGACGGCCAGCGCGGGTTTCCACCTGCTGGCGCCAGTCAATCTGAACGTAGTGTGCTTTGCGCTCAAAAATGTCGCAGGCGATGCTACTGCTGCACGCGATCGCTTTATAGCCCGTCTCGATCGGCACGGCGTAGTGCGCTGCACCCCTACCCGTTATAACGGACAGCCGGGGGTCCGTGCTGCGTTGGTCAACTGGATGACCGAGGAACGCGATATCCATCTGGCGTTGGAATCAATACGTCACTGTTTGACAGAGACTGGTTGATAGGACAAGTCAAGATAACGCCACACTATTGATTGCTGCCGGTGATTATTCTACGGCAGCAATCCCCCCCGGCCGATCAACGGATATTGGTACCCTGGGATGCTCCCAAATAGTTCAGAAAAACCAATTAATCACTCACTGACATTTATCACATTAGTCGTAACAGCACGAATAATCACATCAACTCTTTGTTATAACGCCAATTTTCGTAACAAAAACACCGGGCAATGTTAACTCTGTGTGACTATTGGTTATCGCAAGTGATAAGGAATGGAAGAATTATCATTATCAAAAACCCATGAAATAAATATAACCATATGATAATATTAATAAAAATAAAACCATTAAAACCTTGCAGCACTTACACTGATGAATAAATAGGCCAAGAAATGTTAAAAAAACAACACATGAATTTTTTTTAAGAATTTTCCTAGCAATCTAAAATTTCGTTTCGTGACATGATGGGCAGATTCAATGATAAAAATACCAGCGAGCACGCGGCTCAAGCACAAGTTGCCGTTACTGCCCCGCAATCCTTACGCCAGCAGATTATTCTGACTTAAGCTAAACTTATAGGTTCATGATGTTAATTAGTTTAGAAAGAAAATATCGTTGAGTACTACCGTATTTATTGATAGAACATTCCTGGATGTGACTCTTTTTGTTCTTTTTTGCCTTTTAGGCTTCAGGCTTTTTCTTTTTGTTACCGCGGTAAAACGGATTTAAGTGGGGGTGAGATATGCCAACGATCATTATGGATTCATGCAGCTATACCAGATTGGGTTTAACAGACTACCTGACAACGCACGGAGTAAAAAAACGCCAGATTAATGCTATTGGTGATATCGACGATCTGCATGAAAAATGCAGCAAGTTGAAGCCTAGCCTGGTATTTATTAATGAAGACTGTTTTATACACGAAGCTAACGCGACGGAACGTATAAAAGGGGTGATATCACTGCACCCTGACACCTTATTCTTCATCTTTATGGCCATCACCAACGTACATTTTGACGATTATTTATATGTTCGTAAAAATGTCATCATCTCGTCAAAATCGATCAAACCAGAGACTATGAATCAACTACTTAGTCACTATCTGGAAAGAAAAGCTCCTCGCACTGAAAAAACCTCATTTGATCAGACTCCGGTTACGCTCAGCCAAACTGAATCAAACATGTTACGCATGTGGATGTCGGGTCAGGGCACCATCCAGATATCCGACCAGATGCAAATTAAAGCCAAAACCGTCTCTTCCCACAAGGGAAATATCAAAAGAAAAATTAAAACGCACAACAAACAGATTATTTATCATGTTGTTCGTTTGACCGACACGCTAACCAGCGGGATATTTGTCAATAGCCGCTAGGTTTAAAGCTTTGTTGTGTACTCTGCCAAACGTTGGTTTTAAATGTTGTTCAGCACAGAGTGCTGGAAACCACGCATTTAAATAACCTAAATACCTGCTCGCGACGAAAATCTCGGCCGCGGCGGGTATTCCCGCAGCAAAAAACCGATTATTCCTAGCGCTGTGAAATAATCACCCACCGTAAATCTTGCAAATTAAATTAACAAACCGGGCTATTTGGAGTCTGGAGCCTGAGAAGCGACCTGTCGCAGTTCAACAAAGGTGCCGTCACGACTGTCTATCTCGTTAAAGAACCAGACACCGGCAGGATAGTCAGGCAAAGAGACCAGATACATTACCCCCTCGTTAAACTCTTCTACCGCCAGAATCACTCCCTCACGCCGTTGCTCACCATCAGTTTTTACCGTTACCAGATCGTTAGCTTTCATGCCCTACCCCATCATTTGTCATTGATGTCAGTGTATTACAAAATGCGGTAAGAAAAATACCGTACACTGCAGTAAATCCGCAGCTCTCCTGCGTAGCGCCTTTCTACAAGCGTAGCAGGCCATTCGGCCCGTGGCCTTTTCACATTCTTAACGTTTTGTCCGCAGAATCTTAAGCGCGCAACAGGTAGTCTGTGCGCTGGTGCTTCCCCCCAGAGAAGTACCTGCAAATGAAGAAGTAACAAGGAACTTTTGCCCGCAGACTTGCGGGCTTTTTTTTTGCCTGCGGCAAATAGCAGGCACAAAAAAACCCGCCTTGGCGGGTTTTTATTAATCAGCGAGAGGCCGATTAGATAGCGGTAACGTTAGCCGCTGACGGACCTTTAGCACCGTTCTCGATAGAGAACTGTACGTTCTGGCCTTCAGCCAGGGTCTTGAAGCCTTGATCCTGGATAGCAGAGAAGTGTACGAACACATCTTTGCTGCCGTCTGCTGGAGTGATGAAACCGAAACCTTTAGACTCGTTGAACCACTTCACTTGACCTTTGATCATGTTAGACATGTTTAATTCCTACAATATTAAATTTACGCCACCATGGGCAAGAAATAGCCGGTCATCAGTTACTTATGGAGGCACTAGAAAGGAAATTCGTCAGTGAAGAGCTATCTAGGATAACGCTTTAAATTTGAACTACTTTACTCAAAATGTCGTGCATAAATAGGTCTGTACCACAGGCCGAGAAGCATTAACTCATGACGGGGCTTTAATAGCAACTCTTTTTATAAGCCCCTCTGTGGAAACGAGGCTAAACGCACAGGAATTCACCCGCTCTGCTTAATTTGTCGTCATTTGTGACTGTGTTTTCCGGCTAGCGGGGGTAAGGCACTGCCACAATATTTACAAAATATGGCCTCAGTCTCGTGGCCACCTCTTTGACATTGCTCACAATTACGCCTTTCACGGTTACGTTGCAGCTCCTGCGACATATAGGCCGTCAGAATGCCGGTCGGCACCGCGATGATTGAATAGCCCAGCAGGATAAGTACCGAAGTCAGTAACCGCCCCAACGGGGTATGGGGAACAATATCGCCGTATCCCACGGTGGTCAGCGTCACTACCGCCCAATAAACGGAGGCCGCCAGGCTGGTAAAGCCCCCGCTCCCCCCCTCAATCGCATACATCAGGCCGCCAAAGACGCACAGCACCACGGCGACAAAACCAAAAAACATCGCCAGCTTGTGACGCGCCAGTTTGATGCTGCGCCAAATCATGCCCATCTCGCTCATGTAACGCAGCAGTTTCAACACCCGTAGCACCCGCAGTATCCGCACGACGCGCAGCAGCATCACGAATTCCACCGTCATATGCGGGTAAAACCAGATGATGTACATCGGCAGCACCGTCAATAGGTCGACAACGCCGAAAAAACTGCGGGCATAGTGTTGGTCACGCGGAGTGCTCCACAGCCGTAGCAAATATTCGATCGTGAAAATAACGGTAAAAAAAATCTCGGCATAAAAGAAAAGATAAATCGCTTGCTGCCCCGGCGCGTACAAGGCGCTGCCGCCCGGCTCAAGAAACAGCAGCACCACGCTGAGCAGCGCGGTACTGACCCAAAAGGCTTCCATCCTGCGGCCGCTACGGGAGTGATTGTCGAACAACAATCGATAACTGCGTTGGCGTAAGCTCAACGACGCAGTGTCAGTGGTCATAGCTCAATGTCTTATAAAGAGAAGTTACTCATAGAGTAGACCCGAACGCTGGCGCCGCCAACTCTGCTCTGCGCCATTTTCGGCCACAAATGATAGTAATTCTCGTCTGACTAATTTATAGTTGCGCGGCGTAACTATAAAGGGAGATTGACCATGCTGAGATGGCATACGCTGGCAGCGTCCTGCTGCACTGCTCTGTTGATACTGAGCGCCCCCGCCCAGGCGCTGGACCTGTCCTACACCGCACCGGACCCCAGTATCAAACCGGCACCCGCACCGCAAACCGCCCTTGGCCCGGAAAAAAAATCGGCCAAGCCACCGGTGGTGTGGTCGGAAACAGAAGACAAAACCGGTTTTCGCGTTGATATGGAATGTGATCACCCCGGCTGCAGTCGCCCGCGCGCCAAGCCGTATTCGTCGCTTAAATACGGCCCGAATAACGGCCCGGTGAAAAAAACCGATCGCCGCCGTCAGTCAGATCCCTACTCCACCGATCAGGAACCTGATTACAATGTGAGCATGGGTTATCAGTGGTAACGCGGCTTTAAGAGTTATCCCTATATCAGCCGCAGCACAGTGTTCATACAATGGCACTCTGTTCACCACTCCTCCTGGTGCTGAACACAACAAGCTGTGTTGCAATATTTTATGCGCCTCCCTATAGGCGCTTTTTTTATGCCTGAATATCAAGCACCTGCCGACTTACAGAATGGTCTCATTGCTGCGTAACGTGATAGCTGTCACAAATAACCACTCCTTAGCCATGCTTTATCGGAGGGTTGTCAGATGGCGACTGAATATTTATCTTTGCTGGCCGTATTAGCCGGCATCGCAGGATTCGCGTTGTATAAGCACTTCAAATCTCAGAAGAAAAGTACCTTGCTGCGTCCATACGATCGTTAATGCAAGCATACAGGGGCATGGCATTAACACCCTGCCCCTGGCCACAGAACTGCACCCTGTCATTTTTTCATCACAAAATTGTCACAATATGGCCATATCATGGTTGGCGATTATCCGCACTGGCTTAATACCAAGGATTTCGTTATGACCACCATTAGAGCAACCAACCACCAGGAAGCCGAAAAGCTGATCCGCTACGGCACGGCAAAAAAAATCGAACTGGCCTATGACATCGACAGCGACGACTTTTTCCAGCTCGCCAGCCTGTGGTGTGATCGAGGCGCCAAAATATCCAAAGGGAAAGAACATTTTATCGTCTCGCTAAAAGGTTTTCGCATCCCGCCCAATGACTAATCCCATGCCGCCCCTGCGGCGGCGCCCCACCTTTCCCCTTGCGACCGCCCTATGATCCACATTCTCCCTTCGGCATTTATGTAAGATAAAACATGAATTACAGCAGGCGGTTACCTACACTGGTTACTGCGCCTGAACGCCAACTGAGGAGAATCACCATGTCAGCCAATCCAGCGCTGCCCAACACCATGAAAGTCGTCGAAATCAGCCAGCCTGGCGAACCAGAGGTTCTGATTAGCAGCCAAAGACCGCTGCCAACCCTGCAACAGGGAGAAATTCTGGTGAAGGTTGCTGCCGCCGGCGTTAACCGCCCTGATGTGATGCAACGCCGCGGCCAATACGCACCGCCTGCTGGCGCATCGGACATTCCTGGTCTGGAGATCGCCGGTACCGTAGTCGCTATCGGTATTGGGGTACAAAATTACGCCATCGGCGACGCGGTTTGCGCCCTGATTGCCGGCGGCGGTTACGCAGAATACTGCAAAGTACATGAAAGCAATGCGCTGCCGGTACCCGAGGGCTTTAGCCTGATTGAAGCGGCGGCGATCCCGGAAACCTTCTTTACCGTGTGGGTCAACGTGTTCCAACGCGGGCACCTTAAGGCTGGCGAAACCGTATTGATCCACGGCGGAACCTCCGGTATCGGCACTGTCGCCACCCTGCTGGCGAAAGCCTTTTGCGCCCGGGTGATCACCACCGTCGGCTCCGAAGAAAAGCGCCAGGCCAGTCTGGCATTGGGTGCCGATGTGGCGATTAACTACCGCAACGAAGATTTTGTTGAACAGACCCAGCGCGCGACTAACGGCAAGGGAGCCGACGTGATTGTCGATCTGATTGCCGGTGATTACGTGGCGAAGAACTACCAGGCGGCGGCGATGGACGGGCGCATTGTGCAAATCGGCACCCAGAACGGCGTGGTGAAGGAACTGAACCTGATGCCACTGCTGATCAAGCGCCTGACCCATACCGGCTCGACCTTGCGTGCACGCAGCGTGGAAGATAAAGCGCAAATTGCCGCTGATTTACGCCAGAAGGTGTGGCCGCTGCTGGAGCGCGGCGCATTAAAACCGCAGATATTCAAAACCTTCCCGCTGGATCAGGCCGCGGAAGCCCATGCGCTGATGGAGTCCAGTCAGCATATCGGTAAAATCATGCTGACTATCTAGGTCATACGCCCCCCGCAGCAGGTGTCGCGGGGGGATGTTTTCAGCTGCCTGGGGTGTGGACCTCTTCCGGCGTGGAGTCGGTATTGGCTAACTTCTCTTGCGCCAGCGCTTCGTCTTCGCTGTCTTTCTCCAGGCTTTCCTGCTGTGCCCCCTGCTTCGGAGAATACACCAGTTCCACCATTATCGGGAAGTGATCCGAGCCGACGCTGGTTAGGCGGCGCAGCGAACCGAGAACAAAATGATCGCTATGAAACACATGGTCCAGGGGCCAACGCAGGAACGGATAACCGGCGTGGAAAGTGCTGAACATGCCACGCCCACGACGCGGATCCAACAGGCCGCTGACTTTCAGAAACAGCCGGGTGGTGGTCGACCAGGCCACATCGTTCAAATCGCCGGTCACAATTACCGGTAACTCCGATTTGGCTGCGCTTTTGCCCACCATCACCAGCTCGGCATCGCGATCTTCCGACTCTTCATTCTCTGTCGGGCTCGGCGGCATCGGGTGTACACAGTGCAGTCGTATCTGTGGCCCTTGCGGCAAATGCACCATCATGTGCATCGACGGGATCTGCTCATCCACCAGGTATTGTATTTGCGCATCGCTGAGTTTCAGCCGCGAATAGACATGCATGCCGTACAGGTTATCCAGCGGGCATTTCAGGCTGTGAGGATAGTCCTGTTCCAGCGCCGACAGCTGCTGCTCCCACCAGGCATCGGTTTCTACCGCCACCAGCACGTCCGGCCGTTCGGTCGCCACCAACGCCAGCAGTTTCTCCGCCTGGCGATTGGGCGTTAACACGTTGGACACCAGAATGCGGATACGCGGTTTCTTCTGGTAGCCGGTAAAATCCAGCACCTGGGGTTTGCTCAGCCGGGTATAAGGGTAAATCCACGCGGCCTGATAAACCACACAGGCCAGATTCACGGCCATCATGCCCCACACCCAGGGTGACAGCGGTACAAACAGCAGGTTAAGCAATAACACCAGCAACGAGAGCGCCAGTATTTGCAGGCGGGGGAAATCCCACACCCGGATCCACCAGGCTGCATGCTTTGAAAGTGGCGCAATGGTCACCAGCGCCAGCAAAAGCGTCAGTATGGCGGTTATCCCTGTCACAGTTAATTCCTCATCATCGATCCGGGCCGGTCGGGGTGACGGCCTCCTGACTGCCGCTTGGTGCAGCAGCCAAAGATTGCCATAAAAAACGCCTGTCCCGCCAGCCGACTTAAGGAATTATCTTGCGACGGCGGAATTCGTCAAACAGCGCGAACAGCATCGCTTCGGTTTCGACAAATTGATGGAAGCCAAAACGGCGTGCCTTACTGCCATCGGCAAACATGTCGTAATCCCACGAGAAAACAAAATCGGCAAAACGCCAACTCGCCACCGCACGGTAATCCGTTTCGACTAAATGATGCTGTTGCGCCAACGCCTGCCACAGCTCACTTTTATCCGCCATCACCGACTCCAGCGGCATCGGCAACGGCGGCGCCACTTCCAGATCAAAATAGCCGGCAATTTTCGGCCACAGCTCACTCCAGCGGAACAGGTCACCGTTATTGATGTTAAATGCCTGATTAGCCGCCGCCGGCTCCGTAGCCGCCCACAAGGTAGCCCGCGCCAGCAACCCGGCATCGGTCATTTCCAGCAGGCTGTGGTAAGCCCCTGGTTTGCCGGGAAATCGCAATGGCAGCCCCAGCGCCTTGCTGATCGAGGCATAAACCGCCAGGGTCAGCGCCAGATTCATCGGGTTGCCAAGCGAGAAACCACCGACGACGCTGGGGCGAATGGCGCTCCAGTGCCAGTTTTTCCCCTGCTGGCGCTGTTCAAGATAGCTTTGCTGCTCCAGATTAAACTCCGGCGGCATATGCCCGGCATCACTCTCACGCGCCGGGGTTTTGAACGGCCCTAAATGGGCGCCATACACTTTATAGCCTTGCATCAGGCTAATGTGCTCCAGGCCATGCGCCACCGGTTCCAACGCCTCCACCACATTGCTTAGCATCGCCAGGTTTGGCGCCACCAGCCCCGCCCAATCCGGCGCATCCTGATAGGCTGCGTAGAAAATGTGGCTGACCTGGGTCAGCGATCGCAAGGCATCAGCCGTTGCCTGTGCATCCAACAGATCGACCGCCAGATAACGCACCTGCGGCCGGTCAACGCCTCCGCGCCGCGACAGGCCAATCACCTGCCAACCCTGTTGTTCCAGCTCTTCAATCAGCTTGCCGCCAATAACGCCGTTAGCGCCGACCACCAGCGCCAGTTTGTCGTTTTGCATGTTATGTCTCCGCTTCAGTATCTATTGAGACTTTCACTATGATTTATTAGTTAAGCTTGCGGTAGATGAGGTTTATTACTATCACTTATAAGTAAAATCTATAGATGGAGGGCCGATGGACAAGCTAAACGCCATGCAGACTTTTGTTCGGGTAGCCGAGTTGG
The DNA here is from genome assembly GCF_024809935.1 of Serratia sp. BIGb0163. Taxonomy (NCBI): domain Bacteria; kingdom Pseudomonadati; phylum Pseudomonadota; class Gammaproteobacteria; order Enterobacterales; family Yersiniaceae; genus Serratia; species Serratia sp. BIGb0163. The sequence continues at coordinate 2,069,294 of NZ_JANUDZ010000001.1, forward strand.
GCAGCCTGTCGGCCGCCGCTCGCGATCTGGGCCTGACACAACCGGCAGTCAGCCAACAGATCGCCAGCCTGGAACAACAGCTGCGCGCCCAATTGCTGTTTCGCAGCACTCGCGCCGTAACGCTGACCGATGCCGGTGCGGGCTATTACCGACAAATCAAACCGATTCTGGCGGCGGTGGGTGAAGCGGAAGAAGTGCTACATGGCCAAAACCTGCGGCTGCAGGGTTCGTTACGCATCCATGCACCAACAGGTTTCGGCCAACAACACCTGACGCCGCTGGCGATCGCCTTTCAGCAACAGCATCCGCAGCTGAACATCGAACTGTTGCTGGACGATCGTCGGGCGGATGTGATCGGTGAAGGCATCGATGTAGCGATCCGCTTTGGCGAACTGAGTTCACCTGGCACGGTGGCGCGACGACTGGGAGAGTTACAACGTATTCTGGTGGCCTCGCCGGCTTACCTGGCGGCCCAGGGTGAACCGCAAACGCTGGCAGAGCTGGCAACCCATCCGCACATCCGTTACAGCGGCCTGAGCGACGCAGACACGCTGACGTTAATCGGCCCTCATGGCCCCGAGATGGTGGAGCTGCGTCCGGTATTCCGTGCTAACAACACTTTTTCATTGCTGGCGGCGATTGAGTCGGGGCTGGGTATTGGCGGCGCACAGCGGCCGTTGATCGGTCGGCAATTGGCGAGTGGCGCGTTGGTGCCTATTTTGCCGGCCTGGCGTTATCCGCCGATGGCGCTGCATGCGGTTTATCCCGCGGCGCGCTTTATTCCCGGCAAAGTGCGGGCCTGGGTGGAGTATTTGCTGACGGCATTGGGGAACATTGAAGGCATGACGTTAAACTATGCCCCCGACCAGGCGCCGGAGGCATAAACATTATTTGAACAGTTTACCGACCATATCGCCCAGTTCATTGCTGTCCTGCTGCACTTCGCCATTTGGCGATGCGGCGTCAGCGACCGTTGGCAGGAACTGCGCAATAGTGGCGGATGCCTGAGCCGGATCGACGCCCAGCTTTTCGGCCAGCTGATTGATGGCATCGCTGCCCAGCGCCTGCTGCACGTGATCGCCGTTGATCTGCTGGTTTTGACCGTTGCCCAGCCATGAACCGACCACATCGCCGAATTGCCCCTGACGGAACTTGTCCAGAATCGCCTGCAGGCCGCCCTGTTGCTCGACCCATTGCATGATGGCGACGTAATCGATGCCTTTACCGCCGTTGGCACCGCCGAGAATATTGCCCAATACGCTATCAAAAAGACCCATGGTAATCCCCTTCCAGTCGTCGGCTCAGGCCGCTCGACCCTTGTGATTTAACGAAAAAAGGGCCGCCGCAGCGACCCTGTTGATCAGCATCTGATTAGCTTCTGATCTTTCTGTAGACAAAAAGCACCACCAGGGCACCGATGACTGCGACAACAAAGCTGCCCAGATTGAAGCCATCCACACGACCCATACCGAAGAAGGTACTGATATAGCCGCCGACAACTGCACCGATAATCCCCAGAATGACGGTCACGATAAAGCCACCACCGTCTTTGCCCGGCATGATCCATTTAGCCAAGATACCGGCGATTAACCCAAAAATGATCCAGGAAATAATGCCCATTTTTACTCTCCCTATTACTTTTTGCCTTAAGAAACCCTATCACCAGACCCACGACGGCGCCTGCTCGATACTTTCACACCTGCCCCTTCCCTTAACGGCAGAACGATACAGGGTAAATCACGATAAACACGCGTCTTCACACAACTACTATAGTCAAATATCAGCAGTTTACCCATTTCCGTCCGTCTGAATTTTACTGTACGAAAATCAGCCGAATTCATCTCGCTGTCATTTATAAAGGCTATAACGACAGGCGAGACTTCACGCCGGGGACAGACCATGACCAACACGCCATTTCTGCTGATACTGGCTGCAATCTATGCCCTGGCCGCCGCCTGGGATGGCTCAGCCACCCTGCTGCTGATGTAATGTTACACATCCTTTGTCACTTTTTTGGCGGTTTTAATTGTGTCTTGTTTTTACAGAAATTTAATTGCCTGAAAGCCAATAATAAATAGCATCTCACTTAGATAAAAATCCCATTGGCCACCAGGCCTCAGGTTTCGCAAAACGGCTTGATTAACTGGCTGAACCACTCGGCAAAGGCGGTTAAACGCGCCGAACGCTGACGACGATGGGGATAAAGCAAAGCCATGCTCATTGCCGGTGGCCGGGCCTGCGGCAAGATCTCGCACAGGCTGCCGTTATCCAGGTAGTGTTGAACATCAAAACGCGGTATCTGCATCATTCCCAACCCCACCAGGCAACAGCCGATGTAGTTTTCCACATTGTTCACCGTCACCCGACTAGGCAACGTTTTCTCAAAATGCTGTCCATCCTGCTGCCACTGCCAGCTATCCGCCCCTGCCAGGGTCGGCTGCGCATAGCCCACCACCCAGTGATCTTCCAATTGGTCAGGATGCTCCGGGGTCCCGTAGCGCTGCAAATAATCCGGACTGGCACAGTTGATCATACTCAGGCGGCCCAGCGGCTGGCTGACTAGGCTGCTGTCGCTGAGGTTGCCGACGCGCACCACGCAATCGATCCCTTCCTGGATCAGATCGACTGAACGGTCGCTGGCGCTGAGAAACAGTTGGATTTCGGGATACTGCAGAAAAAAGTCCGGCAGCGCCGGCACGATCATTCTCCGGGCGATTCGGCTGGGGACATCGACCGTCAAACGCCCCCCGATCGGGCCGTTTTGCCGGTGAAACAGACTTTCCAATGCCTGCACGTCAAACAGCAGGCTGCGTGCCTTTTCGAGCAACAGTTCACCGTCGCTGGTCAGTTGTACCCGGCGAGTGGTGCGATGAAACAGGCGGGTGCCCATTTCATGTTCCAATTGCTGTATCGCGGCCGAAACCGTGGTTTTTGGCATCAGCAGGATCTGCGAAGCCCGGATAAAACTGCCCACTTCGGCCACCTGGATAAAGACCCGCAATCTCCCTATTTTATCCACCGGCAGTGCATCCTGTTAAACAGGCTGCGGCATCGGCCGCAGCAAAATTGATATTAACGGGTAGTATAGCCACCGTTGGCAAACAGCGTCTGCCCGGTGATCCACCAGCCGTCGGTGACCAGAAATTTGACGATCGGCGCGATGTCCTCAATGTCGGTCAGGCCGGTTTTCGAGAACTTGCTCAGCGCCGCGGCGCTGCTGTGATATTCCACCGCCTCTTTGCTTTCCTGCCCGTAGAAGAACGGCGTATCCATTGGGCCTGGGCCGATGGCATTCACGCTGATGCCCCGCTCACCAAACTCTTTGGACGCGGCACGGGTAAAGTGCTCCACCGGTGCCTTGCTGCCCGGATAGACGGCATAAAACGGCGTATAAGCCGCCAGCAGTGAGCTGACGATGGACACAATGCGACCGTTGTCGGCCAAATGCTTGCCCGCCTGCTGGATAAAGAAGAAAGCCGCCTTGGAATTGATGTCAAAACTGCTGTCGTAATCCGCTTCGGTCACCTCGGCAATCGGTTTTTTGATTACCAGACCGGCGGTATTAACGGCAATATCCACTTTGCCGAATGCCTTGATAGCCTGCTCAAACAGCTGTGCCACGTTAGCCGGTTTAGTCAGATCGCCCTGCACCGTTATCGCCTGTGCGCCCGCCGCTTTAACCGCCTTCAGCGTTTCCTCCGCTGCCGCCCGGGTCGCATCGCTGTTGTAATGCACGACTATCGCTGCCGCACCGTTGGCCGCCAGATCGCGCGCTACCAGGCCACCCAGGTTCTTCGCACCGCCAGCGATCAACACCACTTTTCCATTCAAAGATTGTTTGCTCATTACAGTGACTCCGTTAGTGAAGGTTGTAACGAGTATAGGAACTGTGACCGCTCAGATAATCTGTCTAAACCGGGATGAACCATCCCGGTTTTTCGGTCAATATTGCTGGGCGGGCGAAAAATCCCCACAGCGTGATCGGCAGCCAGGCATTCAGCGGAAATCGCACTACACTTGTAAGTTTCCAACAGCAATAGTCGCAATTAGAAACTATTGTTTCCCGCCCGCCGTAGGCCGCTAAACGCCCAGACGGGCCATAACAGAGGTCAATGTCATGGTGATTCAACCCTACTTATTTTTTAACGGTAACTGTGAGCAGGCGGTGAAATTCTATGTGCAGCAGTTGGGTGCCACGCTTGAAATGATGATGCGTTACAAAGAGATGCCCGAGGAAGCCAAACAGGGCAACCCTCAAGACGTCAATCCGGAGTCCATCATGCATGCCCGGCTGCTGATAGGTGAAACCGCGCTGATGGCCTCGGATGGCTGCCCGCAGGAGGGTGCCGACGCATCACACAAAGGATTTGCCCTGTCGCTCAACCCGAGTACCGTGGATCAAGGCCGCGAACTGTTCGAAAAACTGTCGCAGGGCGGCCAGGTAACCATGCCTTATCAGTCCACCTTCTGGGCCAAAGGTTTTGGTATGCTGACCGACCAGTTTGGCGTCAATTGGATGATTAACGTTGAATAGTTCTTCATCCTGCTGCGGTGTCCGCTCTGATAGCGGGCATCGTGGTATCAACCATCAGTTGTAGTGATACCAGTCATAGGCCGCCATGGCGAACAGCACAAACAGCGCCGTCAGCAGCACCAATCCCAAACGCCAGTAAAGCGACTTACGCTGCCGCCAGGCAAACAGGATCATTAACGCCAGTACTCCCAGCGTCACCGGGTAATAAACCACCAGCGTCAGCAAAGTAATAATGATGTAGTCAGACATGCAAGCGATCCCTGTATTCTCTTCGCAGGTTTAATGCGAAGGGTATAATCGGAGGCAATATATTCTTCCTCTGCCCTCAACAACTTATTCATTTTCGCCGTTTAAGGTGTAGTGGTCCAGGTGATTAGCGAATAAGATGTAGGATTGTTCTTACCTCGATTTAAAGATTGTACAGCAAGGGTGACATGACACAGCAGCAACTGCAGGATGCCGAACGGCCTCGCAACGGTAAAAACTCCCCGTTATTATTTCAGGCCGGCGTGTTTGTCGTCATCGTTGCCGTTACGCTGATCCTGTTTAACGCCTGGCAAATTTGGAATGCCCATCAGCGCGACTTGCAAAGTGCCGAGAATGAATCCGCCAATTTGGCCCGTGCGCTGGCGCAGCATGCCGATGACACCTTTATGCAGACCGACAGTACGCTGTCCGATCTGAGTGAACGCATTCAGGTTGACGGGCTGGCTCGCCCACAGCTGTTACGATTGCAAAAAGTGATGCAAACACAGGTGGGTAACCTGCCGCAACTGCACGGGCTGTTTGTTTACGATGCGCAAGGTAATTGGGTCGTCACTTCATCAGGCCGCTTTGTACAAAACGCCAACAATGCCGACCGGGAATATTTTAAATATCACCTCGAGCACAACAGCAATGCAGTTTATATCGGCAAGGTGGTACGCAGCCGCTCTACCGGCGATTTGATCATTCCGGTATCACGCCGTTTCAACCACCCGGACGGCAGTTTTGCCGGGGTCGTGCTGGCCACATTGTATATCAATTATTTCCGCCAGTTTTACGATACCTTTGCGCTAAACAGTGATGCTTCACTCAATCTGCTATTGGCGGACGGCACCATTCTCTACCGTCGCCCTTATTCCCTGGCGGCCATCGGCAAGAATATTTCCGAGGGCGTGTTGTTCCGGGAAATATTGCCACATTCCGAATTCGGCAATGCCACCATTACCTCGCGCTACGACAAGGTAGAACGGATTTACGGCTATTCACGGGTTACCCGCTATCCACTGGTGATTGCCGCCGGGCTGTCGAAAAAAGACGTGCTGGCTGATTGGCGCAACGATTCCGGCCTGTTTGCCCTGGGTGGTGCCACCCTGCTGGCGATCCTGTTGGCGATGGGGATGGTGTTGATGCGTCAGATAAACCACAGCGTGCGCACCGAGGCCGAGCTGATGCGCACTCGCGATCAGCTCACCAGTATCAACCGCACCCTGGAAGAACTGGCCTTGCTGGACGGCCTGACCGGGCTGGCCAACCGCCGTCAGTTTGATATCGCCTTAAAGAATGAGCTGATGCGCGCCTCACGCAACTACCGTAGCGTGGCGCTGTTGATGTTGGATATTGACTACTTCAAGCAGTATAACGACATCTATGGCCACGTCGCCGGCGACCAGTGTCTGCAACAGATCGGACAAATGCTCAAGGGAATGGCCAGCCGCAGCAACGACATTATGGCCCGCTACGGCGGCGAAGAAATGGCGATCATCTTGCCGGATACCGACGCCCAGGGCGCACTGATTTTCGCCGAGCGCGTCATTGAAGCCGTGCGGGAGCTAAAAATACCTCATGATGGCAACCCACATGGCGTCATCACCATCAGCATAGGGATCTACGCCAAGGTGCCGCATATGTATAACGACACGCCGATGAGCTTTATCAATCAGGCGGACAGCGCACTGTACCAAGCGAAAGCCCAGGGCAAAAACCGTATTTACTCCGCTTGACCCGGTAGGCCGCCTTTAGCAAAAAGGCGGCCTCAGATAAAAAACCCAGGCCACCTAATAGTATTATCATGCCTAATTGATGTTTTGATTAATTTCCAATAATAAACCCACTAATTCCGTTTAAATCTATTTTTACCCATTCGTGCGATTAGCATATCGTTTAATCTTTGTTTAGTACTTGGTGAATTTTAATAGTGTTACCATTATTAAAGCCAGTTTATTAGCCATTAATACAATTCGGGAATAATTCCCGCGGGTTATATATTCCATTCAAATAAAAACAATTATAAGAACCCTACATTGCAAGGAGATAGGATACATATGGATAGCCTTATGCCGGAACAGGCGTTGATGACATTGCCACAACGGCAGTGGGACAGCGCCCCTCTGCCTGCTGCCCTCACCGCCACCCTGGCGCTGGAGCAAGGAAAAGTCTTGTTTTTGCCCGAATTAAAATTTCCATTGTTAGCCGATGAAATAGCGTTATTGGATCCCTCACTGGTGGATATAAAACGTAAAAACATCAGCTACTGGCCAGAAAGCCAAAAATTATCTGGCGTAGCAATAGCGGCGCAACAGCCGCAGGTACAGGCACTGCTGGAACGTTATTATCAGGCCAGCCGCCAGTTAATCGCCGGTTTACTGCCTCATTATCAGCAGACCTTGCATTCACCGGTTAACAGCCTGCGCCTGCACCCGGTTTCGGCCTGGCGTGCGGCCAGTTCATGGCGTAAGGACGACAGTCGTTTGCACGTTGACGCCTTCCCGTCACGCCCCAATCAGGGTGAGCGTATCCTGCGTATTTTTACCAACATCAATCCGCACGGCGAGCATCGCCAATGGCGCGTCGGTGAACCCTTCCCCCAATTGGCACGGCGTTTTATACCGCGCCTGCCGCGCTATTCGCCCTTGGGCAGTTGGCTGCAGCATAAGGTCGGCATCACCAAACGCCGCCGCAGCCATTACGACCACCTGATGCTGCACCTGCACGATGCAATGAAAGCCGACCAAAACTACCAGCAGCAAGGCCCACAGCTGGCACTCGACCTACCGCCGGGCAGCAGTTGGATCTGTTTTTCCGATCAGACGCCGCATGCAGCGATGGCCGGTCAGTTTATGTTGGAACAAACCTTCCTGCTGCCGGTCAGTGCGATGAAAAATCCACGGCAGTCACCGCTAAAAATGTTGGAAACGCTGCTGCGCAAACCCTTGATTTAATCCGCGGTAAGCAGCTGGGTTTCACCCTGCTGCTGCGCCAGTTGATAATGCGTGACCAGGCTGTGGCGGCCAATCAGTTCGGCCAATTGTGGTGAATGACTGGTGATCCACAGTTGGCTGTATCGACTGGCTTCGGCGATCAACATTGCCAGCGCCGGCAGCAACTGCGGGTGCAGGCTGTTTTCCGGTTCGTTAAAGGCCATAAATGCCGGTGGCCGCGGGCTGAGCATCGCCACGGCCAGGCAGAGAAAACGTAGCGTACCGTCCGAAAGTTCGGCACTGTCCAAAGGACGTAAAATCCCGGCCCGGTGCATCAATAGCTGAAAACGCCCCTGCGGTGCCTGTATTTCAAACTCACAGTCCGGAAAGGCCTGCCCCAGGATCTCATGCAACAACTCCCCGTTGCCTATCTCGCAAACGGTTTCAAAAGCGGCGGCCAGATTGCTGCCGTCATGCGCCAGCACCGGCGCGCGGATGCCCACCTGCGGCGCACGCAGTGGCGAACCGGGCCAAACGGCAAACTCATGATAAAAACGCCACTGGCGCAGGTTTTCCCGCACCTGCGACACTTCAGGATACAGGTGGGGGTCAGCAAGCTGACCAAACACCGATTCCTCTGCATGCAGACTGGCGGGATAAGTCGTACGTTCGCCCTGAATATTCGTCAGGAATGCGCTTTGATTGCGCCGCTCCAGCACCCGCGCCGACGGGCGACGACCATGACCGGCTACCCACAGCGACTCCTCTTTGACCAGCGGGTCGAGTTGAAACAGACTGTCGGTAGGATCGGGGAACCCCAGTTGCAACTGATAATCGAAGTCCTCAAGGGTGGCAGACAGCAACATCCTCTTAGGATCACCCCGCCGATCGCCCGGGCGCAATCCTCCGGCCCACATCGCTTTCTGAATGCCGCCCTCCTCGGCCAACGCCGTAGACAAACGCCCGCATGCCGCCTCGTGGATCAGCCGTACCGCTTTATACAGGTTGGACTTGCCGCAGCCGTTCGGGCCGCTGATCACATTCAGGCGGCCCAATTGCAGTTGCAGGTTGCGGATAGAACGGAAGCCAGTTAGCTGGAGTTGTTGGATCGTCATAGGCTCAATTTTTTAGTCAACGGGATGGCGCATCTTAACATAGCTGCCATCCCCGCCGTCTTTAGCTTGCCGCCTCAAAATCCCCTTGCTGGCGTGCCACCAGCGTCAGAATGCTATACAACGCCACCGCCTGCTGATGTTGATTGAGCACCTGCACATCCCACACCACCACGCCATGCGGACGATCTTCAGCGGTTTTCTGCGGCTTGCGGATTTTCTTCTTGCAGGTCAGCCGTACCTGGATGGTATCGCCAATTTTCACCGGCTCGATAAAACGCAGGTTTTCCATGCCGTAGTTGGCAATCACCGGCCCCACACCCGGGTCGACAAACAAACCGGCGGCGGCAGACACCACAAAGTAGCCATGCGCTACCCGCTCGCCAAACAGCGATTCGGCGGCACCGATCTTGTCCATATGAGCATAAAAATGGTCACCGCTGAGGCAGGCAAAATTAACGATGTCGGCTTCGGTCACCGTACGGCGTGCGGTGAGCAGGCTTTCGCCCAGCCGCAGTTGTTCAAAGTATTTACGGAACGGATGAACCGGATCCTCAATCACCGTTGCCCCGCGCACCCACTCGCGGCCAATCGCCGCCAACATTGCCGGGCTGCCCTGGATCGCCGTGCGTTGCATATAGTGTTTTACCGCCCGTAACCCGCCCAGTTCCTCACCGCCTCCCGCTCGCCCTGGCCCGCCGTGCACCAGCATCGGTAACGGAGAACCGTGGCCGGTGGACTCCACCGCCGCCTGTTGATCCAAAATCAGCATGCGACCATGGGCGCAGGCCGTCGCACGGATAAAGCGCGTTGCCAGTGTTTCATCGGCGGTCACCAGCGATCCCGCCAGGCTGCCCTGGCCCATTAACGCCAGTTCGATCGCCTGTTCGGTGTGCTGGTAAGGCATCAACGTCGCCACCGGGCCAAAGGCTTCGGTACCGTGCACCGCCTGATGGGTAAAGGGATCGGCGCAGTACAACAGGGTGGCCGGGTAAAATGCGCCGTTACTCGCATCTTCACCCATCACCGTCAGTTTATCCGCCACGGCACCGCACAAGGGTTCACAGCCGTTATGCAGCAGAAAATCGACCTTTTGCTGTACGTCATTGCGTTGTTCGTGGCTGACCAGCGCCCCCATGCGCACCTGCTCCAGTTTAGGGTCGCCCACCGTAACGCCGGCCAGGCGCTGCAACAGCGCCTGCTGCACCTCTGCCACCCGCTTCGCCGGCACGATAATCCGCCGGATGGCGGTACATTTCTGCCCGGCCTTGGCGGTCATCTCGCGGCACACTTCTTTGATAAACAACGCAAACTCCGGCATCTGCGGCGTGACGTCTTCCCCCAGCACGCAGCAGTTGAGCGAATCGGCCTCCATGGTGAAGGCAATGGATTTTTCCAGCAGGCGCGGATGGGCCCGCAGCCGCTGACCGGTCTGCGCCGAGCCGGTAAAGGTCACCGCATCCTGATAATCGAGGTGTTCAAACATGTCACCGATACCGCCACACACCAGTTGCAGCGCGCCCTCCGGCACCAAACCGCTGTCGATAATCAATTTGACCATTGCCTGCGTCAACTGCGCGGTGGCGGTTGCCGGTTTGATGATCGCCGGCATCCCCGCCAGCCAGGTCGGTGCCAACTTTTCCAGCATCCCCCAGCAGGGGAAGTTAAAGGCATTGATATGCAGAGCCACGCCAGGGCGTGAGGTCAGCACATGGCGGGCGGCAAACTGCGCCTGTTTGGACAGCGGGATCAGTTCGTCTTCCGGCCACAGGGTATCGTCCGGCATTTCACGGCCTGCCAGACCGGCATAGGCAAACAGCGTGGCTATACCGCCCTCAATGTCCACCCAGCCGTCACTGCGAGTCGCTCCGGTTTGGTAGGAAATGTCATACAGCGCTTCTTTATGAGCCAACAGGTGTTTGGCCACCGCTTTCATCATCTGTGCGCGCTGTTGGAAGGTCATCTGCGCCAGCGCCTTGCCACCCCGGCTGCGCGCATACTCCAGGCTGGCGGCCAGCGGCAGCCCGTCGGAACAAACCTGATACAGCGGTTCGCCGGTAACGGCATGATGGATTTCGCGGGCGGTGCCCTGGCCGAACACCCAGCCGCCAGAAAGGTAACTGTTTAACTGCTGCATTTGCTCCTCCGGAATTCATAAATTTACACAACAATGATTAATTACGTATCAGGTATTGTCCAGTTTTCTCTTGGGCGAAATTTAACAAAAACAAAACATCACGACCGACAAGCTCGAAAAACAGGCTATTTCTCGTTGCCGTCAATTTTAAAATAATCATAAATAACAATAAAATAGTAAAAACACCTGTGAGTGACATCGCAAAACCACATAAATGTCGTTTGATCTTTTTGTTATCAGTTTGTAGCCTTATGGTTAGTTAACGTGATTCACATTTTTATATTTAATGTGAAAAATACGAATCACCAAGAGGCAAGCATGACAACTGACGCGCAATATCAGCAACACTTCGACGACAAGATTGCGGCGGATATCTCCATTGAGGCCAAAGACTGGATGCCGGATGCCTACCGCCAAAACCTGATCCGTCAGATTGGCCAGCATGCCCATTCCGAAGTGGTGGGCATGTTGCCGGAGGCCAACTGGCTGACGCGAGCGCCAACGCTGCGCCGCAAGGCGGTGTTACTGGCCAAGGTGCAAGACGAAGCCGGACACGGTCTGTATCTGTACAGCGCCGCCGAAACCCTGGGCTGCTCGCGCCAGGACATCTACCAGAAAATGCTCGACGGCAAGATGAAATACTCTTCGATCTTCAATTATCCGACGCTCAACTGGGCAGATATCGGAGTGATCGGCTGGCTGGTCGACGGCGCCGCTATCGTCAACCAGGTGGCGCTGTGCCGCGCTTCTTATGGCCCTTACGCCCGAGCGATGGTGAAAATTTGCAAGGAAGAGAGCTTCCACCAGCGCCAGGGGTATGAGGCGGTGATGGCGATGGCCAAGGGTAGCGAACAGCAAAAAGCCATGCTGCAGGACGCGATTAATCGCTTCTGGTGGCCGGTGCTGATGATGTTCGGCCCAAGCGACACCGATTCACCCCACAGCGCGCAAAGCATGGCCTGGAAGATCAAGCGCCACAGCAACGACGAGCTGCGGCAGAAGTTTGTCGACAATACCGTGCCGCAGCTGGAAGCCCTGGGGATGAGCGCCCCGGATGCAGATTTGGCCTGGGATGAAGCCAGCGGCCACTATCGCTTTGGCGAAATCGACTGGAGTGAACTGCACGAGGTGATTAAAGGCCGCGGGCAATGCAACCACGAACGGCTGCAGGCCAAACGCCGCGCCTGGGACGAAGGTGCCTGGGTGCGTGAAGGCGCCCTGGCCCACGCGGCCAAAAACACCTCAACCGCCGCATAAGGAACCGATGATGACACACGTTGAATGGCCGCTGTATGAAGTGTTTATCCGCAGCAAACAAGGACTGGCGCACCGTCACGTCGGCAGTCTGCACGCCGCCGATGACCAGATGGCGCTGGAAAACGCTCGCGACGCCTATACCCGCCGCAACGAAGGTTGCTCAATCTGGGTGGTGCAGTCCAGCCATCTGATCGCCTCGCAGCCGGAAGATCGTGAAGCCTTCTTCGATCCGTCCGATGACAAGATTTACCGTCACCCGACGTTCTACACCATTCCCGACGGCATCAAGAACATGTAGGGGCGACCATGACCTTTAATAACGATCCACTCATCACTTATGTTCTGCGTCAGGGCGATACGCCACTGATCCTCGCCCAGCGGCTGTGCGGCTGGTGCGGCCACGCGCCGGAGCTGGAGATCGACCTGGCGCTGGCGAACATCGGCCTGGACCTGCTCGGTCAGGCGCGCAACTTTCTCGGCTACGCCGCCGAACTGACCGGGCCGCAATGCAGTGAAGATCGCCTGGCCTTCGGCCGTGACGAACGCGAGTTTCACAACCTGCTGCTGGCGGAACAGCCCAACGGCGGTTTCAACGACACCCTGGTGCGCCAGTTCCTGATTGACACCTACCACGTGCAACTGCATCAGGCATTGAGCAGCAGCAGCGATGCACAGTTGGCTGCCATCGCCGCCAAATCACTGAAAGAAGCCCATTACCACCTGCGCTTCAGCCGTGGCTGGATGATCCGCCTGGGTGACGGCAGCCCGCTCAGCCGGAAAAAAATTCAGCAGTCACTGGATAATCTGTGGCGCTTTACCGCCGAGCTGTTCCACGCCGATGAGCTGGAACTGCAGCTGGCGGAACAGGGCATCGCCGCCGATCCGCGCCAGCTCGAGGCGCCGTGGCTGGCAGGGGTGAGCGACACCTTGCAACAGGCCGGCCTGCAGTTACCGAGCGAACAGGCCTTCCGTCACGGTGGCAAACAGGGACGGCACAGCGAGCACCTCGGCCCGTTATTGGCGGAGATGCAGTTTCTGCAACGCGCCTATCCCAACGCGAACTGGTAGGAGGCCGTCATGAACATTACCCGGCTGCAAGCCGCCGAAATCCCGCAAATCTGGCACTGCCTGCAACAGATCAGCGATCCGGAACTGCCGGTGCTGTCGATTACCGATCTGGGCATGGTGCGCGACGTAGTAGCCGACGGCGGCGGCTGGCGCATTACCTTCACGCCGACCTATTCCGGCTGCCCCGCCACCGAGTTCCTGCTCGAAGCGATCGAACAGCAGTTGGCCGCGGCCGGTTTCAGCCCGGTAAAAGTGGATATCCGCCTTAGTCCGGCCTGGACTACCGACTGGATGAATGCGGCTGCGCGTGAGCGGCTGCGGGAATATGGCGTCGCGCCGCCACAGGGCCATACCTGCGACAAACCCCAGGCGCACGGCCCGGTGCCCTGCCCGCGATGCGGCAGCACCCACAGCGAGAAAATCAGCGAATTTGGCTCCACCGCCTGTAAGGCGCTGTACCGCTGTTGCGATTGCCGTGAACCCTTCGACTACTTCAAATGCATTTAGGAATAACCATGACGGTCTTCCATCGCCTGAACGTCGCCGCCATCGAGCGCGAAACGCCGGACGCCGTAGCCATCACTCTGCGGGTACCCGAAGAACTGAAAAGTCACTATTGCTATACGCCCGGCCAGCACCTGACGTTGAAGGCGCTGGTCGACGGCGAAGAGCTGCGCCGCTGCTACTCCATTTGCAGCTCGCCGCAGGAAGGTTTGCTGCAAATCGGCGTTAAAGCCATTCATCAGGGCCGCTTCTCCTCGTTCGTTAACCGGCAGCTGTTGGTCGGTGATGCGCTGGAAGTGATGGTGCCGCAAGGGCGATTCGGCTATCAACCACGGGCGGAGAACAGCGGTAACTATCTGGCGATTGCGGCCGGTTCCGGCATTACGCCGATGCTGTCGATCATCAAGGCCACGTTGCAACTCGAGCCAAACAGCAGTTTCACGCTGATTTACGGCAACCGCAGCAGCCGCTCGGTGATGTTCAAAGAAGCGCTGTCCGATCTGAAGAACCGCTATCCCCAGCGCTTTCAACCGCTGTACCTGTTCAGCCAGGAAAATCTTGATAGCCCACTGCTCAGCGGCCGCATCGACCGTGAGCACCTGCTGGCGATCGGCGATGCATTACTCAATTACCGCGACTATGACCACGCCTTTATCTGCGGGCCTGAGAGCATGATGGACGACGCCCAGAGCGTACTTGAACAGGCTGGCATGCCCGCCGGGCACATTCACAGCGAACGTTTTAACACCAGCGGCATGGTTGCCCGGCCGGTCAATGACGCCAACCGCAACGCCACCCGGGTCGAGATTTTGCTCGATGGCCGTCGGCTGGATATCGAAGTAGGCGCCCAGGATGACAGCATTCTGGATGCGGCGCTGCGTCAGGGTGCTGACCTGCCCTACGCCTGCAAAGGCGGGGTGTGCGCGACCTGCAAGTGCCGGTTAAAGGCCGGTCAGGTGGATATGGCGGTTAACTACAGCCTGGAGCCGGATCAACTGGCGGCGGGTTACGTATTGAGTTGTCAGTCGTGGCCGCGTGGCGACGGTGTGATATTGGACTTTGACGTATAGGAGCCGCCGATGGAAACCCCTTTTGTCCTGCGACAGCAACACCAGCGAGTGGTGACACTGACACTGCATCGCCCAGAGGCGCGCAACGCCCTGAGCACCCCGTGCCTGGAACAGTTGGTTTATTGGCTGGAACTGGCCGACGCCGATGCCACCGTTGGCGCAGTGGTGATTACCGGCGCGCCCCGCTTCTTTGCCGCCGGTGCCGACCTGCACGAGCTGCAAAAGCAAGACTTGCCCGCCACGTTGACGGATCGCCGTCCGCTGTTGTGGCAGCGCCTGGCCCAGTTCAGCAAACCGCTGCTGGCGGCGGTCAACGGCTATGCGCTGGGTGCCGGTTGTGAATTGGCATTGGCCTGCGACATCGTTATCTGCGGCGAAAGCGCCCGTTTTGGCCTGCCGGAAATCACCCTCGGCCTGATGCCAGGCGCCGGGGGTACCCAGCGTTTGATCCGCTGCGTCGGCAAGTCTCGCGCCAGTCAGATGGTGCTGACCGGTGAAGCCATCAACGCCAGTTGCGCACTGCAAAGTGGCCTGGTCAGTGAAGTCTGTGTCGATGCGCTGACGCTGGAGCGCACGCAACAGGTTGCCGAACGCATCAGCCTGCAGGCGCCGCTGGCATTATGCGCCGCCAAGCAGGCATTGAAACAGGCTGAAGAAACCGGCCTTAGCCAGGGGCTGGCCATCGAGCGTCAGCAGTTTGTCACCCTGGCCGCCACCGACGATCGCCGTGAAGGCATCGCCGCCTTCTTCGAAAAACGTACGCCAAACTATCAGGGGCGCTGATTTATGGATAACGCATTGATTCTCACCCATCTGGAAGCCGGGGTGTTGACCCTGACTCTTAACCGGCCCGATCGGCTCAACAGTTTTAACGACGAGATGCACCGCCAGCTTAGCGAAGCGCTGACTCTCGCCGAGCGCGACGAAACCGTGCGCTGCCTGCTGATCACCGGTGCCGGGCGCGGTTTTTGCGCCGGACAGGATCTGAACGATCGCAACGTTAGCGTTGAGCAACAGGCGCCGGATCTCGGCCTGTCGGTGGAACGTTTCTACAACCCGCTGATCCGCCGCCTGACCGCCTTGCCCAAACCGGTGGTATGCGCCGTCAACGGCGTGGCCGCGGGGGCCGGAGCCGCTTTGGCGCTGGCTTGCGACATCGTCATTGCCGCCGATAACGCCAACTTTATCCAGTCCTTCTGCCGTCTGGGCCTGGTACCGGACTCTGGCGGCAGTTGGTTCCTGCCACGCCTGGCAGGCCACGCCCGTGCCATGGGGATGGCGCTGCTGGGTGACAAAGTCAGCGCACAGCAAGCGCTGGCCTGGGGCATGATCTGGCAGGTGGTTGCCGCGAATGAACTGGCCGCCACCAGCCAAACGCTGGCGCAACACCTGGCTACTCAGCCAACCTATGGGCTGGGACTGATTAAAAAAGCCCTCTACAGTTCGGCCAACAACAGCCTTGACCAACAGCTGGATCTGGAACGCGATCTGCAGCGTCTTGGCGGTCGCAGCGACGACTACCGCGAGGGCGTCAGCGCCTTCTTCGCCAAACGCGCGCCAAATTTCAGCGGGAAATAACCATGGACCAGCCGAACTTAAACCTCAGGGTGGCGGTGATTGGTGCCGGTACCATGGGTATCGGTATCGCTCAGGTGGCCGCCGCCGCCGGGCATCAGGTGCAGTTGTTTGATATTGCCGCCTCTGCAGCCCGGCAGGCACTCGGCGCTCTCGCCCAACGGCTGCGTCAGCGTGTTGCGGCCGGCAAGGCCGATGCCACCACCACCGAAGCCCTGCTGGCGCGCATTCAGCCGGCAGAGTCGCTTAACTCGCTGGCCGACAGCGGTCTGGTGATAGAAGCGGTGGCGGAAAAGCTGGCAATCAAACAAAGCCTGTTCCGTGAGCTGGAAGCCCTGTGCTCACCCGCCACGCTGTTTGCCAGCAACACCTCCTCGCTGTCGATTACCGCCATCGCCGGTGCGCTGCAACATCCACAGCGTCTGGCCGGGCTGCACTTCTTCAACCCGGCACCGCTGATGAAGCTGGTGGAGATCGTCAGCGGGCTGGACACCAGCGCCGAAACCGTCGCCACACTGCAAAGACTAACCCGGCAATGGGGCAAACAAAGCGTGCTGTGCCGCTCCACGCCGGGGTTCATCGTTAACCGGGTGGCGCGACCGTTTTATGCCGAGGCCCTGCGCGCGCTGGAAGAACAGGTCGCTGACGCCGCCACGCTGGATGCGGTGATACGCGACGCGGGTGGCTTCGCCATGGGGCCACTGCAACTGACCGATATGATTGGTCAGGATATCAATTATGCCGTGACCGAATCGGTGTTTCAGGCTTTCTTCCAGGATCCCCGGTTTACCCCGTCGCTGGTACAGCAGGAACTGGTGGCGGCCGGGCGTCTTGGCCGCAAAAGTGGCCGTGGTTTTTATCGCTATGGCGATCATCAGCCGCCGGTCGCTGCCGTTCTGCCTGCCTCTACGGCAGCATTGCCGCGCAGCATCACACTGCATGGCGATGCCGCCGGTATCGCGCTACTGAGCAAATTACTGAGCGGAAATGCGCAGTCGATCAAACAATCTGGCCAGACCAGCGCCTACGCCCGGATCGATGAAGTTACACTTATGTTAACTAATGGTAAAACAGCCAGCCAGGTGGCCGATGAAACCGCAACTCCGGTGGTGCTGTTTGATCTGTCTGCCGACTACTCGCAGGCCACCACCGTCGCTATCAGCTGCGCGGCGCAAAACGATGCCAGGCACAACGCCACCATCGTGCGTCTGCTGCAATCTCTCGGCAAGAAGGTGATCGCTTTGCCGGACTATCCCGGCCTGTTGGTGATGCGCACCCTCGCCATGTTGGCCAATGAGGCGCTTGACGTGGTCAACAAGGGCGTCGCCAGTGCCGAGGATACCGACCACGCCATGCGCTACGGCGTCAATTACCCACGCGGCCCGCTGGAATGGGGGACGGCTCTGGGTTGGCGACACATCCTCACCACGCTGGAAAACCTGCAACTCTACTACGGTGAGCCACGTTATCGCCCAATGCCGCTGCTGCGTCATTACGCATCCCTCTCTTCAGGAGCCCAACCATGAACGCCAATACGCCACAGGCACTGGCGCAACGCTGCGCCGAACAGATGTTTCAACAGGATACCTGTGCCCAGGCGATGGGGATGCGGGTGGATGCGGTTGATGCCGGTTTCGCCCGGGTCAGCATGACCGTCGGTCCGCAGATGCTCAACGGCCACCAGACCTGCCACGGCGGCCAACTGTTCAGCCTGGCGGACACCGCCTTCGCCTATGCCTGCAACAGTCAGGGGCTGGCGGCAGTGGCCTCTGGCTGCAATATCGAGTTTATCCGCCCGGCGCTGGCCGGCGATCGCCTGACCGCCAGCGCCGAGGTACGCCATCAGGGTAAAACCACCGGGCTGTATGACGTCGAAATCGTCAACCAACTGGGCAAGACCGTCGCCTGGTTCCGCGGGCGGGCACATCGCCTCGGCCATGCCATTTTAGGGGAACAACCATGAGTCAGGCGTTTATCTGCGATGGCGTTCGCACGCCGATTGGCCGCTACGGCGGCGCATTGGCCAACGTGCGTGCCGATGATTTGGCCGCGCTGCCGCTGCGTGCCCTGTTAGCTCGCCACCCACAGGTGGACTGGTCATTGGTCGATGACGTGATCCTCGGCTGCGCCAATCAGGCCGGGGAAGACAACCGCAATCTGGCCCGGATGGCAGTATTGCTGGCCGGCCTGCCGGTGAACGTTTCCGGCACTACCGTCAATCGCCTGTGCGGTTCGGGGCTGGACGCACTGGCCATGGCGGCTCGCAGCATCAAGGCCGGTGAAGCCGGGCTGGTGCTGGCCGGCGGCGCAGAATCAATGACCCGCGCCCCGCTGGTGATGGGCAAAGCCGACAGCGCTTTCAGCCGTCAGGCGCAACTGTATGACACCACCCTGGGCTGGCGCTTTATCAATCCGCTGATGCAGGCGCAGTTCGGCACCGACTCGATGCCGGAAACCGCTGAAAACGTGGCGGCGCAGTTCAACATCAGCCGCGCCGATCAGGACGCCTTCGCGCTGCGCAGCCAGCAACGCGCCGCCCGGGCGCAAGAGTCAGGTTTACTGGCGCAGGAGATAGTGCCGGTCAGTCTCAGCGGTAAAAAAGGCGCGGTGACGTTGTTCAGCCAGGACGAACACCCGCGCGCAGACACCCGGCTGGAACAATTGCAGGCGCTGAAAACGCCGTTCCGCCAACCCGGTACCGTGACCGCCGGTAACGCCTCCGGCTTAAACGACGGCGCAGCGGCGCTGATTGTTGCCTCCGAGGCAATCGCCGTCAGTCAGGGCCTCACCCCGCGCGCTCGTATCGTCGCCACCGCCACCTGCGGCGTCGAACCCGGCTTGATGGGGATCGGCCCACTGCCGGCCACCCGCAAGGTACTGGAGTTAGCCGGGCTAAGCCTGGCGCAAATGGACGTGATCGAACTGAATGAGGCCTTTGCTGCCCAGGCGTTGGCGGTACTGCGCCAGCTTGGCCTGCCGGACGACGCGCCGCAGGTGAATCCCAACGGTGGCGCTATTGCCCTTGGCCACCCACTGGGGATGAGCGGTGCACGTCTGGCGCTGGCCGCCTTGTTTGAACTGGAACGGCGTTCCGGCCGCTACGCGCTTTGCACCATGTGCATCGGCGTCGGCCAAGGCATCGCCATGATCATTGAGCGAGTTTGACCCCGAGGCTAATAATGATGACTACCAATCCACCGCCACTCGACGCCATTGAGTTCGCCTCGCGTGATGAAATTGAAGCGCTGCAGCTGGAGCGTCTGAAATGGACGCTGCACCACGCCTATAACAATGTGCCAATGTATAAACGCAAGTTCGATCAGGCGGGCGTGCATCCGGACGATCTTAAGCAGTTGAGCGATCTGGCGCGTTTCCCCTACACCAGCAAACAGGATTTACGCGATAACTACCCGTTCGATACCTTCGCGGTACCGATGGAACAGGTGGTGCGTATTCACGCCTCGTCGGGCACTACCGGCCGACCTACCGTGGTCGGCTATACCCAGCGGGATATCGATAACTGGGCCGATATCGTCGCCCGCAGCCTGCGCGCCGCCGGTGCCACGGCCAAAGACAAGGTGCATGTAGCCTATGGTTATGGCCTGTTTACCGGCGGGCTGGGCGCCCACTACGGCGCGGAGCGGCTGGGAGCAACGGTAATACCGATGTCCGGCGGGCAGACAGAGCGGCAGGCGCAGCTGATCCTGGACTTCAAACCCGACGTGATCATGGTAACGCCATCCTACTGTTTAACGCTGATCGATGAACTGGAACGCAAAATGGGCGGCGATGCGCGTGGCTGTTCATTACGTCTCGGGGTGTTTGGCGCAGAACCGTGGACCGAAGCGCTGCGGCACGAAATTGAAAGCCGCATGGGCATCAAGGCGCTGGATATCTATGGCCTGTCCGAAGTGATGGGGCCGGGGGTGGCGATGGAGTGCGCCGAAAGCGGCGGTGGCCCGACTATCTGGGAAGATCACTTCCTGCCGGAGATCATCTGCCCGGAAACCGGCATTGCCCTGCCGGATGGGGAGCACGGCGAACTGGTGTTTACCACCCTGACCAAAGAGGCGCTGCCGGTGATCCGCTACCGCACCCGCGATCTCACCCGCCTGCTGCCGGGCGATGCACGCCAGATGCGCCGGATGGGAAAAATCACCGGTCGCTCCGACGACATGCTGATCATCCGTGGCGTCAATGTGTTCCCGTCGCAGGTAGAAGAACAAATTATGCAGTTCGAACAGCTGTCGCCGCATTATCAGCTGCAGGTCAGCCGCAGTGGGCACCTCGATACCCTGGCGGTACGCGTTGAATTGAAGGAGGCCGCACTCAGCCTCAGCCATCAGCAGCGCTGTGAGATTTGCCACCAGCTGCGTCACCATATCAAATCGATTATTGGCGTCAGCACCGACGTCAGCATTGCCAACTGCGGCGATATCCCGCGTTCGGAAGGCAAAGCCCAGCGGGTGGTCGACCTGCGCCCCCGTTGATTCCACTGGCGTCACGGATGACGCCTCAAGAATTTGTGGTAATGTTGTGTCTCACCGTCGGCTAACCCATGGAAAAATATGGAACATAAACTGGATGAGTTTATCCGCCATGCTATAGACGCCCAGCCGATCAGCGGCACTTCACTGATTATCTCCCTGTACGGCGATGCGCTGAGTCATCGCGGTGGAGAAGTGTGGCTCGGCAGCCTGAGCGCACTGCTGGAAGCGCTGGGTTTCGGAGACCGCTTTGTGCGCACCTCGGTATTTCGCCTGCAAAAAGAGGGCTGGCTGGAGGTTGAAAAAATCGGGCGCCGCAGCTTCTATCGGGTGACCGAACAGGGTATGCGCCAGTTCCGCCACGCCGAGTCGAAAATCTACCTCAGCGAGCCACCGGCCTGGGACGGGAAATGGGATCTGTTGTTGCTGGAAAGCGCGGAGAAAAGCGAGCGGGCACGGCTGAAAAAAGAGCTGGGCTGGCTGGGTTTTGGTCAAATCGCCAATAACCTGATGGCGGCGCCGACCCATGCGCAAACCGACGTCACCGCCCTGCTTGGCGAGCTTAACGCCAGCGAACAAGCGATCTATTTTCGTGCCGATTACCCCTATAACCGCTCCGAGAAAACCCTGCAGCAGCTGGTGGCCAACTGTTGGGCGCTGGGCGAGGTCGCCGCCGATTATCATGAGTTTATCGTCTCTTTCCGCCCACTAATGGCGTTGCTGCGCGAAACCGACGATGCCCTGCTGACGCCCCAGCGCTGTTTCCAGATTAAGCTATTATTGATCCACTTCTTCCGCCGCGTGGTGCTTAAAGATCCGCTGCTGCCGGACGCCTTGTTGCCCGCCCAGTGGGAGGGGCAGATCGCCCGCAACCTGTGTATCAATATTTATCAGCGGGTGGACCGCGCCGCGACCGAGTATGTCAGCGCGCTGGCGGAAACCACTATCGGCACCCTGCCCGCTCCGGCGGCCGGCTATTACCGGCGCTTTGGCGGCCTGCCGCGCGATCCTTCATTTTAAGGAGCTTTTGCTATGCCCGTGTATCAGATTGATGGCCTGACGCCAGTGGTAGACCCCAGCAGCTATGTGCACCCGACGGCGGTATTGATTGGCGATGTGATCGTCGGCAAGCAGGTGTATATCGGCCCCAATGCCAGCCTGCGCGGCGACTTTGGCCGCCTGGTAATCGGCGACGGTGCCAATATTCAGGACAACTGCGTGATGCACGGCTTTCCGCAGCAGGACACCGTGGTCGAACAGGACGGGCACATCGGCCACGGCGCAATATTGCACGGCTGCCGTATCCGCCGTAACGCCATGGTCGGCATGAATGCGGTGATTATGGACGGCGCGGAGATTGGTGAAAACACCATCGTCGGTGCCATGGCGTTCGTTAAGGCCGCCGCGGTGATTGAAGCCAACAAGCTGGTGGTTGGTAGCCCGGCACGGGTATTGCGTGACCTGACCGAACAGGAACTGGCTTGGAAAGTGGCCGGCACGCGCGAATATCATGATTTGGTGCTGCGCTGTAAATCTTCACTGCAAGAAGTCGCCCCACTGAGCGAAATCGAACCGGGCCGTCAGCGCTTAAGTTTTGGCGATCACCTGATCCCAAAAAATCAGCTTTAAGCATCACGACATACGCTATTTCGTTAAAAAGTGGTTTACAGTGAATACCCTGTTTAACTCTTTTTATCTGGACCGGAATCGATGCCAAGAACGGCCAAAACGGTTGAAGTCCCCGCCATCGGCGAGCTTGATCGCCAGGCGGGGCAGCTTAGCCTGCAGCTTGCCCAGGCATTGCGTGCCGCCATCAACAGAGGTGAACTTAAACCTGGCGATCTGCTGCCTTCCACCCGCGTGCTGGCAGGCGCATTGCAGTTGGCCAGAGGCACGGTGCTGGCGGCCTTCGAACAGCTGACCGCCGAGGGTTTTCTCGAAGCGCAGCCCGGTTCGGGCACCCGTGTCGCCCTGTCACTTCACCGCCAGCCCCCGGCACCAGTCAGCCCGGCTGATATTTGTGACACCCCCCTTTCCAGCCAGGCGCAGGCATTGGCGCAGTTTGCCGGGCAGTTACGGCCGCTGCCACCGATCCCCTTCACCGTCTCGGTACCCATCAATGATACCGCGCCCGATGACGTCTGGCGTCGTCTCGGCAACCGCATCCGCGCCCGTGGGCCAGGCGCCCCCGCCGGTTATGGTGACCCATTGGGGGCACTGCCGTTGCGCAAGGCGGTCTGTGAATACGTCCGCAAATCCCGTTCGGTGCTCTGTACGCCGGAACAGGTGATTATCACTTCCGGCACCCAACAAGGGTTGTATCTGGCGACGCAAATTCTGTTGGACGCCGGAGACACCGCCTGGGTGGAAGATCCGGCCTATCACGGTATTACCGCCATCTTTAACCACCTGTTCCGCGACCGGCTGATGGCCAGAGTCCCGGTGGATGCCGAAGGAATAGACGTGGCAGCAGGCAACCAAATCGCGCCGCAGGCCAAAGCCGTTTTTGTCACCCCCTCTCACCAATACCCGCTGTGCATGCCAATGAGCATGACGCGTCGGCTCGAGCTGCTGGCCTGGGCCAAAGAGAGCCGGGCCTGGATTGTCGAGGATGATTACGACAGTGAAATGCGCTATTCAGGCCATCCGTTTCCTTCATTGCAGGGGTTGGATCCGGCCCGGGTTATCTACCTTGGTACCTTCAGCAAGATCCTTTTTCCTTCATTGCGGCTGGGTTACGCCATCGTGCCCAGGCCGCTGGTGGATGCCTTCTGCGGCGCGCGCGTGCTGATGGACCGCCACCCGCCCAGCGCCGATCAACACGTGCTGGCGGCCTTTATGGCGCAGGGGCATCTGGATCGTCATATCCGCCGCATGCGCGGCGTGTATGCGGAAAAACGGCGGGTATTAACCGAAGCCATCAATGCCCATGTTTCTGCCGAGCTGGCGACGCTGCACCCCAGCTGCCAGGGCATGCATCTGGTGTTGTGGTTGAAGGCGGGGCTGGACGACCAACGGGTCGCTCGCCGTGCTGCCGAGGCTGGAGTGGCAGTCAGCGCACTTTCGCCGATGTATGCCATCGGCAGCGGGAAAAGCGGCTTGATACTCGGACTGGGCGGCTACGATGAGTTGCAAATCCATCGCGCCGCCCAACGGCTGAATCAGGTGCTGGTGGCCCTGGCTAACACCGGCTAATCCCCTCTCCCCCGGGAGAGGGGCGCTCACTTAGGCAATATCGTATGCCCGATTCAGCGCGAAAATCGCTTCGCGCCGTACACGCAAACCAATACCCCGGCCATGACCGCAATCATCGAAGGCTGGATGCTTTCATGCAGCACCCATGCGGCCAGCGCCAGACCAAAGAACGGCTGCAGCAGTTGCAACTGCCCCACGGCGGCAATTCCGCCCAGCGCCAAACCGCGATACCAGAAGATAAAACCAATCCACATGCTGAACAGCGAAATATAGCCCAGAGAAAGCCACGCACCGACGCTGACCTGCGGCCAACTCGCTGGTGCGGCCCAAACGGCAACCCCTGCCGTCAGCGGCAAGGCCACCACCAGCGCCCAGGAGATCACCTGCCAGCCACCAAGCCTGCGCGTCAGCATCGCGCCCTCCGCGTAGCCCAGGCCGCAGAGCAATA
The DNA here is from genome assembly GCF_024809935.1 of Serratia sp. BIGb0163. Lineage (NCBI taxonomy): Bacteria > Pseudomonadati > Pseudomonadota > Gammaproteobacteria > Enterobacterales > Yersiniaceae > Serratia > Serratia sp. BIGb0163. The sequence goes on from NZ_JANUDZ010000001.1 coordinate 2,093,863, forward strand.
CCGCAGCCACCATCAGCAAGTCACCGACCCAGGAAGCGCCCGCCCCCTGGCTTAGCGCAAAGGCCCCCACCAACAGGCTACCCAACACCGAGAACAGCCAGAAAGCGGTTTTCGGGCGTTCTCCCCCGCGCAGTACGCCAAAACAGGCGGTCGCCAGCGGCAATAGCCCGATATACACCAGCGCATGCGCCGAGGTGGTGTGCTGCAAGGCCAATGCCGTCAGCAACGGGAAACCGATCACTACCCCGATCGCAACCATCACCAGCGGCACAAAGTCCTGACGCTGCGGCCAACGTTGACGCATGACCCCCAGCGCGCTCAGCGCCAATATGGCTGCCAGCACCGCCCGTAACGCGGTCAGGAAAAGGGGATCAAACTCTTGCACCGCCAGGCGGGTGGCGGGCAAAGAACCGCTAAAAATCAACATCCCCAGAAAGCCACTAACCCAGCCCTGGGCCGAATTATCGCTTCGGCCGACAATCTGAATTTTTTCTGTCTCACTGCTCATGGCAACACCACTCGACACCTGCGAAAGATCCCTTATTCTCCGGTTAAAGTGGTTTATTGCCAGAGCCAGATAACGACATTATCAGCAAACCACTTTACTCTAACTCCGGCGTTTCCATCGCGGTGGGCAGCGGCTGATGGCGGCTATAGAAGAAATAGATCGCCACCAGCAGCAGAGTGAACGGGATGCCGAACCACAGCGTCATCTTGAAAAACTCGGTGAACGCCGTCGAGATCAACAGTGCGGTCATCAAACCGGCACCGGCCAGCGTGGTGTAGGGGAAGCCCCACATGCGGAATTTCAGGTGAGTTTGGCGATGCTGGCGACGGAAAAACAGGTGAGTGACAAAAATCATCAGCCAGGTAAAGCAAGCGCCGTACACCGAAATAGACATCATGGCGGCAAAGGATTTCTCCGGATAAACCAGGCTCAGCACGATCGACACCACAATGCCAATGCAGGACATCGCCAGCGCGTTCACCGGAATGCCGCGTTTACTGACCCGGCCCAGCGCCGCCGGTGCCTGACCGGCACGCGACAGTGAGAACATCATGCGGGTGGTGATATACAACTGGCTGTTCATCGCCGACAGCGCGGCCACCAGCACGATAAAGTTGAAGATACCGGCGGCGGCAGGCAAGTGGATCACGTTCATCGCCATCAGGAACGGGCTTTCACCGGTGCCGGACTGCCGCCAGGGAACGATCGCCAGCATCAGCGCAATCGACAGCATATAAAAAATAAACAGCCGCAAGATGGTACCCTTGAAGGCAGTTTTCACCGCGATCACCGGGTTTTTGGCTTCACCGGCGGCTACTGCGATCATCTCAATGCTCAGGTAGCTGAAAATCGACACGATCACCGCGAACCACATGCCCTTGACGCCAAACGGGAAGAAGCCGCCATTGGCGGTAAAGTTGTGAATACCGTAGGCCGGGTTAGCGGAAAACACCAAAATGCCGATGCCAATGGCGATAAAGGCCGCGATGGCCACCACCTTGATGGTCGACAGCGCATACTCCACCTGGCCGAAGGACTTGACGCCAATCACATTGATGACGATGACTGCCGCAGAAAACAGCAGCACCCAGGGCCAAATCGGCGTGGTCGGGAACCAGAACTGCATATACATACCGATGGCGGTAACCTCGGTGCCCACCGCCAACACTACGCAGGACCAGTAGGAATAACGCACCAGAAAACCGAACAGCGGACTGATGTAAAACTCGGCATAGTCACCAAAAGAGCCCGGCGTCGGGTGTTCAGAGGTCATCTCCGCCAGGCAGCCCATCAGCAACAACGCCACCACGCCGCCGATAAAATAGCTCAACAGGACGCTGGGGCCGGCCATCTGAATGGCATAGGCACTGCCAAGAAACAGCCCGGTGCCGATCGCCCCACCTATCGCCAGCATGGTCATCTGCCCGGCGGTGAGCTGTTTCTTCAACCCGCCCTGCCGCCGCGCAATTTCTTCAAAACCTTTCATCTGTTTCATGGCGGTCCTACCTTATTCACACAGTACGGGTGACATCCAGGATGGCGGCAGTCACGTAGTCGACATTGTTTTGATTCAGGCCGGGCAAACACATGCGGCCGGGCGCCACCAGATAGATGGCGTAATCTTGCCGTAGCCGCTCGAGCTGCTGCGGGTTCAGCCCGGTGTAACTGAACATGCCTTTCTGGTCGCGAATGCGCCGGTAGTCCAACGGCGAACCGCCCTGCTCCAGCCCATTAGCCAGGGTTTGACGCATCTGTTTGATACGTTGACGCATGCCGGCCAGTTCGCTTTCCCACTGCTGGCGCAAGTTGGCATCCGCCAACAGCGTTTCCACAATCTGGCTGCCGTGAGTCGGCGGGCAGGAATAGCTGCGGCGGATCAAGGTTTTCAACGCGCCCTTGACGTTGTTCGCACTCTCCTGGCTGGCGCAGCGGACCGAAAGCCCCCCCAGCCGCTGGCCATACAGCGCGACGTTTTTCGAAAACGAATTGGCGACCAAAAATTCCAGGTCGGTTTTCAATGCCTCACGCAGCGCAAAACAATCCTCGTCCAGACCATCGCCAAAGCCCTGATAGGCAATATCGAACAACGGCAGCAGGCGGCGGCGCTGCACCACCTCAAGCGTGGCACGCCACTGCGCCGGGCTGAGATCGGTACCGGTCGGGTTATGACAGCAAGGATGCAACAGCACCACGCTGCCTTCCGGCAGGCTGTCCAACGTATCGAGCATGGCGTCAAAGCGCAGGCCGCCGTTGGCCTCATCGAAATACGGGTAGGTATGTACCTTCAGCCCGGCGCCCTCGAAGATCGCCCAATGGTTGGCCCAGGTAGGATCTGACACCCAGATATCATGGCGGGACAGGTAGTGATGGATAAAATCCGCCGCCAGCTTCAGAGCGCCTGAACCGCCAACGGTTTGCACCGTGCTAATCGACGCTGATGCCGCTTCGCCGAACAACAAGGTCTGCACCTGCTGGGCAAACAGCGCCGAGCCTTCTATCGGCGGATATCCATGCGGGCGACGCTGTTCGAGCAACTGCCGCTCGGCGGCCTCAACCGCTTGCATCAGCGGGATCCGCCCGTGCTGATCGTAATAAAGACCAATACCCAGATTAACTTTCTGCGTATTTTCATCCCGTAAATAAGCTTCCATCAACGACATAATAGGATCGGCCGCCGAACGGCCAATGTGATTAAACATAGCGATTCCTTAATTCATTATTTAATGAATTTGCAGGTGGGGATTATAGTTATCTATTTTCAGGCGGTAGCAGTGACGGTTATTTCTATTTTCATGCCCGGCACCACCAGCTTGTCAACAATTACCGTTGAACGATTAGGGTAAGGATAATTAAAATATTGCTTATATATTTCATCGAGTAATTTAACGTCGTTCACATCGGTGAGATAAACAATAACCTGCAGAACATTATCGCTGTGGCTATCTGCCGCTTTTAACGTCCGGGCCAAATTATCAAAGGTCAGGGTAATTTGTTTTTCCGGCTCACCGGTTTCAATGCTGCCGTCGGGCCTGACCGGGCCATGGGCGGTGAACAGCATGCCGCCGCCTTTAGTCGCCCAGGAAAAGGGTTGGCCAATCTCCGGCAAACCGGTATCGATAATGGTACGCATGGTTTATTTCCCCGTAGTGGTTATCTGGCGGATCAACGCCCCATCCCTGGCGAACAGTGAATCCAGCACGTTGTAATGATTGGCGCCGTCGACCGCAACCAGGCGGACGGGCAGTTGTTTTGCTTGCAGCGCAGCATAATAATGTCGCGACTGGCCAATCAGTTCCGCTAATTCGGCAGCGCCGTAAAATAGCGTCATCGGTTTGATGCGTTCAGGTATATTGCGCGCCGGGCTTAACCGCGCAATTTGCTGCAGGGTCAACTGCAACTGCCGGTTAACGTAAGTGGTTAACAGGGGTTCCAGCTCGAAAATACCGCTGATCGGTAACACCGCGTCGACCATAGGATGATGCTGCCAGAAACTAGCCAGATGCCCCCCGGCGGAATGGCCGCACAGGTAAACCGGCGCGAGTTTATTTGGCGCCAAGCGTTGTTGAATCGCGTTCAGCGCCACACCGGTTTGCCGACAAATATCGTCAAGCGAGGCCTGTGGTGCCAGCGTATATTCCAGCAGCACCACGTCAAAACCCAACGACAATGGCACTGTGGCAATAAAGGCAAAGTCGTCCCTGGAACAAAATTGCCAATATCCTCCGTGAATAAATATTAATGTTCCCTGATGCGGCTTGTCAGTATATAACCAGTCGAAAACTTCCCGGGGTGAATCCCCATAGGCAATATTACGTTCGCTGCGGACTTGCTGATAAACCGCCTGACTGCGAGTTTGGAATGAGGTCAGAATTTCATCCTCGTTGTCCACCGTCGAACCGTTATCGTAACTGCCCGCTAAAAGTTTCATATATTAAACTTCGTTTATTATTTAAGATATGCGTTAACTATTAGCACCGGGAATAATATTGTCAAGAAGTGAACAGCAGCAATGCGTGCAGGATAATATAAATCTTTTCCGCGGCTCAATAAGTTTAGCCAGTGAAACTTATTGAGCCTGAATCGCTATTTTAACGGCGGCTGAATTTGCGCCAATTGACTTAATTCCTGCCAGGCATAATCCCAGAAGGTCCGTACCTTTAGCGGCATGCGTTGGCTATTTTGCGCCACCAGCTGCACCGGCATCGGCAAGGGTTCAAACGCCGGCAGCAGGCGCACCAGCGTCCCCGCCGCCAGATCGTCTGCCACCTGATACGACAGCAACCGGGCGATGCCCTTGCCGGCTCGCGCCGCCAGCAACTGGGTTTCGACTTCGTTGAGCAGCAAGCGCGGCGTCAGCCTTACCCTGTCACCGTTTTCCTGTGGGCCAAACCGCCATTCGCGCAGCGACGCCCGCTGGGTGCCGACGATGGTGTCATGATCGACCAACTGCGCCGGTTCCAATGGCTCGCCGCGTAGCGCCAGATAGGCCGGACTGGCGACCGTCACCCGGGATACCTGCCCCAACCGACGCGCCACGCGGGAAGAGTCCTGCAAATGGCCGATGCGCACCGCCACGTCCAGCCCCTCGTCGATCAAATCCAGGTTGCGATCGTTGAGCACCATTTCAATTTGCATCTGCGGATAAAGATCGAGAAACGCCATGACCACCGGTGCCACGTGCTTGCGCCCGAACTGCACCGGCGAGGTAATGCGCAGCAGGCCGCTGAGCTGAGTATCCGCCGTATCCAGTACCGCCGCCTGGTATTCATGCAGCAGTAAATGCGCGCGCTCCGCCAGCCGCAGCCCGGCTTCGGTCGGGGCCAGCCGCCGGGTGGTACGTTCAACCAGCCGGGCGCCAAAACGCTGCTCCAGCGAGGCGATGGCCCGGGTCACTGCCGGGGCGGAACGTCGCAGTTTGCGACCGGCGGCGGCCAGGCTGCCGTGCTGGATCACCGCTACAAAAATCGCCAGTTCGTCCAACCGATCCATAGACTATTCCATAAATTGAAATTATTAATTTCCAGATTGCCGGATTTCGCTCACCGACTGCAAGAGTATGCTGATTAAAATCCTTCAGGAGTGTGATTATGCAAAAGCTAAAACTGTACGGTACCCCGCTTTCCGGCCACGTCCACCGCGTGGAACTGCTGCTGCGGATGCTCGAACTGCCGTATGAATTTATCGAAGCCCCCGCGGCGGTGCGCCAAAGCGAAGGCTTTCTGCGCCTGAACCCTTTCGGCCAGATCCCGGTGTTGCTCGATGGCGATTTGGCGCTGGCCGACAGCAACGCCATTCTGGTGTATCTGGCCAAACGCTATGCGCCGGACAGCCACTGGTTGCCAGAGGCGCCAGCAGTGGCCGCACAGGTGCAGGAATGGCTGTCCAAAGCGGCGGGAGAAGTCCGCTATGGGCCGGCTTCCGCTCGTTTGATCGCCCAGTTTGGGGTGCCAGAAGATTATCAGGCCGCGCAGGCCGTCAGCGCACGCTTCCTGCCACAGATGGAGCAGCATCTGACCCAACGTCAATTCCTGGCGACGGAACAGGCCACCATTGGCGATCTGGCCTGCTACAGCTATGTGGCAGTAGCGCCGGAAGGTGGCATTTCGCTAGCCCCTTACCCGGCAATTCAACGCTGGGTAACGCGCATTGCCGCATTGCCCGGTTTCTTCGCCATGCCGTCGCTGCCGTACCCCGTCGAGAGGTAAATCCGATGATCCCGCAGATGTTCCACCCCGATGAACTACGTGCCCAGACCCTGGCCGGATTTGACCAGGTGGGCGGCGGTATTTTCCCCAATATGCCCGACCAGCACCGCAAGTTTTTCGAGGCACTGCCTTACCTGTTTGTCGCCACGCTGGACGAGCAGGGTTGGCCGGTGGCTACGCTGTTTAGTGGCCCACCCGGTTTTTTACGCACGCCGGACAGCACCCACCTGCGTATCAGCACCCCACGCCGCAGCGACGATCCGGCGCAGGCGGCACTGCATTCCGGCCAGCCGATAGGTGCCCTGGGGCTGGATTTTAGCAACCGACGCCGTAACCGCGTCAACGGTGTGATCGGACGTACCGACAAAAACCGCCTTGAGATCGAAGTCAGGCAAAGCTTCGGCAACTGTCCGCAGTATATTCAGCGGCGCGAGCTGTATCCGGCCCCTGCCAACCCTGCGCCAATTGAATATCTCACTCGGCTTGACGCGGCGGCACAGGCGTTGATTCGCAACGCGGATACCTGTTTCGTGGCCAGTGCTGCCCATACCACGCTGGCGCAAGGCGGCGTGGATATTTCGCACCGGGGCGGAAAACCGGGGTTTATCTATCTGGAGGGAAGCACTCTGTGGATACCGGATTTTCGTGGCAATCGCTATATGAATACCCTGGGTAATCTGTTGGCGCAGCCGCGAGCGGCGTTGCTGTTTATCGATTTTGAACGCGGGGATGTTTTACATTTGCAGGGGGAAACGCAGATCCTCTGGCAAGCAGAGATGGGGCAAGGGGTGAAAGGTGCGGAACGCTACTGGCGCTTCGATATACAGAGTGCTTGGCGTTTTTCGCAGGCGCTACCGTGGCGCGGCCGCAATCTTGAGTTCTCCCCGGCAACGCTGAACACCGGGGTATGGTCAGTATAAATCTGCACAGTTATGCGGATGAACATCCCCTCTCCCAAAAGAGAGGGGATGTAAGGAGTTTATACGCTGTGTTCCACGCTCGAAGTCTGATAAAGCTGGCGGAAATAGCTCAGGCGTTCAAAGAACAAGCGGCTTTGCGACTCCGACATATTGCCGGCCACTTTGCCGGCGTCCACCTCTCGCCCCTGCCACTCCATCAATGCAATACTGGAAGCCAAAAAGTCCATTTCTCCGCCGCCATAAAGATGTCTGTCCACTGATTTCATCATTTGCACACTCCTTTTAATCACATCGAAAAGGGTCATATGCCTGCTGATTTCAGTATCGTCCCGCAGCCGGATGTTTTTTGTACAGAAGGTGCGCTTGACGGTAAATTGATTTGTTGCCACGGATCGGGCAAATAGCGGCGGAAAAGTTTGCTAGGGTAAAGGGGTGCCGTTTGGGATAGGTCACCCTGTGTTGAATTCTGAAAAAGGAAGAAAACCGATGAGCAATCACTTCTCTGCCACCCTCAAAGATCCTGCGCTGTTCCGCGAGGCCAACTATATCGATGGGCAATGGCTGCCGATCAAAGGCGACCAGAGCATCAAGATCCACAATCCTGCCACCGGCGAACGGGTCGGTCAGGTGCCGGCGTTCGGTGCCAGGGAAACCGCACTGGCGATCGCTGCCGCGAAAAAGGCCCAGCCGGCCTGGCGCGCATTGACCGCCAAAGAACGTGCCGGCAAACTGCGCCGCCTGTTCGAGTTGATGATGGAGAATCAGGACGATTTGGCGCTGATCATGACCGCAGAACAGGGCAAGCCGCTGGCTGAAAGCCGGGGTGAGATTGCCTACGCGGCGTCCTTTATCGAGTGGTTTGCCGAAGAAGGCAAACGCGTCTACGGCGACACCATTCCGCAGCCCCAGGCAGGGCGCCGCATTATCGTGCAGAAAGAGCCGATTGGGGTATTTGCGGCCATTACGCCGTGGAATTTCCCGGCGGCGATGATCACCCGTAAAGCAGGCCCCGGCTGGGCTGCGGGCTGTACCGGGGTGATCCGCCCCGCCAGCCAAACTCCCTTCTCTGCACTGGCCATCGCCGTGCTGGCCGAGCGTGCGGGCTTACCGGCTGGCGTCTGCAACGTTATCACCGGCCCGAGCCAGGCCATAGGGGCGGAACTGACCGCCAACCCGGACGTACGCAAGCTCTCCTTCACCGGCAGCACCGAGGTCGGTGCGCAACTGTTGGCACAGTGTGCCCCGACCATCAAAAAGACCAGTATGGAACTGGGCGGCAACGCGCCGTTTATCGTGTTTGACGATGCCGATCTGGACGCCGCAGTAACAGGCGCAGTCGCTTCCAAATACCGCAATGCCGGCCAGACCTGCGTGTGTACCAACCGTTTTCTGGTTCAGGACGGCATCTACGACGCTTTCGCCGAAAAACTGAAGGCGGCGGTAGAAAAGCTTAAGGTCGGCAACGGCCTGGACGACGGCGTGACTATCGGCCCGTTGATTAACCCGGCCGCCGTGGAAAAGGTCAGCGAGCATATCGCCGACGCGCTGCAGTTGGGTGCCAGGGTTCTGCTGGGAGGCAAACCCCATGCGCTGGGCAATAATTTCTTTACGCCGACCATTCTGACCGAGGTGCCACGACAGGCCAAAATCTTCCATGAAGAGACCTTTGGCCCGGTAGCACCGCTGATCCGTTTCAATAGCGAAGCCGAAGCCATTGAGCTGGCCAATGACACGCCGTTTGGCCTGGCCTCGTACTTCTACAGCCGGGATATTGGCCGGGTCATGCGCGTCGCCGAGGCGCTGGAATACGGCATCGTCGGCATTAATGAAGGGCTGATTTCCACCGAAGTCGCCCCCTTCGGCGGGGTTAAAAACTCCGGGCTGGGCCGTGAGGGGTCAAAATACGGTATCGAGGATTATCTTGAGATTAAGTACCTGTGCCTCGGTGGGCTGGGGAACTAATCACCCGATGTCTTTATATGGCCCGCACGGCGCGGGCCAATGATTTTAATGAGGTCAACAATGGAATTCTCCGCCGCTATCCCCATTCTTCGCATCTTCTCGGTTGAAAAGGCCAGGGAATTTTATCTGGATTTTCTCGGTTTCACGCTCGATTGGGAGCACCGTTTCAGTGAAGACCTGCCGCTGTATATGCAGATCACCCGCTCCGGCCTGACGCTTCACCTCAGCGAACACCACGGTGACAGCACGCCGGGTTCCGCCCTATTCATTCCCACCCAGGATATCGACGCACTGCACGCCGAGCTTTCGGCCAGGCAGTATCGCTATGCCAGGCCGGGGGTTGAAACTGTCGACTGGGGAAAAGAGCTGAACATCGCCGATCCCTTCGGCAATCGGCTGCGGTTTTGCCAGCAGATCGGCAATGCGTGACGATCCAATTCGCTAACAACCCAGCCATTATTTTTGGTACTGCGCGTCGCTGACCTGCTCCAGCCAATCCACCGGGCTGCCGTTTAATGATTCGGCGATGGCAATGTGGGTCATGGCCGTCTCCGGCGTCGCGCCGTGCCAGTGTTTGACGTCTTCCGGGATCCAGACGATATCGCCCTGGTTCATTTCCTGGATCTCCTCGCCCCACACCTGGATCCAACCGCGCCCCTGGGTGACGATCAACGTCTGGCCGAGCGGATGGGTGTGCCAGGCTGTGCGCGCACCTGGCTCAAAGGTCACGGTAGCACCGCCTACGCGGGCCGGCTCACTGCTGGCAAACGGCGCATCGATCCGCACCTTACCGGTAAAATAGTCTTCTGGACCCGGACGGGAGGGTTGGGAACCGCTGCGTTGAATTTTCACTGTTTTCTCCGTTTCGGCCAAAGTAGCCGACGCTAATAGGGACAGAATAATTGTAGAGGCTGTGAGTCATTTAAGCTGCCAGACAAAAGATAACGTCGCTCCGGCATCAGGACTAGATGGCAAAATGCGCAAGGAGCTATGAGCTGAATTCATTAATTGTCGGTGGTCATCGCAAACGGCTAGAATATCGTCATTAATTCTGCCCATACGGCGAGGCCGGGATGTTAAAAGAAAACTTTAACGATTTAATTTCGTTTCTGATGGTCGCCCGCGAACGTAGCTTCACCAAAGCGGCGGCGAAACTTGGCGTTTCCCAATCGGCCTTGAGTCATGCCATCAGGGGGCTGGAAGAACGGCTAGAACTGCGTTTATTGACCCGAACCACCCGCAGCGTGGCTCCTACCGAAGCCGGTGAAAGGCTGCTCAACAGCATCGGTCCGCGTTTTGCCGAGATTGAAAGTGAACTGGATGCCCTGAGTGAAATGCGGGCACGTCCGGCGGGCAACATCCGCATCACCGCCGGCGAACATGCCGTCGACTCGGTGCTGTGGCCGGTGTTGAAGACATTTCTGGCGGACTACCCGGATATCAATGTCGAGATCACCTTGGATAACACCCTGACCGATATCGTCAGTGGCCGTTTTGATGCCGGAATTCGTCTGGGTGAACAGGTCGCCAAGGATATGGTTGCGGTGCGTATCGCAGCGGATATGCGCCTGATCCCCATCGCCTCCCCCGCTTATTTTGAACAATACGGTACGCCAACCACCCCACAGGAACTGCAAAACCATCGTTGCATCAACATGCGCTTACCCACCATGGGCGGTCTCTACGCCTGGGAATTTGAAAAAGACGGGCGCGAAATTAAGGTACGGGTCGACGGCCAGCTAACCTTTAACAGTCTGCGCCAACGCATTGACGCGGCGAGGCTCGGCTTCGGCATCGCCTTTGTCCCGCAAGACAGCGTCACCGATGAGCTGGCCGACGGCCGTTTGGTCCAGGTGCTCGACGAATGGTGCCCACGGTTCCCCGGCTATTACCTCTATTATCCCAGCCGCAGGCAGCACACCACCGCCTTTGCGCTGTTTGTCGAGGCACTGCGCTACCCACGGCAAGCCTGAAAATCTAATTTCCACTCATAAAGCCAACAAAAAATCGCCGAAACAGCACAAGGTATGCAACGAAAGAGTAACAATTAGAGTAACCTAGCCGCGCTTCAGGCGGAGTGGTCGCCAGCCTCTCAATGAAGGGGCAAAACGCTACGCCCGATGCAGTGTTTTTTTACTTTCGTCCCCAATGACAGAGTTTTTCAATAAGCCAAAACCAGCCTCACCATTTTAACTGCCACTGCCTTTTAGCCTTGGCGCTGGAGAGGGTTTGCCGAACGCACGGGATGGATTTTTAGGGAGAAACCGCGTGTTTTTTTGGATATGGCTTAATCTCTAAATCGGGGACTTTTCATTTTGGTAAGGATAATACTATGCAAAATAAAGCATCATTGTCGCCGCTCATCATCATCACGGCATTATTTGCCGCGCTGAGCGGACTCTATCTGCTGGGAGGCGGCATCTGGCTGGCCAAGCTCGGCGGTTCGCTGTATTACATCATCGCCGGCCTGGTGTTGCTGGTTACCGCCTGGTTGTTGGCTCGCCGCCGCGCCACTGCCCTGCTGCTGTATGCCGTATTTTTACTCGGCACCACAATTTGGGCGTTGTGGGAGGTAGGCCCGGACTTCTGGGCGTTGACGCCACGTCTGGACGTCACCTTCTTCTTCGGCCTGTGGCTGGTATTGCCGTTTATCTATCACAAGCTGATTGCCAGCGGCAAGTTGGCCTACAGCGCACTGAGTATCGCGCTGGTATTTACCGTCGTAGTGCTGGCCTACGCGGTGTTTAACGATCCGCAAGAGATCAACGGCACCCTTGAACCGGCCCAGGTGAAGGTTGCCCCTCAGGCCTCAGACGCCGATTGGCCGGCCTATGGCCGTACTCAGGAAGGCACGCGTTATTCCCCACTGAGCCAGATCAACGACAAGAACGTCGGTCAGCTCAAGGAAGCCTGGACCTTCCAGACCGGCGACCTGAAAACCGCCAACGATCCGGGGGAAATCACCAACGAAGTGACCCCGATTAAAATCCGCGACACGCTCTATCTGTGTACCCCACACCAGAAACTGTTCGCGCTGGACGCGGCCACCGGCAAGCAAAAGTGGCAGTTTGATCCTCAGTTGAAGTTCAACCCAACCTTCCAGCACATCACCTGCCGTGGCGTCTCTTATCATGAGACCCCTGCCGCCGCAGGCAACGCCACCGACGCCTCGCCGGCACAGTGCGCACGCCGCATTATCCTGCCGGTGAATGATGGCCGCCTGTTTGCTTTGGATGCCGAGACCGGCAAGCCTTGCGCCGACTTCGCCAATAACGGTGAACTCAATCTGCAAAGCAATATGCCGTATGCCACTCCGGGCCATTATGAGCCAACCTCACCACCGGTGATCACCGATAAGGTGATTGTCATTGCCGGTGCGGTGACCGATAACTACTCCAATCGCGAACCTTCTGGCGTGATCCGCGGTTTTGACGTCAACAGCGGCAAACTGCTGTGGGCGTTTGATCCCGGTGCAGATGATCCCAACGCCATCCCGGCGGATGAACATCACTTCACGCCGAACTCGCCAAACTCCTGGGCGCCTTCAGCCTACGATGCCAAGTTGGATATCGTTTACCTGCCAATGGGGGTGACCACTCCGGATATCTGGGGCGGCGATCGCACGCCGAACATGGAGCGCTACGCCAGCGGCCTGCTGGCATTGAACGCTTCTACCGGCAAGCTGGTGTGGTTCTATCAAACGGTGCACCACGACCTGTGGGATATGGACGTACCGGCCCAGCCGACGCTGGCGGATATCACCGACAAGAGCGGCAACAAGGTGCCGGTGATTTATGTGCCGACCAAAACCGGTAACATTTTCGTTCTTAACCGTACCAACGGTGAGTTGGTGGTTCCTGCACCGGAAAAACCGGTTCCGCAAGGCCCGGCCAAGGGCGACCGCCTGTCACCGACTCAGCCTTTCTCTGAGCTGACTTTCCGCCCTGAGAAGAAACTGACCGGCGCGGATATGTGGGGCGCCACCATTTATGACCAACTGGTTTGCCGGGTGATGTTCCACAGCCTGCGTTATGAAGGCACCTTCACCCCGCCTTCCGAACAGGGCACGTTGGTGTTCCCGGGTAACCTTGGCATGTTCGAATGGGGTGGCCTGTCTGTCGATACTGACCGTCAGGTGGCCATCGCCAACCCTATCGCGCTGCCGTTTGTGTCAAAACTGATCCCACGCGGCCCAGGTAACCCAATCGAGCCGCCGGTCGGCGATAAAGGCGGCAGCGGTACCGAAGCCGGCGTCCAGCCACAGTACGGTGTGCCGTTCGGCGTGACCCTGAACCCGTTCCTGTCGCCACTTGGCCTGCCGTGCAAACAGCCTGCCTGGGGTTACATTTCCGCGGTAGACCTGAAAACCAACGATATCGTGTGGAAAAAACGCATCGGTACCGTGCGCGACAGTTCACCGCTGCCGTTACCGTTCAAAATGGGGATGCCAATGTTGGGCGGACCGGTCTCAACCGCCGGGAATGTGTTCTTCATTGGCGCAACGGCGGACAACTACCTGCGCGCTTTCAGCGTGACCAACGGTGAAAAACTGTGGGAAGCACGCTTACCGGCCGGTGGCCAGGCGACGCCAATGACCTATGAGGTCAACGGCAAGCAGTACGTGGTGATTTCCGCCGGTGGCCATGGCTCGTTCGGCACCAAGCTGGGCGACTATATCGTTGCTTACGCACTGCCAGATGAGAAATAATCGTCGAGGATAGACCTATCACAGAGCACGCCGCCTGGCGTGCTCTGTCACCGTAAACACCCCGCAAAAACTTTTCACGCCAGACCGCCCTTTCCCACAATAAATTTCACATTATATATTGATAATGATTATCATTCGCAACATTATGACTACGTTGGCCCCGGCAGTGGCCGACAATCATCTCGATATGACAGGCAGTGAACTGACGGCCGCCTCCGGGCGGCCCTCTTTGGAGACCTATGATTCAACACCGCAGCAGACAAAAAATCGTTATCGCCCCACCCAGCCCTACCGGTACGGGGGATCTTGCATGAGCCAACAACCTTTGACCGCCATGCTGATGCTGGTTTATCTGCTGCTGATGGTGCCGGCGCTGTTTGCGATCGACAACCGCCTGAGCGCTACCCGCTGGGGCCAGGGCCGCCTGGTGCGCAAAACGCTGCAAACCGGGTTTATCATCGCCCTGACATTGCTGTTCTTTAGCCTCATGACATTACTGTATTGATTAATTCGCCGCCACCGGCAGCACAGCCTCCTGTTTTACCACCGCGACCTTGCCGCTCAGGGCAAAGGCCGAGATCAGGGTAAACAGCAAGGCAATGCAGCCGAGGATCAGATACGAGGTTTTAAAGCCGTAGTTGACGTACATCAGGCCCGCCGCATAGGACATGCCGATAGCCGATAGCTGCTTGAAGAAGCAGAAACCCCACAGGTAAATCGATGCGGAAAGATTCACGTTAAACTGGGTGGTGATGTATTTGAAAATGCCCACCAGCAGGAACGGCACCTCAAACATATGCAGGGTTTTGAGGAAAATCACCGCAGTCACCGAGTCCGCCTGAGACGAACCGATAATCCGCACCGACATAATCACCCCGGCAATCAGCAGCGCGTTCTTGCCGCCAATGCGGTTGATGATCAATGGCGCAAAGAACATGATAAAAGCGTTAAGGAACTCGCCCAGCGTGGTGACATAGCCAAACGCCTGAGTCCCGGCATGTCGATCGCTGAAAAACGAAGTGAAGAAGTTGGCGAACTGCTGATCGAACACGTCGTACACGCAGGCCACCCCGACGATATACATCACCAGGCACCAAAACTTGCGCATTTTCAGCAGGCTCAACGCCGCTTTCAACTTGACCGGTTTATGGTTCAGCGCCAAGCCGTCCGCCACCGCCAGCGTGTTGTTTTGCTCAGGTTTGAACATATAAAGCAGGCCGGCCAACACCAGTGCAAAGCTCGACGCCAGCCAAAACGCAAACTGGTTGTTAATGGTAAACATATAGCCAACGATCGACGCGCAAATCGCCCAGCCGATACAGCCAAACAGCCGGGCACGACCATACTCAAACTGGCTGCGGCGGCTCACCTTCTCGATATAGGCTTCAATTGCCGGCGAGCCTCCGCTGCACACCAACCCCAGGTAAATCCCGCACAATAGCGCCCCGAGCACAAAGTTGGTTTGCAGCAGCGGCGAGAAGACATAAATAAACAGCGGTGCCAGAAACAGCAGCAGGAAAATGATCATCCACAGCAGGTGTTTCTTCAGGCCAAATTTGTCGGTGACAAAACCAAAAATAGGTTGGAACACCAGCGCAAACAGCGCCATGCAGGCGAATACCAGACCGGTTTGTTGCTGGTCGAGTTGGTTGACGTCATGCAACCAGATCGGGAAGAACGGCAGCACCGCCCCCATGATAAAGAAATAGAAAAAACAGAAGGCACCGAAGATCCAAAAGTTCTTGTTCTTTAAATAAAACATGGCTCACCATCCCATTTATGACGGCGCAGGAAGCCCCGCGCCTTGTGCGTTTTGAGGAGGTAATACAGTTAGTTTGGCGATCAGTGGTAGGCGGGAAGCCAGTTACCGTGGGCCTCAATCAGTTCATCGCAGAGTTTACGGATATCATCAATCGAAAGCTCGGCTGAAGTATGCGGATCCAGCAGTGCCGCGTGGTAAATCGCTTCGCGTTTACGGGTTACCGCGGCTTCGATAGTCAGCAGTTGGGTATTGATATTGGTGCGGTTGAGCGCCGCCAGTTGCTCCGGTAAATGACCGACGTAACAGGGCGAGATGCCCTGCCCATCCACCAGGCAAGGCACTTCAACACAGGCCTCGGCAGGCAGGTTGGTAATTAAACCGCTGTTGAGCACATTGCCACCAATTTTGTACGGGCGATCGGTTTCCATCGCTTCAATAATGTAAGACGCATACTCATGAGTGCGGGTATGAGTCAGGTTGGCGTCATTAGTCAGCGCCAGCTTGCGTTGCTGCCATTGTTCAATCTGCTCAATACAGCGGCGAGGGTACTCGTCCAGCGGAATGTTAAAGCGCTCAATCAATTCAGGATAGTTGCGCTTGATCCAATAAGGCATGTACTCGGCGTTATGTTCCGAAGACTCGGTGACGTAATAGCCGAAGGTTTTCATGATTTCATGGCGCACCATATCATCATGCTTGCCCTGCAGCGCATTGGCGCGACGCTTGATTTCCGGGTACAGATCCTCGCCATGGCGACGAACGTCCAGCAACCAGGCCATATGGTTAATGCCTGCAATGTGGAACTGGACATCATCGGTAGGCATATCCACGCTTTTCAGCAGCGTCTCTGCACAGACCTGCACACTGTGACACAATCCCACCGTTTTCACTTCGGTATGGCGCAGCATGGCGCCGGTTAAGGCCGCCATCGGGTTGGTGTAGTTCAGCAGCCAGGCATCCGGACATACCGCTTCAATATCCCTGGCGAAGTCAAACATCACCGGAATGGTGCGCAGCGCACGGAAGATGCCACCTATCCCCAGGGTATCGGCAATGGTTTGCTGCAGGCCATACTTTTTAGCAATGGTGAAATCGGTGATAGTGCAAGGATCGTAACCGCCAACCTGGATGGCGTTAACCACATAATTGGCATTTTTCAACGCCGAACGACGATTTTCCACCCCGAGGTAGGGAGTGATCTTCGCCCTGCCGGCGTTAATATTGCGATTGATATTGCTGAGCATGGCGAAAGATTCATTGAGACGGGCGCTATCAATGTCGTACAGCGCGATATCCACCTCTTTCAATGCCGGCGTTGCCATGATATCGCCGAGTACGTTCTTGGCGAAGATGGTGCTGCCTGCGCCCATAAAAGTTACTTTAATCATCCTATTTCTCCGCTGCACTGGTTTTCGATAGGCTGAAATTACCCTGCAATTTCTAAGCCGGATATGGATGAATGTGACCTCATTATGGCGAAAAACGACGCAGCGCAAAAACTGTGAGCCAGGTCTGGATTTGGCGTTTACCCACCTAACGCATGGCCGCTACACTGTTAGCGTGAACAAGAAAACCAGGACATCGCCTGATGCATAAGAGTTTCACCCTAAACCGCACCGACAATATTGAGCTGAATCTGTACCAATATGGTGAGGAGAACTGCGACAAAGGGCACAGCTTCGGCCCGGCGGTGCGTCAGCACTATCTATTTCATTATGTGATAAGCGGAACCGGCGTACTGCACAGCGAATACGGTGCATTTCCGGTAGTTGCCGGAGAGGGTTTTTTGATCCACCCGCACGACGTAACCACCTATCGCGCCGATAAAAAAGATCCCTGGCATTACATGTGGCTGGAGGTCGACGGACTGGTGGCCGGCAAGATTTTCGAAGAGTGCCGCCTGAGCCGCCAGTTCCCGATTTATCGCCCCCGCAAGACTGACGAGACTCCCCAGGCCCTGAGCTACCTGCGACAGCTCGTTAGCCATGATGATGAACATCGATTGAAGACCCTCGGCCTGAGCTATCTGTTTTTTTCTGCGTTGATCGACAATGCGCTACAGGGCAGCGATGAACACCCCAGCGACAAGACGCAACATCTGCACAAAGCGGTCAAACTGATTGAAAACCGTTACCACGAACACCTGACCATTGAACGCCTGGCCGCCTACTGCAATATCAACCGCAGTTACCTGTGCCGATTGTTCAAGGGGGCTTACGGTATCGGGCCAAAGGAGTACTTGCTTAACTTTCGCATGACGCTCGCCACCAGCCTGCTGCGTAACAGCCGGACGGCGATAAAAGTGGTGGGGATCTCGGTCGGCTATGAAAACCAACTGCATTTTTCCAAAGCTTTCAAACAGGTCCACGGCGTATCACCGGCCCAATGGCGGCAGGAAAATCAACCGGACAACGCCCCGCCTTGCCACAAAGGTTAAGCCATCACATCGTTGACCCTTCCCCCCACTCGCTATCGGTCTCTGAGAGCGATGTTCAGAGAAGAAACTTTTCTCTTCACCTTGTGAAGTATTCAATAAGTTAATTAATTAAATCTCACCCTCTCGCATTATTGTGATGAATATCACTAATTTTATCGAGATATCAGCAATAATACTTAAGTGTTTTTTTAGTGCTGTTACCTAAATATTTATCGACTCATTTATCCACTTGCCGTTACGCCCAATATTTGGCGTTGCATCAAAACGACACAGATGCAGCCTCAATTATGACGGGTTTAAATCATAGAGGAACAACTTCAATGTTATTAAAGAAAACCCTTTTGGTATTAGCCTCATGTTCATTATTTTCCACCGCCGCATTGGCTCAGGAGCAAGTTTCCACTACCAAAGATCAGGCTTCGGCACAGCTTAGACACGGTTCTGTCGCTACCCCTATTTCACGCCAATATCAATGTTTTAAAGAAGGCGGATTTTATTGGCCGGCGGACGGTTCAGGTATAAAAGAGAGTGATTGCAGGGCGGCATATCAATACATTTACAATAAATATCTTAACAAGCCCGGCTTTGTTTCACCGAAAAAAGAAGGCAATAAAAATAGCAGCAAGCAAGAAGTTAACCTGATTGAACAGTCTAACTACCAATTCAGGCAATGGAATGAAGTCTCCAAAAACGTCGCCGATTACAACAACCCCGCCGCCGTTAAGGCCGCGATACCCGATGGGCAGCTCTGCTCTGCGGGGAACGTGGGTACCGAATGGGATGACAGAGACAAAGTCTGGAATGACAAGTCAGGGTTGGACGTTAAAGCCCCTTGGCGCACTAGCGATATCCAGAAAAATGCAAATGGTAAAATCGATATTGTTTATGATGCAACGGCAACGCATGATCCAAGCTTCTTTGAAGTTTATATTTCCAAAGCCGATTACGATGCTGAAAAAGCCGAATTAAAATGGAGTGATCTTGAGCTGTTAGGCAAAGTTGAAAACGTGGCTCCGGTGAACCAGCAATATAAATTCGCCGTCGATGCGAAAAACTATACCGGCAAACATGTGCTCTACGTTCGTTGGCAGCGCATAGACCCGGTTGGCGAAGGTTTTTATAGCTGCAGTGACGTCAATATCAAAGGCTGAATATTCATCGCTTGATGCCCGGTTCCTTGGCTGAACCGGGCCTTTCGCATCAGATATCGGATGGGTATTTTTCCGCCACATCAGGCTGTTTTAGCCGCGGATATTTCCACAGCCAACGTCCGCTGACCATACGCCAATAAAACAACGCACCGCGCACCGCCCAATCCATAAACATCCCTAACCAGACGCCGACCACGCCCATCCCCAGCACAATGCCCAGCGTATAGCCGGCCACCACGCGGCAACCCCACATGCCCAGCATCGACACCCACATGGCGAAACGAGCGTCGCGCGCGCCTTTCAAACCGGCGGGCAGCACCCATGAAGCGGCCCAGATGGGCATAAAGGCGGCGTTGAGCCAGAGCAGCACCTTCACCACCTCCTTCACATCATCTTGTTGCGTATAAAACGAGGCGAACATTCCCGCCAGCGGCGCCGTGCCCCAGGCGATCACCGTCAGTCCTATCGTCGCCAGCCAGAAGATGTGCCGCAACTGCCGTTCCGCCTGGGCTATCTGCCCTTTACCCAGACGTTTCCCGACAATAATGGTCGATGCAGACCCCAGGGCGTTGCCCGGCAGGTTGATCAATGAAGCGACAGAGAAAGCGATAAAATTACCGGCGATAACGTTGGTACCCATACCGGCGACGAACATTTGGGTCAGCAACTTACCGCCGTTGAACAACACCGACTCAATGCTGGCGGGGATGCCAATCCCCAACACTTCCCACAAGATGGCCAGCTTCAATGGACTAAAGTAACTTTTCAGCGTGATATGCAACGCCGGGTTAAAGCCGATCATCAGCACGTAGATAATCGCTATCGCGCCGATATAGCGGGAAATGGTCAGCCCCAACCCGGCACCGACAAAGCCCAACCCATGCCAGCCCAACATGCCATAAATCAGGATGCTGCTGATGATGATATTCAGGATATTCATGCCGCCGTTGATCAGCAGCGGGATCTTGGTATTCCCGGCCCCGCGCAACGCACCGCTGCCAATCAGCGCAATGGCCGCCGCCGGATAGCTCCAGACCGTTGTTTGCAGATAAGAAAGCGCCAATGCTTTCACCTGCGGCGTGGCGGCACCGGCGATCACATCAATAATCTGCTCGCCCGCCAAATGGATGCCCACCGCCAGCACCAGGGCCACCAGCGTCATCAACACCAGCGACTGGCGTGCCGCCGAGCGTGCTCTTTTGCGATCGCGCTTGCCCAGGCTGAAGGCCACCACCACCGTGGTGCCCAGATCCACCGCGGCGAAGAAGGAGATAATCACCATGTTGAAGCTGTCCGCCAGCCCGACCCCGGCCATCGCCTCTTTACCGATCCAGCTCACCAGAAAAGTGCTCAGCACTCCCATCAGCAGAACGCAGGCGTTCTCCATAAAGATCGGCACCGCCAGCGGCGTGATTTCACGCCAAAACAGGACGCGATAACTTTTGCGTTTTGGGTACCAGGGGGTATTTTCTACTCGCTGACGCAAGGCGGTATATGGCTTCAAGATCGGCTCATGGGATAAAAGTGAAACAACATTTCAAATAATGAGCGACAGATGCTTATCCTGCAAAGAATATTTTAAACGGAGATGGGGATTGTGGGGTGACGGGCGCCGCATGCCGCGCCCGTGCTTGCGGGGACTACTCCATGTAGTCTTCCTGATCGGACTTGGCTGCGGCAACAAAGTTTGCAGTACGATTGTTCAGCGCGGCACATTTGTCCGTCAGCAACTGACGATCCTCCAGTATGGCCAGATAACGAGCCTGAGCCAGTGCCGGCAACTGCTGATAACCCGCTGCCTGGGTGTCCCAGCCCCGATGTTCCGCCACTCGCATCGCGGTACGTTGCAATTTAACGTCATCCGGGATGTCCGAACGGTGACAGTTTTGCCGCAGGAAGTGACTACCAGCCAGCATGGTGGAAAGCTTTTCCAACTGCACTTGCAGTGGTGGCGGCGGCTGATGTGCCTTTTGCTGGCAGCCCACGAGGAATAACAAGGCCGCAGCGCCCAAAACTGAAGTGCGTAACACAGTCAACATAGTGATTACCCATAAAAAAGTGATGGTTGAAATCAGCTTAGGCGAGCCATGAAATATTGCAAAGTGGCCGGCGGCCTGCTTTCCCGAGGACCGCTTAATTCACCGGCAGCGCCAAGACCTGATCGGTGGTTTTGATTTCAGCAAACACATCGGCTACCCCGGCCAGCGCAGCGCGTTGCAGCACGGCGTGACTCACAATTTGGTTATCCCAGGTAGCCAGATCGCGGGTGGCGGTGGCATCCTCGGGAATAATCACCTCATAGCCCAACGGCACCGCATCGCGCGCCGTTGAAGAGACGCACATATGGGTCATCAACCCACTCACTACCAGCTTCTTGATACCCGCCTGCTTAAGTTGCTTATCCAGATCGGTGCCCACAAATGAACTGGGGGTGGCTTTGGTGATCACCCGATCATTGCCGGACGGCTGCAGATCCGGATGGAACTCGGCGAATTTGCTACCTTCGGCAAACAACGGCCCATTTGCCGGGCCAATATGCCGAATAAAAAACACCGGCATCTTGTGCTGATGGGCAAAACTGACCAACCGTTGCGTGTTCATCAGCGCTTTATTTCCGTCGGGGATGGGCATCTTGCCGATGAAGTATTCATTCTGAAAATCAATCACCAATAGCGCTGTAGCGTTAACCGGTAAAGATGTACTTGCCTGCGCACCGCTCATGGTGCGAATGGTAGGCGCCCTTTGCTTATCATCGGCAAAACCCAGGCTGGAGGTAGCCATCGAGAGTGCCAGTGCAGTACCGGAAATCAGTTTTTTCATTTTGGTTTATCCTTGTGAGAACAACAAAACAGCACGTCGTTTCCTGCTGCGGTCGGGTTCAATTCTGCAGGTTGCAGTGATATGGCAACAGGTAGTCTAATAACCAAAAGCGATATCATCGGGCCAAATCGTCCACATAGGGTTACTGATAAAAAGGAAGCAGTATGGCGCCACTTAAAGTGGGTATCGTGGTTTTTAACAACATCATCCCGTTTCACCTTTCGGTGCCCTGTGCGGTGTTTGAGAAGGCACTGAACAGCAACGGGGAACCGGCCTATCAGCTGTTGATTTGCGCCACCGAACCCGGCCCATTAAAGACCAACGCTGGTTTCTCGATAGTGGCAGATCATGGATTAGCGGCGTTGGCGCAAGCCGATATGGTGATAGTACCCAGCTGGTGCAATCCCGAAGTCCCGCCATCACCACAACTTATCGACGCCCTGCTAGACGCCCATGCGCGTGGTGCTACCCTGGTCGGCCTGTGTGTCGGAAGCTTCGTTCTGGCGGCGGCCGGCTTACTCAACGGCCGTCCGGCAACCACCCATTGGCAATGGATGGCGGATTTTCTGCGACGATATCCCCAGGTGTCGATAGACCAGAATGTGCTGTACGTGGATGACGGCGATATTGTCACTTCCGCCGGCACCGCCGCCAGCATCGACTGCTGCCTGCACCTGGTACGCAAGCACTGTGGTGCGGAGAGCGCCAACGCGGTGGCCAGGCAATTGGTGGTGCCGCCACACCGTCAGGGCGGCCAGGCACAGTTTATTGAGCAACCGGTGTATAACACTGTGGGCGGTGACCGTTTCATGCAAACGCTGAGTTGGGCAACGGAAAATCTGCAGCAACCGCTGACGCTGGATGCACTGGCGGACAAAGCCTGCATGAGTCGCCGCAGCTTTACCCGGCGCTTTCAGCAAACCACCGGCACCAGCGTCATGCCGTGGTTGCTGAATCAGCGGCTGGCGATGGCGCAACGTTTTCTGGAAAAAACCGACCAGCCCGTCGAGCGCATTGCGCAGGCCG
This sequence comes from Serratia sp. BIGb0163, assembly GCF_024809935.1. Classification (NCBI taxonomy): domain Bacteria; kingdom Pseudomonadati; phylum Pseudomonadota; class Gammaproteobacteria; order Enterobacterales; family Yersiniaceae; genus Serratia; species Serratia sp. BIGb0163. The sequence goes on from NZ_JANUDZ010000001.1 coordinate 2,116,862, forward strand.
CAGGTTTCGCCACTGCGTTGTCAATGCGCAGGCATTTTCAGCGGCAGTTCAAGACGTCACCGTCTTTATATCGCAAGGAGTTTCGCGTTACGGAAAAATAAGCCGGTCATTCTTACTGGTAGCGGTGGAATTCGGTGATGCTGTGAAGGGCTATCTGTGACGGGGATCGTTGAAAGAATTTTATCTAACTGATTGAATAATGGCGGAGAGAGGGGGATTTGAACCCCCGGTAGAGTTGCCCCTACTCCAGTTTTCGAGACTGGTCCGTTCAGCCGCTCCGGCATCTCTCCTTCAAGTGCTTGCTATCATGCCCCTTTTTGCGGCATTTTTACAGGGTTAGCCTCCAGCCGAATGTTCAAGTGACGACTTTACGAGCAACGTGATGATTAAATGGCCGTGGAAAACGCATCAACCGCAGGCGGAGACGCTTGCCCAGTGGCAGGACGCATTGGCAATTCCCCTGCTCTCTCCGCTGGATGAGCGGGAACAACAACGGCTGATCGTCGTTGCCGGGCAGATCTTGCAGCAAAAAAGTATCGTCCCATTGCAAGGGTTGGTGCTGACCTCACAAATGCAGGCGCGTATTGCCCTGTTGTTCGCTTTGCCGGTGCTGGAACTGGGCGCCGAGTGCCTTGACGGTTTCAATGAGATCCTGCTCTACCCTACGCCGTTTGTTGTGGAAGATGAATGGCAGGACGACTTCGGCCTGGTGCACTCCGGGCCGGTGGTGCAATCCGGCCAAAGTTGGGAACAAGGGCCCATCGTGCTCAACTGGCAGGACGTGCAGGACTCTTTTGATCTCTCCGGCTTTAACCTGGTGATCCACGAAGCGGTACACAAGCTGGACATGCGCAACGGCGGCAGTGCCACCGGTATTCCACCGATCCCGCTACGCGATATCGCCGCCTGGGAACATGACCTGCACGCCGCGATGGAGAACCTGCAGGACGAGATCGACATGGTCGGCGAAGAGGCCGCCAGTATGGACGCCTACGCGGCGACCGATCCGGCTGAATGTTTCGCGGTGCTGTCGGAGTACTTTTTCAGTGCGCCCGAACTGCTGGCCAACCGTTTTCCGGTGATGTACCAGCATTTTAGTCGCTTCTATAAGCAGGATCCTCTCGCACGTTTACAGCGGCTTCAGGCTGAAAATGGCGCAGAAGTCCCATAATCCAGCCCGCTTTGCTCAGATGCTGAGCAGTCGCACCGAATAGGCGAATTTAGCGTTGACACATTCTGGGTGGCTGGATATGATGCGCCCCGTTCAGACAATTCCTCTGTAGTTCAGTCGGTAGAACGGCGGACTGTTAATCCGTATGTCACTGGTTCGAGTCCAGTCAGAGGAGCCAAATTCGAAAGACCCGCTTAAGGAGACTTAGGCGGGTCTTTTGCCGTTTGGTATTATTGAATCTCTGACAGAATCAGATTTTATCCATAACGATGCCGCGTTAACGGTGTTGAAGGTATAGCGTCAGAGCTTTCGAGCGGTATACAAATGACTATGGGCATCCAGGCACTCTGTAGATCTCAGAAATCACCTGCATCGTTGCGTCTTCGATCATTCCTTCATTACGGCATAAAAACCAGCCGCGATTTGCAATTTCTCGCTCGAACGCGCGGGTACAAGCAACATGCTCTTCCAGCTTATGAATCACCGTACTGCTTAGCCCACGTGGTCGGGCCGCGGCCCTCGCCCATGAAATATCTGGCGCAGTAACAACCCCGACATGCAGGTCTGGCGTTCGCACGTTTCGTTCAATGTTAAGCTGTAAAATCTCTGCAAATGGAACCATCCGACGAAACGCGGCATCCGAGGGATACCAGCGATCCATCAGGATAATGCTGTCCGCTGGCTGTTTAGTCAGCACGTGCCGGGAAATCCATGCACGGCTATCAGCAAAGCGCTTACAGACCTCCAATTCCAAATCCAGGTTGGGATTTCTGGCGAGTTTGTTAACAAGGGCCATTGTCTCCCCCCTGTAGGGATCGCTTTTTTTCTCGCAAAGTCGGATCACCTTCTTGTTGTCCGCCCTTAGTACTTTCATAATGGCTTCCAACAGTGTGGTTTTACCGGCTCCCTTGGGCCCATCCAGAGCAACAAACAGCTGACGACTCATTGTTCAAATGACGATTGATATAGGTTTTTTGTAAAGCTTGAATCTGGCAAAAGCATCTTACTTCCTTGGTTTGAATAACTGCCTCCCTCTTCGTTCATCGGGGCAGCTGGCGCGTCAGCGCGAATCGGATACAGGGTTTTTATCTACAGACACTGATGAACATTCTGGCAACGGTTCTAACTCACTCGTTCAAAAACCCAGGATTACAGCCGTTTATGGTCATTGCCCATATATTGTGACCTGCGCGATGCAGTTTAAGGGATCCGCTTAGAAAACGGAAAACATCCCACCTTAAACCTATTTTTTAAGCAGACAGGCGTTGGCGGGCAGCTGTGAGCGAACAGCGGACAATTTATAGACCTGAAAGGGGTCAGGAAATCTCGCTGTTTTGTTCAGGCCAACCATCTGGTTCAGTTGGCCTTTATTTGAAAGGCTATTATTTGGAACGTGGTCAGGTCAGCGCGACCCTCACTTTTAGTCCAATAACGAGCGTGGCAAAAAACATTATGCAACCAGCGGTGATGAAAACACCGGTTACGCCGCTGATACCAAATAGTAATCCTCCCAACGCAGCACCCGCAGCAATTGAGGACTGAACTGCTGCGACTACCATACCGCCAGCGGTTTCAGCCTGGTCGGGAACCGAACGCGCTACCCAGTTTGACCACGCAACCGGTACGCCACCAAATGCCATCCCCCACAACGCGACGAACAACATCAATCCCTTTTCATCTAGAGGCAGCAAAATCATGCTTAATGCCGCTAAACCGACAAGTGCTGGCATGAGTATCAGGGTAAGACGCAGGCTTCTCTCCATCAGCCACCCGGCCAGCAGCGTACCGATAAAATTAGCGATGCCAAATCCAAGCAGTATCAAAGACAAACGATCCACATCAAGTTGGGCAATATTTTCAAGAGCCGGGCGAATATAGGTAAACAGCGCATACTGACCAGTATGAGCAATCACACACCCCGTCATTCCCATCGCAATGCCTGGGCGGCGGAGTAAATCCATGACAGATGCTGTTATCATCATTCTACGCGGCGCCATTCCGGGAAGGGTAAACAGCTGAAAGATCAGTGTCAGCACGCCGACTGCGGTTGCAGCGATAAAAGCACTACGCCAGCCATAAAGCCCACCTAAATAGCTCCCCAGCGGGATCGAAACCACAGTACCGACAGCAATACCGCTAAAAATAATGGAGAGAGCACGCGGGACGCTTTTAGCAGGAACCAGCCGCATAGCGACGGCAGCAGCCATACTCCAGAAGCCTCCCAGCGCGATGCCCAGCAAAATGCGCATAACTAACAGAACAGCCAGACTGGATGAAAGTGCGACAAGCAGGTTGGAGGTAATCATCAGCACGGTAAAACCAAGCAAAACATTTCGGCGATCATAATTACGTGTAAGGCGGGGAACCATCAGACCAGCAAACAGGGCCACCACAGCCGTTACCGTCACAGACTGACCAGCAAGAGCTTCGGTCACACCGAGATCGGCTGCCATGGGTGTCAACAGGCTGGCAGGAAGATATTCTGCAGTTAGCAAGCCAAACACGCCCATAGTCAGTGAAATAACGGCCATCCAAGCGGATTTTTTGGGTTCCGAACTATTCAAACTCGCAGATAAAGCTTCAGTTGCTTCATTTCTCATAACACACTCTTCTTGGGGAAAAAATGACAACGCCAAGTCTAGAGTTGAGCAGCTGGACGATCTATGATGCCACATCCTGATTTTTTACCCGAAACGCCGATTATGCATGTGAATAAACATTTTGCCCTGTCATCCGATCTCATCAGTGAACTGCTGCTGGAAATGCGCCTGCGTGGCGTGCAGTATCGCCGTTTACAGACTGGCTCTGAGTTTGGCGTCGGTTTTAGCAACAGGCCGGGACATGCCTATTTTCATTACATCGCTGTGGGTACTGCTCTGCTTCGTACACGCGAGGGTACGTTGCACGAACTGAAAGCCGGAAGCATGGTATTCATGCCTCAGGGTGAAGATCATCAGCTTGTATCGGATGTCAGCTGTTCATTTCAACATATCGACACATTAGGCTCTGCTCCTTTAGGCGAGGCCGTCAGCGGAATCAATACTTGCCCGAGTTCGCATCCGACACCCAGCACGGTTCTGTTTTATGGCTGTATGGAGTTTGATCTCGGTGGAATGCAGGGTCTTGGCAAACTGATGCCACAAGCCATAGTGGTTGAGGCAAATGAACAGATCTATCCAGGGCTGGTTCCCATTGTGGGCGCGATGAAATTTGAAATCTGTTCCGGACGCGCTGGCTTCGCTGGCATTCTGGCACGCCTCGCAGAAGTGGCGGCTGCCATGATTGTGCGTGGATGGATCGAAAACGGCAGCGAGAACGCCGCTGGCCTGATCGCTGCGTTACGTGATCCACGACTTGCCCGTGCTATTCTGGCCATTCATCGCGATACGAGTCGGGAGTGGTCTGTTGCTGAGCTAGCTGCCCAGTCGCATGTGTCACGTTCTGTTTTTGCTGAACGCTTCAAATCAATCATCGGCATCCCTCCCCAACGCTATGCAAGGGAGGTGCGAATGCGCATCGCAGGTCACTGGATTATTCACGATAAGATCTCAATTGATACCGTTGCTCTACGCCTCGGCTATGCCTCACAGGCAGCGTTTAGCCGAGCTTTTAAGCGCATCAATGGATATCCGCCGGGCGCTATGCGTAAGCGACCAGCGAGAGACTTTAATACAGTGAATGAGTGAATATTATCTTTATCATTTGCTAGATTCACCGTAGGAGACCGCGCTCAACATTAAAAACTGAGCGGAAACTGCTTTTCACCACTCAAATTATCGCAATTTCCTTAATGTCCGTTTCTGGCACTGAGCTGGTAACTGAGTTGGACACAGTCCGCTATAGCGAAAAGCAGACCTTAGCAATAATCAGTTAGTTCTGTTTTACTCGTTATTCTCAAATATCAACATTCTCAGTGGTGATTAATACTTGCAGAGAAAATATTCCTTAACAGAGAAGCTTGAAAAACAGTTTCTAGGTGATATCTTCAACACATAACTACCTAATCCGGAAGATAGTATGATTACTCTCAGGGATATGAATGAGGAAGAATTCGAAAATTATCGTTCTCTTTTCATCAATGAATATGCGCAGGATCTTCAAAAAAATCGGGGATATCTCTCCGAAAAAGCACTACTCAAAGCCATAGAATCTATTGATACAGTGTTGACTAAAGGTGTTACGACCCCAGCTAATCATCTGTGGTGTATTCAACAGCTTGATGAACCAGAGCAGGTTATTGGCTACCTGTGGTTGTCGATCACCAGGCCATCAGCATGGATAAGTGACTTCTACATTTATCCTAATTGGCGCAGCCGTGGATTCGGCAGTTTGGCTTTGTGCGTAATGAAAAAATTGCTAAAAGTAATGGACATCGATGAAGTCGGACTTAGGGTAGCTCCGGAGAATGCCTCAGCCAAAGCAATTTATCATAAGAATGGCTTTCATATTACCGGCATCAATATGTCTCAAAATTTAAACTAAATCATTTCAGGAAATTTAGGACGAGTTCTAACCAAAATCCGAAAATAATCAATTTTTCAAAGACCTCGTCATTCTGCGCCTCATAAAACTCATTTGAGTCAGGATTTCTACTACATTCTGCATTTTCGCAATTAAGAACTGCCTGTTTATCACAACTTGTTTAACAGGCACCTCAGGGTGAGCTCCCCCCATAAACTAACAAACGACGATACAAGTAACGTTCGCTCCTGGCACATAGCAGACTGTCAGAGCCCTTTGGACACAATCTCGCTTCGAGCAGAATTTTTGATTCTCGTTTTTGCTACCCTTCCTTCCTATGCAGAGAACATCGTAGAACGACCAACACATGAACGGGTTGGTGCCAGGAGTGGCTGCAAAGCCACCCGCCCGCCGGATCTGCCAACGCGCCATGCACAATCTGAAATGAAGTAAACTCAGGCCCCGCGAATGGTGCCACGCCAGACAAAATCGGCATGGTACAGCCGGGTTTCACCCGGCATCTCCTGCCCCAGTGCCGGCATCATGCTCTCTTCTTTCTTCTCTTCGGCCACCAGCCACGCAACCGAATCCTGAGCAAATATCGCCACCGGCTGGGTAAAAGTGGTGAGATGGTAAGAAGACCAGGCCGCCTGCGGAATATCGTCGTAGCCCGCAACACAAAGATCTTCAGGAATACGCAGCCCAAAACGATGGCGCGCCTCGTCCATAAAGCCGCAGGCCAATAAATCCGTGACGCAGAACACCGCATCAGGCCGCTCGCGCCGGGTCAACAGGCGGTGCGCCAGGATCTGACCGCTCTCATAGGAGGTGGTACCGAAGCGTTCGACGCTCACCGGTAACCCCGCCGCTTCAGCTGCCTGCAGAAAACCCCGTTCACGCGCCATCAGGCTGGGCGTACCGGCCAAAGAGTTGGCAAAAGCGATGCGTTGGCAGCCCGCACGGGCGAACGCCATCACCACTCTGCCCGCCGCTTCTTCGTTATCCAGCCGGATGCTGAGTGAGCCGGGCAAGGTGTCATCACGGTTAATCAGCACCAGCCGCTGGCCGTGCCTGTGACACAGCCGGGCAATGGCGCTGTCGGGCATGCCGGATAGCACAAAGGAGGCATCTGCCCGGAAGTTTATCGCCTGTTGCAGCGCCTGGGAGACGCTGTCATCGGAGCGATCGGTGTTAATCAACATGGCTATTTTGCCCGCATCCTGCAAATGCTGAGTCAGCAAACGCACCAGGCTGGCCCGGTAAGGGGTCGCCAACTCTGAAACGATCAGGCAAACAATGCCGCTGCGGTTACGTACCAATCCCCGAGCCAAATGGTTAACGTGATATCCCAGTTCTTCAGCCGCCCGCATCACCTTCTCGCGGGTCGCCGCCGACACGCTGGCACCAGACGTATAAGTCCGCGAGACCGCCGATCGGGAAACTCCAGCCAATTCCGCCACGTCTTTCGCACTGATCATCGCCTTGTCCACCGCCATCTTCATATCCATCCATTTTCTGCTCTGCGAAAAGTTTGCCGCACTTTGCAAAGCTGTGCAAATTTTTATCGGTAAAAATGTTTCATTTTTGTGACGAGAAGGTTGAATTGTTTCATTGCGCGATTGACAGCACAATTTTTATCCTCTAGTTATTTGCACACACGTGCAAAAAGAATAGGCGACAACGTATCGCCACCCTACACAACCAAGGAGAACACCATGCATCGCGTTACTCTGATAGCGGTCCTCGCCGCTGGCTCTGCACTCTCTGCTTCACCTGTTTTCGCCGCTGGGAAATTGAACATGATCTGCTCCGCCGATGTGGTGGTCTGCGAACAGATGACCAATCTGTTCGAGAAACAGCATCCGGATATCAAAGTCAGTATGGTGCGCCTCTCCGCCGGGGAAGCCTACGCACGTATTCGTACCGAAGCCCGTAACCCGCGCACCGATATTTGGTGGGCAGGCACTGGCGATCCGCATATGCAGGCCGCGGACGAAGGGTTAACCCAGCCTTATAAATCCCCGTTGCTTGATCAACAGCACGACTGGGCGCGTAAACAGGCGGAAAGCGCCGGTTACCGCACCGTGGGTGTTTATGCCGGGGCGCTCGGTTGGGGTTACAACACCAAGCTATTGGCGGAGAAAAAACTCAAGGTGCCTGCCTGCTGGAGCGACCTGCTGGACCCGGCCTACAAAGGCGAGATCCAGATGGCTAACCCAAATTCTTCCGGTACCGCTTACAACACCCTCGCCACTCTGGTGCAGATCATGGGCGAAGAACCGGCCTTCGACTACCTGAAAAAGCTCAACGCCAATATCTCGCAGTACACCAAATCCGGCTCGGCGCCGGTGAAGGCAGCGGCACGCGGCGAAACCACCGTCGGTATCGTGTTTATGCATGATGCCGTCGCAATGCAGGTCGATGGCTTCCCAATCAAGGCCGTTGCCCCGTGCGAAGGCACAGGTTTTGAAATTGGTTCGATGTCGATCGTCAAAGGCGCACGCAACCTCAATGAGGCCAAGGTGTGGTACGACTGGGCGCTCAGCGCTGATGCGCAATCGCACATGAAAGACGCCAAATCCTTCCAGTTGCCGTCAAATCGTAACGCGGCGATTTCCGAATATGCGCCACGCTTTGAGAACATCAAACTGATCGATTACGACTTTAAAACCTACGGCGCGACAGAAAAACGCAAGGCACTGCTCAGCCGCTGGGATAAAGAGATCGGCGCCAGCGCCCAATAATTCACCTCCTTTTTCTGCCGTATGTGAAGCGCTCTGCAACAAACCGGGCGAGGAGATCCTCGTCCGTGCAACAGCGCAGTGACGGAAATATGAACTCTCGAGGTTACGATGAATGCTCAAAACCGCCGCCTGGACGGGGCCCTCGTGCTGGGCGCACTGGCCGTATTGCTACTGCCCTGGTACAGCCAGGAAGCCGGGTTCTTCGACTTTGGCTGGCTGAGTACGCTGTGGCGGGATCAGGCCAGTGCCCCCGCGCTGTGGCAAATACTGACCTTTCAACGCCCCTGGCTGCTGATTGCCCTGCTGATGCTGCTGGTTTGCGCGCCGGCACGCCTGCTGCCGGTGAGCCGCCTGCGCTCGCAACTGCTGATGTGCGCCAGCGTCGTCGGCATCGTATTTTTGCTGTTTGAAGGCCACGCCATCGGCTACAGCGGTTGGAACTGGCAGTGGAGCGAACAGCTGTTTGGCACGCTCAGCGACGGCCAACCCGCCTTTGGCGCCGGTGCCATTTTGCTGATCACCACCTTTTTGCTGTTGTTCTCTTTTGCGCTGGCCGAACGCGGCGTGCTGAAGGGGGATGCCTTTGTGGTGGCCGCCATCGTGCTGCTGGTCGCGCTGGTCACCACTTTCGTGCTCTACCCGGTTCTGAGCATGTTTGTCTCCTCGGTACAGGACGTGGACGGCTCGTTTAAACCCGACGGCCTGATCGCCAATATGCAGGATCCGGCCATCTGGAGCCTGGGTTGCCTGAAAGGCGGCAGTTGCGGTACCGCCTGGCGCACCCTGACCCTGGCGTTGATGACCGCCAGCGGTTCCACGCTGCTCGGCCTGGCTTTTGCGCTGGCCGCCACCCGCACGCCGCTGCCGTTCAAAAAAGGGCTGCGCCTGCTGACCGTACTGCCGATCATCACGCCGCCGTTTGTAATTGGGCTGGCGCTGATGCTGCTGTTTGGCCGCGCGGGCGTGGTTACCGAACTGCTCGCCAGCCTGTTTGGCATCGAGCCAGGCCGATGGCTGTATGGCCTGACCGGCATCTGGATAGCGCAGGTGCTCTCTTTCACCCCGATAGCCTTCCTAGTGCTGATTGGCGTGGTGGAAGGGGTCAGTCCCTCGCTGGAAGAAGCCTCACAGACGCTGCGCGCCAACCGCTGGCGTACCTTCCGCTATGTTTCACTGCCGCTGATGGCCCCCGGTCTGGCCAACGCCTTCCTGATCAGCTTTATCGAAAGCATGGCGGACTTCGGCAATCCGATGGTGCTGGGGGGCAGCCACGGCGTGCTGTCGACCGAGATCTTCTTCTCGGTGGTCGGTGCGCAAAACGATCCAAGCCGCGCCGCCGTCCTGGCGATCATCCTGCTGTGCTTCACCCTCAGTGCCTTTATCTTGCAGCGCCTGTGGCTGGCGGGAAAAAACTTCGCCACCGTCACCGGCAAAGGAGATTCCGGCACCCACTGCGGGCTGCCACGCGGCTTGCGCTATGCCGTTTACGCGTTGGTGATCCCCTGGGGGCTATTCACGCTGGTGATCTACGGCATGATCCTGATCGGCGGTTTTGTGCAGTCCTGGGGGCTGGATAACAGCCTGACGCTGGCTCATTACGCCCGCGCCTTCGGTTTCCAGTGGAACAGCGGCCAGATAGTCTGGACCGGGGTCGCCTGGAACTCGTTCTGGACCACGCTGGAAATTGCCCTGATCGCCGCGCCGCTTACCGCCATTGTTGGCCTGCTCACTGCCTGGCTGATCGTGCGGCAGAAGTTTGCCGGTCGCCAGACCTTTGAGTTTATGCTCATGCTCAGTTTTGCCATCCCCGGCACGGTGATCGGCGTCAGTTACATCATGGCGTATAACCTGCCGCCGCTGGAGATCACCGGTACCGCACTGATCCTGGTGGCCTGCTTCGTGTTCCGTAATATGCCGGTCGGCGTGCGCGGTGGCATCGCCGCCATGAGCCAGCTGGATCGCAGCCTGGATGAAGCCTCGCTGACGCTACGCGCCAGCAGTTTCCGCACCCTGCGCAAAGTGATCCTGCCGCTGCTGAAACCCGCTATCAGCGCAGCTCTGGTTTATGCCTTTGTGCGGGCAATTACCTCGATCAGCGCGGTGATTTTCCTGGTCAGCGCTCAGTACAACATGGCCACCTCCTACATCGTCGGGCTGGTGGAAAACGGGGAATACGGCGTGGCTATCGCCTACTCCTCGGTGCTTATCGTGGTGATGCTGGCGGTGATCCTCAGCTTCCAGTTGCTGGTGGGCGAACGTCGCCTGCGCCGCGCAATAACTGCTACCCCGCCGGTGACGCCACCCGCGGCCTTACATCAGGAGAATGCCCTATGACTGCCATTCGCTCCGGCTCGGTGGTGTTTGAGAACGTCACCAAACAGTTTGCCGACTTCACTGCCCTGCCCGGCCTTTCGCTCACCGTCGAACCCGGCACGCTGGTGACGCTGCTCGGCCCTTCGGGCTGCGGCAAAACCACTACCCTGCGCCTGCTGGCCGGCCTGGAACATCCGACCTCAGGACGTATTCTGATCGGCGGCAAAGAAGTCACGCATCTGCCTGCCAATGAGCGCGACGTGGCTATGGTATTCCAGTCCTACGCCCTGTTCCCGCATATGAATGCGCTGGACAACGTGATGTACGGCCTGCTCGCCAGCGGTCTGCCGCGTAAAGAGGCGCAGGATCGGGCACGCGAGGGGTTGAAGCTGGTCGGCCTGGAAAACATGGGCCAACGCCTGCCCGCCGAACTCTCTGGCGGCCAGCAGCAGCGCATTGCCGTGTCGCGTGCGCTGGTTTTAGAACCCCAGGTGCTGCTGCTCGACGAACCCCTATCCAATCTTGACGAACGGCTGCGTCGCCGGGTGCGCACCGAGATCCGCGACTTGCAGCAGCGCCTTGGCTTTACCGCCGTGTATGTCACTCACGATCAGGAAGAGGCTTTGGCGGTCTCCGATAAGATTATCGTCATGAAAGAAGGGCATATTGCCCAACAGGGTGCGCCACAGGAGCTCTATCACTCGCCGGCGTCGGTGTTTATCGCCGACTTTATGGGCGAGGCCAATATTCTGCCTTGTGACATTGAGCGGGTAGATAACGGCGAGGCGCTGATCACCCTCGGCAGCCGTCAGTACCGGGTGCCGGGCGCTAAAGCCCGCCCCGGCGCCGCCCAGCTTTCGGTGCGGCCACAGTTTATTACCCTGCAGCCAGAGCAGACCGGGGCATTAAACGGCGAAGTAACCCATAGCGCCTGGCTGGGGGACCATATCGAATATGAAGTGAAGACCGATCTCGGCGCGCTGTTTATTGTCGATGTGCAGATGGAACGCCAGCTGACGCCGACCACTCGCGTGGCCATTGATTTCAAATCGCAGGGGCTGGCGCTGATTGCCCAGTAAGCCGCAAAATATTAAGGAGCTAAAATGAATGAGCTGATTTCCCAACGCCTGACGCTGGCCGAGCAGGCGGCGCGAGCGGCCGGCGACAAAGCGCTGGACTATTTTAACCGCCGCGAAAGCCTGGTGATTGAAACCAAACGCGATGCGCAGGACGTGGTATCAATTGCCGACCGCGAAGTTGAATTGCTGATCCGCGAGAAAATCGCCCAGCAGTTCCCGAACGACGGTTTTTTGGGGGAGGAGTTTGGCCTGCAGCCGGGTGACTCTGGCTACACCTGGGTGGTAGATCCGATCGACGGCACCAGCCCTTTCGTTAACGGTATGCCGAACTGGTGTGTATCGATTGCGGTTATTTATCAGGGTGAGCCTGTGATCGGGGTGATCGTCGCCCCTTGTCAGCAAGAGTGCTTTGTTGCGGCACGCGGTGCAGGTGCCACGCTTAATGGCAAACCGCTGCGGGTGGATCCACAGCGCACCATGCAAAACCACGTCACCGGTTTTGGTGCCAACAGCTATGTAACGCCCGAGCGCGTTGGCGAAATAGCTGCCGCGATCACCGCGGTGGGCGGCAATTTCTTCCGTAACGGTTCCGGTGCCATGATGCTGGCCTGGGTCGCCGCAGGAAGACTGGTGGGTTATTACGAGCCTTATATGCACGCCTGGGATTGTCTGGCGGGTTACTGCCTGGTTAATGAAGCCGGTGGCTGGACCCATCCGTTTAATACCGACGGGGAACATCTGCTGCGCGGCGGGCCGGTGCTGGCGGTCGCGCCAGGGGCCAAACAAGATTTAATGCAGATCGCGCAACTGTAATTTGACCGGGTTCACTACAGGGGCGCAGCATGCAGCGCCCCTACTCTTCTACAAACCGCGTTTTTCCATCAGAACCGCCAGATCCACCAGCCGGTTAGAGAAGCCCCACTCGTTGTCGTACCAGGCGAGGATCTTGACCAAATTACCGCCAATCACCAGCGTGGAAAGCCCATCAATCACCGACGAACGCGGGTCGCCTCTATAATCACTGGACACCAAAGGCTCATCGCTATAGCCAAGAATATCCTTGAGAGGACCGGATTCGGCGGCCTGGCGGAAAGCCGCGTTGATCTCTTCGGCCGTCACTTCACGTTTCAGCGTGACCGTTAAGTCCACGATAGACACTACCGGTACCGGCACCCGCAGCGAGTAACCGGTCAGTCGACCGTCCAGCTCCGGGATCACCTTGCCGAGCGCTTTGGCGGCACCGCTGGAATAAGGCACAATCGACTCCGCTGCGGCACGGGCACCGCGCAGGTCTTTTTCCGGTTGGTCATGCAGTGCCTGGCTATTGGTGTAGGCATGGGTAGTATTCATCAGACCGTATTCAATACCGAATGCCTGATGCAATACCTGGGCGGCAGGGGCCAGACCGTTAGTGGTACAACTGCCGTTGCTGACCACAAAATGTTTGGCCGGATCGTATTGCTGATGGTTAACGCCCAGCACCAGCGTAATATCATCGTCCTTGCCCGGTGCCGAGATAATGACTCGCTTGGCACCGCCTTGGGTGATGTGCACTTCGGCCTTGGCTTTGTCGGTGAAAAAGCCTGTCGCCTCAATCACCACCTCAACACCCACGCTGCTCCATGGGATGGCAGCCGGATCTCTTTCAGAGAAAACATGAATCGGCCGACCATCGAGCAGCAACTGGTTCTCACCGGCTTCGACGCTGGCTGCCAGAGTGCCTGAAAGCGAATCGTATTTCAGCAGGTGCGCCAGGGTTTTGCTGTCGGTCAAATCATTGATTGCCACAACCTGAAAGTCGCTGCGACCTAACGCTGCGCGCAACACGTTCCTGCCGATCCTGCCGAATCCATTAATGCCTACTTTGACCATGATCTACTCCTTCATTATTGGCTCTGTCACCAATCTAAACCGGAGAGGTCAGTGTCGTAAATGACGTTTGCAGATCAATTTAGGCCAACATGCGGGAATGAAAACGCTCGCGATACTCGGTAGGTGAGAGTTGCAAATGCCGCTCAAAAACGCGCCGCAGATTGAGGCCATTGCCAAACCCGCAACTGATGGCGATTTGCTCAATACCTTCCGCACTCTGCTCCAGGCGTTGCCGGGCCAGATATAAACGCCCTTCTTCAACAAATTTGGCGGGGGAAATACCGGTTTCACGCGTGAACACCCGGGTAAAGTTACGCGGACTCATGGCAACCCGTTCCGCCAACTGCTCAACGGAAAGGTCTGCGGCCAGATTCTCCAGGATCCACGACTGAAGATCGCGGATTGGGCCAGGGGTTTTAGCCTGATTTAAAGGATAACGGCTGAACTGCGCCTGACCACCAGGCCGACGCAGGAACATCACCAGATCTTGCGCCACTTCACGCGCCTGAACAAAACCGTAATCGTCCTCCACCAGCGCCAGGGTGAGATCGAAGCCGGAACTGACCCCGCCCGAAGTCCAGACGGAACCATCCTGCACGTACAACGGCCCATTTTCGACCTGCACTTTTGGGAAACGAGTCTGCAAGGTTTCCAGTAATCGCCAATGGGTGGTGGCACGGCGTCCATCCAGCAAACCGGCTTCGGCCAGCAGCAACGCCCCACCGCAAACCGACGCAATACGCCGCGCCTTGGGTGCGGCACGCCGTAGCCAGTCGACAACATAGGCACTCTCTTCCTCGGTCGCGCCTTTTCCGGTCACTATGATGGTGTCGCGTTCCTGCTCTGGGTCGAGATCTGAAAGACGATGATCGGCCAACAGATTCAAGCCGGACGACCCATGCACCACCCGGTGAGATTGGGTGGTGACGATCGCCATCCGGTAGAGCGGAGCGTCGTTGGGCCTCAAGCGGTTGGCTTGCATCAGGATGTCGGCGATGCCTGCCGACTCAAATAACATGCCCCCTTCGGGGACGATAATCAGAAAGGTATGCATGTCCTTAAAATACAAAATGAGCAAAATAAGTCAAGCCCGCCACCGGAGAGGCTGGCAGGCTTTCGATACGCGACTTATCAGCGCCAGTCCAGCGCCGGTGCAATATGCTTCAGGATCGACTCAATCACATGGGCGTTATACTCAACGCCCAACTGGTTTGGCACGGTCAACAGCAAGGTGTCCGCTTCGGCAATGGCTTCATCCTGCGCCAGTTGCTTGATCAGCAGCTCCGGCTCGGCGGCATAACTGCGGCCGAATATCGCCCGGGTCTGATCGCCGATATAGCCCACCTGATCGCCCTCCTGCCCGCTATTGCCGAAGTAACTGCGGTCCTGCTGGTTCATCAGCGCAAAAATGCTGCGGCTGACCGACACACGCGGCTCTCGTTTATGTCCTGCCAGCTTCCAGGCCTCGCGATAAGCGCGGATCTGTTTGGCCTGCTGCACGTGGAACGGCTCACCGGTTTCGTCGTTTTTCAGCGTCGAGCTTTGCAGGTTCATCCCCAGCTTCGCGGCCCAAACTGCCGTGGCGTCTGAGCTGGCCCCCCACCAGATACGATCCCGCAGCCCGGCAGAGAAGGGTTCAACGCGTAGCAGGCCAGGAGGATTAGGGAACATCGGCTGCGGGCTGGGTTCGGCGAACCCTTCACCGCGCAGCGCGTCCAGCAGCACTTCGGTGTGGCGACGGGCCATATCGGCTTCGGTCTCGCCGTCCGCAGGCGTGTAACCAAAGTATCGCCAGCCATCAATCACCTGCTCGGGAGAACCGCGGCTGATGCCAAGCTGCAAGCGTCCGCCTGAAATCAGGTCGGCGGCTCCGGCGTCTTCAACCATATACAGCGGGTTTTCATAGCGCATGTCGATCACGCCGGTACCAATCTCAATACGCTGGGTTTTGGCACCGATGGCAGCCAACAGCGGGAATGGCGAGCCAAGCTGGCGTGCAAAGTGATGCACGCGGAAATAGGCCCCATCCGCCCCCAGCTCTTCTGCCGCGACGGCCAGGTCGATCGATTGCAGCAACGCATCGCCGGCCGAACGGGTGCCCGACTGTGACGAAGGCGTCCAGTGGCCAAAAGAGAGAAATCCAATTTTCTTCATGGGTGGTGTCCTTAGGTTCAATTATGACCGGATTACAGTGACAAATATGCCCCCTGTCAGGCCAGAAAAATTGTCTTCGACCGCACTAAACGAACCGTTTTTGGCAGAGAAAATCCTCCAGGCTTCCCCCCGCCCAAACATTGTAATCAAAAAGTAAATATCGTATAACAGGCTCCTCCGAGGGGTGTCCTGTAATGGGCTGAGATGGCGCAAGCCGAACCCTTTGAACCTGATCTGGGTCATGCCAGCGAAGGGACGGGTCGGCAATAACGCTATCAGTCATTGCCTGTTCATACCTCAGCGCGCCCGGATCTCCACTCACTTTTGGAGGTCCCATGTTTACTCCCCAATTCGACGACGGTCTCTACGGACAACTGCGCCTGCGCGCCGGTAACCACTGGCAGGACTATGTCGCTCACCCCTTTATTCAGCAACTGGCCGCCGGTACGCTACCCGAACCTGCTTTCCGCCGCTATCTGACCCAGGACTATCTGTTCCTGATCCACTTCGCCCGCGCTTACGCCCTGCTGGTCAGCAAACTGCGCACCCTGCCGGAGATGCGCACGGCCACCGCCTCGCTCAATGCGATTGTCGCCGAGCTGCCTTTGCATCTGGCCTATTGCGCCGACTGGGGCCTCAGCGAGCCGCAGATTGCCGCCGAGCCAGAAGCCGCAGAAACCCTCAATTACACCCGTTATGTACTCGATATCGGCCACTCCGGGGACGCTCTCGACCTGCTGGCGGCGCTGTTGCCCTGCGTCGCCGGCTATGCCGAGATTGGCCTGCGGCTGCTGGGCGACCCTGCCACGGTGATGGAGGGCAACCCTTACGCCTCGTGGATCCGCAACTATGGCGATCCGGGCTATCTGGCCGGGGTGCAGGCCGCTATCGATCTGCTGGAAAACGTCGGCCGTCAGCGCGGTGCAGAAAGCCGCCTGGGCGAACTGTCAGAGATTTTCACCACCGCCACCCGACTGGAATCTGCCTTCTGGCAAATGGGGCTGAATGCCCAATGAGTATAGGCAACGCGCAACACCATGGCGTTCGGCCGGGTATTCAGGTGCAGGATTTAACCCTGCGCTTTGGTCAGCAGGTGATTTTCGAGCGACTGAGCTTCGATATCGCAGGCGGCAGTTTTGTTGCCCTGCTCGGCGCCAGCGGCGCGGGGAAAACCAGCCTGTTGAAGATTATTGCCGGGCTGGAAAAACCCACCTCCGGTTCTGTTACCGGCAGTGACGGCCTGCCGATTGCCGGGCGCATCGCTTATATGGGGCAAAAGGATTTGCTCTATCCGTGGCTGACCATTGACCAGAACATCAGCCTCGGCGCGCGGCTGCGCGGTGAAAAGGTCGATCGGCCCTGGGCGGAACACCTGCGGGAACGCGTGGGGCTGAGTGGCTATGGCAATGCCTTGCCTGCTGCGCTGTCCGGTGGCATGCGCCAGCGCGCCGCCATCGCCCGTACCCTGTATGAACGCCAGCCGATTGTGCTGATGGATGAGCCTTTCTCGGCGCTGGACACCATTACCCGCGCCATGATCCAGCAACTGGCCGCCGAACTGCTGGCGCAGCACACCGTATTGCTGATTACCCACGACCCAATGGAAGCCTGCCGTCTCAGCCATCACCTGCTGGTACTGTCCCGCTATCCCGCCGGTATTGACGATAGCCATGTTATCGAAGGTTTGCCGCCGCGCGCACCGGACGATCCTCAACTGCTAAAAAGCCAGAGCGAGCTGTTGTTGCAACTGGTGAGGGCCGCCGGATGAAACCACAGATTGAAAACCGTCTGTCGCGGATGCGCCGCAGCCTGACGGTGTTTGCCGGCCTGCTATTGCTGTGGGGACTGGTCACTCTGGGTGATATTCCGGCTTTTCTGCTGCCTTCGCCCACCTCAGTCGCGCAGGCGCTGTGGAACGACCGGGCTTACCTCGGTTACCACACGCTGATCACCGCCGCAGAGATCGCCTGCGGCCTGCTGGCCGGGGTGTTGCTCGGTGCCGTACTGGCGCTGTGCATGATTTATTCCCCGCGGCTGCAACGCTGGCTAATGCCGCTGGTGCTAACCAGTCAGGCTATCCCGGTGTTTGCACTGGCCCCGCTGTTGGTGCTGTGGTTCGGTTTTGGCATGAGCGCCAAGGTGGTGATGGCCGTGTTGGTGATCTTCTTCCCGGTTACCTCAGCCTTCTTCGACGGACTGCGCCGGGTCAATAACGATTATCTCGATCTGGCCCGCACCCTGCGCGCTTCTCCCTGGGCGCAACTGCGGCACGTGCGGCTGATGGCGGCACTGCCGGCCTTTGGCTCCGGGCTGCGCATGGCCGCCGCCGTCGCCCCGATCGGCGCGATCATCGGCGAATGGGTCGGCTCGGCGGAAGGTTTGGGTTACGTAATGCTGAACGCCAACGCGCGCATGCAGACCGACGTCTGTTTTGCCGCGCTGTTTATTCTGGTGCTGATGACCGTCCTGCTTTGGGTGACGGTGGACGCACTGCTGCTGCGCCTGATCGACTGGGCGCCGGAAAATGACTGATAACAAGGGATCCACAATGATTAATAAAACCCTCTGCGGACTGATGCTCTGCACCACGTTGGCCGGGCAAGCTACCGCCGCAGAAAAACTGACGCTGGTGCTCGACTGGTATATCAACCCCGATCACGCGCCGATTATGGTGGCCGAGCAGATCGGTGCCTTCAAGGCCGCAGGCCTGGACGTCAAGATTGTGCCGCCTTCCGATCCGGCGCTACCACCACGGTTGGTGGCGGCAAAACAGGCCGATCTGGCCATCACCTATCAGCCGCAGCTGCATTTCTTTGCCGATCAGGGCCTGCCGCTGGTGCGCGTGGGTACCCTGATTAATTCACCGCTCAATACCGTAATTACGCTGGATAAAAGCATTACCACCCCGGCAGGGCTGAAGGGCAAAAAGATCGGTTACTCGGTCAGCGGCATCGAACAGGCCACGCTGGCAACCATGTTCAAGCATGAACACCTCAACCCTGACGACGGTAAGTTGATCAACGTTAATTTCCAACTGACCAGCGCCCTGCTGGCAGGTCAGGTTGATGCGGTGATTGGCGGATATCGTAATATCGAGGCGCTGGAGCTAAAGTTGCAGGGCAAGGATCCGGTGGTGTTTAACGTGGAAGACTACGGCGTGCCAGCCTACGACGAACTGATTATCGTCGCCAATCGCGACGCGGTGGGCGAGCCGAAAATCAAAAAATTCCTCACGGCGCTGAAAAAAGGCAACGATTACCTGCAGGCTCACCCACAGGAAAGCTGGCTGGCGTTCGCCAAGGCCCATCCGGAACTCAATACCGAGTTGAACAAACAGGCCTGGCAGGCCAGCCTGCCGCTGTTCGCCCGCGATCCGGCCAGGCTGGATAAAGCGCGCTATCAGGCCTATGAACAGTTCCTGTTCGACAATAAGCTGATCAAAAAAATCACTCCGGTAGAGCAGTATGCGGTGGAGTTGCCTTAAAGGGCGCGTTGGTCTGTTTCCCCTCTCCCTGACCCTCTCCAAGGAGAGGGCCTATTTTGCGCTCTGCGGCTCTCAGACGTGATTAGTGTCACAGTAATGTCACAAAAAACGCCAATCGCACTCTGCCGCGGCGAGGCAATGCAAACACGCATTGACCCTGGTGCTTTCAATGCGCTATACCCTTCCTCTTTCGCGCTGTGCGCGGCTCGATAGCGTTTGTCAGAGCAGTTAAGATTTTCTTTTTAATCAGACAGGGTACGGTGGATGGTTTCAGCATTAATTTCGTTTGCACTTTTTTTAGCCTCAATTCTCATCTACCGGACCCGAGCCGCCGCCAACCGCTGGTGGCTGGCCGCCCTGCTGACGCTGTTGGGCAGCTATCTGATCCTTAACGTGGTGCTGATCGCCAGTAACTACTTTACCGGCGATGGCATTACCGATGCGGTGCTCTACACCCTCACCAGCAGCCTGAAGGGTGCCGGCGTTGGCAAATACCTGCTGCCGTTTATCGGCCTGCTGGCGGTGCTGGCGCTGATCTTCAGCGTGCTGACCTGGAGCCTGGTGCGGCGCAAGGCAAAAAGCAGCAGCGTGGTTTATAGCGTGCTCGCCGTGCTGCTGGCGCTGTTTTCTGTCGGCACCACCCCGGCCTTTCAGGATATCTCCCTGCTGGTCAGAAGCCAGATTAGCGGTGACACCGCCGACTTTGATACCTATTACAAAGCCCCGAAAAAGAGCATGCAGAGTAAAGCGCCGAACCTGGTGTATATCTATGCCGAAAGCCTGGAGAGAACCTATCTGGATGCGGATCTCTTCCCCGGCCTGACCGACGAACTGAACCAGCACCGCGCAAACAGTATCGATTTCAGCAATACCCAACAGCTGCCCGGCACCGGCTATACCATTGCCGGTATGGTGTCTTCGCAGTGCGGTATCCCACTGTTTGCCCCCTTTGACGGCAACGCCTCCAGCGCCGTTTCCACCTTTTATCCGGAAAACGTCTGCCTGGGTGACGTGCTGAAATCCGCCGGTTACGACAACTACTTTTATCAGGGTGCCGAACTGGCCTTCGCCGGCAAAGATACCTTCCTGAAATCGCACGGTTTTGACCATGCGTATGGCTTCAAGGAGTTGCGTGGGCAGGTCAGCGATCCGAGCTACAAAAATGACTGGGGCTGGTACGACGATACCGTGCTGGATCTGGTGTTCGACAAGTTTGTCGAGCTGTCGAAACAGGATAAAAAGTTCTCGCTGTTTGCGCTGACCGTCGACACCCATCACCCGGACGGTTTTATCTCCGCCAGTTGCAGCAAAAAGTCGTTCAGTTGGCAGAACAAAGAAAACCGCTCGCTAAGCGCGGTGGCCTGCAGCCAGCAACATATCGCGGCGCTGATCGATAAAATCAAAGCGTCCGAGTACTTCAAAAATACCGTTATCGTGGTGTCTTCGGATCACCTGGCGATGAACAACACCGCTTATGACATTCTGACCAAGCAGAAACGCCGCAATCTGTTCTTTATTATCGACGGCACCCACCCACAGACCGCGCTGCATAACGAGAAGCGCAGCACGCTGGACAACGGTGCCACGGTGTTGGACGTGATGGGCGGCGATAACTACATTGGCCTTGGGCGCAGCAGCCTGTCCAGTCCGACGCTGGCTACCGTATTTCTGAATATCGATGAGAAAATCAACGCCTGGAAACCGGCGGTGGTAAAACAATGGGGCTTCCCCAACAGCATCAGCAACTTTAATCTGGACAATCAGGGCAGCCGTTTTAGCTTCTCTGGCATCACCTTTAAGGTGCCGTTTATCCTGAAGGTGACGGACAATAAAATTGAGCCGATGTTTAACGTCTATCTGTCCACACCGCTGAAAAAACAGCTCGCCGGTTTGGGTGCGGGTGAAAAATTCGTCTGGGTCGACAAGTGCTATGAAATTGGCCGGGTGTGGGCGCCTGAACTGGCGCTGAGTACCGAGACCTGCGTTGCCTCAGGCAATCTGGCCGCCCCACCGCACATCGTGCAGGCCAAAGGGGGCAACTATCGTGGCAAGGTCAACTTTAGCAGCCCCGAAGGGGACAGCGTGGCCGCATATCAAAATGCCGTCGAGCGGCTGAAAGTGGACGATGCGGCGGTTAAATATCACGCAGATGCCATTGCCTTTATGCTGCCGGGCATGCCGGAACAGGTTAAGGCGATTACCGGTGTTGCCGCCGTCGAGGACTGGGGCCGCTGGTCGGACGCCAATCTGGCACCGACGGTGAACATCGACTACGTCGACCCACTGCCTTCGGCCTTTGATTTGGTGCTGCGCGCCCGCGCCTACGGTAAAAACGTTGGCGAACCAATTTCGGTACGTGTCGGTGACCAGGAACAGTTTGTGACGCTCACCGAGCAGGACACTACCGTGACGCTACGCTTTGATAACCCTGGCGGTGCGCAGAACATCCGGATCACACCACCGGCACCGACCGAGCCACAGGAAGGCGCCAGCGGCGGCTTTACGCCGAAAAAACTGGGCATTGGCCTGGTCTCGCTGAAAGTGGAACAGGCCGCCCCCGCATCCTGATCGCGACACCGCAGCGGCAGACGCCATGCCGCTGCGTTTTCTTTTCCCCTTCAATAAAGATTTTACGCCCGTCTTCGGCTAACCTGTTGCTGTGAATTGATATTGGCATCCGTATGCCTCCCGTCGCATAGCCGGGAGAACCAAGGAGAGAGTATGAGCAGTCAGCAATCCGGCACCGGCCTCACCCCCGCTCAGGCGATCGAACAACTGGAAGCGCTGTACGAAGCCTCGGTTGAAGCGCTGCGCCAGGCGGTTGGGGATTTTATCAATCACGGTGGGCTGCCCGACGCGCAGACCCGCGCCACAGGGCTGTTTGTTTACCCAGAACTGCGGGTCAGTTGGGATGGAAAATCGCCCGGTCAGACCAAAACCCGCGCCTATGGCCGTTTCACCCATACCGGCTGCTACACCACCACCATTACCCGCCCGCAGCTGTTTCGCCACTATCTGACCGAACAACTGACCATGCTGGCGAGTGAATACGATGCGCATATCGAAGTGCGGCCATCACAGCAGGAAATTCCTTTCCCCTACGTGATTGACGGCTCCAACCTGATGCTGGATCGCTCCATGAGCGCCAGCCTGGCACAGCATTTCCCCACCACCGAATTGGCGCAAATTGGCGATGAAACCGCCGACGGCCTGTTCCATGCCACCAGCACCTTCCCGCTTTCGCATTTCGACGCCTTGCGGGCCGATTTTTCGTTGGCGCGGCTGCGGCACTACACCGGCACGCCGGTAGAGCATTTCCAGCCGTTCGTGCTGTTCACCAACTACACCCGCTACGTGGATGAGTTTGTCCGCTGGGCCTGCGCCGAGATAGCCGATCCGGCCAGCCCTTACATTGCGCTGTCGAGCGCCGGTGGCATCTATATCACGCCGGAAACCACCGCGCCGGACCAGGCAGTGTCCGACCTGGCCTGGAAGAACCACCAGATGCCGGCCTACCATCTGATTTCTCGTACCGGCCAGGGCATCACCCTGATCAATATCGGCGTCGGCCCGTCCAACGCCAAGACTATCTGCGACCATCTGGCAGTATTGCGCCCCAGTGCCTGGTTGATGATCGGCCACTGCGGCGGCCTGCGCGAAAGCCAGTCGATTGGCGACTACGTTTTGGCCCACGCCTACCTGCGCGACGATCACGTGCTGGATTCGGTACTGCCGCCGGACATCCCAATCCCCAGCATTGCCGAGGTGCAGCGCGCGCTGTATGACGCCACCAAAATGGTCAGCGGCATGCCCGGCGAAGAGGTCAAACAGCGCCTGCGTACCGGCACGGTAGTCACCACCGACGATCGTAACTGGGAGTTGCGCTACTCGGCCTCGGCGCTGCGCTTTAACCTCAGCCGCGCCGTGGCGGTGGACATGGAAAGCGCCACCATCGCCGCTCAGGGTTACCGTTTCCGGGTGCCTTACGGCACATTGCTGTGCGTGTCCGACAAACCGCTGCACGGCGAAATCAAACTGCCCGGGCAGGCCAACCGCTTCTATGAAGGCGCGATCTCGGAGCATCTGCAGATCGGCATTTGCGCTATCGACCTGCTGCGCGCCGAGGGCGATCGGCTGCATTCCCGCAAGCTGCGTACCTTTAACGAACCGCCGTTCCGTTAACGGCGGATGGCTAAAGCCCGCGATGCGGGCTTTTTAACTTTTAACGCCCAGACCGTTGATGAACACACCGTAAATCTGTTACAACAGCGGCTTCCATCCCCCAGTCATTATCACTCCTATGATTGTCAGACCTCAGCAACACTGGTTCAGACGGCTTTTCGTCTGGCACGGTTCGGTGCTCTCCAAAATTTTGTTTCGTCTTAGCCTTAACGTGGCGATGTCAATTGTCGCGGTACTGTGTTTTCAGTGGTACGAACACCTGGGCGTCAAACTCACGCTAGCCCCCTTCAGCCTGCTGGGTGTGGCGATCGCTATCTTTCTTGGCTTTCGCAACAGCGTCAGCTATGCGCGTTTCACCGAGGCTCGGTTACTGTGGGGAGGGTTGTTAATTGTTCAACGCTCGCTGCTGCGGCAGATAAAAAGCCTGCTACCGCAACAAGATCAGGCAGCGCGTGAATTTGCCGCCCTGCTGATGGCATTTAGCTACTGTCTGAAACACCAACTGCGCGGCAGCGATAGCAGCGAGGATCTGCAGCGCCTGCTGCCCAATGCCGACCTGCTGGCCATTAAAAACAGCGCCTCCCCCTGCAACCGACTGTTGTTGATGATGGGCCAATGGCTGGGCGAGAAACGGCAATCGGCTCAGTTGTCAGACGTACTTTTTCATAGCATTGACCAGAACCTTAACCGGCTGTCGGAGATCCTCGGTGGCTGCGAGCGCATTGCCAATACGCCGATCCCCTTTGCCTACAGCCTGATCGTTCACCGCACCGTCTACCTGTTCTGCACCCTGCTGCCCTTCGCGCTGGTGCCGGATCTGCACTACATGACGCCGCTGGTTTCGGTATTTATTTCGTACACCTTTATCTCGCTGGACTCCCTGGCAGAAGAGCTGGAAGATCCGTTCGGCACCGCCGCCAACGATCTGCCGCTCAATGCCATGTGCAATGCGATTGAGATCAACCTGCGCGAAATGAATGACGAGACGGATTTACCCGCCGCCACCCAGCCGGACAGCCGTTACCAACTCAGCTAATCGAGTTCGACCTGATTTATTGCACCAACGCCAGCACGCGTTTTTCCTGACTGCGGCTGGCGGCGATGGACAGCAGGATCTCTTTCACCACCAGCGCCGGGGCCGACAAGGATTGCTGGCCGGAAATGCACAGCGAAAGCGGCACGCTCAGCGATGGAGCATTGATACGCGCCATCCATGCCTTGGCCGGGCCAATCATCGCGCGCGCCACCGACTCTGGCAAAATGGTGGCCCCCAAACCACTGGCGATAGCCGCACTCAAGGTGCCAGGCGATTCAATTTCACCAATCACGTTGGCCGTTAACTTGCGTATCGCCATGGCTTCGTCCACCTGGCTGCGTACCACGTCTCCCTCACGCGGCAGAAATAAATTCAGCCGCGCAACGTCCAGCAGCTCAACGCTGTTGCCAGGGTTTGGCACCGCACGCGTCGCCACCAGATAGAGATCTTCGCGCATTAAGGCCGTGGCCTGCAAACCTGCGGGCATTTTAGCGCCGTAGATCACCGCCATATCCAGGTTTTGGTTAGCGACCTGGCCGGCCAGCGTCGAGCCAATATTTTCATTCAGACTGAGCAAAATCCCCGGATGCTGATCGCGCACCGCCTGCAACAGCGGCAACGCCAACTGTGACGCCAGACTGCCCGGGGCCAGCCCGACGGAGACCTGCCCGCTCATCGCCTGCCCGGCACTATTGACCGCGCTTTGCGCCTGTTCACACTGGCGCAAAATAGTCTGGGCATGGGCATAAAGAATATTACCGGCTTCGGTAGGCTGTACCCCGCGTTTGGTGCGGATCAGCAACTGCTGTTTCAGCTCTCCTTCCAGCGTCGCCAATTGTTGACTGAGAGCCGGTTGGGCGATATGCAGCACTTCTGCCGCCTGGGTCAGGCTGCCGATGTCGACGATTTTCACGAAATACTTAAGACGTCTGAAATTCATACTGCCTCCGTCATGCCACTTGGCTGGGTTAAGATAAACCACAGCAAGATCCGGGCCAGACAGACGGAATAAGAGAAAGCGTCAACTAATCGACGGAAAAATAAGAAAAAATGATATTGGCGTTGGTAGTGACGTTCCCCTCACCGGCGGAAAACCACCAAAGCCTGCACCAGCATAAAGCATGTGATGAAGATAAGTGGCAGGTTGTGAACCACTGCGCAGCAGTGCAGCAATAAAAGCCATAAAAAGCAGCAGGTTGAATAATCTTGCAGCAAACGAAACATCAAGGCCTTTTCTGACTTTACAAGCCAGGGCCACCCCGTTATTATTCGCCCCGTTCAAACGATTCCTCTGTAGTTCAGTCGGTAGAACGGCGGACTGTTAATCCGTATGTCACTGGTTCGAGTCCAGTCAGAGGAGCCAAATTTAGAGAAGCCCGCTCAGGGAAACCTGAGCGGGCTTTTTGCTTTTTCAAGCCCCGGCTCGTGATTCAGCGTCATCATCCTGACTGTTGTGATATGTGTTCCCGGGAACAGAGTAAGGATGTTTTCTGTATCTTCCCCTTTCACGTCGTCTGATCGTGAAACGGAGTCATAGATAACTTCTGCACCGAAGGCATAATTTTCTTCCGATGGGTTTACGGATAAGTGTGAAGGATGATCAGCTCTGGTTGACCGTCATTTTTGCAAGTGCAGTGAGCTGAGCTGATATCAGGTTGCCGGTGCTTTATTTACTGATAGGGATAAGCCTGGTATAGAATTACACATCGACAAATGCACAATGAATCGTCATTGAGTAAACTTTATGTCTACCGGAATTACAGCAGAATCCCTGCGGGGAATTACTAACTTTGTCATTACTGCGAAATCGAGCAGCTTCACTGAGGCCGCGGAGCAACTGGGCATTACCAAATCGGCAGTAGGTAAAAGTGTGGCCCGGCTTGAGGAGAGGTTGGGAACGCGTCTTTTTCACCGCTCAACGCGTAAACTGAGCCTGACGAGTGATGGGGAGGCTTACCTGACCAGTTGCCTCTCGGCGCTTGAAATTCTCGATTCTGCCGAGAACACGCTCAGCAGACGGCAGGAAAATCCCACCGGGACGGTTCGTATTGATATGCCGGCGTCTTTCGGACGGAATCTGATGATGCCGGTATTGATCGAGATGATGACCCGCTACCCGGCCCTGCGGTTGGCGCTAACTTTCAATGACCGTCTTATTGACCCGGTGGAGGAAGGCGTTGACCTGGTGCTGCGGCTGGGAGAGCTGCAGAGCACCGATGAGCTGATCGCCCGTCGCCTGAGCCGGCAGCGGCTTATATTGTGCGCCTCTCCGGCCTATCTTGAACAGAACGGTTTGCCTGCCGATATAGAGGATTTGAAAAGCCACTACTGCGTTATGGGCTACCGCCGGGGTGCCCCCCTTGCCTGGCGGCTGCGAAAGGCCGGGGAGCGTGAAGTGAAATTCATATCCGCCACAGCACATCAGATAAGCGACGGAGATGCCATGATTCAGGCCTGTCTGGCTGGCGTGGGGATAGCTCAGTTTCCTGAGTCGATGGTTAACAGCCATATCGCCGCAGGCAGCCTGATCTCTCTGATGGCAGACCATGCCCCCATCCCGGTTGAGCTGAACGTCATCTGGCCCCGAACAAGGCACCTCATACCCAGAGTTCGCCTTATCGTTGACGAACTGCTGAAAAAGGCCGGAGAAGGCTATTTCGGCACGCTTAGGTAGAGATTTTGTCGTCACTGAGGCGATATCTGGGCTGTTTATCGCCTTTTAGCAAACTTATATCCTTATCGTCCCGCTGCTTTTGTTGCCTTACGGGCTGAAATCTTTCCCGTATGCCGGAGCAGTTCAAACGTAAAACATAGTGTTACTTACAGGATATTTGTTATGCCATTAGCTCTATGGGCGCTGGCGATAGGTGCATTCGGTATCGGAACCACTGAATTCATCATTGCCGGGCTGCTCCCCGTCATTGCCGTAGATTTTAACGTCACCATCCCCGTTGCCGGCTATCTGGCGACTTCTTATGCGCTGGGCGTCTTCGTCGGCGCACCGGCTCTTATTATTCTGGGTTCAAAAGTCCCGCGTAAAGCCATGCTGGTATTCCTTATGCTGCTTTTCGTAGCCGGGAACATGGTAACGGCGTTTGCCCCCACGCTTGGCATAGCCATACTGGGCAGAATTATCACGTCCATGACGCACGGTGCTTTCTTTGGTCTTGGTTCGATTATTGCGGCAGATATGGTTGCACCTTCTAAACGCGTGAGGGCCATTGCGTTCATGTTCATGGGGCTAACCGTCGCAAATCTTATTGGCGTACCCGCCGGTACCTGGATTGGTCAACACCTCTCCTGGCGTGATGCTTTTATGGCTATAGCCGTGATAGGGGTCATTGCGGTTATCAGCATCGGAATGCTCGTCCCGCACCAGCCAAGGGCACAAAATCAGAGATTTGCGCATGAGTTTAACGCCTTCAGAAACATAAACGTGCTGCTGGCAATGGGCATTACTGTTTTCGGGCCGGGCGCATTCTTTACGTCAATTACCTACATCGCGCCGATGATGACGGAGCTGGCAGGATACAGTGAAAGCAGCCTCGCATGGCTGATGCTGCTGTTCGGCCTTGGATTGTTTACGGGCAACCAACTTGGTGGCCGATATGCTGACCGCGCCCTTATGCCGATGCTCTATATCACACTGGCTGCTCAAGCCGTCGTGTTACTGGTATTCAACTTTTCAGCGCACAGCCAGGTTATGTCAGCCGTCTGCATTTTCCTGATGGCTGCGTTTGGATTTGCGACAGTTTCCCCTATCCAGAAACTGGTGATGGATAAAGCACGGGCAGCAGGTGCACCCACGCTGGCCGCTGCGGTTAATATCGGTCTTTTCAACCTCGGTAATGCTGTAGGAGCCTGGCTTGGTGGCGCGGTGATTGCTGCGGGGTTCGGTCTGCAATCGCCTAACTGGGCGGGAGCTATATTGTCTGTTATTGCACTGATACTTGCGATGTTGTCCGGTCTTACGGATAAAACCGGGCATGCTGCAGAGCTGAATTAGAAGATATGACGACTGGCCAGTGAGAAAGCCATCTGAATCATTCACTGGGCACAATAGTTAACGCAGCATTTATTCGCATTTCACTTATCAGGTTAAGTAGCGCCCGCTTCTGGCGCAGAGCGGAAGGAAAGCAAGACCGCCAAGTCTGCTATGAGCGAGGAGCAGACGCTACCGGGGTGGGGTCAGTCCAATTTGCTAAAAACAGAGTATGGAAGCCAGTTCAAATCATGGATGCGCAATCGGCGTATTGGTAGTATTCCGGTACTACGGAAAATGCCATTCAAAGGTTGAACTATGGGTACTGTGATTTCTCTTGAAGTGTCAGGAATGGAGCTAGATTCGACTAAGAACTCGCTGGGTATAGATCATGGAGGGCTGTTTCAAAGTGCCGATCATCACGTCAAGCCACTAAATGAAGATCAAATAGAGGAAGGAGAAGACTACGACACTCCTGATGGCATCCTCTGTCGTACTGTGTTGCGTAAACCTTTGGGGCAAGTAGCTTACCGATTGGAGTTGTTGGGTTTCACCCTTGAAAATATACGCTATGAGTATGAACTCATGGCTAAAGATTCAATTGAATACCAAGAGGAATTTAACGAATCCTGTCCGGAATATGCAAAGCCAATTAGTAACATGATGGGCTTTGATGAATTCGTTAACTTCATCAAGAGCGTAAACATTAGCGAACTAAACGATAATTATATTAGCTTAAAAGATAGGAAAAAAGAACGCGAGCTTATCATGGGCAGATTTAATAATGATGAGTTATTAAACAGAATACCTCAATACGACAATACCTTTAATAATGCATGGTCTGAAAAATCTGCTTTTGGGACTTTAGTTAGCATACTGCATCCATACTCTGTAATGCGACTTTTGGCCGAAAATCCAAATAATTATAATGAATTCGTCACTTGGGATTACGGAGATCTAGTTTCTGCTGGTTATGCGAATATAAAAGATATTCAGGTAAATGCTCGCAGACGTGACAAGTTCCTGATTGCCACCGAGGGAAGCACCGACTCCAACGTAATCAAATATGCATTGCATCTCTTACGGCCTGATATAGAAGATTTTTTCCACTTTATCGACATGAGTGAAGGGTACCCGTTCACTGGTTCAGGAAATCTGGTTAAGTTCGCAGCTGGACTCGTAAAAATCGACATTCAAAACTTGATTGTTTTCGTTTTAGATAATGATTGCGAAGGGATTGAAGCATATGAAAAAATCCGCAAACTCGCATTGCCTCACAATATTAACTGTATTCATCTGCCTGATCTTCCTGATTTTAATCAATTTCCAGCCATTGGTCCTCACGGCGTTACCTATGAAAACATCAATGGCCGGGCTGTAGCGATTGAATGCTATCTGGATCTAAGATTTTCTGATTATGATGAAGCTCAAATTCGATGGTCAAATTACAAAAAGGAAAGCGATGCTTATCAAGGCGCGCTGGAAAATAAAGACTATTACACGAAAAAATTCATGAAACTAAAACCAGGGAGTAAGGATTTTAGCAAATATGATTTTGCCAAACTCGCTATTGTCTTGGATGAATTAATAAAGGCGTGTTCAAAAATCTCATCAGAAATTCGAAAAAATGAAGTAGATGTTCAATATCCAGATTAAAAAGGCCGCATGTGCGGCCTGTATGAGTTAGCCGATATTGCGATGGCCAATTAGGTACATCACTCGTTGGTAATGTTCCTGCCGGTTGCGGTGAAGTTGTAACCCCTGCTCCCAGGCAATATCTGCCACCCTCTCCGCATCGGATCCGGTGCGCTCGTTTTCGCCCCTGGATTGCCAGAGTTTCAAAATCTCAGTATTCACGTTCATTTTCTGTTTCCTGTGTGTTTGGGAACACTCAGCGTCGTGTCACGACAGTGGGAATGCCAACATAATTTGATGCGGGCAACGAAATATTCGCCCCCGCTGTTAACGTGGACTGAAGGTTTGACCTGTTCCCGGGTGATTAACACATTTTGATGTCAGCAATGACCGCTCCTAGCACAAAACTGCCCATGGCAAGAACGTGGTGCATCATCCAGGCACTCTGTAGATCTCGAAAATCACCTGCATTGTTGCGTCTTCAATCATTGCTTGATTACGGCATAAAACCCAGCCGTTATAGCTTACATCTGGCAAAAGCATCTTACTTCCTTGGTTTGAACATTCAGAAAAACTCCATTCCTTCGTATGGCTGAATACGGCAAGCACGGAGGCGGCTCTCAAGGTCTCCATCATGGATCTCAAGCCTGTGACCATCGGGGTCTAAAAAATAGACCGACTTCCCCTCGCTCTTGTTAGTTTTCCATTCTGTAACACCAGAAGACCTCAACCGTTCAACGAACACATCGAATTCTTCAGTAGGAATACTGAATGCATAATGCGTGTAGTCATCACCAACAGATACTTTATCCCCTGAAAGACACAGCCAGAGTTCACCCAACGAAAGGTAAGCTCCATGAGCCCATTTGGCTTTAAGTGTGAACCCAAGCGTCTCAACATAAAAATTCAGACTGTTTGCTACGTTACTCACTGCAAGGGTGATGTGATTTAGTCCGCTCAACATGTAGAACTCTTTAACAGGGCGCAGAAAGATTTAATTTATATGATTTATATTTCTTTGCACATAAATACACTTAAGGGGTCTGCAGCATGAGGATTATGGAACATGAAGTCTGCTATGAGCTGTGAGTTCAACCGTTGGGGGGATCACGTTTGCACCGTTGATAACAGTTTTCTTACTTGTATCTGGAAATAGAGCGGTGGTGACGTAATCAACGAAGACTCTCAGCTTGGGTGAAAGATGCCGACTTGAAGGCCACAGCACCCGTAAGATGGTGTGGTCTTGATTGAATCCATCCAGTACGGATACCAAGCTGCCGACTTCCAGTTGCTGACGGATGGCAATGTCTGGCATACACGCGATGCCAAGACCTGACTCTGCGAAGCAAACCAGCGGTTCAAGCGTATTGGCCGTCATTGAACTGGCTAGATCAAAAGTGAGCATTTGGCCTCCGCGGCTGAGGGGCCACTGGTCGACCTTGCCACTACTGGGGAATCGGTATCGTAGACAGCGGTGCTGCATTAGTTCCTCGGGGGTATTCGGCACCCCACATTGTTCGAAGTACTTCGGTGCACCCACCATGATACGACGATAGCTTCCGAGCTTACGTGCCATCAACCGGGAATCACTTGGCTCTCCCGTACGGATCACCGCATCAAATCCTTCCTCGATTACATCCACCAGACGATCAGAGCAGTCGATATCCAGTTCTATGTCGGGGTACTGACGTTTAAATTCGGCGAATTGCGGCATGAACAGTAGACCGACGGAAGGCAGGCTAACGCGAAGCTTGCCGCGAGGCATCTGGTTGGATTGCGCAAGCTCATTTTCCGCCGCCTCCACCTCACCCAGAATGCGTCTGCAGCGCTCAAGAAAGAGAGCTCCTTCTGGAGTCAAAGTGACGTTTCGAGTCGACCGATGGAACAGTCGCGTAGCTAACCGCTCCTCCAAACGAGCGATAGCCTTGCTAACTGCTGATGCTGAGATACCTAGTTGTTGCCCGGTAGTCGTGAAGCTGCGCGACTCACCGACACGAACGAAGACATCGAGGGAACCAAGGCTTTCCATGAGCTTCCTTATTAATGACTAAATTGTCATATATGTTGTGAATTATTGCCTATTTTTCTTCTTTTCGCCAACGAGCACACTGTCGGGTAGCGCTCTGCAAAGGGCTGAGACAACTTCGATTTGAGGAATTTTTTGATGCATACGACGACTACATCGGCTTCAAGCAGGAACACGGAAACCCTGCCTATCGCGGCACTGCTTGCCCTAGCGATGGCAGCCTTTATCACGCTGTTGACCGAAATCATGCCGGCAGGATTGCTTTCCTCCATCGCGGGGGGCTTGAATGTATCCGAAAGTTTGGCCGGTCAGTTCATCACTGCCTACGCGGTGGGGGCACTGGTCGCTGCTATTCCAGTGACAACCCTTACGCAGGGTATGCGGCGGCGTCCTTTGCTCTTGGTGGCGATCTTTGGGTTTTCGGTTGTCAATCTCGTCACCGCGCTTTCCGATAGCTATAGCATCTCATTGATAGCGCGCTTCTTTGCCGGTGTCTTCGGTGGCATTGTTTGGTCGCTGCTAGCCGGCTTTGCTGTACGCATCTCACCATCTCATCTCAGCGGGCGGGCGATTGCGATATCCGGCGCTGGCGCGACCATAGCTTTGGTGTTCGGCGTACCGCTCGGCGCGTTACTTGGTCGAACCATTGGCTGGCAAGGTGCTTTTGGTCTGATGACTGTCCTGGCACTGGCGCTCATCGTATGGGTTATCGCCGTCGTTCCGGATTTTCCCGGTCAGACCAAGGAGCAGCGCCAGCCTCTTACAGGAGTCTTTCTAAAGACTGGCATTCGTGCCGTACTGTTTGTGGTCTTTACCTTCGTTGTCGCTCACAACATTCTCTATATCTACATTGAGCCCCTCCTCGAACCCTCGGGCTTGTCCGCGGATGTAGATATTGTTCTGTTCGTCTTCGGAATAGGCTCAATCATTGGCCTGTGGTTCGTCGGCTCAATGGTTGATCGCCGACTGCAACTCCTTGCTGTTGCAAGCATCGTGGTCTTCGCTCTTGCTTCCCTGCTACTTGCTTTTTGGGGGGGCCTTCCAAAGATGGTTTATTCTTCCGTCGTGATCTGGGGAATGGCCGTGGGTGGATTTGCTACGATCACCCAAACGGCATTGTCTCGTTTTGCCGGTGAATCGGTCGATGTCGCGCAATCTATGTATACGACTGGTTGGAACAGCGCCGTTGCCGCCGGTGGGATTGTGGGAGGTATTTTGCTGGATCGAACAGGCTTGGCGTCCTTTGCATGGGGTGTTATCGGACTTCTACTCCTCTCGTTGTTAGGCACGATTCTCGCAATGAACAGGGCGTTATCGCAAAAGGCCTAAAACACGATGTGAGGAAATGTTTGGGCGCACAGCCCCCTCTTATCCGGTTCCTTAATTTCTCAGTCGATACTGTAAAAACCACAGACCATTTCCCAATGACAATGATCTGTGGTGAGACTAAGTGACAAAAACGCGGTTCATTTGTTCTCGTCAGAAACAGACCTAGGCGGATGCAGGCCTTTCACTCTGCGGCTGATTGTCAGGCCGTATCCTGAACCAGATGGCATACATTGCCGGCAGAAAGACCAGCGTGATGATGGTGCCGCCAAAGGTTCCGCCAATCAGGGTATAGGCCAGCGTTCCCCAGAAAACCGAATGCGTCAGCGGGATAAACGCCAGGATGGCGGCCATTGCCGTGAGCAACACCGGCCTGGCTCGCTGCACCGTCGCCTCCACAACGGCATGGAATGGTGCCAGCCCTTCCTGTTCGTTGTGATGGATCTGCCCTATCAGGATCAGGGTGTTACGCATCAGGATCCCCGATAACGCGATTAATCCTACCAGCGCATTGATGCCAAACGGCTGGTTGAAGAGCAGCAGTGTTGGCACTACCCCAATCAGCCCCAGTGGCGCGGTGAGGAATACCATTACCATCGCCGACATCGACCGCACCTGCAGAATAATAATCAACAGCGTCATGGCAATCATGATAGGGAACAGCGGAGCCATAGCCTGGGTGGCTTTGCCGGATTCTTCAATCGAACCAGCCTGTTCAATGCGGTAACCCGTCGGAAGTTGATTGATGACCGGCTGCAACGCCTTGATGATTGCTGTGGAGACATCCGGCGGTTGCAGATTTTCGGCAATGTCCCCCCGCACGGTAATCGTCGGGGTGCGATCGCGACGACGCAGAACAGGATCTTCCATTTGCACTTCAACCTTGCCTATCTGAGATAGCGGAATGCGCTGGCCGGAAGAGCCCACTAAGGTAAAACCGGCTATTTTTGCCGGATCAAGCCGGATATCTCCCGCCGCGCGTCCCATGACCTGCACCGAACGGATATCTTCACGCACAGAGGTGATCGGAACCCCTGAAAGCAGGAATTGAAGCTGCTGTGCAACCGCATTCGATGTCAACCCCACCGCCTGCAGGCGGTCCTGATTGAGCGTGAAATGCAGCGCCGGCACCCGCGGTCCCCAGTCGGTGTTGACGGTCCTCATCATCGGGCTGGCCTGCATCACCCTTTCTACCTCGTCTGCAATTTCGCGCAGTTTGGTGGGATCCGGCCCCATGACTCGGTAAGCCACCGGATAAGGTGAATACGGACCAAACACCAGTTGAGTCACGCGCACGCGCGCTTCAGGCGCCAGGCCGCTGGCCACTGCTTCACGCAGTCTGAATTTGAGCGCCTCACGCGCTTCCTGACTGTCCGTCAGCACGACAATCTTCGCAAACGACGGATCGGGCAGCTCTGGTGCCATGGCCAGATAAAAGCGCGGCGACCCCTGCCCAATATAGGCCGTAATGATTTTTGCCTCTTTCTGCTTTTTCAGCCAGGCTTCAATTTTCGCCGTTGTGGCGCTGGTCTGCTCAATGGCTGTGCCATAAGGCATCTGGACTTCAACCAATACCTCAGGCCGATCGGAAGTGGGGAAAAACTGTTTTTTCACCAGCCCCATACCGAGAATAGCGACAATAAAGACGGCAATAACGGTAGCGGCCACTATCCATTTTCGCGCGATAACGCGGGTTAGTACCCGGCGAAAACGGTTGTAATGGCGGGTGTCGTAAATCGCCGCATGCCCTCCCTCCACCGTTTTGATTTTCGGTAGCATTTTCACCCCCAGATAAGGCGTAAACACCACCGCCACGACCCAGGAAGCAATCAGGGCAATCCCCACAATCCAAAACATGTTGCTGGTGTACTCGCCGGCGGTGGACTGGGCAAACCCGTTGGGCATGAAACCGACGGCGGTGACCAGCGTGCCCGCCAGCATCGGAGCCGCCGTGTGGCTCCAGGCATAGGCCGAGGCTTTGATGCGGTCGTAGCCCTCTTCCATTTTTACCACCATCATTTCGATGGCGATGATGGCATCATCCACCAGCAACCCGAGCGCCAGGATCAGCGACCCCAGGGTAATGCGGTCAAAGTTTTTGCCGGAAGCCTCCATCACCACAAAAACGATAGCCAGCGTCAAGGGCACGGCAGCGGCGACCACCACGCCCACGCGCCATCCCATACTGACGAAGCACACCACCATGACCACCAGCAGCGCGACAAAGAACTTGATCATAAACTCGTCAACGGCGGAGCTGATGTTGACTGATTGATCGGTGATCTTCGTCAGGTTCATGCCGAGCGGCATGCCCTCATTAATTTTGGCGGTTTCCGCATCCAGCGCCTTCCCCAGATCCAGGCCGTTCCAGCCGTCACGCATAACGATCCCCAGCAGCAGCGCCGGTTCACTCTGGTTGCGGATCAAGAAGGTTGCAGGGTCTTCATAACCACGCTCAACCGTTGCCACGTCAGAAAGCTGTAGGGTTCTGCCCTGTACAACAATGGGCGTTTCGCGGATTTTCTCCAGTTCGTCGAAGGCACCGTCAAGGCGGATAAAGACCTGCGGCCCTTTGGTGTCAATCGAACCTGCGGGCGTCAGTACATTCTGGCTGTTGAGGGCGGAGAAAATATCCTGTGGAGAAATGCCCAGCGTGGCCAGCCGGTCATGCGAGAACGAGACAAAGATGCGTTCGGCCTGTTCGCCGATGATATTGACCTTCTTGACCCCCGGCACATGTAAAAGACGCTGACGCAAAGATTCCGCATCGCGCACCAGCAGTCGCTGTGGCTCCCCTTTCGCCTTCAGCGCAAAGAGGGCAAAGGTTACGTCGGAGAATTCATCATTGATCATCGGCCCTATCACACCTGCCGGCAGGTTTTTAACCTCATCACCGAGCTTCTTGCGCGCCTGATAAAATTCTTCCTGCACCTGTGCAGGCGGTGTGCGGTCCTGCAGTGACAGCATGGTAAAAGCCAGACCGGGACGCGTGTAGGTCTCACTACGGTCATACCACTTCAGCTCCTGCATACGCTTTTCAAGCGGTTCGGCAACCTGATCCTGCATCTCCTGCGCGGTGGCACCCGGCCAGGCAGTAATAATCGTCATCTGCTTAACGGTAAAGGGGGGATCTTCAGCCCGCCCCAGTTCGAAAAACGAGAGAATACCCGCGACCGTGATCAGGATAATAAGGAACAGAGTGATCGAGCGCTCACGAACGGCAAGCGCTGAAAGATTGAATCGCCCCGCGCTCATGGCCGGCTCCCGGCGATGCGGGTATCGCTCTGTTCAGCCAGGCGTACCGCCTCACCGTCATGCAGCAGATGCGCCCCCAGAGCGACCACCTGTTCACCCGGCTTAAGGGTACCGGTCACCCTTGCAACATCGTCACCCAACCCCTGCAGTTGAACAGGCCGCCATGACACTTTGGCCGGCTTACCCGAAATCGCCCAGACACCCGGCCCTTTGCCCGGATCATAGATTGCCGCTAAAGGCACCTGCATCATCTGGCCCGGTAATTTATCGTCAGTAATATGAAGCGTAACGGTGGATCCCAGAGGCGCGCTCGCCAGTGCCCCCTCCAGCACATATCTCGCCTCGAAGGTGCGCGTTACGGGATCGGCCGCATCGGAAAGGAGCCGCAGTTTCGCAGGGACTGACTGTTTATCGGTACCGTACAACGTTGCCTCGGCCTCGCTTCCGGTAGCCGGACGTAGTGTCTCAGGCAACTGCACGATGGCCTCGCGCTGCCCTGCTCTGGCCAGCCGGATTACCGCTTGCCCGGCACTGACAACCTGTCCGGGTTCAGCCAGCGTATCCATGACCACTCCGTCGGCGTCGGCCAGCAGCACGGCGTAGCCAGTCGCATTTTGTGCCACATTCGCCTGTGCCTGTGCAGCACTGAGTTCCGCTTTGGCCGTATCGGCTGCGGCCTTTATCTGACCGTAGGCCGATGCCGACACAGCCCCCGTAGTGACCAGACTGCGGTAACGCGCCTCGTCATCAGCAGCTTGTCTTGTACGGGCCCTTGCCGCCGCGAC
Organism: Serratia sp. BIGb0163; assembly: GCF_024809935.1. Classification (NCBI taxonomy): domain Bacteria; kingdom Pseudomonadati; phylum Pseudomonadota; class Gammaproteobacteria; order Enterobacterales; family Yersiniaceae; genus Serratia; species Serratia sp. BIGb0163. The sequence continues at coordinate 2,154,367 of NZ_JANUDZ010000001.1, forward strand.
GGCCTGTTGCTGAGCCTGTGCCTGCAGGCTCAGGTCAACCGGATCCAGACGCATCAATGGCTGGCCGCGTTTAACGGTCTGGCCGGTATCGACCAGACGTTCAAGGATTTTGCCTTGTACTCTAAAACCGAGGTCACTTTGAGTTCGGGCTACGACAACGCCGGTAAATGCGCGGGAAGCATCGACAGCACTCGCCACGGTCGCAGACCTTACCAGAGGAGGCTGAGTACGGGGATCTTCGGTGCTGGAAGAGTCACCGCAGGCCACAAGGGCAAGCGGCAACAGGCAAACAGCAAAAGTGGCAGGATTAAGCCTGAGCATGGGTTCCCTTAATTAATTTGGCAGGACAGTAACCGCATTCTCAGACCAGTGACCAACATTGTCAATAGTCACAACTCAGGGTGATAAACTCCTCAGTATCAGTGAGGACAGCAGCGCAGCAGCCGCCGATGCCGTTTCCAGATTGTATTGCAGTTGAACCGGATTGATGTAAGGCCGCATGACCAGATATATCGCATGCGCAGCCTCATCCAGCGGCGTTTTCCGTTCAAACTCTCCCGCCTGCCGCCCTTCTACAATGATGTGCTCAATCAGTTTTCTCAGACGCTCTTCATGGGCCTCAGCCGAAGGCCACTTATCCCGCGCCGCAACGGCAGCAATGTCATAAAGCTTGCGATCGTGAAAAAACAAATCACTGCCGGCTTCGGTCAGTGCTCTGAATAAACGCCGCAATTTTTCGGAGGCCGACGGTGCATCTGCAATCGCTGAATTGACAATCGCCATAATCATCGCCAGCCGATTGGCGCAGATAACCTCACCGATCGCCTGCTTGGAATCGAAAAACTTATAGATATAAGATTTTGAAAAGCCTATTGATTTAGCCAGTTCCGATACGGTGGTTTTCTCATAACCAAAATGCCCGAAATGCTCTGTGGCAGCTTCGACGACCTGATCGCGGACGCTGTGATCCGAGGGGCCCCTGGGGGGATTTTCATTTATATGTTTAGTCATTTTTCCAGCTTAGCTCAATGAGCCCTGATTAACAACGAGTGACCATTTGGTAATTAAGTCACAATTCAGAGTTGGCCCAGAGAATATCAAAGCTCCCCTTAACAAAACAGATGACGGGCCATATAGGGTTACAAGATACCTCATATGGCCGATATCACGGAAAGAAACCAAACCATCCCGCTTACCCTATTGCCACGTCAGTAGCTATGTTTAAGTCATGATTTACTCTTCAATATAAAAATTAAAATCAAGTATCCCTTCCACTCTCAATCCCCCCCAGTCATCACAAAACCTCGGCATAAATCAGCAAATTAATAATGAGATTAGTGGCCAACCCGATAAATAGAGCACTCCTTGAACAGTGATTTTGGACACACAAAACAACATTAAAGTTAAAATTATGTATCACTTTGTTGATTTTATGTAGCAAGCTAACTGAACTCTCACGGCAGGCTCGCCCTCCCTGAGCTAACAAACCACCGCCGCGATAACAGCGAGTTGACGAGGAAACTGCATGAAATTGTTATTTCAAACGCGTTCTGCTTTGCTACTGGCCCTTGGGTTGGGCTGCAACCTGGTGATAGCCCAAACTTTTGCCGCCGATGTGACGATAAAACGAGACACCTATGGTACCCCTCACATTTACGCCAATGACGTTTACGGACTGTTTTATGGCTATGGTTATGCCATCGCTCAGGACCGTCTATACCAGTTGGAAATGTCCCGGCGTAGTACTGAGGGGCGTGTCGCCGAAGTGTTGGGCAAAGACTATCTGTCGTTTGATATAGGCATTCGCCAACAGTATTCCCCTGCCAAAATAAAAGCTCAGTTGGCCGCGCTGCCCCAAAGCGATCGCGATATTCTCGATGGTTATGCCCAGGGCATTAATGCATGGCTGAAGAAAATCGATGCCAACCCGCAGCAATTGATGCCAAAACAGTTTATTGACCATAATTTTAAACCGGCTCCCTGGACGGACTTCGATGTAGCCATGGTGTTCATCGGGTCCATGGTCAACCGATTCGGAGACTACAACACCGAGTTGGAAAACCAGCAATTACTCGCCGGGCTGATAAAAAGGATGGCGAGACGCAAGGCAAAGCGATATTTAACCTGCTGCTTTCTCAAGACAACGCAGGTGCACCCACCACAGTCCCCAAGGGGGAATGGCAGCCTTCGGTACGCGATGGAGCCTACGTTTCTGCCCCGCCGGCGACAACCGTTCTGAACCATGCAACGCTCCCGACAGAGACGGCGACCAACGAACAAACGCCCCGCTGGAAGCCACCGAAGGAAAAAGCCTTCAGTAACATCATCGTCCTGGGCTCCCGTAAATCTGAAGGTGCCGAAAGCATTCTGTTAAACGGGCCTCAGTTCGGTTTCTATCAACCCGCTTACACCTATTCTGTTGGGTTACATGGCGCGGGTTATGACGCGGTGGGAAACAGCCCTTTCGGCTATCCGATGGTGGAGTTCGGCTACAACCGCGACATCAGTTGGGGAAGTACCTGGGGGGCTGGTGATAATGTCGATATATACCAGTTGAAATTGAACCCTAAAAACCCTGAAGAGTACTTCTATCAGGGGAAATACCGCCCTCTGGAAAAACGCATTGAGACCATCGCGGTGAAGGATGGCGAAACCCGGCATTTGACGGTGTACCGTAGCGTGCAAGGTGCCGTAATCGACTACAATCCCAGGCAGGGTCTGGCCTATGCCAAACGTCGTGGCTGGGAAGGCGAGGAAGTCGCCACTTTACTGGCCTGGAATAAAGTTGGCAAAGCGAAAAACCATCAACAATGGCTCGATCAGGTCCAACATTCCGCCATCAACGTCAACTGGTACTACGCCGATAAAAAAGGCAACATCGGTTATGCCTTGGGCGGACGTTATCCAATACGCCTTAAGGGGCACGATAACCGGCTACCTATGCCTGGCGACGGCAGCTCCGAATGGCAAGGTTTCATGCCATTTTCCACCAATCCTCAGGTCTACAATCCCAAAACGGGTTACATCGCCAACTGGAACAACCGCCCGGCGGAAGGCTTCCCCAATCCAGACGAATGGTGGTACTCCTGGAATACCGCCGACCGTATCCAGTCGTTATTCACCCGCATTGATAGTCAGCCGCGCTTTACCCCCAAGCAGCTATGGGATTTGCTGATGGATGCCGCATTCGAAGATCCTAACGCGCGCTTTTTTGTGCCCCGCCTGGTCAAGGTCGCAGGCAAAAGTGATAACCCGAAACTACGCGAAGCTGCCGCTATCCTCGGTAAATGGGACTATGAGGAGCGGGATCTGAATAACGACGGTTATTACGATACCCCGGCAACACCCATTTTCCGCGCCTGGCTGCAACATATGCTGACTCTGTCTCTGGGCGGAATATTGCCTGCGGAACAGGCCTCGTGGTTCCTTGATACCGGCTATATGACGCAGGGAGAGAGCACCACGGGCAGCCAGAATATTTCGGTGGGTACCAAAATTCTTTATCAGGGCATGACCGCCGGCAGCAAGAGCTCGGGCTTTGATATCTTCAAAGGCAGGGACGTCGATAGCCTGATGATGGAAGCACTGCGGCTCGCCGTTAACGATCTGAACAAATCACAAGGCGGGAAGATGTCTGCGTGGCAGACCAGGGTGTCAAACACCACTTATCAAACCAAAAACTTCCTGAATGTTCCGCAAGCAGGCTCAGACGAACACCTTCAGAATCGTCTTGCCATGAACCGCGGGACCGAAAATGACATGGTGGTCTTTACCCATGAAGGAGTTACCGGTGTCGAGGTGACACCTCCAGGCCAGTCCGGTTTTATTGCTCCAGACGGGAAACGCTCAAAACATTTTGACGATCAGCTGTCATTGTTCGGTGATTTGAAAAACAAACGTACATGGCTCAGCGACACTGATGTCCAGGCCAATTCGGTCTCCCAGGAAACCATCAGTTATTGACGCCAGATAGTGTTTGCAGCCCAGTTCATGTTTGAACTGGGCTGTTGTTGCCCGTCAAACTGAATATGCAGGAAAATGCCCGTTACATTAGTCTGCGAGGCTTCCCGCCTTTTCATCTTTTTCTCCGGTTATTCACCCACATTGCTTGGCTGTCCTGCCTCTTCCCTCAGTACACTTGGCTGCGATGAAATTCTTCTAACGGCTTGCATGTACGCAAATTATCGTACACTATAGGGAGGCAAGATGGGATTCAAGGACGTAAAACAACTCGCCATACGCTGTCTTCAGCAAGGGGCGTATGACCATGAGGCACGTGGCAATATCGATGTAAAAAACCTGTTCGCTACCGGCCAGGTTGATGAAAACTGGGTGATTGAACTTATCAGGAAAACGGGTGGAGATGCGTATCAGTGCTGTCCGCATCATCAAGATGCCACTACTGATGTCCACATTCTTCGCCCCTGGAGGTCAGGTTGCTATTGGTACGTGAAATTTTATTTCATAGAACCCGACATCATCTTTATCAGCGTGCATCAATAACTCAGCAAGGAGCTCACAATGAGGATTGTTAAAGAAGGCGATACGCGCAGCGTTCTGTGCCAAAACTGCGGCCGAACAATGGCAACTTATCGTTTACGTGATGTGGACTTCAGCGATCGCTGCGGCACAGTAAAAAATATTCTAGCTGCCGTCTGCAACCAGTGTAATGCGGTGGTCAGTGTCCCTGCCCAGTCCACGCCGCGCATTAAAAGCGAGTTTGAGCAGGCTAAATCAGCGCTGGAAGTGCGAGTTCCGGCGCACTATCTCGACATTCTGAACGTTGCCACGCAGAAAATAGATGATTCGCTGGATGAAAACTTTCATAAAACGCTGATCCTTTACTACCTCCATGCGCTCACCACCGGCCGCTATCAGCAGCAAGAACTGAAAACGCTGTTAGGCAGCGAGTTGGCGAATGCAAAATCATCGAAGCGCTTGTCGATGAAAGTCAGTCAAAAGCAACTGGCTGAATTAAATAGCATAATGGAACAACAGAGCCTGACACGGAATTCTGATGTGGTGAAAGCGGTGATCCTTAAAATTTACCAGGATCTGGTGCAGGAAAAAAACCTGGGGATTTTGCCGGAGCTACGCAATGTTGCCGCTGCCTTATCCTGAAACTTGCGTTCGCCCCAGTACTGAATATGGCCTGAGCCGTCAGGCCATAAGATAGTCAGGCCTGGTTTTACTGCTCGCGGTTATATCCGGCGCAGAAAAACTTTTCGGCCAGACGATTAGCGCCACCAGAAAAGAACTCGCTCATCACTTCCCCATTGAGACTGTACGCCCGGCACAGCAAGCCTGCTTCGAATGCGGCCTGATTTTCGTCACCCAGGCTTTCCGCCAAATGGTGTGCATACCCCAGCACGAAGCCACGTTTGTAGTCACAACAAAACCGGGAAAGCTCCGAAGCCGGTCCGGCGTTCTGCGCGGCCAAACCGGCCATCAGCCCCTTGCCGAAGTGATTGTTCATGAGATCCCCTCTTTCAATAATCGCTATATAAATAATTATATAACAATTATTGCGCCACTGGACATACTCACAAAGTTTTACCTCGTTATGTGACCGCATAAAAAAACCCGCAGAGCGAAACTCAGCGGGCCTGTAAGCCTTAAACCCGGATGATTACAGGGTAAAATTCAGCCCTTCCACCACCGTCTGCTCCAGCGGCAAGCGCCCTGAAGGGATCTCTTTTTGCTGCAGAAACTCCGGCAGCAGGGATTTATCACCCGCTTTGCCGATCGCCACCATGCCATGTACCTGATAGTTGTCCGGCAGGTTTAACGCAGCCTTGATTTTGTCGTGATGAACACCGCCCATGCAGTGGGTCAGCCAACCTTTCAGATGCGCCTGCAGCGCCAGGTTGGCCCAGGCAGCCCCGGCATCAAAGGCATGGCTCGGGTTACTGACTTCCTTGTCACCGTTCAGACTGGTGGTTTTGGATATCACCACCACCAGCGCCGAAGCGTGCTGCGCCCAACCGCGGTTGAACTCAACCAGGAAATCCAGATAGCTGTCCCAGCTGGCAGAGCCGTGCTTGCTGTAGGCAAAGCGCCACGGCTGAATGTTATAGGCCGAAGGTGACCAGCGCGCCGCTTCAAAGAAGCTCAGCAGGGTCTCATCGTCGATAGCATCATTTGCCAGCGCGCGCGGCGACCAACGTTCAATAAACTGTGCATCAATGGGGTAATCAGAAACTCTTGGCTGGCTCATGGACATCTCTCTCATGGGAAGGGAATAACAAAGTTATCTGATATTCCCATGCCTCACGCCAGAAGAATTTCTATTTTGTGCTGTGGTTCAGCGCAAGATCTCCTGTTGCAGCCAGGCCAGGAACGCCCGTACCGGCGGATGCCGTTCGCGCCCAGGCACGCACAGCGCGCTATAAGCCGCACCCGGTACGCAAATTTCCGGCCGATAGGATGCCAGCAACCCGTTACGCACCAGGTCCGACACCATCACCGAACTGGCCAGCACCAGCCCCTGCCCGGCCACCGCTGCCTGCAAAGCATAATGCTCTTCGTCATAAGCCCGCAACGCGGTATGCCGTTGCCACCAGTCGACACCCGCAGCCTGGCACCACTCGCGCCAGCCGGTTTCATAAAGAGTGGAGTCATGCCAGTGAACAGTGATCAGCGTGGGCGCTTGTTGCTCAGTTGCACACAAATCCGGGGCGCCGTAGACGCCAAAGCTCTCTTCCAACCGCGCTGCCCGATGCAACTGCGGATAGTCAGTGCTGCTGTAGCGAATGGCAATGTCCACGCTGGCGTCCTGCTGCAGATCAATCACCTCACCGCAGGCCTCCAGGCGTACCAGGTAGTGCGGGTAAGCCTGATAAAAGCGCCCCAGGCGCGGGACCAGCCACAATGCAGCGAAAGAATGGGTGACGGAAACACACAGTGAGCCGGTACTGGGAACCGGTCGTAGCGCATCCAGCGTGGTTGCCACATCGAGCAAAGCGGTATGCACCCCAGCGAACAAACGCTCGCCCTTCTGCGTTAACCGCACACCGCGCGGCACACGATCGAACAAGGCAAAACCCAGTTGCTGCTCAAGCGCCTTGATCTGATGCGATACCGCCGTCGGGGTTACAGCCAGCTCCAGTGCAGCCTGTTTAAAACTGCGCAGGCGGGCGGCGGATTCAAAGGTGCGCAATGCAGTAACCGGAAGCGTGGCAAACATGATTAAATCCCATACAGATGAATTTAACTCATCCTGAAAGAATAGCCGTCATTTGTCACTGACTCTTTGAGCACCGTAAATTGGCAATCGTATACCCATGATCAATAAAACGGAGAGTGACATGAATTCATCTCAACAACCCAAGCGCCTTATCGTCCTGGTCGGAAGCCCACGCCGTGACGGCAACAGTGCAGCATTGGCACAGGCCGTGATGGCAGGAGCCGCCGAAGCCGGCACCGAAGCCAGCCTGCATTTTTTGGATGATTACATCAGCGGTTTTCTGACGGATGAACGCCATGCCGCGCCACCAGCCGATCGCTATGGCGAACTGTTTCTGGAGCATTTCTTGCCGGCGGATGCGGCGGTATTTTGTACCCCGCTCTACTGGTACGGCATGTCGGCGCAAACCAAAGCCTTTTTCGATCGCTCTTTCAGCTATTACTCCAATGCCTACCCTGATGCCGAACAGGTACATCAGCGTATGAGTGGCAAACGCATCGGGCTGACGGTAGCCTCGGAGGAAACCTACCCCGGAGGAGCTATGGGGATCGTGCATCAAATTCAGGAATTCAGCCGTTATTCGCATTGCGAGTTTGTAGGGATGGTTCAGGGTGCGGGCAACAATCGGGGTGAAGTCAGCCGTGATCCGCGTAATCCGCTACAGGCCGCCCGCGATCTGGGCCGCGAAATTTTCACGCGTCACTATTCTGATTACCGGATGGATACGCCACGTAGCCCACAGGTTTGGCAAGATTGACTCAATACGTGGGGCACGTCTGCTGCCCCTTTATCAAGGTTGCGCAAGCATATGTAGCAAACTATTGCCGACCATTGGCCCACCAGGACAAACATCATATGATGCAGATGCCAGACCGGCGCGCCAATTAACTCGAAGTGAAACAAGATGTCGAAACAGTGGAAAATAACAGCGGCAAACGCCTGTCTTAAGATGTACACCCGCTTGGGCGGCAACTTCCAGCAGAAAGCCAGTTTCAAGCCGGAACTGGCCTTTGAGCGTATCGTTATTTTTTCTACCACTGCCCTTGGCGACCTGATGTTTAATACGCCGGCCATCCGCGCGGTGCGCGAACGCTACCCAACGGCCAGTATCACCCTGATTTCCAGCCATAAAAATAAACAGCTGGTCGCGACCAGCCGTTACTTTAATGCCGTCATTTATTGGGATCATAAAGCCAAAGACATGCTCAGCGTTATTCACCAGTTGCGTAAATATAAGCCGCAACTGGCGATCATCCTGCACTCCAAATCCCCTTACGACGTGATTGTCGCCATTACTGCCGGTTGCCAATATGTGTTCAAGGACGCCTATGGCAACAAGGCCACCGGCATGGAACCCTGGTTGAGCGGCGTGAGCCAAAGTACCGGCGGCCATTTAATTCAGCGTAAGCTGGATTTAGTGGCACAGTTGGGTTGCAACACCGATAACAGCGAAATGTTTATTCCCGTTGAGTTTGCGACGATGAATAAAACCGCGGATAAAATCCCGATCGGTTTTCAAATGGGGGCTTCTGAAACGCTGCGTTGCTGGCCCGTCGGTCAGTTTATTCGCCTGGCAAAACTGCTGCTGGCGCAGTCGCCGCACCACCAAATCGAATTAATCGGCTCGCCGAAAGAGCTGTCTATAGAACAAGAATTTATCGCGGGGCTGACAGAGGCCGAACGGCAACGCGTGGTCAGTCATATCGGCAAAACCACCCTGCCGCAACTGCTGGCGGTGATGTCGAACCTGCAGGTATTGGTCACTGGCGACACCGGCCCTTTGCATCTGGCCATTGCCCTGAAAACCCCGACCATCAGCCTGTTTGTCACCGCCAATCCGCAGCACACCGGCCCTTATCAAAATCGCGAACTGCATCAGGTAATGAACGTGTCGGTTGATGCACAAACGCTCACTACGGCTCAACGCCGCCAACCCCTCAGCATCATCACTGAAAGTCAGGTGTTTGAAAAAGTGACGATCGCGTTGGCACTAACGCGCATTTGAGGTGGGTTGGGCGAACACCACAGCCAAGGGGAACCAAAACAGGTACCAAAATTCGGCCGGATTCGCGATAACAAACATGCCCTGTGAGCAGTAGAAGATCAGCATAAACAGGTATAACGCAGCCTCCAGACGTCGCCCTGTCTTAAGGTGAACCACGGCAAGCCGCGCGCCAAACGTCAGCAACGCGATGAACAGGCAAAAGCCCACCAACCCGCCTTTGAGCAACGCGCCCAGATACAGGCTGTGAGTCGTATGAATAAACTCGCCGGTATAGTTGGTAAAAGTCAGCTCCCTATCAAACCCATAGCCAAAAAACGGTGCCTGCTCTACCAACGCCAGACTGTGTCGCCAAATGCTCATCCGCACAAAGCTCTGCTGATACAACTCGGCAAAGCGCGTTATCAGCATTTCACCAATGGACGACCATAGCACCATGCCTACAGTAAATATCATCATCGCCACAATGAGCATTGCCGACTTTTTATTCAGCGCTCGGTAATGCGTGGTTAACACCAGCGCCACCATTAAGGCAATCAAAGGCCCGCGGCTTTGTGTCAGCACCATAAAGGCAAAAAGCAGCGGGATCGTCAGCAGGACCTTTTTTTGTTGGGTTTCACGGAAAACCATCAGGCTTAAAATAATGCCCAATGCAGCATAACCGGCAAGATCGATCACGTTGCGCGGGCCGGGATTGGCGTCAGACGTTTCTCTGAGGGTATAAATTTCGTGGTAATCCCTCCATGTCAGATACAGACAAAGCAAGGTGATACCGGCAATCACGGCGCAAAGTAACAGATTGCGGCGAGGGCTATCCAACACCGAGACCAACAGGCCGAGATAAATCAGAATATAGGCGCTGTGCGTCAGGGCAGACAGCGCATCTTCCGGCGTGCCTCCCCAGAAATTACTGGCGGAGTAGTACGCCAAAAAATACGCTGCCAAGGCTATACCGATGAGTGCAGCACGCCTGCCAAGCCAGGCCTGACGGAATTCCGGTCGGGTGGCCAGCGTCAGCAGGAAAAAAATCGCCGAGATATGGAATAAATTATTCACCCGGGTGTGGCCGCAATAAATGGCGCTAAAAAATGAAAAGGCAAAAAAAGCGTAAACAGCGATTAGGTTGGTGACATCAGTTTTTTTTGAAAAAATCACTGCAATCAACCTTTTCAAAAATACGGGTGTCTATGGCGCTCGCCAATGAAAAATTCTTTATAGCGATATTGTTGATTTTCATTCTTTCACTCGCATGGCTAAAAGCCGGAATGATCAGGTCATCCACTTTCTCAGGCAAAAGTGTCGGCAATTTATTCTCTGGCGTTTCATAAAAGCGCGGTAAATGGAAATTGTTCATATCCAGCCCGGCAATAAAAAGTTGTTTAAACCCCAGGAAGGAAATGATCTGCAAGGCCCAATAAACTACCGTCCCCGCATCGAAGATGCCACGTCGAATATCATGGCTAAAGGCGATGGATTTACAGACAGAGGAAAAATGGACATCACAGTCGTGGCGGTAATGATCCCAGAGTGCCGACGGACTTATTTTTGGGCGATAGATTTTGAAGGTCGCATCTTCGATTACGGCGAACTGGCACTTCACGCCAGCCAGCGAGAACCTGTCAATTATTTTCGCCACGCCGTGGACCGTAGTGAACAGGATTAAACCCGTTGCCAGAATGATCTCTTTTATAATATCCGGTCGTTGATCGATAAATCCCATATCGACAATAACATAAAAGCGAAAACTCACCTTCGAGCTTAAGTAATAAGCACCATTGACCCCGAGAGCCGGCATTTCAGGAATATCGCCAAAGCAAATGGTGTTCACCGATGGCCCAGTCGCCGTCAACAGTATCGGCCCCTGGCAACTGTCTTTCAGCGCTGACAACGTCACTGTAGGAATAAGCTGTTTTTTATAATGGAATACGGCAATCTCTCCACTGGCTGCACGTTCTATTTTTACATAGGGCCAGAGATTTTCATTATGCCGGTAAGGGCGAGAATGAGAATAACGATATATCTGCTTAAAAAAACTTCCCATCGAGCCAATTTCCCATCAAAAAATGCATCCACGCCAACAAAAATTTATCTGATATAAATTAAATTCATTGATGGAATCAGTATCGGAGCATTCATGACGGCGAGCAATTTATGCAGTTTGAGTTCTTCGTTATAATAACGACAAGAGATATGTCCATTTGTTAATAACGTTAAAGATATGCCTGAAAAGGTAATTATTATCTTAAATTGTTTAGGGGCGAAAACTTTCGCCCCGGTTTATATAGCGGTGGTTGGCAGCAGGCTTATTGGTCGTCGAAGGGTTCACCCAGGGTCAGCATCAGCCGATTTGCCCAGGCAAAGAACGCCGTCGACTGCACCAGGTCCAGCAGCGCCAGCTCGTCCAGCCCCTGCGCACGCAGCGCTACCAGATGATCGGCATTAGCCTGCGGCGGCGTAGCGGACAACGCCGCGGCAAAATCGATCTGTGCGCGCCACGCTTCCCCTTGCCCCTCACTCAATACACCGCCCGGAGCCACGTCCAGCAGGCGCTGCACCTCGTCCGTTTTCTTGGACAACTGCGCCGCCTTGCGTGCATGTACAGAGGCACAATAGATACAACCGTTCACCTTGCTGGCGACCGTCGCCGCCAGTTCGCGATCCTTACGTTCCAACCCGCCCGGAGTATAGAAAATGGCTCGGTCCGCCAGCGTTCGCTGTTCCAGTACCGGATGGTTACGTGCCAACAGGCGAAAATAATCCGAGTCGCTATGCCCGAAACGCGTTAACAACGCCTGACCTGATGCATCAAACTCCGCCAGCGGTTTGGCCGCGATCCACGGTTCCCAACCCAACTCCTGACGGGTGAACTTTGGCGGAGCATGGCGGCCGCTCAGGGTAGCGGACTCGGTACGCCAACTGCCGGCTCTGACGGATGAGGCACTGCCACTTTCGACCGGCTTGCCACTCAGCAGCCGATAGCCCGTCAGCAAACGGCTTTGGAAGCTGACAAAAGCGATCAGTTGCGACAGGGTGACAACATCATCCAGTGACCAACCGGCCTGCTGCAATGCCTGCAAATGCTGCGCGTCAGCACTGGCGGGTTTGAACGCCAACCGTTCGGCATGATCCAACGCCGCCAGCAAACGCGGACTATCCTCTGCACCGCCCTGCTGTTGCAGCAACGCCGCATAATGGGCCGCCAGGGGTTTGTCCGCATGCCATTCGCTGATGCGCTGCGCTGTCTGCAGCCGCTGCGCTATCGGAAAATCGCCGGCATCGGCGGGTGCGAACAACGCCAGATAGCTGGCCTGAATCGCATCCGTCGCCGCCTGCCGCGTCACTCTGGCCTGCGCCAATGCGGAATCGGGTGCGATCTCTGCCAGCACGGCCAGCAGGTCGTCATTATTCAATGTTGCAGTCATACCTTTTCCTCAGCGTGATGTTCGTAGGAGTTCGAAACAGGAGTGCGACGTTGCCAACCCAGTTCTGGGGCAACATGGCGGGCAATCAGCTCAATAGAACGCAGAATGTGGGCATGCGGCGGATCGATGGAATGCACCTGGAAGGCCAAATCGGTCACCCGCGCCAACGCGCTGTCTTTCTGCAACGAAGCAATCACCTGATCCGGAGTGCCAAGATGCACGTCAAAGGCGCGGATCAGCCCATCGAGCGATTCGTCAGCCGGTCGGTGGCCGCTGGCACGCAGACGTTCAAGCCCCCGGCCCAGCCCCTGTGCGGCAAAATCCCGCGCCTGTTGGCTATTATCGGTCACTAATGCAGTACGTGAGCCCATAATGCGCGGCGCGATGCCAGGCGGCAGCGCCGCCAGATAGGCATCAATAATCGGATTCTGCAATTCGTCCAGCGGCAGATCTGGCGCATCCGCCGGGCGCGGTTGCGTGCGCGACAGCATTAAACCATCGCCGGCCCGCCCCGCGCGTTCGCCCCCCTCGACAGAAAAGGTCGCCTGCCACACCCGCTCTGCCAACTGTGGCGCTGCCGGGTACAACCGGTTATCTTCGCCACCCAATGCCTCACCGCGCCAGGCGCGCAGCAAGGTACTGAAGTTGTCGGCAAACACCGCGTGGCGCTGTTGGGCATCCAAACCGAAGGCGCCAAACGCAGACGGTGTCCCCCCGGCGGCAATCCCTACCTCCAGCCTGCCGTCGGATAGCAGATCCAGCACCGCGGTATCCTCCGCCACCCGAATGGCCGACTCCATCGGCAGCGTGATCACCCCGGTGCCCAGCCGGATATGACGAGTTCGTGCCGCCACCTGCGCCAGGAACACCAATGGTGAGGGCAAACCGCCTTCATCTTCATGAAAATGGTGCTGCGCCACCCAGGCACTATCAAACCCGGCCCGCTCGGCATGCAGGATTTGCTCTGTCGCCAACCGGTAGCGCTGTTGCGCGCTGCCCTGATCCAACAGGCGGGTGAAAAACCCCAGTCTTTTACTGCTCATAGAATACGTCCTCACTCTTGGGCTGTTCGGCATAAAACTGACGGCCGGGAATGGCCTCAATCAACTGACGGGTGTAATCGCTGCCCGGCATGGCGAACAGCTCGCCGGTCGCGCCGCTGTCCACCTGTATCCCCCGGTGCAATACCGAAACGCTGTGTGAAATCTGCCGCACCGTGGCCAGATCGTGTGAGATAAACAAATAGGTCAGCCCCAGTTCCTGCTGCAAATCCTGCAACAGCCGCAGGATCTGCGCCTGCACCGTAACATCCAATGCCGAGGTCGCTTCGTCCAGCACCAGCACCCGGGGTTGCAGCACCAGTGCCCGGGCAATCGCCACCCGTTGGCGCTGGCCGCCAGACAGTTCGCGGGGTTTACGGCTCAGCAGCTCGTCCGGCAGCGCCACACGCTCAAACAGCTCACGTACCCGGCGATAGCGCTCGGCTTTGCCCAGCGGCTCAAAGTTCAGCAACGGCTCTTCAATCACCTGATACAGCGTCTGCGACGGGTCAAGCGAGCCGAACGGGTTCTGGTACACCAACTGAATACGGCGACGGAACTGCCGCAGCGCCTCGCCCTTCAACTGAGTGAAGTCGACGCCGTCGATGATGATTTGTCCGGCATCCGGCCGTTGGAAACCGAGCAGGCAGCGCGCCAAAGTGGTCTTGCCGGAACCAGACTCCCCCACCAGCGCATGGGTGGTGCCGCGCGGCACGCTGAACGACACCTGATCCAGCGCGCGGTAAGTTTTTCCCCCGACACCAGCCAGGCGGAAATCTTTCACCAGCCCATTCACCTGGATCGCCAACTCTTGCAAGCCCTCGCTAGGTTTTGGCACAGCCGCACGGCTCAACGACGGCACGTCGGCAAACAGCCGCCGGGTGTAGTCACTGGTAGGTGCACGCAGCACTTCGGCGGTCACGCCCTGTTCCTGCACCCGGCCATGGCGAAACACCAGCAGCCGGTCGGCACGCTCTGCCGCCACCGCCAGATCGTGGGTCACCAGCAGCACCGCGGTACCAAATTCCTGCCGCAGCTCGTCGATCAGATCGAGAATGCGCTTTTGCACCGTGACATCCAGCGCGCTGGTCGGCTCATCGGCGATAATCAGCGCCGGTTGCAGCGCGATAGCAATAGCGATCAACACCCGTTGTTTCATGCCACCGGAAAGCTCATGTGGATACTGACGAGCCCGCAGCTCCGGGTGCGTCAGACCTACGCGGGTCAACAGGGCCACCACCCGCTGTTGCACCTGCTTACGCGGTAACCTGTGATGAATATTGAGGATCTCCGCCACCTGTTCGCCAATGGTTTTCACCGGATTGAGCGAGCTGGACGGATCCTGTGGGATCAAACTGATTTGCGCGCCGCGCACCGCGTCCAGCCGTCGGGACGACCAGTGGCTGATATCGGTACCGTTGAGACGGATAGCGCCCTGCTCCAGACGGCCGTTTTCCGTCAGCAAGCCAATGATCGCCTGCGCGGTAGTGGTTTTCCCCGAACCGGACTCACCGACCAGCGCCACCACTTCCCCCGGTTGAATGGCGAAGGACACCTGATGCACCACCCGTTGGCTGCCGGTTGCCCCCTGATAGGCTATCGACACCTGCTCCAGCTCCAGCACCGGCGTGGCCGCCGCCCGTTGTAATGCCGTCTGAATACTCATGGTTGCCCTCTCCCCAGCGCACGGCTAATGCGATTGGCCGCCAGCACCACCGCCACTACCGCCAACCCCGGAAAAGTGGTCAACCACCAGGCGGTGGAAATATAATTGCGCCCTTCGGCGATCAACAGCCCCCACTCCGGCGTCGGCGGCGGAGTGCCATAGCCCAGGAAACTCAGGGTAGCGATCGCCAAAATAGCGCTGCCGAACTGCAGCGCCGAGAAGGCGATCACCGACGTCAGCGAGTTCGGCAGGATGTGCCGCCACAGCACCGCCCAGAAGGTACCGCCGCTGCCATAGGCCGCCTCGACGTAATCACTGTGGCGCACCCGCACCACCTCGGCACGCGCCAGGCGGGCAAAGTTGGCGACCGAGGTAATACCGACGGCGATGGCGGCGTTAACCGTGCCAAATCCCAGTAAAATAATGATGCTCAGCGACAGCAGCAGGCCGGGGATCGACAGCAAGACGTCGACAAAGCGCATCACCGCCTCGTCCGCAATGCCCCCCACCGCACCGGCAATCAGCCCCAGTGCCGTGCCCAGCAGCAAGCCCAATGCGACCGCCACCAGCGCCGCGGACAGCGTTTGCGAGGCACCATAGACAATGCGTGCGTACAGGTCGCGGCCCAGTTGATCGGTACCCAGCCAGTGTGCGCCACCCGGTGCCAGGCGCTGCGCCCCGGCGATGCCTTCAGTGCCGCTGTAAGCGGTGAATAACTGAGGGGCCAGCGCCCATAGCACCGCAATGGCGATTACCGTCCAGGCCAGCAGCAACGTCAGCGGCACGCGTCGACGACGTGAACGGCTGGTCGATAACGTGCCTTCGCTTTCCACGCCCCCCAGGTCACGCTCCGGCACGACGGTCTTTTCAAAGGAAATACTGCTCATACGGCGGCTCCTGTATGGGTTTTCAGCCGTGGATCCAACAGTGGGAACAGCAGATCGACCAGCAGGTTGAGAGTGACGAAAGCGGCGGCGGAAATGACGACTATCGCCTGCAACACCGCCACATCCTGGTTCAGTACTGCCTGTAAGGTGAGTTGTCCCAGCCCGCTACGGCCAAATACGGTTTCGGTGATCAGCGCCCCGGCGATCAACTCACCCAGCAGAATGCCGGCGATGGTCAGCGCAGGCAGCATGGCGTTACGCGCCACATGCCGCCATAGCACCCCGCTACGGCTGGCACCTTTGGCCCGCGCCACGGCGACAAACGGCTGAGTCTGCACCTGATCAATGCTGCGGATCAGGATCTGCGCCAAGGGGGCGGAGATCGGTACCGCCAGCGTCACAATCGGCAAGATCAGCCCCTGCCATTCACCCGGGTTGATCACCGGGATCAGCTTGAACTGGAACGAAAACACCTGGATCAGCACAATCCCCAGCCAGAAGGTCGGCACCGAGACAAACAGCGACGGCAGCGACTGCAGTGCCGCTCTCAGCCAGCCAAAACCGGTCAGGTTGGAGATAAAGGCAATCGTCAGTGCCAGAAGCAGCGCCAGCGTGAAGCCCAGCACCGCCAGTTGCAGCGTGGCGGGCAGGTTGGTGGCTAACAGTTCGGTGACCGGCACCCCGGCCTGAATGGAATACCCCAGATCCCCACGCAGCACGTTACCCAACGCATGCAGATACTGCTGCCACAGCGACACATCAGCGCCATAGGCTGCGCGCATATCGGCGATCTGCGCCGGGCTTAGCCCCATGTCCGGGTTCTGGAACTTAATCAGGATCGCATCGCCGGGCAGCACCTGCAGCAGAAGAAACGACAGGCTAAAGGTCGCCCACAGCACCAGCAGCGCCTGCCCGATGCGCCGCGCCAGATATCGGCTCATCATCGCCTCCTCAGTGTTTCTCTAACCAGGCGCCGTAGAAACTCGGGCGACCGACCGCTTCGAAACTAACCCCCTTCAGATAAGGTGCACCGGCAAACACCTGCGGCTCCTCGAAAAACGGGATCACATAGGCCTGATCAAGCAGGTAATTCTGCGCCTCACCGGCAATCTGCAGGCGTTTTTGTGGGTCCACCTCAGAGGCGATGCCCAACAGCAGCGCGTTCAGCTTGTCATCTTTGAATGCGCTGTTTTTGCCCGTCCCGCCCTGCTGCAACAGCGCATCGCGGTTGGTCGGGTAGAACTGGCTCTTAATCACGTCCGGATCCGCCCGTCCCACCTCCACCACCGCCGCCGGGGTTTTCTGCGGATCGAGGTTATCCGCCACCTTGCTGCCGGCGTCGCCCGCCAGAATGTTCAAGCGCGCGCCGACCTTGCCCCACTGCTGCGAAACCAGCTGCAGCACCGCCTTGTTCTGCGGCTGCGGCAGCGATTCATAGACATTCAGCAGCAATTTTTTGCCGTCCTTCTCGCGCAGGCCATCGCCGCCCTTTTTCCAGCCCGCCTCATCCAGCAGACGGTTGGCCAGCTCCGGGTCGAATTTCAGCTTGGCGGATAAGTCGACGAAACCGGCGGCGGAAGAAGCAATCACCGATTTAGCCTGTGGGTAGTTAACCGAGAACAGCGTATCGACAATTTGCTTACTGTCGGTGGCGTGCAGCAGTGCCTGACGCACGCGCAGGTCGCTCACCAGCGGGTTATCCGGCCGGAAGGCGACGCTATCGTTGACGCCACGCGTGGGGGCCGCGTAAATCGTGAAGCCCTGTTCCTGCGTCTGCTTCTCGTCGTAGGCCTGGATCTGGCGAATAAAGTCCGCCTGCCCAGCCTGCAACGCACCGATACGCACGCTGTCTTCGCCGGTGACAATCACCTTGATGCCATCCAGATTAGCGCGCCCTTGCTGAGCCAATTTGGCCGGGCCCCAGTGATAATCCTTGCGAACGCTCAGGCTGACCTCTCGCCCCAACGTCTCGGCGCTGACCACAAACGGGCCGGAACCGATGATATGGCGCGCATCGCCGAGTTGGTCATAGCTGCGGTTCAGGGTGCTGAGCGAAACCAGGCCAGAACCAATGGTGGCGGTGCCCTGCAGGAAGCCGGGAGACGAGTGCTTGAAGTAAAACTTGACGGTTAACGGGTCGATCACTTCGCTGTGGTCGTAGTTATTGATGACCTCGGACACCGGCAGACGTTTCTCTTTATTGCCCAGGCCATAAGTATCGAAGTTTTTCGCCACTGCATTGGCATCCAGCGGTGTACCGTCGGAGAAAGTCACGCCAGGCCGCAGCTTGAAGGTGTATTCGGTTTTATCGGCGTTGCTGCTCCAGGACTCGGCAATCCACGGCTCAATCTCCAGCGTTTGCGGGTTCTGGTAGGTCAGTTTGTCGGTGATTTGATTGAGGATACCGCCGTTGGGGTAGAAACCGCCGGAAGGCGGATAAAGGTTGGTGTGCGCCTGCTGTTCCAGGTAGACAAGCGTGCCGCCCTGCACCGACGCCAGCGCCGGATTCATCGCCGCCGCCAGTCCCAATGCCACTGTTATCCCACTGGTTAATCGATTGAAAGAGAAATTAAACATTGTGTGCCACGCCTTCTTTATTTCGGAATGTTATGGGTTAGATAACAAACCAAATCGGCGGGGAGTTGAACGAACTAATTTCGCTAACCAATGGCGGAAAATGCACAAGGCATCGGTGGTTGGCAGAAGAGATGTTTTGTTATAACGTATCAGAAATCAAACCGGGAAGACGAAAATGAAAATTCAGCTCTCGCTGTTGTTCCTTGGCTTGTTAGCCGGACGCGCCGCCGCGTTTCAGTCCAAAGTGCCCGAGACGCAGCCGGAACAGACGCGCTCAGCGGAAAACAGCCTGGAGAATCTGTTTTACGGATTTCACGCGCTGGACGCGCAAGCGGTCAACATCGGCACCTGCGCAGCGCTGCCGCAGGCGGGATGCCAGTGTGCTTTCTGCACCATGCTGCGACAGGCCGGGCCGACGAAATAATCGCTCCGGCTCAAACCTCAGCCCAGCTCATACTGCACAATCAACTGCCCTTTCTTCATCTTGAGCGCGGTAATATTTACCCTACCCAGTTCAGCCAGGGAAGGGACATGGGTACCGCCGCAACCATATGTAGGCAATTCACCAAAACCTACCTGACGCAGGCCGTCAACCGTCAGTTGTTTGCGTGGGAAATCCGCCGCAATCAGTCGCGCCAACTCTGCATGCAGGAAATCCTGATCCAGGGTTTGGGGTTCTGCGTCCGGCACGAAGGTAATACGTCCTTCACCCGGCCAGTGGTGCGCCTTGACCGGCTGCCAGCCGCGCGTTTCACCCAACCAGCCAATCAGATGTCCGGCGGAATGCCAACGGGTATGCAAGCGGCGCAGTTCGCCATCAACCTGCACGCTCACCGGCCCTTCGGGCAGCGGCTCGGCGGTAAAGTGCAGCACTTTTTCGCCCTGTTGTGCCACACGCAGCACCGGGATAGTACCGAGCAGGCCGCCGTCTGCCGGTTGTCCGCCGCCTTGCGGGTGGAACAGCGTGGCGTTCAGCTCTATCGCGTATCCGCCGTCTTCAACCGGAGTACAGGCCAGCACCTGTGCTTCGCCCTGTAAGTCATCGCTATAATAATAAAGCCGTTCGGTCATGGTTTTTCTCCTGGTTAGTGGCTCCATTATATTCATGCCATAATCAAAGCATAATCCATCAAAGATACAATGGACCTTTGCGCCGTGAGCACAAATCTCTCTCATTCGCTGCTGGCCGAAATGGCCGTTTTTGTTCAGGTCGTTGAGAGCGGCAGTTTTTCCGCCGCTGCCCGTCGGCTGGGCACTTCTCCTTCTGCTGCCAGCCGCAGCGTGGCCAAACTCGAACAGGCGTTGGCATTGCAACTGCTGCACCGCACCACGCGCAAACTGCGCCTGAGTGAACAAGGCGAAGAAGTGTTTCTGCGCTGTCGCAGCATGTTAGACGCCGCGAACTCGGTCATGGCGTTCAGCGGCCGTGGGGCGGTGGAACCCGAAGGGCTGGTCAGCATCAGCGTCCCCAAGGCGGTGGGTCGCTTTGTGTTGCACCCGCACATACCGGAGTTTTTACGCCGTTATCCCAAGGTAGACGTTCGCCTGCGGCTGGAAGATCGCTATATGGACCTGATTGACGATCGGGTCGATCTGGCGCTGCGTATTACCGAGCGCCCTTCTCCCGGCTTGATTGGCCGCCAATTGATGACTATCGAACACCTGCTGTGCGCCACCCCCGGTTATCTGGCGCAGCACGGCACGCCACAGCATCCGCAGGATTTGGCGCAGCACAGCTGCATTTATCTGGGGGAAACGCCCAACGACGCCCGCTGGAAATTCCGGCGAGAGGGTAAATCGGTGACGGTAAACGTGCACGGGCGTTATGCCGCCAACCACACCGGCGTGCGGCTGGATGCGGTAAAACAGCACATTGGCATTGGCAGCCTGCCGTACTTTACTGCCCGGCAGGCGCTGGACAGCGGCGAAGTCGTGCAAGTGTTACCGGAATGGGACTTTCTCAGCAGTTACCACGGCGGCCTGTGGCTGCTGTATGGCCCCAACCAGCACTTGCCGCCCAAGCTGCGGGTGTTTATCGACTATCTGGTTGCCTGTTTGGCAAAAGAGCCGCAGCTAAAGCGCCTTACGTAGCGTGATGTTGATACGGTGTGGCCCCACCAGCGAATGGTAACCCTCTTTAATTGGCATAATCCCGTGGAAGCACAGGCGCGACGGACCTCCCCACACCACCACATCGCCGTGCGCCAAGGGTATGCGCTGGGCGCGATCGCTGCGTTGCATGCCGCCGAACTGGAACACCGCCGGCAGTCCCAGTGAGACGGAAACGATCGGCGAGCCGAAATCATGCTCGTCCTTATCCTGATGCAACGAGAGCTTGCTGCCCGGATCGTAGCGGTTCATCAGGCAGGAATCCGGCACGAAAGGGGCAAAACCCGCCTGCTGCGCCGCCTCATCCGCCAGCGCCATCAGGATAGCCGGGATCGGCGGCCAGCGTTTGCCGCTGCGCGAGTCGCGCTCTGAGTAACGGTAGCCGCGGCTGTCGCTGCTCCAGCCGTTGCCGCACCAGCTCATCGCCACCGACATCACGTGACCGCCCGGCGTGGTCATATGCCGCCACGGCACCTGAGCGATCACCCCATTCACTGCCGCCAGCAACTCCGGACCGTGATCGCGCACAAAACCGTGCATCACCACCGCGCCGGGAGCAATCTGTTCCCGCCATGGCGGCGGTACGGAGTCTTCAAAAAGATCGAGGGTCATCGCATAACACCTGTATTAATACACAGTATTTATTTTAACTCGCCACTGCCGATTGTCCAGTGTGATACGCGGCATTGTTGTCAGCACCAAACTTCACTAGAGTGGGCGGCAATAAAATCAATCACTTTTCAGGACGGCCCGTGATTAAAGGAATAGCGCTTTCCGTTATCGCCTCAATATTGTTCGGCGTGATGTATTACTACACTTCCACTCTGACGCCGCTCGACGGTGAGCAAGTGTTTGGCTGGCGCACCCTGCTGACCGTGCCGTTTTTGACGCTGTTTATGCTGTTTTCCGCCGACTGGCGCAAGGTCAGCGAGACGCTGTGCTGGATAAAACAACGACCGCGCCGCCTGCTGTTTCTGCCGCTGAGCTCGGCGCTGCTGGGGGTTCAGCTGTGGTTGTTCCTGTGGGCGCCGCTGCACGGCAAAGCGCTGGAGGTGTCACTGGGCTATTTCCTGCTGCCGCTGACCATGGTGCTGGCGGGGCGTTTGATCTTCCGCGATCGGCTTTCTTTACTGCAAAAACTGGCGGTTACCTGCGCGATTATCGGCGTTGGTAATGAGCTGTATCAGGTGGGCGGCGTCTCCTGGACCACGCTGGTGGTGGCGCTGGGCTATCCGGTTTACTTTATTTTGCGCCGCCGTTTCGGCACCGACAACCTCGGTGGGCTGTGGTGTGAATTGACATTGATGTTACCGGTGGCCGCCTGGTTCGCCTTCGGTGGTGACGGGCCGCTGGCCGCGCTGAGCATCAGCCCGGCGCTCTATTGGCAAGTTCCGTTGCTCGGGGTAATCAGCGCCGCCGCGTTGGTGTGTTATATCCTGGCCAGCCGCCTGCTGCCGTTCAGCCTGTTCGGCCTGCTGAGCTACGTAGAGCCGGTGCTACTGGTGATCGTGGCGCTGCTACTTGGCGAAAGCATCGGCCGGGATGAATGGCTGACCTATATTCCGATCTGGCTGGCAGTGCTGTTACTGGTGTCGGAGGGCGCCCGCCACCTGGTTCGACGGCGGCGGGCCTTGTGATTAATGTGACAGTGCAACTTTTTCATTTCATTGATTATAAACAGATAAAAGTTGTGACATCGTCACCTTGTTGCCAATAACGACCGCCAAAACGGCGGCCAGCGTGGCAATGCGGCGTGAGATGTTTTAGCAGTTCGAATGCAAAGGTTTGTTGCTGTATATCAACCGCCACCAGGCGTGCATCGAGAAAATCAAAATAGCTACGCACCTGTGGGTACAAGGCTTTGAACAGGCTTTCTTTGGCAGAAAACACCAGCGTCAGCAGCCAGTTGAATGCCTGCGGTTGGGCGCGCAGGTATTCACACTCCACCTCACTGACGATAGCCCCCCACAGTTCTTCGGCCCGTGCGCTGGGGATTAACGTTTCAACGTCCAGCCCCACGCCACCCAGCCCGCTTTCACGGTGTACGGCGCAAAGCGCCGTGTCCGCATTATGGCTGATTGCCCCTGCGATGCCCTGCGGCCACTGCGGCGCACGGTCTTCCCCGCGCAGCAACGTGAAATCAGCAAGCCCCAGCGTAGCCAGCAACTCCCGCGCCAGGTAACGCCCGGCCAGATACTCCGCCCGCCGCTTCGGCACGGCACGGGCCAGATGTTCGGGGATGCTCATGCCAATGGCGTCGAAACAGCCATCCTGATAGTTCGCCAAAGAAAAGCGGCAACGGGCAACCCGTCCTGGGTAATCATCCAGGTTCAGCCATTCAATGCTGGGGATAAAAGAAGAGAACACAGGTTGTCCATGTTGGGAGCGTAGCAATGACGCTTCAGTTTTTGTCATCAACCTCATGACGTAAGGCACGTAACTGGATCAATAACTCAGGTAGGGCCGTTTGCACCGTAGCCCAAACCACATCGAGGTTAATATCAAAATAGCCATGTGCAATTCGGTTACGCATGCCTCGCATACTGCGCCAAGGCACTTCCGGGTGCTGTTGAGTAAATAGCTCATTATTGTCCATCACTTTGGTGGCGGCTTCACCTATGATGATCAGACTCATTATTACTGCCTGTTGGGTGCGTTTATCGTCAAGAAAATCTTCCTGGCTCACACCATCAACAAAGTTGCATGCATCTGAAGCGGCCCGTACCATATGATCGAGGTAATCGCCAAGCCGATTCTCGTTCATACTGGTCTTGCCTCGGCAAGAATCTTAGCCCGAAATTTGACCGGCAAGTCGGCAGGTGTCAATAGGTCAACCTGAATCCCCAACAACGCCTCGAGTTCGGCCTGCAAGCCACCCAAGTCAAACATTGTCGCACCGGGTAGTGCATCCACAAGCAGATCAAGATCGCTGCCGTCTCTGTCAGTTCCATTTAGCACCGACCCAAAGACGCGCGGATTTGCAGAATGAAACAGCCCTACCGCTTCGCGAACAGCATGACGTTTTTCAGCTAATACGATTGATGGCCGCATCGGTTAACCCTCCCAGGCAAGACTTACTGAAATGCTAGGTGATTGGCGGGGGTGTTTCAAGCGTAATCATCCAAACAGGATCCTCTCCCCCGCAACCGGGAGAGAGGAATGGCGGGATTACAGAATGTCTTTCATGGTTTTTTCGAAGTCGCTCCAGGCGCAGTAGCCCTGCTTATCCACCGGGCAGCCTTTCAGCGCCAGCGTCACGCGCTGCGGTGGGGTTTTCAGCGTCAACGGGCTGGCATTGCGCAACTGGTCGGTCGATTGATACACGTACTCAATCTTCAGCAGGTCACGATCGTTTTTCTTGTCGTGCCAGCGTTGGAACACCAGCTTGCCGCCAATCGGCGTTTTCTCGTATTGATGCGGCAGTTGATATGGCTGGAACTCCATCGCCGACAGCAGCGAAGCAATGTTGGAGTCGTGGCCCACCAACACCGTCACTTTCGGGGAGTCCGGCTTGCGCTCGCCAATCAATGCGCCGTTGATGTAAGTCAGCAGCGGTTTGGCCACGTTCTGCGCCACTACCGGCGAGGTAAACAGCGAGTCCTGATAACCGTCTTTCAGCTGCGCCAACTGTTTCCACTGCTGCGGCGTGGTGATTTTGCCCCAGGCCACGTCCTTCATCGGGAAACCTTCGTAATATTGCAGCATAAAGGCATCCACCAGCGAGTTCCCCACCCGTAACGGGCCGGCGACGCCAGGCTCTTTGCCCGGCACTGCGCTCATTTTGCTGGCTTCTTTGGTCAGATCGCAGCGTTTGTCGGTCTTACAACTGTTGGAGTCTTTGTAATCGATGATTTTCGCCAGTTGTTTATAGGCCGCATCCAGCTTCAGCGAGGCCAGCTCTTTGTTCATCGCCCCTAGCGCCTGCTGATTGAAAGCGTCGCTGTTGTCGGTGATGATCGGGTTAAAGGTCGGATCCATCTCCCCCATTTTGTCCTGATGATGCACGCTGATATCGCAACCGGGGAAAGCGCCGTTGGTAAAGAACTGCGCGGTTGCCACCGTGCGCTGCAGGCTGTTGGCATAAACGTAAACGCTGCCGGCCGTTGGGCAGCCTTCCTGCGGCAGAACGCCGGTTTGCTTGAGCCAGGCATTGAAATAGTGGCCCATATAGACTTCCAGAACCCCGCCCTTGGTGGTTAGCAGGCCACCCGGCGTGTCCCAGGCCGGCCAGGCTTTAGGCGTGGACTGTGCCAGCACGCTGCCGTTATTGGCCAGCGGCGCACGCAGGTTATGGCGACTCATCACCAGTACCTGATCCAATTGATAGTCGTTGGTTTCTGCCAGGGCAGTCCCGGTGATTAATAACGGCAAGCACAGCAATAAGGCTTTTCTTTTCATCCGCAGAGGCTCCAGGAATATGATTATTTTTAATGTGTTAGCGTTTGCCTCGCTATGATGGAGAGGTTAACGGGGAAAGTGTGTGATGGATATCACAAGGAAAGGTCTGCCCAGCGGCCATCCGCAGATGGCCGCCATTAACTCAAAAACTTACAGCCACAAACGCATGATTGGCCAACCGATCATCAGCAGCGCGGCGATATACACCACGCCGAGAATGCCGCCCATGCGCCAGTAGTCTTTCGATTTCACATAGCCGCAGCCGTAGATGATCACCCCCGGACCAGTGGCGTAAGGCGTCAGCACGCCCATGATGCCGATCGACAGCACCAATAACATCGAGAGTTCCTCCATCGGCACCCCCGGCAGCCCCTTACCGACCGCCAGGATCACCGGCAGCATGGTAGCGGTGTGCGCCGACAGGCTGGCGAACAGATAGTGGGCAAAGTAGAACACCAGCACCAGCGCCGCCACCGTCATCTCCGGCGAGAAACCGTCCAGATGGGTGCTCATGGTCTCGGCGAACCAGTCGATAAAGCCGGAGCGCGTCAGGCCGTTGGCCATCACCACCAGCGTCGCCAGGTTAACCAGCGTGTTCCAGGCGCTGGAATATTGGGTGATCGCCTTCCACGACACCACATTCAACGCCAGCATCAGGGAAACCGCCAGCAGGCAGACCGTGGTGGCATTCACCACCTTGCCGCCAAACACCCACAGGCACAGGCTGAGTAGCACCAGGCCAATCAGCTTGATTTCCTGACGCGTCAGCTTGCCCATCTCGTTCAGCGCGGTATTGGCCCAGGTTGCCACTTCACTGCTGTGGGTCACGCCCGGTTTGTACAGGTAATAGGAGATCAACGGCGCGATAATCAACAGCAACAGCCCAACCGGCAAGAAGGCCAGGAACCACTGCATCCAACTGATATGCACGCCGGCAATCTTGCTGACGAACTCGATCCCCAGCACGTTGGGCGCGGCACCGGTGACGAACATTGAGGAGCTGATGCTGGTCCCCACTACCATCATCCACATCAGGTAGCCGCCAATACGGCGTGAGGAAGGATCATTGGGGAACGAGTCGAACAACGGCGGCAGGTTTTTCACCACCGGGAACACGGTACCGCCGGTACGCGCGGTATTGGACGGGGTAAACGGCGCCAGCAAGATATCGATGATCACCACCGCATAGCCGAGCGTCAGGGTACGCTTACCCATAAACTTCACCATAAATAGCGCGATACGCCGCCCCAGCCCGGTAGCCTCGTAGCCAAGCGCGAAGATAAAGGCACCGAACACCAGCCACACGGTAGTGCTGGAGAACCCCGCCAGCCCCCATTTCAGCGCCTCTTTACCGGCCTTAAAGCCCGGTTCTGCCAGTTCCTGCGCACCAAACAGCACCCAGTTGGCGCTCAACACGCTGAGGGTCACGGCGATAAAACTGATCGCCGTCGCCGGGATCGGCTCCAGGATCATGCCGACAATCATTGCCACAAAAATAGCAAAGTAACGCCAGGCCTGCGGCGGCATCCCTTCCGGGGCGGGTATCCAGAGCAGGATCGCCAACACCAGCAGCGGTGCCAGCGTTTTCCAGACTTTTTCCTTGGTTTCGGACATAAAATTCTCCTGAAGACGGGTTATTGTTTTTAGTTCGCTAACTGCGCCAGCAGCCAGGTGACGATTAACAGGTCGGCGCTACCGCCGGGGCTGAGATTGCGCGTGATGCATTCGGCGTCGAACTGCCGCAGGCGATCAATGCCCTGCTCGCCCTGCGCCCCGCCCTTAGCCAACAACTCTGCGGCGCGTTGCTGCAACCAGCGCAAGCCTTCGATGCCGCCGCGTGACGCGACGTTGGTGTCATCGTTGTGAGCCATCAGCCACAGCAGGCTGTCCATCAGCGCCGTCTGCTCATCACAGCCGGCGTTCAGCCGTTGTCGATACAGCGGCAGCGCGCCGTTGATCACCCGTTCAAAACCGGACTCGGCCTCACCGCGAGCGCCGCTCAGGCCATGTTCGGCAAACAGTCGCTGACCGGCGGTCTGTAACGCGTTGTGCTGTTGCAGCTCACGCGCTACCAGCCCGTGACACATTGCCGCCACCTCGGTGCACAAGGTTTTGGCGTTAATAGGGTGTTGTCGCTGGTAACGACGGCCGAAGGCGGCACACAACAGGCCGAGAGAAAACACGCTGCCTTTATGGGTGTTGACGCCGCCGGTGGCCTGGAACATGTGGTTTTCGCAGGCCAGCCCCAGCGGCCGCAGCCGCAATAACTGCTCGGCCACCGGGCGGAAGGCATCGTCGCGGCCCTGGCGGACAAAGCGCGGCAGCCAGATGCCAATGGCGCGGGCGCTACGGTAGAAATGCCCGAGGTTCATATCCCGATGAGCCCCGTTGTTGTGACGATCCACCAGCCCCGGTTTGGGGGTCAGATTCACTTCCACCAACAGCGCGCGGTAGGCGGCGTGGGCGAAGTCACCGATCTTCGTTTGCGGCGCATAGCTGACCGGCTCAGCGGGTAGCGAGTGCATCATTGAGCATCCTTTCCATTTCCTGCAGTAGCTGTTCACTGCCGTGCTGCCGTTGACGGGCGCAGAGTTTGGCCGGTTGGCTGCACAGCAGACAGCGACGCTCCGCCAACCCCAGATCGCGGCGCGACAAAATGTGCCCCTGTGAGTCCAGCACGTCGATATCCCACAGTCGGCCAATCGGCTGCTGCACTTCCAACTGGATGGCGCAGTCTTTCACCCGCTGTGCGTCTGCCTGTAGCGCCACAAAACCCTCGCAGCCGGTGGACAGCGCCAGCGTTTCGGCCTGCAGGCAGTGCCAACCCTGTTCGCCCCACATTTGCTGCAGCGCCTGCCAGCCCAGGTTGAAGATATTGCGCGTCAGCGCGCTGTCTTTTACCGCGCCGGGCACCACCAGCGTCAACACCAGCAAGGTGGACTGATGCTGCGCCAGCCACGCCTGTTGCCGGGCCTGACGGCATTCACGGCTGGTGAGCAATTCCGGCAGGCTGACTGCGCGGTTGGCGGCCAGTTCGGGAGGGACGTTAGCCATGGGATTACTCCGCCACCTGATGCACCACGTCGATCACCGAACCGTCGCGATAGCGCACTACCGCCACCACCTTGTCGGTAAAGACGATCGGCTCAGGTTCACCGGTCAGCAGCAGCGCTCGCTGGCGCAGCCAGTCGATGCTGACCACCGGCAAACCGGCTTCTTGCAGCCGCTGCGCCAATTCCGGCCGCGCCGGGTTAACGGCAATACCATGATCGGTAACCAGAATGTCGATGCTGGAGCCGGGCGTGACACAGGTGGTGACCTGCTCAACCAGCGTTGGGATACGCCCGCGCACCAGCGGTGCCACGATGATCGCCAGCCGCGCCGCGGCTGCGGTGTCACAGTGGCCACCGGAAGCTCCGCGCAGCAGACCATCGGAACCGGTCAGCACGTTAACGTTAAAACCGGTGTCGATTTCCAACGCGCTCAGCACCACCACGTCAAGCCTGTCGACTGAAGCCCCCTTCGAGCTGAAGTTGGCGTATTGATTGGCACTGATTTCTATGTGATTGGGGTTGCGCGCCAGCGACATCGCCGCCGCACGGTCAAAGCTCTGCACGTCCAGCAAGCGGGTAATCAGCCCTTTTTCATGCAAATCCACCATGGTTGAGGTGATGCCGCCTAATGCGAAACCGGCGCGAATGCCGCGCGCGCGCATTTTGTCTTCCAGAAAACGCGTCACCGCCAGTGAAGCGCCGCCGGTACCGGTTTGCAGCGAGAAACCTTCGGTAAAGTAGCCGGAACCGGCGATCACTTCGGCGGCCCGGCGGGCAATCAGCAGTTCACGCGGGTTGGAGGTCATGCGCGTGGCGTCGGCACCAATCTTGTCGGCATCGCCCACTCGCTCAAGTTGAACGATCAGATCCACCCGATCCTGCGCCAGGCTGGCCGGATGATGCGGATAAGGCACAATCGCTTCGGTCAGCAGCACCACGGTGCCTGCCGCCTCGGCATCCACTCTGGCATAGCCCAGCGAGCCGCAGCAGGCTTCGCCGCTGTAGCCATTGGCATTACCGAACTCATCGCAGGCCGGTACCCCAAGGAAGGCGACGTCAATGGCCAGTTCACCGGACTCGATCAGGTTGACCCGGCCGCCGTGGGAGTGGATTTGTACCGGTTCGGCCAACAGGCCGCGTGAGATGGCGTCCGCCAGCGGACCGCGCACGCCGGAGGTATAAATGCGGCTCACCACCCCGTTGCGGATGTGGCCGACCAGCGGCGCATGGCATTCGCTGAGCGAGCTGGAAGCCAGCGTCAGGTTACGGAACCCCATCGCCGCCAGTGTTTCCATCACCTGATTTAGCGCCAGATCGCCACCGCGAAACGCATGGTGGAAAGAAATGGTCATGCCATCCTGCAACCCGCTGCGGCGCACCGCCTGTTCCAGCGTGTCGCAGCGTTTGATATCACGGGGTTTGCTCGCCTGCTGGTTAGCCTTGGAGGACGCCTGATAGCAGCGCAACTCCGCCAAATTATTCAGGGTCATCAGTCGTTGTTGGCGTTTCATTATGCTTCCTCTCCATGCTGAACCGAGGCTTCGCGGATGCCGGAAAGCGCTGCACGCTGCAGCACCAGCCGTGCGCGTTCAATCACCGGGCTGTCGACCATCTTGCCGTTGAGCGACACCACGCCGCGCCCTTCCTGCTCCGCCGCCGCCGCGGCATCCACCACCCGCTGGGCATGGGCCACCTCTTTGGCGGTGGGTGCATACAGGTTGTGCAACAGTTCGATCTGCCGGGGGTTAATCAGGGATTTGCCGTCGAAACCGAGCTGTTTGATCAGCGCCGCCTCCTGCAGGAAACCGGCTTCGTTATTGGCATCGGAATAAACCGTGTCGAACGCCTGAATGCCAGCCGCCCGCGCCGCCTGCAGCAACGAACAGCGTGCGAACAACAGTTCGATGCCTTCCGGAGAACGCTCGGTACGCAGGTTGCGCACGTAGTCTTCCGCTCCCAGCGCAATGCCGATCAGCCGTGGTGAGGCATGGGCAATCGCCACCGCCTGGGTAATACCCGCCGCCGACTCAATCGCCGCCAGCAGGCCGGTGCTGCCGACCGGGCGTCCGCAGTCGGCTTCAATGGCGGCAATCTCGCGATCCATGTCCACCACGTCCTGCGCACTGTCGGTTTTCGGCAGGCGCACAATGTCCGCACCGCCCCGCACCACCGCCTGCAGATCTGCCAGGCCGTAGGCGGAATCCAGCGCGTTAACCCGCACAATGGTTTCCACTTCCTGATACAGCGGATGTTGCAGTGCGTGGTAAACCAGCCGCCGCGCCGCGTCTTTCTCACGCAGGATCACCGAGTCTTCCAGATCGAACATCAGCGCATCGGCCTGATAGATAAAGGCGTTGCTTACCATCGCCGCGTTGGCACCGGGCACGAACAGCATGCTGCGACGCAGGCGGTGTTTATTCAGCGTTTTCATTAGGCGCTCCCCAAGGCAGTTGGCCATTGTCGCAGGCACGCATCAGCGCGGTTTCCAGTCGGGCCCGCAGTACGCAGTCGAGCGCCCCTTTGTCGTCCACCATCACCTGCACCGGCTCCACCTGGTAGTGCTGCAGCACCTGCAACAGCGTCTGGCGGATGGCTTCGCCAAACTGTTTTTCCACGCTGCTGGCGATCAGCAGGTCGTGTTCCGGCCCCTCGGCGGGGGCGATGCGCACCATGACATCGCTGGATTCCAGCGTGCCGGCCATTGCTTCTCGGATAATTTTCATCTTTCACCTGATTGTGCGGATTCAAAGGGGGTGGCCGCCGGTTTGGCCCGGCGCTGCATTTGCAAATCTTGCAGGTAATACAGGGTGTCCGGTGGCACCAGCGGCGCGGCGGCGTGAAAATCACCCGCGGCCAACAGCTTGCGCACCCAGGAGGCGGAGATTGCCGTGCCCTGATATTGCAAACGCTCAATTTCTACCAGCGCGATTGGCGGGCTGGATAACGCCGGGGTTTCCAGCCAATAACGCATATCGCGGTTGTACTTCGCGGTGACCTCGCAGAACGGTTCGTTGCCGACAAAACGGTGGGTGATGCCCAGCGCGGGTGCCAGATACTGACGAAAGATCTTCAGATCGATCTCGGTGTAGCAGTCGTCGGCAATGCCCTGATCTTTAATGAAGTAACAAGGGAAAGTGGCGCGGGAAATGACGTATTGCGAGCCTTCATGCACCGTCAGGTTGGCAATGTCTGCCGTGCCTGCCAGCACCAGTCGCCGCCGGTCTTCATAGCTGAAACGCGAGGTGTTTTCCTTGACCAAAAACAGGTGCAGCCAGTCGCACTTTTCGGCCGCCTGGCGCACCAGATATTGGTGACCACGGGTAAAGGGGTTGGCATTCATCACAATGCTGCCAATGCGCTTGCCCGGCTGCCGCTGACCCGCCAGTTGGGCGGCATAGCGCTTCAGGCGGCACGGGCTGTTTTCCATCAGCACCACGATGCCCGGTACCTGGGCTATCGGATAAAAACCACACTGGCGGAACAGCGGTTCATTTTGGATTTTGGTATAGATAAATAGCTGGGTGTGGTGGCGTTCATACGCCAGATTCACCAGTTCGGTCGCCAGCCGCAGTGCCAAGCCTTCGCCACGCATTTGTGGGCTGATAGCGACGCATTTGATAATATTGTCTGCTATGCCGCCGCAGGCGACCAACTTATCGTTTTGCGTAACGGTAATAAATATTTCAACCGTCGTATCAATATTCAGATCGTTACTCCGCAGGAAGGCATTAATCTGCGCAATATTTTTATGATCTGATCTTTTCACTCGGTCAAATATGGCATCGCCCAACATATCACACTCTCTGGGTTAACTAATAAATAACAAATAAAACAGAAAACGAACATCAATTAACATTTCAGCGGGGAATTAAAACCTTAAAAACCATAAAGATAAAGTAGTTAAAATCATGGCCCGCATTTGATTAAACGATAGTAATCAGAAAAAAATAGCCAATTATTGACCTGTTTCACAAACCACCTCTGGTTAATAAGTTATTTAATGTTCTTTATTTACTTAATTATTTTTATGGTGTTTATTATTGAGATAATCTTTATTTTACGCGGCAATTAACTTACATTTTATTAGCATGTTGATTGCATATTGAAAGACGATGGGGAGACGAGATTCACTATGGAATGGTTGAATATACTGATCGTCGAAGATGAAACGCCGCTGGCGGAGATGCATGCGGAGTTTATCCGGCAGAACGGCGGTTGTCGGCAAATCTGGCTGGCCGGTACCCTGGCGCAAGCCCGTATGATGACTGAGCGCTTCAAACCGGATCTGATCCTGCTGGATAACTTCCTGCCCGATGGCCAGGGCATTGAGCTGCTGCGTGAGCTGACCCTGAGTGGTTATGTCGGCGGCATCGTGTTTATCACCGCCGCCAGCGATATGGATACCGTGGCCGAAGCGCTGCGTTACGGGGTGTTCGATTACCTGATCAAACCCTTGGCCTATGATCGTCTGGCCCACACGCTGCTGCGCTTTAGCCAGCGGCGTCTGGCGCTGAAAGACAAAGCGCGGCTTAGCCAGCACCGCATCGATCAGATGTTCAACACCTACGCACGCGGTGAACAGCAGGCGGCGCTACCAGCGGGCATTGATGAACTGACGCTGGTAAAAGTCCGCGCCTTGTTCGATCACGCCTCCAGCAGCCACACCGCTGAAAGCGTTGCGCAAATAATGGGGCTAAGCCGGACCACCGCACGCCGCTATCTGGAGTTTTGTACCGCCGCCCAGCAGCTGCGTGCAGAAATCATTTACGGCAAAGTGGGCCGTCCGCAGCGGATTTATCGCCCCAACCTGCCAGAATAAGCGGTTATTTGATCGCCCCTGCAAGCTTGAATGTATACCCTATAGCTTTCAAGTCGCAGCTAGGCGCCCAGCTCGCTCATCCCCAGGCGCTTACTCGAGTAAGTTACTGGGGTGACAAATCTGCCAGGAGCAGATTTGAACGCTGCTTGCAGCGGCCCCGAAGGGGTGTGGCCCATGGACGGGCCACATAACTGAGTGCAGGTAACAACGCTGCGGCTTGAAAGATGACGGGTATAACCGCTTTACTTTTTTGGTACTCATCAGCATCTTATTCGGCATGATGCCTCTATAATCTGCCGACAGGACGATCGCCGATGAGTAGCCTGCCCCTTCCTTCCCTGAAAGACCTCCTCGCCCGCCGGGACTGGCAAAATCCGGCCTGTACCCATTATCAGCGGCTGGCTGCACATCCGCCTTTCTCGAGCTGGCGCAACCTGAATGCCGCCCGTGATGACAAGAGCAGCGAGAGCCGGCAAATATTGAACGGCGACTGGCAGTTCAGCTATTTCGATAAGCCCCAGGCGGTACCCGACGGTTGGTTACAACAGGACCTGGCCGACGCAGATACTCTTGCGGTGCCGTCCAACTGGCAACTTGCCGGTTATGACGCGCCGATCTACACCAACGTCCGCTACCCGATCCCGGTCAATCCGCCACAGGTACCAGAGGAAAACCCGACCGGCTGCTATTCGCGGCAGTTTACCGTCGACCCTGCCTGGCTGGCGGAAGGCCAGACGCGCATCATTTTTGACGGCGTCAACTCGGCGTTTTATCTGTGGTGCAACGGCCACTGGGTTGGTTATTCACAGGATAGCCGCCTGCCCGCCGAGTTTGATCTCAGCCCCTGGTTGCAGGCCGGTGAGAACCGACTGGCGGTGATGGTGCTGCGCTGGTGCGATGGCAGCTATCTGGAAGATCAGGATATGTGGCGCATGAGCGGTATTTTCCGCGACGTCAGCCTGCTGCATAAACCCGCCACGCATTTGAGCGATATCCGCATCACCACCCCGCTGTATGACAGTTTCCGCCGTGGCGAACTGGTGGCGGAAGTTCACATCAACCAGCCCACGCAGCACCGGGTACAGTTGCAGTTATGGCGTGATGGCCAGTTGGTTGGGGAAAAAACTCAGGCATTCGGCAGTGAAATTATCGACGAACGCGGTGCCTATGAGGATCGCACTACCCTGCGCCTGCCGGTGGAACAACCGGCGTTGTGGAGCGCGGAAACACCCACGCTGTACCGCGCAACCGTCACCCTGCTGTCGCCGGAAGGAAAAATTATTGAGGTGGAGGCCTATGACGTCGGCTTCCGCCAGGTGGAAATCAGCAATGGACTGCTGAAGCTTAACGGCCAGCCCTTGTTGATCCGCGGTACCAACCGCCACGAACATCATCCGCAGCACGGCCAGGTGATGGACGAGGCCACCATGCGCCATGACATCCTGCTGATGAAGCAACACAACTTCAACGCGGTGCGCTGCTCACACTACCCGAACCATCCATTGTGGTACCGGCTATGCGATCGCTACGGGCTGTATGTGGTGGATGAAGCCAATATTGAAACCCACGGCATGCAGCCGATGAACCGGTTGTCTGACGATCCGCTATGGTTGCCGGCAATGAGCGAACGCGTAACCCGCATGGTGCAGCGTGACCGCAACCACCCTTGTATTATTATCTGGTCGCTGGGTAACGAATCCGGTCACGGCTGCAACCACGACGCGCTGTATCGCTGGGTGAAAACTCAGGATCCTACCCGCCCGGTTCAGTACGAAGGCGGCGGGGCCAACAGCGCCGCCACCGATATTATCTGCCCGATGTATGCGCGGGTGGATCAGGATCAGCCGTTCCCCGCCGTGCCCAAGTGGTCAATCAAAAAGTGGATCGGCCTGCCGGATGAGCATCGTCCGCTGATCCTGTGTGAATACGCTCATGCGATGGGCAACAGCTTCGGGGGTTTTGACCGCTACTGGCAGGCCTTCCGTCAGTATCCGCGCCTGCAGGGTGGCTTCG
The DNA here is from genome assembly GCF_024809935.1 of Serratia sp. BIGb0163. NCBI lineage: Bacteria > Pseudomonadati > Pseudomonadota > Gammaproteobacteria > Enterobacterales > Yersiniaceae > Serratia > Serratia sp. BIGb0163. The sequence goes on from NZ_JANUDZ010000001.1 coordinate 2,189,539, forward strand.
TCTGGGACTGGGTCGATCAGGCACTGACCCGCAGTGATGAAAACGGCAACCCTTACTGGGCTTACGGTGGCGACTTTGGCGACACGCCAAACGATCGACAATTCTGCCTTAACGGTCTGGTATTCCCCGACCGCACACCCCACCCTGCGCTGTTTGAAGCGCAACGCGCACAGCAATTTTTCCAGTTTACCTTCGACGCCGAAACGCTGACGCTGACCGTCAACAGCGAGTATCTGTTCCGCCAAACCGATAATGAACGGCTGAACTGGCGGCTGGAACTCGATGGCACGGAGCGCGCCAGCGGCAGCTTCGATCTCAACCTGCTACCGCAGAGTAGCGCCAGCTTTCCACTGCTCGAACGCTTGCCGATGCTCCATCAACCCGGCGAACTGTGGCTGAATGTTGAAGTGGTGCAACCGCTGGCCACCGACTGGTCCGAAGTCAACCATCGCTGCGCCTGGGGCCAATGGTTGGTGCCACGAACGCTGCATTTTGCACCAGCGACAGCGGACGGGTCAGCGCCACAGCTGAGCCAAAATGAGCAAACTATCGACATCACCCATGGCCATCAACGCTGGCAGTTTACGCGCCACGACGGCTGCCTGAGCCAATGGTGGCAACATGACCACCCTCAACTGCTGACGCCACTGCGCGATAACTTTATCCGTGCGCCGCTGGATAACGACATCGGCATCAGCGAAGTTGAGCGCATCGATCCCAACGCCTGGGTAGAACGCTGGAAACTGGCAGGCATGTATCGGCTGGAGGAGCGCTGCACGCTGTTGCAGGCCGATCAATTGAGCGACGGCGTGCGGGTGGTGAGTGAACACCTGTTCGAAGCCGATGGGCAAACGCTGCTGCGCAGTCGCAAACAGTGGCTGTTCGACAGCGAGGGCGCCGTCAGCATCAGCGTCGACGTCGATATTGCCGCCAGTCTGCCGCCACCGGCACGTATTGGCCTGAGCTGCCAATTGAAAGAAATTCATCCACAGGCGCAATGGTTGGGGCTGGGCCCGCATGAGAACTACCCGGACCGCCGCCTCGCCGCGCAATTTGGGCGTTGGCAGCAGCCGCTGGAAGCGTTGCACACGCCGTATATCTTCCCCGGCGAGAACGGGCTGCGCTGCGAGACCCGCAGCCTGCAGTACGGTGGCTGGTACATCGACGGACGGTTCCACTTCTCGCTCAGCCGCTACGGCCTGCGCCAGTTGATGGAATGCAGCCACCAGCACCTGCTACAACCGGAAGCCGGCACCTGGCTCAGCCTGGACGGTTTTCACATGGGGGTGGGCGGTGACGACTCCTGGAGCCCGAGCGTTAATCAGGACTACCTGCTCAACCGCAGCCATTACCATTATCAACTGCGTCTAAAACGTGCAGAACGGAGCTAAATCTGCCAAAAGCTCAACGGGTTGCGCATTCTGTAAGCAAACAGTCACAGAATGCGTAATCCACCTTTGACATGCTGCCAACACCCCGTTATGATTCCGGCCGTTCAAACGATTCCTCTGTAGTTCAGTCGGTAGAACGGCGGACTGTTAATCCGTATGTCACTGGTTCGAGTCCAGTCAGAGGAGCCAAATTAGAGAAGCCCGCTTAAGGAAACTTAAGCGGGCTTTTTGCTTTTCCAGATATCGCACATGCCAGGCAAAAACATGCTCATCTCCTGGTTTTAAGCAATTTTTCCCCTCTATTCTCAACACATCCCAAAGCAACGGCTCTGTGAGGCTCGCTTGTGGGTTACCAGAGGTGATGAGTGCCGTATCAGTGCGACACGAAATCAGCTTGCTGTTTGCCGCAGTCCTGGGTTATCTGTTTCTCGGTGAAATACTCACGCTGAGCAAAATACTGGCGAGCACGGTGAGTGCTACCGGCACGCTGTTGATGGATTGACGATAACAGGAGGACTTAAAATGCCTGACTCCCCTACTATTGCTCTGATTGGTCCCGGTGCGATTGGTACCACTATCGCTGCTGCACTACACGAAGTCGGCCGCACGCCACTACTTTGTGGGCGCACCGCGCACCCACAATTAATTCTGCGTCACGATGAAGGTGAAGTGGTGGTTCCTGGTCCGGTATTGAGCAGGCCGCCGACCAGCACCCAACCCTTCGATCTGGTCTTTGTGGCGGTGAAAACGACCCAGGTGGCTGAGAGCGCCCATTGGCTTGCCGCGTTATGCGATGAAAACACTGTCGTGTGTGCGCTGCAAAACGGCGTCGAACAGAAAACTCTGTTGGAACCCTATATTAACGGAGCAACGGTACTGCCTTCGGTCGTATGGTTCCCGGCACAGCGCGAACCAGATTCCTCTGTCCGCCTGCGGGCTAAACCGCGTTTGACACTCCCGGATGTGCCGCAGGTAAAACGGGTCGTTGATGCGCTCAGCGGTAGCCGCTGCAGCGTTGAGTTGTCATCCGATTTCCTCTCGATCGCCTGGCGCAAACTATTGCAGAATGCGGTCGCGGGCCTGATGGTTCTTGCAAACCGCCGTGCGGGAATGTTCTCACGCGGGGATATCACGAAACTGGCACTGGCTTATTTGCATGAATGTCTGACTGTCGCACGAGCCGAAGGTGCGGTACTTAGCGATAACGTTCCCCAGGAGATCGTTGACGGTTTTCATCGTGCGCCTGCGGACTTGGGTACCTCCATTCTCGCCGATCGCCAGGCCAATCGCCCGCTGGAATGGGAGATACGCAACGGCGTCGTGCAGCGTTATGGTCATGCGCAGGGTATTCCTACCCCCATTAGCGACATCCTGGTTCCTTTGTTGGCAGCAGGAAGCGAGGGGCCGGGTTGAAGCGCTAAACACCAACGGCGTTTGTAGGGGGCGTTTCTCAAAGCTTTTTGACCCGTCACTGCCCCCACTACCGGCACCTACCCCCTCCGCACTCAGATCATGAAGATACCTCATGTGGTAATGAAATTAAGTCGCTTTCACTCATTCCGTGGCTCTGGCATAAAAGATGCAATGTTAACTTACTGACAACATGAAGACTGACGAATGAGAAACCCAGTAGTTTCTGGTAAATCAAAAAGTTAGATTCAGTTTTCATACCAGAAATCAGGGTGCAAGATCACGATGAACAAAGATTTTACATTTACTATCAAGAGCAGTAGTTTCGATGAAAACTATAACCCTTCCGAAAATACGCGCATCACGACCAATTTTGCCAATTTGGCCAGAGGCAAGAACCGTCAGGAGAACCTGCGCAATACTCTGGTGATGATTGACAATCGTTTCAATACCCTGGCGCATTGGGATAACCCCAAAGGCGATCGCTATTCTGTCGAACTTGAAATCATTTCCGTTGAGATGAATATTAAAAACAATGACAATAGCTTCCCCGTCATTGAGATATTAAAAACCAACATTATTGATAAAAAAACCAACAAACGCACTGAAGGTATCGTAGGGAATAATTTCTCTTCTTACGTGCGAGATTATGACTTCAGTGTGTTGCTGTTAGAGCACAATAATAACCAAGCCGGCTTTAGCATTCCAGATGACTTTGGCAACTTGCACGGGAATATATTTAAATATTTCGTCAACTCAAATGAGTACAGAGATAACTTTAAAAAATCACCGGTAATATGCTTAAGCGTTTCAAGTAAAGACACCTATTACCAGACTGGGAATCAGCATCCTGTATTAGGCATTGAATACCAGCAAAACGATTCTTCTTTGACTGAAAAGTACTTCAGCAAGATGGGCCTGCAGGTTCGCTATTTTATGCCAAAAAATAGCGTTGCGCCCTTGGCCTTTTATTTTTCTGGTGATTTACTTAGTGATTACACCGATCTTGAACTTATCAGTACCATCAGCACGATGGAGACTTTCCAAAAGATTTACCGCCCTGAGATTTACAATGCAAACTCTGCAGCCGGACAATACTATCAGCCGGCCCTGAATCACCAGGATCATTCATTAACAAAAATTGTTTATGACCGTGAAGAGCGTAGCCAGTTGGCCATTGAGCAGGGGAAATTTACTGAAGAACACTTTATCAAACCCTATAAGACTATTTTTGAGCAATGGTCTGCTCACTGCGCGCTTTGATTAACCAAAAAATAAAAGGTCATCCATTTTGACTGCTCCCCGCCCTAAAGGGCGAGGATTCCCACTTCACTGAGTCGAACCTAAGCCGCTTGATGCGATTCAGGATTTACAGACTCTCCGTGGGCTAACGCTGCCAGCCCGGCAGCTTTTATATTCCGTGCCGCATTGATGTCACGGTCATGGCTTGTCTGGCATTCCGGACAATTCCATTTACGAACATCAAGAGGCAATTTTTTCATGGTGAAGCCGCAACAACTACAACGCTTTGAGGACGGGAAAAACGGGGCAATTGCGACCAGTGAACGCCCGCCCCATTCAGCCTTGTATGCGAGCTGGCGCACAAACTCGCCCCAGCTTGCATCGGCTATCGCTTTCGACAGCTTAGGGTTGCGGATCATGTTCTTCACTTTCAGGGATTCAACGCAAACAACTTGGTTATCGTTAATCAGTTTGCGGGACAACTTGTGCAAGTTATCCATGCGGCAATCGGCAATTTTCGCGTGGAGTCGGGTCACCTTCAAGCGGGCTTTAGCGCGGTTTTTCGAACCTTTCGCTTTTTTGCTTAAACGGCGCTGAAGTAGCGCCAGGCGAGCCGCGTATTTAGCGGTATGGCGGGGATTGCCTTGTTTAAATCCAGCGTCAGTAACGAACAAATCCTTTAAGCCCACATCAATGCCCACGGTTTTAGCGGAAATGGGCAGTGATACAGGTTCAAACTCGCACAGACAGGAAACGAAATATCGTCCGGCTGCATCTTTGGAAATAGTGACGGTTGACGGCACGGATGGGAGTTCACGGCTCCAGCGCACGTCCAATGGGGCTTTGCTCTTAGCCATATGCAGCTTGCCATCACGATATTTAAACGCGCTGGCGGTCAATTCAGCGACCTGTTTGTGGCGTTTGCTTTTGAATGCTGGATATTTAGCCCGACCTGCAAAAAAGTGAGAAAAGGCCGTCTGTTGGTGGCGTAGCGATTGTTGCAAGGGGAAACAGGAAACGTCATTGAGCCATGCGCATCCAGGCTCTTTTTTAAGCGCGGTTAACCGCGCATTAGCTTGCAGATAGCCGATCTTCTCCTGGCGCTCATAGTAAGCATCAGTACGCCAGCGAAGGATTGAATTATAGACAAAACGCACACAGCCGAACGTTTGAGCCAAAAGCTCAACCTGATCGGCTGTTGGATAGAATCGGTATTTGTATGCGCATTTCATATGTACAAAATTACAGGAGCCATCGTGAAAAGACAAAAAGAAGTTAGCTCGAAAACCGCCTCCTTTCCTCCCCGGCCTGAAGGCCGAGGTTTCCCGGAGGCACTCTGATGAAAATATTACTCCCAACTTCGACTGCCGGCAGCTTACCCAAGCCTTCCTGGCTGGCACAACCAGAGACACTTTGGTCACCCTGGAAATTGCAGGATGAGGAACTGATTGAGGGTAAACAAGATGCCCTGCGCTTGTCCCTGGAAGATCAGCAACGGGCAGGCATTGATATTGTCAGTGATGGCGAACAAACGCGCCAACACTTTGTAACTACCTTTATTGAGCACCTGAGCGGCGTTGATTTTGAAAAACGGCAGACGGTCAGAATTCGTAATCGCTATGATGCCAGTGTACCCACTGTCGTCGGTGCGGTGGCCCGTCAAAAGCCAGTGTTTGTTGAAGACGCCCGTTTTTTACGTCAGCTAACCAAGCAGCCGATTAAATGGGCCCTGCCAGGCCCAATGACGATGATAGATACGCTTTATGATAGCCACTATAAAAGCCGCGAAAAACTGGCCTGGGAATTCGCTAAAATTCTCAACCAGGAAGCCCGAGAGTTAGAGGCGGCCGGTGTCGATATTATCCAGTTTGATGAGCCGGCATTTAATGTTTTCTTTGACGAAGTGAATGATTGGGGGATCGCCGCTTTAGAAAGAGCCATCGAAGGGCTTAAATGTGAAACGGCTGTGCATATCTGCTATGGATATGGCATCAAAGCCAATACCGATTGGAAAAAAACGCTGGGGTCAGAATGGCGGCAATATGAAGAAGCTTTCCCCAAGCTGCAGACATCCAATATCGATATAATCTCACTGGAATGTCATAACTCGCATGTTCCAATGGACTTGCTTGAACTGATCCGCGGTAAAAAAGTGATGGTAGGCGCCATTGACGTGGCAACCAATGCCATAGAAACACCGGAGGAAGTCGCCAATACTTTACGTAAGGCACTGCAGTTTGTTGACGCCGACAAGCTCTACCCTTCAACCAACTGCGGCATGGCCCCGTTGTCTCGTCGGGTAGCCACAGGCAAGCTCAATGCTTTGAGTGCAGGCGCTGAGATCATCCGCAGAGAACTCTCCGCTAAATAACCCCGCCAAATTAGAAAAGCAGGCTTCTCCGGAAGTCTGCTTTTGGTATTTTAGCCAGGCGTTAGTGCTCAGGCTTCACTGGTTGCTCTCAGAGAACTGACAACTTCACGCGCTTCGGCGAACAGTTTTTGGTAGTGGGCCTCGCCGTCGGTGATCCCCTCCTCCACGCCAATCGTATTATAGAGAAAATCGATCCTTGCATCCTCCACACCCAGATAGGCCATGCTGCCATTAATGTAATCGGTCATGTTCTTTTCCCAGCCGTACTTAATGAATCCTGACTGTGAACCGCCCACCAAAGCCAGCCAGCGGATCTTTTTATCCTTCAGGCCACTCCCTGCGCCGTAGGCCAGACCATAGTTCCAGACGCGTTCCAGGTAACCTTTAAGCATTGCCGGAAAGGCATACCACCATACGGGGAACACCAGAACCAGTGTGTCCTTATCCTCCAGCTCATTGAAAAGCCGATGCACTTCTTCAGAATAGGTTTTCTGCGGATTATCCCAGTCCGGCTCATCTTCCACCCTGAGTAGCGGATCAAAATGGCTGCGGTAGAGATCAAGGCTGGAAACATTGTAGCCCTGACGCGCCGCTTCGCTCTGCATCTCACCCACCACCTGCGCGGTTAAAGAATCGGGACGCGGATGGGCCCAGATAAAGTAAATATTATTTAATTTCATATAATTACCCTAATTCTCCGTGAAAGAACTATTACTTTACGGCCGCAGGATAGTTGTGTAAAACGTAGTATTTGAGATGGGTTATTGAGGAAAATTCACTAATGCAGCCGAACTTTTCAGACTTTGCTTCGTTTATTGCCGTCGCACGCTACAAAAGTTTTCGGGAGGCGGGTGATGAGCTGGGGTTATCCCCCTCCGCCATGAGTCATTCCATCAAGCAGCTGGAGCAGAGATTAAAGGTCCGTTTATTTAATCGCACCACTCGCAGCGTGGCGCTGACTGAAGCGGGATTAACCCTTTTTGAACGGCTGCGCCCGGTGTTTGATGAATTCAATACCATACTCGACGAGATGAATTGCTTTCGCGATGCCCCAATGGGCACTCTGAAAATCAATACTTCACGCCTGGCCTCACGTCTCTTTCTGTTGCCGATAATCGCCGGGTTCAGCCGCAAATATCCGGACATAAAAGTGGAGATCACCACCGATGACAAGCTGGTGGACATTGTCCGACAGGAGTTCGATGCCGGGATCCGCCTGAATAACCGGGTAGAAAAAGACATGATTACCGTCCCTATCGGGCCGAAAATCAAACTGGTGGTGGTCGCCACGCCTGAATACCTTAAGCATCATCCTGCACCGACGCATCCGTGCGAGCTGATTCATCACCAAAGCGTCATTTTTCGTTTCCAGAGCGGCCGCCCTTATCTCTGGGAATTTGAAACCCCATCAGGGAAACTTGAAGTGGCTCCGGTTGGAAATATCATGCTCGACGATATGGATTCAGCGCTTGAGGCGGTTCTGCGCGGAGCCGGGCTGGGCTATCTCTATTACGAACAGGTGAAAGAACATCTGCAAAGCGGCAAGCTCGCCAAGGTTCTGGACGATTGGCTCCCCGAACGCCCATCCCTGCAACTCTATTATCCTAATCGCCAATATATGTCCGGCCCATTACGCGCTTTTATTGACTACATGAAAGAGACGCAGAGATCGGCTGAAAATAGTCATCAGGATAAGCAAATCTGATCGCGGCAGTGAGTTTGCCAACCAGCAAACTTCCCCCTATCTCCCTTTCAGCGTTCTCCGCCCTTTTCCCTGTATGAGGCTTGTCACAAAACGCGCATGAAGTTTTAGCGTCCAGCGAACAAGTCAGCGCAGGGGAATCATTGTTAACGACCCGTTACAGCTTATCGCATTCAATTGTTAACGTTGATTCATGCGGCAAACGCATCAGCTGATGCGTTTATTGCGCTTATTTACTTTATTGACCTGATCCAGTCTGCAGAAACAGGCGCAGTAAAAGCGTCAATGACAAACTGGAGATTAAGATGCATTCCTCTAACGCCCCCATGACCCGCCAGGCCAGAATCAGCGCGATACTGCGAGTTACCTCTGGCAACTTTCTGGAGCAGTTTGATTTTTTCCTGTTCGGGTTCTATGCCACCTACATCGCCCATACCTTTTCCGGCCAGCAGTGAATTTGCCTCGCTGATGATGACCTTCGCGGTCTTTGGCGCGGGCTTTTTGATGCGTCCTATCGGTGCAATCGTGTTGGGCGCGTACATTGATAAAGTCGGCAGACGTAAAGGGCTGATTGTTACCCTGTCGATCATGGCCGCCGGGACTTTCCTGATTGTACTCATTCCGTCCTATCAGACGATCGGGATCTGGGCGCCGTTGCTGGTGCTGGGCGGCCGTTTATTGCAAGGCTTTTCAGCCGGTGCTGAACTGGGTGGCGTATCCGTTTACCTGGCCGAAATTGCCACCCCTGGCCGTAAAGGCTTTTACACCAGTTGGCAGTCTGGCAGCCAGCAAGTGGCCATTATGGTGGCAGCGGCGATGGGTTTCGCCCTGAATGCCGTCATGGAAGAAAGCGCCATTCGCGAATGGGGTTGGCGTCTGCCTTTCCTGTTCGGTTGCCTGATTGTCCCTTTCATCTTTTTCCTGCGTCGCAAACTGGAAGAGACCCAGGAGTTTAACGCCCGTCGCAACCACCTGGCGATGCGCGAGGTGTTTAAAACCCTCTTGGCGAACTGGCAGGTGGTTATTGCCGGCATGCTGATGGTCGCCATGACCACCACCGCGTTTTATTTGATCACCGTGTATGCACCGACGTTCGGTAAAAAAGTGCTGATGCTAAGCGCCTCTGACAGCCTGCTGGTGACCTTGCTGGTAGCGATATCCAACTTCCTCTGGCTGCCGGTTGGGGGCGCTCTGTCAGACCGTTTTGGTCGTAAACCGGTCCTGATTACCATGGCCCTGCTGGCACTGGTCACTGCGTATCCGGCACTTGGCCTGCTTGCTGCAGCCCCCAGTTTCTCCATGATGCTCACGGTGCTGTTATGGCTCTCCTTCATCTATGGGCTCTACAACGGTGCCATGATCCCGGCGTTAACCGAGATCATGCCGACGGAGGTCCGGGTTGCCGGTTTCTCACTGGCCTACAGCCTGGCGACCGCTGTCTTTGGCGGATTTACACCGGTCATTTCTACCGCACTGATCGAGTACACCGGCGATAAGGCATCCCCCGGCTACTGGATGAGTTTTGCTGCGCTATGTGCATTGCTGGCGACGTTCTATCTGTACCGTCGCAGCCCATTATCTTTACAAACAGCCGCTTAAATCAGGGATTACGTCATGCAAAAAATCTATCGTTCATTGCTCGCCACGTTGGTGATTTTCTCTGTCAGTACGGGAGTACAAGCTAAAGAAGTGACCGTCATGATTTCAGGGGGCTTTAAAGCCGCACTGGAAAAACTGGCGCCAGAGTTTGAAGCAAAGAGTGGCGACAAAATCATTTTGGTGTCCGGCCCCTCGATGGGTAATACGCCCCAGGCGATCCCAGCACGCCTGGCTCGCGGCGAAAATGCCGACGTGGTGATTATGGTGGGCGATGCGCTAAAAAAGTTGGAAAAGGATAACTGGATCCAGCCGGGTTCGCGCGTGGAACTGGCCGACTCGCCGATTGGCATGGTGGTCAAACAAGGTGACCCTAAACCCAATATCAAAAATGATGCAGAGCTGCGTAATACCCTGCTGCAGGCTAAATCCATTGCCTATTCTGACAGTGCCAGCGGCAGATATGTCAGCAGCCAGCTGTTCCAAAAACTGGGTATTGAAGACCAGGTGAAGGAGAAAGCGCATAAGGTTGAACGCATTCCGGTGGCATCCGAGGTGGCAAAAGGAAAATATGCGCTAGGTTTCCAGCAGGTTAGTGAACTGCTCCCTGTCCCGGGCGTAACCTTTATTGGCGAACTGCCTGACAATGTCCAGTACATTACCCGTTTTGCCGGTGCGGTCACCGCCAAAGCCGAACACCGTCAGGAAGGCAAAGCGCTACTGGATTTCCTGTCCTCCTCGCAGGCGCAAAAAACCATTCACACCACCGGGATGAGAACCGTGAAGGCTGAACAACCGGCTAGGCAGAGTGATACTGTTCAGTGATCAATTTTTCCAGCTCAGCGGCAAGATAGGATTGCATACGTCCGCTGCGCCGGATCAGGCCGACGGTGCGCTTGACAACCGGCTCGGTCAGCGGCAGGTGAGTCAGCACCGAATGGTCCGATCCCGGCATAGACATAGCGGGTACGGCGGCAATGCCGATACCCGCCTCAACCATGCCCAGCAGGGTCGTCACATGGCGGGTTTCGCAGAGGCTGGGACGCTCAGGGATGATATGCGCCAGCATCTGATCGAGCAGATTGCGGTTGCCGGAGGTTTTATCCAGCCCCACATAATCCTGCTGATAAAACTCGCGCCAGGTCAGGCTTTTTTTAGTGGCCAGAGGGTGATCGCGCCTGCAGGCAGCCACATAAACATCCCCAATCAACGGCAAAAATTCGATATTGGGTTGCAGGTTTCTCGCAAAACAGATGCCGAAGTCGGCCTGGCCACTGGTAACCGCTTCGATGACATTGCCTGCACTGCTATCGATAAGCTTAACGCGTACGCGGGGATAGCGAGCCTGGAAGCGGCGAATCACGTCGGGCATGAAGTAGTAGGCCGCTGAAGGCACCGTGGCGACGGTGACCAGGCCCGTTCTGTCCTGACTGACTTTATTGATATCTGCTAATACCAACTCAACGTTCATCAATAGTTGATCTGAACGCTCGGCGAAGGTCTGTCCATAAAGGGTTAGCGTGACACGTCTGGTGGTTCTATCGAACAGCTTAATGCCCAGCGCGGATTCCAGCTTCTCTATCCTGCGGCTCAATGCTGACTGCGAAAGGCAGATGGACTCCGCGGCAAGCCGAAAATTGCCGTATTCAACCAACGCGCGGAAGGCGTAGAGATCGTTGAGGTCAAAATTTACGGGCATAGTGACAGGCAATCCTTTCGGAAGCGGCAAGGGTTTAAAGGAAAGATGATAGCCACTTATCCGACAACGGCAACACGGCAGCATAGAATAAGGAATTAATCCTGCATCTTGATAACCACTTTTCCCTTTGCATGCCCCTGGGCAAGGTAGGCAAGAGCCTCCTTTGTTTGAGCAAAGGGGAATACCTTGTCGATCATGGGTTTGATTTGTTCGGTTTCTACCAGTTTACCTATCTGGCTGAGTTGATCACCTTCTGGCCGAACGAATAGAAACGTATAGGTCAAGCCCCGCTTTTTTGAAAGACGCATAATATTGCGGCTCATAAGCCTGAAGATAAAAGTCAGAAAGAAATTTAACCCTCTAGCCCGCGCAAATTTGACATCTAACGGCCCGACGAGAGAAACAATACTTCCTCCAGGCTTAAGGATCTGGGTGGATTTTTCAATCATATCTCCCCTGGTGGTGCCAAGTACCACATCATAGCCAGCCAATACTTTTTCGAACTCTTCTTTTTTATAGTCAACGACTTCGTCAGCCCCCAGGCTCCTCACCCATTCGATATTGCCCGTACTGGTTGTCGTCCCCACGGTTGCGCCCAATTGCTTCGCCAGTTGGATAGCAACGGTGCCTATTCCTCCAGAACCTGCCGGGATGAAAACCTTCTGACCAGGCCGTAGCCTGACACGCTCGGTCAGAGCTTGCCAGGACGTGAGGCTAACCATAGGGAGCGAAGCCGCCTGCACAAAATCCAGATTTGCCGGTTTTATAGCCACAGCGCTCTCAGGCACCACGGCAAATTCGGCAAGAGACCCCGTTCCCGTATCGAAGATGCTGGCGAAGATTTCATCGCCTGGGGAAAAACGAGTCACGCGACTTCCCACGGCAATAACAACCCCAGACAGATCGCTACCCAATGTTGCGGGAAGCTTAAAATGCAGAACCGGCTTAAATATTCCGGTTGGGATCATATTGTCGATTGGATTTAGGCCCACAGCGTAAACTTTAACCAAGACTTCATTAGCCTTGAGCGAAGGATAATCTACGTTATCAAACCCTAATTCAGGAGATTTACCGTAACGCTTAAACGTGAAGGCTTTCATCGTCTTATTATTCATTTATTTTTCCCCTGCCGTGCAGGCAGCTGAACGATTGTTCTGAGCAGTACCCTTTATTATCTAAAGGGTTTTATATCGCTCTGCGGCTTCATCTTGTTTGATATCCGATAGCAGGGTCTGACGCGCAGCATCGAGGTTGTCCCAACGTGCGGCATTCTGCAAAGGTGGGATGGTAACAAGTTCACGCCGATCAAACCCAACCAGGGCTGCATCAACCAATTCGCCCACTTCCATCATTTGGGGCAAAGTGTTGGTGTCGATACCTGCACGTTGCCAAATTTCCGTATAAGTCCCGGCAGGGAGCACCGCCTGAACATAAACCCCCTTCTGCGCCAGCTCAATATTCATGCCCTGAGACAGGAACAGAACAAAGGCTTTGGTTGCGCCATAAACCGACATTGCAAATTCAGGGGCGAGCCCGACGACGGAACTGATGTTGACGATAGCGCCCTCGCCAGCCAGCACAAACCGTGGCGTCACAGCATTAGCCAGTCGGGTTAAAGCCGTCACATTAAGCGCGATAAGCTGCTCAATTGAATCAGACGTCTGCTCTATAAAGCTGCCCGACTGCGCGATACCCGCGTTATTGATAAGAATGCCTATCCGCGTGTCATCACGTAAACGAGCTTCAACAGCCGCTAAATCATCCGCTTGCGTGAGATCCGCAGGCAGAACGTCGACGGCAATACCGCTTTCTTGTCTCAACTGCTCGGCAAGGCTATCCAGTTTTGTCTTGTCGCGGGCGACCAGAACCAGGTCATGGCCCCGGCGTGCGAACCGTTCAGCGTATACGGCGCCAATGCCTGTGGAAGCGCCTGTAATCAGAACTGTTGGTTTGGTCATGAAATACCCTTCTTTATCAATGAGTAAATAAAATTCGCAAACTGCGATGTCTGTAGAACCCTGATAGTGGTGGCTAACGGGACCATCGCGATGATGATGATCATAATCTAAAAAGTCAATCCGTTTGATTACGATCATCATCAATGTATACTGACGACATGAGTTTTAGGAGAAGAGGCAGAGCAATGAGGGTTTCTAAAGAGCAGGTTCGTGCAAACCGAATACGTATTGTTGAAACAGCTTCAGCGTTGTTTCGTGAGCGAGGCTATGACGGCGTGGGTGTAGCAGAGCTGATGTCTGCGGCAGGTTTAACTCATGGCGGGTTCTATAAGCACTTTGCTTCCAAGGCTGATTTGATGGCGGAGGCGATGAGCTGTGGTTTTACGCAATCCGCAGAAAATACGGCGGGTGTGAACCGGGAACAATTTGTTGAAAACTATCTCTCCCGTCAGCATCGTGATGATATGGGCAAGGGTTGTGTGATGTCGGCACTAGGTACTGATACGGCGCGCCAATCTGAATCGATTAAGGCGACGTTTGCGGCTGGCATTGAACGTCAGCTGGCTCTGTTAGCCAATGAAAATGGCGAGGGTGACTTAACGCGTGCCGACCTGATCGATACCATCGCACATCTTGTCGGTGCTCTGGTGCTGTCCCGCGCCTGCCCTGATGACTCCGCGCTGGCAGATGAGATTTTGGACGTTTGCCGCTCCCGAATTCTCAGTAAGGAAGCCCACGAGAATTGAGTTTCCGATTAATTCTGCGGGGTTGGTGTCCGAAAATCAGGCCATAACAGGCTTATTGTCACGAAGGTCACCAGATTCGCCAACAGCCCGTAATAGGTCACACTGTTAGCCTGCATTCCGTATCTGGCCATAAAATAGATGATGATGACAGCACTGGACACCATTGCCGATATCGCCCCGGTGGTTGAAGACCTTTGCCAACAAATGGCTCCAATCAGGGGGACCAACAGCACGCCAACCAGAATGGTATAAGCGACAGTCAGCGCAGTAATAACATCGCCAATCAAACTGGCGATGATCAGTATAGTGAAACCAAAGGCCAGGGTTGCGCAGCGGTCTGTTTTAATTGAACATTTTTCTTTCTTGAATAAAGCGGCATAAATATCATAAACAAACAGGGTTGAGGTCGCCATCATGCAGGCGCTGGCTGTAGACATGAGTGCCGCGAGTGAAGCAGCAATGACAATCCCCCGAAGGCCTACGGGAAGCACCGTCTGTACGGCGCTCATGAATACGGCATCCGGGTTGCCAATATCGGGCAAAAACACCCGACAACTCATGCCGATAACTGCACCCATCACGCCCCAGACAATACAATAAACCCCGGCGACGAAGCCTCCCCAGCGAGCAACGCCGGCACTTCGTGCGGTAAACATGCGTTGCCAGATGTCCTGCCCGATAAACATTCCCAGGCAGTAGATTAAAAAATAAGTAACGATATTCGGTAAGCCAATATTGTTCAGAGAGAAGAAACCCTCGGGTAAAATATCCTGCATATTTTGCCAACCACCGGCATGAATAATACTGGCAGGCATTAAGATAAAAAGTATTCCGACCGTCATCATAATAAACTGAAAAATATCAGTCATGGTTAATGACCACATCCCCCCCAGAAAAACATAAATAACCACCACCCCGCCACCGATCCAGATGGCATACAGAAAGGGGATGCCCAACAAAACCTCGATAATGCTGCCTATGGCGATAATGGAAGTAACCGCAACCATTAGGTCATAGACCATCATAATAGCCGCTCCCAACAAACGAACACGGGGACGATAACGGATCGCCAGCACCTGAGTTACGGTGTGCAAATTGAGTTTCAACAACGGGGTAACCAGAAACAAGCTCAGACCAATGAGCCCCATTCCCAGGCTGGTTGCCAGCCATAACCCAGAGATACCATATTGATAGCCGAGCCCCATACTGCCCATGGTTGCCGCACCGCCAAGCACCGTCGTGGCCATAGTCCCGGTGAACATCAACGGCGCGAGACGCCTGCCAGCCACGGCATAATCATCTCGCGTTTTTGCGCGCTTCCAGCCCAGCCACCCCACGCCTAACACCAATAACAAGTAAAGCCCAATGAGGGAGAGATCAATAACCACAATTGTCTCCTTTGCCATGTCGCTTTGGCTGATGGCCCGGAATAGCCGCGGTGCCAATATCTGGTACACCCATGTGTAATCAACGAGCTTTAAGGTGCTCGTCAGTGAAACGCCACGCCATCAATATCTTTATTGATCAAGGTTCCCGCCCGTCCATCGACCATATCAACAATGTCCTCCAGCGATCCGATCACTGCCGATCTGCCACTATTGATAGAAAACTCACACGTAGCCTGGATCTTGGGCCACATTGAACCTGCCGGAAAATCCATTTCAAGCAGTGCGTGTGGATTAGCGGCTTTAATTGCTTTGCTGTCCGCCGTGCCAAAATCAGTGAAAACTCTGCTGACGTCGGTCGCGATAATCAGTAAGTCAACATCCAGCTGCTGAGCCATCAGGCTGCAGCAACGGTCTTTGTCTATAACGGCCTCCAGCCCACGGCTTTGCGAACTGAGGGTGGTGACCGGGATACCGCCACCGCCGCCGGCAATCACAATCACATCATTGTTTACCAGCGTGCGTAATGTCTCAATTTCGACGATCGCCAATGGCTGTGGGCTGGGAACAACGCGGCGGTAATATTTACCATCCGGTTTTATTATCCAGCCTTTTTCCTGCATTAATTTTTTGGCCTGTTCTTCGTTATAGACCGGCCCAATAAATTTATTGGGTTGTTTGACTGCAGGATCGTTGATATCAACCTCTACCTGAGTCAGCAAACAGGCAACCTGCCTGCCGGGCATATGATTGCGTAGCTCCTGCTCCAGCATGTAACCAATCATCCCCTGGCTTTCCGCGCCCAAAACATCAAAGGGATAGGGCTCAACTTTATCGGCGTAGGACTCAGACTGCAGTGCTAATAATCCTACCTGTGGCCCATTTCCATGGCTGATAATTATCTGGTGTTTGCCATCCAGACGGGAAATAGCTTCACAGGCTATAACGATATTTCGCCGTTGGTTTTCCGCAGTCATGGCTTCCCCACGTTTTAATAGCGCATTGCCGCCTAATGCTATAAGTATTCTCATAATTATCCTCTCCTGTTCCCTGACAGATAAGAAAGGGGAAGCCCAACCCTCCCCTTTAGATGGCTGACTATTTCATGCCCGTTCTAATGGGAAAGTCATGCAGTGAGGCCCACCGCCACCTTTGAGAATTTCCTCCAATTCAATTTCAATGGTTTTAATTCCCAAAGCAGCAAGTTGCTGGTTGGTCTCTTTATTATTTTTGAAGGTCAGTACCCGGTCATCACCCAATGCCTGCAAATTACAATGATGGCGGAATACCCCCTGTTGCGGAACATCAATCAGGGTGAATTTTCTTCTGGCAAGCAGATTTAAAAACTCATCGGGAAGCGCGGCTTTGCAAACGACCGCGACTTTCTCTGCAACAATATTAAAGCACATGTCCAGGTGAAGATTTTCACGCTTACAGAAGATAGGTACCATGGTGTAACCCAGTTCCCACATCTGGCGTTCAATGTTCTTGTAGCCGTCATAGTCCGTTCTTGCCACCACGCCCTGAGCAATAGTGTGCTCATCTATCATCCAGAAATCACCGCCCTCAAATGCCCCACTGGTACAGCGTGCAACGCAGGGGATACCAAGCTGTTTCATCTTGGCCTCATAAGTTGCCGTTTCCCCCTGCCGGCAAGGTTCGCGGAACCTCCCCATAATGAAGCCTTCCGCGACGCAGGCACCGAAATCGCGCGCATAAACCTGATAAGGAAGGTCAGGATCAGGATCCATCAATACCACTTCAACGCCATTTTCACGATAAGCCTGAACCAGCGCATCATGTTCGCGCCGAAATGCGCTAATATCGGCTGACTCGCCTTTTTCCAGCCAGTCTTCAGTAATGACATTAATAGGCTGGAATGAAAAATGTTTTGGTGGACATAATAAAACCTTCTTCAGTCTATTAGTTGCATTTTTTACATAGCTTCTTTCCATTTTTAACCTCTTAATTATCTTTATTTCACAAGATACATTCAGGGTATTTTCATCGATATGAGTACAGAATTAATCCGAATGCCTATATTGAGTAATCAGTCTTTTTTCACTATTTCGGTAGGAATATTTTCCAGTATCAATTTGGCCTGTTCTTCTCCGGAAACAGATTTATCCCGCAACAAATAGAGGATCATGCCAATCACCAGCAGCACACCCAATAGCAGATGCTCATAGGGCCACTTAAGCGACGCCGGGCTGCCAGGAACCAACATGGCCGCAGCCATAAGCAGAGTCACAATGGCCCCCACAGCCAGGGTGAATTTTCCTCCCGGAGTGGGAAGTGGGCGCGGAAGCTCAGGGCGCAATTTCCGCAGTCGCATCACGGAAAACAGCGTTGACCCCCACAAGACGATATAGGAAAAAGCGGCCACGGTGACCAGTGGGAGAAACACGGCTTTACCCAGCAGACAGGCAGAAGCGGCTATTAATGAAACGAAAAGGATGGCTACCGTTGGCGTATGGTAAACCGGGTGCAACCGGGAGAAAGCGGCCGGAATTAAACCCACCTGGCTCATATACATGAGTAAACGAGTTGCGCCATAAAAACAGGCGTTATAAACACCCACGACTCCGCAGCAAGCAGCCGCCGTTAATACCAACCCCCAAACTGGCGTACCTGTCACTATTTCTGCTGCATGAGCAAAGGGGATATCCATGGTCATCAGGCTTTGCCACGGCACAATGGCCGAAGGAACCAGCATGGTAATCAGATACATAAAGGTGGCGATGACCAGAGAGATAATCAAAGCGAGAGCGGTTTTTTTACGGCTTAGGCTGGCAGAGGCTTCTTCCGCCCCCTTGGCTATGGTTTCCCATCCGGCAATAGAAAATGGCAGGAGCGCCAGCAGAGCCACCACGCCGGCAAAGGTCGGTTTGCTCTGTAACGGGCTGAGATTTTCAAGGTTGATATAGAATGAACATGCAATCAGCGAGACGATAACCAGGGTTAAAACAGTCACTGTAATGACCGTCTGTAACGTTGATGAAAGTTTTACCCCCCGGTGCTGCATCATGCCGATCCCCGCGACAAGTAACAGCCCGATAATCAATAATGGAGCACTGACCGCAAACCCGCCGACCTCATAGAGAATCGCCGCACTCTTCATGGAAGGCAGCAGGTAGCCCAGCATGGTGGTGATCGCCAGCGCTTCCCAGGCGCATAAAATGATATTCACCAACACGCCGAACCATCCGGCAATCATCGCGGCAAAACTACCGAAGGCAAGGTAAGAATACGCAGCCTCTCCGCCTGCCAGCGGAACCGCCGAGATGGCTTCCAGATAAGCCAGCGCCAGGGGAAGCTCAATGAGAAGGCAGAGCAAAATGGCCAGTGCCGCATTGGATGGGCCACCGGCGGTGCTTAGCCAGGTGCCGGTAAGTACCAACCAGGAAGCACCAAACACGCAGCCAATACCCATCCCCAAGAAACCATTGAAGGTAATGGCTTTTTTTAGATGTGTTTTATTCTCCACAGATTGGCTCATAACAAACTCCTTAGTGAAGTACGGATGGCGACTAAAAGTAGAAGTGATATCTGACGGCATTACGCGGAGGAGCCAGAATTTTGGCTCCCTCGCCTTTGAGCCGGAATGCTAGACCGCCGTAGCCACCATAACGGCCTTCACGGTGTGCATGCGGTTTTCACCCTGATCCCACACCACGGACTGTGGCCCTTCAATGACTTCGTCTGTCATATCTTCGCCACGGTAACCCGGCAGGCAATGCATGAAGACCGCCGTTTTACGCGCTTTCGCCATTGCCTGTGCGTTGATCTGGTACGGCATAAAGTCTTGAATGCGTTTTTCTTTCTGGGCTTCGTTTTCACCCATGCTATGCCAGGTGTTGCCATATACCACATCAGCTCCACGCAGCGCCTCGTCGAAGTCCCGGGTCACGATGACTTTGGAACCGCTTTTCGCCGCGTGTTGCTGCGCACAGGCCAGAATTTCCGGTACGGGTTCGTACCCTTCAGGGGCAGCAACGTAAATATCCATTCCCATCATGCCGCAGCCGATCATCAGGGAATGACAGACGTTATAGACATCGCCGGCATAACAGACTTTTACCCCTTTCCATTCACCAAATTTTTCTTTAATGGTCAGAAGGTCGGCCAGCCCCTGGCAAGGATGTTCCAGCGCCGTTAACGCGTTAATCACCGGATTTTTCATGTATTGCGCAAACTCCTGAACAATTTCCTGTCCATAAGTTCGGATATACAAACCATCAAAATAGCGATCAATAATGCGTGCGGTATCTTTAATTGGCTCGCCACGGCTGAGTTGCATTTCATCCGGGCGCAGATAGATAGACTGAGCCCCCAGCGCCGTTGCGGCGGCATGGAAGGAATTACGGGTACGCGTAGATTTTTTTTCGAAAATCATGCCATAGGTACGCCCACGTAAATATTCATGTGGCTCACGCATGGTCCATTTGCGTTTTAAATCGGCTGCCAGCTCGACCAAATAACGGATCTCTTCCGCTGTATAATCCTGCATGGCAAGATAGTGTTTAGCGCGAAATTTATCTCTCATTTCATATCCCTCGATGTTTGGTAAAACGCCCATTTTACGGATAGCAGCATTCCAGCCACTGTACCCATCTGAATATTTACTGATGTGCCACTGAGCGTAAGACTGAAATACATTGCTAACAATAGATATAAAACAAAGCTGACTTTATCATTTATGAATGTTTAACCGGAAAGCGTTGTAATATAAGTATGCATTATTTTTAGTAGGGTCATCCATGTTCCAGAAGAATGTCAGACACCAGGGCTTCGAGTGCTTCATTATGCGGGCGACTTCGGTTAAGAATAAGGCAGTGAGTCACCTCATAGCTTAATTCTTCAGATTTCAGCAAGTACATTTCCTGTTTATCGACCCACTGCTGAGCATAATGTTGCGGCAGATAACCAATGTGTGTCCCTGCCAAAACCAGTAAGGCGACAGCCTCCATCTGGTGGGCCGTGGCAGTGATTAGTGGTGGCATTACAGGCACCAAATCCGACGGCATCAGATAACCACGCTTCACCCAACTGAAGCGCAGTAAGTCCTCGGAGGTTACCTTTGATGATAAATACAGCGGATGGTGCTTTCCGCAATAGATTGAAATTTTTTCACTGAAGAGATCGATATACTCAAGGTTTTCTAATCTGTGTCCAATATAAGATATCGCCGCATGCAGTTCGCCGCTGATAATTTCTTGTTCAAGTTCTGTTGGTGATTTAATAAAAACCTGCAGACTTACCTCATGATTACGCTGATAAAAACGTCTTATTGCCTCAACTACTTTTGCTTCGGGCAACGTCAATGTGCTGTCTAACAGCCCGATCATTAACTCGCCGCGTAGCCGCCCTGAAAGGTTATGAACCTGTAAAACAAAAGCATCTAATTTGGCGAACAGTTGTTGTGTATAACACAGCACCTGTTCCCCTTCCGCTGTCAGACTGAATCCTTTTTTACCCCGTTCACAGAGGCGAAAGCCCAGCCGCGTCTCCAGAGTCGACATACATGTACTGATGGCGGACTGGCTCATATTCAGCTGTGCCTGAGCGGCCGAGAATCCATTACACTGCACTATGGTCAAAAATATCTGTAACAATCGGATATCAACGTTATGAATATTACCAAGCATGACCCCTCCTTATATAATGAGTATAATTAACTCAATATTCAAACTCCTCTTTATTGGGTTCCAGAATTGGCTGAAAGCAAAATCCCTGGTTTCGATGTTTATTATCAATGCATAGATTTATTTAGTGATGCTGGTAGGCACTGACTAATAAATTATTTTCATCCTGTTTAATCGGCAAGTCAAAAAATACATATATTCAAAGCTGATAGTTTAGACCCGTGCAGCAATTATAGGGGGAATAGCCTATAGATAGAGGACGAATAATTCCATTTGGCTGGCAGGTGATAATGCTATTTTTGACTATTCGATAATCCCGTCCGGCCTTATCACCAGAAAGACCCTATCAATTAATACCATTTCAATAGCCATAGACTATTACAACATTCAACCATTCCTATTTTATCTATCTGCATCCACTGACTAAGCTTAGAACTGAGTGTCAGTGCGAGCCCCATCAGCGGTTGGCGAAGCCTCATTTTTTATTATTTAAAATCAGTTGATTAGACAAACCATTAGCGCAACACCCGACGCGAGCATTAGCCCGCGATATCAAGCTAACGGCTCCCCAGGGACTGCAGACAGGGCCTGGCGAGCGAACTTACAGAAGCAGAGAGCGCATCATGACAACTGAAAGCAAATGCCCATTTTCGGGTGGCGGTAAACCGAACACGCCACGCCGTGGCCCTTCGAATCAGGACTGGTGGCCCAACCAACTCAGCCTGAAGCCACTGCACCAGCACTCCTCCCTCTCCGACCCGATGGACCCTGACTTCGATTACGCCAAAGCCTTTAACAGTCTGGATCTGGCCGCCGTTAAACAAGATCTCCACGCCCTGATGACCGACTCACAAGAGTGGTGGCCGGCAGACTTCGGCCACTATGGCGGCCTGTTCATTCGTATGGCCTGGCACAGCGCCGGCACTTATCGTATCGGCGATGGCCGTGGCGGCGCAGGTGAAGGCCAGCAACGTTTTGCACCGCTCAACAGCTGGCCAGACAACGTCAGCCTCGATAAGGCCCGACGTCTGCTGTGGCCAATCAAACAGAAATACGGCCGCAAAATCTCCTGGGCCGACCTGATTGTCCTGACCGGTAACGTCGCACTCGAATCCATGGGCTTTAAAACCTTCGGCTATGCGGGCGGCCGCGCCGATACCTGGGAGCCGGATGACGTCTATTGGGGATCGGAAAAAATCTGGCTGGAGCTGAGCGGCGGCCAGAATAGCCGCTACTCGGGCGATCGCGATTTGGAAGATCCGCTGGCAGCGGTGCAAATGGGCCTGATTTACGTTAACCCGGAAGGGCCGGACGGTAACCCAGATCCGGTCGCTGCCGCCCGTGACATTCGCGAGACCTTTGCCCGAATGGCGATGAATGATGAAGAAACCGTGGCGCTGATCGCCGGCGGTCACACTTTCGGTAAAACTCATGGCGCAGGCCCGGCCTCGCATGTGGGTGACGATCCGGAAACCGCAGGTCTCGAACGACAGGGCCTCGGCTGGCAGAGCAGTTTTGGTACCGGTAAAGGTAAGGACGCCATCACCAGCGGCCTGGAAGTCACCTGGACCACCACGCCGACCCAGTGGAACCACGACTTCTTTAAACACCTGTTCGAATACGAGTGGGAACTGACGCAAAGCCCGGCAGGTGCCCACCAGTGGGTAGCCAAAGACGTTGGCGAGACCATTCCCGATGCGTTCGATCCGGCGAAGAAACAGCGCCCAACCATGTTAACCACTGACCTGTCGCTGCGTTTCGATCCGGCATACGAAAAGATCTCGCGTCGCTTCTATGAACATCCTGACCAGCTCGCAGATGCTTTTTCCCGTGCCTGGTACAAGCTGACCCACCGCGATATGGGGCCACGCGCCCGCTATCTCGGCCCGGAAGTGCCGGCCGAAGAGCTGATTTGGCAGGATCCGATCCCAGCCGTCGATCATCAGTTGATCAACGATCAGGATATCGCCGATCTCAAAACCAGCATCCTGACTTCCGGTCTGCCGATCTCGGTACTGGTGTCCACCGCCTGGGCTTCAGCCTCCACTTTCCGCGGGTCAGACAAGCGCGGCGGTGCCAACGGTGCGCGCATTCGTCTGGCGCCGCAGAAGGACTGGGCAATCAACCAACCGGCGCAACTGGCGCAAACGCTGGCCAAGCTGGAAGATATCCAGCAGGCGTTCAATAATGCCCAGTCGGGCAACAAACGCGTCTCGCTGGCAGATTTAATCGTGCTGGCCGGTGCCGCGGCGGTCGAACAGGCGGCAGCCAACGCCGGTCATCCGGTAAGCGTGCCCTTCACTCCGGGCCGTATGGATGCCACGCAAGAACAGACCGACGTCGACTCCTTCGAAGCGATGGAGCCGGTTGCCGATGGTTTCCGTAACTACCTGGAGCGCCAGTTCAACATTCCGGCCGAAGCCTTGCTGGTCGACAAAGCACAATTGCTGACGCTGACGGCACCGGAAATGACGGTACTGGTGGGCGGGCTGCGGGTGTTAAACGCCAACGTCGGCCAGAGCCAGCACGGCGTGCTGACCCAACGGCCGCAGGCACTGAGCAACGACTTCTTCGTCAATCTGCTTGATATGGGCACCACCTGGAAAGCGGCAAGCGAAGATGGCGTGTTTGAAGGCCAGGACAGCCAAACCGGCGCGCTCAAATGGACGGCGACCCGCGCCGACCTGATCTTCGGTTCACATTCCCAACTGCGCGCGCTGGCGGAAGTCTATGGCAGCTCGGATGCTCAGGCGAGTTTTGTATACGACTTTGTCGCCGCCTGGAATAAGGTAATGAACCTCGATCGTTTTGATCTGGCCTAAGTTATAACAGCATGAAGATCCCGGCGTTGTCTCAATGCGCAACGCCGGGTGGCTCGGTCAGATATTTTCCAGATCGATACCGCGAGTTTTTGGACCAAACACCCCGATCACCACCATCACAATCAGCATGCTGGCAACGATAAACGCAATCACCCCTACCGAACCGCCGTATTGCAGGATCATGCCAATAATCAGGCTGCTGAATACCGTCGACAATCGGCTGAACGAATAACAGAATCCGACCGCACGGGCACGGATATAAGTCGGGAACACTTCTGACTGGTAGGAGTGGTAACTGTAGGTCAGCCAGGCATTGGACCAGGTAATGAAGAACCCGCACAGAATCAGCCACAGAGGGTTATTCTGCATGGCAAACAGTGAGCCGAAAATCACAGTCACCAGGCAGGAAAGAACAATCTGCCATTTGTTTTCCATCTTGTCGGCATAGCGACTGCACAGTAATGATCCCAGCGGATAAGCCAGGGTAATAAAGAAGGCGTACAGCAGACTGTGGGTGATTGAAGCGCCCTTTCCGGCCAGTAAGGCCGGCAGCCAGTTGCCAAAACCGAAGAAACCAATCGCCTGGAAGAAATTCATCACCACCAGCATCAGGGTGCGGCCCCGGTAACGAGGCGACCAGATATCTTTAAAGCTTCCCTGCGCGGGCGTTTCGCTTGCTGATTCGGCATCACGCAACGGGAATTCCGTCACCTGGGTAACACCGCAACGACGCTCCATCGCTAGCATTACCTGCCTGACCTCCGGGTAACGTCGCTGCTGCGCCAGCCAACGCGGGGACTCCGGCAAGCCTTTACGCACCAGCCAAATCACCAGCGAAGCCACGGCACCGGCGATCACCACATAACGCCAGCCGCTCAGACCCAAAATGGTCTGTGGTACCAGCCACCACGACATCAACGCGACCGTTGGCACCGACAGAAATTGAATGAAAAACGAAAAGGCAAAGGCCCGGGTACGCAGATGCGCAGGCACCCACTCGGTCAGATAGGTATCTATGGTGACCAGTTCAATCCCCAATCCGACTCCCACCAAAAAACGCAGGAAGATCACCCACTCTGCCTGATGCTGAAAGGCCAGGCACAGCGAAAACACGCCGTACCAGGCCAGCGCAAACATAAAGGTGGTGCGGCGGCCAAAGCGGTCGGCGTAGGGGCTGAGCAGGCTGGCGCCGATAAACAGGCCAAGGAAGGTGGCGGAGGCAAAAGCCGCCTGGTCGGAGACGCCGAACACGCCTTGCGCGCCGGTATGGAATATCCCCTCGGCAATTAAACCGGTGCTGATATAGCCGGTCTGGAACAGGTCATAAAGCTCAAAAAAACCGCCCAACGCCAGCAAAGCGATAAACTTCCACAGGCCGGCCGAGGTCGGCAACGCATCAATTCTTGCTGACAAATCCTGTTCATGGATCGGTGACTGGGCCACCGCATCGCTTCCTGCAACCAAAACACCACTCACCATTAACCTCGCCATAACATAATTATTATTTTTCTATGCTATAGGCTCGGCGTCGGAGTTAAATATTTAATTAGCAGGCTATGAAAGGTAATTAAGCATAAAAAACTGCAGCAATCTGTTTTGCTGAGAGAAAATTTAAGCCGTGGGAAGATGCCTGACAGTGAGCCGGCGGCCCACTATCAGAGTGCAGGCAGTTAGCGGATTTGGTGGTGTTGCAGGCGTTCACTACGGTAAAAGTTCAGCAGGCACCAGCCAAGGGCGATCAACGCCAGTGGGGCAGCGACAAAGCCAATGTTGCCCATACCCAGATACTGGCTGACCTGGTTACCCAGCAGTGCGCCGGCACCGATGCCGAAGTTGTACAGCCCGGAATAGATCGACATCGCCACGTCGGTAGCGTCCGGGGCCAGGTTCAATACTTTGGCCTGCATCGACAAACCAATTGCCATGATTGCCATGCCCCATACCGCAAACAGCACCGTCAGGTGGTTTTCATCACCGGAGGCCGGTAACAGCAGCAGCAGGCTCAGCATCAATAAGGCGATGGCGCCGATGAAAAAGCCCGACGGGAAACGCTCGCTGAAACGGCTAAACAGCAGACTGCCGATGATACCGGCGGCACCGAACAGCAACAGCATCAGGGTGGTGAAGTTTTCCGACAGCCCAGCCACGGTCTGAATAAAGGGTTCGATATAGCTGTAGGCGGTAAAATTGGCCGTCACCACAATGATGGTCAGCATATACAGGCTGACCAACGCCGGGCGCTTAAACAGCATTGGCACGCTGGCCAGCGAGCCGGAATGCTCGCTTTTCAGCACCGGCAACAAGCGCCACAGCAGCACCAACGCCAGCGTGGCACAGACGGCGATACCAATAAAGGTCATGCGCCAGCCGAGGATTTGACCCACGATACGGCCCAGCGGCAGACCGAGCACCATCGCCAGCGCGGTTCCCCCCGCCAGCAGGCTCAATGCCTGCGCCTTTTTGCCCGCGGGTGCGACCCGGATCGCCAGCGAGGCGGTGATCGACCAGAATACCGCATGGGCCAGCGCCACGCCGGCACGGGAAATCACCAGCGTGGTGAAGTTCCATGCCACGGCGGTCAGCACATGGCTGGCGATAAACAGGATAAATACCCCGATCAGCAGTTTGCGCCGCTCAATCCGGCTGGTCAGCAGCATACACACCAGCGAACTGGCGGCGACGATCCAGGCATAAATAGTGATGATCAACCCCACCTGCTCGGTCTGCATCGAGAAGCTTTGGGCGATATCACTCAGCAACCCGACCGGAATGAACTCGGTGGTATTGAAGATAAAGGCCGAAACGGCAAGAATGACCACGCGCAACCAGGCAGTTGAGCGAGAGACCTGAGTTTGTTCCATGTTAAACGGGATCCGGACGGGAGCGGGAAGTAGCGATATTTTAACCAATCGGCAGGGTAAATGCGACATGCGTCACATTTTTATTAACCTGTTTTTTTCGCCAGCCTTTTGCCATCCACGGCCTGCACAACGGCAGACCCTGGACAGCAACGGATGCCGTTTACTGACTGATACAGTGCTTTAACGCCTCGACCGAGGTATTGATGCCGGCATCGACCGACATGGTCAGATCCTCCATCTCCAGCGACACCCAGTCGTTATAGCCCATCATGCGTACCACCGAGAAAAACTCTTTCCACCACTGCAGATCCTGCCCGCAGCCGACCGCCACATAATTCCAGGCGCGCTCCGCCACCTGCTCCACCGGCCGGGTTTCCAGCAGCCCGTTGACTGCCACCACGCCCCTTTCCAGCCTTACGTCCTTGCCGTGCACGTGGTGGATGGCGTCCCCCAAACGGCGGGCTACGGCAATCGGATCGGCCCCCATCCAAATCAGGTGGCTGGGATCAAGATTCAGCCCGACCATCGGCCCCACCGCGTCACGCAGCCTGAACAAGGTGTCGGGGTTCCACACCAGCATCGAGCTAAAGTTCTCCAGCGCGAATTTCTCGATGCCAAACGCCTGTGCCTTTTCCACCAGCCGTTGCCAGTAGGGGATTGCCACTTCGTTCCACTGATAATCCAGGCAGTTTTTCAGCGTCGGCGGCCAACTGACGGTATAGGTGATCCAGTTGGGGATGCTGTCGCCGGGCGCCGCAGGGGGCAATCCGCTCATCATGACGATTTTCTTCACCCCCAGGCCGGCGGCCAGCGCCAGCGTGTTGTCAGTATCGTGGCGATGTTTTTCCCCCAACACGCCCGGCTCTAGCGGGTTACCGGAAACGTTCAGCGCGGCAATCTTCATGCCGCGGCTTTCCAGTGCCGCCAGTAACCGTCGGCGCTTACCGGCGTCCTGCAATAACGCCACGGTATCCAGATGCGGTGCCGAAGACCAGCCGCCGGTGGTCATTTCCACACCAAACACTCCCAATTCGCCCAATCGATCCAACATGGCTTCAAACGGCAGGTGGCCCAGACTATCGGTACAGAAAGAAAGCTTCATGTTATGTCTCCGCAAAAAGGTTTATTCAAAGGCTACCCAGCGAGCACCCTGATCGGCTGAGCGCACGCAGTTTTCAATCCAGCGCACACCGTCGATCCCGGCGTCGATGTCTGGATACACCAGTTGATCCAACGCCTGCCGATCGCCCCGGTTGCAGGCATCAATCGCCAGGGCGAATTTCAGGTATATGTTGGCCCAGGACTCGGTCAGCCCCTCGGTATGCAGCGCCCCCAGTCGCTCCCAGGCGTTGCAGGTTTCGTCCAGATAGGGCATACCGCGATACAGCGTCTGATTGGGTTGCCCCTGCACCTGGTAACTCAGCTCGCTGGGGTTGACGTCGGTCCATTCCAGGCTGGCCTTCGAGCCGACGATGCGAATACGCTGGCTGCTCATGGCACCGGCATTGACCGATGAGGCCCACATGCGCCCCACCGCACCGTTGGCATAGCGCATCATCACCAGCGCGTTGTCTTCCAGCGGCGCACGCGAGGGAATAAAGCTCTGCCGATCGCAAAGCAGTTCGCTGATTTGCATCTGCGGCATCACCAGTTGGGACAGGTAATAGGTGTGGGTGGAAATATCGCCCAGCACAAAGCTCGGGCCTGAGATTTGGGGATCAATGCGCCATTTCTGCGCGTCGCTGAGACGGTCAACCTCGTCGGTGGCATTAAAACCGTGGGTATATTGCAGATCCACCATGCGCACCTCGCCGATCTGCCCGTTGGCAATCATGGCGCGCATCTGCAGCAGCAACGGATGGCCGGAGAAACCGTAGGTTACGCCGACAATGCGGTTTTTCTCCGCCGCCAGTGCCTTGATTTCGTAGGCTTCCCGGCTGGTGAAAAACAGCGGTTTTTCGCAAATCACGTGCAGCCCGGCCAGCAGTGCCGCACGGGTAATTTGGTAATGGGTGCCATTCGGCGTAGCCACCGACACCACTTCAATGCCGTCCTCACGCTGTGCCTCTTGAGCAAACAGCGTGCGGTAATCGTCATAGCAGCGATCGGCATCCACCCCCAGATTGACGCCGAATTCGCGGCCGCGCTCCGGCACAATATCAAATGCCCCAGCCACCAGCGCAAAGGCGGTATTATCCCGCAATGCACCGCAACGGTGTTTATAACCCACCTGCCCCAACCGCCCGCCGCCGACCATCGCCCAGCGCAGAGGCCGTGGCGTTTTTCTTTCACCATTCAACATAGTTACTCCCGAAGCTCAAAGTTTCTGATATTTCCGCCGCATTGCACCCGGGTGCAAATTTAAAATGCACCCGGGTGCAAAATTGGGTGGCAACTTGACCGCAAAACAAATGCCACTTGCGATGGACTATTGGAGAGGGTTAAAAATAAGTCAAATGCGCCATGATAAAACTGCCGCTCAGGATCACAATTTACCGATCAAAGGATCAATATGGCGCCCTGTCCTGCACCAGGGATCCCACCGCTGACGGCAGCAACTCCCGCATCCGGCAAGGCTGTGCTAATCTGTTGAACCCATACCGTTTTTTCATCACGAGCAAAGATGATGGCGAAGAAACCCGGCGCGATCCCCGCGCCCACTGCACGCAAAGCGACGGCCAGTGATGTGGCGGCCCGCGCCGGCGTGTCCAAATGGACGGTATCGCGTGCCTTTACCGACGGTGCGTCGATCTCGCCCCATGCGATGTTGCGCGTTCAGACCGCGGCCAGAGAATTGGGCTATCGCCCTAATCTGCTGGCGCGTAGCCTGTCGAAAAAAAGCACCCGCATCATCGGGCTGGTGGCGGACGAGCTAAAAAACCCGCATATTTTCACGCTGCTGGACGAAGTCACCCGCCAGTTGCAAAGCCGCGGCTATATGGCCTTGCTGCTGAATATCACCTCGGAACACGACTATGAATCGGTGCTGACGCTGGCCGATCAAATGCAGGTGGATGGCCTGCTGTTTCTCGGCACCCTGCTCAACGATCGGCTGATTACGCTGGCACAGGATATTCACCATATTCCGCTGGTGGTGCTGTATCGCTATAGCGAAAGCCCCTATATCCAGGTGTTGGCCACTAACGGCTATCAGGCCGGGCGTGAAATTGGCGAACTGTTGCTGACGCAAAATTATCAGCGCATGGGCTATCTGGCTGGGCCAGTGAGTGAATCCACCCAGTTACGCCGCCTTGACGGTTTCCGCGCCGCGCTGGCGGAAAAACAACGCGACGTCAGCGTGGTGCTGCAGGCCCCGCATTATCAACGTCAGTGCGGCATGGAAGCCTTTGCGGCCTACCTGGCAACCACCCCGGCGGAACAACGGGTTGAGGCGATTTTTTGTGAGAACGATATTCTGGCAGTGGGGGTTATCGACGCCATCCGCGCCACACCGGGCTGTACACCGATTGCCGTGGTGGGCTTTGATGACATTGAACTGGCCGCCTCCCCCAGTTACCAATTGACCACTTATCGCCAGCCGATGCAGTCGCTGATTGCCGATGGCATTCATTGCCTGACGCAGGCTTTCGAACCGGGCGGCCAACGTTTATATAACGGTGAATTAATCGTCCGGCGGTCGCATATTAAACAATAATGATATCAACAGACGGCGAGAACTCGGGTCAGGCTTATTGAGGTCATATGTCAGCTATCTATGATTGGTCGGTGTTGGCATTACGCCGTATTTACGATCGCCGCATCAGCGGTGCGCCGGTGCTCGACAGTGCCCAACTGTTCCCCGACGCACAGCGTTTTACCGCCCAATGGCCGCAGATCCGTGATGAGGCACTGACCCTGGCGCAAGATCTGCACAATATTCCGCGATTTCACGAAATCATGAGCGAACAGGCGTCGATCTCCGCCAATGACGCGCGTGACTGGCGCATGTTTATCATGCAGGCCTACGGCCAGCCGATAACGCGCAACCTTGCACGCTGCCCCTTATTGGCCAGCCTGATCGCTTCCTCTCCGGATGTGCTCTCCGCCTCGCTGTCTTTCCTGGCCCCCGGTAAACAGGTGCCGGCGCACCGTGGCCCGTTCCGTGGCATTCTGCGCGGTTATCTGGTGCTGTCGATGCCCAAGGGTGCCGATGGTCTGCCCGCCGCCGTATTGAAAGTCGACGGGCAGGAATACCGGCTCAATGAGGGGGAATTTATGCTGTGGGACGATACCTTCGAACACGAGGTGTGGAACGACAGCGACCAGGTGCGCACCGTGTTGCTGCTGGATATCCGCCGCCGCGATTTACCCACCGGGCTGCGGATGTTGTCCAACGGCATTATTGCACTGGTGCGGCTGAACGTGCGCTGGATCCAGCGCCAGTTCTAGGCCCCGCCCAGATAGGCTTTCCTCACCTCCTGATCGTTTAACAACTCCGAACCACTGCCGGTCAGGCGGATCTGGCCGTTAACCATCACATAGCCGCGATCGGACAGTTTGAGCGCGTGGTTGGCATTCTGCTCCACCAGAAACAACGTCATGCCGCCACGGGTCAGTTCCCGTAAAATGCTGAAGATCTGTTTGACGATGATCGGTGCCAGCCCCAGGCTCGGCTCGTCCAGCAACAGCAGTTTGGGCCTGCTCATCAGCGCCCGGGCAATCGCCAGCATCTGCTGTTCGCCGCCGGACATGGTCATCGCCCGCTGGTTGCGCCGTTCCTTCAGGCGCGGGAACAGATCGAACATGCGCAACAAATCCTCATCCACATAGCGATTGCCAATGGTAATGGTGCCCATCAACAGGTTTTCCTCCACGCTCATGTCCGGGAAAATACGCCGCCCCTCCGGTGCCTGAGCGATGCCGCTGCTGGCAACGTAATGGGTGGAACGCTGGCTGATATCCTCGCCACGAAACAGGATCTGCCCGCCGCTGATGCGTGGCTGGCCGAAGATGGACATCAGCAGCGTCGACTTGCCCGCGCCGTTGGCGCCAATCAGCGCCACCGTTTCCCCTTCATTCACCTGTAACGAGACCTGCTGTAACGCCTGGATCGGGCCATAAAACACGTCTACGTTGCGAAACTCCAACATCACATTGCTCATCCCGCCAGTTCCTCTTCGTCCGCGCCAAGGTAAGCGGCGATCACCGTATCGTTGTGCTGAATTTCTTTCGGCGTGCCTTCGGCGATCACATCACCGTGATCGAGCACAATCACCCGATCGGAGATCTCCATCACCATGCCCATATCGTGTTCGATCAACAGTACCGTGATGCCGTGGTGCTGACGCAGAAAACGGATAATGCGGCTCAGCGTCGCCGTCTCTACCGGGTTTAGCCCGGCGGCGGGTTCATCGAGGCAGATCATTTCCGGCGTGGTGCACATTGCCCTGGCGATCTCCAGCCGCCGCTGTTGGCCGTAGGACATCTCCCCCGCCAGCCGGTTGGCGCAATCCACCAGCTCCACCACTTCCAGCCAGTAAAAGGCGCGATCCAGCGCCTGGTTTTCGGCCCGGCGGTAACCCGGCGTATTGAGCACGCCGGCGATCAGATTGCGGTTGCTCAGCATGTGCTGCGCCACCAGCAGGTTCTCCACCACCGACATTTCGCGGAACAAACGGATGTTCTGAAAGGTACGCGCCAGCCCGGCGCGATTGACCAGATGGGTGCCGCCAAACATTTTGTAGTAAACGCGCGAGCCCAGGCGTTTCGGGTTAACCCAGTCACCGGCGTGGAATTTCTGCCCCAGCACCTGGATCACGTCGGTTGGCCGCTTGTGGGTATTGAGCAGGATCGCGCCGCCGGTGGCGCGATAAAAACCGGTCAGACAGTTGAATACCGTGGTTTTACCGGCACCGTTGGGGCCGATCAGCGCGGTGATGGAACCGCGCTCTACCGCCAGATTCACGTCATTCAGCGCCTTGATACCGCCAAAATGCATCATCAGATGCTCAACCTGCAAGATAGCGTCGCTCATGGCTCTACCCCCTTGCGCGGAGCAAAACTGGAACGACTGATGCGCACCAGCCCACGTGGCCGCCAGATCATCATCGCCACCATCAACACGCCGAACAGCAGTACCCGGTACTCGGCAAAACTTCGCAACAGCTCAGGTGCCACCGTGAGTACAAACGCCGCCAGCACTACGCCGATGGTCGAGCCCATACCGCCCAGCACCACGATCGCCAGGATCAGCGCCGACTCAAAGAAGGTGAATGAGGTGGGGTTGACGAAGCCCTGATAAGTGGCAAAAAACACCCCGGCCAGCCCGGCGGTAGAGGCGCCCATCATAAAGGCCGATAGCTTCACCAGAACGTGGTTCAGCCCGAGCGAGCGACAGGCGATTTCATCCTCACGCAGTGCCTCCCAGGCGCGGCCGATCGGCATGCGCGTCAGCCGGTGCTTGATGTACAGCACCAGCAGCACCACCAGGAACAGCACCGCATAGATAAAGATAAATTTCAGGTTGGGGTTATAGGCGATACCGAGGAATTCGTGGATCGGCACCCCGCCGTCCTTCGCCCGTCGGCCAAATTCCAGGCCAAAAATCGTCGGCGCAGGCACCGAGACGCCGTTGGGGCCACCGGTCAGCGACATCCAGTTATTCAGCACCAGACGGATAATTTCCCCGAACCCCAGCGTGACGATCGCCAGATAGTCACCGTGCATGCGCAGCACCGGGAACCCCAGCAGCGCACCGGCCAGCGCGGCCATCAGCGCCCCCAGCGGCAACATCGCCCAGAACCCCAGCCCGAGATACTGATAACCCAACGCCAGGCCATAAGCACCAATGGCGTAGAACGCCACATAACCGAGATCCAACAGCCCGGCCAGCCCGACAACAATGTTCAACCCCAGCCCAAGCAGCACGTAAATCAGCCCCAGGATCGCCACCGTCAGCAGGTACTTGGTGGCGACAAACGGGAACAGCAGCGCGATCACCGCCATTAACGGGATGATCCATCGCAGACTGGTTTTGGCCCCTATCGGCCGGACATACACCCCGTCATTGCCGCCGTCAAAACGCGTCAACAATTTCCGCCCCGGCGCAGTTTGCAGGAACAGGCTGAGCAACAGCCGCCCGGCCATTACCGCGGCGATAATCCACGCCAGGCGGCGCGGTTCAAAGTTAAAACTGTATCCGTTGAGAACAATACCGACGATCGGCCCGAAGACGATCAAAGCGATCAGCCCGGCCAGCACCGCATCCAGCAGGCTGCGTTTAACGTTCAGCCCTGGGTGAACCATAGATTGCGACATAGTTTTCCCCTCAAACCTTAGCGACCATTGGCCGACCGAGCAGGCCCTGAGGGCGGAAAATCAGGATCACCACCAGTAAACCGAAGGAGAATACGTCTTTGTAATCGGAGTTCACCATGCCGGCAAACTGCGCCTCCGCCACGCCCAGCAGCAGCCCGCCCAGCATCGCGCCGGGTAACGAACCAATGCCCCCCAGCACCGCGGCGGTAAAGGCCTTGATGCCGATAATAAAGCCGACGTAAAAATCAAAGGTGCCGTAGTTCATGGTGATCAACACCCCCGCCAGCCCGGCCATGGCGGCACCAATCACGAACACCAGGGAGATCACCCGGTCGGTGTTGATGCCCAGAATGGACGCCATCTTGCGATCCTGCTGGGTGGCGCGGCAGATACGCCCCAGACGGGTGTGCTGAATGATGTAAGTGAGGATGGCCATGCCCAGCAGTGAGGCGACCAGGATAAACACCTTGGTGTAGGTGATTTGGATCACCCCACCGTCAAAGTTGAGGCGGAACACGCCGTCCAGCAAGGTCGGGATCCCTTGCTGGCGCGGCCCCTGGCTGATTTGCGCGTAGTTTTGCAAAATGAGCGACATGCCGATGGCGGAGATCAGCGGTGCCAGACGAGTGGAATTGCGCAAGGGTTTGTAGGCGATCCGCTCTATCACCCAGCCATACACCCCGGTGACGACGATGGTAAACACCAACGTGCCGAGGATCAGCAGCGGAAAGGATTGCAGGCCGAAGAACGACAGCAGCGCCAGCCCGATGGCGCACAGGTAGGCGGAGATCATGTACACCTCGCCGTGGGCGAAGTTAATCATGCCGATAATGCCGTAAACCATGGTGTAGCCGATGGCGATCAGGCCGTAAACCGCGCCGAGCGTCAGGCCGTTGATCAACTGTTGCAGAAAGAAAACATCCATAATGAGCAGTCTCGCCTGGTGGGACCGCAAACTAGTGCAGACGCGGCCCAAGGGAAGTATCGGCGCGGATCCGCCGAACACGCGGATCCGCTTGTCAATCATGTCAATCCAGCCCCATGCGGGCAGGAAAAACCTGAGCCTTCGGGCTGATTAGAGTTGGTGATATTTGCCTTTATCGTCCCATTGATAGACCACGTAATCCGATACCTTCAGGTCGCCTTTCTTGTCCCAGGCCTTTTTGCCCATCACGGTATCCACATCATGCGATTTCAGCCATTCGCTGGCCTTGGCGCTGTCTTTGCCGCCGGTAGCGCTGAAGGCTGCGGCGATTGCCTGAATTGAAGCATAGGAGTAGAGGGTGTAGCCTTCCGGCTCAAAACCGCTGGCGCGGAACTTGGCGATCACCGCCTTGCCCTCAGGAATTTGGCGCGGATCGTTGCCGAATGTCATCAGCACTCCGTTGGTGTACTGCGGCCCACCGGCAGCGGTCACCAGCTCTTCGGTCACGATGCAGTCACCGGAGAAGAACTTGGCGGTCACACCCTGCTCACGCATCTGGCGCACCAATGGCCCAGCCTCTGGATGGCAACCACCGAAATAGACCACGTCAGGTTTGACCGAGGCGATTTTGGTCACCAGCGCGTTGAAGTCTTTTTCACCGCGTGACAACCCTTCATACAGCACTTCCTTCACGCCGCGCTTGTTCATCTCGGCCCTGGCGGCATCTGCCAGCCCCTGGCCGTAGGTGTCTTTGTCGTGGATCACCGCAATGCGTTTGGCTTTCAGGGTATTGAGCATGTAGTTGGTGGCTATCACCCCTTGCTGGTCATCACGGCCGCACATGCGGAACATGTTGGTCATGCCGCGTTCGGTGATCTGCGGGTTGGTGGATCCGGGGGTGATGGCGATAATTCCGGCTTCGTCATACACCTCGGAGGCCGGCATGGTGGAGGAGGAGCAGAAGTGCCCGACCACCGCCGCGACCTTGTCCTGATCCACTAACCGGTTGGCGACCGAGACCGCCTGTTTGGGTTCGCAGGCGTCATCCCCCTGCACCAGTTTGATTTTTTCCCCTTTAATCCCACCGGCGGCGTTGATATCCGCTGCCGCCTGCGAGGCACCACGCCAGTACTGATCGCCATAGGTCGCATTCGGCCCGGAGAACGGCCCGGCGACGCCAATAACAATATCCGCCTGAGCATAAAAAGCAGAACCTAAACAACCGATAAGCAGAGCAGCGAGCGGACTTTTAATAAGTTTCGATGACATTGTTGTATTCCTCAGCACTGTTTTAGCGAAACGCCCAGGGGCGTGGAGCAGTCACTTTATGTGTAGACGGGGAAAATAATTTGCGCGAGAGCGCAGTCGCATTACCCGAATTTAGGTAAGCAAAAATCCAGCCATTGTGACGGCCAATACATATTTTCTGTTCATTCATCCTACATATCAGAGGCAAAACGCGGAGGTTTGCTGCCGTCAGAAGGCGCAGCGGGGGGATCAAGTGGCAAATTCGCGGCAAAATCTTTCTGCTGCTCGCCAGGTGCCTCTCCCCTTGCGCACCAGAAGCGTGCAATGGCAGGTGCAACCAGGAAGTCGGGGATTTTGTGGTGATAAACAGCGTGATTGAACAGGATGAGTGCCGAAAAACAACGCAACATGCTCATTCCATCAGCAAACGCGCTTTTCTTGCAGTTTAGTGCTTTGACAAAGCCGCACCACCCCGCTATTATTCGCCCCGTTCACACGATTCCTCTGTAGTTCAGTCGGTAGAACGGCGGACTGTTAATCCGTATGTCACTGGTTCGAGTCCAGTCAGAGGAGCCAAACTCAAGTCGATGGAGTTCCACCGAACTCCACCTTCCCTCGCTAGAAACCCTGATATCATTGATTTTACTCATAGCTGAGCTCCACCCAATTCTCTATACTTCCACCTAAATCAACTACAAGGTGGGGGCCATTTTTGGGGCTCTTCCAGTTCAACGATTTCTTGGGGCCCCCATATGCCACTGAACGCCAGGCAGGTAGAGACCTGCAAACCAAAAGAGAAAGAATATAAGCTCTCCGACGAACGCGGCCTTTACCTGCTCGTCAAACCCAATGGCTCACGCTACTGGAGAATGAAGTACTATTTCGGCGGTAAAGAGAAAAAATTATCCATCGGTGTATATCCTGACATTTCTCTTGCTGACGCTCGTAGTCGTCGTGATGACGCCAGAAAGTTAATAACCGATGGGCAAGACCCGGGTGAGAAGAAAAAGCGCGATAAACTTACACGTAAAATTTCCGTTGAAAACACGTTTAAAGCCCTGGCTCTAGAATGGTATCAGCACAAATCCACCACCTGGGCTAAAAATACCGCCGACTGGGCTTTAGATGCGCTTGAGAAAGACATCTTCCCTGCCGTAGGTAACCGTCCTGTCACCGACATTGTCCCCCTGGAAATGCTCACCGTATTTCGTTGCATCGAAAAACGTGGCGCGCTGGTCAAATTGGGAAAGATACGACGCTACTGCAGCCAAATATTCCGATACGCCATCGCAACCGGACGTGCCACGCTAAACCCTATTGCGGATCTGGCCTGTACACTGGCAACCCCCGAAACATCGCATTTCCCCCACCTTAGTCATGACGAACTCCCGGCATTTATTCATAAACTACGAAGTTATCAGGGACCGGTCACCGGTGCCGCAACACAACTGATGCTTCTTACCGGTCTTCGGACGATTGAATTACGGGCTGCTGAATGGTGCGAGTTCGATTTTGATAATGCGCTCTGGACCATACCAAAATCCCGTATGAAGAAACGGCGTATGCATCTGGTCCCATTATCACAGCAAGCGATCACTATATTACGTGCTCTACAGTCCCTCACAGGCCAATTTCGCTTGCTGTTCCCTGGCCGAAATGATGTTAACAAACCCATCAGTGAAGCCACTATAAACAAGGTCCTCAAAATCCTGGGTTACCAGGGGAAAGCAACGGGTCACGGTTTTCGACATACCATGAGCACCATTTTGCATGAGCAGGGCTTTAATTCTGCCTGGATCGAAATGCAACTGGCCCATCTGGACAAAAACAGTATACGTGGCACATACAACCACGCCCAATATCTCGAAAGCCGACGTGAAATGATGCAATGGTACGCAGACTACATTGACAATCTTGCCACCAGCGCAGAAAAGAAAACGGCATAACCCGGACGCCTGGCTTTCAAGACTGGGCGCCCCTTTCCTACGATTCATACCGCTCAATTGCTCGTGTGTAACCGCCCCATCAGCCACTGCCTTAACCTCCCCAACATCAACAAACCTCCGTTTTTCTCAACATAGACTCTGGGATAGCTCATTCAGCACCATTTATGCTCGTGACCACGCAGAAAGTCTCAATTTCAACTCACATTTGACTCAACAAGAGGTGCATTTATGCGCATTTTTATTGACGACGGCTCAACTCATATCAAGATGCTGTGGGAACAGCACGGCAAAACCTTTACCCACATCAGCCCTAACAGCTTCAAACGCGGATGGTCAGCCACATTTGGCAACGGTAAGCCGTTCAACTACACAGCAGGCAAAGAGAAATATTCATTCGACCTGATTTCTCCGGATTCACTCACCACCAGTAATATCGAATGGCAGTACAGTCCGCTCAATGCCGTTGCAGTCCATCACGCGCTACGAACCAGTGGGCTTGCACCACAGTGCGTGGATATCGTGGTGACACTGCCGCTGGCGGAGTTCTACGACGAAGACGCCCAGTACCGACTCGATAACATTGAGCGCAAGAAACAGAGTCTGCTGCAACCTGTGGAACTGAATAACGGTCACCTGTTTACCATCACCCGCGTTACCGTGCGTCCGGAGTCCATTCCTGCCGGGATTGCGTTGTGCGATCAACTCTCGGCATCCAACTCGGTATTGATAGTTGATCTCGGCGGAACAACGCTTGATATCTCGCAGGTAGCGGGCCAGATGTCTTCGGTATCACGTATCTACGGCGATCCCACGTTAGGCGTATCGCTGGTGACCGATGAAGTGCAGAAGGCTTTACGTAAAGCCGGTATGTCGCCATCCCGTTACAACGTGGACCGGCTGATTATCAAACGGTTCGACGATACGTACCTGGCGAACAATATCAACGATCCCCGTGATGTCGATAGCATTAAGCAGGCTATCCACAACGGTATTGCGCGTTATCGTGCGCGGGTACTGGAAGCGGTTGATCGTTTCAAAGGTTATACCCATGTCGCGGTGGTTGGTGGTGGAGCCTGTCTGCTGGCTGATGCCATTCGCACCCATGTTAACCTGCGCGAAGATCGTTTCTTTGTGGCACCGGATCCGCAATTCGCACTGGTTCACGGTCTGAAAGCATTGGGTTAATAAGGATGTCTAATGAACCGCAGAAAGGTACTGATTTACCTTCGCCCTGATACGCATGCCAGCGAACGTTTTGCTGATGCGAGGATTGAGGCACATCATCGCGGCGATCGCGGTGAATTATCACGAACGGCGTTACTGGCTGGTATAGCGCTGGGCGAGATTGACAGCCGGTTGCCGTCGGTACTGGCTGCGCTTCTGGCTGAAAACACCAGTCCGGAAACCTTGCGCACCATGCTGTCGTCGTTTCTGAATATCCAGCATGGCTCTGGGCCACCTGTAGTGATGACTGCTATAGAGCAAGCTCCTGTTGTAACTGAACAATCCAACTGCAGTGTTTCAGCGAAGAATCTGGCGGGCTCTCTGCCTAATTGATCCTTAATTAATATTACTATTACATCAAAGAAAAAATAAAAGAATAATCTTGGACGCTCAGCCTTTGTGGCCGGGCGTCCTTTTATCGTTATGTTCTAATCAACATCACCAGCACTAAC
The DNA here is from genome assembly GCF_024809935.1 of Serratia sp. BIGb0163. Taxonomy (NCBI): domain Bacteria; kingdom Pseudomonadati; phylum Pseudomonadota; class Gammaproteobacteria; order Enterobacterales; family Yersiniaceae; genus Serratia; species Serratia sp. BIGb0163. The sequence goes on from NZ_JANUDZ010000001.1 coordinate 2,229,419, forward strand.
GGTGCTGCTCCCGCAGCTCAGCACGAGAGTATCCACGATTTGGACTGCTCTGAAAATCGACTTCAGGACTTCATAAGCAGAATGCGGAAGCCAGAGGATTAAAGGGTTTCCGCAAATCGGGATTGTTTCACTTCAATTTTCGCCACGGTGGCTTCTGCAGCCTGCTGTTTACGAATTGCCTTCGTTTCGTGGTAGTGCTGAGCACTGGCCGTTTCTATAAAGTCGACATCATTACCCGCCACATCAAACACCGCGGCTTTAATGTCCGCCAGGCTCACGTTAAAGAACTCTTTGCGCTTGTTAACTAAGTTGGTGCGTTTCTCGCTGAAATGCTGGTGAAGTGAACTTTCCATAGCAGGGGCATCATCACTGTGGATCATGGCATGGACATCAAACATAAACGGTACAGAAGCACTACCCAATTCGTCCACGCGATCTTGTGGGTCAAGTCGACGCGTCATACCAATTTTAAAGACGTCCTCTCCAAAAGAACCAATATTAGATATCACGTATACATGGCCGCGTCTGGTCTGCTGCGCCATGCTCAGGGCTTTTTGTCCTTTCAGCTCCGCTTCAGTCAGGGCCTCTTCCAATGCGTCGATTTTATCTTGATATTTTGACGCCTGCTCAGCGGTCATTTTTGCCAGTTTCTCGCTCATTTCTTTACGCGCTTTATCCAGGGCTTTCTGTGCTCGGCGTTCTTCCTCTTCGGCTTCACGGATGGCTCGTTCAATCTCAGCCTGGGCTTTACGCTCTTCGGCCATCTGGGCACGGATTTCTCGTTGTTCTTCTTTTTCTTCCTGCTTTTTGGCGCGGTATTCAAAAGTGAGCTGCAGTTCTTCAATTTTCAAATCGCGGTAAGCGTGGTTGATATGGATCTGATTCACTTCGTTCAGCTTGTTTAATACATCAAAAGCTTTATAGATACGTGATTCCATGGTGGCGACGTTCTTAAAGGTGGTGTTAGCAATGGCTGCATCACATTCACCGTTAAACGCACGGGCAGTCATGTTAATGCCGCGTGTGGTCATCTTCTTACCTTCAGACTTCGAGCCGTGTACAATCCATTCCGTGTTGCAATAGATGGCTCCTAGCGCGGTCTTCACACGTAACATGTCTTTCTGACGCTGGCGGTTGGCACGTATTGCATCCTGGAAAATCGCAGATGTATCAAATTCAAAATGCGGCGCATAGAATCCCATTTCGGCAAAATCCATGTCGTCTTTATAGATGGATAATGCTTCTTCCAGTTCGTCGAAGATAACTTTTTTATCACGATATGAAGTGCGCAGCTCATCAATCTGCTTTTCAATTTCAGTTCGCCTGGTGCTTTGCGTTTCCACAGCGGCCAGCGCATCGCTGTTCAGACGACGAGCGGCAACCTGCGCATCAGAAAGAATGTTATCGGCACGGGTAATAATCTCTTTCGCCCCTTGCTTACTAACAGAAATAATGTTAGCTGCTTCTATTTTTCCTTCATCCAGAATGCGCTGTGATTCAATTTCTATCTCATGCGCAGCCGCTTTCGCAAGTTCCACGATACTAATAGCTTCAGACTCAGCGTTAACGATAGGCGCATAACGTTCAAGCCGTGCTGCTTTATCAGCAGCGTCCGCCCTGGCATTTTTTAATTTTCTGCTATATACCACCATCACAACCAGCATGGTAATAAAAGTAAGAATCCCTGCTGAAATCGTGTAATACATCATGTTCATTGAAATAACGCCTGCAAATTAAGGTTCTTTATAAAAAAACAAGTACACACAACGAGTACCACAACTTTTCAATCGGTTAGTGATGCTTCAAGAAGACTAATCCCCGCTCTGTTAACAGGAACCTGACGACGAATATTTTCGTCAATCCAGCTCACACTTGTTTTTTCTGCGTAAAAGTCGCTCCCGCGCTTTTTCTACCGCCCGATTGGTCCTGTCGGGGAACAGCGTGGCCTGTTGCTCAGCAACACTGAGATGCATATTTTTTCCAGCAACGCCCACTCTTCTGCGCTCCAGGGGCGAAATCCGGCTGTGCTTTCCCGGGATTTCTTCAGGCCCAGCCTTCTCGCCATCACCCTGACGGCAACCTCATTCCTGCCCGGTAGTTGGTGTATGACTTCAGTACCTATCTGCGTCATTAAAAACGGGGATGTTATCCCCCTCAGCAAGACTCCAGCGCTCATGCCTGTCAAGAACCCACCCGGCCTGCCGCAACTGCTCCAGGATAAATCGCGTGGTGTGCTCACTCAGGCCTGTCATGGTGGTGACTGCCTGTAACGTCATGACCGGTGCTTCTCTGAATGCACCCATAATGCGTTTTGCGTCATCCGTCATCGTCTGTGCCATTTCACTCAAATCCATCAGGTTATCAATCTACAGAAAAAAAATAAATCAGGGGTTCAGGGTATAATCCAGTACGATGATGTCCCGCAGAACGGGCCTGAAGATAACCTTCAGCGCCTCATGGGCCGGATGCGGCAGATAGCGCTGACGAGCAGCTTCATCCGCAAATGTCATCATCACACAGTGAGTAAACCCCGTATTCTTCTCTTCGGGGCTATCATTGATGCCCCATTCCACGCTTATAACGCCTTCAATCCGATCGGGGATCTCCAGAAATGCTGATCTGACGGCCAGTATTTGTTCCACTGACGCCTCGTCAGTGAACGTGATAAACAGAATATGTCTGATCATGGTTAACTCCAGTCGATACTGGTGGTAGTGTAAAAACCACATGTTCAAGGTCGTCTGGTGTGACGCGAATAATGCTCTCACCAGGTAAACCGGAGCGCAACAGAACCAGGCGGCGGTCTGCAGGTCGCTGCCGTTATGGCGAAACAGGGGGCACACAGTTGTGCCACTTTCCACCAGTCCACGTCGGGTCTGGCCGGGTGGGTCAGCTTGCTCAGTTCGTCGCACACCTGCGTGTATTCAGGCCATGCGCAGGGATCCAGGCCCGCATGAACGGGCAGGTTTCGGGAAAACATAATCAAACGTCCTTAATTCAGGAGGATTATTGTTACTTCTGATGCCAGCCGTTCAACGATTTCGAACTATTGATGAAATAGAACCACAATCATGTGGTTTATCAAAAGCAGAGCTACTTTTAATATATTCAGTAATCAGCGTTCCAATAATTTTTACCGACTCTTTGTTAGTTGTTATAAAACCCAATGGCATAGTCACTGGCAAAGTTTCTGGTTGAGAAATATGATAGATAACAACAGATAATTCATTATCGAGATGAAGGATCTCAACATTACCATCTAACAATCCTTCAATAATCCCTTTAGCATACTCGTGGAATTGTCCAAGTTCATACATCCATTGCTTGGCTACTCTAGAATCATCATCTGAGACTGGTACGTATAATACAGGTTTATATAACTGCTTATCTTTAGTACTCGACTTATGAATAAAATCACTCAAGCTAGAGATAAAGCATTCGCTCTTTGACCAGTATGGATCTGATGGTGCGATCCACATGAAATGACTACTGCCATGATCAGCTTTGTCTTTGATACGCTGCCCGATCACCGGTGCCAAAGTTTTTTGCAGCTTTGCCCAATTATTTTTAGCGTATATTGGGCCTAAGAAAGTCGTTCTGCCTGAGGCAGAGTATTCTTCCAGGGCCTGCATATCCTTAATAAAAGCTGGATTAAGCTGATTAGTTTTTGAGTCAAATAATTTAAGCGTATTTTCATCATTGAGTGATACCATGCCCTTAAATATACTCATGGTATTGTTAAGCCGTAATAGCCTTGATATTTCAATAGCCATTAACTCATGAACACATTCAGAGCTATTTAAGTATTCGTAGTCTTCACGCTCGACAGCCTTACCATCGTTATCCATTTTAAACTCAGTTGTTAAACGTAGCGGAAATTGCCGGAGTTTATTAACAGAATTAACGGTATAAATAGAAGGCTGCTCTTTTCCGCCCTGAACTTGTAAGTGAGACAGGTAGCCTTTATCCAGGATCTGATTAAACTGATACTGAAAGTGTTTCTCAACCAACCTCTCACTTTGAGAAATATTATTGTCATCAACCTTTAATGATATCCCTCCCCTCCAGTGGTCCTGGACATTTTGGTTGCTGAAGCAACTAAAAGTAGCTAAATCAAATGATAAGGTACCTCCACTATCTTGGACAGTTGAAAGGTGCGGCATCTCTCCAACCTCAGAAAAATATCCATTTGATTTGTCGGTTAATGTCAGTCTGCCGTCTGAGGAGAGCGTAAGTTCTCCACGTTGCACAAGATCTGAGATCGCCTCCTCTGTCTCACGGTGGCTCAGGCCGAAATAGGTTGATATTTGTGCTTTGCTCATTGAGGCTACATGAACAAGTCTCAGAACAAATTCCCGGATAAATGGCAACCCTTTCTGGGAAACATATGAAAACTGAATGTTAAACCTTTGCGCAGGAAGTAAGAAGTCAACCTCGTGATAGGTTACTTTGTTATCAGATATCATTTCTTTTTCCCTCCCTGCTGAGCTGAGAGGAACACATATCCAGCGTCCTGACCTCGTTCAGCCATATAGCGAACAACGGAGCCTAATGGCCGCTCTTTATTGTTTCCCTTCCATACATCGGCATTGCCAACGATTAATAAGCGATCCATTGCTCGTGACATTGCTACATTGACACGATTTGGAGCGCGTAAGAAACCTGGGCTATGTTGTTTATCCGAACGCGTCAGAGATAAAATGATGATACGATTTTCCTTGCCCTGATAACTGTCAACCGTGTCAATTTTAACAATATCCTTAAAGCCGTCGCTCCAGATTTCCTGATTGAATTTCTGACGTAGCAACCGCTTTTGTTCGGCATACATACAAATTACTCCGATAGCGGCTTCATCTTTGTTAACGAGCTTTGAAAGCTGAGCGACGAATTCTTCATTCTCTGACACCTGTTTAAGTACAGAAATAATCTCGTCAGCTTCGCTTCGGTTGTAAATACTTGTTCCACGATCTTCAAGATGGTGGGCCCGATGGCCCAGGGTAGCAGTATCCAGCCAGGTCACTACGCTACATAAAGCTTCTGGTGCATGCTGATAGACATCAGGAATTGCTCGCTCTCCATTTCGAAGCTTCCCTTCATAGAAGGTCTTTGATACAAGTTCACCAATTGGTGGAGCCATACGATATTGAGTCAGTAGAGCTGCACTAGCTTGCGCACCATAAGTAGAGTTAAAGGCACGCGCAAAGTCACTTCGTAATACCTCATCAATTTCAGTGCGAGAATTATTGATACCCAATTTCCTCGCTAATGCCGCCTTGTGAGCATCTGAGTACAGTGGTGGAAGCTGCAGATGGTCTCCAACTAACAGGACGCGTCTCGCCGACTGCATCGCAATAGCAAGTTCACTCGCAATCGAGCGCGCAGCTTCATCAATGATCACCCAATCGTAGATATTCTCTTGGATGCCAATGTGCCCCTGTCCAATACCGACGCATGTACCAGCCACTAACTGCCTGGAGCGTGAATAAAACTCGTCAAGGTTCACTCGCTCTCCCGACATAGCATCCTGCATATCCCGGGATATTTTAGCTAATGCCTTTACTCGTCTTGCCTCATCAGGTCTGACGCCATACTCCTTACACAACTTGGAAATCAGAATTTCTTTTGCTGCAGAGACCTTAGCGTCTTTGTCCAAGTTTATCCCATACTCTTGGCTCAACCTAGAGCGGATCGAAAAATCGAGCTCAAGTGAAATATCTTTCAGCTCCTTGAGCTCTTTTGGATCAGTTAACTCGTTAACCTGATAGAGTAATTTCTCAAGGTGATCTATTTGCTTGAACAACCTTAGCTCCGCAAGCACGACACCAGAAATAAACCCCGGTTCCAAACCAATGGCTTCACTCAACGATTCAACGCGGTACTTAATTTCAGCATTGAACAGTTCGCGCTTCTCCGTTGTGATTGCGTTTGAATACACATCTTTCAGGCCAGGAGAAACGGCCCCTTCACGGTTACTGAATCTGACGACGTCCAGCTCTGTACCAAGTCGGGAACAGTGCTTTCTGATGCGCTCGGCCGCTGTATTCACAGCCTCGTGTGACTGACTAACCAATAAAATGCGTTTGGTGTTCTGTTTCTCAATCAGGTAGTGGACAAAGGCCGCGATAAACTCGGTTTTACCGGTCCCCGGAGGCCCCTGCAGCAAGGATAGAGGGCCATTATTAACCAGTATGTTAAACGCCTTTCTTTGCTGGTCATTCAGACTGATCCTGTTTCCGTGCTGGTCTTCACGATCGTATCTGGCAAAATCGGCATCGCTGACAGTGATATCATAATTTTGAGCAACCTGTTTGCAGGATGGGTCGAACAGATCAATTAAGTCAGGCAGCACACTTTCTCGATCGAGGAGTCGTTCCAGCGCTCGTTTACGCTTCTGATAAGAAGCTCGATCCTGCTTTGTGCGAAAGAAGACAATATCAGAATCTTTCAATCTGTAGGCCGCTGAACGCGCTTTGACCAGTCGAATCTCTTTGAGCTCTGACTTCTTAAGTGACACCTCACCAATAAATCGCTCAACCCCTTCCTGATCAACCTGTAAGGCTTCAACTTCATCGCTACTCCTGAAAGCGCCAAGAGGATCAACATCTGCAGAGTAAGGGATGAGTAACTCCCCATGAGCATCTGCAACAGGGACTACCTCACCACTGACCTCAATGTTTGGATACGATTCTGTTTCAGTATCCAGAATGGCGCGCCACAACTTCACCGTCTGGATTTCCAACACTTCTTTTAAAGCAGGCTCCAGAGACTGCTTATCAAGTCTTGCAAAGGCATCTTTTAACTGAAGAGTAAGCGGATCCTGTGCCTGAACGTCTTCAGATGCGGCAATCAACTCGATTGCCCGGGAAAAAGATTCTTCTTCATTAAGTAATACTGCCAACGCCGACATATTCTGCGGGCTGCCGGGAATAATCCTTATGCCGGTACCAATTTCGAACTGGCTTTCATCAATATCTTGCTTACGAATTGATGAGCGAGCCCTTGGATTAAAGCCATAAAGCAGCGCCTTCTGTTCTTTGCTGAACATTGCAGAAAAACTGCCCCCAATCCCGGTGAAAGTGACTTTTACTTCAGCTGGTTCTTTACGATTTGGCTCAACTTTGACATACAGATGCCCGTTATCAGGCAGAACAGAGATTATTTCATCGGCGTTTCCTGCTGTAATCTCTATCAGAGCTTGTTTTGACGCCAGGTCATAACTGTCTATCGCTTTTTTAAACCGGCCTAAATCCTTAAACCCAAAAATCGGATCTTCCAGTTCAGCCCGGATGGCATTCGCAACGGTCGGGTAAAGGTCTGATTCATGCCCCCAGGACAAACCTAACAACTCGCAGGACATCTTCATCACTGCATAGTTATCGCGTTCAAAGGAAGTACAATTATCAATATATTCAGGACTGTAGCTGTGGTTTTTAGGTTCGTCACCCGACAGTGAAAAATCGGGGATATCGATGAGAAAAAGCGATCGCCCCTCCGTCCCAAGCATCACATTGCCAGGGTGGATGTCCCCGTGAGAAACACCAAGACTGTGCAAATGCTCAACTGCGGCGACAAACTTATCAATGAGATCGATTTTTTCATCATCTGAGACCACCATTTTGTCCCAAGTCTCTCCATGTACCTGATCCGTGACCATATACAGGCTCGATGATTTAGATGCGATACCAAATTCACGAATTTCAGGCAGATACGTTGGTTTAACTAAAGAAAGCTGTTCCACCTGTTTTAAAAACTTCAAAACCTGGAAGTTTATTGATGAATCGTCTCCTTGCCCACCAACATTCAGCCACGCCTTCACCAGCCGTCCATCCGAGATATAGACTTCTTTATCAGATGTTTCTACCAGAAAGTCTTCATCTTCCCGATACTGACGAGAGTGGTTAATAGCATGCCTGTAAGGGTCAAGCTCAGTATCATCAAATGTTGGGATCACCTTGCCTGCAGGTTCAGCTTGTTTAAGGGCATCAAAGAAATCCGTCGCGGAAGCAAATTTTGCAGCAACAGCATCCAGTAATACATCTGAATACCAGTGCTGGCTGTTTAACATACTCTCCTGTACTGTCTCCAGACTCTTTGGCGACATGCGCTTACCGTTTAATAAGTGCCACGCTACAAGGCCCAGAGCATGAACATCCTGCTGAAAAGGCGTAAGTTCGCCCCCATCAAGCATGTCTTTTACCTCGACAGCGCCCACGGATAAAAGCTTACGATAATCTCCGACCGTTCCAGTTGGTCGATGATATGCCGAAATAAAGTTCGAAAGGGCGACTTCTTTTGAAGGTGAAATCCACAAACTGTGATCAGCGATATCCCTGTGCGCAATTTTCATCTCATGGAGATCGCTAAACTTCGCAATGAGCAGTTTGACCACATTCAATCGGTCCAGGTCTGAAAACGCCTTTCCATACTTTCCGATGAATTCGTTAAACCGAACATGACCCGGTGGAAGTTCATAGACTTCGCTGTACTCGGCCGTCACTTCGTCTTTCTGAAAACTCGTCAGAGACCTCAGACAGTGGTTATACAGATCCCGGTTCTGGTGATTGATGTGCTGTAACACTTCCCGCTCACGTGAAACGATCTCAGCTCTTCCTTCCGGCGTGTACGCTTTCGTCCCTTGGATATTCCGGAAATTCCATACTCTGAGTAATGCTTCGCTATTTGCTGATATTTCTGATTTTGCCAGGTATTCCCGATACACCTTTTTAGGATGTTCGAAAATCATATCCTTAGCTTCGAATCCATTAACCCTCAGGGCTTTTGGCGCTGTCTGAGGTCCTAAGAAAAGGTTATCAAAAAGGGGAAAATCTTTGTTTAGAACCTGGGAGCCTGGATGGGGTCTGAAGTAGTTGTTGAATGTGTTGCGATCAGCAAATTTAAGAAAATCTGTTAACGAGATCGTATGGTGAAGTTGTTCTTCCGGTAACTCACTGAAGTCCGCATTGCCAGTCATCACAACAAAGAAATGTACAAATGGAACATAGCCTTTGTTCGTAAAACGATCTGTCAGACGCTTGAGTTTGTTGTCCAGCGTGAACTTTTTGCCACGAGTCACGCTTACTGGCGAGCGTCCCATGTTCTTATCACCCTTATACCAAGTCTCCCCGCGCGCAGTTACAGGCTGATGGTTCCAGTCCTTCAACTCAACTATGATCACATTGCAATGCGTAACAATGACTAAATCGAATTCACCTTCTTTTTTTGCCTCAACAAAACGAAAACCTGCATAACCTTTCCAGGGGAACATTCCGTTGCCGGTATAACCATAGCTTTGTAGCTGCTCGCCAATAGAACCTCCACGAACAGGCTTGTCAGACTTGGATAAATTATCGGAAAATGCAGCCTTTATTTTCTCGATAGCTACCACTTCTTGCGCTTGTAAGCCACCATCCCACATTTCTACTTCCAACTGAATTCCCCTTAGATTTCAATCTAGTTTATCAAGATAGTTAGGCCGTTCATGCAGTTCTTGACCCGCTATCTCCAGACAAATTCTGTTTCTATGTTAACACTATCCTTTTACTCCGGTATTTCTTCGGTGAGAGATAGCAGTAGTCTGCTGCTGCGCCGGATTATTAAGAAACAGCGGCATCCTGCTTCAACAAAGGCAATTTCTGCCAGCGTCCAGTGCACATAGTGATTACGACGCGTAGCGGTTTTTTTGCAGCACCCACTGATGATGAATTCGGTTTCATTTTCATTATTCAGTCACTCAATCCGCATGAGTTATCAGTGCGTAACGGCTCTGCAATTGCTGAAGATGCTGCGCCGTCACTGTCTGACTGCCGTTGTCGTTTTTTTGCTGTGACAACTGGCGTAACTGTTCTTCCAGCGGCACGTTCTGGCTCAGCGTCTGCGTGATAGCAAACACCGAGGATTTCAGCTCCGAAACCGTGAGGTATTTCCCTCGCTGTGTATCGGTGCTGTTGAGTTTCTCCGTCAGCGACTGCAGTTGCATCATGGCCTGATGCCAGCCCTGTAGTCGGGCTTCCGGTAGAGCATTTGCCTCCACCTGCTGCTGCCACTGCTTCACAAGCACTGCCGTTTCCGGCTGATGCGGCCACAGGCGCTGCGTCTGCGCCACCAGGGCGAAGCCGTAGTCCTGCGCCCATGACGGGGAAAGCCCTGCCACCGCATCCAGTTGACGACGCGTGCGTTCCGTGATAACACGCCCCTGTGACTGCAACGCAACTGCGTTATCTTCAATCATTGCCCCCTGTTCTGAGAAAGAGAGCACCATCGGCAGCGGCGAGAGCGACGCGCCAATCAGGGTTTCCGGCTGATTGCCCTGCCAGTGCTGCCAGCCCCAGGCGCTCAGCCCCGTGAGCAGCAGGGTGGCCGCAACGCCACCAGCAAATCCCGTCCACACGCCACGACGATGACGCTTCAGGATGGAGGTCTGCGTGATGTGCTGTGTGCCGTCATCCCTCACCACCAGTACCACCGGTTCACTGTTGCCACAGGGTTGCCCGATACTCTCCGGTATCGCACGGGAGGTATGCAGGTATGAAGACTCAACGGCCGGGGGCAAGGGGGTATCTTTAGTGTTCTCCAGCCTCACCACCGCCGCATGCATCCAGTGCAGCAGCGCATCCATTTTACTCACCTGGCGAAGCACCAGACGCTGCAGCAGGTCACACAGGTGCCGCAGTTGTTGCTCAAGACGATAAATAGCAGGCAGGTCCTGGTGACTGAGGGTAAACCGGCGCAGGCTCAGCATCAGATGGTCACTGAGCCACACCAGAATGTCCTTACGCACCGGCATCTGGGGCGGCCACATGACACTCCACTGGTGCGTGATAAGCGAATCCACCAGCTCCAGCCCCTCCGACAGACCGGGTAAACCGGAGCGCTGCAGGCGGGCACAGCAGAACCACGCTACCGTCTGCAGGTCGGTACCGTTGTGACGAAACAGGGTCACGCACAGCTGCTCTACCCTGCCCCAATCCACGTCGGGTCTCGCAGGATGAGTCAGCTTGCTCAGTTCATCGCGCAGTTGCGTGTATTCAGACCACGCGCGCGGGTCCTGGCCCGCATGAACGGGCAGGTGTCGGGAAAACATAGCGTCAGTACCTTTAATCAGGAGGGGAGTATTCGTTGTTGTTTCAGGTGACGGAGCAGGACTTTACCTTCCGGCATAAATTCAGTGCCAAAGCGTACCAGTTCACCGTCCGGCATCTCAGCCTCGATGGCGTAGCGCAGTTCACCGGGCTGGGTCTGCTCCAGCATCACCACATGAATATCCTGAATGCGCGGCTCGTATTTCAGCAGCACAGTGGCCAGGGTGGTTTTCAGCTCATGCGCTGTGCCGGGCATCCCCTGCAGAATGTGTGTCATATCCGGCAGGCCATAGTCCGGCAGATGCGCCACCGAACCGGCCCGAGTGTTGAGCACCCGCTGCAGGTTATCCAGCACCGACAGAATGTACTGGTTTTCTTCGTTGACCTGCTCCAGGGGCAGACCACCAGCAAAATGTCCATAGAGTTTTTCGTACAGCGACGGACGGCGCATGTTATTTCTCCTTCACGGGCAGCAGCGTCAGCCGGTTATCACCCGCTTCAATCAGACGCGCTTTATCAGGGGCAAGGTCTTTGCGGGGAATGACTACCCGCCAGGTATTACGGGTCTGGTCCGGTGACAGGAACATAGCGGCCACCGCCACGTACTGCGCGGTCTCCTCCATTGGCATATCAATCTGTACGGCTTCGCCGGGTTTCAGCCGAATATCCTTTTCCGCCAGCAGGTCAGCCTTTATCACTAGGGCGTCACCGGCAGAGAGCGCCTTATAGTCCGCACCATCAAATGCCTTACGGTCTTTCAACTGGTAGATTCGTATCATCGTGGGCAGGGGGATGCCGTCGTCGTTGACGTTCAGCGCTGCGCGAGCCCGGATATCAAGGTGTAACGTCCTCACCTGCTTGTAAAAAATGGACGTGGCGACGGCTTTCGTACCCTCTGACACTTTCTGCGTCAGGCCACATCCAGTGAGTAATACGGCTGCTGTCAGCGCAGCACATACCGTCACGGTCTTACGCGCGGTAATCACCATCTTCATCGGTCTCCTTGCGGTTAACATTTTCCCTGATGCACTGCCAGCGCCCCAGGGGAATAGTGAGTATCCGGTGTTTGTCGGATGAGAGTGGGCGCAGCGACCGCAGCACGGCAGTACGCCCCAGTTGCACGCCGCCATGCTCAGGATGGCAATGTGCCTGCGCATCCGGCAGCAGGGTACGGTTCACACACAACTGCAAGCGCACATCCAGTGCGCTGCCGAGGTAAACATGCAGCAGGGCCAGCAGGTCGGTATGCAGTTGATTACCAGGTAACCAGCCCTCTACCTCCTCCGGATTATCCGTGGTGAGCTGCAGCAGCACCTGACTGTTCACGTCTGTACCGTGGTCACCCATAACCGGGCGCTGTCGCAGGCTGACCGGGTTGCGGGTACTCATGGTTGCCGGCGACGTCAGCGGTACAGGGTAGCGGTCGTGATGCCAGACGGTGGCACGGGTATCGGGCGCCAGCAGCGTGACCAGCGAGCCCAGCCCTTCGGCGGTACGCCCCGGGAGCAGCATCACCGGCAACAACGCCAGAAAACGCGAGACCGGGGTGGCAATATTTTGCGCACAGCCGGGTATGCCCAGTCCTGCCATCCCCAGCAGATACTGTGAGGTACGGTCCCGACCACCGGGCTCAAAGGTCGCAGGATAAGAATACTTGCGCCAGATACGGTAATACTGGGTAATCAGCCGGTGATTGAAAATATCAAGAAAATCACAGACGGCTTCATAGCCTTCCTGACGCTGTGTAATATCGTCGGTGTAGATGGTGGGCAGGGGCGATTCCACGCCATACAGCCCCATAAAAGTGACCCGCACCGTGGGCGGCAGGTGCGGCGGTTCCGGGATTTCAGCACCTTTAATTTCTCCAACCGGAAAGCCCATGCCTGGATGCGGGCGAAAGCGCACCGGCTCCTGACGCACCTGCCAGCTGCTGCCCGCCACGGGCGCCTCCGGATGGCGTTTTTCCACTATCTGGCACAGCCGATAAAAGTTGGTGCGGGGAAGCGTATCCTGAAGCTGCGTTATCAGCCGGGCAGTCGCGGACTGTGATTCTCTTTCCACCGGATGCATTTTCCTTCTGGCTGAACGATAAGGGAGAGCTGGTTAAACTGGTTCATGTCGGCATAGAGCGCGAAGAAGCGGTTAAGCATCTCCCCGAACAGGTGGATATCCCCTTCACCGGTAAAGCCATTGCTGTCGAGGGTGACCTCGATATCCAGCCCGCGCAGCAGAAAACCGTCCTCAAAGCGCTGAATGCGGTGATGCCGTACATCCTGAATGGCCGACAGACGACGATTATTCAGGTCATCGTCCGTCCAGTTATACAGTTTCAGCGTGCCACTGAGCACTTCCGGGCTGCTCATCATGTTCAGAAAGCGGGTCCCCAGATGGCTCATGATGCGCCAGTGGAAACTGTCCTCGTCAGGCGGATACACCGGCAGCGTCGGCTTGCACAGGTTACGCAGGGTCACGGGGGTCTTGAGCCTTTGCTCGCAGCGCTCCAGCAGCGTGCTCTGCAGCGACTGGCGCGGTAGCTGACCGTTGGTGCCAGTGATACCCAGAGAGAGTGTGTCCTGCTGCGGTACGTTCTGCTCTCCGCCAAGGATTATCCAGGTGTCATACATGCCGGTGACGCTCCGCTTCACTCGGGTATGAAAGTAGCGTTCCGGGGCCTGGCGGCGCAGCATGCCCCCCTGATGGCGGAAGCTGCTGAACGGGACGTAGGTCGTACCGGTGCCGGTCACTTCATCCACGGAGTAAATTTCGGTATGACCGTCCTGAAGCAGTTTCGGGCGCAGCAGGTACTCGCTTTCCAGGCCGTTCACCCTCAGCGGGTCCGCGTCCAGCGTGAACAGATTTATCACCGGCACGCAGTGCAACCGCAGGGCATCGGTGGCAACCGGCAAATCGGACGGCCATACCCGGCTGAAAACCGCCTCAATATCAAAATGGGTGATACCCGGCGGGAGCGTGATGTTTTCCAGACCGTTGAGGTGCACAAACATAAACTTTTCGCGGAAGGTGAAATACTCCAGCAGCAACTGATAGCCGCTGAAGGCACTGTCCCCCTTCGGCCACAGACGGTCCTCATCGGTAAAACCACCGGGTGAGAACCCGCCGTCCAGCCGGATACGCTCCCCGGAGCCGGGCAGACGCAGATACAGCGCATCCAGCCGCTTTGTCAGCCACAGGTGCAGCGAACTGCTGACCGGGGCATCGTCGGCCAGATACAGGCACAGGCGCTTCAGGTCAGTCTGCGCCCAGTCAATCTGGGGGGCGCAGGCAAATCGCGTAATGAGCTTAGAGCGCCCGTCCGGCTCAGCGATCAGGGAGACGTTTCGCACCGTGAGTGGATTAAGCATCATGGACCGGGTGGTACGATAGCGACAGACGGTGTTTTTAATGCCTACCGGGCGAGAGTACACCCCCAGCCCGTCGGGAACCTCTTCGGCAATCTTCATCTCCCGCAGCTCCGGCGTGAAGCCCACCACCGACAGGGAGGGAATGGTACGCATATAGTGCGGCCAGAGCATGCTGACCAGCCCTTCCGTCAGTTCCGGCAGGTCGTCATCGATTTTCTGCCGCAGACGCCCCATTGAAAACGCAAAGCCTTCAAACAGGCGCTCCACATACGGGTCCGGCGTACCGGCCTTATCCAGGTCCAGCCTGGCTGCCCTGTCCGGGTGGGTCTGAGCGAACTCCTTCGCGGCTTCGCGCAGGTAGCGCATTTCGGCGTCAAAATAGCGCAGGGTTAAATCTTCCATTATTTGTCATTTCTCTTCAGGATTAACCGCACAAAACAAAGGCTCTGGCGGGATCAAGCGCCACCAGTCCGGCCAGTAGCGATTCCATCTCCGGCTGTAGCCGCGTTTTCTCCGCTTCACTGCGCCCGGCCTGCAGACGCAACAATTTGAGTTTTCGGGCCTTCACCTCAAACAGCAGCTCCGGCTCCCACTGTTGCAGCGTCAGGTTGCCCGCCTGCGCATTCAACTCACCCAGCAGATGCAGGGCCAGCGTGTTTTTACCGTACTGTTCGGCGATACGGGCCATCAGCAACTGCATCAGCCAGCGCTCCCGACGGGAGACCACACCGGGGCGCTGTTGTAACCAGGTCAGAGCCGCCTCCACACCGTCGCTGTCGGCTTTTTCCATGGCTTCGGTTTCCAGCGCCAGAATATCGTTTTCGGTGGTGCTTGCCGTGTTGAAGGAGGGCTCCTGCCAGTCAGCCGCATCATTCAGTACCCGCTGGCGTATCCAGCTCAATGTCACTTCGTCGGCAAAGGGAGAACCATCATTAAAGGCCAGAGCGTCCAGACCAGGCAGGCGACTGAGCAGCCCTTTCAGGTCGTCCTGGATAATGGCGGCTTCCGTCTCACGGCCCAGTTTCAGTAACGCCTGATGGATATACCACTGCACATCCAGCCACAGGTGACCGGCCCCGCGTGAGAACAGGCTGTCCGCCTGCTCCCGAAGTTCGCTCCAGCACTGCTGCTGATACAGCCGTTTCAGAAGTGCACGGGCATCCGCCCTGGGAGGCTCAATGCGGGTGCGGCCATCCCCCTCAGACGGCGGCAACTGCTGCAGCGTGTCATGACGCAGCGTCTTCATCAGCCGGTGTGCAGCAAGCCAGCCTTCAGGTTGTTCGTTCAGCCAGGCGGTCATTTGTCGGGCCAGGTCCAGCAGGTCACGACCAGAAGCAATGGTTGCTCCACCCGGGAGTGACGAAGTACGCGTGGTCGTTGCGGATATGCCTGGTGCATCACTGGCAGAGTTCTGCGGTATCACGGCATCCGCCCCGCCGGATGTCATCAGCCGGGACGCCAGCGCCGTGTACAGCGCACCGGTCTGTAGCCTGGGTTCGCCCTCCTCAGGCGTGGTTGTCTTTGCTATTACCTGCAGCGCCCCGGCGATACGTCGAGAATCTTCCACCGAGGCTTCCGGATACAGCGCCAGGCTGTCCAGCATCCGCGTTCCCGCCAGCCATTCCAGTGCCGCAGTCCGGGGGCGCTCACGCTGCGGGTGAAGCTGCGTCCCAAAACGTTGCAGGAGCGCGGCCAGCAGCTCCAGTCCGTCAGCCAGACCGGCCTCACCCTCTATCGTCAGTCTCGCCCAGGCGTACCAGGCTGCTATACGAATGTCTTTCGTGGCAGTGGTCAGTAGTTTTTCACTCAGACAACAGACCATCGCCGGGTCAATACCCGAAAGCCGGTCCATCTCCTCGCGCAGTCGCTGAAAATCATCGTCGTAGCCGGGATCATCGCCGGTGGGGGCCCGTTCCGAAACCGGTAACAACCAGTTCTCCCACAGCGTAAGCCGCTGCTGAGTCTGTTCAGCCAGCGTATTCTGTTCGGCCTGACAGGCCGCCAGTAGGGAATGCAGCGTCGCCATCAGTCCGAGTCCTCCGTCTGCTCATCCGCCGTTGTCCGGTCCGCGTGTGCATCTTTGACAACGAAGACGGTGTCCGGCAGGGTAAAGTGCCGCAATTTCAGCAGGACCAGTGGTCCCTCACCGGCTTGCGTTCGCAGGGTGTAATTCAGCGCCCGCCCGTCCTGAGCATCCCAGCGCAGCCGGTAACTGCTGTTGAGTCCGGGATATCCCTTAACCTCTGCTTTATCCAGCAGACGGATAAGCCCCCATTCTCCGGGTAACTCAGCATACGAGCGGGTACCGGCCTGCACGCTTATCCAGCTTAACGAAGCCCCCAGTGAAGTTGTATCACCCGGCCAGCTGAAGTGTTTCCAGACCGGCATCTGGTTAACATAACTGAGCGTCTGACCGTCGGTGCGAAAATCGGTCTCCACCACCCCTGCCGCCGTCCCCGGACGCAGGTCAAACTGCAGGCGGGCCGTATCCGTCGTGAACGCCACATCAGAAACATGGCTCAGCGTGTTAATCGCATCCAGAAATGCGGGGTTAAAGGTCAGCCCCTGACTGTTGAGCGAGTCCGGCACCCAATGACTCCCCTCCTGATGCAGCACGCCGTTCAGACTGGTCTTCATAAACGCGGCCACCCTGCCGGAGTCCGCATCGAGGTATTTTGCCAGCAGCGTCAGCGACGCGTCGCTGTCGGTGTCCTTAAACGGATAGCGCCCGCCAAAGGCGCGGTTCCAGTCGTTCACCACCGATGCGCGCCACTGTGCGTTCAGACTTTCAGCAGCCGGCGTCAGGACCTGCTGCCAGGACTGTGCCATCGGGCGAACAAACAGGGTCTGCCCAAAGCTGCGCCACTCCTGACCCAGCTCTGCCGCCACCAGACTGCCGTAGTTCTGGGTGTCCGTTAAATCTACGCTCTTCCCCTGAAACACAGCCTGCGCCAGCGCCTGCATCATCGCCTGCGGGTCCGTGGCGTCGGTGACCTGCTGCAGGTGCAGGCGTACCTGGGTCACCCGGGTAAGGAAGGTCTGCAGACTCAGGAGGCTGTCGCTGTTGCCGTCGGTCTGTTTGCCCGTCAGCGCCAGTACCGGACCGAAGGTGTCATCCAGCGGGCCGTGCGTGGCAGCGCTCTGGTCAATGGCCGGAACGCTCTCACGGGACAGCAGATTCTTCGCGGATTTCACCAGTGAATCGGTGATGGCGCCTCCTGTCTCGCCAGTACGCCCCTGCACGTTCAGGGTGTTCATCAGCGCAATCAGTGGCGACTGACGCACATCCGCCATCAGGGTAAGCTGGTCGATAACATCTGAGAGTGTCGGCGCGGGCTGCAGCCGGATGCTGTTGAGAAACGAAAGCCAGGCACCGCTGAAATCGGCAAAATAGCGGTCAGTCAGCTGTTGTTTCAGGGTCTCAGGGGAGACCTGCTGCGAGGCGGACTTCTTACTGTCGGTCAGCACCCAGTCCATCTCATCCCGGCGCTCTTTCACCACCTTTTCAATTGCAGGCTGCACGGCATTTTCCCAGGCCTGACGGGTGAACATGCCCGGTACCACAGCTTTTGTGGTGTAGAGCCGCGCCACGTCCGTCTCACCGGTCATGTCCTCCAGACGCATATCGGCGTAGAGGTGTGACACCTGTTTCAGCACCTTCTGGTACAGGCCCGATTCACTGTTGCGCATCCCCGTCAGGCGGACCAGCAGCCCACGGGTGGTGCTGACCAGTTCATCATCGTTGTTTAAGCGCCACTGCGGGTGCGAAGGTAAGGCGGCGGCATAGAACGCCAGCAGGGCTGGCCCGTCCCCCTGCCACGCCCCTGGCGCCATCCCCTCGCGAGTCGGCCACGCCTGCATCAGCGTGTCGCGGAACCAGGCCGGGTCCATTTTGTCGGGACGGGTCAGCATCAGCCAAAGCTTCAGCTGGTTGTAGGCCGGTTTTGCCAGGCGAGCCCGCTGCGGACTGTCCGCGGGTAACTGCACAAACGCCTGGAGCTGCTGGCGAAGATGGCCGGCTGCCGCATCCCGGATCAGCGGCAGCGCACTCTGCGCATAGCGGGGAAATGCCGCACTCAGTAACACGTTATTCTGGTTGAGACCCGCATGCAGATACCAGGGGGCACCGTGCGCCTCACGGTACTCCAGACGGGCTAATGTCTTCTGCAGTGTCGTCAACGCCTGCAGCCGAACCGTCAGGGACCGGTGCGTATCCAGGACCGCCTGCACCTGCTGTTGTGTACCAGATACCAGCGTGCGGTTAGCCACAAAGGAGACCACCATCGCGATACCACACAGTGCCATCGCGGAGGCGGCGGTTATGGCCGCGAGTTTTATGCGCCCCTCGTTGAGTCCCGCAGGCCTGAGTACGGCAGGGAGTTCCCGCACCGTTGCTGGCAGCACGTCCCAGCGGTTGTCTTTCGCCCAGTGGTGCTTCACGCTGCGCTCAGCCCCGACGGAGGGCGGGCTGAATATCACGCCCGACAGCGGCAGAGGACGGTGCGGATTCAGCCACGGCGACAGGGGTTTAGAGATAGATTCCGGGCTGGCCGATAGGCGGTCAGCCAGCGTCAACAGGAAGTGATGTGTCGACTCGTGGCATATCTGCTGAATGCCACGGCGGATAAGGTTTGGTACCAGAGCCTGCAGGTGAGTGGTCAGCGCCTCCGGGCGACAACCGGCAGGCAGCAGACAGCCCACCGCCTGGGTGACCCGATCGGCCTGTACACTACCCGCTGTTTCCAGAGACCAGACGTACAGAGGCAGACGTCGTGCAAGATGGCTGTAAACCTCCCGGAACGTTCGACCGAGCTGGTCCATAGCGTCTTCGTCAGCTGATTCCAGCGAGGCCGTTACCCACACCAGCCCGTCGGCTGGAGTGCGGCGCAACTGACGCAGCGCCCGCAACCAGACCGTATCTACAGGCTGTGCCGGGTCACCGCCCCACAGCAGCAGCGTCCCCCGGTCTTCCTGCCAGAATTGCGTGGTCAGTCCGGGGGTCAGCAACTCGACCTCCGACGGGGTGCCGGTAACCAGCAGAATGCGGATCTTATGGGACCAGAATCGGCCGTACTGATGGCGCAGCGTCTCGCGGATTTCGCTGACGGTGACGTTATGAGGCGCGGTCTGGACAGAGCGAATGTCCTCGTCAGGGATTTCACTTTTGCGTGTAGCCTGAAAGCGATGCCACCGCTCCTGCACCAGCAGACCAATCACGCCACCGTGACGCAGGATCAACAACAATATCCAGACCGCAACAACAATAAGACATTTTTCCCGCAATGAAGTGATCCCGATTTCGTCACCAAAATACCCTATCAGCCAGGCGATAGCCCCCGCGATCACCAGCGTTAATCCGTAGCGTCCCCAGTTGCCGCGCCACACTGAACTACTCATGCTCCTGATCCTTATTCCCGGTTGTCACGGTATTAATAAAACGATGATTGGTGCTGCCGGAAAGCATCAGACAGTCAGCCTGCAGCAGACGCACCAGGTCACTGACAACGGCAGCCAAAATCCAGGAAGAAAAAGGACCGCAGATACCGGTATATGTTTCCAGCCAGTGAAGTTGCTCTGTTTTCCAGTCACCGCCATATTTTTCGCTGGCTTCGAGTAGAGTGGCGAAGTCATCCCCCCAGCGGAGATGATCGCCAATGATGTATCCGGTGGTATTCGCCTGCATCTGTGTGCAAAAGTAGAGATCCAGCTCTGTGAGAAGAACGTCAGTACTCAACGGCATCGGGCGCAACAGACGCACATCATGCTCAAGTTTAAATTTGTCGGCGACATCGTCGAGGGTCAGCAGCAGCGCTGCCAGCGCATCGCTGTACTGCTCTGCGCCGTGCATCTGGTGAACCAGAATTAATTCGACCAGAATCTCGGGCGTTTTGATCCGCTGCTCAATGGAGGCAAAGGAGTATGAACGTAATATCTCCAGAGAGGGTACCGCACTGCCCGCTGGCATCTGTTGCTGCCAGCAGTCGCTAAACGCCTGGAGCAACACATCATCATCGTCGGGGGAATCGGTCAACAGGACAACTGTCAGGGGGAGGCGAGCAGACAATCGCTGGATAGCCGGGCAGACGTTACCGAGTAGCACAGACAGTGCATCAACGTCATTGTCCGCATCAATCCTTAGCGCCTGGTTTATATGTTTCTCCTTGCCGGAAGCGGCCATAAACTGTGCCGGAGTCAGCCTGCCAGGCAGAAGCGCTTCACTGTACATAACTGCCAGATAACGTCCCGCCCATTCAACCCACTGTTGTTGCGCGTAATTCGCTTCTTTAGCTTCAAACTCGTGTTTGTCCACGCCATTGTTATATATCCAGCCGCGCAGACAAATCAGCACAAACCAGACAAATACCGGGGCACCGGACAGTAGCCAGACGTTGTACTGCTGCCATACCCTCAGTAAATGGTTTGCATGAAGCACAAACAGCAGTACGCCAGCAATCAGCGCAACCAGACCAGCAAACAGCCAGATAATTAATGACGGCTCTTCTGGCATTTTTGCTATAGCGGGTTTATTACGTATCCAGGCCATGCATTATCCTATTGCGACATCCGGTGCACCGGAGATCACCTGGCAGCCACATTCGCAATGACACCCATCGACGACAACGGCTTTACCATCTAAAAACCATTCAGAAGAGCCTTCAATAATGGCATTAATACCGTGCCCCGTTTTTGGACAGCTGACTTTATCACCTACCAGTGCCACTTTTTTATCATTGACTATCATGGTGGACGATGCAGAAATCACTTCACCACCATGCGTAGTTTTATCACCGAGTAATACAAACCCTTTTGACATGATAATCTTCCCTTTGCTATATGAAAAAAATAATTAATTGACTGACTGCAAGTTTTCAACAACCGTCCAGAAAACTAGATCCGGATCTTTTTCTGGAGATATTTTCACAAACTCCTGAGATTCAATGGTTCTTATATCCTGTACAACGGCATCAACGCCACTTCTTGCCGAACCACAGTTCTTTTCGTCCGGAGAGTTATTCAAATCTTTGCAAACCATATAATCACCTAATACCTTTACGGCACTACCTTTCTTTGGTCTGGATAGTTTCGGTTCTACAAACGGATAAGAAGCTTCACCATGCGACACGCTAACAGTACGGTTCAGTTCGCCCTTAACATCAAAAGAAATAGTGTTAAAACCACCAGATAGATTTATCTTTATTAAATCACCTTTATCGGTGGTAACTGAATAAAAATAGTCATGACCACTGGTTAATTGAACAGCCTTCAATCCGGAATTGTATTTATTAAAAAGCAGCCCATAGTCACTTCCGTTACTTTTTGACGCGCCATTTTCAGTAAAAACATACCATACGGGCTTTGAGCGCCCACCAAGTAGCATTGCGATTTTATGTTCATCATTAAAGACATAAAATTGCTCAACCCCATATCCAGCATCATCCATACGTGGTAGATAAATATTATTTACAACTCCGGTGCGTGTATTGATTGACAATAACGCAGGGTTTTCGATCTCATTCATGCCACTATCTTCAAGATATGCATTGACATATAAAACATCGCCATTATCGGAAAGGTAAGCAAAATCCCCTAGTGATTTTAGAGAGTATTTGATGTCTTTTGAAAAGTGAACTTCCTTTAATGTATTTTCGCTTCTGGACTTCGATAACAGAGAGAAGTGTTTGTCAAAAATAGCAACAGCAATATTGTTTTTATCGTTAAAGAATAGCCGATGTGGCTTGTCTGTTTTATCTCCCCCACCGGAAAATATAACCTTAGATACAGAAGAGTTCATGTTGTAAGAGTAAATATTTTCTCCGTCGGTAAAGATACAACGGCCATCATTTGACGAAATAACAACATTATTGATGGGGGCCGTCCTGAAGTACACATCACTTGACGGGAAAAAACTTTTCTTAAGTCCAGACTTAACATTTGCAGCCCATAAATAACTACTGGCTTCACCAACTCCACCACAGATAAGTCCGGTAGTAGCATTGAAATCCATACCACCTGAAAAATTGTATCCAATGAGTATTCTATCCTTAACTTCTGGACCATTCCACAAGTAAAGGTTGAGGTTCTTAATATCCTCAACAAGATAATGCTGACTATTCGCCAGAACACTTGATGAATATAAAAATGAACAGAAAATAAAAATAATCTTTGAGGAGAATAATCGCATATACAAACCATCTTTAATCTAGCTGTTAATAACACAGCGAAATACATATGAAGGATCAACACCATCCTTCTCGTAATCATCATCTTTGTCTACCTTGGGGATAGGCTGTGACGATTGCCTGAATATAGTCAGGGCATATTGACTGTCACCACCAACATACCCCCGCAATACTTTCCGCGTTCCTTTTTTGGGGCCCTGAGGATCTTTCACCGGGGAGTGAGAGTAATAGTCCGATGCGTACCAGTCATTAGTCCATTCAGAACCACTTAACCCCATGTCGTAGAGACCCAGGGGGTTAGGGGGGTATTTTCCTACTGGATAAAAAGGAAAGCCGAACCCATCGGTATATTTACTCAGTTCATCCTCATTTGGTATATTAACCCCAGGTGTAAACTCGCCATTGTTTGTAGGAAATGGAAGATACTGACCTCTGGACCTCGCCGCATATTCCCATTGCGCCTCTGTCGGCAGGTCTATTTTTCTTCCAGACTCTTTACCTAACCACTGACAATAATCCTTCGCCTGTTGCCAGGTAACACCAACAGAATAATCATACTTTGCCAATGATGGATAGTCTTTCAACAATATGTTGACTGGAGGGGGGGGCTTACCGGTTACCTTAAGATATTTATTATAATCACCATTAGTAACTTTATATTTCGATATCGCAAAGCCGCTCAAAACGACTTTATGCAAATGTTTATCATCCTGCTGGATACTGAATGGCAGCTTCTCTTTCACTAGGGGACCAAAGTCACCCATGAGGAACTCCCCTCCCTGTACGGGGATCATATTTGCAACGGATTTATCTACCAAGGCTTTCGTGACTTGTGTATCAACATTACTCCGATCACAACCGGTCAGAAAACAGACTCCTGTCACGATAGCTATTAAATTATTATTCATCTTATTCCTCAAAGATTACGCCATCATAGTGTTTTTCATGATTGGATTCGCTGGATGTTGTTCATCCACCATCGCAAGGTATTCATCCATTTCATGGTCGGGAATAGAGACAAAAGGATCGTCGTGGTCAACAGAGGCGGGCAAATTACCGTATAAACGCGCCAGTTTTTCACCGTAGTGGGTATAGAAAAACAAACATAATCAGAATACGTTTTATAAATAGGTCTGTAAGCTGGAAAGGATGATGACCTAAACAACTGGAGTTTAGTAATTAACCACACAGCGAAATACATATTGTGGACCAACCCCATACTTCTCATAATCATCGTCTTCGTCGATTTTGGGTATAGGCAGTGACGATTGTCTGAACATGGTCAGGGCGTATTGACTGTCACCACCAACATAACCCCGCAATACTTTTTTAGTACCATTTGAAGGTCCTTGAGGATCTTTCACAGGGGAGTGAGAGTAATAATCTGATGCGTACCAGTCATTCACCCACTCTGAGCCACTTAAGCCCATGTCATACAGGCCGAGCTGATTTGGGGGGTATTTGCCAATGGGGTAGATGGGGATACCTAGTCCATCTGTATACTCATCCAGTTGCTCTTCGTCGGGTATGTTCTTGCCTTTCTCCAACACCCCATTGTCGGTGGCAAAGGGAAGATATTGACCTCTTGATCTCGCTGCATATTCCCATTGAGCTTCGGTCGGCAGGTCGATTTTTTTACCTGACTCTTTACCCAGCCACTGACAGTAATCCTTAGCCTGTTGCCAAATGACTCCTACAGGGTAGTCATCTTTTAGTAGGGATGGATGACGCTTTGCCATTATATCTGCAGGTGGTTTCTCTTTCCCCGTAGACTTCAGATAAGCCGCGTAATCCGCATTCGTCACCTTGAACTTCGATATCGCAAAGTCGCTCAGAATAACCTTGTGCAGATGTTTATCATCCTGCTGGATACTAAATGGCAGCTTTTCTTTCACTAAGGGCCCAAAGTCCCCCATTAAAAATTCACCTCCCTGTACGGGGATCATGTTTGCAACAGAATTATCTACTAGGGCTTTCGTGACCTGAGTATCAATATTACTCCGTTCACAACCGGTCAGAAAACAGACTCCCGCCACGATAGTTATTAGCTTCTTATTCATCTCGTTCCTCAATGATTACGCCATCATAGTGTTTTTCATAAGGGGATTTGCCGGATGTTGTTCATCCACCATCGCAAGGTATTCATCCATTACTTGGTCGGGAATAGGAACAAAGGGATCGTCGTGGTCAACAGAGACGGGCAAGTTACCGTATAGCAGCGCCAGTTTTTCACCGTAGTGGGTGTAGAAAAACAAACTACGCTCACCAATACCAAGGAATTTGATGACATCCTGTTCATTGCGCTTGCTGTCGCCTTTCTTCTCGCCTGGCGACGTACTCAGATGCTGCATAACGTTATTATAATCAGCCTGGCTCTGGACCCACTTTAACGCCTTAAAAACAGCCTGTTTTCGGAGTTTCAATGGTCCAATCAGCCAGCTATTAACAGAAAAGAAATTATTGTTTTGATTTCTTGGATCAATCCAATCCGCCCAGTTGATGTCTATCAGAGTGGCGATTATGGCCCCCTTTGTCTCTGGTGGTGTATACTTTAGCTGATCAGGGTTACTTAAAATGCTCTCCATTAACTTAACACGTATTTTTTCATCAAAAAGATCTTTTTCAATGCGTTGTAATAACACAACCATATCTGTAAGCATTGCTTCGCCAGCCTGTATACCTTGAGCAGCCATAATGATAGGAATTGCGCACAAAGAACGGAAGGCATCCCCTGCCATCATCTGATCCAGCTTTTGATAGTCCACATTTCTGAGCATAAACATAAAGCTCTTCATAAATGCAGCAAAGGCATTACCATCAACTTCAAATCCGAGAGAGCCCTTTGCACCCACTCCCCAACAAAGCGCAGCCTTACAATAAATTCTGAAACGGCTGTTAATATACGAGATGTAAAATACGCCAGAGCCTCCCGCTCCCACCTGAAAGCTTGAACCAAGTGAAAGTGTGGCAATCGCCGTAAATTTTTTCTCCGTTGGTACAATGGGGTTATCAGCATTATCCGTCGTTTTCTTTCCCTCATCCGGATGTGGATCGAACCATTCAATGGCCCCTTTGACGTTACCGCCAGCCTGCGCTCCCGCAAAAGCCCCAATTTCCCCACCCGCTTTAACATCAGGGATAACCGGATTGGCGAGATTGATCGTTCGTCTTCCTGGCTGAGGTGGCGGGGCCAGGCTGGCCCTGCGACCTTTAATACCATATCCTTTTGCCATTTCCCCGCTGGCATCAGCTTCAACACCCAGTTCAATCGCGAGGCTGGCACCCGCGTTGCCCGACAGTACCGCCGTAAGCGAAAATCGCAATGCGCCCATGTTACACACACCAGCATCTGGTAGCGCCATTTCCGCAAGATTGTTGACATCCTCTCTTGCAGGAAACAGCAACTTTACCCCTAACCTGTCAGGAATATAGAGTTCCGCAGAGCCTTTCGCTTCACCCAGAGCAAAACTCGAATGCCCCTCGATTTTTGCTGAGGCTTTTTTCTCTAACGGATTAAACTCTGCCGATAACCCAGCCCCCTGGCTGTAGCGCATTAACTGGGCCTGAGCACTCAGATCGACGTACTGATGAAAGGTTGACTCATCATTGGGATTATCATTTTCATTGGGCCAGGTTAGCCCTTTATTCATTTTTTTTGCCCAGTCAGTAAGAACAACATTGCTGTCTTCCAGTAGTTCATCTTCAAACTTCAAAGTTGCTGATACTTTTTTTAATTGTTTTTTTAGCTCTTTCACATCAATTTTGGCGGAGCGAACTTTCGTTTTTATTTCATTACCCTTGGCATCATGCCCTGAAACCACTTCTTTGTTTTCATATTTAACAAAACTGGCTTCACCACTTTCTTTATCAACTTCGCTTAACTTATATTTTCGCCAGTGATTTTTTATTTTATCCGATCTGACATGGGTCATTTTAAAACCGGTGGTGCCTTTTAATGGAATGAGTTCCATTATCCCGACTGCTGATTCCTTCGAGTTCTCATCAAGCAACTCACCTTCGGGGACTTTTTCTGAGAGAGTTTTCAGTTCTTCTGTCAGTTTTGCATTTGCTTTATTGAGATTATCGTAAGCATCTTTCAGTCTGCTGTCATAGACTCTCTGTGGTTTAGTACCCACTTGGGTGAGCATTTCATAATTAATCTCATCCAGAACATTTTGTGCTTTATTCTGCGATTCCAGAAGCGAGGATAACAGTGCGTGCTCCTGCTCAATTATTCGATTATCCTGAGCATCGACACATAAAAGCGTTGCGCTTCCAGGATGGAAGTAAATCTGAGGCTCATGTTCGCCGTGGACAACCGTTGCTTTACTCACATTATCCAGATTACTTTGTTGTATACCCTTAGCCATTCTCTCACTCCCTGCATTAACCACCGAGCAGTTCAATATTTATTTTTCTTTTTGCCGCGCCGAATATTTCTGAGGTATTACCTTCATTGTCGGTACGTCCCTCATAAACCTCGCCATCACTTGTTGTAATCCTGTATCGTGTATTTGCCAGTATGTCTCCAGTATCTTTATCTCTGGCAACAAAATATTCACTATACCCCTGAGGCAGGGAGCGCTGGGTAATGTTATAATCAGCACTTCCCGTCTTCTGGATAGTGTTACACTTAAGCAATATATTTCCCGGACAGCCCACCTCAATATTGCCACCACTCAGTTTGATGTATGCCCCGCCACAATTCACAATTAACTCTGTCGACGCAGTAATCTCCACCCGGCCTTCAGTGCTGGTTATCGTGACATCCTTCTTCGCAATCGCATCCAGCCCATCATCCTGCGCCTGTATCTCCACCTTTCCCTTTGCTGCAAACAGTTTCATTCCGGCTTTACGGGCCAGTATGCTGATCGCTTCTCCCGCAGCAACCGTAAAGCGTTTCAGTGCGCTGATATCCGTATTTTTTTGCGACATGATACCCACGCTGGCGCTCCCTGACGCCAGGCGTACCGCCTGCGGGCTGGTGATACTTATCCCTTGTGGAGCATTCAACAGGATCCCTGGCTGGCTCAGCGCATTCAGCGCGGCATTAAGACTTTCCTGGCTCTCGGTATCAGAGGGTAATGCCTGCGCCCCTTCTGCAGCAGCAGCAAGACTTTTCGCTATTGTCAGCGCATTATTGAGCTGAGAAATGGCTTCACGCATTGCAAGCATTTTGCCACCAGCTGCAGGCTGGCTGTCGGCTGTGATAAAGACCCCAGCACCACCGCGCACAGATACATGTCGGTCAGTACGAAGTTCAGCCCCTTCGCCACGTAATTCACGAGCCGCGTTGACATTGTGACCCAGATTCAGCTGCGTCTTGCCGCCGTACTCGGTGCTGAGTTTGATATGCTCTTCGCCGCGTTTATCCTCCATCCGCAGCTTGTTCAGTCCGGCGGTACGAATGACGTTGCGCGTGCCGTTTTTGTCGGTCACGTGGTCGTGCGAACGGGAGTTATGCATCACATGGGCAATGTAGGGGCGGTCTGGATCCCCTTCATGAAACGCAATCGCCACTTCCGTACCCTGGATCAGCGGGAAGTGGAAACCGTACATATCCCCGCCGTAGGGTTTCGCCAGACGCACCGGCATACTCTCCAGCCCCGCGTCCTTATCGTCCATGTCGGCATCAAACTTCACGCGGTAGAGGCCGGAGGCATCCTGCCAGGCGTAGATATCATGGGCTTTTGCGCTGGTCACCCAGGCGGTCATGGTTCCTGTCACCTGAGGACGCGGCAGCAGTGCCGGACGCCAGCAGAGCGTGTCGCTGTACGGTACCGCGTGCAGACTCACCATCAGAGCTTCTTTTCGGCTGGCACGGTATTGTGCGCCGGTCAGCAGAATTTCACCCTGCAGTAGTTCAGGGAGCGAGTTGTGACTGTCCCCGGTAATAGTGACCACCTGTCCCGGTGAAAGGCTGGCATCGGTGCTGGTACCGGTGATGTGCGTCTGGTTTGCCAGAAAACGTTCATGGTCCAGGCGGGCGTAGAAGTTGGCACTTTCGGTTTCTGAGTGAATCCGCTCACCCAGCTCAAGATGACGTGGCTTATAGTGGTACACATCCCCGTAGGTCACCCCTTCCCCATCGCCGCGCGTCATGTCTGCCGGCGTGGACTCCAGGCGGAACTGGGCTTCCCGGTGGTTGTAATCCTTGGTGGAGACCGAGGCCTCCACCACGTTGTGGGTTAGTTTCAGTCCCCAGACCGAATCCACGGCGTTGTCATTCATGCCGGACGGACTGTTCAGCATCAGGGTATGGCGGGCCGTCAGCGCATACTGCGTGTCGCCAAAGTTGACCACTTCCGTCTGCGTATCCTGCTGCAGGGTAAACCCGTAAAAAATGCCCACTTCGGCCAGCAACCGCTGAATAAACTGCAGGTCATTTTCCTGGTACTGGTTGATTTGCTCACGCTTAGGGTAAGTACGTCTGAGCGAAAACGCATACTCCCAGTTCTTCAGGCCATGCTCCTGCAGAATCTGCGTGACCACTTCCGGGACCGACTTGTTGATAAAAAAGCGGTGGGTACGAAACTGCCTGTCCAGCAGCACCAGTTTTGGCTCAAGCGTAATGCGGTACTTCGTCTGGTCAGCAGAGCCCGTCAGGCGCTCAAACTGCGTCACCACGCCATGGACCCGTTTTTGCTCCGTCAGCAGCTTCAGCTGTCCCCCGGCCATCGTCAGGCTGGCGGGTTTGCGTAACATCTGGTCTGCCGGAATGTCCTTATCCGGGCTGGTAAAATAGATGACATACCGGTACGTCCCGCTCAGCTTCTCTGCGCCGGTAAAATCTTCCACGTCCAGCAGGGATGGACAGGTGCCCACATTGAGTCGGTAACGGTTCAGGGTGTTATTCATGCTGATTTATTCTCCGTCGCGTCACGTTGTGTATTGCCAAACTCCATCACTATCCCTTCCTCGTCGTGCCAGCCCAGCGTCAGGTGCTGCGGCTTCTGCCCTGCGGCGAGGTGATGCAACAGCTGCTGGCTCAGTACCGGGAGTATCTGCTGGTTAAGCAGGCTGTCGATGTTGCGTGCCCCGGTGTCCGGCAGCAGGCAAGCGGATGCCAGCGTGTCGTAAAGACTTTCCCCGATGGTGGTGGTGATACCGTAGTGGCGCGTCAGCCGCTGCGTCACTTTCTCCAGCTTCATCGCCACGATGGTGCGCAGTGGCGCTTCGCCGAGCGGGCGGTACAGCACCGTCTGAAAACGTGCCAGCAGCGCAGGCTGGAAGTGGTCGCGAAGCAGCGGCCTGACGAGCTCGTGCAGTTCGCCGTCGGTGGTCTCCCGGTTTTCCGCGAACTGCTGCATGATGTGTTCGCTCCCGAGGTTGGAGGTCATCAGGATGACGGTGTTGCGAAAATCAATTTCCCGGCCTTCACCGTCGCGCATCACGCCCCGGTCAAACACCTGGTAGAACAGGTTCATCACGTCCCGGTGGGCCTTTTCCACCTCATCGAGCAGCACCACGCTGTAGGGACGCTTGCGCACCGCTTCAGTCAGAATACCGCCCTGACCGTAGCCGACGTAGCCCGGTGGAGAGCCCTTGAGCTGCGAGACGGTGTGCGGCTCCTGGTACTCGGAGAGGTTAATGGTAATCAGCGACTTTTCCCCACCGTACAGCGCATCCGCCAGCGCGTGCGCCGTTTCGGTCTTACCGGTACCGCTGGGACCTGCCAGCAGGAATACACCCTGCGGGCCGTTCTCCGGCGTCAGTCCGGTTTTTGATGCCCGCAGGCGTTGTGCAATGGCAGTGAGTGCAGTCTCCTGCCCCACAACGCGCTGCTGCAAAAGCGTCTCCAGATGCAGGAGTTCCGTCTGTTCGTCTTTCAGCAGTGATGAGAGCGGCACGCCGGTCCAGTCGGCAATCACCTCTGCCACCGTGCGGACATCCACATCCGGGCACAGCAGCGGGTTGTTCTGCTGCAGGGTGCGGAGCTGTTGTGAAAGCGTAGCGGTTGCGGCCTGCTGCCCGGAGGTCTTGCGGCTGTCCAGCAGCTGCGTGACCATCTGCTTCTCCTGGCTGTAGCGGACTTCAAGCGTCTGCTGCTCGGCGGTGAGCTGACGGGTCAGTTGGGCAATGTCCGTCAGTCGGGTATCGGGCACGGACTGGCCCACCGCCTGGTCTTCCAGCAGGGCCGCTTCTTCCAGCACCAGCGCATTCTCCTGCGCCGCCAGCCGGGTGAGGGCTTCCGGTACCGTGTCGAGACTCATGCGCACGCGGGCCGCCGCCGTGTCCAGCAGGTCCACCGCCTTGTCCGGCAGTTGGCGCCCGGTAATGTAGCGCCGGGAAAGCGTGACCGCCGCGCGCACCGCCTCGTCTGAGATATGCACGCCGTGATGTTCCGCATAGCGGGACTTGAGGCCCCTGAGCATCAGGCAGGCTGTATCGTCATCTGGCTCATCCACTTTCACCATCTGGAAACGGCGCTCCAGGGCAGCGTCGCGTTCAAAGTACTGTTTGTATTCCGACCAGGTGGTGGCGGCGATGGTGCGCAGTTCGCCCCGGGCTAGGGCGGGCTTGAGGAGGTTAGCCGCGTCGGCCCCACCTGCCTGGTTGCCCGCGCCAATGATGGTGTGGGCCTCGTCGATAAACAGCAGTACTGGGTTGTCCGACTGCTGTACCGCGTCAATGATGTTTTTGAGCCGCTGTTCAAACTCACCCTTGACCCCCGCACCGGCCTGCAGCAGACCGAGGTCGAGGGTGCGCAGGATGACCGGTTTCAGGCTCGCCGGCACATTGCCCTCAGCGATACGCAGCGCCAGCCCTTCGACCAGGGCGGTTTTACCCACGCCCGGCTCCCCCACCAGTATCGGGTTGTTCTTGCGACGACGGGAGAGAATGTCCACCATCTGGCGAATTTCAGTGTCACGTCCGAATACCGGGTCAATTCTGCCCTCACGGGCTCTGGCGGTCACGTCTGTGGTGAAGCGGTCAAGGACGGCCAGCAGGCCCGCTGCGGGTTTACCTTCTTTTGTGGCTGAGTCTGCCGCCCCGCCCGCACCGACCGGACGGCCGACAAAGGTCACGTTACCGTTGCCGGTATCATGGCTGTCATCGGCCATCAGTGCGGCTTCTTCCTGCTGAACCGCAGGGCGCTCATCGGAGTGCATATCCAGCAGCGGGCGCAGCTGTGTTATCTGTCCGGCCGTCAGGCTGAGCAGCGGCCAGAGACCATCGCAGCGCAGCAGCGACGGATGACTGCGAAACGCCATCAGTAAATGGATGCTGCGTATATGCTCTTCCCCGGCGAGCGACGCGCACAGCCAGGCCTGACGCAGCAGTTCGTTAAACTGCGCAGACAGCTGCGGACGGCTTCTGACCGAACGGGGAAGACGGTCCAGGTATGCCAGCAAATCCTGCCAGAGGACATCCAGGTCCCATTCATAACGACGGGCCAGCACGGTGAGGTCACCTTCGCCCTGCTCCAGCAGCTTCAGCAGCCAGTGCTCGGGATGGATTTCCGCATGGGCGCGGGTCTGGCACAACGTGGCCGCATCCTCCAGCGCACGGGCGCAGAACGGGTTGAGACGACGTAACAGTACAGCGGGATTTTCCATGTTCATTTACTCGCAGTCGGGGATTTCAGACACGCTACCGCCCGTCGCTGTTTCCCGTGGATAAGGAGCCCTAAGCGCATCAGGTCAGTTTTTCGGATTGTGGTGTTTTTTTTGCTCAGCACCCGCCGGGCAGGAACTGAACAAAAAAGGCGGACAGAAAGGGCTGTCCGCCAGAGGGCTTACGCGGTGGCGCGTTCGTTCCAGGAGTCGGAATGAATGATGTTGCCGTCCTTGTAGGTCCAGGTGATTTTTTCGTAGCGCAGCTCAAGCTGCTCCAGATGATTGTGTTTCTCTTTGGTTGGGTCCTTGATGTCGTGCATCACCGGGTTGACCTTCACTACCTTGACGTTCTCAAGCAGGGTGTTGAAGTACTCCACTTCCTGACCGGCGTCGTTGATTTTGTACCACTTAAACTCCGCAGACTTCAGGGTCTGACCGGTGGTCACTGCCTTGTACAGGTACGGGCTGGAGGCGTCGATTTCCTTGGTAAGCAGGAACGGCTCGTGAATGCGGGTACCGGTCAGCTTGCCGGTGTTGTTGTCGGTCGGGATGTACAGATTATGTTCCTGTGCCACCACCTCGATGCTGCCCTCACGGTCCTTCACGTCCACAGAGCCCTTGATGTCCGCACCGCCGTCGTCTTTCAGCCACAGATAAACCGGAATTGCCATTTGATTGATTCCTTTATTGATGATGTTGAGAAGCGCCATCATCCTGTGATGACGCCGGGGTTACGCCCGGTATCCGGCAGGCATCCGCCTGCGGTACCAGACTGATTTCAACCCGACGGTTGGCCGCACGGCCCGCCGTCGTGTCATTCGTCTGCAGGGGACGGGTGGCCCCGTAGCCCTGCACCGCAAAACAGCTTTCCGGCACGCCGCCGGTGTCGCGCATCCAGTCCCGTACCGCGCCAGCGCGTTTGAGGGAAAGTGTCTGATTGAGCTGTGCATTGCCGGTGTTGTCGGTGTGCCCGCTGACCACAATCAGCCAGCCCGGTTTCGCCCTGATGCCGACCAGCGCATTCACCAGCACTTTTGTGGAGCCGGATTTCAGGGTGGCGCTGGCGGTGTCGAACAGCGACAGGCTGTCGAGACGCACGGTCTGAGGAGCCGTTTTCACCGTGGGCGTTTTCGCGACAGGGGCTTGCGGCGTCCAGCCGTTGACCGCCGCGTTCACCGGGGCTATCAGACGCATGCCCTGATAAAGTCCCAGCCCGTAGCGCTGCGGAACGCCCCTGCGCTGCCAGTCATTCAGCTGTTGCAGGTCATTACGCAGGGTAGCCTGTGCCTGCAGACGGGGACCGGTGGATTGCTCACCCAGACGGGCATACAACGTCAGGTGGTCACTGAGGGTGCGAATAAGGCGCTGGTTATTCACAAAGGAGCACGTCATCGCCAGCAGCAGAAACACGCTGCTTATCAGCCCGGCGATCCGCCAGTGCTGCATCCGGCGACTAATGCCACGGTGACGAGAGAGCGAGCTGAGCAGCACATCCGGTAGCGGTAACAATGACGCTTGTGGAATAGCAGCAGGCATCATCGTGGTCAGTGTTGCCCCCCGCTGTTGCCACAGATTATCGTGCTCCCCGTTAACTGACGTCAGGCAGTACCCCAGTGCCGCAGGCCGCAGACCGTTCTGACCATGGGGGGCGTTCTGCAATGCCGGGACCACCACGCGCTGATACCATGCCTGCAGGCTATCAAGCCAGAGACTCTGGCTGAGCAGGGACAGACGTACCGCCGGCGCCGCTTCCCGCATCCAGTCCCCCAGCGTCAGTACACCTTCACCGGGGAGATGGGCCCGCAGCCCTGAAGGGCCGGGCGTCGCGGTAAACCAGCGGGCTTCCGCCAGTGCAGAAACATCGGGCGGCGAAAGCCAGACCGCACTCAGTAAGGCAGGCGGCCCAGGTAGCCATTCATGGCACTGCACAATCGCTCGCTGCCAGCTTCTCAACGTCTGCTGAAAAGTTTCTTCACGAGTATGCTGCTCCGGCGTGACCGCCAGTAACACAGCCACGCGGGGCAGCAGTGCAGGACGCGTATGCGCAAGCTGCTCAGCCAGCCGGGGCAACTGCTCCGGGGTATCAGTTCGCAGATACCAGCCCTGAGACGTTTCACGAAAGCGTTGTTCCGGTAAAAACAGGGACACGGTATCCCCGGCAACCAGGATAACCGCACCGGTAAAGGTATCCGGCGGAAGGACATCATCAGCCAACTGTTCATGGGCCTCACCCGCTGATGGACGACGTTGCCACTGACGCCATAACAGCCCGCCAGTGGAAAGCAGAACAAGCAGGCTGAGCAGCCGTTGCGTGCTGAGTGACACCATCAAAAAGCCGTTGACCAGCCAGAGGGACAGGATAAAGGTCAGCAACCCCCACGCATGGAGGAACATAGAGCGCATGGGCATTATCCCGGTCCGATAATCTGCGCCACCTGACCATCCAGGAGCGTGGAGAACACGAACCACAGCGCGACCAGCGCCACCAGACCCGCACCCCATGACAGCCAGTACCACCACCGGCCACCACGCAGCGTTGAGGGCCGTACCACCACAGGGCTGTCCTGGCTCAGGGTAAAGGGCGGTACCCGCTCCGCCAGCGCACGCACCACATCCTCGCGGCGCTCGTCGTCCTGCTCACGGTACTGACCGACAAAACCAAGCTGCAGGGTACGGTACAGGCAGGTCAACACCGCGGCATCCGGCGCAGGGGATTTAAGCAACTCACGGATTTGCACCCAGAGGGCCTCACCGGCATCGAGACGGGAAAAGAAATGTGCCTGAAGCGGATCTTTCTGCCAGGTCCGGTACGCGTCATCATCCTGCCCCCGGTTAAGTACGCTCTCATCCAGCAGGGCGCACAGGGCAAACAGCATCTGTTCACTGGCTGACTCGCTGAACCCCGCTTCAGACAGTTGGCTGCGCATATCAGTGACCCTCTGACGGGCGCACCGGTAAAGCGCCTGACCGTCGGGGATCGGATGTCCGTTACGTAACTGGCAGGCCATCAGCCAGCCGGGATAAAATATCTGTTCAGTTCGGGTCACGGGGGTCTGTGTCATGAGCGTAACACCGCAAACAGTTCCAGCTTCACGTCCCCCAGCGACTCAGGGGTATAGAACGTGCAGTTGCCCGCGTCCAGCATCGCGCGGGCGGCATCGGTGTTCAGATCCAGCGCGAAATAGAGATTCTCCAGACGCACCGGAATAGCGGCAGGGACATGGCTGACGGGCTTTATCGCCATCCCGCTCATCGCCACGTTCACCACCTCCGACACATCATCGAAGCTGCCCGCCTTACACAACTGGGGGAAACGTGTCTGCAACTCATGTACCGGCATCGATGAACGTACTGACAGCCAAAAATCGGCCCCCTCGCGCAGTCGGGCATCGTGCAGCGCACCTTTCCACATCACCCCGTCCTGTTTCAGCTCAATGGCCACAACGCGGGAAGGTAAACTGGCTTCCAGCAGTTGATCGAGCAGCGTCAGCAAGGGGTTAAAAACCTGTTCAGGGGTGTCATGCCGATACGCGGGAATATCCCGGGCGTCGTGCTCCAGGGAAAACGTCAGCAGGCTCCCGGTCAGCCTGACCAGTTCCCGGTACAGCAGTTCAGGATGACGGTGAGGGTTCTCCAGCAGTTCGACCAGCACCGGTTCGGCGCTGTTGAGGGCGCTGAGCAGCCAGAACAACGATACGTCTGCCACGGCAAAATCCGCCAGACGGGCATTGCTTTCACGGCGCATGCTCATCAGCCGAAGACGCCGGGCCTGCAGACGGTGTAATAAGTCACGCAGACGGGTAAGCAACGACGGCGCTGCCGACAGTGCCAGCATCGGTGGGATAAAGCCGGTATCACGTACCCATTGCCCTTGCGCATTACGCACCAGACGGGCCACCGGGCAGGTCAGCCAGGCGGTATTCTCCTGATGGGCAAGGCGCAACGTCAGCGCATGCCGAAGTACCGGAATGGAAGTCTGTTCATGACCCGCCAGCTCCTGCACCGTCACCCTGTCCGACTTCCAGCGGTGAGGACGTTCGCTGTCTCTGCCATCATCCAGATTCCCGCCGTTGGCGTTCAGAAGCGGCAGCGCCAGTACCACCCCGACACACTCGCCGGTGATCCCCTGAAGATCGCACACGGGCGGCAGATTCTCGCTGAGTTCGGTATCAACCAGCGTACCGTCCGGAAAACGTACTTTCAGACGGGTGGCATTCAGGCGCGCCAGCACCAGC
Source organism: Serratia sp. BIGb0163 (assembly GCF_024809935.1). NCBI lineage: Bacteria > Pseudomonadati > Pseudomonadota > Gammaproteobacteria > Enterobacterales > Yersiniaceae > Serratia > Serratia sp. BIGb0163. The sequence goes on from NZ_JANUDZ010000001.1 coordinate 2,265,834, forward strand.
GCCCCGTCATCAAACTCCGCCGTGATCACGCCCCACGGATCCGCCAGCGCCATCCGGGCTACCGTCTCCGACACATGGGCATCCCACAGAGCCTGCTGCTGAAACTGCTGTGGGGCCAGAAAGGCCCCGTCTTCCCATAACGGACGATAAATTTTCATGGCACCAACCCGTTATGCTTTGGCCTTCGGCATCTTGCTGACCAGAGACAGACTGACGTCCATCCCCTCCACCTGGAAATGTGGCACCGCAAACAGCCTCACGCGGAAGAACCCCGGGTTGTCATCAATGTCTTCCACCACCACTTTGCCTTCACGCAGCGGGTGAGACGCCTGCAGCGCATCGCCCGGGTCGGTCATCTCCGTCACTAGGCCGCTCAGCCAGCGGTTCAGCTCCTGCTCCAGCACCCGGCGGTCTTTGGTGGTGCCGATGTTCTCGCGCTGAATAACCTTCAGGTAATGCGCAATGCGCGACATCAGGAAGATATACGGCAGACGGGCGTTGATGCGGCTGTTGGCCGTGGCGTCCGGGGTGTCATACAGCGCCGGTTTCTGGGTGGAGTTGGCGGAGAAGAAACAGGAATAATCTCTGTTTTTATAATAACTCAGCGGTATTAACCCGAGATTTGAAAAATCAAACTCGCGGGTTTCGGAGATCATGATTTCAGACGGAATTTTGACCTGGCTGCCGGTCCCGAGGTCATACAGATGGATTGGCAGATCTTCCACTGCGCCACCGGCCTGCGGACCGCGAATTTGCACGCACCAGCCATTGTTCTCAAAGCTGCGCACCATGTTGGCCGCAAAGGCGAAGGACGCACTGGTCCACAGGTATTTGTCGTGATCCGGGCCTTTGACTTCTTCCACATAGTTAAAGCTGCGCACCGGCACGGTGTCCGGGCCATACGGCAGACGCCCCAGCACGCGCGGCATCGTCAGGCCGATATAGCGCGAATCATCGCTATCCCGGAAGCTCTTCCATTTGATATACTCTGCACGATCGAAGTAGTTGGTGACATCTTTGATGGCCGCCACCTCTTCAACCGTGTTTTTCATGAAGAACTTCGGTCCCACCGAGCCAATGAACGGCATATGCGCGGCGGCAGACACCTTAGAGATATTACGCAGCAGCGCGATATCCTGCGCAGACGCATCAAATTCATAAGCCGAAATCAGCGCCGCAATAGGCTCTCCACCAGGTTGATCGTATTCCGAAGAATAAACGTGATGGTATAATCCGCTCTGGATAATTTCCGGCGCGTCCTCAAAATCTTCCCGCAAATCTTCCTTCGACAAATCAAGAAGCTCTACGCGAATATTTTTTCTGAAGTCCGTACGTGTAATCAGGTGCTCCACGCCACGCCAGAGGCTTTCAACACGCTGAAACTCAGGGTGGTGCAGGATCTTATCCAGGTCCTGGCTGAGCTGACGATCCAGTTCACCGATCATCTGATCCAGCAGGGCTTTATCCAGTTTATCGACTTTTTGCATACCCGACTGGCGTAGTTGCTCCAGAAAGACACCCAGGGCAGCGGTCACACGCTGGCTTGCACCGGCTTCCGCCATATCGGCCTCATCCCGCCATGCACTGATATCGTTGAGCTGGTCGACGGGTACCAGGTTGATTTTATTCAGTAAAGATGTATAGATCCCGGCAGACTGCTCCTGCACCAGAGTTTCTGTCGTTGTGGCTGTCGTATTTTCTGCTGACATGATTTATCTCGCGAATGGAAAGGGGAAGATCAGACGTCCTGAGGAGCCAGCGCGGCAATATCAGCGCGAAGTTCGTCGCTCAGGGCGGGGTCACGCAGGATATTCAGCAGTTCACGGCGGAAACTGGCATCATCCAGAAGGTTTGCTTTGAGATCGCGCAGGAGATTACGCATCGTCAGCATCGCCTGCAGTCGCGGCACCTGCCGGGCAACCTGTTCCGGGGAGAAATCTTTCATGTGGCGGAACGTGAGGTTAATCTTCTCTCCCGTTTCTTCATCACCGTCTGTATGCTTCACGTCAAAGCTTGTCGACGGCGCGAACTCTGCCAGCACCTGCTGCATGTTCAGCTTATTGATATTGACTTTATTCCTTTCTGAAAGCGGTGCCGTCTCCCGGCCATTACTGAAGTCTCCCGACACGACCAGTTTCAAGGGGAGCTCAGATTTTTTTTGAGCCCCACCCGTGTGCAAATCCAGCTGAAGATTTATTCGCGCTTTAGGTATTTCTGACTGAAAAGAGTTAGACATAACTGTCCCTGTTCTGTGGGTTAATAATGCCAGCCAATATCCCTGCGTCTTTAGTGCAACACTGTCACTCCGCTATTTTTTTGCACTGCGACAATTTCAAAATACGGTATTAATGATCATGCTTATTTAATTTATAAGCAGGATAGACATCTATTTACCGAGTAAAGAGGAATAAAATATCGGCCAATCGAAGCAGGAAACATACGAACGTTTTTTTAACGGAGATACTCATTCTTTGTAACACGGTTATGCCAGACGTAAATTCAATGAATAAACGTAACCGGCGTTCAGGCCAGACGTACCATCAGGGCGGGAAGGAAAACAGGTATGACCTCAGCCTGTCACGCAGGCAAAATCTGACGCTTCATTAAGGCCGGTAGACTAAACGGCACGACAGAGGAGGCCCTGCGTATCCATGCGAATGGATCTCGCCGGTGTATCGCGGAAAGTAAATACTGTGGGGGACGGTATCTTGCGAGATTCACAAGCAGCTAAGTGCGGATATGCGGTGGTCAACAGCAAGTGAGATCAGTGTTTGCACACATCGGCTGAGAATGGGCTCTCCGGCCACTCAGGGTTATCCCTTCATCGCAGGCCGAAAAGCCAAAGTGGGCCGCCAGCGGGGCCTTGAACCCCGCACCTGCAACATCAGTGTCACCGGCTCTGTCCTGCTGAGCGAGTGGCGGTCTGTGTTTTGCCTTAGCCCGGTGGTAAATATTACTTACCTGTGTTTCCCCACACAGTCACCTCATGTTAACGATGTATTTCACATGAATTCATCACGTTATAAATATCGCTATGATACGACCAGGGGCTACAGATAGAAAATAGCGACTGAATCAAGCACGGTTTGGCACTATCATTTAAAAGAACCCACCCCGGGCGTTTTTTGCTTTATATCTCCTGGTCGAATCCCTCTCCTTCAGCCACCTATCAATCAACCTTCTGGACTGCTGGAATATTCCATGTTCCGTTGATAAGCGACGGGTCTGTCTCACTCGGCCAGTACAATCTCAGCATCAACATAAAGTCCCCTGGAGGCGCGGGAAGCCAGTTCGACTCCTTATCCTTACCCGGTGAATCCTTCTGTATATAGAGATCGGTCGATCCGTCCGGGTTGACCTGCAAATTCTGGCGCGGGCTGATCGAATATCGGTTAAGCGGGTTGTTCACAAAGAAATAACCGCTGTCATACATGGTGAGCGACCAGAAACCTTCTACAGGCGGCAAATGACCTTTGGGGAAACGTACAACATACTTGTTCGAGCCGCTGTATTTCTGCCTCTCTCCATCAGCCTTCGAGATCGGGTATATCGCGTCTTCGGGGAGATTTGCCCCAAGACCAACAGCGGTGACGAAAGCCCGCATCAGGTAATCGGTGCCATAGCGTCCGGTGTTGAGCGTGTACGACCAGCCATTCCCGCTATCGAGTGACTTAAATTGCTGCATGATCCTCTCGTACGCAATATCCGGGACACGGCGTGCGAATTCCGCTTTGAGTTTATTCTTATCAAAGTCCTGACCCGGGATGATGCCGATACGTTCAAACCTGGCGATAGAGGACGCGTCGTCCACTGACGGCGGATTCGTCTTCATCAGTTCACAAAGCAGCGTGAAGTAAGACACCCCATCCATTCGATTGACCTGATCACGCACAGCCGTCTTCATGTTGACAGATGCATCAACTTTACCTCGCGGCGGGGTATAAGGTTTTCCATATGCACTGAGCGGAACAAGCCTGAATTCGTCTTGCAACCTGTGGACGGCAGCGTAATCTTCCGGTGTACCGGTACAATAGATACGGCCAAGCATCCACACGATGTCGGTGCCTGACTTGTACTCCTGTACGCCCGCCGGCAGCGTTCCTTTCCAGCCCGGGCCTGTGATCGCATAGGTCTGCGCTCCGGTACCCGTCGTGCGTTTGCCCGGCACCTGAAATACCGTCGTCCAGCCGTCAAGCATCGGCATGAGGAAATAGCGGCCCTTCATATCGGGAATACTGAGTATCCAGGGCTCGCTGCCAACATCGAAGAAGGCGTTTGTGTAAAGCGTATCGGCATTCGGCGCGGTAACGTCCCTGAATGACGCGTCGGGATAATTGCGCATCTTTACGATTTCACCCATCGGCCCCCGCATTCCCTCAGTTTCAGCAACGTTGGACATGACCCGCCGCGTCAGTTCCATCGTCACCAGAGGGTATCCAAAGATGTAAGCTTCCGCGGCCAACCCAAGGTCATCAGGACCCTCAGCAAGGTCGTAAAAAGCTCCCGGCTCAGCGAGTACAGCCCGGGGCATTGCCGTACCCGCGAGCAAGCCCAGGCCACCGAGCACAACGGAACGACGTGTCATCTTCATATACGATCCCCCGGGTTGCCCATCCTCTGACACTCACCTACTTTTTGCTGAGTACGGGCAGGTCCAGGAGCGGCAACTTTGTTCTCCTTCCCGAATGCAGTAGCGTCAGCAGTTGCAACGAAAATAACATGTTGATATATCATATAATTTCCTCTATTTCGTAATACGTTACCTGGACATTGCTTCTGAGTATCCTGGTCCGTGATTTTTCCAAAAATCACGCGGTACCTGGATGCCATAAGTAGAAAATGCACGAGAGCAGGGGTTCCGACTTCCCCCATGTAACCCGGTCATGGGGCTGACATCGCTTTACTCACCACTCGAGGTGTTTTCTCGTCGGTAATGTTAATAGTCTGAGAGCAATATCGACGCAAACTCCCGGCACGGCCTGTTATTTATGCCAGCACTAATATCAACGGTTTTTACTTTGTAAAAAGCATTTAGTGAAACAAGGAAATTCAAAATGAAACCAGTGACATCAAACACTTTCAAAATGTTAATTCCACATGCAATTTCAGATCCCCCATTGCAACACAATATCCGGCGCATTCGTTTTATTCTGGATAATGAGGCGAGTGAAGAAAAAAAAGGGGGATCAAATTAATCCGTTGTTTAATTAAGGGGGAATAATTAGGGCGACATAAGCTGAGGCCTGGCGCAATATATCATTGCTGCGACGTAGCTCCCGATTCTCACAATCCAGTTCTTTTAAACGCTGGCGCTCATTGGTACTCAGTCCGCAATCATCAGTGCTGACGGGGCTGACACCACCACGGACACTATTTTTATGCTGACGCAACCAGGCTCGTAGGGTGTCGTAATGGCACCCGATTTTTGACGAAATGGCACGAATGGCATCCGGCTCAGAGTCATACTCATCACGGTGTTCCAACAACATTCTGACAGCGCGCTCGCGCATTAAGGTGCAGCGCTGAGACAAACACGGTGTCTGGCTGTGCGTCCGTCGTCTGCACAAGGGGTACTTCCGCTGGCCTCGTGTGGGTGACAAAGCCTGGTCTCTCACTCAGGATGAGCTCAACTGGTTGATCACGGACGTTGACTGGCAGCAGCTCAACGGCCACGAACTCGCAAAATGGGTCTTCCGCGAGGTGAGTGGTTCTGCTGTCACCTCGTTGTAATCACAAACAGTAACATCATGAAAAAACGTGAATATCTGTACCGGAGTATAATACCCGGTATGGATATCTCGCTTCTCTCGACTACCACTGACATCGAAAAGCTTCGCGCTATGGTCCTTGCCATGGTGAGAAAGGTGGTGGACGAGAATCACAGGCTTCAGTTGCAGAAAGACACCGAGCTGATAGCAAAAGAGCAGCGTATCCGCTTGCTGGAAGAGACGCTGATGCTGGCGCGTCAGCAACGCTTCGGACGCAAAACTGAAATGCTGTCCGGCCTGCAGCATCAGCTCTTCGAAGAAGATACTGAAGCTGATATCGCCGCCGCAGAAACGCAACTGAACGCGTTGCTGCAGCAGGATATAAGGAAGACGTAGAAAATCATTAGCCTCCCGTCCTGTGCGAAAAGCGCTGCCGTCGCATCTTCCTCGTGTCAAAAAATCTATCCCACCGGCGTCAGATACCTGTGCCGACGGCAACGTGGCGCTTCGCTTCATCCGCGATGAGATCAGCGAAAAGCTGGAGTACATCCCGGCACGCTTCGTCGTCAATCAGTACGTTCGCCCTCAGTATGGATGTCCCTGCTGCGAAAAGGTGTTCAGCGGTCAGATGCCGGCACAACTCATCCCAAAAGGTATAGCAGAAGCCAGCCTTGTGGCGCAGGTGGTGGTCGGAAAATACCGTGACTACCAGCCTCTGTACCGGCAGCAGCATATCTTCGCCCGTGCAAACGTCGAGTTGCCTGTCAGCACGATGGCTGGGTGGGTGCTGCCGGCGTTGCGCTGAACCCGCTGGCGGAGTTGTTGCACCGGGAACTACTGACCCACAGTGTGCTGCACGCCGATGAATCTACCCTGCGTATCCTGGATACCCGCAAAGGCGGTAAAACGCGTTCTGGCTACCTGTGGGCCTACGCCAGCGGCGAAAAAAGTGGCCCGGCGATTGTCTGCTTCGACAGTCAGACGGGTCGTGGACATGAACACCCTGCCGCCTGGCTTCAGGGCTGGCGGGGGGCTCTGGTTGTTGATGGTTATAAAGCCTATGAAACGCTGGCGGGTAACGTATCGGGGATCAGACTGGTCGGATGCTGGGCGCACGCCCGCCGTGGCTTCGCCGATCTGTATAAAGCGAACAAAGATCCGCGTGCGGCGATGGCGGTCAGACAGATCACCGGGCTGTACCGGCTGGAGAAGAAGATCCGGCATCGACCGGTAGAAAAGATCCGCCAGTGGCAACAACGTGACTCCCGAGCCGTTATCGACAAACTGTGGCGATGGCTGGAGCAACAAAAAGATACGTGCCCGGAAAGCTCCGCACTGGGTAAGGTTATAAACTATATGCTGAAACGACGTGAAACGCTCAGCCGCTTCCTTGATGATGGTTCGCTGCCGCTTGACAACAATCGCTGCGAGAGGGCGATACGGCCGGTAGTGATGGGCCGCTCTAACTGGTTTTTCGCGGGTTCACTGGCTGCAGGAACTCGCGCACCACAGATTATGAGCCTGCTGGAAACGGCGAAAATGAACGGTCTGGGTCCGCATGCGTGGCTGACCGACGTGCTGCCACGTCTGCCATCCTGGCCGGAAGAACGGCTGAATAAGTTACTGCCGTTCCCGGCGTACCGCTTCGCCAGCCCTGAGTGATATCCCTGTGCAGTGCACCGCCCCCTGAGCGGCTATCCCGTCATCCGTACTCTCGTCCCTGACACGGTAAACAGCCCGTAAGCCTGACGGCCCGCTGGTTACAACCCATGTTGATAACCGCGATATCGCCTTCAAACACCTGACGCTGAAACCCGGTGACCTTAGGCATCAATACTGCCTCAGTACTTGCAGCCCTGACCTTGTTGACCCTAAATCACTGCAGACAGGGAACTGGGGTCGCATAAGCGCTCCCTGCCGTCAATGTGAGTTCCCCGCAACGTTACAATGCTATGGCCGAAAGCATCAACGGTCTTTACAAAGCGAAGGTGATACACCGGCAGAGCTGGAAAAATCGCTCAGAAGTTGAGTTGGCGTGGGTGGACTGGTACAACAATCGCAGGTTACTGAAACGTCTTGGCAACATCCCGCCAGTAGAGGCTGAAAAAGCGTATTATGCTTCCATCAGGAACGGCGCTATGGCAGCCTGAGTTCCCGGACTAAAAACTCTCCCACAAAACCGGTGCGATTCAGCCGCGCTCGCGACGCTTAACGCCGATAAATCTGAAGAAGACATCATTACTATCAGGCAGAGCAAGTATCTGAATAACCTGATTGAGCAGGACCACGGGAATATCAAACATCGGATACGCCCGATGCTGGGATTCAAATCATTCCGTCGGGCGCAGACGATATTGGCGGGTATTGAGTTGGTGCACATGAAACGCAAAGGGCAACTCCAGTATCCCGCCGGTGAGTGTTTATCACCGGCGGAACAATTCTATTTGCTGGCCGCCTAAAAAAGCGGCAGCGTCACTTTTGCCAACTCACTTCTGTTAACACGACAGAGCCAGTCATTTTTGGATCTCCTTTCACTGAGAGTTTAGTTTCCCCGGAAACCCGCTGCGGTTCAACATAGCCCAAGAAAGCCACATGATGACAAAGTCTATTTGGCTACAAAGAAAATGCAATCACGTAGTCGCCAATATCCTGCGAATGTGCGGCCCCACCAACGGAAACCACTACATATTGTTTGCTTGTCTTGGGAGATATATACGTCATGGGGGTTGCACTTGCACCGACTGGCAAAGGATATTTCCATATTTCTTTTCCTGTTGCAGCGTCATAAGCTCTTAAATAGTAATCTTGTGAACCGGCGAAGAAGACTACCCCTCCCGCAGTTGTGGAGTTCCCAGCATAGGTAGGTAATCCCATAGGCATAGGCAAATGAGATTTTATTCCAAAAGGACCTAATTCTTCTGTTGTACCCACGGGTACCTGCCATGCAATTTTACGACTATTGAGGTCAACTGCAGTTAATGTCCCAAATGGGGGTTCAACGCAAGGGATCCCCGCAGCGGATGTCCATACAGTAGTAACCATACCGTAAGGTGTTCCAGTCTGAGCGGAAGGTCCGTGACCTGTATGATCACTGTGGTATTTTTTTTCAACTTCAGGATATTCGTTTCTTTTTATTAACCAATACGTTACAGGAACTCTGACGTCATTAACATAAGCTATATTATTTTTAGGATCAACAGAAACACTGCCCCAGTTTAGCCCCCCCAGGTTACTTGGATATTGAATCGCTTTTTTAAGGCCAATAGGCGTGAAATCTCCCTGATAGACCGACTGCTTAAATTCAATTCGGCAAGCTAGTTGATCAAAAAGTGTAGCTCCCCATATTTTATTTTCTGACAATATACCAGCCCGAACGCTAGGCATACCAACAGAGTACGGTTGAGTCGGTGAGAGTACCTCTCCGGGAATTGTGCTCTTGGTAGGGACGGCCTTCTCCTCAACTGCAGTAATGGGCTCTCCAGTTTCACGGTTGAGTAAAAATATTTCACCGCGTTTAGTCGTTTGCATTACAGCAGCGACAATGTTCCCTTTTTCATCAGGAACATCTACCAGCGCGGGCTGTGATGGAAGGTCATAATCCCAGATATCACGATGAACTGTTTGATAATGCCAACGTTCCTTCCCTGTATTTACGTCGAGTGCAACCAAAGATGAATTATATTTATTTTCCAACTCGGTTCTCAAAACACCATAATAATCAGGCGTTGTGTTACCTAATGGTATATACACCAATCCCAATTTTTCATCATATGCAGCGGTACTCCACATATTTGGGGTGCCGCGTGTGTACGATTCTCCCGGTGGAGGAAGGCGGTCGATAGCCGGATTACCGAGGTCCCAGGCCCAGGCAAGTTCACCTGTCTCAGCATCAAATGCACGTATCACGCCAGAGGGTTCACCAACTTCTTGGTTATCCACGACCCATCCACCCACGACAATTTTATTCCCTGCAACTAATGGAGCTGAAGTTTGGAAATAAAATCCAGGTTTAACCTCCCCCATTCCTTGTTTAAGATCTACAGTTCCGCCGTGACCAAATCCTGCACATCGCAGGCCAGTTTTTGCATCCAGTGCGATCAATTTTGCAGTGTTCGTTGTTTGGATAATGCGCTCCGAGCATGTACTTCGCTCTGGTTGCTGTTGTGTTTTAACTACTTTTGGTGCCTCGTAATACCCTAGCCCACGACATCGTTGCCAGATGGGAGAACGCTCGTTTGCATCAAATGTCCATGTCGCCTTTCCTGTATCGACGTCCAGTGCAGCTATCACGCCATTGCGTGAGCAACTGTAAAGAAAATGGTCAATTTGCAGGGGAGTATTTTGGTCAATGCCAGGCCCAAGATCACCGGTTCTATATTGCCATACAGGATGTAATGACTTTATATTCTCCCTGTTTATTTGGGTGAATGGAGAAAAACGAGTACCGTGAGTGGAACGTCCGTAAGCGTACCAATTTTCTGACTTGTTATTTTCAGGGTGTTTTTTGTATACCGCGGCATCACCATATTGAGCATCATGTGGAAAAAATGCCCCTATGAATATCGAAAAGAAAGTCATTGTAGCAGCCAGTCCGCCGGCAATGAACATTCGTTTTTCTTTAACACCGATTAACGGGCGCATCTCGTTTAATAGACAAGTAGCTAAAATTGTTAGCGCCAACGGAACAAGACTTCTTGAGAAGAATGGCCAAAATAAAAAACCTCGTTCCCAAATAGCCCATAGAATTGAGAAGACTAAAACGAAGTATATACAATATATCCCGATTTTTCTTCTGCGCAAAATGAAATAAACTGAAAGCAAATAAATAATCCCGGCAAATAGATAATATAAACTACCTCCCAGGATGACTAACCATCCGCCCCCCCCAGCCAGAAAAAGCCCTGACAAGGTGATTACAAATAATAAAACCTTAGATATCATCTTCATATTTAGCTCTCATTCCTAATGGGTTGCAGGACATGGCCGAGGTTAAATGGGTTTCATTCAATTCACACACCGAAATTATATGAACTTATACTGATTAATTCAGTCACCGGTTACACTTCATTGCCGGTCAGCGACTCTGTCGCATTAACGACAGTAAGAGCCTATTGTAGTGGATCACAAAATCTGGACATCGGAATAACCTGTTTCCACTTTGCCTCATGCAAGCACTCGATAAATTTGTGATTGCACCTGGTATGCATCAGGTTTGTCTGTTGGTCCAGCCCCTAATCCATACCGATTACTCACGCCCGGGGATCCAGCACAAATCCTTCCCCCCGGCGATGCTGTAACATGGCCAGAGCCCGGGGAAAGGCAGAGAACCGGCGGCGTCTCCGACACATTACCTCGTCCAGCGCACACCACCGCGAAGTGGTGCGCCAGTACTGGACTGTCTGTCATCAGCAAAAAACGCATAGCCATTGCGTGTCACGTCACTCCGTCAGAATTGATACAAGGCATTCAGATAGAAGCCCACACCGACGGTATCATCCGTCAGTGGACTCCGTCGGGCACTGGCGGTCAGGGCAACAGTTTCATTCCTCCCTGCAAAGCAAAGTGAGGCTGCAACTGCGCGGTCAGGCCGGTTCTGAGCGTCACATCCCGCATGCCATCATGCGAATGACAACCTGAGCGTCAATAGATACCGGTTCACGGCTATGTACAAACCGTCCCAGACAGCCATTCTTCACCATATTGCCCATGTAGAGATCAGACTCGGCACGTGCAAAATTATCAACACCCACCGGTATCACCTCACCAGCGACAGGTTGAGCGTTTACGCTCCCTAACGTAGCCAACGTGAGTACGACAATACTGGCCTTGGATAGATATGACATGTAACCCCATGATGGTATGAAATTTAATACCATTTCCCAATTTCAAACTTTCTAATTCTGTACCTCTGACAGATCTCAGAATTATCTCAACAGACTGTATAAGAACACCTCAACAGAGACTTGCCATTTGACGCCAAAGGTAAAGCCTGCATGCGTAGAAGGAGTAAAATGCTGGGGGATGGCTTTATCTCTGCTGACCACCCTTGATCAAGGGTTGCTGTAGATACGAAGCTCCTAAAGCCGGATGACCAGATGGAATATTGAAAGCAAAGCTTATTGGTGGCGGGAACCTTCGGCAAGTTGGCAGGCATAAGCGAGTTGGCGCTCACCCTTTCTTTGTAGCAGACCGATAGAACGATGGCGTGCTACCGGTCCAACGTTTAAAAGCACGAGTGAAGTGCGCTTGATCGCTGTACCCAACCATATAGGCAATTTCAGTCGCCGTGTATTTACCGCAAGCCATTAGCTGAAGTGCTTCACAACGACGCGTCTCGTCACGTAAGGCTTCAAATTCAACACCGCAATATTTTAAGCGACGCTGTAGAGTTCTTGGGGACAGCCTGATGCTTTTTGAAATAACAGTAAGTTTAGGTTGCTCTGGGTCCGCTATCCGCTTGATCAGGGCACCTGCAGTTTCAACTGTCGTTCTCAAGGCTTCAGTCGTTTTCCATGCTTCATCCCGGATATTTTTCAGTGGGATCTCGAGCAAATCGCGGTCGAATTCGATCATGTTGTACTTCGAATTCATGACCAGGTTTGGCCCTAAGTATTCTTCAAGCGCCTCGTCTCCCCTTTCTCTTGAGGACTTGATATGTACACGTATGGAGGAAGGTTCGCCGGACATGAGAGGCACTTTTCTGAGCACCGCCAAACTACCGAGAATGAATTGCCTCGGATCGGCTTCATATTGCCCTGTAAATTGGTGGATAAGCTTTGTTGTACGGCCTTCAGTAACAATGTTTACTTCACCTCCCTGATGCAGCATGGCCGCATGGGTTGCAGCCAATGCACAAGCCTGGGCAATGTTTGTTGACCCCATGATCAATTCGCCCCAGACGCCAAGTGAGCGAATTTCGGTCAGGTGCCCCACATAGGCACCACTGAAAGGATCCTGTGTAATGGATGCCATTTCATTAGCGATACGAAAGCAGGCCGAACGTGGGATCCAGATATCAGGGTTTTGGAAAATATTAGGGGAAATGCCAAGACGTTGAAAAAACTCTAACGAAGATACACCTCGCATGGCCAGATAGGGAGCCATCTGAAGAAAACTTCTAAGTTTGATGGAAGGTGTAATATTCATTATCGGCGTTCGCACCTGTTATAAAGGTATACGAAGAGAATTTTTTTGTCACATAACGCTACGCCCGAGAAAAAAATTCCCAGCATGGATATCTGACAACAGCATTATGTACGACGAAAAAACCTATTTTTGAGAGTATACCTAACCCTGCAAAAAAAACTATATGTAATGCAAGATAATAGGAAACGTTAAAATAACAATATCGGTATAAAACACCAATTACTAAAGCAAGTATAGATAAGGATTCTGTCAAAGTGCTGACCAAATGACCTTATGCTGTAGCATTCTAGAATTGTGCGGAGTGAGTGCCCAAGAAAAAAGAGATAAGCCTCGAAAATTGAAAAACCGGACCATTCAATAAAAAACATTGGTCTTTAGTGTTAAAACGGGCTTGATACAATGGAATAAATTCGTGCGTCAGTTTATTAAGCTATTTTTTAATGAATATCAGAAGTAAACGGCAGCATTTAAATCATTCGTAACTAACTAATTTATCTTCCCCTTCAAAACTCAATAAGAAAGTTTACTCACCTCGTCGAGAACACTCACCAGAGTCAGTGACATAGGCTGTTATTCGATTACCAGAGACCGTGCAACTGACACGGTCTCCTTGTCTGTTCCTATTTTGAGAGCACTATGTTGAATCACCCACCGGTATGCGTCGTGATGATTTCCAACACACCATTGATGATGAACTGTACCCCCATACAAACCAGCAAGAACCCCATCAAACGAGAGATGGCTTCAATACCGCCCTTGCCAACAAGCCTCACAATTGCGCCTGAGCTGCGCAGGCATAACCA